>NZ_CP022129.1:1269362-4923400 GCF_002209385.1 Methylovulum psychrotolerans
TTTAACCGCCCAAGCCGTGAAAATCCCCCATAAAACTGGTAGACTTATCCGTCTTTACCGCTACGGCGATCTTATAGGGCAAACCAGCACGAACCCCCGATTTCGCTTACCGTCCGGGCAAGCGTAAGATTATGCGCGTAGCAGTCACCATCTTTTTCCCAAAAACCAACTGATGCCCCCCATCCTCCGCCACCTCAACCACCAACCCTACGCCGACACTTGGCAAGCCATGCAGGCCTTTACCCAGCAACGCAGCGCCGACACCCCCGACGAACTATGGACAGTCGAACACCCGCCCGTCTATACCTTAGGCTTAAGCGGCAAGCGCGAGCATTTGCTGAACATCGGCGACATTCCGGTGGTGCATAGCGACCGGGGCGGCCAAGTCACTTATCACGGCCCAGGGCAAGTGATCATCTATACCCTCATCGACATAAAACGCTTACCAATCAATATCCGTGAACTGGTGACCCTGTTAGAAAACGCCATGATTGCGGCCTTGTCCGACTACGGTATCAGTGCCCAAGCCCGCGCCGACGCGCCAGGGGTGTATGTGCAAGGCAAAAAAATAGGCTCAATCGGTTTGCGTATTAAAAACCATTGCAGTTATCATGGCTTAAGTCTGAACAATGCCATGGATTTGCGCCCATTTACGCTGATTAACCCCTGCGGTTATGCCGGATTGGCAATGACCCAACTCGCCGACCTCGGTGTCCACGTCGCCACCGCCGAGGCCGCCGCCCTTATTATTGACAAAATTACCCCAGCCTTACAGCCATGAACTATCAAGCACCGTCACGCACCACCCCCGAATCGCACCAGCGCAGCACCGAAAAACTGGCGCGTATCCCCATTAAAGTCGAGCAACCGGACACCCTATTGCGCAAACCTGACTGGATACGCATTAAAGTCACCGCCAACGAAGAGATTACCCGCGTCAAGCAATTGCTACGCGAACACCAGTTACACACCGTCTGCGAAGAAGCCGCTTGCCCCAACTTGGCCGAATGCTTCCAACACGGCACGGCGACCTTTATGATTATGGGCGACTTATGCACCCGCCGCTGCCCGTTTTGCGATGTCGCGCACGGCAAACCCCTGCCCTTAGATGCCAACGAACCGCAGCATCTGGCCGATGCCATTGCCGCCATGGCCTTAAAATACGTCGTCATCACCTCCGTAGACCGCGATGATTTGCGCGATGGCGGCGCGGGGCATTTCGCCGAGTGCATCAGCAAAATTCGGGCGCAAACGCCGAGCACCAAAATAGAAATCCTCGTCCCCGATTTTCGTGGGCGGGTCGAAAAGGCGGTTGCCATCCTCATGCAGCAACCCTGCGATGTTTTTAACCACAACCTGGAAACCGTCCCCAGACTGTATAAACAAGCCCGCCCCGGCTCAGATTACCAAGGCTCTTTAGACCTGCTGCGCCGCCACCACGAAGCCCTGCCGCACATCCCCACCAAATCCGGCCTGATGATGGGGCTAGGCGAAGAGACCGAAGAAGTCTATCAGGTAATGCAAGACCTACGCGCCCACGGTTGCTCGATGCTGACCTTAGGCCAATACCTGCAACCGACCAAAGCCCATTTGCCCGTACAACGCTATGTAACCCCCGAAGAATTTGCCGACTATGGCCGGGTCGCCAAAGAACTCGGCTTTAAACAAGTCGCCAGTGCGCCGCTGGTACGCTCGTCTTACCATGCCGACCTTCAGGCTAAAGGGGTTATTTAACCGATAAGGCATTAGCATGATTAATCATGACCAAACACCCCGCGCAATGTCATGAACGGGAAGTCATCTTCCCCTCTGGAGCTGCCCGCTGCCGCTTGCGCTATTAGATGCCCTGCGCGACCTGATTATGCAAGCCCGCCAAGCAGGTTTTACGCGCTGCCGATGTGGCGCAAGTGCAAACCTATTGGCAAATTGGCAGACATATTGTTGGATTTGAACAAGGCGGGCAAGCGCGGGCGGCTTATGGCAAACAGTTATTGCCGCAATTGGCGCAAACCCTGACCAACGAATTTGGTAAGGGCTTTGATGCCTCAAACTTGCGCTACATGCGGCTGTTTTACCAAGCGTTTCCAAATTGTGACGCACTGCGTCACGAATTGAGTTGGACGCACTACCGCTTGCTATTGCGGGTTGATACGCCAAAAGCCCGTTTATGGTATATGCAAGAGACGGCGGAGCAAAATTGGAGCACACGGGTACTGAGACGACAAATAGCCATTAAGGCCGACCCGCAAACGGCGACGGTGTACCCGGCGGCACTAGCGGATCATTACCCCATTCAGGATAATCGTCGGTCAAGGTCTTCATAAACGCCACCACCGCCTGTTCCTGTGCCGGAGTGAGCCCTAAGTTGCCCAACTCATCATGGTTGACGTTTTTCAGCACTTCCGGCTTCGGCCACCCGGACACGCCAAAATCGGGGCTTAAATTATTCGCCACTTGCCCTAAGACATCACGGGTATTATAAAAATGGGTAATCTGCTCCAGCGTCGCAAAGACACCGTTATGGCCGTACGGCGGGGTGATGGCGATATTACGCAATGACATGACCTTATGCTTGCCCCATTCCAGCTTATCCGGGTCGGATTGCCTAATGTCGCTACGCTCACCCAGCCCTAAGTTTGGCTTAGGCTGGCCGGGAATCTTGAAATTGCGCGGCAAACCGATATTGTCATAAGTAAAATCGGTAAACAACGGCGGCTGCGGGTGGCCTTGGGCATCCGTACCCATGCTGCTGATATGGCAACCGGAACAGCCCGCCTTGCCGTCGAACAATTTTCTGCCCTGCTCTTCCAAGGCCGTAAAATGGGTTTGCCCGGCAAGGACAAAATCAAATTTGGCATTAAACTTATGGAAGGCGGGCGACATTTCAAACGCCGCTATCGCTTGGGCCAATTTCTGATAAATGTCCGCCACCGCTTGCGGAGCCTGTTGTTGGAACTGCGCGTCTTTAATATCAGGCACAGCAGCCAAATCCAGTTGGTACAGCTTATAGAACAGCCGTATATAAGCCGGATCGGCTTTCAGTCGGCTGACCACCGCCCATTCGTTAGGCATCGCCATTTCTACGGGGTTTAACAGCGGCTTTTGTGCCTGTTCGGCTAAATCATTAGCCCGCCCATTCCAAAACTGCCCACCTTCATAAGTACCGTCTTTCGCTTCCCAATGGAACGGCGGGCTGAACCCCGCATAAGCCGCACTCGGCGCATTCAGCGTTCCCGTAGCAAACTCAATCGAACCCAGAGACACAGGCGTGCCTTGTTTGACATTGGCAGGATCGACAAAAGCCGGGGCTTTGCCCGCTACTTTTTTAAGGCTATGGCACGAAGCGCAAGACTGGTTACGGCTGGCGGACAAATTCACATCCTGATACAGACGCTGGCCTAATTGTTGTTCCGGCGTTAATTCGGCGACGGCGGGGGCGGCAAAACACAAATACAGTGCGGTGGTAAGCAAGGGCTTGGCAAGCATGGTGGTCACTCCGGTCAATAGCGGGCAAGAAAAACAAACAGATATTGCATTAAATGATAATGATTATTATTTATAACAACCATACTGTCAACCCAACTATGCAAAAATTATGTAAACTGAAAAATTTTCGCCCTTAATTCTGCTATCATGCCAAAATTTTTTATCCCGCTAATTTCAGGAGCACACCATGTCAGAATTTACTAACGTCACCGTCGTCAAAAAAGCCAATGTGTATTTTGACGGCAATGTCAGTAGCCGCACCATCCGCTTTGCTGACGGCAGCAGCAAAACCTTAGGCTTTATGTTGCCCGGCGAATACACCTTTAACACCGGAGCCGCCGAAATTATGGAGATTATGGCGGGCGATCTGGACGTTCTGCTGCCCGGTTCTGAGCAATGGCAAACGGTTACGGGCGGCGAATCGTTCGACGTGCCCGCTAATGCCCAATTCACCGTCAAAATCCGCACCGCTACCGATTATTGCTGCTCTTTCCTTAGCTAAGCCATGCAAAAAGTCGCCATTT
This sequence comes from Methylovulum psychrotolerans, assembly GCF_002209385.1. NCBI lineage: Bacteria > Pseudomonadati > Pseudomonadota > Gammaproteobacteria > Methylococcales > Methylococcaceae > Methylovulum > Methylovulum psychrotolerans. Next base: position 1,273,373 of record NZ_CP022129.1, read on the forward strand.
TTGCCGATGTGCAGAACATTTACTACACCACCCGGCAACGTTATCAACGGCACTTCAACTACCACGCCTTCTGGGAGCTGGCGACGGCAGACCGGACGGTGGCGGCGGCGTTTGCCTACGCCATTGATAAGCGCGACAGCAAACAGCAAGGTTTCCAGCAAATCCTCCGCACGATAGGCTTTGACGTTAAGTTAAAGCCTTATATCCAACGCAGCGACGGCTCGGCCAAAGGCGACTGGGATGTCGGCATCACCTTAGATGTGATTGACTATGCCAGCCAAGCGGATGTGGTGATTTTACTGTCCGGTGACGGCGACTTTGACCTATTGCTTAACAAAATCCGCACAGTGCATCAGGTCAAAACCGAAGTCTACGGCGTACCCACCCTGACCGCCCCCTCGCTGATCCAAGCTTGCAACCGCTTTATCGCCATTGATGACCAGCTGTTGCTGTAATGGCTTACCTAAACACTCATCCGCCCGAAGCTGGCTACCTTTTGAGGCTGCTCCCTGGAAAGCATGGGCGTGTCCCGCCCCTTTGCAGGTAAATATGGCCTAAGCTCCGCTCCACTTTTTCCGCCCCAAAACCATTCATTGTTACCCCAAACGCTAATTAATCGGTTATTATTCCGATATGCGCCATTTAGATTGCTTACCGCCTGCCGAACAGTGAACACGCACCCAAAAAACGTCCGCACCACTGCCGAAACCGCCGCCCTGCGTAGCCAACAAGTACCGATTTTATACGCCAGCATCCCCGTCTCACTGTTGGGCAACGCCCTGATCGCTTTAATTCTGGCAGGTATCCAAAGCCAAGTATTGGCGGCTTCGGCATTGCTTATCTGGCTTACCGTCCTGGGCGTAGCACTGGCATTCCGCTGGCTGCTGCTCTTGCGCTACCGTAAAGCCAGCCAGCCGGAACCCGACTTATGGCTGCGCCGTTTCCGCCTCAGCATGTTAGCAACAGGCGTGGCGTGGGGGCTGGCAAGCATCCTGACCTTCCCCGTCAACACCCTCCCCCACCAAGCCTTTTTGGCGTTCGCCATTGCCGGCCTGACCGCCGGAGCCAACACCACCTTATCGGTTGACCGCCAGTCTTTATTGGCGTTTACCTTGCCTACCCTTATCGGGCTGATTACCCGCCTGCTAACGGCAGGCACAACTATGCACATCGCCATGGCGGCCATGGTAATGCTTTATCTGCTGTTCACCGACATGATCGCCCGCCGTACCCATGCCGCCATTGTCGAAAACATCCTGTTACGGCACGCCGGAACATTACGCGAGCAAGCCCTGCGCTCCAGCATGGAACGCATGAAACAAGCCCAACAAATCGCCCATTTGGGCAGTTTTGAATGGGATTTGCGCAACAACACCCTACAGTGGTCCGATGAGCATTTTCGGCTGTGGGGACTGCCGCCGCACAGTGCCACACCTAGCCAAGCGTTATTTCTGCGCGGCATACACCCCGACGATACCGACAAAGTCGCCCAAACTATCGGAAATGCCCGCCGTAGCCGCCAACGTTACACCCTTAACCACCGTGTCGTTTGGCCTGACGGCAGCGAACGCTATATGCAGAACCGTGGCGAAGTGGTCACTGATACCGTCGGCAATGCCGTCGCCATCAAAGGCACGGTACAGGACATTACCGAACGGCGGCAAACCGAAGAAGATTTGCGCATCGCCGCCATTGCCTTTGAATCGCTGGAAGGAATTGTCATTACCGATACCCAAAAACTGATCCTAAAAGTTAATCGGGCTTTTACCCATATTACCGGCTATAGCTCCGCCGAAGCCATCGGTAACCCGCTAGGGGCACTACTGAAATCCAGTTACCATGACAGCGATTTTTATCGGCAACTTTGGCAAACCCTTGATAATGAAGGTTCTTGGCAGGGCGAAATTTGGAGCAGCCGTAAAAATGGCGAAGCCTTCCCCGCCGCCCTGAATCTGACCAGCGTCACCGCAAAAGACGGCGTAACCAGCCATTATGTCGCGACGTTTTTCGACATTACCGAACAAAAGAAATCCGCCGCGCTCATCCATAATCTGGCTTTTTACGACCCGCTGACCGAACTGCCCAACCGCCGCCAGATGCAAGATAAGCTGCAATTTGCCCTATTGGCGGGCTTAAAGCACCACCAGCACGGTGCCTTACTGTTTATTGACCTGGACAAATTCAAGGAGCTGAACGACACCAAAGGCCACCATATCGGCGATTTGTTACTGGTGGAAATCGCCAAGCGCATGAAACGTTGCGTCGGTAACGACGATACCGTGTCACGGCAAGGCGGCGATGAATTTGTCGTCATTCTCACCCACCTCAGCGACGATTTTGACGAAGCCACCGCCCAAGCCGAACAGGTTGCCGAAAAAATCCGTGATGCTATCAACCAGCCCTTCAATTTGCAAGGCCAAGACCATTACAGCTCGACCAGCATCGGCATCAGCCTGTTCCGCCACAATGAATTTAGCGTCGACGAACTGCTGCTACGCGCCGACACCGCCATGTACCAGGCCAAACGCTGTGGGCGCAACACCATCCGCTTTTTTGACCCGACCACCCATGCGGCAATGGAAGTGCGCATCGGCCTGGAGGCCGACCTGCGCACCGCCCTGCTGAATAACGAATTCAGCTTGTACTACCAGATACAGACCCTCGACTCAGGCTACATTACTGGAGCCGAGGCCTTGTTGCGCTGGCACCATCCCGAACAAGGCCTCATAGCCCCAGTCAAATTTATCCCGCTGACCGAAGAAATTGGCCTCATCACCGAAATCGGCTATTGGACTTTAGAAACCGCCTGCATCCAGCTTAAGGCCTGGGCAGATAACCCTGCCACCGCCCACCTGCAACTGTCGGTCAATGTCAGCCCCCGGCAATTCCACCAAGACCAGTTTGTCGAAAAAGTCAGCGCTATCATCACCAATACCGGCATTGATGCCAGCAAACTGAAATTGGAACTGACCGAAAGCCTGGTGCTGGACGACATGAACGACACCATCAAAAAGATGAACCGGCTGAAAAAAATGGGGGTGCAATTTTCTTTGGACGATTTTGGCACAGGTTACTCGTCTTTATCGTATCTGACCCAATTGCCGCTGGACCAGTTGAAAATCGACAAAAGCTTTGTCCATAACCTGACCTTAAAAAATGCCGATAACGTCATAGTCCAAACCATTATCGGCATGGCGATTACACTAGGCTTAGATGTGATTGCCGAAGGCGTGGAAACCGCCGAACAGGCGGCTTTTCTCAAAGCCAACTACTGCTACCACTATCAGGGCTACTTGTTCGGCAAGCCCGTACCCTTGGCGGAATTTGAAGCGGCGCTGGCGGCTATGCCGCCGATAAAGCAGGATTGATAGAGGGTGTCAGAACTTAAGGGCGTTTAGGAACGGGTATAAATAACCCGGTCACGCGGGCAAAACTTTTCAGGTTTTAAGTGACCGACTAATTTTATACCCGTTTTGCCAAAGCCTATGATGCAGAACTAGCAAAAAGGATTGGCGACAGCTTTGCCAGCCGCCGCCTTATATAGCCTTAAGGTTTCTTTTTCAAAGCCTCTTGCGCTAGAGCCCACAGTTTGGTTACACCTTGAACTACGACAGGCTTAATCCAAAGGAAAGCGTTTTTAATGCCCGCCAACAGCTTATCCACTGCCGAGGCTTCTTTACTGTCACGCCACAACAAGTATTGCGAGCCGATACCGTCAATAAACACAGGCTTAAACAGCCACATTTCCAAAATCGACGTGACCCACATAAACATAAACGACACCGCCATGCCCATACCGGCAAAAATCACCAGCCAAGCGAAAATCGGGTCGATTTTAGTCAGCCACCACGACAAGATGTCGGCAATCAAAAACGTATACGGCATCCCGATCGCAATACACTTGTACTGCACCGTCGTGGTCTCGGCAAAACTGAAAATCAGCCCGACAAACATGAAAATAAAGCTGATGCCAAATAAATGGATGTGCGAGACCCGCGTCAACGAGGCAAACGTCGCGCCTTGGTCTTCCGCCGTCAAGGCCTTTAACTGCTTAAAGTCCTTAAAGTTAGGCAAGCCGGAAGCCGCTTCGTTATGGCACATTACACAGCGCTCTTCGACAATTTTTTCGATACCGTCTGCTTTATAATCGGCTTCGTCGGCACCGTTTCTGACCCATTCAATGATGTCAAAACGCTCTTGCGCCGAAGCATTCGCCTTCATCGCCCCGTTCAACTGGTTTTCTAACACCGTTCCTGAGCGGTTACCGTAATAGCTATAAACAATATCGTCAATCGATAAACCGAACTTACCGTCCGCCATGCCATGCGTGAATAATATCTGCATTAGCGCGAACAAATACCCTATGCCGACCGTACAGAGATAGCCGGTAAACAACACCTTAATCGGCGTGTCGTGATCTTTTAAGGGCGTGAATTTTGCTGTCATAATGCCACCTGTGAAGTTGAGAAAAAATAGAAAAAATCTGTGGCCGTACGCCGCTAGCCAATAACGCTTTTATGATAAGTCTACCTGATTACATTATTATTGCCATGGTTTATAGTAAGCCATCTGTTCATCAGGCTATTTCCTAAAACACCCTAAATAAGGTCGCCAACCCTTTAAGCGCTGCTGGCCCCAAACCTTATTTATCCCTATCCCTAACCGATAATACTGTAAAATATAAGCAGTTTTTATACCCATATACCACTTAACACCGCCACACTGCCGAATCCATCCACCCTGGCAAACACCAGCACCGACAACAGCCAAAATCCTCCGAACGGCTAGCAAAACATCGGCTAACATGAAACAATACGCGCCCTAAATAAGGGCATTAACGCTGCCGCCGCCCTTAAAATACCGCCACCCGCCATAAAGCCTGTATGGTATGTTACTTGCTGGATTTGAGTAGCGGCCAGAGTTGTGTTTTGAACGCCCCACCGTTGGTACACCAACGCTTTTACCCGACCCCATACCCTAAGCATACGATACGCCCATTATGTTAAATGTGTTATTGATGGACAGCGACTGCGACAACGCCTTGTTAGAAGCCAACCTTGGCCTACTGGGATTTAACTGCTTAAGGATCCGCTACGGTGCCCAGTTTTTGGCCTTAAGCAAAGACATCAAGCCCGATGTTATTATTTTTAACTTGCACACACCCTCAGAAAACCTTTTGGCCGACCTGCACCAGCTCAACCAGCACACACCCCTACCCGTGGTGATGTTTGCCACCGACGGGCATATCGACACCATTAACCAAGCCATTAAAGCCGACATCAGCGCCTACATCGTCGACGGTTTTGCCGGTGGCCGCCTCGCCAGCATCATCTATGTCGCGCTCGCCCGCTTCCGCCACCAGCAAACCCTAAAAACTGCCTTAGAAGAAGCCCGCGCCCAACTGGAAGACCGCAAGCTAATTGACCGCGCCAAAGCCATTTTGATACAAACCCAAAACTTTACCGAAAATGAAGCTTATCATACGCTCAGAAAACTGGCGATGGACCGCAACATCACCCTCGGCGAAATGGCGAAAAATGTCATTGCCATGGCGGCATTGCTTAAATAAACCGTAGTGTTACTAAGACTTCTTAAAAAATCCCATGAAAACGTTTATCAAGGTTACAGAAATTTGGATTCCAGACCGGCAACGCACCCAGTTGGAATTCGGCTCCGGCTTATACGGGGCATTAAGCGAATTTAAGGCCGCCAGCGAACAACAACATTTTGCCTACGACGAAGGCCTACCCGGCAAAGCCTGGGCGCAAGGCCACCCTGTCATGCTGACCACCTTTGAACACTCTTACTTTAAACGCACCGCAGCCGCCCAAAAAGCCGGGCTGACTTGCGGCATCGCCATCCCCATTTTTTCCGGCGACTTCCTGCTTGCCGTCGTCATGTTCTTATGTGGCGACGACGAAGACCACGCCGGGGCGATTGAAGTATGGAGCAATGCCGCCAACCCCGACAGCCTCAGCGTCATAGACGGCTATTACGGCACCTTGCAACATTTTGAGCAATTGTCCAGGCAACTTGCCATGGCCAAAGGCGAAGGCATACCCGGACAAGTTTGGGCTTCGGGTATGCCGGTACTGATCGAAGACATCGGCCAACCGGCTATTTTCGTACGCGGAGTCGAAGCGCAAAAAGCCGGCATCACCACTTGCTTAGGCATCCCCATCGCTGACCACGGCCAGCAAACCTATCTGATGACCTTCCTTTCTGCTAAAGCCACCCCGCTCGCCAAGCGCATCCAAATCTGGATACCCGATGCCCAAGGCAAGCACCTGATTTGCCAACAAGGCTACAGCAAAACCAATAACGAGCTGGCACAAATTTTTGAGACTATCACCATCAGCAAAGGCGAAGGTGCCTTAGGCCGGGTCTGGCTAACCGGTATGCCCGTCATCACCGGCGACCATGAGGCCGAATACAACCCAGAATTGGATAACCTCAGCGCCATGCTGGCAATTCCGGTCATTGAAAGCGGAAAATTAAAAGCGATTGTCACTTTTTTGTTTTAAAACGGCTTGTTATCAGGCGACAACTTGAAAGCCAAGAAAATTAACCATCCTAAGTCCAAGCACTGACTACCCAAGTAGTAAGCTGACCACTATAATTAAACATGTTGCCCGATTGGCGGGCTAAGCCATCAGGCAAGTTAAACATTATGAGGGGAAAGTTGACATGCTGCTGACTAGGCTCAGAAGATTATGGCGAAGATTCTGCAACAGCGATGTGTATGACCGCTATGCAGCCCAAACCACCGGGCAGTTGCTGGAGTCCCGCGAGCAGTTTTTAGACCAGCACCGCCAAGGCTTAATGGTCGATTTAACTGCCGAAGCCCTATTACAAAAAGTTCTGATTACCGAAAGGAATGTGGGGCCGATTATCGGTTGCTTAGCCCCTTACGAAGCGCGTAATATCGCCAAGCTCATTGATTGGGGCATCGTCTGGCTGTTGTTTTATGCGTGTGCCGCCCTAAAAAACCACTTGGCTCCCACAACTGTCGGTTTTGACCCGCAGGCCTACCTCTTACCTATGGCGTATTTCCTGTTCGCCGATGCCCTACCCAATGGGCAAAGCGTAGGCAAGCGGCTGCTCGGCATAGCGGTCATCCACGAAATCACCCGCCAACCCTGCGGCTTCTTCAGGGCGGCGGGCAGAAACCTGTCATGGCTGCTGCTCACCACAGTGTGTTCGCTCATCCTCGGCCCCCATTCCTACTTAGCTCTGTACATCGACATAGCCTTCGCCGCCGGCCCCAGACACAGACGGCTGGGCGACCTGCTCGCCGCAACGGCGGTGATCAAAGTCGGCACACCCAGCAAATGGCCCTATTACCTGATTATCCTAACCTTCTGGGCAGGTATACTAAGCTGGCTGGCTTTTGCCTTTGTCGTCGGCATCCAAGGCTGGCACACCATCGGGTAAGACCACCTGCCCCCTAATGCTGTTGCTGCCGCCAACGGTAATACGTCTGCCCGTCGTCGCATAGCCAACTGACATGCCCGGTGCCTTGCCCGCCCGTTTGCAAAACACAGTGGTGCTCGGCCTTAAATTGTTGCCAATGCCCATCATCCACTTCGACACTGGTGTATAAACCGTATAATTTGACTAACGCCAAGGCCAGCCCTACCGCCAGCAAAGCCCCAAACGGGTTTTGGCGTATAAAGGTAATGGCCGGGCGGGCGGTAAACTCAGGCATGATCATCCTCCAAGGTTTTTACGCCCCACTATACACCCGAAACAGCCTTTCTGATACCCGCCAAACACCCGCACTTACCCGCCCGCCTTCAGGTTTGTACCCACCTGCCGCCTTTGGCAAAAAATTCTTGCCCTCCCTATACTATTCGTAGCGTTTGCCGCTATCATAAGTTACCGCGTCCTTTTACCCGCGCGGCAAGCCCTAAACTCTTTTTTGTCCCCGTCAATATTACTGTCATGGACACAATGGTATAACAAGAACTATAAGCAGAAAAATAATTGAGGAAGTGCATGTCAGACGATAGTTGTAATATTATTAATAAAAACGGATACGGATTCGATCCCAGCTATGGCTATTCTTTAGAACAATTATTAAATGTTGGCAGCCCCAAGCCCCCGAAGGATTTTCTGGCGTTCTGGCAGCAGCGTTACCAACAGGCGTTACGGATAGCACCCTTGCCAAAAATCACCTTTATCAATACCGACAAATCCGGTTGGCAAATCTTCCACATCAGCTACACCTCCACCAATCAGCGCCTGATCCGCTGTTGGCTGATGTTGCCCACACATGGCGTGGTCAAGCGCGGCTTTGTCATCGGCCATGGTTACGGCGGGCGCACCGCACCGGATTTCCACCTGCCGTTTCAGGACGCGGCCTTGCTGTTCCCCTGCTTTCGCGGCCTGGGCCTAAGCCACGAAATGGACATATCACCTGACCCGTTCTGGCATGTCCGCCACCATATTGAAGATGCCGACCAGTATGTGCTGGGCGGTTGTGTAGAAGACATTTGGCTGGCAACCAGCACCCTCCTTAACTTATTTCCGTATTTAAGCGGTCATTTAGGCTATTTGGGCATTAGTTTCGCCGGAGGCATAGGGGCACTGGCCTTAGCCGTAGAACAACGCATCGCCAGGGCGCATTTCAACGTGCCGACCTTTGGCAACCAGCCCCTGCGCCTGCGCCTGCCCTCGCAAGGCAGCGCCAGCAGTGTCCAGCAATACTATTGCGGACATAAAAAGCAAACGTTGAAAGTGTTGCGCTACTACGACGCGGCCACCGCCGCCCAGCATATTACCCTGCCCGTGCATTGCGCCTGCGCCACCTTTGACCCTTGCGTAGCGCCGCCTGGACAATTTGCTATTTACAATGCCTTACCCGGAGAAAAACAGTTATTTGTCTTAGAGGCCGGACATTATAACTACCCAAACCAAGCCCAACAGCAAGATCAGCTAATTAATGAGCTGGCGGCTTTTTTTGCACCACTAGCAAAATAACCCTTACACCTATAACCCACACAAGCAATCAGGAGTTGTGCGATGAACCGCGAATATCACAAATGGTGGAGTGATAATTTACAACGCGATATGGAATTACTGATTTTCGGCCATGCAGGCGCGAAAGTGCTGGTATTTCCCACCCGTGACGGACGGTTTGACGAATATGAAAGGCTGGGCATGGTCAAGGCGCTAAAACACAAGATAGATGAAGGCTGGCTGCAACTGTACTGCATTGATGCCGTTTATGCGGAAACCTTTTATTGCTGGTGGGCGCACCCCTCAGGCCGTATCCAACGGCATATTGCTTATGAAGATTATGTGATAAAAGAAGTGCTGCCGTTTATGGACAGCCTAAACCCGCACGAATGCACCATTTCGCACGGCCTAAGCCTAGGCGCGTTTCATGCCGCCAACACTGCCTTCCGGCATCCGCACTTATTTAAAAAACTGGTGGCGTTTTCAGGCCGTTACGACCTGACCTTAAATGTTGAATATTTCAATGACTTGCTGGACGGCTTTTACAATGAAGACGTGTACTACCACACCCCCTCACATTTTTTGCCCAATCTGGAAAGTGATGATGTGTTAAGCAAACTGAAAGAAATGGATATTATCTTGGTCATCGGCAATGAAGACCCGTTTTTGGATAATAACCAACAGCTTAGCACAACCTTAGCACACAAGGGCATCCGCCATCAGCTCATTTTATGGAATGAACGGGCGCATAGCGGCTATTACTGGCGGCGTATGGCACCGTTATATATTTAAGACAGCCAGCCTTTCAGGCCACCAAAACCTGAAAGGCCGACTTCACAAGCACCTAACTAAGGCAAACGCCCCACAATAAAGGCGTTATTCCTCCGTCGCCACATTGATCTTTTTCGGCTGTACGGCGGCGCGTTTGGGGATAACGATTTCCAGTACACCATGCTTGGACTTGGCGCTGATAGCCTCGGCATCGGCGGTGTCCGGTAAGCTGAAGCGGCGGTAAAAGCTGCCAAAAGAACGCTCGACCCGCTTATAGCCTTCCTGCTCGGTGGTGGCTTCGGTCTTTTTCTCACCCTTCACCGTCAACACCCCATTCTCCATGCTGATGTCGATCGCTTCGGGTTTAACGCCCGGAATATCGGCATGTAAAATAAATTTATCGCTTTCTTCTTTAATATCCACTGCGGGCGCCCACTCCGCCGTGGCAATCGAACCTTCACCGACACTGCTTTGATAACCGCGCTCCAGCTCTTTTTGCAATTGGTTTAATAAGCCCCAGGGCTGATAACGGACAATAGCCATAATAACCTCCAATCTATTCAGTGATAATAACCTTACAATGAAAAAGTTTATTGGGTACCCGATGACGATATAAGGTAGGCTAATAGGGTTTTCAATAGGGCCGAAATAATTTTTTTTCTAAGGCTTGAGGTTTATCCGGCTTAACGACCACCGATTGTTTCAATTATATTTCATATTAATTTTATGAAACATTAAGTTGTTTCATAATAAACAAAAATGAAACACTACTAATCTACTAAATCTGATAAAAATATTATTATAACAATAAGTTACAACAATGGCATAAGCATTGCTATCCACAAGATATAACCATAACAATACAAAAATCCTGCACAACAGGCATCCCTCCCCATTAAACACACGAGGCCGCACCATGTTATTTAAACAACTCTTCGATACCGAAACGTGGACTTACACTTATCTGATTGCCGACCCTATCAGCAAAGATGCCGTGTTTATCGACCCCGTCAACACCCATATCGACGATTACATCAGCTTATTGGCGACGCACGGCTTGCAGTTGAAATACACGTTTGAAACCCATGTCCATGCCGACCATATCACGGCGGGCGGTTTGTTACGCCAACGCTTGGGCACACCCACCGCCGTTAGCGAACTGTGCGGGGCGACCACCGCCGACATCCAAATCCAAGATGGCGACGTGTTCGCCTTTGGCGACAACGAACAGATCAAAGTCATTGCCACTCCAGGCCATACCCCCGGCAGCTTGTCGTTTTTATGGCGTGACCGCTTATTTACCGGCGATTCCTTATTGATTGGCGGCTGTGGCCGTACCGATTTCCAAGGCGGCAATGCCGGGGCTTTATACGACTGCATCAACCAACGCCTGTTCACCTTAGCCGACGAAACCTTGGTCTACCCTGGCCATGACTACCAAGGCCGCTGGGTCAGCAGCATTGGCCAAGAACGCACCACTAACCCGCGCCTGGCAGGCAAAACCCGCGAGCAGTTTATCGACATTATGGCGAATTTGGACTTGCCTAAGCCCCGCCTGATCGACGAGGCCGTACCCGCCAACCGCTATTGCGGCTTGGATGAAAAAGAACGCCAAGATGCGGTGGCGGTACGCGAACATAACACGCCCGCCAGACAAACGGGCACTGTCCAAGATTGGGTCGCCCAAGCCAAGCAGCAGATTACTGAAGTCACCGTCGACACCGCCAAAAAACTGCTGGCCGAAGGCAATGTGGTGTTAGTCGACACCCGCGAAGAAAGCGAATATGCCGCCGGACATATTGATACGGCACTCCTGCTGCCGCGCGGCGTATTGGAATTTAAGATCGGTGGCATTCCCGAACTGGCCGACCACAGCAAAGCGGTGCTGATTTATTGCCGCACGGGCGGACGCTCGGCCTTAGCGGCACAAAGTATGCAGCAATTGGGTTATAAAAATGTGTTGTCTATGGCGGGCGGCTTTGAAGCTTGGCAAAAAAGTGCCTAAATACGCCATAAAGCCAGCAGCCAATTCTTGGAGACCGCGATAATGCCACCTTATTTATCTTTTCTTTATCTAAAGCTTAATAACCGGAACCAAGACATGCACGCTGAACGGGCTGCATTGGCAGCGTTTTTCCCCATTGTGGACTGGCTAAAAAACTACCGCCGCGAAGATATTAGCGATGATGTCTTTGCAGGTGTCATCACCGCGATTTTGTTAGTGCCGCAAGGCATCGCCTACGCATTACTGGCAGGTTTGCCGCCGCAATTGGGCTTGTACGCCAGCATATTGCCGCCCATCGTTTATGCCCTGTTGGGCACTAGCCGCACCTTATCGGTAGGGCCGGTGTCGGTGGCCGCCATTATGATCGCCAGCGCTTTAACCGCCCCCGAAATCAGCGCCTTGGGCAACCCTATCCAAAGCGGCCTGATTTTATCGGCGGAAATCGGCGCGATTATGCTGGCGATGGCAATGTTGCGCATGGGCGGCTTGGTGAATTTCATCAGCCACCCAGTCTTGGCGGGCTTTACCAGCGGCGCGGCCTTGCTGATTATCGTCAACCAATTGCCGCAAGTCTTCGGCGTAAAAATGCCCACCTGCGCACTGGATTTGGGCTGTTACGCCCAAGCGGTAGGCAGCTTTTCCGCGCCGACCCTAGCCATCAGTTTAGGTTCTTTGGCGTTGTTAATTTTTTTCGGCTCGCCCCTCACCCGCTTACTGAAAAAATTGCGCGTTAACCTCTCGGCGATTACCGCTATCAGCAAATGCGGGCCGCTGTTAACCGTCATCCTGTCCACCCTAGCCGTCAGTTACGCGGATTTTGGCGGCAACCCGGTGGCGATTGTCGGCCCTTTACCGTCAGGCTTCCCCAGCCCGCATTTTACTAGCGCCCATCTGGAAACTTGGCGGCTGTTACTGCCGTATGCGGGGTTTATTGGCCTGATCTCTTATGTCGAAAGCGTCGCCATCGCCAAAGTCACCGCCAATTTAAGGGGAGAAAAAATTGCCCCTAACCAAGAGCTGATTGCCTTGGGCAGTGCCAACTTAACTGCCTTCCTGTTCGGGGGAATGCCCGTAGCGGGCGGCTTTAGCCGGACGATGGTCAACTTTTCGGCGGGCGCACGCACCCAAATGGCGATGATTATTGCCGCCACCTTGCTGGGCCTATCGGTGATTTTTTTAAGCGCGTCGTTTGCCAACATCCCCAAAGCGGCACTGGCGGCGATTATCTTGGTCGCTATCTTCCGCTTGGTGCGCATTAAGCACATACTCCATACTTGGCGCTACGACGGCGGCGACGGCATGGCGGAATTGGCGACCTTGTTAGGCGTACTGGTGTTCGGCATCGAGCAAGGCATCACCTTAGGGATTATCCTGACCATCGCCAGCCATTTGCGCAAAACCAGCCAACCGCATATCGCCGTGGTTGGCCGAGTACCCGACACCGAGCATTTCCGTAACATCAAACGCCATAGCGTCGAAACCTGGCATCATTTGTTACTGGTGCGCATAGACGAAAGCATCACCTTCGCCAATGTCAGCTATATTGAAGATTATCTGGCCGGGGAATTGAAACGCCAACCCAACACCCGCCATATCGTGCTGATTTTGAGCGCGGTCAATGACATTGATGCCACCGCCTTAGACGCGCTGGAACTATTTAACCAAGGCCTGCAAGCCTCAGGGAAAACCCTGAACTTGTCGGAAGCCCAAGACAAGGTCATGGATAAGCTGGAAAAAACCGACTTTTTTGAGCAATTGCAGCCGGGCAAAGTGTTCGCCAGAACCGAGGATGCCGTTAAAGCCTTAGGCTAGGCCAAATCACCAACATAGCCTATTGGGTCGGCATCCCCATTATAAAACGCTAAACTGCCCAAGCAGTTGCTTGTAATCGTCAGCAATCGGATGGCCTGCCTCAGATTGCTCTAGCCTATGCCTGTCCAACAGTCCGTCAGCCGAAACTTGGTGTTCGGCTGACCATTGCTTAGGCCTAACCAATTGATGCGGACGCACCTTACCATCAGTACCGAGGCAATGGCTACAAGACTGTAACGGCTCCGAACTGGTCAAATAACGGTACAGCTCTTCTACAAAGGCTGGCGAGTCGGTCAATTTGATGCCGTCTTGAGCCAGCCTTTCCATAGGCAGATGGCGTAGCTGCGGAATATAAATGCTTTGCGGACATTTATAGAAATACCCTTCATGGACGGAATGGCAACCCCAGACATGCGCCAGTTTACAGCTTTTATAAACCCGCCGCGCCAAAGCCTGATCCTCGTAACCGGCGGTGGCAAAAGTCGCCCGGAATTGGTCAAAATAATACACGCGCAAGCGCACCCCATATTTTATCGCCTGCTGTTTGGCCGCTGCCAGCACATTTTCGGGCAAGCGTGAATCTGGATACACCGATATTTCTAACTCATTAATCAGCGTCCAAACGGCTTCCGGCATACGCGGCAATAACAGACCGTTAGTTACTAACAGAATATAACCGCAGATGCCACTGCTGCGGATGGCTTGCAGTACCGCAGGCAAATTGGGGTGAAGCAAGGGTTCACCCCCTAACACTTTTACAAAACGGGGACTATAGAATTTAGCCAGCAGTGAAAAATCCCGCAACACAGTAGCCGGATCAGCCACTTTCTTTTTCACACCCGGAGACGCGTGGTTACAATCCAAACAGGTCAGGTTACAATGGTCAACAACGTTTAATTCACAGCCATTTTGTGGCTGTAGCTTGCCGTTGACTAAGGTGACAGATGATGTCGCGGACAGGCCAATTGGCGGGCCGGCAACGGCATCAGGCCGGGCAAAGCGGGATATAAGCCGCTGCTTTATATTCAACATAAGATTCTTTGCTTTTACTCGCCGTTATTATTGGGTAAAACGGCAGCACGCTGCCTGTCCAAAGCTTTTTTAAAGACCCGCAAGGTATTCAGTTCGACTAGGGATTTACCCGCCGTCATATTTTGCCCATGCCGACGCACATGCAGCGTCACCGCTTCGGGACGGGCAATGGCCAATGCACAGGCACTGGCACTGGCGCGGTTAAACCAGTCGGTATCCTCGGCAAAACGCAACTCGGTGTCAAACAAACCCACGCGGGTAAAAGCGTTGCGCCGATATAAGCCCGCGCCAATATAAAAGCGGAATGCTTCGCCGGGATTACCGACCATATCATAACCGTTGTGTTCAGCATTATGCACCAGCAATTGTGCCCGGCCATGGACAGCATCCAATGCCGGATCGTTAAGCAAAACTTCCGCCAGCATCAGCAAATTGCCTTCCGGCCACAGATCATCCACATCCAAAAAAGCGATAAAATCACCTGACGCATCCTTAATGCCGCGATTACGCGCCGCCGCCGCCCCAGCATTTTCCTGCCGGAAAAACCGGACATCCACGGGCAATTGCGTCACAACGGCTTCAATATCATCGGTAGAACCATCATCAACGACAATAATCTCCAAAGTCGGATAGTGTTGCGCCAAGACATTGGCTATCGCTTCGGGCAAAAAGCTGGCCCCGTTATAGACAGGGATAATGACGCTCAGCAAGGGCTTAGTAAATTCAACGGCAGAACTTTCCACAGCGGCCAACTTTGCGATGTCCACCGCACCCGTTTGCAACAAATGGCTGATTGCCGCCGGAACGGCACTGATGTCACTGCCTAAAGCCATACCCAAACAAGGCACATTGTTCAGTAACGTGTCGATAAATTCATAGGTTTTACGCCCGGCATAAGGCAATTGCGACAGCGTGGTGAACGCAGCGGCACTGCGCAATGCCAATTTGGTTATAGGCTGGAAACGGGTTTCGGCAATACTGCCAAAATGCGGGGCAACAACCGCTTTTAGCGGCAAAGACAGGCGGATTTGCCCCTGATAAGCCGGCCACAATTGCAAGACAGCTTTTTCCCTATCGAGATGGCGAGTATTGGTAAGCCATGGCGCCAAGCCCGGAAACTGCCGCAACTGCTTAGGCACCAGTTTAGCGGTGGCATAAAGGCTGTAGACCCGTGGCTCCGGGTTCAGCCCGACCACCAGATAATCATCGGCAAGATAATGCAATCCGGCGGCCAAGCCTGCCAAAGCCGTTGTCGATTTGCCGACCCCACCCTTGCCGGTGATCAGCAACGCGCCATTCTCATCACCTAAGGCGGCGGCATGTAACAACTGGTGGCCGCACTGCGCCATCCACCAATGGAATAAGGTGCGTAACGGCGAAGCATCGCACCAATAAGGTAAGGCCGCAGGGTCTTGTACCCAATAAATGGCATGGCTGCTGGCCAAATCCATCAGATTAACCGAACACTCAATCCAATGGAAAGCCGTACGGATGCGCGGGCTGTTCATGCCCCAAATATCACCACGATCGGTAAAACACTGCTGGGGAAACGGTGGCGGCGGCATTGCTATGTGCGTCGAAGTGCTGTCCCAAATATGAAACGTCATATCCGGCCCGCGTATCGGTGTGACTTCCAAATGCGCCAAGGCCGCGCCAAAATGCCCCAACAAGGCTTCGCCTGCATAGACTAGGCGAATTAGCGTCCCGGCTAACTGCAAATGGCGGATAACAACACCCGTCTGCGCCTCGGCACGCATGGCACAGTCCATAACTTGATCAAAAAATGCTATCTGGGCGGCTTCAGAAAAAGCCGGGGTATCGGAAAGGTGTGCGTGGTCCATGAAGATAATTGCTTAAGCTGAGTCAAAGAGGGTTTGTTTTTTGCACCCGCTCCAAACGGCCTTGGTGCAAACGGTACACCTGATCGGCGCAGGCAACCACGTCAGGATCATGGCTGACGATAAGAATCGTCGGATGGTAAGGCGCGTTGACCAGCCCTGCCATTAATTGGGCAATCGCCCCGACATCCAGATGATTAGTGGGTTCATCGAGAATCAACAGCGCAGGCTCGGCCAATAAAGCGCTGGCAATGCCCAGCCGCTGCCGCTCGCCGCCTGACAATAACATGCCGCCTTCGCCAATTTCGGTCGCATACCCATCCGGTAACGCATTAATGAACGTCTCCGCCAACGCCAACCGGGCAGCGGCGGCGACTTGCGCCATGCTGGCCTCAGGTCGGCCATAACACAGGTTTTCCAATATCGTGCCGGAAAAAATCCCCGGTTGCTGCATCACCACCCCCATAGCCTTCCGTAAACCCGCCATATCAAGGTCATCGTAAGCAACGCCGCTGGCATAGAGCTGACCCTGCTGGGGCTTACAAAAACCGACCAGCAAATTGAGCAGCGTGGTTTTACCTGCACCGTTCGCACCGACAATCGCAATTTTACTACCCGCCGGAATCTCCAAATCCACAGACCGCAACACCGTATGGCTACCGTAAGCAAAGGTCACGCCCCGCAAAGACAAACTGCCGTCAAACGCCAGCAGACGCTGGCCTTGATACGGCTCTATTTCGCCTTCATGCAGCACATCGTATAGCTTTATTAAGGCCTCATTGCCCGTGATCAGTTCGGGTAAACCGCCGATCACATTATCGGCTTGACCGTTCAGCAAACCGGCGGCGACATAGAACGTCAGCAAATCGCCTAAACTCATTGTGCCTTGGGCGACGCTTACCCCGCCCGCCACCATAATCATAATGCCCGCGAATCCGGTCAAATTACGCTGTATTTGTCCATGCCACGCGTAACTCATCGCCATACGCTTACCCGTGCCGCTCAGTTCGTCAAGACATTGCCGCTGGCTCTCCTGCTCTTGGCCGACACAGGCTTTCAGGCGGATCATATCCATATACCTCAAAGCAAAACGCGTCCGCTTACTGAACAGCTCAAATGCCGACTGAAACAACTGCACATCCCGTTTCACGGACAGGCCGATCCGCCGCGAAGCCCACAGCAAGACTGGCAAGACCAGCACCGCCAACGCCACCAGTTGCCAATTCAATATCAGCAATACACACAGCAACACCAACCCGGTCGCCACCGCCGGCAACATACCCGATAACAAGCGGTTGCTCAGGTTATCAAAACGCTCACTGTCCAAAACAATACGGCTATGTAACTGGTCAATATCGGCATGGCTAATAGTCTCCCGCGACAAAACTGCCAGCCTGTCCAACACATCACCCCGCAATTGGCCGACGACCTCTTTAATAATCCCCAGGATAAAGTGCCGCAACCACAAGCCGACGGCACTGTGCAGCAAACGCATGACCACCACGCCCAAACCTAGCCATAGCAAGCCGGACACATTACCCTGCGGCAAAGCGTGGTCGAACAACTGCCGGATCATAAACAGAATAGGTATGACCATTAACGATTGCAAAGCAGCGGCCAAAGCGTAGGCCAGCAACTGCCGCCAACAATGCCGATAGTAATGGCGGAACAAGCCTAGCGCATTCTTATCGAACAGATTAAAGCGCTGCCAGTGTTGATGCAGCCATATCCGCACGGCACTCAAACTAGCCGCCGCCATAGCCCGGCCAATACCGTGGGCAGGATTTCCAACCGTCCCCGCAAGCGCCAACGATAGCGCAGATAATGGGAATAGCCATTCAAAAACGGCAACAGGCTATCCGTATCCGCCAGACCGCAATATTCGGCAAAAATCACCCATTGTTTCGTCAAAGGATGTTCATACCAACGCCCCCGTTCGCTGAGAATGACCCCATTTTCGATACGTTCGCGCCAACTACGCCGCAGAGGATTGTGTAAACGCCCAACCACGGCTTCGGGCAGTTCCAAGGCGAAATGTTCCGACAAATAACCTAAGCCCAACGCCAAACGCTGGCTCAGACGCTGGGCATCAGCAAAAGCGAACAAACGCTGCCAATCCACATCGCCCCCGCGTTGCCTTAAAATCATCAATGCGTCGGGAATCCAGCGTATCGGCGTTTCCTCATTCCACCGCATACCATGTAAAATCGTATGCGCCAGCAAAGCGGTCGGCGCCAATTGCCAAACCATGACCCCTTGAAAATCCAAAGTCTCGACATCTTCCCAAAACCAAGTATCGGCGGCGGCGTTCAGTCCGTCCCGCGAAATATGAAAATGCACATCCAAACGCTGATTAAGGTTACGCACACAGCCGATGGCATGTTGATAACGCAGATCATCCTCAGAAGGGTCCGGCCCCGTATCCCAGCCTATTTCCCGCAATAACGCCAAAGCCTTCGGTAACTGCCCGATACGGACAGCCAGATCAATATCGGACATAGGGCGCAAAGCGTAATTGCCATAATACGTTAACGCCAAGGGTGCGCCTTTCAGCAACAGCAAATCCACTCCGCCTTGCTGAAGATGCTGCACTAACGGCAACACATCAAAAAATAACTGCTGGTTTTCACACCAAAACCGTCGGTACACCCCTTTTAACCTGCCCATCAAAGGGTCTTTTGCCCCTAGCCGCAGTAAATTATGATAAACCAACGGCAACAACCGCAATACCGGATAACCCAGTTCAGCATCCAAATCAATGCCCGCCCGCCAATCACAAAATGCCCGGATGGCCTTATCATCAGCAAGCAACGCGGCTTGCAGCAAATGCAATTGTTCCGCAGAAGGCCATAAATGCACAGAATGTCGGAGTTGCACTGACATTTAAGCCTCCGTTGAGGCTTGCAGACCGGGGTCGGCCCGCCGCCTAGCCATAGCCGCATGTAAGATATGCAGATAATCGCGTTGTAAGCACTGGGTTTTCCTGACCGTATTCACCGTATGGATACGTCGGCGCAACACTACCGAACCGACTTGCCCAAAGGCAATATGCCGCTCCTGCGCCCGCGCAATCCAGTCCATCGTTTCTCCTACTTGCCACTCGCCATTAAATCCGCCTACCCGTGTAAACACTGACTGCCGCACCAAGAGCCCCCCCGCTAAACGCCCGGATTGGATGCCCGGCAATTCCGCCAATTGCTGTTGCTCGGCAACGGATAACTCCGGGCTGACAAACGCCTCAATCAACCCGAACACCCCGTCCAAAGCGGGCGTGTCGGCAAATGCCGCTAGCCGGGCAGACAAACTGTCCGTCGGCCAGTAATCATCGGCATCCAGAAAAGCAATAAAGTCACCCTGCGCCTGTTGTACCCCTGCGTTACGGCTGGCAGCGATACCCTGATGGCTATGGCGGATACAGGTGACGATACCGCCATAACCCTCAGCGATCTCGGCACTGGTATCGGTCGAGCCATCATCAATCACCAACACTTCATAAGGCAATACTTGCTGCGCCAATAAACTGTCCAAAGCTTCAGGCAAATAAGCGGCGGTGTTGTAACACGGCACAATCACACTGACACGGGGTGGTTTATTCATCAATAGCCTTTCCTGTCCGTTTACGCTGAATAGAACGGCGTAAGGCGCGTAATAGCAAATGGTTAATATCAGGGTTCAGTAATGAACTGTTCCGGTCATGGACACGTTTGCGCACCAGCACCTCCGGCAACATCATCGGCGTAAATCCCGCATCTAACGTCCGCGCAAACCAATCACTGTCTTCCCCTACCGCAAAACTGGCATCAAAACCGCCGACGCTCATAAACAGCTCCCGCCGCGCCACCAACGCCTCCATAATCCAACCGGGCCGCGCCGCCACCAATAGCTCCTGCCGAAAACCTTCCGGCACGGCACTACCCGAATGTAGAAAATGCTCGACCAAACCTAAGCTATAGGCAAATTGCGGATGTGCTTGCAAGCCAGCAAGCTGGCGATCCAATTTATGGGGCATCCACTCATCATCATGGGAGATAAAGGCGATAAAGTCGCCCTGCGCTTGGGCAATGCCTTCGTTATAGGCATTGGGTATGCCGTGGGAGATTTGCGGGCAGATCCGCACTTTCGGAAATTGCTGGGCGATACTGACCGTCGCATCGTCAGAACCGCCATCAATAATCAGTATCTCAAGGGGTTGAAGGTCAGACAGATAGATGCTGCGTAAGGCATCAGCGATAAAATCAGCCCCATTACGGACAATTAAAATGACGCTGACGGCGGGTGTGCTCTCGCTCTCAGAGACAGAAGCAGGCTCTGCTAATGGGACACTGGACATGATGAGGTTAAGGCTTACTCAGCGGGGCGGGAAGGTTTGGCGACAGGCCAACCCTGCTCGGCAATGTCGTGGATAGGATCTAACAACAGCAAATCCTGCATATCCGAAAAAACCTCCAATACCGGAGGCGAGGTAAACTTATCAAGCAAGGGCTGCCCCATGATCTGGTCAGCAGCCCAAGTATTCGGCCCTTGGGCCACCATAGCCTGTGACACCAGATCATTATCAAGCAAGCTTTTGATAAACAAAAGACTTTGCCCAATCATTGACGGTATGTCGCCATTATAGACATCAGTCAGCAACGCGAGCATTTCATCTTGGCTACAGCCCTTTTCCAGTGCCGACCACAGAAAAACCCCCGTATCGCGCACACTGTAATAATTACCTGATTTAAGATTCATGATGACCAGTTCGCCATCAATTAACTCACTGACAATATAAGGGCTGTTAACCTTGAATATACCTTTCTGTTCCATGATGTAAACTTCGCAAAAATTAAGAAATAGGCTTTTTAAAGCTAAGCCTTAGCTAACTTGAAACTGCGTAGCTTTTGTTAACAAGCTATAACATTACAAAACACATGACATTGTTCAAGCCGTGCCTTCGTGTCCCTTGGGGAAATGACGCTTTTGTAACTAGGAATTTCAAGATGAATGGATTGCTATACTGTCCTAATAGGCCATTAAAGTCCAGCATCACAAAGACAAAAACCACCATTAAGCACCATAGCCCACTATCCGCGAAGGCAGATACTTATTAATGGTATTTATAATCAACAATTTAAAAATACCATTTAAAATATACTGTTATCTGTTGATGATAACACTCTGCGGCAGAAGATACCTCTATTTGCCTTTTCCGGGAATAACAGCATAACTCAGGTGATTTTTCGAAGCAGGACAGCCGCAACAATAGCCGATTATTTTTCAGACCTGTTGATGCTGATAGGTGATGGCAGGCAAGCAGAAGCACTTTGCCTGCCTTAAACAATAAAGTGGTTTTCTATACCGGATGACTAGATGCCGAGCTTGCCCAGCGATTAAGCCTACTAACGGAGCCCGTCCAATATCGCCAAAGTCAACGCCGATTGGTTCATGGTGTAAAAATGCAGCCCCGGTGCACCATTATCCAGCAAGCGTTGGCATAATTCCGTCACTAACTCCAAACCAAACGCCTGTATCGAAGCGCGGTCATCACCGTAGCTCTCCAGCTTTTTCCGCATCCAACGCGGAATGTCCGCCCCGCACATTTCCGAAAACCGGAACAACTGGGTATATTGGCTAATCGGCATAATGCCCGGCACAATAGGAATATCAATGCCGTGCTTGGCGCAATTATCAATAAAATAAAAATACGCTTCGGCATTATAAAAATACTGGGTAATGGCGGCATTCGCCCCCGCTTCCACCTTACGCTTAAAATTCTTAAAATCTTCCGTGGCATTCAGTGCCTGCGGATGCACTTCAGGATAAGCGGCGACATGAATTTGGAAATGGTCGCCCGTCTCCTCACGGATAAAGCCGACCAACTCATTGGCATAACGGAACTCGCCCGCCGACATCATGCCTGACGGCAAATCACCGCGCAGGGCGACAATCTTACTGATGCCGTTATCCTGATAATCTTGCAAAATAGTGCGGATACTGTGCTTGGTCGAGGCGACACACGACAAATGCGGTGCCGCCGCTATGCCCTTGGTCTGAATATCGACCACCGTATCAAAAGTCTTATCACGGGTCGAACCGCCCGCCCCAAACGTCACCGAGAAAAAATCCGGCTGACGTTCCGCCAATTGGCTCTGCACCAACTGTAAACTGGCCGTCCCTTCGGGGGTTTTTGGCGGGTAAAACTCAAAACTGAACAACTGCGGATGGTGTTTTTGTGTGTGCATGTTATATCCGTGGCTAAACTGAGTGTTTAGGATGGGGGAGATTTTTCTTCCCAGAATTATAGGCAACCTTTACGCGCTTTTTTATAATCATAGTCTGGATCGGGGTCGAACTTGCCAAATAATTCAATAAGGTTAAGCTGCTTTCGGCTATTAACAAACTCAAGCAAGGCGGCAGTAACCACCGCTTCTTCACTGTCCAAGCCGCTTAACTGCAAAGCGTCGTTAAGCAAACCGTTATCTATGGCAAAATGCCTGTTCATAATAACCGCTCCTTATTAACGGCAAAAGGCGCGTCATCCAAAATGCCCGCGCCTTTTACCCATTCAAGCGATGGTCAAACCCGCATCAATAGCGGTAATGGTCCGCCTTGTAAGGGCCTTCAACAGGTACATTGATATACTGTGCCTGTTCTGCGGTCAAGACCGTCAAGTTAACGCCCAATTGTTGCAAATGCGAACGGGCGACTTTTTCATCAAGCTTTTTCGGCAAGATATAGACTTTATTTTCATACTGCTCGGCATGTTGCCACAATTCGATTTGCGCCAAGACTTGGTTGCAGAACGAGTTGGACATGACAAAGCTAGGATGTCCGGTCGCGCAGCCTAAATTGACCAAACGGCCTTCCGCCAAGATAATCAGGCGTTTGCCGTCAGGGAAAATGACATGGTCGACTTGCGGCTTAATGTTTTCCCAAGTGTATTGGCGCAAAGAGGCAATGTCGATTTCGGCATCAAAATGGCCGATGTTGCAGACAATGGCTTGGTCACGCATCGCCAGCATGTGTTCATGGCGGATGATATTAAAGTTGCCGGTGGCGGTGACAAAAATATTGGCAATCGGCGCGGCATCCTCCATAGTGACCACGCGGTACCCTTCCATCGCCGCTTGCAGGGCGCAAATCGGGTCGATTTCGGTGATCCAAACTGTCGCACCCAAACCGCGCAGGGATTGCGCACAGCCTTTGCCGACATCGCCATAACCGCAAACTACCGCGATTTTTCCGGCGATCATCACATCAGTGGCGCGTTTGATACCGTCCACCAAAGATTCACGGCAACCGTACAGGTTATCGAATTTGGATTTGGTGACCGAATCGTTGACGTTAAACGCCGGAACAGTCAGTGTGCCTTTAGCAACCCGCTCGTATAAACGCAATACGCCCGTGGTCGTCTCTTCCGACAAGCCTTTGACATCCGCCATCAGCTCAGGGAATTTGTCGTGCATCATATTGGTGAGGTCGCCGCCATCATCCAAAATCATATTAGGCCGCCAGCCGTTCGGGCCGATAATGGTTTGCTCAATGCACCACTCAGCTTCCTCTTCAGTCTCACCTTTCCAAGCAAACACCGGGATGCCCGCCGCCGCCATTGCTGCGGCGGCATGGTCTTGGGTTGAGAAAATATTGCAGGACGACCAACGTACCTCGGCGCCCAACGCCGTCAAGGTTTCAATCAACACCGCCGTTTGGATAGTCATGTGCAAACAACCGGCAATCCGCGCCCCTTTTAACGGCTGCGCCGCACCAAACTCGCTACGCAAAGCCATCAAGCCCGGCATTTCGGTTTCGGCAATATTAGTTTCCTTACGGCCCCAATCGGCCAGAGCCATATCGGCTACTTTATAATCGTGCTCGCTCATTAGTCATAATCCTGATGTGGTGATTAAATGCCCGCCGCCGCTTTTAACGCGTCGACTTTATCGGTTTTTTCCCAGCTAAAGGTCGCTTCGTTACGGCCAAAATGCCCATAAGAAGCGGTCGGCTGATAAATCGGTTTTAACAGGTCGAGCATGGCGATCAGGCCTTTCGGACGCAGATCAAAAGTATCCCGGACGATTTGCACCAAACGGTCTTCGCTGAGCTTGCTGGTGCCGAAGGTTTCCACACTGATAGAAGTCGGCTCGGCAACCCCGATAGCGTAAGAGACTTGAATTTCGCACCGCTCCGCCAAACCGGCGGCAACGATGTTTTTGGCGACATAACGCGCCATATAAGCCGCTGAACGGTCAACTTTAGACGGGTCTTTACCGGAAAACGCGCCGCCGCCGTGCCGTGCCATACCGCCGTAAGTATCGACAATGATTTTCCGGCCTGTTAAGCCACAGTCGCCTACAGGGCCGCCGATGACAAATTGCCCGGTCGGGTTAATAAAATACTTGGTGTCCTTATGCAGCCATTCTTTCGGCAACACGTGCAGGATAATCTCGTCCATCACCGCTTCATGCAGGGCTTTGGCGCTGATTTCCGGCGAATGTTGGGTAGATAAGACCACCGCATCAATCGCTACCGGCTTGTTGTTCTCGTAACGGAAGGTAATTTGGCTTTTGGCATCGGGACGCAGCCAAGGCAGGGCTTTATTTTTCCGCACTTCGGCTTGGCGTTTCACCAACAAATGCGAATAAGTGATCGGGGCGGGCATAAACACATCGGTTTCGTTGCTGGCATAACCAAACATCAAACCTTGGTCGCCGGCACCTTGTTCGTGGTTGTCGCTTTCGTCCACACCCATCGCAATATCGGCGGACTGCTTGCCGATTGCATTCAGTACGGCACAGCTTTTGCCGTCAAAACCAATGTCGCCGTTGTCATAACCAATCTCGCAAACCACTTTACGCACCAAGGCTTCCATATCCACCCAAGCATCCGTGGTGATCTCGCCCGCCAAAACGACCATACCCGTTTTGACTAGGGTTTCGCAAGCGACCCTGGATTTTGGGTCTTGCGTTAATAAAGCATCTAATACGGCATCGGAAATTTGATCCGCGACTTTATCAGGATGGCCTTCGGACACGGATTCTGATGTAAAAATGAAATTATTGCTCATGCTATCGCCTCGTTGAAAGAATAAATCCCAGATAGACAAAAGGCTGCACTAAGCAGCCTTGTTTTTAATATGGTGGGCCATGTAGGACTTGAACCTACGACCTGCCGATTATGAGTCGGACGCTCTAACCAACTGAGCTAATGGCCCTGGTAACTGTGCTTATTCGCCGTCCAAAAAGCAACGCAACTGCTCTGAACGGGATGGATGCCGTAATTTTCTTAAGGCTTTTGCTTCAATCTGACGGATACGCTCACGGGTGACATCAAATTGCTTACCCACTTCTTCTAAAGTATGGTCGGTGTTCATGTTAATCCCAAAGCGCATCCGCAACACTTTTGCTTCGCGGGCGGTCAGCCCAGCCAAAACATTTTGGGTGGATTCACGAAGTCCGGCAATGGTTGCCGCCTCTACTGGAGACAATACTTTACCATCCTCAATGAAATCCCCCAAATGAGAATCTTCATCATCACCAATCGGCGTTTCCATCGAAATAGGTTCTTTGGCTATTTTCAATACCTTACGTACTTTATCTTCCGGCATCTCCATGCGTTCTGCCAGCTCTTCAGGGGTCGCTTCCCGCCCCATTTCCTGCAAAATCTGCCGTGAAATACGGTTTAACTTGTTGATCGTTTCGATCATGTGTACCGGAATACGGATGGTACGCGCCTGATCGGCAATCGAGCGGGTGATCGCTTGGCGTATCCACCACGTCGCATAAGTCGAAAACTTATAACCACGGCGGTATTCAAACTTATCAACTGCCTTCATCAAGCCAATATTGCCCTCTTGGATCAAATCCAAGAACTGCAAGCCCCGGTTAGTGTATTTTTTGGCAATCGAAATGACCAGCCGTAAATTCGCCTCAATCATTTCTTTTTTAGCGCGACGGGCTTTCGCCTCACCAATGGACATACGGCGGTTAATGTCTTTCAGGCCGTTAATGGTCAGGCCGTATTGCGCCTCAATGTCAGCCAAGGTCTTTTGCGCTTTGCGTAACTCTTTTTCGTACGGCGCTAAGCTTTGGGCATACTCATGCCCTGCCCGCAGAAACTGGTCTAACCACGCCGGGTCAGACTCGTGTTCAGTAAAGGAGACAATGAAATTTTTACGCGGCATTTTCGCATACTTAATAAAAATTTCCAGGATCAGCCGTTCCTGCTCACGCACCGCCGCTACCCCATTAGGGATAATCCCGGTGAGCTTTTTCAAATATTGCGGAGTCCACTTAAATTCCATGAACAAATCCGCCAATACATCAAACGCCGCCTCGGTTTCGGGGCTGACATAGCCGTATTGCTTAATCGTGTCGGAAGCGATGGCCAATTGCCGCCGCAAGCCTTCGACTTTTTCTTGGACTTCTTCGTAAGTCAAGCCCTTAAGCTCATCTTCCGGCGACGCATCAACCGCGACATCACCGACTGGCTGGGCAGAAATCAAATCTTCCGGCTCGCTGGACAAATCGACAAAACCGGAAATCAGGTCAGTCAAACGTACCCCGCCCTCGTCACCGGAAATGTTATCGAACGAGTCCAGAAAATCTTCCACCACCACACACGAGCGGGAAATGGCCTTAACCAGTTGTTGCTGGCCTTCTTCGATGCGTTTGGCGATTTTTAGTTCATCGGCACGGGTCAACAACTCGACCGAACCCATTTCACGCATATACATACGCACAGGATCAGTGGTGCGGCCAAATTCGCTATCGACCGAAGCCAGAGCGGCAACTTCTTCCGCATCTTCATCATCCGTGGTAACGGTCGCCGAATCGGTAATCAGGGAATCTTCATCAGGAGCCACTTCATAGACTTGAATGCCCATGTCGTTGATCATGGCAATAATATCTTCAATTTGCTCAGGATCAGCAATGTCACTGGGTAAGTGATCATTCACCTCGGCATAAGTCAGATAACCTTGGACTTTACCTTTAGCGATCAGTTGTTTAAGCTGGGACTGCTGTTGTTCTTGATTCATCGTTTTCTCACTGAATACCGTATCCAGCACCATTTTGCTGAACCCGTAATTATACTACAAGTTTCCACTGATTTAAAACCAGTTATTTGCTTGCCCCGTGCATTGATAATGTCTTGAACTCTATTTTTTCTTGTTCACTGGCTTTGCCGCTCTCCACTTTTGCCAACAGACGGTTGAAACGGACATCAATGCCCTGCTCCAACAACTTATCCCACGCTCCACTAAACTCCTCCGCCATACCCGCTATCGGCACTTCCAGCCGCAACGCCGCCAACTGCCGGATAATGCCCTCATCAGGATGCCCCCGATAATGCTCCAACAACACACCCGTGCTAGCCGGCCTTTCGGCCAGCAACACCTGCAAAATAGCCTTGAATTTGTCTGCACCTTTAAAATCCAGACACTCCCAATCGATACCCTGCTCGGCCAGCACCGCTATCAGTTCAGGATTTTGCACCAGCATTGCCAAGGTTTGCCGCTCCAGCGGCGGACGGCTGTCTTTTTGGCGGGGCACAAGCACAGTTTTATTAAGTTTAGCCGTTTTATCAGAAACATCCACCGCCGCCTTGCTTATTTCTTGCAAACGCGCCAGCATCATGTCCTTAAAGACGCTATCAGGCAATTTTGCCAAGTAAGGCTTGGCCTTATTGACATATTGCGCCCGCCCTTCGGTCTCTTGGAGATTAAATTCTTCCGCCAGTTGGCCGAAAAAATAATCCGATAACACTTGTGAAGCGAGCATGTCGCCGATAAAGCCCTCCACGCCCTGCCCGCGCACCCAAGAATCCGGGTCATGGCCTTGCGGCAACAGCATCACACGGATTTGCCGACCGTCTTGCAGCACCGAAAACGCCGCCTCCATCGCCTTCCATATCGCTTCCCGCCCCGCATTGTCGCCGTCAAAACACAGCACCACTTCGGCGGTATAGCGGAACAGCAATTCAAAATGGGCTTGCGAAGTTGCCGTACCTAAAGCCGCGACGGCATAATCAATGCCCGACTGCGCCAAGGCGATCACATCCATATAGCCTTCAACCAGAAGGATACGCGGTGGCTTGGCATTACTTTTTAGCAGTTCATACAAGCCATACACTTCACGCCCTTTATGAAATAAGGGCGTTTCCGGCGAATTCAAGTATTTGGGCAGAGAATCGTCCAATACCCGCCCGCCAAAGCCGATCACCCGCCCGCGCTTATCGCGGATAGGGAACATCACCCGATGGCGGAAACGCGCATAAACTCCGCCATTATCGTTAGCGCCCAGCAAGCCGACTTCAATTAAGGCCTGTTGCGGAAAATGCGCGGTCAGCGCTTGCCAATCCTGGGGGGCGTAGCCGATCTTAAAGCGTGTCGCCGCCGCACCGCTCAGGTCGCGTTTTTTCAAATACGCCACCGCCTGCCGACCCGCTACGCCTGTGCGTAATTGCTGGACATAAAAATCGGCGACTTGTTCCATCAGCCCATAAAGGTTTTGCAAATCGACTTTATCGGCCTGCGCCCCACTCTCTTCCTTAGGCACATCGACACCGGCAAACGCCGCCAAATCTTCAACCGCCTCAACAAAGTCAAGATGGTTAAACTCCATTAAAAAACTGATGGCGTTACCGCTCGCGCCACAGCCGAAACAATGGAAAAACTGCTTATGGCTGTTGACGGAAAAGCTGGGGGTTTTTTCGCTATGGAAAGGGCAACGGGCAACATAATTGGCACCCGTTTTCTTTAGGGGGACATGCGAATCGATGAGTTCGACAATATCAATCCGCACCAACAGATCATCAATGAAAGCACGGGGAATTCTGCCGCCGGACATGGCTACCAGAACCCGGCCAGCTTATTCAGCCAAAGCCGCCTTGATTTTGACGCCGACGACCGCCATATCGGCACGGCCTTGCAGAGGCGCTTTTAACAGCCCCATGACCTTACCCATATCCTTGATCGAAGCCGCGCCGGTTTCGGCAACAGCGGCGGCAATCATCTGGTCAACTTCAGCATCGGAGAACGGCTGCGGCAAATAATCCTGGATTACCAGAATCTCCGCCTCTTCGACAGCCACCAAATCAGCACGGCCCGCGTCGCCATATTGGCGAATAGACTCACGGCGTTGCTTAAGCATCTTATCCAGCACTAAAATAGTCCGCTGGTCATCCAAAACGATACGCTCGTCAACCTCAACTTGCTTGATGGCTGACAAAATCAGACGGATCACACCCAAACGGGCCTTGTCGCCGCTTTTCATAGCGGCTTTCATGTCGTCTTTAATGCGGTCGGTCAATAAGCCACTCATAATTAGACGGCAGGACGGCCACGACGCAGGTTTTTCAGGGCATAACGCTCACGCGCCAACTTCTTCAAATGTCTTTTAACGGCCGCTGCGCCTTTGCGTTTGCGCTCTGCGGTTGGCTTTTCATAAAACTCACGGCGGCGCACTTCGGCTAAAACACCCGCTTTTTCACAAGCGCGTTTGAAGCGACGGATAGCAATGTCAAAAGGTTCGTTTTCTTTAATTTTTACTGACGGCATTATGTGGTTCCAAGTGTGTTAACATTAAAACAGGAAGCCCAGTGATAGACTGAGCTTAAAAAGCCTTGAATTATACCTTTACTTTAGCCATTTTCAAAAACTCAATGTACGTTTTAGGCATAGAAACTTCTTGCGACGAGACGGGGGTCGCCATTTACCACCCCCAACACGGCCTTATTAGCCACTTTTTATACAGCCAAACCGACATGCACAGCGAGTATGGCGGGGTCGTGCCGGAACTCGCCTCGCGTGACCATATCCGCAAATTGGTGCCGCTCATCCAGCAAACGTTGGCCGACAGCCGCCTGTTGCCCGCCCAAATCGGCGGCATCGCCTATACTGCCGGCCCCGGCTTAATGGGCGCTTTGCTAGTCGGGGCAGCCACTGCCAGAAGTTTGGCATGGGCATGGCAAATCCCCGCCGTCGCCGTCCACCACATGGAAGGCCATCTGCTCGCACCCATGCTGGAGGCGCATCCGCCCCAGTTCCCGTTCGTCGCCCTACTGATTTCCGGCGGCCACACCCTGCTGGTGCGGGTGGACGGCATAGGCCGTTACCAACTGCTCGGCGAATCGCTGGACGATGCCGCTGGCGAGGCCTTCGACAAAACCGCCAAATTATTGGGGTTAGGCTATCCCGGCGGCCCAAGATTGTCGGCATTGGCCGAACAAGGCCAGCCGACTTGGGTATTCCCACGCCCGATGACTGACCGCCCCGGCTTGGATTTTAGCTTTAGCGGCCTCAAAACTTTCGCCCTTAACACCTTCAACGCTTGCGGTAAAACCCAGCAAGATAAGGCAGACATTGCCGCCGCTTTCCAAACGGCGGTATCGGAAACGCTGGTCATCAAATGCCGCCGCGCCTTACAGCAAACCGGGTTGAACAGCTTGGTGGTCGCGGGGGGAGTCAGTGCCAACAAGCAAATCCGCCACGCCCTAGGCGAAATGGCCAACAAAGAAAACGCCGAATTGCACTTCCCCCGACCGGAATTTTGCACCGATAACGGCGCAATGATCGCCTACGCGGGTTGCCAACGGCTTTTGGCCGGCCACCATCAGGACTTGCGCATTTTTGCCAGACCGCGCTGGCCTATAGACGGCTTGGACGCTTGCCCTTAAGGGTAAAAAGTAGCCTGCCGTGAAAAACAACTGGCAAAAACTCACCCAAACTTGCTGAAACCAGTTAAAATATTAGGATTTACCGTAAATCCCGATAACAAAGCAGCAGCTTGGTAGCTATCATGCAAACAAAATACAACACTGATGATTTGAGAATTTGTGAAACAAAAGAAGTCATTGCACCAATTCAGGTTCATGAGGAATTGCCGATTACCGAAGCGGCGGCAGAAACTACCTTAGCCGCCAGAGCCGCCATCCATAACATCCTCACCGGTGCGGATGACCGTGTTCTGGTGGTCATCGGCCCCTGCTCCATCCATGACCCGGTGGCAGCCAAAGACTACGCCCAACGCCTAAAAGCCCTGAAAGATGAGCTACAAGACGACTTGCTCATCGTTATGCGCGTGTACTTTGAAAAGCCCCGCACCACCGTCGGCTGGAAAGGCCTGATCAATGACCCCGACCTGGACTCCAGCTTTAACATCAACAAAGGCCTGCGCATTGCCAGACAACTGTTGTTGGATGTCAGCAGCATGGGTATGCCCGCCGCCACCGAATATCTGGACTTGATCAGCCCGCAATATATTTCCGACTTGATCGCTTGGGGCGCCATCGGTGCCCGCACTACCGAAAGCCAAGGCCACCGCGAACTGGCTTCCGGCGTATCCTGCCCTATCGGCTTTAAGAATTCCACCGATGGCACCATTAAAATCGCCATTGATGCCATTGGCGCGGCCATGAGCCCGCACCATTTCTTATCACTGACAAAAATGGGCCATTCGGCGATTTTTTCCACCACCGGCAACGAAGACGTGCATATCATCCTGCGCGGCGGCAACGACCGCCCCAATTATGATGCCGTTAACGTCCAACAAGTCGCCGAAGGCCTACACAAAGCTAACCTTCGCCCCAATATCATGATCGACTTTAGCCACGCCAACAGCCTGAAACAATGCCAACGCCAGCTCATTGTCGGCGAAGATGTCGGCAGCCAAATCGCCAATGGCGACCACCGCATCATGGGTGTGATGGTCGAAAGCCACCTGAAAGCGGGTAGCCAAAAAATCGTCGACGGCCAAGCCCTCGTTTACGGACAAAGCATCACCGACGCTTGTCTGGCTTGGGAAGACACCGTGCCGTTGCTGCGTGACTTGGCTAAGGCCGTGCAAAAACGCCGTATTGTCAACCCTGAGCGGAGCCTAAAAATATGATGGTCTATGTTAACGGCGACAGCCGTGAATGCGCGGACAACAGCCCTGTGGCCGACTTGCTGGCCGACTTAGGCCTAGTCGGCAAAAAAATCGCGGTCGAACTGAACCACGAAATTTTGCCGTTTACCGATTATGCCAAACAAACCTTAAAGGCAGGCGACCGCCTGGAAATCGTCCATGCCATCGGCGGTGGCCAAGATGACTCATTTATTCTGGCGGGCAAAGCCTACCAGTCGCGTTTATTGGTCGGCACCGGCAAATACAAGGATTTGGAAGAAACCCGTTTGGCGATTGAAGCCAGCGGCGCACAAATCGTCACGGTGGCAATCCGGCGCACCAATATCGGCCAAAACCCCGGCGAACCTAATTTATTGGATGTCATCTCCCCCGACAAATACACTATCTTGCCCAATACCGCAGGCTGCTACAGTGCCGACGACGCGGTACGGACTTGCCGTTTAGCACGGGAATTGCTCGGTGGTCATAATTTAGTCAAACTGGAAGTATTGGCCGACCAAAAAACCCTGTTCCCCGATGTCGCGGAAACCTATCTGGCCGCCGAAAAACTGGTACGCGACGGTTTTGATGTCATGGTCTACACTAACGATGACCCTATCGCCGCCAAACGCCTGGAGGCTATTGGCTGCGTCGCCGTGATGCCGTTGGCGGCACCTATCGGCTCTGGCTTGGGCGTGCGCAACCCGTACAACATTCTGACCATCGTCGAAAATGCCAAAGTGCCCATTTTGGTCGATGCCGGGGTCGGCACGGCTTCAGATGCCGCGATTGCGATGGAGTTAGGCTGCGACGGTGTCCTGATGAATACCGCGATTGCCGATGCCAAAAACCCCATCCTCATGGCTTCAGCCATGCGCAAAGGCATAGAAGCCGGGCGCGAAGCCTTTCTCGCCGGACGAATGCCCAGACGGCGCTTTGCCTCTGCCTCCTCACCCATTGACGGCTTAATCATCTAAGCTTCTGGCAGCCTGCCATAAAGCGGGCTGCGCCTTTTCTGTGCGTATTTATGCTGCCTTCTTCCGATACACCGCTAAAAAAAATCCGTAGCTTCATCCGCCGCCAAGGCCGCTTGACACCCGGCCAGCAACAGGCCATTGACAGCCACTGGCACACCTACTGCCTAGACCCTACCCAAACCTACGACCTACCCACCGTGTTCGGGCGCACCGCACCGCTGATTATGGAAATCGGTTTCGGTAACGGCGAGAGCTTGGCGAAAACGGCTCAAGCCAACCCCGATAAAGACTATCTGGGCATTGAAGTGCACCGCCCCGGAGTCGGGCATTTATTGCTGCTGCTGGCGCAAGAGGACATCAGTAATGTGCGGATTTATTGCCATGATGCTATTGAAATATTAGAGCAGAAAATTCCCGACCATAGCTTAGCGGGTCTGCATCTGTTCTTCCCCGACCCTTGGCCGAAGCAAAGACATCATAAGCGCCGCATCGTCAACCCCGACTTTATCGCCCTGCTGCTGAAAAAACTGCAAGCGGGCGGCTATTTCCACGCCGCCACCGACTGGCAACACTATGCCCGCTCGATGCTGGGAATACTGTCGGCAGAACCGCTGCTGCACAATACCAGCCAGACGGGTGACTATTGCGAACGGCCTGATTACCGGCCTCTGACCAAATTTGAACAGCGCGGCCTGCGCTTGGGGCATGGGGTTTGGGATTTGATTTTTAAAACCCCCACATAAAATTAAGGGCATTCATTATCAGCGTAAAGGCAAGCCTTATAAGGGGTCAGGAACTACATTTTGGCCCATGGCCTCATCAATCTTTACTATAATGGCTTTCAAGCGCTGCAAAGAAGGTAACGTTAAGTCAGGCGGCTTACCTGCAACCGCCCAATCCATCGTATAACTGCCGTCATCATCATACTGACCCACTGCGCCCAACCTAGCGAGCCAACGCCTCATCACTTTATTTTCCAAAGACACCGATGCGCGTAGAGTATCAATAGCCTTGCTGACGGCCATTTTATAGAGCAACGCCAATAAAATCAGCCCCAAGCCCCGGTTTTGATAGCTATCTATAACAACGATGGCAAATTCGGCAACCCGTGGTTGATGCGGCAAACGGATAAATCGGGCTATCCCCAAACCCGTTTGCCCCGCATTGTCTGAGGACAGCGCGATCCAGGCGACATGGTCAGACTGGTCGACCTCCGTAAAATAATCTAATTGTTGGGCAGATAAGCAGACCATAGGGGTAAAAAAACGGAACAAACGCGATTCGAACGATAATGCCGACATACCTTCCGCCACTATTTTCCGGTGTTCAGGCCTAACCGGCCTAAAGCTGACCAACTCCCCATCGGCCAACGCCATATCAAATCCCTCAAGGCCGTCATAAGAATTGCCTTGCATGATACCCCTCGCTTTTAAGATAGGAACAGACATAAAAAAACCCGAAGGGTGCGAACTTTATCCGCACCCTTCGGGTTTTTATAGCACAGGCCAAGCCCACTGTTAACCGCTTTCCCCGACCTGATTTTCTAACTGCATAGATTTGACCATAATCGCCAGTTCGTCGCGTTGACGCTTTAACGGCGCCACTTCCGCCTCTAAGGCGGCAATATTTTCCGCGACCGTGCCTTTGGATTCGTTAATTTTCCTTAACATCTGCAAACGGCCTTCAATCTGCTTTTTGTGGTCTTTGATTTGTCTTGCCAGCGGCGATAACGCGCTGTTGCTCCAAGCTATCGCATCGTCATGGGCTTGCTTAAGGATATTTCGTGCCTTCAAAATTAAGGTGCTATACAATTTATCCACCACAATATGCTGCTCGGTCATAGTGACTTTAGTGCTGGTGCGGAATATCTCACCTTCTTCAAAAACCTGCTCCAGCTCAATCTGATATTTCTTGATATCAAACAGCTTTGGCTCAATTTCCTTAAAGCCGTATTCATCCTTAAACTTTTTATGGATAGCCTTAACCAGACGGCGGGTCTCATTAGTGATGTCAGAGGAATCTTGCAACATATCACGCAAATCATCGAACAGCTTGCGGATATTTTGCTTCATACCCACGGTAGTCAGACTCTTAGTAATGTCATGCCGGGCGACACTAATAACATCATTGATTTTCTCGTCAGAAAAAGAGTCGATCAGCATTTTTGCTTGGACGATAAACACTCGGCGGCTAGATTGGAAGTTTTCCACATTCGCCATATAAACACTTTGTCGGTCACGGGTTTCCGCCATCAGCTTGCCGGTCATATCCTGATTATGGAAATCGACTTTCCTAAACTCTTCCAGCTGCTCAGTGGCATGGGTCAGCGCTGTAGAAGTCAGGTTAATGGACTCGTTCACCAAGCCGCCAATATCGCGCATGACGGTAGCCGCCATGATATTACGCTTTTCCCGCAAAATATCGTTGGCAAGATACCCTTCCAAGCCACTAATCCGGCTTCTTTTCAATAACTCAGCGTCACCTTTGATTTTGGCAAGCAGCGCCTGCTTGGCGGATAACGGAAAAATAGACTCTTCATCTATCTTTAAAATAGTCGCCGAAGCTTTAATTTGCGACTTGATCGCACGGTCATAATCCGTATTGCCGCCCAAATCGTCCCACATGGCATCAATCTTATTCATGACCACCGCCAAGCCCTGCTTTTTAGCGCTACGGGCACGGTTAATATGGTTTAGCCAGATTTCCAAGTCGCTTTTCGTCACACCCGTATCGGCCGCCAACATAAAAACAATCGCTTGGGCACTAGGCAACATATTCAGCGTCAATTCCGGCTCGGTACCTAACGCATTTAAGCCTGGGGTATCAATGATGGACAAGCCTTCTTTCAGCAAAGGGTGCGGAAAACTGATGAGGGCATGACGCCAACAGGGAATTTCCACGCTGTCAGGATTAATAGAACCCTGAGTTGCCGCTTCCCGCTCATTCCACAGACCCAACTTATCCGCTAGTTCCTTATTGACTTTTTTAGTGGCGATCAACTCCTTAAACACCGCCTGCATTTGCGTCGGCGAATTGGGGTTAAGCTCAAACTTAGTCCACCGCTCAGGCATGGTTTTAAACTCCGCCAGCGACATATCTTCCAAACGGCTTTCGATATTCAACAGACGGATATAACTGCCGCCCTCTGCATCATAAAAAATTTCCGTAGGCGACATGGTGGTACGGCCAGGCGAAGACGGCAATAAACGTACCCCCGACTCGGCAAAAAACATTGCATTAATCAGCTCGGTTTTACCGCGCGAAAATTCCGCCACAAATGCCAACGTGATTCGGTCATTCTTTAAACTGGACAGGATATTTAAAAGTGTATTGGTGCGATGGGCATCATCCATCCCATAACGCACCAGCCATTGCTGATACATCTCTATCGCCTGTACCAGATTTGCACGCCATTGCGAATATTCGTGCATTTTTTCTTTAAATTCCAAGTTCCTCATGGCAAGCCTTTTGTAAAAAACACGATTTTAGTAAATGAATCGGGACAGCACGTTTATGTAACAAATTGTAGTTGAAATATCTGCAAGCGTTAGGATAATCCACTATTATTTTTGCGTCTGTTAAAAATTACCGTTTTCAAGCCCGTAGAGCTGCTGGTAAGCCTTAATCGCTTCGACCTGGATGCTGGCTTGGGGGGTCAGATAGGCAATGATATCCGCTAAAGTGATAATCGCAACAACCGGCAAACCAAAACTATCGCTCACTTCCTGGATCGCCGACAGGCCGTTCTGGCCTTGCTCCTGCCGGTCCAGAGCAATCAGCACCCCAGCAGGCCGGGCATGAACCGCCTTAATAATTTCCACCGACTCCCGCACCGACGTACCTGCCGTAATGACATCATCAACAATCACCACACGTCCCGCCAAAGGCGTACCGACCAAAGCCCCGCCTTCACCGTGGTCTTTACTCTCTTTACGGTTAAAGGCAAATGGCATATCACTATCAAATAACTGTGCATAAGCCATAGAGGTGGCACAAACCAAAGGGATACCCTTATAAGCCGGCCCATAGAGCATATCAGGGGCTATGCCTGACTGCCGCAGAGCTTGGGCGTAAAAGCCGCCAAGCTTAGCCAGCTTAGCCCCGGTATTAAATAGGCCCGTATTGAAGAAATAGGGGCTGGTGCGTCCTGATTTAAGCAGGAATTCACCGAATTTTAAGACACCGCATTCCAATGCGTAAGCAATAAACTCTCTCTGATAATCAAACATATAATTTCATTAAATAATGTGGTTGCCATCCGCCGCCACTTTACAAGCCTTAGTAAAGGCATAAACGCCCCGCTGCCATTTTATTTCTTGCCTCCTCCGCCAAAGCGGAAAGGCAACGCAAAATACGCGCCAGAACTACAGCTAACCTATTTTATTCTTTAACGGCACAAGTTGCTATGCTAATAAAAAACGCGCTAATTTTCCAGAAATCTCTCTTTTATGGCATGATTAATTTTACCTTTATGCGGATATTGAAGGATTTTATCCCGCTCGCTATAGGCCATGGCCATAATTCATAGCAAGGCTGCCCCCTTCCCTATTCCGGCGACACCCTCAGGATATACAGGATTTGCCCAAAACAGCTAACTAGTTAACAGATATAGTAACAAGGACGATATCGGTTTAACAAAGCCCTGAAAAAAACCTATAAGGCCTTAATTTCCGCTTCTTTTCGGCAGGCAAGCCTTACATGCCGCTTTAGTTGGACTATTCAACCCTAAACAAATCAAGCAATATGACCAATTTGACCAATTTGTGACAAAAATTGTCAGCTTTTTTAACAAGAGACCGGCCTTATTACGCCAGAATCCATCACCAAAACCTAATAACAACACTCCAATCCCTGTTTATCAACAGACCAAAAATTTTTGCAACACCGTATCCAAAAAATTCCAGCCTTGTGGGGTGCAACGGTAAACCCCGCCTTGGCACACCATCAGGCCTTGCGCCAAACAATCGGACAACCCCGGCTCCAAACTAGCGTCCGCCAATCCTGTCACCTGCCGATAATGCGCCAAAGAAAAGCCATCCCGCAAGCGCAATTGGTTCATGACAAACTCCAAAGGCAAATCGGCACGCGCAATCGCCACCGCCCCCTCCGGCTGATGGCTCGCCCGCAGATACTGCTCGGGGCTTTTCGGCTTCTGGGTACGCATAAGCTGTGCAGGGGCGGCCAAGGTGATTTTGCCATGCGCCCCCGCACCTATACCCAAATAGTCGCCAAACTGCCAATAATTGCGGTTATGGCGGCATTGCCAGCCGTTACGGCTATAAGCCGAGACTTCATATTGTCCAAACCCTGCTTCTGCCAGCAAGGCCTGCCCGGTTTTTTGGCTCGTAAACACCGCTTCATCGTCAGGCAAAGCGGGCGGAAACTTATGGAAATAGGTATTAGGTTCTAATGTTAATTGGTAAAAAGAAATATGGGTGGGCTCCAAAGCCAAGGCCGTCTGCACATCCTTTTGACTACAATCCGCTGTTGCGCCAGGCAAACCGAACATCAAATCCAGGTTCATATTGGCAAATCCGGCATAGTGGGCGATCTCTACCGCGCGGATGGCTTCCTTAGCCGAATGCACCCGCCCCAAACGGGCCAGCAAACCGTCCTGAAAACTTTGTATGCCTACCGACAGACGGTTAATCCCTAAAGCCCTGAATTCGGCAAACTTCTGGCTTTCAAAAGTGCCGGGGTTAGCCTCCAGCGTGATTTCGGCATCCGCCGCCACCACCATCTGCTGCGCCACCCCCTCCAAAAGCCGACTAAACGCCTCCGGCGCAAATAGGCTGGGCGTACCGCCACCGATAAAAATACTGGCAAGCGGGCGCTCCCGACATGCGTATAAATCCAAATCCTGCGCCAAATCGGCCAGCAACGCACTAATATAAGCCGCTTCCGGCAAAGTATCCTTGACCGCATGGGAATTAAAGTCACAATAGGGGCATTTTTTTATGCACCAAGGAATATGTATATAAAGGCTAAGAGGCGGTAAAGTCAATGCTACTGGACAGGAAAAACTAAAAGCGGCAAGTTTACCATCAATACCTTAGCCTTGCAGATTTATGCACATTTGCACCACCCTGACACGCCGCCGCGAAAGTCTATACATTACGAAGGCCTTATTGGGTGTTAGAATAGGGGATTATTTTTCAATTGGCGGCGGGTCGCCCCCTGATGCCAATGGCAGCATCATTTAATATATTTTAAGAGGACGGTATGGGGAATTTGAAGTCTTTACCCGCGTTGATAGGATCGGCACTGGTCATCATGGGCATTTTATATATTGCCTTCCATTTCATCTTTCTCGACCTGTTTGTTGACTTATGGTGGTTCGAGTCCTTAAAGTTAGAAAACTATTTCTGGCTAAAGCTGCTATATAAATACCTGCTGTCAGGTGCCGTCACCTTAGGCTTTTTTGCCATCTTCTTCCTGCATTTTTGGATAGCCTCCAGCTATTTAGGCCTTAATCCGCCCGATGACGTGCGCCATGACGTGGCCAAACGGCAAAAATTCCAAAAAATTGCCAACACCTTTATGAGCGGTTCGGCAAAAGTCTACACCCCCATATCGCTGGTGCTGGCGATCATTATCGCCATCCCCTTTTACACCCAATGGGAAACCGCCTTATTATATTTTTTCGGCAGCAACTCCGGGGTCAACGACAACGTCTACGGACAAGACATCAGCTTCTACCTGCTGTTTTATCCGGTTTACCAACTGGTCCAACAAGAATTGTTAGGCACGGCCATCCTGATATTTGCCATGATTGCCGCCCTCTATTGGTTGGAACACACCCTTATCCCCAACCAACGCAAAGACTATCCCAAAGGGGCAAAAATTCACCTGTCCTTATTGCTCGGCTTTGTCGTCGGGTTTGTCGTCTGGGGTTTTATGCTGCAACGCTTCGCCCTGCTTCATAGCGACTCCCACGAACCGATTTTTTACGGCCCAGGCTTTATCGAACTGCGCTACCAACTGCCGCTGATCTGGGCGGCCATTGGTACATTTTTAGCCACCGCCGTAACGGCGGGCTTATTTATCTTCTGGCCTAAGCACCGCATCAAAACGCCATTTTTGGTGTCACTGACCGCCTTTGTCTGCGTCTTAGTGTTACCGAAGATCGGCTTTATCCCCAGCCTGCTCCAGCGCTACCTGGTCAACCCCAACCCGGTCAAAACCGAAAAACCGTTCATCCAGAACAATATCGACGCGACCCTAGCCGCCTACCAGTTGGGCAACATTAAACAGGCGGACGTGTCCATCAACCTCAACGCGGCCAAAGACATCGAAACCTGGGGGACACAAAAACGCTTTGAAAACATTCC
The DNA here is from genome assembly GCF_002209385.1 of Methylovulum psychrotolerans. Taxonomy (NCBI): domain Bacteria; kingdom Pseudomonadati; phylum Pseudomonadota; class Gammaproteobacteria; order Methylococcales; family Methylococcaceae; genus Methylovulum; species Methylovulum psychrotolerans. The sequence continues at coordinate 1,313,960 of NZ_CP022129.1, forward strand.
GGTTTGGGATCGGGAATTTATCATCGACAGCTATCGGCAATTGCAGGAAATCCGCCCTTACTACCATTTCCGCTCCGTCGATGAAGACCGTTATTTCGTCCTTGACCACATCCGCCAAGTCAATATTTCTGCGCGTGAGCTGAACACCTCGAAACTGCCGCAGGAAGCGAAAAACTGGGAAAACCTGCATTTACGCTACACCCACGGCTACGGCGCGGTCATCAGCCCGGCAGCACAAGATGCCGACAAACCGCAAGTCTGGTATTTGCGCGACCTGAATATGACCTCCGACATCGGCCTTAGCACTGCCCACCCTGACATTTATTACGGTCAGGAGCAATTTGATTATGCCATCGTCCCGAACAAACTGGATATTGTCGGCATTGCCGGCACTGACCCCAGCCAAAACGAAGCCTACCATGGTGAAGGCGGCATCCCTATCGCTTCGACCTTCCGCAAGGCCTTGTTCGCCATTTACTTACACGACGAAAAAATCTTCTTTTCCACCAATATCGCCTCAGATAGCCGACTTAAAATCCATCGCAACATCAGCGAGCGCGTCGCCAAACTGGCACCGTTCCTGCGGCTCGACAAAGACCCTTATCTGGTCATCACCAAAGACCGTTTTTATTGGCTGATGGACGCTTATACCGTATCCGACAAATATCCGGTCTCCAAACCGACGGACAGCGACTTCGGGCAAGGCCAACAACGTTTCAACTACATCCGCAACTCGGTCAAGGTAGTGGTTGACGCTTTCGACGGCGACGTGGACTTTTACATCGCCGAACCCAAAGACCCGATTATCCAGGCCTACCACAGCGCCTACCCCAACTTGTTTAAAAATCTGGCAGACATGCCGGCGGATTTGCGCAGCCACCTGCGCTACCCCCGTGACCTGTACACCATACAAATGCAAATGTACGCCAAATACCACCAAAACAGCCCCGAATTGTTCTACGAACAGGCCGAGACTTGGCAGTTCGCCAACGTCCGCGACAAGCCGGTCTTGCCCTATTATCAGACCATGGATTTTGGCAATTGCAACGACAGCGAAGAATTTGTCCTAATCAACCCGATGACCCCGGTCAACCGCAACAACCTCAGCATGATAGGGGTTGCCAGCACCATAGACAGCCGGCAGTGCGGCAAGGATTACCAACCCAGCATCACCGTCTACCAATTCGGCAAGGACGTGCAGGTCAATGGCCCCGCACAAATTGAAGCGCTTACCCAACAAGTGCCGGAAATCTCGGCGCAGTTCACCTTATGGGGACAATCCGAATCGATTGTCGAAATGGGCCGCATGATCATCCTGCCCATGGGTAACACCGTGCTGTACGTCCAACCGATTTACATAGCTTCGGTCAAAAACAAAATGCCCGAACTGACCCGCGTGATTGTCTCTATCGGCAACGAAACCGTCATGGACAAAACCATCGCCGGCGCGTTTGAAAAACTCAAACAAATCTTCATCAAAAACGCCGGCCCGGTCAGCCGTGTAATGCCCACCATTCCGCCGCAATAGGCAAAACAGGGCAAGCGCGTAGTAGACTACGCGCTTGCCCTGTCTCTAGTCGGTAAAAAAATAGCTTAGCATAACAACCGCATCTAAAATTCGCCGGATTTTTTGGTTACCGCTATGGTTTTGGCAAGCGTGGATTTAGTGTTGGTTTTGCCTTTGCTCAAGGTGGCATTGGCTGTTGTTGTGGAAGGGAAAGCTAATTTTAGCACCGAATAATCCAACATAGAAACGCCTGCATAGCCCATGTCGCCGTTGTTGTCAGCCGCCGCTGGCGTACCCAGGAAAACATTATAACTGAGCGTTTGGTTGCCGCTCATGGCAAAAGAAGCCGTTATGGTTGTGGCCACACCTTTCAGTTTTAATGTGGCATACAGCAAGTAACTGTCGGCCCCGTCGGTTTTCCACACCCCATCATAACTGCTGCCGTTATACGCAAAATACAAATTGGCGTTTAAATCCTGCGGTTCGGCGGCGGCGGGCGATAATATGCCTGTAAACGATTCACCGACCACGGTAGCCGTTAAGGTGGTTGTGCCGTCTTTCGTCGCCAATGTCAATTGGTCGCCGGTCATCTCGCCGGTCAACACATAACGCAATTGTTTCGCCGCCGAAATGTCCAAAGCGATCACTTTGTTTTTGGTGGATTTGACCAAAAAAATCAAGTCACCATTGTCCGCTAACCAGCCGCCGTTGATGGATTGGGCTTGGGCAGAGGCAATATGGCCGGAAAACAGCAAAATAAAAAAAAGTATAGTGGTTTTGATAGCGGTACGGATCATGGTAATTCCCCAAAATAATGGCTGATAGGCGGTTAGTGACTAGAAACATAAGCGATGGGAGCCCGTTTCCATGGCAATAGTGTCCGATAAAAATATGCCGGAATAATGAGCGGATAGGCCGTTTTTATGAGCAAATGTTACCGATGCGGACGGATGTCACAATTTGCCATAACTTTCTCGGCTAGCGTGTGGCCGTTGGTTGGATAGCTGTAGAATCAAACTTATGCGACAAGCGTTTTACGCTTGTATATCAGGAGCATGCCCCAACCGCATAAAAATACCCCTAGGGTAAAAAGCCAAGCCTGTACCCTAAGGGGTTAACGTAAGCTTACGGCGGTCTAGCTTAGCCAAATCCCATATTCCGCCGTGCCGTCCGTCACCAAACGAGAGGCCAATACGCCCGTCAATTGCACCACCGTATCCTCTGCGCCGTGATCTTGAAACACATAGGAACTGTAATTTGGCGCCTCAAACGCGACGGTCTCGCCATTGTTCAAATTTAGCTGTAAATACTCAAGCATTGAGGCGACACTGGTGAAATACGGCGATAATGCGTGGTGAAAGCTGTCGGTATTGTCAAAACTGATGATGCCGTTTTTAATGGCATGGCTTTGGATATGGCCAACATTCACCCCATCGACGCTATTGGCATCAGCAGCAATTAAGGAACCGTACAAATCCAGCTTATCTTCACCCAGACGAAAACCTTGGATCGTGTCAAATGCACCCAGTAAACTATCGGTAACACCGATTTTCACCGTATCGGTAGCCGACGCGCTTTCGTTTAACAGCAAAGTATCTTTGCCTAAACCGCCTATCAGCGTATCCGCGCCTTCGCCGCCGATGAGCGTGTCGTTACCTTCAGCGCCCGCCAAAGTATTTGCCCCGGCATTGCCGAGCAGCACATTGTTTAAGGCATTGCCGGTAGCGTCGGCCGCACCGCTCAGTAGGGTAAGTTTTTCGGTAAAGCCGGTTAACGTATAAGTGACCGAACTGACCACAGTATCGCTGCCTTGCAGTTCAGCTTCGGTAACGCTATCGGCGCTATTATCGACAAAATACACGTCATTACCCTCACCGCCTGTCAAGCTGTCGGCACCTGCCTGCCCGACGAGGAGATCATTGGCATCAGTGCCCACTAGGTTATCGTCGCCGTCCCCCCCAACAATAATATTATCCACTACAATGTGGCGGGGTCCCGGGCCGTTAAAATAATTCATAAAACTGAAACGGTCGACTTGGTAATCACCGCCGCCAAATTGGCCGCTGACCGTTAATTGATCATCAGTGCCGTAATGGATGATGAGATCATCGCCCGAACGGTTAATGGCCGTTACATCGGCTAGCCCGACATTATCAAAGCGGATAGTGTCGGCCTTATTATCGGCATGATAATTGTTGATAAGGTCTTGGCCAGCACCTATAGAAAATAAGTAAGTATCTTTACCGTTACCGCCGGATAATATATCGTTGCCCCGCTCGCCGTATAAGACATCATTGCCGCCATCGCCGGATAAGGTATCGTCACCGTCACCACCCCACAGCACATCACCACTCAATCCACCCGATAGGCTATCGTCACCGGCGTTGCCATACAACGTGTCATAACCGCTGCCGCCGTCTAAATGATCGGCTAAGCTGCCGCCTGTCAACTTATCATTACCCGCTAAGCCAGCCAGCGTATTTTCGCTATTCTCAAGCCCAGTCAGATAATCATCGCCTTCCGTAGCGTGTAAAGCTTGAAGATAGATATTCTCCCAAGTCCACACCACCCCATCACTAAAATGGATCTCGCCAATACGGTAAGCGCTACCGTAAAAATACTTGTCAATATGAAGATGGTCGCCATCGCCATAAGACAGCAACAGTTCGCCGTAACTGCCTTGCTTGACCCCAGCCAACTCAGTCGAAGCGACATTGGTAAATTTGACAATATCATGATTATTTTCATAATAATATTCTATCTGGATAGTGTCATAGCCATCGCCTTTAGCAAACAAGAAAATGTCGGCGCCATCACCGCCCTTAAGCCCATCATTGCCTAGCCCACCTGACAGCACGTCATCGCCTCCTTCCCCGCTTAAATAGTCGCTGCCCGCATCCCCGGATAACGTATCCGCTAAGTTAGCGCCATAAATGATGTCATCGCCGTCCAACCCCGATAGGGTGTGTTGCTCGCCGTCAAAGCCGTGTAAATCATCGTTGTATGCTGTCCCTTTGAGGACTTGGTATTGAATATCATCCCATGTCCAAACGACACTGTCGCTAAATTGGATTTGCCCGACACGGTTTTCGGGGGCGTTAAAATAGCCCTCAATCGTCAGTAAATCTCCATTACCATATAACAAATAGAAATCCCCATAATGATCTTGATAATTGTCACGGCTGGCCCGTAACACATCAGTAGAAGCCACATCAATGAATTTTACGGTATCCGCGCTAGCGTCAGCACTGCCGCTCTGAATAGTGTCATAACCCGCACCTTTGGCAAACACATAGCTATCCGCCCCTTCGCCGCCGTATAGATGATCACTGCCCTCTCCCCCTTCTAAGGTATCATCGCCTAATTCACCATATAAGCTATCACTAGAACCGCCGCCAGACAGCCAATCATTGCCCGTACCGCCAAACAGACGATCGCTACCAGCCAAACCCATTAGGATGTCATCGCCACCGTAACCCTCCAAGGTGTCGCGTTGTTCGGATGCGGTAATCGTGTCGTTACCGTCAGTCCCCTTATAAATAGCCATAATCGTCTCCAAATAAGATAATTTTTTTAAGCAAGCCATCAGAAGAGGCCAGCCATATCGGCCTCTGCTGTGTTGCTTCTCTAGGGAAAAATAACAACTGCCTTAGCGACAACCTTATTGACCAATTTCCATACGCAGATAAGCGAATTGGCCAAGATGTGCCGAGCGGGCAAACCGTGCGCCACCAAAGCCCAAATCAAACAAACAGTTATGGCGGTCAAAACGTTCCGGCAATTCGGCCTCTAGGGCATCGCATTGCGTTTGTGCTTTCGCCAAAGGCTTGCTGGCTAAATGGGATAAGGTATAAATCTTGCCGCTATAATTGGGAATTTCGGGTAAAGTGGCGGTCGTAAATGGATTGCCGTCCGTCAAGCGCCAGCTGTCAATAAAATGGATAAAATCGGCACGGGCCACCTGAACCTGTTGCGGATCTTTGTCGGTTGGGGCAAAGGGCAGTTCTAGGGTTTGCAGGCGGTCATAAAGTGCCGGAGCGGATGCCCAGCCCAGCAAACCCACGGTAGTAACGGTGCGTGGCACCGTCACATTCATATCCAAATAGAATTTATTGGCATTGACTATAACGGCCACATCGCTGGTCGTATCGGCAATAAAATAAGACTCGCCTTTGCGGATAACATAACCGACATCTGCAATCGGCACTTTTCTGTTATGTTTCAAGGGCACTATTTTGCCATCGATAAAAATGACCGCCCCATCGTCACCACGATGGATTTCTAGGCTATGCTCAGTAAACATTGCCCACGACAACTTAAATGCTTCTGGAATCTTAAACGCCCCTGCTTTATTGGCTTTATCGACGACAAACCGCCCTACAATGGCCAAATGGTGACCGCCCCATACTTCCGTCACCGTATAATCGCCCGGAAAGTTGAGGTCATAACCGATACCGCTATGGGTCAGCCCGCTGAAAGTGGTGATATGCGGGTCGGAAATCACCGAGCCGTTGGCGCATAAGGGATGGACAGGCCCATAAGGGCTTTTTCCGTCCACCGTCCAAGCCGCTTTGGCATATTGCTCGCAGTTGGTAAAGCCGTCGTCCGCTTGGGCTACTGTCAAGCCAGAAAGTAACAGGCCGGATAACATCAGTTTAATCAGTTTCATAAGGGTTCCCGCTAGGTAAAAAAGTTAGGTTCGGCCAAGCACAGGCTAGGGTTACGCTTGACGCTGGGTTGTTATGAAAACAGCAGTTTTCCTACCGTGTTTTCATAACTCAAGTTTAGCCGCGAGTTATGGCAAAAGCATGTGCAAATTTACCGCCTTTATGAGCAAATATGACAAGCAGTCTTTTTTGTCATGTTTTGTCACAATTTAGTCCGCATTGGCGTATTGAAACTGATAAGCTAATAGGGTTGTGAAAAATTAACTTTTTTTATGTGCATAAATCACTTGACTTGCTAAGCTATTTGTCAAAATTTTTTCACCATGAAGGGCATGGTGTTTTGCTGTTATGGCAAGATGCAGAAAAGCAGGCAAACTTTATCTTGGATATTTGCATAATTTTATGACTTATTGGCAAGGACTATGAGCGACCGAATTTTAATTGTTGATGATGACTTGGAAATCCGCACGTTGCTGACGCGGTATCTGAGTGAACAAGGTTTGACCGTGCGGGCCGTCGAAAATGGTGTCGCCATGCGGCGGCTGATGGAGCGGGAGACGTTTGACGTGCTGATTTTGGATATTATGTTGCCGGGCGAAGATGGCCTGAGCCTGTGCGCCAAACTCCGCGCCGAAGGGTTTTATTTGCCTACCCTTATGTTGACCGCTAAAGGCCAAGATATTGACCGGATTATCGGCATTGAAGTCGGCGCCGATGATTATCTGCCAAAGCCGTTCAATCCGCGGGAATTGTATGCGCGGATTAAAAGCCTGTTGCGGCGCCAAGCCTATGCAAAAATACCCGGTACACCGGAGCGGGGCGAGCAAATTCCCATCGGCCATTTCATACTGGATTGCCAACAGCGGGCGCTAAAAAATGCCGATGAAACCATCAACCTAACCACGGGCGAATTTGCTTTGCTGAACGCCTTAGTCAGCCATCCTTTAAAAGCCCAGTCGCGTGACCGTTTGCTGGAACTGTCGCGCAACCGTGACAATGAAGTGTCCGACCGTAGTATTGATGTCCAAATTCGGCGTTTGCGTAAAATCCTTGAGGACAACCCTGCCGACCCTAAATTTATCCAAACCGTTTGGGGGTTTGGCTATGTATTTGTTCCGACAGGAGAAAAACGGTGAAGATGATACCCCATTCGGTCTTCTCACGCAGTAGCTTATTAATTATGGGTATCATTATCATTACCCAACTGCTCACTGCCTCTTTTTTCGCCTATTGGGTGCAACGTCCGCGCCTATTATTAATGGCCGATTTAGCGGAAGGCCACTTATACAGCGTCAAAGCGGCTTTGACTTTGTTGCCGCCAGAAAAACGCCACCTTTATGTTGATAAATTAGCCAATAAACTCAGTATCCATGTCCAGCAGACACCGCCCAATATAGGCCAAAACCCCAGCCCGCCACCGTTCATTGTCGAAAAATTTTTGCAGGCGTTCGCCAAAAAACTGAATCCTGATGAAACCTTGATTTACCAAAGCGATCCTGAGGTAACGGTTTGGGTACGGATTGACATTGATAAGCAGCCTTACTGGCTAAGGTTCACTACCGCACCCTTCAATGCCGACATGAACGAAAGATGGTTAGGCCTGGCTGTTTTTATGGTTTGTTTAGCCTTATTAGGCGGATTGATTAGCCAACAAGCTTTAAAACGCCCCTTACAGCACCTGTCGGATATAGTCGGGCGCATTGGTAAGGGACAGCGTGTCGGAACGATTAAGGAAGAGGGGCCGCAAGAAATTATCGCTTTTATCCATGCCCTTAACCGTATGAGCACCGATTTGTCGGCAATGGAAGCTGACCGTAATTTGATGTTGGCAGGCATTTCCCATGATTTGCGCACCCCCATCACCCGCATCCAATTAGCCATTGAAATGATCGGCGGCGATTTTGACAGTGCCCTAAAAAACCGTGTCCTTGCTAACCTGACAGAAATAGAAAGCGGCCTCAAACAATGTTTAGATTTTGCTTATGATTCGGCTAACGAGCCTATGCAGTATGTTGACCTGAACGATCTGGCACTGCTTTGCGCCGCCAACTACAAGGCCAACGGTTATCCTATCGGCTTAGCGTTATGTGAAGAAGCAGATGTCTGGGTACGGCCATTTGCCATTGAAAGGTTACTGAAAAATTTACTCGATAACGCCATCAAATATGCCAATAAAGACATTACCATCGCTACCGACCACCAAGACGGTGTGCTTTATTTGCGGGTTTTAGATCGTGGGGCGGGCATTTCAACAGCCGATATCGACAAATTACGCCGACCTTTCGCCAGGGCCGACACGGCCCGCGGTTCGGTGGGTTATGGTTTGGGTTTGGCGATAGTCGATAAAATCATCGAAACGCACCAAGCCGCCATTGATTTTCTACAGCGTGACGGTGGCGGCTTAGAAGTGCGGATAGGTTTTTGTGCACCGCTATCCGATCAGCCCTATCCCCAAAAGACAATATGAGCCAAGACAATCTTTAACTCCACTATATCTAAGACACCCTAAGCATCCTCAAAAAACTATACTTAAACGCCACCTGCGGATCATCATCCACATCCTCGCGCTCCACCTCCCGCCAAGCCGACATATCCAACGCCGGAAAATAAGTGTCGCCCGCAAACTCCCGGTGGATTTGCGTCAAGTACAGCTCAGCCGCCAACGGCAAGGCGGCTTCGTATAAGCTTGCCCCGCCGATGACAAACACCTGTTCAGACTCACCACAGGCATGGCTTAAGGCCGCCGCCAAAGACGTAAACACGACTACTCCCTCCGGCTGATAAGCGACATTACGGCTGACGACAATATTTGTCCGACCCGGTAAAGGCCTGCCAATGGATTCGAATGTTTTTCGGCCCATGATAATCGGCGACCCTAGGGTAATCTGCTTAAACTTTTTTAAATCCGCCGACAAATGCCAAGGCATTTGCTTATCCGCCCCAATAACACGGTTACTGGACAGGGCAACAATCAGTGATATTTTCATGTTCTTACTAAGAAGGCTTTGCTATGCTAAACGCTAAAAAGAGACGGGAAGGGCAGATATGCCGCCACATCGACTAAAAGGCCACATCATACTATGACTAGAAAAAATATTTTGCTGGTATTTACTGGCGGCACCATCGGCTCCACGGTCGCTGGCGGCACGATCAATACCTCCACCCGCGCACCGTACACGCTGTTGCAACAGTTCCACGACCAATACGCTGAAGCCGGACAAGTGACGTTCACCACCCTCCAGCCCTTGACCCTGTTAAGCGAGAACCTGACCCCCGCCGATTGGACTACCCTGATCAAGGCTCTGGAAGCCGCGCCAGCCACCGACTTCGACGGCATTATCGTCACCCACGGCACCGACACCTTAAGCTTCACCGCCGCCGCCTTAAGCTGCTATTTCCATACCTTAACCGTACCCATATTACTGGTCTCCAGCAATTACCCGCTCACCGACCCCCGCGCCAACGGCTTGGCGAATTTTAGCTGCGCCGTAGATTTTATCCGCCACCAGCACCAAGCGGGCGTGTTTGTGCCTTACCGCAACCCCAGGCAATCTATGCAGGTGCATCAAGGCCACCACCTTGCAGCCTCCCTGCAACTGAGCGGCGATTTTATCAGCGTCCAACATAAAAGCTATATGCAGTACAGCGATGGGCAATTTACCGTCCTCAACCCACGGCAAGCCGCATCGGGCAAAACCTACCCGCTGCAACCGCGCTTTTGCGACCGCATCACCCTGATACGCCCGTACCCCGGCTTAGACTACCGCAGCATCAACCTCACCCATACCGATGCCATCCTGCATGACCTCTACCACTCCGGCACCGCCTGCGTCTCCCCCAGTAGCGGTCCAAACCGCGCCCTGCCCGCTTTTCTCGACCATTGCCGGACGCACAACATCCCCCTCTACCTAGCCCCCGCCCTGCACTCGCCCGACGCTTACCAAAGCACCCGCCAGTTACTCGACCAGGGGGCGCAAGTGTTATGGAATTTATCGTTAGAAACCGCCTATACCAAATTGGCTTTGGCATACGGTAATTTTACGCGGCAAGAGGAGATTAACGAATTTATGGCGGCGGATATTGCGGGGGAACACGTTGCATCGGCATGAACGCATTTTTGCTCTTACCGCCAGACCTTCCAGGTTTTAAAGTATTGGAAAGCCTAGACGGAACAGGTATGACATAACCTAGATAAACAGAGAAATGCGGACATCTTGCCCGCCTCATCCCTTTAAGCCCAAACTATCGGCGGTTTGCATTCAGCGGGAAAAATAAACTGATGCCCGGCGATTGTACGGGTCTATAGTACAACGGTCTCGGCACATAAACTGGTTGGGCGTAGGTATAACGTGGCCTATAACCATAGCCATAAGGTGAACGGTAGCCATAACCATAAGGAGGCCGATACCCAGACCGATAAGCATAAGGTTGCCGATACCGAAGCGGATAGCCATAATTCCGGCCATAATGATGGTCGTTATCGCCATGCTGGTTGCCATGGCCATGTTGCCCCCCATGATCTTTGCCTTTGCCTTTGCCATGACCATTGCCATTGTCACGGTCAGCAAACGCCGGCGATACAGACAACGCACTTATCACGGCAACGAAAGCGAGTGCCGTTATAAGCTTGCCGCCGCCAGACCTGAAAAACCTGCCTAACTGGAGTAAAAATTTCATAGCTTTTCCTTTATGTTGGAATGCTTGCTACTAAAACGACCTGAAATAGCCGATACGGATAGCCATCATTATTTGGCTTTTTTATGGCCTTTCGTTTGAGGGCCTTCACGGAAAAACGTATCGGCGACTTTTTTCTGCGGGTCTGCCATACCGTCATAGAGGGTAGCAAACAACGGAATCAATTTCTTAATCCCGTCTGCATGGGCTTGCGCTATTTCGCCGTAGGATTTCAGATCATCAACTGCGGTCATGTCTTTTTCGTGATCGATTCTTGCCTGACTCAGCGCATCCATATTTTTAGCATCTTCCTGCATCGCCTGAGCGATTTTTGCCCACTGCTCTTCCTGTGGGGCCGTAATTTGTAGCTTAGCGTGCATATCATTAATGCGTAATTCCGCATGATCTGCCTCTGGATCATCTTTAGCGGCAGCCAGAACCGATCCAGACGCGATAAAACAGCCAGCGATTAATGTTGCCGCCGCAAAACGGCGAATGCTTGCAAAAGTAAATTGATTGCCACTTAGTTTCATGAATAGTCTCCGAATTGTTTCAAGATTTGGCGCATAGACACCACAGAATGCGCCTCGAACCATGATTATCCGTCTGCATCTAAACGTTGTCTGTTGGCTAGGACACACATTGACACTGGAAACGTCGCGGGATTTGCTGAAAAAGAGGTCTTCCTAAGCGAAAACAAGAAGGTGTGGGCGGTTAATCCTTTAAGCCAAGCCCAACCGTAAGAGAGTGGCATTTTCTGTTTTGGCAACGGCAAAGCGTTTAATACAAATCGACCGGATCCACATCCAAAGACCAGCGCACTTTCTGCTTAGACTTTAAAGCCTCCATTTGCGGCACCAACCGCCCTAAAGCCTGATGCAACAAGCGGCGGTCGGTACTTTGCAACAACAACTGATAACGGAACAACCCCGCACGTTTTGCCATCGGCGCGGCGACCGGCCCCAACACCAGCAGCTCCGGCGAGGCGGCTTCCGCCAACAAGTCCACCACCGCCGCCAAAAATTGCAGCGGCGCGTCGGCGTGGGCCGCCTGTACCCGTAGCAAGGCCTGATAACTGAACGGCGGCAACTGCGCCTCCTGACGTTCCGCCAAGGCCGTTTGGGCAAAACGGTGATACCCCGAATGCAGCAAAGCCAGCAACAAGGGATGGTCAGGGCGGCGGGTCTGCATCACCACCTTACCCAGCTTGTCGGCACGTCCGGCACGGCCTGAGACCTGCACCAACAACTGCGCAAGCTTTTCCGCCGCATGAAAATCAATACTGAACAACCCGCTGTCCACATCCAAAACCGCCACCAGCGTAACATTGGCAAAATGGTGGCCTTTCGCCAGCATTTGCGTACCCAAAATAATATCCGCCTGCCCGCTATTGATTTGCGCCAAAAACTGCTCCAACATGCCCTTGCGCTGGGTCGTATCGCGGTCCAAACGCACCACCACCTTATCGGCAAACAATCCGCCCAACAGCTGTTCGACCCGTTCCGTCCCTAAGCCTAAGGCTGTCAGCGCCCCCGTTTTACAGGCCGGACACTTTTGAGGCAACGCCTGCTCCGAGCCGCAATGGTGGCAACGCAAACGCTGTTCATGGCGATGGATGACCAGATTGGCCTCACAACGGCGGCACCGCGCCACCCACGCGCAACTGTGGCAAATCAAGGTCGGCGCAAAACCGCGCCGGTTCAAAAATATCAGCACCTGTTCACCCTTCGCCACCGTCGCGCGGATCGCTGCCAGCAACGGCTCAGACAAACCCTCTTGTAAGCGTTGGTTACGGATGTCCAACAACTGCAAGCCCGGTTGCACCGCCTCCCCTGCCCGCTTCGGCAAACGCAAATGCCGATAACGCCCCGCTTCGGCATTATAAAGGCTCTCCAAAGCGGGGGTCGCCGACCCCAACACCACCGGAACCCCCACGCGTTGCCCGCGCACCACCGCCACATCCCGCGCCGAAAACCGCAAGCCCTCCTGCTGCTTAAACGAGGTGTCATGCTCCTCATCCAGAATAATCAGCCCCAACTTTTTAAACGGCGTAAACAACGCCGAGCGCGTACCCAACAAAATCGCACACTCGCCTTGCTGCATTTGCAACCACGCCGTTTGCCGCTGGGTATCGGTCAACTTAGAATGCGACAAAGCAATATTGACGCTAAAACGCCGCCGGAACCGCTCCTCCAATTGCGGTGTCAGGGTAATCTCCGGCACCAGTACCAGCACCTGTAAGCCCCGAGCCAAGGCGACAGCAATTAACTGCATATACACCTCCGTCTTACCGCTGCCCGTCACCCCATCCAGCAAAAACACCCGAAACTGCCCGAAACTCTCGGTCACAGCCGTAATCGCCGCCTGTTGGTCGGCATTACACGCCAAGCCCAGCTGTTGATTAAACGCCTGTACCGCCACCTCCGGCGCGTCGGCCAAAGCCAGCAAACCTTTGTCTTGCAACGCCTTCACCACCGCCCGCCAAGTGCTGCCACCTAACGCCAATTCCGCTTCTGAAATAACCCCATCCTGTCCCTGCAACTGTTCGACCAGCTTTTTTTGCTGCGGGGCGCGTTTTAACAACAGCGTATCGAAGCCCCTACCCGCCTCCGTCAGCGCGTAATAACGGGCGCGAGCCAACACCGCCGCCTTACCTTGGCGCAAACCCGCAGGCAAGGCAGTGCTGATCACCATCCCCAACGGATAATGATAATAACGGCTCACCCACTGCAACAACGCCATATCCGCCGCCACTAACACAGGCTGCTCATCCACCCGCCGCACAATCGGCCTTAACTTCGCCTCCACCACCGTACTGCTCTCCGCCAACGCCACCAGCACCCCGATTTTGTTACCCTTCCCAAACGGCACCTCCACCCGCACCCCCAAACAAACCGGGGCATCATCAGGTGCCAGATAATCAAACAGGCTAAAAATAGGCACAGCTAACGCGACACGGTAAATCCGCGCCGAAGTATGGGGTGATGTGGGCATGGGGGCAAAACTAGAAAATGGGATAGGGCATTATAGCCATCTGGGGGAATGGCGGGGGAAATTGTTCAAAGGAAGATAAGCTTGTGGATGAAGTGAGGTATGGCGAGGGATGCAACTGGATTACCACTTCTGGAAGGTCAGACAAAAACGTCGCATGAACACTTAAAAATGCCATAGCAGGCGCGGGGGTGAACATCCATCGTGGCAACGGGTGAGAGAGCAGTGTCCACTCGGAAGCATTTTATATCAAAACTGTTTTAAAACAGTTTTGATATTTTTAAACCAAAAACAAAATAGAACTACAAAATCCCGCCTTTACCCCGCCACCTCCAGCATCCCCGCCTGAATAATAAACGCCTCAATATCCCCCAAGCCCGTGCCCGTTTTCAAATTACTGAACACAAAAGGCCGTTCTCCACGCATTTTCTTCGCATCCCTGTCCATCACTTCCAAAGACGCGCCGACATAAGGCGCAAGGTCGATTTTATTAATCACCAACAAATCCGAACGGGTAATGCCGGGGCCGCCTTTGCGGGGGATTTTGTCGCCCGCCGAGACATCAATCACATAAATGGTCAAATCGGCCAGTTCCGGGCTGAAGGTCGCGCTCAGGTTATCGCCGCCGCTTTCCACCATGATAAAGTCCAGATTTTCCCAACGCTCGCACAGTTCATCCACAGCCGCAAGATTCATCGACGCATCTTCACGGATGGCGGTATGCGGGCAACCGCCCGTCTCCACGCCTAAAATACGCTCTTCCGGCAAAGCTTGGCTACGGATTAAAAACTGCTGGTCTTCGCGGGTGTAAATGTCGTTAGTCACCACGGCAATTTCAAATTGGTCGCGCATTCGTTTGCACAAGGCATCAACCAACGCCGTTTTGCCGGAACCCACCGGGCCGCCTATACCTACTCTTAAAACAGATTTATCACTCATGCTCTATACCTCCTAGGATCGGAATAATCGGGAATATTGATTTTCATGGCGGCTACTGGCCAACGCCAAGCCGAAAGCGCTGCCGCCCAGCTCGGCATCGGCCAGCAAGGCTGCACGGTCAACCTGCGCGGGAATCTGTGCCGCTAACGCCTGTAACAACTGCTGGCCCGCAACTTGCCCTAGCGGCACTAACTTAACGGCGCAGAGGACTTGGTTCTCTAACCAGCCCCAAACATAACCGATAGCCGCCGCACGCGGCACTATCCCCCAGCGCACCGCCGCCAAACTATACGCCGTCGCTAGCGTCGCCTCAGGATGACGCAACCACGCTTGCGCGTCGGGAATCGCTAAATTCACCAATAAGCGGGCTAACGCCTGCCCGGTCTGCCGATCTTCGGCGCGTAATTCGGCGGTTTCGCGGCAAGCCGTCAAGGTTTGGCTCCACTCGCCAACCGCCGCACTATCTTCACGCTGCCAAGCGGCATACAATCTCAGCAGAATCGGCACATCCACCCGTGTCATACCCGTCTGTAAAATGCCGCCTATCCACGCGCGGGCAGCCTCGGCATTACTGACCCAACCATCCTCCACCGCCCGCTCCAAGCCTTGCGAATAGCTATACATGCCTATCGGCAAACCGGGGCTAACCAGTTGCAACAAACGCAATAAAGCCAGATCAGTGACCATGGCTCTTATACGCGCCAGCTTCCGGTTCAAACGGTAAAATGTCGTGTATTACCACACCACCCAAGCCCTCGACCATCGCATCCAGAACATGGTCACTCAAAAACCGCAACTCCCCCGGCAAAATCTGCAACGCAATATGGCGGTTGCCCAAATGGTAACAAAGCCGCGCGAACAGCAAGGCATCATCCGTGCGGACAACCGACAGCGTTTCTGGCGCGGCCTTAATCATCACCCGAAATTTTTCATTACCCGTCAGCACCACACCGGAGCGCAAATACTGCCCGCGCTGTAAAAACAAACCGACTTTTACCCCGCCATCGGTACAGGCAGGCAAACGGCTTTTTTGCCGCGATTCAAACGGTAAGGTCAAAATATCATCGGCTTGGGTATCAGAGGGGGCTAGTTCGGTCAGTTTCAACATAGTAAATTAGTAAAAGGTTGGGTATTCTTCCAGCGGTAAGTTTGAAAATCACGCTTATCGGTACTCAAAATCCGCCCATGCCCTAAATGCTCCGCCAACAGCACCAAGGACGCATCCGCCAAATCCATGGGCAAATCGGCATATTGCCGCATCAGCGACAAAATACGGCTTTTGTCTTGGGTGGGTATGTCAAATACGTCAAAAGCACCAAATTGATACATCGTAATAAATTTAAGTTGTGCCGTAATACCCTGCCGTTTCAACAGCAAATGGCATACCTCCGTCATTACCGGATAAGTCGAAACCAATTTTTCACGGCTGGTTTTTGCGAAACTATCGGCCTGTAGATGATGTTTATCGTTTTTATCGCCCAACGCCAGCCAAAAGCCAGTATCGGCAATAATCATACTTTGTCGCTCCAGTCCAAATAACTTTTATAATTTTCCGAAAACGAGCCATCACCTTCCATACAGCCAATAAATCCCGATTGCTGCATCAATTGGTAAGCATTTTTCCCTTCTGTTACGCCCACGTTTTTTACAAACAGCTCATCAATCGCCAAGGCAATTAACTCGGCGCTTTCTTTTTGCAACGACTGCTTTAATGCCTGTAATTTTTCCCAGTGCTGGCTATCTAATTCTGTAGTAATTTGCATAAGTTAACGCCTTCCTATCAAAAAATGCCATTCGTCAGCCCATCTAATGACTTTCAGCCCGACGTTCAAGTTAATAGTGGAAAATATTAGCTAAGACCTATTCACAGGCTCGCACAATTCCCCAATACTCAACTGTACCGTATTCTTGGCAAAAAATCCGCCCAACTCACTAATATCATCATTTTTCACATAATGGGCGGGACGTAAAACGACCACATCCCCTACCGACAATAACACCAATTCGGGATTATTTTGCCAAGCCGCGCGGTTTAAAACCTCAGCAGGTAACGTAATTTGCCCTTGCGGGGAAATGCTTAAAGTCGTCATAGCCTGCCCCATACAATCTCAAAACAAAAAATACCGCTGAGCCATCGGCAACACCGCCATCGGCTCACAGGTCAACAACACCCCATCCGCCCGCACCGAATAAGTCTGCGGATCTACCTCGACAACAGGCTGGTAAGCGTTATGCACCAAATCCTTTTTACCAATACTACGCGTATTTTTGACAATGCCAATACGTTTGCGCAACCCCAACGTGGCAGGCACACCACCCGCCACCGCTGCTTGCGGCAAGAAAATCATCGAAGTGGCGGCGGCGGTCACGCCAAAACTGCCGAACATCGGGCGATAATGCACAGGTTGCGGCGTGGGGATAGAGGCATTAGGGTCGCCCATCGCAGCGGCGGCAATCAGACCGCCTTTTAAAATCAAACTGGGTTTTACGCCGAAAAACGCCGGGTTCCATAACACCAAATCCGCCAACTTACCGACCTCTATCGAGCCGACTTCATGGGCGATACCGTGGCTAATGGCCGGGTTAATCGTATATTTAGCAATATAACGCTTAATACGGAAATTATCGTTACCCGCCGTGTCTTCCGCTAACGCCCCGCGCTGAAGTTTCATTTTATGTGCGGTTTGCCAAGTGCGCATAATCACTTCCCCCACCCTGCCCATCGCTTGCGAATCGGAAGAAATCATCGAAAATGCCCCCAAATCATGGAGAATATCTTCGGCGGCAATGGTTTCGCGGCGGATGCGCGACTCGGCGAAGGCGACATCTTCGGGGATGCTCGGATCAAGATGGTGGCACACCATCAGCATATCCAAATGCTCATCCACGGTATTGATGGTATAAGGCCGGGTCGGATTTGTAGACGACGGCAACACATTGGGCAATCCGCAGGCCTTAATAATGTCAGGCGCATGACCGCCCCCCGCGCCTTCGGTATGGTAAGTATGGATAGTGCGGCCTTGGAACGCGGCAATCGTGTCCTCGACAAAACCGGACTCGTTCAGGGTATCGGTATGAATCGCCACCTGTATATCATAGCGTTCGGCAACGCCTAAGCAGCAATCTATCGCCGCCGGAGTCGTGCCCCAATCTTCATGCAGCTTTAAGCCCATCGCCCCCGCCAACACCTGTTCTTCCAAAGCAGCAGGCAGACTGGCGTTACCTTTGCCGAGCAAGCCAAAATTCATCGGGAAACCGTCCAACGCCAACAGCATTTGCTGCAAATGCCAAGGCCCCGGGGTACAGGTGGTCGCATTCGTCCCTGTCGCCGGCCCCGTACCGCCACCGATCATGGTGGTCACACCCGAATTTAAGGCCTCTTCAATTTGTTGCGGACAAATAAAATGGATATGCGCATCAATACCGCCAGCGGTCAAAATACTGCCCTCACCCGCGATAATTTCCGTGCCGGGGCCGATAATCATATCCACACCGTTTTGAATGTCGGGGTTGCCCGCCTTACCAATCGCCGCGATACGGCCTTGCTTAACGCCGACATCGGCCTTAACAATGCCCCAATAATCGATAATCAGCGCGTTAGTGATGACCATATCCATCGCCTGCCCCGCCCCGACTTGGCTTTGCCCCATGCCGTCACGGATGACCTTGCCGCCACCGAACTTTACCTCTTCGCCGTATAACGTGCGGTCAGCCTCAACCTGCAAAAACAATTCTGTATCGGCCAAACGGACTTTATCGCCCGTGGTCGGGCCAAACATATCCGCGTAAGCTTGTCTGCTGATCTTGCTCATACTGTCTGCTCCAAATCGCCCATTACCGCTTGCCGAAAACCAAACACCCGCCGCAGCCCCGCAAACGGCACTAACTGGATTTCCCGTTGCTGCCCCGGCTCAAAACGCACCGCCGTACCCGCCGGAATGTCCAAACGCCACCCCCGCGCCAGCTCACGGTCAAACTGCAAGGCCGGATTCGTTTCGTAAAAATGATAATGCGAGCCGACCTGAATCGGCCTATCGCCGCTATTCGCCACCACCAAGCGCAAGGTCGGGCAACCCGCATTTAATTCAAGCTCGCCAGCGGCGGGGATAATTTCACCTGGGATCATGGGATGCTCCTACACAATCGGATTATGGACAGTCACTAACTTCGTGCCGTCAGGAAACGTCGCTTCCACCTGCACATCCGGCAACATATCGCCGATACCTTCCATGACATCCTCTTGGCTTAACAACGTGCGCCCGTACTCCATCAGCTCGGCGACCGTGCGCCCATCCCTGGCCCCTTCCATAATCGCGGCGGAAATATACGCGACCGCTTCGGGATAATTCAGTTTCAGGCCACGGGCTTTGCGCCGCTCGGCCAATAAGGCGGCGGTAAAAATTAATAATTTGTCTTTTTCGCGTGACGTTAATTGCATGGTGTGGTTTCCTCTTTACCTTCGTCTGATGCAGGCTAAGCCATCGGTTAAAATCAAGTCGCCCAAATGCGCGGCGCACAAGCCTCGCGCCCCAGCACCCCAGGACGCAAGACACGCCAAACCTGCTGGAAAAAATCCCGCAAACGGTCGGCGCGGTTATCTAAAGCGCGGCAGACCAACACATCGTCTATTAAGGTCACGCCCTGCCCGGCAGTCTCGCCAATCAACGCCTGCACCGCCGCCAACTGTTGCGCCGTCGCCGGATAGGCGAACAACGTACCACAGGCCGACTGCCCCTGCAAACCCCACTGGGCGGCAAACGCTTGCGCGTCTATCAGCAAACGTTCACGGTAAAACAACTGGCCCGCGCGGAAAATGTGCCAATTCATCGCCACTTCGCCTAGGTTAAACCCTTCATTAGCGGCAGGCCTGCCGAAGGCGAGAATTTCCCAACCGATAAACCGCGCCCCCGCCGCCAACTCCAAGCGTACCCCGGTCGCTACCCGCGCCCCTTCATAAACAATCGTCTCCTGCGGCAACCATTCCAAAGCCGCACCCGCCGCTACCGTCAACACCACTTGTTGCCGCGCCAGTTCCCCATCGCTACGGTAAAACTTACCCGCCGCCGGGGTCGTCACCAACGCCGCGCTACCGCTAGCCGCCGCCACCGAAATCGCCAAACAATCGCCCGCCACCACCCCGCCCGGCGGATGCAAAATATACAAATGGCACACCTCACCTTCGGGATAAAAAGGCCGTTGCACCGTTAACGGGCCGCTATGGCGACGCTCCGCCAGAACAGTTTTGCCATGCCGATGGGCAAAACCCAATGCCAAACGGGCTTGCCAACCTTGGTTGGGCTGGGGGTTTAGGTGAAAGGGGGTATCCTGTAGGGTATCGGGTTTCAAAAGGGTGTGACCGTTATGTAGGCGTAATTAAGGCAGAAGCATCGGAAAATAGTCCGTCAGCAAGATTATTTAGGCGGGCTTAGGTACAAGCGTTACCGTTCTGCTCAGCTTGCAATTGTGCCAAAGCCGGAATATCGACAACAGGCTTGGCCTCGCTAAAATCAAGGGCAGCATAAAGGCCATACCAATCATCGAAGTCAGCTTCCATAATAAGGGTTCATCAATAATACCTATTCCTCTGGCATAGCATCAAACTCCAGCCAACAACCCCACGCCAACCACGGCACAAACCAAACCAAAACCCGCCGCCAACATTTTAACCCGCGCCGCCGCAACCACGCCCGCCGCCAAACCCAAGCCATGCAGTGCCGCCGTAGTCAGCAGAAACCCTGCCGCATAACCCAAAGCATCGGCACTATCCGTCAGTTCTAACGCATGGACGTAACCGTGGGCAAGGGCAAAAACCGCCACTACCGCCATCGCCAAAGCCGATGACATGCGCGTGTTACGCCAGACCAATAGGCCAGCCATCAACACCGAACCCGCCACCGCCGTTTCCGCTGCCGAAATAGTGAGACCCAGCATAGACAAGCCTGCCCCCGCGCCCATTGCCATCAAAAACGCCAACGGCAATTGCCACAAAGCCTTCCCGCCGCGCAAAGCCGCCCACAGGCCAACCGCCAGCATCACCAAAACATGGTCTATGCCCAGCAAAGGGTGTAACGCCCCCGCCAACAGGCCATGCACTGCCCCTACGCCTGTATGGGCATGGACAGGCAAAGCGGACAATAATAAACTGGTAATAAGTAGTGATTTGTTCATTTTCATTAGAGCTTCCTCATTATTTATGGACATATCCGAATTGGAATCTGCAAACAGTAAAATTTACCACGAAAGGTATCCTGTATACGAAGAAAAACGTTGCCTTATCCCACGCTCCATTAACATTGTCCGGTAAGAAACCGCTGCCGACCCTCATAATCCGACAAGGCGAGTAAACAAGATTCGGCACATTGGCTACAGACCCAACGCGACCTCGTCGGCCATCGGCCATAAATAAGCTTAAACAGCTTAACGGACAACCAAGATTTTTCCCGTTTCGTCTGTCTGGCCATGCCGATATGGCCACATTCAGTACAAAGGCTTAACCTTAAAAAATTATCAGGCAGGTCAAGTTCACAAAGCTCAAGAAACTGCTTTGCCACCTTAATGATGAAGCCATCACTGTTTTCTTGGGCTAAACAGGCATTCCAAAAGTATTGCTCGCCTTGTTCAAGCCAACAAATATCCTCATCCAGATCATACCAGATACCATAAAGCGGGTTATCATCGGCAAAATCCCAAAAACATTGCAAGTGTCCCAGGCCAATCCTAGGTTTAAGCGTACCATTACACAGCTGTGTACAAAGGCTTTTGGCATAGTCAAGAATCGCAAGCTTCTCTTCTGGAATAGTCCAACCCAGTTCCGCCACACACTTTTCAAAGTATGCCCTGACCTCATAAATGTCGGGTGAGCGCTCCACCCCTAAGCTGGCTAATATCGCAATACTTTCTGATTCAATGGATTGAAGCAATAAATCTTCCGCCCAATCGCAATAATCTTTTGCTTGGGCGTGACCTACTGCCCTCTTACCTAATAACGTTGTGAAATCCATAGTGACTGCCTGATTAGCTGACTCAGCACACACTACCACTAATAAGGCAGAAAAAGAATAATCTCACCCATCAAACCGTCAAATACTGCTTAACCATCCCCTCGCTCAACGCCTCCATCGCCCCGGTCGCCACGGTGCGCCCCCTATCCATAATACAAAACCTATCCGCCACTTTCTTGGCAAACGGCAGTTTCTGTTCGACCAGTAACACTGTCACCCCCAATTCTTGGTTAATTTTGTTAATCGCCTGATGCACTTCACCCAAATCATTGGGATTAGGCTTAGGCATCGGCAACGGCGTACCGCGTGAGCGGTTGAGGCGAATAATGACATCACCAATTTCGCTGACGATATTCGGCTGGATGCCTTCGGTGGGTTCGTCCAAAATCAACAAGCGCGGATTCAGCACCAAAGCGCGGCCTATCGCCAATTGCTGTTGCTGGCCACCGGACAAATCGCCGCCGCGCCGTCTGAGCATTTGTTTTAAGACCGGAAAAATGTCATAGATATGGTCAGGGACTTTTTTAATGCCGTGCTTGCTAGCGGCACGCAAACCCGTTTTCAGGTTCTCCTCCACCGTCAATAACGGAAAGATTTCCCGTCCTTGCGGCACATAACCGATACCCAGTTCGGCGCGTTTTTCCGCCTTACCGTCGCCCAGCGTTTCGCCGTCCAAGGTGATCGTACCGCCCCGGACCGGAATCAAACCCATAATGGCTTTCAGCAAGGTGGTTTTACCGACACCGTTACGTCCCATCAGGCAGACACACGCGCCCGCCGGCACGTCCAAATCCAAATCCCACAAGGTATGGCTTTCGCCATAATATTGTTGCAATGCGTTAATTTTTAGCATTAGCCCCCCAAATAAACTTGAATGACGCGCGGGTCGTTTTGTACTTCGTCCATCGTGCCTTCGGTCAACACCGTACCTTCATGCAAGACGGTGACTTTTTTCGCTATCGAGCGGACAAACTCCATATCATGCTCGACCACCACTAAAGAACGCTCGCCTTGCAGCGATAACAGCAACTCGGCGGTGCGCTCGATTTCCTGATGGGTCATGCCCGCTATCGGCTCATCCACCAACATGACTTTCGGTTCCTGCATCAATAACATGCCGATTTCCAGCCATTGCTTCTGCCCGTGCGAGAGAATACCCGCCCGCTCCTTAGCAAACGCGCTCAAGCCAACCGTCTCCAGCACTGCCCCGATACGGTCGCGCTGTTCGCCGCTCAACCGGAAAAATAAGGTCTGCCATGTCCGCTTATCGGCCTTTAAAGCCAATTCCAAATTTTCAAATACAGTTAAGGCATCAAAGACACTGGGTTTTTGGAACTTCCGACCAATCCCTACTTGGGCAATAGCCGGTTCGTCCATTTTTAGCAAGTCAATGGTTTGCCCAAAGAATACCGATCCCACATCCGGGCGGGTCTTGCCGGTAATCACATCCATCATCGTGGTTTTACCCGCGCCGTTAGGGCCAATCACGCAGCGCAGCTCACCCGCATCAATGTAGAGCGATAGCTTATTTAAGGCCTTAAAGCCGTCAAAACTGACGCTGACATCTTCCATATACAAAATCGGCCCATGGCGGGTGTCCAGTTCGCCATCCGCCAAAACAGAAGACTTCAACTTATCATCTTCACCAAACAAATTTTCCGCAAAGGTTTTCATGCGTGTTGCTCCTGTAATTTCCGCCGCAACAGGCCGACGATACCATCAGGCAATAATAAGGTGATGACGATGAACACCGCACCTAAGGTAAACAGCCAGATTTCCGGCATTAATCCCGTCAACACCGTTTTGCCGTAATTGACCACCACCGCGCCGATAATCGCCCCATATAAGGTGCCACGTCCGCCCATCGCCACCCAGACGACAATTTCCAAGGAATTGAGCGGGGTAAATTCGCTGGGGTTGATAATACCGACTTGCGGCACATATAAGGCCCCGGCAACGCCTGCCAGCATCGCGGCAAAGACGAAAATCCATAACTTGAACATTTCCACCCGATAACCTAAAAACCGCACCCGCGACTCTTGGTCACGGATTGCGGTAACGACCCGCCCCAGTTTGGTGTTGACTATCCAGCGGCACAACAAAAATGCGCCGATTAAAGAAAAACCGGACAGGAACAGCAGCACCGAGCGCACCGCTTCAGATTGGATGTTAAAGCCTAAAATATCCTTAAAGTCGGTCAAACCGTTGTTGCCGCCAAAACCCATTTCATTACGGAAGAAGGCCAACAATAGCG
Source organism: Methylovulum psychrotolerans (assembly GCF_002209385.1). Classification (NCBI taxonomy): domain Bacteria; kingdom Pseudomonadati; phylum Pseudomonadota; class Gammaproteobacteria; order Methylococcales; family Methylococcaceae; genus Methylovulum; species Methylovulum psychrotolerans. The sequence goes on from NZ_CP022129.1 coordinate 1,337,993, forward strand.
CGTAAGTCAGGGCTTGGGTGATAATCGACAAATACACGCCCGTAACCCGCGAACGGAACGCCAACCAGCCGAACACAAACGCTAATATCCCAGGTGCCAACAGCACCATCAGCAGGGCAAAGCCGAAATGATCAAAACCGAGCCAATACCAAGGCAACTCTTTCCAATTCAAGAACACCATAAAATCCGGCAATAACGGGTCGCCGTACACGCCGCGCGTACCGATTTGCCGCATTAGGTACATGCCCATCGCATAACCGCCCAGCGCGAAAAACGCCCCGTGACCGAGCGCCAAAATGCCGCAATAGCCCCAGACCAAATCCAAGGACATGCCCAATAAGGCAAAGGTCAAATATTTGCCGATTAACGACACCGTATAAGCAGAAAAATGCAGCGGCGAATCGGCGGGGGTCAGTAGATTGCATAGCGGGATGATAAACGTCACCGCCGCCAAGGCCATCAACACGGTGGTGCAGGTTTTATCCTGGCTTGCTAATGTTAATAATTTCATATCAAAACCTTATTCAGAACCTTATTTGGGATAACACATAGTCAATATTAAGAATCCGCCGCCCTGCCCTTTTGCGGAAACAGGCCACGCGGACGTTTCTGGATAAATAAAATGATAAACACCAGCACCAAAATCTTTGCCAACACGGCCCCGGCAAACGGCTCCAAAAACTTATTGGCTATCCCTAAGGAGAAACCCGCCACCAAGGTGCCGAGCAAATTGCCGACCCCGCCGAACACCACGACCATGAACGAATCGACAATATAAGCCTGCCCCAGATTGGGGCCGACATTGGTGATTTGGCTTAAGGCCACCCCAGCCACCCCGGCAATACCGGAACCTAAGCCAAAGGTCATGGCATCGACCCGCGCCGTGGGTATGCCCATTGCCTTAGCCATCTTGCGGTTTTGCGCCACGGCGCGGACTTCCAAGCCTAAACGGGTACGTTTGAGGATTTGCAACAGCAGCACAAACACCAGCAAACAAAACACCAAAATGTAAAAACGGTTCCACGTCAATGACAAAAAATCATTGATCTGCCACGAGCCGCTCATCCATTCAGGCGTGGCAACACTGCGGTTTAACGGCGAAAAAATCGAACGCACACTTTGTTGCAAGATCAAACTTACGCCAAAGGTCGCCAACAAGGTTTCTAAAGGCCGTCCGTACAAGAAACGGATAATGCCCCGCTCTATGGCAATGCCGACCAGAGCAGAAATGACAAAAGCGGCGGGAATAGCCAGCAACACCGAAATGCCCAAATGGTTGGGCATCAGTTGTTGCATGACATAAGTGGTATACGCGCCCAGCATCATCAACTCGCCGTGCGCCATATTAATGACCCCCATCACCCCAAAGGTGATCGCCAAGCCAATTGCCGACAACACTAACACTGCCCCTAAGCTGAGGCCGAAAAACACCGTTTCTACCGAGCTGTACAGTTGCAGGCGGTTATTGATATTAATCAAGGCGGCTTTCGCCAAATTACGGATGTCCTCATCCGGCTCGACAAACTCGCCGCTCTCGTCCTTTTCCACCATCGCATTCAGGCGGTTGACCACCTCTTGGTTATTCTTGGCCTTTAAAGCCTCTATCGCCATAATCCGTGTGGCTTTATCTGGGCTATCCATATCCTGCAATAACAGCGTCACCTTAATGGCTTCTTTAACCGCCGGATCAGCTTCCTTATCGGCGCGGCTGCGCAACAAATCCAAGACCCTATCATCAGCCTCCTTTGCCATGGCCTTGACTGCCGCTAACCGCACCGCCGGGTCATCCGCGCTTAATTCCAATTCGCCGATAATTTTGCGCAACGTGCCGCGCATTTTGTTGGTTAAATTGATTTTGCTCAGGGCATCATGGTCAACCGCCCCTAAGGCGGCACCGCTGACGGCATCGCTGATGTCAAATCCCTGATGGTTATCAATGCCGATAACCAGCTTGGTATCGGTCTTGGTGGTAAATAATCGGCCATCCAGCAACGCTTGCAAAATTGCCAAATTATGCGCGTCCTTTATCTCGGCAAGCTGCATAATGGCCTGTTCGCGCTCCGGCATGGAGCCTTGCTTAAGGCTATTTAAAGCATCCAGCCAAGGCTGTGATGCGGTAATGGGGTCACTGTGCGCCGCCAGCGAAAATACCAGCATCAGCACCGCAAGCACATGATGGAAGCGCGTTAATGGAGGGATGTTCATCGTATTTTCCTTATCAGGGTAACAACAGGCCGTTTACCCCTGCCAATGGTTAGGCTTGTGCTGTTGGGGCGGGTGAGCCGGTTGCGCCGCACTAAGGCGGCGCAACCGGCACTTTATAAGCTAAGCGGACAAACTTAATAGTTTTGGCCGGAACACTTTTTGGTTTTGGTATTGTAGTTACCGCAATTGATAGGTGGGGTCCAGTCGGCAATAATCGGTTTGCTTTCCGGCAAATAATCCGACCAAGCATCACCGTCGATCAGCTTATTGGTTTGCCAAACGGTGACAAATTGGCCGTCATCCTGAATTTCGCCGATTAACACCGGTTTGCTGATATGGTGGTTAGGCAACATTTTCGCCATACCGCCGGTTAAGTTGGGGGATTCCACACCGATAATGGCTTTTTGAACAGCATCAGGATCGGTAGTCCCGGCTTTTTCAACCGCTTTCACCCACATATTGAAGCCGATGTAATGCGCTTCCATCGGGTCGTTAGTCACCCGTTTCGGATTCTTGATATACTCATGCCATTGCTTGATAAAGCCTGCGTTTTTGGTGGTGTCAACGCTCATGAAATAATTCCAAGCCGCCAAATGGCCGACCAACGGTTTGGTATCGATACCTGACAACTCTTCCTCACCGACCGAGAAAGCCACGACCGGAATGTTTTCCGCCGATACGCCTTGGTTGCCCAACTCTTTATAGAACGGTACGTTCGCGTCGCCATTGATGGTCGACACTACAGCAGTCTTCTTGCCAGTCGAGCCGAACTTCTTAATATCAGCAACGATACTTTGCCAATCGGAATGGCCGAACGGCGTGTAGTTAATCATAATGTCTTTCTTCGCCACTTTTTTCGATTTCAGATAGGCTTCCAAAATCTTATTGGTGGTGCGCGGATACACATAGTCCGTACCCGCTAAGACCCAACGCTTAACGCCTAAATCGTTCATCAGATAATCAACCGCCGGAATGGCTTGTTGGTTAGGCGCCGCCCCGGTATAAAAAACGTTCTTTGACGACTCTTCGCCTTCGTATTGCACCGGATAAAATAGAATGCCGTTCAGTTCTTCAATGACTGGTAACACGGATTTGCGCGATACCGAAGTCCAGCAACCAAAAATCGCCGCGACCTTATCCTTAGTCAGCAACTCGCGGGCTTTTTCCGCAAACAAAGGCCAGTTAGAAGCCGGGTCAACCACCACCGCCTCCAGTTTTTTGCCCAGCAAACCACCCTTTTTGTTTTGCTCGTCAATCAGCATCAGCATCGTGTCTTTCAGCGTGGTTTCGCTGATCGCCATTGTGCCGGATAGGGAGTGCAACACGCCGACTTTAATGGTGTCTTCGGCGTGTGCGGCGGGGAAAAAGGCTATCGCCGCAGCGGCGATAGGCGCTAAAAGCCGTTTCTTTGCGAACTTATTTGCAATTGTATTAAACATGTTCTTGTTCCTTAACATTTATACCGATGAGATTAGATTTGCACCTGAACGCCAAGCTTGATCGCATTGACAAACGTACCGTTGGCATTGGGGTTATAAATTGCGCCACCACCGGATAAATCACCGCCTTGCCATAACAAGGAGACACGGGCATTATGGCCATCAATGATATAGTTCATGCCGGCTTCATATTCACTTTGGTCTTGCTTAACATTAACACCACCAACAGAATAACCTTGGCGCGTATTAACTTGGGTGTACATGATATAAGGTTGGAATTGGCCTACCCACACCTTTTGGGGAATCAGATAGAGCAGGTTGCCGGTGACAGAGTCACCTTGGAATCCGTTCGTCAGACCGCCGCCGCCGCCGCCGACATAGAAAGTGGTCGGATCATTGGCACCAGGAGAGCCGTGGTGATAATCAATGCCAAAGTTTTTATATTCGGTATTGATCGTCAGTACGCCATTATTAGGCAGCACTTTTTCAAACTTAACATCACCACCTGCCAGGAGGAAATTGCCAGCGTTGGCGGCAGTTCCTGCACCATCTTCTTGATATTGGGCAAAACCAGCGAAGGTAAGTACATCACCATCGCCGCCATACGCCGTACCGCCAGAATAATAACCGGGTGCTTTTTCGGCATTTAGTATGTTATAGGCAATACGGGTACCATAAAGCAGATTGCCATCGGCATTAGCGCCCGTCTTATTGTGTTTTAAGCCCTGGAAGGCACCAAACACATATTTCAAATGGCCGTCCAAAGCCGCACCCCAATAGTTGACACCTTCATCACGGCCATAAGTACCGGCATCCATTCCCGGTATCACACCCTGAATACTGGCATCAGAAGGTTCGAAAGGGGCTTTAAAAGGTTCATAGGTCGCACTGTAAAATGGCCCGTTCATTTCCAGACGGCCTTCAGGCACCAGTTGCCGACCCGCCCAGATATTGGTGTAGGGATTAAATTCAAACTGGACAATACCGTCCAAAACCTGGATATCCGCTTTATCGTGACCATTACAACCCGGACATTCCGTGTTAAAGGTAAATTTGATATATTTATGGATTTGACCGTTTGTATACAAACGGAGGTTGTTCAGCGTGAAATCGGTCGACCATTTGGGATCGCCACCCGTATTTCCCGCCTTATCTTCAGCTGCCGAGAAACTGGTTCTCATCCCCAACCCGAGACTAATCCATTTGGTATCATCAATTTTAAACGTTGCTCCAGCTTCGGATACGGATGAATGACCTGCCACCAAAGCCGTTAAAGTCACCATTGGCAACCATCCGACCTGACGGATTTTTGCTAAATGCTTGCTTGAATTGTTCATGTTAAGCCCCTTTGATCTTAAGCTTGCGTTGATTGATACATCAAGCGGCACTTGATGTAGCCATGCGATACGGCTGGTAGAGATTATTTGGCTTATGCGGATATTGCACAATGCGTCATCTGACTCATAAGTTAAATGACGTATATCGGAAAAACCGGAGGATTTATACAGTAGCTGCCAGCAATCGTAGCGCGTGTTACAACGGAAAATGGGCAATACAGCGTCTTTGGATAGGGCGGTGTAGCGGTATTTCCAACCCGTGCGTGTATCCGGTATGCTATGCAAATACTGTCAGGTTACACTAGCGCCTTTCTGCCCAAGCTTAACCCGACCCCCAGCTTTCCATAGGAACCCGCACATGAAAACACCCACACCGATCTTGCTTTTGCCGCTCATTTTCGGCTTGATAGGGGGCGTAAATGTCAGCGCCGAACCGCTGGACAAACCGGCGATCAAAGCGATTGATCTGCAACTGAACCAGCAACCGCTCATTAAGTTAGGCTTATCCGATACCAAAGCGTTGCGTACCGCCGTCATTGCCAACCTTAGCCAATGGCGTTTTCCGCTCCAGACCGGAAACGGGCAAACGTACACGCATACCTTAACCGTCGAAATTGGCGACAGCAAATACGATCAAACTCCCGTGGGATTTTCTTTCACTAGCGGCAACTCCGACCCACGCGCTCCAGGTTTCCAAAAAGCCTATGTCACCCCTATCCAATGCCGTTTAGAAGCTAACGCCAACCCTAAGCAGGCAGAGCAATTGGCAATGACTTTTTCCGCACCTCCCGCCTCAATCAGCAGCCAAAAATTGCAGGAAACCTTAGCCGATAACATCAGCAGCGTGTGTTTTGATCTACTGGATAGCTTGAAATTTTTACCGCCAGCTACTGCCGCGCAAGCGGCGGCAACCGCCACCCAGCCAACCTGGATGCCGAGCGTACAAATAGAAACCGTACCCATTCCGCCGCTCCAACCCAAAGCAGAAAGCTTACCTACCGCGCCCTTACCCATAGCCGCCCCTGCGGCTATTGCTCCGCCGGTTCCTGCCACGACCTTACCTATGGCTACCGCCCCTAAAGCCATGGCTTCACCAACTCCCGCCGCCGCCTTACCTGCGCCAGCAGTAGAACCCGAAGAAACCCGTAAACAGGTCATCATCCATAACCAAGGCACACCTGTGATTATAAAATTTGGCTATGATCGGCAATAACATAGCCGCTTAAGCACTAGGGCAAAATGCCCTACCCTCCACCTCTACAATTAAATGCCATGGGGAGCCGGAGTAAAAAAACCTGTTTTTACTCCGGCTCCGATAACACCACGCAGAACCTTACCCGACCCTTATCCATCGGTTGCCTCCCCGTACGGGCCAATCCAGTGCAAAAATCCTTTCTTTGCACCTATATCAACCAAAATCTAGCCCCACGTTTGCACCAATATCCCCGTCAAGCACCGCTTTAACTGCGCATTAGCATGATTTTAATTCCGTTAACAGGCACCCCTCCATTTGGCATTGATAATGCATTTATTGTTGTATGCAACAATGGCGGGCAAGAATTATCCTGCCCATCGCTTTGCAGGCATAACAACACGTTTCGCCCAACAAGCAACGGTTACGCCGCCAGTTTCTGCCTATCTGGCGGGCTTACCTCTACCCATGAGACCACACTATGAACCGATACGTCACCAGCACACCTTACGCTTACCCTTACAACGGCGATTTACGGCCCGAAAACACCTGCCTGATTATCATCGACATGCAGTTCGATTTTTGCGGCGAAGGCGGTTATGTCGATAAAATGGGTTACGACATCGCACTGACACGCGCCCCTATCGGGCCGATAGGCCGTGTGCTGGAAACCTGCCGCAAACTGGGTTTTCACATTATCCACACCCGCGAAGGCCATAGGCCAGATTTAGCGGATTTGCCAAAGAATAAGCAATGGCGCAGCCGCCAAATTGGCGCGGGTATCGGCGATGTCGGCCCTTGCGGACGGATATTGGTGCGTGGCGAACCGGGCTGGGAAATTATCCCGGAACTCGCCCCCCTACCCGGCGAGCCGATTATCGACAAACCGGGCAAAGGCTCGTTTTACGCCACCGACTTGGATTTGTTATTGCGCAATCTTGGCGTAGAAAATATCGTCTTAACGGGCATCACCACCGATGTCTGTGTGCATACTACGATGCGCGATGCCAATGACCGTGGCTATGAATGCCTATTGCTGGCGGATTGTTGTGCGGCGACCGACCCTGGCAACCATCAGGCGGCACTGAATATGATAAAAATGCAAGGCGGGGTGTTTGGCGCAGTCGCGGATTCGGCAAGCTTTATTGCGGCAGTGTCGTAACACTATCCCCATCAACCTAGCCTAATCACCGCCTAAGCGCAGAGAACATCATTTTGAACACATCGACTGATTGTTTACCCTTGGATTTATTTTCCTTAAGACAAGCCTATCTGGACGGCACAACCACGGTATCGGCAGTGATCCGGCAAACCTTAGCACGGGTTAAGGATTTTAAAAACCACAATATCTGGATTAGCCTGTACGCCGAAAGTACGTTGATGGCGCAGGCGAAAAAGCTCGAAGGCTTAAATCCGCATGACCTGCCGCTCTATGGCATCCCCTTTGCTGTCAAAGATAATATTGATTGCGCCGGACTGCCGACCACTGCCGCCTGTCCGGGTTTCAGCTACCTGCCCGCAACATCGGCGTTTGCGGTGCAACGGCTGCTTGATGCAGGCGCTGTGCTGATCGGCAAAACCAATATGGACCAATTTGCCACCGGATTGACCGGCACCCGCTCACCAGAACCTTACGGTATTTGCAAAAACGCCCTCAATCCTGACTACATTTCCGGCGGCTCCAGTTCCGGCTCAGCGGTGGCGGTAGCGTTAAGTATCGTCAGTTTTTCCTTAGGCACAGATACCGCCGGTTCCGGGCGCGTCCCAGCGGCCTTCAATAATATTGTCGGCTTAAAACCTACCCGTGGCTTACTCAGTTGCAGCGGTGTTGTCCCCGCTTGTAAAAGTTTGGATTGCGTGTCGATTTTCAGCCCCACCCTCGCCGAGGCAGAGTACCTGCTGGACATCGTCACGGCTTACGATGCCCACGACAGCTATGCGCGTAGTGACCGTCAGTTGTTGGCCGCCGACCTCACCGCAACCGCCAAACTGCGCTTTGGCGTACCCAAACCGGAACAGCTCAATTTTTTTGGTGACGCGGAAAGCCAAGCCTTATTTGCCCAAACCGTCGCCAAGCTACAAACCTTGGGCGAAGTCGTGGCAATCGACTTCCAACCGTTTCTGGAAGCGGCGGCGTTACTCTACGAAGGCCCGTGGGTTGCCGAGCGTTATGCGGGTATCCGCCCGTTTATCGAGACCCATCCTGAACAACTGCATCCGGTCATCTTGGAAATCTTAGCGGCGGCAAAAACCAAAAACGCCATCGCCGCCTTTGATGCGCTGCATCGCTTGCAACAACTCAAACGTCAAACCACGACGCTATTACAAGGCTTATCCTGCATTGTTGTACCGACCGCACCGCGCATTTACCGTATCGAAGACGTGCTAGCCGACCCGATCCGCCTCAACAGCAATCTCGGCTACTACACCAATTATATGAACCTGCTGGACTTGGCCGCCGTTGCGATACCCGCCGATTTTTACGCCAACGGGCTACCATTTGGCATTACCCTGTTCTCAACCGCCTTATCTGATAACCGTTTGCTGACCATTGCCAAACGCTTTGCGGGCATCAGCGGGCAACCGCCCACACCCAGTAACTCGCGCTACCAACGCCTAGCCGTCTGCGGCGCACACTTGCAGGGTTTACCGCTAAATCCGCAATTGCTGAATTTAGGCGCCCGCTTTTACGCAAGCACCCGCACCGCCGCTAAATATCGGCTTTACGCCCTAGCCATTGCCCCACCGGAACGCCCCGGTTTAGTCCGCGACGACCACGCTGGCCAAAGCATCGACGTAGAAATATGGGAGCTGCCCAAAGAAAACTGGGCAAACTTTATCAGCAACATCAAAAGTCCGCTGTGCATCGGCTCGGTGGAAATGCTGGATGGCAGTTGGGAATATGGTTTTTTATGCGAGCCTTATCCGTTAGATAAATCGGTTGATATTACCCAGTTTGGGGGCTGGCGGAATTATTTGCAAAATAAGGCGTAAGGCAGGCAAATTAAGGCTTATAATTTAAAAAAACCGCCAAAAAGCCATTCCCTTTCTTACTGACAAGGCTATCATGACCCATCTAAAAACTCCCCTACCATTCACCCTATCCCCCGAAATGATTGAAGGCGATAGTGCGGACTGGCGGCAACTGCGCGAAGGCGTAGTGTTGCGTACCTTATTCGAAGATACCGACAGCGGCTACAGTGTCGGCCTGATCCGTTACCAACCCGCCGCTTGTGTCCCCCTGCATCGGCATATCGGCGACGAGCATATTTATGTGCTGTCCGGTTCGCAACAAGACGAACGGGGCATCTATGCGACCGGCAGCTACATTTATAACCCCGAAGGCTCCCAACATAGCGTCAGTAGCCAAGACGGTTGTTTGGTTTTGGTGCATTGGCATAAGCCCGTGCAGTTTATTGGCGATTAAATTTGTTAGGATATGCCCACAAAGAGCCTATCCTAATAACATCAATCAAACGCCACCCCACTTTCCGCTGGCTTAACGGCCGCAAATGGAAAACTGTTATTTTTGCGTATGCCCATGCGGATGATCGTCAGCATTTTGCTGAACTCTTCGCTTTTTTTGATATGGCGCAGCATTTCATTTTTCGCGGCTTGGATGTCGCGTTTTAACAAATATTGGAGGATGCGGTAATGTTCTTCGTAAGTTTTCCTGATGCGTTCCTGATCGGTAAAATCCAAACGCCGGACGATGCGGATGCGGTTGTTGATGTCGATCAGCAATTTCATTAACGCTTGATTGCCGCCGCCTTCGGCCAGCTTGATATGAAACGCCTCATCTAGGCCGGCTACCCGCTCCGCTTTGCCCTCATCATCTTCGGCGGTGTCTTGTTCCCAGACTTTACACAAATTTTTTAACGCCTCATCCGACATATTGGTGCAAGCCAATTCTAACGACAACATTTCCAGACTGACGCGGATTTGGTAGTAATCGGTAAATTCCTCCAAATCCATAGACCGCACAAAACAGCCTTGTTTGGGACGGATGGTAATCAACCCTTCGTTTGCCAAACGCTGCAAGGCTTCCCGAATCGGTGTTCTGCTGACATTAAAATAGTTAGCCAACTCGGTTTCGGTCAAACGCGAATTGGGCTGAACTTCAAAATTCAGGATCATGTTACGAAGTTTCTCATAAATGTGTTGCGCAGCCGCGCCTTTTGCTGTCGTCATGTCAGTTCTTAGTAAAAATAGAGGCATCTGCCAGCAATGCCCAAAAGATCAATAAAGTTAAGAGGTCGCCCTATTATGCGCCCTAATAGGTGAGTATATAACATCCGACCACCGAATATTGAAGTGCCCCGAAAAACCTGCCTAAGCCAGAAGTGCGACATTGATGTGCAAAATTACCGCTTTTTACACCCTATTGACCAGAAATTGTGCAGGCTTACTCCGCCATCAAATCCTTACCCTCCTTTTATTTTTAGAAATTACGAATTATTTACAATAACTTGCAAGAAATGTGCGGCAGTTTATCTAATAGGTATGGGACTTGCTTTGTTGTATACATAGTTGCATTTTACCTGCCATCTTCCCTACCATGCAGAGATCCGTTATGCAAACCATTGAAATTGATGCCGAACCCGAAGCCATCACCATTGAGCTAGCCAAAACAGCTATTGTCATCATTGATATGCAGCGGGATTTTCTTGAACCGGGCGGGTTTGGCGAATCCCTAGGCAATGATGTTGCCTTATTGTCAGCCGCCATTGAACCCTGCAAAGCCTTACTCCGTGCGGCAAGGCAAAAAGGCCTGTTGATCATCCATACGCGTGAAGGCCATCTCCCCGATATGTCCGATGCCCACAAGGCCAAAGTGGAACGTGGCGATCCCAGTGTCCGCATAGGGGAAATGGGGCCGATGGGGCGTATTTTGATCCGTGGCGAGCCAGGGCAAGACATTATCCCGGCTCTCTATCCGCAAGCGGGCGAACCCGTCATCGACAAGCCCGGCAAAGGGGCGTTTTATGCGACCGAGTTTGAAGCCATTTTGCAAGCCAACGGCATTGCAGACCTGATTGTTTGCGGCGTAACCACCGAAGTCTGTGTGCACACCACCATACGCGAAGCCAATGACCGGGGTTACCGTTGCCTCGTACCCGGTGATTGCTGCGGCTCTTATAACCCCGAATTTCACGAAATCGGCTTACGGATGATCAAAGCACAAGGCGGGATATTTGGTTGGGTGACGGATTCCCAACGTATTTTAGCGGCAATGGCCGGATAAAACACCCGCACGACAGTACCGCCGCCCAATTAACCCCCAGCCAAGATGCCTAAGCTCCAACTTGGAACCCCGGGCCGAGAAATTCTCGCTTCAGGAATTTTGCAACAAGCAGATAACACCGAAAATCCATCAAAGACTTACATACACCCCCCTAATTTACATTAGGCCTACCAAAACAGAGGGCAACATGACAACATCAAAGGTTAACATTTGGACACCCGGAGACTGGAACGCTTACTTCGGCTTTGGCACCAATATTTTGGTCAACTTGCTGGTCTTGACCGGGCTATTACGCTTTGTACTGAAAATGCCTGATGACCTGGTCTTCGGGCGCATTCTTCCGGCAACCGGGCTTATGCTGTTTTTAAGCACTATTTACTATGCGTGGTTAGCCTACAAATTGGCAAAAGAAACCGGTAGGGATGATGTCTGCGCCCTGCCCTCAGGCATTAGCGTACCGCACATGTTTGTGGTCGTTTTCGTTATCATGTTGCCGATTTCGCTGAATACCGGCGATCCGGTCAAAGGCTGGGAAGCGGGTCTGGCATGGGTGTTCATCCAAAGTTTTGTGCTCATGGTAGGTGGCTTTATCGCGCCCATTATCCGAAAAATCACCCCCCGCGCCGCATTGCTCGGCACGCTGGCCGGGGTGTCCATCGCCTTTATATCGTTACGCCCTGCCTTGGAAATGTTCATGACTCCCGTGGTCGGCGTGGTGTGTTTCGCCATTATTTTAGCAAGCTGGTTCGGCGGAGTACGTTATTTCAAAGGCATTCCGGCAGGTTTGGTCGCGATTGCCGTGGGTACGCTGATTGCTTGGTGCTCTACCTTAATGGGCTTGAATTACGGCGGCATGAGCTTAGAGAATGTCTCGGCATCCTTGACCAACTTTGGCTTTTCGTTTCCTATTCCGGCCATAGGCCATGTTTTTTCCGGGTTTGAATTTTTGGGCGTGATTCTGGTGACGGCTATCCCATTCGGCATTTATGATTTGGTTGAAGCCATGGATAACGTGGAAAGCGCCGCCGTGGGCGGCGACAGCTACCCCACCACACGGGTACTGAGTGCCGACGGCGTGGTTAGCCTGATCGGCTGCATGATGGGCAACCCGTTCATCAACGCCGTCTATATCGGCCATCCCGGCTGGAAATCGATGGGCGGACGTATAGGCTACTCGGCGGCAACCGGCGTTACCGTGCTGGTACTGTCTTGGCTAGGCATCATCGCGCTGATAGCCTCTCTAATCCCGGTCGTCGCCATCTCACCTATTTTGCTGTACATCGGTATGTTGATCGGTGCACAAGCCTTTCAGGAAACCCCAAGAAGCCATGCCCCCGCCATCATTTTGGCCTTAATGCCCAACCTTGCTGCATGGGGCAAGTTGCAGATTGATAATGCCCTAGGCGCGGCTGGTACCAGCGCCGCCACACTGGGCTTAGATAAACTGGGCAAAGTCGGGGTGCTGTATCATGGCTTGGAAGTATTGGGTGGCGGTGCGATTCTGGGCGGCTTAATGTTGGGCGCGATAGCCGCCTTTGTTATTGAGCGGGAATTGGTCAAAGCCGCAATGTTTGCCTTAGCCGCTGCGGCCTGCACGTTTGTTGGCCTGATGCACGGTGAAGCCATCGGTTTCGGCCAATCGTTGCCCGTGGCGTTCAGTTACCTTGCCGTGGCAGGTATTCTGTTGGTCTCAGCAAAATACGCCGAAATAATACCCGCTGCAAAAGACAGCCATTAAATCCTAACGTGCTGGTAAATGGCGTTAATGCCATTTACCAGCTGATGTTACGCAGCCCTTAGTTTTTGCAACTCTTCATAAGCCATTTGGTTGGCCTTGACGAACAGCTTGGCCCGCATAGCGAAATGATTGGTTTTATGTTTTATCTTCAGGCATTCGAGCTTGAACCATTATGATTTTGGCAAAGGTTTTCGCACCAAAAATCAAGGGAACGGCAATTGGGAAGACCGGGTAAGCAGTGAGTGTAAAAAGTGTACTTTCTGCACTCTCTGAAAAGTGAAATCGATGATCTTTAACTGGCTGCCGCCGAGTTTCACCGACGATAACCACTGTAAGAAGACAATAAAGTCCTATACTTAGCTGACCTTTCCAGTATGGCATCCATCGAACGCACCGCTTACCCACGCTTCAAGCGAAATCCGCTAGCCAATGAGTTGGATGCGCTCTACACCCCAAAAGAGGATGAGCTGCATTTTGCCAATACCCTGTCACGCAAAGAACCGACACGTTTTTGTATCCTATTGCTGCTTAAGGCCTTTCAGCGGCTTGGTTATTTTCCGGACGTGGCGGTTATACCTTCGGACATCGTGCAGCATATCCGTGCTGCCAGCGGTATCAGTAGCGAAGTATCACCGGTTTATTCCGACTTAAAAACACTGTATCGGCATCATCAGGCTATCCGGCAACATTTAGGTGTAGCGGCCTGGAATGATGACGGATTGCGGGTGGCCAGCGAAGCCATGGCTACCGCTGCCGAAGTGATGGATAACCCGGCCGACCTGATCAACGTTGCCATTGAAGAGCTGGTGCGGCAGCGTATCGAGCTGCCTGCCTTCAGTACGCTTGACCGGCATTCACGGCGAATTCGTACCCTGGCCAATAGCCGCATATTCGAAACGGTATTGAAACGCTTATCGCCGTCTGAGCGTGAAGGCCTCGATGCATTGCTGGAAGTCGGAACTAACCCCCAAAAAAAGTCCCTGTTCTTTACCATCAAGCAATTGCCTAAATGCCCGTCTCTGGGGCATTTACAGGATTTGCTGGATCATATTGTCAAGCTTTCCGATACGGTAGGAAGCGACCAGCACTTGCAGGGTATCCCTTATGCCAAGATCAAGCATTTTGCCGCAGAAGCTAAGGCCTTGGACGCTGCTGAGATAAAGCAGTTTTCGCCGCCAAAGCGGTATGTGCTCATCCTCAGCATGATCCACCGTGCCCGCATCCAGACCCGTGACGATCTTGCCAACATGTTCATCAAGCGTATCAGCCAAATCCATCGGCGAGGTAAAGATGAACTGGAACGGTTACGCATCAAATTCCGTCAGAAAACCGAGCATCTGGTTGCAACGCTGTCCGATGTCATTAACGTGCTGGAAACGCAGCCTGAAGATGAGGAGGCCGGGCGCACCATACGCACTTTGCTGACGGAACACGGCGGAGCCGCCGCCTTGCATGACGATTGCGCGGCCATCACCGCTTTTAGCGGTGATAACTATTTCCCGCTGTTGTGGCGTTTTTACCGTAGCCATCGGCCCGCATTATTCCGTATGTTGCGGTTGTTGGCCATGACTTCGACAACTGAAGACACGTCCCTGATGCAGGCATTGGATGTCTTGATGAAACACGAGCACCGAAAATGCGTCTTGATTGATGACACGGTGGACTTTTCTTTCACTAACGGGCGCTGGAAACGCACTGTACAAGTGAAAACCGAGAATGGCGAACGAATTAACCGCCAACACTTCGAAGTGTGCGTCTTTTCCGCATTGGCTGCGGAAATAAAATCGGGGGATGTGGCTATCCGGGGTTCGGAATCTTACGCCGATTATCGTGAACAACTTTTGGGTTGGGAGGAATGCGAACCCTTGGTGGGGGATTACTGCCTGCAATTAGGCTTTGCAAATAACGCGCAGGCATTTGTAACCAACTTGCGTGAAGTGTTGGCCCAGAAAGCCGCAGAAGTCGACGCAGGGTTTCCGAACAATAAAGCGCTGGGGCTCACTGAAAGCGGCCTGCCGATTCTGAAACGGAGCGAACCCCACGAATCGAAAGCCTCGGCCCGTGCGCTCGAAGCGGCTTTACTGCAACGGATGGATGAACGTAACGTAATCGACGTGCTTTGCAATGTCGCCCATTGGACAGGATGGAACCGTCATTTTGGGCCGCTATCAGGTTCTGACCCCAAGATCGAAAACCCTGGGGAGCGGTATATCCTCACCGCATTCACCTATGGCTGCAATCTGGGGCCGGCACAAGCCTCGCGTCATCTACGCGGCACGGTCACGCCGCACATGCTGTCTTTCATCAACCGCCGACATGCCAATACCCATAAATTAAATGCAGCGATTAAGGACATTATCAACCATTACCATACGTTTGAATTGCCAAAACTGTGGGGCACCGGAAAATCAGTTGCCGCAGACGGCACGAAATTAGAGATATACGTCCAAAACCTACTGGCGGAATACCATATCCGCTACGGCGGTTATGGCGGCATTGCCTATCACCATATTGCCGACACCTATGTGGCGCTGTTCAGCCATTTTATACCTTGCGGGGTATGGGAAGCGATCTACATCATTGAAGGCTTGCTGCAAAACACATCAGACATACAGCCTGATACCGTTCATGCCGACACCCAAGGCCAGTCGACGCCCGTGTTTGCCTTGTCTTATTTGTTGGGCATAAAACTAATGCCGCGCATCCGCAATTGGCATGATCTGGTGTTTTTCCGGCCCGGCAAAGACATTACCTACAAACATATCGATATACTGTTCAAGGATGCCATCGACTGGGAGTTGATCGAAACACATTGGAAAGATTTGCTGCGGGTAGTCCTGTCGATCAAGGCCGGAAAGGTTTCATCCTCGATCTTATTACGCAAGTTGAGCAACTATAGCCGTAAAAACCGGCTATATCAGGCTTTCAGGGAATTAGGCAGGGTGGCCCGTACCCTCTTCCTTTTGGATTACATCTCCGACATGGAATTACGCGAACAGATTACGGCGACCACAAATAAGGTGGAAGCGTACAACGGATTTTCCAAGTGGCTGTTTTTCGGTGGTGATGGCGTCATCGCCGACAACGATCCCGAAGAGCAGGAAAAAGTCATCAAGTATAATGATCTGGTGGCCAATGCCGTCATCTTCCAAAACGTGGTCGATCAGACGCGGATATTACGGATGCTCAAAGAAGAGGGTTTTCCGATAAACCGGGAGGATGTGGCAACTTTAAGTCCTTACGTCACAAGCCATATCAAGCGTTTTGGCGATTACGTTATCGATTCAAATGCCATTCCGGAGCCTATAGACCCGACATTGCCGATATAATCAACTGGGTTTGGCCGCTATGTCCTATTTTTACATGTATGTCGGCTGTACCCGATCATTGTGGTAGGGGAGGGGAATTATGCCGCCAGTTGGATTATGGTCGTTAGACCAAATAACCATAGCGTTTTAGCCGATGACGCAGGATATTTCGGCTGATACCCAGCAAACGGGCCGTTTGTACTTGGTTGTTCTCGCAATAGTCATAAGCAGTGCGGATAATCGTTTCTTCCAACGTATCGAACAGATTGTCCGCCGGATGTTCATATAAGGCCGCTAAGGCGTTTTCTAATGATGTCAGCGAAGCGGGAGCCGCAACGCTTGTGCTGGCATTACTGTAGGAACTGCCAAAATGGGGATTAAGATGTAAATCCTCAAGGCCTACCCGCCCGTCTTTGCAGACCAATAAAGCATGATGGATGACATTTTGCAATTCACGGATATTGCCCGGCCAACCATAGCGTAATAGGGCGCGTTCGGCATCTTTAGCCAATTCCAAACTATTTAGCTTTAAACGTATGCCATAGCGCTGCATAAAATGCTTTGCCAAGGGCAAAATATCGCCCGGACGCTCGCGTAAGGGCAGCAGATCCAAAGCGGCGACATTCAGACGGTAATAGAGGTCTTCACGGAACCGCCCCGCTTGGACGGCTTCCGCCAAATTGACATTGGTGGCGGCCACCAGCCGCACATCAATAGGGATGGGAGTTCTGGAACCGATACGCACTACCTCATGTTCTTGTAAAACGCGTAAAATCTTCACTTGCGTGGAGATGGGCAGGTCGCCGATTTCATCAAGGAACAAGGTGCCGCCGTTGGCGGCCTCAAACCAGCCGCCACGGGCGTTTAAGGCGCCGGTAAACGCACCGCGCTCATGCCCAAACAGTTCGCTTTCGACCAGTGACTCGGAAAATGCCCCGCAATTTAAGGCGACAAAAGGTGCGTCTTTGCGATGGCTGAGCTTATGCACTTGCCGCGCCACCAATTCCTTACCCGTACCGGTTTCGCCAATAATCAATACCGTCGCGTCACTAGGGGCAATCCTGGCGATATATTCCAGCAAACGCACGGAAACTGGGTCGGCAAACACCAAAGCCGTGGCACGGATGGAGGTTGCGTGGGCATCGGGGTTCGGTAAGGTGATCAGCGGTTCGCCGTAAAAATCGGCAACAGGGCTGCTGGTGCTTTTGGACTTATAATGATCCATAATTGACATAACCTATCGTGCAATTGTTAAGTAAGTGAGAATAGGCTTTCCATAGCTTTTGCCTTTCCTTATTGGTGTCTTCGGGTAGCTTGTGTGCTTACTCTAACAGCCTAATAGGTTTTTGGTAGTGATAAATTGTTATGTAGTTATCTTATTATTAGATATAACCATGCCTATTTACACGGCCCGATTGCCGCTTCTTCTTATACCCCTCGAGTTTCGTCAGAGAGGGTTTCCTGTCTTTATGCCCTTTGGGTATTTATGCCCTTTGGGTGCGCACCTTGCCGCACCCTTGGCTGATCCTGACAAAGCTTGCGGTATTCGGCAGGCAAACGGAAGTAAGGCATGTTGCCGCCTAACGTCAGTGACATCAGATGTTTTGATCGCATCGGTTAACGAAGCGGCTCAGCACAACCTCCTTTTTCTTTTGATGGCCGTAACAGTTGCACACCTTAGATGGCGCATCCTTTGGTTAACCATCAGTTATGTCAAAGTAAACATCCCCCCATTACATAATACCGTCAACCTCAGGGCTCGTCCCTATGTCCGCAGTATTGGTTTCTTATCCAGAATTTAAGTTCAATAGCATGGCTTGCTTCTTCGGGTGAGTTGTTAAACTAGGCCGACAATCACTGTAGCACTTTTTTGTAGAAATTTCACATTTTTAGCCATGAAGATTGGACTTAGGCTTCCCGTTATTGTTATGATTTAAGCCGTGGTCAGATTGTTCAGGTATTACGTTCACAGATAGACATTTGTCTGATCATGTCTTCCTGTTGTTTAACAAATAATGCGGTTATTTTTCAATTGATTGAAAAAATTAATTGTTTAGCAGAGCATGAGGATGTCGGTATTGGTAAGATTTTAGACAGGTAACACATCAGATGCGTCCGGCTTGGGCGGCGCAATAATGCACTTTTTAAGTTCTATTTTTTATTTCACCGAAGGTAACCATTATGTTGAAACATAACACTCTCTCTATTGCCATATTGACTGGCCTAGGTTTTTTGCCGCTCGCCAACGCTGCCGATGAATTTTTAGATAAACGTTGGTATATCGCTCCGTTCGGCTCTTTTGTCAGGACGGAAGGCGGTCATAACACCGCAGATGGTTGGGGCGGCGGTCTAGGTATCGGCAAGATACTCAATGAGCATTTTAATGTTGAAGTGAAAGGATTTTACCAAGCGTTTGGCAGTTATAATCCAAGCGGTCACTATATCGGTGACTGGCAACTGGGCGGCGGCACAGTCGATGCCCAGTATTTCTTTAACCGCAACAAATTCGCTCCTTATACGGTAGTTGGTTTGGGTGGTATGATAAGGCACTTTCCTTCCGGGAGTGAGGCAAAAGGCTTTATTGCCGAGCTAGGCGCCGGTTTCACTTACGAGGTGAGCGATAACTTTTTACTGCGCAGCGACGTGCGTTACCGCTATAACAATAATCCCTCTGTATCATCTTCATCGGGTTTAGACCAATTTCATGACGTGGTCGTTAATTTCGGTTTTGTCATTCCGCTGGGGGCAAAACCCACTCAAGTCGCCCAAGTCGCACCCCCCATCGTGAATGCCCCGCCCGTTCCCGACTGCAGGACACTTGACGCTGACGGGGACGGCGTTAACAACTGCCAGGATAGCTGCCCAAACACCCCTGCCAGCAGTAAGGTCGACGATGCAGGTTGCCCTATTAGGCTTATCCTGAAAAATGAACATTTCAATTTTGACTCGGCCGAGCTGACGTTTAAGGCTCGGCAACTGCTTGATGAAGTCGCGACCAGCCTGAACCTATATCCGCAAAAAAATGCTATTGAAGTGCAAGGCCACGCCAGCAGCGAAGGCTCTGATACCCATAATATGAAATTGTCACAACGGCGGGCAGAGTCGGTGGTCAATTACCTCAAGGGTAAAGGTGTCAGCAACAGATTGCGGGCGATAGGTTTTGGCGAAAGCCGTCCGGTTGCCGATAACAGCACAGAGGGCGGGCGCTCCGCAAACCGACGGGTCGAATTAATTTGGATTGAAAATTGATTTTACGCCATTAACCCAGCCGGACATTTACCGAATGGCTACCAGAACCTGCATATAAGCAGATATTTTATTTGCTAAGCAAGCGGTGGTCTCAATGGCTACCGCTTATCTTACCCTTCCTACTAGCCAACAGCATTCAATATCGAAAGCTGCTGACAATTTCTAGCGTTCGTCTACGGTCTTTTTGTTTGGCTATGCCGCTGTTAATTATTGAAAAATTTTTATTTTCGGCGCAAAGCCTTATTTAAAGCGGATTGTGGCTTTTACCCAAAGCCACGTCATTTAAGGCTTCCACAATTAACGGTGACCTAGCCTTTTGTATTGTTAGCCCCTACTGCATTTACACTGGCAACCATTTCTTTTCTCCCATGGAAAAACTGTTATGAGGGGGGGGGCGTGTATTCAGAAGCCTTCCTTATATAAAGCTCAATGTAGTGGTCAATGACTATCTTAACCCCCTCTCTTTTAACCATATATTTAAATTTTTGCAGTAAAAATCTGCATTTCACCATAAGTTGCTGGCGTAAAAATCATCTTAAAGCATCTATTCCTTCGCACGGCACTTACCTTTATTTATCCGTCATCGCTTAAATAAGTTATCTGTGTTTTATTTGTAACTGATAATTGTTTTTATTTGTAATAAATCAATTTAATCGATATAAGCGATAATATAGATACATTTTTATTATATTGTGCTATATTTAGCACCGTGCAATTTAGAGTCGATTTAATATGTAGATATAATTGAATTAATAAAACTTAACTGATTGAAATAAAGGCAATATTTACTTGATAAAATAATGTGTTTTGTTAATTTTTACCTATTGCCACTGGATATCGTCTTTATTTAGGTAATTAAAAAAATCTACCGTTGCAAGCCTACGCAATTTGCTAGAAAAATTTAAAGCCTTGCTTGAACTTCGGCCACAGACCCTCCTTGGCCGTATTTGAGTGACGGTGATTTCCGTCAAAGAGAGGGCTATATGAAAATTAATTTTCATATAGCTACGAGTAACGTTTTTCAATGCCAGCTAGTGAATAACAATGCAAAACTAATAGGTAATTCTGCTAAGGCAACAAATGATGCGTTGATTGCTATTTAATTTATTTTTGGTTTGCTGTTATTCAGTGTCCAAACCGCAACAAATGGAGACAGAAAAAATGCCTGCTTTACTTTTTCTGACATCGCTGCTGACAACGATTATTTTTATTGTTGTCTTATATCCTTGCGCACAAAAAATTGGTTTTTTGGACAAGCCCAATTATAGGAAGCATCACCAAAAGCCAGTGCCCCTTATTGGTGGCGCGGCAATATACTTGGCCATATTATTTACCCTATTGGTTACTGACATCCAGATTTTTCAACAGACGGGGTTTATTGCCGCCGCCACTATTTTAGTTTTAGTGGGCTTGTTAGATGACTATAGGGAGGTTGCCGTAAAGTACAGGATATTAGCTCAAATAGTAGCAACCTTAATTATGACTGAAATTTCAGAGATAAAAATTACAGGTCTTGGTGATTTATTGGGTACTGGAGATATTAATCTGGATGCTTTTTCAACTGCATTCACTGTCTTTGCGGTGGTAGGGGGAATAAATGCTTTCAATATGATTGATGGCATAGATGGCTTATCGGGCAGCTTGGCATTGGTCTCAGTCATAACAATAGCCATCCTGTCTTGGTCTTTAGAAAACTGGTTGATTTATTATTATTGCCTTATTTTAGCGGCAACAATAATAGCGTTTTTATTATTTAATTTACGGATATTCGGACGTAAAAGCGCCGCCATTTTTTTAGGCGATACGGGAAGCACCCTGCTCGGATTTTCAGTCTGTTGGCTGGCAATTTATGCCTCGCAGGGAGAAAACGCAATCATTACCCCAACTACTGTGTTATGGCTTATCGCCATCCCTCTTTTAGACTCTGTTAGTGTCATGTGCCGACGGATAAGCAAAGGCCGCTCGCCGTTTTATCCTGACCGGGAACATTTGCATCACCTTCTTGCCTTAGCGGGCTATAAAGTTAACCAAAAACTCATCATCCTCGTTGTTTTTGCCGTGTTTTTTTCGGGTGCAAGCATTATGGCCCCTGTTTTGCTGGATGTATCCGAGCAAGCGTCATTTATATCTTTTTTGTGTCTTTTTGCCGTCTATTACTGGTGTACCAATAAAGCTTGTCAAATGCAGAAAAGTAGCAAAACACAAACGCCCTGTGCCGAATCCGAAACAGAGCAAATAGAAAAATTAGAGCATATCCGGTTATCTTTCTTGGATTTAAAATCGGCTAAATCTTTATCCAGAGAGCCATAAAATGGGCAATAGGCTTAACCTATTTTTAATAAGAACATAGTGTGTTTAACAATATTCTTATTGTGTGTGTAGGCAATATCTGCCGCAGCCCTATGGCAGAAGTGCTTTTTAAAAAAGCCTTTGCCGATAAACAGGCTAACTGTGCGGTCATCTCAGCCGGACTTCATGCGGCGGTAGGCCATAAAGCAGATGAAAAGGCCTGCCAACTGATGACGGCCAGAGGGTTGGATCTGTCAAAACATCGGGCTTGCCAGTTAAACACGCAAATGGTGCGGCACGCCGATCTTATTCTGGTGATGGAGTCGGGTCATAAAATGGAAATTGAAAACCAAACACCTTATGCCAAAGGGAAAGTATTTCGGTTGGGCGAATGGGGTGGGTATGACATCCGCGACCCTTATCTACTGGATTTACGGACGTTTGAGTCGGTGCTGGAACAAATTGACCACGGTGTAAACCAATGGGTCAATAAACTTTATCCTTAAGGATAATAGTAAGGCTGTTAAAAATGACGATAGATTAACGTGTGATAGTCAACTAAGAATTCAAACATTGAAAATGCGGACACACGCTATGGGAAAAAAATATTTGCTGAGCAGTTTTCTGGTAATGCTGCATTTGACCGGCTGTACAATTGTGCCGGGGATGCACATGAGCCAATTTTCAAAACAATCCAGCATCGAAATGCCGGTTGAGGAAAATAACGCCACCACCTTAAAAAAGCTGAATATCCAAACCATAACCGCCCAAACGATTATTGATTTGGAAAAGAACTTCAATAACCGAAGCTTAGGGGCAGATAATGTAGTCAATCATTATTTTGATTACCGTATAGGTTCTAACGCGGTAAAAGGGGTGCCTGAAGCCGAAAACGGCCACCAATATCTGGTAGGGCCTAGGGATATCCTCGTTATTACTGTCTGGGAACATCCCGAATTGACTATTCCGGCCGGGGAATTCCGCTCCGCTGACAGTTCTGGGAATATAGTTGGCGAAGACGGCACTATTTTTTATCCTTATGTAGGGATTGTAAAAGCGGCTGGCAGAACGGTGGAAGATATCCGCGCGGAATTAACCCATAAGCTATCCAAATATATAGAACAAGTCCAGTTGGATGTACGGGTAACATCTTACCGTAGCCAACGGGTTTATGTGGTGGGGGAAGTTAAACAGCCCGGAATCCTGTTGGTAAAGGATATTCCCCTGACTGTTTTGGAGGCCATTAATGGTGCGGGTGGCTTAAATACCGAAGCCGATCTGCGCAATATCACCCTAACGCGTGATGGCGACACCTACAGCATCAATCTGCTGTCACTCTATGAAGGCGGCGACATTAGACAAAACGTGATACTTAAACACGGTGATGTGCTGAACATCCCTGACAATAGTTTAAACAAAATATTTGTTTTGGGGGATATTGCCGCCATCGGAGCAAATGGCGGTATAAATTCTCCGGGGGGGGCGCGTAGCATTGTGATGAACAAAGGCCGGATGACCTTGACTGAGGCGATCAGTGACGCGGGCGGTATTAGCCAGGCGACCTCTGATCCGGCACGAATATTTGTCTTTAGAAGCGGGATTAAAAAACCAGAAATTTACCACTTGAATGCAAAATCGCCGGATGCGTTTTTATTGGCAGACCGTTTCCCTTTGCAGCCGCGTGATGTGATCTATATCGATCGGGCCGAAGGTGTCCGCTGGAACCAGATCATTGCGGAAATTCAACCGACATTGCTAATGCTGAACTTGTTTAACAGTGCTGCAAAAGTAACCACTTCATTTGGTCAATAAATATGGCGAAATTATCAAACATGGCAGAGCCATTACCTGAGCAAGCTAAAAATGGCGAATGGGCATCATGAAAAATCAACTTTCAGATAGCAATGCTTCTCAGGGAAATTATCAATCTGACCAAGACGATGATGACATCGATTTAGGGGGATTAATAGCGACTATCCTTGACGGCAAATATATCATTGCCTTTGTGTCCCTGTTTTTTTTGCTGGCAGGTGTGGCCAAAGCGTTATTGGATACGCCGATTTATAAAGCCGATGGGATGCTTCAGATTGAGGAAAAGGCTAATACCTTAAACGCACTGGAATCGGTGACACCATTACTGGAAAGTAAAATGCCGGCTCTGACAGAAATAGAAATCATCAAATCGCGTAAGGTGTTGGGTCAGGCGGTGAAAAACCTTAACTTGGAGATTATCGCCAAACCGACCTACTTTCCTATTATTGGCGAGGCCTTTGCCAGGCACTTTCAAAAACAGGCGGTAGATAATCAAGTTGCCGTCCCACTATTTGGTAAAGACCAATATGCTTGGGGCGGTGAAATGATACGCGTAGATACCTTCTCGATACCAGAAACTTGGATCGGTAAAGAATTCACCCTACAAGCAGGTATACAAGGGCATTTTACCTTATTAGATAATGGACAAGCATTACTTAATGGCGAAGTTGGTAAACCTATCATCAAGCCCTTAACTGACGGCCAAGGCACGCTCAGCCTCTTTGTCCCGCTATTAAAAGCCCGCCCTAACACCTTATTTACGGTTATGAGACGGTCTTTGCTCAGCGGGATTAATGAATTGAGTGATAGCTTTGGCGTTGTTGAGAAGGGCAAAAATACCGGTATTTTAAGTTTTACCATGGAGTCCGCCAGTCCGACCTTGGCGGCGCAGACCCTCAATGAGGTGGCCAATATTTATGTCAAGCAAAATGTCGAACAAAAATCCAAAGAAGCGCAAAGCACTTTGGAATTTTTGGATAAACAATTGCCGGTTCTCAAAGACCAACTGGAGGCTTCCACCAACGCCTTAAACGACTTTAGGATCAACAAAGGTTCTATTGATCTGGATCTGGAAACACAAAGCGTTCTGGCAGGAGTGGTGGAAATCAAAACCCAAATTACCCTTTTACAGCAAAAAAGAGACGAATTACGCGGTCGGTTTACCGAATCGCACCCCACTATTATAGCGATTGACAAACAAATTGCCCGGCTTCAGACACAAATGAATGCTAATGATAGAAAAATCGAAGCCCTGCCTGAAATCCAACAAGTTATTTTAAGATTATCGCGTGACGTAAAAGTCAGTACCGAGTTATACACCACATTGCTCAATAGCGCACAAACCCTAAGGGTCGCTAAAGCCGGTACGGTAGGCAACGCCCGGGTAATTGACGAAGCCGTCTTGCCCTCCAGTCCGATTAAGCCGAAGAAGCCTTTAATCGTCGGTATATCGTTGATATTAGGCTTAGTTGTCGGTGTGGCCATTGTGTTTGTCCGCAAAGCCTTGCACCGGGGTATCGAAGATCCTGATCAAATTGAAAAGCACCTAAATATTCCGGTTTATGCCACCATTTCCCATAGTAACAGGCAAGTAAGGCTTAGCGAAAAACTAAAAAAATTGGGTAAAAACCCGACCAATGAAATTTGTATTTTAGCGTTGGAAAACAAAGAGGATTTGGCCATAGAAAGCTTGAGAAGTTTACGGACAACCCTGCATTTTGCCTTTTTGGGGGCGCAAAACAATATTATCATGATTACCGGCCCTAGCCCCGGAGTCGGCAAATCATTCGTTTGCATTAACTTGGCGACCGTATTAGCCGATGCTGGCAAGAAAATCCTGTTAATTGACGGTGATTTGCGCAATGGCTTTATTAACAGGTCATTAGGTGTCAGCAGGGAGGATGGATTATCTGAGCTGATTACCCAGGCAACTACGCTAGATAAGGCTATCCACACAATAACAGCCGCTAATATTGACTTTATTTCGACCGGTGCCATTCCGCCTAACCCGTCGGAATTATTGCTGCATGAGCGTTTTGGGCAGTTACTGGAAGCACTCAGCAAAAATTATGACCATATCATCATCGATTCGCCGCCGATATTGGCAGTCACGGATGCTTGCATTATAGGCCGTATGGCCAGCGCGACCTTGATGGTGGTAAAAGCCGGACAACATCCGATGCGTGAACTGGAGCAAAGTACCAAACGCTTAATCCAAGCAGGCGTGCATATAAAAGGTGTGGTCTTTAACGACCTGCCGCTCAGTTCGTCAAGATATGGCTATGGCTACGGTTATGGGAAATATGTCTACCGATACCATTATCAACGGGCCAGTTAACTGTCCACTTTCGAGATAAAGCAAACTATGAATAAAGTCGCCCTTATTACAGGTATTACCGGACAAGACGGCGCTTATCTGGCAGAATTTTTACTAAAAAAAGGCTATATCGTCCACGGTATAAAACGCCGCGCCTCGCTTTTTAATACGGAGCGTATCGATCACCTGTATCAAGACCCTCAGGTATCCAATCGGAATTTTGTCCTGCATTATGGCGATCTGACCGATTCGACAAATCTTATCCGTATTATCCAACAGGTGCAGCCGGATGAAATCTATAATTTGGCGGCTATGAGCCATGTGGCGGTCAGTTTTGACACGCCGGAATATACCGCGAATGCCGATGGCATAGGGACTTTACGCCTCTTAGAGGCGATCCGTTTGCTAGGCTTGGAAAAGAAAACCCGTTTCTATCAGGCCAGCACCTCAGAACTTTACGGCTTGGTACAGGAAATTCCGCAAAAGGAAACCACCCCTTTCTATCCGCGCAGCCCGTATGCGGTAGCTAAATTGTATGGGTATTGGATTACAGTCAATTACCGCGAAGCGTATGGCATTTATGCCTGTAACGGCATTTTATTCAACCACGAATCGCCGTTGCGCGGAGAAACCTTTGTCACCCGCAAGATTACCCGCGCCTTAGCCAGAATTAAACTGGGTATGCAAGACTGCCTTTATTTGGGCAACTTAAGCGCTTTGCGCGATTGGGGACACGCCAGGGATTATGTGGAAATGCAATGGCTGATGCTACAACAGGAAACGCCAGATGACTTCGTTATTGCCACAGGAGTCCAATATTCAGTCCGCGACTTTATTAATTTTGCGGCACAAGAACTAATGATAGGACTGCGTTGGGAAGGCGCAGGTATTGATGAAAAAGGCTATTGCACCCAGACTGGGAAGTGCCTTGTTGCCGTCGACCCCCGTTATTTTAGGCCGACAGAAGTTGAAACCTTATTGGGCGATCCCTCTAAAGCTAAAGAAAAATTAGGTTGGTTTCCTAAAACGTCACTGAAAGAATTAGTTGCGGAAATGGTCAAAGCCGACCTTAGCGTTGCCGAACGGGATGGCTTGTGCCAACGAGAAGGCTTTAAAACTTTTTGTTATAATGATAACGATTAAGCGATAATTTATTTTGAGCTATAAAAATGGATAATGTAAATACCTTTACAATACGTCCCCAAATATTAGCACTGACAGGGCTAAGGTTTTTTGCAGCATCAATGGTTTTTTTATTTCATTCTGGTGCTGGATTTGCCCTTAAAATCGGTGCCCCAATCTCGGTAGTTAATTTTCTATCAAACGGATTTCTGGGGGTAAGTTTATTTTTCGTATTGTCAGGGTTTGTGCTGACGTATACTTATAGAGATGGAGTATCTTCGAAAAAAAAATATTTATTAGCCCGTTTTGCCAGAGTTTATCCTGTTTACATGCTGGCATTAATTGTTTCGTTGCCACTTGTATACGCTAACTTACATTTTTCGGATTATGTATTCGTGCTTGGGATGGTGCAATCTTGGACACCCTATAATTCCTCTTATGGATTTATGTGGATTATGCAAGCTTGGACTATTTCAGTTGAGTTATTTTTTTATTTAACATTTCCATTTCTTATTGTGTTCTTAAAGAAAATACCAACAAAGATTGGATTGATTTTTTTGATAGTGATAATGTTTCTCATCATCAATTTTGGACTTTCAACAATCAGTCCTGGGTCAAATAGACCGGAATATCCTCTTTGGATTAACTTTGTTATTCTACCTGTTTTGAGATTTCCGGAATTTTGTTTAGGTGCTATTGTTTGCAGAATTTATTTAAATAATATTAGTTATTTAAATAAATTCCCTAAAAAATATTTGGATCTATCAATCTTTATTAATCTATTGTTAATAGTATTTATTTTGTCAAGATATAGCATACAAAGCTATTCTATTCTTAGCGTTGCCACATTATTATTTGTGGTTCTTATTTTGCTATTTAGTTTAGGAGATTCAATATTTTCAAGAGCAATATCTTGTAATGTATTGGTCTTACTTGGTGGGGCGAGCTATGCGGAATATATTCTTCAAGGGCCTATCAGAGAGTGGGTGCGCTTATTTTTGCCATCTAGTGTAATTGGGCAAATAATATCTCCAGTAATTCTTATTGCTGTTTCTATTTTTGTTTATGTTTTTTATGAAACACCGGTCAGGAGGAGGATACTTAACCAATTATAGGAAATCCCCAGACCTTGCCGCACTGCCATTAATTAAGTATTATTAATTAGTATGTTATATAGTCACATAAAGCCAAGTAGGATTAGCCGTTCGCCCTGAGCTTGTCGAAGCCTGTCCTGAGCCTGCGGAAGGGGATGTGGTCGGTTAATCGATCCATGGTTCGACCAGACTCACCACCAACGGATTAAATGACTACGATAATAGTCTCTATATTATTGAAATATAAGGCATAACCCATTAACTTAATGACATTGCGGCTCTGCCGGAGGGGATAGCACAAGTTTGACATTAACAACGACGTAATAAATGCGGAGGATTAGCTTGTATTGCTTATTAGGTATCTTAATAAAGTATTTAGAGAAGCTTCGCCTATTACAAACGACTAAATAGGATTAACCATGGAAACCAACAAGAACGCCAAGATTATAAATAATAATATAAAAATATATGTCGCTGGTCACCAAGGCTTAGTGGGTTCAGCTATTATCAGAAACTTGCAAAGCAAAGGTTACGATAATATCGTGACTCAAACTCGGCAAGATCTTGATTTGATGGATAAGGCGGCGGTCGATGCTTTTTTGGATCAAGAAAAACCCTTGGTGGTGATAGATGCAGCAGCCAAAGTCGGTGGTATCCATGCCAATGATAATTATCCGGCGGAATTTATTTACAATAACCTCAGCATACAAAATAATCTGATTGACGGAGCTTACCGTGCCGGGGTGCAAAAATTTGTTTTTTTGGGGTCTTCTTGTATCTATCCTAAAATGGCGGATCAACCACTTAAGGAAGAATACCTTTTAACTGGGGCTTTAGAGCCTACTAACGAATGGTATGCTGTCGCTAAGATAGCCGGTATAAAAATGTGCCAGGCTTATCGGCAACAATATGGCTTTGATGCCATCAGCCTGATGCCTACCAACCTTTATGGCCCAGGAGATAACTTTGATCTGCAAAACTCCCATGTGTTACCGGCTTTAATCCGAAAATTTCACGAAGCCAAAATAAGGCAAGATACCACTGTGAGCATTTGGGGGACCGGCGCACCCAAACGCGAGTTCCTTTATGTCGATGATATGGCAGATGCTACAGTTTTTTTACTAGAAAATTATTCTGATGCAGAGATTGTCAACGTGGGTACTGGGGAGGATGTCTCCATTAAAGCGTTGGCGCAGTTAGTGCAATATATTGTGGGCTTTAATGGCGAACTCGTTTTCGATGCCAACAAACCCGATGGAACACCGCGTAAGCTTTTAGACGTAAACAAGTTACACCAGCAAGGCTGGCAAGCCAAAACCGATCTGGCAATAGGAATACAACAAACTTACGGTTGGTTCTTGGATAACCAGGGGTATCTTAGAATTGAACAGTAGTTTACTGAAAAAATGCTACAGATTTTATGTAGGTTGATATGTTTAGGTTTATTAGGAGAAATTAGATGTTAAAAAATCTAGTCCGTAAGGCTTGCTATGGAAATAGAAACTACTCAAGGCTCCATGATGAAAAAGGCAATAAAATTGCTTATAAGCTTTTGTTTTTGCATAGCCCTAAAGCAATTATGACCGGATTGTTACGCATCGCTTTTGGTTATCGTCCGCTCCTGCCGTGGATTAGTTACAGCGCTATTGATTATTTACAGGATTTTCTCAATAAAGAGAAAACCGTTCTGGAATTTGGTTCTGGTATGTCTACTGTGTGGTATGCACAATTCGCCAAACAGGTAGCTTCCGTGGAAGATTGCCAACCGTGGTTCCAAAAAGTGAAAACTATTTTCAAAGAAAAAAATATCACAAATGTTGAATACGTCATTTTAACCGATGACGCTTATGTGGGTTACAAATCAGATTCAGGCGAACAGTTTGATTTGATAATGATTGATGGCAGTAACCGTCACCATTGCGCATTGAATGCGATCAACCTAATTAAAGAAGGCGGCATCATTTATCTTGATAACTCGGACAAGCACGCCGATACCCTTGATGGCGATACAAAATTGGCTGAAAACGTATTGCTTGATTTTGTCAAACGTAAAAAAGGGGCGGATGTGATTTATTTTACCGATTTTGCGCCGACAACATTTTTTGTACAGCAAGGGATGTTATGCCATTTTAAGAAAACTAATCATTAATTTCAAATGGCATCAACAAGTACGCACAATTATTTTATTACGTTTTCTACTAGTGTGTTTATCCAGCTGTGTACTATTCTTCAGGGTATTATTCTTGCGAGAATGTTAGGGGCTGATGGTAGAGGCGAATATGCTGCGATTATTCTGTGGCCAAATCTGTTTGCTGGAATAGGTATATTGGGCATTAACATGGCGATTGCCAGAAGAGCCGGACAAATTGGAAGCTCGGATAATTTAGTCGGTATCGCATTACTGGCCACTTTTCTGACAGCATCAGCCACATCTGTTATAGCGTTTTTCAGCTTGCCTTATGTCTTATCAGAGTCGGTCAAGCATTTGTTACCTATCGCTTATGTGTTTTTATGGTTCATCCCATTAAATCATTTGGGTATGAACCTGCAAGCTATCGATCATGGTAGAGGGCATTTCGGTTTGTATAATGTGACCCGTGGTCTTATCTATCCCGTTTTCCTGTTGGGCTTGGGAGTGTGCTGGTTCTGGGTTGAAAATAAGCTTTATGGCGTAATAATCGCCCAATTACTATCAAATGCGGTATGTGTATTCCTTAGGCTTGCCACCAAAATACGAGGATTGTTGTATATACTAAAAGGAGAGTTTGCAAAAATAATTTGCGAATCTATGCCTTTTTTTAAAGCTAATATATTGGAATTGCTTACGCAACAATTTGATAAGGTATTATTGATTTATTTATTGCCGACTACTGAGATTGGCTTTTATATGGTGGCCTTATCGTCTGCTAGTGTCATTAATTCGCTGTGCCAATCACTCGGTATTGTTGCTTTTACCAATGCGGCAAAGCGAAAAACCAGAACTGGTTTTCCAGTAATTATCACCGTATTAAGAAGGGCGGGGATTTTTTCTATGTTGGGAGCGGCTGCCTTAGGTGTATGTTTGCCTTGGTTAGTACCTTTGATTTATGGTATTGCCTTTGTTCCGGCAATAAATATTACATTAATACTATTGCCTGGCATTATATTATCAGGCTTATCCGAGATAACAAACCAAGATCTACGAGGACAAGGGCAACCGATGGCCGGAATGTTTGCCCGTATTGTTGGTTTGTTGGCTTTTGCCATTGCCGCTTTGTTTTTGGCACAAACATACGGGGCTCAGGGAATTGCCATCAGCTATGTAATTGGGGTAACAATTAATTTTTTCGGCATGTTAATCATTGTTTTTCGGTTTTATCGGGATGTCAGCCTTGGGTGTTTCATTCCCCGTTATGAAGATGTTAATTTTATTTGGCGTAGACTGGGACGCAGGGATAAAAAAATACAATGAATTTTGTATATACCTTAACAAAATTTTTTTTTCGGTTATTTAATCATAAATTGAAAATAATGCCCGGCGTAATCATTGATCCGCGTGCATTTTTGGCAAGAGGCGGAGATATTTCAATCGGCGAAAATAGTGTAATTAGGGCGGGGGCAATGCTTCTGCCATCAGGCGGCAGCATCACAATTGGAGCGCGTACCAGCCTTAACCACTATATTATTATTAATGGCGAAGGAAACGTACATATTGGTAATGATGTGATGATTGCGGCATTTGTGTCAATATTCGCCGCCAATCATCATTTTGACCGTATTGATATTACTATGCGCCAACAAGGTACGGGTACTAAAGGCGGCATCACGGTTGAAAATGATGTGTGGATCGGTACACATGCCGTTATCTTGGATGGAGTGACTGTGGGCAAAGGTAGTGTGATAGGCGCAGGAGCCGTCATCACCAAAAATGTTCCGCCTTATTCCATTATGGTCGGTGTGCCTGGGCGTTGTATTGGTAACCGTAAGAACTAACAAAATTAGATGGCTTCACTAAACACTCAACAAACCGTAAGGATATCGTAATGAGGGCTTTTAAGCTTTGTTTGTCCGACATATCCAATCGTTATATTTTATCCTAGCTATCAAGAGAGGAAACATCATGCAGACTTACCCCCTGAGATCGAAATTAGTTCAAGCGTTGTGTCCGGCACCTAAAAGATATGCCCAGCAACTGATTTTAAAATATGAATTAAATTCTGGGCTTGACATAGGATGTGGTGGCGACAGTATATTAACCGCTGTACGCTCTGCAACATTCGAATCGACAGGAATTGATGTTTTTCCTGAAAACATACAAAACTCGCGTCACGATAAATATATTCTTGGTGACTTTAGAAGTTATCACTTTGATCAAACGTTTGATGTCGTTGTGCTTTCGCACGTCATTGAACACTTTGCCCGTGATGAGGCATTTGATGTTCTAAAACGAGTAGAACAATTAGCCAACCGTCTAATTTACATAGAAACGCCTTATGGATTCCTTGAACAGTGCGCATATAAAAATAATGCCTTCCAACGGCATTTATCAGGGTGGTTTCCACATGATTTTATCAGTCGCGGCTATAGTGTGTTGGGTTCAGGAATGAGAGGCTTAACGGGCAGTATGGGCAAACCATGTATTTTGCCAAGCAATATCACAAGGGATATAAACAGAAGCTTGCAATGGTTTTATTTTAGGAGGCCACACTATGCATCGACTATAGCTGCAATCAAATATATAGATGAAGACGGCAATGTAAGGGGAGTCTGAGATTTAAACGCTACCTATAAGCAATCTGAGAAAGTTAAAAATATGCCTAAGCAGCCTTTTTTTTCGGTCATCATACCAACATACAATTACGCCTCTCTTTTGCCTAGTGCAATAGAAAGCGTTTTAGCCCAAAGCTTTAATGATTTTGAATTGTTAATCCAAGATGATATGTCAACCGATGACACAGATGCAGTAATCGGTCATTATGACGATCCAAGAATTTCCTACTGCAAAAATACGTCAAATTTGGGCATTTTTGGTAACCTCAATCAATTATGTGCCAGATCGAAAGGACGCTACATCAAGGTGTTGTGCGCCGATGATATGTTGTCGGAATGGTGTTTAGAATCAATCATTGGCATTCTTCGAAAAGAAAATTTCCAATATAAAGTGGTATCGGTTAAAGAGTCGCCAGACCCTATGCAAATTGTCCATAAGCCTTTACTTGACTTATTAAAAACCCATATAGTCAATCGTAATACTCTATTTTCTTATCTGGCAGAACCAGATAATTGGGGGGCTGGATTGGCAGAGCTCTGTGTTGAACGTGATTTTTTTGAATCGCTAGGTTTTTTTGGCGAGACTGATAAGTCAAGCGACTTTTCGAAAGACATCTTGACATGGCTGGAGATGGTTTTAAAAACCGATGCCTTGATGATTGCAGATTCCCTCGTCTTCCAACGTTCACATCCAAACCAAGCACGCTATAAATTAGCGCGTATCACTCAATTACGGGAAATGCTCGATTTTTTCTATGGACGTGAGAGTGATTTGTATTTATGTCCGGATTTTATCATGGGAAGACAATTTTATTTGGACCGCTATGTTTTAAGCCATTATGTATACGGTGTCAAAGCTACGTTTCAGGGACATGGTGCAGCTTATTTTCGGGAAGTCCGTAATCTCTTGGAGCAAGCTGGTTACCGTGGATTTCCTTGGTATTTGCTCATATCAAAAATGCAACAGCGTTTGTTATCCCATTTTTAAGCTAATTAGGAACTTCCCAGTGGCAGATATCTTAAAACCGATACGATCTCATCCGCCATCACAAATTATTGTTGCGATGATGGGTGCACGTCGTCATTACGCTATTCCCCGTATTTTGCATAATTCGGGTCGACTAGAACATTTTTATACGGATATTTGTGCTGTCCAAGGTTGGCCTAGCTTGCTAACCCACTTACCAAGACAATGGCAATCTAAGCCCTTGCAACGGTTAGCCGGAAGAATTCCGACAGACATCCCGGTAAATAAAATTACCAGCTATCCCGGTTTCGGTTTGGCCAATTCATTCCGGTTATCCCGCGCCAATTCATTAGGCAAAAAACTTGCAGTTTTTACTTGGGCCGGCAAACGATTTAACCATTTGGTTGAAACAAGTGGCTTTAAAAATGCGGATGCCATTTATACGTTTGATCGCGCCGGGTTGGAGTTAATGGGGACAGCGAAAGCACAAGGCCTGAAAACTATTATGGAACAGACGGTCGCACCTTTTATAATAAACCAGCGCTATATGCATGAGGAACAAGAACAATTTCCAGGATGGGAGCCTCCAGAAATTCTTAGTAATGATGCCGAGATGTGGTTTAGTGAACGGGAAAAAGCAGAATGGGCTAAAGCTGACCTCATTTTGTGTGGCTCTGAATATGTCAAGGCAGGAATAATTGAATGTGGCGGTGGTGATTTAAGTGGACGTTGCGTGGTGGTTCCTTATGGTGTTGATTCCCGGCTGTCTGGAATTCAACGGCAACCACACACTGGGCCACTAAAAGTCCTTACCATAGGATCGGTTGGATTACGGAAAGGCGCACCTTATATACTAGAATCTGCGCAACATCTAAAAGGCCGAGCAATTTTTCGAATGGTCGGTTCGGTAGATATTCTGCCCGCTGCTGAGGCAAAATTGCGTGAGCATGTCGAACTTACCGGACAAATACCGCGCTCTCTAATCTCAGAGCATTTTCAATGGGCTGATGTGTTTCTTTTACCTTCATTGAATGAAGGTT
Organism: Methylovulum psychrotolerans; assembly: GCF_002209385.1. NCBI lineage: Bacteria > Pseudomonadati > Pseudomonadota > Gammaproteobacteria > Methylococcales > Methylococcaceae > Methylovulum > Methylovulum psychrotolerans. The sequence goes on from NZ_CP022129.1 coordinate 1,373,096, forward strand.
CGGCGGGTGTCATTTACGAAGCCCTTTCCAGTGGATTGCCAGTGATTTGCACTCCTAATGCAGGCAGTGTGGTGCGGGATGGTGTTGATGGGTTTGTTGTGCCTATCCGTAATCCACAAATAATTTGCACCCATTTGGAAAAATTGGCCCATGATAGGGAATTGCTTACAGAAATGTCACAACATGCCCGTCAAAGAGCCGCCCAATATACGCTGGCCGCATACGGAAATCGACTCACAGATGCTATTGATTTAATACCCGTTACGTTATGAGCATCTTACTCTTTTTTATTTTAATCGTTATTAGTTTATCGATGGTCGTTTGGGGATTGATGCGCCCTGAACGGATATTCCAGTTTCCACTCCTCGCAGGTTCAGTGTGGTTACTTTATATTTGCCCGCAAGCCTTGGGAGTGCTGATAAACCCTTATTGGATACCGATAGGTGCACAGCGAGATAATGGCATAGAAATGGCCCTAATTATGGCTAACTTGTGTGCCGGCATGAGTTTTTGGGGATATCTGAAACCCACTCCAAAATCTAACTATTCGCTACATCCCGCCTTTTATTCTTATTCACGCTTTTTCTTAGGCGGATGTATGCTTATTGCCATTGCTTTTTTTAGTTTTTACAAACTTGCAGGCCTAAGTGGCGGGCTAGTAGAGCATTACTCTGTAGAAGGCAATTACGAATTGGAGTGGACAGGCCTTCCAGTGGCCTATGTATTTTTTGTCAGGCTAATATATCCTGGGCTGATGTTGTGCCTTTTGGCAGCTCTTCATAAACCAACAACACTAAGAATCCTAACGGTTTTTATAGGTACTCTCTTACCTTTGGCAAATGTTTTTCTTTTAGGTCGCCGGACAGAAGCTGTTTTTCTGCTGCTTACCTTTGGTTTATGCTTTTTTTTCCAAAAAAGATGGATACCTAGGCGGTCTTTGGTAATTACAATGATTATACTAGGTGGAATTATGGTTATGGTGATGCCAAGCTATCGCAGCCATAGCCAAATTGGGGCGGACTACAGTGAGATTTTGGAAATGGACATTGAAAAAATTGTTACGTCCCAAGTGGAAGGAAAAGAGCCGGTTGAGTTTATTTATCCTGTCGTACAATTGCCCGCTACCCAACAGGCTTTTGAGTTTAATTATGGTTTAGGTTTTTATAATCGGTTAATAAAGGAATGGGTTCCGGCACTTTTTGTGGGCAGGGAATTTAAAAGTACTTTGATGATTGATGGACCAGATTTCGCTAAACATACTATCAATTATTATAGTTGGGAAGCTAGTTATGGTTGGATCCCATTGGGTATGACTGATGCTTTTCGGGAATTTTGGTTTTTCGGTGCTTTTTTGTATTTTTTGATAGGGCGTGGTTTTCGTTTTATTTGGGATCATGCTCATATCGGCTCTGATATGGCGTATAAAGTGTTTTATATTACGTTGGCTTCCGAAGCCATGCTAACCATTCTTCATGGAGTGACTCCGCTGCCATTTTTCATCGTTTATGCCATTCTTTCTCTGACTCCAATCATCTTATATTCTAGGGTCTATCCGCGCAATTATCATCGCACAGGATTAAGAAGTAGGCTCACATATTTTACGGGCGGCGCAGAAAATGAAGAATCTTAATCTTGCCATTCTGTTTCATCGTTTTGGCCCATACCATCACGCACGATTGGACGCTATTTCGCAAGTGGTTAATTTGACGGCAATTGAGTTTTCCTCCGTAGATACAACGTATGCTTGGAAAAAAGTTGGTAAATCTTGTTCATTTCAACATTTGACATTATTCCATGATACAGATGTAGAAAAAAAACCGCATTTGCAATAAAAGCCCGTATTGAAGCCATTTTCAATAATGCCCGACCTGATGTAGTTGCTATTCCAGGATGGTCTAGCAAGGGAGCCTTAACAGTGTTGTTTTGGTGCATATACCAATCCATTCCTGTCATTATCATGTCTGATAGCACAGCGTTAGATCGGCCCCGCAACTCTATTCAAGAATTCATCAAGAAACGAATTGTGAAGCTGTGTTCAGCTGGTTTGGTGGCCGGTACACCTCAATTTGAATATCTTCATAGTTTGGGCATTCAGCGTGCAAATATATTTTTGGTTTATGATGTTGTGGATAATCTCTATTTTTCGACTGGAGCAGATTTCGCGCAACAGAATGGCATAATCGTCCGGGAAAATATCCATCTTCCAGAACATTATTTTCTGTCCAGTTGCCGTTTCATCCGAGAAAAAAACCTGCCCAATCTCTTGATTGCCTATGCGGATTATAAAAAGCAATCTGGTGAAAAAGCTTGGCCTCTTGTGTTACTTGGCGATGGGCCATTGAAAGCTGATGTAGTGAAGCTGCGTGATGAACTTAATATCGGCAATCATTTGTTACTGCCCGGTTTTAAGCAATATCACGAATTACCTCTATTTTACGGTTTGGCAAAAGTATTCATCTTATCCAGTATATCAGAACCTTGGGGGCTGGTGGTCAATGAAGCTATGGCTAGCGGTTTGCCGGTTTTGGTTTCCAATTATTGCGGCTGTGCAGCTGATTTGGTCGAGGAAGGTAAAAATGGCTTTACCTTCGATCCTTACGATGTGAATGCCTTGACACAATTAATGCTGAGAGTAGCATCTGACGATTGCGATCTCGATATCATGGGTGCGGCAAGCCGTGAAATAATAAGCCATTGGACACCAGAAACGTTTGCAGACAATTTATTAAAGGCTACCGATGCCGCCCTTAAAGCCCTCCGTCCTAAAATCACACTGTTGGATAAGGCCTTGTTATGGGCATTAATCAGACGATGAATATAGGTTTTTTAAGCCCTTCGGTGTCCCGCTCTGCGGGTGGCCTATACGATGCCACCCGCTATTTGGCTTCTGGCTTAAGCTCCCAACCCAATTTAACTATGCAAATATTTGGAATAGGTGATGACTATACGGCTGCTGACTTATCCGGCTGGAGTGGTTTGGCCACCCAAATTTTTGATCGTAAAGGCCCCGGTTTTTTTTCTTATGCCCCGCGTTTACAACTGGCCTTACAAGAGGCTAACTTAGATGTCCTCCACTCGCAAGGCCTATGGATGTATCCATCTATGGCCTCATCGCAATGGGCAAAACGAACAGGCAAACCTTATCTTATTTCCCCGCATGGTATGCTAGACCCTTGGGCAGTGCGTAATTCCCGATGGAAAAAACGCTTGGCAGGTTGGGCTTATGAAAATGCCCATTTACATGGTGCAGCTTGTTTGCATGCGTTATGCGAATCCGAAGCAGAATCTATCCGTGCCTACGGCTTAAAAAACCCTATTTGTGTTATTCCAAACGGTATACATGCGCCTCCTAATACCATTTCTGAAACAGCCTTTTGGCGACAACAAATACCGGATAAAGCCAAAATCTTGCTGTATCTGGGGAGGCTTCACCCAAAAAAAGGTTTATTGCAGCTACTGGAAGCTTGGGCTACTGCCCATGAATATTCAGATGCCAATACATGGCATTTAGTGATTGCTGGCTGGGATCAAAACGGTCATGAGCAGATACTGAAGGCGTTGGCCGATAACTTGTATATACAGGGGAGTGTGCATTTTATCGGATCCCAATTTGGCGGGCAAAAACATGCCTGTTACAGTAATGCCGATGCCTTTATTTTGCCTTCTTTTAGCGAAGGGTTGCCTATGACCATTTTGGAAGCCTGGTCTTATTGCTTACCTGTACTTATGACTGAACATTGTCATTTGCCGGAAGGCTTTCAGGCAAACGCAGCTATACATATTGGTACAGATGCTGATTCTATCAAAAATGGACTGGCTGTATTGTTTAACATGTCCGATAGTGAGCGTTGTGCGATGGGAGAGAGAGGCAAGATGTTAACAATCAACCATTTTAGTTGGTCGCATATTGCCAAGCAAATGACCTTAGTTTATCAATGGGTGTTAGGAGAGGGTGATAAGCCTGATTGTGTTATTTGTGATTAAATGTTCTCATGAACTACATAACGAATGAAGCGCATTGTCTTTGCTGTCAGCGGACTATTTTTATTGCTTGGAATTGCTTTCGGTAACTTAGGTTATTGGTTATCTACACCCGCAAGTGAACCCATTAAGGCCGACCTGATTGTCGCGTTAGGCGGTGATAGCGGCGAAAGAGGACAAATGGCGGCTATGCTTTACAACGCGGGTTATGCCAACAAGATTTTGTTAACGGGTATGCAAGGGGGGCCGGATGCTATTCAGCGGCATTATTTACATTGGCGTTCCCAATTTTTGTTTAAACAAGGCATCCCTGCGGAAGCATTGATGTTTGATGACCAAGCGACCAACACACACCAAGAGGCGATCAGCATTGCCGCTTTACTGCAAACTCATCACTGGGAAAACGCGTTGATTGTCAGCGACCCGCCCCATTTGCGGCGTTTAGATTATTCGCTAAAGCCCGTGTTCGGAAAAGCGGGTTTGCATTATCGCCTGATACAAAGCCATGCACCGACTTGGCATCCTAATCGTTGGTGGCAAGATGAGAAATGGGCGCAATTTTGTGTTACGGAAGTCGTAAAGCTGGTTTATTATGCGTTCGCATACTGCCATTAGGAATAGAACCTGTGCCGAAAAATAACGTCAGATCATTAAAAAAACATAAACTTTCAAGAGCCAATAAACTGCTTCGAGTGCTTTGGCAATTGATTTGGCTGTTGTTATATAGACCTAGTCCTGTACTTTTGCATGGCTGGCGAAGGTTTTTATTGCGAGTATTCGGTGCAACTGTTGAAAAAGGGGCACATCCTTATCCTTCGGCAAAAATTTGGGCGCCTTGGAATTTAACCATGCGCCAACATAGTTGTTTAAGCCATCATGTGGATTGTTACTGTGTGGATAAAGTTGAATTGGGTGTCCATACCACTGTCAGCCAATATTCGTATTTATGTACCGCCAGCCATGATTATACGCGGCGTGATATGCCTTTAGTCACGGCTCCTATCATCATTGGTGATTATGGTTGGGTTACTGCGGATGTATTCGTAGGCCCCGGCGTTACTATTGGTGAGGGGGCGGTGGTTGGAGCCCGATCCACCGTTACCCGCAATGTCCCTTCTTGGACGGTAGTGGCAGGTTCCCCACCCAAAATCATTGGGTCTAGGGATTTTATAACAAGTGGAGAAATTTTAAATGTCTAATGTATCTATTGGCGGCTATATTTACCCCAATGCCGAACTTAACTACAGCCACAGTTACATACTCCCGACAGTTTACCATTTATTGGATTCGCTCAATTTACAATCTGGTGATCGCAGGATATTTGAATTGGGTTGTGGTAATGGCTCAACCGCCGCATATCTAACACAACAAGGCTTTGAAGTCGTAGGCATTGACCCTTCAGTTGATGGTATTACCAATGCGCAACGTGAATATCCGAACATCAAATTGGCATTAGGTGACTGCTACAGTGATTTGGCTGAACAGTATGGGCGATTTCCTGTGGTATTAAGCCTTGAGGTTGTTGAGCATGTGTTTTTGCCTCGTGAGTTTGCCCGGCGTGTATACGAACTTTTAGATGAAGAGGGGGTAGCGATTATTTCTACTCCCTTTCATGGGTATTGGAAGAATTTGGCTTTGGCACTGAGCGGCAAAATGGATGCGCATTTTACCGCCCTGTGGGACTACGGGCATATCAAGTTTTGGTCGGAACAAACTTTAGCGCAACTTCTCCGGGAGGTGGGTTTTAAATCGGTTGAGTTTGAGCGTGTTGGCCGTATAAGGCCGCTTGCAAAATCAATGATAGCTGTTGCGCGTAAGTAAATCATTGGAAATTTTCTTCTTATGTTAAACCTGACGATTATCGTACTCACCTTTAACGAAGAACGCCATATCCGACGTTGTTTAGATTCCTTCAGCGGTATTGCCAGCCGAGTGGTTGTCGTGGATAGCGGATCAAGCGATCAAACACGAGAAATTGCGGCCAATAGCGGGGCTGATGTCTATGGAAATCCATGGCTTAATTATGCCAAGCAATTTAACTGGGCTCTGGATCATTGCAATATCCGTACAGACTGGGTAATGCGCCTGGATGCTGATGAGATTGTCACACCCGCATTGGCTCTGCAATTGCGGCAACAATTGGCCTTGATTCCGGCAGCTACGGCGGGCATCACCATTAACCGGCAAATCCATTTTATGGGCAAATGGATTAGGCATGGGGCGATTTACCCCATCCGGACTTTACGGGTGTGGCGCAATGGCCGGGGACGTTGTGAAAACCGTTGGATGGATGAACATATTTTAGTGGAAGGCGATATTCACCATATCAATGCCGACATTGCCGACATTAATTTAAATAACATAACCTGGTGGATTAATAAACATAATCATTATGCCAGCCGTGAAGCGGTTGATTTGTTGATGGGCGAAAACAACAACACTGCCGGAGAAGCTGCCAAAGCAATGAATGCGCAAGCCCATATCAAGCGTTGGATTAAACACCATATTTACGCGCATTTGCCGTTAGGGATGCGGGCATTATGCTATTTTCTGTACCGCTATTTTTTTCGCTTGGGTTTTTTAGACGGTTGGCCGGGCTTGGTGTTCCATGTCTTGCAAGGGTTATGGTACCGCTTCTTGGTGGACGTTAAAGTGTATGAGCTGCGTCAGTTAATCGTGGAACGCGGGCAACCGTTGGCGCAAGTGGTCAAGGATGAGTATGGTTATGATATTTCCTAAAAATAGGAATTTTTGCTTTGACAAATAGCAATGCCTTCAGTCTCTGCGCTAACGGCTTACCCCTGATACACTTAAAAACTTTTCAGCCCCTCATTGCAACCGCCAGTTATTGCTATAAGTAAACGGAGCTTAGTTTGAAAATTTCCCTCATCACTTCAGTTTATAACAATCAAGAAACCATTGCCGAAGCCATCGGTTCGGTGCTTTCACAGACGTACCCGAACATTGAATATATCGTTATCGACGGCGGCTCCACCGATGGTACGGTGAATATTGTCAGATCTTACCAAGACCAACTGGCCACGTTTGTTTCCGAGCCGGATCGGGGCATTTACGACGGCCTCAATAAAGGTATAAGGTTGGCGACGGGGGATGTCATCGGTTTTTTGCATTCGGATGATTTGTATCAAGATAACAAGGTGATTGCAAAAGTCGCCCAAGCCTTTACTGATAATCCTGTCGATTCCGTATACGGTGACCTGACCTATATCGATAAAAATGATCCTACGAAAATTATCCGCTATTGGCAGAGCGGTCTGTTTTCCTTGAAGAAGCTGCGCTATGGTTGGATGCCGCCCCATCCGACTTTTTTTGTCAAACGGGACATCTACGAACGCTATGGTACGTTTGACACTAGTTTTAAAATTGCCGCCGATTATGATTTGATTTTGCGTTTTTTAGGTAAAAACCGAATTTCAACCTACTACATTCCTAGCGTCTTAATCAGAATGCGGGTAGGGGGGGCAAGCAACAAAAATTGGAAAAATATATTACGAAAAAGCACCGAAGATCTTCAAGCCATGAAAAATAATGGCATCGGTAGTGTATTAAGTTTGCTGATCAAAAACCTTTCAAAGCTACAACAATTTTTTATAAAAAACCTTAAGAATTAAACTGCCGTTATATCGGGTTAAGATAAAACCCTAACTTACCGTTAACGTCTATGTTGTTATCTTCTTGAAAGTTTCTGATTGCCATAGATTAAGCCAGAAATGAGATTTTATATCGGTTTTAAACGTCCCATTATCAGCTCAACCAGTATAGTTCTGTAACGGAGTAGCACTTCGTGGAGTTAGGTAGGCATGAATGAGACATTTTCGATTGTCGATAGGCTAATAATAGAATGACGACAAAATGTTGGGCTTATCATTCTGCAAATAGTTTTCTAACTCGGTCGCCTCGTCAGTTCTGACCCTGAATTTGACCAGCGTATTAGGGCCAAAGGTAGAACTGATAGCGACATCGGCGGCATCGCGGCCACGCGCTATCAATACCCGTCCAATTCTGGGCGTATTGTTACGCGCATCGAATGTGTACCAACAGCCATCAAGGTAAGCCTCAAACCAACCGGCAAAATCCATCACGCCAGGCAACGGCGCTATACCTATATCACCTAAGTAGCCTGTGCAGTAGCGGGCGGGGATATTCATGCAACGGCAAAAGGCAATGGCAAGATGGGCGTAATCACGGCAAACGCCGGCTTTTTCCTGAAAGGCTTCCCAAGCCGTCTTAGTGCGGCGGGCATGTTGATAACCAAAGGCAATATGTTGGTTAACATAATCGCAGATGGTTTGGACACGCATCCATCCCGTCGGGGCTTTGTCGAACAATTGCCACGCTATTTCAGACAGGCGGTCGGTTTCGCAATAGCGGCTCCCCAACAGAAACACCAAAGTCTCGTCTGGCAAAGCTTCTACTGGCATTTGTTTTGCGTGTGGGACAAAACTATCCGTTTGCCCTGTATCACGGATGACCGCATTAGCGGACAACCGCAACTGGCCTTTAGGGGCGACAATACGGCTGCACCAGTTGCCATAACTGTCATGATAGGCGGTAATTGGTATGGGTGGGTCGGTGATCATGTTGTCAGGAATAATTAAATCTGAGACGCGTGTGTGATGCACATTCAAGGTCAGGATCATTGGAGTCGGCTGCGGACAGTCGTAAATTACTTCATAGCCTATATTGATTTTCATGGTGATTGCCCTTAATTGATTGCAAAACTAGCCTGAGGCAAGTTCTAAGGTATTGATTAGCTTATGAGGATGTTCCGTAACACTGGCTCACAAGGGTTTGTCCTAACGATTCGATAAGGACTTTGCGTAGGTTTGGCCAAGCTTGACCTGCCCTGATAACATGCTTCTGATTGATTTCCAGCTCAATGCCCAGATAAGTTCCGGGCGGCATTTGTTGGCGTAACCAAGAGGTCAAGCCATCGCCTTTTCCTAAATAAGGGTAATTGCGGCGGACTTTTAAATCAGGTGCGCATCGCTTGAGCGCGAACTGCCAACGCCCGCACAAATCCGCTTCCCCTGGTCGGGCAGGATCGTACAGCAAGCCTATATCGGCGGTGCGTATTTTGCCGTTTAATTCGGGCGTAAAGCTATGCGACGAAACATGAATCACCAGCCCATGATAGGCAATCCCCTGCCTGACCAAACGTTCCACTTGCTCGCGGTAGGGTTGGTAATAGTGTTGCAAAATTTCCTGCCGCGCAGCCACTGAAAGGCGACGGATCACCTCTGCATGGAGGCGCGGATGACCGACAGAACGGTTCAAGTCAACCAACAAGCGGCTAACAGTGGCCGCCACTAGCGGCGCAGATAATGCTGTTGCCAGTTCTTTTGCCATCAGCAATGCACCGAAATCAAAGCCACAATGGGTTGCCAATTGCGCTTGATAGCTATGGAAAAAATCCTGATACGGTAGGGGGATTAAGTTGCCGCCATGCTCGCAAGTCACCACAAAGCCTTGGCTGATACAGTCTGTTACCGATTTATCCATGGCCTCAGTTTGTGGTTTTATAGCCAAGGCTTTCACCAATCCAAATTGGGCAGGCGGTTGAATACCTCCCGCGTACCTTCAGTCCATTGCTTACCCAAGGTACTGAAGTAGTCATCCCCCACCTCAAAGCGGCGGCGCATCTGCACCTTAAGGCTATCACGCTGATAACAAACTAAATCAATCGGCATACCGACAGATAAATTACTGCTCATTGTTGAGTCAAAAGACACGAGGACAGACTTTGCGGCATTGTTCAGAGACGTTGAGCGGGTAATGACCCGATCAATAATCGGCTTCCCGTATTTGGTCTCCCCTGTTTGGAAGTAAGGTGTTTCAACGCTAGCCTCGATAAAGTTGCCCTGCGTATAAATTCGGAACAGGCGGGGCGGTTCACCTTTGACCTGCCCCCCCAATATGAACGAGGCGTTAAAACTGATCGCACTTGCGGCCAAATGTTGGCCATCACGACGGTTAATGTCACGCATGGCATCCGACACCTGTATGGCCACATCGAAAAGTGTTTTCGCGCTCCAGAGATTAGGTTCGTCGTTATTTTCATTCCGCTGCTTCAATACGCTGACCACCGCTTGTGTCCCTGCCAAATTGCCCGAACTTAATAGCACAATGACGCGGTCAGCAGCGCGTTCAAACACTGTCATTTTACAAAAGCTCGCAATATCATCGACACCCGCATGAGTGCGCGAATCCGATGCAAATACTAGCCCCGTGTCGAGCATGATGCCTATACAGTAAGTCATGGATAAATTAGTCGGTTAAGTCATTGAGAGATCGGCTCTATAACCCTTAAAGAAAAAAGATGGGCAGAGTCGGTTGGGATTTTGTTGTCATTTTACCCCTTACTCAAGGATTGTCTGTGTGCTATCTAACATTGTGTGAGTTTAAGATGGGGGCTTGTAAAAACGCTTTTGTCGCAAAATTTACCGCATCTGCCTTATCCTACAACGGCAAACCATCTATTGCCTGATTATGCCCATCTGGCATTAGCTGCGCCCGTAGGACGCTGAGCTCAGCATAAGCTATAGCGTCATAATAAGCCGCTTTCCGGCATCATATCCCATTAAAAACACAAGGTTATTCCTGCGGCAACGTCTATGCTTGCCGAAAAATTGCCCGACTTTGTCATAAAAGCACCAAAACAGGCTATTTAATTACTGGCTAATATAATAAATAATCTTTATTTTTCAAAAAATTATATATTTCCCGAAATTTTTTTTATTTATTTCCGAAAATATTTACAAAAGTGTGAACTATTCACTCTACCTGAAATATAAATTATGATTTAATTCGGAAATGGTGAGTTAATAAAATTGTAACAATAACCCCTTAAGGCATTTCCAAGAAAAATACGCACCCGGAAATCGCCTTGATACCGTATTTTTTCTGCAATGGCTTACAGGAGTTACCTTAATGTCTTTACACACTTCGTTCGGCGAATCGGTCTATGAAGAACGGGTCGTACCGTTTACTGCCGCAGACGGTTTAGCCCTTAACCTGATTAATCTGCGTGGCCAGAGAAAGCCGCATAAATGTCCGGTGCTGTTGGTGCATGGGGCAGGGGTGCGCGGCAATATTTTCCGCGCCCCGGTCACTAAAACCATTGTCGATGCCCTGATTGAAGAAGGCTATGATGTCTGGCTAGAGAACTGGCGGGCGAGCATTGCCTTCCCGCCAAATTTGTGGACGTTAGACCAAGCCGCGCTGTACGACCACCCGCAGGCGGTCTACACCCTATTGCGGGAAACCCGTGCCGACGAAATCAAGGCTATCATCCACTGCCAAGGCTCCACTAGCTTTACCATGTCCGCCATTGCCGGACTCGTCCCCGATGTTACGACCATTATCAGTAACGCCGTATCGTTACATCCGATTGTGCCGTGTTGGTCACGTTTTAAATTGCAATGTTTGGTGCCGATAGTCGGCCTAATGACCGACTACCTTAATCCTCATTGGGGAGTCTATGCCCCTAACCTCATCGCCAAATTCATTACCCTGCTGGTCAACCTGACTCATCATGAATGCCATAACGCCGTCTGTAAACAAGTCAGTTTTACTTACGGCAGCGGTTTTCCGGCACTATGGCGCCATGAAAACCTCAACGAGGCAACCCACGAATGGCTAAAAGAAGAGTTTGGTGCCGTGCCGTTGCGCTTTTTTGCCCAAATCACCCGCTGTATCCAGCAAGGCCATTTAGTGGCGGTTGAAGACCTTGAAGGCTTGCCCGACGACTTTACCGCCGCACCGCCAAAAACCGCCGCCCGTTTTGCCTTTTTTGCGGGTGAGGACAATCTGTGCTTTTTGCCCGACAGCCAAACCAAAAGCCATGCGTATTTTTCGGCTTTGCGCAGCAACTACCATACGTTGCACCGCCTGCCTAACTATGGGCATTTGGATATGTTTATGGGCAAAAATGCCGCCCAAGATGTCTTTCCGTTAATGTTGCAAGAACTTGCCAAATAATTTTCACTCAGGGGCTGACCATGTTGTGTTTTTCTAACCGTATTAAAAATTATGCCGGACGCTATTCGTTGGTCGACGGTATCCCTTTCAAGCTGCCGGTGGCGGCGGTCAATTCGCCTGCGCTCATGGCGGTGTTTCCGATTGATGCCGAAAAAGCCAAGCAGTTTTTGCCGCACGGTATCCATCCGCTCCGGTTATGGACACAGAGCCTGTTAATTGTCACGGTGATTGATTATCGGGAGACCACCATAGGCAAATATATCGAGTACAGCATCGCCATTGCCTGCACCCACGGCGAAAAGCCCGCGCCGCGCCTGTTGCCCGGGCTGTTCCAACGCTTTTTTAAAGCCGGGCAATATGTTGTCGACCTGCCGGTCTCTTCGGAAATTTCTGTCAAAGGCGGCAAGGGCATTTGGGGTATGCCCAAGCATCAGGCCAATCTGGATTTTAAGATTAGCGAGACCAAAGTCAGCAGCCAGTACGATTTGGACGGCAAATTGGTGGCTTATGTCGAAATCGAACCCGCCAAATGCACAAAAATTCCGGTGAAAGCCAGAGCGTCCAATTATTGTTCGTTTCGCGGCATGTTAATGAAATCGGACATCCTGCTCGACACCCACTGCGGGGTGAGGTTGCTGAAAGCCGCCAAGGCGCGTTTTGTCATCGGCGACCATCCCCGCCTGCAAGCGTTAAAAGAACTGGACATCGGTGTCGCCATCGCTACCGTGTATTTGCCGTCGATTACCGGCACGTTAGATGACCATATCGAAAGCTGGTTTTTGGACTTCGCGCAATTGCCCGAAAAAGCTCCCGAAGGTTTTGAGTCGGTGATTAATTTAGGCTTGAGCGAAGCCTGGCTGGCTCCGCCGGATGCGCCTATACCGCCGTCATAAACCGACAGTGTCACCTGAGCAAATTCACGTTGTACCCTCCCATTCACTATAACTAAAAGGACAGAAACAATGACTACACCCTGCGGTTTCCAATTTAAAGAAACAATGGCGGGCGGTTTTGCCCTGGGCGTTGACACGCCTGCCGAAGGCCTGCATCAGGGCAACCGCCTCGATACCAAGTTGGCCATCCATGTCACGGTGTCGATTGATGATGTGGAACGCTTTATTAAAGAGCCTGAGCATCCTGGGCATTTATCAGGCACTATCGACTTTGCGCCTATGGGCTTGGGGATAGTCGCCAATACGGGTGTGTTTAACCTGTTCTCGCCCACCGACGACCCAGAATTAAAACTAATGGTGTATGAACTGGCTTTTGAGCATGACGGCGCAGCATATTATCTGGCGGGTAAAAAAGAAGTCCGCGACGATCCGGGTTTTGATTTGTGGTCGGACACCACCACTCTCTATACACAACTGCATAAAGGCACGGATAAAAGCGGGCCGCTGGCAGGGGCGGGGATTTTGACCTTAGGTGTTACCGACCTGATCAAGTTGGTCTCCACCATGACGGTGACCAATGCCAGTTGTGCCGCCGATAAGGCGAAAACCCTCAGCCAATTTGGCGGTTTCTTCTTAGGCGAGCTTTGGGACACTTACGGCTTACATCTGGGCAAGTAAGCATCCCTAGCACTTAACGTGATCGTCACCTTAACAAAAATAATAAAAAATAGGCCTTAATGGCCCGCCCTACCCAAGCGCATAGCTTGGCACGGGCGTAGCAAACAAAAAAAGGAGGAAATACCATGTCTATCCCTTATGACTACGAAGCCATTGTTATCGGCAGTGGTTTTGGCGGTTCCATTAACACTTGCCGTTTGGCAAAAAAATGGCCGGGGCAAGTGCTGTTGTTGGAACGCGGTAAGCGTTACCCGAAAGGCTCTTTTCCCCGCTCGCCCCAGACGATGGCGGACAACTTCTGGAATGTCCCGCTAGAACAGCGCAAACGCCCGAAAAACATTGCCACTAAGCGCCAAACCCACGGCATGTTTGATGTGCGTAATTTTGACAATATGGATGCTTTGGTTTGTGCTGGCTTGGGTGGCGGTTCGTTGATTTATGCCAATGTGTTCTTGCAACCGCCTGACGAGGTGTTTAATGAAAATTGGCCGGAAACGTGTAAAAAAGCCGCATTGCAACCCTATTATGCGGTCAGCAAAGCCGTATTGGGCGCACGGCCTATCCCGCAAAACGACGACCCGCGTCGGCAGATTATCCGTACCGGCTTATTTAAGGCGTTTGCCGAATCCGAACAGCGCGATTCCAAGTTATTGGACATTAACGTTTTCTTCGGCAATGATTTTGACAATCCTTTGGATATCGGTGAGCAGGACAAAAACCGTTATGGCGCCACCCAAACCTCTTGTGTCTATTGTGCCGAATGCGATGTGGGCTGCAACACCCATTCCAAGAACACCTTAGACTTGAATTATTTATTTGTCGCCGAACGCCGCTATGGGGCGCAGATTAAGACCGAAGTGCTGGCGCAAAAAATCGTCCCGCTGAATGCTGACGGGGCTGAGGATATCTCTGCCAATGGCGAATACGGCTATAAAGTGTACTGGCTGAATCTGCATGGCAATACCGAATGCGTTGCCGTGAGCCGCCGCGTCGTCGTGTCAGCAGGTACTTTAGGCACCAATGAGTTACTGATGCGCTGCCGCGATGTCCATAAAACCTTACCGAACATTAGCCAACAGTTAGGCAAGCATTTTTCCGGCAACGGTGACTTTTTATCGTTTGTCATCGACGGTGACAAACCCGCTGACCCCAATTATGGACCGGTCATTACCCAAGGCACGGATTATAATTTGTTTAAGGATTTCAACCGCGAAAACGCTTTTATCTTAGAAGATGCCAGTTTCCCCAACTTTGCCGCGTGGTATACCGAAGGTTTGCGTCCCGGCTTCTCGCATTGGCGGGCGTTTATCAGAACCGCGACGCTGGTGTTTTTGCGTTTTGTACGCGGCATTACCACCGGAGAGATCGGTTACGCCTTCAACGCCTTGTTAAAAGATAATTTGTCGTTTACCACCGCTGTCTTGTTGTGTATGGGTATAGATAAAAGCAACGGGGTCATGCAGCTCGACGCGCACGGCGCATTGAACGTGAAATGGCCGTATAGGGACAGCCTGCCTTTATACGAAGCGATTTTAGCGGTAGGCGAGCGTTTTAAAACATGGGCGGGCGGTAAGTTCTTTTTGCCGCTACCTAATTGGATTTGGCCAATCCGCAATAATATCACTGTCCATTCACTAGGTGGCTGCCGCTTGGCAGAAGATGCTTGCCAAGGCGTGACCAGTTCGGCATTGCATAATTTTGGCCAAGTATTTGGCTATCAAGGCTTGTATGTAGCGGATGGGGCGTTATTGCCGACCGCCGTTGGGGCTAACCCGGTGGCGACCATTTCGGCCTTGTCGGAACGGGTTGCCGAAGGTATTACCGGTATCGCACCTGATGCCGATCTATAAGCAACCCTACTACAACGGAGATTTTATTTATGCAAGCAGCCACACCAGAAAACCCTACGCCGGATTTGTATTTTGAACTGATCACCCATGCCAAGCCCGAACGGGCGAACCGTATGTGCGTGGTAGTCAGCGACCTGCATTTTACCGACGGTACTGTCGGCTTCCAGAACCTCGGCGATTATGCTTGGGAAGCTTTTTACAGCACTATCCTGCAACGTTGCCTGACTTACCGCATCCATGAACTGGTGCTGGTTTTGGACGGCGATATTGTTGATATGATCCGTAGCAGCAAATGGGCCGAAAAAGGCATTTATCCGTGGGAGCGTGACCGCAAGGAATGCTTTTCCGCTGTCGTCAACGCCATTTTAAAAGATGTCATTGATGTGCAACACGCCAATTTCTTTAAATTGCTAAGGGACTTGGAAGGTAGGTTAACCGCCGATACCCACAGATTAGACCGCCGTACCGCGTTTAAAAAAGTGAAAATCGTCGTGACGGTCGGCAACCATGATAAGGAACTGCTGTGCGACAACGCCGCGCTGACCTATTTTTATGAGCAGGGGCTAGGCATTAAACTGACTGACATAGAACCGGAACGCCGTCAAATGATGGGACGTATGTACGGCGACGAAACAATGTTTGACAGTGTAAAAACCGCGCCGTACTTGCCATTTTATTATGGTGACACTGGTTTCCGTTTTTTCACCACCCACGGGCAATGGCGCGACCCGGACAATAGCGCCGTAGTCGCCGCTGATCCCGACAAAGGTTTACCCGGTTGGTCGGCGAAAGACGGTTGGACGCTTGCGGTTTGGCAAAAATTAAAATTTTCGCCGTTTTTATTGCCGTGTTTTGGCGATACGGTGGCGGCAGGGGTGTTATCGACGTTTATCTATAAAACCAAAATTGCCATGGATCAACAAAATTGCCATGACCCAGTGATTGATTCCATTCTTGATGAATTGGATTTATACCGCCCCACTTATGCGGCCATCGAACGCATTCTGGAAGTCGCCGCCAAAAACCGTGCCGCCCAAACCAATCTGGATGCCGTGCAAATTATTGAGGATAAGCTTTATGAGTGCCTGCTCGATTGGCTGGGTTGGGATTTTACGTTGCAATCGTCACCGCCGTTGCGCCGGGTTGCCCTGATTGCCGCCAAATGGCTGCTGAAGCTGATGAGCCTATTTGGGCACAGCCTGCGCATTAGCGTTATCGGCGGCTTAATTAAGTTGCTTAAAATCGGCAACGTTCATGATACGCCCCCTACCTTCAATGAAATGGCGACCTTTCCGAGCTTCTTACCCGCTTATCGCCATTACGGTTTCCAAATCCACGGTGAAGGCCATACTCATGTGCCTTTACAGGGAGAGGCTAATATTGATAATGAAAAATATGCCAGCACTTACATCAACTTTGGGACGTGGCGGGATCAGATTGTGTTGCGGGAAAAGCAAGGCTACCGCCGCCGAGGCACTTTACGCAGCTTGTTTATCTTAGATTTGGAGAACTTGACCAAATCCAAAGACAGATTCCCCAGAAGTTTCGACTATTTTGTCTCCGATGCCATTACTTGGAGTGATTTAAACGACAATACGCATGAAGTAGGTAAAAACTCGGCGAAAATATAAAACTTGTCCGACCCTGCCGCAATGGCGGCAGGGTCTTCGATCGCTCCAATACCTCACAACCTAGTTCTGATAAAATCCCGCTGAGTTAAATGGGAGCGTATGTCCTTCAGGCCTTGCCGACGACTTATTATGCGTCAAATAACAAGACAAAGCAGCTTACTTGAAAGCTAGCTTCAGTTCCCTCATCAAAATCTAACCCAATCCTCATCTAATCTTAATCAAACCGCCCCATTTTTTCTCATCTTGCTTCTGTAACCTTTACATCAAATCATTGTAACTGCCCTATTCAGGCTATGGCAATGAACTTCGGTTGGGTCGGCTGTCGCCGAGTCCTTATGATGTATTGATAAAACAGAGGGTTAGTGTCATGCCACTTGGATTAGGAACTATTTTCAACGGGCTTTTCAGGCAATATGGGCATACGGTCATTCTGTTGCTGCGCTTTATCGACATAGTCATGCTGTTGTGCGCCGCTTGGCTTGCTTACTATTACTGGCACAGCCGAGCAATTATCGACCAGGATCACCGGATTGTCATCGCCTTGGGGATGCTGGCGGCCATTATCTTTTTTGAAATGGGGCAAGTTTACCAACCTTGGCGCAATGATGCGGTGCGCGGGGAAATCGCCCGTATTGTCAGGGCGTGGGTATCGGCTTTGGTGTCGGTCATCACCATTGTCGCATTAATTAGGCTGCATTTTTGGCTGGGCTCCAGTTACCGCTGGATTGCCACTTGGGGTGGTTTGGGACTGGTATTTGTCTTGACCGCGCGGGTGTTGCTGTCCCGGTTGTTGCATTGGCTGCGGGCGCGGGGCTGGTCACAGAGGCGTATTGTGATGGTTGGGCTTAACCAGATGGCGGTGGCGGTATGTCGGCAATTGCACGATTCCACTTGGGCGGGTTTGCAGGTTGTCGGTTTTGTCGATGATAACCCGGATAGCCTACCCTCTGGTCTTAGTGTTGCTTTGCCCCATCTTGGCCGCTTGGATGACTTGGCGGAGTTGGTGGCCGTGCAAGCCATTGATGAAGTCTGGGTGGCGTTTCCGGGTGAAGCACTGGCGGAACGGGTGCAGCATGAACTGCGCCACTTACCGGTCAGTATCCGCTTAGTGATTGACTGTTTCGCCTTCAAGCAAAGTAAGTTTTTAAATCTGAACAGTGTTGCGGGCATTCCGACCTTGGATGTTTCTGTCTCGCCGCTGCACGGTGTCAACCGCTATGTCAAAGAACTCGAAGACCGTATCTTGGCGGTCATTATCCTGCTGTTGCTTAGCCCTGTGATGTTAAGCATTGCTATCGGGGTCAAATTAAGTTCACCCGGCCCGGTGTTTTATCGCCAAGAACGGGTCGGTTGGAACAACCGCAAATTTATTATCCTAAAATTCCGCTCAATGCCGGTAAATACCGAAGCTAAAACCGGTGCCGTGTGGGCAAAACCTGGCGAGCAACGCGCTACCCGCTTCGGTGCGTTCTTACGCAAGACTAGCCTGGATGAACTGCCGCAACTGATTAATGTGCTTAAAGGCGATATGTCGTTGGTAGGGCCTCGTCCTGAACGGCCTGATTTTGTCGAAGTGTTTAAAGAGCAAGTGCCCAATTATATGAAAAAACACATGGTCAAGGCGGGCATCACGGGATGGGCGCAAGTGAATGGCTGGCGGGGTGACACAGACCTTAATCAACGTATCGAACACGATTTGTATTACATCCAGCATTGGTCGGTTTGGTTTGATCTGGAAATTGCTTTGCGCACCGTGGTGTTTGGTTTTGTTAACAAGAACGCTTATTAAGGGGTAGTTGCCATGTATAGCATGTATAGATTGATGCCTTTGTTAATGGCCTTGCTGTTGCCAGCTTGCTCCTTAACGCCAGGTATGCAGATGAAGGCGGAAGACAATTTGTCGGATGTGCTGGTACCCGTATCGGTCAACGGCAAGATGACCAAGGCCAAGCTCAAGATTGTCCCTATCACAGCCGACCTGATCATCGAACGGGAAAATATCCGGCAGGGAGTAGCCGACACTTTACCGCCAGTGGATGACAGTAAAACGGTGTATCGGCTGGGACCCCACGATAGGGTGCAGATTACGGTGTGGGAGCATCCCGAACTGAACGATCCGGGTGGTGAAAAGATTCTCCCCGAACTGGCGGGTAAGGTGGTCGATGACGATGGGCTGTTGTATTACCCCTACATCGGCAATCTGCCTGTGGCAGGTAAAACCGTGCCGGAAGTCAGAATGATGTTAACCCACGAACTGTCCAAATATTTCAAGAAGGTCAAACTGGATGTCCGGGTGCTGTCGTTCCAAAGCCATCGGGCGGCAGTGGTCGGCGAAGTGAAAACACCGGGTATCCAAGCGATGACGGAAACGCCCTTGACGGTTGCCGAAGCCATTAGCCGGGCGGGTGGTGCTAGTGAAAATGCCGACCTGAGCAATGTCGCTTTGGCGCGGGGCGGCAAGCTCTACAAACTGGATGTTTTGGCCTTGTATGAAACAGGCGGCGTTAAGCAAAACCTACTGCTCCAAGACGGTGATGTCCTGAATATTCCTGACCGTAAAGATAATAAGGTATTTGTGATGGGTGAAGTGGGCAGGCAACAGGCGTTAGACATCCATAAGGGCAGGTTATCTCTAGCACAAGCGTTGTCGGAAGCGTCCGGGCTTGATTTTAATTCTTCCAGGCCGGAACAGATTTATGTGATCCGAACAAGTGCCGTAAATCCTGAGATCTTCCAATTGAACGCCGAGTCGCCTGATGCCCTGATTTTGGCGGATCAGTTTCCGCTCCAAGCACACGATACCGTCTTTGTCGGCACGGCGGGGGTTACCAAGTGGTCGCGGGTGCTTAACCAAATATTGCCCGGCTCTTTCACATCGATCATGACCCGCGCTTCTTATGTGGGCATGTAGCGGCGGCTTTGTTTTACACCATTAGGATATGAACGCTATGTATTTACAAAACGAAACGGCAGAATTGCCGCCTTTAAGTCCGCAGGTCACGGTTGATTATGGTGTGGGTATCCGAGATTACGTTGACTTGTTGCACGAAGGTAAAGCGACCATTGTAAAAGCGGTGTTGTTGGCGGTGTTGGTGACAGCCGTGTATTTAGTTTTGGCTCCGCGTACTTACAAGGCGGACACATTATTGCGCATCGACCGCAATAAGGCCTTGCTGGCCGCCACTTTGCGCAGCGAAGCCAATCCGGCGCCAGCGACCGCCGAAAGCCCCAGGGCGCAACGCGAGGTGGAAATTCTCCGCTCCCGTTCAGTGCTGGGCAAGGTGGTCGATGATTTGAATCTGGTGGTGGAAAGCTCACCCAGTTATTTTCCGGTTATTGGCGAAACACTGGCCCGTAAGCATGATGCCCATGATGGTTTGGCTGCGCCTTGGTTGGGGCTGAACCGATGGGCTTGGGGTGGCGAAAAGCTGAAGATCGCCACGTTTACCGTATCTGACCGTTATCTGGATAAAGAATTTACGCTGGTTGCTCTGGCAGAAGGACGCTTCCGTTTACTCAGCCCCAAAGATGAGGTATTAGCCGACGGGACGGTAGGCGAATGGGTCAATGCCGATATGGGCGAAGCGGGCCAGGTCAGCCTTAAGCTGACCGAACTGAAAGCCAATCCGGGTACACAGTTTGAATTGACACGCAAAACCTCGTTGGCAGCCATCGAAACCTTACAAAAGGCCTTCTCTGTTAAGGAAGTGTCCAAAGACACAGATATTCTCAGTGTTGAACTGAAGGGCCGTGACCCTGAGCAACTGGCCAAGTCGGTCAATGACATCGCCACTATTTATGTTAATGCCACCGTCCATTGGGAGTCTGCCGAAGCGGGGCAAAAATTGGCGTTTTTGGAAAGCCAATTGCCTATCGTCAAGGACAGTTTAGAAAAAGCCGAGCAAGGTTTGAGTGTGTACCGACAAAAACATGGGGCTATCGACATCTCCACCGAGGCGGAAATTTTGCTCAAACAGGTGTCAGAAATGGAGACGCTGGGCATTCAGTTGAAACAGAAGTACGAAGAGCAGAACCAACATTTAGAAGGCGAACATCCTGACATGATCGCCACCAAGGCGCAAATCAAGCGTGTTGACCTTAAGTTGTCGGCATTGAACAAACGCATTAAGGATTTGCCGCGCACCCAACAAAATATGGTCAGCTTGGCGCGGGACGTACAAGTCAATACCGAGCTTTATACCTCTTTGCTCAATAGTGCCCAGGAGCAGCGCATCGCTGCCGCCGGTTCAATCGGTAACTCGCGTATTGTCGATTTTGCCGTCATCCCCGAAAAACCGTATTGGCCTAACCCCAGCCTGTTATTGGCTATTGCCACTTTGTTGGGCTTAAGTGCGGGGTCGGCGTTAGTATTTCTAAGGCATTCTCTGCAACGCCATGACAATTATCCCGCTTTGCTGGAGCATCGGGTAGGTTTGCCGCTGTATGCCGCCATTCCGCATAGCAAAAAGCAACGGCACTTGGCCCGTCTGATCTGCCAAGGCAAGGAGCGCCAACCCGGTATTTTGGCCAGCCAAGCGCCGCAAGATATTTCCGTGGAGTCACTGCGCGGCTTTCGGACAACCTTGGAGGCGACCCTCGCCAACAGTGAGAGCAAGGTCATCATGGTCAGCAGTCCGGCCCCTGGCATGGGCAAATCCTTTGTCAGCACAAACTTGGCGGCATTGTTGGCGAGCATTAAAAAACGGGTGTTGGTGATTGATGCCGATATGCGCAATGGTCAGTTACACGAAGCCTTTTCTGTCGCCCGCCAACCCGGGCTTGCTGATTTATTAGCGGGTAGAGCGACCTTAGGAGAGGTGATTGTCAGCTTGCCGGATGTCGGGGTGGATTTTATCCCTAGGGGCGGCACGGTGTTAAATCCGGCGGAATTGCTGGTGTTGGGTAATCTGGAAGAAACACTCGGCCAGTTGAAGAGTTTTTACAATCATATTGTGATTGATTCGCCGCCTATTTTGGGTGCGACGGATGCCGCAATTTTAGGCAAATACGCCGATGCCACCTTTTTGGTTGTTAAGGAAGGCCGCTATACGGCGCAAGAATTGGAAGTCAGTTTTAGGCGTTTCCAGCAAGTCGGTATCAAACCGAACGGTTTTATTATCAACGATATGAAAGAAGGTTCGTCGTATTCGCCTTATTACGGTTATGCCTACAGCCATACCGATAGAGCGCAGCAAAACCCGTCTGCCAAGATACCCGGTTATCAAGCTATTGGCGCTTGGTTCAGAAAAAACCGGACTATCGATGTGCTGCCTCCTTTAGTGACCGACGATGACGTGCAGGTGTAAGCCATGACGATACGTTTTGAAAAAGATTTGCCGATTCTGCTATTTGCGTTGGTCTGCGCGTCGGTTTTTGCTTCTTTGCCGCAAGTCGAATCGGCTTGGCTGGGCATAAAAGAGGTGTATGGCGAGCAGGATTTCGGCCTGCGCATTCTGCGTGAACTGATGCTGGTGGTGCTGAGCGGCTATGCCTTGCTGGAACCGCGTTTGCGGGGCGGTATTTTTATCAGCCCAGTGTTGGCGTTTCTGGGGCTGTTAGCCACCTATATCCTGTTGGAGATAGGCTACGCCCTGTATTTAGATTTACCGTTGGTGGTGCCGATGGCGGGACTGCGGGTTTTTGAATATTTACCTTTAGCGTTGATCGGCTTCGTGACCAGCCGCTTAGGGGCGGGTACACACGTCATTGCTACCTTTGCTAGCTATCTGCGTTATTTCATTGCCTTGCAGATGGTGTTGGCGCTGGCTCAGGCAATGTGGGCACCGCCTCTGTTTGGGATATCGTTTTTGGGCGGTGGGCGGCCTTTTGGCACATTTGTCAGCCCGAATTTGTTCGGCGCAACGATGGCAACCTGCGCCTTACTATTTGCGTTAGTGCCGGGTCGGCATAAATGGGTGGCAATGAGCGTGTTTCTGGCGTTGCTGAGCGGCTCGCGGACGGCTTTCATCAGTGCCTTATTGGTGGTGTTCTTTCAAGTGTACGCAGGGATGCGCCCACGCGACCGCTGGGCCTTGCTTATGCCCGCACCGATACTGGCGGTAGGCGCGTTGATTTTGGCATCCAGCCCGTTGTTAAGCGGGCGTGACGATGCCGACCCTACCGAAGATGGCCGTATCGACCTCTGGCAGCGGGTATTTTCCGCCCATATCCACGGCCCTGAGGATTTGCTGTTCGGTTGGGGGCTGGGGCTAAGTTCCAACACGATCAATATCCTCTATGGCGCCGAACATTTTCAGGGGCAATTCGATTCTGACAGTCTATATTTGTTTTTGCTGAACGGCTATGGCTTGATCGGGCTGTTAGCTTACCTTGGCTTTTTATGGCTAACGTTAAGGACATCTGCCCACCCTAACAAAAGCTTGGTGATGCTGTTTATTTTCGTGGCTGGGCTGACCTTCAATATGTGGGAATATTTCCCACAAAACGCCCTGCTGATGTTGCTATGGGGGATTGTGTTAGGCACTGGCTATCAAGCCACTTCGGGCTTGGCGCCACTTAAGCCGATAACTGGGACGACTTTTTCGGCGCTCTTAAAAATCCATCGATAAGGGGAAGCATCTATGTTCACGCTATTGAGAGAAAAACGTTTATTCGGCGATGCCTGGTGGGCGTTATTTGGCCAATTCGGTTCTGCCCTGGCTTTACTGGCAGGGACGCGGATGCTGACCGAATGGGTAACACCTGATATGTACGGCAAGGTGGCGTTGTTGAACGGTTTTGTCGCCTTAGGCGTTAGCCTGTTTTCTTACCCTTTCATCGGTGCCGGGATGCGGATTGTCTCGGAGTGCAAAAATGCTCTGGAAAGGGCGGACTTATACACGGTTGTGGCAAGCCTGACGGTTTGTTCAACCGCTATGGCCATCACGTTTCTCATGCTGGGCGGGGCGGCTTATGGCTATTTTACCGACAGCGACATCCGGCTGTTCGCACTGGCCAGCCTCTTACTGGCGGTCACGGTACGCCGCGAACTAGGCATCCAGTTATTGATCGGTGAGCGCAAACAACGCGGCGCAAGCTTTTGGCAAACCAGCGACAGTATTTTACGGCCTGTCTTGGCACTGGTGCTGGTTTGGTATTTTGGCGGTAGGGCGGAGTGGGTGTTGTCGGGGTATATCTTAGCCAGCCTGTCCGCCAATACCTTATGGGGCTTCGTCCAACGCCTGCAAATCGCTAAGCCAGAACCGCAAACCCAAACGGGTAAAGGCCGTGATTTCAGAAGCGAAGTATGGCTCTATGCCTTGCCGCTGATTCCTATGGAAGTGATTTTTTGGCTCAACGGCTTAGGTGACCGATATGTCATTGGCTATTTTATGACGGCGGCGGATGTGGGTTTATATGCGGCAACATACACCATCATTAACGAAGCGTTTAACCGAAGCGCAATGGTACTGTTGCGGACTTTCCAACCCGCCTATTTCCAAACCGTTGCCAAGAACCAGAGCCGCGAAGGCTTTGTACTGTTGTGGGCATGGATAGGCGGTATTGTCGCCTTAGGGGTGGGCGGTGTGGCGGTATTGCTGATGACTAAAGATTGGTTGGCGGATTTGCTGCTGGCCAAAGCCTACCATTCGGCGGTGCTGCTGATGCCGGCCATCGCTATCGGCTCGGCGTTACATGCCTTAGGAACGGTGGTGGCGCAACCGCTGTTGGCGAACAAACGCCCGCAAGCCGTATTAAAAGGCCGTATCTGCGGAGCAGTTATCGCTGCTATCAGTATCCCGTTACTGGTCAAGTACGACGGCTTAGCAGGCGCGGCTCTCGCCAATCCCCTTTATTTTGGCGTTGAAGCCCTGGTATTGGCGTTGTTGGCTAAGCCTTGGCGGGCCATTAGCCCAAAGGCCAGCTCAAGCGAAGACAGCAGATGTGATGTCAGGCTGCGGCGTATCAATTTAACAAAAATTCTAATAAAAAGCTAAAAGGAGCATAAAGACAATGATTTATACATCCGTTGTTTCAGGGGTTTATGGCGATATTTTGCAAGAATGTGTGGCTTGCCGGAATCCGCACATCAGTTATTGGCGGAAAAAAAACTTCCATTACACAGACGGTGAAGCCCAGAAGGAGTTTCATATTTACCGTTGCGCTAACTGTGGCACGGGCTTTTTAAATAGGCCACCCCATAAGCAATGGTTACAGGCCATTTACCAGTATTCAGGCCAAGCCTTAACTCAAGCGATAACCTTAGCGGAGGTTTTAGCGCGGGAGACGGAGTTTCCCAATTGCACAGCAGATGCCATCCGCATGACTGAACGGGACAGCCAACTTAACCGCTCAGGCAATCGGCAGGCGCTTGATATTGGTTCGGGCTTTGGTTTTTGCACCCATTCCCTTAGAAAATTGGGCTATCGGACGGTCAGCATTAATCCGGGCCAATACGAAAATACAGTGTTCAGGGAGCTGAATGGCGACGAACCACTACCTATCGTGTTTGAGGACTACCATGCCGCAGAGCCTTTTGGCATCGTGATGCTGTCGCAGGTCTTGGAGCATTTGCTTGAGCCGGAGCAGGCCATCGCTAAGGTCGGCGGCTTATTGGCTCAAAACGGCGTGTTGGCTTGTGCTGTGCCTAATTACCATTCGGTTTTGGTCAAGCTATTGGGCACTAAGGATAACGCCTGTTTATGGATACCCGAACATGTCAATTATTTTACCGAAAAAGGTCTGACGACCCTACTTGAGCGCAATGGCTTTAACGTGGTTAAGGTGGAGCAAATCACCCGCATCCCTGCCAAGGCCTTATCTAAACGCTTAGGCTTACAGGGTAAATCGGCGGCGGTAATGGATGCACTGACCCAGCGTTGGCAAAACCCGTTTGCACGTCTGATGAATGCCCTGGGTTGGGGTATTTATCTCAATGTATATGCGGTCAAGCAATGACAGTATCGCCCCCATTAACCCCACAATAGTAAAGGAGCCTTATGTTAACCGCCGTTATTTTGACCCAAAACGAGGAAGCGAATTTGCCGCATTGTCTGGCGGCAATTCCTGAGCCCTATGCCATTGTTATTGTCGATTCTGGGAGCACAGATAACACCTTGGCGATTGCCAAGCAACGGGGATGCGCAATCTACAGCAATCCCTGGCCCGGTTTTGCCGAGCAGCGTAACTTTGCCATTAAGCACTGTGCCATCAGTACACCGTGGATCTTGTTTATCGATGCCGACGAAATCTATCCCGAAGCGTTTTACGCTTGGTTTGAGTCGGGGATGGCTGGAATCGCTTCAGTAGATGTACTGATGGTGCCATCGCTCTTGTATCTGCGGGGCAAACGCCTAAACCACGCACCCGGCTACCCGATTTATCACCCCCGCCTGGTGCGTAGGGAAACCGTCCGCTTTGTCCGCAACCATACCGGGCATGGTGAAGCGGTCATCAATACTTGCCGAATGGGTTATGGCGATATTCCCTACCAGCATTATTTTTATCATGGCGAAATCATTGCGTGGATGCACAAGCATATCGGTAAGGCCGCCCAAGAAGTGCAGCTACATCCTAACAACGGGGCGGTAATGACCACGCGCGGACGCTTAAGCGTGTTATTGGGACGTTCATGGCTAAGGATACTAGCGCGGTTTTTCTACCATTTTGTCCTGCGCGGCGGTTTTTTGGACGGGGCAGGGGGGCTGGAGTTCGCACTTATGTTTACTTGGTATGAGGCGAGCATTTATTTACAAGCCAAAGCAGGCGTTCAAGCCGGGGGCTAACGATGAAAGTATCACTTATTTTAGCAACATTAGGCAGAGATGCCCAAGTATTGGATTTTTTAAAGTCTTTACAAGCACAAAGCTATGCAAACTTTGAGTTGGTTATTATCGACCAAAACCAAGACGGCAAAATTGACGCAGTGGTCGGGCAATTTAAAGGCTGTTTTGCAATGCGGCATATCAAAGTCAATTTTGTCGGCAACGCCAGGGCGAGGGATTACGGCATTGGTTTTGCCCAAGGCAACATCATCGCCTTTCCTGATGACGATTGTATCTATGACACGGATGTTCTTAAGGCGGTTGTCGCGGAATTTGTGCGGCGGAACACCCTCGCCATTTTAGTCGCGGGTTCCTACGATTTTTCATCAACCCGCTTCAGCATTGGCGTTAATAGCCACAAAGCTGGGTATTTTTCCCGGTTCCAAATGATGGGGGTCGAGTTTACGCACTTTTTTGCTGTGGACAGGATTGATCGGCGGCTGTTCTATTTTGACCATGATTTTGGCATCGGTTCGAAATATGCCGGGGGTGAAGGTTTTGAGCTGATGTACCGCTTGCTGCGGGCCAGAAACAGTGCGTTCTATAACCCGCAGATACGGATTTTCCACGCCAACAAAGACCACTATACCTTGGGGACGGCAAGAATGCTGATGTATTCCACCGGAGTGGGCGCTTACATCAGAAAATTCGCCAACCAGCGTGATAGGTTCATGCTCTATTACATCGTCCGCAAAATGTTCATCGCGCCCCTTTTTAAGATGCTGCTGGCGGGGATTTTATTTAACCGCAAAAGGCTGGCTTATGATTTTTACAATCTACTGGGGGTTTGGCGGGGATTTTTGGCGTATCGCAGGTGATGAGGCTGCATTATGCGGCCTTAGATGGTTTACAAATAAATCCAGGAGAAATGTTATGGATGTAGGTATTGTTGCAACGCATATCCCACCCGCCAAAGGCTATGGCGGCGTATCAGTCACGGCGGCAGTCTTAACGAAAGCGTGGGCGGAACGCGGTTATCAACAGGTGTTGATTGCCGCCGACGAATCGCTGGATGGCCGTTTATCGGCTAAGGATGTTCGGCTAGGCCAACAAGTGGAAGTCAGGCTTTATCAGTGCTATGGGTTCCGGCGCTGGGGATTTGGCTTGGGAGCCATCCCTAAAATATTCAGCGTCTGCCGACAAGCCCCTGTCGTTTATATCCACGGCATTGCCACTTGGCCGTCGACTTTGGCGGCGGTGTTTTGCACCTTGTTGCGCCGCCCGTTTATGGTGGCAGTGCATGGTGGATTAATGCCCGAACATGTCGGGCTAATCCGACGGCAAAAACCCCACAAATGGCTATTTTATCAATGGCTTACATTACCTACCTTGCGTAAGGCCATTGCCGTGCATTGCACCAGTCCGACGGAAGCCGAAGGAGTGCGTCAGGTATTGGGTGCAGATACCCGTATCGTCTTAGTGCCGAACGGTATAGACAGCCGGGATTTTAAGGTGGCTGATTATCCAACCGGAACGGGGCTTAAGCTTTGCTTTCTGGGGCATATCCAACAGGAAAAAGGGATTAATGCCTTTATCCGCGCTTGGTTAACGGTGCGCAATCCGAAGGATAGCTTACTGATTGCCGGCAGGAGTGTCGACGGAGCGTATTTTGAAGAATTTCAGACATTGGTCGGGCAGGCGCAAGGGGCTATCCGTTATCTGGGGTATTTACCGCGCGACGAAATTGTGACGGTGCTGGCCGACAGCCATTTTTTAGTGTTGCCTTCGGGTTTGGAAGCCGCTGGCGGTATGCGTGAAAACTTCGGCAATGTGGTGGCCGAAGCGATGGCGGCAGGAAGGCCGGTTTTAGTCGCCAAAGGCTTGGCTTGGGATCATCTGGAAACCGTGGGTGTAGGCTGGGTTTTCGAAAGGTCTGCCGCATCTTTGTGTGACGTGCTGCGTAAGGCACAAGCGGTGAACCAGCGCAAATGGGAGCAGATGTCACGGCAAGGGCGGCAGTATGTCGAAACCCAGTTAAATCCGGTGACGCTTGGCGAACGGATCTGGCAGGTGTTGACCCAAACAGTCGCGGTCAATAGGCCGCAATCGGCAATGGAGACTACTCATGACTAATATCGGCCTTATCGGCCTTATCGTACCAACCCTCAATGCGGGCTTGGCTTGGGAAGTTTGGCTGAAAGCCTTCGCACAACAGACCCGAAAACCGGACACGCTGTTGCTGATCGATTCTTCATCCCAAGACTACACCGTGGCTTTGGCTCAAGCCTACGGCTTCACCGTACAGCAGATTGCTAAAGCCGAATTTAACCACGGTGGCACCCGTCAGATGGGGATCGGTATGCTGCCGGAAGCGGAGATTATCGTCTTCTTAACCCAAGATGCCTTATTGGCTAGCCCCGATGCCATCGGACGGCTCTTGGCGGCATTTACCGATGCCCAGGTTGGTGCGGCTTACGGACGGCAGCTTCCGCACCGCCATGCCGGACCGATTGCCGCCCACGCCCGCCTGTTCAATTATCCGGTGGCCAGCCAAGTGCGCAGTCTGGAAGATAGCAGCCGCTGGGGCATTAAAACGGCTTTTATCTCCAACTCCTTCGCCGCCTATCGGCGTAGCGCCTTAGTCCAGGCTGGCGGTTTCCCTGTTGATACCATCATGAACGAAGACACTTTTGTCGCGGCTAAGATGCTGGTTAACGGCTGGAAAATCGCCTATTGCGCCGATGCGCAAGTGTTCCATTCCCACGACTATGGCTTTCTGGACGAGTTTAAACGCTATTTTGATATTGGCGTATTCCACACCCAGAACAATTGGCTACAAGAGCTATTGGGCGGGGTATCCGGCGAAGGCTGGCGTTTTATGTACTCGGAACTGCGCTTTTTGTTAAGACGGGCACCTTGGTTCATCCCGTCAGCCTTGTTGCGGACAGGACTTAAAGGCTTAGGCTATAAAATGGGCGGGGCTTTACCAAGAACCGTCAGCCGCTGCCTTAGCCTACATCCGACTTATTGGCTACAAACCCGGATCTCCAAAAAACCAGCAGCTAGCCTAGCCGTTAAGCGCTGACTTCTTTTTTCCAAAAATTGTAGGGTTGTCTGTTCGGCGGCAACACGACCTAAACCAAGCTCTTTTTTTGTCCATGTAAGCGGCTTAACCGTTTGCTGGGTTAATGAACGGATCATTATTATGTCAAATACCCAAAAATCACTATTGCCATCGACGCTAGGCTTAGCGGTTATTTTTGCCGCTATTGTACTTAGCGGTTGCCAGAGCCTGGGTGTGTCGCCCGACCCTAAAACTATCACACAGGTGGCACCTGAAATTACCCAAACCAGCATTCCGACCCATGAATTTGCGCTCACCGATGGTCAAACGTTAATAGGCACATTGGCGACGGTCAACACCCGAGAAAATGATACGCTCTCTGATATTGCCCGGCATTTTGGCCTAGGCTACAATGATATTACCTTGGCTAACCCCAATATCCCCGCGTGGACACCCGCCACAGACAGCCGGGTACTGTTACCGTTAAGCTTTATTCTGCCGGATTCGCCGCATCAGGGCATCACCCTTAATCTGGTCAATATGCGGATGTTTTATTATCCTAAAAGCCAACCTGACAAGGTTTACACTTACCCTATCGGCATTGGCCGACAAAGCTGGAATACCCCCACGGGATTGACCCGCATCGCCACTAAAAAAGCCAATCCTAGCTGGTATGTGCCTGCCTCGATACAGAAAGAACATGCCCAAAAAGGCGATTCCTTACCGACTGTCATAGGACCAGGCCCTGACAATCCCTTAGGGCTTTATGCCATGAACCTGGGTTTTGAGCGTTATCTGATCCACGGCACCAACAAACCCTACGGCATCGGTATGCAGGTCAGCCACGGCTGCGTACAGCTTTACCCGGAGGATATTGAAGCGTTATTCAATAATATTGCGGTCGGTACACCTGTGCGCATTGTCCATCAGCCGTATTTGACGGCATGGCACAACAATATGCTCTATCTTGAGGCCAATGAGCCGCTAGCCAAATGGGCGCATGATAAAAGCCACCAAAAGAAACAGTTATTGAAACAACTGCGCCAACTCAGTGCCGAAAAAAACTCGGCGGTTGATTGGGAAAAAGTCGAGCGTATTATTGCCCGCGCCGATGGCATTCCGACACCGGTAAGCCTATCCAGCCCTAATGAAGCGGAATTGGCAAAAGCAGCCGTGCCGATTAAGCATCCTGACCAACTTAACCAACAGCCGGTGGTTGCCGAATTGACAGACGGCGACTGGTCGGCGGTGGTCAGCCGCTTTGATAATGGGACGGAAGCGCAAAAACTGGCCGCCATGCTCAATCACCAAGGCCCTATGATACCGGCACGGAAAGTTCAGCAAGACCATAGCTATCTGGTAGTTGCCGGGCCTTTTAAAAATAAGCAAGAAGTCAATGCCGCCGCCAAACGTATCCACATGGATTTCGCCATTGACATAAAACCCTTACAGCCTAATTCAAGCCTGTCAAAGAAGTTATAAACCATTGCGGCATCACCAGAGACTGACATTTTTCGGCTTTAATTCAACCTTTATTTGGATAAAAATGCGTCTCTTTATTAGTTTTAGCTAAACGTAAGAATATAACCGTCATTTTCATCACCATAAGCCAAACTGCTCAATTCAGATTCACGATCCCAAACACTTGGTGTTTTTGGTTGTCGCTTTCCATTCCGACATACATAAATCCGGTTGGCAAACCTACCGTTTTAGTGTGCAGTTCAACAATGTGGATCGCATCATCCGCTGAAAAATCGCCGTCGTCTTGTAACTGACCCAAATCTTGCCGATAAGCTTCATCCAGTAAATCCAATGACGTAGATGTCATGAACGCTGTATAGGATTCGGCAACACCTAATTGTTGCGCAGCTGATCGGTTTTGTGTGGGGGATAATTTACTCATATTTTTTCTCAATTTGGTGGCCAGTTTAATTAATGGCTTTTGGCGGATACGGGAGATTGTAAAGCATAGGCCGGATTTATGTGTTATGGCAATACGCTAAAGCAACGTGCAAATGAAGCCCCATAACAAAAATGGCGATAAGTTGCATTTTCCAAGATGCCTGTCAAAGATCAACAGAATCCCGAGCCGTTATTTGGATTTTCTCCACAAGTTCCATGATTTGCTGGTCTAGCCTAAAGCGCAGTTCCCATTCCAAAGCCAAATCAGCAGGTAAGCTGTCGATACGGTGATGTTTGGTATAACTTTGTTTCAGCAACTCGTGGATATCGGCAACCTCAGTCCAAGTTTCTTGTTGCCCGCCTTGCAGCATCAATGCCGCATTCTCCAACTCGCTTGCCAAAGCCTTATCGAAAGCGCGGCTATATTGTTGCAACTCATCAGGAAAATGGCTAAATTGCTGCCCGCTCAACAAACGATAGCGGCGCCGAATCTGTAGCAGGCCAGACAACTTTCCGGCGGCTTCAATCAACGCACTCAGCGTTGTCCTTTCATAGATTTTGTGGCTTAATTTAGCATCCGGTTCCAGTATCGCGTGAACCACCAAATCCTGAGCCGCGGCCAAATCTTTATCTGCCGACAAACGTAATGGCAGGGTATGCGTGAGTAACACGCCTAAATCCGGCAATCGGGCAGTCAGCTTGGCTATGGTGTGCAATGCGGCTATGCTATGGTGGCGGGCAAGCACAATCGAACGCCGCGGCCATAGCGCGTAATCGAGCACGCCCATCACGATAATGCCCAGAAAAATGCCGGCAACGCGGTCACGCGGCAAATAAAGATCGGAAACCGGGCCAAAATCATGTAACACGAACATGGCGAACGAAAACCCCAGTTGCCTGCCCAGATAAGCGATACGCTCACTACCCGAGGAAATCCAAGCAGCCAAAGCCCAAAACGGCGCCGTTGCCAGCGCAAAGCCCGCTACCGTGTCAAGCTGGGACTGGAAAACCAGCACGTAAAAATAGGCGCACAAGCCACCTACAACCGCACCCGACAAACGCAATAGCGATAAACGGTAGTCGGCGCCAAGACTGGTCTGCGCGGCAACCAGACAAGTGGGGATGGCGGTATTGATAGCTGGCCAACCTAAACTTTCCACGATCAATGCACAAACTATCGCCCCTAAAGAAAATTTAATGCCAAATTGTAAGCTATCTGCATGGGTGGCCCAAAATGCATAGCCAAACCAAGCCGGAAACCAACGGCCCTCTGTTTCGTCATCGTCCGTTTCGCCAGCCAAAGTTGGCACGTCCGTATCGGGCTGATGCAAGTCATGCAGCAGTCCGGTAATCCGTTGCAGTGCCCGCCACATAGCCGTTAATATCGAGGGGTTGGTTTGCGGCGCATAACTATGCAGCACCGCGTCGGTCAGCAGCGTACCGATTTGCCCGGACACATCGCGTGATTCCTCCACGCCTTGCCGTAACATTGCGCAGGCACTTTGTAAGGCCAGATAGACATTTAACTTCTCCTGATCCATCGGTTGCCTACGAAACGCTGGTGTCAAGGTCTGATCCAGCCAGATGGCGATCTGCCGCAGGCCATCAATTTCCAGCAATAAGGCAAGATAAGTGTCGTGCTGCTGATGTGTGGAGGGATGTAGCAGTTCCGTGTTGGCCAGCAATACCAAAATCTTACCCAAGCTGTCTGGGATGGTATGCTTTGGCATAGCCTGTGTCTGAAGCGTCACACCGCTGTCGGCCAGACGTGTACTTAAAATAGTTTCCACGGCCGCCAATTGCGCCGCGATACTTGCCTTCAGTTGTTTGAGCGGGTCTTGCGGTTTAATGGTCAGATGCACCACTGTCCATGAACCGATAGCCAATACGCCGATAATAGGGATATTCCACAACGCATTGTAAATGCCTTGTTCGGGCGTGCTTGGGCCATACAACACCGCTACTGAATACCATAGCGCGATACCGGTAGGCCAAGCGATCAAGCGGGCATGAAACAGGGCTACCGCTAAGATGATAAAAGACAGAGGCAGCAACAGCCAAGCATCATTACCGGCAAACATCAGCGTCACTACCGATATTAAGGTAGTGACGCTAATATATCCCAGTTGGCGCATCCCGAACGCCAGGGATTGGCCGGCATTCGCATACGCGTCGTAACTCAGGCAGATCAGCAACGCAATCGCCCCCAATGGCGGCACATGCAGGGTTTGGCTGACCAAAGCAATGATTAGCGAAACGATGAACAAACGCAATGCGGCAACCCGCCGCCCCGGAAAATCCCTAAGTTCAGCTATCAGGAATTGTGTCAGGCTGGTGCCGAACCAGAGGCCGCCGCGCCTTTCGTTCGGCACCGAAGCGGGCTGCGGGCCGCCGTTGCTCATCGCGAAACAGGGGTTTTACTGACTGGCGTAAGCTCCGGCAGTTCGGCGAGGCGACCTAGAACGGTGACAAAGGCGGTCATACCCATGCGTAAAGGATGATCGGGATCCCGTTCGGGTATCTCAATCCGAACTTGGAAACGGGATGCCAGAATAACCCAGTTCAACGTGCGCTGAACCTCCGGCAGTACGCCTTGCTGCTTGATATTATCAGGAGAATTCGCCCAGCCTATGCCGGTCACGACACCCCGGTAGCGTTTGCCCGGATAACCGACCAAGAATACTTCCGCTTCCTGGCCTGGGTGGATAGATTGCAAATAGGTTTCTTTAAAGTTGGCAATGGCATACCAATGGCGGTCATCAACCAGAGCAAACATTTGCGTTCCGGCTTTGGCGTATTCGCCCTCACGGGTATTCAGGTTTGTGACATAGCCATTGAAAGGTGCGCGTACTGAACAGTATTCCACATCAAGTTCGGCGGCAGCGACAATCGCCTTAGCCACTTCGGTACGCGCATTGACGTTGCCGGACTGGGCAATCAACGATACCGCGCCACGGCTCTCGCTTTTGGCCTCGGCAATGGCACTTTGAGCCGACAGCACTTTGGCGCGGGCATCCGCCAACTCAGCGCGTGAAGCGGCGTACTTGGAACGCGCTTGCTTGAGCTGGTCTGCCGTGACGTATTGCTTCTCCGCTAATGGCTCAAGGCGTTCCAAATAGCTATGCAGATACTCATCTTCCGCCTCAATCCGTTTAACTTCCGCTTCGGCAGCCGTGCGTTGGTGTTCCAGCCGTCCGATGGCGATTTCTGCGGAACTGCTGGAGGCACGCCGTGAATCCACGTCTTTTTCCGCCAACAGCAATTCTGCCTTGGCCTGGTCCAGTTTGGCCTGGTACGGGCGCGGATCGATAACGTACAGCAGATCGCCCTGTTTAACATACTGATTGTCTTCAACATGCAGTTCGACGATACGGCCACTCACTTCCGGTGCAATGCCGACGATGTCGGCCCGCACCATCGCGTCGTTAGTACGGGGATGCTGATAGTTGATGCGCCACGCCAAAGCCCCAGTTACCAGAGCACCGAGTACGATTAAGATACCAATGAGCCGTCCTAGCAAGATGCGGCGCTTAAGATTGATAACTTGGCTATCCATTGGCTTATTTTCCATATTGGGCGGCTCCGGCATTTAGGTCGAGTAAAATAACAACCAGATGGAAAAAGTGCATAACGCCCATAAGCTCGGCACAATCAACAGCGGCGATCCCAGATGCGCGGCCAGCCGGTATCGCACCAATTGCCACATCAGCACCATACTTGTCGCCAAACCAGCAAGGATGCAGATAATCCAAGCGGGCCAGAATGAACCCTCAATACTCAGTATCGGGTCGCAAGCCGGCAAAAAAACCGCCAAAACCGCCGGAACCCCTGATTTTTGCAATATCGCTTTGGACATCATAAGCTGTAACTAAACGAAAAACTCAATTTCGATGATCTTAATAACAACATTTGCTTGGTTTTGATTTGGGTCGTGTATCACTCGGATGCTTATTGTTATATTATGGGCGTAATTTTTCTGTTGAGCCACTCAATTAAGCGGACAAGCAGTTATTTATCCCACAACAGATCTGGCATTTGAAAAAATGGTTTCACGTTTTGCGGCATTACTGGGTTACCGAAGCAGCAATTTACCATTATGCCTAGCCTACTTGCTACGGGGCGGCCAGTTTTTGGCAATGGCTTTGGCGGTGGCATTAACAGCCTGTATGTCGCCAGGCCCCCTGCCGTTTAGCAACCCTTATGGGGCGGCTCCGGCTGACCCTGCCGCTTATTGGCAGGGCGAGAGTACCGCCGGTATGCAACAAACCGCTATATCCAGCCATCCGCCTGAAGAAAGTCCGGTCGATACCAAGCTAACTTACGATCTGCCTGCGCTGGTCGATCTTGCCCTGAATTGCAACCCGGAAACCCGGATTAGTTGGGAAGAGGCAAAAGCCGCCGCCGCTAAGCTAGAGAGGAATCGCGCTGCTTGGTACCCGACTCTAACGGCAATGGCGTTCGGGCAATATTTCAAAACCAGTTTCCCTATCCCCGGCGGGGCGCTGACTAGCTATGGCTATTCTTCTTTGGGCAGTTTAAATTTGGCATGGACATTGTTCGATTTCGGACGCAGGGAGGCGGTGATCGACGCGGGCGTACAACGTTTGAGCGCCGCTAATTTTACCTTCAACCGCAAACATCAAGAAATTGCCTATCGGGTCGCCAACAGTTTTTTTGCTTATCAGGCCGTCCTGGCCAAAGTAACGGCGGCGCAGCAAACATTGGCGGCAGCAAATGCCGGTACCGCGTCAGTCCGGGCGAAGCTTGACCAAGGTCTGGCGACGCGCCCCGACGTGCTGTTGGCGGTCCAGGAGCAAGCCAAAGCCAACTATGACCTCCAAGATGCCCGCGGTTCGGTCATTCAGGCAAAAGCCGATCTGACAACGGGCCTGGGCATCTCGCCCTCTTATTCCTTGCGGCTAATAGACCTGAGCAAATTGCCGTTACCCGCAGAATTGGTGCAGTCGGTTGAAAAAATTGCCGATCAGGCTTTGGAACAACGCCCCGATCTGATGGCACGGCTTGCACAATTGCGTGCCCGCGAAGCGGAAGTAAAGAAGGCCAGAGCCGAATTTTGGCCGAAGGTCTCTCTCGGCGGTAGCTTAGGTAATCAATACTGGGGCGATGTGCATACGACACCGCCCGGTTATGGGAGTTATTCGGCCAGCAATCTGGTCGGCACGGCATTGCTGACGATAGAATGGACGTTGTTCGATGGCTTTGAGCGCAGCAATGCCGTCCATGAAGCCGAGGCCAAGAAACAAGCCTCCAAAGCCGAACTTGAGGCCTTGCGCCTGGAAATCATCCGTGATATCTGGAAAGCTTACGCCAACACCAAGACTATGTTGGAAAAACGCGAATTTGCGCTAGCCTTGTTGAAAGCCGCTGAAGAATCATACGCCGCCACCCAAGAATCTTATAACCATGGCTTTTCCACGGTGATAGAACTGTTGTCCGCGCAAAAAGATTTGGCACATGCGCGTTATACCGAAATCGACAGCCGCGCCACCTTGCTACAGTCCGCTGCCACCTTGGTTTATGCGACCGGCAATCAAGGTAAGGAAGAACGCAATGCGGGTAGTGAAACGTTTGGCCACCGTCTGCCATAGTGAAGGTAACATGCCGTACGGAAAGGCGGGTTCAGTCAATTACGGCTGGACAATACCGTAAAACATGGGCGGGGCGGAAGCTCCCTCGGCTGCTCAGACACCATCCGGCCTAAGCCGAAGTGGAAATGATTTTTTATGCGCCAATTTTGGGCGGCTCTGTATCTGGACATCAACGTCAATACGTTGCATACTTAAGGATAATAAGGCGACTGTGCGTCCCTGGCGCCTGCCGCAACAGTGCGCACGGACAGATAGCCCGGCAACACATTAAAAAGCTTAACATTAATGACACTCTCAGCAGTGAACCGATACAATAACAATTGGCAAAAAAGGAATGCTTAATATGATTATCAACGAACAAAAACAGGGTGACATAGATATTGTGGCTTTATCTGGCCGCTTTGTGATGGTGGAGGCATCCGAAGTACGCGAGCGCTTAAAAACGCTCATTGATGAAGGGCAGGGGCTACTGGTGATTGACATGGAGCAAGTCACGTTTATAGATTCCAGTGCTTGTGCCGTGCTGATTTCGGCATTTAAAGCCATGCAAATAAAATCTGGGCGCTTAATATTGGTCACTAGTCCGGTGGTGCAATCATTAATTGAACTGACCCGCCTGCATACCGTTTTTGAAATTCTGCCGACCCAAGTGGCGGCCTTATCGGCATTGCTGGGCGATTGAATTGGCTAACGCACTTTTTTAAAAACCACAACCCTAATCTATGCGTATTCTAGTTGTCGAAGATGACCCGATCACGCGGCTCATGATCCAAGGTAGCTTGAAAAAATGTGGCTACGATATTATTGCCACCAATAACATCAATACGGCAATAAGCTTGGTTTTAGAGGGGAATATCCAATTCGTCATTACTGATTGGTTGATGCCAGGCGGTAACGGTACAGAGCTGTGTGAGCAAATACGCGCCTTGGCATTGCCGTTCTATATCTATATTATTTTAATCACCGCTCTTGAGGATGCCCAGTCGGTGGTACAGGGCATGGATGCGGGGGCGGATGATTTCATACGCAAACCCATCCAGTTTGACGAATTGCACGCCCGCATCCGCGCCGGGGAGAGAATTTTGCTTCTGGAGCAAGAACTCCAAGAAAACAATTTGCGCCTGACTGAAACCAGCAAAAAATTATTGGCGGCGAATGATATTATCAACCGGGATTTGAAAATGGCGGCGGCCATGCAGCGTAGCTTACTGCCCGATGCCGCAACCCAAAACCAAGGCATCGCCATCGACTGGCTATTCCATCCCTCAACCCATTTATCGGGCGACATTTTCAATTTTTTTCCGTTGGATGACCACCATTGTGGATTTTATATCATCGACGTGGCGGGACATGGTATTGCTTCCGCCATGCACTCGTTTACCCTCAGCCGCTTGTTGTCTCCCGACACCCACCAAGGCAGCAATTATCTAAAACATAGCCTGCCAAACGCACCGTACCGCCAAGTTGTACAGACTGCGCCTGCTGTTGTCTCTGCGTTGAACCACCAATTCCAGACTGACATCAATAATATCCTCTACTTTACGATGACTTATGGCGTGATTGATACTAAAGCCAAAACTATCGAACTATGCCAAGCCGGACACCCCCCCGCACTGTATCTGCACCAACAACAACCGACAGAATTGATTGTTAATGGCGGCTTAGCAGTCGGCATTATTGCCGATGTCCATTATGAATCCATCGTACTCAACTACTGTTCTGGTGATAGGCTGGTTTTGTATTCTGACGGCATAACCGAATGCGAATCACCTGCCGGAGAAATGTTCGGTAGCGAGCGTTTGCGGATAGCCGTGGAAAAAACCCGGGGGCTACCTGTAGCAGAAGCGATCCGTTTGTTAGATAGCGACATCCATTTATGGCGCGGCGGAGCCGATTTTGAAGATGATATTTCTTTGTTAGTTTTAGAAATGTAAGGTAGCGGCTTGGCTGTTCACTGCTTTTATGGAACACACAAAAATCAAATGCAGTCCGAAGCATGACAAAAAACACCCAACCAATTATTAAACCTGCGCATTGATGATATATTTCTTGATGTCGATACCGCGATTCCCTGCGGGCTAATTATTAGCGAATTATTGACAAACTCCCTTAAACATGCTTTTCCTGAAGGTCGGCGCGGTACGATTGCTATCACTTTCACCGAGGATGCAGGCGAGTTTATCCTAGTGATCGCCGATACTGGTGTCGGCTTCCCTAGCAGGGTGGATTTCAGAAACTGTACGTCCCTAGGCTTGCAGCTAGTTACCACGCTGACCAACCAACTGATGGGGGAGATGACGCTGGACGGGCAAGACGGGGCTGCATTTACCTTTTACGCTTTGCTAACGCTTTTTAAGGAGAGCCACGATGTTTAGCAGCAGCAAGATTATGATTGTCGAAGACGAAGGTATTATTGCTATGGATATTCGCAGCCAATTGGAAGGATTCTGCTATGAAAGGTAGCGACAGCTTTTTCAGGAGGCCAAGCCATTAGCCTAGTATCCCAATATAGCCCAGATCTGGTAATGATAGACATTAGACATCCTTCCTAAATGTTGCCAGATATCAGGTTAACCAGCACGGCCACCACCAGAATTCGGTCTTGCTCGTCAAAAAGACAAAAGACAAGCCGCTTTCAACCGCCGCTGCAAGATTTTCAGTATCGTCAAAGACGTTTACCGGGGCAAACACAAAAACTACTCCCTGACATGGAGCTTGGTGGCCGCGTTGGTTAACCTGAGATACGGCAACATTTAGGAAAGATGTCTTATCTTAATTTTATGAGATTTTGGTCTAGACAATGGGGAGTACCTTACTCCAATTGGCTTCCAGATAGTGGTTTTGAACCTGATGGATTTCTAATGTTAGAGCATTACTTAAATGACATAAGAAATGAGGGTTACGTTGAAATGGAGATTTTTGTTAAATTAAAAAATTGTAATCTATTTGGTAGTTCTACAATAAGCAAAATGGCCGGGCAGAATGACTTGCCTGACCATTCTCCTATATTAAACAAGCTATTGATTTTTAATATAAAAAGCAAAATTAGTAAAAAACCACGGTCGTCCCTATCGCAACACCCCCGCCGGATAGCTATAACTATCCAGCACCTGCACATAATTCGCCCGCTCGTAAGCACTGGGGTCTATGGCGTGTTGTTGGCTGACGCTGCCTTTTAGTTGGCTGACGGATTCATACTCATGTTCGGTCAGCCACGCGGCCAATTCCCCTAATAATTCACGCAGTTTATCCGCACCGTGGGTCAGTAAGACACTGCAAAGTTGTACGGCATCCGCTCCGGCCAGCAGGGCTTTGATAATATCAGGGGCGGTATGGAAGCCGCCTGTGACGGCCAGCGACAATTTCACCCGTGCGTACATTAACGCCGTCCAGCGGATACGCAATAAGGCTTCCGCCGACGTGGACAATTCCAATTTTGGCACGACTTGCAAGGTCTCCAGATCAATATCGGGCTGATAAAAGCGGTTGAACAAGACCAGCCCATCGGCACCGGCCTGTTCCAATCGTTTGGCGAAATGGAGTGGTGAGCTAAATTGTGCGGACAGTTTTAAGGCAATCGGCAAGCGGATATGTTTTTTCAGTTCTTGGACAATATCCAGATAACGGTTTTCTACAGTTTGGCTGTCTTCAAGGATGTTAGCCGCCAGATGGTAAATGTTCAATTCCAACGCGTCGGCCCCCGCTTCTTGCATATCCCGCGCGTAATCCAACCAACCGCTGACGGATGTGCCGTTGAGGCTGGCGATAACCGGAATGGCTAAGTGGGTCTTCAGCTTTTGCAGATGCTCCAGATAATGTTGCTGGTAGGTCTGCACGTTGGCGGGAACAGGGTGGAAGGAGTCGGCCTCACCGTGGCCTAGTGCTTGCTGGAAAAAAAAGCGGGCGAAATGGCGGGTTTCGGCGGTGATTTTCTCTTCAAACAGCGAATACATGACGATGGCTGAGGCACCGGCATCCTCAAGCCGCCGCGCACTGTCCAAGTCCTTGCTCAGGGGCGAGGCGGACGGGATGAGCGGATTCGCCAAGTGCAGGCCTAGGTAACGGGTGCTTAAGTCAACGCTGGGTAAGTCAATCATGGCTGGCCTCGGTTTTTAATTGGGCTTTGACTGCCGAAACGGAGGTATTTTCATCCCAAACCAGTTCGGACAGTTGTTTATAATAATGGTAGCGGTGTCTCACATCTTGTTGCGCCTGTTGCAAAAACGCTTCCGCCGCCTCAGGCTGGCTTTGCCATAACATGCTGAAACGGGTTTCGCTCATGACAAAATCGCGGTAAGGGATAGAGGGTTCAGCAGAGTCCAAGTGCATGGGGTTTTTGCCGTGCTTAATTTTGTTAGGGTCGAAGCGGAATAATGGCCAATGCCCGCTTTTGATGGCCAAATTCTGTTGGCGGTGGTTGTTGGACAAATCGACACCGTGAGCGATACAAGGCGC
Organism: Methylovulum psychrotolerans; assembly: GCF_002209385.1. NCBI lineage: Bacteria > Pseudomonadati > Pseudomonadota > Gammaproteobacteria > Methylococcales > Methylococcaceae > Methylovulum > Methylovulum psychrotolerans. The sequence goes on from NZ_CP022129.1 coordinate 1,414,864, forward strand.
GTAAGCGATAATGATCGAGGGCCCGTCATGGGCTTCGGCTTCCAAGAACGCGTTCAGGGTTTGGGTGTCTTTACCCGCGTAAGCAACATGGGCGACATAGACGTTGGGGTAGTCCATCGCCAATAAGGCCAAGTCTTTTTTCGCGGTCGCCTTGCCGCCTGCCGAGAATTTGGCAACCGCGCCTAAGGGTGTGGATTTAGAGGTTTGCCCGCCGGTGTTGGAATAGACTTCGGTGTCCAGTACCAAAATATTGACGTTGCGGCCACTGGCGAGGACATGGTCGACCCCGCCAAAACCAATATCATAAGCCCAGCCGTCGCCGCCGATAATCCAGACGCTCTTTTTACATAAATGGTCGGCGAGTTCCAATAAGGCGATGGCTTTGCTGTGGCTGAGTTTGGCGAGATGGTGTTTTAAATCGGCGACCCGTTCGCGTTGTTCGTAAATTTCCGCTTCATCGGCTTGGTTGGCCGTTAGGATGGCATCGGCTATTTCAGCCCCTAGTAAGGAGCGTAAGTCTAATAATAATTCTTGGGCGTGGCCGCGCTGTTTATCAAGGGCGATGCGTATGCCTAAGCCAAATTCGGCATTGTCTTCAAACAGTGAATTATTCCAAGCGGGGCCGCGGCCTTCGGCATTTTTAGTCCAGGGGGTTGTCGGTAAGTTACCGCCGTAGATCGACGAGCAACCCGTGGCGTTGGCAATCACCATACGGTCGCCGAACAGTTGCGAGGCCAGTTTTAAATACGGGGTTTCGCCGCAACCGACACAAGCGCCGGAAAATTCAAACAAGGGCTGCATGACCATCGCGCCTTTGATGGTGTTGGTTTTTAACAGGCGGCGGTCATATTCCGGCAGGCTTAAAAAGAACGCCCAATTGTCGCGCTCGCTTTCCACTAAAGGGGCTTGCGGCTGCATGTTTAAGGCTTTGCGGCTGGCATTGGACTTGTCGCGTATCGGGCAAATGTCGACACACAAGGTACAGCCTGTGCAATCTTCCGGTGCTACTTGGTAGCTCATCGCCAAACCTTCGGGAAAATCTTTGCCTAGCATCGGTGCGTGTTTGAAACTGGCGGGGGCATTTGCTAATGCTTCTGTCGCATAGATTTTACTGCGGATTACGCCATGTGGGCAGACCATCACGCATTTGCCGCATTGGGTGCATAGATCGGTCTCCCAAACCGGGATTGCCATCGCCAGATTGCGTTTTTCATACGCGGCAGTGCCGGTCGGAAATGTACCGTCGCAGGGCATAGCACTGACGGGTAGCAAATCGCCATGCCCAGCAATAATTTCGCCTGTCACCTGTTTGACAAAATCGGGGGCCGAAGCCGGGATGCGGGACGGGATACTCCAACCCGTATCATTGGCGGGTAGGGCGGCGTAGTTGACCGGGTGCAAATTGGCTAAGGTGTCATCAATGGCCTGAAAATTCAGTTCGACAATGCGCTGGCCTTTTTTGCGGTAGGTTTTTTCAACGGCGTGCTTGATCGCGGCAATCGCCTGATCTTGGGGCAGCACGCCGGAAATGGCGAAAAAGCAGGTTTGCATGATGGTATTGATGTGCTTGCCCATGCCGCACAGCTCGGCGACTTTATAGCCGTCGATGACATAAAAGCGCAGGTTTTTCGCCCGCATTTGCTGCTGCATTTGCGCGGGTAGCGAAGCCCAGACCTGTTCGGGCGTTTGTGGCGAGTTGAGTAAAAACACCGCATTAGCGGCGGCGTTTTTCAGCATATCGTAGCGTTCTAAGAAAATCGTTTGATGGCAACCGATAAACTGGGCATCGTTATCGGCAATCAGGTAGGTCGAGCGTATCGGCTGTTTGCCAAAGCGCAGATGCGAGACGGTAATGGCGCCGGATTTTTTCGAATCATAGACAAAATACCCTTGCGCGTATAGGTCGGTCGCTTCACCAATGATTTTTATGGTATTTTTATTGGCGCTCACCGTGCCGTCACTGCCTAGGCCATAAAACATCGCCTGGAAAGTCTCGGCCTGGGCATCGGTGCGGAACGCCGCGTCCCACGCTAGGCTGGTATGGGTAACGTCATCATAGATGCCGATGGTGAAGGGGTTTTTCGGTTGCGGTTGTGCCAGTTCGGCAAAAATCGCCCGAATCATGCCGGGGGTGAATTCCTTTGAGGACAGCCCATACCGTCCGCCGATAATGGTCGGAAAACCTGAAAATTTGCGGTGATTTTGGGCAATCGCCGTCACCACGTCTTTATATAGCGGCTCGCCATCTGCACCCGGCTCTTTTGTGCGGTCGAGTACGGCAATTTTGTTGCAAGTGGCGGGTAAGGCGGCAATCAGAGCCTCGGCAGAAAAAGGCCGGTACAGACGCACTTTCAGCAAGCCGACGGTCTCACTGTGGTTATTTAAGTAGTCCACCGTTTCCGCCACCGCTTCCGCCGCTGACCCCATGATGATAATGACCCGTTCGGCCTGTTCTGAGCCAAAATAATCAAATAATTGGTAGTGACGGCCTGTCAGTCCGGCGTAGCGGTCCATTACCTGTTGGACAAGGCCGGGCATGGCTTGATAATAGCTATTAACGGTTTCACGGGCCTGAAAATAGACATCGGGATTTTGCGCCGTGCCGCGCAACACCGGACGGTCAGGCGTTAGGCCGCGTTGGCGGTGGGCGTGTAGCCATACCTCGTTAATCATGGCGTGTAGCACCGTATCATCGGGCAATTGAATCTTGGCGATTTCGTGCGACGTGCGGAAGCCGTCAAAAAAGTGCATCAGCGGAATTCGCCCCGCCAACGCGGCGGCATGGGCGATTAAGGCAAAATCTAACACTTCTTGCGGCGAGTTGGCGCAAAGCATCCCGAAACCGGTCATCCGTGCCGCCATCACGTCGCTGTGGTCGCCAAAGATCGACAAGCCCTGACAGGCTAAGGAGCGGGCGGCGATATGGAAGACCGTGGCTGTCAGCTCGCCAGCAATTTTGTACATATTCGGCAACATCAGCAACAAGCCTTGCGAAGCAGTGAAGGTGGTCGCCAACGCCCCCGCCTGTAAGGCCCCGTGTATCGCCCCGGCGGCTCCGGCCTCGCTTTGCATTTCGATGACCTGCGGCACCGTCCCCCATAAATTCACTTGTCCCTGTGCCGACCATTCGTCCGCCCATTCGCCCATCGGCGAGGCGGGGGTGATCGGGTAAATGGCAATCACTTCATTGAGCTTATGGGCGATAATCGCGGCGGCCTGATTGCCGTCAATAGTAAGCGTTTGCTGATGTGGCATAAGGCACCTCTTAAGATGAGCGCTGGTTAACGCATTAACAGATTACAATAATCTTAATCCTAATGAGGTATTTGTCGAGCAGAATTTATGTTTATCGTATTTTCTTAAGAAAGCTCCGTACTCAACGGCTTGGCTTATTACCAGGCACTGATTTGATTTTAAAGCGGTGCGGCTTATTCTGCCCTTGGTCAAGTTTACTTAAAACCTGTTGCAAGCGTTGTTGTTCTTGGCGCAAGCTGGCGCAGACTTGGCGCAAGCTGGTTTCGGATTCGCTCAATACGGCAATTTGTTGGGCTTGCCTTTGAATTTTTTCTTGCCATTTTTCTTCAAGAAACTGCTTTTCCTCGCTGAGCCGCCGGGCAAACCACTCTTGCTCTTGCGCTTGTTGCTGTTGCCAACGCAGAGCCTGTTCCTGCATAAGCTTGTGTTGCTCCTGCAACTGCTTTTCGTTGGCCGCTACCTTTTCTTGCAACTCCGCATTCTCTTGTTGCTGTCCGTTCAGTTGCTGTTGCAAGGCTTGGCTGTATTGCCCTGCTTGCGCTAACGCGGTGTCGGTGTCCCTAAGTATGGCTTTTAACGTTTGCTGTTCCTGTTGCTGCTGGACCAGTACCGCTTGGTTTTCGGCCAAGCTATGCTGATAGGCTTTTTCTTTGTCAAGATAGGCCTTTTCTGCCTCTAGCACCGCCAGTTTCCAGACTTGTTCGACGCTATGGATGAGTGTCACCGGAATATCGGGGCGGTGCAATTTGTCAAAATGCTGTTCGGCAAAATGTTGCGTCCATTCGTTCATCGCCTTTTTGATGGTCGTCGGACTATTGACCCCAATCCGCTCCCGGATCAGGTCAATAGTAGGAAAACGGCCTAATTCGGTGAGAATCCGGTCACAACAATCGTAAGCTCTAGCGTAGGTGTCGGTGAGTTTGGGCATGGTAAGGCGTAACCGTATAGGTAAGAAAACGGGAGACTTAAGCCGCTGCCGCACCTAAACAACAGATGAAACGTAAGGTAGAAAAGGGAAGCGCCTAAAGCCAAAGTATAGGTGCTTATTATAATGAACTTTTTCAGTGTATTGCTGATAATGAAATCTTCTTACAATACCTTTGCCAAATGGATAGGTTAAGCTGAAGCCTGAATTGCCCCCAACCCACTGATTGGCCTAAAGCCCCTTCCCAAACGCCGCCCTATTTGGGATGGATCCTGCCGATTTCTACAGCCCCGAAGACGGTGTTGCCGATTAATAAACTTTTCACGTCCAGGCCAAGCGATTTGATAACGCGGAGCGTGTATTTTTGCGCCCTGAAGAGCGTCTTCATGTCCAAAATGCCGAGTTTTTCGTCACCGCCCATTTTGGCGGCCATCACCTGCGAAAAGGTCACCATGAACAGGGAAAGGTCGGCGGCATTGCCGACTTGGGCCGCGCCGATGTTCATGAAGTCCTCTAACCTCCAATGCTGCTTGGCGGCGCGGAAATTGAACCGGGGGAAGCAGTTAATATTGCGTCCATTTTAACAGGATTTTTGTTAACAAACTTCTGCACCACTACTTAGCTTATATCATTGGCTAAATTACATTATGCACGTTCCTAAGCTAGGAATAACGGAAAGCCAGCTTGGTATAAAATAGTTTTTAGCCATTTTGTAGATCGCCGCTAGGATTTTAAAGATTGATACACACCTAAACCATCGGTAAAGGCTAAAAGCCCTTGCACACCGCTTTAGTCCGGCGAGCAACTATGTACCGCCAGCCATACCGTGACTTCTTCCGCCGCCGTCCATGCCACCCGATGTTTGGTATGGGCAGTAATCAGCACATAATCACCCGCATTTAATAGGCTATCAGCTTGGTCTTCATAAGCAAGCTGGGCTTGGCCTTGTAAGACCAACACCCATTCATCCCAAGGCTGGTCATACCAGAAACCCTCGGCACTGGCATGGCCTTGCGAGACAATGCGCTCGATATGGACGTGCGGGTTTTTGAACAAGGTCGTGAAAAGCTCTTCTGGCAATTGCTTGGGAATGTCGGCAAAAATATGGGTTTGGCTCATAAGCGGGACAGTTTGGCTAGAGGTTTAAAACACCGTCTAGTTTACCCGTCTGTTTGACAATATGCTATTATCGGCTAAGCCAGCTTAAAATCTGGGCGGCAGTATCAGCCTGCCCAGGCTATATTATGCTTTCGTTGCCTTAACCGACTGCCGACTGCTCTGCTGCTGCATCATGGCTGAAACGGACGCTGTCTTCGGCAGACCGTCCCAGGGCTTTGGCAAACCAAGGTGGCGGCGCGGCAAAAACGGCTTGGAATTCCTGCAATTGCGCCACCGCTTCGGTGACATCCGGCACTTTAATCGGATAAATATCGGCGCGGATTACTTTTGCCGCCGCTGGCCCACCGATAGACTGCACGAATAAGACATGGCAATCTTTAATCAATTGGGCGCGGAACAAGTTACGGTCTTCGGCACTGTCGGCTTCGATGGTCGAGCGGATGTCCACTAAACGGTAATCGGTAGCCGATAATTGGTAGACCAGGAAACGGATGCACGAGCCAAAATGGCCGTTAATTAACGCACCACTGTTCGAGCCGATGGCGACCCGGATCGATTCGGGCAGGTCGCCGTCTTGGTAGGGCATAATTTCCGGCAAATCTTCGTCTTGGTCTTCATCACCCCACAAATAGCGTACCGCCAGTTTGATATTGGCCAGACCGATGCCGATGTCTTCGCCGTCTTCTTCGCCATCTAAACTGCCCAAGCCCGTTTTTAGGTTAGTGACGGTGATGGATTTGAGCTTTTCGTCAGTTAACGGCGAACCGACCCGTTCATGCAGTATGCCCAGTAATTTAGGTATATCAATGCCGGGTAAGATGCGTGATGCCAAAGCGATGCGTAAAGCCAGTTCACGGGGTAATGCGTCCATTTCAAGCTCCTGGTTTAACAAGCGGGGATAAGAATTTGAGGATTTTTCGGGTTGACGCTAAGTCCACCGCAGTAAAATCATCATGGTTTTTCAGGGTCGGATCAGCCCCGCCCTGAATAAGCTGTTCGACCACCGCTTCCCGGCCACTGGAGGCGGCAAACATCAGGGCAGTCGCACCTGAGGCCGGGCTTTGGTAATCCGGGTCAATACCTGCCTGTAGCAAAGCTGCGATACACTCACCGTTTTGGGCATAACAGGCCGCCCATAAGGCGTTATTGCCATAATCATCGACGACACTCAGGTCGGCCTGTTCGGCCAGTAAAAACCTGACAACATCACTACGGCCTTGCTGGCAGGCCAAGATTAGCGGATACAGGCCTGCACTGTTTTGTGCCGTAGGTTGGGCGATTGAAAAATAATTGTCTTGCAGCCAAGCCCATACTTCCGTTTTCATCAGGCCGCCTGAAGGGCTTCCCGCCAACTGGCATAGCCACCATCCAGGCTATAGACGGCCTTGAAACCGAAATCGCTAAAGAATTCGGCAAGATGCTCACTGGCATGGCCGTAATAGCAATAAATCAATAGGTCACGTTGTTTATCGCCGCGTTTGATTAAGGACTCTTTCAGGCCCTCATGGACATGCAGCGCGTCATCAATATGTCCGGCCTTATAGTCCTTGGTGTCCCGGCAGTCCAGAATCATCGGGGCGGCAGCTTGGATCAACGTTTTTGCTTCGGCAACAGAAATTTTTTTATACTTAATAGCCATTGGGCTTTCCCTCTTAAAATTTACGGCAGGGCGGCTGGAGACAGTCCCCCATTAGCGGGCTGATCTAAATCCATACCCCGAAATATGGAGCAACGGGTAAAGACATCCAACGTCGGCGGGACGTTTTTATGTTGGCAAAACTTCGCCACTAATTTAGCAAGCCCTTTGATGTCGCGGCCTGTCGCCTGCGGGAAGTTATCGGCAAGTTGGCCGATCAGGGCGGCATCGATATTCAGCTCAAACTGGGCAGCCATCACTTGCCAAATTTTCCGCCGGGCTTCAGTATCCGGCGGGTAATACTTAATCAGGGCGATACAGCGCGAGACGATAGCCTCGTCAATATCATCGACGCGGTTGGTGGTCAAAAACAGCAGGCCATTGAAATATTCCAACACCCGCAAGAACACCCCAACCACAGCATTCATGGCGATATTGTTGTCACGGCGTTTGATATAAACATCGGCTTCATCAATCAGCATCACCGCACCCCAACGTTGCGCACGGGTCAGCACCTCTTTCAGGGCTTTTTCCATTTCCGCGACGCTCAACCCCAATTGCCCGGAATGCACCCGGTATAAAGGCCGTTTGATAATTTCGGAATAGACTTCAGCAGTCAGGGTTTTACCGACTCCAGCGGGGCCTGCGCATAACACGGTCGTGCCACCGGATTTGCCCGCGACAATATCATCCATTAACACATCCATTTCGGCGGTCAAAATATCAATCAGATCAATTTGTTCTTCACGCAAAATCAGCTTTTGCTTAAGTTCGGGCTGATATCGGTAAGGCTCTATATCGTTGACATGCACCCATAAATGATGATGCAGTTCCAGATGGAACATCAATAAATAGCCGTGTACGGGCAAATCGATGAACAGGCCTTTGGGGATTTCCGCTTGGGTGGCTTCCACGGCATTTTCGACCTTGCCGTTATAGCGGGTGCTTTTGGCGGCTTTGCGCAAATATTTCGCCAAAATATCGCCTTTAGCATCGGTGGTTAACGCCCGTTCGCTCAGGATGCTTTCATCGCAGACCAGCCGGGCATTACCGCCTTCGGTGGACAGCACCACCACATCCTTACGCGCCCAATCGGTGTTACGGTGCGTGGCGGTAGGGTCTTCGGCGTAAAAGCCCGTGCCTTTACCGAGAAATTGGTCGCCGGATTGGCCGCACCAAGTAAAATAACGTTCGGCGGCTTCATCATAGCTGCTGATCAATTCCGGCGTTTCCTTGATATAGCCCTTGGCCAAGAAAATTTCCGTAATGGTTTTATTGGCAATATCACGGGCGCGGATAGTGACGGTGGAAATGGCCACCTTGCCTTTGGCATTGGCCTTTAATTCCAGTGTCACACGTCCGGTCTCTTCCTCGCCGGACGGCGTGTAATCCAAGCGGGTGACCAGATAAGCCATCGGCTTGCCCGCGACATTGGCTTGAAACAACCAGCCGCGCAAGGCATTATGGATAAGATAATGGGCAATGGCGGGCAGCAACATTTCCAGATCATCTTCGGTAAACGTCACAATATCGTCGTTCATCGCTTTTTGTAGCGTCGACAATTGCGCGACATGGCCTTGCATCGCCACACCCTCTTGCTGGTACAACACTTGCAAATAATTCAGCTCATTGTCGGAAAGTTGCTTGAAGGGGATTTCGGCCTTATTGCCAAACCGCAATTGCTCTTTTAACGCCGCCAAGCCCGGAAACTCATCCACCATCGCTTCTACATATTTGCGTTCTATTTGCAGTTTCATGGCTACTCCATAAAGGGGGGCGTAGTGTAGACGGGTAGCCGCCGACGGATTGGCTGGCTTGCTTAAAGTTATGGTGTAGACAAATCGCTAAAGACAGCCGACGCTTGGCTTAGCCGTTATGTCCGGCAAGCCAAGCGGCACTAAAGCTTATCCTTTGATAATGCCTTAGGCTAAAGGCTAGCTTAAATCGCCCCTACTGACGCATCTTTGACCACGACAAAGGTATTCGCTTGCGCTTCTTCATACGTCACCAGCGGTGCTTTGGTTTTATAGGTTTTGGCGGCGGCATAAGCGATGGCCACTTTATCTTCGGCGGATTGGTTTTTCAGCTCGCTTTTTTCGATATATAGCTCTTCTAAAATCTCGTTCCAAACCAAGCCTTCTTTGTAAGGCAACAAGATATAAGTGACCCCGGCCAATTCAACTTGCAGGCTTTTGGCGATATTTTCGACATAGACGATGGCAACACAATCGCTGGCAATGTCGGCCTGATATTTTTCTACAAAAACAGGCAATAAATCGAGCTTAGGCAATAGGCCGTTGATAAATTTGATTTTGTCATTTTCGATAATTAACGCCGAATGGATGAACAGTGCTTCGGGCGGCTTGCGGTCGTGCGTGGTGCCTTCGCGCAACGCGCCTTCTTTCAGCACCAAATCGCCGCGATACGCATAAACGCCCGCCGTGCTGGTTTGGCCGTTGACTAAAGTGACGGTTAATAAGCCTTGGGCCTGATAAGTTTCTAATAACATGGTTTTCTCCAATATTCAGTAAAAATAATGTGTTAGGAATGGGTATGAAATAAACTCATCAATTAAGGCCTTGCAGGTTTTGGCAACCTACAAGGTCTGCCGGATTAATGCCGAAATTATTTCATGCCCGTTCCTTAGGGAGTTAAGGGCAGTAATTTGGCTTCCGCTTTGATATTGTCCGCTTGTCCCCAGGCTGTGACCCCTTCAACAAACCATTGGCTTTTACGCGGATGGGGTTTGACGACATCAAATTCAGCATAAAAACTGCCGTCGCTGTTAAATTGCAGCTTACCCAAACGTTGCTTATTGGCATGGTTAAACCAATGGCAGGCCAGATTATGCCCCCCCGTATACGGGTCTTTGACCAGCTCGAAACGAGCTTCGTCATACTGCGGGTAAGGCAGGGCTTCGCTGGCGGCAAAACCCAGTTTGTCGATTTCCGCGCTTAGGCGCTGGCATACGGCTTCGCCTAAGGGGCGGTTGGCCGTAATCTGTGCTGTCAAATCGCTCATGCCGCCATCCCCGCCGCTAAATCCATAATCACCGAAGCCCCCGAAAGGTCTTTCGGATCCAGTTGCCGCAAATGCGCCAATACCTGTTGCGCCTCGCTGTCATAGCCTTGCCGTAATTTGATGAAGGCTAACGCTTTCAAGGTGTACAAATAAAACAAGGTGGTATCATTGGCATACAAATCCCATTGTTTGGGCTGTTGCGCCAGTTGGCTATAATCTACCGGAAACTGGCCTTGTCTTGCCGCTTCCGCCAAACCCGCCCTGACGATGCGCTCGGCATCGGCTAGGCGTTTTTGGAAAAAATAAAACTTATACAGGGCGAAATAGGTTTGCAGGCAAGCGTTATCCAAGCTTTGCGCCTGTAAAAATAGCCTTTCCGCCCTGCTGTGGTCTACCGAACTGGCGGCGACCGCCGCTTGTAAAAGCTGGTTGACCGCTTCCGGGATGTCCGGGCTAAACAGCACCCGTTCTTCAATCAGCGTAACAGCGGCCATCACCAAATCTCGGCGGGCATCAACAAATCGGCGACTGGCTCGCCGCCGAGCAGATGTTGTTCGATGATGGTTTTGACATCGTCTTTTTGCACTTTGCCGTACATCACACCTTCAGGGTAGACCAGTACACTAGACCCCATCATGCACGGCCCCATGCAGCCGGTATTGGTCAGGCCGATTTTTTCAAATAAGTTACGCGCTTGGATTTCGTTCATGAACTCATTCATGACTTCGGCACAACCCGACTGGGCACAAGAGCCGCGCGGATGACCCTGCGGACGGTTTTGGGTGCAAACAAACACATGTTTTTCGGGTCTGGGCATGATGAATATCCTTTAAAAAGTTACAAGCGACTAGCGGCTAGGCGGCAATTTTATGGGTATGGGTAAAGCAAGCTTTAGGGCAAACTTTTGAGCAAGCCTCGCAACCGATACAATCAAGAGAATTTTTAATGCTCATGACCATACTGTTATCGTCATCGTCTTCAAAATCACCGTAATCGTCGTCAAAATCCTCGGCATCCAAGGCTTCTGCCTTATCCACCAAATCAAACACATCGCGGGGGCAGACTTTAAAGCAGCGGCCACAACCGATGCAGGTCTTTTGGTTAATGTCGGTAACGTATGCGGGAGTCCACTCCGAACCGCCAAAGGTAACGCCGGTGACAAATTCAGCCATGATGTATCTCCGCTTAGGCCGCCGCCGCTTGGGCGGCCAGCAGTTTTTGGTTAGCTTCATCCCAAGCCTTGCAGGCGGCATAAACTTTTTCGGCTATGCCCATCAATTCACCGTAACCATCCGGTAAACGGTCTTCGATCAAGTCATGCAAGACCATCGCCTGTTCACTCGCCAAGCGTTTGGTTTTTTTGACTTCTTTTTCCAGGGTTTTTAAATCGTCAGACATGGCAAGCCCTCTTAATCCGTTGCGGCAGCGTTATATTTTTCGATTAAGCCCAACGCTTTTTCGATGACTTTGTCGGTTTTGTCACACAAGTCTTCCAAGCTGGCGAAGCCGAAACGGTGGGTGTCGCGTAAAATTTTATCGACCACAATCAGCTTACCGACCATGATTAACGCGCGGCCAAACCCTTCGTGGCTAAGATGCACGATAGGGGCGGCCATCAATCCGGTCTTTTTTTCGATCAGGGTCGCCAACGAGTTGTAATAGGCTTTTAAACGGGCGATGGTGATTTCATCAGGGTCGCCAATAACCGGAATGCCTTGTTTGCGTTCTTTGGTCAACACAACCGGGTCGATGATTTTAGCTTCCGACCAACCTGCATAAGTATCGTAAGTGTCAATCGCGCGTAATTGTTTAATGTAGTCTTTGACAATATCAGAACTTAAATGGACATCGTCTTCGGCTACGACTAATGCGGCAGTACTCATGGTGTTCTCTCCGTTTAATGATTAGTGGGGGTGTTTGTGCCGGCTTGGCAATGGGCAAACGGGCAGCTATTCATCCCAGCCCTCATCAAGCATTTTATTGAAGCGCTCGGGATCCGGGCCTTTGTGTTGGTTAATCGCCTTCGCCAACCAGCTTGACGGGCCGGCTTTGATTTCGTTTTGCAAATCGGCAATCAGGTCTTTAATCTTGCTGCCTTCATGCACCTTGACGGGCTGGATATTTCTGGCGATCAGTTGGTTAATCGCCGACCCGCCGACCGCTTGGCAATACACCGCCGCACAACCATCGAGCAGGTCAAGCTTGACCGACAGCTTATCTTCGTTACCGTCTTGGTTAAGTTCGCCAAACTGCGCGGCTTCCAATAACTGCGAATTTTCCATATCCACGGCATAAATGGCGAAGGATTTCGCCGAGCCGAAATGCTGATTAACCGTGTCCATATCGGTAGTGGCGAACGCGATTTTTAAGGCGGTTTCCATAAATTTTTCCTCTTCTGTGTCAGGCACAATGTGCATTCGTCTGGTTAATGACATGGCTGTGGCCGGTCGGTAAGTTCACTGGCGGGTTTTTGCGCGTACACAGAGTGGTACACAGGAATTTCTTCATGCGAATAATTGATGACCAAGTTAGCCAAATCAAACAAGGTTTGCCGTGTGCCCCGATAACCGACCCAGGTTTTCTGGTAGCCGCCGATAATGTCGTACAAGGGGAAACCCGCGCGTAAAATTGGCGTACCCAGCCGTTCGGCGGTATCTACCGCATGGGAGTTACCAATGACCAATTGCACTTTATTTGCCCGGCCCATCAGTTCCATGTCTTCCAGATCGCCAATTTTGATACTGGCGACCGGAATTTTCGCCAACAGCGGCGTATTGCAGGAAGTCACTGCCGCCACCACATCCGCACCCATTTCCTGTACCAAATCAATAAACGCCGCCAACAAATCGGCATCGGCGGCAATGGCGACCCGCAATTGCCCAAGCATAAAATGGGTGTCGAGCATGGCATCCTGCAACTGGGCGCGTTGCCGTTCGATGCGTTCCGGCACGGCGTTGCCACTGATCTTTGCCAAGGCGCACATCAGCGCGTCATTGGCTTTTAAGCCATAGAGGTGGGGTAGGGGATAGGTAGGCACACCCGTTTTGGCCTCCAACAGTTCGGCGGCCTTGCTTAAGGAGTCGCCAATCACGATGGTTGCCAACGCATCACCTAAGGTCGCCATTTCCGAGATAAGTGTGCCGCCGATTGTCACGGGGCTAAAATCATCATCGGTCAAACAACCGTCTAAGGAATCCGATAAATCAGGGACAAATACAGGCCGCAGCTGGAATTGCTCAAAAATATCGCGTAACGCCTCCAAATCACCCGGAGTCAGCATATAACTCGCCAAGACATTGACCTGACGCTTACGTTTGCCCGGATAGGTGCCAGCGGTTTTAGCATCCGGCACTAAAGCGAGGATGATTTCCACCAGTGTCGCCGCATAACCCGTCTCGACACTGCCCGTAAAATCAGGTGTATTGACCGCAACGACGGCGACATCGGCAAATTCTGGATTGGCCTCGCGGAACTCGCGGACATTACGGTGGACATCCGCCCCTTGCGTTTCGGCCAAGCCTGTCGTCAAAATCGTAATCAGCGCGGGATTGGATTTTTCGGCGATATTACGGATACCTTCGCGGACATTCTCATCCGCCCCCAGCACCGAACTGGCCTGATCCATAGCCGTGCTTTGCAACGGGATAGGCTCGCGGAAATGCCGGACAAAAAATACCTTGGCAAACGCGGTGCAACCTTGCGAGCCGTGTAGCATCGGCATAGCGCGATTGAAGCCTAAGGTTGCCAAAGAGCCGCCTATCGGTTGGCTGGCTTTTAGCGGGTTAACCGAGAGCGCCTTATTGCGCTTTAAAATATCAGCCATTACGCCGCCTCCGGTAAAGCCGCCAACGTTTTCCACGGTGCGGGAGCCCTAACGGCCTGCCAGACGGGACTTTCAATGGTCAAAGCCAATTGCCGTACCAATTCCAACATGCCTTGATAGCCTTCATAACCAAATTCGCGCTCTTGGTTAATGTCCAAGAACGGGATCTTCGCTTTTAAGGCCGTGTACATATTCCGGCCTCCGGCAATCAAAATATCGGCCTTATAATCATGGACGACTTTTAACAAGGCTTTCGGGCTACCGTCATTGATCATCAGGGTATCCTCACCCATCAGCTCCCGAATCCGCGCCTTATCCTCTTCGGTGGACTTGTTCGTACCCGTCGCCACCACCACCATGCCCAAATCTTGCAGAGCCGAAATCACCGACCAGCTTTTTACCCCGCCCGTAAACAGCAACACCCGTTTGCCTTTCAGCCGTACCTTCCACGGCTCCAATTCGGCACGGATGCGGCTTTCTTCGCGGGCAATCACTTGCTCGGTGCGGGCGGTCAAATCGTCATCACCCAAAGCTTTGGCAAAATCCCGCAAGGCTTGGCTAGTGTCGGTAATACCGTAAAAACTGCCTTCAAACCACGGTGTCCGGTAACTTTGCTGCAACTTCCGCGCGACATTAACCATCGCCTTGGAGCAAACCATCATATTGACTTCCGCTTTGTGCATCGTTTGCACTTCCCGGAACCGGGCATCGCCGGACAAAGTACACAGCACCCGCAAGCCTAATTCGTCTAACAGCGGCAACACATGCCAAAACTCGCCCGCAATATTGTATTCGCCAATCAGATTTACATCATGGATAGTAATAGGGCTGTCAGCAGGTAAGGGGTCAGGGTCGCGTGTGCCGATGACATATTTGACCATCGCATCGCCAGCAATCCGGTTGCCCAGGTTTTTTGTGCCATAAAAGCCCGCGCTGTCTATTGGCACGACTGGCACACCCCACAGCTCTTGGGCAGATTTACAGACGGCGTTGATATCGTCGCCGATTAAGGCAGGCACGCAAGTGTTATAAACGAACACGGCAGGCGGCGAGTAAGTGTCTATCGCCTGTTTAATGGCATGGAACAAGCGTTTTTCCGCCCGACCCATGACAATATCCTGCTCGGTCAGGTCGGTGGTCATGCCGATACGGTATAAGTCCGCGCCGGAAGAGCGTGTCCCCCGGTTATCCCACGAACTGCCTGCACAAGCGATAGGCCCATGGACGATATGGGCGACATCGGCAATGGGCAACAGGGCAATCTGCGCCCCGTCAAAAGCACAGCCACCCGCCGCCGACCCCGGCTTAGGCTTGGCACAACCGGATTTTTCCTTTTTGTTATGCTCGCAAGCGGGTTCGTCCAGCAACGCCGCAATGTCTTTTGTCGATTTCATGGCTTTTGACCTGATAGCTTTGTTTGTTAAGCTAAAAGCAAACAATGTGCCATTTATTATCCAATTGAATTATAACATATTTTAATGGATTTATTTTGTAGGGAACCTGACAATTTGGTGGAGGAGGGTGTGACAAGGCTGGAACAGGCGGGCAGTGCAGCCCGATGATCATGTTTTTCATAAAGCCATCCCAAATTTGTCGCTAACCACTGGGTGGGAAATAGGTAAGGAATGCAAAATAATCTCGGCGTAATCCGTATCGTGAAACGGGTCCTGGCATACGGCCATCTTGCCAATACACCAAGATCCGTACCCATTAGCATTTGCCTGAATTATTTGCGCCTTACAAAAAACAAGCTACGGCGAAAAAAAACCTTTTACACAATGTATTAACAATGTTAAATTAACGTCGTTAATAACATAATCTATTGCCCATGCCCCCTAAAGTTAAATCCGAACAAGACCGCGAACAGCTACGCACCCTGATCCTTGATGCCGCCCGCAGCTTATTTGTCGAGCGCGGCATAGAAGCGGTATCGATGCGGGAAATCGCCAAGCAAATCAAGTATTCTGCCACTACGCTATATAACTATTTCCAAGATAAAGAAGCCTTATTACAAGCCGTTTGTGATGCCGATTTTTTGGCCTTAGCTTCAGGGATGCGCGAGATTATGCAAATTCCTGACCCTATCCGGCGCATCCAAGCGCTATGCCAAGGCTATGCCCAATTCGCGCTACATCATCCCGGCCATTACCGCTTTATGTTCATGACCCCGCGCGGGCCTTGCAATATGGACATTACCCGTATCGAACAGGGCAATACCGAACAAGATGCCTATGCGCAACTGCAAACCATCGTGCAGGCGGCTTTTGATGCAGAACTGTTCAGGGCTGACCTTAACGATAGCGAACTGATTGTCCAAACCTTATGGGCGGGCGTACACGGGGTTTGTTCCTTACAAATCGCCCTAGGTAATGAGATTTGGATGCAATGGACTGACATTGATGCCCGACTCAGCTTAATGCAAAACGCCCTTTTACGCGGCCTGCTCCGCCAACCTGACAGGATTTTTTAAATGCGACATTTACTCTTTGGATTATTGGCCTTAATTTTATTGGTAGCTTGTGAAAAACCTGTAGAGCCCCCCCCGCCGCCGCGTCCGGCTTTGGTCATGCAGGTAGCTGACAGCGCCACAGAGACGGCAATGAGTTTGATAGGGCAAGTACAGCCCCGTTATGAATCTGCCCAAGGTTTCCGTATTGCCGGCAAAATTATTGAGCGGCGCGTGGAAATGGGCGCTAGAGTCAGTAAAGGCCAAGTTATCGCGCGGCTGGATGCCACCGATAGCCAGCTTAATGCGGCGGCGGCGGCGGCGGAAGTGGCTTCGGCGGAAGCCAGCCATGCCTTGGCGGTGGCGGAAGTCGCCAGACAACGGCAATTGTTCGCCAAAAAATTCATTTCCGCCTCGGCCTTGGATATTAAGGAGTCGGAGTTGAAAGAATCCAGCGCCCGCTTGGCGAAAGTCAAAGCCCAAGCCAATATCTCCGGCAACCAAACCCAATACACCACCTTGACCGCCGACCGGGACGGGGTAGTCAGCTTTATCCAGGCCGAACCGGGGCAAGTGGTTGCGGCAGGTGACGTTATTGTGCGTATCGCCGACATCCGTACCGTCGACGTGCTGGTTGCCGTGCCGGAATCGCGGATGGCGGAAGTCAAGCTGCAAGCTCCAGTGCTATTAAAAATGTGGGCGGATCAGCAAAAAACCTATACCGGGATCGTGCGGGAAATTGCCCCGACGGCGGACGCGGCGACCCGCACATTTAACGTGCGCATCACCTTGGAAAATACCGATGCTGCCGTTAAATTCGGCATGACCGCTGGAGTCCGGTTTGCTGCCCCAAACGCCGCTAATGACAGTAGTGTATTGATACCCAGCCGTGCTTTAACCGCCAATAACGGCAAAAGCCAAGTCTGGGTGATTGATGCTAATAACCATGCACAACCACGCGCGGTTGAAACGGGGGAGTTTCGGGAAGATGGCGTAGTGATCCGCAGCGGCTTAAGCACGGGCGAAACTATCGCCATCGCGGGTGTCCATACCCTTACTAAAGACCAACTGGTGCGTCCGGTTATGGAGACAAAACCATGAATAAGACTCCTGAACACGAAACCGCCAATACGGGCTTTAACTTAACCGACTGGGCATTGAAGCACCAGACCTTAGTTTTGTACTTAATGTTGGTGCTGACGGTGGCCGGTTTTATGGGCTATACCAAACTAGGGCAATCGGAAGATCCGCCGTTTACCTTTAAAGTCATGCTGGTACACGCCACTTGGCCGGGGGCGAGTGCTGAGGAAATGGCCGAGCAAGTCACCGACAAGCTGGAAAAGAAAATCCAAGAATTGCCGCACCTTGACATTATCAGCAGCTTTTCGCGGCCTGGCGAGACCATGATTTTTGTCATCATTAAGGACGACACCATGTCGTCGGCCATTCCTGAGTTGTGGTACCAGCTACGGAAAAAAGTCGGCGACATCCGCAATACCCTGCCGCAACAATTGGAAAGCCTGACTTTTAACGATGAATTTAGTGACGTGTACGGCAGTATGTATGCCCTGACGGGCGACGGTTTTTCTTATGCCGACCTCAAAAAACACGCCGAACTAATCCGTACCGAACTGCTTAAGGTCAAAGATGTCGCCAAAGTGGAATTTTTTGGCGAACAAAAACAGCGCTTATTTATCGAAATAGCCAATGCCAAACTCGTGACATTAGGCATCAGCACCCCAGAGCTGATCCAAACTTTGCAAAACCAAAACACCGTCGTGCGGGGCGGCACTTATGATTCCGCCGACGAACGTATCCGTATTGCGGTATCCGGGCGCTATACCGATTTGGAAGACTTGCGGGAGCTGCGCTTGCGTTCGCACCAGCATGATTTCCGCCTAGGGGATGTGGCAAAAATTTATCGCGGCTATGAAGACCCGCCCCATGACCGTGTCCACTATCAGGGCAAAGAAGCTTTATTGCTGGGCGTGAGCATGACCGACGGCGGCGATGTGATTGAACTGGGCCATAACCTCGATAAGGCCATTGCCGGTATCAAACAAAATTTGCTGGTCGGTTTGGAACTGAACACCGTCACCTCACAACCGGAAATTGTTACCCGTTCGGTCAGTGATTTTGTCCATTCCTTGGCCGAAGCTTTGGTGATTGTGCTGGGGGTCAGCCTGTTATCACTGGGCTGGCGTAGCGGTATCGTCGTTGCCATCACCATTCCGGTGGTACTGGCGACAACGTTCCTGGTCATGCAGCAACTGAATATCGGCCTGCATAAAATCTCGCTGGGCGCGTTAATTCTGGCCTTGGGGCTGCTGGTTGACGATGCGATTATCGCCGTGGAAATGATGTCGGCGAAAATGGAGCAGGGTTGGGATAGGCTGAAAGCCGCTTCGTTCGCCTACACCTCCACCGCCATGCCGATGCTGACCGGTACCTTAGTCACTGTGGCGGGGTTTTTGCCGATTGCCACCGCCGCTTCGTCCACAGGCGAATACACGCGGTCAATTTTTCAGGTCTCGGCGATTGCCCTGTTAGTGTCATGGTTTGCGGCGGTGATTTTTGTACCGTACTTAGGCTACCATCTGCTACCTGATTACGGCCAAGCCCCACAGCCCTCAAAATTGGGCAACTGGTGGCGGGCAACGCTGAAGCTGACACCGAAAGTACCCCAAGCCCACCACCACGACATTTATAACTCGGCTTTTTACCACGTTTTCCGAAAAGTCGTCACTGCCTGTGTGCGCTACCGTAAGACCGTCATTGCCATTACCCTTGCCTTGTTTGTGTTCGCGATTATCGGCTTCGGCAAAGTGCAGCAACAATTCTTCCCCGATTCGACCCGTCTGGAATTGATTGTCGACTTGCGCCTGACGGAAGGCGCGTCTTATACGGCGACCGAAAGCCAAGCGAAAAAGCTGGAACAATGGCTGCTCGAATGGAATACCCAACATCAGGGCATTGATAATTTTGTCGCGTATATCGGCAGCGGTGCGCCGCGCTTTTATTTGCCTCTGGACATCCAATTGCCGCACCGTGGTTTTGGCCAGTTTGTCATCCTGAATAAAACCCTGGCCGACCGCGAAGCTTTACGCAAAGATTTGCTGACCTTATTTGCCAATGACTTTCCGGCTCTGCGGGCTTCGGTGCTGCGTCTGGAAAATGGCCCGCCTGTCGGTTTTCCGGTGCAATTTCGGGTCAACGGCAGCAATATCCCTGAAATACGCACAATTGCCCGGCAAATTGCCGACATTATGCGGGCCAATAGTAACCTGACTAACGTTCAGCTGAGTTGGGATGAACCCAGCAAAGTGATTAAAGTCAGTGTCGATCAAGCTAAAGCCCGCTTGCTAGGCATCAGTTCGGCGGATATTGCCACGGTGTTGAATGGCGGGGTTCAAGAGCTATATATCACCGAATTTAGGGAGGGTATCGAGCGCATTGATTTGGTCGCCCGTGGCACGACCGAACAGCGTACCCGCCTGTCGCATTTGCCGGATCTGATGATTAACACACAAACAGGTGTGGGTGTGCCGCTGGCGCAAATCGCCACTATCAGCTACGAATTTGAAGAAGGTGTGATTTGGCGGCGCAACCGTATACCGTCCATTACTGTACGCGGTAATTTGCAAGGCGATTTGCAAGCCCCTGTAGTGTCCGGGCAAGTGGAAGAAAAATTAGCCGAGTTGAAAAGCCACTTGCCGCTAGGGATCAGTATCGAAACAGGCGGTGCGGTCGAGGAATCCGCGAAAGGCGGCGCCTCCGTAGCAGTGGGCTTCCCGCTGTTTCTCATCGCGGTACTGACCATCCTAATGATACAGTTACAAAGCTTCGCACGGGTCATATTGGTGGTGCTGACTGCGCCTTTGGGGCTTATCGGGGTCACCCTGGCCTTATTACTGTTCGATAAGCCGTTCGGTTTTGTCGCCATGCTCGGCACTATTGCCCTGTCGGGGATGATTATGCGCAACTCGGTGATTTTGGTCGATCAAATCGACCAAGATAGGGCAGGGGGAATGGCACCGTGGCAAGCGGTGGTCGAATCGACCATCCGCCGTTTCCGCCCCATCGTACTGACAGCGGCAGCGGCGATTCTGGCGATGATACCGTTGACCCGCAGCGTCTTTTTCGGACCCATGGCGGTCGCTATTATGGGCGGTCTGGCCGTGGCGACCTTATTGACGGTGCTGTTTTTACCCGCCTTATATGCGGCATGGTTTAGGGTAAAAATGCCTGAGGCACTGGATGAGGCCTGATAAGCCTCCTCATGAACCCATCCGTACAGGCGGCCTAACAAGCCGTATCCTAGGCGGCGACATCATTTTTTGCGCGTAATAAAGGTTATCCACTATGCGACATCCCAGCATTTTTGTTACTACACTGATTGCCGCTACGGCGGCGTGGGCCACCCCTGCGGTGGCCGAAACCAGCCCCCAGTCTTTACTGGATATTTACCATCAGGCGGTGGCACATGACCCAACCTTAGCCTCGGCCTTAAGCGCCAACAGCGCGGCGCAAGAATTGATCGAACAAGCCAAAGCTTTATACCGCCCGGTCATCAGTTTCAGTGCGGGCGGTAGCGCCTCGCAGTCCGATGTCCATTATCAAGGTATGGGTGTACCTTTCCCCAATGGCGTACGCTCTTATCAAGGCTACCAATACGGGGTGGAAGCGCGGCAACCGCTGTTCCGCCAACAGAATCTGGTGCAAATGGAACAACTGCGCACCCAAGTCAGCCAAGCCGACAAGCAACTGCATTTAACCTTACAAAATCTGATGCTGCGCACCACCCAACACTATTTTGATGCCCTGATAGCCCAAGATAAACTGGCTTTGATTACCGCGCAAAAAGCCGCCATCTTAAGCCAATTGGAGCAAGCAAAATCTAAATTCGATGTCGGCAACGCCACGGTTACCGACGCGAATGAAGCCCAAGCACGCTATGATTTGGTTATCGCCCAAGAAATAGCCGCCGAAAATGCCATTGAAATTGCCAAACGCGCGGTACAGTCAATCACCGGAGAGTTGCCCCAGCAGCTAGCGACGGTAAAACCCAGCCTGAAACCCAATACCTTGGCACAGACCATGGATCAATGGCTGAAAGTGGCGGCGGACAGTAATTTAAGCATTCAAATCCAACAGGATCTGGCAAAACTGTCTAGCCAAGAAATCGAACGCAACCAAGCCGAACATCTGCCGACAGTGGACGCAGTCGCCAGTTATACCGAATCGTCCGCTAACGGCAGCACCTTCGGGTTTGGCAGCGACATTAACACAGGTACGATCGGCGTACAATTGCAAGTCCCGCTCTATCAAGGCGGGGCGACCAGCTCGCGCATCCGTCAAGCCGTGCTGAACAAGCAAAAAGCCCAAGATGATGTCGAAATTGCCCGCCGCCAGACCGAACTGGAAACCCAACGGGCGTATTTGAACCTCAACTCCAGTATTGCCCAAGTCAAAGCCTACGAACAGGCCTTAAGCAGCAGCCAAACCCAGTTGGAATCGACCCAAACCGGCTACGATGTCGGGATACGCACCAGTGTTGATGTCTTGAACGCCCAACAACAATTGTTCGCCGCCAAACGGGATCTGCTGGAAGCCCGCTACCAGTATCTGATGAATATTATCCGCCTGAAATCGGCGGCAGGGGTGGTTAGCGATACGGACTTGGCTGATATTAACCAGCAATTGGAACTCCCGCCAAAGAGCCGTAGTTAAACTATCCATCCCGTGAAACAGCAAGCCTTCGTGGTGAAGAGGGCTTGCCAATCGCCACTACTGATTTTCGGCGGGGGGCTGGGGATTGTTATGGGTATCTTGCCTGATTGTTGCAATGGCTTCCTGTACGGTCGTCATGAATTGCGCGGGGAAAATAATGGTGGAATTCTTTTCCGTGGCGATTTCGGCCATAGTCTGGAGGGTGCGAAGCTGGAGGGCGACGGGGTGCAGGGCAATAATATCCGCCGCCTCGCCCAATTTCACCGCCGCCTGGAACTCGCCTTCGGCGGCGACGATTTTAGCCCGGCGTTCACGTTCGGCCTCGGCTTCTTTCGCCATTGCCCGCTGCATATTTTCGGGCAGCGTAATATCCTTAATTTCCACCGCCGTCACTTCCGCGCCCCAAGGTTCGGTATGGCCGTCAATGACATTTTTTATCTGTAAATTGATACTGCTGGTTTGAGAAAGCAATTGGTCTAGCGAAAACTGCCCGACCACATTGCGCACGGTGGTCTGGCTGATCTGGTTGACGGCACTGGTAATATCCTCAATGGCAATGACCGATTTTTGCGGGTCAATAATTTTGTAATAAGCGACGGCGGCAATGTCGATGGATACATTATCCTTAGTGATAATTTTCTGCGACGGGATGTTCATGGTAATGGTGCGCAGGGTCACTTTCGTCATCTGTTCAAAAACAGGGATAAGCAAAATCAGCCCAGGGCCGCGTACGCCAGTGACCTTGCCCAGAAAGAAAATAACCCCACGGTCATACTCCTTGACAATGCGGATTGCCATGAAAATCAGCATTAAGATGAAGAAAACGAGTACATTAACTAAAGACATACAGTGCTCCTGTGGCTAAGCTGTCGCGAAGGACTGGATGCCTCCGGCTCACGGCTATTAGACCCCACAATCAAGCTAAAGTTTGTACAGGGTAGCTATTTTTCAAATTTTCGCCCAAGCCACCTGCAACGGCAAATCGCCTATATGCCTATACCTCCTATTTACAACAGACTTCCAGCAACTCGCCCTAGGCAGTCTCCTTAAGCAAAACCTCATATAATTTCTCCCCTAAAGCAAAATCATCCTCCCAATCAACATCGAAACCATACAAAGGCGGGGTTTCAAATAAGAAAGGGTTTTGGCCGACGCGGTCTTGCAGGGCAACCAGCAATGGCTGTTCAATCACAAACAAAGCGCTGTTGACGAGTTGTATCTTCTCCAAATCTTGGGTACGCGGCCAGCGTTTGATGGTGCTGTCATGACTAATCCATGCCCCGGAACGCAAAGCGAAGGTTTGCGCGACATCAACCGACATGAGACTATCGGCGCTGTGGTCTTGTTTGGCCTGAAAATACGCGTAAAGCGCCGCGTCATATAACGGCGCGTCAAACAGCGGCGAGGTGACATGAGTCCAGGCGATAATATCGGTGTCTACCGTTGCCCCAAGATAACCGATCAGACCTTGCAGGGAATCGTCAGCGGCATATTGGTCAGGCCGCCGATCAAGAATGATGGGTTTGTTCAAGGTTGGCCGCACTTCTTCAATATAGGCAATGACGACCGGGTCATTGGTGGTGACAAAAATATCGTCTATCGCTGTAGATGCGGTGAGCTGCTGTAGCTTTAACTCCAACAGGCCATGATTAAAGCCCGCAAAGGGGCGGGTGTTTTTGTTGACGACGCGCTGGCTACCCTTACGGCAGGGAATAATCGCAGTGACTTTGGCAGTGTTCATAGATGGATACCTTGGATAGATAAGGGGAGGAAAGGGCGGGTAAGTCTCTGTTATAGCGAATATTCCGGCAATAACTCATAAAGGTCAGGCAATACATTGATGACGGGCAAACCGGTTCCTTCAATCAGTAGCGACATCTCGGCGGGAGCCGCCGCAAAACGCCGCATATAGACAAAATCGCACCAGTGGTGGCGTTGCGCCGCCTCCAAATCCGCTTTGGCATCCCCGACAAATAATGCCCGGCGGGCAGATTTAGGCGCAAGAGCCGTTAAAATATCGGCTTTACTTTGCGGCGAACCATAAATGCCGGTGAAATAACCGCTCAGTGAGCGTTGCTCCATAACCCAGCGCAATTCCGTTTGGTCGGAACCGGAAGCGATATACACCGGCCCAAAGCCGGCAAGATAGACCAAGGTTTCGATACAGCCGGGCGTAAGCGGCACATCCAAATAAGCCGAGCGGACAATCGCCGCATAACGGTCAAGCAAGTGCTCAAGCTCGCCCGCTTCTGGCTCGCGTTCCAAAAATTTAAAAAAATCCTTAAATAAAACATACCGCGAACGACCAAAATTACGGGCCTGATAAGCCGAAAAACGCGCGACAACGCCTTCAGGATAGGCAGCCAACGTAGTGCGGAAAGCGGCTATTTTCATAGTATTGGAATCAAGCAACACACCGTCGCAATCAAGTATGGTAAGGCTAGGCGATAACATGGCGGTCTCCTTTAACAGGCTTGTACCATCGCATACAGCGACCGTACCGGAATGCGGTATAAGGTCGGCGCAAGGCTGACTAAATACGGGACGTTGGCGACCGCCAAATAATCGGCAATAGTGCTGGCATTTTCATCATGTTTGGCATGGGAAGACTCCCCATCATCAGCATAGCCGTCAAAACCTATCAGCATGACTTCATCAGCCCCGCATTCGACCGCTGCTGTTAACCCCAATTGCAAGGGGCTAGGCACGGAAACGTCGGCAATCTCCGTAATCAGGAACAGGGATGCCGGGTTCACTTGGCACACTTCACCGATTTCGGGAACACTGCCCGAAAAACGCGGCGGTGGGGCGATCACCCAGCAAGCAATGGCTTGTGCCAAAGTATGCAGGCGCGTTTCGGGTATCTTTTGGATTTCATGGCCGGACAGGGCAATACAATGCCCATTTAAATCGGTGAAATAATCCGTCGATTTAAGGCTGGTATGTAAAATAACAGTATCATCCAAATCAAAATGTCCGATAGTCGAGGCCGCCCGCCGCGCACTTTCACCACTGCCGATCAAAATGAAACGGCTACGGCCTGTTGCTGCCGGAAAATCCGCCAGCTTAGCAAAAGCTTTGTCGTCCAGACTGCCTTGCACCACCAGCTTATTTTGCAAAGCCCCCATAACCACTGATGGGTCAAAACGGTCTTTAATCAGCCAATCCATCACCTTGCCTTGCTCCTGCCCGGACAAGCTGGAATACATATACGGCAAAGACGTTCCCCATTGGTAAAGTTCATGCAGTTTGGCCATTTTGTCCATAAACTTGCTCAGTTCAAAATAGGGGATTTCCGTACCCGTAGCAATGCCGATATAGGTCAGCATCAGCTCGGTTTTCAGATTGCCGGCACCGCGCCCCATCCCCATAAACGTCGCGTCAATCGACAAACCTCCAGCCGCCAAGGCCGCCAAAGCATTGGCAAACGCCAAGCCCGCGTTATCATGACCATGAAAACCGACATTACCCGGAAAAATGGTGCAGGCCAAATTTACTGCCCGTCCCACCTCTTCAGGAAAACAGCCGCCGTAACTATCCACTAAGGCTAGGCAATCCAGATTATCAAGCCCTTGGAAAGGCGCCAGCACCTCTTCAACCCGATGGCTCCATTTGCTCAAGTGCATAATATTCAAGGCACAGGCAAAACCGTGGGCGACGACTTTTTCATGCAGACGCAAGGCGCGGGCTATTTCACCCGGTGCGACCGCAAAGCGGATCAAGTCAACAATCCCTTCAATATCGTCAAGAAAACCGTCGATGCTGTCTTCATGGACATCTTTGAGGTTAAACATCAACGCCAAACGTTGGTCAGGGCGTAACTGCTGTTTAGCTTCGCGCAACTGCTGTTGCGACAGGTAAAAATACTGGCCAAAATAACTGTCTTTTTCAGGGCTGCGGTAACCTATTTCAATATCGTGTATCGGGCTACGCGCGACCAGTTCCAAATATTCGCTGACAAAGTCCGCCGCAAACTCCCATTGGGTATAATAGCCGCCATCACGCAAGGTGCAGTCGAGTAGCCGCGTTTTGTTCGATAAGGTATTCATGGGCATAGACTCACAATTAAGGTTGGTCTTTATAGGTCTGCATGGTTTGCAAAACTTGTTCGAAAAACGGTGGCGTGTGTTTTTTACAACATTCAAACCGCTCAAAAATGTTTCTGAAATCAATTTTCAGTTTGGCTGGGGATTTACCCGACGCAAACCGCGACTGGGGTGGCAATTGGTCTTTGCTGCAAGCCATGGCGGCGCAATAAGCCGCTTCGATATAACCTAACAGGTGGTGGCAATCGCTGATCTGGCCTAGCAACCAATTATTTTGTGGGTGCAATAAGTCGATCATGCCATAACGTCCGGCATTAACAGCACTGATGAACAAACTGGTGGCTTCGTCAAAACGTTGGTTCCAGACCTTAATCAAGCCGCCTTGGAATAACAGCAGGGTAAAATTTTGATGTACCATAGGATTAAAACCCGGATGGACAATCGTTTTTAAGGCCGTTTCAACCACATTACTGGCTTGGGCAATCGAACCGACCGACAGCAACACCGTAGCTAACGCGCTGGAACAGGACACAAACCATCGGAAAGCAATGGCATCATGGGTCTGGACAACTTCCCGATATTGCCGATAGGTGGCATAGACGTTATCAAGTAAATCGCCCCGTTCGTCTAATTTGTCGGCAATACGGTAAGATAAGACAGTTATCAGCCCGCCGAAATTTTGATTTTCTAGCGGTATGCTCTTTAAGTACGCATAAGTCACGACAAACAAATCATCAGGCGAAAAATCCCGCGCCGAAGCGTTAAAAATCGTATGCGTCAAATAGGCATTATCATTAAGCTTATTTTTATTAAGCTGATAGCGCAAAAATACCGGACTAATATCCAAACTGTCACCTGCGACCAGCAAATAGGCTTTCGCTAGCGACGGGATATGAATAGCTTGAATCGGCACACTTAAGGTTAATTTGCCGTGCAAGCTAGTTTGGACATCAACGGCAACTAATGCCTCGCTACGGTCATGGCTGACTATCTTAAGTTCATATTGGCCAACCACAGCAGGATCGGACAGTTCCAATTCCAGCACAAATGCCAAGCCACGCACTTTAACAGCGGGTTGCTGGATGATGGTTATTGCATTCATAAATCCACCACACTTACGGTTTTGCTAACGCAAACTGGGTGGTTTTCACTAACGCAACCGCCTCTTGCCCAACTGCCAAACCTAATGTTTTTAATGAACTAGTGGTGATAATAGACGTAATGATACCGGCGGCGGTATCCAATTCGATTTCGGAAAGGACATCACGGGTGTGGATAGTCCGTATTTTGCCTTTAATTTGGTTATGGCCATTAACCTCAGACGTATTCATAAGCTTTTCCCTCAAGTAGTTGGATAGTTGTTGCACATAAGGACTAAAAGCAACAACAATGCCATGTCAAAAAGAAAATAAAAATCAATGTGTTATTTTGTTTTATCAGAATAATAGGTGTTGATATATCAGCAGAAGCTGTTGATTTAGTGTTGATATATAAGCAGCAATCTGATTGAAGGTGATCGGATAATGCTAAGGTTTTTTGATAATCCGCAAAATGGACGTGCTATTCGTTTGGCAAAAAAACGCCCCAAGCACCCGGCATACCCTGCTGCCTGTCAAGATAATGGGCTATTTACAGCGACTGGTAAAAACTTAGACAATCTAATAATTTACCTTTTATTTCAAATAATTATAATTTAATATGACCAATTTTCAACAAAGTTATCCACAGAAAATGTGGATAACTTTTCCACCCCCGCACATTCTTTGTTTCTTCTGTGGACGTATACGGCTACACTTTGGGGTAACCTTGCTAAAATAATAGGTAAACCTAGCCTAACCACCTCCCATAAACACTAAAATACCCCACAATGCCGTTATGAAACTCGTATTTGCTTTGCGGATAAACGGTTGGATTTTATGCCTGACACTGCTGGCAATAACGGCGGCTTATGCCGCCGACCCCCAGCCTTATGCCGTGACTATTGCCAAAACTGGCGATACCGAGTTAGACGGGATGCTTGCGCAAGTCTGCACCTTAATCAGCCTCAAGGAAGTCGCTCCGGTTGGCTCGTTTGCCATGGTGGCACGGGCACGGGCGGATGTGGGACGGTTTACGGCGGCCTTGCAAAGTTTGGGCTATTACCAAGGCAAAGTGCAGGTGCGCATTGCCGACCGCCCCTTAGATGACCGGGGCATTTACGACACCATTGACTACTCCCCCGCCAACCCGCCTGTACCCGTACAAATAACGGTAGAGCCAGGGGCATTGTTCCATGTCCATAATGCGGTTATTGAAGGCTCCGCCCCTAGTGAGGCTAAGCAATGGTTAGGCTTAAAGGCCAATGCCCCTGCCCGCGCGGCGGATCTCCAGCAAGCGGCGGAAAAATTAATGCTGGCCTTGCAAGATCATGGCTATGCCTTGGCAAAAGTCGAAGAGCCGATAGGGCAATTATTGCCTGACAGCCACGAGTTGGATGTAAGTTATCGCGTGGTGGCGGGTGAGCCAGTGACCTTAGGCAAGGTCAGTGTGCAGGGTTTGGCTAAGGTAAACCCGGCTTTTGTCGACCGCCGCTTAAAAATCGCCTCAGGGCAGCCGTTTAAATTGTCCGATATTGAAAAAGACCGCCAGAGCTTACAGGCAACCGGGGTTTTTTCGACGGTACGGGTGCGTTTAGGTGAGGGGCAGAACCCACAGAAACTCGATCTCCAACAGCATCTGCCGGTCACCTTTGTGGTCGGGGAAAGGTTACGCCATACTATCCATTTAGGGGCAGCATATTCCACCGATTTAGGGGGCAGCCTTAACAATTATTGGCAACATCACAACTTATTCGGTTATGGCGAACAGCTTAACCTGACCGCCGGAGTCACCCAGTTGGGCGGCAACAGTACCACCGGCGTCGGCTATAATGTCGCCGCCAATTTCATTAAGCCGGATTTTTTACAAATCGGCCAATCCTTACTGGTCAATGTGGCGAATATCCGGCAAAATTTAATCACTTATAATGAAGATGTGTTTCTTGCCGAAGTTCAGCTCAGCCGGAAATTAAGCCCTGTTTGGACAGGAACTGTTGGCATAAGCCCAGAGCAAGCGAGTATCACCCAACAGGGTGAGACCCGTGATTACACCCTAGCCAGCTTGCCGCTAAGCCTCAAATATGACAGCACCAACAATCTGCTAGACCCCACGCACGGCAATCTGGCGACAGCGGCGCTGACACCGATTGAATCCCTACAGGGGTCAGAACTGCATACTTTTGTGATTATGCAATTGTCGGCGGCCAGCTATCTGGATTTTCACACCGAAGGCCGGAGTGTCTTGGCCGTGCGTGGCTTGCTGGGTAATATTGCAGGGGCAGGGCGCTTTGACCTGCCGCCGGATAAACGCTTTTATGCCGGAGGCAGCGCGACGGTGCGCGGCTACCGTTACCAATCCATAGGACCGCAATTTAGCGACGGTAACCCCCAAGGCGGTAAGGGGATCGCCACCGCCACGGTAGAGTTCCGCCAACGTCTGTTTGAACATTATGGCGTAGTGGCATTTACCGATGCCGGACAAGTTAGCCCTGATACCTTGCTAGCCTCGGGCGATTGGCGAATGGGGGCGGGGTTGGGCCTACGCTATTACACCAGCTTCGGGCCTTTGCGTTTGGATGTGGCGTTACCGCTCAACCCACAATCCAATAGCGGTTCTTTTGAGCTTTATTTAGGTCTTGGGCAGGCGTTCTGATGCGTAAATATGTGTTTTGGCTCTTAGGTTTAATTTTCGGCTTGCCTTTGGCGGCCATCGTCTTGGTACTGGTTGCCGCCAATACCTCAACAGGGCGGACATTTATCACCGATTCGGCCCATACCCTGACCCAACAACGCTTAACCCTGTCTGAACTGACGGGGCATTTTCCCGAACAAGTACGGGTCGGGCGGGTTATTTGGCAAGATAGCCAAGGTGTACTGACCATTGAGCAATTACAAATCGCTTGGCAACCTTGGCAATTATTCACAGGGCTGGCCGACATCCGGCAAGTCGAGGTGGCGCATTTTAGCTTTGTCGCCAACCCAAATGCCCCACCTCAGCCCCCAAGCCCACCATTTGATTTTGCTTCGCTCAACTTACCGCTAACCGTTAAGCTTGGGCAGCTACATATTGGACAAATTGACCTGACGGCCATGAGCGGGCAAACCCTCGGTTTGACGCTGGATGGCCAAGCGCAGCTTCGTTCCTTGCAACAAGGTGATTTACACTTGTCGGTCAAAGACACCCAACACCAAGGTAGCTATACCGTAACCAGCCATATTGACGCTAACCGCCTATCTGTGCAGGCTAGCGTACAAGAACCCGCGCAAGGGCTGTTATCACAATTGCTCAACTGGCAAGATGCCAAGCCCTTAGTGTTGGAAGCCAGCGTTGACGGCCCCTTAGACCAATTGACTACCCGGCTTGACCTTGACTGGGATTTGCTGAAAGCCAAAATGGCAGGCACATTCAACGCTAAAAACCAGCAAATCGACTGGCAAATCAACGCCCAATCCCCCGCCATGCAAGCCCATGCCGACTTGGCTTGGCAGCAATTGGCCATCAATGGCAAACTGCAAGGCGCACTGACCCAACCGACGCTGGATGGCCATATCGACATCCAAACCTTACGCGTTGCCAAAACGGTTATCAGACAACTGCACCTATTGGCACAAGGTGACAGCGGCCAACTGCACCTGAGCGGATCCTTAGCGGGACTAACCTTAGCCGAAGGCCAGCAAGACGTATTACAAGCCCAGCCCATCAACCTACAGGCGGCGCTGCGCATGGATCAAGCGGCGCATCCCCTGACGCTGGCGCTCCAGCATCCGCTGTTTAGCGTCACAGGCACTGCCGCCACCAATCCCCAGCCCAATGCCACCATGCAGGTTAACTTACCGCATTTGCAAGCTTTGGCGGCATTGGCTGGGGTAGATATGGCAGGTACGGCCAGCGCCACCCTACAGGCACGGCAACAGGGTGACAAAGCAGAAATCAACGTAGACGGGCAAGTGGCTATGACGGGTGGCCCGGCAGCGTTAGTCAATCTGCTCGGTAAACAAGCCGATTTTGGCATTACCTTGCTCGCCAGCGCCACCGAACAAAGCTTATCGCGCTGCCAAGTGCAGGGCAAAGCCATTACCTTACAAGCCAGCGGCAGCTTAAAAGAGCAATTGAGCCAATTAGATTGGCAACTGGACATTAATGATTTGGGAGCAGTTATCGCCAAAGCGCAAGGTAAGCTAAACGCAAAAGGCCAGCTTAGCGGCCCACTAACGGACATGAGCACCGTTGCCGAGGTAAACGGCGAATTCGGCATGGGGGCTTGGCCGCGCAAACCGATAACCGCACAACTCAAAGCCGACCATCTGCCGCAGCAGGCCAGCGGCCAATTCACTGCCCACACGGTGTGGCTAGGTGCGCCGCTGGATTTGGCGGCAGAAGTCAAAGCCTTACCGAACCAAACCCGGCAGATCAGCATCAACCGTGCCGATTGGAAAAGCCTCCATAGCCAAGGCCTGTTTGTGTTGCCTCCCGCCAGCTCATGGCCAACCGGAACACTGGACATCAGCATCAAACGCTTAGATGATTTGCGCGGCATTGTGGACGTGCCGATAACTGGCGCAGTAACGGCGAACCTAAAAACCAGTCCCGCCAATAGCGCCGAGATCAACGTTATCTTACGCAGCCTCGGTGTCGCAGCAACTACCCGCATCGACCAAGGCAAGCTGGCGCTAACCGTACAAAACGCATTGGCTAAGCCGCGCTTGCAGGGGCAATTGGCCCTACAGGGCTTAACTGCCGGAACTCTGGCGGGTACTGCGCAAATGGATGTGGACGGCACTCTGGAACACCTGGCCATACAAGCCAGCAGCCATTTCGATAAGCCGCTGGATACTCCCGTGGACATCAACAGTACCGGCTTTTATTCGGCCAGCACCCAAGCCTTGGAACTGGCGACCTTAACGGCGCAGTGGCAAAAACAAGAGTTACGCTTATTAGCCCCAGCCAGTATTAGCTTGGGCAAAACCCTTAGCGTCGCGCATTTACAGGCAGGTTGGGGCGAAGCCCGGTTGCTGGCCGACGGGCAGCTTAGCCCGGCTTTAGCACTTAACGCGCAAGTGCGGCAACTGAATCTTGATAGCGTCAAATTGCTCATTCCCAGCCTGCCGATAAGCGGTAAAGTTTCGGCGGAAGCGCAATTACAAGGCAATCTATCCCAACCGACCGGAACACTGACCCTGAATGCCGAACAACTACGCCTTGTTGGCGGTAACGCCAACGCGCTTCCCCCTGCCCACCTGAACACCACGGTTACTCTTGATGGCTTGCTCGCCCACCTACAGGCCCAGCTTAAAGCCGGAGACAATGCCAATCTGCAAATCACCGGCACTGCCCCGCTTAAACCGGATGGACTTTTGGACTTAAAAGTGAAAGGCTTACTGGAGCTAAAGCTATTCGATGCCTTACTCAGCACCAACGGGCGACGGAGCCGTGGCCAAATTAGCCTTGATGGCGGTTTGGCAGGGACATTAGCGCAACCACTGGTGACAGGCACCGCAACCTTAAACAAAGTGGAAGCGCGTGATTACGCCATCGGCGCGAACATCACCGCCATTAACGGCATCATCAGGGCAAAAGACCAGCAATTACTGATAGAAAAACTGGTAGGTACTGCCGGAGAAGGTACGGTTACCATCACTGGCAGTATTGACATATTGAAGGCGGGAATTCCGGTCAACCTAAAAATCACCGCTAACAAAGCCAAACCCTTGGCAAGTGACCGCTTGGCGGTTGACTTAAACGCTGACCTGACCTTGCGCGGCTCGGCGACGGAACATTTGCTGCTCTTAGGGGCGATTCAAATCAACCGCGCCGATATCCGCATTCCCGAACACTTACCCGCCAATCTCGCCGTGCTTAAGCTAAAAACCCCCGGCCAACGCGAAGTGCCCGAAGCCAGCACAGCACCAATGGATCTCAATTTAGTGATTACCGCCATTGACGAAATTTTTGTCCGAGGACGGGGGGTTGAGGCCGAACTGGCAGGTACAGTACAAGTACACGGTACTGCCAACGCACCCGAACCCGCCGGAGGCTTTAGCTTACGGCGCGGCCAATATAATTTAGCCGGCAAGACTCTGACGTTCTCACAAGGCCGGGTCAGTTTTGACGGCGGCAAACTGACCGACCCCTCTCTCAATTTTATTGTCACTAACACTAAAAATAGCTTTACCACCACCCTGACTATCGGCGGTACAGCCAGTAATCCGAAAATAACCTTAAGCAGCGTCCCCGAACTGCCGCAAGATGAAATTCTGGCCCGTCTGCTGTTTGGCCAAAGCGCCAGTAGTTTGAGCGTGCTGGAAATGGTACAAATTGGCTCTGCGGTAGCCTCCTTATCAGGTGCCACCTCAAGCATGGGCGACCCCTTGGATAAGATCCGCAGTAGCCTAGGCCTAGATAGGCTCTCGGTCGGCGGCCAAAACACTTCCCTGGAAGCCGGACGCTACGTTGTCCCCGGCGTTTACCTCGGCACCCGGCAAGGGTTAACGGGTACGCCACAAGCCACCATCCAAATTGACCTGACCAAGCACATCAAACTGGAAGCCGCCGTAGGGGCGACCAGCAGCACCAGCAAAAACGCCAACCCTAACAGCTTAGGGATTATTTATGAGTTTGATTATTAAAGCCGTTCGGCTTTGGCCGTACGGCCCAAATAATCGGAGTGCAATGGTCTTTAGCCATTGCACGATGGCCTAACTGGGTGTGCCAACATGTAGCCCCTATCGCTTGCCCAACACCGGACGCTTATAAGTCATTCTATCCCCACCAACCCTACCGCTAAGCCATGACCGCCATTGTTACCGACCACCCCCTGAAAACCCTCACCGGGCAGACCATCAACCATTACGAAACCAATGCCCAAGCCTTTTGGGAAGGCACCAAAGACCATGATGTCTCACAAAACCTCGCCGCGTTTTTAGGGGCTTGTAAAACGGGCAGCAGCTTGGATATTCTCGACCTGGGTTGCGGGCCGGGGCGGGATGTGCGCTATTTCCAATCTATCGGCCACCGCCCCGTCGGCTTAGACGGCAGCGCCGCTTTTTGCCAAATGGCCGCACAACTGACCGGTTGCCCGATATGGCAACAAGATTTTCTCGACCTGGACTTGCCCGCCCAAGCCTTCGACGGCATCTACGCCAACGCCTCGTTATTCCACGTCCCACGGCAACGCCTACCGGATGTACTCGCCACCCTGCACCAAGCCCTAAGGCCGGACGGGGTATTGTTTACCTCCAACCCGCGCGGCCACGGCGAACAAGTACACGGACAACGCTACGGGCATTATATGGAACTGGCGGACAGCGCGGCATTTCTCAACGCAGCACGTTTTGGCATCGTAGAACACTACTACCGTCCCCAAGGCCTACCCTGCAACCAACAGCCGTGGCTAGTGATTGTCAGTAGGCGTTTGGGGTGAAGGGCTACCCGTGCAATGGCTAAAGACTATTTCACTCCGCTCAAAGCGGCCTATCAGGCCATCGTGCAAAGGTCTTTAGCCTTTGCACGATGGCTTTACCCCCCCGTGCGGGCAAGATGCCCGCGCTCCATCATAGCAACTGCGCCTGTTTTGCAACAATGGATTACTTTTGTCATAATAACGGCTGACAATACCCCGACAACCGCCAAGGATGACCTATGTCCGCCCAACCCATGCCGCTTGACTACAAGATTTATCATATCTTCCTCGCCTCCCCAGGGGATATGAATGACGAACGCCAAATGGTAAGGGACTTCTTCCAAGACTATAACCGCACCACTGCCAACCGCCAAGGGCTTGAGTTTAAGGTGATAGGCTGGGAATACTACAGCCATGCAGGTGTCGGCAGGGCGCAAGCGTTGATTACCGAACAAACCCTAGCCCAGTATCAAAGCTCCTTAGTCTTACTGGTTGGCCTATTAGGCCAACGCTTCGGCACACCCACAGGCGATTACGAATCCGGTACAGAAGAAGAGTTTCAAACCGCCATGCAGTTTCGGGCAGAGCAGGGCGGTTGGCCGGAAATAAAATGGTTTTTTCGCCAAGAGTGGAGCAAACAAGGGTCACCGAATAACCCCCAGCAATTGATGGTAGCCAGCAATCAATGGCAAAAAGTCCTCGATTTTAAAAGCCAACTACAAACCCAAGAGCCGTTATTCTTAACCGTAGACTTTGCCAGCACAGACGATTTTAAAGACATTTTCAGTCATGACCTGCAACTCTGGCTACACGACCCCGCCCGCCCGTGGCACAAACAAAAAAACCTCCCCACCCCAGTTCCAGACCCCACACTCACCACCCAAAACACCCCTTACTTGGCGGTTTGGCTTAAGCTGGTGCGGGATGAATGCGCCCAATTGCCCTTGCCTATTCTGGACGGGCGTATGGGCATGGCCTCGGCCTCGCCGATTGAATTGCCGGATATTTTTGTGCCGTTAAAAGCCATTCCCCCCAGCAAAACATGGCAAGAAACTACGGCGGAGACTATCGCTTTAGCCAGAACAATGATGCAGGATAGGCAACAAGACCCCCAGCCTATTTTGGACTTGTTGCAAGACCAACGCTTGGCGGTGGTGATTGGCGACCCAGGGTCGGGTAAGTCCGCGTTAATTAACCAACTCACTTGCCTATTGCTCACCGACAACCTCACACACTTCCTGCCCGATTCTTTACAAGGCCGCATCCCCCTGCGCATTATCCTGCGCCGGGTACAAATCCCCGCCCAACTTGACGCAACTGCCCAAGGCCAAGCCGCTTGGCTTTGGGAAAGCGTCAAAGAAGACATCCGCGCAGCGTTAAGCAACAGCCAACAAGCAGAAGCGGTATTAGCCACGTTACAGCACCAACTGATGCAGCCTCCAGGCGGCTTAATCCTCTTGGACGGTTTGGATGAAGTCCCCGCCGCCGACCAACGCCAGGGGCATTTATTACAGGCTATCCGCGCCTTAGTGTCGTCATTGCCGGAACATAGCCGTTTTATCATCACCGCCCGCCCTTATGCCTATACCGACCCCTGCTGGCGGCTGAAAGGGTTTAGCGAATTTTTCCTGACCCCCTTTGATAAAGAACAAAGGGCGCAGTTTATTAAGGGTTGGTATAACACCGCGCGTAGCCGTTTTGCGTTACGCGAAACCGAACTTCAGCAACGGGTAGAGGATTTGCTGGATAAGGTCGAACACCAGCCGCATTTACAAGAGCTGGCCGAGCGGCCTTTATTGTTGACCCTGATTGCCATTTTACACGCCAGCGGTGGCCGCTTACCCGAAGACAGGGTCAAACTCTACGAAAAAAGCGTCGATTTATTGCTCTACCGTTGGCGGCAAGAGACGTTTCGGGATAGCGACGGGCAACAATTACGCTTG
The DNA here is from genome assembly GCF_002209385.1 of Methylovulum psychrotolerans. NCBI lineage: Bacteria > Pseudomonadati > Pseudomonadota > Gammaproteobacteria > Methylococcales > Methylococcaceae > Methylovulum > Methylovulum psychrotolerans. The sequence continues at coordinate 1,451,284 of NZ_CP022129.1, forward strand.
GATGAAAAAGTCCTGCTGGCTTGCCTGCAAACCCTTGCCTATAACGCCCATAAGGCACAACAACAGCAACAGGCCGATAATCGGCACACGGCAGATATTAGCACGGCGGCGATCTATACGGCTTTTGACCCTATCCTCGATAAACTGGGCCGCCATGACCTGATGGCCTTTTTACAACAGCATACCGGTATTTTAATCGCCCGCGAACAACGGCAGTTTGCCTTTCCGCACCGCTCTTTTCAGGAATACTTGGCGATGGGCTGGCTGACCTCGCAAACCGAAGACCTGCTTAGCCCCGCCGTCTGTGCCGATCCTTTATGGTGGCGGGAAGTGTTTATGCAGGCGGTGATTATGCAACAAAACCAACCCGGTTTTGCCGTCAGTTATATTAAAGAAGTGTTGGAATGCGGAAAAAACCAAGTAGGGGTCGCCCGCCAACGCCTGTACGTCTTGGCGGGTTTGGCGTTAATGGAACTTAACATCAGCAAAACCGATACCTTAACCGAAACCGTGCGGCAAGAGCTGGTCAAGCTGTTGGCGGATGCCCAAGCCTTAAATATCAGCGAACGTGCGGAAGCGGGGCGGGTGTTATCGGGCTTAGGCGACCCGCGTCCGGGGGTAGGCCTTAACACCCAAGGTTGGCCGGATATAGATTGGGTGAAGGTGCCTGGAGGGGTGGTGGTTTTGGAAGATAAGGCAGGTACTGTTCACGTCACACCGTTCTGTCTGGCCCGTTATCCGGTCACCAACGCCCAGTTCCAAGCGTTTCTTGACGATGCGGACGGCTACACCAACCCGCATTGGTGGATAGGACTGGATGCCACACCCGAAACGCCTGAGCCACCACACTGGACAGAAGCCAACCACCCTCGCAACAATGTGTCTTTGTTTGAGGTCATGGCCTTTTGCGCCTGGCTGTCGGCGCGGTTAGGCTACGCCATCACCTTGCCGACCGAAGCCCAGTGGCAACAGGCGGCCTGTAGCACCCAAGCAGGCTTTGCGTACCCTTGGGGCAAAGAGTACCTGACAGGCTTTGCTAATATTAACGAGACTTGGGATAATGTCGGCCCGCATAATTTGGGGCGGACGAGTGCCGTAGGCATATACCCGCAAGGCCATTCTCGGCAAGGCATCAGCGATTTAAGCGGTAATGTTTGGGAATGGTGCCTGAACAGTTATAAAGACCCCGGCAACACGGCATTATCAGGGACGTTTTCCCGCGTGTTGCGCGGCGGCTCTTGGTACGGCAGTCAAGACGACGCGCGTGCCTCGGACCGCAACTACGGCTCGCCCGACTGCCGCGACATTACTGTCGGCTTTCGGGTGTGCCGTGCGTCCCCCATCTGAACGCTGTCCTCTGAACCCTCCGCCGCGTTAGCGGCGGGCGATTTTTTTCTTGATACCCCTCCTATCTCAGCGCATAATAAACTAGCTGGTTTACCAGTGGGGTTACCCGTAACGTTTTCCCGCGTGTTGCGCGGCGGCTCTTGGAACAACAATCAAGACAACGCGCGTGCCTCGTACCGCAACAACAACACGCCCGACAACCGCAACAATACTGTCGGCTTTCGGGTGTGCCGTGCGTCCCACATCAGTCCCCCAGTTCTTCATCTATCGGACGCTTACAAAAACTCCGGCTGATCATCCATGAATCCAGCACCCAAGTGTTACCTGTCACTTGCGGTGTGCCTTGGTTGGGCTTCGTGATTTACCCAAACCACCGGAAGCTAAAAGCCCGAAAGGTGCAAACAGCTACCCGACGGTTAAACGGACGTATGGATGCTTGGCGGCGTGGCGACATAAGCTTTACCGAATTGGATGCCAGCGTTAAAGCTTGGGTTAATCATGCCCGTTATGCGGATACTTTGGGCTTACGCACACAGCTTTTCGATAAATTGTCACAACGTTAATGCCCAGTTTAATTTGCCACTCGACAAAAAAATCGCCCGCCGCTAACGCGGCGGAGGGTTCAGTGGACAGCGTTCAGATGGGGGACGCACAGCACACCCGAAAGCCGACAGGCCCGTAGCGGAGGCCGGGCCCGCGGCTGAGGCGGTACGAGGCACGCGCGTGGCCTTGAAAGCGGTACCAAGAGCCGCCGCGCAACACGCGGGAAAACGTCCCCGATAATGCCGTGTTGCCGGGGTCTTGATAACTGTTCAGGCACCATTCCCAAACATTGCCGCTCAAATCGCTGATGCCCTGCCGGGAGTTGCCTTGCGGGTATATGCCCACGGCACTCGTCCGTTGTAAATAATGCGGGCCGACATCGCCCATAATTTCATCAATATTTGCAAAACCTGTCAGGTACTCTTTGCCCCAAGGGCGGGTACAGCCGACATACATGTAAAAATAGGACATAGCGGCCAAACCCAGTTGATTATATCGGCAATGTCGGGTCTATAGGCTCCGGAATGGCATTTGAATCGATAACGTAATCGCCAAAACGCTTGATATGGCTTGTGACGTAAGGACTTAAAGTTGCCACATCCTCCCGGTTTATCGGAAAACCCTCTTCTTTGAGCATCCGTAATATCCGCGTCTGATCGACCACGTTTTGGAAGATGACGGCATTGGCCACCAGATCATTATACTTGATGACTTTTTCCTGCTCTTCGGGATCGTTGTCGGCGATGACGCCATCACCACCGAAAAACAGCCACTTGGAAAATCCGTTGTACGCTTCCACCTTATTTGTGGTCGCCGTAATCTGTTCGCGTAATTCCATGTCGGAGATGTAATCCAAAAGGAAGAGGGTACGGGCCACCCTGCCTAATTCCCTGAAAGCCTGATATAGCCGGTTTTTACGGCTATAGTTGCTCAACTTGCGTAATAAGATCGAGGATGAAACCTTTCCGGCCTTGATCGACAGGACTACCCGCAGCAAATCTTTCCAATGTGTTTCGATCAACTCCCAGTCGATGGCATCCTTGAACAGTATATCGATATGTTTGTAGGTAATGTCTTTGCCGGGCCGGAAAAACACCAGATCATGCCAATTGCGGATGCGCGGCATTAGTTTTATGCCCAACAAATAAGACAAGGCAAACACGGGCGTCGACTGGCCTTGGGTGTCGGCATGAACGGTATCAGGCTGTATGTCTGATGTGTTTTGCAGCAAGCCTTCAATGATGTAGATCGCTTCCCATACCCCGCAAGGTATAAAATGGCTGAACAGCGCCACATAGGTGTCGGCAATATGGTGATAGGCAATGCCGCCATAACCGCCGTAGCGGATATGGTATTCCGCCAGTAGGTTTTGGACGTATATCTCTAATTTCGTGCCGTCTGCGGCAACTGATTTTCCGGTGCCCCACAGTTTTGGCAATTCAAACGTATGGTAATGGTTGATAATGTCCTTAATCGCTGCATTTAATTTATGGGTATTGGCATGTCGGCGGTTGATGAAAGACAGCATGTGCGGCGTGACCGTGCCGCGTAGATGACGCGAGGCTTGTGCCGGCCCCAGATTGCAGCCATAGGTGAATGCGGTGAGGATATACCGCTCCCCAGGGTTTTCGATCTTGGGGTCAGAACCTGATAGCGGCCCAAAATGACGGTTCCATCCTGTCCAATGGGCGACATTGCAAAGCACGTCGATTACGTTACGTTCATCCATCCGTTGCAGTAAAGCCGCTTCGAGCGCACGGGCCGAGGCTTTCGATTCGTGGGGTTCGCTCCGTTTCAGAATCGGCAGGCCGCTTTCAGTGAGCCCCAGCGCTTTATTGTTCGGAAACCCTGCGTCGACTTCTGCGGCTTTCTGGGCCAACACTTCACGCAAGTTGGTTACAAATGCCTGCGCGTTATTTGCAAAGCCTAATTGCAGGCAGTAATCCCCCACCAAGGGTTCGCATTCCTCCCAACCCAAAAGTTGTTCACGATAATCGGCGTAAGATTCCGAACCCCGGATAGCCACATCCCCCGATTTTATTTCCGCAGCCAATGCGGAAAAGACGCACACTTCGAAGTGTTGGCGGTTAATTCGTTCGCCATTCTCGGTTTTCACTTGTACAGTGCGTTTCCAGCGCCCGTTAGTGAAAGAAAAGTCCACCGTGTCATCAATCAAGACGCATTTTCGGTGCTCGTGTTTCATCAAGACATCCAATGCCTGCATCAGGGACGTGTCTTCAGTTGTCGAAGTCATGGCCAACAACCGCAACATACGGAATAATGCGGGCCGATGGCTACGGTAAAAACGCCACAACAGCGGGAAATAGTTATCACCGCTAAAAGCGGTGATGGCCGCGCAATCGTCATGCAAGGCGGCGGCTCCGCCGTGTTCCGTCAGCAAAGTGCGTATGGTGCGCCCGGCCTCCTCATCTTCAGGCTGCGTTTCCAGCACGTTAATGACATCGGACAGCGTTGCAACCAGATGCTCGGTTTTCTGACGGAATTTGATGCGTAACCGTTCCAGTTCATCTTTACCTCGCCGATGGATTTGGCTGATACGCTTGATGAACATGTTGGCAAGATCGTCACGGGTCTGGATGCGGGCACGGTGGATCATGCTGAGGATGAGCACATACCGCTTTGGCGGCGAAAACTGCTTTATCTCAGCAGCGTCCAAGGCCTTAGCTTCTGCGGCAAAATGCTTGATCTTGGCATAAGGGATACCCTGCAAGTGCTGGTCGCTTCCTACCGTATCGGAAAGCTTGACAATATGATCCAGCAAATCCTGTAAATGCCCCAGAGACGGGCATTTAGGCAATTGCTTGATGGTAAAGAACAGGGACTTTTTTTGGGGGTTAGTTCCGACTTCCAGCAATGCATCGAGGCCTTCACGCTCAGACGGCGATAAGCGTTTCAATACCGTTTCGAATATGCGGCTATTGGCCAGGGTACGAATTCGCCGTGAATGCCGGTCAAGCGTACTGAAGGCAGGCAGCTCGATACGCTGCCGCACCAGCTCTTCAATGGCAACGTTGATCAGGTCGGCCGGGTTATCCATCACTTCGGCAGCGGTAGCCATGGCTTCGCTGGCCACCCGCAATCCGTCATCATTCCAGGCCGCTACACCTAAATGTTGCCGGATAGCCTGATGATGCCGATACAGTGTTTTTAAGTCGGAATAAACCGGTGATACTTCGCTACTGATACCGCTGGCAGCACGGATATGCTGCACGATGTCCGAAGGTATAACCGCCACGTCCGGAAAATAACCAAGCCGCTGAAAGGCCTTAAGCAGCAATAGGATACAAAAACGTGTCGGTTCTTTGCGTGACAGGGTATTGGCAAAATGCAGCTCATCCTCTTTTGGGGTGTAGAGCGCATCCAACTCATTGGCTAGCGGATTTCGCTTGAAGCGTGGGTAAGCGGTGCGTTCGATGGATGCCATACTGGAAAGGTCAGCTGAGTATAGGACTTTATTGTCTTCTTACAGTGGTTATCGTCGGTGAAACTCGGCGGTAGCCAGTAAAGATAATCGATTTCATTTTTCAGAGAGTGCAGAAAGTACACTTTTTACACTCACTGCTTACCCGGTCTTCCCAATTGCCGTTCCCTTGATTTTTGGTGCGAAAACCTTTGCCAAAATCATAATGCGCTGGCCTGCCATGCTTCAATATGCCCAATCCACTTCTTTGATGATGCCATCGTTATTCCCCATACAAAAGGGCAAGGATGACAGTTCGTATCAGGTTTGCCTAGGTGGATTGGCTAGACGTTTACAGTATTTCTGCATCGCTTTTTAGTCCATGCCGATTTACACGTCTCCGAACAGGTTAGGGCGTTTATCCAGCTAAGCAGTTATTTGTCGGATACTGTCGGCCTTAATAAAGGATCACTGGATAACAACAGCGCGGATTTGCAACAAGGTTTTGTTGACCTGCATTTTCAAACGGTGACTGCCCGTGTCGGCAGACAGGAGTTTGCTTTGGGTTCGTCACGCCTCATCAGCGTACGCGAAGGCCAGAATGTCCGCCGGGCGTTTGATGGCGTACATGTCCGCTTAAAAAATACTTATCTGGACGTGGAAGCGTTTGGTTTTGAAGAGGTTGAAGTAAAGCCGGCAAGTTTCGATGATCAGGGCAATACACAAGAAAAACTGTGGGGGCTGAACAGCAAATGGGCTTTTAAACCGACTAAAGCAGAATTTTACTATATAGGCTTACAACGCCAAGCAGCCAAATATCAAGCTATGATGGCCGATGAAACAAGGCATTCGTTCGGCACCCGGATGTTCGGTAAGCAGTCAGGCTGGGATTGGAATCACGAAGGCATTTATCAAACAGGCCGCTACGGATCGTTGACAATCAATGCCTGGACTCTCGCCTCACTCACAGGTTATACTTTTAACAGCCTAAAATGGCGGCCGCGCCTAGGTTTAAGCGCTAACATCGCTAGCGGCGATGATAATGCCAAAGATAAGCAGCTAAATACCTTTAACCCTTTATATCCCAATCTATCCTATTTTGAGGAAGCGGCTATGCTAGCTCCCCAGAATTTCTTTAACATAATGCCTAATCTCGCCATACAACCGTTAACAAACGTCCGCGTGTCCGTTGATTGGAATTTTTATTGGCGGCTGTCAAAAAATGATGCTGTGTATGTGCGCGGACTTAATCCCTTGCCACAAACTTTAGGCGTTAACGGGCAATTTGTTACCCACGCCTTTTCTGGAAATGTCGATTGGGAAATCAACAAATACGTTTCACTCGGTTTTAGTTACAGCCATTTTTTTGCCGGACAAGTGATTACCGAAGCGGGTGGGCATGATACTGATTACCTTAGAAGTCAGGTGAACGTAGCATTCTAAGCAAACGTGTTTTTAATGCCAAAAACCCGAAATATTTGCCAGCGTCAGCAGATGAATCCCCCCCTTTCTTAATCAACATAATCAGCCAGCACATACTGCGCGCTAAGCCCAGTCAAACGGGCATCACCCGTGGTATTTTCCAAAGAATCGCTATTGCTTATCACGCAGCCGACCCGCAAATAATTCGGCGTATAGCCAAAAACCCGTTGCCGTTCGGCATCAACAGGTTCGCTGTATGCTTCCCATAACACCGGAAATACTTCACCTAAATTAGCCCGCCAAAAAGCTTGTTTCAGACTCTCAGCCAAACTATGCAATTGTTGGCTACGCTGTTTTTTGACCTCATTAGCGACCTGATATGGCAAAGTGGCGGCTTTGGTGCCTTCGCGTTTAGAATAGGTAAAGATGTGGATATGGCCAAAGCCCAATTGCCGGATAAAGTCGATGCTGTCTTGCCATTCCTGTTCGGTCTCGCCGGGGAAACCGACGATAATATCGGTGGTGACATTAAAATGCGGCATTTGGGCGCGTAATTGCCCGACGATCTCGGCAAACTCTGCGGTTTTGCAGCGCCGGGCCATACGCCTTAAGACGCTGTCGGAACCGCTTTGCAGCGGCAAATGTAAATGCGGCATCAGGCGCGGATTTTGGAATAGCCCGAAGAACTCCTCATCAAATTCCCAAGGCTCTAACGACCCCAGACGCAAGCGGGGAATAGCAGTTTCGGCCAGTATGGCTTTAAGCAAGGCCACCAGATTAAGCCCTAAATCACTGCCATAGCCGCCTAAATGCACCCCGGTCAGGATCACCTCGGTAATGCCTTGGGCATGGAGGGCATTAATTTCCGCCACCACGTCGCTAATGGTACGGCTGGATTCTTCGCCTCTGGCGACGGTGACGATACAAAAAGTGCAACGGTAACGGCAACCGTCCTGCACTTTAACGAAGGCGCGTTGGCGGCCACGGGTGAACAGGGAAATTTCGCCGGGTTCGGTCGACATGGCGGGCATAGTTTCCATCGCCAATTCCGTCAAAGCCTTCGTGACCAATTGGTCTTTATCTTTGTTACTGACCACCAGATCAACGCCCAGCAAGGCGGCGGCCTCATCAGGATTTAGGGTCGCATAACAGCCGCTGACCACCAGCTTGGCTTGCGGATTGTCGCGGTGGATGCGCCGTATCAGATTGCGTGATTTCCGCGCCGCATCCTGGGTGACGGCACAGGAATTAATCACTACCAAATTGGCGGCTTCGGCTTGGCGGGTGATTTGATGGCCGGATTTTTGGAAGGCCTGCGCCCATGTTTCCAGTTCCGCCTCATTCAGGCGGCAGCCCAGCGTTTTAAGATGTACTAGCATGTGGGGGATATAAAAACGGGTAAAAACGGTGAAGGGATAATGTCCCTAGACAGGACATTATCCCTTCAGGTGTGCTTGCCAAAGCCGTAACATGACAGCCTCTACGCTAAGCTATTCGACGGTAAGGCCTTTTCTCTTATAATCCAAGGCTTGTTCGACGCTGAAGCCTTTTGCCAGCCATTTCTTGGCTTGGCTGGGGTTAAAGCCCTCCCGGCTCCACAGCATAACTTGGTCGGGATCATCAATACCCGCCTGTATCCAAGGTTTAGCGTCTGCCGGATCAAAGCCATTGGTTGCATAGCTGATCGCCATTTCTGGGGACACCCCCATCGCCAACCATTTACTGGCTTCGGTCGGGGTAACCCCACCGCGATGCCATAACGACGCCTGTTTAGGGTCATCAATGCCTGCCTGTATCCAAGGCTTCGCATCGGCTGGCTCAAAGCCGTTGGTTGTATAACCCATCGCCACCGCCGGGCTAACCCCTAAGGATTGCCATAAGCCAATATTTTGGCTGGGCACCATCGCCCACGGGTCGGGCGTAGTCGCGCAACCCACCACAGCCAAATAAGCGACGATAGGGAGAATAAGTTTATAATTCATGGACTAACCTTTTTCAATAAAGAGAACGTAAAAAATAGTGTTTGGGCAGGCCTTGCCAGTCAACAGCTTGGTTTAGCCCAGCTTGCCACAGTGCCAGATGCCGCCTAAACCCTATAAAAAACTGAATTAATTGACAATTTTATTATAAGCGTCAACAATGGCAACAAAATAAGAGACTTTAGACAAGGGAATAGGCCCTCTCAGCACGGCAAATAGCAGCATCAGCTTATTTTATAGATACCTAACGCTTTAGGATGGAGTAATTTATGGCTAAAACCGCATTCCACATTCCGCTTGCCTATCAAAACCGTATGTTTGGCTATTATCTCGGCCAAATCGAACAGCAACGGCGGCTATTGCAACACGTCCGGCAAAGTTTACCCGAAAATCTGGCAAAACATGTTTGCCATTGTCTGGCCAGCAATAACACTCTGCTGGTATATACCGATTCGGCAATTTGGGCATCGCAGTTACGTTTTTACAACCAGACCTTGTTAGCGGCAATGGTCAGTGCCGCCGCCCCCCCTAGCCCAGCCGTACAGAAAGTAAATATTAAAGTGATGACCGAAACCACTGGGGCAACTAGCCAACAAGGCGGCAAAAAGCCACACGTCAACATCCCTTCTGCCGACACCATAGACCTGATGCAAAAACAAAGCGCCAGCATCAGTGACCCTACTTTACAACAAGCCTTACAACGCCTCAACGCCACCTTAAAAAAGCGTGCTGAACGCAGTTAAGGTGGGCTTATAGCCTTTCAGGCTTCAATAACCTGAAAGGCTTCTTAAGGCGAATTACTTAGTCTTCATAATACTGATGCCTTTGAGCAGGTTCAGTGCTTCGGATAAGGCGTAATCTTTCACTTCCAAATCGTCTTTGGCCTTATCATCAGTTGCCGCCGCACCCGCCGCCTTGCCTTTGTTATTTTGCAAATGCCCTGACAAATCCGCTTCTTTAACGGGGGTAAAATCCGACTTGTCGAGCGTTTCCAGCTTAACCCGCGCCAAGGCAATATCAGGCTCGATACCCTCGGCTTGGATGGAGCGTCCAGACGGCGTGAAATAGCGTGCCGTGGTCAGCTTAATCGCCGCACCATTGGTGGTCGGCAAGATAGTTTGCACCGAACCTTTACCAAACGATTTCTCGCCCATAATAATGGCGCGTTTTTGGTCTTGCAAAGCACCTGCGACAATTTCCGAAGCTGAGGCGGAACCGGAGTTAATCAACACCACAATAGGCGCACCGTCAATCAAATCGTCAGGGGCGGCACTAAAGCGCATTTCGGAATTTTCGATACGGCCTTCGGTATAAACGATCAGGCCGCTAGTCAAAAATGCGTCACTGACTTTTACCGCCGCATCCAACACACCACCTGGGTTATTGCGCAAATCCAGCACCAGACCTTTCAGGTTGCCACCGTTTTCTTTCTTTAACGCCGCCAACGATTCGGTCAGGTTATCGCCTGTGCCTGATTGGAAGCTGCTGATGCGCACATAACCATAGCCTTTTTCCAACAAACGGTTTTTGACGCTTTTCACTTTGATGATGTCACGCGCTATCGAAAACTTCAGCGGCGTTTCTGCACCTTCGCGTACCACCGTCAGTAAAATCTTACTGCCGGGCTCGCCGCGCATGGTTTTGACCGCATCCGCCAAAGACATGCCCTTAACGGGTTTGTCATCCAGTTTGACGATCAAATCGCCCGCTTTTAAGCCGGCTTTTTGGGCAGGCGTATCATCAATTGGCGAAACGACTTTGATAAAGCCATTTTCCATCGTGACTTCAATGCCCAAGCCGCCGAACTGTCCGGTCGTGCCTTCTTTCAGCTCTTGGTATTCATCGGCCACCAAATAAGCGGAATGCGGATCAAGGCCGCTTAACATGCCCCGAATGGCATCTTCGAGCAATTTCTTATCGGATACGGGTTCGACATAATCGCGTTTGATACGCCCGAAAATCTCCGTAAACGTCCGTAAATCCTCAAACGGTAAGGTGTCGGATACCGGCTGGTTATCCTTATCGGCTAAGACACTGCCACAGTTACCGACGGCCACACCCAATATCACACCCAACGACAAGATCAATATATTTTTCTTTTTTAGCATGTGTCTTAAAACTCCAAATCCTCTAATTGTCTATTCTCATGAATGAGCGATTATTTGCTGCTAATAGCTTTGACACCATACCAATGGATCAATCGGCATAGCATTTTTGCGTATGCCAAAATACAAACCAGGCTGGCTACGTCCACCACTTTGTCCGACACTGGCGATCACATCACCCGGTTTTACCGTATCGTTAACCTGCTTGTAAAGGCTCTGATTGAAGGCGTACAAGGTCATATAGCCACCGCCGTGGTCGATAATCACCAAGTAACCATAACTGCGCAACCAATCGGCAAACGTGACCTTGCCCGCCGCAACGGCACGGACATCCACACCTTCTTTCGCCTCGATCAACACCCCGCCTTCCACACCGACATGACCGGCGTTACGCACCACCCGACCTTGCACAGGCCAAGACAATTTACCTTTAAAATCGGTAAAGTCACCTAGCGGTTCGGTAAAGTCGGCGCTTGGGGAGGTGCTTTCCCCCGCATCGGCTGCAACAGGGGGGGCATTCTCGGCAAGGGCTGCCTTAATGCCCAATTCTTGAGGTAACGAGGCAATCAAGCCGCGCAACTTTTGCTCGCTTTCGGCCTGATAACGGAGCTGCTCTTCATAAGACGTCGCGGCAATATCCGCCAATAACGTTTTGCGCTGTTGCCTGACCGTATTCAGCGCGGCTTGCTGCGCTTGCTTTTGCCGTAAATCCAACTCCAATTGCTGGGTTTCAGTTTGTTTTTGCTGGTCTAATTGCTCCAAATCAGCGATGGATTTTTCTAATTGGGCAATTTTTGCCATCCGCGCCTTATTGATGTAGCTGTAATATATCATCATTCGGCTGGACAAGGCGGGATCTTGCTGATTGATCAACAATTTTAATTCTTCCTGCTCACCCATTTCATAAGCGGCTTTGACCTGCCCTGCCAAATCTTTGCGCTCTTTGGCGATAGCCCGTTGGCAGACGGCTATCTCCAGCTCGATTTTCTCTATATTTTGGCGTTTTTGCTCAATCTGCTTATAAAGGGAATGCAGCGCCGCCGCAATCTCCCCATAACGCTTTTCGACATCCGCCAACAATTGTTCCAGATTATCTTGGGGTAACGGCACAGTAGCGGTATTACTCCCCGCCGCCACGTCAGCGTCCGGCAGCATTTCGGCTTCAAGCGCTTGCCCCGATTCCGCTTCGCTAGCTTGCAGGCCATCACCTTCGAGCGCCGCTGCCTGCCGCACACAAACGCAAAGCAGCAGACCTAAGAGCCGTTTGTTTGCCATTCTCCGCTTATGCTGCCTTAAGTAAAGATTGGTCAGCCACTGCCGCCATAATCCGTGGCAAAGCACGGGCAACCGCCTCTACTGCCGCCAGAATCCGTAACGCTAAAGGCTGCGGTCGGTTCAACATAGTTTATTTATCTCCTGACGCTAAAAATCGGTAATTGTGAAAAAATCTCACCCCAGACAAAAACTCTGACATTATCCGTTACCCATAATGTAAAAAAGTAAGGTATCATTTTGTGTATTGACGGATATTGTAATTGATTCAGACGCTGTCGCCAGACAATCACAGGCAACATGATCAAGTAATTGCTATATTAATACACCTTGCGGGCCTTTGGATAATATTAATCCCGTATGAGGCTTGCCAATGACTTCTTTTCTAAACGGAAATCATCTTCCCCGACCTTGAACTAACAGTATGGACACAAATACAGACCCCATTTTATACGATGAAAACGACATCATCAAAGCGGCGCGTTGCCTAAAAGCCATGTCCCACCCTTTACGGCTGAAAATCTTGTGCATTTTGGGGAAAGACTCCATCAGCGTTCAAGATATTGTCGAGCAAGTAGGCACTAGCCAAAGCAACATTTCCCAACATTTGTCGATACTTAGAGAAAAAAACATCTTGGGCTCAAAAAAAGAGGCCAACCGCGTCTATTATTATATCGACGATCCGCGCATGAGCCAGCTTATCGACATGATGCGGGATGTATTTTGCTCCGCTAAGCCCCATTGACCACCTTAACACCTGACCAAGCCAAACCCCATGGACTATAACCGTTACCTAGAATTCGCCCTCAACCACTATATTTTATCGCTAGCCTTAGCGGTAGTGACTTATTTGTTGATCCAAGAGCTGTTCGATACCGCCTTTAAAAAATTCGCCGCCCTGTCACCCTTGCTGGCCGTCGCCAAAATGAACAATGAGCAAGTCGTCATTATTGACGTGCGCGAACCTTTAGAATTTACCGAAAGCCACATCGAAGATGCCAAAAACACGCCCCTAAGCAAATTCGTCGACTACCTGCCCGGCTTAGAAACCTACAAAAAAACCCCGTTGCTGGTCGCCTGCCAAACGGGCACCCGTTCCGCCACCGCCGCAAAAATGCTTACTAAAGCCGGTTTTGAACAAGTGTTTGTCATCACCGGCGGTATGGCAGCGTGGGAAAACGACTACAAATTGCCGGTGAAAATCAGCAAAAATAAGAAGAAAGCTTAATCATCCCCTCCTTTTATCACTCAACCACAACCAACTTGAATTATGGCCGAAGACACTAACAACGTAGAAAAACAATTTTCTATCCAAAAAATTTACACAAAAGACCTGTCTTTTGAAACCCCTAATACCCCTGCCGTCTTCACCGCCAAATGGGAACCCGCTGTTGATTTCAACTTGGCGACCAATGTCAATAACTTAGAACCTAACCTGTTTGAAGTGTCCTTAAAAGTCACCATCACCGTCAAATGCGGCGATGTCACTGCGTATCTGGTCGAAGTCAACCAAGCGGGCATTTTCGCCTTAGGCGGCTTCAACGACCAAGAAATGGGCCCTATGATGGGCAGCTTCTGCCCCAATATCCTGTTCCCTTATGCCAGAGAAGCCATTTCTGATCTGGTCACCCGTGGCGGCTTCCCGCAACTGTTACTGGCTCCCGTCAACTTCGATGCCTTATATGCACAACATGTGCAACAAATGCAACAAGCCCCCGGCACAGGCACATTGAACTAAGCTTAATGGATAACCGCATCGCCATTCTGGGGGCCGGGTCGTGGGGGACCGCCCTCGCTATCCTCGCCGCCAGAAATGGCTGCCAAACCCTACTATGGGGGCATAATGCCGCGCATGTCGCGGCATTAGCCCAAACGCGGCAAAACCACCGCTACCTGCCCAACATCGATTTTCCGGCTCTGCTGACCGTGACAGCCCATCTGCCCGAAGTCGGCAGTTTTGGCAATGTCCTGATGGTCTGCGTGCCTAGCCATGCCTTTAAAGCCACGCTCCTCGCGCTCAAGCCCCATCTGCCTGCCGATGTCAAAATCGCCTGGGCAACCAAAGGCTTTAATGCCGACAACGGCGCCTTATTACACGAAACCGTCGCGGCCATCTTTTCCCCCGACACCCCAGCGGCCATCATTTCCGGCCCATCATTTGCCGCCGAAGTTGCCGCCGACTTGCCCACCGCCATCACCATCGCCTCCTTGCAAACCGATTTTGCCAACCAACTGGCGGAGATTTTCCACAGCGGGCGTTTCCGCACTTACACCAGTTCCGATCTGATCGGCGTGGAAGTCGGTGGCGCAGTCAAAAATGTCTTAGCGATTGCCGCCGGGATTGCCGACGGCCTAGGCTTCGGCGCCAATACCCGCTCAGCCTTAATCACCCGTGGCCTGACCGAAATTATGCGCTTAGGTATCCAACTGGGCGGTAAACCGGAAACCCTGATGGGTTTGGCAGGCTTAGGCGATTTGGTGCTGACCTGCACCGACGACCAATCCCGAAACCGCCGCTTTGGCTTGGCCTTAGGGCGCGGCAAAAATCGCGCGCAAGCCATTGAAGAAATCGGCCAAGAAATCGAAGGCGTTTCCGCCGCCAAACAAACCTATTTGTTGGCGCAAAAATACGGCATCGACATGCCCATCACCGAACAGACCTACAAAGTGCTATACGAAGGCCTTGCGCCACAGGCCGCTGTCGAAAACCTGCTGTCGCGGGAAGTCAAAGCCGAATCGCCGGATTCGCCCACCTGAGCACGGCTAAGGCGGTTTTCTCTTTGGAGCGCGGGCATCTTGCCCGCTCCTTGCGGGCAAGATGCCCGCGCTCCAAGACCAGTGTCCTTTAGTTTGTCTGAATTATTTCCTGCCCATTCCTAAGCGAGGCCATTCCATGCAATGCCGGATCGGCTGCGGCGCGTGCTGCATAGCCCCCTCCATTTCCTCCGCCCTGCCCTTACACCCCAACGGCAAACCCGCCGGGGTACGGTGCCTGCATCTGGATGCAGGCAACCGATGCGCTATTTTCCTGCACCCCAGTCGCCCGGCTGTCTGTAGCGGTTTTCAACCTACTGAGGATGCCTGCGGCAGTACCGATGCGGAGGCTTTGGCGATATTGGCGGAGTGGGAGCGGTTGACGGGCTAGGATGACGCTAAATCTTTACAATAAATTTTATTTTTTAAACTTTTTAGCAATCTAACGACTCATTATTCCACGTCAAACCTCCCCTTACCATTGCTAATGCACTCAGCCATCCAGCTTACGCCCTCCCAAGCCTTTGATTTTCTGCTCAATGTCGCCGTAACCCGTCCTGTGTTTCTTTGGGGTGCACCCGGTATCGGCAAAAGCGCGTTAATACGCAAGTTTGCCGATACCGTAGGCATGGAATGCGTCTCTTTATTAGGCAGCCAATTGGCACCGGAGGATCTGCTGGGTGTCCCGCAAATCGACGGCAATTGTTCGCGCTTTTTCCCGCCCGCCAACATCGTGCGCCAAGAAGCGTTTGTCCTATTCTTAGATGAGCTCAACGCCTCCAGTCATGAAATCCAAAAAGCCTTCTACTCCTTGATTTTGGACAGGCGAGTGGGGGAATATCATTTACCTGCCGATACCATTGTTATTGGCGCGGGTAACCGCGCCAAAGATGCCGCAATTGTCAAACCCATGCCATCCGCCCTTATCAACCGCCTTGCCCATATCCATTTGCGGGCCGACCATCGGCAATGGTTGGATTGGGCGGTGGCCGAAGGCGGCATCCACGCGTGGGTGCTGGACTACATCCGCTTGCGCCCCGATCATTTATGGAACGAACCCCCCAAACATGAAGAGCCGTTTTCGACACCGCGCAGCTGGCATATACTCTCGGATGCCTTACATTCCTTTGGCGATAACCTAGATGATATCATGTTGGAAGCCTTAGCTTTTGGCCTACTTAGCCCGGCCCATGCGGGTCATTTTAAGGGCTTTGTCAAACAAATCCGCCAAAAGCACACCCTCCATAGCATTCTCAAAGGCGATGCCCAGTGGCCTGCCGAACCGGCTGACCGCGATGTCTTATATTTTTTGGCACAATCATTTCGGGGCTTGCTACGCAAAGAACTCCCTGATGACGAGGCCTCGGTGCGTAGCGAACATAAGCAATTGGCTGTACGCGCCAAAGACAGGTTACGCGAACTGGCCCGCATCAGCGTGGAAATAGCCCAATCGGTGTTGGCTCAAGACGAGGAAGGCACCCGCCTGCCTGCCTGGTTTTTGGTGGAAGTCGCCCGTGATTTGCCGCGTTTGGCGACGCGGGACAAATTTAAGCCATGAGCAAAAAACCAGACCCCGCCGATAACGCGAAAGCCGCACGGGAAACCGCTATCGGCACTATCCGCAATTGCCCGGTGCTGATACCGTTGGTGCGGCATCTTTGCATCGGCATCGATATGCGCCACCAATTTGTGGCAGAAACAGGCTGGCTGGCCCTCTCGCCAAACGGCCATATTTACCTACACCCCAAACGCCGTGCCGCACCGGAAGAATGGGCGCGGCTTATCGCCATCGCCGCCGTATGCCTCGGTTTTAGCGTGGTACGGCGGCGCGACCCGCAAGCCATTTGGGAATTGGCCGCACTCTTGGTAGCGAACCGCTTTTGCGATGACCTAAAAATTGGCCGCCTCCCCGAAGCCTTCAATGTGCCTTTACCGACCATCCCCGCAGGCGGCGAAGAAACCTTATTTCGGATCTTATGTGTAGAAAAAACTCATCCGCAAACCCTCAGCTTTCGGGATAATTATTGCGGTGCAGGCCGTATGGTATTTTGCGGGCTTGACGAGAAGCCCGACTACAGATCGCCTAGCCAATTCACTTGGCAAAGCCTGCTGGCCGAAGGTATTGCCCAAGGAGCCGGACAGGCTTTGGAACTCGCCTCAGGTAACGCTAACACCACTACTAATCGGCCTAACCCTAACAGCCCCGCACAAAAAGCCAAGCGCCGCCTGATTGACCACCATCCCTTATTAGGCGCATTAGCGGCAGGCTTTGATGTGGAAGAAAGCATTGCCGAATGCCGCCGTTACGATATTCAAGTCGCGGCGATTGATGTCGGTGCCCGCAAAATCTGGATGAATGCGGCGGTACGCTTAAGCCCTAACGAAGCCTTGTTCGTGTTCGCCCATGAACTCCTTCATGCCGGCCTGAACCATGCGTCACGCCGACGCGGACGTGACGCTTTCCTATGGAATGCCGCTTGCGATTTTGTCATTAACGGCTGGCTCAAGGCGATGAATTTGGGTACGCCGCCGACTATAGGGATGTTATATGATCCAGAATTCAGCAATTGCTCGGCAGAAGAGATTTATGACCGTCTGGCACAAGACATCCGCCGGGCGCGTAAGCTTGCCACCCTACGCGGACTAGGGCAATGTGATTTTTTTGGCGAAACCCAACAGCCAGCGTTTACCGATGCGGAAAGTTATTGCCGCCGAGCCTTGGCACAAGGCTTAGAGCGTTGCCAGAACAGTGGGCGCGGCTTGCTACCCGCTGGATTGGTCGAAGCCATCCGTTCCCTCAACCAACCACCTATCCCTTGGGACGTACAGTTAGCCGACTGGTTCGACCGCCATTTCCCCTCGCCCGAATACCGCCGCAGTTATGCCAGACCATCACGCCGCCAAGCAGCCACGCCCACCATCCCGCGCCCGTCCACTTGCCCGCCCCCTGAAGAACAACGTAAAAGCCGGGTGTTCGGAGTCGTGCTGGACACGTCAGGCTCTATGGAACCGCAACTATTAGGCAAGGCTTTAGGTGCTATCGCCAGTTACGCCATTGCCCGCGAAGTCTTTGCCGTGCGCCTGATTTGTTGTGATGCCGCTGCTTACGACAGCGGCTGGATAGAACCGGAACGCCTATTGGACAGGTTTATGGTCAAAGGGCGCGGCGGCACGGCTTTACAACCGGGTGTGGACGCATTGCGCGACTTGGCCAGCAAAGGCGATTTCCCCCGCCTCGGCCCGGTGCTGATCATTACCGACGGCGGCTGTGAAAACCATTTGGACATCTCTTTTTCACATGCCTACCTGCTACCCGAAGGCAAACGCTTACCTTTCACTGCACGGGGAGACGTTTTTTCGGTTAAATAAGCCGCCAGTAACTAAAGCAAACCCTCAAGCGCCTGCAATAACTGGGTTTCCGTCCACGGCTTAGTCAGATACGCATCAACCCCGGCGTTTTTGGCTTCTTGGCGGTGTTTGTCGGTGGAGCGGGAGGTGATCATCAGCACGGGCAGCGGCGCGGTTTCCGCCTGTTGTTTCAATGCCCGTGTTAAGGCCACGCCGTCCATGCGCGGCATTTCCATATCAGTGATGACCAAATCAGGGGCGTGTTGGCCAATCTGCGCCAAGGCATCCAAGCCATCAATGGCGGTCGCCACGTCATAGCCGCTGTCTTTTAACAGCAGCGCCAAGGATTTACGCGCACTTAACGAATCGTCCACCACTAACACCCTTGGCAGCTTAACCGCCACGGTATGCGCCACATAATCCATAACGCGCTGGTTATAGGCACTTTTATGCTTAAGGGCTTCAGGCAAGTCTATAACAGGCGAAATTTGTCCGTCCGCCAACACAGTCACGCCCGGCATGGCCGGATTATGCGGCACATAACTGCCCAAATCCTTAAATACCAGTTCGCGGCTGTCCAGCAATTCCGTCACCATCACCACGACTTTTTCGCCCTGCCCCAAATTGACGCGCAATAAATGAAAATCCGGCAGCTGCCCATAATCGGCACTGGGCAGGCCAATCAGGTTTTCCATGCTGTAAGCCGGGTAGCGTTGGTCTTGATAACTGAACCAGAATCCGTTACCGTCCGCCTGTAATTGCCCGTCGGATGATAACAGGACTTTTTCAATACCGTATTGGATCAGCGATAAGGTATAAGGGCCACAATACGCCAATTGCGCTTTCAATAACAAGGCGCTGGCAGGAATAGACAGGGTAAAACGGCAGCCTTGGCCTGGAGTTGAGGCAATCTCCAGCTTACCTTTCAGGCGGATCACTTCCTGATACACCACATCCATACCGATGCCCCGCCCGGATAATTGGCTGACCTCGCTACGCGTAGAAAACCCCGGAATTAAAATCAGGCGGTCTATATCCTGCTCGCTTAAGGACGCAGCGCTGTCAATCAGGCCTTTGGCCTCGGCGATTTGCCGGATGGCGGCACGGTTAATGCCGCGCCCGTCATCTTCGCACACCACGGCAATCCTATCGGTTTCTTCAACAAAACTGAGTTGGATCAGGCCATGTTCCGGCTTGCCGACCGCTAACCTTTGGGCAGGGGGTTCCAGACCGTGATCGACGGCATTACGGAGAATGTGCATTAACGGGTCGGCCAGTTGGTTAAGGATCTGGCTGTCTATCAGCGTCTGCCCGCCCGTCACCACCAGCTCGGCTTGCTTACCCGCCACGCGGCAGGCTTGCCGGAGGGTACGTTGCAGGCGCGGCACCATAGACTCGACCGCCAGTAAGCGGGTAGCAAGAACATTATCCAAACTGTCTTTATGCAAATGCGCCAAATTGAGCAAGGTATCGGACATTTTCCGTGCATAGCCTTCCACTGTCCGCTCGATTTCACGGCTGTCGGCAGCCGCCTCATAGAGCCTGGAAATACTGCTGTGCATTTCATTAAGACGGTTCATTTCCAAGGGGTCAAAACCGTCATGAGCGGCACTGACCGCCTGGTTATTCAGGGTGGTGGTGAGTAGCTGCTCCAAGTCGGCCAGTACCCGCTGTAAGGTACGGTAACGTTCGCCGCCTGTTTTCAGCAGGGCTTTAATTTGTTTAAGCTGTTCGTCCAATTGGGTATCGGAAATTTTCACCTCGCCCGCCACACGGAATAATTGGTCAAGTAAGGCTTTAGGGACGCGGACAAAAGTATCTTCACGGCCAGCCGCTTCCTGCTCGTCAGGCAACGGCTCCGCAGCGGGGCTAGGGTTAGCCGCAACCGGCGTTGCCGCCTCTCCGGTCTGTAACCGATAATGTCCATCGGCTAATTGTTGGAGAACACTGAGGGCTTGCGGAGGGGGCGCACGCCGCGCTAACAGCGCTTCGCCCAGCACCGCCAACATGTCCGCCGCCTCCATCAGCGCCTCAACCAAACCGGCATCGGGGGATTGCGCTTGGGTATGCAAAAATTCCAATATGTCTTCCAAGCGGTGGGTTAAGTTGGCAATCCCCTTCACCCCCAACATGTTCGCCAAGCCTTTTAGAGTATGCGCGACCCGTTGCGCGGTGCGCAACGCCTCACGGTCTTGGCGGTTAAGAAAAGCCTGTAAATGCTTGGCAAAATCTTCGGTCAGTTGCGGTAAATCATTAAAGGCCATATCCAACAATTGCGGATCGACATCATCAGGAATAATTAAACTGATGTCATCAGCAGATACCACCTCAGCGACCAATACGGCAGCGGTTTGCAATTGTAATTGGGCGAACAATTGCCGTAAGAAATGGCTATCGTCGCTACTTAAGCAATACGGCCATTCCGGGTTGGCGAACAATTCGTCCAACGCTTGCTGGACAGATAGGTTTTGGGTATCTTGGCAATAGTGGGTGATAGCGGCCAAGGCGTTGTTTATCAGCATTGGCGTGTCATCGCCCAACAAGTCAGGATCATCCTGATAGCCGTGCAGGTTTTTCATCAGCCCGGTCAAGACAAAATGCCCAGCCCATAAGCGGATACCCGCCGTAGCACGGACAATCGGCCCCAAAGCTTCCAGCACTAAACTTAGCCGTTCCGGCAGCGTGGCGGAGCTTTGCCAGCATTCCTGCAATAAGACGCATTGCCCGCCGATCATGGCGATCAGTTGCGGGTCAACGCTGATCGGCCCCTCCGCCAGTAAAGCATAGTCCAGGTAGGCAAAACCGCCGTCTTCAGCACTATTGGCAACAGCGGGCACTTCTTCGCTTAGCGCTGAGTCTTCTTCGTCTTGGGCATTATCGTCTACACCCAACAAACGCAGCCTATCCGCTTCCAGCAGTTCCTGAAAATAGACCCTATCTTCATCGCTAAGCGGGCTAGGCCATTGCGGGGCTTGCAGGAAATCCAGTACCGCCAGCATGGCTTCGGGTGTGGGTATCTGGAAAAAATCGTCCAAGTGGCTAATGCCCGCCAACAAAAAAACGGTTTCGGCTTCGCCCAAACTTTCTTTGTCGGCCAACAATTGCTCTTGCAACTCGATATAAAAACCGAATAAATCCACCAGTCCTAAGCAATTTTCTTCGGCGGCGGCTATCATCAGGTTTTGCCATTGCACCGCCAGCCGTTCCAGCAAGCCGTCTTTATCAGGCCGCGCCTCCAGATAAGCCTGCTCATCAGCCAATGCCACAATAATCTGTTCAACAAATTCGACACACATGGGTGTTCCTAAGGACTGTTTAGGGGATGGGTGCGGCAGGCAAAAGCCGACCCCTTATGACAATTTAAACACACCAATCGCCGCTTGCAGCTCTTCCGCCGCCCAGACCAAGTCAGCCGACAGCTTGGTTTGCTCGGACATTTTCTCGTAGGTGGAATGGGCACTGGCATCAATGCTGACGGCGCGGAAGCGCAACTGCTCGGCCACGGCGGTTTGGGCGACCGAGTAGCGGGCGATACGCTGTATCGAGTCCACCAGCAATTCGGTGCTCAGACGGGTCTGTTGCATCCGCTCGCCCGCCTGCCCCGCCAATTGCGTGCCTTCGACCACATTGGTGATAACGGCATTCATGGCACTGACGGTATCGGCGGTTTCCTGTTGGATATTATTCACCAACTCCTCGATTTCCGCCGCCGCTTCGCTGGAGTTTTCCGCCAAACGCTGCACTTCTTCCACCACCACCATCAGGCCTTTACCCGCCACGCCCGCCGAAGCGGCATGCATACTGGCGTTCATCGCCAATAAATGGGTCCGCGAAGAAAAGCTGTCCAACAGCTTGACGATACCGCCAATCTCCTGCGAACGTTCGCCCAAGCGTTTGATTTTTTTCTCGGCATCGTTAATGGTCGTGCGGATTTTGTTAATACTGGCAATGGTCTGCGAGACCGATTCCTCGGCATTTTCGGTGGTGTTGATGGCTTTGAGGGAGGTTTCATTGGTCACTTGCGCCAATTCCGAAATCAATTGCATGGTCTCTATCGCCTGCTCCAATTCCGCTAAAGTCTCTTCAATCTCTTGTTGCTCTTCACTAGCCGATTGGGTAACAGAGCTGGATTGCTCTTTCACTTGGTTGGACGTGTCCACAACTTTTTCGGCAACAACCCGGACGTTTTCCAAAACGGCTTTAATGGATTCGGTCAATTGGTTAATCGAGTCGGCAATGGCTCCGGTAACATCTTCTTCAACGGGCAAAATCACCGTCAAATCCCGTTGGCTGAGCATGAACACGTTTTGGATCATGCGGATGATAGAAGTATTGATAGCATCATTTTCGCGCTGTTTCTGGATGAGGGCCTGTATTCTTTCATCCAACAAATTATCCAGGGTAGTCGCCAACTCGCCCAATTCATCAGAACTGCTAAGGCGGCTTCTGACCTCGGTGTCCCCCGCCGAAATTTTACGGACGGTATTTTGGATCACCGCCACCGGCCTTAACACCCCAAATTGCAGAATGAAAAAAGTCGCCACCAAAGCGATCACCATGACCGTTACGGAACCTAAAAATAACCGTAACTTAATGCTTTTTTCCGCGTCAAAAATCAATTTGTCCTTAGCCTGATAATCTTGCTTAATTGCAAAAAACCGCCCCATGAGCGGCTCCATTGCTTTGATCAGGGTTTCGATATGCTCACTGACGGCCTGTTTTTTATCGGCCTGGGAAGCTTTCAGATCAACCAGCTTATGAAATTCGTCCTGATAATCCAATAACCGCTGCTGGATGGCATCGACCAATTTTCTGTCGTCATCGGTGCGCAAAAAATACTCGACGGCAATAATGGCATCGTCCGCCAAAGACATGCTTTCATCAAAATTGTCCACCATGGCCGCTTGTTGTTGGAACTGGTAGTCTTTTTGATACCCCCGCGCTTCCAACACGTCAATCGTCACCGAATCGACTAAGCTCGATAAGGTGCTAAGCTGCTGGTTTCTCTCCAACGTACCTTCTTCAAGCTGGATGGTCTGATAATAGTTAAGCCCTAAGGATAACAAGCCCATAGCCAAAAAACCCGTCACGATAAGGAATTTTATCGGCAGTTTTAGGTTTCTAAAGGGTTTCAATAACTGCATAGTGTTTCCTCGCAAGTCAAATTAGCGCAGACACGGCTAACTCAGGAGTGATGATTGGTAGTCTTGGAATAGCGCTTTTACCGATAACAGCCAAGCATCGTAGCGGCAATCCAACCACGTTTTGCCGCTACCCGTATACGCCGCATAAACAAATGGCCGTATCTGCTCAGGGATATTGGCGACACTATCCAAATCGGCTTCCTGTAAAGCGTTAAGCAATTGCGGGTAGCTATCGATCAGCAGGCCGCACATGTTCGGTGGGCTATCGATCACCAACAGCCAATGCGGGTGTTTGGCGGTGGTTTGCGGTGCTGGCGGCAAGAGCAATTCGGGAACGGAAAATACCGCAATGACATCACCACGATGGTTAGCCATGCCTTTACACCACGGCGGCGCTAAGGGTAGCGGCGAAATTCTGGGAACGTCAAGCAATTGCACCGGGATTCCAGACGGTATTAACAAATGCAGTTGCCCGACACTAAAGCCATGGCGGATAACGCTATTATCTGTAGCGTCTTGTTGTCTAGCGGCTGGCGGGGCGGTCGGCGTACCGTTCATAACAATACCTAAATGAAATGGGCGACCTGTTCGAGTATCTGGTCATCGGTGTAAGGTTTGGCGACCAGCGCCACGGCCCCTTGCAAGGTAGCCCATACTTTATCGGCAGGCTGGTGTTTTATGGACACGATAACAATCGGAATGCCTTTGGTGTCGGCGGCGGTGGTAAGCTGCCGACACGCCGAATAGCCGTCCAATTCGGGCATCAGAATATCCATAAAAATCAGGTCAGGGTGTTCGATGCGGGCTTTCTCTACCCCTTCCCGGCCATTTTGTGCCAATGACACGGTCGCGTTCACGTTCGCTTTAGCCAGTACGGCGCACAGCCGTTGCCGGTCAATAAGGGCATCATCCACTACCAAGATTTTTTTTGTCGAAGCCATTGCCGCCACCTTTAAGCATATTTGCTGTTGGAGTTTTTGTTTTAGTCGCGGACACTAAAATTGTCCACCCATTTGGTAATGCGCTGCATCACTTTTTGAAAGTCTTCATGGACAATAGGTTTGGTCAAATAAGTTGAACAGCCGGCAATAACGCCTTTGACTTCATCCATCGGCGAGGTTTTTGCCGTCAACATAATAATCGGGGTTTTTTTCATGGCCGGGCGTTTACGCATCTGGGTGCAAGCCTCAAACCCATCAATGCCGGGCATCATAATATCTAGGAAAATAAAGTCGTAACGCTGTTCCTCGGTCATGGTTAAGGCTTCTTCGCCGCTGCCCGCAAAGTCGATATGCACAGTGGCCGGCAATTTCTCCAGTTCCAACGCCAAAGCCTTTTGCATCGGTAAGCTATCGTCCACCACCAACACGCGGTATTGCAAGGCGGTGTCGCCCTCAATAGGAGCGGCTATGGCAGCGGGTTCGGCCGTGACTGTTATGGCTGTGTGTTGGGGTTGGGCGGGTGTGGACGGCGGCTCTATGCCCCCTACCCCCGATAGGCCATCTAAAACCCGTAACACCCGTGATGCCACTAACGGAAAAGGCAAGTGAAAATACCCGGCCTGTTCGGGCGGCTGTTTGGCAACCACGCCGATTTGCACGGGTAATCCAGACAAACCCGTCAACTGCGCTTGATACGCACCGACCTCACCAAAGACCAACAGCACATCCGGCACACCCGAAGCATCAAAAGCCTGTAATGTGTAAGCCGCGTTTTTCGCCAGGGGCAAAATTTTTCCAAGCTTGGCCTCTTCTGTTGAAGGAAATCCTAAGGTGCTTATTTTCATTGCCTATTATCCTTTAAAATGTAGCTAAATTGATTCTGTATTGGCGCATGGCGTAGGCTGGCGGAGATTAATAGCCCTGGCAAAAAACCAGTGCCAGACCCAAACTTGTCCGCCGATTGCTATGGCTTTTCCGCCTTTAAGTTCATTGTACTGCGTTAAATACGAAAAACCTGCATAAAATCGCAAGCCTTACGGTGTTTGCTGGTGAGTGAATTTATAGCTTACCCTGAGCCATATATAACAGAGCGAGTGGGAACAAAAATATTTTGCCACCCTATTTGCAACAATACCTAGACATAATTAAATGGCGGTTAGGCAAGCACTTGAGGAAATACCCGAAACACATTATATAATAATGATTTTTATATAAAAATTAATAATCGAAAAGAACAAAAGCACACCTAAACTACAACATCAAAAGCAAAAAGACAGGCGGCTTTTGCAAATTTTCAACATTACACAATACACAATACACAATACACAATGCCGATATGGACATAAGCGGATACGTTTTTACGCCATGACAGAAATTTTTCTGCCATTGTGCGTAAGAAATCTGTTGCTCTTCCGACTAAAACAATGGAAATAGCCGTTTTACGCAAATAGACCGACGGAGCTTGGCGGTACTTTTGCCTACCACCGCCTGTCCGCAAAATTTAATACCGCGTTGGGAACTTTACCGCAAAACGATGGTTTAACAGAGCATGGTTCGTCTGACGCTGAACGCTAATGTGCCTGCCGATTCATGTTTATTTTTCATCGAAGCCCCTCTAACCTTCTGCTTGCCTATCAAGATAGGATTTACTATCTTGATAGGCAAGCAGAAGGTTTTTTTTGCCTCTACGTCTATAGGCCATCATTATTGCGGCTTTATCGGCAGCCACGGCCAATCTCCGCTGCCGTATTGCTTCCTACGTTACGGATTTAAACGTAGACAACCCGACGTTAACGGCCTACAGCCTCCGGTTTGGGTTGGCTCTTCACACAACAGTGGCGATTTAAACCCGCAAACGCTTGGGAACCCGCGAAAAAGCTGTAAAATAGGTACTTTTATTTTAACCCTGCCTTATTATGCGTACAACTCAGTTCCCCCTCAATACCGTCAAAGAAACGCCTGCCGATGCCGAAATTATCAGCCATCAGCTCATGATCCGCGCCGGCCTCATCCGTAAACTGGCCGCCGGGCTGTATAGCTGGCTGCCGTTAGGTTTGCGGGTGTTGCGCAAAGTCGAAAAAATCACCCGTGACGAAATGGAAAAAGCCGGGGCACTGGAAGTGTTGATGCCGACCTTGCAACCTGCCGAACTCTGGCAAGAAACCGGACGCTGGGAACAATACGGCCCCGAATTGGCACGCCTGAAAGACCGCCATGACCGCGACTTTTGCTTAGGGCCCACGCACGAAGAGATCATCACTGATTTGGCGCGTAACGAACTGAAAAGCTATAAGCAACTGCCGATTACCTTTTATCAGATACAAACGAAGATCCGCGACGAGATACGTCCGCGTTTCGGGGTCATGCGCTCGCGCGAATTCATCATGAAAGATGCCTATTCTTTCCATCTTGACCAAGCGTCCTTGCAAGAATCTTATGAGGTGATGTACCGCGCCTACAGCAATATCTTTAACCATCTGGGCTTAAAGTTCCGCGCGGTGATCGCCGACTCCGGCTCTATTGGCGGTGCCATTTCGCATGAGTTCCATGTTTTGGCGGATTCCGGCGAAGATGCCATCGCCTTTTCCAGCGCCAGCGATTATGCGGCCAATGTCGAAAAAGCCGAAGCCTTGGCCCCTACGGGCGAACGCCCTGCCGCCAGCACACCGATGGTTCTGGTTGACACCCCTGCCCAACACAGCATTGAAGAAGTTTGCACCTTTTTGACCATTGCCCCAACCCAATGCCTGAAAACCCTTATTGTCAAAGGTGAAGAAGAGGGTTTGGTGGCACTGCTGTTACGGGGCGACCACGAACTGAACAAAATCAAGGCGGAAAAACTGGCCGGTGTCGCCGCGCCGCTGACTTTCGCCAGCGAAGCCGACATTATTGCCGCCTGTGCCTGTAAGCCCGGCTCTATTGGCCCTATCGGCCTGACCATGCCGATTATTGCCGACCGTAGCATCGCCTTAATGGCGGACTTTGTCTGTGGCGCTAACCAAGACGGCAAACATTATCAAGGTGTCAATTGGGGACGCGACCTGCCCTTACCCGAACTTGCCGACCTGCGCACTGTCGTCGAAGGTGACCCTAGCCCAGATGGCCAAGGCCATATCACTTTAGCGCGGGGCATTGAAGTCGGCCACATCTTCCAGCTCGGCACCAAATACAGCGGCGCAATGAAGGCGGGCATCATTAACGAAGCCGGCAAGCACCAAATCATGCTGATGGGCTGTTATGGCATCGGCATTTCCCGCGTGGTCGCGGCGGCTATCGAACAGAACCACGATGGCCGGGGCATTATCTGGCCGACTAACCTCGCCCCGTTCCAAGTCGCCCTGCTGCCTATGAACATGCACAAATCGGAACGCCTGAAAGCCTTGGCCGAACAGCTCTACCAAGACCTGCAAGCGGCGGGCATTGACGTGCTGTTTGATGACCGCAAAGTCCGCGCCGGCTTTATGTTCTCCGATATGGAACTGATCGGTATCCCGCACTGCATTATCGTCGGTGACAAAAGCCTGGATAACGGCACAGTAGAATATAAGGCCAGAACCTCGCGCGACAATGAAGAATTGCCGCTTACCGACGTACTGGCGTTTCTTCAGGCTAAATTAGCATAAGTTCTGCTGGCCCGGCCAAACAATAATATCACCCTAACTTGTCGGGAGTTACCCCGGCTAGGCTCGCCACCGCTTCGGATAGCTAAGCGCTTTCCAAAGCGGCCTTATATGCCGCCGCCTTACCGTAAACGCCGCATTGCCAAGCAAGAAAGAGGGATTTGCAGCAACGAATTACCTTTGTCGTCCATGTTGGCCGTTAACTTAGTGTAAAATAAACCAAGCCTAGCGACATAACAGCTTATCCTGGTTTCATATCATCCTAAGAAACAGCCTGTTAGTGGTAATATTGGCACAATCGGCAGTTAAGCTAACATCTGGATATTTTATGCACCTGAATATATTGGCAAGTTTTAAGCGTTTTGATGGATTTAATAATTCCGCTAGGGTAAGGCTACAGCCTGCGCGTGTATTGGCTTCCCGCCCCACCGCTCTCTCAGGTAGCTGGCTAAGCCGCCAAGCTCCCCGTTGGTTCATGTACGCCTGCCTGACGTTAATGGCTCCGCCGCTATTGGCCAACGACCCCATCTTAAATCCGACACCAGCAGTTCCGGCTCTTGCGCCTGTCAGCCAAGAAATCACCGCAATCATTACTGCCAAACAACATCCTTTGCTGTTACCCGGCGGCTTTGCCAGTCGCGCCGACGATTTGGATGCCCTCTATAAAATGGCTAACTACCAACCGCTCTGGCTGGGCACAGAGACATCGGAAAAGAATATCACGGCGTTACTGGAGCTATTAGCCAATGCGGCAGTAAATGGCTTACAAACCAGTCATTACAATCTCGACACCTTGCAGAAAAAAATGCCCGCCATGCTGCATTTGGATGCGGATGCCTACCGGGAACAGGCCAGTTACGACACCGCCTTGAGCCTGTCGCTGTTGCGTTTTTTACACGACTTGCATTATGGCCGTATCAGCCCCCAGGTCATTAACTTTAACCTCAAGCTCCGCGACAAAAAAACCATCGACCTGCCTGCCCTCATCAAGGCCAGCACCGAACAGCAAACCGTCGCCAGCCTGCCTAGCATGGTCGAGCCGCAACTGAAGCAATACCAACTGTTAAAAACCGCCTTAGAACATTACCACGCCTTGGCGCAACAGGCCAAACCTTTCGCCATGACGTTTAAAAAACCCATCCGCCCTGGCGAAAACTTACCCGAATTGGCGGATCTGCGGGATTTACTGCATACCTTAGGCGATTTGCCCAGCAGCCAAAGCAATGGCAAAGCGACCCGCTATAGTGATGACACCGTGACCGCCATGAAAAGCTTCCAGCGGCGGCATGGTTTATCAGGTGACGGGGTGATCGGCAAATCCACTGTAACGGAACTTAATGCGGGCTTGGAAAAACGGGTAACCCAAATTAGCTTGGCGATGGAGCGCCTGCGGTGGTTGCCGGAACTGGGCAGCGGCCCTTCCATTGTCGTCAATATCCCCGCGTTCCAACTCTGGGCACTTGATGACATTAACGATTTACAAACCACCACCACGCAAATGCGGGTAGTGGTCGGCAAAGCCATGAAAGCCCAAACACCGGTACTGATGGCGAGCATGAGCTTTATTGAATTTTCCCCTTATTGGAACGTGCCTTACAATATCGTCAAAAATGAGATATTGCCCAAATTGGCCAATGGCCCAGGCTATCTAAACTCACAAAATATGGAACTGGTCGGCAAAAGCGGAGCGGTCGGTTTTTCGGGTGCGGCACTGGCGCAATTAAAACAAGGGACGCTAAGAGTCCGGCAAAAACCGGGAACGAGAAATGCGTTAGGACGGGTTAAATTCCTTTTCCCTAACAAAGATGATGTGTACTTACATGACACCCCCGCTGATGCTTTATTTAGCCGTTCACGGCGGGATTTTAGCCACGGCTGTGTCCGCGTCGACGATCCCCAAGCTTTAGCGGAATTTGTCTTGAAAAACCAAAAAGGCTGGGACAAGGCTAAGATACAACAGGCCATGAAATCGGTAAAAATGCAGCGGGTCGTTTTGGCCAAACCCATTCCGGTACTGTTTTTTTACACCACGGCCTTTTTCGATGAGCATAACCAATTAGTGTTTTATCCCGATATCTACGACCATGACACGGTCTTACTGGAGGCGTTAAAAAATCCTGGCGAACTGTCCGATCAAATGCTCTTTGTCCAAGCCAACGATCCAATTAAGGTAAAAGACGACGCGGTTCTGCCCGACATCGGCACCGATGCTTTAAAAACGGTCGATATTAACAAATAGCCTTCACCACAACCTAATATCCCCCGTGTCCAGATGGACAAAATCGGCATGGGGATAATAGCCGACCCCACCCCGCTGCATCGCCACCGCCGCTTGCCTAATGACGGCGGTCGGCACACCCTCAATACGGATATCAATCGCCCTACCCTCCATATGCAAGCTGTGCTTGGCGACCCCATGGCTTTGGCGGCGCAGTTGCGCATTCGTAAACGGCGAACGGTACCCGGACACCACTTCGATGGGCTGGCTGATACCTAGCCACTGGCTCAAATCATACAACTGGTCAAGCAACGCCGGATCAATCGGGTGCAACTCATCAGTATGGCTATCGCGTAGCAAATAATCCACTTCGCTTAAAGCATTATCAAGATAACGGCCTTGGTCAAAATAAGTGACTTGGATGGCATCGCCCGTGTGCGGACGCAGTAAGGCGAGTGTTCGGGGCGGTGGGGCATAGTGGCGGAGGGCGGCTTTGGCAATCGAAGGGGTAGTGGCCGCTAATAGGGAACCACAGACTAACTGCTTTAAAAAACGGCGTTTGGTCAGCACGGGCGGTTGCGCCGTGTCGGTGTCATGAGGTCGGTTCATTGGCAAGCTCCAAAATTTTTGCCTATTTTGCCTACAATTGCCTTAACAAAATCTTAAATCCGCTTTTTTTACCCGCAAAACTTGCGGCTTCTGATCGCCGCACCCACTTTTTTTTAAATCCCCCTGCCACAACCAAGCGGCCACAGCCGCAAAAATGCTTGAATTATGGTCTGTGCCTGCTCCAGCATCCCCTTAATTATACCGGTCAGATAAAATTACTTATATCCCTGTATTTTCAATCATTACCAGGAAAACAACAATACCGCGAACAAACATATAATTTTTGAAAATGTGAAAAACTACCTTATTTAATTTTCATCACAAAAATTCCTGCTTTTTATAATCAAACAAAATCACATATTTTTTTAAAAAATGTGAGAAATTACCTCGGAATTCTAAAGAAGTCTTGTTAAAATCCGTCCGTTTTTTGATGGAGTTCACACTTTTCAAGTATTAATCTAGCAATCGGGTAATAAGTATGATAGCAAAACACCGCTTTACCACATTGAAACTCGCCTTCTTGCTGCTGGCTAGCCAGTCCGTAATGGCGGCAGATTTCAGCTTTACAGGCAACTTCACTCAAGACAGCGATGTCCAGCTGTTTAGTTTTTCCCTAGCCTCAGACTCTTCATCTTTTATTATCGACACCTTGTCTTTGAACGGCGGAACAAATGCCGCAGGTGCAACTATTGGTGCGGGGGGCTTTGACCCTTATCTTGCCATTTTTAAAGAGTCCGATGGCCAATGGTTCTATTCCACCGAAATCAAAAATGCCGGTGATGAAGCCATTATTTCTAGCAGCCTGTTATTTGCCGGCAACTACCTATTAGCATTGACCCAAACCGACAATTTCCGGGCAGGCGACTATTTGACGGACGGCTTTGCATTCGATTTGGGCCTAACCAGCTTTTCTCCTACCCCGTTCACCACTAACGGCGGCGGCGGTAGTGGCCAATGGGCGGTTGACATCAAAAATGTCAGCGCGGCTGATACCTACCCATCATCGCCAGTACCTGCCCCAGCGGCCTTACCCCTGACGCTGATTGGCCTACTGGGCTGGCAAGCCAGCAAAGTAGCAAAAAAAATCCGTACCACAACCGCTGCTTAAGCCGTAACCGTTTGTCTAGGAGTTGCCAGCCGTTCAGGTTAGGGTAACTCCATCATCGATAAAATATTTTTTGGAGTTGCCATGCGCTTATCTTTCACACCCCTACACGCCGCTATCGCCTTAGCGTGCCTTAACCCAATCACTGCCCATGCCGTGGTTGCCCCGCTTATCGCTGATGTTAATTCAGCAGCGACCAATACGGGCGGTGCAGTAGCCATTAATATTGTTTCTAGCAGCAAAGCCCTGTTCAATTTTGATTTATCGGCATTGCCTAGCGGCGTCACCTCCAGTGATGTTGCCAAAGCCACCCTGGTCTTTTATGTAAAAACCATTCCCAGCAGCGGCAAAATCCAAGCGAGCCCCATCACCCAAGCATGGAGCGAAGGGACTGTCACTACCGCCCCCACCCAAGGTGCGGCAGCGGCCAGCAGCGCGACCATTAGCCGTGCCAATAGCTATTTTGCTGTTGACGTCACCAACTTGGTTCTGGATTGGGTTGACAATCCTGCCAATAACAACGGCTTAGTTTTGGAACCTGATGCTTCAACAACCAACACATCCATCACTATAGACAGTAAAGAAGCCCTGCAAACCAGCCATCCGGCTTATCTTGAAATTTCATTAAAAGGGCCGGCGGGAGCGGTTGGTGCTACGGGTGCGACCGGAGCGACAGGGGCAACCGGCCCGCAAGGCCCCACAGGATCGACTGGCGCTACAGGGGCAACCGGCCCGCAAGGCCCTACAGGATCGACTGGCGCTACAGGGGCAACCGGCCCGCAAG
The DNA here is from genome assembly GCF_002209385.1 of Methylovulum psychrotolerans. Lineage (NCBI taxonomy): Bacteria > Pseudomonadati > Pseudomonadota > Gammaproteobacteria > Methylococcales > Methylococcaceae > Methylovulum > Methylovulum psychrotolerans. Next base: position 1,483,896 of record NZ_CP022129.1, read on the forward strand.
GCCCCACAGGATCGACTGGCGCTACAGGGGCAATCGGCCCACAAGGCCCTACAGGATCGACTGGCTCGACCGGAGCAACCGGCCCACAAGGCCCTACAGGATCGACTGGCTCTACAGGAGCAACCGGCCCACAAGGTCCTACAGGATCGACTGGCTCGACCGGAGCGACTGGTTCAACCGGCCCGCAAGGCCCTACAGGATCGACTGGCTCAACCGGCCCGCAAGGCCCGACGGGAGCCACGGGTTCAACCGGCCCACAAGGCCCAACGGGAGCCACTGGCTCGACCGGCCCGCAAGGCCCGACGGGATCAACTGGCGCTACAGGGGCAACCGGAGCGACTGGCTCAACCGGCCCTCAAGGCCCTACCGGTTCAACAGGCGCTACGGGAGCGACAGGCTCTACCGGAGCGACAGGCGCCACTGGCCCAGGCGTACCTACAGGCGGCACCGCCAATCAGGTGCTATCTAAGATTGACGGCACTAACTACAACACCCAATGGGTAACCCCTGCTTCGGGTTCCAGCATCCCTGTTTATGACAACAGCGGCACAGCCATTTCAAATGTGCACATCGTTACTGGCAAAATCACAGGAATAGGCGCCAGCAGCTCAGGCTCGGTCACTTTTAGCAGCAACGCCGTTTTTGTTGGTAATGCCCCAATTTGTGTGGTAACACCTTTGACTTCTGCTGGCACCGTCAGTAGCCCACCAAGAATATCAACCACCACAACAAGCCTTAGCGTATCCAACACCAATACAGTTAATGCTCTAGATGTCTCTTATCATTGTATAAGCAATTAAAAGCTATAAAACATTAAACCTTACCCTCCGTTTAGCCATAACCGCCATACGGTTAAGCGGATTTTATTGAATGGCGAATACTATTATTATTGAGGAGTTCATTATGTCAGAACCTTTTGTCGGCGAAATCCGTATGGTCGGCTTTAATTATGCCCCACGCGGCTGGGCTTTGTGCGATGGCCATACACTTCCCGTTGCCCAATACCAAGCTCTGTTTGCCTTACTCGGCGTAACCTACGGCGGCGACGGACGCACTACCTTTGGCTTACCTGATTTACGCGGGCGGGTGCCAGTAAACCAAGGCGCCGGCCCTGGCTTAAGCACCTATACGATGGGCCAAAAAGCAGGTAGTGAAACAGTTACCTTAACCAGCGCCCAAATACCTAACCATACCCATGGCTTGAACGTTTCCAGTGGTCACGGCAATCTTGCGACCCCTGTCAACAACTTTTTAGCTGTACCTATCGATAATAATGGTGCCGCCGATATGCAGGATTTTGCCGGTTTGGCTAACGCAGCCATGAATGCGGCGGCGATTGGTGCGACGGGCGGCAACCAAGCCCATACCAACATACAGCCGTATTTGTGCGTAAACTTTATTATTGCCTTAAACGGTATCTTCCCAAGCAGAAACTAAGGGCGGGCCTTGCCAACACTCGGCTTATAAAAATGGGCATGACATAGCGAATATCCGCCAGACCTTTCAGGCTTTTTTACGCAATAAGGCATTGAAAGGTCTGGTCGGCGCTGACGGAATGATTTTCCGAGCCTATTTTACCGTCTTAACCTGATTCGCCATACAGTTAAGCGGCCATTTACTTTAAACGGCGGATACTAATTATTATTGAGGAGTTCATTATGTCAGCACCTTTTATCGGTGAAATCCGTATGGCAGGTTTTAGCTATGCCCCGCAACCCGGCTGGGCTTTATGTGATGGCAGAGTGCTAGCCATTTCCCAAAACCCAGCACTGTTTGCCCTAATCGGTATAACTTACGGCGGTGACGGCCAAAACACCTTTGCCTTGCCCGACTTACGCAGCCGAGTTCCGGTAAATGAAGGTAGTGCCCCTGGGTTAAGCTCGTATCTGTTAGGCCAACGGAGCGGCATAGAATCGGTAACCTTATCTTATGCTTCTTTGCCCAGCCACAGCCACGCTTTAAACGTGTCTAGCGCAGACGGGACTTTACCGACACCCGTCGGTGAGTTTTTGGCTAAACCTATTGATAAGCTCGGCAACGCGGATATGCAGGATTTTGCCAGTGCACCTAATTCCATCATGAACCCAACAGCGGTTAGCGGAATACCTAACAGCGGTCAGGCGCACCCCAACTTACAGCCTTATTTGTGCGTAAACTTTATCATTGCCTTAGAGGGCATTTTCCCAAGCAGAAACTAAGGGCTGTTTTTGCCATAGCCTCGGCCACTAAAAACGATTAAGGCATTAGCTCCGCCAAACCTTGCAGATTTATGCCTCTTAAAGCACAAATCTGCAAGGCCTTAAGCAGTAAGTTGCCTGTCCGGCACTCGTTACCCTAGCCGAGGCTACGCCTTTCTGTTACCATTTTTTCTTTTAGCCAACACCCCTACCACCATGCAGGCGATTACCCTACGCCCCGAAACGGCGGCTGACGAGCTGTTACTGCGGCAAATTTACGCAGCTAGCCGTAACGAAGAACTGGCCTCCGTACCTTGGACAGACGCACAGAAAAGCGCCTTCCTAGCCATGCAATTCGATTTGCAACGCAGCCATTATCGGCAACATTATCCGAATGCCGATTTCCTTATCGTCAGCCAAGCGGACAAGCCTATCGGACGTTATTATCTGCATCGTGGCGAAACCGACTTGCTGTTGATAGACATTGCCTTATTGCCCCCTTACCGTAGGCAAGGCATCGGTAGCTTGCTGTTGTACAACCTATTGGCAGAAGCCGAAGAGTTTAACAAACCCGTGCAACTGCATGTGGAGCAGTTCAATCCCGCGCAACACCTTTACCTAAAACTGGGCTTTTCTGTCATCGAAGATAAAGGCGTACACCGCCTGATGCAATGGCGGCCACAAGCCAGTAATCCTTAAAAAAAACCATGCCAGCACAAACACCTATTTCTGCCTGCCGTTTACCGCTCGCGTTCAATGCCGCCCAACTCCAAGCCGATGTGGCAACGTTAGCTCCTACCGACTGGCAAGCCCATTTCAATAACAGCATTTATCAAGGCGATTGGAGCGCCGCCGCCTTACGCGCCGTTCCGGGCAGCCATAACGCGATTTATTCCGATCCTAACGCCGAAACTTGGGCGGATACCGAACTGTTGGCGCGTTGCCCACATCTGCAAGCCGCCCTTAGCCAGTTTGCCTGCCCGTTGTTGTCGGTGCGGCTTTTACGGCTCGCGCCTAGCGCCGTTATCAACGAACACCGCGATCATGGCTTAGGCTTGGATGTCGGTGAAGTCCGCATCCATCTGGTTATCGCCACCAACCCTGATGTCGAATGCCGTATTGACGGCAACGTTTACCATTGGGCGGCGGGGGAATGCTGGTATGCCGATTTTAGCCTGCCGCATTTTTTTGCCAACCGGGGCGATACTGAGCGCGTCCATCTGGTACTCGACTGCAAAGTCAATGACTGGCTTTTGGCGCTCTTAGCCGCTGCCGAACAGGCCACGCCCAATGCGCCTTCCCTGCCACCACTGACAGTTGCTTGGTTGCACCAACAAATGCAAGATAACCCTGAACTGCACAGGCAGTTATTTGCCATTAACACCAGCGATGCCTTTATCGCCGCCTTGGCCAATGTGGCCGCACGTTCCGGGCATAGCTTGGACGAACCGGAATTAAGGCAGATAATGCGCCAAAACCACCGTGCTTGGATTGAAAGGAACTTGCCATGACCACAACCGATGCTTTAACGGACTGGATACCCTTATATCTGCAACGCGGCCATGTCCATTGGTGTTATATGGGGCAAGAGCGTTTTGTCGAACCGTTTTGCCAAGACACCTTACAAAAACTCGCGGTCAAACCCTTTAACCAATTGTTCCGCCAACGCACCGAGTTATCGGTATTAACCGAACGCGCCCTTAGCCATCCGGGCTTGCCCTTACAAGGTATCATTTTCCATAGCAGCCGTTGCGGCTCAACCTTGGCCGCGCAAGCCCTCGCCGCCTTATCCGATAGCGTCGTGCTATCGGAACCGCCTGCTATTGATACTTTTTTGCAATGGCTAACCGCCTCCCCGGATTTTGACAAACAGGCAGGCGAAGCCTTACTGCATGACCTCACTGCCGCACTGGGGCAACCGCGCCGCGCCCAAGACCAACGTTTATTCCTAAAAACCGATTGCTGGCATATCTGCCATATCGGGCGGATTCTGAGTGCTTTTCCCGGTACGCCATGGCTATTCCTCTACCGCGACCCACTGGAAGTGCTGGTTTCGCAAGCGCGTATGCCTTCATCGTATCTGATCCCCGGCTCAATGATAGCGCACGGCCTTTATCCGCCCGAACAGCTCTTTAACCAACCCTTAGAGCACGGCGCGTGGGTGCTTTCCCATATCCTGAACGCGGCTATCCAAGCCCTGCAAACTTATCCGGGCGGCTTGCTGGTCAATTACAGCGAATTGCCGACGGCCTTGACAACCCGCCTTGCCCCACATTTTAAGCTGCACCTGAACGGCTCTGACCTTACCGCTTGGCAACAGACCACAGCCCGCCACTCTAAAAATCCCCAGCAGACTTTTACCGCCGATGCCGCCGATAAACAGCGCGACGCCGATGAGGCGATACGCGCCATCGCCGCGCGCTGGTTAGACACGCCTTATGCCGTATTGGAGCAAATGCGCTTGGAACGGCTGACAGGCCTGATAAACTAAAGGACAGGTATGGCTAGCATAGGCTTAGTGATGATCGTTAAAAACGAGGCCAAGGTCATCCGCCGCTGCCTAAGCAGCGTGTTACCCTTGCTAGATTATGTGTTAATTGCGGATACCGGCTCCACTGACGGTACGCAAGACCTCATCCGCGCCTTTTTGCGTGAGCAGCAATTGCCCGGCCAAGTGCTTGACGAACCGTGGCAAAATTTTGCCGCGAACCGCAATTCGGTACTGGCCAAACTGCGTGGGCGCACCGAGATAGATTATGCGCTGATGATTGATGCCGATGAAGTATTGGTGTTTGCCCCCGACTTTGACTGCACGGCCTTCAAAAACAGCCTGTCCGCGCCTGTCTATGACATCCCCACGCACTTTAACGGCCTGATCTACAACCGCCCACAACTGTTCAGCAACCGCCTGCCGCTGGTTTATAAAGCCGTGTTGCACGAATATCTGGACTGTGCCGATCTTAGCCGCGCCCTAGTGGGCGGCTTTTTTAACCAGCCCACTACAGACGGGGTAAGAAGCCAAAACCCCGATAAATTCCGGGCCGATGCAGCCCTGTTAGAGCAAGCGTTACAAACCGAAACCGACCCGTTTTTAATCTCGCGCTATACTTTTTATCTGGCGCAAAGCTACTGGGATATTGGCGAGTTGGAACGGGCAGTAGAGACTTATTTACGCCGGGCGCAACAAGGCTTTTGGCAACAAGAAGTGACTGTCAGCCTCTACAATGCCGCGCACCTGAAAGAAGTGCTAGGCCATCCGCCTGAAGAATTATTGACACTGTATCTTCGTGCCTTTGAGGCCTGCCCAAACCGCGCCGAAGCCTTACATGGCGTAATGCGGCTTTGCCACACCTTGGGTAAATATCAGCAAGGCTATGTGTTCGGCAAACACGCCCTGACCCTGAGCAACCCGCCCGATGCCTTGTTTGCCAAACAGTGGTTGTATGACTACGGCTTATTGGATGAATTCGCTATCACCGCGTATTGGGCGGGGCATTACCAAGAGTCGTTGGCCGCTTGCCAGCAACTGCTGGCCGATAAGCGTATCCCCGCCGAACACTGGCCGCGTATCCGCGCAAACGCCGGCTTTGCCATCGCCAAACTTAACCAACCGGAATTAAGGGGGCTATTGCCAAGTTAAAAGCCAGCAATACGGCTCTTCCAGCCATTAGCCGTTACTCAAGCGCTATCGTGCCCTCAATACAATGGCTAATGCCGACAGCCGGAACTTCCAGCGTCATACTGACCGCAACCGTTTCTGTACCGCTTAATTGCCCTGCTTCAACAGCCTTTAAAATAGCATGTTCGATTTCCCGTTGCGAGGTGATGCCGACCGTTTTCAAAAACTTTCTGATTTCGATGTTAAAGATATCTTCGTTCATCTGCATTCTCCTGTAGCTGATCATTACGCCAAATAGCCGTACAAATTTTTTAACCTACTCGCATAGTGAGGGGCTGTATTTTTAACCCAACCCCACATAGTATGACTTGGCATATATGTCCTGCCCTAAAGGTTCATTCAAGACAATCAATCTTCAATGAACGGGTTTTATCATGGAAATTAAAATCGCTAAGGTCGTGTATTGTCGCTTTGGCACCAAAAATCAGCTCGGAATCTTCTTTGATGTCCTGTTCCGTAACCCCTAAAGAACGCATTAAATCTGGATATTTTGCCATTTCCTTTAACGTGAGTTTAAAGTTGAGATTTTCAAAAACCGTCACTTTCGCCTTAGGCCCGACTTTAATGCTGTCAATGCGCAAATCCCAATTTTCGCCATTGACGTTATGTAAATTGTCCAGTTGCACCGGCCCGTTCAGCCGGACATGCTCGCCCGTATAGTTAGTGCCATGAAAAAACTCGGCCCAACAGGCTTCGTCCCCGGCATAAGCCGTAGCTACCGTGCCTAATAATAATGCCGTAACGCAACACATTTTAATGCCGCTGAATAATCGGATGCTGTTCATTGTTATCCCCTCCTCCATCTTTTATTGATCGAATGGCATTGCCGCCCTGACCGCTGTTGGGAATCCAATGCCCGTTCAGCCTGTTCACTGTAACGTCGGAAATAACGCATATAGACAGGCTGAGGTACTTAATGCCCTCACCGTTAGGTATGCAAGCGCTATCAAAGCAAGCGTTAAGCCGATAGCGCGTGTAAAAAATGGGCGGTCGCCCGCAAAATGCAACCGAACCGAGCCATCATCCCCCAACAAGGGCAGGAACCTATTCTTAGAGAGCCTATAAAAGCAAGGCAGTTCAACAAACATAAAAAAAGGCAGCCTAAGCTGCCTTTTTCACTGCACGGATTAAAAATAACCGCTTACAGTTTTTCTTTAATACGCGCCGCTTTACCGGTAAGATCACGCAGATAGTACAGTTTGGCGCGGCGGACATCGCCACGGCGCTTAACAATAATTTCACTGATCATAGGGCTGTGGGTTTGGAAAACCCGCTCAACGCCTGTACCGTGGGAAATTTTTCTGACGGTAAACGCCGAGTTTAAGCCACGGTTACGCTTAGCGATAACAATGCCTTCAAACGCCTGAATCCGCTCACGCTCGCCTTCTTTTACTTTTACTTGTACCACAACAGTGTCGCCTGAGCTAAATTCAGGGATTTGTTTTAACTGCCGCGCTTCCAATTCATCAATAATATTGCTCATCACTACACCTTTTTATTCAATTCTACTATAAATTCTTTCAGCAGCTTGTCCTGTTCTGCATCCAAATTATTATTTTTTAATAAATCTGGCCGTCTTTGCCAGGTTCTCCCCAGTGCTTGCTTCATCCGCCAACGCGCTATTTCCGCATGGTTTCCGCCCATTAACACGTCGGGTACTGCACGGTCATTAATCTGTTCAGGCCGCGTGTAATGCGGACAATCCAAAAGGCCAGCGGCATGGGAGTCCTGCACTGCCGAATCGGCATCACCGAGCACACCCGGTAACAAACGGGTGATGGCATCAATCACTATCAGCGCGGCAAGTTCACCGCCGCTGATGACGTAATCGCCTATCGACCATTCTTCATCACAATCCAGATCAACAAAACGTTCGTCTATGCCTTCATAACGCCCCGCCACCAACACCAATTGCGCCAGTTGGCTGGCATCCTTGAGCAATGCCTGGGTTATCGGTTTTCCTTGCGGACTTAAACAAACCACCTTGCGCCCGCCCGCCGGAGTGGCGGCTTGCTGCGCTGCCGATACGGCATCATGCAAGGGCTGGTACTTCATCACCATGCCAGGGCCACCGCCATAAGGGCGGTCATCGACCGTTTTATGCCGGTCATGGGTATAATCCCTAGGGTTCCAGACCGACAGACTGACGATGCCGCGCTCAATGGCACGGCCTGTTACGCCATAAGCGGCGGCAGCCGTGACCATTTCAGGAAACAAGGTGACGACATCAAAACGGGTCAGAACCATTAAAAGTCAGGATCCCAGTCGACAACCATCAATTGCGCCGCCAAATCAATACGGATAATGGTCTGCCCTTGCAAAAACGGGATGGCCCTAGGACGCTCGCCGCTCACCACGACGACATCGTTGGCCCCTGTTTCCAACAGGCTGTCAACAACGCCTAACGATACGCCGTCGGTCGTTTCAACGTTTAAACCGAGCAAGTCCGACCAATAATATTCATCAGCAGCCGTTTTTGGCAATTGCTCAGGGGTGATAAAAATCGTCCAGCCCATTAATGCAGCCGCCTGATCCCTATCGTCTATCCCCACCAGCTTGGCCACCACCGCCCCGCCTTGTAACGTCCCTTCAATCACCTTAACGGTTTTCGTCTCATTGCCTTTGCTCAGCAGCCAAGGCGAATAGCTTAGGATATTGTCGCGCGGGTCGGTAAACGAAAAAACTTTTACCCAGCCTTTGATACCGAAAACGCCGGACACTTCGCCAACGTTAACCAGCCCTTTATCTGCCAAGCGGATTAGGCGGCTGCCTTAGCAGCGTCTTTAATCAATTTGGCGACGCGGTCAGAAGGCTGTGCGCCTGTGGCCTGCCAGTAAGCGACGCGGTCACCGTCTAAACGTAATCTTTCTTCATTGCCACGCGCTAATGGGTTAAAAAAACCGACGCGTTCGATATAACGGCCATCACGACCGCTTCTGCTATCGGTGACAACGACGTGGTAAAAAGGGCGGTTTTTTGCACCACCTCTTGAAAGACGAATGGTTACCATCTAATTTCCTCAAAAAAACATTTAATAATTGTTAATCCGCCTATTTTACGCGAATTTACTGATAAGTGAAGAAAAATTAATGCCGACTTCAGGCAATCGGCAGATTTTCTTCCCTAGGAACTATCTTCTCAGATTCTTAGCGTTGCTTTTCAGGCCGCGCATCATATTCGCCATGTTACCGTTTTTCATTTTCTTCATGACCTTTTGCATCATCTGATACTGCTTTAAAATCCGGTTAACATCTTGTAATTCCTGACCACAGCCGACCGCGATACGCTTTTTGCGGTTGCCCTTAATCAAATCAGGGAAACGGCGCTCCTGCATGGTCATGGAGTTAATCACCGCAATTTGCCGCGCCAACATCTTGTCGTTCATCTTTTCTTTGACTTCTTGCGGCACTTTATTCATGCCGGGCATTTTTTCCATCATCGAACCGATACCGCCCATGCTTTGCATTTGCTGGAGCTGCTCGCGCAGGTCTTCCATATCAAAGCCTTTGCCTTTTTGCATTTTGCGGGCAAATTTTTCGGCCTTTTCCTTATCGACCTTTTTCTCAATCTCTTCAATCAGGCCAAGAATGTCACCCATGCCCAAAATGCGCGAGGCGATACGGTCAGGATAAAACGGCTCCAGTTCCGAGGTCTTTTCACCGACACCGATAAACTTAATCGGCTTGCCGGTGATATGGCGGATAGACAACGCCGCCCCGCCCCGGGCATCGCCGTCGGCCTTGGTCAAAATCACCCCCGTCAGCGGCAGGGCATCGTTAAATGCCTTTGCGGTTATCGCGGCATCCTGTCCGGTCATGCTATCGACCACAAACAGGGTTTCAATCGGCTTAATGGCGGCGTGCAAGGCCTTAATTTCGACCATCATCTCATCATCGACATGCAGACGGCCTGCGGTATCGATGATAATTACATCCAAGAATTTGCGCTTTGCCGCGTCGATGGCGTTTTTGGCGATCTCGACCGGATCTTGCGAAATGTCGCTAGGGAAGAAATCCAACGACAAATCCGCCGCCAAGGTTTCCAACTGTTTGATCGCCGCCGGGCGGTACACGTCAACACTGACTACGCCGACTTTTTTCTTATGGTTTTCTTTCAGCCAACGGCCCAGCTTGGCGACCGTGGTGGTTTTACCCGCCCCTTGCAAGCCCGCCAACAAAATTACCGCAGGCGGCACAGCCTTAAGGTTAAGGCTTTCGTTCGCCTCACCCATGACCTTAATCAATTCGGCCTGCACCAGCTTAATCATCGACTGGCCGGGAGTCAGGCTGGACTGGACATCCTGCCCTAATGCGCCAAGCTTGACTTGTTCGATAAAATCGGTGACAACAGGCAGCGCGACATCTGCCTCCAGCAACGCCATACGCACTTCGCGCAAGGTATCCTTGATGTTGTCTTCGGTCAGGCGGGCCTGACCCTTGAGTTTTTTCAGTGTGTCGCTTAAGCGGTCGGTTAAAGTATCAAACATATCGGCGTTGTTATTATTCTTAAAAGACAAAGAAGCTATCCGTAGGCATAAATGCACTAGGACTATTTAACCTGTTATATTAACATAGCCAATGAGACCTTTGCACTTAGCAGTCATTGCCAAACCCATCCTGCTTACCCTCTACCGTCATCGCCGCGCTAAAAATAAGCCAATGATTTCCATCGCCCTCGCTACTTTTGCAATCTTTGCCTATCTGGCAAGCACCGCGTTAATCTTCCGGCAGATGCGCGAAAACCAGCGCCGATACGCCCCGATTTATCTGGCATGGGTCGCCGTGTGCGCACATATCGCCTTTGTCGCCAGCGAATTTACCCGCTACCATAGCTTTAGCTTTAATTTTTTTAGCACCGCCTCGCTGGTCGCCATGATTGTCGCCTTGGTGCTGCTGCTCGCCGCCCTTAATAAACCGGTCGAAAAACTCGGAGCCGTGCTGTTCCCCATCGCCGCCACCATGCTGGGGCTGGACATTAATTTTGCCGACCCCAGCCAGCACCTTTCCCACTACAGCTGGGGTATGACTAGCCACATCCTGGCCTCCATCATTGCCTTTAGCCTGTTGAATATCGCCGCCTTACAAGCCCTACTGCTCTATATCCAAGACCAGCAACTGAAAAGCCATCCGCCCAAACGCTTCATCCAAGCTCTGCCCTCATTGCAGGCGATGGAATCGCTGCTGTTCCAAATGATCGCCACCGGGGTCTTTTTCCTGACCCTCTCACTCATCAGTGGTTTTGCTTTTGTCGAAGACCTGTTTGCCCAGCATCTGGTACATAAAACCGTGCTGTCGATAGTGGCGTGGCTGATTTTCACCAGCCTGTTACTCGGCAGAAAATGCTATGGCTGGCGCGGCAAAACCGCCATTCAGTGTACCGTCAGCGGCTTTGTCCTGCTGCTGTTGGCATACTTTGGCAGTAAATTGGTATTGGAGTTGATTTTGCACCGCTAAGCCAATCCGCTATGCGCATTTCACCCAAAGCCTTGGTGCAAATGTCACAGCCGCCCTTGCCGGGCTTTGCTATCCTACTTGCAAGCACACCCCTAACGGCAACGGACACAGAGGAACACCAAAATGCAAACAACAAAACTGGGCTTTTTAGCGCTTTTCATCGGCGGCATGGCCACCCAAAGCTTAGCTTGCGATACGGGGCTGGGGCTTAACGCCGACCTGCATGGCAACCGCTTTTTTCCTGCCGACAACGCCTGGAACCAGCCGATAGACACCAAACCTATCGACCCCAACTCAACGGCTTTGATTAACCAAATGGGCAGCGGAGTAGCGTTACACCCTGATTTTGGCGCCAATGCCTATTGGGCGGACGGCAAACCCTTCGGCATCCCCTACGTCGTCGTGTCCGGCACCACCCCGAAAGTCCCTGTCAGCTTCACTTACAGCAGCGAAAGCGACCCCGGCCCTTATCCCATTCCGGCCAACGCCCCTATAGAATCTGGCAGTGACCGCCATGTTTTAGTGGTCGATCAGGATCATTGGAAACTGTATGAAACCTGGAATTCTTACCCGCAAGCCAACGGCAGTTGGGATGTCGGCTCCGGTGCCATTTTTGACCTAAGCTCCAACGCCTTACGTCCCGCCGGCTGGACATCCGCCGATGCCGCAGGCTTGCCGATCCTGCCCGGTCTGGTGCGCTATGATGAAGTCTACCTGCACAAAGCCATTAACCACGCCATCCGCTTTACCGTCGCGCAAACCCGCAAAGCCTACATCGCCCCGGCACGGCATTTTGCCAGCAGTAACACCAGCACCAACCTATTGCCCATGGGCGCACGGCTACGCCTAAAAGCCAGTTACGACATCAGCCAATTCTCGCCGCCCGCCCAAGTTATCCTAAAAGCCTTAAAGAAATACGGCATGATGGTCGCCGATAACGGCAGCAATATGTACATCTCCGGCACCGCCGATGACCGCTGGGACGACAACATCCTCAACACCTTAAAGCAAGTGCATAACACCGATTTTGAAGTGGTAAAAATGGGGGCGATGACCACGAAATAGCAGTGCCAAAATCATCCATCTAAGCCGCATTGCCAGGCAACATTTCATAGTCCGCCACACCCTCCCAATTTGGCGTGTTATCTGCTTAAATCATTATATACCATATAACATAACGAAAAGGGGCTTACGATGCGGCTAGAAATGAAGGTCACGCTACGGCGCGGCAATTTCGACTTAACCACCGACTTATCCGTACAAGACGAAAACATGGGCTTACTGGGCCGCTCCGGGGCAGGTAAAAGCACCGTCTTGGGCTTATTGGCGGGGACTTTACTGCCTGAATCGGGGCGGATTGCTTTAGACGGCAAGCTGCTGTTCGATAGCGGCAAAGGCATTATGGTGCCGCGCGAACAGCGGCCTATCGGGGCGGTGCTGCAATACGACCAATTGCCTGCCGAAGAGACCGTGCAGGACGGGCTGTTTGCGGTGTATGAGCGGACACCCAAACAACGGCGCAACTTAAAGCCCGCCAGCTTGATTGAATTTTTGGACATCGGCGCGTTGCTGAAACAGCCGATGCGGCATTTATCGACAGGCGAGCGGCAGCGGGTATTATTGGCAAAAGCCTTGCTAAAATCGCCTAAGCTATTGTTATTAGATGACCCTTTAGCGACGATGGGGCATTTTTCCCACGCGGTGACACCCCTGCTGAAACGCCTGCAAACTGAATTGGCTTTGCCGCTGTTTTACGCCAGCCACACCTTAGGCAACATCAGCGAATTCAGTGCTAAGGCGGCGGTACTCGCCGAAGGCCGCATCATCCGCGTCGGCTTAATTAATGAGCTGCTGCAAGATGCCGATTTACTACAAAAAATCGGCCTAAGCCAAATTGACAACCGAATTCCTGCCCTCGTCACCCAGCACGACCTTGCCGACGGCTGCACCTTGGCACAAAGCTACGGCATCGGACTGGTGCTGCCGTTACGCCCCGAACTGCCGTTAGGGTCATGGGTGACCATCAGCATCCCCGCCAACGAGATCGCGCTATCGCGGCATTATATCCCCGGCATTTCCATCCAAAACCAAATCAACGGCGAAATTTGCGCGTTAATCCGGCGTGATAACGGGGTATTGGTGCAAATAGACTGCGGCACGGTCTGGTTGGCGGGGATTACCTTAAAAGCCTGCCGCGACATGGACTTAAAAGAAGGCGACAGGGTCTATTGTCTGGCAAAAACCCAATCTTTCTCATACCGCTCCAATGCCGAACCCAGCACCTTTAACCAGCTTTTCGATAAGAGCCAATAGTCGCCTAATGGTGCTAGCTTTGCCTGTACCGGACAAGTTTGGCCTAAGTTTTTCGATGTCGCTATCCTGACAAGGCCTGTTAGCTTGTCATTTTTATGACAAGCTAACAGGCCTGAGGATGCACACTAAGGGCGTTTATCCCGATAAAATAAATTCCCTGATTGTACCGGATTATGGGGCGGTCAAAAATTCGTTTATATAAAATACAATCAGTCAAATACAATCTTTTGAACCCCTTGCATAATCCGGTACAATCAGAGCATCATTTATGAGGGTGCTTACAATGAAACTTAAGGAATTATTGCAAGGAAAAACGCTTCAAGCACAGCAAGCGTTGGATGGATTTTTCTCAGGAATAACCGAAGAAAAGATACTCTGGTATCCCAGTGCCGGTCAAGATTATCGGGACTTGATGGAAATCAGCCCGGACAGGCTGCCATTGCATGAAATATTGGAGCCGCCCAATATCATTTGCCACACGGATTATGCCCCTTGGGCTGGATTGAAGGGTGATCCCCTTGAACCTATATGGGTCAGAAATGATGACCGCACGACTGTCCGCATTATGGAAAAGCATCGGTTGGTTTTGGTGCCGGATGCCAATATCGATTACAGGATAAGGCCTGGATATGTTGCCTTTCCTGATCTAGGCATTCACGAACCGACCGTCTATTTGCTAAAAATCAAGATCAGCTCCACTACGCTGGGTGAAATCGAAGCCACGGTTTTTTATTTTTTTTTCGAAAATTACAATTTTTTGGAAGAACTTGTTTTAAAACATCAGTTGGCTATCACCCATTTTGTCAAAGTTAGGGATGGCACTGGTTTTGGCGGCGGTAAAAAATCCATCTCTGTTTTTTATAGCTTGCTTGCCAATGTCGGCGTAAGGTATTTGCTGATTGATTACCAATTAAAATATTGCTATGCCACCCATCAACGATTGACCCGACAGTTTGGTATTGAACATAAAAATTATCAATTGGCTTCCATCGGGATACCGCTAAAGTGGAGCGATTTGAACGTTCGCGCTTTCAGGGTTGAGCCATTGCTCGGCAATCTGACCAACGAAATATTCAACAAAAACTTGGCGCTTATCTCGGAAGAGAGGGGCTATCCATGGGAAGCCAAAGATTTCTTTCCAGATGACTGCACAGGTTTATAAACCGCTTTATGATTATAAAACTCTGATTGTACCGGATTATGAAGCGTATTATGTTTAAAACAACTTATCAAATTGATTTATTTGGAATAAATGAAATTTTAGTTTCGCCATAATACGGTACGCAATCAACATTAACTTTTTTCATCGCTTTTAACTTCACCAGAATTTCTCAAAAACGACTTTAATTAAAATTCAACCTAATTTTTAATTCCAACATGCCCCCAACCTCAGCCCTCCGCTTCCACCAACCGCACCCGCTGGGTCACCCCACACACTAACGTATAAGGTATGGTATCCGCACACAAAGCAATCTCCTCAACCGCCAAGCCTTCGCCCCATAAGGTCACGGCATCGCCGGGTTTGGCATCGGGTTGGCTGGCGAGGTCAACGGTAATCATATCCATAGACACCCGCCCAATCAGCGGCACGCGCTGGCCGTTGACCAATACGGGCGTACCCGGCTTGGCATAACGCGGATAACCGTCACCGTAACCTATCGCCACCACACCCAGAGTGGTATCTTCGGGGCATTGCCAGCGGCAACCATAGCCGACGGTGTCACCTTTCGCCAAGGGCTTAACGGCAATCAGCCGTGAATGCAGGCTCATGACTGGCTGTAAGGCCAATTGTGCGCCCGTGCTGTCAGGAAACGGCGAAATACCGTACAGCACCACCCCAGGCCGCACCCAATCGCTTAACGCGGCTGTCCACGCCAAAATCCCGGCGGAATTGGCAATGCTACCCTCACCCGGCGCATTGCCGATGGTCTGCCGAAACAAGGCTATTTGCTTCAAAGTCATGGCATCTTGCCGATCATCCGCATTCGCCAGATGGGTCATCAGGTTAATGGGCTGCTGGACTAAAGCGCAATGGCTTAGGCGCTGGTAAACGCCGTTAAATTCGGCGGCACTAAAGCCTAAGCGGTTCATGCCCGTGTCCAGTTTCAGCCAGACGGCAAGCTGGGCTGAGCCGTCATGCTGCTCCAGCAAAGCCAATTGGCTGGCCGTATGCACCACCGCATCCAATTGATAGGCCAATAAATCGTCCAGCTCTTCGGTGCAAGTAAAGCCCTCCAAAACGGCAATCCGGGTGTGCAAGCCCGCCTTACGCAAGCGGATGCCTTCTTGCACCCGCGCCACGGCAAACGCATCGGCTTGCGCCTGAGCCAGCGTTTCCGCCACCCGCAACATGCCATGCCCGTAGCCGTTGGCTTTAATGACCGCCATAATCTTGGCAGCAGGGGCGTATTCGCGGACTTTACGTAAATTGTGCGCCAGGGCAGTTAAGTTCAATACCGCATAAGCTGCTGGGGTCATTCGTAATCCTCGGCACTGTAACTTTGCCCAGAAAAGTTTTCAAAACGGGTGTATTGGCCTAAAAAGGTCAGCCTGACCGTACCTAACGGGCCGTTACGCTGCTTGCCGATGATGATCTCGGCGATACCTTTATCGGGGCTGTCTTCGTTATAGACTTCATCACGATACACGAACACAATCAAGTCCGCATCCTGTTCAATTGCGCCGGAATTATGGCTGACAATGCCATCCGCCAACCAACAGGCATTGCCGGGTACGGTCAAATCAAACACCTCTTCTTCACCTGCGGGCTCAACGGCAACCACCCTATCCCAAAACAAAGCATTATTGGCTAAAGCCTGCAATTTATCACCCGGCTGCAACTGCCCTGCCCTTTGCCAATCCCATAAGCCGCGCAGACGGTGCTCTTTAGTGCAACGTATAGTGCGGCCACTGGCAAGGCTAACTTTAACAATCTCTTTGCGCCCCACCGACCAAACCAAATCGGTAGCGGCAGTTTGCAACTGCCCTTGCGGCGAGACCGACACCACTTCTGGCGTTTGTCCGACCAGTTCGCTGATAGGCAAGCGGCGACCATCGGCCAACAGCACCAAGGTATCGCCTGTTACACATTCACGCAAATCCGACATAACAGGCCGCTTGTTCGGGCGTTGCTCCAAATTCCGGTTAAGCTGCGACAAGGCAATGACCGGGACGTTCAATTCTTTCGCTAAAGCCTTTAAGCCCCGCGAAATGTCAGAAATTTGCTGGACGCGGTTCTCGCCGCTAGAAGGCGATTGCATCAACTGCAAATAATCCAGCACAATCAGACCCAGTTGCCCATGTTCGCGGGTCAAACGCCTAGCGCGTGAGCGCACTTCGGTGGGCGACAGCGCCGGGGTATCATCAATAAACAGCTTGGTTTCCGCCAACAAGTTAATCGCCGAGGTCAACCGGGGCCATTCGTCATCCTCCAGCTTGCCCGTGCGCACTTTATGTTGGTCGATACGCCCTAAAGACGACATCATCCGCATCGCCAAGGCATCCCCCGGCATTTCCATACTGAACACCGCCACCGCTTTGTCGCTTTTAATGGCGATATTTTCCGCCATGTTCATGGCTATAGTAGTTTTTCCCATGGACGGCCTACCCGCAACAATAATTAAATCAGCAGGTTGCAGGCCAGAAGTCAGCTGGTCAAAATCCGAGAATCCGGTCGCCGCTCCGGTGATATTGCCGTCTTGCTCAAACAGGGTTTCGATACGGTCGACCGCCTTGGCAAGCAAGGCCTTAATGGGGATAAAACCGCCCTGCCCGCGCTGGCGTTGCTCGGCGATTTTAAACACCTCGCGTTCGGCGCTTTCCAACAACTCGGCGGTCTCGCGGCCTTCTGGGTTAAACGCCGAGTCGGCAATGGTGGTGCCGACATGAATTAACTGGCGCAGCACCGAGCGGTCACGGACGATATTGGCATAAGTGACGATATTCGCCGCGCTGGGGGTATTTTTCGCCAACCAACCCAAATACGCCAAGCCGCCGGTATCCTCCAACTCGCCCGCTAAGGCTTCGGAAATGGTGATAATGTCAAACGGTGACTGCTTTTCGGCAAGCTGGGCGATCACCCGAAAAATCAGGCGATGGTCGCGGCGGTAAAAATCGACTTCCTGCACCTTATCGGCGACCGAATCCCAGGTCTGGTTGTCCAGCATCAGCCCGCCCAACACCGCCTGTTCGGCGGGTATGGAATGCGGCGGGATGCGTAGCGATTCCAAAGGGTCGTCATTGGCGAACATATAATTATCAGACATACTTAGCTTACTTCTCGGATCAGGCAACAGGGCTACAGCCCCAATTCAGATAAAGAGGGATGCCCGTCAGGCCGTGGCCCTTGCGGCCAATGGAACAGCCTATCCGCTTCGCTAATCGCCAGATCGTTAATGCTGGCAAAACGCTGGCGCATCAGGCCGTATTCGTCAAACTGCCAATTTTCATTGCCATAAGAGCGGAACCATTGTCCGGCGGCATCATGCCATTCGTAAGCAAAACGCACCGCGATACGGTCATCGGTAAATGCCCATAGCTCCTTAATCAAACGGTATTCCAATTCGGCCGCCCATTTGCGCTCAAGAAAAGCCGTGATAGCCTCGCGCCCCGAAAAAAATTCCGCGCGGTTACGCCAGGTAGAATCTACGGTATAGGCCTGCGCACAGCGGGCGGGATCGCGCGAGTTCCAGGCGTTTTCGGCGGCACGGATTTTTTGTCCGGCAGTTTCAAGGGTAAAAGGTGGGAATGGCGGTTTAGTTTCTAGGGACATGGCGGCTCCGACGTTGAGTAAAATGACGGTTCTAAACGGTTAAGGATAGCATAATTAAGGCCCGCATAAGGCAAATAACAAAGGATTTTGAAATAATAGCTTGTTATATGTAGGGTAAAACCTATATAATGCCAAGTTCATTCAAAGTGCGAACGTGGCGAAATTGGTAGACGCGCTGGATTTAGGTTCCAGTAGGTTGCCCTGTGAGAGTTCGAGTCTCTCCGTTCGCACCACCTAATTCCTTAAAAATGGCGGATTGATCCAATAATCGGCCATTTTCAGTTCTATTGAGCCGTTACCAGTCTCTAAAAAATCCTTATCAAACGCGTGGAGTAAAGAAATGCAAGTTTCTGTCGAGAAGACATCTGAATTAAGCCGAAAAATGACCGTCAGCGTGCCAGAATCCGTTGTCCAAGAAAAAATGGCGACACGCTTCAAGTCATTGGCCCGTGAAGTTAAAGTCGACGGCTTCCGCCCAGGCAAAGTACCTCCACATGTGGTAAAAAAGTTATTTGGCGACCGTGTCCGTGGCGAAATCGCTGGCGACCTGATCCAATCCACTTATTATGAAGCCCTGAAAAACGAAGACTTAAAACCGGCTGGCCAGCCTTTTATCGATTCGATTGACGAATCGGAAGGCTTTAAATACACCGCCATCTTTGAAGTCTACCCAGAAATCATTTTAGACGGCTTAGACCAACTGCAAATCACCCGCACCTTAGCGACCGTCGAACAAGCGGATGTGGATGCGATGATTGATAAATTGCGCAACCAAAAACTGACTTGGACAACCGTTGAACGTGCCGCCCAAGACCAAGACCGCATCACCATTACCTTTTCAGGCATCGCCGACGGGGAAAACTTCACCAACGGTAACGTCGAAAACTATCAAGTTGTGATCGGCGCAAAACAAATGATCCCTGGCTTTGAAGAAAGCCTGATCGGCTTAACGGTCGGCGAAAGCAAAACCTTTACCGCCACTTTCCCAGAAGCTTACGGCAACACCAAGCTGGCCGGAAAAACCGCAGAATTTACTGCTGAAGCCACTACCGTCGAAGAGCCTACCCTGCCGGAAATTGACGCTGAATTTATCCAAAGCTACGGCGTTGAAGACGGCACTGTCGAGTCTTTCCTTAGCGATGTCAAAACCAATATGGAACGTGAACTGGCAACCGCTTTATTAGCCAGACTGAAAAACTCGGTGATGGATGCCCTGTATGCCCAACTTGACATCAGCGTCCCTACCGGACTGATTGATGAAGAAGTCGAAAATCTGATGAAGCCTTATGTCGAAACGGCAAAACGGCAAAAACTCAGCTTAGAAGACTTACAGTTACCGCGTGACATCTTCGAAGCCCAAGCTAAACGCCGTGTCGCTCTAGGTTTGATCCTCGGTGACATCATCCGCCAAAACGCTATCACGCTTGATGAAAACAAAGTCCGTAGCACGGTTGAAGACATGGCGAAAAGTTATGAGTCGCCAGAAGAAGTCGTCAACTGGTATTATAGCGACCTGAGCCGTTTAGCCGATGTCCAGCAAATGGTCTTGGAAAACCAAACAGTCGAATGGCTGGTGGCAAAAGGGCAAGTTTCTGAAGAAACCCTGCCGTTCGCCGAAGTCATGGAAAAACACCAACGTTAAGGGGTCTTTATGTACAGGCATGATGCAATAAATGCCGCCAGCCAAATACAAGCGGCGGGCGGATTGGTTCCTATGGTTATCGAGCAGACTGCCAGAGGCGAGCGTTCTTTCGATATTTACTCCAGATTACTGAAAGAACGGGTTATTTTCCTAGTCGGCCAAGTCGAAGACTATATGGCCAATTTGGTCGTTGCCCAGTTGTTATTTTTGGAATCGGAAAACCCAGACAAAGACATCCACCTGTATATCAACTCACCTGGCGGTTCAGTAACGGCGGGCATGTCCATTTATGACACCATGCAGTTCATCAAGCCCGATGTCAGCACCATGTGTATCGGCCAAGCCGCCAGCATGGGCGCGTTATTATTGACGGGTGGCGCAGCGGGCAAACGCTACTGTTTGCCGCACTCCAGAATGATGATACATCAGCCTTTAGGCGGTTTTCAGGGGCAAGCGTCAGATTTTGACATCCATGCCCGGGAAATTTTATCTATCCGTGACAAACTGAACCGCGTCCTGTCGCACCATACTGGCCAACCTATCGAAAAAGTGGCTCAAGACACCGACAGGGACAACTTTTTAAGTGCAAATGATGCCGTGGCTTATGGCCTGATCGATAAAGTCCTGACCAGCCGCGCCACTACACCAGAGGTATAAAACTTGGTCACTCGGATACCCAGTGCCTTAGGTGCTGACCCTTGCGGGAGTCAATTATGAGCCAAAAAGATGACGACAAGCTGTTGTATTGCTCTTTTTGCGGCAAAAGCCAGCATGAAGTACGCAAGCTGATTGCCGGCCCATCAGTCTATATCTGCGACGAATGCGTAGAGCTATGCAAAGATATTATTAAAGACGAACTGACCGATGAGGCCGATACGGGTGACGGTAACGAATTGCCTAAGCCGAAAGAGCTCAAAGGCGAGTTGGACAATTATGTCATTGGCCAAGAAAAAGCCAAGCGCATTTTGGCGGTCGCCGTTTATAACCACTATAAGCGGTTGCGCAACAAAGATAAAAAAGACACGGTCGAGCTGGCAAAAAGCAATATTTTGCTGATTGGCCCGACTGGCTCCGGCAAAACCTTGTTAGCGGAAACCTTGGCGCGGTTATTGGATGTGCCGTTCACTATCGCCGACGCGACCACGCTGACCGAAGCGGGCTATGTCGGCGAAGATGTCGAAAACATCATCCAAAAAATCTTGCAAAAATGCGATTACGATGTCGCCAAAGCCGAAACAGGCATTGTCTACATTGACGAAATCGACAAGATTTCCAGAAAAGCCGAAAACCCTTCGATCACCCGCGACGTGTCCGGCGAAGGCGTACAACAGGCTTTGCTGAAACTGATTGAAGGCACAATTGCCTCGGTGCCGCCGCAAGGCGGGCGTAAACACCCTAACCAAGAGTTTGTCCACGTCAACACCGCCAATATCTTGTTTATTGTCGGCGGCGCGTTTGCAGGCCTTGACCGGGTGATTAAGGCGCGTACCGAAAAAGGTGGCATCGGCTTCTCGGCAGACGTAAAGAGTAAGGACGACAGCAAGAATGTCGGCGAATTGTTTGCCGAGGTGGAAGCTGAGGACTTAATCAAATATGGCCTGATCCCTGAATTTGTTGGCCGCTTGCCTATCGTGGCGACCTTGGAAGAATTGGATGAAAAAGCCTTGATCCAAATCCTCACCGAGCCTAAAAATGCCTTGGTCAAACAGTACAAGCATTTGTTTGCCATGGAAGGGGCCGAACTGGAATTCCGTGAAGAATCTTTAGGCGCGATTGCGCGTAAAGCTATGGAAAGAAAAACCGGCGCACGGGGTCTTAGGACTATCGTTGAAAATATCCTGCTCAACACTATGTACGAACTGCCGTCTACCGACAACATCTCAAAAGTCGTCATTGATGACAGCGTCGTCCAAGGCCACTCCGAACCTTACTTAGTGTACGAGACGGAACTGAAAAAAGCCGCCTCTGACCTATAAGGCGATTCGCCTGCGCTTGGGTGCAAAACTTCTTGCACCCAAGCCCCGTCCGCACTGCCCCAGCCTAACCCCCATCACCTAAGCCGCCCAACCTAAATTGGCAGGCACAATCGCCTTTTGCCATACAGCTAAGCTGCTGCACATCGGTTGCCAATAACCCCGCCATTAACGCCTTATCGAACTCGCACAGAGCCGGATGCTGTTGGGCGACATCATGATAAATACAATTGACCGCCTTAAGCACCGACAAACCCGTCGCCGCCTCTTGACTGTGCCGCACCTCAAAACCCAAACCCGTCATAATCTGTTGTAACAGTTCCCGCTTTTCGGCCTGGGATTTGCCGACAAACTGCCCGCCCAGTTGCCGCACCAATTTATCGGCCAAGCGCCGCAAATAAGCTGCAAACGCCTCCTCCCCCATCGCCTCCTGTAAATCCGCCACCAATAACCCGGCAAACCATGCGTATTGCTTAGGAAAATGGTTAATGCCTTTATCGGTAATGCCATATAAAGCCACGGGCCTGCCCGCTGTCTTAGCCGAAGTCACCTTCCCGATATAGCCCTCGCCCTCTAAAGCCACAATATGCTGCTGTACGGCGGTGCGGGAAATCTCCAGCAGTGCCGCCAAACTATCGACGCTTAAGCCCTCCCTATTATCGCGTAACTGGGCGAGGATTTCGTCTTGGCGGGGGCTGATGTGTTGTGGCATGGGTAATTAGTCCTGTTAGGTAAGCAGGGTTCATTATGCCATAAAAAACTTTTACAAGTTAAATATTGCATAAGATTTTACATTGCTATACACTTTCTCCCCGTAAGCCAAGCCGCTTACTGACACTAATAACAACAAAACCAGAGGAGATGATTATGAGCGAAACCACCGAAGCCCCCGTATCGTTATTTGAACAACTAGGCGGCGCGGCCGCCGTTGATGCCGCCGTCGATATTTTTTACCGCAAAGTCCTAGAAGATTACCGTATCAACCGCTATTTCAGCAATGTCGACATGGCGCAACAAGCGGCCAAACAAAAAGCCTTTTTAACGATGGCATTTGGCGGCCCCAATAACTACACCGGACAAGACATGCGCGATGCCCATGCCCGCTTGGTGAAAATGGGCTTGGATGACAGCCATTTTGACGCGGTGATGGAAAACCTGACCGCCACTTTGCAAGAACTTAACGTCCCTGAAAACCTGATTGCGCAAGTTGCCGCTTTGGCAGAAACCACCCGCAATGACGTACTGGGCAAATAAGCGCTGGCTTTAACACCTACCACCCCGGAGCGGCGGCTAAAACCCCGTTCCGGTTTACCGCCCTTAACAAGGTGCCACTATGCCGCACATTACCTTAGGCGCAAGCCAACTCACCTGTCCTAGCGAGACCCTCTTGCTGGACAGTTTGCTACAAGCCAATCTCCGCATCCCTTACAGTTGCCGCCAAGGCATTTGCCAATCCTGCCTCATGCAAAGCTTGGATGCCAAACCGCCCGCCTTAGCACAAGTCGGCCTTAAGGATACCCTGCAACGGCAAAATTACTTTTTGGCTTGCCGCTGCTATCCCGAACAAGACATGCACATCACCCTGCCTAACCAGCACGGCCAAAGCATTAACGCCGTAGTGACCGAAAAACGCCGCCTCGCGCCGGATATTATGCAACTGACCGTACAGGCCAGCGGCCTGAATTTTTATGCCGGACAATTTATCAACCTACAACGCGCCGACGGCCTGACCCGCAGCTACTCCATCGCCAACCCGCCTAGCCCAGACAATACCCTAGAATTCCATATACGCCGCTTACCGCACGGGCAATTCAGCAACTGGGTGCATGACGGCTTAGCCATTGGCGACCCGCTGACCTTATCGCAAGCCCAAGGCAGTTGCTACTACTTACCCGACAACCCCGCCCAACCGCTGCTACTGATCGGCACGGGCAGCGGCCTCGCCCCCCTTTACGGCATCATCCACGACGCGCTTGCGCAAGGCCACAGCGGCGACATCCACCTATACCACGGCAGCCGCGACCCCGATGGCCTGTATTTGACTGAAGAACTGCATACCTTGGCCGCCAACGTCGCCCACTTCCATTACACGCCCTGCCTATCCGGCGAACCGCAAGCATCTGGCTACGCCCAAGGCCGCGCCCACGAGCTAGCCCTAGCGGATAAGAAAAATCTTAAAGGCTGGCGGGTGTATTTATGCGGACATCCAGAAATGGTCAATAATAGCCAAAGAATGGCCTATATAAAAGGCGCGTCGCTAAAAGACATTTATAGCGATGCGTTTGTGGTACAGCCTAGCCCAGAGCCAGACCGCGTTTAAATTTGGCCTATTTGCGCATTCCCTTGCCCCATATACCTATAGCGAACCCAGCTTCCCCTACAGAATACTTAAGCGGAGAAAAAGGCAGCGGCAAAAACCTGCCGCTGCCGGAAACAGTTATTTAAATTTAACCATCTCTTTGCCGTCGCTAGAAAAATGGCAAATGCCGGCGGCGAAGTTGGTGCACGCTTCCGATTGCTCAACTGTCGCCCCAGTTGGGGTCAAATGGATTTTCAGCTCGCAGTAACTGGCTTCGCTTTCGGAATGTTTCTTTAAGACCAATTCATTATCCGCCACTTGCTTGGCGACGCCCGTGACATGGGCGGCGCAGGCATGGCCGCCCGCTTCATCGGCATTGGGCTCGAAATCGACATCGGCGCTGACGGTCACTTCATCATTCATATTGGTGATTTTCAAATGATGGATATGGTTGCCGTCACGCAATAAGTAATGGTCGGTAGCCGCCGCCACACTGCCGGAAAACACCAACGCCATTGCCAGAAACAAACTTTTTTTCATGATATGTCCTCTTTATTGTTAGGGGGTTAATAGATAAAGCATGATGGCAAACCAGCAACCGCTTGCAAGCAATTGTCCCCAGCCTGACCCAACATAACTCATGACATTGTACCTTACTGCCTGCGCTTACCCAAAAGTGATAACAGACAAAAAGGCTTTTACCCAAGGCAAAACCATACGCCACAAGCCGCCAATTTATGCCCTGCACCTTAAAGCAATAGGCTTGGCACTAACGATAATATTCTGCCATCTTCCCAATACGCTTTATAATGGGAAGTATTTACATCAAACAACTGGGGCGCATACCCACGCTATGACTCATTTTACCAACACGCTTTCGCCACGATTGGCACAGTTGCACGCAAACGGCCTGGAAAACCTGCTGTGCGGCGGCCTTAAGGGCATAGAAAAAGAAAGCCTGCGCATTGCGCGTAACGGCATTATCGCCCATACTCCGCACCCTTACGCGTTAGGGTCGGCGCTAACCCATCCACATATCACCACCGATTATTCCGAAGCGCTGATCGAGCTGATTACACCGCCGTTTGCCGACATTCAGGATACGCTGGCCTACTTGCAAAGCGTCCACCAGTTTGTCTATGCGCATTTGGACCAAGAGATATTGCTGGGCACCAGTATGCCTTGCGGTATCAGCGGCGATGCCAGCATCCCTATTGCCGAATACGGCACCTCTAATGTCGGGCGCATGAAGCATATTTACCGCCACGGTTTATGGCACCGTTACGGGCGCACTATGCAGGCGATTGCCGGCATCCATTTTAACTATTCCGTCCCCGAAGCCTTATGGCCGGTATTGCATCACCAAGAAAACAGCCCGTTAAGCTTGGCCGACTTTATCGCCACGGCGTATTTTGGCCTGATCCGCAATTTTCAGCGCATCGGCTGGCTGGTCTTGTATTTATTCGGCGCGTCTCCGGCCATTTGCAAGAGTTTCTTTAACAGCCGCCCGGAATTGATGGCGCAATTTGCGCAATTTGACGGCCACACCCTTTACCACCCTTATGCCACGTCTTTGCGCATGAGCGATATTGGCTATAAGAGTAAAAACCAAGCTAACTTAAAGATTGACTATAACTCCCTGTCCGGCTACGTCGATAGCCTCAGCCAAGCGATCAACACGCCCTACCCGGATTACGAAGCCATCGGTACGGTGGTGGACGGCGAATACCAGCAATTGAACACGCATATTCTGCAAATCGAAAATGAGTTTTACAGCACTATGCGCCCGAAACAAATCGCCCAATCCTGCGAAAAGCCGACCGTGGCTTTAAAGCGCCGAGGAGTACGCTATGTGGAAATGCGCTCCTTAGATTTGGACATCTTCCAGCCGCTAGGCATAGCAACCGACACCGCACACTTTGTCGAAGCCTTGCTGTTGACCTGCCTGCTGACTGATAGCCCGCCGATGACTGAACAAGACCACCAGACCAATAACGCCAACCAACTGGCGGTCGCCCATGCCGGGCGCAAACCGGGACTGGAATTGGCCAGAAACGGCGGCAGTATTTTATTGACCGATTGGGCGCAAGAAATCCTCACCGCCATGCAGCCGATTTGCGCCACGTTAGATGCCAATAACCCGCAAGGGCCGTATTCTAAGGCCCTGCAAACCCAACAAGCGAAAGTCGCCGACCCTGACCTGACCGCTTCCGCACGGTTGCTGGCGACCATGCGCGAACGCTCGCAAGCTTTTGCCGGATTTGCCATTGCCAAATCGGCCGAACATGCGCAATACTTTCACGACCTGCCCTTAGACGAGACCGCCAACCAAGCGTTTCTTGACTTAGCGGCACAATCGCACAGCAAACAGCAGGCCATCGAAAACCAGCCGCAACTGCCTTTTGATGAATTCCTGCACCGCTACTTTACCCAAACTTGTTCCTAGCCTATGAACACTGCCGAAATTAACGAACTGCAAAACCAACTCCACCAAAAAAGCCCACGCATCATCCTCAAAAAAGCCCTCGCGGCCTTTGATAACATCGCCATTTCCTTTAGCGGTGCTGAAGATGTGGTGTTAATCGACATGGCCTTAACCATCCGCAAAGACATTAAGGTCTTTTGCCTGGATACCGGACGCTTG
This sequence comes from Methylovulum psychrotolerans, assembly GCF_002209385.1. Lineage (NCBI taxonomy): Bacteria > Pseudomonadati > Pseudomonadota > Gammaproteobacteria > Methylococcales > Methylococcaceae > Methylovulum > Methylovulum psychrotolerans. The sequence continues at coordinate 1,510,847 of NZ_CP022129.1, forward strand.
CACCCTGAAACCTACCGTTTCTTAGAAAAAGTCCGTAAACATTACCAAATTGACATTGATGTCCTTACTCCGGACCGTGTCCTATTGGATGAATTCGTCAAACGCAAAGGCCTGTTCAGCTTTTATGAAGACGGCCATCACGAATGCTGTGCCATCCGTAAGGTAGAACCGTTGGCACGCAAACTGGCGGGCTTGGATGCTTGGATCACTGGCCAACGCAAAGACCAAAGCGCCGACACCCGCCAGCATATCCCTGAAGTGGAGCTGGACAAGACTTTTTCCGGTGAAGACCATGCCTTAATTAAATTTAACCCGCTGCTGAATTGGAGTTCGGCGCAAGTGTGGGATTATATCGAAGCCTACCAAGTGCCGTTTAACGAACTGCACGAGCGCGGCTTTATCAGTATCGGCTGCGAACCCTGTACAAAAACAGTGCTGCCCAACCAGCACGAACGCGCCGGACGCTGGTGGTGGGAAGCCGAAACCAAAAAAGAATGCGGCCTACATGCGGGCAATTTAAAGGGCAAGTTTTAGCCATTCCTTAAAGAATAGTATGCCATAACACAGACAACGGCTAGGCGGCATTGGCCTTGGAGCGCGGGCATCTTACCCGCCCTTTGGGCTACCGCTTAGCCGCCGGGCAATTTACCCCCTAAAACCACCATGCCTTGGACATTTGCCCATCCTGCCGCCGTGCTGGCCATCCGCCCCCTACTATCGGCCCGCTTATCGCTTGCGGCCTTAATGGTCGGCAGCATCACCCCCGATGTCGGCTACTATCTGTCCCTATTCAAAATGGCGACTTTCGCGCATACCCTGCCCGGCGTTATCACGGTATGCTTACCCATCGGTTTGCTGTTATTGCTGCTTATTCAGCGGCTATGGTTGCCTATTGCCTATCTTTTGCCGCAACCGCACAGGCAGGCCTTGTCGGTATTGCCGATAAGGCCTTTCGCCGCGCCGTCGGCGGTCGGCCTATCCCTGCTGATCGGGGCATTGACCCATATTGTTTGGGATTCTTTCACCCATCACTCCGGCTGGGCGGTCAACCATATCGCTGTGCTGCAATACCCCTTCACGTTAGCCGCTGGCCACAACACGCCGCTGTTCCATATCTTGCAACATACCAGCACATTGCTCGGCATTTTATACTGCGGCTGGGTTTATCGAGCGTGGCTACGGCGGCAAACACCCACCCCTACAGCCAATGGCTCAAATGAGTGCTGGCGCTATCTCCTGTTGGTAAGCCTTGGGCTATTGGCTTTAGCCATCGCAACGGCTTTGGTTTATAGCGCATCACCCAGCGGCACAGCAGGCTTTACTATTGATGAGGCGTTGGTTTTTCGGCTGATACTGACGGCAACGACAACGCTGCTGGTATTGTTGGTTGCCGCATCACAACTCATGGCGCGAAAACGTCGTTAATAGAGACTGGCTCTAAATGAGGGCGGTGCAGTGTATCGGCAACACTAAGGAAGGGGGAAATCTGCGGGCATAAAAAAACCGGCCAAAAGCCGGTCTTTTTTAAAGTATCATGGTGCCCAGGGACAGAATCGAACTGTCGACACAAGGATTTTCAATCCTTTGCTCTACCGACTGAGCTACCTAGGCGTGATATTCGGTAAACAACCCCCAAAAAAGAGGAATTGCTTTGTTTTTACAGTATGGTGCCCAGGGACAGAATCGAACTGTCGACACAAGGATTTTCAATCCTTTGCTCTACCGACTGAGCTACCTAGGCCAAGCTGCAAAAAACGCCTATTAAACCGTATAAGCGGCATTTCGTCAAGCATTAGTTGTAAATTTTATTTAACAACGGATAACGCTTCCGGTTGTCTGGCCGCTTCTTGCTTATTTTGTTCCGATAACAGCGTACCCGTCACCAGAAACGCCAAGACCAGCAAATAGGCCACCGAGGCGACATAACGGGCTTTTTTACTTTGTTGATAATCATTCATAACGCGGCCTATTTATCTTGTTTGTGGATAGTATTCAGTCTGGCGGGCAGAATTTCGTCTGTGTCTTTGGGCTGTTTGGTGAGCATTTTGGCAAACAACAGGCCAATCTCAAACAACATCCACATCGGCACGGCCAACATGGTTTGGGAAATGGCATCGGGTGGGGTTAAAAACATAGCAATGACGAACACCCCAACAATCACATAAGGGCGTTTCTCCGCCAAATCTGCCGCCGATACAAAGCCCGTCCACACCAAGACAATGGTAAAGATAGGGATTTCAAAACACACCCCAAAAGCAAAAAACAGCGCTAAGACAAAATCCAGATACTTGGCAATATCGGTCATGACCGTCACCCCTGCGGGGGCGGCGGCAGTCAGGAAACCGAACACCAAAGGGAAAACCAGAAAATAGGCAAAGGCCACGCCGATATAAAACAGCAAGGTGCTAGCGACCAATAAAGGCAAAACCAAGCGTTTCTCGTGCCGATACAGGCCAGGGGCGACGAAAGCCCAAAACTGGTACAAAATCACTGGCACGGAGACAAAAACCGCGACAACAAAAGCCAATTTAAACGGGGTTAAAAACGGCGAGGCCACATCAATAGCGATCATGCTGCTATTTTGCGGCAAATGCTTAAGCAAAGGCCCGGCGAGGATGCTGTAAATGTCGTTGGCATACGCCGCCAAACCGCCGAACACCAACAGCACGCATAAGATCACCTTTAACAGGCGGTCACGCAATTCTATCAAATGGCTGATAAACGGCTGCGGCTGCGCCGGGTCTTCAAAATCAAGCTTGTTCATTATCGTGTGGCTTAGTAGGCTCATCGTGGTGTAAGGTCTCCAGTGACGCTTTTGCCGTCTGCGTGACCCCGTTCAGCTCATCCTGAATAGTTTTTAACTCCTGCAAGGCAACCTGCTCTTGGAACAACTGGCGCATTTCTTCGGCTTGCAGCTCGGCGCTGATTTCCGCCTTCACATTAGCGACCATAGCGCGGGTTTTACCCAACCAAAAACCCGCCAACCGCGCCACTTTCGGCAAGCGTTCAGGACCTATCACCAACAACGCGACCAAAGCGACCATGCACAGCTCGGAAAAACCGACTTCAAACATAACGCTTAAGCCTGGTCATTTTTTTTGGTGGTCACTTCGCCTTCGATGGTGTCGCTTTCGCCAGCGGTAGTCTTGCCATCCGCCTCACCCTCTTTCATGGCACTTTTAAAGCCCTTAATCGCCCCGCCTAAATCCGCGCCGAGATTGCGCAGCCGCTTAGTGCCAAAAACGACAATGACAATCGCCAATACAACTAAAAGATGTGGAATACTAAAGCCCATGCTTGCCTCTGTTTAACGTGATGTAGGGTTGGGTTAAGGGGTACGCCGGGCCTTTTCTTCCAGACCGGACAAACCAAAACGCCGCTGGAGTTCGGCCAGGACATCGTCAGGATGCAGGCCTTGCGCCGCCAGCAACACCAAGCAATGAAACCACAAATCGGCGGTTTCATAAATAATCTGTTGCTTATCGCCATTTTTTGCCGCAATGACCGTTTCGGTAGCTTCTTCACCAATTTTTTTCAGAATGGTGTCCAAGCCTTTTGCATACAGACTGGCGACGTAGGATTTATCCGCCGTTTGCTGTTTGCGGTCTTCCAAAACTTGGGCGAGTTGGGTTAGGGTGTTATTCATGCTATTTAAGGTAGGTTAATGCCAAATCAATCCGTCAAATGAGCCGTGTGTGGGGCCAAGACAAAGCGTTATTTATAAATCTCATCAGGATGCTTCAGTACAGGCTCCACCGCTTGCCATTGACCGTCGATCAATTGCCGATAAAAACAGCTCTCGCGTCCGGTATGACAGGCGATACCGCCTTCTTGTTCGATTTCCAGCAAAATAACGTCCTCATCACAATCTAACTGGATTCTGATGACTTTTTGCCGATGCCCCGATTCTTCGCCCTTACGCCATAAACGGTTGCGCGAGCGCGACCAGTAGACGGCATAGCCATCTTGTACGGTTAAGGCCAAGGATTCGCGGTTCATCCACGCGAACATCACCACCCTACCGCTCCCCGTTTGCTGGGCGACGACAGGAATTAAGCCCTCTGGTGTCCAGCGGATTTCATCTAGCCAATTCATGCTGCATATACTCGCGTAAAAGTTGGTTAATACGGTGTTGAAAGGGGTTTAGATGCACTAGAAAACACCGGGGCGACAGCAACCGTTTGCCCATTCGTGTGCCGTATCCGTAAGCCAGGCAACTCAAACGGCATTGGCGGCGCATCAGAGTAATCGATTTCCTTATCATCGCGCCTAGCCAACCTGCCCCAATCGGTTTTTGTTACCGCCATATCAGGAATAGCCATTTTATAGCCTCACTTCAATCCCACGCATCCGCAAGTGCTCTTTCGCTTGCTGGATAGTGTATTCGGCGAAGTGGAAAATACTGGCGGCCAAAACCGCATCCGCCTTACCGTCCAACACCCCAGCCGCGAGATGGTCTAAGCAACCGACCCCGCCTGAGGCGATCACTGGCACGGCGACCGCGTCGCTAATGGCGCAGGTCAAGGCCAAATCAAAACCTTCGCGCGTACCGTCCCTATCCATACTAGTCAGAAGAATCTCCCCTGCCCCATAAGCGACCATTTTTTCCGCCCAGCCGATAGCGTCTATGCCCGTGCCTTTGCGTCCGCCGTGGGTGAAAATTTCCCAACGGCTGGCTTCACCCGGCTGGCTGACTTTTTTTGCGTCAATGGCGACCACGATACACTGCGAGCCAAAACGTTCGGCGGCTTCTTGGACAAATTCGGGGCGGAACACCGCCGCGCTGTTAATACCGACTTTATCAGCCCCAGCATTGAGCATCCGGCGGATGTCGTCCAAGGTGCGGATACCGCCACCGACGGTTAACGGGATAAAGACTTCACTGGCGACTTGCTCAACCACATGGACAATCGTATCGCGGTTATCATGGGTGGCGGTAATGTCCAGAAAAGTGATTTCGTCCGCGCCTTCACGATCATAACGTCTGGCAATTTCCACCGGATCGCCCGCGTCACGGATATCAACAAATTTTACGCCCTTGACGACCCGACCGTTGTCGACATCAAGGCAAGGGATAATGCGTTTAGCTAGGCTCATGCGGCTTCTTTTACGAGAAAATGACGTTCATCTTCGCCATAAAGGCTTAGGGTAAAAATATTTTCGCGGATTTCAGGAGTGGTCGTCTCCCAAAGCAATCCGATTAATTCTTTCAATACGTTGCCCCCATAAGTCACTTCCAGCAAGGGCTGTTTTACGACCACATTAACAACAAATGAAGTGGGAATCATGCCCGGATAAGCTTCTTCAAGATAAACGGCATCCTTATCTCCGGTATCAATATAACCTTTTTCGCCACAAACCTGCGTAAAAGCTTGTAGCTGACCAATCAACTCTGTTCTATCCATTGTAATAACCCATCGTTATGTGGTAGTAACTCAATCAAACGCTGTACATGTTTTGGATTTTGCGAGCCTTTAGGTTGATAACGGACTTGTTCATGCCATAAGCAACGCTTTTCCCCAGCGATTAAATACGCGTGGGTCTCCATAAGGATGATATTATTTTTTTTCGTCGCGTCCAGCTTATTTTTCAAACCGCTAAAAATCAGCAACCGCTTAATATCATGGATTTTAACGGCATTCCTCACGCTGGCAATACTGTCCTTATCAGCCTCTTTGCTGTCTTCGTCAAAAAGGTTATCCACGCCAAAATGTTGGCAAATTTTCATTTTTAACATTAATTCAACGCTATAACCCGCCAAATAGAACGCGCCATCGTACTTATTGTTATCGCAAAGGATTTTTGCCTCGCTGAGCGCTCATAAGCCAGCACTTTAATGAGGTGCGAATTTTTCATTTTAAAACGATTCAGCTAATTTTGCCGCTTCGGTAAAATCCAACGTCCCTTCATAAATCGCCCGGCCTGTAATCGCACCCATAATCCCTTCATGGGCGACTTTGCCCAAGGCATGAATATCATCAATATTGGTAATGCCGCCGGAGGCAATCACAGGAATATTAATGGCCCGCGCCAATCTGGCAGTGGCTTCGACATTAACCCCTTGCATCATGCCGTCGCGGGCAATGTCAGTATAAATAATCGCTTCGACCCCATCGGATTCAAAATGTTGCGCCAAATCGATGACATCATGCTTGGATAATTTCGACCAGCCGTCAATCGCCACTTTACCGTCTTTCGCATCCAAACCGACAATAATATGGCGCGGGTATTCCAAGGCGACATCACGGACAAAATGCGGCTCATTCACCGCTTTAGTGCCGATAATGACATATTCGACCCCCGCATTCAGATACGCTTCAATCGTCTCTTCACTACGGATGCCGCCGCCGATTTGGATAATCAGATCGGGATAGGCTTCGGCAATAGCATGGACAACCTCGGCATTTCGCGGCTTACCCGCAAACGCCCCATCCAAATCCACCAAATGCAGGCGCTTAGCGCCCGCCGCCACCCAACGCCCCGCCACCGCGACCGGATCATCGGAAAATACCGTATCATCCTCCATGCGTCCTTGGCGCAAACGCACACATTTTCCTTCTTTTAAATCGATAGCGGGTATTAACAGCATAACAAGCAAATCCTCAACACGGTAATAGGCACAAAGAGGCAAAAATGACGCGCCATCACGCCACTAGACATCCCAATGCAAAAAGTTTTTCAGCAACTGCAAGCCAACGGTTTGGCTTTTTTCAGGGTGGAATTGTACAGCAAAGACATTATCCTGCGCCAAGGCACAGGCAAACGCATTGGGATAGTCGCAAGTCGCCGCCACAATAGCACCATCATCAGGCTGGGCATAATAACTATGGACAAAATAAAAACGGCTGTCTTGGGCAATGCCCTGCCATAAAGCATGGGGCTGTTGCCTGACTTGATTCCAACCCATATGCGGGATTTTCAGGCGGACACCGTCAGTATCCGCCAGCTCTTGCGCAAAACGCACGACATGGCCGGAAAACACACCTAAACCGTCGGTATGGCCATTTTCGGCACTGTCCGTCAACAAGGCCTGCATCCCCAAGCAAATGCCTAACAACGGCTTGGTGTTGGCAACTTGCCGGATAACCTCGGCCAAACCTGATCCGTTCAAGGCCAACATACAATCGCGCATCGCCCCAACACCGGGAAACACCACACGGTCAGCCTGCAAAATAGCGGCGGCGGTGCTGCTGATCTGCACATCCACGCTAGGGTCGGCATGTTGTAAGGCTTTAGCAATCGAATGCAAATTGCCCATTCCGTAATCAATAACAGCAACAGAAGACATAAATAATGCTCAGTAAAAAATCAAAGAGTGCCTTTCGTGGACGGCATCATCCCCGCCATACGCTCATCGGCAGTCATCGCCATCCGCAATGCGCGGCCCATGGCTTTAAAAATGGTTTCGGCAATATGATGGGCATTAACGCCTTTCAGATTGTCAATATGCAAGGTCACCCCGGCATGGTTGACAAAGCCTTGGAAAAACTCCCGGAACAAATCGACATCAAACGAGCCGATCATGCCACGCGTAAACGTGACATTATAAAACAAGCCGGGGCGGCCAGAGAAATCCACCACCACCCGTGACAGCGCTTCATCTAAAGGGATGTACGCGTGTCCGTAGCGGTATATACCTTTTTTGTCACCTAACGCCTTAGCGACAGCCTGCCCTAAGGTAATGCCGACATCTTCCACCGTATGGTGCGCGTCAATCTGCAAATCGCCGTGGGCGACAATATCCATATCAATCAGGCCATGCCGGGCAATTTGGTCAAGCATGTGGTCAAGGAACGGCACACCCGTGGTAAAGCTGGCCTTACCCGTGCCATCCAGATTAACGGTGATTTTGATTTGGGTTTCGAGCGTGTCGCGCTCGACGGTGGCGGTGCGTGGGGTCATGGTTATATTGTTTTTGGGGTTTCAATAAATTAAATTTTTGCTTAAATGTAGATATACATTTTCAAATAAACAGAGCAACACAGAATTGCTGTTCTTTTACGGTCATAGTTTTTACCTGCCGTCCTTGCGCTCAATGCCAAGGGCATCAAGCGGAATTACGCGACCTGCAACAAAGTCACTATCAGCCCGTTTGCCAGCAGCATCTAAACGACCCGCCAAAATATCAGCCTCAATTTCCTTATCCCACTGATCAGCTAAAAATTCTTCAAGCAATTCGGAAAATTCCATAAGCTCATTGATAACTTAATATAGGTCACTTACCTGTTTTAAAGTATTCATTGACACGTTCAGTAATTGATGTGGCATAAGGCTCAGCAAACCTCCAAGCTATCGTAGGTGCTGTCGGTACAAATATCAAAATACCAAAATGCTCTAACACAACCCCTAAATAGCTTGATCCTTGGGCATAGTAGGTATTCGGATTTAATTTATACAAGGCGACGCCAAAACCATTCCTTTCCGTTCCATTTCTAAGCTGTTCCACATTGTTTGCAAGCGGAAAATCTGCACCCCCAAATCGGCCTAGCAACCAATAAAGAGCGGCAGAAATTTCATCTTTCGTAAAACATCGTTTGCCTTGATTAGCCCAATTATTTCCGATATACAATCGACCATCTGCATTACGATCACTGGATATTTTTTGAATAATCGGCTTGTCACTGGAAATATACCAAAAGAAATCTCGCGCAACTCCACCTGGGCCGCGAGTTCTTGAAATGTGATGAACCATAAAAACACCCCAATATTTAAGCCAGCTTGAACGTTTAGACATCAATCGACAAGCTCAAAACTCTATCGCTTCCAGACGAACAGCTAACAACGGATAACAGCAGCAAAAGCCTGTTATCCGTACTGGTTGCCCTAAGAAATCTTAACCCTTAGCCGCCCGCTTACGCTCGTTTTCTGTCAAAAACTTCTTACGCAGACGGATGGATTTAGGCGTAACTTCCACTAGTTCATCTTCGGCAATAAATTCCAATGCTTGTTCCAAGGTCATTTTTTGAATCCGTGCCAACACTAAGCTTTCATCCGTGCCTGAAGCGCGGACATTAGTCAATTGTTTCGGTTTGCAAGGGTTGACGCATAAGTCATTGCTGCGCGAATGCAAGCCCACCAACATACCTTCGTAAACTTCATCGCCATTGACCAATAACAATTCGCCGCGTTCCTGTAAAGGATGCAACGAATAGGTGACGGCCTTACCCGCAACCATTGAAATCATCACGCCCCGCAAACGGCTGCCCACTTCACCCGCTTTCATCGGGCCGTAATGGTCAAACACATGATAGAGCAAGCCAGAGCCTGAGGTTGCCGTCATAAATTCGGTTTGGAAACCAATCAAACCGCGTGATGGCATCATATACTCCAAACGGATCCGGCCTTTGCCATCGGGAACCATATTGGTCAAATCGCCTTTACGCTCGCCCAATTTCTCCATAATGGTACCTTGGTGGATTTCTTCCACTTCAATGGTAACCATTTCGAAAGGCTCACATTTTTTACCGTCAATTTCTTTGATGATAACTTCTGGACGGGAGACGCCCATTTCAAAACCTTCGCGGCGCATGTTCTCAATCAAGACGGACAAATGCAATTCGCCACGGCCTGACACTTTAAATTTATCAGGGTCAGCAGTGTCTTCGACTTTTAAAGCGACGTTATGTTGCAATTCCTTATCCAACCGGTCACGGATTTGCCGGGTTGTGACAAACTTGCCTTCTTTGCCTGCAAAAGGTGAGTTGTTGACTTGAAAGGTCATGGTCACGGTAGGCTCATCCACCGACAATGGCGGCATGATTTCCACCTTATCAGGATGGCAGATGGTGTCAGAAATTTCCAGCTTTTCAATACCGGCAAAGGCAATAATATCACCGGCACGCGCTTCGGACACTTCAACACGCTCCAAGCCGTGAAAGCCGAAAATTTGCAGCATACGGCCCTTACGTTCGACACCTTCACGGTTGATAATGGTCAACGGTTGGTTGGCTTTAATGCTACCGCGTTGGATACGGCCTACCCCAATAACACCCACATAAGTGTTGTAATCGAGACTGGACACCTGCATTTGGAATGGGCCGTCAATATCAACAGGCGGCGGGCTAACTTTGGCGACGATGGTTTCAAACAAAGGGGTCATGTCACCACCCGTAATGGTGTGTTCCAAACCCGCATAACCATTAATGGCCGAAGCAAAGACGATAGGGAAATCCAGTTGCTCGTCGGTCGCGCCCAAACGGTCAAACAAGTCGAAGGTTTGATCGACAACCCAATCAGGGCGTGCGCCCGGACGGTCAATCTTATTGATGACCACGATAGGTTTCAGGCCTAAAGCAAAAGCTTTTTGGGTAACGAAACGGGTCTGTGGCATGGGGCCGTCAACCGCATCGACTAACAACAAAACCGAATCCACCATTGACAAAACGCGCTCGACTTCACCGCCAAAATCGGCATGGCCTGGGGTGTCAACAATATTGATGTGATAGCCGTTCCAATCCAAGGCGGTGTTCTTTGCCAGAATGGTGATGCCACGTTCTTTTTCAATATCGTTGGAATCCATCATCCGCTCGGTCACTTTCGTATGCGCGGCGAAGGTGCCCGACTGTTGCAGCAACTTATCAACCAACGTGGTCTTACCATGGTCAACGTGGGCAATAATGGCTATATTTCTTAATTTATCAATCACTTTGTGTACTCTGGGGGTTAAAAATAAACAGGGTGGCCCGACAAAAACAAGGTCTGGCTTAGTGTGTTAGGTAAAAAGATGGCGGTTAGCCATAAATGTGTGAAACGCAAAAACGCAGGGACGCAATGGCAGCGTCCCTGGCTTATAAAACAGGGCGTTTTTAGCTTAACTCTGTTGCCACGGCAGGCCATGAAACCGCCAACCGTCAAGCGTATTACGGTGCTTATCGCTGTCCAGTGGCCCTTCAAAACCACCTTCAATATTAATAAGCTGGGTATAGCCAATCTGTTGCAAAGCGTGCGCGGCCTCCAACGAACGCTGTCCGCTACGGCACAATAACAAGACGGGGGTATTCCGATCAGGCACCGCTTCAATGACCAGAGGGACAAATTCAGGATTCAGTAGCCAACCAGGCAGCTCTTTCCAGGCAATATGAACTGCACCTAAGGGATGTCCGATAAATGTGTGTTCAATTTTTGTCCTGACATCAATCAGTACAGCAGAAGGCTGCTGTTGCAATAAGTCCCAGGCCTGGAGTGGGGATAGATTTTTTATCATTGACCGTTCAGTAAGTAGGTTAATCTGACCACTCATAACATGGCAAGACTTTCAGCCGTTAAATAATGGCTAAAACACGGGGTTGTCGGTGACAAGTCCGCCTATTATCGCATTCAAACGGTCACGGTCAAAGCAATCTACTGCGAAAGCCCAGAATAAGCCCCCCTTTTGCCCAGCCAAGCCAGACTTTTTGGGGCTTATTCCGAACCGGGCATCGTCACTTGCGGCCCTAACCATTCCTGTAAAAAATCCAGAAACCGCCGGACTTTCGCAGACAAATACTTGCGGTGCGGATAAACCGCATGAATATCCAAAGGCGGCAAGGTGTAATTTTCCAAGACAGCTTTCAATTTACCTTTTTCAATATCCCGGCCAACTACATAAGAGGCCAGCATCACCAGTCCTAAACCATCAATGGCGGCGACGCGGATGGCATCGGCAACATTCGCCTGCATCCGCCCCGACACCGTGATAATGGTATGCCCCGATTCGCCTTTAAATTGCCATTTATTGCGCGGCGAACTGGCCCAATTCACGAGACAACTATGGTCTAGCAGGTCTTCGGGCGTTTTCGGGACACCGTAACGTTCCAGATAGGCCGGGGAAGCACAGACAACCATTGAGGAACTGGCCAGTTTTCTTGCCACCATACTGGTGTCATCCAGTACCCCCAGATAAATGGCGACATCAATGCCCTCGTCAATCAGATCCCCCGGACTGCTTTGTAATATCAAATCCACCGTCAAATCAGAATGTATTTTCAAAAACTCGGAAATGGCCCGGGTGATATGGCTAGCCCCAATCACCGGCGGGGCGCTGATTTTTAACACCCCGCGCGGCTCGGTTTGCAGATGCGTCACCGCCGACTCCATTTCCTCAACGTCCAGCAACACTTGCTGACAACGCTCAAGATAAGACGCGCCGACATCGGTCAGACTTAAACTGCGGGTAGTCCGGTTAAACAGCCGTGTCCCTAAGCTGCCTTCAAGCTGCATAATGTGCTTGGTCGCCATCGCCCTAGAGATTCCCAATTCGCGCGCGCCACCCGCAAAGCTTCCGGCTTTGGCGACCCGAACAAAAACATTCATACTGGTTAACTTGTCCACTTCATGTCCTCAATATCATCAAAATACCCCCGACTCGCCAGCTGACTAGCGTGCGGTGGAGCCATTTTCACGAAACGTGTTTATAAATTTAGTAAATGCCCGGTTATTCTATCAAGAAAATATTGACTTTCTTTATTGTTTCTCAAATAAAAGCAATCCATTCATTATTTGGTATATTGTATCTAAACTTTATCCCTGTATAGTAAGCATCAAAGCAGTGAAAAGCCCCACCCGGTAGCCACTAACCCTTACACTGTATAAAGTTTTTTAATATCTTATAGGACTTTAGCAATGAACATCGTGAAGAGAGACATCATCATAGGCTTATTGTTTATTGGCGGTATTTGGAGTTTCATTTCCGGCCAATTCATTTTTTCAACCGTATTGTTCGCCGTTGCCGCCATTTTCAGCAACATTGCGATGCGCACCCAGCTAAAAGGCTGAGGGTAAGAACCGATTAACAACCTCCTGGTGTTATACCTCTCAAGCAGCAACTCCTCATAATCTTCTGCTTGGATTTTCAGCCTTCCCCCGCTTCACGCGGCGGAAGGTTTTTTTTTGCCCGAAATAGCTGCTCAGAACAGGCTGGCGAGGCATTTTTTTGCCATAACACATCATTAATCGCACATTGTGGCACAAAACCGGTGACCGCTTCCTGTAAAACCGCCCTGACCTGCCGATAGTCACCCGCCGTATTCGCCACTTCTAGGGCGGCAAGCAAGGCTTGCAATTCAGCCCAAGCAATAATCGGTTCTTTCGCCCGCATAATCCTCGGATGGCTGGTTTCAGTCACATGATCGCCGATCAGCAATTCCTCATATAATTTCTCGCCCGGCCTTAAGCCGACCAAACTGATCTCAATTTCGCCATCAGGATGCGCATCGTCTTTTATTTGCAAGCCGCTTAAATGAATCATGCGCTTAGCCAAATCCATGATACGCACGGGCTCGCCCATGTCCAAGACAAAGACATCACCGCCCTGCCCCATGGCCGCCGCCTGGATCACTAGCTGGGCGGCTTCGGGGATGGTCATAAAATAGCGGATCACCCGCTCATCGGTCACCGTCACCGGCCCGCCACGCGCAATTTGCTCCCTAAACAACGGCACCACCGAACCGGACGAATCCAAGACATTACCAAAGCGCACCATCGTAAAACAGGTTTGCCCGGTATCTACAAGGCTAAGGCTTAGGGCCTGCAAAATCAATTCGGCAAAACGCTTGGTCGCCCCCATGGTATTGGTCGGCCTGACTGCCTTATCGGTGGAAATCAGGACGAATTTTTCCACTTGCGCGGCAACGGCGGCTTGTGCGGTATATAAAGTGCCGAAAACATTATTCCAAACCGCCTCGCCGGGATTCCTTTCCACCATCGGCACATGCTTATAGCCTGCGGTATGGTAAAGCGTCTGCACCTGAAAAGCCTTACATACTTGCTCAACCCGTGCGCGGTCACGCACCGACCCCAACACGGCAACCAACTCAACCGCCTCACCACCTGCTACCAGCAGATGCTGCAACTCTTTTTCTATCGAATACAAGGCGAACTCACATATTTCTAAGAGAATTAACGCCTTGGGCTTAAGGGCAATAATTTGTCGGCATAATTCCGACGCAATCGAACCGCCTGCCCCTGTGACCATCACCACTTTGCCGCTAATCGTCGCCCGGATTAAGGCCGGATCAGGGTCTACACAGTAACGCCCTAGCAAATCGGCAATGTCGACTTCCTGCAAGGTGTCGAAAGTGACTTTGCCTTGGGCAATATCCGCTAAACCGGGCATAGTTCGGACATGGACGGCGTGCGGCTCCAACAGGCGGATAATCTCGCTACGGCGTGTCCGGCTCACTGAAGGCATCGCCAACAAAATGTCCGACACCCGAAAACGGCTAATAAGCTGAGCTAACAATCCCGGCGGATAAATTCTTATACCATTAATTTTTTGCCTGTGCAGCAAACCATTATCATCAATAAACGCCACCGGATTATATTCGCGCCCATGCATCAAAGCCGCCGCCAATTGCACACCGGCACTGCCTGCACCATAAATCACGACATTCTTTTTCTGACAACGCACCGGATGGTGGATACCCGGCAAACGCACATAAATGTCCGACAACCACCAGCGGGCAACAAACCGGCTCCCCCCCACCAACAGCAACATCAGCACCCCATTCAAAGGCGCGACCGTGCGGGGAATGTTAGGGATGCTGGATTGGTAAATGACAAAGGCAAAAATCAGTGCGTATAATGCCGTCGCCTGGACAATCGTCCCTAATGCCCTGACCTCTATATACCTGACAATAGCATGATAAAGGCCTAAGCGGATAAAAATAGGCACGGCAATAAAGGGTGCGGCAATAAACAAATACCTTTCGTCACCCATAGGTTCATACCAGTACCCCCAACGCAAAGAAAACGCCAGCCATAAAGCCAATATGGCGAACACCACATCAATGCCGATAAGGATACTCGCCTTTTTTGCTCTGGGCAGCCCCGTAAACCAATTCGCTATCCGTGCTTTCACCCGCCCCCTTCCTTAGCGCCCGCCTTAAAAACCACGGCCAACCCCAATAGCGGAATATAAGCCAAAGCTAAACCAAAACCTGCCGACAAACCACTGCTTACCCAAAGGGCGATCGGCAACAGCCACAGGACATTAATGGCCATCACCACCAAGGAGACAAGCCGATGGCCATAAGCACGGGCGGCATACTGGTAGGCGTGGCTACGGTGCGCCTGATAAACCTTATCTCCCTGACACCAACGGCGCAACAGCGTCCAAGTTGCGTCAACAATAAAAACACCCAGCAAAATCAACCAACTCCAAAAAAATTGCGGTGAGACCCACGCTGCCTGAAGGGAAAAAATACCTAATAGTATCCCTAAAAAGCCGCTGCCGCCATCCCCCATAAATATCTTTGCGGGCGGCAGGTTCCAATATAAAAACCCCGCCGCCGCCGCAGCCAGTACCAACAAGGAGCCGGAATGTCCGCCAGTTCCATATAACAGCGCACCGCCGAGACAAACGCTAAACGCCTCCAAGCCTGCCAAACCGTCAATACCATCCATAAAATTGTACAGGTTTAATAGCCAAACCAAATACAACAGCCCTGCCCCAGTCAACAAGCCCCGCCCCCAAATACTATCGGTGGCGACCACGGCGGGCATACCGCCTAAACACCACAACACCCAAGCGGCGGCCAGAAAATGCGCCAACAACCGCCAACGCACCGAGACATGGCCACGGTCATCCAAAAAACCCACGCTGGCGACTAGCCCCCCCGCACCCACAAATGCCGCAACATCCGCCCAAGGCAAATCCCCTACCGCATAAAAAATCGGCAGACTGGCGAGAAAAACCGCCACAATGGCCAAGCCACCACCACGCGGTGTAGGCAGGGTATGGGAACTACGCGCATTCGGAATGTCAATAAGATGGCTGGCAAGGGCATAACGGCGCAACCATCCCGTTAACCCCACTGCCGCAAAGAACGCCAGCACCAGCAGAAACAAAATAATCATCAACGCGCCGTTAAATAAGACTGTGCCGTTTCAGCTAACGCTTCATTAAGGCTGACTTTAGGAACCCATGCTAACCGCGCACAGGTTTTAGATATATCCACTTGCAAATTGCCGCACAAACGCGCAGCCACCCCGCGCTTGCCTAAGCAAAACAACAGGGTATTTAACACCACCACGGGAACAGGCAACAAGCGGGCCGGTTTACCCAACGCTGCCGCCAAACGCCGCAACAGCTCCGGCGTGGCGATATCCTCGCCATCGCTGACCAAAAAAGTCTGATTGGCCGCCGCCGGATGGGTCATGCAAAGTATAATAACATCGACCAGATTATCTAGGGCAATTAAGCTACGTTTATTCACAATTCGCGCCAACGGTAAAGGTATGCCCCTGTGCAGAAAACCTAACAGAGCCCGAAAATTCGCCTTAACCCCTGGGCCGTAGACCAAAGGCGGACGGATAACCACCACCTCCATACCCGTATCTAAGGCCAACTGCCGCAAACCGTCTTCGGCTTCCCACTTGGAAAGGCCATAAGCATCGGCAGGTGCAGGCATCGCATCGGCAGTAAAGGCTTGGCCTGGAAGGGTATTTTCGCCGTTCACCTTAATGGAACTGATAAAGACAAATCGTTTGACACCGGCACGGGCGGCTTGGCGGGCTAAATTCAACGTCCCGCCGACATTGATTTGCCGGAACGCCGCCAAAGGGTCAGCCGCCTTATCGTCCAACACATGCACCCGCGCCGCCAAATGCACCACCACATCAACAGCGGTTAACGCCGCTTGCCAATCGGTGTGGGCGTTAATGTCTGCAATGGCGATATGTCGAGTGGCTTGCGGCACTGCACATAAAAAACGACGGATGGCCGCATTGACCTCCCAATGGTTAGCCATTAAACCACTACATAAAGCACTACCAATAAAGCCAGCCGCCCCCGTTACCAGAACCCTATTCATAAGCTAAACAAACAAAGCAATAAGATAACATGTTAATTTATTATTTTTTAAAAATCCTAAGCGAATAATATCCTCGGCAAAGCACTACTGACCACCTAGAACCCGACGTTAAGTAAATGACATGGCTAAAAAGCCAGATGAGTCTGTGTTGCTTAATTAGTGGCGGCATCTATGGGTGACAGCCCCAATATCCGCCTGTACAATCGGGCATAGCTTTGCCCCATTTTTTGCCCTGTCAGCAACCGTTCATAGCGCTGACGGGCAGCAGAACCTAATTGCCGGGCCAACAGCCCGTCTTCATGCAAACGGAGCATAGCCAGACGTAATTGCTCAGGGTCGGCAGGAGGGACAACAAAACCCGTTTCATTATGCACATTCACATAACTGGTACCCGTACCAATTTCTGCCGAAATGAGCGGCTTACCGAACAGCGCCCCCTCAACTAAGGTTACCCCAAACGCTTCCGAACGTAAATGGGACGGAAAAACAATGGCTTTTGCCAATTGGATGAGGGCTATTTTTTCTTCATCGCCCACATAACCAAGAAACTGCACGTTATTTAACCCCAATTGCTCAGCCTGTCCACGCAACTCGTCTTCTATCGGCCCCATGCCGACAATAACAACCTGCAAATCGGTATTTTGTATAGCCTCAAGCAAAATATGCAGGCCTTTATAATAACGAAGCACGCCAATAAAAAGAAAAAACCCTTTCCCGCACCGGGCACGGGCCGCCGCCAAGGCCGCCTCAGTAGGCTGAAGGTAACTGTTGTCATCTAAGCCAATAGGGATGATTTCGACTTTATTTTTAAAATCCTGCAATTGCCCGCTACTGGCAACATAATTGTCAGAAGTCGCCACAATGCAATGGATTTGCTTTAAAAAATGCCGCATCAAAGGCCCATACAGCATTAATAACTTTTTTTGTCTGATGACATCGGAATGGTAAGTCAGCACTGAAGGCTTCTTAACCGCCGCCAAAACATGCAGCATATCGGCAAACGGCCAAGGAAAATGGTAATGGACAATATCCGCCCAGGCCACCAACCGCTTAAAGCCCGCCAAAGCCGTAACCGACACACCGCACGACGCCACCTCAAATGTCCGATGATAACGGTAAACGTCGGCCTCTTCCCTTAAGACAACAGAATGTCCGGCCTGTGGGCTTAAAGTAAAAACCCTGCTTTCCACACCTTCGGCCAGGGTATTACGGCAAATTTGCCGGATAACTTCTTCCAAACCGCCTTGAGTATCAGGAAAATACGTCCTATAGACATGCAAAACTTTCATGCTTTTCCCAGTGCCAACCGATAACCCTGCTCAAGCCGTTGCAGATGGTTAGCAGAAGAAAACTTATCGGCTTGCTTTAACCCCCGCGCAATCAATTCCTGACGCAACACACCGTCACCCGACAAACGGTCAATGGCAGCAGCAATTTCGCCGACATCATACGGATTGACCGACAATACCGCATCACCGCCGACCTCCGGTAAGCAACTGACATTCGACGTGATAACCGGACATTGCATCAGCATCGCCTCTAAAACCGGCAAACCAAAACCTTCGTACAAAGACGGAAAAACCACCCCACAAGCCCCTTTTATCAAATACATAAGATGCTCAAAAGGCACATAGCGGATACGCCGATAACGGTTTTTGCCTGAGTCTTGTTCATGCAGCTTAGCTAGCAATGCCTGGACATCATCATAAAGCCAACCATCCCGCCCGACAATGACCAACGGATAATCTGTCCGGGCCATCATCATCGCTTCAATAATACGCGCGACATTTTTCTTAGGTTCGACACAACCAAAAAACAAAAAATACGCATTTTTGGTCAACGCAAATTCCTGCGCTAAAAATGCGGCCACTTCCCCGTCATCTAAAGTCTGATAATGTGCCGGAATGGCAACGGTCTGATAAGTGACGAAGACCTTTTCTTCGGGAATGCCAAAATAGCGGATAAGATCGTTACGGCTATGTTCCGACACTGTAAAAATCATATCGGCGGTCTTCATAGACAGCTTAAGGATACGCTGATAATGCCGCAAATTAATATTGGTGCTGTGCGGCAGCACTAAGGGGATAATATCATGGAATGTCACCACATTTGCCGCATTCTTCATGTACATGGGCAACGGGCAAGTGGCATGGAAAATATCCACTTTTTTATCCTTCGGGAAGCTGATCGCCAAAGAACGGTCTACCAACAAAGAATAGGCTTGGCATACCCTAAACACCGAAGGGATATTAAAAAACTCGCCCGCAGGCAACCTGTCCTTAACCCGTCTACTATCCACGTCGGGCAACACCGGCACAGGCCGCGCTTCTATAGGCCGCCCTAACAAATAGTTGCCGAAATATTGCCCGCTGTAGCGCAGCCATTTAGTAACATCTTTGCGCCCCGCTTCCCCCTGTGTAGCCAAAGCCTCAACAAAACGCCCCCAAGCTTGGCTAGGATCATGGTCAACACCATTCAGCCCATAACAGACGGAAACGTCATGCCTATTTGTAGCGAGGATTTTTGCCAATTCGCGGGCATAAGTCGCAATCCCCGTACCTTGGAGAAACCCCAAATTAAAGCCGTCAATCGCAATTTTCATAGTCAATTTAGCCAAAAATAGCCATAATCCCAATTAATATCTTCCGTTCGTCCCATAGTCTCTGCTTAACCATCGGTTCACGGAGACAACTTAACATACGAAGAGGTTGCCAGAAAAACGCCGCCCCTTATTCCGTAAGTTGAAACGATACAACGCCGACACCCAGTGTCCGAGAATCGCCGCTAATCCCTAACTTTTTTGGCGACATTGAATCGGGAGTGGCGAACAAAAAGTCCAACTGCCCTTTGTCACCAAGTACACTGGCCGGTATTTCCACAACCGCTTCTTGCGGCTTATCGTCGTGCCCTGCGTGGAGGACAAGATGCCTGAGCACATTGCCATTCAAGGCAATATCAACCCTCTGCTCAGAATGCTTTTCATTGACAAAAGCGTTCATATTTAAGCGCAATAACAGCGGCTTAGTTTGCGGCGAGTCTAATCTGAGCCGCAAGCGGGCTTTGCGGCCCACTGTCCACCGCCCCCAAGGCTCTGGATTTGACCAACCCTCTCTTGAATATAAAGGGCTATTACCTTGCGCCGAAAAATCGACTATTTGACCTAACTTATAGATAGGGATAGGTAGAGCATCTTGCTCATTCCAAAATGGCTTGGGAACGCCTAAACCAAAGCCATATATTCCCACATCAGCGCGTAATCCTGAGGCGGCACGGCTTAACCTGACATCAGGACGGAACTTGACAGACTGGGCTGTCAGCGGACGGTTGAACAGCACCCTCACCCCCCAAGGGGCAGGCAACACCCTAAAATCCCGGACACGGCGTAATTCATGACCGTCTGCCCATAATTCATGCTCCCCAAAATACACATCCGTAAACCCGCCTTGCAAACCCGTAATATCGATTAAATCTGTTACAGTGTTGCCAAGCTCCCAAGAAAGCGCTTGCCCTTCGGTATCTGGCGCAGAATTAACCGACAAATTGACAGGCCTGAAATCGACCTGAGTCCGAAACGACAACAGCAATACTAAGGAAACCGATACGATGCCAAATTGAGTGGCAAAACTTTTCTTGCTGACATTCCATTGCCGCACCAAAAAAGCAACCAGTAACCATGCAAACAAGGCAAGATACGGAAACATCCATTTAAAGTAATGGATATTAAAATAACGCCACAAGCCATTAGGCAATAAATCGCCATACGGCAGATACAAGACAAATTGCACGCACATCGCCAAGGCAATAGTGCGCAACACCCAATCGCCGCATAGAATGACAAAAACAAGCCCTATCAATGACAGGGCAAGCCAAGGGTAATGGTCAATTAAGCCCGACTTAGGTTCCAGATAAAGGCTATAGCCATCAAGAAACAAGGACACAAACTTTTCCGCCAAATCCGCCGGAAAAAAACCGTTTGCCGCATTAACTTGAATATAGCTACCCAATATTGACCCGAAGACCAAGTAGTTAAAGCCGATAAATAGGGCAGGCCCTATCAGTATGCCTACCGCCGAACCCGCAAATATGCGGCTAAAAGGGGCTAGCCAAGCCGTGCCGGAAGCACGCAAAAGCTGTATTATCCGCCCGATATAACCAAGCCAAAGCACCCCGCCTACCACTGCGTCAGCCGGACGTAAAGCCGCAATTAAACCGATTGCCAGAGAAATGCCAAAACTTGCCATAACAGAGGGTACTGGAACCAAAGCCCCTGGCCGGCTTGGGTTATCGCGCAACTTAAGCATCCCGTAAATCCCGACGGAAAGCAGTGCGGTACAGAGGGTTGATGTCCAAGGGATTAAAAAGTGTTCAAAAATCCTGTAATTGGCCAGTACTGACACCAGTAACAAAGCTACCGCCCCCCATCTGGGTATATAGCGGCTAGCAAGCCATATAAATACCGCACAAAACCACAACAGGCAGACAAAATTAATAAGCAAAAAAGGATGCTTATCCAACCAAGGCACAAAAAGACTGCCCAGCATTGGATACAAGGGAGGGTAAAAATACTTTTCAGGACTAAAGTCGAGTTGGGCGATTGAATTGACGGCCAAAAGGTACTTGCCTTGATCGAACCACCCCCACCAACCTAAAGGGTATTGGCTGTCATTTCCTGGGACGTAACGGTGCGACACATAACCGACAAAATAAGCGATAGTTACCATTAGCACCGCTACGCACGGCTTACAAATAGATTTCTGCCAGCTTACCAACCTAATAACATTTTCCTGCCCGACAAAAAGCACTAACGGCTCCAGAAAACTCATCGGCTGAGTATTTATTTCCCGCTCACTCATTGACCCGCCCTTAAATACATAGCGCTTCGCCATAACAAAATTAACGGCCAATCCGGCAACTGAACCCAACCCCAAAGCGGCTAACGGCCATCTTGCCATCGATTCAAACGTAAAAATAGCTAAGGCATATACGGCATAATTAAGCCCGGCACCGACCGATTGCGAAACAAAATAGCGTTTAAATTCCGCCCAACCATCTTGGCGGCTTTTAAACGTAAATAGGCGGTTTAAGCGCCATGTCACCAAAATAGCAACTAAAAAAGACCCAAAACGCGCCAAATACGGCCCAAAATAAGGCAAGAGCCCAAACAAAACGCCCGCATCAACCAAAAAGCCTAACGTACCAACCGATGCAAAACTCAAAAAACTACGCATTACTGCCGTCCATCATCATTTAACTTTACCGCCCGCGACCGATTTATGCTTTAAATAAAAAAGCCTTTTCATTTCGCGTCTGCCGGTCAAATTGCTGTCGATGATAACGCCAGAAAACATTGAAAACACGCCGATAACCGTCATACCAACCACTAACGTCGCAGTAGGCAAACGCGGCACCAAGCCAGTCTCAAAATACGTTGCAAATAGCGGGGCGGCAAGCAGTAATGCCCCTAATAATAAGCTTAAACCCAAAAAACCAAACAAATGCAGAGGACGCTCGTTTTTTACCAACTTAAACACCATAAAAAGTATCTTAAGCCCGTCTTTATAAGTGGACAACTTACTGACCGAACCTTCCGGCCTAGGCCCATAAGGCGTGTCAACTTCTGCAATCGGCATCCGTAACTCAAGGGCATGGACAGTCAATTCCGTCTCAATTTCAAACTCACCCGATAAGGCAGGAAACGATTTGACAAAGCGACGCGAAAAGACCCGGTAGCCTGATAGCAAATCGGAAATGCGGTCGCCAAATATTTTTGTAATTAGCAAAGAAAACATCGCATTACCAAAACGATGCCCGCCCCTATACGCTGCCTGAATAGTAGATTTTCTGACCCCTGTCACCATATCCAAATTCTCGGCCAGCAGCTTATCTACCATTAAAGGCGCAGAATCTGCATGATATGTTGCATCGCCATCGGCCATCACATAAACATCCGCCTCCACATCGGCAAACATACGCCTGACCACATTACCCTTACCTTGCAAAGATTCAGTGCGGACGATAGC
Organism: Methylovulum psychrotolerans; assembly: GCF_002209385.1. Taxonomy (NCBI): domain Bacteria; kingdom Pseudomonadati; phylum Pseudomonadota; class Gammaproteobacteria; order Methylococcales; family Methylococcaceae; genus Methylovulum; species Methylovulum psychrotolerans. The sequence continues at coordinate 1,533,657 of NZ_CP022129.1, forward strand.
CCCCGCTTGCCGCGCCACATCAATTGTGTTGTCGGTTGAATTGTTGTCATAGACATAAATCTTACCGTCGGGCAAATTCCTTTTAAAATCATCAATCACTTTGGCTATCGCCAATTCTTCATTATAGCAAGGGATCAAAACAGCAATCCTTAATGATTTGCTTTCTTTCATTCTATAAATTCCAAAGGAGGGGGAGTAGAAGGGTATAAATCTAAGGAAAGGATATGCAGCAAATGGTCGTATATTGCTTAAAACCACATTATTTTTAACGCAATACAATGCCCAGATTATTTAAAACCTAGGTGGATTCCGGCTTTTTTTATGCCCACCTACGCGTGTGGCGGGCAAAAAAGCCAGATCACTATTTCATACCCGTTCACTAATCTGCATGGCAGCCAGTAATTGCCGGGTACTTTGGCACCATTTCTGCCACGGCATATTATCTGACTTAGGCGCGGCCTCTGCGGCATATAAACCCAGCCACTGATGAATGGCATCGGCGAGCATTTCTGGCTGCAAGCCATTGAAGAAATAGGCATATTCACCCGCCACTTCACGGAATATCGGAATGTCCCGGGCAATAATAGGCAACCGTTGGTTAGCCGCTTCAATCAGCGGCAAGCCAAAACCTTCCCCTTCGCTGGCGGCAAGCAAACAGGTGCTTGCACCATAGACTTTCTCCAAATACTCATCACTGATGCCTTGCAGCCAGAACAAGCGTTTGTTGAGCAATTTATGGTTTTTTAAACGGCTAGCCAAGCTTTCGATCATCCAACCTTGCTTGCCGACGATCACTAAATTGACATCAACCCCTTCTGACCAGAGCAATTCAAACGCCGCTAATGTTTGGGCATGGCCTTTGCGCGGCTCAATTGTACCGACACTCAAAAAACTAGGGGCTTGGCTAAGTGCCGATAACACCGTATCGGCATCATCAGGTATCCCTAAAGTCGGCACGCTATTTTCCACGTCAGCGCCCAAATGGAAAAAGCTGATGGGCAATGGCATCAGCCTAGGCGGCGGGTTAGCATTCACCCATGCCCTGACTTGATTGGCCACTGTCTCAGAAACACAAATCAACCCCGTAGCAACCTCGGTAATGCTGGCCAACCATTTAGCAAAGACAGCCGATGTACCCTCAGGCCACCAATCTGGCCGCTGAAGCAGCAATATGTCATGGACAACAAAGTACACATAAACCCCTTGAGCCTGCAAACGCGCATGTAAGGGATGAAGGAATGGGGTTAAGTGGGCGTTCAGATCGACCGCAAGATAAGTGTCCCCTTGGTTAAACTCAACCACGCCATCGGCAATATCCGCGTCGGGTTTCCCTAAAAAGCGTGCCGAAAAACGCTCGGCATAACGGTATTGCTGACCATCGAAATAAATAGGCCGTACCACTAGCCCATCGAAATCAATAGTGAACAACTCCAGCAATATACTGCGCACGACCCGCTGAATACCGGACTTTGCATCGCGTTGGACAAGTTCCGAAATATCATACAGCAATTGTCTGGGCAAGCCGACGGCAGTATTAAATGCAATCGCCTTGGCAACTTGCCGTAAATCAGCCTCAGAATATTCACAGGGGCAACTGATATGCGCTATGGCATCCAGTACATTATTAAAACTGCCCGAAACTTCCGCCGCAAGATCCGAACCCTGCCGCTTAGGGTAACCTTCAAAAGCCGTCCATATTTTAAGGGCGCACGAATCCCACGAAAACTTTGCCGCCTGTTGCAAACCGTGTTGGCTTAATTGATGGCGGAAGGCATCATCCGTTAAAGCCTGAGTTATCTTAGCGCTGATGGAGGCTACAGAATCCGGGTCGAACAACGCCTCTTGAAAACCAATCACTTCTGGAATGCTGGTCGTATCGGAGCCTATCGTCGGGGTTCCGCAAGACATTGCCTCCAATACCGGCAACCCAAAGCCTTCATGTCGGGAAGGAAACACAAACAACGTGGCCCGGTTATAAAGCAGGATAAGCTCCGCGTCGGATACATAGCCCGTCACCACCACTTCATGTTCCGCAAGCCCAGATTTTTTACGCAACGCCTGCAAATTTTGCCGATCACCGTCCGTAATTTTGCTGACAATGACCAACTGATGCGTATCGCGCAAATTTTGGGGCAACCCGGCATAAGCGGCAAATAAATTCACAAAGTTTTTACGCGGATCAAAGCCTCCAGGCGCATACATGACCACTTTCCGCGAGATGCCAAGGCGCAAAAACAATGCCGAGACGGTTTCATGTCCGTAACTCTCCGGCCTAAAACAGCCATCAGCCGCCGAAGCAATAGTGATAATGCTATGTTCCTGCAAACCTAAGGCCTGCACAGCCTCTTGCTTGGAATGGGCAGAGATTGAAAACAGTAAATCGGCCTTTTTTAACGATTGGATTTTGCCATCGTAATAATGCCTTTGCTGCGGCTGCGCTAAGTATACATTTGGCTTCATCAATGGGATCAGATCATGCAAAACCACCGCCGTTTTAATGTTAGGCGCAAACAGCCCTATTGAAGACACCGCGTCATCGACATAACCTTCAAACAGACTGGGAATTAAGACAAAATCAGGCTGTAACTGCTGTAAAAAATGTTCGCGGATTTTTTCACCCGCCCTAGCCCGCCAAACATTGGCAGGCTCACGCTCCGCCACGGGTGTCGGTATATCAAACACACGCAGGCGCGACTCTGGAAGCAAATCGGCAAACGCTTTCCGTATTGAGAAAATACTGTCAGGAAAAGCGGCATTGAGAACCAACCAAATATCATGTGTGCCGGCATTGCGTACTAGCGCTAACGTTAATGATAAGGCAGAACGGCCTATCCCCCGAAATCGGCTCTCCGTTTGCGCCCCTTGCATATCAATGACTATACGCATCAGCTTCTTCCTTTGTGTTGATCGATAGCATCCATCAAGCCGTTATAAATTTGCTGGGCACGCTGGCCCAGTTGTAGCGTAGACGTATTGTCTGCCCCGGACGGGGAGGCAAAATTATCCGTATTTAAAATATGCGGCCCCATCCTAAAATAAGCAGACCGCAAGGCTTCATATACCCCGAATTTCCTTGCTATTGCAACACACAAGGGATGGCTGTCCACAACGCTCATCGCGTAGCTTACCAGCGGTTTAGCACATTTTTTCACCAAGGCCTTAATCCGCATAACAGGGCCATGTTCTTTCAACAGCCTCAATTGGAAGGCAATCCAACGCAAAAGGGCAGTGATTCGCCAAGAACGGCTGTCAGATACCGCATCTAATTTGGCAACGGCTTGTTGCATTGCCGCCAATGTCTGTTCGTTTTTTTTGTTAATATGTTCCACTGCTGCTTGCGCCTGTTCCGCGATACTGATGGCCTGATTGATTTTGGCCTGTAGTTGCTCATCATACCAAGCCGATAGTGTACCGAGTGTTAACCCATACTCATGCCCGAAACAAACTGAAAAAACCGACAACTCTTCAGGTAAGGCATTCTTTTGGGCAACTATCGCATAATCTGGGCTTACCCCATTAAACACATCGGCAAGGCTTGGATTTTTACTTGAGAGCAATTCGGCAGGTTCCTGCAAACGCAAAATTTTTGTACGGCCAAAGCCATAATATTCGGGTAAAAAAGCTAACAAAGGCGGCGGAATGGGGCGTTGATGGGTAGGGTCCATATAAAACCCTACCGTACCGACCACTATATTTTCGGAATTAGGACTTTCCAAAATCAACAGGCCAGCAGGCTTTAACACCCGTAATGCTTCCTGAACCAAAATTTGTAAATCAATAAATGGAATATGCTCGATCAAATGAAAAGCGGATACAATAGCCATACTGTCATCCGGCAATTTTTGCAAATAGGAGACAGCGCTACCTATTTCAACATCTAACCCTGTGTCCCTACAAGCGGATAGCATGTTTTCATCAATATCGACACCTTTCGCTTCAATCCCCGTCCCAAGTAAAAGCTCTAACCATTCACCCCGCCCACAGCCTAAATCAATGGCACGGGCATCGGGATATAAGGCTTTCACGGATTCGACAAAAGGGAGATAAATACCCAGCCGGCATTTCACTAACTCACGCGAGCCACGAAACCTATCCTCAAAAGACCTGTAAAACGCATCGCTCATCGGAAAACCTCAAGTTCGGGAGAGAGCCAAGCGACGCCAACAAAACGCTTCCTGCTCATATTGATAACATTAAAAACCAATGCTAAATCTCTCCATTCATAGTTTTTCCCAATATGGGTATCCGAAGTGTGCAGCGCAACCGCGATGGAATAACTGCCCTCACCTAAATTGGCGGCGAAGGCAAACTTAAAACAGATAGACTCGCCAGCAGACACATTGCTTAACGTTTGGCATAAATGATGGGTATTAATCCCAAAAACAGGCTGTCCCAACCTATCCTTAATCATATAGCCCAACACCAATTCAGGCAGTTCCTTGTGTACGGCAACGGTTATTTGCAAGCAAACAGCTTGACCGACATCCACCACCTCCACTTTGGCGTCTGAACTATTCAGTAACGCAATATCGCTTACCATCGCTTCACCAGATCCCGAAACGGTTTGCACTTTGCCATCATCCGTAATATTAAGCCTGACCATTTCATGATCACGCTCCGCTAACATGGCATTATAATAATCCATGATTGCTTCTGGAGTCCCTTCCTTAATAACGCTACCCGCATTGATAAGAATAGCCCGATTACAAATCGACTGGATAGCGGCTTTGTCGTGCGAGACAATCAACAGCGTCGTACCTTGCAGGCCAAATTCGCGTATCCTAGCAAAACTTTTGTGTTGGAAATAAGCGTCACCCACCGACAATGCTTCATCGATAATCAAAATATCGGGCCGTTGGGCGGTAGCGACACTAAAAGCCAAACGCATCTGCATACCGCTGGAATAAACCCGCACTGGCTGGTCAAGGTAATCGCCTATTTCAGCAAAAGCCTCTATGTCCGGCATAAACCGATGAATATCGGCGACACTATAACCGAGCAATTGACCCGCCATAAAAACGTTTTGCCTACCCGTAAACTCAGGGTGAAAGCCCATGCCCAGCTCCAGCATTGCGGCAACACGTCCGGTCATGGTAACTGAACCGGTGGTCGGTTGCGTTGTGCCCGTAATCATTTTCAGCAGCGTGCTTTTACCCGCACCATTGATGCCGATAATGCCTACAGCCTCACCCGGATGGATAGTGAAATTAATATCGCGCAACACCCATTTCAATTGGTGGCGGGGTTTATTAAAAGGCGATAGCCATTCTGCCAGCCGTGACCAGCGGCTAGGATATTGCTTATACGCTTTGCTCAGATTGCTAACAGTAATGCTGCCCATTAAAGTTCGTCCACCATTTCGCCGGATCGCTTGCTAAAAAGATGGAACGCCAGCCAACAGAGGATCAGGCTAAGTATAGCAACGGGTAGTAACGTTGCCCATTGCGGCCATAAGCCATTGAGGAGAATATTTTGATAAGCGTGGATAATGGCGAACATAGGGTTAAAGGCCAATAAGCCGCGTATATTTTCTGGCAAAATGGTGATGGGGTAAACGATAGGCGTAAACCAAAACCAAAACTGGATGACAATACCAAAAAACTGGCCTACATCGCGGAAAAAAACATTAAGCACACCTAAGGTGATACCCAAGCCTATCGAAAATAGCACTTGAATAGCCAACACGGGCAATACTGCCAAAAAAGGCCATCCGGGAAAATTGCCGCTTAAAACCAGAAATATACTGAATAAGCCGAAAATAATCCCGAAATTGAGCAGGGAGTTTAATACGACAATAACAGGCAAGCAAATGCGGGGAAAATTCAATTTCTTAATCAGCGTAGCATATTCAAAAAAAACATTTTGGCTACGGCTTACCAGTTCAGCAAATAAATTCCACGTCAACACGCCTGCGCAAAGATAAATGCTGTACGCAAAATCGCTATCTATACCCGGCAACCTAGAGCGCATGACTTGCGAAAAAATAACCGTATACACCACAATCATCGCAAGCGGATTAATGATAGTCCATACGGCTCCCAACATAGAGTTCTGGTACTTAGATTGAAATTCGCGCTTGACACTACCCAGCACAAAACCACGATAAGCCCAGAGGGAAGATAATTTGTTATTCAAAGCCTTATATCTATTAAGAATAGCAAGCCAAATAATGGCCTTGAAAAATTCACCGGCGCTTATTTTTTAATATAAAGGTCAGTAATCGTACCCGTAATCATTTCCGCCGCAAAGGCAAACGTTTCTGACAAAGTCGGATGCGGATGGATAGTCAGGCTAATATCTTCGGCATCAGCGCCCATTTCCAACGCCAATACCGCTTCGGCAATCAGTTCGCCCGCGTTAGGACCGACCATACCGGCACCGAGAATCCTGCCCGTGTCTTTTTCGCACAGGATTTTGGTAATGCCTTCTTTGCGGCCCATGCTTAACGAACGGCCGCTCGCCGCCCAAGGGAAAGCCGCCTTATCGTAGTCTATGCCCTGTTGTTTGGCTTGGTTTTCGGTCAAGCCCATCCACGCGATTTCAGGATCGGTATAAGCCACCGACGGAATAGTCAGGGCATCAAAACTGGCTTTGTGTCCGGCAATCACCTCGGCGGCCACCTTACCTTCATGGACGGCCTTATGCGCCAACATCGGATTGCCGACAATATCGCCAATGGCGAAGATATGCGGCACATTGGTACGCTGTTGCTTATCGACGGTGATAAAACCTTGCTCGTTGACTTCGACCCCCGCCAATTCGGCACCAACCAACTTACCGTTAGGACGGCGGCCCACGGCTACCAAAACGGCATCAAACAGTTCCGATTCGGGTGCGCCCTTACCCTCAAACGATACCTTCAAACCTTCCGGCAAAGCCTCAATCGCCGTGACGCGGGTTTCCAGCCAGATATTTTGGTATTGTTTCTTGATGCGGCGGAACAGCGGCGTAACCAAATCTTTATCGCAACCCGGGATAATCTGATCCATCAATTCGACCACGCTGATTTGCGAGCCAAACGCATGGTAAACCGTCGCCATTTCCAAACCGATAATACCGCCGCCGACAATCAGCAACTTGTTAGGGATTTGGCTTAAGGCCAACGCCCCGGTCGAATCCCACAAACGCGGGTCATCGTTCGGGAATGAAGGAATTTTCGTCGGTTGCGACCCTGCCGCGATAATCGCTTGCTGGAAATTAACCACAGTAGTGCCGGCTTCGCCTTGTACCGTCAGGCTATTGGCTGAGGCAAATTGCCCCACGCCGTGAACAACAGTGACTTTACGTTGTTTAGCCAAGGCAGACAAGCCACCGTTTAAGGTCTTGGTCACACCTTCTTTAGAGGCGCGGATTTTATCCAAATCCAGCACTGGCTTACCGAAACTGATACCGTGTTCGGCCATTTCATCCGCTTCATGGATAACCAAGGCGGTGTGCAACAACGCTTTAGACGGAATACAGCCGACATTCAGACACACGCCGCCCAACACCGGTTCACGTTCCACCAAAACCACTTGCTTACCTAAATCCGCCGCCCGAAACGCCGCACTGTAGCCGCCGGGGCCGCCACCTAATACCAACACTTCCGCGTCAAGAACTGTTTCACTCATGTCTATCTCTCTTAAATTTAAAGTAACAAACGGCGGATGTCGCTTAAGTTTTGCTTGATGACCGCCATAAAACGCGCCCCTTCGGCACCGTCTATGACCCTATGGTCATAGGTCAAATCCAGCGGTAACATCAACCGGGGTATAAATTCCTTACCGTTCCAGACTGGCTGCATTTTAGCCCGGGTCACACCTAAAATCGCCACTTCCGGGGCGTTGACTATCGGCGTAAACGCCGTGCCGCCAATGCCGCCCAAACTGGAAATGGTCAGGCAACCGCCCTGCATATCCGCCGGCATCAATTTGCCTTGGCGGGCTTTCGCACTTTTCTCCGCCAACTCCACCGCCAATTGGTTAATGCTCTTGGTATTGACATCACGCAACACCGGCACAACTAGGCCATTAGGGGTATCGACGGCAATACCGATATTAAAATATTTTTTCAGGATCAGGCTTTCACCATCGCTGGACAGCGAGGCATTAAAGCTAGGGAACTGCTGCATCGCGGCAACCAATGCCTTAATGATAAACATCAAGCCGGTGATCTTAATTTCATCCTTACCTTTTTCGGCATTCAGCGCATTGCGGAAGGCTTCCATATCGGTAATATCCGCTTCTTCGTGATACGTCACCATCGGCAGGTTCAACCAGACCCGGGTCAGGTTCTGTCCGGTCAGACGCTTGATCTTGCTTAGTTTTTGCACTTCAGTAGCACCGAACGGCGAGAAATCGACCGCCGGGATGCTAGGGATACCCGCACCCGCCGTACCCGGCAGACCCTCAGCCATGACTTTCTTGACGAAGTTTTTCACATCGTCTTTCAAAATCCGGCCTTTGCGGCCACTACCCGCCGTAACCTTACCGATATCGACACCCAACTCGCGGGCGAACAAACGCACCGAAGGCGACGCATGGGCTTTTGCCCCTGTACCGCTAATCGGTGCAACTGTTTCGGCCACAGCCGCTTTCGGTGCAGGCGGAACGGGCGCGGCGGCTACTGCGGCCTCTGGCGCAGGGCTAGCCACCGCTGGGGTGGCCGCTGCCGGAGCGGCAGGCTGCTCAACAGCCTCCTGCCCCGATTCGGCAACCATGACAGTAGCGATTAACGCCCCTTCGGCAACCTTATCGCCCGGCTTGATAAAGACTTCTTTGACTGTCCCGGCAGCATTGGACGGCAATTCCATAGAAGCCTTATCGGTTTCTACCGTAGCGACCGTCTGCTCCAATTCAATAACGTCACCGACTTTAATCAGCACTTCCACGACATCAATAGACGGTACGTTACCGACATCAGGCACTTTAATTTCAAACAACCCAGTTTTATTATTATCGGTCATCTTCTTATCCTTGGATTACATTAGCCACGGTGCTTTGACATCTGGCGAAATACCGTATTTGGCGATCGCCACGTCAACTTTGGCAAGCTCAAATTGCCCCAAGTCAGCCAGGCTCTTCAATGCGGCAATAGTGACATGGTAGCGGTCCACTTCAAAAAAGCGCCGCAAATTCTCGCGGGTATCCGAACGGCCAAAACCGTCCGTACCTAATACCGTATAAGGGGCGGCAATCAGACTGCGGATTTGCTCGGCAAAGGCACGGGTATAATCGGTGGCGGCAATGACCGGCCCGACAGTTTTCGCCAAACAGGCCGCAACATGCGCTTGCTTAGGCGGCTCGGTCGGATGCAGACGGTTCCAGCGCTCGCAATGTTGCCCATCCCTGGCCAATTCGGTAAAGCTAGGGCAACTCCACAAATCGGCTTCCACGCCCCAATCGGTGCGCAACAACTCGGCGGCGAATTCAACTTCCCGGAAAATAGTCCCCGAACCCAACAACTGCACCCGTGGGCCTTTGGTGTCCGCACCTTGGCGGAAACTGTACATCCCCTTGAGGATGTTATTTTCCTCGCCTTTCGGTAAGGCCGGATGCTCGTAATTTTCGTTCATCACGGTGATGTAATAGAACACATCTTCCTGTTCGACATACATGCGGCGCAACCCGTCTTGGATAATCACCGTCAGCTCGTAAGAGTAAGTAGGATCATAAGAAACGCAGTTCGGTACAGTCGCCGCCATCAGATGGCTATGACCGTCTTCATGCTGCAAGCCTTCGCCATTCAAAGTCGTACGCCCTGCCGTACCGCCCATTAAGAAACCACGGGTACGCTGATCGGCAGCGGCCCAAATCAAATCGCCGACCCGTTGGAAACCAAACATGGAATAATAAATGAAAAACGGGATCATCGGCACGTTATGGGTAGAATAAGACGTACCCGCCGCAATCCAGTCGCACAGACCGCCAGCCTCGTTAATGCCTTCCTGCAAAATCTGCCCGTGCTTGTCTTCCTTATAGAACATCAGCTCTTTGGCATCTTGCGGCGTGTATAACTGACCGACTTGCGACCAAATGCCCATTTGCCGGAACATGCCTTCCATACCGAAGGTTCTCGACTCGTCAGGGACAATCGGCACAATTCGCTTACCGATATTTTTGTCTTTGGCGAGGATATTAATTAAACGCACAAAAGCCATTGTTGTGGAAATTTCGCGGCCTTCGCCCGTCGCTTCCAACAACGCCTTAAAATCGCTTAACACCGGCACATCCAACGCGTAGGACTTGCTGCGGCGTAACGGCAAATGCCCGCCCAAATCGGCACGGCGTTTAAGCATATACTCCAGTTCCTTAGAACCTTCCGCGAAAGTCAGGTACGGCAGTTCGTGCAGTTGGTCGTCCGTGACCGGCAACTCGTAACGGTCACGGAAATGGGTCAGCGAACTGGGGCTCATTTTTTTCTGTTGGTGGGTGATATTTTGCGCTTGGCCGGATTCGCCCATGCCATAACCCTTAATCGTTTTCGCCAAAATCACCGTCGGTTGGCCTTTATGGTTAACCGCCGCATGGAAAGCCGCATAGACTTTAGCAGGATCATGGCCACCCCGATTTAGTTCCCAAATATCACGGTCAGACCAATCGGCGACCATCGCTTTCAGCTCAGGGCTGTTGAAGAAAAACTCCCGGACATAGCCGCCATCTTTGGCCTTAAAGGTTTGGAAATCGCCGTCTACACATTCCATCATCCGCGCAATCAGCAAGCCTTGCTTATCCCGCGCCAACAGAGTATCCCAACGCTGGCCCCATACGACTTTAATGACATTCCAACCCGCGCCCCGGAATTCGCTTTCCAGCTCTTGGATGATCTTGCCGTTGCCGCGCACCGGCCCGTCCAAACGCTGCAAATTACAATTGACGACAAAAATCAGATTATCCAGCTTTTCACGTCCGGCCATACCAATGGCGCCCAAAGATTCCGGCTCATCCGTCTCGCCATCGCCTAAGAAGCTCCATACCTTACGGTTAGCGGTATCGGCAAACCCCCGGTCTTGCAAATAACGCATAAACCGCGCCTGATAAATCGCCATAATCGGCCCCAAGCCCATCGACACGGTCGGGAACTGCCAAAAATCCTGCATCAGCCACGGATGCGGATAAGACGGCAAACCGTTGCCGTTGACTTCTTGGCGGAAGCTGTCCATTTGTTCTTGCGTCAACCTGCCCATCAAAAACGCCCGTGCGTAATCGCCTGGGGTTAAATGGCCTTGGGTATAAATCAAATCCCCGCCATGATGGTCGCTGGCGGCGTGCCAAAAATGGTTATAGCCGACATCATACAGCGTCGCCGCCGAAGCAAAACTGGCAATATGGCCACCGACATTGGTATGCTTGTTGGCGCGTAACACCATCATCATCGCGTTCCAGCGCACATAAGAACGGATTTTTTGCTCTATCGTCGCATCGCCGGGAAATTGCGCCATCCGCTCGACCGGAATGGTGTTGAGATACGCCGTATTCGCACTAAAGGGAATATCAAATCCTGAATGGCGGGTCACCGCCACCAGTTGTTCAATCAGAAAATGCGCCCGTTCGCTGCCATCCTGTTCCAGTACGGATTGTAAAGCTTCAATCCACTCCCTGGTTTCTGCCGGATCAATATCATTCTGTCCGGTAATTTCTGATATTAGACTCTTCATCATGGTTAATCCTGTTTGGGTTTGATCCTGTGGGGGTTGATCGTTTAGCGCAACGGCATAGCATGGGTAACATTAAAAAATGCCAAACCCGGCGGATACCGCCTAAGCCTATCCTGTTGGGTTCTTTTGTGCCAGATTGGGGGGTAGGCGGGTAACGCAGTCAATACGCTTTTTAAAGTCATTGCTTGAAATAGGCTGGTGAACGGTGTTTTAGGCGGCAACGCCTAGTAAGAAATACACGCGCAGTTCGACATAGTATATACAAATGAAGGGAAGCAATGCACTCGTTTTAGCAAATTTACCTGAGTACGCAGACACGGCACAGCCTCTCAAAAGCATCGCCAGCCTTTATGGCCACCCCCGCCCTGCGGCAAGGGCTGTGATATAATTCACATTTTTTCAAAAATCTCCGCCGCGTCCAGATACTTAAAGGGCTTTGGCATTTACAAAAGTCCTTTATCAAAAAATCCCGTATCCTGGGACGAAGACGGCAAGGCCTTTCTTTGGCTGCTGGTCAAATGGCGTTGGGCTTCTTTTGCCAGCAAGTTGGTCATGTCTTGCGTCGGCAACGGCTTGCTAAAAAAATAGCCTTGGATGATGTCACAGCCGCGATGGGTCAAATATTCCAATTGCTGCTCCGTCTCCACCCCTTCGGCAATGATTTTTTGCCCCAAAGAATGTCCCATTTCAATAATCGCCGAGGTCAATCGGGCATCTTTCGATTCGACCGTCATTTCCCGAATAAACGATTGGTCTATTTTCAGCACATCAATGGGGAAGCTTTTCAGATACGATAATGACGAATAGCCCGTGCCGAAATCATCTAAAGCAATTTTAATGCCCATTTTCTTCAAACGCTGCAACTGCAACTCAATTTGCTTAATGTCGCCGACCAACATAGATTCGGTGATTTCCAACTCCAAATGCTTGGAATCCAGCTTGGCTTGGGAGAGCGCATCTTCCACCGATTTGAGGAAATTATTATCGGTAAACTGCCGCGCCGAGACGTTAACGGACACCTGTTTTAAAGGATAATCAGCCAGCAACCACTTTTTCATCTGCAAACAGGCGACCTTCATAATCCATTCGCCAATCTCGACAATCAGCCCGGTCTCCTCGGCAATCGAGATAAATTTATCAGGCGGGATCATTTTCGGCGGCTTAGTCGAACCTTGGAACCAGCGGATTAAGACCTCTGCACCAAAAATGGTGCGGCTGGCGGCGTAATATTGGGGCTGGTAGTACAACTGCAATTCATTTTTCTCTAAGGCCTTGCGCAAATCCAGTTCCATCAGCAAACGGTCTTGGGTTGCCGCCGCATAATCTTTTTTGTAAAACTGATAATTATTGCGCCCCTGCTTTTTCGCCTCATACATGGCAATATCGGCATGTTTCAACAGCACCTCGGCGGTCGTGCCGTCGTCGGGATACATAGAAATGCCGACACTCGCCCCGATAAACACTTCGCGGCTTTGGATATGGTACACTTCTGATAATTTATGGATAATCTCCCCGGCAATCATCGAAGCCGAGTACAGCGCCTGTTCATGGGAGGTCTGGTTCAGCAACAACAAAGCAAACTCATCGCCGCTTAACCGCGCCACCACATCATCTTCGCGCATAATCGCGCGTAGCCTGACCGCCGTATCTTTCAGCAAGCTGTTACCCGCATCATGACCTAAAGAATCATTAACGGTTTTAAATCGGTCCAAATCAATAAAGAAAATCACCGCAAAATAGGTTTTATGCTTAACCTCTTTCAAAAACAGGTTGAGGCGGTTAAAAAACACCACCCGGTTCACCAACCCCGTCAAATCATCATAATGGGCGATTTGCATGACCCGTTGCTCGGATTGCTTTTGCGCGGTAATGTCGAACAGCGTCGCAAAATAACTCACCTCTTTGCCTTCCTGGGCAATAGCGATAATATCCAAACGCACCGGCAACAGCTTACCGTTTTTATGCCGACAATTCAGTTCCCCCGACCATAACACTTCCTGCTCATTATTAAAAAAATCGGTACGGATCAGCTCAATTTGGTCATCGATAATCCGCGACATCGGCTGATGGTTGATTTCGTCAAACACATAGCCCGTTAACTGGGTAAAGGCCGGATTAACCCGGTTAATCCTAAACTGGGCATCCAAAAACACAAAACACCAATGGCAGACCTGAAACGCCTGTTCCACCTGACCGAGCTTCGTCTTTTCTGTCTGGTCGACAAAATGTCCGGTGACCAGCAAATACAGACGGTTTTGCATGACATCAAAAACCGGTGTCCTGATAATCTCCAGAATTTCACTCTTATTGTCGAGCCGAGGAATAACCCGCGTTTCCTTAACCTTGCGCCGTAAATGCCAGGCACTTTTATCTTGGATACCGCTCAAGCGTAACGCCCGCGCGTTGCTTTGCGGAAACGCGATCAGTTCGTCATCGGTTTTGCCAATATAATCGACATCCTGCAAATTTAAACTGAGCAGATAAGACCGGCTCGCCCGCAACCAATGCCCATCCCGGTCTTTTAGGCATAAAAAATCGGGGATATGCTCAATGACGCGTAAATAATCCTGGTTTTGCGGCGATAACACAGGCATTTCATAATAAGCCGCCTCTTGCGCCTCTTCATCATTGGCCGCCAGCGCCTCAGCCCGCCATTGCCAAAGATAGCCGATAAAAAACACCATAAATACCGTGCCGTCCAGCCCCAACAAAGCCTCGGCCAGCTCATCTTTATAGGGCACATGCCAATCGGGTACAAAATGCACTATCACCAGATAAGACACATTTGCCAACACCAGCACCAATAAGCATAAAGGTATCTTATAATTCATAAACCCATGATTAACGCATAGCAAGCAATGTTAAATAGATAGCCACAACCGCATTGGCTTGCTAGTAGTTTAAACGCAAATACCGCATAACCCAAGTCCACAATCAATAAGGTTTACCTTTCGTTCCAAAACCCATCATGCCGCCACATCCGTCTCTTTCAAGACCAACTTGCTTAAGACAGGCAAGATGATAAAAGTGCTGAACATAATCCAAAAAATCCCTACTGTAATCACCAAGCCCATACTGGCAATACCTTGGTGACTAGAAAACGCCAAGCCGGCAAAACTGGAGCTAGTGGTCAACGCGCCATAAAACATCGCCCTAGCGGTGCTGGACTGATACATATTTTTCTCTTCAATCGCGGAATGGCGCAATTTTTCCACCATGTGGATACCGTTATCGACCCCAAAACCCAATAACAGCGGCAAGGCGATAATATTGGCGAAATTAATCGGGGTGTGGGTCAGCACCGTGCTGGCCATCGTAAACAAGCCTGCCAACACCAATGGGGTCATAATCAGCAAGGTATCGGTGACATTGCGGCGGATGCTGAACAAGACCAAGGCGATGGTGATTAAGGCAATGGTAATCGCTTCTTGGAATGCCGCCACCACCGCCTTCATAGACTCCCAATATAAAATCGGCAAATCGGTGGTATCAGGCTCTACCGCCTGCACATCGGTGATGAACTGCACCATATTGGCCAATTCGTTCAAATTCTGCTTAGGGAAGATCTGGATACGGTACCAGCCCTCTTTACTTAACCAACGGCTCTTAATATCGTCAGGAATATCCGCCAAGGCAATCCCGCCCGCATCAAAGCTGCCCAGCAACTCATTCATCACTTGCGGTAACGTCCCCATCAGCGCGGTTTGCACCTTATCGACAAACGCATGGCGATAAGGTTGCAAACGCGCGTCGTATTCGGTCAACATATCCTGCAATTCATCTCTGAACCCCGTCAAGATGGCAATTTCTTGCGGGTCGGTCTTTTTCGGCAACACAGCCGCCAAAGAGGTCAGCAAATGCCGGATTGCCGGCACCGGGTTATTGTCCATATTCAACGGCGGAAACTCGCGGGTCTGTATGCCCATGGTCAACGCCATGTCCTCAATCAGCGCCAGCTTATCGTCCTGATCGGTCGGCTGGAAATCAAACAGGCTGATGGTTTTGTCAACCGTCGCCAGCGTCGCCAGCTTTTTTTGCACAGCCTTGGCCTTGTCCGCATCCTTCACCAACACCGTCAGCGTCATCGGCGTGGTTTCCTTATCTTGGGTCAGGCGCTTAAAGGCAATGACCGATTCGGTATTAGGGTCACGCAGATTAATCGGGTTAAAATCGGTCTGCACTTGCGGCACCAAAAATGCCGCCCCGACCGCCAACATCGCCACCAACAACGCAATCGGCTTGGCATAACGCATGGTTAACGCCGCTATCTTAGACGGCAAACGCTCAAACCCTGAGGGTACTTTAACGGTAGGGGTAGCCGATACAGTCATCGGAATCAGCTTTAATAGCACGGGCAAAACGATCAGCGTCACCAGCAGACAGATAAACAAACTGGTTCCCGCCAACAGCCCCAATTCCGACACGCCCTGATAATCGGTCGGGATAAACGCATACAAGCCTATCGCGGTCGTGCCTGCGCACAGCAGCAACGACGGGCTAGTCGAGGTTAAGGTGCTGATAATCGCCCTATCTTTATTAATATGATGGTTGATGTTATCGCGGTAGCGCAAACAAAAATGGATGGCATACTCGACCCCCAAACCGATGTTCGACACCGCAAACGCCACCGAAATCAAATTCAGCTCCCGCACCGCCGCTGCCGCAAACGCCCCGCACAACACCATGCCTAAAGCCAAGGTCACTAACGTCGCCAAGGTCAAATACACCGAGCGGTAAGCCACCAACAAAATCCCCAGCACCACCACCACCGAAAACAAGCTGGCGTTAAACGTCCCGGTGCTAATGCCGGACAACTCGTCATCCTCCAGCCCCACCTCACCGCTGAGCCACACCTTCACTTCCGGCAAATCGGCCTCTTGGATTTGCGCCACCGCTTTGCGCACCGAATTGATCGCCTCCTCCGCCGGACGGATGCGGGCATAATCAAACTTAGGCCGGACAATAATAAAACTGTTTTTGGAGGTGACTTTCTTGCTGTTGGTGATCAGCTCTTCCCACGATAACAAAGCCTTGTCGCCGTTCATGGTCTGATGCAACGCCGCCGAGACTTTTTTCAGCATCGCGGGCAAATCCATCGGCACCGGGCCATTATCGCCTGTTGCCGTCAGCGCGTCGTCAATAATGGAAAAAAAGCCCGACAAATGGGTTTCCTGATAAATCCGCCCGATAAACGGCTGCGCCTCGGACAAAGTCTCCGACAAATCCTGCAAATCCGCCTTATCCAGATACAGCAAGCCATTACGGCGGAAAAACGGGTTATCGTTCGGGGTGTAGACCGACTCAAAATTGACCTTATCGGCGTTTAACAAACGGCTTAAGCGTTGGGTCGCCGATTTGGTCAACTCCGGGGTACTCGATTCCACCACCAGCAGCAACGTGCGGATGTCTTGGGGAAATGCCTGCTCAAACCGACGGCTGGTTTTTTGGAACGGCGCATCCGGCGCGACCAGCTCGGTGGTGTCGGTATTGATGCTGAGGTTATTGGCGGTATAGACAAATGCGAAGCCTACCGTCACGCAGACGACGAGTAAGATAAGCAAGGGATGGGCAACACTCCACTTCCCCCAACGGGACAATAAGTGTTCACTTTGGCTGGTAAATGACATATCGGACAGTTTGAGTTTCAGAAACGGATTAGAATAGCCGAAATTGGCAATGGGCGTTAAAGAATCTTGTGGGGTGGGGGTGATTTGGGGGGTTAGCCCTGTTTTTTACTTATAAGTCCATGACAAACCGCCATAAGCATGACAATATTTTAACCCACCCGTCATTCCGGCATACCCATAGGGCATAAAGGAATAGCCGAAATGACGGGGATACATAAAGATACCGTCACGCATTGAGCGACACGGAATGGAGTGCAATGGTCTTTAGCCATTGCACGAGGCAACATATAGCCTGTGGTTTGCTTAGCGACGACGCTATTAGACATCTTTCCTAAATGTTGCTGACTATATAAGCGTTGACAGGTTAAAATACCAAGCTTTATCCTGACCCGCGAAAAAGCCATGAAACCGTATGCCCAGCTACCCACCGACAACCCCGAAGAATACAAACGCCTTGTCGGGTTGTCAAAAGAAGATTTCCAGCACCTCAACGGCAAGCTGTGCGTTTACATCGGCGAACAAAAAGCCCTCAGCCCGTTGACAAGGCGAGGCCGGAAAGACTCCAAACTGACCACGGAAGACCGCCTGTTGCTGACCCTCTATTACCTCCGCCACTATCCGACCCTGATAAATTTGGGGGCGGTTTTTGGCATTAGCGAATCGTATTGCCATAAGGTGTATTCGCGCACGGCCAGGATGTTGGCCAAAATTGAGAAGCTCCCCAACCGTAAGGCATTGCTGGAAGAGGGGCAGTCCGCCACCCTGATCATTGACGCGTCGGAGCAGCGCATCGAACGCCCCGTAAAAGGCCAAAAAGACTTCTACTCAGGAAAAAAAAAGCCACACGGTTAAGGCGCAGCTCATCATTTGCGCGTTGACGCTCTCCATCCTCTCGGTCGTGGTCGGCAAAGGCAGTCAACATGATTTTTCGGTCTTCAAAGGATGCCGCCTGTTGCTGCACCCCGACGCCCTGCTGTTGGCAGATTCGGGATACCAAGGGATGCACGGCCTCCACCAAAATTCGGTATTGCCCGTCAAGAAACAAAAAGGCAAACCGCTTTCTGCGGAGGACAAAGCCCATAACAAAGCCCTTTCAAAACAGCGGGTTTTCATTGAGCATGTCAACCGCCGCTGCAAAATTTTCAGGATTGTCAAGGACGTTTACCGGGGCAAACACAAAAACTACTCCCTGACATGGAGCCTGGTGGCTGCACTGGTTAACCTGAGATATGGCAACATTTAGGAAAGATGTCTATTAAGTACGCCCATATTATGCCCCCTACTGCGCTTAGCTTAACTGCTCCCAATAATCCAACCCCTCACCGCCCAAGCCTTTAGCCAAGCCCTCCAAAGCCTGCAACACTTGGGCCAAACCAATCTGTTTAGCAATACGATAAGCCGTTAACCAAGCCACCAAAGCTTGTTGCTGTTCATCATTTTGCCAATGGATATGCCCCATATTAAACAAAGTCCTACATTCACCCGCACTATCGCCGATGGCTTGCCGGATTTGCAACGATTGCTCCAAGTAGCGCAAGGCGGTGCCGTAGTCGCCTTGGGCATCGTAGATCTGAGAAATGTTGTTGAGCGTCGTGCCTTCGCCGGATTTGTCGCCGATGGCTTGCCGGATGTGCAGCGCTTGCTCCAAGTAGCGCAAGGCGGTGTCGTAGTCGCCTTGGGCATCGTAAATTTGGGAAATGTTATTGAGCGTCGTGCCTTCGCCGGATTTGTCGCCGATGGCTTGCTGGATTTGTAGCGCTTGCTCCAAGTAGCGCAAGGCGGTGACGTAGTCGCCTTGGGCGTGTGCAGTTGCGGCAAGGTTATTGAGCGTCGCGCCTTCGCCGGATTTGTCGCCGATGGCTTGCCGGATTTGCAGCGATTGCTCCAAGTAGCGTAAGGCGGTGCCGTAGTCGCCTTGCGCGAGTGCGGTTGTGGCAAGGTTATTGAGCGTCGCGCCTTCGCCGGATTTGTCGCCGATGGCTTGCAGGATTTGCAACGATTGCTCCAAGTAGCGCAAGGCGGTGCCGTAGTCGCCTTGGGCATTGTAAATCTGGGAAATGTTATTGAGCGTCGCGCCTTCGCCTTGTTTGTTACCGAGTTCGCGGTCAATGGGCAATGCTTGTTCATAATACGCCAAGGCAGTCGCATAATCGCCCCGCAAGTCCTGAATCAAAGCCATTTGGTTATAAACAAAGCTCTCGCCTTTTCTGTCGCCTAACGCTTGACGTATCGGTAACAGAGCTTCATACAAGCCTTTGGCTTCATCATAACGGCACAACTTATATAAGCGATTAGCCAAAGCCCCCGTCACTGGCGAATAAATAGGCAGTTGCCCGCCCAGCTTGGCGATTCGGCTCAGTTCCCAAACCTCTTCAAGGCGAATGGCATAATCACTCTCCCACCACAGCTCATACACGCACTCCGCCGCCAAGCGATAAACCGCCTGTTGCTCCTCGGCATCCAAAATATCCGCCACCAACGGCACCAGCAAGCGCGAGACATACACCCCATCCGCCACCGTTTCCACCAAGCCTACCGCAATAGCGGCCTGTAAATGGCGGTCAACATCCGCCCCCTCCATCACCGCCCCTAACAAAGCTTTTGGCACAAATGCCTCGAACAAGGCCAAGCAGGCAATAAGCTGGCGGGTGTCGGCGTGTTGGTAGTCCAATAAGGTGATGTGTCAACACTTTTCCGGACACATGGTTAAGCAGCCATTTGCTGCAATTCGTAGTCTACAGGCGACAAATAGCCATTGGCTGAATGCCGCCGCTCTCTGTTGTAAAAGACCTCAATATATTCAAACACAGCCTGTTTTGCCGTAGAACGCGTTTGATAAGTCTCATGGTGTATCAGTTCGGTTTTGAGCGTATGGAAGAAGCTTTCTGATACGGCATTATCCCAGCAATTACCCTTACGACTCATACTCTGGCTGATACTGTGTTGCTTTAACAGCGCACGGTGGCTTTCCGACGCATATTGGCTGCCCCGATCCGTATGCCATAACAAACCTTTGTCGGGTTTCCGCTTCCAAATAGCCATTAACAGGGCATCGTTGACGAGCTTGGTGCGCATATGTTCCGCCATTGACCAACCGACCACTTGCCGTGAATACAGATCAATCACGACAGCCAAATACAACCAGCCTTCTTGGGTATGAATATAGGTAATATCGCCAACATAGACTTGATCGGGTTGACCCACCTTAAATTTACGATCCAGAAGGTTCGGTGAAATGGGCTTATCATGTTTAGAATCAGTGGTTGGCCAGCTTGACGGCTGACTCTCTAAATTCGGCGCTATAGGTTTTGGCTTTTTCTTGGCTCATAGTAGGATCACACTCTTTTCAGGATATTTTAAATTGTGTGTCCGGTTTAGTGTAGCCACATCATGGTAGCCTTTGGCGAGTTGAAGGCCTTTTTCGTAGATACGCAGGTAACGGCCTGATTGCCTAGAGCCTATATAGAGGGTTCTGCCTTTGCCGTTGGGCTTTTCCCAGTTACCGTGACATTCAACTTCGGGAGGGCAACCGCGACCGTTAAACAGCCCTGCCCTATACATTTCCAGATAATCGTTTAGTGACACTTCGCTGTTAAAGCTGTCATGGGCAAGGTCTACGCGGGTTATCTTGGCATCGGGTATGTTTTGGAGGAACCGCTTCAAACGCAATTCCCAACCGACTTTTGCGGACATAAGGCCTTGACCTTTAACGGTTACAAGTACAGTGCCGTTTTGTCCGCCTATGCAGACTATGCCCCAGCCGTTAAAGCCGAGGTCATAGGAATGATGGTAGAAGTTAAGGCCACTTTCGCGTTTGCGGGTGATGCCATAGCCGAAAATGTCATGAAGATGCAGGGATAACGCCGTAATGTAGTCCTCATCACCGAGGGCAGGATGTCCGGTGTTCAGTTCGATAGGGAACAAATCGGCTTTGAAGGTGAAGTTGACCCAATCAACAAAAGAATGCTTCACATCTTTGCTTTTATCGGGCAACGGGATAGAAACCGCCTGATATTTGCCTTTTCCCATGGCAACCAATTTAAGTTTTTCCAGGGCCTCAAAACTAGGCAAGCCTGAATAGCCATCCTGTGACTTCACCCCCCTGTTAGTAAGGGGGGTGGGGGCGAGGCCGCACAAAGCCGCCGCTGGCGCGTCGGCTGTTTGTGCGGCCTCGCCCACCCCTTGGGCAGGGTTTGCGGTAGAATCCGCTTTGGCCTTTATGGCTTGCCCGTGTTGCGCCTGCATTTCTTCAAGGGAATGGACTTGGGCATTAGACAACAACAGGCGTTGCCGGACTTTTTCTTGTTCGGTCAATACGAAAGGCGGCAGTATTTTGTCTTGGAGGCGTTGGGGCAACCTGTAGAAACCTTCATCTAGTGTGACGGCATCTTGAAAGCGGTTTTCAATAAAGCTAGAAGCGCCTAAAGTCATGGCTTGATACCCACTGGTTTAACTTGAGGAGCATCAGAAGGACAGCCCTCATCACCTTGCGGAACAGCCAAGTTACCCAACGGTGAGGTTTGATGACGCGGAAAATCCATATTAGAACTCGACAACATAATAGGAAGATCGATATCAGGATTCCAGTAAAGAATATGAATAAGGTCACTATATATCTCCCAATATTGGTCAAAATCCAACAGGGTGGCAGAGTTTGAATAAATGTAGGCGGCGAAGGTGGTCACGTCGGAGGGTTTTTGTAGGGGCTGTATCGGCATCATTCACCGTCCTTAAAAAGGGCATCGACTTTGTCTAAAGAATCAATGAGTGCCGCGCGGACAAGACCGGACTTGGTAATGCCCAGAACTTGGCAAGCGGCATCAAGACGGGCAGAGAGGCCGGAAGAAATGACCACGCCGATCTGCAAAGTGCCGCCAGCGTCTTTGTCGGCTTCTTCAAGCGCAAGCTGAACCTTTTTAATGCGTACGGCTTGAACGTAGGATGTAATCAAGTCATCCATGGGAAGCCCCCTCAAGCGGCGAGCGGCCTAGATTATTAAAACCAGAATCCATTGGGATACCGCAGTATTTACAATTGACGGTGTAAATAATCATGACACACCCGCCAAAGATACCAAATAATCAACAATGGCGAGAAGCGGCCAACCAAAAACACATAAATAAATAAAATACTTAAAGTTGCGCCTAAAATAGGGGTGATGATAAATATGATCAACAAAAATAAGGAAATTGCACCATGTAAGCGGACGCTTGAAAAATGCCCGCCAACAGTCAATATGAACCAAGAGCATCAAAACGACGGCGAAGGCTTCCAAGAAATAAACAAATTGGGAAAGCAACATCATAACGCCGCCTTAATCTTTAAAAAACAAGACTGGCAAAGTGAAGAAATATCGGACAAAGGAGAAAACACCCCGTATTCATCCCCCAAGATAGAAATACAAAGCTTGTCTATCCCGAAAAGCATAACGACTAAAGATGCCGCCGCCATCGCAAAAGGATGACCGACGGCGAGCGCGACGGAGGAGCCGATTAAACAAAGTGAGACGAAGAAAGCTAAGGGCTGAAAACCCGCCCCGGCTTCGTGAAACCGAAATTGATCAACCAAGGTTGAATAACCGTTAATAATATTGATGGTTTTAGCAGGTACTGTGTCAGCCAATAAATCTTTAATCGCTGAAAACGCAACCAGCGCGGAATGTTGGGCAACAAAAAACGCCTCGTAAGTTTCTGACTCATCAGCTTGATTCAGAAAAAGTTCGTAAAGGTTAAAGACCGTTTGTTTTATGCGCTCTTCATCCAACGCTACAGAAACGTCAGTTTTGACATCAGGTAACGTTAAGCCGTCGGCTAAAATTTCCCGTGCTATGATATTTGCCAAAGATGTGGCGCATTCTTGCTCATTAACGAGCATGAAAGGCAACTGTTCGGCAATCTCGGACAAAATGGCATTGACCAGAACCTGCACGGAATCGACGACCGCCTCAGGATAGGTTTTTATGATGCGCAGGGCGATTTTATAGACGTAATCGGGGGCGACAATGCCGACCGAAACGGGTAGGCGTTGCATTTCAACACTAACAACACGCAGGATGCTTTCGTAACGTTTGGCCAATTCGACTTCGACTAAGCAAACAAAGGGATTGTTGCCTTGGGAGTCGATTGTCCAAATCAGTTGAAGAGTGGGGGCTGTTGATAGCTGGAAGTCAAAAGGTGTGCTGGCTGAAAAATCCGACGCTATGGAGCCAGCACAGGCAAGCGCGTCTAAAACTGTTGAGGTGGGGGCGGTACTGCTTTGGGCTTTATCGGTCTGTAGGTTCATTGGCTTGCCTTCAATGATGATTTAAAAATGGTCGTATAGAAACCAACCGTCATACACAGACTAACCTTGCATCAAATCAATGTCAAGAATATAGTCGTATAGAAACCAACTAGGAAATTCAAAAATGAAAACCGTCATTGACTACATAGATGATTTAAAAGAAAAAACAGGAAGCGATTACAAAACAGCAAAACTGTTAAAAATAGATAAAGGGTCGCTATCAGTAATCAGAAGCAAAGGAAGAATGGCAGACGAAACGGCAATAAAAGTAGCGGAAGCCTTGGGAGTAGACGAGACAGAGGTACTGATAGCGGCGGCGGTCGCCAGAAGCGACGGAAAGGTGCTTAGCGCGTGGTTGAAGATTTCCAAAGCCGTCGGAGCGGCGGCTAGTTTTTTTATTTTAATTCAAAGCGTTAACTATGTTTTGTGGGGGCTGGAGCTGCAAAAAATGCATATTATGTTAAATTAAAGACAGAACCCGATTTAACCGCGCCAGAGACTGCCAGGAATACGGTACGCTCTGCCCTACGTTTTTCAGATCACGTTCGGCGGCATAGTGTCCAACTCATAATATTGATGCCGTACCTGTTCCACTATGTGGTTGACCATAGCCTTTTGCAGGTCAAGCAGAACTTCCGCCTGTGCCTCGCTAAAACCTGCCGGCTTAAGTTCAGTAAAAACTTTATGGGTGTCGAAGAATACTATAGCCATTTTTTCCTCATTTCATAAATTCAATCACTTAGCAGCAGTTTATCAAGCAAGATTTGATGGGGCAATAAAGGAATATAGGCTTTGCGGCTATATTCCATCGGCAATAGCGTTTATTTTATCGCCAAGGGGTTTAATAAAATCCCATAATGATCTAAGCTTATAATAAGCAAACCTAATATAAGGTAATGGATATGAAGTTTTTAGCAAAATTGCTTGCCCAGACTGTTGGCGTAGGCCTTGGGGTGTTCTGTGCAATATTGGTTTCTAAGTCTATAGAAGTTAAGGATATTAAAGAAAATACCTTAATAAGCTACATAGCCGATAAGCTCCAACCCGATGCCGACAGTAAGGACGATAAAAAGCCTAAACTGCCTGAATTTAAGCCAGTTGATGAAGGCGTTGAAGTGACAGGCGGGGTTTTGCTCAACGCCGATGGCCAAGGCCATTATAGGGGTAGAGCGGTCATTAATGGTGTCACTATGCCCTTTTTGCTGGATACCGGAGCCACCTCAGTGACCGTGCCTATTGAATTGGCCAGAGCCGCCAATATGCCTATTGGCGAGATCAGGCGAATGCTGACGGCTAACGGCGAAACTTATGGCGTGGGCTCTACGATTAAAGAAATGAAGCTAGGCAAGGCGCTGTTAAAAAATATCGATGCGACCGTCAGTTATTCGCTGGACGAAGTGCTAATGGGCATGACGGCCTTAAAGATGTTCAATGTTAAAATTGAAAACGGCACGATGAGGCTAACGGCGAAAAAAGGTTATAATACCGACTTGACCGTCAGTGAGGGTGACTCAGTAACGAAATGGAAGAAAAATCGGGTCTGTAATGCCGATGGCGAAGAGTGCCGGACAACCTATAGCGAATGAGTTTTTGGCTATTTTCCAATCTCATTAAAAGATTGTGCCACATAGCCTGCACTTTGCGCCCCAACTGCCAGTTTAAAAAAGGTACTGTTATGAGTTCTTGGACAAAATTAAGCCAAGGTATGGTGGCGTTTTTGATGCTCTTAGGCGTGTTGCATACTGTCGATTACCGCCAAGCGATAGGCCCGTTTATCGGGCAGCACTGCGAATTAGACCAAAAAGACATTGTTATCCACGGCGATAATAAAGGCCATTTCAGGGGTCGGGCATTGATTAATGGGGTCAGTATGCCCTTTTTGATTGATACCGGAGCGACCACTACCGCCATACCCAGCAAATTAGCCAAGGAAGCGAAGTTGCCGATAGGCGAATCCGGCATGGTCAGTACCGCTAATGGTCTGGCGGAAGTGCATGAGACGGAAATAAAAGAATTGAAATTGGGTAACGCCATTATCAAAAATACTGAAGCCAGTATTAGCGATAATTTGGACGAGGTGCTGATCGGCATGACCGCCCTGAAACATTTTCAGGTGCGTTTTGAGGAAAATACCTTAATACTGATCGCCAATAAAGGCTATGGTGTCGACATCGCGGCAGAGAAAACCTGGAAAAAGAATGTGGTATGCAATAGCGAAGGCAATGACTGCAAAACCAGTTACAGCCATTGACAGGATAAGCCCCCTGCCCCGCTGGCTTAAGCTTAGGATGGCCGATGCGTTATAAGATACAAACGGCAAACCTGTCTTATGATTTTAAATCCTTGCGCAACCTGATGGCGAAAGCCACGCCGCCGCGTTCCGGTGATTATTTGGCCGGCGTAGCGGCAGTTAACCATCTGGAGCGGGTGGCGGCGCAATGGGTGTTGGCGGACGTGCCGTTAAAGCAGTTTTTAAACGAAGCCTTAGTGCCCTATGAACAGGACGAAGTGACGCGCCTGATTATCGACAGCCATAACGCGTCGGCCTTCGCGCCAGTCAGTCATTTAACGGTCGGAGATTTCCGCAATTGGTTGCTGTCAGAACAAGCGACAACCAAAGCGTTAACCGCCCTCGCCCCTGGCCTGACCCCTGAGATGGTCGCGGCAGTATCAAAAATCATGCGGATTCAGGATTTGATTCTGGTGGCGAAAAAATGCCGTGTAGTTACCCGTTTCCGTGGCACTATCGGCTTGGCTGGCCGCCTGTCCACGCGCTTGCAACCCAATCACCCGACCGATAATGCCGCCGGAGTGGCCGCCAGCCTGTTAGACGGGTTGCTGTACGGCTGCGGCGATGCGGTGATCGGCATCAACCCGGCCTCGGATAATTTGCAGGCCACCACGCGCTTATTGCATTTGCTGAATGATGTTATTGAGCGTTATCAAATCCCCACCCAAGCCTGCGTCTTGGCGCATGTCACCACGACGTTAAACGCTATGGCGCAAGGTACGCCAGTCGATTTGGTGTTCCAATCCATTGCAGGTACTGAAAAAGCCAATGACAGTTTCGGCATCAATCTAACCCTGCTCGATGAAGCCCATCAAGCCGCTTTGGCGTTACAGCGCGGCACAGTCGGCACTAACTGCATGTATTTTGAAACTGGCCAAGGCAGTGCCTTATCCGCCAATGCCCATTTAGGCCTAGACCAACAAACTTGTGAAGCGCGGGCTTATGCGGTGGCGCGGCGTTTTCAGCCTTTATTGGTCAATACCGTAGTCGGCTTTATCGGCCCCGAATACCTGTATGACGGTAAGCAGATTATCCGTGCGGGTTTGGAAGACCATTTCTGCGGCAAACTGTTAGGCCTGCCGATGGGTTGCGATGTTTGCTATACCAATCACGCCGAAGCGGATCAAGATGATATGGACATACTGCTGACCCAGTTCGCGGTGGCGGGCGGCACATTTATCATGGGTGTGCCGGGGGCGGATGATGTCATGCTCAATTATCAGTCCACGTCTTTCCATGACGCGTTGTATTTACGGCAGGTGTTAGACCTGCGCCCTGCCCCCGAATTTGAGCAATGGCTGCAAAACCAACAGATTTTTACTGGCGATAACCGTCTGCCCAATCACCGC
Source organism: Methylovulum psychrotolerans (assembly GCF_002209385.1). Classification (NCBI taxonomy): domain Bacteria; kingdom Pseudomonadati; phylum Pseudomonadota; class Gammaproteobacteria; order Methylococcales; family Methylococcaceae; genus Methylovulum; species Methylovulum psychrotolerans. Next base: position 1,560,840 of record NZ_CP022129.1, read on the forward strand.
GATATCCCCGCGCTGTTTAAACCCACTTTAGAAAAACTCGGCGGCTATGGCAGTGAATAAACCCGAACAACCCATAGCACCGCCAGACCCATGGCAGACCTTACGCGAGTTTACCCCGGCGCGTATCGGCCTAGGCCGTGCGGGTATGAGCCTGCCCACCCAAGCCAGCTTAGATTTTCAGTTAGCCCATGCCTTAGCGCGTGATGCAGTCAATATCCCCTTAGATTTTACCCATCTGGCCGAGGCTTTGGCGGCGCGGGGCTTAGCATCGTTGACCTTGGCAAGCCAGGCGGACAACCAGCGCCTGTATTTACAGCGTCCTGATTTAGGGCGTTTATTGGCGGAGTCGGCGGCAGAGACGTTACGCCGCCACACCACTCACCAAGCCGATGCCGTCATTGTGGTGGCGGATGGTTTATCGTCAAAAGCCATTGCCTGTCATGCGGAAAATTTTTTAGCCCTGCTGTTGCCGGCCTTGCAAAGCTATGCCCTACCCCCGGTGTGTCTGGTCAGGCATGGTCGGGTCGCTATCGGCGATGCCATCGCCGAGCAGTTTGCCGCCCGATTATGTATCCTCTTAATCGGCGAACGCCCCGGCCTAAGTTCGCCGGACAGTATGGGAATTTATTTTACCTATCGCCCCCGTGCCGGTATCAGTACCGATGCCGACCGCAATTGCATTTCCAACATCCATCACAATGGCTTAAGCTACGCACAAGCCGTGCAAAAGTTGTTGTTTTTAATCAAAGAAGCGGAGCAGCGCCAGCTTTCGGGGGTGGAATTAAAAGACGGGACGGTCGAGGCGGTGCTGGACAACCAGCAAGCGTCAGGGTGTTTTTTATTGGGGTGACGAACAGACACTCACTTGGGCGGCTTATAAACAAAGCCCCCTCCTGAGGGATTGGAGGGGGCCATATATTTCATTGGGTCGCTTAAGCTTGCCAATTTTTACACAAACTTAAGTCAATGAGACAAACACCACAGAAACGCCTGTATAATTTACGCCAGTATCTGGGAATCTCATATCGTAAATTAAAGCGCCGCTTGCCGTATAGTTATACAGATTGTTTGCCGATGCCAAATAGACATTGCCTGACTTACCGGCAGCTATGCTGCTTATGCTAAACCCTGTATTGCAGTAGGACAACTGATTCAAATTCAGATCGCGTACAGTGAACCCTAACTGGGAACCGTTGTAGGAAGCATAAACTTTATCGCCAAGAACGGTCACATCGGTATAGTTTATCGTGTTAATGGGGAAGACCATATCGTAAATCAGCGCCCCATTTGTTCCATAATGGTAGATATGGTTTCCGGAAGCCAGATAAAGGTCATTATTCGTTCCGGCGGCGATGCCGCTGGTAACAAATGGTGTGGCAAACCATGAAAGCTGGTTAAGGTTCAAATCACGGACTGTCACGCCCACTTGTGAGCCGGAATACGAAGCATAAACATGGTCTACGGTGACGGTAATGCTTGTATAATTGATTCCCGCATCTGGAAAAGTCATCGTGTTAATCAAAGTGCCATCTGCTTTGTAATGGTAAATACGATTGGCCGAGGTCAGATATAAATCACCGTTCGCCCCTGCCGCGATGCTGTTGATATTAAAGCCAGTGTTACAAAAAGACAATTGGTTTAAGTTTAAGTCGCGTACGGTAAAGCCTTTTTGTGAGCCATTGTATGATGCATATACATTGTTAGTCATTTTAAACGCCTTTGAAAAAGTTAAACGCATTGCAGGCCATTATTTTTATAATAACCCAAGAAAACATTACCCATATTATCGGTAATGCGGAAGGTGCATCCATGCCTGTACGCCATATAAACTTTTGTATTTCCAAGCCAGTTTAAAGGCGCACTCATTCATAGAAGTCATTGAAATTTAATTCTTGTGACTAATGGGATTAATAAAAACTCTGTTTTATTTAAAAGCCTGATAAAACTTAAAAAATCATAAGCTAATCTCAATTTTAATTATTAAAAAATAATATATCTGAAAGATAAATTTAATGAGTTGTTTTAGTCTAAGTTAAAAAACTATTAAATGAAATTAACTATTACTATTAAAAATAGTCAATATTTAACAAATGGCACGCCTACGGCAATAAGCAGCTGATATTTAAAGCTAAAATATTTATTGTCGGCATGATTAAAAACGGTTTTTTTATGAATAACCATCTAAATCAAGCAACGGAAAGATGCAAGCCACTGACTCCTTCGCTTAGCAAAGCCAAGGATAAACAGTAAAAATGCAAAGTGGCGGGTATTAACAGCTAGCGTAAGAATAACCTCGCTAACTTTTTTGGGGACACAAGCAAAAGACGCGGCTCGCGTAGCTGTGCCAGATATAATCTGGCGATCGCTCCGGGAAGCCTATTTTTGGCGTGGTTAAAAACCGTAAAGGTTATGGTCTTGTGGCTTGTAGAATAGGGGATTTAGCCAGCGTGAACGGGATATTAACCCGTTCCGTGACTTATTATTAGTGAAGAGGGGGGGGATTAGCGCTTACACTAATGTAAGGCTTTTATGATTCAGGGCGTTGCGATTGCGCGGAACGCATAAAAGAAATCGGCGCATCATTTTCGTTATCGAACGTGACCATTTCCCAAGCGTCTTTCTCTTCAAGCAATTTACGCAATAATTTGTTATTCAAACCATGGCCGGACTTATGGCCGGTAAAGCCGCCAATCAGGCTATAACCCAGTAAGTACAGGTCGCCGATGGCATCAAGAATCTTATGTTTGACGAATTCGTCAGCACAACGCAGGCCTTCTTCATTGAGGATTTTATAGTCATCGACAACAATGGCGTTATCTAAACTGCCGCCCAATGCCAGATTGTTTTGCCGTAACATATCAATGTCTTTCATAAAGCCAAAGGTTCTGGCACGGCTGACTTCCTTGACGAAGGTGGTGGACGAGAAGTCCATTGTCGCCGTTTTGACATGTTCTTCAAAAGCAGGATGTTCAAAATCAATGGTAAACGTGACTTTAAAGCCGTCGAAGGGATCAAAAGCGGCCCATTTATCGCCGTCTTCAACCAGCACCCGACGTTTGATGCGGATATATTGTTTAGGGCACTCCTGCTCTTCAACCCCGGCAGATTGCAATAAAAACACAAAAGGCCCGGCACTGCCGTCCATAATCGGCACTTCGGCGGCACTGACATCAATCATGGCATTATCAATACCCAAACCCGCAAATGCGGACAATAAATGCTCAACTGTGGAGATTTTCACCCGCCCCGCAACCAACGTGGTCGACAGCACTGTTTCACCAACATTATTGGGCGATGCTTGGATAGTGACGGGGTCCGCAAGGTCGACACGGCGGAATCTGATGCCCGTATTCGCTTCGGCAGGACGTAAGGTCAGATAGACTTTTTCGCCGCTGTGCAAGCCGACACCCGTGGCCCGAATAGTATTTTTTAACGTACGCTGTTTGATCATAAACTCATTAACTCCGAATGAAAGGAGCAAAAACCGTGAATATTATCACAATTTGTTAAGAAGGAAGCATGTTAACGCCAAGCATTACAGCGCATAAAGGCATTAATATGATTTGGATAGTGACTATTTACAGCCAGCAATAGGTACCGATAGTTTGGCGTAGCGATTAATGCTACTCTTACTGCCGCTCTTAGTGCTATTTTTGATGTTAACTCTTGATTGACCATTTCATTAAAGAAAAGCTTCAACCCATAAAGAGCTGACTTTACTATTTTTTACGGAATTATGCTAAAACATTTTTTTCAGCCCCGCCCTACCCTGCCTCCCGATCCTGCGCCTGAGTTAGCAGGCTTATTAGCGGGCAGATATGCACAGCAAGTTGTGCAAAAACAACTCCGGCAAGACCCCGCCCAACTCCAAACGTTGCAAGTTTTGCAAATCTTGTTGGAGGAATTGGCGGCGCAGGAGGGCGGCAAGCAGCGGCCTTGCCGGAGCGTATACATTTATGGTGATGTCGGGCGCGGCAAATCCATGCTAATGGCATTGTTTTACGAAGCCTGCCCCATTACCCAAAAACGTCGGGTACATTTTAATACCTTCATGCAGGAAGTTCACACATTTATCTATAAATGGCGGCAACAAAACCAAACTGACGCGATTTCCGCCTTGGCGCAAAATATCCGCAGCTCGGTGCGGCTATTGTGTTTTGACGAGTTCCATGTCACCGATATTGCCGATGCCATGATTTTAGGGCGTTTGTTCGGTAAGCTGTTTGAACTGGGGCTGGTGGTGGTGATCACTTCCAACCGTCACCCTAATGACCTTTATCAAGGCGGCCTACAGCGCGAGCAATTTTTATTTTTCATTAGCATTTTAGAAAAAGCCGCGCATATTATAGAGCTGTCTGCCGAGCAAGACTACCGTTTAGGCCATGGCAGTGCGCAACAGGTCACTTATTATTGCCCGCTTAGCGAAGTGCCGGGCGAACGGACTGAGCAGATGCGCCAATTTGTTTGGCAAACCTATCGGGAATTATCGGAAGGGGCCTTGTTACAGCCGGATTTTGTCACCGTCTTAGGCCGTGAAATCCAACTAAAAGCCACCTATCAGGATATTCTGTTCACCTCATTTGACGAACTGTGCGCCCAAGCCCTCAGCGCCGCCGATTATCTGGCGATGGCCGGACGCTTTAACATCGTCATGATGGTCGGCATCCCTCAGCTGTCCGCCGAAAAGCGCAACGAAGCCAAGCGTTTTATGACCTTAATCGATGTGTTATATGAGCATACCATCAAGCTGATTTGCAGCGCCCAAGTCCCCGCCCCTGAGCTGTACACCGAAGGCGACGGCGCGTTTGAGTTTAAGCGCACCGTCTCCAGGCTGATTGAAATGCAATCGGACAGCTATTGCCAACGTGCCGACGCATTGCGCCAAAACCGTTAACCCAGCTCAAGGCTGGTCACGGCAAAGAGCTTGCCGATAGCAACATTGGGCGGGGATTGCGTGTACATCCGCGCCGTTTCAAAAACCGGCTGCATGGCACGGTCAGCCGCTAAGGCTAAAGCCTCGCGGTTAGGTTCGGGGATGTCCATAAAAAAAGGGCTACCTTCGGGCAAGGTCGCCACTAAGGCCGTTAATAACGCTTCGGCAACGTTGGCGGTATCCGCCAGCAGCGGCCCTAGCCGATAACCGCCATGGCAAGCACGGATGACCCCAAAACCTTGCAGCCGCCCTTCCCTCACCACCGCCAAGGCCGTGCCGTGGGTTTGGTTTAGCCAAGCCTTTAAAAACCCTGGCCTAGGCGCTGGAAACAAGGTACTGTCATACGCCAATAATTCCGCAAACGGCACACTGGCCGCTGCCCTGATGCCATTATCTGAGCTGGCGGCCTCCACCGTACTTAAGCCTTGATAACGGACATGCCGATAGGCGCTGTGAAAACCCGATTTCTGATAATTGCCCTGTTGGGCTACTACCCCGTCCAAGCCTATATTACCGCCTTGTAAATAAGCCATGGCCGTTTGCCAAAGCTGCATACCAAAACCCTGCCCACGGTAGTCTGGCTTGACGATATACAGCCCGATAAAGCCGTACTCTGGGCTATATTTCACTCCCGAAATGCTGCCTATCGGCTCGCCATCCAATAAGCCGAGAAAAAACCCTTGCGGGTCGGTCGGGTAAAAATACCCGGCATCTGCCACCCCAGGCCGCCAGCCTTCTTGCCCTGCCCAGCCCAAAACCGTTGTCAGCTCCGTTGAGCCCATTGTACGGATCAGATATTCAGCCATTTTTTTAACCTCTTATGTAAATGTGGGTAGGGTTTACTATGCTTAGCTTTTCGCTTGCTTTCAAGCTTTAATTAGGGAAATTGGCACACTCTTGCATTGCCACCTACAGCATTTTCTTATACAATCATTTCAAACAACTGTTTAATACTGCCGTTTACATGTTAGAGACCCGCTCAGCAACCAAGCCAGAATTAGCCATTAACCGCTTATTGCAAATTGCCGTGGAAGTGTTTGCCGAGCAGGGCTACCGTGACGCGACCGTGCGCGAAATTTGTACCCGCGCCAATGTCAATGTGGCGGCAGTTAATTATTATTTCCGCAGCAAGGAAGGCTTGTATACGGAAGCATTGGTTTTTGCCTTTACCGAACTGAACAAACTCTACCCTTACCAAGCTGCCGAGGATGTCGGTTTGCCGCCTGAGCAACGCCTAAACCTATTTATCCAACATTTTCTCAATAAATTATTGGATGACAGCCATTTGGGTATACCGGGCAAACTGATTAGCCGGGAAATTGCCGAGCCGACCAAAGCCTTGGATATCATCATCGCCAAGGCGATTATTCCGCAATGTGCGTTGCTGGAAGAGATTATCTTAGTATTGTTAGGTGGACAGGCCGATAAAATGCTCTTGCAACGGTGTGTGATGAGCATTTTAGGGCAATGTCTGATGTTTAAGCATTCGCGGTCGATTATTGACCGCCTGTTTCCTGAAGCAATTGCCGGCCCCGCCGCCATACAAGCGAGCAGCCAGCATATCGCCGCGTTTTCCCTAGCGGCGCTCCAGCAATTAAAGCCCGCCGTCGAGAGTCCGTTATGAATCATATCGCCTTAAAAATGCTGATGGGAGATAAAGGCAAATATCTAGGGATTGTCATGGGGCTGACGTTTGCCTCACTGATTATGACTCAGCAGCCAGCCATTTTCATCGGCCTGATGGCACGTTCTTACAGCTTTATTTCTGATGTCGGTTTGCCCGACATTTGGGTGATGGATCCCAAAGTGCAGTTTATTGACGACATTAAGCCCATGCAGGAAACCGAACTGTACCGGGTGCGCGGCATCACTGGCGTGGAATGGGCAATGCCCTTGTATAAGGGCTTATTAAAAGCCCGTCTCACTGACGGGGCGTTTCAGACTTGTAATGTCGTTGGTTTGGATGATACTACATTGATCGGCGGCCCGGCAGTGATGTTGGAAGGCAAGCTGAGCGATTTACGCCGCAGTGATGGCGTGATTGTCGACATTGACGGTGCGAGTGAAAAGCTGGCGAAACCGGCGGCAACCCCAGACGGTAAGAAAACACCGCTGAAAGTGGGTGATAGCCTAGAATTAAATGACCGCCGCGCCATCGTGGTCGGTTTGGCAAAAGTGACCCGCACCTTCCAGTCACAGCCTGTCATTTACACCACTTATTCACGGGCTAAATCCTACGCGCCTGTAGAGCGAAAAATGCTCTCGTTTGTTTTGGTAAAAGCCAAACCCGGCCAAGATAAAGCGGAATTGGTCAAACGCATAGTGGCCATCACAGGCTTGGAGGCCTATACCCAAGATGATTTTAAAAAATTGACCTATTCCTATTTTCTGAAAAATACGGGCATTCCGATTAACTTTGGCATCACCATCGCTTTAGGCTTTATCGTCGGCACGGCTATCGCCGGGCAAACGTTTTACAACTTCACCCTGGAAAATTTGCGCCAATTTGGGGTATTAAAAGCCATGGGGGCAAGCAACGGCATCCTCTTGCGGATGATCTTACTGCAAGCCGTGGTGGTGGGCAGTATTGGCTATGGTTTAGGGGTCGGCATCGCCGCCTTATTCGGCTTTTTGATGCGCCATAGCATTTTGGCTTTTAAGATGCCTTGGCAATTGCTGGTGTTTAGCGGCGGTGGGGTCGGGCTGATTTGCGTCATGGTCGCCCTCATCAGCATCATGAAAGTCATCCGTTTAGAACCCGCCATTGTTTTTAAGAGCTAAACCTTGGGAATCCCGTCATGAACGCCACGCCGTTAGCTATCCGTTGCCGTGATATTGTTAAGACCTACGACACAGGCGGCCAAGTGGTAACTGCGCTCAACGGTGTGAATTTGGATATTAACATGGGCGAACTGATGATGTTGGTCGGCCCTTCAGGTTGCGGAAAAACGACCCTCATCTCCATTATTGCCGGTATTCTTGACCAAACATCGGGTGACTGTGAATTGTTTGGCGAGAACTTGTTGACCTTACGCAGTAAGGACAAATTACGGTTCCGCGCCGAAAATATAGGCTTTGTCTTCCAAGCTTATAATTTGCTGCCCGCCCTGAATGCCGCCGAAAATGTCTCGGTGCCGTTAATTATCAACGGGGTAAAGCGTGGTGAGGCCGAGCGGCGGGCGGCGCAAATGTTGGAAAAAGTGGGCTTGGGCGAACGGACAATGTCCTTACCTGCGCAACTGTCCGGTGGCCAGCAGCAACGGGTCGCCATCGCCCGCGCTTTAATACACGGCCCGCGCCTGATTGTCTGCGACGAACCTACCAGCGCCTTGGATCACGAAAGTGGCCAGAATGTCATGAACTTGCTAAAAGCCGTAGCCCTCGATCAACAGCGGGTTTTGGTGATTGTGACCCATGATGCGCGGATTTTTAATTTTGCCGACCGTATCGCCGAAATGGACGACGGGCATATTGTCAACGTGGCGCATTCCGCTGCCGAGCTGAAATAACCCCACGTCCGCACCGCAGATTTTTAAACTCTCATGTCGGTGCGGTTCTAAACGTAATTAGGCTTTAACGTAAGGGTACGCCAGACGTATCCCACCCTATCCAGAGGCGTTATGAAAATCAGACATGTCTTGCCGGTACTCGCCAGTGCCGGATTTATTTTTGCCATTTATACCGTCATCAGCGGTAGCCAACCCATGCCCGTGGCCGCTGCCGTGGCCGAACCCGCTTCCGCGCCGTTCCAAAGCTTTATTGCCGGAGCCGGGATCATCGAAGCCAAAAGCCAAAACATCGCTATCGGCACACCGCTGTCGGGTATCGTCAACGTGGTCACCGTCAAGGTCGGCGATAAGGTCAAAGCGGGTGCGGTGTTGTTTTATCTGGATGACCGTGAGGCAAAAGCCACCCAAGCGGTCAGACACGCCGATCTTGCCAAAGCCCAAGCCGAAGTCAATGTCGCGCTCGCTAACGTCAATGACAGCCAAGCGCTGAGCCGCTTAGCCGAAGCAGTCACCGACAAGCGGGCGATCAGCGGCGAAGAGTTGCTGAAACGGCAAAACACGCTGTTAATCGCCAAAGCCCAGCTAGAGAGCGCCAAAGCGGCAGTACAGCAAATGGCGGCGGCTCTGGCGGATAGCCAAACCACCTTGGACAGGCTGGTGATACGCGCCCCTGTTGACGGCGAAGTGTTGCAAATCAATCTGCGGCCAGGTGAATTTGCCCAAGCGGGCGGCGGTAATGCCTTGCTGGTGTTGGGTAATTTAGACCAACTCCATGTCCGGGTCGATATTGACGAGAATGACGCGTGGCGTTTCGATAAAAGCCGTCCGGCAGTGGCGTATTTACGCGGCAACCGCGATTTTAAATTTCCCCTGCAATTGGCTTATGTCGAGCCGTTCGTCGTGCCGAAAAAATCCCTCACCGGCGACAGCACCGAGCGGGTCGACACCCGCGTGTTACAAGCCTTGTATAGCTTTGACCGTAAGCAGTTTTCAGTGTATGTCGGCCAGCAAATGGATGTGTTTATCGAAGCACAAGCCTTTGCCGAGCCCAACACCCCCAAAACGGGAGGCTAGCAGCGATGAAGCCCTCCTTCTTAGTGTGCCTGAGTATGACGCTGAGCGCGTGTACGGCGGTAGGCCCCGATTATAAGCCCCCGACCGTTAGCACCCCCAAGCAATGGCAAGGTATGGCCGCGCCAACGGCAGCACAAGCCAAGCAAGCGGACGCATGGTGGCAAACTTTTCGCGACCCGCAACTCAATCAACTGATTAATGAGGCCATTACCGCCAATTTAGACGTAAGGAAAGCCTTGATGCGTGTTAAAGATGTCCGCGCCCAGCGCGTGGCCATTTATGCCTCGGCGTTGCCGAGCATGACCGCCAGAAGCAATATCAGCCGCCGCTTAAACAATACCTCTAGCGGCTCGTCAGCGGCGGGCGGCAGTAGTGCGGGCGGCGGTTTTGGCATCGGCAACCAACTGATTGACATTTTCCAGACCGGCTTTGATGCCCAATGGGAACTGGATTTTTTTGGCGGCGTCAGGCGGGCGGCGGAAGCGGCGGATGCGACGGTAGACAGCGAAATCGAAAACAGCCGGGACATTTTAGTGACCTTGCTTGCCGAAGTCGCCAGAAACTATCTGGAATTACGCGCCAACCAACAATTGTTGGGCATCACCCAAGCTAACGTAACAAGTCAAGCCGATACCTTGGCATTGACGCAAATCCGCCAGCAATCGGGGTTGGCAGACAGTTTGGCAGCCGTCCGCGCTGAGGCGCAACTGGCGACCACCCAAGCGCAACTGCCCAATTATGAAAGCCAAATCCAACAAAAGCTGCACGCGCTCAGCCTGTTATTGGGCAAGCAACCTGCCGCCCTGAATGGCAAGCTGCAACGCCCTGCCCCGCTGCCCAGCGTAGCGGCTACGGTCATCCCCGACTTACCTTCGGAACTGTTAAAACGCCGCCCCGATATTCGCCGTGCCGAACGCTTATTGGCAGTGGCGACCGCCAATATCGGCGTTGCCAAGGCGGAGCTGTACCCTAAGCTGAACCTGACCGCGTTTCTGGGTTTGCAAAATATGAGCGTCAAGGATGTCACGCCTATCGGCAAGTCGTGGTCAACCGCCGCCTCCCTGACCCTGCCGATTTTTAACTGGGGCAATCTGCAAGCCAATGTCAGCAGCAAGCAAGCCTTATCCGAAGAAGCCAAGCTAAGCTATGAAACGGCGGTGCTAACGGCTTTTAAAGACGTTGAAGACTCGCTGATAGCCTACAGTAAAGAACAGCAACGTCACCAGGCCTTAGCGCGTGCCGTGGCGGCTAACCAGTTGGCGGTGCAATTGGCGACCGAACGCTACCAAAAAGGCCTGACGGCTTTTACGGAGGTGTTGGACAGCCAACAAGCGCTCTACCAAACCCAAAGCAGCCAAGCCGAAAGTAACCTGATGGTTGCCAGCAACTTGGTGGCACTTTATAAGGCTTTAGGAGGGGGGTGGCAAACGCCGGTCAGCACCTCAATGTGCCAAGATTGCAAAAATAGCTGGGCGGAGAGTATTCATCAGGAGGTAAAGGCTTTATTATATAAAAACCAGCCTTAAACCGCCTTTAGTCAGCATTTGTCCACACATCACGATACCCCCATACCGCCGCGATGGCCGATTAGCGTTATCTTACGCAATCTGCTGTTATTCTTCCTCTTATCGTCTATCGGCTTATGCACTCTGCTCCGTTGGTTGCCGCCCCCGACATCAGGGATGATGCTCTATCGGCACGGCGAAGACTTGTTGGCGGCGGGCATATTCCAAGCCATTGATTACCGTTGGACGAGTCTGGACAATATCGCCAGTGCCGCACCGTTAGCCGCCATTGCCAGCGAAGACCAGAACTTTTTTCAACATAACGGCTTCGACCTTGCGTCTATTGAAGCCTCGCTTGAGGTTTATAATCATGGCGGCAAACTGCGCGGGGCCAGCACCATCTCCCAGCAAGTCGCTAAGAATCTGTTCCTGACCCCCTCGAAAAATGTCGTCCGCAAAGGCTTGGAAGTTTGGTTCACGTTATTGCTGGAAATGCTCTGGGATAAGCAACGGATTTTGGAGGTGTATCTGAACATCGCCGAATTTGGCGACCATATTTTCGGCATTGAAGCGGCCAGCCAACATTATTTTGGCATTCCCGCCAAACAATTAAGCCGCCAACAAGCGGCCTTGTTGGCGGCAACCTTACCTAACCCGATTAAGTTTAGGGCGACCCAGCCATCGGCGTATTTGCTCAAACGCCAGCAATGGATACTGCGGCAAATGCAAAACTTAGGGGGATTGCCATGATTGGAAAGCTTTCAGGGCGAGACCCAGTTTCTTGTTACTTAGGCACGGTATCGGGTGAGCTGTCCACCAAACGCGCACTGTACACAATCGGGCTAAGGACTTCGGTGCTGGCACGCACCAACTCCAATTGCACAAAGTAAGCGTTGTTATGGAAGTCGAAGCTAGCATCAAAGGTCACATAACCTTCAGTACGCCCTACAGTGCTATTCGTGTTGCTATTAAAGATTGCCAAAGTGCTGGTCGCGCCAGTGGCGCGTTTAACCTGAATGAGTCTGGCAACGACTGAAGCATCGGTTTTTTGCAAATCCGGATCCATATAACCGATAATCAAGGTGTTCCATTTGGGGTTGACATTCGCGTCTAAAGGATTATCGACATTACAACGGCCTACCAGCGGAAAAACCCCGCCTTTACGGTTAGGGGTACTCACCGCACTGCCAAGATAATAAAAGTCGGCATAATTAAACGCATACTGCTTTAAACCGCTTTCATCCACCGCACAGGTTGACGCGAGTGTTGTCCAAGGTGAGGGGTCATTCCACTCAATGCGGCCGGCAACATCGGCGGCGGCTTGGCCGCCATAAGTGAAACTGGCTAAAGTTAAAGCCAGAGCGGCAAGTTTGCCGACTTTATTGACTGCTGTTTTCATGATCGTCTACTCCAAGTGCTATTATTAGATGCCCTATAAGGGCTTGCTTCAAATAAGGCCAAGGCGTTACGCAAGATCCTGGGCGGTTTTTGAAGTCAGGTATAGCTTAGGACGATTTTACAAACAAGTGTTATGCGTTATAACCACTATCATTGTGCCGTATTTACCCGACATATGGGTATGATTTTTAGCTAAGCCTTGATATGGCTGGCTCAGCCTTTAGGTTGACCGGATGGCTTGATTTGCCTGTAAAAAGGCTGGAGCATTTGTTTTAACAGACTTGGGGTCATCGGCGTATCAATGCCATAGCGTTTAGGCCAAGCGTCCTTAGGCAAATAATAAGTGCCGAACAACTTGTCCATCCACGGCAACATCGCCGCATAGTTTTTATTGATGACGTGTAGATTGTCTTTCGTGTGATGCCAATGATGAAAAGCTGGCGTAGAGATAAACCATTCCAAGCAGCCAAACCGCCAACGCAGATTGGCATGGATAAAAAACCCCCAAACCGTACCGACTAACGTAACCAGCAAAGGCAATAAATCCACCTGATCGGCAGCCGGTGGTTGCGCCAACCCCAACAAAAGCATCGGCACAAAACCGCATAAGCGCGGCAACGCCAAATCTATCGGGTGGGCGCGGGTATTGACCAGCCAATCTATCTGTTCGGCACTGTGGTGGATGGCATGGAAACGCCATAAGAAGGGGATTTCGTGCATCCAACGGTGCCCCCAATAAGTACCGAATTCCCCCACGACCATAGCGGCGGCAAAACGCGCCCATAGCGGTAATTCAGAGACATAGCGGTGCAATTCTACGGGCATCAGATCACGCAGCCCCAGCGTGATAAAAGTCATCGGCAGGACTAAGAAAAACTTGGGCAACAAACCGCTTAAAAAAAAGTAACTTAAATCGGTCAACCAAGCTTTGCGGAAAAATGCTTGCCGATGTAAGGGCCAAAGCGCCTCTAAAGGTGCAAAGATAACCATAATAATCAGTAGCCAAAGCGATAGCCTGAAAACATCAATGACAAAAGATGGCGCGTTTTGAAGAAAGTCCATAATGAAACGGGAAGGCTATAAACAAAAAAAGCGGCGGCTGTTTTTAAACAGCCGCCGCTTCCATTTTTTTCTGCAATAATGGCTACTTAAGCCCGTTTAAGGCGGCGTTGCCGCATCAATCCAGCGGCTCCCATACCTAAAAAGACTAAAGCCAAACTACCCGGTTCGGGCAATTGTTCCGTAAGGGAAATGCCGTCAAGCAACGAAAAAGGCGGCTGCCCTAAAGGCCCACCCAACGCTAAAAAGCCCAACAGTTGGTTTTGCGCAGTAGCCCTAAACGTCATAGATTGATAAGACCAGCCAGTAAAGCCTTTGCTGGTATTGCTCATCACTTGTGACAAACGGGTGTCGCCGCCGCTGACAACCTGCGTTGAACCGCTATAGGTTTGCCCGTTAGGCAAAGTAATGCTATTGACGGTCGTTAACGAACCGCCAAAAGACACCTGCCACTGGTTGGTCGTGTTACCCGTAAAACCGGTTTGCTGTCCCGCCGCCTGATAAAAACGTAGCTGATACAAATGCCCGACACTCAGCCCAGTTAAGGTTTGGTAAAGTGTGGTCAATTGATAGGCGCCGTCACTGACGATAAATTTACCGCCATCCGGGCTAGACGTAGGGATGGTATTCAGCCCGCCATTGCCTTTATCCCATAACCTAATGCCATTGCTGCCATTAATGCTGGTACCCGCCGTACCGGGAAAAGCCAAAAACGTATAACCGTTACCAGACCCGGCCCCAACAGTCCAACCGGATAAGGCATGGGTACCGCTTTGGAGTAAGGTTGATCCGGTCGCCGTAGTGGTTTCAAAAGAACCATTGTTGACAAACTCGACTTGCCCTGCAAAAGCTGCCGTAGAAACGGATAAAGACAACGCCGCGCATCCTATGGCAAGGAAGCCGCGTAACGCGTGAAGATTTGTGCTAAATGAACAGGCCATTGGTCACTCCAATTAAGTGTGTCACTAAAGATAACTTTCAAATATAAAGCGATCTCGCGGAACAACACCTTAATTCCTACGAGGGCACGGAGGGTACATAAAAAATAACCATTGGTTATGGACACTATTTTAAATAATTTACAGCATTTTATATACCATTTTTTTTATAAAAACCGTATTTCTGATAAAAACCCATACACTATATGCAATAGATGGGCTTTTTATTCGCCCTGAAAGACACTAGCCAATAAAAAAAGTGACAAAATGCGGCACTTGTTGACAAAAATACCGACTATATCCCGTTTTGTTTTCCAGTCTTCATGCCATTAAATGGTAGAATCGCCTTACAGACGCGCTTCTGGCCTTCCATCCCGCTGACCCTCTTTTTAGGAATTTAACTATGCAACTGAAACCTGCCGTAACATCCGTAGATATTCATGACCTTATCGCAAATCGTTGGAGTCCGCGGGCGATGGATCCTAGCAAACCCGTTAGCCATGCTGATTTACTGGCTTTGCTAGAAGCCGCCCGCTGGGCCGCTTCATGCTTCAACGATCAGCCATGGCGGTTTGTCGTTTGCGACAAAAGTACCGATCCGACTGGCTGGGAAGCGGCATTGGCGACTCTCGTCGAAAAAAACCGCCTTTGGGCGAAAAATGCCCCTGTGCTGATACTGTCAGTGGCCATGGCAAATTTTAACCATAACGGCCAAGCCAACCGCTGGGCCATGTACGATACTGGCGCGGCCAGCGCTACCTTAAGCTTGCAGGCTACCGCCTTAGGCTTGGTGGCACATCAGATGGGCGGGTTTGATGCCGATAAAGCGCGTCATACTTTCGCTTTGCCAGAGGACTGTACGCCAATGGCCATGATGGCAGTAGGCTATCAAGCTGAGGCGGCAAGCTTGGATGACATGTTCCAAGCCGCCGAAGTGGCGGAGCGCTCACGCGCCGAGGTCGGACAACAGTTTTATGCGGGGACGTGGGGCAAAGGTTTTGCCTAAGGGATTTGGTTTGGCATATAGAGTCCAGCGTTAAGCAAACGACAGGCTAAAATTGGTACACACGGTTAGGTAAGCGTACAGTGGCTGAAGACCATTGTACACCGGGCGGTATGGCCTCTCCAGTAAAGTGCAATGGCCTTACTGATTAACCCCCGCCTCAGCAAAGGTCGCCATCGTATTTAAAAATAGCACGGCGGATTGCAGTATAGGGTAAGCGATAGCGACCCCGGAGCCTTCGCCCAAACGCATATCCAAATTTAACAGCGCGGTGGCATTAAAATGCGTTAACAAAGCCTGATGGCCGCGCTCGTTGGAGACATGGCTGAACACGCAGTACGCCAATACCGCCGGATAACACTGTGCCGCCACCAACAACGCCGCACTGGCGATAAAGCCGTCCACCATAATCACCATGCCCAATTCGGCGGCTTGTAAGTACGCCCCAACCATCATGGCGATTTCAAAGCCGCCGAACGCCGCCAGAACCTCTAAAGGCGAGTCTGCCGACACGCTCTGATGCCGCGCCAGCACCTGCTCCAACACCGACATTTTATGGCGTAATTGCCCGTCATCCAGACCCGTGCCGCGCCCGACACAATCCGCCAAAGGCAAGCCCGTCAAGCGGTGCATCAGCAAACTAGCCGAAGCCGTATTGCCGATGCCCATCTCACCCAGCCCCAGGCAATTACAGCCCTGGGCATAGCTGGCTTTGACCAATTCCGCGCCTTTTTGCAGTGCCGCGTAACACTCTGCCGTACTCATCGCCGCTTCGGTAAGGCAGTTGCGTGTACCCCTAGCGATTTTGGCGGCAATTAAGCCCGGATACGCCGACAAATCGGCATCCACCCCCGCATCGACAATCCACAGCCCCAAACCGTGTTGCTTGGCAAAGACATTAATCGCCGCCCCGCCGTTAAGGAAATTGGCGACCATTTGCGCGGTAACGCTGGCCGGATACGCGCTCACCCCAGCCGCCGCCAACCCGTGGTCGCCCGCAAAAACGATAATCTGCGGCTTATTTAGCGTCGGCGTTAAGGTGTTTTGGATCAGGCCGATGCGTAAGGCCAACGCCTCCAATTGTCCTAAGGCTCCTAGAGGCTTGATTTTTTGATCGATTTTTTGCTGTAAGGCGGATGCCAAAGCCGAAGACGGCGGCACGATAGTAAAATTTAACGGCACGGGGGGGTATTCCAATAGTTCTCAAAGATCAGTTCGTCAAGATTCTGACGCTCGGCCCAGCCTGCTTGCTGCAATAGCGGCTGCTCATAAAACGTGGCGACATGGCCCAGACATAACACCGCGACCGGATGGCTATCCTCAGGCATGTCCAGCAGCCCCTTCAGTGCCTCAGGGGCAAACAGCGACACCCAACCCATGCCCAGACCTTCGGCCCGCGCCGCCAGCCAAATATTTTGGATGGCACAGGACACCGAAGCCAAATCCATTTCCGGCAAAGTCCGCCGCCCAAAAACATGCTGATCGCGCTGTCCGCATAATGCCGCGACCAACACCTCCGCACAGTCCAAAATACCCTCCACTTTCAGCTTCATAAAGCTGTCCTCGCGCTCCCGCAAAGCTTTGGCCGTCAACAGGCGTTCCTGCTCAACCAATTGGTGCAATTGCGCCCTCAGCGTCGGGCAACGGACACGGACAAACCGCCACGGCTGCATAAAACCCACACTGGGCGCGTGATGGGCAGCCGCCAGCAAACGCCTGAGCTGTTCGGGGGCAATCGGGTCGGGCAAAAAATGCCGCATATCACGCCGCTCATAAATCACCCGATAGACGGCGGCAATGTCGGCATCGGAATAGCGGTTATCAGCGGGCAAATGGTTTACCGTTGGGTTGTTCCTGCATGGCCTTAATCATCATCAGCCTTTTTTTGGGGAGCTTTCGGCAAATCTAACAAAGGGATATTATAAGACTCGATAATCTTACGGATATCCGCCGCTTTCGCCTGGATAAGCTTATCTAGCATAGCCTTACGGTCTTTATCACCGTTACGCACCCCCATCGCCATAGAAAACTCAAATTGGATGCCTTGCGACGAAACCATCGGGATAATGTTGTAACTGTTTTTAGGGCTTTGCGAAATGATATAGCCCGCCAACGGCCCCCAGACAATCACCATATCAATTTTCTTGGCTTTTAAATCCTTATCCAACTGCATGGCGATATTATTGTCCTCATCGCCCGACATCGACTGATACGGGATACCTTGGTCGAGCAAGCCGTTCTTTTGCATCCAAGTCGTGCCGGGGCTGCGGTCAAACATGGCAATCTGCAACTTTTCTTGTCGCTGCAACGGCATCAGCACCAATTGCTTGGTATCGGTAATGTCATCCCAGCCCCGCCCTTTAGCGATTAACAGCACATAAGTCGAACGGTAATAAGGCTGGGTGGTGAGGGTCATGTCCGAACCGTCCGGCACATTCATCACCACATCGCATTTAAACACCTTACTGTCGACTTCCTTATCGTTAACAGGCGCGGTCAAGGTATTGCGGATAAAACCGATACGTTGCGGAAACCAAGTGTACTCTAAAGGCTGGCCCAACTCCTTGGCGAACAGCTCGGCGATTTTGTTTTCAAACCCGTCTTGCTGCTTGCTGGAATACGGCGGGTTGAGCGGGTCGGCGCAGACCTTAAAAGGCTCGGCGGCAGCGGAAAACGTGACGGCGGCCAGACACAGTCCGGCCAAGAGTTTGGTCATATCCATTCGTTAAGTCTCAGATGTCAGTTAGCAATTTCTTCAATAAAGGTGTTTTCGATAGGCACTTGCACATAATGCTTATGCTCATCCCAAAAATAATAATAGCCCTTCTCGCTGGTCGTGACCTTACCGTTTTTAATGACCCAACTTTTTTCCGTAGGACCATTGGCATAAGTGACGCGATAATTGCCGTCCAGCAACTCCACCACCTTTCTGGATAACTGGTTCTGCTGGTCTTGAGTACAACCTACCAGCACTAGGGCAAATAACAAGCAACGGCATATAATAGGGGCTATGGTCATCATAATCGCTCTAATGGGCTAGGCATCCGCCTATTCTACACGCAAGCATGGCTTTCTGGGGAGATGGGGTGAAAATATAGGATGATGCCAATGGGGTTGCTAAAAATAAACACTATTCAGTATAGCTTTGCCGATCAATAAATAGATTACATTGTAAAAAATCTTGCTATATTGTCGCATCAAGAGTCCCTAAGCTACCCCAAAACCCAGCAATTAAACATCCGGCGACAAAAAACTAAACAAGCCACTGTACACATCAGCACCTAACAGGCCGTTATTGCGGTATAAACCCTAGCGTTGCCAGCCCCCAGAGCGTACCGACCAGCCCTTACCCAAGGCCTTAAGGAACGTGGATGCGCCAATCACCCACCAGACCGCCGCCGACCCGTAACCCAAATAAATAGCGAAAAACCAACTGAACGGGATGCGCAAAATATTTAACGGCGCTGACCAGTAAAAGATGGTCGTGGTTTTGCCTGCCCCGCTCAACACGCCTTCGGCTAAAGATTCATAAGCGACAAACAATTGTGCGAAGGCTAGGATTTGCGCATACCGCACCGCTTCGGCCAAGACTTGCGCATCTTTGGTAAACCAGCCGCATAACCACTGCGCCCCGAAGAAAAATATCCCCGTCACCAGCAAACCCGTTAAGGTCAATAATTTAAACCCCAACCGGATGGCCTGTTTGGCTTCGGTCACATCCCCTGCCCCCAGATTACGCCCGACCAGACTGGCGATGCCCATTGAAAAGCCCCAGAAAATCGGCCAAGTGAAGCCTTCTAAGGCCGAAAAACCGATGCCCAAGGCGGCATTAACCGGTGCACCCAAGGGAGAAATCACCCAATGCAGCATCGCCCCGTACACCAGCGAGAACATTAAAATCCCCCAACACATCGGCAAGCCGATTTTGGCGATTTTCAACACTGCGCCATCAAAGCCTAGGTGCCGGAACCGGAACGGGCAACTCCTGCGTAATAACAGCAAGCCGATTAAGGCGGCAACCGCTTGGCTCAATCCGGTTGCCATAGCGGAGCCGCCAATGCCGTAGCCTAAACGGTAGATACAGACGGGGTTTAGGACAATATTCAGCACGGTGGCGATAATTTGTAACCCTAAGACAATGCGGGTGCGTCCATAGGCGATAAAAATAGCATCTAAGGTCGGCATTATCGCTTGCGGCAAACAATACGCCGCTTGCCAGCGCAAGAAAAGGGTGGCTTGGTCGGCGACCGCGTCCGACAAACCCAGCAAATGCGTGATGGCAGGTGCGAACAGGCCGCTTAAGCCCAAGACCACTGCGCCGATCAGCACCGCTCCCGTCAATGCGTTACCGATCAGACGCTGTTGTTCGCCCGCCTGTTCCGCCCCCACGGCGCGGGCGACCAACGACAAGGTGCCTGCGGAGATAATCGAGTAAATGGCGTAATAGCCAATCAGGATAAACGTACAGGAAGCAATCGCGGCTTGGGCATCGACCCCCAGCCATTGTACGGCCTGCTGGTCGATGACCCGATAGGCGTTATTGAGCATTGCCGATAAGGCGGTGGGCAAGGTCAGGGCAATGAGTTGGCGGCTACGGATGGTCATGGATTAATTATTCAGAAAGTAGCTGGCAAAAACCAGACGTGATGACAGACAATAAACCGTATTGCAGGGGCTTAGTCAAACGCCCGGCCATTCAGCGGGCATAAAAAAAGCCGCATCAAGCGGCTTTTTGTTTACAGCTTAAGCGCTTTGTTAATGGGCATCATCATGATGCCATTCGGGTAACATGACGATGCAGTTCGGGTTAAAGCCTTGGTTTTTTAAAGTATCAATACTGGTTTTCTTTTCCATTTTCACCAAGTCGATAACACTGATGGAGCCGTCATCCATATTGGGCAGATTTAAAAAACTGTTTTGTACAAAAGCATAATGCTCGTCGGGCGAAAACACGACGTGGTGCGCCCCACCTGCGGTAGGGATGGATTTTAACAGTTTCGGTTGCGTCGGTTTGCTGATGTCGAAAACGTTCAACGCCCCTGGATTCGCCGTGGTGACAAACATGCGGTCATGTTTGTGGTTAAAGTAAATCTCTAACGGCACGCCTTGTTTAATCGGGCTGAAATCGTAGACTTCACGGAATTTCAAATCCTTGCTGTCTTTATCCCAAGTACCCGCCCAAATCGTCCCGCCAAACATATTGTTGACATAGACCGTCGCCGGATCAGCACCCGGCAAAAAGACCGCTTCGACAGGCGACACACCCGAAGGCGAGGGTTTGTCCGACAGCTTATGGGTAGACAACACTTTGCCGCTGCTGGCTTCAATCACGGTGACGGTTTCGCCGGCGTTACCTAAATCGGAAGGTCGCACCGTGCTGGTGACGACGATACGGTCAATATCATCCTGTAAGCCGATGCCGTGCGGATAGCTGATAAAAGCGCTTGCCGCGCCAGTTTCAGGGGCGGCGATGGTTTTGATGGCTTGGTCAGTTTGCGCGTCACCGACGATGACATTACTGGAACCCATACAGGTGAGATACCAGAATTTATTGTCCTTGGAAAAGGCGACATCTTCAGCGACTTGGCAATCGGGTACGGCAACCGTTTTTAGGCGGTACGGATATTTTTTCATATCCATGACTTGCAGGGGATTACTGCCTAATGCCGTCAAATAGGCTTTGCTGGCATCTTTATTGTAAAAAATATGGTGTCCGACCAAATCCGGCGGCAAAGGGATGTCCGTCACTATTTTGGCGAAATTGGCGGAGGCGGGATCAACATCAATAATCGCTATGCCTTCCCGTCTGGGGGTAACGTTGGGCTTGCTCTCATAATTGAGCATAGCCAGTATTTCCGCATGTGCCAGCGGTGACAGTAACGCCATGCTTAGCAACAAGGATTTTAGAGTATTTGTTGTTTTCATTGTCAACTCTTAAGGTAATGGATGGCGCAATCCGAAACCGGCACGTTTTAGCCAGTTCCGGTTTCGGATAGTGTGTGCTTAGGCTTCAGCAGTGGTCGGGTCGATGATGGTTTTTATTTCCGAGACGCGATTCGCCGGAAAACCGCCTTTTTCGGCATGTTCACGCACGGTATCCGCATCGGGGGCGATGTAAACGCAATAGACCTTATCATCGGTCACATAGCTTTCCAGCCATTGGATTTTCGGCCCCATATCGCTCAGGACACCGCAAGATTTTTGCGAAATACCTTGTAAATCGGCAGCAGTTAAAGCACCTGCTCCAGGAATATCGCGTTCGATAATATATTTTGGCATCAGTGGATCTCCTCGTTAATTTATAAAATGACCAGTCGTCTTGAAATCAAATAATAGCATCAATTCCTAAAATAATCATCCAATAAATTTTCGCAACATTGCTTAAGCGGTACCGAGGATTTATCAATTTTCATGCGCAACAACACTCCTTGCCAAGTGTTGACCAGCAAATCCGCCATTTCCTCTGCCGTCTTATCGGTTCTGACCGTACCTTCCTGCTGGGCTTGGCTTAAGCCCACTTGCAACAAATCGCGGTATTGGTTGACCGCCTGTTGTAGAGAAGCCCTGACCACCTCGCTGGTATCGCCAATTTCCCCCATTAAATTGCCTAATAGGCAACCGCCTTTAAAGTCGGTTTGCTCAAGCTCGGCAATCAGCTCATCAAAATAGCGCTTGATCGCGGTCAGCGCGTCGCAATTGGGATTTTGTAAATGTTCGCTTAACTGCCGGATAAAAGGGGCGATATAGTGCTGGGTCACTTCGGCGGCAAAGTTTTCTTTGCTGCCGAAATAATTATAAAAAGACCCCTTGGGGATTTGCACGGCATCCAAAATTTCTTTCAGGCCGGTACCGTGATAACCCTGACGGGTCAATAAGACTACGCCTTGGTTTAACAAATTGTCTTTATTGATTTGTTTTTGTGTGGGGTGTGACATAGCTTCCTAAACTTTTTAACTGCAATCGCCGCCATTATGCCGCTTCTATTGGGCTTACGTCAGCTAAAATATGCAAGAGTGAAAAGTTACCAAAATAGTTGTTAAGCACTTAATAGATTTTCGCAAAATTCCCCGCTAAGCTAAGGCGAATAGCAAATAGTTGGGCTCTATATGGGTTTCAATATCTTTTTTGGTTTGATGGAGCGCTGATTACGCCCTGCCACCAAACCCCTATTAGCAAAACCCTGCTTAAAATTTGTCTGACCACAAAAAGTGCCCACAATTCGGTTATAATAACCGTTTGCATAGACCGATTTGACACAATTCATGGATAAACCTCGATTAGCGTGGGCAATCACTGGCTCCGGCCATTATATAGAAGAATGTATCGCTTTCTTAATGACTTTGGAGGCCGTAGACTTATACCTGAGTCCGGCCGCCGAGGAAGTGCTGAAAATGTATGGCATCCCATTGCAGGATATCCGTAGCAGAATGTCGGTTTACCGCGACAAAGCCGCGTCAGCCCCCCCGGTCGGGCTGTTTTACAAAAGCTATTACCACACTTTCGTCATGGCGCCGACCACGTCCAATACTGTCGCCAAATGTGTGTTAGGCATCGCCGATACCTTAGTGACCAATCTGTATTCGCAGGCGGGCAAATGCCGCATCCCCAGCATCGTCTACCCTTGCGATATTGCGCCAGAAATGGAGACCACCGCCCCCGGTGGCAGAGTCATGGTGTATCCGCGTAAAATCGACTTGGAAGGCACTGACAAGTTACGGCAATTTGAGTACACAACCGTGGTGGACAGCGTTGAGTCCCTAATCGCGACGGTACAAGCCCGCTTGGCGACTTTGGCATGAGCGAACATATCCTATTTTTGACAGGCAAACTGGCCGAAAAGCAACTGCATAACATACTCGAAAAAATGCAGCCGGATTTTACTTATACGGTGCATCAATTGGGGCTGAAAGTCGCCGCACTCATGACCACCGACATGGTGGCAAGACGTTTGCACGACACCTTCGGGGCAGATAGGATCATTTTGCCGGGGCGTTGCCGGGGCGATATTGCCGCTTTGTCGGCGCACCTTAACGTGCCCGTCCTGCGCGGCCCGGAAGAGCTAAAAGATTTGCCGCAGTATTTCGGCAAAAAAGCCCAGGCTTATGATTTAAGCCGTTACCAAGTGAAAATTTTTGCCGAAATCACCGACGCGCCTAACTTAAGCGTCGCGCAAGTGTTGGAGCGGGCGGCGTATTATCGGCACAACGGCGCCGATGTCATTGATCTGGGCTGTTTGCCCAGCACCCCTTTCCCGCAGATGGAAGAGCTGATCCACGCCTTAAAAGCGGCGGGATTTAGGGTCAGTATCGACTCGTTGGTCGATGAAGATTTGCTGAGGGGCGGCCAAGCCGGGGCGGATTACCTGCTCAGCCTCCATGAAAGCAGCCTCTGGATTGCCGATGAGGTGGCCGCGACGCCGATTTTAATCCCCGAACACCATGATGACTTGGCCTCTTTGGACAGGGCGATCGCCATGATGCAGGCCAAAAACAAGCCGTTTATCGTCGACCCAATTTTAGACCCCCTGCATTTTGGCTTTACCCGCTCGCTGGCGCGTTACCATGAAGTCAGGACCCGGCATCCCGGCATAGAAATGATGTTGGGGGTAGGCAACATTACCGAACTAACCCACGCCGATACGGTCGGAATGAATGCCCTGTTGTTGGGCATTTGTTCCGAATTGGATATTAACCATATTTTGGCGACCGAAGTCAGCCGCCATGCTTGCCGGGCGATTAAAGAGGCCGACGTGGCCAGACGTATTATGTTTGCCGCCAAACAGCAGGCCACTTTACCGAAACATATCCACCCTGGCCTGATGACCACGCATGAAATTGCGCCTTTTCCCTATTCGCCAGAAGAGATACGCGAATTGGCCGGGGCTATTACAGACCCCAGTTTCCGTATCCAAACCAGTGCCGAAGGCCTACATATTTTTAACCGCGATGGCTTATACAGCGCGACTGACCCGTTTGCCCTCTATCCGCACCTCAATGTCGGCCAAGATGGTGGCCATGCTTTTTACCTGGGGGTAGAGTTGGCCCGTGCCGAAATCGCGTGGCAACTCGGCAAGCGCTTTACCCAAGACCAGGCCTTAACCTGGGGTTGCGCCACCGACCAGGCCGAAGCCACCGTTGACTTACATACTTTTAAACCCGCCGGAACTACTTTGCCGAAAAAATGATTCAAGAAACCATAGTCACCACTCAAGATAGCACAGGTGCTAGCCATATCGCCCCGATGGGTGTCCACTGCCAAGGCGATGAATTCATCATCCTGCCGTTCCGGCCTTCGACAACCTTGGACAATCTGCTGGCAAACCCTAACGCCGTGCTCAATTATTGCGATGATGTGCGGGTGTTTGCCGGTTGCCTGACCGGACGGCGCGAGTGGCCCCTCCAAGCAGCCGTCCATGTCAACGCACCCGTTTTAGCGAATGCCTTGGCGCATACCGAAGTGCAAGTTGTGCGCATAGAAGACGACAGCACCCGCCCTAAGCTGTTCTGCACGGCGGTGCATAGCGTCAACCACGCCCCGTTCACCGGGTTTAACCGCAGCCAGTTTGCGGTATTGGAAGCGGCTATTTTGGTCAGCCGTCTACATTTATTGCCGATGGCAAAAATTGAGGCCGATTTGGCGTATTTGCGTATTGGTTTTGAGAAAACCGCTGGTGAGCGCGAACGCGAAGCCTGGGATTGGCTGATGGAAGCCATTGAAACTTTCAAAAATGGAGACAGGCCATGACCGGCATGTTAGCAAGCGTCAACAGCATTGAAGAAGCCTTAGAGGTATTGGCAGCACAGGTTGACATCATTGACCTGAAACAACCTGCACACGGCGCTTTAGGGGCTTTGGACACCGAAGTTGTCCAACAAATTGTCGAGGCCATTGGCCATCGCTGCTTGGTCAGCGCCACTATTGGCGATTTGCCGATGCAGCCGGAGTTGGTCTACTTTGCCACCCAAATTATGGCACAAACAGGGGTTGATTATATAAAAATCGGCTTTTTTCCGGACGGCGACTGGCCGACCATGATTAACAAGTTATCGGCATTAACGCCCCAGCATAACCTGATAGCCGTGCTGTTTGCCGATGCCAGTCCCGATCTGAGCCTGATAAAACTCTTTAAAAGAGCTGGTTTTAAAGGCGTAATGCTGGACACCATGACCAAAAACCGAGGCTCATTGACCAAAGCGATGGATGTGATGGAACTGCGCCAATTCATCCGTTTGGCGAAACGCAATAAACTGTTATGCGGCTTGGCCGGTTCCTTACGGCTGACCGACATTCCTGGCCTGATGATCTTAAAGCCCGATTATTTAGGCTTTCGCGGGGCATTATGCGTCGGCAACAAGCGCACCGCCCAACTGAATGGCGAGGCGATCACGCTCATTAAACAGGCGATAAACCCCGTGAAGCCGGCTTCCCTAAAAGTCTAGCACCAGACCCCGTAAGCATAGGCCTTACCAAGGCCTATGCCACAGCCTATCCGGCGTTATTTGCCAAAAACCAAATGCCCCGCCCCGTCAACCGCCACCGTTATCACATCACCGGCCACAAAATCCCCCGCTAAAATGGCTTGCGCCAGCGGGTTTTCCAAGTGCTGCTGGATAGCGCGTTTCATGGGTCTGGCTCCATACACCGGATCAAAACCCGCTTCGCCGAGCAAATCTAACGCGGCTTCGCTGATGACAAAACCGAGTTCGCGGTCTTGCAGGCGACGGCGTAAGAAGTCGATCTGAATGCCCGAAATGGCGCGGATTTGTTCGCGTCCTAAAGGGTGGAACACCACCGCCTCATCAATCCGATTAATGAACTCAGGCCGGAAATGTTGGCTGACCCGTTCCATTACTGCCGACTTCATCACTGGATATAACGTCTCACCAGCCAATTCTTGGATAATATCGGAACCCAAGTTAGAGGTCATGACAATGACGGTATTCCTAAAGTCCACCGTCCGGCCTTGGCCGTCGGTCAAACGCCCGTCATCCAACACTTGCAATAAGACATTGAAGACATCGGCATGGGCTTTTTCAATCTCATCCATCAGAATGACCGAATAAGGCCTACGCCGCACCAGTTCGGTCAGATAACCGCCTTCTTCATAACCGACATAACCCGGAGGTGCGCCAATCAGGCGGGCGACCGAATGCTTTTCCATAAACTCGGACATATCAATACGCACCATCGCATCGGTGGTGTCAAACATGAACTCCGCCAAAGCCTTGCATAACTCCGTTTTACCGACCCCTGTAGGCCCTAAGAATAGGAACGAGCCATTAGGGCGGTTAGGGTCTGATAACCCGGCACGCGAGCGGCGGATGGCGTTGCTGACGGCTTTTAGGGCCTCTTGCTGACCAATGACCCGCTGGCTTAAAAACTCTTCCATACGCAATAATTTATCGCGTTCGCCTTCAAGCATTTTCGAGACCGGAATCCCTGTCCATTTCGATACCACTTCGGCAATTTCTTCGTCGGTGACTTTGTTACGCAACAAGGTCATTTTTTGGGCTTCCGCAGGTACCGCTTGGTTGAGTTGTTTTTCTAAAGCCGGAATAATGCCATACTGCAATTCGGCCTGACGCGCCAAATCGTTAGCGCGGCTAGCCGCTTCCAACTCGGTTTTAGCGTGTTCCAGTTTTTCCTTAATTGAGGCCGAGCCTTGCAAAGAGGCTTTTTCGGCTTTCCAAATTTCTTCCAAGTCGGAATATTCTTTTTCCAAATCGGCAATTTCGTCTTCAAGAATTTCCAGACGTTTTTTCGAGGCGCTGTCTTTTTCTTTCTTAAGCGCGACTTGTTCGATTTTCAATTGGATGAGGCGGCGGTGCAAGCGATCCATCGCCTCCGGTTTGGAATCAATTTCCATACGGATGCGGCTGGCGGCCTCATCGATCAAATCAATGGCCTTATCAGGCAATTGCCGGTCGGCAATATAACGGTAAGACAACGTAGCGGCGGCGACGATAGCCGGATCAGTGATTTCCACACCATGATGCACTTCGTATTTTTCTTTCAAACCGCGCAAAATGGCGATAGTGTCTTCAACTGACGGCTCATCCACCAACACTTTTTGAAAACGGCGTTCAAGCGCGGCATCTTTCTCGACATATTTGCGGTACTCGTCTAAGGTCGTCGCCCCGACACAATGCAGTTCGCCCCGCGCCAAAGCCGGTTTGAGCATATTGCCCGCATCCATCGCCCCTTCGGCTTTACCTGCACCGACCATGGTATGCAGTTCGTCAATAAAGAGAATGACCTGCCCTTCTTGTTTGGCAAGATCACTTAACACGGCCTTCAAGCGTTCTTCAAATTCGCCGCGAAATTTGGCCCCCGCAATCAAAGCCGCCATATCTAACGCCAACACTTGTTTGTGTTTCATGCCCTCAGGCACTTCGCCATTGACAATACGTTGCGCCAAGCCTTCGACAATAGCCGTTTTACCGACGCCAGGCTCACCGATCAGCACCGGATTGTTTTTGGTGCGGCGCTGCAACACCTGAATGGTGCGGCGGATTTCATCATCACGGCCAATAACGGGGTCGAGCTTGCCGCGTTCGGCGCGTTCGGTCAGGTCAATGGTATATTTTTTTAAGGCTTGGCGCTGGTCTTCGGCATTGGCATCATTGACCGCCGCCCCCCCGCGCATCGCATCGACCGCTTTTTCTAACACGGCCTTGGTTACGCCGTATTTTTTCAGCAAGTCGTTAAGCACGCCTTTTTCTTCGCAAGCGGCGAGCAGGAACAGCTCACTGGAAATAAACTGGTCTTGGCGTTTTTGCGCCAACTTATCGGTCAGGTTAAGCAAACGGGTTAATTCATTCGACAATTGGACATCGCCGCCAGAACCGCTGACGGTGGCGATACGGTCGAGCAATTTAGCCAAATCTTGGCGTAATGCGCCAGGATTGGCATTGATCTGAGCGAGTAAAGGCTTAACACTGCCGCCTTCTTGATCGAGCAAGGCCGCCATGACATGGGCGGGTTCTATAAATTGGTGGTCTTTACCCAACGCCAAACTTTGGGCATCGGCAAGGGCAGACTGGAACTTGCTGGTGAGTTTATCCATACGCATAGCATTACCTTTACATTTGTAGGTTTTTAGTTAGCTAGGATATGGGGGGGAGCGGCGACACTTTCAAGGAAGGGGGAAATATTTTGCCCGTTACTTTCATCACAAGATTTTGCGTAAGCTAAAAAAGCACCCTGCCCAAAGACAGGATGCCGTTTGCCCAAGCATTTACAGTTCTACACGCATTGGCTTAACCGCATTTTTATCCAACGAAGGCAAAGCCGCGATAGCCTCGCGTAGTTTCGTTTCCCAGCTACGGCGGAGCTGGAGCATGTAATCGTCGCCGTCATCAAAACAATAATATTCCTGAAAAGCGAAGCTGTCTTTACGGTATACCAGCATTTCTACCGGCGCACCGACACTGGCGTTACTGCGGATAGTCGAGTCCATAGACACCAGGCAGCACCGCGCCGCTTCATCTATGGAAGTGTCCAGCTTAAGGAAACGGTCAAGGATCGGCTTACCGTATTTGCTTTCGCCAATTTGCAAAAAGGGCGTGTTGGCGGAAGTGGTGATGCTATTGCCTTCGGCATAGATCATATACGCGCCGTGCGGCTCCCCGCCGATTTGTCCGGCCAAAATAAACGTCGCCGACGGGTTAAAGGCCGATTGACCCTGAGTATTGATGTGCTGCTTTTGTTTTTCGACGCTGATATGGCCTAAATAATCGGCGGCTTCGGACAAGCATTCGACCGTATTGATATTCACCTTGGCCTCTTTGATTTTATCGCGGTGCATTTGCTCAAGGACGGCCTGAGTAGTGGCAAGGTTACCCGCCGAAAGCAAAATTATCTTGCGGTCGGGACGGCTATCGAAAGCGTGCATTTTGCCATGCGTACTTACATTATCAATACCCGCATTGGTTCTTGAATCGGAAACCAGGATTAACCCTTCGTTGATTGAAGCTGCAATACAATAAGTCATAGTTGTTATTTTTTATGAGACGTTCAAAATGACCGCTATTTTAATCTTTTTCGGACAGAAATGCGCCATCAATTCATGGAATTACCCAAGTTTTCCACCCGCACCACCATGCTGGTGAGGATTGCCCCGAAACCGAACTGGTGAAAAACCGATACATCGGCGGCATCGCGGCCAAATGCGATAATCACCCGCCCACCATATAAGCCATATTGGGTAGGGTCAAAAGCATACCATTGCCCGCCAATATAGGCCTCAAACCAAGCGTGCATATCCATAGGCTGGAGATTATGCAGATACCCCACGACAATCCGTGCCGGAATGCTGATGCTGCGGCATAAGGCTATCCCCAAATGTGCCAAGTCACGGCAGACCCCGAAACCCCGTTGGTAAATTTCGGTCGCCGACAAATGGACATCGCTAGAGCCGGGTAAATACTGCACATTTTGGCGTATCCAGTCGGCCAGGCAAGCCACTTGGTCATAACCCGGCAAAGCCCCTGCGGTCAGGTCTCTGGCCAGCTCACCAAAGCGGTCAGATTCGCAATAGCGGCTAGGCAACAGATACGGCAAGACATCATTAGGCAAGTATTGGATTTCGACAAAATGCGCTCCCGGCATGGTGTCGATAAAATCATTAACAATCACTTCCGCCGAGGTATAAAGTAAAAAATCCCCTTGTGGTGCTACCAGCCGCTGGCAGGAATTACCGTAACTATCCGTGCTTTCGGTCACTGCCACGGCGGGCTTGATGGTGTAGGTCTCCCGGATAATCCATTGTTGTATGCCCCGAAATGGCCGCAACATTAAGATCAGCGCGACCGGATTATCAATTTGGAAGCATAAGTTACAAGTGACTAACAGCCTCATAACCGTTTTATCCCCTGCCCTGCCCATCAAACGGTTCAAACGCCCAACATATCAAGCTGGCTATAGGCATGGTTCAACCACATTTTGACCCGCTGCCTATCAATCAGGCCCAAGGCGTTAAGGTTTTCAAGGTCACGGTTTCTGGCCGCCCAAAAACTGGAATTGTTACCGTCAATTTTGGTCATGATCGGCGTATACAAACGTTTTAGCGTCATCACTTTTGCGCCCATATCCACCGCACGGTCTTTAACACCGGAAAATTCCAGTAAGCTGAAATCATCTTCACGCACTTGGTTTTGCACCAGAACATAGTGTAATTTCACGCCATAATGGTCCAACAGCTTACTGAGCAGTTCGACACTGTCCTTACCCGAATCCATAACATTCCAATACACCAAAGACACGCCCATTTCTTCGGCTAATTCCAGCACTCCGCCATCATCTATCCATGTCGCCAACGAATGGTGAGTTTGCGCCGCCAAGTCCACCAACACCCGTTGCTCAGGATTGGCGACCGCCGTTTCCATGATAACATCCAGGCTTTGGTAATCGTCAATGATGGTCGGTGACGCATAATCGGCATAAAAACGCAGTAACGCACCGTGTGAGCGGTCAGTGTCGAAACCAATAAAAGGGATATTGCTGTCAATCATATATTGCGCCAATACCCGCGCCAGCACCGATTTGCCGACACCGCCTTTTTCACCGCCAATTAGATGTATAGTAGTCATAAAATCCTCCGTTTTAGTTTGAATGCTTAGCAATAGCCTTATGGTTATGCTGGTAAAGGTTAAAAAAATTCTTCGCCAAATCCTCCGTCCCCCT
The DNA here is from genome assembly GCF_002209385.1 of Methylovulum psychrotolerans. Lineage (NCBI taxonomy): Bacteria > Pseudomonadati > Pseudomonadota > Gammaproteobacteria > Methylococcales > Methylococcaceae > Methylovulum > Methylovulum psychrotolerans. The sequence goes on from NZ_CP022129.1 coordinate 1,591,943, forward strand.
CCAGGCGCAACACATCCACAGAGACCGACAGAGTATGCTGGCCTCCCCCGAAAGCAATGCCTTTTAGCGGCGTGACATCGGCATAATCACGTCCCCAAGCCAACGTGATATGCTGGTCATGGGGCATTTTGTTGTTGGTCGGGTCAAAATCCAGCCAGCCCAAATCAGGGATGTAAACGGCAAACCACGCATGGGAAGCGTCGGCACCCACTAAGCGGGGTTTGCCCGGAGCGGGTACGGTTTCCAGATAACCGCTGACATAACGGGCAGGAATGCCAAAGCTACGCAGACAACCGATAGCCAAATGGGCAAAATCCTGACAAACCCCGCGCCGTTTCGCCAACACCTCCAATAAGGGTGTGGCAATAGTCGTGGAAGTGGGGTCGTAAGTAAAATCGGTGTAAATCCGCCGCATCAAATCCGACACGACATCCAGCAGCGGGCGGTCGTCTTGAAAAGACGGCAGGGCGTAGTCCGCCAATTCCGGCGAAGCACTAATCATCGGCGAATCCAAAACATATTGCTTGGCCTCCAATAAGGTTTGCAGTTGTTGCTTATTCAGGTTTTGCCCGGAGGTTTCCTGAAAAAAATGCTGCACCTGCCGCCAGCTTTGCTGCGGTAACAGTTCATGCCGTTGCCGTCCGGGAAATAAGCTGATATCGCTGACTGCCGTCACCACTAGCTGCCTATGTGGTTGCTGGATGGCAAAATAGGCGAGGCGGTTGCCGAAATAATCGCTCAGTTCCCGAAAATCTTTAGGGGGCGGGATAATCTCAAAACGGCTGTCCACACAATGTTGCCGCCAAAAATTGCGCGGCTGCAAACGCGCTTGGTTTTGGCATAAACCAACGGCTTGGCTGTAATTGTAGGTCGTTGTATGGGTGATGCGGTATTTCACGGCTCGTCCTCAGGCGGGATATTCGCGGTCATTAATTGCGAGGTCTGGGAATGGCTGAAATAGGCTTGGGCGATAGTATCGGCAATCCCCCACAATAATTTTGTGGTGTCGGCAAGCAATTGCTCCAACTGCGTATAGATGCCCTCGTCATCGCTAATTTTTAGCAAATCGACGATATTGCTCAAACGCAAGTCAGTATAAGCTTTAATAATCAAACGCTCTTCTTCGCTTAACTTACGCTTGCTTCGGTCTCTAGGTAAGGCGCTGATATGCTCAGATAACAAGCGTAGCTGATAGGCCACCGAACGCGGATGGGTCTCGTCCAACAGCAACAATTCCAGCACTGCCGACAATTCCATAAAAGAACGGTAGCGGCGCTGGTAAATGGTCAGGCTGTCGGTAGAAAACAGCACCGCCTCCAATACTTGATTTTGCACCGCCGTGTCATAACGCTGGACCAGCGTGGCGCGTAATAAGGCAATCAACGCCAAAGCCCGTTCCAAGCGGCGGCCACTACCCAGCATCAGCCAGCCGGCCTCACGGGTCATGGTTTCGCTAGTCAGACCGGAAAAAGCCACGACCCCAGTAATCAGGTCATCCAAATAACTTTGCAATTGCTCAATGACGATTTCCCCATTGACCACCCGCAATTTCCAGCGGTACTGGATATTATCGACACTCCGCCAAGTATCCTGTGACCATAAGTCACGGATATTATAGGCGGATTGGACGAATGCCTGGATATTTGCCGCCAATGACCCAGGGCGGTGGCCATCTTTAGCAAGGGATAATAATTCGTCTTGCGGATGTTCCAAGCTCTCAGGCGGGCCGTTAACAAACCCAGGATACGTCATTGTAACGTGAGTAAGGCTATGCAGTAAGGCCGCCAGCGCGACACTGTCAATCGTGTCCTTAAACTCCAGCATGTCCTGATATTTTAACAAGGCCGTACGCAATAACCGGGCGACCGCTTCCGTACGTTCCAGATAACGCCCTACCCAAAACAAATGGTCGGCGGCGCGGCTGGTTAACGGTTCGGTGACGGCATCAAGCAGAAACAAACGGTTCGGCTGAACCAAAACACTCGGCGCTTGGCTAGGCTCGGCCGCCAATACCCAAGTGTCCTTACTGATGCCGCCTGCTTGGTTAGAAACGGCCACATCGTCCTTATCTTGAGCGACACGCGTCAGGCCACCTGGCATGACCAAGTAATCTTCACCATTAGCCACTACAAAATTGCGTAACACCGCCGTGCGCGGTTGGATACGGTGGCTGATAAAAGAAGGTACGGTCGAAGGGGTCACTTGCTCTTGGCCGACATACAAATGCGGCTTGGCTAAAATTGCCGCGCGTAAGGCATCTTTTTGCGCGGCACTTAAGGTATTGCCCGCCAAAAAGCTAGTATCTTGCCGACGGTTGATTTGCTTAATATCCAGATGTTCGAGGTTTTGCAGGACAAAATCACGCTCGCGCTGTTGTCCGCACCACCACGTCGCCACTGACGGCAAAAGTAGGTCTTCATTCAAAAAGTACCTGGCCAGTTTCGGTAAAAATGCCAGCAAAGCCGGATTTTCTAAGACGCTGCTGCCTAAGGGGTTGGCTATCGCCACATTGCCGCGCCGTACCGCCTCCAATAAGCCGGTCACCCCCAAACGCGAATCGATACGCAGTTCCAAAGGATCACAAAAAGAATCGTCGACACGGCGCAAAATCACATCAACATGCTGCAAGCCTTCCAACGATTTTAGCCAAACATGCCCGTCCCGCACCGTCAAGTCATCACCTTGCACCAAGGTATAGCCTAGATAAGCCGCCAAATACGCATGTTCAAAATAAGTCTCGTTAAAAGGGCCCGGAGTCAGGACGACAATCCGGGGATTTTCCTTATTGTGCAGGGCAATATTGGCCAAGCCTTTACTGAGGCCCTTAAAAAAACCCGACAGGCGGTGGACTTGGGTATCGCGCAAAATATCCGGCAAGACCCGCGTCATGACGGTACGGTTCTCCAGCGCGTAGCCAAAGCCTGACGGGGCTTGGGCGCGGTCATCCAATACCCAAAAGCGGCCTTTGGCACCACGGACTAAGTTGGCCGAATAAATTGTCAATTGGATAGGCTGGTTTTGCAAAGTCCCCTGACAGGGATGCAAAAAACCCTGATGGGCAAAGACCAGTTCCATAGGCAACAAGCCTTTTTTCAGCAGGTTTTGTTCGCCATAAATATCTTTAAGGATCAAATCCAACAGCCGCGCCCGTTGCTTTAAACCCGCTTCAATAACCGTCCATTCCTCACTGCTGATCAGCAAAGGGATAGGGTCTAACCGCCACGGCCTGGTCAGTTTTTGGGTATCGCCATAGACATTATAAGTAACGCCGTTTTCTCTGAGTAGGCGTTGGGCTTCACGGCGGCGATGCTCGATTTCCTCGCTGCCCATGGTTTCCAAGGCGTTGACAAAATGCTGCCAATAGGGCAAGACCTTATGCTCAGTCGTGACCATTTCATCATAGACACCCAGTCGGGTCTCGTAATATTGCACACCGATGTCGTTGGCTAATTCACTAGGGCTACGCACTCACTAGGCCTTTGGTTGGTTAATTTTTATGGTTTGGATAATACGGCGATGGGGTAAAAATGGCTTTTTACCCCATCGGTTAACCAGGCCAATATAATATTGTTTTACACCTTAATCAGCGTCCCCGCAACCGTAAATCCAGGGTGAACGGATATTCAGGATTCAGCTCCTCAGCGGGCGGCGCCATCGGTCTCGGCGCGGCATTACTGATACTGAAACGGTTCAGGAACGGCTTTTCCGAGGCTTCTGAGTAAGAGGCCGATAACGGTGGACGGATGACCGCCCCAGGGGTGTGCCCATAATCCCAGAAACGGGTAATGCGCCGCGCTTCGGCCTCAAAACTGTTGACCGGAAACGAATCATAACTGCGGCCACCCGGATGGGCGACATGATAAGTACAACCACCTATGGCATGGCCGTTCCAAGTATCAATGACATCAAACACTAGCGGAACGTGCGGGGCTATGGTCGGGTGTAAAGCTGACGGCGGTTGCCAAGCGCGGTAGCGGACTCCGGCGGTATATTCGCCTTTGCGTCCGGTACTGCGCATCGGTAGGCGGCGGCCATTACAGGCCAAGACATAACGGCCTTCGGTAAAGCCCGTCACTTTTATCTGCAAACGCTCCACTGAAGAATCGACATAACGGGCGGTGCCGGTACTGCTGACCTCCTCACCCAACACATGCCAAGGTTCGATGGCAAAACGCAACTCCAATTCCATCTCATCAATCATGGTGGTGCCGTAGCGCGGGAAGCGGAATTCAAAAAATGGGTCTAGCCATTCCAATTCAAAAGCGTACCCGCCACGTTGCAAATCTTTGACGACATGGCGCAAATCTTCACGCACATAATGCGGCAACATAAAGCGGTCATGCAACTCCGTACCCCACCGCACCAATTCGTGCTTGTACGGATTGCGCCAAAACCAAGCGATCAACGAGCGCAACAACACCATCTGCACCAACGACATCCGGGCATGGGGCGGCATTTCAAAAGCCCGCAGTTCCAAAATGCCTAAACGGCCTGTGGAACTGTCAGGTGAGTATAGTTTATCGATACAAAATTCCGAACGGTGCGTATTGCCGGTAATGTCGGTCAACAAATGCCTAAGTAACCTGTCCACCAACCACGGTGCCGGGACTTCACCTTCGGGCATTTGCTGGAAAGCGATTTCCAACTCATACAACTTCTCATCCCTGCCTTCATCAACACGCGGGGCTTGGCTGGTAGGGCCGATAAACATGCCGGAAAACAGATAAGACAAGCCAGGATGATGCTGCCAATACGTCACCAAACTGCGCAACAAATCGGGGCGGCGTAACAAGGGGCTATCGGTCGGGGTTTCCGCCCCCATCGTAATATGGTTGCCGCCGCCCGTCCCTGTATGGCGGCCGTCCAACATGAATTTTTCCGTACCCAAACGGACTTGGAAAGCCTGTTCGTACAAAATAGTAGTTTTATCGACCAATTCCCGCCAGCTTTTGGACGGATGGATATTGACCTCAATCACCCCTGGGTCAGGCGTGACCATTAGGCGTTCAATCCGGTAATCACGCGGCGGCTCATAGCCTTCAAGCACGACAGGCATCGCCAACTTCTCGGCGGTCGCCTCAATTGCGGCGATCAAATCCAGATAATGCTCCAGCAGCGATAACGGCGGCATAAAAATGTGCAGGCGGCCATCACGCGGTTCGATACACACGGCGGTGTGCGGCACTTCGACGTGTACAGTCGGCGCATCGCCAACTTCTTGGTCGACAATCTCTGGATGTTCCTTGGTTTTTTCCTCAAAATGGCTGTAACGGCGAGCCACTTCGCCGTAATAATCGCCTAATTCCGGCAAATCGCCAAACAAGCTTTGGGGTTCCTGGTGGTCACGCTTATCAGGGGCGACCCAAGGCAAACTATTGAGCGGCATCCGCATCCCCATAGGCGAATTGCCGGGGATCAGGAACATATTGCCGCGCCGGAAATCCCACGGCCCGCTTTGCCACGTTTGCGCGTACCAGTTCCATTTTAGCGGCAGGGCAAAACCGACCGGTATCGCCAAATTGGCATCCAACACCTTGGTGATGGTTTTGCGTTCTATCGAATCTTTCAGATCATATTTTAGCGGGTTGACGTTAGTCGGCAAATTGCCTTCTTGCCACAGATAATAAAAATTATCTTCAAACGCCGCGCTGATATAGCCGGGTTTTACCCCCAAATGCTGGCTCATTTGCAAAACAAATTGCTCGGCATGTTTGACCGTGTGCTTATAATCTTTATTAATATCGGCAAGCAACTCAGGGTTCCGCCAAACAGGCACACCGTCCTTGCGCCAAAAAATGCCGTATTGCCAACGCGGTATCGGTTCTCCGGGATACCATTTGCCCTGCCCATAATGTAGCAATGCACCTTTGGCAAACACATCGCGCAGACGCTTGGTCAACTCTTGTGCGCGTTCGCGCTTGTGCGCACCATCAGCGAGCGTATTCCATTCCCCACCTTCCATATCATCCACCGATACAAAGGTCGGCTCACCGCCCATCGTCAGGCGGACATCGTCATCAAGAAATTGCTGGTCGACTTGCTCACCTAAAGCGTCAATGTAATACCATTGCTCGTCAGTATAAGGCTTGGTCACACGCGGGTCTTCATGTAAGCGATCAACGGAATTGCTAAACTCAAATTCCACTTCACACTCATCGGTCGCCCCGGTCACTGGCGCGGCACTGGAAGGATGCGGTGTGCAGGCCAGGGGGATATGGCCTTCCCCTGCCAACAGTCCGGAAGTCGGATCTAAGCCTATCCAGCCTGCCCCAGGCACATAGACTTCTGTCCAAGCATGAAGGTCAGTAAAATCTTCTTCGGGGCCGGACGGGCCATCCAAAGATTTAATGTCAGCGGTCAACTGTACCAAATAGCCGGACACAAAACGCGCCGCCAAGCCCAAATGGCGCAGTATCTGCACCAATAGCCATGCCGAATCGCGGCAGGAGCCACTACGTTTGGTCAGTGATTCTTCGCAACTTTGAATACCGACTTCCATGCGGATATTGTAACTGATGTCGCCGTACAGCTTACGGTTGACATCAACTAAAAAGTCGTTGATGTTGCGCGGGGTCAAATCAAAATCTTCCACCCATTGCGCCAGCAATGGCCCATCTTCAGTGACTTCAAGATAGGGCTGCAACTCTTTAAGCAGTTGTTCCTCATATTTAAACGGAAATTTTTCGGCATATTCCTCAACAAAGAAATCGAAGGGGTTAATGACGGTCATATCCGCGATAACCTCCACTTCAACACTGAGATGTCGGCACTTATCAGGAAACACGACCCGCGCCAAAATATTGCCGAACGGATCTTGCTGCCAATTAATAAAGTGTTCTTTCGGTTCGATATTCAGGCTATACCCTATAATCGGTGTCCGACTATGTACCGCAGGACGCAAGCGAAACACATGCGGCGACAAAGATACAGCCCGATCAAAGATATATTTGGTTTTGTGACTGAGGGCCACTCGAATTGTCATGATGATTATTCCTATTGCCTGTGTGGGGTGGTAATCAAAAGTTGGGAGATAAAAAGTACACGCCGAACTGGCTTGGCACTAACCGCCCTAAAGCCCAAAAGATGCGCCTACACAAGGAAGACACGCCCGGCACTTTATACAGCAATCATTAAGCAAGCACTATACCATAATGTCAGTGGTAAATTGATTTACCTTTTTCCCGAACCTTTATTTTATAGATGAAGGCTATACTAACAAAATCCGCCGCTTTAACTATCACCTACTTGTTAGTGGTCAACGGTGACGGCTTTTTTTATAAGGCTTTTGCACCAATTTGAAGCAAAATAGGCTTAGCCCGTGGCTAGCGGCTTTTTTGGCACGTTATCGCCCACTAATGGGTAATTAGCGGACTGTTTGCTTGGCTTCGGTGCGAAGCCCTACAAAACGGCTGAATGGCAAAAATCCCAAAATAAAATATAAACACTTTACTTTCAATGAGATAAAACAAATCCTTAATAACTGTATTATTGGCATAATATATGCTTTATGTTTAATACAAGCATTCATCGGTTTGTTTTACCTCCTCGTGATAAAATTTGCTTTGTTAAGCACTGCGCATTACTCCTGTCGTCGGTTTAATGCGCTTTTTTTTGCCTGACGGTTTCCCCTCCCCCATCTGCAAACACACACTTTTGGGCTTAACTTCGCCCTGACCCACCCTACGATAAAGCCCGCCACTTTTTTGTTCTGATAATAATCCGCTTTGGCTTAAACTAGTCTTATCCTTTTTATGCTTAACTGACACAGCTGCATTATGATGCCTACCACCTATCCTTTTTTAGACAAAAAACGCATTATTGCCGAGGCTGGCTTTAACCGCTGGCTAGTCCCGCCCGCCGCGCTGGCCATCCATTTATGTATCGGCATGGCTTATGGCTTCTCGGTATTTTGGTTGCCGTTATCGAAAGCCATCGGCATAAAAGACAGTGTGGCCTGCCCTCCCGAAGTCGGTTTTTTCCAAGAATTGTTCACCACTACCTGCGACTGGAAAATATCCACACTCGGTTGGATGTATACCTTATTTTTTGTCTTTTTAGGCTCTTCGGCAGCGGTGTGGGGCGGCTGGTTGGAACATGCCGGCCCGCGCAAAGCCGGCGTGGTCAGTGCCTGTTGTTGGTGCGGCGGGATGCTGCTGTCCGCCTTAGGCATTTATCTGCACCAATTTTGGTTAATGCTGCTAGGATCGGGTGTTATCGGCGGCATGGGACTAGGGTTGGGTTATATCTCGCCCGTCTCCACCCTCATCAAATGGTTTCCCGATCGGCGCGGTATGGCGACCGGCATGGCCATCATGGGTTTTGGCGGCGGCGCGATGATCGGCTCACCCTTAGCGACCGAACTGATGAAATTCTTTGCCAGCCCTAGCGATGTCGGGGTTATGGCGACATTTATCAGTATGGCGACGATTTATTTCGTCTTTATGATGGCAGGCGCGCTCGGCTACCGCATCCCACCGGAAAATTGGCAACCCGCCGGGTGGACAGCCCCCGTCAAGCAAAACCGCAACCGCATGATTACCCCCCACCATGTTCACGTTAAGAACGTCTTCAAGATTAAGCAATTTTGGCTGTTATGGGGGGTCTTGTGCATGAATGTCAGCGCCGGTATCGGCGTGATCGGCATGTCTTCGCCGATGTTGCAAGAAGTGTTCGGCGGGCAATTGATCGGTATCAGCAAAACTTACGGCGAACTGGATAAAAGCCAACTCGCCGCCATTGCCGCCATCGCCGCCGGATTTACCGCCCTGCTGAGCTTATTTAACATTGGCGGGCGGTTTTTCTGGGCCAGCTTATCGGACAAAATGGGGCGAAAAGTGACCTTCATTGTCTTTTTTGTCTTAGGTGGCCTGTTGTATCTGAGCATCCCAGGTAGCGCGGCCTCAGGCAACAAATTGCTGTTTGTCGGGGCGTTTTGCCTTATCTTGAGCATGTATGGCGGCGGCTTTGCCACCATCCCCGCTTATCTTGCCGATTTGTTCGGCACTTTAAATGTCGGCGCCATCCACGGGCGGTTGCTGACGGCTTGGGCGACCGCCGGTATCCTAGGGCCGGTCATCGTCAATTACATGCGCGAATACCAGCTCAGCATCGGCTTGCCGCGCGAGCAGGTCTATAACCAAACCATGATGATTCTGGCAGGCATGCTGATGCTCGGCCTGCTTTGCAACCTCTTGGTGCGTCCGGTTGCCGAGAAATGGTTTATGAATGAAGAACAATTGCTGGCGGAACAAACGCCCCAACAACCCGCCCCGGCAGTGGTCATTGCCGCCGAAACCCAAGCCGCCGCCCAACCCAAAGCACTGGCTATCGCCTTGGCGGTATTGGCCTGGGCAGGGGTGGTTATCCCTTTGTCTTGGGGGATTTACAAAACGGCACTGAATGTCAGTAAGTTTTTTTCTTGAAGCAAAGGGAAGCCGCTTTACAAGGTGTTCCGCGCGAGGGTTATTACTGAAAAACGGGTATGCACTGATCACTTGAATCCATGAGGACAAAAAAAGTGCATCCAGCTACCTTCTATATCGTCGCCACCAATCCCAATAAAAATTTGGGTTACATTCATGAGAGAAAATACGCCTAACATGAAGCAACTTAACACCATAAAAATCAAGTAGAAATAAGATATGGGCTTAGTTTTAAAGAAAAGGGCAGATGCAATGGTAAGTGTCATCAGGCACAACGCGTACATCATTAATAGGGCATCACAGCCAATAGTCGTCGCATGGCTTGCATAATCGGTGCGTACTAGTAAGACGTTCAGGTAAATGCCTTCAATAAACAGCAGGGCAAATAACACCCATGAAACCGCTTCTTTTAGCATAAGCCCCGCCTCTCTTTTTAAATTACCGCACAATCAATATTTTATATAAAAATCGGCAGTTATTGGTGCTTTTTATGCTTGTACCTTATGATTGTAAGGGGTTTTATTATATGCGGCACACTGCCTATACAGCAGGAATTATCCGGCTAACCGCTTCATTAGAAGCCAATTCCAAACCTTTTTTATAGCACTGGCTGGCTTCGGCCTGTTCGCCTTCGGCGGTGAGCAGATCACCAAGTAACTGGTAAGCGGACACGGTCGGCTCAATCGCCAAGCTTTGCTGCAAATACGTCCGCGCTTTGGTGTTATCGGCGCATTTCGCGCTTAATTTACCTAACACCGCCAATAACACGGCATCGTTTTCATGTACCGATAGCCAGCGTTCCGCCATCGCCAGTTGCTTTAAGGCATCGTTAGACGGGACGCTGCCAAACAGCACCAATAGCGTGGTGTCCCAATCAATCGACAGGGCCAAGGCCAGCTCATCTTCAATGTCAGCCCCTGCCCCGCCATTAATCATGGCGGCAAAGTAAATGGCGGAAATGCCCGACAGTTTGCGGATGTAATTGGGAACTTCCGCCCAATGTTGCTGGAGGGTGTCGATGTGTCCGGTGGCGGCCGATTGTTTTAACAAACGGGTGAACGCTTCAGTTTCCAATTGCCTGATCTCGGCCTCCAATAACACCTTATGGCTATGTAAGGACGGCAATAATTTGCGGATAGCCTCCCAGTCGCCCATCGTTTTGTAGGTTTGATGCAGCAATTTTAAGACGCTGGCATGGCTGGGTTCAATAGCGTGCAGCTTGCCCAAGGCCTCTAAAGCTTGGTCGAATTCATTACCCGACAGATGCAGTTCAGCTTGGGTGAGGCCGATGGCGATAGCCGAATCGGGGGCGTGGTCGCTGGCTTTTTTCAGGTATTCGTCACGCTTATCCAAAGCCCCGCGCGATTGTGCGGCTTTGGCGGCGGTCAGGTAATGCAGTAACGGCGCACCGCTATGGGAAACATGTTTAATTAAGGCGGTTTCTGCCCTTTCCCAGTTACCTTCTGCGGAATCGACCAAACCGGAGATTAAAGCATCTTGCGAGCGGTTAAATTTGACTAACCTTGACCGCGCCTTAAGCTGTCCGGGTAGGCGGATTAAATAATCCAGCGTCCTAAGGCTAAAGTACAAAAGGAAAAAGGTGATAATCAGGGCGAAGATGAATACCGACAGGGTGGTTTCCAACGACCAATGGCCAATCCCCAATAAGACATAGCCAGGGGTGTCAAAACTCTCTAGCCAAACATAAGCCAATCCCCCTAAGACGATGGCAGGCAGAAGCAGTACCAGAACATACAGTATCTTTTTCGAAAATAGTTTTTTCATTTGAATGCTCAGTTATTATTCTGCTTCCGGCGCATGTTCGGTACTGGGTTGGGCAGCGGGGGCTGCTGCGGGCGGTGCGGGTTGTACGGCAGGCTGTGGGGCGGGAGGCGGGGCCGACGGGGCGGCTTCCGCTTCCGGTTTTATGTCCTTATCGGTATCCAGCCTGAGTTTGGCGATGTCCCTGAGCATTTTAAAGGATTGGCTAATATCGGGGAATTGGCTGTTGAGTTTAACCGCCGCCAAACGCTCAAGTTCGCCAGCTAACGCCTTGCTCTCGTCATTTTTGGTAAAATGCTCGGCCAACCAAGCTTGGGCATCACCCAGGCCGGCCTGATAAATGGCCTCATTATGTTCGACCAAAGCAATTTTGACCATTTCCAGCTTCACGCGCAGTTGCTCATGGATAAACTGGGCCTGTTCTGGGGTTAAGATTTCCTTAACCGGTTGGTCGGTGTGGCGGATGGTGACAATGCCTTCCAATTGGTCCATCGCCGACTGCAACAAGTCATGGCCTTCGGCTTCGGCTGTGCTATCGGCGTGGGCATGGACGGCGGTCTCCCCTGATAAAGGCTTGCCGGCATAAGGCAACAGCAGGTTGAGCTTATCGGCCACCGCTTCCAAGCCCTGTAATTTTGCATAAATGCCGACTATATCAGGCATACTGATATTGCGCAGGGCACTGATGTCCTTGGCGATTTGCTCGCGGACTTTAATGACCCCGACATCACCGCTTTCGCGCAAACGCTGGTCGGCGGCTTCCAAGGCTTCACGGGTAGTATTGACATCGCCGACCAAATGCAGCCTTTCGTTGGCGATACTGAGCAGGTATTCGGCATCGGCAATCAGCCAATCGCCACGGGTCTTACCGAGCTGACGTTGCAGGTGCTGGATAGATTCGCCTAATTCCTTACGCGTGTTGTTCAGCTTTTCTTCATGCAGTTGGGAAAAATCGGCCAACGTCTTGGTAAAATGGCCGTCTTTGTTGCTGATGTTAGTTTCTAACGCGGCGAGTTGGCTTTGGATGGCGGCCAATTGGCTTTGGTAGTCGCCTAATTGTTTGGACATTTCGCCTTTTACTTCACCGCCTAGGCCTTCCTGACGGTCACGCAGTTGGGTAAACAGATAAAAACCTGCCCCTGCCAAACTGGCAATAATCAGTAACATGATGATACCAAACCAGAATCCGTTTCGTGACCGCTGGACTTTTGTGCTTGCGCCCAGTTCTTCTTGTTGTTGTCCGCTCAATTCTGCCACGCTATTTCCCCGTTAAACACATTGTTACTGCTTTAATCATTGCGCTGTCGGCAGGCTGCTCCGCCACGACAACGTGTTTAAAGCCTAAATTATTTGCCATTTGCGCCAGCCGCCCACTCACCACAATGACGGGGATCGCCGTCAATAACGGATGGTAAGCCGGTGCAACCATCATCAATAGATTCTGCAAGGCTTCGCCGCTGGTGATGGTAATGGCCTGCAAGCGTTGCTGCGTTAATAACGCCTGCACCTCGGAGGCATTATTATCCGGCATAACCCGTTTATAGACATCAATATAGCTGACTTCAGCCCCCCGATGCCGTAGCTGTGCCGCCAATTCTTCGCGCCCGCCTTCACCACGCACAATTAAGATGCGTTGCCCACCGACTTGTTGCAAAAGCGGCTCCGCCAACAAGGCTTCGCTGTTAAAACCCTGTGCAGGCACAAGATCGACACCCAAGCCCGAATTTGCGAGGGCTTGGGCGGTACTTTGGCCAATGGCCGCTAAGCGTGGTGCAATTAATTTGGGTATTTTGCCACCATTCGCCTTGAGCGCAAAATTTACCGCATTGGCGCTAATAAAAATAAGCCATTGAAAATTTCCCAAATTTGCCAAAGCCGTTTGTACCGCCACCGTATCTGCGGTGGCCTCAATTGCTAAGGTCGGGAAACGGATGGCGGTACCGCCTTGTTCGGCAATCAGGCGACACAAAACCTCAGCCTGATGCGCAGGCCTGGTCACTAACACACCCGCCCCGCCTAACCCGCTCATTCGGCAAACAAGGCCTGAAGAATTTTATCCGCGCCTTGGCTTAACAAATCTTCGGCAATTTGGCGGCCCAAGTCTTGCGCCGCATCTAAGTCGGCCACGCCCTCGCTACGGTAGAGCAGACTGCCGTCAGGCGCCCCGACTAAACCGCGCATATACAACTTCCCGTCTTGATGAATGGCAAAACCGGCAATCGGCACTTGGCAACCGCCTTGCAAACGTGCGTTCATCGCCCGCTCCGCCGCCACGCATAAACCCGTATCAGCATCGTGCAAGGCCGCCAACAGGGCATTGGTTTCGGCATCGTCAATCCGGCATTCTATGCCTATCGCCCCCTGCCCTATGGCGGGCAAGCTCAGGTTAACCGGCAAAGCCTGGCGGATCCGCCCCGCCAAGCCCAAACGCTTTAACCCTGCCGAGGCCAAAATGATCGCATCATAGTCACCCGCATCGAGTTTCGCTAGGCGGGTGTTGACATTACCGCGTAAAGACAGAATTTCGGCTTCGGGGAAACGCCCTTTAATTTGGCATTGGCGACGTAAGCTAGACGTGCCAATTTTGGCATTGCCGGGCAAGTCGTCAATCGACGCATAGCGGTTAGAGACAAACGCATCACTAGGGTCTTCCCGCTCCAAGATAGCCGCCAAATGCAGGCCGTCGGGAAAGTCAACCGGCACATCTTTCATGGAATGCACGGCAATATCGGCAATCCCCTCCAGCATACCTTGCTCTAATTCTTTAACGAACAAGCCTTTACCGCCGACTTTTGCCAAGGGCGCGTCAAGGATTTTATCGCCGCGCGTCACCATTTTCACCAATTCGGTGCTGATATTCGGAAACAGTTGCTGTAAACGTTGGGCGACATGCTCGGCTTGCCAAACGGCTAAAGGGCTTTGCCGCGTGGCAATGCGAATAATTTTTTTAGTCAAAGGAAAAGACCTGCATTTTTAGCAAAAAGAAACGGGTTATGCCGCATATTTATAGTTTCCGCACGGCAACCTTCACAAGCGTTGCCCCAGAATCCGCCGGATGGCACAACCGCCTTGGGATGCGGTGCTATAGCGCGGAACAGGGCAGATAAATATGCCTATTGTAACCTGCTTGACCTGTACTCTTAAATGCCATTCTTCGTTATTAAGGCTCCGATAATCCCAATACATTGGTATCCCATTATATTTCCGCGAAAAAATAGTTTTTAAACGGGTAATATTGCCAGAGCTACGGCCATGTTTAAGGTTATCCTAAGGCAGGTTATTGTGCCGTTATCAACGCATTGCCGAATAAATACGGCGCATTAAACCTGTCCGCCCCGCTTGGCCTTAAGAAATTGCCCTAACCTTAATGATTAAGGCGATGCGCATGAGGCAAACAAGCCAATAATACGGGCAAACGCTTGCTTTAGCGGTGAAAGTGTCTTGCCGGTTAAGCAACCGGACAAAAGGGTATTGCTGTTTGCTGGGGACGGTTACCTGGCAAACAGCGGCTGGACGCGTGCCGCAGGGAGGCGATGCGTTGCCTCCCTGCCCTAAATTAACCGGCGGCTTGTACAGGAATGGCAGAAGCAGAACGCAAAACTTCGTTCTTGTCATTGAAATAAACCAAGATAGGCTTATGCTTGTCAGCGGCTTCTTGGCTAAAGCTAGCGTAGGCGCAGACAATAATCAAATCGCCCGGACAAGCCATACGCGCGGCTGCCCCATTAACCGAAAACACTCCTGAATGGTCTTCGGCGCGGATAGCATAGGTGGTAAACCGTGCACCGTTGTTAATGTTGTAAATCTGAATCTGCTCGTATTCTCTGATGCCTGACAAATCCAAAATAGCCCCATCAATCGCACACGACCCTTCATAACCCAATTCCGAACGGGTGACCGTCGCTCTGTGTAACTTTGCCTTAAGCAGCGTAATTTGCATAATAAAACACTATAAAATACGTTAGAAAACCGCTAATTATCCCTTAACCTACCATTTCCTTCAACTATTGGCGGGTTTTGTCTCGGATTAGCATTAAAAAAAGACCATCATCGCGGGGTCATGACCCTGTTCTGCCCCGGCTCATCGCCCGTTTAGAACAGGGGCTTCTTTGGGCAAGCGCACCAAGCTGACGTTATCGATCAAGCGGGTTTTGCCCAATTTTGCCGCCGCCAAAATGACCAATTCGCTGTCATCATGGCTAGCGGGCTGCAAATCGGCACTACGGCAAACGCTGAAATAATCCGGCAGAAAGCCTGCTTGCCGCAAACGGTGCAGGGCTTCGGCCTCAATCTCGGCAACCGCAGCCCCCCCCTGCAACAAGGCCTCGCGGGCCGCGCATAGTGCTTGGTACAGCACAACAGCGGTAGCCTTTTCCGCCGTTGTCAGATAATTGTTACGCGAACTCATCGCCAAGCCGCTGGCTTCGCGTACCGTGGCGACACTGCGGATAGCGACCGGCATGTTCAAATCCCTGACCATCGCGCGTATCACCGCTAACTGCTGAAAATCCTTCTCGCCAAAGACAGCGATGTCCGGCTGTACCATATTCAGCAACTTACAGACCACTGTTGCTACGCCGGTAAAATGCCCAGGCCGCGACGCGCCACAATAGCGTTCGGAAACGCCATTCACCACCACAACCGTTTGCGCGTGGGGATGGTAAATCTCTGTCACTGGCGGCAAAAATAACAAATCAGTGGCAATTTCTTGCAGTTTTTGCTGATCTTCCGTTTCGGTGCGCGGATAACTGGCAAAGTCTTCGCCGGCACCAAATTGGGTGGGGTTGACAAAAATGCTCACCACAACACGATTGGCGCGGGTTTTGGCCGCCTGCACCAATTGTAAGTGACCGTTATGTAAATTGCCCATCGTCGGCACAAAAGCGATGCTATCGCCTGCTTGCCGCCAAATTTTTAACGTGGCCTGCAAAGCGGGAATGGTTTTGACTATTTGCATGATGGACTAAAAGCTGTGTTCGGCGGCTGGGAAAGCGCCTTGTTTGACGGCGTTATGATAAGCCAGTATCGCCCCTGCGACCGTCCCAGCCTCCTGCATAAAATCTTTGACAAAGCGTGGGCGTTTGCCGCCGCTGATATTGAGCATATCTTGCAACACCAGCACTTGACCGTCACAATCGATCCCGGCGCCAATACCGATGACCGGGATGTGCAATTGGCTGGCGATAGCTTTGGCTAAGGTCGCGGGAACGCATTCTAATACCAGTAATGCCGCCCCTGCCTGTTGCAATGATAGGGCATCGGCAAGGATTTTATCGGCGGCAGCCGGTTCTTTACCTTGCACGGCATAACTGCCCAATTGGTTGATATGCTGGGGCAAAAGGCCTAGATGCCCGCATACCGGAATGCCTTGCTGCACCAAAAAGCTGACGATATCCAGCCGTGCCCCTTCGAGCTTGACCATTTGGACCCCACCCGCCTGCATCAGTTTAGCGGCATTGGCGGCGGCGGTGGCGGCACAAGGATAACTCATAAACGGCAGGTCGGCGACGACAAAAGCCCGTTGCCGGGCGCGGCTAACACAACGGGCATGGTAGACCATATCGCGGATGGTCACAGGCAAAGTTGTCGTGTGGCCTTGCATGGTCATCCCTAAAGAATCCCCGACCAACATCATATCAATGCCGGTACGGTCGATTAACGCACCAAAACTGGCATCATAAGCCGTCAGGCAAGTGATTTTTTCACCGCGCTGTTTCATTGCCGTCAAATCATTGATAGACAGCGGTTTTACTATAAAAGTCATATCAATTTAACCGTTGGAGTCCTAGCAAAGGACAGTGTGCCAGCAATTCAGTAACCGTGCCTTTGCCTGGAATGACCAACTGTGGGGCAATTTCAGCTAAAGGCAACAAGACAAACGACCGTTCGGCGATGCCGCTGTGCGGCACGGTCAAATCCGGCGAGTCAATCAACTGCTCGCCGTATAATAAAATGTCGACATCCAATGTCCGCGCCCCCCAGCGTTCGCCTTTACGTTCACGCCCGTGGGCTTGTTCAATGGTTTGCAAATGCCGTAACAAGGCTTGTGGCGACAAGCAGGTACTGACGCACATCACCGCGTTAATGTAATCGGGTTGGTCTTGCGGCCCCATCGGCAGGCTACGGTACAGGCTGGAACAGGCGATCGTTTGGATGTCCGGCAAGGCCGAAATCGCCCGGCAGGCGGATTTTATCTGCCCGACAGGTTCAGCAAGGTTGCTGCCCAAACCTAAATAAACCAAGCTCGGCACAGCGGTGTTTTCAGAAAAAGAGAGGGTCATGGTTCATCATAATAGGCTCTACAGTGGCTTGCCTAACCCCGCGTAGCGCTTACGCGGAGTTAGGCGGTTTAGCGTTATACGTCGGTTGGGGCGGACGTAGATTTTTTCCGGTACATCCGTTTACGCGGCTTGCCGCCGGTGCTTTTACGGGACGGCTGGGTCATCTTGCGCTGCTCATTTTCATCAGCATTTTGATAGGCTTGCCACCACTGCGCCAACTCCGCATCAACGCCGCCAGTTTCGGCGCGGAGCAACAGAAAGTCAAAGCTGGCGCGAAACCGCGGATGCAACAGCAGACGGCTGGGCTTAGACCCTACGCGGGTAGTAAATTTAGGCTGCAAAGCCCAAACTTCACGGATAGCCAAACTGATATGACGGGGCATAGCGGTATAGCGGACTTGCCGGGCGATGACCTCGTTAGCGGCATCCTGATAGGCCATGTACTCCACCTGCCCTTCCCTCATTTTTTGCAGAGCCGACAGCCGCACAGGTTCCCACAGCAAGGCCGCAAATAAGAAATACGCCGTTACTGTCTTGCCGTCAGCAATCCGGTTATCAGAATTTTGCAAAGCCCTAACCAAAAGCATACGCGGAAAATCGTTGTCCTGGTCGGCCAAACTCCGCTCCGTATCGGGGAACAGCACCTGGAATAGGCCGTAATGCCTGAGCATTTCAAAAGTTTGTAAGGCATAACCGTACAAAAACAGCTTTAACACCTCGTCATACAGCCGTGCGGCCGGGATGCTTGACAACAAGGCCGCCGCCCCATGCAATGCCTGTTGGCAATCAGGATGCAGCTTAAAGCCCAATTTCACGGCAAAACGCACCGCCCTGAGCATCCGCACCGGATCTTCGCGAAAACGGGTGCTAGGCTCGCCTATCAGCCGGAGAATGCCATTACGGTGGTCTTCCATACCCTGCACATAATCGGCTACCGAAAAGTCCTTAATATTGTAATACAAGGCATTGACCGTAAAGTCCCGCCGCCAGACATCTTCCTCAATTGTGCCGTAGACATTATCCCGCAACACCCGCCCTTCCTGGTTGAGCACTTGCGCATCATTTTGGGCAGCACCGTCACCGCGAAAAGTGGCCACTTCGATCACTTCCCTGCCAAAATGGACATGCGCCAAGCGGAACCGCCGACCAATAATCCGGCAATTGCGGAAAACTTTCCGCACTTGTTCAGGGTCGGCGTTAGTGACGACATCAAAATCCTTAGGCTCCCGCCCCAGCAATAAATCCCGCACACAGCCGCCTACCAGATAGGCTTCAAAACCTTCTTTTTGCAACCGATACAAGACTTTGAGCGCATTATCACTGATTTGCGCCCGCGAAATGGTATGCTCGGAACGTGCATAAATCTTGACCTTTTCAACTGTTGGCGGCGGTATTTGCGCCCGCGCCGACTGAATTATTTTTTTGAAGAGATTTAGGATGAGCGTTACACCATTATTGTTTATTTTTCTAATTGTATTAATCATATCATTTCAATGAATTCTATCCCACCATGGTAAGTTTGTTTTCTTTTACATTCCCCTTTTGATTATAGTAGAATCGTTGTTCTGATTTTTTACAAGTCTATTATGCGCATTGTAACCAGATACAAGATCAGGTAACCATTTTTTTACACACTCGCACCTTGACGTGCTTGACGGAATTGCTATGTTTAAGAAGATTATTAGTGGCTTTATCGACCACCCAATCCTTACCAGTATTTTTGCGGCAGACTTTTTTATCCTTCTGTTCCACAGGCCGCCGTTTGTTTTTTCTTTGCTGATGCTGGGCGCATTGATGGCAATGTGCATGTATTTTGGCCAAAAATTAGCTTTATTCAAAGATTAATTGGCCCGCCATCCCGCACCCCAAAAACCACAACCAGGCTTGGGTTTCGAGCCTGCACCTGGTTTTTTGCGCCGATTAGCAGCGGTCATCTATGACCTGATCCTGCTGATTGCCGTTTTTTTTGTCGCAACCGCCCTGTTATTGCCTTTAAACTCAGGTGAAGCCTTCACTGGCCAACACTTTTTATTCCCCTTCTACCTGTTGACCATCGGTTTTATTTTCTACGGCTGGTTCTGGACGCACGGCGGACAGACGTTAGGCCTTAAAGCGTGGAAAATACGGGTTTTGACAGACAACCAAAAGCCTATAAACTGGACACAAGCACTGGTCCGCTATCTCACCGCCTTGGCATCTTGGGGGCTGTTCGGACTGGGTTTTTTGTGGATTTTGTTCGATAAAGACCGGCGTGGCTGGCACGACCACCTATCCAAAACAGCGGTGTTCTTCGATGCTCAAAAAAAACAATAACAACGCTTCCGTCATCATCACCTTTAACGCAACCTGAGCCCCTATTTTTTTACCCTTATGAACAATCCCTTATTAACCGAGAGTTCTTTGCCGCTGTTTTCAGAAATAAAACCGGAACATGTCGTACCCGCCATAGACCAATTGTTGGCCGACGCACGGGAAACAGTTGCCGAATGCCTAAAAACCAAGCAAAACTACAATTGGGCAAAACTAATCCAACCTATCGCCGATGCCGAAGACCGCCTTAACAAAGCGTGGTCGCCCGTCAGCCACCTCAATTCAGTCTGCAACAACGAAGCCCTACGCGAGGCCTATAATGCCTGCCTGCCTAAGCTGAGCGACTATGGGACAGAAATGGGTCAGAACAAACGGCTATTTTACGCCTATCGGCAAATTGCCAAGCATTCCGAATTCTCCACCTTCGACACCGCCCAACAAAAAATCGTCCGCAACGCCCTGCGTGATTTCCGCTTGTCCGGCGTTGACCTCAGCGAAGAGAAAAAACAGCGCTATAAAGAAATTTGCCAAGAACTCAGCCAGCACACCAGCCATTTTGAAGAAAATGTCTTAGATGCCACCAACGCTTGGAGCAAATCTATCAGCCACAAAAGGGATTTGGTCGGTATGCCCGAATCCGCCATCGCCCAAGCCAAACAGGCTGCCGAACAAGCGGGCGAGGAAGGCTGGTTGCTGACCCTGCAATTCCCATCCTATAACGCCGTTATGACTTACGCGGACAGCCGTGAATTGCGCCGGGAAATCTACGAGGCTTATACCACCCGCGCTTCCGAAATCGGCCCGCATGGCGGCCATTGGGACAACAGCCTGCTGATGGAGCAAATTTTGTCCTTACGCCATGAAAAAGCCAAGCTGCTTGGCTTTAATAATTTCGCGGAACTGTCACTCAGCACCAAAATGGCGAAAAAACCGGAAGAAGTCATCAGCTTTTTGGAAGACTTGGCGCATAAATCTTGGCGGCAAGCGCGTAACGATTTAATAGAGTTACAAGACTATACCCGCGAAGTCCACGCCTTTATTGAAATGGAACCCTGGGACATCGGCTATTACTCGGAAAAAATGCGTCAGCATTTGTACCAGCTTTCACAAGAAGAAGTCAAAAGCTATTTCCCTATCACCCGTGTCCTACCCGGCCTGTTTGCCGTTGTCGAGCGTTTGTACGGCTTACAAATCAGCGAAATAACCGAATTCGACACCTGGCATCCCGATGTCCAATTATTCCAAATCCACGATAAAGACGGACAATTGCGCGGCAAATTTTATACCGACCTGTTCGCACGGACAAAAAAGCGCGGCGGCGCGTGGATGGACGATTGCGTAGGCCGGAAAAAAACCGACGATCACATCCAAATTCCGGTCGCTTACCTCACCTGTAACTTTACCCCGCCCACCGCCGACACCCCCGCGCTGCTGACCCACGACGAAGTCACCACGCTGTTCCACGAATTTGGCCACGGCTTGCATCATGTACTCACCCAAGTCGACTATTTGGGTGTGTCCGGTATTAACGGTGTGGAATGGGATGCGGTCGAACTGCCCAGCCAATTTATGGAAAACTGGTGTTGGGAAAAAGACGCGTTAGCCTTAATGTCCGGCCATTACCAAACTGGCGAAGTGTTGCCCGACAGCTTATTTGCCAAAATGCTGGCGGCAAAAAACTTCCAAGCCGGGCTGTTCATCGTCAGACAATTGGAGTTCAGCCTGTTTGATTTTCGGATGCACTTAGAATATGACCCCGAACGCGGTGGCCGTATTTATGAAATCCTCGACCAAGTCAGAAACCAAGTCGCGGTCATCCAAGCCCCCAAATTCAACCGCTTCCCGCACAGCTTTACGCATATCTTTGCGGGGGGCTATGCGGCGGGCTATTACAGCTACAAATGGGCTGAGGTACTGTCCAGTGACGCTTATTCTTTATTTGAAGAAAAAGGCGTGTTCGACGAGGCAACCGGCCAGTCTTTCCTAACCAATATCCTCGAAAAAGGCGGCAGCAAAAATGCCATGGAACTGTTCGTCAGCTTCCGTGGCCGCGAGCCTAACATCGACGCACTGCTCCGGCACAACGGCATAACCGCATGAAGTACCGCGACTTGCGCGATTTTATCGCGCAACTGGAAAAACAGGGCGAACTGAAACGCATCACCGTCGAGGTCGATCCGTACCTGGAAATCACCGAGATCTGTGACCGGGTCTTAAAACAAGGCGGCCCCGCCCTGCTGTTTGAAAACCCCAAAGGTTCCCACACCCCCGTGCTGGCCAACCTGTTCGGCACCCCACGCCGTGTGGCTATGGGTATGGGGGCCGAATCGGTCAGCGAATTGCGCGGTATCGGCGAATTACTGGCCTATCTGAAAGAGCCGGAACCGCCTAAAGGCATGAGGGATGCGTTTGAAAAAATCCCTGTGTTCAAACAAGTGCTGAACATGGCGCCGAAACTGGTCAAATCGCCGCCCTGCCAAGAAGTCGTCCGAGTCGGCGACGAGGTGGACTTAAGCGATTACCCCATCCAAACCTGTTGGCCCGATGATGCCGGCCCCTTAATCACCTGGCCTTTGGTCATTACCAAAGGGCCGCATAAAGAGCGGCAAAACCTCGGCATCTACCGTCAACAAGTGATCGGCAAAAACAAAGTCATTATGCGCTGGTTAGCGCACCGTGGCGGAGCCTTGGATTTTCGTGATTGGCAAAAAGCCCATCCGGGCGAGCCGTTTCCGGTCGCCGTCGCCCTAGGTGCAGACCCCGCCACCATCCTCGGTGCCGTAACGCCCGTACCTGACAGCCTGTCCGAGTACGCCTTTGCCGGCCTGTTGCGCGGCAGCAAGACCGAAGTCGCCACCTGCTTGAGCCATAACTTACAAGTGCCCGCGAGTGCCGAAATTGTCCTGGAAGGCTTCATCTATCCCGGCGAGACCGCCCCCGAAGGCCCGTTCGGTGACCATACCGGCTACTATAACGAAGTCGATGAATTTCCGGTCTTCACCATAGAGCGCATCACCCAACGCTATGCGCCGATTTACCACAGCACTTTTACCGGCAGGCCGCCCGACGAACCCGCCATTCTGGGCGTGGCCTTAAACGAGGTGTTTGTGCCGATTTTGCAAAAGCAATTCCCGGAAATCACCGACTTTTACTTACCGCCCGAAGGCTGTTCCTACCGGATGGCGGTCATCAGCATGAAAAAACAATACGCTGGCCATGCTAAACGGGTCATGCTCGGTACTTGGTCGTATTTGCGGCAATTCATGTACACGAAGTTTGTCATTGTCGTTGATGATGATATCGATGTCCGCAATTGGCAAGACGTGATCTGGGCCATCACTACCCGCATGGACCCGGCACGCGACTTGACGATACTGGAAAACACCCCGATTGATTATCTCGACTTTGCCTCACCAGTCTCCGGTTTAGGTTCCAAAGTCGGTTTTGACGCCACCAACAAATGGCCGGGCGAAACCAGCCGTGAATGGGGCAAAACCATTAGCATGACCCCCGCCGTCGTCAAAAAAGTCGATGAAATGTGGGCATCGCTATTTTAGGCTGTTAACGCGCCACAGCCGGAAGGGGCTTTATAAGCCCCTTCCCTTTGTCTGGCGTAAGGTATTCCCTCTTATCTGACCTTCACTGGCATTATGAAAAGATTCTTTTTACTGATGCTGTCGCTTTGGAAACAGCAGCTCAAACTCTACGCCACCGCCGCCCTGATTGGTGCGCTGATCGGCGTGTTTATCCTCGCCCCCAGTTATAACTTCATCTATTCGCGTGAAAGCAATAATAATAAATTATCTTCCCTCGAATACGTCTTTAGCCAGCTTACCTCCATTTTCGACGGCAACATCGCGGAAGACAACCTGCTGATGTTTTACGCCAAAATCGGCGCGATGCTGGGCTTGTTGACAGTCGGCATTTACGGGGTATTACACAAACGTCTAGCGCGTATCGAATCCCTGAAAGCGGAGTTGCAAAAAGACTTGGCCACCATCATCGCCCTAGGCGAAGGCCCATACTTGGAGTTTAAGTCCTCGCTACGCTGGGATTTGGAGCAATCCCGTATCAACCGCACCCTAGAAGGGGTTATCCTCAAAACCCTGGCGGGTTTCTTAAACAGCAGCCACGGCGGTACTTTATTAATAGGCGTAGCCGACGACGGCACTATTATAGGCTTGGAAAAAGATTACCAAACCCTGAAAAAGCCCAACCAAGACGGTTTTGAGCAGTCCATCATGACCGCCATCTCCACCAACTTAGGCGCCGACCTTTGCAGCCTAGTCCATGTCCTGTTCCACGTCATCGACCACAAAGACATCTGCCGCCTCATTATCAGCCCCGCCCACCGTCCGGTTTTCCTCACCCAAAACGGCACGCCCAAGTTGTTCGTCAGAACCGGCGGTGCCACCCGCGACCTGAATATCCAAGAGGCTTTGGAGTTTGTGCAGATCCGTTGGAAGCGGGAGGGGTAAGGCTCATTCCGCCCTCAGGTTATTCCGATTCCATTGACACTGTTAAGCAGATCACTAACCCTGCGGCCACACTTCGCCCCCCCCTCTTCCAGGCCACATTATGTGGCCAAAGCCCGTGTATATCTGCCAATTCCCCAGTGATATACACATGCATGCCCACATATTAAATCATCAACGGCTAGCGCTGCACTACAAATACCGCCCTTCCCTGTCATATCACCTAACCACTGACCGTCTTTTTCAAAGATGCAACGTCGGCACTCCCATTAGCACCATTTGGCCAGCCCATTAATTGTGTCCGACTGACAATACGGACAATTGCTGCCGTTTTCAGGCGACGTTTTTGTCCATAATTCAGGTAAAAAAAGGATATGGCAGATATTTAGCCGACTCTCAGAAAACAATACAACCCTAAAAGTTAAGTCAATAAAAAAGCCTCTAGAGAGCGTAGCCATTGAAGTTTTTTAAAAAATAATTTCCTGAAAAGAATTTTTTCCTTTTATTTTTGTGAATTATTCACTTTTAAGTGATAATTTTTTATTTTATTGTGTTTTTTTATTACTATATAATTTGGCCAGCCTTATCTTAAGGCTGGCAAAGGCTTCCGCCGTTGCGGTGAACAAATATTGCCGAAGCCATTTTTTGGCGCACTGTGGCAATTATCAAAGCATAAGCTTTCATTTCCCCCTCTATTTCAACCCCCTCCATGGGAGAAAATAGGAGAAAAAAACCGTCGCTACTCGGTATCTTTATAAAGAGTAAAGACGGGATTAAGTAATTGCCAATGACCCACAATATTTTCCCGTGTCGGGTATAACGATTGTGAAACTTACATAACCCTCAAAAAGGAAATAGTAATTATGACATCTGTAAAAAAAAGGCTAGGCGTGGCATCATGTATGGTGCTGGTTGCGGGGACCTGTTCGGCGACCCCCATCACACTGCCGACGGAATATCCGATTAATATGGGCTTTAAAACCTTATATTCAGATCCAGATCCAACAATTGGGGACGGCAGTAGGGCAGGCAATGAAAGTTTCGATAATGTTGGTAATGCCGCTAACTTTGCCATCCATCACGGCTACTTAAGCGATATGAACGCGATAAAATCACAATATCCAAACAGTGGTATTATCACTATCCTTGCCAATCCACCCACCACGATATATGTTGGTTCTGACAGCGGCACTACAAAAGTAGGCACTGTCTTTCCGGGTCACTTTCTTTATTATACAGGAACGACCGCTACAGCAAGTATCACCTCTACGGCAAGCCAAATTAATGTTGCCGACACCAGTGTCTTCAATGTTGGAGATTACATTCTCATAAGAAATAGCACTTCAGACTGGAGTAACTTTGAACATGCTAAAGTAACCCAGATTCTGTCAGGCGCCATTACCGTTACCCGTAGCACCAACTATGGCACAACCGCTAAAAGCTTCTCTAGCGGCGCTTATATTGCCCCTCATGTTGCGGCCTGGACAACGTCAACCGACATGTCTTATCGCCTTAATTATAGCCTACACGCCCCAACAGACTCTCAGGGGCATAAAGCTAATTATTGGGCTGCCCAGCTAATGGGTACAGGGTTAAACTCACAAACCCAGCACCAAGGAATGGAGCATGATGTGATACTCAATTCTTATTATCATTATGCCCGCCCTATAGATGCCAATAATGACGGCACAGGGGATTGGGGTTCTTTTAATGGCATAAACAGTTTCGGGCTAGGCATCCAAGAATATGCGG
This sequence comes from Methylovulum psychrotolerans, assembly GCF_002209385.1. Lineage (NCBI taxonomy): Bacteria > Pseudomonadati > Pseudomonadota > Gammaproteobacteria > Methylococcales > Methylococcaceae > Methylovulum > Methylovulum psychrotolerans. The sequence continues at coordinate 1,617,965 of NZ_CP022129.1, forward strand.
GATTTTTACGCACCCAATTAACCAATCTCGGTTCACCGGACAAAATAGTGCAATTCGACAGCGACACCCCACTCCGGGGTTACCGTGGCTTCAACTACGTCAATGGCGTACAGATGGAAACCTTTATGGATAATGTCAACACCGATGGCGGACGTTTTTCTGAGGCATACGAACATCTGTCCCATTGGGTGCAAAAAGCCCAGGCACTACCAAAATTCAGCTACGGTTACAACCGTATGCCCACTGCCACATACCACTCAAACACCTCAACTTACGCTCCCGACAGCGCTTTCCGCCGACATTTTGCGGTCGGCCTGATGGTTGGTATGCCCCATCCCTACGGTAGCGGGGATGATATGGGCATATTTGACTGGTCAGAACAACGGGGGGGCGGTTCAAATTACAAATGGTTAGGCGCCGCATCGGGTGCAGCAAGCCGCGAAGTTCCGGCTGATACGACTAATCATTTACAAGACGCTACTTGGGAGTTGGATATCGCGTCAAACTATACCGTTAAGCTCGACGGCAATATTGCCAGCGATGGCGCCTCCTATGTAACAGATGGCTCGCACAGTATCGAAATTGCCGGCGTTCCTTCGGGCACTAAACCTAACGACTATGGTGTCGGGCTATTACTGAGTTCTACAGCCATGGGAAATCTGACAATAGGCCAAGAATATACGTTGACGTTCGACGCGAAAGCCTCGGATAGCTTTAGTGTGCAAGTCAATGGCGAAACGCATAATTTTTCTAATACACCTTTTCAAATTCATGCCGGAAACTTTGGCGGTTATGACGCTTGGGTATTGGCGGACGGTGACTGGCGAACTTACACACTTAGCTTTACAGCGACAAACTACCCCCGCAACATCAAATTAGGGATCAGTGAAACCTTGGGCACTGTTTATTTTAGAAATATTAAATTCCAGTATGGTACCGCCAACCGTTTATCGCGTACGTTTGCTAACGGCAAAGCATTCTTGAATATGTCCGATAATGCTTGGACTATCGATAGCACTACCCGCCCCGACCTTCTGCCTGCAAGCAACCCTTACTATGACCTGCAAGGCAATAAGATCGGAAGTAGCTTTACCATACCAGCAAAAGATGCGGTTTTTTTGAAAAAAACCGCTAATTAACCCTTGTGATGTGTGGGCAAAAGCTTAAGCATTTGTCCACACGGAAACATGTGGCCCAGCCAAAAAATACTTATTGTAACGGATTATGGGGCGCGTTCATAATCTTGTATCCACTTGATTTCATTTTGTATCAATGAATTTTTAGCCACCCCATAATCCGGCATAATCCGCTTTTAATTAAGTCGATAACCATGAATGTCAGTTAGGAATCAACAACAGAAGTGCCCATAATGTTATGTTAACGCCAACTCACCCTATTGATACATTTCGCTTTTTTCTCTAATACGCTTGCGGATATTTCTTAATTTGCGCGGCCCGTATTCAGCCCACATAATTTCCGCACCGTCTCCAAGCTCTTCATAAATGGGCAAAATGTCTGTCAATCCCTCAAAAACCCATTGCATATTCACCCCATCTTCCCCGCCTTTGTAAGGCTCTGTTGCCGCCAAGGCAATTTCAACAGTCTTATCATAGGCCTCATCAAGATTTTGGGCTTTAATAAGAACCGTATTTTCCCAAGAGATAAAACGTTTTTCCGGGTCGTCATTACCGCTTTGGTCAAGTTCCACAAACCTTAACAAATAAGACGCAACATACCAACCATAAGGCGCGACGTTTTTAGAATAGGTCATCCCCGCGCCACTCCCCTATTGCCATCCCGAATCCACTCGCTCCAAGACCCGGCATATAGCTTAGACCCCAGTAAACCCGCCACTTCCATCGCCAAGATATTATGGCAAGCCGTCACGCCAGAGCCGCAGTTATGCGCAACCGCTTCAGGGGCAAATTTGCCCAGCAAAGCGGTAAACTGCCCGCGCAACACGTCAGCGGGCAAAAACCGTCCGTCTTGCGCCAAATTCCATTGGAAAGGGCGGTTTAACGCCCCTGGGATATGTCCCGCCACCGGATCTATCGGTTCCTGCTCACCGCGATAACGTTCGGGGGTGCGGGCATCAATCAGGCACAGCTTGGCCGTCGCCAAACCATTTTCCACAGCCCGCGCATCCAGCCAAGTGCTGGTATCCAGATACGGCCTAAACACGCAAGGCTTCACTTGCGGCAATACTGTGGTGATCGCCAAGCCTTGTTGCCGCCAATAATTAATGCCGCCATCCAACACCGCGACGTTACGGTGCCCCATAGCGCGTAACAACCACCATAACCGCCCGGCAAACGCGCCAGCCGCATCATCGTACACCACCACTTGGCTATAGTTGCTGATACCCCACGCGCCCAAAGCCTTCGCCAACACCCGAAAATCCGGCAACGGATGGCGACCCGTCTGGTCGGTGATGGCGGAGGACAAATCCTTATTCAAATCGGCATAACGGGCGGTGGGGATATGGCCGAACTGATAGGCGTTACGGCCTGCATCGCTATCCGCCAAAGAAAACCGGCAATCGACGATAACCCAATCGGGATGGCCTAACTGGGCTTGCAATTGGCTGGCGGAAATTAGGGTGGTATAGTTCATAAAGCGACCTGTAAGATGATTTTGCCGAAATGCTGGTTGCTCTCCATCATGTCATGCGCCAGCGCGGCTTGGTTAAGGGGAAAAGTGGCATGGATAATCGGCTTGACCGTACCTGCCGCCAACAAAGGCCAAACGGTTTGATAGAGTTGCCGGGCAATGGCGGCCTTAAAACCATCATCCTGCGCCCTTAAGGTAGACCCGGTCAAGGTCAGGCGTTTTAACATCACCGCCCACAAATTCAGCTCGGCTTTTGCGCCCTGCTGCACGGCGATTTGCACTAACCTGCCCTCTTCGGCCAAGCATTTGACATTACGCGCCAGATACGCGCCGCCGACCATATCCAATACCACATCAACGCCCCGCTGCGCCGTTAACGCTAAGATTTGGTCAACAAAATCCTGGTCATGATAATTAATCGCCGCATCAGCGCCCAAAGCCCGGCACAACTGGCATTTTTGCTCAGACCCCGCCGTCACATAAACGTTAGCCCCTAAGGCCTTAGCCAACTGTATCGCTGTCGTACCGATACCGCTACCACCGCCATGCACCAACAAGGTTTCGTGGGCGGCTAAACGGGCGCGGTCAAAGACATTACTCCAGACGGTAAAAAATGTTTCCGGCAAAGCCGCCGCTTCAACAAACGACAAACCCGACGGCACCGGCAAGCATAAAGCCGCCGTCGCCAGACAATATTCGGCATAACCGCCGCCCGTCACCAAAGCGCACACCGCATCACCGACCCGGACATGTTTCACCTCATCACCCACCGCCACCACCGTTCCGGCGATTTCCAACCCCGGAATATCCGACGCACCGGGCGGCGGCGGATACAGCCCCTGCCGCTGCATCACATCCGGGCGGTTGACACCGGCGGCGGCAACCCGCACTAAAACCTGCTGCCCCGAAGGCACAGGCACAGCGCGTTCGGAGGGCGTTAACAGCGTCTGGTTAATTTCAATAACACGCATGGCAATAATACCTTTAAAATAGGCCGCTATTATAAACCCTTTCTCCACCGCTGAAATAACCGCCCGTTCGCTTGGGCAGGCTATTCGGCGGCAAGCATTCCAACCGTCATAAACTAGGATAACAAATGATTAAGGCAGGTATTGTAGGCGGCACCGGTTATACAGGTGTTGAACTGTTACGGATTTTAGCACGGCATCCAGACGTTGAAGTCAGCGTCGTCACCTCCCGCGCCGATGCCGGGGTGCGCGTCGATACGGTATACCCTAGCCTACGCAACTTCGTGGCCGTCAGCTTCAGCCAACCGGAAATCGACACCTTAGCCCAATGCGACGTGGTCTTTTTCGCCACCCCCAACGGCACCGCCATGCAAATGGCCGAAGCCTTACTGGCACGCGGCATAAAAGTCATCGACCTGTCCGCCGATTTTAGATTGCAAAATATCCCCGAATGGGAGCAATGGTACGGCATGACCCACGCCTGCCCCGACTTGGTAAAACACGCCGTCTACGGCCTGCCCGAAGTCAACCGCGCCGCCATCCAACAAGCCCAACTGGTCGCCTGCCCAGGTTGCTACCCGACCGCCGTGCAACTGGGCTTTTTACCGCTGATCGAAAACCGCCTGATCGACACCCAGCAGCTGATTGCCGACGTAAAATCCGGAGTCAGCGGTGCCGGGCGCAAAGCCGAACTGGCGACCTTAATGAGCGAAACGGGCGAAAGCTTTAAAGCCTATGGCGTCGGCGGCCATCGGCACTTGCCGGAAATTCGCCAAGGCCTCAGCCATGCTGCTGGCGAAACCGTGCAACTGACCTTTGTCCCGCACCTGACCCCAATGATACGCGGCATCCATGCCACCTTATACTCGCAAATCAACGCCAGTGCGGATACCCTGCAAGCCATCCAAGCCCTATATGAGCAACGCTACCAACACGAGGCCTTTGTCGATGTCCTGCCGCAAGGTGCCCATCCCGACACCCGCAACGTGCGCGGCAGCAATAACTGTCAAATCGCCCTGCACCAACCCCAAGGCGGCAACACCTTAGTCGTGCTGTCGGTCATCGACAACCTCGTCAAAGGCGCGTCAGGACAAGCCGTGCAGAACATGAACCTGATGTTCGGCTTGGCGGAAACAACGGGACTGGATATTGTGGCGTTATATCCGTAAGCCCAGTTTATCACCGTAGGAACGTTGCACAGCAACGTCCCTATGCCCCCGCCCCTATTGATGCAGGACAATAGATGCTAACCCAATCGCTGGCGCTTGCCATCACTGGCTACCAAAAATACCTCTCCCCCTATAAAGGCTTCTGCTGCGCCCACCGGGTCTGGCACGGCGAGCTATCTTGCTCCGAATATACCAAACAAACGCTATTGCAAAACGGTGTTTGGCGGTCCCTGCCGAAAATCAGGGCACGTTTTCAAGCCTGCAAAGCTGCCGCTTTAGCACTCTCAGAACAACACAACCGCGAGCGGGACTATAATAGGAAAAAATGGCGGGATAAAACGGGTGATTTTTGCGAATGCTGCAATCCCTTAGAGCTAATTTCGTCCGAAGGTTGTAGTTTCTTCCACATAGACTGCGGTGGGATTGATGCTTGTGCGTGTACGCCGTAGTCGCTTGAATATTATCCTTCAAAGCGTGGTACAAAAGCCGTTGTGCCGGGTCGCCGTCCAGAAAAACCTTACTTAGCCGCCAGCATAACCTGCCAAAAAATTATCCAGCGTTTCATCAGAAAACAGTTTTTTACGTTATCAATTGATTTTACTGCGTAATCAATGACCGACAATGTCCGACCGGGCGATTAATTACATCAAGGCATGGGAATAATGTCACAGCAGTAGGTAAGTACCTCACTGCAATAATTAAGCGGCTTGCGTAAGCTATGTCCTAACAAAGCGGTTACCCAAGATTGCAACCGCCTTGCTAAACCACTGGCTATTTTACTTAATTAGGACACGACTCATGAAAACTTTACGCAACGCAGTAACCGCTTTATTGACTGTTGGCACCTTGGCTGGCGCAACCGCCGCTTCCGCCTTACCTGCAAACTGGAGCGACCAACTGCCCGCTTGGACATCGACCGCTTCTTCTTGCGCAATTGATGAATCTTCCGCCAGCAAATACGAAGTGACCGGCACACAATTCCGCTTCTTGGGAAACAATGTCAGCAATTTTGGCCTTTTTTCCGCCGCCGCTAAACAAAGCTTAAGCTCCATCAATATCACACCGAACTATCAGCCCATCACTGTGCGCTGCAATGTCACTCCCGTTTATGACTATGTTCCGGCTATCCCCCCAGCCGCAGGCGATTTCGTCGGCACACCTGCGTCATGGATCAGCGCAGATTGGAATTCCTTAATTGTCGGCTATAAGGATACTGACGGCATCAGCGCCAAAGCCCAAGTTAGCGCATCACTGAAAAAAATCAGCCGTACCACCATGACTGAATCCACTATCGCCACGTTTAACAGCAATCTGTCGGCTAATGTCGCGGCCAATGAAGATGTCATACAATTCAACCATAAGTTTGATTTCCACGCCAATGACTACTATGTAGAAATCAACTTAATCCGCCAAGACGCTACCGTGACCACGCCAGTGGCTTACAGTGTCCGTCTGGCAAAAGGTAGTGTCGGTACTATCTTACACTAACGGTCTGATGCGGCTGGGTGCAGTACAGCCCACCAGCCGCCTGCAATGAATTTGACGGCGTTAGTGACTACACTAAGGACACCATTAACGCCATCTTATCAGCTCTGTTAATGTAAAGCGTGGACTTGCCCTGTCATCACAAAAGAGTGTGTTTTGTAGGGCATGATAACAAAGCAAAGACACATAGAATACCCGATTAACTCCCCGATCAACTACACCCGCACCAACTTGTCCGAACACCTAGAGCAAGCTAGTCGCCAAAAAAGCACGCGATGTGCGTTGGCAAGCCGGACGGGAGCCCACCGTGAAATAAAACTGTTAGCTAATTTTTAGTTTAGCATTTTCGCTTCAGCCACCGTTCAGCCGTTGCATTCTACTCTATAGCCGACACAACAAGGACATTAGGTTTTCCCGTATGGGAAAGCGATTGGCAACGACACAAAAGGTAAGCAAAATGACTCTGCAAAACGCTGATAATACCCACAATAACATCATCGAATCTATGAACCAAGCTTTTGGCGACCATGAATTTTATGGCTTGGAGTATGTTTTGGACGAATGGCTGGAAAACACGCCCGCCCCCGGCTACCAAAATAAAATCGAATCGTTTGGTTTTTGGGATTTTCGGGATTGACCGCCCCATTGCCTACTCTATATAGGGCGAGTATTAAGCGGGTGTGAACAGTCCCTTGAAATTAGGATATAATCGGTATCTTTTTTTCAACTATTAAGATCAGCGGCGGCCTGTTACTGGCTTAACGTAACGGCGCGGCGGTCAGGATTAAAAACACACGCCATGCAAGAAATAAACCCGATCAAAAATAAAATTGCCGACCTGAAAAGCCGTGGAGACGCGCTCAGGGGGTATCTTTGACTTCGATAACAAAAGCGAACGCTTAGTTGAAGTCTTAAGGGAACTGGAAAACCCCAAAATCTGGGACAAGCCAGAGCTCGCCCAAGCCCTAGGCAAGGAACGTGGCCAATTGGAGTTGGTGGTCAACACCATCCTCGACTTGGAACGCGGCTTGGCCGATGCCGAAGAATTGCTGCTGATGGCAGTTGAAGAAGACGACGAGGACACCGTTGAGACCGTCGTTGCGGACTTGGACGACTTCGAGAAACGGGTCGCCGATTTGGAATTCCGGCGCATGTTCTCCGGCGAAATGGATGCCTGTAATGCCTTTTTGGATATTCAATCCGGCTCCGGCGGCACCGAAGCGCAAGATTGGGCTTCGATTATTGAGCGCATGTTCTTACGCTGGGGCGAGCGCAAAGGCTTTAAGACCGAGTTGATCGAAGAGTCCGATGGCGATGTCGCGGGCATCAAAAGCGCCACCATCCGCTTTGAAGGCGAATATGCGTTTGGTTGGTTGCGTACCGAAACCGGCGTACACCGTTTGGTCAGAAAATCCCCCTTCGATTCCGGCAACCGCCGCCATACCTCGTTCGCGTCCGTGTTCGTGTCACCTGAAATTGACGACGATATTGACATCGACATCAACCCCGCCGATTTGCGTATCGACGTGTACCGTGCCAGCGGCGCGGGTGGCCAGCACGTTAACCGGACCGAATCCGCCGTGCGTATCACCCACAACCCAACCAATACCGTGGTGCAGTGCCAAAGCGACCGCTCGCAACACAAAAACAAAGACACCGCGATGAAACAGCTTAAAGCCAAGTTGTATGAGCTGGAAATGCGCAAACGCAGCGTGACCCAACAGGCTTTGGAAGACAGCAAATCCGATATTGGCTGGGGTAGCCAGATCCGTTCTTATGTGTTAGACCAATCCCGGATTAAGGACTTGCGCACCGGGGTGGAAACAGGCAACCCGCAGGCAGTATTGGACGGAGATTTGGATATGTTTATTGAGGCGAGTTTGAAGAGCGGGTTGTAAGTATGCCTATAAATTTACTAAGCTAATCCCCGCCTCTATACTTTGCCAATGAACAAAAACGAACGTGAATTGTTACAGTTACGCGGTAAGGTGTTGGGTTGTCATTGTAAGCCAGCGGCATGTCATGGTGACGTTTTGGCGAATTACTTAAACTCACTTGATGACGGTAAATAATAAAAGCTGAATGATATGCCCCACTATAACACCGCCCTGTTCCTGTTCCGCCGGGATTTACGCCTAAGCGACAATACCGCCCTAAACGCCGCCTTACAGTCCGCGCAACAGGTCATCGCCGGGTTTGTCTTCGACGAACGGCAAATTAACCCGCATCCGTACCAAAGCCAACCGGCCTTACAGTTTATGCGCCAATCCTTGGCCGATTTGGCGGGGCAGTTGCAAGCGGTTAACGCTAATCTGGCCTTATTCCAAGGCTTGCCCGTACAGGTGATACGCGACTTGCACCAGCAACACGCTATCCAAGCGGTGTTCATTAACCGTGATTACAGCCCGTTCAGCCGCCAGCGTGATGCGGAAATTGCCGACGTTTGCCGACAACTGAACATCGCCCTGCATAGCTTGCCTGACGCGCTGCTGACCGAGCCGGAACAGGCTTTGAAACACGACGGCAGTGCCTATAAAGTGTTCACGGCATTTTATCATCATGTTCAAAAGCGGCCTGTGCCAGCCCCGCAAGCTTTAGTAAACGGGCGGTTTTTAAGCGTGGCCTCCACTGCGCCGCCAGACAGCCTCACGGCTGTAGGCAACTGGGGCGGACAAGGCGGGCGTACGGCGGGGTTAGCCCGTTTGGCACAGCTCCAACACTGCACCGATTACGCGCTAGAGCGGGATTTCCCGGCCTTGGCGGCGACTAGCCAACTCTCAGCGCATCTAAAATTTGGGACATTATCGGTGCGGGAAGCCTTTGCGGCAATTACCCGGCAACTCGGTGCCGAACACCCTTTATTGCGGCAATTGTATTGGCGTGATTTTATGACCCATATCGCTTACCATTACCCAGCAGTGTTCGGCCATGCCTTTATCGGCAAATTTGACGGGCTGGTTTGGGATAATAACCGCGCCTACTTTCAGGCCTGGACGGAGGGGCGGACAGGGTTTCCTATTGTCGATGCTGGGATGCGCGAGTTGAATGCCACGGGCTTTATGCACAACCGGGTGCGCATGATCACCGCCTCATTTTTGATAAAGGATCTGCGCATTAGCTGGCGTTGGGGCGAGCGTTATTTCGCCCAACATCTGACCGATTATGACCCTTGTGTCAACAACGGCAATTGGCAATGGGCGGCCTCGACTGGCTGTGATGCCCAGCCGTATTTTCGGATTTTCAACCCGTGGCTACAACAACAAAAATTTGACCCTCAAGGCGACTATATCTACCGTTGGCTACCCGAATTGCGTTCCGTACCGATAAAAACCTTGCACCAATGGCCGCAGAAACATTACGGCGACTTTTACCCCGCACCGATTGTCGACCACAGCACCGAGGTGCAGATTACGAAAGCGCGGTTTAAAGCGGCAGGGTAGTAGAACAGCGCTAAGCCCCTACCCTAAAAGCCTTTGCTATCCTAGGCTTTTTCCACTATAAATAAGCAACACACTTTTCATTTTAAATTCCACACATTAACAACCATGTCCGAAATACAACAAGACGAACAAGAACAGATCAGACAACGCCGTAGTAAACTCAATGAGTTACGCGATAGCAGCATTGCCTTCCCCACCGATTTCCGCCGTGATACTGTCGCGGGTGACTTGCTTGCCCACTATGCTGACAAAACCAAGGAAGAGCTGGAAGCCGAACCGTTACGCGTAAAACTGGCCGGGCGCATCATGACCCGGCGGGTCATGGGCAAGGCCAGCTTTTGCCATATCCAGGACATGTCCGGGAAAATCCAATTGTATGTCACCCGCGACGCTTTGCCTGAAGGTTTTTACAACGAGCAATTTAAAAAATGGGACATCGGCGACATTATCGGTGCCGAAGGTGTGTTGTTTAAAACCCAAACCGACGAGCTGAGCGTTAAGGTCGACGGTATCCGCTTGTTGACCAAAGCCTTACGCCCCTTGCCAGAAAAATTCCACGGCATAGCGGATCAAGAAATCAAATACCGCCAACGGTATTTGGACTTGATTATGAGCCAAGACTCGCGCAACACCTTTTTTATCCGCTCGAAAATTGTCGCTTATATCCGCCAATTTCTGATTGAGCGGCAATTTTTGGAAGTGGAAACGCCAATGATGCAGGTGATTCCCGGCGGGGCGACGGCGCGGCCTTTTACCACCCACCATAACGCCTTAGACATGGATATGTTTTTGCGTATCGCCCCGGAACTGTATCTCAAGCGCTTGGTAGTCGGTGGTTTTGAGCGGGTCTTTGAAATCAACCGCAACTTCCGTAACGAAGGTTTATCGACCCGCCATAACCCCGAATTTACCATGTTGGAGTTTTATCAGGCCTATGCGGAATATCAGGATTTGATGGACTTGACCGAAGCCATGCTGCGCGGCATTGCCGAAACCGTGGTCGGGCATACCGTCATTACCTATCAGGGTGAAGAATACGATTTTGGCAAACCGTTCCAACGCCTGACCGTTGTCGAATCCATCCTGCATTTCAATCCAGAACTGACGGCGGCAGACTTAGCGACCCGTGCAGCGGCGGCAGCCGTTGCCGAAAAGCTGCGGATTCCGGTCAAAGAAGGCTATGGCCTGGGCAAAATCCAGATTGAAATCTTTGAAAAAACCGTTGAAAGCCGCTTAATGCAGCCGACCTTTATCACCGCCTACCCAGTGGAAGTGTCGCCCTTGGCAAGACGTAACGACAACGACCCGCATGTGACCGACCGTTTCGAGTTTTTTGTCGGTGGCCGTGAAATCGCCAACGGTTTTACCGAGTTGAACGATGCCGAAGACCAAGCCGCACGCTTCCAAAAACAAGTGGAAGAAAAAGAAGCGGGTGACGATGAAGCCATGCACTTTGATGCCGACTACATCGTCGCCTTAGAACATGGTATGCCGCCTACGGCAGGCGAAGGTATCGGCATTGACCGCTTGGTGATGCTATTTACCGACTCGCCCTCTATCCGTGATGTGCTGCTGTTCCCGCACATGCGCCCTAAGCTGTAACGCCAATAAATCTGTCAAAAATAGCCCCGCATGGGTTTTGCCGGGCTATTTTTGAAATAGTATCGTGAGGCGGTTTCCTTGGAGCGCGTGCATTTTGCCTGCGTTTCAAATCCTTAGTTATCCATAGCCTGATCAAGCCAACGCCTTTGGAACTCATCAGCGGGCAGCGGCGGCGAAAGGTAATAGCCTTGGATCAGGTGGCAACCGTAAGACCGTAACAACGCCAACTGAGATTCAGTTTCAACCCCTTCGGCAACAACTGTCATCTTGAGTATTTCCCCTAAAGAGACGATAGTCTTAATAAATGCCGCTTCCTTGGAAGCAGGATCTCCGGTATAGGCCTGTATGAAAGAGCGGTCGATTTTAAGGGTTTGGAGGGGCAGTTTTTGCAAATAGGATAAAGAAGAATAACCTGTGCCGAAATCATCCATCGCGACATGGATACCCCGTTCGCGGACTTGGCGCAACCGTCTGGTGGCCTTTTCGACATCAAGCATGATCAAGTTTTCCGTCACTTCCAATTCAATCCATTCGGGTTTGGTTCCGGTTTCGGCCAGAATACGGTCAAGCACGGCAATAAAGTCATCGGCCAACAGTTGCCTGGGCGAGAGGTTGATCGCCGTCCGAAACCCTGGCTGTTTATCCGCCCAGAGCTTGGCTTGCAAACAGGCGGTCTTGAGTATCCATGTGCCGAGCGGAATGATTAACGCGGTTTCCTCGGCGAGGGCAATAAAACGGTCGGGGGGTATCATGCCGAAACCGGGACGTTGCCAGCGGACTAAGGCCTCCGCACCTACTACGCGTAAAGAACAATCGGCTTTAGGTTGATAATAAAGCCGAAATTCTTCTTGTTCTATCGCCAACCGTAAAGCATTTTCCAACAAAAGCCTTTGCTGGGCGGCCTCATTCATCCCCGCTTCAAAATATTGGAACATACCCCGGCCTTTGGCTTTGGACGCATACATGGCGGTATCCGCATGTTTGGTCAGGGTATCGAAATCATTGCCGTCATCGGGGAAAACGGCTATGCCGATGCTGACCCCGATGTAGACGGTATGTTCGCCAATTTGCACCGGACCGGATATGACCTCAAGCAGTTTCTGGGCTAGCTCAGTGGCGGGGCCGATACCGGATAAGCCCGGCAAGATGATAGTGAACTCATCGCCACCCAGACGGGCTACCGTATCTGTTTGGCGCAGGCAGCTTTGGATCCGCACGGCGATGGCCTGTAATAAACTGTCCCCCGCCCAATGTCCGAACGAGTCATTGATAATCTTAAAGCGATCCAAATCCAGAAAAAACACCGCGACACGGCTATTGTTGCATTGTGCCAAAAAAATTTCGTGTTCAAAACGGTCTCTAAACAGCAAGCGGTTAGGAAGATGGGTCAGCACATCGTAATGCGCCAGTTGTTTAAGCTCTTCTTCCGTCCGCTTCTGGTGGCTGATGTCCGTGGAAATGGCTACATAATGGGTCAGTTCATTGCGTTCGTCGGTGACGGCGTTGATGCTCAGCAGCATCGGGCAGAATTCGCCGTTTTTTCGCCGATCCCAGATCTCCCCTTTCCAAACCCCTTTGTCCAATAGGGTTTGCCATAAGCTTTGGTAAAACGCCTTATCATGGAGTCTCGATTTCAAGATCCGGGTATTTTGACCCAATATTTCAGAACGCCCATAGCCGGTGATTGCGCAGAATGCAGCATTGACTTCCAAGAAAACGCCTTGCGGATCGGTGATAAAAATAGCCGCACTGCTGGTTTCGAAAACTTTGGCACTCAGCCGCAGTCGGGTTTCCCGATTTTTCAATTCGGTGATGTCTAACGCCGTTATGACTGCACCTTCCAATTTCCCCTGCCTGCCATGCAGCAAACTACTTTTTAGCCAATAGATAGAAGAAGGATGGTCTTGATTTTTTTTTAACAGCCCATGTTCACCGCTATAGTTTCCATACAGCCGGATGGTTTCCAGCAACACGGAGCGGACAGTCCACGGCAAAGCGGGTAATTGCCCGGCAAGTTGCTGGCGTTCGGTAGAGGATAACAAGTCGTCAATGTCGGTTCCTAGCAACTCCGCTTCGGAAAAGCCCAATTCGCGCCCGGCTGCCATATTTAGCCGGAGAATCTGGCCTTTGGTGTTAATGACTAATAGGAGATCGTCAATAGTATCTGTGATGCGCTCGACAAAGTGACTAAGTGCCTGCTGTTGCTGCACCTTCTCTTTAAGCTTAGCCGTTTGTTGTTCAGATTCGCAAAGCATGGCATTCATGCTTTGGGTGATGACTAAGATTTGCCTTTCCTGTTTAAGGTTGGCCAATCTTAGGCTAGCGATTTCTTCCTGCAATTGTGCCAGTCTTTCCCCAGTGCCGGGACTTTGGCTTTCGGCCACTGTTAACGGCAGGGTACCGCTCAAGGACATCCAAAATCGTCCCCCCTCTTTTTTGACATGGAATCCTGACGTTTTCAGGTCGATACGCAAGCTATGCGCCGGACAAACAAGGCTGTCGCCATTGGGCAAAGAGCATTGTGTCAGGTTATAGCCTTCATGAGGACAGAGGGCGGGAATGGCCCGAAAAGTATCCTGAAGTTTGAAAATCAGAACATCAATAGGCTGGTGACCATTTGGCAACCATAACCGGCCTGCCCAGCGCGGCGGTTCAGTTGTATCGAGAAATGTCACCGATTCGACAACGGCATAGTGAATATTTTGCTGACTCATTCAGAAACAAGGCTGCATATCAGGCGGATGGTATCAGGTATGGCCTGTGCGGTAGTGTCGGACAGGCCGGAATAAAAAGGGCTGGCACCAGCTATTTCGACACCGACAATTATAATAGCCGGCAACGGCTGGCGGATGACCTTAAGGGCTTCCAGCAAATAGGGGATTCCCAAACCATGGCCCGTCAGCCGCTGAGGGTTTTCGGCCAAATCTTCCGGCCTCAATAGGCAAATTTCGCCGACATCCCCAAAATTGCTGAGGGCATCGACCAGAACCGCCTTATCGCAATGTTCCAGAAACCGGAGCGCGTTCAAACCTGCTATCCCTGCATTAAACACCTTGATGGTGTCTGGCCATGCCAATTGGCACAATTGTGTATAAACGTGGCTACCAAAACCATCATCACCATGCAGTTCGTTACCGAAACAGACTATATGGCATGTCTCCATATTAAAGCCATAATGTTGTGCGTTTGCCTGTATCGAGCACATGCACGGTGCAGACCAGACACGGGTCGTGTGAGCGGATAATATGGCCTATTTCCACCAAATCCTCAGGGTCATCGACCGCCAGACCGAGCAAACTGCTCTCCCAATGCCCATGCCGGCCTTCGCTATCCTTAGGCGATGCGTTCCAAGCGGTTGGCGTGACGACTTGATAACGGCTAATAACGCCGTCGGTGATTTGCACCCAATGACCCAATGCCCCGCGTGCCGCCGTTACCAAACCAAAGCCTTCGCCGTCCGGAATATCTTTTTCCGGGGGGTTAATGATATGCGGGGCGTTAGGGTGCGCCGCTAATTGGTGCAGGGTTTCGCGCATTTTCAGCAACAGCCGGGCGGTACGGTGTAAGCGGGCGAATTGGCGTAGCCAAGCATTGCCGCCTTCGGCCTGATACAGCGAACAGATCAATGCCTCACCATTAATGAGGGCATCGGCCAAGGGGCCGGTTTGCACGACTTTATTTTGATAACGGGGAGCCTTACACCAAGTATAGCGGTCAGAATGGGGTTGATAATCAGGAATGGTTTGCCCCTGAAACGGATGGCGGCCGCCTGCATAAGGTTGAAACCAAGAATAGCGCACATGTTCGGTAATCTCGGCTTGCTCAAACGCTTCGATAATACCCGTATCGCCATTAAGGAAACCGGCCTTGAACAAGCGTTGGTGCTGTGGCGGGAAAGTGCCGGCAGCGTCCGGGTCGTCATAAGCACCATAACTGAGCATGTGCGGCGTTCCGAACCCTACGCGGTGTAGGCCGATATCGCGGCTCATTTGGGTGAACAGTCCGATGGCGCTGTCTGCATGGCTGCCTTTTGCGGTTAGCCAAGCGAAGAAGTCATCAGCCGATTGCAACGCCAACCAAGTTTCTAGGTCGCCCCCCAATACCATCTGCTCAAAGCCACGGGTCAGCTTATTGACAATAGACAGGCTATCGATAATGTGGCGCTGGCTTGCCGGGGTCGTTACCCCTCCGGGTAACATATAAGAGGAGTGTGGCCATTGGCCGCCAAATAGGGCGATTATCTCGACGATATGGCGCGAATATTCGAGGGCGCCGCAGTGCACCCAGCCTTTGAACGGCAGAAAAGCCGCCCGGGCTTTTTCATAAAGCGGTTTATGGCGGTATTTGGGATGACAAAAGTCCGCCGTGAAGAACAGGAAGGATTGCCGCAAATCGCTTTGCACCGTTTCGGCCATCAAGCACAGGTTGCGGATACGGACTGCGGCCGGCGGTACGGGGATACGCCCGACTTGTTCTAGTGCCAGCACCGCCGCATTTAATTGCGCCGTGCCGCAGATGCCGCAGATGCGTGGCGTAATCACCAGAGCATCTTTCGGATTCCGGTCCACAAGAATTTGCTCGAATCCCCTATAGAGGGAACCGATACAGCGGGCATCGACGATTTTGCCGTCTTCCAATTCCAACTGGAAATCCAAATCGCCTTCAACGCGGTTCAGATCAATTTGAATGGTTCTTCTGGACATAACTAAGGATCCATCGTCTTGTTCAGCACCCGTTCGGGCGCGGCTTCATGGGCCAAGCTTTTGTAAGCCATATAATTGGCCCGTTCTACGCCCATCGGCAAATGCACCGGAATGCTGCCAATTTTTTCGGTATCGAACAAATCATGATCCAACGGAAAGTCAGGGGAAGTGCAGCCGAAACACGGCACACCCGCGCGGGTCTTGCTGCTGCGGCCATTCCACAGTTCGGTATTGCAAATCGCCATCGTGACCGGCCCTTGGCAACCCAGATTAAAAAACATGCAGGCTTTTCCGCCGAATGCGGCGTCTTCCACATCGTATTCATGGTATTCGTTACGCGTACAGCCCTGATGCACCGTGGTATTGAAAAAGACTTTAGGACGGTTAATATGGTCCAGTTCCACCGGAAGCCCCATTGCCAGCATGGCCAGCGTTTTGGTCATGGCATTGGGATGGGCGGGGCAACCTGAGATATTAATGACCGGCAAACCCTTACGCGAACGCCAATCTACCGACAATAAGCCGCCGGGGGATTTTTTGTCGAACTGTAAACCGAGGCAGTCAGTAGGATTGGGCGGGGCGGAATGGACACCGCCATAAGCCGCACAAGTGCCTAATGCCACAACATATTCCGCTTTTTCGGCCAGTTCCCTAACCAAACTCATTTTTGAACGCCCACGATAAGGATCGTACATGCCCGAACCATCCGGGCCGGTGATGATACTGCCTTCAATACATAAAATATCGAGGGTTTGTTGTCCTGCGAGAATGGCTTCGATTAATGTTTCCAGCCGCCCCGTCGGTTCCATAGATAAAGAAGGTTGCCAGAGCATTTGTATACCGTATTCATCCACAAGTTCTTCCACTGACGGGCTGTCGGCACAAAGAATCGACATAGTATCGCCACCGCAGGAACCCGTTTGCAGCCAAAGTAACGTTGTCATAACCATCTCCTTGAGACTATTCGCCAGAAAGACTACCCGCCAAGCCTTTTTAGCCTTAACAACCTTAAAAGCCATGCTTGTGGCCGATACATTACAAGCTTAAGCAAGTATTAGTATTTTAACCGCTATCGAAATTATCTATAAGATATTATTAATTTTCAAGTTTTTTCGGCAATAAGCTTAAACACATTTACAAAAAATCGCCTGACCCTTCTTTCGCCGCACAGACAGCAACCCATTGCCCTAACGTAGTAAAAGTAGCGGTTGCCGAAGCCAATACGGCATTGATCTCCGCCTCTGGTTGGGAGTCAAAACATTGCGTCATTAAAACGGCAAAACCGCGCCATTGCGTTTCTAAATCCGCCCCATAACAATGGTAAAAATTCAATGCTGAGCTAACATCATCACCTAATTGTTGGCTTAAATGCCGGCCTATCACCCGACCGCCCAATAACGAGCCTTCTAAGACATACAATGCACCCATTTTTTGGGCAAACGTTGTCAAATCGGGTAATGCTTCGCAGATAGGCAAGTTGCCAGCACTATTAATGCCCAAAACGTTTAGATCTTGTTGCAACAAATGGGTTTTGCGGCGATAGAGCAATTGGCTATGCAGTTCGGCGGGTAAATTATCAAATAACAGAGGTTCTATGCCAGAAAAGTAACCGTAAAAATAGCTTAACAACTGGGCATATTCGTTTAAACGATAATCTTTGGCAAATAAGCGTTTAAAGCAAGGTGCTTTTTCTAGGTGCTGATGGGCGGCTTGCGTGTCATTTTTTAGGCGCACCATAATATTCGGGTGATTATTATCGGCGGGAAGGCTTATCGAAGGTTGCGTTTGCATAATTTTACTGTATAAAAATATAAAGACTGCTGGTTAAGGCGCATTTTAAGGGATAACATAACCCATAGTTTAGCCTTTAATAGCCCGCATTTGCCAGACCTTGCCAAATTTAAGGGCGTTCAGGTTTTGCAATTCAACAAAAATGCCGCCCCCCCCGTCTATATTTTAGCCCCGCCTTTAGGTCACCGGCATCCCTATCACCTTGTTAATTATTATTTTAAGCAATACACATAGAGAGGACATAATGGAAGCAATAAAAGTAAGGTTTGAAGCCCAAGGCTTGCGCACCGTCGAGGTCATGCCCGAAACCCATTTATTGGACGTACTGCTCGAACGTCATGTTGAAGTGAAGCAGTTATGTAGCAGACGCGGCCTCTGCGCGACCTGCCATGTTTATGTGACCAAACATCCTGAACAGTTAAGCCCCCCTACGCCCAGAGAAAGCTTGACGTTAGCGGTATTAACGGGCGCCCAAGCTAATAGCCGCCTTTCTTGCCAAGCCAAAGTCTTGGGCGAAGGGGTAGAAGTGGCGTTACCGGACGGCTTATATATCGATTCTTTCGAGTCTTTAGAACAGCTAATTGGACAGCGCACCCAAGTACCCATATTACACCCCGTTACAGGCGATATACTGGTTCCTGCCAATAAAATCATTATCCGCTCGATTATTGAAAAATTACAACATTTAAATGTCGATATAGAAAAAGTCAAAAACGGTGACTTATAACAACCACCAACGGCACTTGCGTCCGGGCTACCGTGTAATAGGTACGCGCGGTTAGACCCATCACGCAAAAACTAAAGACCCATTGCGCCCGCAACTGCTTATACGGCGGAGCACAAGGCCTTTAGCCGTTTATTGTGTAAAACCGACAGATAACTGACTTATGTCCCTTATAACTTCGCCGTTTTCTCATTTAACAATTCCTGCAATTGGTTGACCCTTCTGACCAATTCATTAATGCGCAATTTTTCTTCGGCGGCGGCCAAAAGCGCTATTTGCTGATGCTCGTTCAGGGCATCAAACACTTCGACAATTTTCACGGCCTTATACGGGTCGGCGGCATTCGGACGCGGCTCATCTTCGGTTTTTACCGCAGTCAAAACAAATTTAACATCAAAACCATGCCGAGCCAATTGCGCCAAGTGATGCGCAGGCATCTTTACGCCATTTTCCCAAGAAATGACCGACCGTGATGTGACGCTACATAATAAGGCGACATCATACTGGGACAGCCCCAATCTTAACCTTTCTGTACGAAAGCGGGCGGCCACTTCTTTTATGATGCTTTCTTTCTGCATTTATCTTTATTAACATATGAAATATATTTCTTTAAATTCCCGAAGAATTCTTCACTTTAGCACCGCTTAATAAAAAACTACCCCTATCGAATTGTCTTAGGCATAAAACCAATAAAAACTCTGGGCAGTGTATTAACCAGATAACAATACTTCTCAACCTATCCGAGCATAGCCTCCCCATAACATTTCTCCAGCTTATCCTCAGCCGTTTCGACGTTAACTCCAGATAGTACCTTCCGACCTCAGGTAATGTTTTCTTCGTATTTTTTGTTGACATGTGAAGTATTCTTCTTTAAAGTTCAATGCAAATATCCATTGGCCTAGAACGCATGAAATTAAAAACTCCAAACAAAGCGAAAGAGATGTTTATAAAAGGGTATCAGCTTTACTGAATAAGCCCGTGTACATGGCATACCCTGCCATGTTGTCAGCGACTTATTGCATGGTAAATAGTGGTGCGAAAGCCTTTTAATATCAATTTTGCAGAACCCATGCCCTATAGGCTCACCGAAAGAATATAGGAAGCACCGTTCATTCCGACATACCTTCAGGGACATAAAGGGATTTGTTCTCACGAGCGCCGGAGCCGTAGACCGCGTAAGCGAATCTGCATAGTGGCCATAGATGGCTAACCCGTACGGGAGCCTATCTTTTGGCATTGGGTGTGCCCTTTATATATGGTTTAACGAATGTTAAAAAACACATAAAGGCCTACTTTTAGTTCATTGGTGTAGGCGAGACCAATCATACAAGACCGCCGTATTATTAGGATCAAAAATGGCAATTAGCCAGAGGGGATTTTGCCCTCCTGCCAAAGCGGCGTTGCGTAAACGCTTACCATTATTATCTTATAACTACCTTGCAATCATACCGGGCGAACGCTTTTTATCCATATTGTCATATACCAGTTACAGCAAAAATCAAGCCCAATAACAGAAATGAATATGGCGACCATAAGCTTCTGGGTTATTTTTACCCACAAGAAACAGCATACCGGTGAACGACCAAACGGCGCAGAGCTCCATAAAACCGCCCACTATAGTTTCATCAAAATTAACGAAGAAACAGATCAATATTTGCCTTGGTTTCTTTAGGCTCCCTATATGGCCTAAGCCTATCTGAAAATGGGCAACCCAAAGACCGTTGCCGCCTTTAGAAAGAAAGCCCTGAAGCGTTTAGGCGCGATAAGCAAATAATACAATACCATAAAAATCATATACTTGCACGTTATTTATAAAAAACAAGTTAAGTACAAATAAATCAAAAAATAATTATCAACAGAATAGCGTTAGATGGTAAAAAACTTACCCATCTACATGAAAAAAATGGCTCAATATGGGGTTGTTGGCTGTTTGACAATAACCGTCTTTACCGCATTTTCTGACATTAGGGACAAACTCAAGAAAGCTCAGATATAGCGGTACAACGTTTGTGATATGCCCCGATAAGAGGGGCTCCAGCTAGGAACGCAATGGCAACCAGAAGCCTTCCATGGTGCTCGGATGGGCTTCGCAAAACCTGTCGCCGCATTTTGAGAGGGGCAGTCCTATAAATTTTAGTGGCTTTTAAAAATGGACTTATGATTATTTTCTCATACTCTATGTACTGAAGGGATCAGGACGGCGAATAATTTGACGATCCGACGGGCTACTTATTTGTCGAAAAGATGATGGCCACAACAGTGACCTGTCAATTGCAGAGCTGCAACCGTCTCGATGACATCACCGCGATGTCCGCGTATTTAACAAATGAGGCTGCCTGCCAAAAAAAGGAAAAGTTGATGCCGTCAAATTAGCGGCTTAAATAAGGGTGGGCATGAACGGTTATAAAAAAATTGCAGCAAATTTAAAAATGGACTTATCGTCATTTTCGTCATATTATACATGTACTGATGTTACGCAGTAGCGTGCTTTATCCCCGTTTGCCGCGCCGAGCATAGCAGGTTTTGTCGGGATCAGCCCAAAGGGCATAAATACCCAACCCGCCCCTCCGATATGGAGGGTGGATTTATGTGAAAATCAAAACCCAGATAGAACTTTGATGTTAAAGCAGCCTGTCTGGCAATGTGATTTTTTATGTGCAGAGAAAATTTACACAATTTAACTATTGGCAGAGTTTTCGCTCTCTCTGTCGATACCTAACTTTACTATAGAAAAAGTCAAAAATACTGGTCTATAAAAAAGCTCAACGACCTTTGCTTTCGGCAGGGTATTACATTGTAAACGGAGGAGTTTATGGCGATTGACGTAACCGATGGCGGTTTTCAGGGGTATCACAATTATTATTATCCTGACGAATTTTTTAAAGCAGATCCAGAAAAAGGCGCCATTTATCTGAATGATGGTGAGCGGGCGGCGAAAGTCAGCGAATCGTTCATTAACGGCCTGCATTTAGGGATTGAAGAAGAAATCGGCGATTCTGCCGGACTCTTGATGTATAAAACCGGCCACCAATGGGCGTTGTTGGACATGAAACGCTTTAACAACCGGATGCGCCATGAATATGGCGGCGGTAAGTTGGATATTTGGCAAATGAACAAGCAGTTTGTTATGGAAACATGGTGGTGGCCGTTGACCATCCAAGGCTTTGGCGGTTGGCGTTTGACTATGGGCGACAAGGATAACGAGGCTTTACAAAGTAAAGGCCTGACCGTCATTGAGTTACGCAACTCGGCGGTGGCCCAGTCGATGGCTTTAGCGGGCAAGCCGGTTTGCCACATGTACGCTGGCCTTTTTGCCGGGGTGTTTTCCTTTTATGACCGCGAAGAACGCGGCTGTATCGAAATCCAATGCTACGCCATGGGCAATGATGTCTGTAAGTTTTTGGTCGGTTCGCAAAAACTGATGAACGCGGCGGAGTTTTGGTCTAAAGAAGGCGCTACGGCGACGGAAATACTCGAAAAACTCGGCTAATAAGGCAACTATTATGGTAGACACCTACACGCCTAGGCAACTGGACTATTTCAAAAGTACGCTGGTTATTTTAAATGCAGCCTTGACGGACACGCCTTTAGCTGCCGACCCGTTGCCATTGGCGGCGGCAGAGGCATTGGCTCCCCCGCCTGCCCCAACAATACCAGAGCCGGCAGCAGCACTAACGTTGGCCGAAGCAGCCCCGGTAATGGCTTTAGCCAGTAGCGCTGTTGATAGTGAACCGTTGCCCGAAGCCATTACGACAGTGGCAGGCACACCGACGTGTGCGGTCTTTTTCCAAGCCTTACCTTGGCAAGCCGATCCGATGGCGCCGATAATGGCGGCCAGTGCGGAGCCTAGCGTTGCCGCCGTGCTGACATTACCTGTAGAGCCGCTGCCCGAACCGATTAAACCCGTAGAAGGTAAGCCTAGCCAGGCATTTTTTCGGGCGTTACCTTGGCAAGGCACAACAGTATCTGTCAGCTTTACTGATGCCGCCTTACCACCTGCGCAAATGCCCAAAGCCAGCAAGGCGTTTTTCCGAACCCTACCTTGGCAAGGCCATAGTGCAGCTCCCGGCATAAACAGCGGCGACTTTGCCGGCATTGCCGCTATCGCTACACAAACCGCCCTGCAAGCGGCACAGCGGAGCGTCGGCAAGCAAGGTATACCAGCGGCAAGTTTTTTTAAAGCCTTGCCTTGGTCGAGCCGCGTTTAACATCATTTAATTTCTTTTGGTATGCGCACATTTATGACTACACTTAATACCCAACCCCCTGCCAAGTTACGCGACAACCCTGAAATCGCCAAACTTTTTTTAGCTGCCGAAAGCCGCCATTTCACCGATGCCGAATTCCAGCAGTATCTGGCTTTAGTGCCTGATTATGCTGACCGGGTCGCTGCCGCACAAGAAGTCATTGCGGCGGAATTGGCCACCGTCACTACCACGATCAAACAAGTTTTTTTCTTATACCCGTTTGCCAAATACCACGAATTCCCGAAAGACAAATGTGTCCGTGATGTCAGCTATGTCAGCGTCTATGCGACCCATAGCATGTTAATGGCCGAGCCGGATTGGTTCCGTGACAAGCTGTTAATTTGGTTAAAAACCATTTTGCAAGCGTTCTCCTATCCTGCGCGTGAAGAACGCCCCGGCGTGACTCCGGCTCAAGAACTGCCCTACCCTGAAATTACCCGCCACGCCGATACCTTACCGAAAAGGCAGCGGGCCATTTACGAAACTTACGCGCGGTTGCTGATGAACTATAAGCAAGTGCTGTCGCCACAAGCCTTTGCCTTGTTGCAACCGCACTTACAGTTAGCCGTTGATATCCTTGCTTCAGAATGAGTATGACACCATGACGACTACCTTTGATGAAACCGGCGCGTCTGCCCAGCAGCTCAGCGCCCAAATTTTACAAAAGATTTTTAGCGAGGCAGCCCAAACCTTCGATATGAATGCCGGCACCGTGTTCGGCAATACCGATGTCCGGGTCATTTACTTGTCATCTGATATTATCCATGCCATTTATGATGTCCTGAAATATGAGTCGGGTGATGCTTGGTCACTCATCTTAAAAAATTGCGGCGTTATTTGGGGCAAACGGGTCAGCCTGTCTTTAGAAAAAGAGCTGCAAGCCGCGACGCTGCAAAAAACCGCCGCACTCAGTGTCGACAGTTATATTGCCCTATTGGAAGCCTATTTCGCCAATCATGGTTGGGGGAAAATGCGCTTTTACTTAGATAGCGCCGAAAGCCACGGCATCGTCCGCGCCAATTTAAGCAACAGCCTGTTTGCCAATACCTTAAAACACCTGGACACACCTGTCGACTTTATGATCGCCGGTATGTTGCAAAGTATTTTTTCCGGTATCAGCGAACAAGAACTGGATTGCCTCCAAGTGTCTTATCAATATTCGGGAGCCAATGCGAGTGAGTTCCTGATCAGCGGTGCAGAACGCATCGCCGCGTTAGGGCAATTAAAGATACATGAGCTGGATCCCAATGAAGTCTTGGCACGATTACAAACCACCTGACGGTGACTTGTTTCCTGAACGCTATAACGTCGAGGAAATGCTGAATGAGAGCGCCGCCAGTATGGTCTTACTGGGGTATGACACCCAGTCGGCCATTCAGGTGGTGATCAAATGCTTTAAGCCTTCTGCCAAAGGGGCTTATTTGCGCGAGATCAATGCCGCGTTTGATCTCAGCCACCCTAATGTGCAGCGCTGTTTGGATACCTTCCACCGCGCCGATGGTATGGCCTGTATTGTCTATGACTATCTGGAGGGCGGCAGTCTGGCGCAATTATTAGCGGAGCAAGGCAAGCTGGATCTTAAAACGACCATCCTTTGCTTGCAGGCCATCTTGACGGCTTTGGCGTATTTGCATCGGCTTAACCGCATCCATTGCGACATTAAGCCGGAAAATATCATGTTACGCCCACAAGCCCACGGCCCCGCCGATTTTGTCCTGATTGATTTGGGGGCGGTGTGCATGTTACGCGAAGCCCAAGAGGGGCAGCATGTCCAAGGCACTCCGGCCTATATTGCCCCCGAACGGATTAAAAACCGCTTCTTTTTCAACAGCGACTTATACAGCCTAGGGGTTATCGCTTTTGAAATGGCTTGTGGGCGGCGGCCTTTTGTCGGTACCGTTAAAGAAATAACCCAAGCCAACTTAGCGTCCGTCCCGTCTTTGAGCGGTATCCAACCGACGGGGTTACGCGATTTTATTGACCATTTATTGGTGAAAGACCCTCAACAACGGCTACAGAGTGCCGAGGCGGCGTTAGCTTTATTAAACAAGATATTAATTTGCCCAAGCCAGTGGCAGACTGCCGTCTTAACCCCCGTTAGCATCCATGCTAGGTGGCGGTTGCCGCTAGAGGAAGAACCTGTGGCAATAGATTGCTTCCATATCAATGGCTACCCTTTAATCGGCTTAATGTATGAGGGTTATGAAACCCTTATTGACCCTCAGCAACCGCAGCAGCCGCTATGGAGATTTTTGACCCCTTATCCGCTACAAATTTTGGGCGTTGACAGGCTAGCCTATGCTACGCCTTCACGGGTGCAGATTGTTGAGTTGACTAAGGAAGGAGGCAGTGCGGAATGGCTGCTCAAAGAATGCCTGAACGACCTCAAAACGTGGCATGTCGGCTACCGTAAGCTCGTGTGGAGCAATACTTTTTTTTATTATTACGACAAACTTAGGCAAGAGCCTGCCGCCATTCGGTTTGGGGTGAGCAATTATTTGCTCAAGCCCCAAGTGCATATCCTCGGTAACGGTTGCATTGTCATCAGTGAAGGCCTCGCTAATAATAAAGTGGTGTTCCGTGATCCGCAGGCCCAAGTAGTAAGCGAATGGCAATTAGAGGGCATGGTCATTAGCTTAAGCTACGATACCCATAATATTTTAGCGGTCACAATGAACCTAACTGACGGTAATATATGCAGTTTATGGTGCTTAGCAATACATCACCCCCCCCGTAAGCTGGTCTTAACAGGTACTATCAGCCATATTTTTGCTATTAATGGGGTCGCTTTCTGGGTAAGTGACCGCACTGGGCTGTATTGTTGCGACACAACGTTACGTCCGCAGTTGATAAGTGCTTTGCCCAGCCAAGTGCTTAAAATTGCCGCCACTTATGACCACCGCTTCATCGTTGCCCTATGTAAAGATGATCACGGACTATTTATGACTTTATTGAAAAACCGAGCCGTCTTATGAATTTTCTTAGCGATTACTTTAACCCTCCCCGTCCCTTAACAGCCCCGCGCCCGATACATTGTGTATTTTATTCACATATTTGGACAGTATATACCTTGGCGGAATTAGCGCTGGTAAACCCGAAAACCGATATAATTCTGGAACTGGCGACGACCTCCCATTTTGCCGCCGCCCTGAATCCTTTCAACAGTCACCATGAATCCCTGCCCAGCCTGTTGCAAACCACTAAGTATCTGCACCAGCTAGGCAGCCGCTTTAAGGATATTGCCGCACCGATGGTGCTCGCCCCTGCCCAAGCCGTCGCTACGCCAACCCTGCTGGCGGCATTAGCACTGGTGCGCAGCAATCCCAGTCCGGTAAATAAGGCAGTGGTTATGGTACATATTAATGATGCCGCCACCTTTGCCGCCGCCTATAGTGAAATGAGCCGATTTTCTATCCTCTGGGATATTGCCGACCAGCCGAATGCCAATTTGCCGGCCTTAGCACATATTTTGGTGGCGGAAGACTGTATGGATGCGCAACGCTGGGGCGGCATTCATTTATGCCAACACCCGCACAGACGTTTACCCGACCATCCGCAACGCGAAACCGCCTTAAAGGAATTATTGGCGGAATTTCCCCTGCTCAGTATTGCCTAAGCAAATGCAAGCTTATCCGCTGCTAATTTCTGGCTTACCCAACAGTGACACCCTACAGGTTTGGCAAAAAAATGGTATCCGCTGTTTGTTAAATGTTTCGGGAATAGATATATTTGAACTCTACCCCGATTATAATCTGGCGGCTTTCACGGTTGCCCAGTTTACTTTTGCCGACATTTTCACCCTAGCGCCGCCTGTAGAGGCAACGGCTTTAGCCGATAGCGACCTTGGGTCCCTTTATGTGCAACTAACCGACAGCCACCAACGCCAAGCGCTGTTAGCGGCAGTGCAGTGCTTACAGGCACAATTACAAAACCGCATACCCACCAGCGTATTTTGCCATCGCGGCCAAGGACGCTCGCCCCTGGTTGCCGCCGCCGCTTACCAGCACTTCTACCAAGAAACTGGCCAACAAGCTATTGCCCGGATACTTGCCCAACATCGCCCGGCGGTTTTTACCCGCCTGAGCTTGTCGGCACTACACTGGTGCGCCTCCCAACTACCGACTTGACCAACTTCATGCGCTTCCGACCGCTCATACAACAGACGCTAGAAATGTTGGCTCCCCTACCCTGTCAGGCGGTGGCTTTACCCGAAACGTTTCGCCATATTGCCAGACCCGAATTGGACGGTATATTGGTTATGGAAACACAGTTTTTTCGTGTTGCCGAACACGGGCAACTGCGCCTTGTCCATATCTACGCACCAAAAATCAACATTTTGACACTGTTTTTTTTCCCGGATGCCCACTGGCAACTGCCTATCTATTGCTTGGAACTGGTCGTTTTGGGTATACAGCCCATCGTCGCCCTATTGGATTGCGTATGCCTGATGCCGATGGCCTGTTCGCAACCCGTTGCCGATTTTATGGCAGCGGCGCACCATAGCCACCCCGACCTGAACCAAGCCGCCGATCCCCCCGACTGGTTTGGGCAATGCCGTTCAGGAGCGGATTTTTTTTTACGCCCTGATAACGAAGCGCAAATGGCGGCAATAGGCCAAATACATCTGGACTTACTGGCCGGCCCTATGCAAGCTTTACTGGCAAACGCCCAGACGTTCTGCCCATCCGAAACGGTACGGCACCAACAGCTTTTACAAGCCTATAAGCATCACCACCATCTGAATGCCCCAGGCTTGAGGCTGATGAACCGGAGCTTTGGCGAACAATGGACAGCCGATTATATGGCGGTGCTGTTTCAATAGGCGAATTGCTTAGCCCCCCGCTATTTCTAGTTAGTGATGAGATTTTTATGACGACCAAAAAAACGTCCCACCCCGTCGATGTCGAAGCCGGGCGCAGTTATTCATGGTGCGGTTGCGGCTTAAGCCCTACCCTGCCATTATGCGATAAAACCCACCTTTGCACTGCCCAACCCCCAGTCAGGCCACCGTTAACTTTTCTTGCCGAACAATCTGTGACAGTATTCTTATGTACCTGTACACGCACAGAAAACGCGCCCTATTGTGACGGCTTCAATTGCGATCCTTAAAAAACGTTTACTTTTTCTATCCGACAGACTAGCGATCAGCCGCCTCTCATTGTGGCAAATTGGCAGGTGATTAATAACGTTGCCGCTTATGGCTTCGGCACTTTCTCACTTAACAATTCCTGCAACTGGTTTACCCTTTTGGTTAATTCGTTAATGCGCAATTTTTCTTCGGCGGCGGCCAAAAGCTCCATTTGCTGATGCTCGTTCAGGGCATCAAACAGTTCGACAATTTTCGTGGCCTTATACGGGGGAAAAGCTACGTTTGCATTCGGGTGCGTTCCATCTTCGGTTTTTATGGCGGTCAAAACAAATTTAACATCAAAACCATGCCGCGCCAATTCCGCCAAGTGATGCGCAGGCATCTTTACGCCGTTTTCCCAAGAAATGACCGACCGTGATGTGACGCTACATAATAAGGCGACATCATACTGGGACAGCCCCAATCTTAACCTTTCTGTACGAAAGCGGGCGGCCACTTCTTTTATGATGCTCTCTTCATTTATCTTTATTAACATATGAAATATTTCTTTAAACTTCCACAAAATTCTCCACTTTACCACCGCTTAACAAGGAAACTAAACACACACTAATGCCTTAGGAAGGAAATTAATAACAATATGTAACGGCTCAACCCTTACCGCAACAACCAATAACCCATAAAAATAACTTAAATATTAAAAAATAGTATTTTTCTGGATTTTTTAGGCCAGTTAGTTTTTTAATGGTTTTGTGCCGCCAATAAAGCAATCTATAGGTGTTTTTATATTAGTTAAAATGCGCTATATATGGATTTTAAAGATATAAATAGTCTCATAAAATTTTAAATTATTTTATATCTATACAAAGGTAAGTTTTTATTAAAACATTAACTATTCTATTTGCCATGATTAATAAAATGCCTAGACACTTGTACTTCCAAAGAAGAGAGCGGCAAGTATTTACAAAAATACTCCATCAAAGCATTAACTAAACAACTGCACCTTTCAACCTATCCGAGTATGACTCTCCGTAACCTTTCCCCAGCCCCCTCACCCCCCGACCAACTTCAGGTAATAACAAGCCCCCCTGTAGTGATGTTTTCTTCTTTTTTTTGTTGACACATGAAGTATTCTTCTTTAAAGTTCAATATAAATATCTACCTGCCTGATCACACAAACACGCATGAAGCTGAAGACTCCCGACGAAGTAAAAGAGATGTTTTATAAAAAGGGTATCAGCCTTACTGAATGGGCCCGTACACATGACATCCCCCGCCATGTTGTCAGTGATTTGTTGCGTGGTAAGTGCATTGGTAGGCGGGGCCAATCACACAAGGCCGCAGTATTATTGGGGATAAAAGATGGTAATGAAGCAGATGGCTTGAATAGTTGGCAAAAGCTTAATAACGGAACGGATACGCACACCATCAGTGGGCGTGGTAACAGTCTGGATAAAATCAAATTCTAGCCTTACGCAAAATCTTGACTTTTTGGCAATTTCTCGCATCTTAGTTTGTAGCTATGAGGCGGCTTAGGTCAAAGCCCAGCAAAAAGCGGCGGCGGCAGCTATAGATGAGCGATATTTGGCTAACTATTTTTTAACAACAAGAAACCACCTAATCGCAAGCAACCCTACAGGCCGCTCCGAAAAACGGCTCGCCATCCCCCATTAAAACGGACAAAAAACCAGAATAACCGATACTTGCCTGAGTTTTTTAGACCCTAACTGGCCTACGCTTATCCGAAACGGACAAATCAAGGGCTGTAATGAGGCTTGGGCAGGCCGCATAAACAAACCCTCTTCATTTTTGGAGCCAACCCATGCCGCTTTTACGTTTAGCCATCCTCGCACCGTCCGCCACCGAACAAGAACTGGCCCTTATCCGCCAAGCCGCCTCTTTGGCTATCCGTTGTTTAAACAGCGACTGGTCCCTGACCGACAATGCCCAGGCCAACTTGCTTTTGGTGTGGATCAATTCAGAAAAGGATGTGCAGGCGTTCAAAATTTTACAGGAAAAATATACCGACAAACGCCTGATCGTCTGGGCCAGCAACGAATTGGCGGTACAAACGTGCTGGTATCTCCCTTACCCCAAACGCAATACCGTACCGACGGTGTTGGGCATCGCCAACCTGTTCAGCCGTGTGCAGGCCCATTTTCTGCCCGCCGAAAACACCCCCAAGCCCGATGCCTTCGACCCCGAACAAAGCCTGATCGGCATTGTCCGCGAAGCCTTGGCGGACGGCAAAGCGCGTATCTGTACTTATGATGCTTGTCCGCCGCTATATTTGTTGCCTAACGAACAGGCTTTTTATCTCGACGGCGGCCTTGAACAACTGATCCCTATGGTTTTGGCAGACCGCCAGGCTATCCGGGCCACCGAAGCGAGCGACCATGACGTGTTAAAAACGGTCAGCTATGTGCAGTTTTCTTCACGTCTGTCGCAATACATGTTTCTGGAAGAAGACAGCGTGTTCCAGGACATTAAAGTGAAAAAATACAAACGCTATGCCATCAATGAATTGCTTTGGTTTTCCGCGCTCCTGGCTTCGCGCGGACGCTTGCCGCACGGTATCGGCGCCGACGAAACCGTGCTGCTGAAGCATCTGCCCGAATACCTGCGCCTGGAGTATTACGGCAAAGACTATAGCGGCTTCCGGGATGGTCAGGCCCTGTTCTTTCATCACTGAAAGCAGTTTTTTTCTGAATGCCGCTGGATAAGCCATTCGTTTTCCATTCAAGATGATCGTTTTTACAATAGCCTATTATCATATCAAATTATATTGGCTTGGCTATACAACAGCGTATCGGGCGGCTTGTTTTACGATGCCGACGGCAGTGGTGCGGGTGTAGCGGTACAAGTCGCCTTACTCGGTACAGGGTTGGCGATGACTTCGGCGGACTTTATGGTCGCTTAAGGCTTATCCCCCGCCCATGTTGAAAGCCGAAGGTTTAACTTAAGGGTCTTGTAAGTTAATCCGTTCGTGGCGAACCCTTCGGCAAGCTCAGATAACGTCACGCATTGGGCGGCCTAGCGCGGAGTGCAAAGGTCTTTAGCCTTTGCACGATGGCTTGTGACCCTACATGCCAACATCCAGGCCGCCGCTGGCTTAGGAATGCACACGAAATAAATCCGTTGTAGAGACGAAGAGCCGTTCCCTGAGCGAAGCCGAAGGGAGCAACTCTTCGGCTTCGCCCAAAGACTTCCATGCAATGGAACCCCCACTTAATTTTATGCGCATCCCTAACCATGATCAGCCAGCGGGCATTCCTTAAGATACCCGCTTTTTTAGCCCATCCCCCGTTAAAATCCCACTATCTCCCGCCAAAGCCCTTTATAATTGACGTTGCTTTCGCCGTCTCCGGCCTTTCCTTCTTAAAATCTCACGTCATGTACTATCAAGGCATAAAAAAAACCATTGTTCTGCGTCCTGTACCGAAACAGCAAGGGTACGGAACCGATATGCACCCCTTATTAACGCGGATTTTTGCCGCCAGAGGTGTGCTGACAGCTGCCGAATTGGACAGAAGCTTAGCGAAACTACCGTCACCGTGGCTATTGTCCGGCATGGAGACGATGGTCGCGCACCTCATCACCGCCTTGCAAACGCAACAACGCATCGTCATCGTCGCCGATTTTGATGCCGACGGGGCGACCAGTTGCGCGGTGGCGATGCAAGGCTTGCAGTTACTGGGGGCAGGGCAGGTGTCGTTTATCGTCCCGAACCGTTTTGAATACGGTTACGGCTTAACGCCGGAAATTGTCGAACTGGTCAAGCAACAGCAGCCGGATGTGCTGATCACCGTCGATAACGGTATCTCCAGTATAGAGGGCGTTGATGCCGCCAAAGCGGCGGGCATTATTGTCCTGGTCACCGACCATCACCTGCCGGGTGCACACTTGCCCGCCGCCGATGCCATCGTCAACCCCAATCTGCCCGATGATACTTTTCCGAGCAAAGCCATTGCCGGGGTGGGGGTGATGTTTTATGTCTTAATGGCCTTGCGTAGCCGTCTGCGCGATCTGGGCTGGTTTACCGAGCGGCAACTGCCCGAACCCAATCTGGCGCAATTGCTCGATTATGTCGCTTTGGGTACGGTGGCCGATGTCGTGGCGATGGATGCCGTCAACCGCACCCTGGTTTATCAAGGCTTACAGCGCATCCGTATAGGCCGTGGCCATCCGGGTATACAGGCTTTGATTAAAGTGGCGGGCAAAAATCCGCTGGCACTCAACCCCAGCGATTTGGGTTTTGCCTTAGGGCCGCGCCTCAATGCCGCCGGACGTATGGACGATATGTCTTTAGGGATTCAGTGCCTGTTGACCGACAGCGACAAACTGGCGACCGATATTGCCATGCAGTTGGATGACCTAAATAATGACCGCCGCGATATTGAAAGCCAAATGAAGTTTGAGGCGCAGGCCTTGTTGGCGGATATGAAAAAACTCGACGAACACCGCGCCCCGGCGGGGGTGTGTTTATACGATGCCAATTGGCACCAGGGTGTTATCGGCATTTTGGCCGCGCGGATTAAAGACCAACTGCACCGCCCGGTAATTGCCTTCGCTCCGGCGGGCAAGGACTTAATCAAAGGCTCGGCGCGTTCCATCGCCGGGGTGCATATCCGCGACGTATTAAGCGACATCGCCACCACGCATCCGAAAATACTCAGCAAATTCGGCGGTCATGCCATGGCAGCGGGCTTAACCTTGGCGATGCACGATTATCCGGCTTTTGCCCTGGTTTTTGACGAATACGTCCGCAAACGCTTAAACCATGTCGATCTGGAGCAAAAAGTCTACTCGGACGGCGAACTGACCGAGCAGGATATAACCTTAGAACTGGCTGAGCTGTTGCAAAATGCCGCCACTTGGGGGCAGGGCTTCCCGGAGCCGATGTTCCACGGCGAGTTTGATGTCGTGCAAGCGCGTATCGTCGGGCAACGCCACCTTAAACTGGTGCTACGCTGCGCCCAAGGCCATCTGCTGATAGATGCGATTGCTTTTTTTATCGACCAACCGGAACAATGGCTGGGTATAAGACGGATTGTCGCCGCGTATAAATTGGATATTAATGAGTTTAGGGGGCAGCGTAGCGTGCAGTTTATTTTGAATTATTTGGAGAAGTTGGCTTAACCAAAGAGCGTTCGGTCATGGAATCGGTATTGCCTGCCCCGTTCGTTGATGGTGGCTAAAAAGCCTAATGCGGCCATATCGGTGACACCGTGTTCGCGTAGCACCGCATAGAGCTGATAAAAATCGGTGCTTAGGTCATTGGAGAAAATGCCGGGGTCATCAGAACCCAGAGACACCATAATGTCAGGGTCATTCGGCTTGGCAAAACCGGGTACTTTCATCCAGCGTAGCGAGTGGTGTTCACGGTGGTGCTGGTATTGGCTGATCCGCACATTGCTGGTCGGCAATGTTTCAATGATCACCCGCCGCTGTTGCACATCGGTCATGGCGCGTTGTTGAAGCCGTATCAGCGTCGCTTCATCGAGATGCTTGGCATCAACCTCAATTAGTTTTTCGCTGCGTTGCCAAAGGTTGGCGTTTTGCCACCAGTCGGCTAAGGAAGTTAAATCCGCGCCTTCTTCCTTGGCTTGATGGACAAGCCGCGCTTCTTCGCGCCACGCATCACTGAACGAAGCAGATTGCCAAAACCAAGGGGTTTCTTTATCGAGACAAGCGAAGACAAATTTAGGCCATAGCCCCCTGTGTTGCATTAACATGTCGGTTGCTTCGCAAGTCATCGGTTTTGCAAAAATAATCGTCGCCAAACGGGTAACCTCACTTGCCAGCTTTTGGGCTGCTTGTTGACTGTCCGGGCATTCACGCAGATAACGCCAAGCTATCAGTAAATCCAGCAACCATTCGCCTTGGCGGACTACCAGCTTTGTGGGCATACTCGCCAGCCACAGCTTAGGGTCTATGCCGAGTGCCGTACCATGACCGATACGGTCGCCGTCTTTAATGTCCAGCAATACCAGCGCGTCAGCCACTTGGCGGATGCCGCTGATAAGATGGGTAAAATCTTCGCCAGCATGATAGGTTTTATGGGTCAGGCCATGCCGATGGCAGACGCGGAAAAATGGTGCAAAAACCTCTGGTGAGGCATGTAGTTCGTTAGCGGCGGCATCTATGCCGCAGAGCCAGTGCCGAAGTAGAGGCCAATGCTCTAAGGTTTGGCATAGGGCGTTTGTCCGTGTTTCTAGCGAGAGCCGTAATGCGGCATGGCGATAGTTTTTTTCTTTATCGTGCTTCCATGACAGTTTAACGAAGTGAGCCACTAGCGTCAGTTTTAGGTGGGAATGGTGGCCGAGTCTATTGAGTTGCGGTACTTGTTCTTCAAGCCCCGTAAGTATCTTGGAAAGATTGTGATAAGTTGTATTGGCGTTTGTTTTTCCGGTTTGTAAATAACACAGATAAGCGCCGAGAATGCTGGTAAGCAACGCACTATTTTTTTCAATGTTTTCTTTAGGGGCAAAGCGGCCTTCTACCCAACCAGTGCGGCTGTGCTGTTGAATCGCGCCGTTCATTTGCCGAAAGCGATAGTGATAGTCTTTTTCGGCGGGTTCGCGCAAATCCGTTAAGGTATATTTTTGGAACTGATCAAAACCATACATATCTTGCCGTTGAACGGTCAGTTGTAAATATTCATTTTGGAGCAGCAAATAAAGGTGCAACAGGCGGTCTGCTAATGGATCTGGGGTTGTTGTCAGGCGTTGCAATAAGGCAAGCAACCAATTCATTTCAATCTGTATGGCCTTATTTTCTGCATCGTAAAATCGTCCATCATCGGCAAAAGGCGAGCCGCCACTTAGTAGCTGTTGGATATTAATAGGCGCACAAGTTTTGTCTTGCTTGGCAAGACGTTCTGCTTGCTTAGCAAGCCGCTCTGCCCGACCGTCACTAATAGCAATTAACCAGCACCTTATTTGTTTGGCAAGAAGCAAATTTTGGCGAAGCTTTGCAGGGTTTAAAGCGGGATTGATGCTATGGCAAAGTTCTTGGATTTGGGTGTTTTTATCGTATTTTTTGCAAAAATCAGATAGTTCAGCGCGTGGATTGAGTAAAGCGCGTTGCCAGCAAATTTCCGCATGGGTGCTGCCGTTTAGGTGTAAATGGGTTTCGTGTAAGCCTTCACGCGCGATGTAATCCTCCACAGCGGGATCGTATGGGTAGATTAAAGGGCAAAGTCCGTGTGTATTAGTGGGGATTAGTGTGCCAAAACGGTTGCTTCCATTGCTATGTGCATAGGCGGCGGCTTGTACGGGTAAGCTGGAAATACGGCTAAGCACAGCCTGCCACTCGCCATAAGTATCCAGCACTGCATGAAGTTTGCCGTGTTGAAATTGCAGATAGCCGCTTCCCAAAGCTTTTAGCATAGGAGCAACCCAATTTCCGGGTTTGGCGTGGTATTTTTCACAAAGCAATTGCCAACGGGAACGGAATACATGATCAGGATGCCTAGACTGCCACGGTTGGTAAGCTAAATAAACCGCTTCTTCCATTTTGTCTTTGGAAATCGCCTGATGAAAAGGGTGATTTTCCAACAAAGCCAATAGGTGATGATTGGCAAGGACGAAAGGGGGGAGGACGGTTGTGGCGGAGGGGTCAATGATCATGGCCTATTGATTAGATTTCCCTTTTAATTCATTAAATCTAGCCAATTGAGCTCTAATTCGTTTTGCCACAATATGATCTGGGGTATTAGCAATCAATGCTAAATTTAACAGTTCAAACGCAGTTTCATCACAGCCTAAGCTTTCAGTTTTGAAGGGGGTGCTACGATTGTGCATCGCATTTAACAGAGTGTTAGCGTTATCTTTTTTTATTAAACCTAGGATAAGAGGGCAAGTGCCAATAATACGGGTTAGCGGAAAGCATTTAATATCAGCTATAGTGAATTTTTTTATAAAATCATCAATTGGTGTCTCAAGCGGATTGGTTCTTTCAATGTCTGACCTACAATTGCTTCCATAATGATAATAATGTTCTTCGACAAAAAAGGCATTGATTAAGCAGGTAGCATATAATTCCATAATTGTTGCAGCTCCACTTTCATGAGATGACCATGATTTGTCATCAACGTTTAATAAGCTAAAATAGAATCGAGTCCATATTTTACCTAGCAAAATAGAAGATGGCCTAATTTGCTTTATAAGCGAGTTGACGAATGCATGCCATTTAATAACATTATTTACTAATGATTTGAAAGACTCGGAATATTTAGAGTCTTTTTTTAGAGTAGATCTGTTTGCGAAGCCTTTATAATTATCTTTTTCATTTCTCCATGATAAACCTGAGACCGTTACAACAGAAAGATATTGATTTAATTCGTTATGAATAGTCGCATTAGTGGCATTGTTGATAGATAGTAATTTAACAGCAATGCCAAGGATATTAAATATGGAGATATAGGTTTGTGAATCATTATCTGTTATATTTACTCTGCTTAAGGCAAATATAGGTATCTTTCCGTTACATAATAAGTCTGTAATGATTGATTCCGCAGTAAGTTGAGCTGTAGAATCGGCAATAAGTTGAGCTCTAGAATCGCTTGTATAAGCGACGCCCCCTTTTGGTTCAGGTGGATGATCAATAAATATTTGTTTATCTAAGCCGTATCGTTTAAGACCAATTACACCACTTCCGACTGAACGAGTGTTTGATGTACTACTAGCAAGTATACCACACGCATGTCGCGCCCAATTGAGAGCATTTTCGTTACGCCCAATACTGAAATAGCTTCTAAAACGCTGTTCTTTTTGCTTGCTATCCAACTCCCTAACTAGGTTGTATAACGTAATACTACCCTGTGCTTGCAGCATATAGTCGATAGCGTAATCAGGACGGCCTTCACAATGGCTAGCAACCTCGGCAGCTAGTGCGACAAAGCAATTACGCAAGGATTCTTTACTGGGCTGAGGGCGTAGATAACAACCAGTATCGAACTCCCCATCTTCAAGCACCATTCTGAATACAGCGTCATTAAGCGCGTTTATATCGCCTGCACTTAGCGCGTTGACATCTATTTGATGGGAATGCAAGCTGCCGCGAAACATTGCACGGAAACCTTTAACGACATGCTTGGGAGAAAAAAGGCCTTTCTCCATATTTTGGGTGCAGAATT
Source organism: Methylovulum psychrotolerans (assembly GCF_002209385.1). Taxonomy (NCBI): domain Bacteria; kingdom Pseudomonadati; phylum Pseudomonadota; class Gammaproteobacteria; order Methylococcales; family Methylococcaceae; genus Methylovulum; species Methylovulum psychrotolerans. The sequence continues at coordinate 1,654,929 of NZ_CP022129.1, forward strand.
TGAGCAACTGGGTGACGGAGCGCAACGGTTGTTTGAGGAGAAACTCTCTGTATAGGCTTAAATCCCTTTCGCCTTTAATATACAGGCCTTCTTGTAGTAATTTGTCGATAATTTCATCAAGTGGCTTTGTTAAAAGATCGCTTGCACCAACAGCATATTGAACTTTATATTCATAGCTAGGACTTTTCATCAAATCCCATAAAGGTGTCAAATGGGCGCGTTGATGTAAAGGAAACAGCTTTTTTAGGTATTGGTCTTCAAGATGGTCGATTAATTTTATTTGTTCATCGCTACGGTGCTTGTCGCGCTCAAAAATGGTTTTTCCCATGTGTTCATAATAATGGTTCCGCACCAGTTGGGAATAGAGTTGCAGATCACCTGTGATTAAAACCACTAAATGGGGACTATCCAAATAACGGCGGATCATTTCAAGCACTTGCTTGCCTTTAGAGAAATTGGTATCGGCATCATCAATACTGATAATCAGAGCGTATTTGTTGAGCAACGCACAACTATCCTCGATGAGCTTTTTAAAAGTTTCAGCCAATTCCATACCGCTTTGCGCCCGCTCCAATCCCCAATTTAAAAAAGCTTCTTCATCAATTCCCTGTAATGGATTATTTTTCTCATCTAATAACTGTAAGCCCCCAGCCAGCTTTTTAAGTTGCTTGCGCCAGCCTTCGTATTTGCCTTCGTCAATTGAGAACTGTCGGCATTGGTTTTGTTTGTCAATTAGGTGTTTAAGTGCGTATAGTACAGAAAGAAAAATATGCTCGCCCGTTTCTACTTGCGTAGGGTCTATTTCTATGAGGAGAGCTAATTTACTATTATTATCGGTTGTCAGCTCTTTAGTCACCGATTTTAGAAAAGTAGTTTTCCCCGCGCCGCGTGTGCCGTCAATAAAAAAAACCGTGCCTCTGATGTCATCATCATTAAAGTCAGAAAACTCTTTTTGTCTGGTGGGATTGGCATAATATTCAACCCGTTTATTGATGGCCTCACAAATCGTTTTAAACGCTTCATGTTGAATTAGGTGGAGCTTGGTATTGTCTTTGCTGCCTGAGTCATTTCCTGTCGGCAGATTATTGGTAGTAAGATCAAGGATGATTGTTTTAGGGGTAGTAAGGTCAACGAGCATGGTCATACTGAATCCAAAATAGGGAAGGGGCGTTTATCAATCGCTAGATAGGTTAATAAGTATAGTAGTTGACGCGAAAATGTACATAAAGTATTTTTCGCCGCGCTTTTTAGGCTCTGCATGGCGATAAAATAAACTTGTCGATTAAGACCTTTGGGATTTTAGAGGCTTAAATAGTTTGGGCTATTGCCTACAGTGAACATTAGGCATAAAAAAAGGGCGGTCAATAGACCGCCCTTTTTTGTACCACCTAACGCTGAAAAATTATTTCTTTTTCTCAGGTGCTGGTTTTGCGGCTTCGGCAGGTTTTTTCTCTTCCGCAGCAGCAGGGGCTTTTTCTTCGGTCACTTCTTCAACTACGACTTCTTTGGCGACGGTTTTGCCGTCTTTGTCTTTGATTTCTTCTTCAACGACGACTTCTTCGGTAACGGGTTTGGCGGCATCAGCGGCGGCGGGTTTAGGCGCTTCGGCTGGTTTGGCTTCGTCTTTCAGCGGCATTAAGATGTCGACTTTTGCTTGTTTACGCAAGGTTTCCAACATGGCTTGGACTTTTTTGCGTTGCAGCATCGGGGTCAGTTGTTCTTTGACGGCTTCAATCGGCGGTGGGGTTTGGGCGCGTGAGTCTTCACGCAAAATAACGTGCCAGCCGAATTGGGTTTGGACAGGTTCTTTGGTGTATTTGCCTTTTTCTAAGGCGATAACCGCTTTGGAGAACGGTTCGACCATTTGGTTGGCGACAAACCAGCCTAAATCGCCGCCGTTTTGGGCTTCTTTGCCGTCTAAGGAGTTTTTGTTAGCCAGTTTGGTAAAATCGGCGCCTTTGTCCAATTCGGCGATCAGTTTTTTCGCTTCGGCTTCGGTTTTTACCAGAATGTGGCGGGCTTTGTATTCGGTGGTGTTGTTACCGCCTATTTTGCTGTCGTATTCGGCTTTGATTTCCGCGTCAGTGACAGGATTGGTTTTCATAAAGTTTTCGATTTCTGCTTGGGTCAGAATCGCTTTTTTGGCTTCTTCCAAACGGCTGATAACATCAGCGCCTTTATCCAGTTGTTTTTGTTCGGCATCTTGCACTAACAATTCGCGTTGGATCAGTTCTTCCAAGAGCTTTTCTTTAGGGAAGCTTTGGCCTTGGGCGCGTTCGGCAATTTCTTTTTCCAGATTGTCGAAGGTCGCTTTGGCGATGTATTTGCCGTTAACGACGGCAATGGCATCGGCTTTGTTGACAACAGGGGCGGCGGGGGCTGATGCGGTGCTGCTGCCTGCGGTTGGGGCTTTTTGGTCACAACCTGTGGCAATCAGGGCAGTGCTAACGATCAGCAAGGGGATAAAGGCTTGTTTCATTACGGTGTTCCTTTTTAGTTTTGTTCAGAGGGTGAGAGGGCATTAATGCCTAAGGCATGAATTTGTTGTTTCATCAGCTCGCCGAGGGCTTTATAGACCAGTTGGTGGCGTTGCACCAAGGATTTGCCCTCGAAGGCTTCGGCAACGATAGTGACATGGTAGTGCCCGCCGCCGCTTCTGGCACCAGCATGACCCGCATGGGCGGCGCTGTTGTCTAATATTTCCAGCACTTCGGGGTGGAATGCGTCGGTTAACGCGGTTTTAATAAGGTTGGTTGTCATTGGGGAAATACTTTTTTAAAGGGTTTAACGGTGACGGTGGCATATACGCCCGCGTCAAGGTAAGGGTCGCAAGCCGCCCAGTCTTGGGCGGCTTGCAGGCTGGCAAATTCGGCGACCACTAAGCTGCCGGTAAAGCCGGCTTCGCCAGGATTGTCGCTATCCACCGCCGGATGGGGGCCGGCCAAGACAAGGCGGCCTGCATCCTGCAAGGCCTGTAGCCGCGCCAGATGGGCGGGCCGTGCCGCTAGCCGCAGGCTGAGGCTGTCAGCGACATCTTCGCTGATAATGGCATATAACACTTATTCCTCCGTTTCGGGCAGGTGTTTATAAAGGTAAATCGCTAGCAGCACGAAAAACAGCACCATCATGCCGGGTACGCCAAAGGTTTTGAAGATGACCCATTCGTCGGTGCTGAAATGGAACATGACATAGACATTGATAAAACCGATGCTGGTGAAGAATATGCCACAAAGCAAATTAAGGCGTTTCCAGACCGGTTTTGGCAAGGTCAAATTAGCAGACATCATCCGCTCGACAAAAGTTTTCTCGCCGAAAATTTGGCTGCCAAAAAAAGCCAAACCGAGCACCCATTCGATGATGGATAATTTCCATTTGATGAATTGCACGTCTTGCAGATACAGCGTCGCGCCGCCCATGACCACGACCAAACCTAGGGTTATCAATTGTATGGCCGGAACGTGGCGGTAACGTAGCCAAGAATAGCTGACTTGAATGCTGGTGGCGGCCATCATCACGGCAGTGGCGACATAAATGTCATAAGTTTTATAAGCGATAAAAAATAAAAGGATGGGGACAAACTCAAGGAGTTGCTTCATAACGGTTGTTTCATAAGCGGTGTTGGCCAGGTGCGGACGGCTATCGGGAGGGTGAACAGTCACAGTGGCGGTTCAAAATATCTTCATTGTAGAAGTTTTAGCGAGGAATGTACATGTTTGAATGGCGGTTTCTGCTAGAATGTCCCTTCTTAACCGGAGGTAAATAATGACAGAAAATAGCCTTATAGAATTGGAGGCGGCGGCATTCAGACGCTTGCTCAAGCACTTACAGGATCATCCTGAAGTACAGAATATTGACCTGATGATACTTGCCGACTTTTGCCGTAATTGTTTGGCGAAATGGTATGCGGAAGCGGCGCAGGAGCAGGCTGTCGCCATTGACTATGAGCAGGCCAGGGAGTTTGTTTATGGTATGTCGTATAAGGACTGGAAAAACCAGTTCCAACAAGATGCCAGCCCCGAACAGTTGGCGGCTTATGCGCGTAAACAGGAGCAAAAATGACCAGTACCGCCCCATACCATGCGATGTTTTCAGGTGCTATCGGTAAAGATTACGAGATGTTGAAGCTGTTGTCGCCGTTAGCGGTGGAAATGAGCCGACTGGTCGGTGTGACGGTCAGTGAGTTTCCAAAACCGCCCGGGCAAACCCTGCATGTCGTCGAATTGGGCGGCGGTACGGGTATCACTACCTTGTCGATATTAGCGGCGCGGGAAGCTTTGCACGTCCTCAGTATCGATAATGAGCCGGTGATGCAAAACCAAGCCAAGCAGAATTTGCAAGTTTGGCAACAGCAAGGCAAGCTGGCGTTTTGCGGCGATGATGCCTTAACGGCTTTACAGGCCTTGCCGAATGCAAGTGTCGATGTGGTGGCTTCGGCTTATACCTTGCATAACTTCCCTAACACTTACCGCCAGCAGGTTATCGCGGAAATTTTCCGCGTTTTAGTGCCGGGCGGGCTGTTTGTGAATGGCGACCGTTACGCGCTGGATGATGTTGATTTACACACCCGCACGACCCAAGCCGAGGTCAGCGGTTATTTCCGCATTTTGGTGGCTGCTAATAAGCTGGATTTATTGGAGCATTGGATTGTGCATCTGTTCAGCGACGAATCGGCCAACCACATTATGCGCGAGACCTTGGCTTTGGAGGATTTGGCGGCGGTTGGTTTTACCAGCATCTGTTTAAGCCAGCGTTGTCAAGTCAACGCGCTGGTCACGGCACATAAGCCGCATTAGCCCCAAGCACTTGAATCCCAGTCATTCTTAAGGCCTTAAGCCCTGTTGACAAGCGTTTGATGAGCTGATATTTTCGCCCTTTGGCACTCTCTCTGTACGAGTGCTGATTTCTGTTATTTGTCGAGGTCGGTGTGGGCAAGCATACGCAATTATTAAATGAACGGTCACTGCAATTATTAAAAACCCTGGTCGAGCGCTATATCAGCGACGGCCAGCCGGTGGGTTCTAGGGCTTTGTCGAAAGACTCGGATTTAAACTTAAGCCCGGCGACTATCCGCAATGTGATGGCGGATTTGGAAGATTTGGGTTTGGTGCATTCGCCGCATACCTCCGCCGGGCGGATACCGACGGTCAGCGGCTATCGCCTGTTTGTCGATAGCCTGTTGACGGTGCAGCCGTTAAATGTCCAAGAGCTGAGCCGTCTGCAAGGGACGCTGGCGGCCCAGCATGATCCCAGCAATATGATCGGCGTGGCGTCGCGGTTGTTGGCGGACCTGACCCAAATGGCGGGTGTGGTGACCTTACCGCGTCGGGAGATTGTCTGTTTTCGGCATATCGAGTTTTTGCCTTTGTCCCATAATCGGGTGTTGGTGATTTTTGTCACTAACGAGCAGGAAGTACATAACAAAATCATTTTGACCGCCAAACACTTTAGCCCCGCCGAATTGCAGCAAGCCGCCAATTACATTAATTCCATGTACGCAGGGCGTAGTTTGAATGCGGTGCGCGAAGCCGTAATGAAAGATTTGCGCGATGACCAGGAGCGTGTCAACCAAGGCATGTTGGATGCGATTAGCATGGCGCAACAGGTGTTTAATCAGAATGAGCAAAAAGACGATTATGTGTTGGCGGGCGAAACCAATTTGATGGGTTTTTCGGAATTGGCTGACCGCGACCGCCTAAAAAACTTGTTTGATGCCTTTTATCAGAAGCAGGGCGTTATCGATTTGCTGGACCAGTGCATGAAGGCCGATGGCGTACAGATTTTTATCGGCGAAGAATCCGGTTATCAGGCTTTTGACCATTGCAGCTTGGTGACTTCCTCTTATTCCGTCAGCGATGAGGTGGTCGGGGTGTTGGGCGTGATAGGCCCGACCCGTATGGCTTACGAAAAAATCATCCCTTATGTCGATATTACCGCAAAATTATTAGGCGCAGCCTTGAATCCTAAATCGACACCCCCATTGTAGGCCTAAGCTATCTGTATTCTACGCCCTGTAGGCCGTAGTCAGGCGCGTTTTAAACGGTGTGGTGGTTTTATACGGTTAGCGAAGCCGTTCGTGCTGAGCTTGTCTAAGCCTTGTGCTGAGCTTGTCGAAGCAAAAAAAACGGCTTCGCTAACCCGTAAGCTATCCGCTACCCATGACACATACCCACTAACATCCCATAAAGGTAGAGATAATGAGTAACGAGCAGGAAATCCCGGTAACGCCAGTAGACCCTGAAATTCAGGCCGACGTACCCGCCGAGGCGGCCAGTGCAGAGGCCGCAGAAACGGTTGACGAGACTGAGATCATGGAGCCGGAATTGACCGTGGAAGGTCTGAAAAAAGACTTGGCGCAGGCGCAGCAAAAAGCCCAAGAAAATTGGGATAAGGCGTTGCGTATCCAGGCGGAAATGGAAAATCTGAAACGCCGTACCCAAAAAGATTTGGAAGATGCGCATAAATTCGCCCTGACCGGCTTTGCCAAAGAATTGTTGCCTGTGCTGGACAGTTTGGTATTAGGTCTGCAAGCGGCGACAGGCGATAGCGAGCAGGTGCAAAAATTCCGTGAAGGCAGCGAGCTGACCATCAAGCAGTTTGAAGCCGCGTTGGCAAAATTTAATGTCGTCACTATCGATCCGGTCGGCGAACCGTTCAATGCCGAGCATCACCAAGCGATGGTCATGCAGGTGGTCGAAGGGGCGGTGCCGAATACGGTAGTGACCGTGTTCCAAAAAGGTTATTTACTGAACGGACGTTTGCTCCGTCCGGCGATGGTTGTCGTCGCTAAAGCAGCAGATTGATAACAGGCTTGAAATTAGAAAAACCAGCCTCATATCGTCCATAACAACAAACATTTTTACTAAATTCAAGTCTGGAGAATTCAATGGCTAAAATAATTGGCATAGATTTAGGAACCACCAATTCCTGCGTCGCGGTACTGGAAAACGGTGTTGCTAAAGTTATCGAAAACAGCGAAGGGGCGCGTACTACGCCTTCTATCATCGCGTTCAGCAGCGACGATGAAGTGTTGGTCGGCCAATCGGCAAAACGCCAAGCCGTCACCAACCCTAAAAACACCTTATTTGCTATCAAACGTCTGATCGGTCGCCGTTTTAAAGACGACGTGGTACAAAAAGACATCAAAATGGTGCCTTACAATATCGTTGAAGCCGAAAATGGCGACGCATGGGTCGATGTGCATGGCAAAAAAATGGCCGCACCGGAAATTTCCGCCCGCGTGTTGATGAAAATGAAAAAAGATGCCGAAGCGTATTTAGGCGAAACCGTCACCGAAGCGGTCATTACTGTACCCGCTTATTTTAACGACTCACAACGCCAAGCGACTAAAGATGCCGGACGTATCGCGGGCTTGGACGTTAAACGCATTATCAACGAGCCGACTGCGGCGGCGTTAGCGTTTGGTATGGACAAACCGAAAGGCGACACTAAAATTGCCGTATATGACCTAGGCGGCGGTACCTTCGACATTTCTATCATTGAGATTGCCGAAATTGACGGCGAACATCAGTTTGAAGTGTTGGCAACTAACGGCGACACGTTCTTGGGTGGCGAAGATTTTGACTCGCGCGTTATCGAATACCTGGCGGAAGAGTTCAAAAAAGACACCGGCGTGGATGTCCATAACGACCCATTGGCGTTGCAACGTTTGAAAGAAGCGGCGGAAAAAGCCAAAATCGAATTGTCTTCCAGCCAACAAACTGATGTTAACTTGCCGTACATCACCGCTGATGCTACCGGCCCGAAACATTTAAACGTTAAACTGACCCGTGCCAAATTGGAAGCGTTGGTTGAAGAGTTGATCAACCGCACTAAAGGCCCTTGCGAAATGGCGCTGAAAGATGCCGGTTTGTCTGCAAAAGACATCAACGACGTTATCTTAGTCGGTGGCCAAACCCGTATGCCGAAAGTCCAAGAAATGGTTAAGGCCATTTTTGGCCAAGAACCCCGCAAAGACGTTAACCCTGACGAAGCGGTGGCTTTGGGCGCGGCTATCCAAGCGGGCGTTTTGGGTGGCGAAGTTAAGGACGTGTTGTTGCTGGACGTTATCCCACTGTCTTTGGGTATCGAAACCCTGGGCGGTGTCATGACCAAGCTGATTGAAAAGAACACCACTATCCCGACCAATGCGTCACAAGTGTTCTCGACGGCAGATGACAACCAAACCGCAGTGACCGTGCATGTGTTGCAAGGTGAGCGTGAAAAAGCGTCGGCCAACAAATCGTTGGGCCGTTTTGACTTGGCGGACATCCCACCTGCACCACGCGGTGTGCCACAAGTTGAAGTGTCGTTTGATATTGATGCTAACGGTATCTTGAACGTATCGGCTAAAGACAAAGCGACCGGCAAAAAACAATCTATCGTGATTAAAGCGTCTAGCGGTTTGTCCGATGACGAAGTCGAACGTATGATTAAAGATGCCGAAGCCCATGCTGACGAAGACCGTAAACTGACGGAGTTAGTCCATGCGCGTAACCATGCCGACACCATGATCCATGCGACCGAAAAATCTGTAAAAGAGTTGGGCGAGCAAGTTAGCAGCCAAGAAAAAACCGAAATCGAACAAGCTGTGGAAGCGTTGAAAGCCGCTCTGAAAAATGACGACAAAGACGACATCGAAGCGAAAACCAATGCCCTGACCGAAATCTCCGGCAAATTGGCGGAACGCGTTTATGCCCAAAAAGGCGCGGCAGAAGGCGGTGAAGCCCACAGCCAAACTGGCGGTAGCCACCATGCCGCAGATGACGGCGTAGTCGATGCCGAGTTTGAAGAAGTGAATGACGATAAGAAGTAAGGTGCGCTTGGGTTAATGCCATAGGCGTTAACCCTATTCTTACCGGAAGCCGGAAGCTGTCCTAATGGGATGGCTTCCGGCTTTTTTGTGTTACTGGGTATTAAAACGAATTTCTTAGCTAGGGCGGGTACGCCTTCGGATGGTGATAGTTATGTGTCTGTTGAATTGATATTTTTTTGCCATTCGCTACAGAGCTTTAAAAAAGATCGGCTATTATCTTTAGCCTGCTGTAAATCCATTGATGCTGAGAAGGCTGGTTGGTCGGTGATTTCCCGATATTTACCTTCTTTTATGCGGCTTCCTAGCCATTTTTTAGCATCCCGTATGCCTTCGGGTTCAGGATTGTCGCCATGGGTTATGGAAAACCCACGCAACCCATCCAAGGAGTCACGGGCGGCGATAAACCAAGCCTCATATTCTTTATTGGCCAATATGATGGAGATTTTTCTGTCCGGGACAATTCGTTGGGTTCTGTCAAGAATTTCTCTGCTTAACTGAGCGGGACAGTCGTCATCGGCATCCAATAAAATCACAATCCACCCTTGTTGTTCACATTTTTGCGCTGCCAACATGAGCATACGGTGAAATTCTTCCTCTTTATTAAGAAAGCGGTCACGGCGTACGCGAATGGGCTTGGTTATCTCCAGCCCATAATTGTCCGGGGATAACCAATCTCTTAAGCGGCGCAATAAAATCGGAAAAGCCGCGACTTCACCATCACCTTCCACAATAGCGGTTATTTTCATTCCGCACTGGCTCCAAACAAATCGATTTGCTTCAAGTCAAATTGGCCCAATGCCACAGGGTCTGGCATTAATTGGTCTAGCCTTAATAGTTCACCAGCAGAAAATAAATGCTTTTGTATGCTGTCACGCGAGGCTTCATCAATAGGGGCGATTCTCGTTTCGCCACCATTAGCGACCACGGCAAGCAAGGAATCCGCTGTGATTGACGGGTCATCAAGCAAATCAGGGCTGTGGCTAGTGATAATTATCTGGGTTTTTTCCGATGCGTGTTGTAGCGCTTGGCGCAAGGCGCTGGATGCAGCAGGATGTAGTGCGGTTTCAGGCTCTTCAATACCGATTAATAGTGGCATAAAATCACAGTTTCCTTGAAATAAGGCTGTCAATATGCCTAAGGTGCGTAGAGTGCCGTCTGACATATTCAGGCCATGAAATTCCCAAGGGAATTTAGCTCCCACCATATCTTGCTGAAAGGCGATGGTTTCCATTTGTCCGACCGCAATACGTTTCACGCCATGTACCATAGGTACAACCGCACGAAGATATTCTTTTATGGTATCTAGGGCTTCTGGGGCATTTTTTTCAAGATGTCCCAAAACGCTGGCAATATTTTCCCCTGCTGGTTTAAGTAAACGGCCATCTTGGGGTTTTTGGTAATCGCGTATTAATTTGGGGTTAAGGTTATAAAATCCCATTGCGGTTAGGGCATCAAATACAGGCCTAAAAACAGGTAGGCCAGACGCATTAACCAAAGCCAACCTGTCAGAGGTTACGGCAGGAAAAGCGGATTCGCTACTGGCTTTTAGTTCACCGCCTTCGAGCTTAAAAAAGGAGCCTTTACCCATGCCGCCATTTAAGCCACATTCCTCCGTTTGGACTTCATAACGCCCTCCTTTAAGGCCGCGTATATTAAAAGCATAATAACCCTGTTGTCCGCTATGGAGCTGAAACTCCAAACGGACACCAAAATGAGTTGGATGGCCACTTGAGCGTCTTCTGACTTCGGAAAGTCCCCCGCGTTCATTGAGTGCGTTATCAAGGGAACTGCTTAAAGCATCTCTGACAAAATGTAAGGCATCAAGGAAATTGCTTTTGCCCGAACTGTTAAGTCCCACTAAATAAGTTAAGCTACCTAACCGTACATCACATGCAGCTATGCTTTTATAATTTCGTAAAACGATTCGGGTAAGAAAAGGTCGGTGAGTTTGATCTTTAAGCTTTTCCATTAATTATTTCCTTTGCTTTCAATGGCATTGCCAAAACGCCGTGTCGGCAAACACATACATTACGCCCGCATCACCCAAATTCATATCAATAAACGCTTCATCAAACTGCAAGAGAAAATGTCCATCATACTCGTCGCTTTGTAGCCAGATAGGTTTGCCGGCGGCATAAGATGCCGAAAATACGGCATTCCTTAATTGCTCTAAGGGGTTTTCCTCATCATATTCTTCCGGTTCGTCAAAGATACTTTCAGGGACTTTGACGGGAGTTAGCCGATAACCGCTGGCTTGGTCGCTTTCCCGAAGGGTCTCGGACGGCTCGCCTTGGTCAATGTCATCTTGGGATAGGGCGATCAGGACGGTTTCTGGTGTATGGGGTTCATAGGCTCCGTTGTCTATGCGGTCACTGATAAATAGCGCGACGGCCCGCGCATTGGCGAGCGTGTCGGTTTTCAGTTCCGGCATGTCGTCTAAGTCGATGGTAAGCAGATGAGCCATTGGCAAGCCATTAAGGCGCGGCCAAGTCATTGGCGTTATGCCTAGAGGCACTCCGCCGATCCTTGCCACGGTGGTCGCGGTGGGTTCTTGGTCAATGGCCTCGGCTATATAAATAGTTAGCAGGTTGCTATCTGTCGTTTCCAAGACTTTAGCTGTCAGCTCACGAATCAATTCAATACTCATTTTCTTACCCTCCCCTAAATTAAGGTCAATTTAGCAAGTGTAGCAGTTTATAGAGTGCCTGTTAATAAATCCCGTAATTTTTTGTGGATTTTATTGTTTCGGCTGACTACCTCATAACTGCGGGTTATCCGCTGATAGGAGTTGGTTGGTAAAAACCGCCAGTAAGGCCTCGTCTTCAAGCTGCAACAACGCCACAAACCGCGCCTGTTCTTCGGGGTTGGCCTGTAGGTAGGCCGTATCCAGATAGTGCTGGAGCAACAAATCCAGCTCTAAACTGCCACGGCGGCATTGCCATTTTAATTTTGCCAGTTCCATTATTGCCGTTTGACTAACAGCTTTTTAGTTTCGGCGATGGCTTTGGCGGGGTTCAGGCCTTTAGGGCAGGTGTCGGTGCAGTTCATGATGGTGTGGCAACGGTACAGTTTGAACGGGTCTTCCAATTCATCCAGTCTGGCTCCGGTGTTTTCATCACGGCTATCCGCCAGCCAGCGGTAGGCTTGCAACAAGACCGCAGGCCCCAGATAGCGTTCGCTGTTCCACCAATAACTGGGGCAACTGGTCGAGCAACAGGCGCAGAGCACACATTCGTATAAACCATCTAATTTTGCCCGGTCCTCTTTGCTTTGCAGGCGTTCGGTGTCGGCAGGGGCGGGGGTTTGGGTGGCTATCCACGGTTTTATCGAGGCATATTGCGCGTAAAAATGCGTCATGTCCGGCACTAAATCTTTAACTACCGACATGTGCGGTAAGGGGTAGATTTTGATGGTGTCAGGATAGGAGTCAATGGCTTTGGTACACGCCAGGGTGTTTTTGCCGTTGACGTTCATGGCGCACGAGCCGCACACGCCTTCGCGGCACGAGCGGCGGAAAGTCAGGGTGCTGTCGATGTCGTTCTTTATTTTTAAGATCGCGTCCAGCACCATTGGTCCGCAATCGTTCATGTCTAGTTCGTAACTGTCGATACGCGGATTTTCGCCGGAGTCAGGATCCCAACGGTAAACCTCAAAGCGGCGGATGTTTTTGGCATCGGCTGGGGCTTTGAAGGTTTTGCCTTCGGTGAGTACGGAATTTTTCGGTAAGGTAAATTCAGCCATGTGAGAAATCTCGGGTTGATGGGGTTGGCATGGGGGAGTTAAAGTAAGTTTATCGGCAAAAATAACGGGTCATGCTAAATTTTTAATTCTTGTAAGCACTGCTCAGGTGTCATTGCTCTAAACAATCGACAAAAATTTTCATAACTGATAGCGTTGTTGCAGATAATCCAAACGGGCATCATCGGTTTCATCACCCATGTTAAATTGTCCAGCCAATGGCTTGGCTACCGTTGTTTGCCCATGCAGTAAACCGATACGAAAATAATGGATAAGATCATAAATTTCAGCAAGTTTTTCGCTAGGGATTTGTTTTATCTCGTCGAAAATTTGTTCTTGGAGCATGATACGTTACCTTCTAAATGGTTATCTTGTCCGGCTTTTATTCGCTTGGCGGCATCTCTTCTCTCCTTTAATTGATGCCGCTGCGACTTAAAATGTTTAGTAAACCCGCTCCTTAGGCGGAATCACCTCAACATCATCCGATAAGGTGTATAAATGCACCGGACGGTAATCAATGCTGACTTTGCCGTCAGTCAGCCAAGTAAGGGTGTGTTTCATCCAGTTGGCATCGTCACGGTTGGGGTAATCTTCCCGCGCATGGCCGCCCCGGCTTTCCTTACGGTTGCCGGCGGCGTTAATAGTGACATTGGCTTGAGCCAGCAAATTGTCCAACTCCAGCGTTTCCACCAAATCCGTGTTCCAGATTAACGACTTGTCTTTTACGGTTACATCGGCAAACGAGGCGCTGATGTCGGCCATTGCCGTTATGCCTTCATCCAAGGTCGCTTGTGTCCTGAACACGGCGGCTTTCGTCTGCATGACCCGCTGCATGTCCAAACGGATATCCGAGCTGGAGCGGCTGCCGTTGGCGTTGCGGATTTTGTCAAACCGTGTCAAGGCTTGGTCACACGCGTCTTTATTGAGTGGTTTATGGGACGAGCCGGGTTTGATGAGTTCGGCGCAGCGGATAGCGGCAGAGCGGCCAAACACGATCAAGTCGAGCAAGGAGTTGGAGCCTAAACGGTTCGCGCCATGCACCGATACACAGGCGGCTTCGCCTATCGCCATCAGGCCAGGGACAATTTTATCGGGGTTGCCCGCTTCCAACGTCACCACTTCGGCCTTATAGTTGGTGGGGATGCCGCCCATATTGTAATGTACGGTCGGCAACACCGGAATCGGCTCTTTTGTGACATCGACACCCGCGAAGATTTTCGATGTTTCGGCAATCCCCGGCAGGCGTTCGTGGATAATCGCCGGGTCTAAATGCTCGATATGCAGGTAAATATGGTCTTTGAGCTTACCGACCCCACGGCCTTCGTTAATTTCTATGGTCATGGCGCGGCTGACCACGTCGCGGGAGGCCAAATCTTTGGCGGACGGGGCATAGCGTTCCATAAAACGCTCGCCTTGCGAGTTGGTCAGATAGCCGCCTTCACCGCGCACGCCTTCGGTAATCAGACAGCCGGAGCCGTAAATGCCCGTGGGGTGGAATTGGACAAATTCCATATCTTGTAATGGCAGGCCCGCGCGTAACACCATCGCATTACCGTCACCCGTAACGGTATGTGCTGAGGTGCAGGAAAAATAACTGCGCCCGTAACCGCCCGTCGCCAACACGGTTTGGTGGGCTTTGAACAAATGCAAGGAACCGTCATCCAAGCACCACGCCAATACGCCCCGACATTCGCCGTCCTGCATAATCAAATCTAAGGCGATATATTCGACAAAAAATTCGGCATTGTGCTTTAAGGCTTGTTGGTACAAGGTATGTAAGATGGCGTGTCCGGTCTTATCTGCCGCCGCACAAGTGCGTTGGGCCTGGCCTTTGCCGTAATGGGTGGTCATGCCGCCAAAGGCGCGTTGGTAAATTTTGCCTTCCGCCGTGCGCGAGAAGGGTACGCCGTAATGTTCCAGTTCTATCACGGCCGGAATGGCTTCACGGCACATGTATTCGATGGCATCCTGATCGCCCAGCCAGTCGGAGCCTTTGACCGTATCGTACATGTGGAAACGCCAGTCATCTTCGCCCATATTGCCTAACGCCGCGCTGATGCCGCCTTGGGCGGCGACGGTATGGCTGCGGGTCGGGAAGACTTTAGTCAGGCAGGCCGTTTTCAGGCCTTTTTCGGCCATGCCAAAAGTCGCGCGTAAACCCGCACCACCCGCACCGACCACAATGACATCGTAAGCATGTTCAATAATTTTATAGCTGGTAGCCATGTTTTATCCTACTAAAATGATGCGCAATACTGCCAGCAGTGCCGCCAGTGCCAAAAACAGAAAGCTGAGGTTGACCGCCCAAACGGCGATGATTTTCGCGCCTTCTTTAGCGACATAATCTTCAATCACGACCTGCAAGCCCAGGGCGGAATGATAAAATACCGCCAGTATCCAGGCGGTTATGCACACGGTATTCAGCGGCTCTGCCAACCACGCTACGGTTTCGCGGTAGGGGGCGTTAATGCACAGTTTGAGCAAAATGATGAACGGTAAGGTCAGTGGGATTAATGCCACTGCGGTCACGCGCTGCATCCACCAGTGTGCCGTGCCTGCTTTGGCAGAACCGATGCCGAGGGCTTTGGCTAAAGGGGTCCTAAAATCCATACAACAACCTCTAAATAAAGATTAACGCGATAAAAGTCAGCGCAAACGCCGCACCCAGCTCGATTTTGGCATAATAATCCAAGGTTTCTTTATCGAAACTGTGGCCGGCATCCCAGAATAAATGCCGTACGCCATGGCATAAATGAAAAAACAGTGCGTACACAAAGCCCCAGTACATCAGGGTGACCAGCCAATTGCCCAACACGGCCTGCATCTGCCCATAAGAGCTGGTGCCGCCTGACACCGCCGATAAGATATAAACCACAAACAGCAAGCCTACCGAGAGCATCACGCCAGTGATACGGTGGGAGATGGAGATCATCCCCGTTAACGGCAGTTGGTAGATTTGTAAATGCGGGGAAGTGGGTCGGTTTGAGTTAGCAGCCATAAAGTTCCCGGTAGTGTAAGTTAAAAAGCCCCAGCCCATTTTATCAGACTGTCGTTTTATTGATATTGTGCGGAAAGCGCAGGTAAAAATCTATAGACAGGTACGCATATTGCACAAATATCGTCTGGGTGTCTATAGGCGATGGGAGGATAATAGTAATTTTATTGTATTTTGTAGGGTTAATGGTGGGGTGCGCCAACTCAAAACAGGAGTTTATGCGTTAAGTTCCTTCAAATATTAGCAAAAAACTAACAAAATCATCCCACCTACAGCGTTTTCTTTGCTAAACTCATTAAGAATATAGAATGAATGCCTAGCCGCATTTTTCAGATGAATTATTTTATCTGAAATAAAAAACAGTTTCCGCCGCCCAATTTTACTTATTAGCTGAAAATCGCCAAAACCTCAAAGGCATCTTTAAGGAAAGCAACGTTTTTATATTTTATCAATCCGTTAGGTGGGTTTTATTGGGGGTGGCTGATGCGCTTAATACTGTACTGATAAGCGTGGTTCCAGATGGGTTTTTGCCTAAAGTGCAAAGGGCTTCAGCTTTAGTCGATGCTCTGTAGGAGCAACGTATCCATAAACACACATCCTTGGATGTAGGGTTTTAAGTTTCTTTATCGATCCCTGTTAATTCTATGCCTAGGACAATCATTAAATGAAAGCCATGATCTTATCCCGACCCGCAAAAACCCGCGCTTTGTTATTTTTAGGGCTATTGCTGATGGCGATAGGGATTTTAGGCGGCACTATTTTGCGCAATCTCTATCATTTTAATAGCGTATTATCCTATGTCGAATACTCGCACCGTATCCAAAAGATTTCGGTCGGGCTGCACCAGTCCATTATCGGTTATCTGATCGAAAATCGGGGTGATCTGCAACCGGCGGCATTGACCGCCACCCTGAATGAAATGGAAGAGCTGATGGAGGATAAGCGCTATTTGTCCGAAGCCACCAAAACCCATTTGGCAGAGCTAAAAGACATGCTCAAAGATATAGTCGAATTGGGGCGGGGCGAAAAGAACGAGCGTTTGTCGCAAGCCTTAAAAATCATGGATGAAACTTTGGAATACGAGGCGTTGCAACGCGAAAAATCCCTCGAAGACATCAATCTGAGCACCCAAAGCGAGTTGTACATTGCGCTGGCGATTTTTACCCTGATTGTCGTCGGGGCGGTAAGTTTTTTGCATTCGCGTATCTTGCATCCGCTTAATGATTTGCGCAAGTTGCTGGAGAGGCTGACCGAGGAAAACTTTACCCCCATCACCACGGCTCACTTAGATCCCTTACTGTTGCCGGTCTTTAACAGCTATAATGTCATGGTTAAACATTTGGCGGAATTGGAAGAGGCCAAACGTCTGTATGCGCAATCTTTACAGCATGAAGTCCGCCTCGCTACCCAAGCGTTGTTAGAACAACAATACAGCTTAGCGCGTGCTGAGCGGTTGGCGGCGATTGGCGAAGTCGCCGCCGAATTGGCGCACGAAATACGCAATCCCTTAGCGGGCATACAGATGGCTTTTAATAATCTGCGCCGTGAGATTGCCGACCCGCAGCAAATCGAACGCATTGAACTGATCAATTCCGAACTGAAACGATTGGCGGCCTTGCTGACCGATATGCTCAACCAAAGCAAGCATAGCCCTGAAACCGCCTGTTATTTTGATATGGCGATACTGATCCGCGATCTGGCCACATTAACCCGTTACCAGATACCTGAAACTATCCAACTGGAAATCAATGCCCCCGAACACCTTAAGGTCTATTTGCCAGAAAGCGGTATGCGGCAAATGTTGCTGAATTTATTGCTGAACGCCGCCGATGCGCTGGATACCCAGCTAGGTTTTATCCGTATTAACGTTTATGTCGGCAGCCGGGGCCGAGGCTTGGGTATTGACGTGATAGACAACGGTCCTGGCTTTACCCAAGACATGTTGGCTTACGGCATCCGCCCTTTCCGTACCAGCCGCCCGCGCGGCACGGGTTTAGGCTTGGCGATGGTGCAGCGTTTTGTCAAAAATCTCGATGGCACGATTAAACTGAGTAACCAGCAACCGCACGGGGCTTGTGTTACTGTCTTACTACCCGACGTTTGCCTCGCTGGAGAGCATTATGATTGAAACCTTGCTCATTATTGAAGATGAAAAATTGCTCGGCTCGGAGCTGTCGCGCCATTACCGCCAATCTGGCTGGGAAGTGGTGTTGGTCAGTACCTTGGGCGAAGCCAAGACTTTGCTGATGCAAAAAAATCTCGAACCCTTGCTGATTTTATCTGATATGAATCTGCCGGATGGTAATGCCTTGGATTTCATGGAGTTTATGAAAAAACACGCGGGCTATGCCGAATGGCTGTTTTTGACGGGCTACGGCAGCGTCCCCGATTCTGTCCGTGCCTTGCGTTTAGGCGCCTATGATTTTCTGGAAAAGCCGTGTGATCTGGAACGCTTGGATTTAGTGGTTGCCAGCGCCTCGCGGAGTGCGGCGATACAGCGCCGTTTAGTAGACCAGACCCGGCAAGGCTATCGGCGTTATTCACCCGATGCCTATATCGGCCATAGCCAACAAGCGCAGGGTATCCGGCAAATTCTCGGTAAGCTCACCCAAGTGCCGTTCAGTGCCTTAATTATTGGCGGCGAAAGCGGTACGGGTAAGGGCTTGGCGGCGCGTATCCTGCATTATGGCGGCTCCCGCGCCCAGCAACCGATGATTGAAGTCAATTGCGCGGCCTTGCCGCGCGAGTTGTTGGAATCGGAATTGTTCGGCCACGAGCCGGGGGCCTTTACGGGGGCATCTGGCCGGCACCGTGGTTTATTGGAACAAGCCGATGGCGGTACCTTATTCATGGACGAAATTGGCGAAATGCCTCTGGATTTGCAGGCCAAATTATTAAAGGTGATTGAAGACCATAAAGTCCGCCGCTTAGGGGGTGAGAAAGAAATCAGTGTCGATGTGCAAATCGTCGCCGCCAGTAACCGTGATTTGGAACAAATGGCACAGGACAGCACCTTCCGTTCTGACTTATACCACCGCCTGAGTGTGTTTAAGGTCATCTTGCCGCCATTACGCGAAGCGGTTGAAGATTTGGACGAGTTGGTGCCTTTATTTGTTGCCGAATACAACGCCAAAGCGGGTAAGCAAGTGCGGGCGATTCCTGATGAAGTGTGGAAGCAACTTAAAGCCTATCATTGGCCGGGTAATGTCAGGGAATTGCGCAATGTCATCGAACGTTGCGTGTTATTCGCCGACAGCCCGATTTTCCCCGGCCAATGGCTGCAACTGCCCGGGCAACAGCTTAATAAAGTGATCCCGCTTAGCAGCGGCGATAGCCTGAACTTGCCCTTAGACGGCAGTATGGCCTTGGATGATATGGAACGCTTTATTATCAAAACTGTCTTAGACAGGGTTGATAACAATCTGACCGCCGCTGCCCGAATGCTGGGCGCGACCCGCGAGACCTTGCGCTATCGGGTGAAGAAATACAATCTGAAAATGGTCGATGGTTAAGCAGCCAAGAGGTGTGATATGGCGGATGAAGCGTTACTGCTCTGGGGCGTGGTGTTTAGCTCATTAGGCTTGGGCTATTTTATTTACGGCAAAAAACAAGGTGCGCCCGTGCCGCTGGTGTGCGGCTTGGTGCTGATGGTTTACCCTTACTTTATCTCCAGCACCTTGGTTCTGGTTGCGCTGGGTATGGTCTTGGCGGCGATACCTTATTTTATCCGTCTGTGAGGTCTTCACAGACTTGCCGATGGCCTAATGGTGTGTCCTAACCTATAAATGGCCATTATCGGGTGGGTTTATTGGCAATCCCAAACGGAATATGCACCATCGGGATATTGCTGGCGGACGCTTGCAAATGGCTGAGCTGGTCATCAAAAAAGATATGCGGTTTTAGTACCGATAAAATCCGCGCCTTGTCCATGCCGCCTAAGAAAAATGACTCGTCCGCCGACACGCCCCAGCTTTTTAGCGTGGTGACCACCCGCTCATGCGCAGGGGCATTTCTGGCGGTGACAATGGCAATGCGGATGATTTTTTGGTAAGAAGGGTCTTCTTGGCGCTTAGCCTCTTCCAGCCGCTGCATAAATGCGAGATTTTTAAACAAACCCGCCAACGGCCCCGGCTGGTGGGGTATGGCTTGCTTTTCGGTTTCGTGGGCGACAAACTCGGTCAAGGAATGGTTTTTTTTATAAACCGCCTCGGCCTCATCATCGGCAATCACACCGTCAAAGTCGAAAGCCACCCGCAATTCCGCATCTTGCCCATCATCATAAATCACCGAAGGCAATACGACCCCCGCCGGATAACCGGCATTAATCGCTTGTTGCACATCGTTTTTATTGGCGCTTAAAAACAGCGAGGCATTAAAAGCGGGGACATACTTATGCGGCGAATGCCCGGCCATAAAAGCCGCACGCGTAATGTCCAAACCATAATGTTGAATCGAGCGGAAAATCCGCAAGCCCGTTTCAGATGAATTGCGCGACAACATCACCACCTCAACCGGGCATTGCTCAGGAAACGCCTTGTTAATGCCTAAAAACCGCCGGATAAACGGAAACGCCACCCCGGTCGGGAAAGGCTGGTCTATATGTGCCTCCTGATGGCGGCGGTAATCGTTATAGCCTTTATCCAAATAGATTTGGTGCGATTCGGATAAGTCAAACAAGGCACTGGACGACACGCCGATGACAAACTTGCTTTCGATAGCGTAAGCGGACATCAGAAAATCCAAGCCATCTGTTTGGGGCAGGGGCTTATCAAGCCCACAGCCCGTAAGATTTTTGCATAACGATTAAAGAAAACCCCAGCACGGCATTAATGGCTTGCAGGGCTTTGGTGCATTGTTGTTTGTCATCACCAAACTCTTCAATGACAATGGCAAATAATTCTTTGCTCATTAAATACATGGAGCCGGTCATAAATTCAAGTGGCAATTGGATGGCGACATGGGCATCTCCGACATTGCGCATTTTTTCGGTGAAGTCGGCATCGATGTCTTGGGTGAATAAGCTGTTGAGCCAATTCAAATGCGTGGTTTTCAGATGCTCTATCCGCTCACTATGGGCTTTTAAAAAATAAAACGTATCTGATGTGGTGAGCAGTTTAACGTAAAACGCATCGGTCACTTTGGGCAAGTGTGGCGTTATAACAGGTGCTATTTCTTTTAGGCGGCTTTCAAGCTCACTGCTTAAGCCAGAAATGGCTTTACCGCTGGTCATTATTTTGTTTATCATAAAAGTATCGCCTTTGTTTTTATTGTTGTTTTGGCAATGATATAAATTATTATGTCATTTGTTCAGGTTTTATTTATCGGGTATTGTGTGCCGTATAAACCATTAATTCCCGTTTCCATTCGGGGGGAAATCGACTTAATTGGAAGGCGTGTAAGCGGAGCTAAGGTTTGAAAATAGCGTTTCGCTTATGCCGGTCATTTTCAGGAACGGTTCAAGTTCCCGTTGTAAAAAGGATGTCTGATACGATTGTTGCATGATTAAAAGACAGAAGCCTATGGCTGAAATGACCGCGTTAGTCAGTTCCGCTTTTTTTGTGCTGTCGAGGGTTAATGTTTCAATTTCGCTGATGATTAAATTCGACAAGAGCGTCATCGACCCCGCCATAAATTCAACAGGCAAATTAATTTTTACATGCACATCGCCGACTTTATACATGGCTTCGGTGTAATGGCTATCAAAGGCTGAAGAAAATAAGCTTTCAAGCCATTTGCTATGGGTTTTTTTTAATTGTTCTATTCTTCCTTCCAAAAATGGCTTGGTTTTCTCTATGGTTATGAGTTTTGCGTAAAAAGCATCGGTAATGTTAGGGATTCTTTGAAATATTTCGTCTTTTACTGAAGCAAGCACTTCTTCGTGCCCATCCGTCAAGCCGGAAAAACTTTTTGCATATTCTGTTAATGCTTGAAAGTTAATGGTATTTTTCATGGTTTTTATATTCAAAGTAGATGCAGCTTAAAGGGTAGTTGAATAATCCGTTGTTGGTATAGCATAAAGCAATTATGGCCTGCTTAGATGTTACACATCAGGCAGTATAAGGGTTACACAGAACGGACAACAGCCCCTTTTCAAAGTTTACTAATTCTCTTATATTCATTTCATAAGTGCAATCGAAATTAAACGGCTATGAGAGGCTATTATCCTGACTGTGGCGGAGCACTGTCGGGCTTCTGGCCAAAGGCAAGCCTTTGCGTAGCTATTCCATAAAAGCTACGTTTTCCCACTCGACGCACCCTGCGGCCTACGCTGTTTTATGGCATAATGCCATTATTTATTTTCCCTACATCTTGTGCATTTATCCATGTCGAATAGAAAAATTCTTGTCACCAGTGCCTTGCCTTATGCAAATGGCCCGATTCATTTAGGCCATTTGGTTGAATATATCCAGACTGACATTTGGGTGCGTTTCCAAAAGCAACGCGGCCACCAGTGCCATTATGTCTGTGCGGACGATACCCACGGCACGCCGATTATGTTACGCGCCGATAAAGAGGGTATTACGCCGGAGGCATTGATCGGCAAGGTCTGGGAACAGCATTTTGCCGATTTTAACGAGTTTGGCGTGGCTTTTGACAATTATCACAGCACCCATTCCGAAGAGAACAGAGTCTTGTCGGCAATGGTGTATACCCGGCTGCGCGATGCCGGGCATATCAGTTCGCGCACCATTACCCAGGCCTTTGATCCGGTAAAGAATATGTTTTTGCCTGACCGTTTCATTAAGGGCGAATGCCCTAAGTGTGGCGCGGCTGAGCAGTATGGCGACGGTTGCGAAGTGTGCGGGGCGACCTATTCGCCGACGGATTTAAAAAATCCGGTGTCGGCCATTTCCGGCGAAAAGCCGATTGCCAAAGATTCGGTGCATTATTTCTTTGATTTGGCCAACTTTACCGAAATGCTGAGCGCGTGGACAAACGCCGGGCATTTACAACCGGAAGTGAGCAATAAGCTCGCCGAATGGTTGGGCGGCGGTTTGCAGCAATGGGATATTTCGCGCGATGCGCCGTATTTTGGTTTTGAGATTCCTGACGCGCCCGGCAAATATTTTTATGTCTGGTTAGACGCGCCGATTGGCTATATGGCGAGTTTTAAGAATCTGTGCGATAAGCAGGGCTTGGATTTTGATGCGTTTTGGGCTAAGGACAGTACGGCGGAACTGTACCATTTTATCGGTAAGGATATTATTTATTTCCATGCCTTGTTTTGGCCGGCGATGCTGAGTGGTGCGGGTTTGCGCACGCCGTCGGCCATTTTTGCGCATGGCTTTTTAACGGTGAACGGCGAGAAAATGTCCAAATCACGCGGCACGTTTATTACCGCGCGGACGTACCTGGAGCATCTGAACCCTGAATATCTGCGCTATTATTTTGCCGCCAAACTAAGTGCGGGGGTTGATGATCTGGATTTAAATTTTGATGATTTCAGCCAACGGGTCAATGCGGATTTGGTGGGTAAGGTGGTGAATATTGCCAGCCGTTGCAGCGGCTTTATCACTAAGCGTTTTGCTGGGGTATTGTCGGCAAATTGCGCGGAACCTGCGCTGTTCGCCGATTTTCTCAGTGCCAATGCCAGCATCGCCGACTTTTACGAAACCCGCGAGTTTGGTAAGGCAATGCGCGAGATTATGGCCTTGGCGGATAAGGCCAACCAGTATATCGACGAGAAAAAGCCGTGGCTGTTGGCAAAAGCCGAGGGTAAAGAGCAAGAACTGCATGAGGTGTGCTCAATGGGGCTGAATTTGTTCCGGGTGCTGGTGTTGTACTTAAAGCCAGTGCTGCCGGTATTGGCGGCAGAAGCGGAACACTTTTTAAAGCTTGCGCCGCAAGCGTGGACGGAGGCGGTACAGCCGTTGTTAGCCCATGAAATTAATGAATTTAAGCCACTGATGACCCGTGTCGATGCCGATAAAATTACGGCAATTGTCGATGCGTCTAAGGAAAATCTGGAAAAGACGGCGGTGGTGGCCGCACCTGTCGCTAAGCAGTTTGAGCCTATCGCGGAGACGATTGATTTTAATGACTTCGCCAAGCTGGATTTGCGTGTAGCCAAAATTGTTAAGGCCGCTGCGGTCGAGGGTTCTGATAAGCTGTTGCAGTTGACGGTGGATATAGGCGATGAGACCCGGACGATTTTTTCCGGCATTAAGTCGGCCTATCAGCCGGAAGATTTGGAAGGGCGGTTGACGCTGGTGATTGCTAACTTGGCACCGCGCAAAATGCGTTTTGGGGTGTCCGAAGGCATGGTGCTGGCGGCAGGGCCTGGGGATAAGGAAATTTGGCTGCTCAGCCCTGATAGTGGCGCAGTGGCGGGGCTACGGGTTAAGTAGCTTTTTGGGTCATCACGCATTTATTGGGCAGGTTATGGACACTAACGATAAGACAATCAAAGTGTATTACAACTCGGCCTGTCCGGTGTGTAAGGCGGGTATAGAAGCGCAACAAGGCGAGCTGCAAGCTTGTCAGATCGCTTGGCAAGATGTCCATGCCGATAACAGTTTAGCCGCCGAAGTGGGGGCGGAGCTTGAGTTTGTCCGCGAACGCCTGCATGTGGTCGATGCGAAGGGCAGGGTGTTGGTCGGTTTTGCTGCCCTTTTGGAAATTGGGCGGCATTCGCCTAAGCAGCAGAAGTGGGTCAAGGTGCTGGGTTTACCGGGCATCCGCCAGCTTGGTGGGTTAGCTTATAATGGCTTTGCCGCCGTCTTGTACCGTTGGAATAGGCTAAAAAAGCATTGGTAAAGTCCCAGTTTAATGGCTTTTGCTTACCAAGTAGCACAACCCCATCCCCAGCATAACCCCTTAAAATGCAGCCATTTCAAACAGGAAAGTAAATGGCAGAAACCCACGTCATAAGCGCACTGGTGGCGAAGCATTCAGTGCTTGCCGGGCTGGTCGATCACCACAAGAAGGAGGTTCCCGGCTCTTGCAGGACGTTAAGCTTTTGGACGTAACCATCCGACTATCCGAGCCGGATTCAAAGCCAATTGAAAAAAGCTACCAGCATTCTATAAATTCTCTCAAGAAACACAAACAGATAGCAAGGACAAAGATGGCACAATCAATAGAGCCAAATATTGCTGATTTAGCTAATAGCTGGCTTAAATCTTACAAGTTAGATTACAAATTAGAACAAGAATCTTTAAATACAGAAATAGACAAAGCACTGTTTGATTACTTTACTAAAAGTGGTGGAACAGGGGCAAATCGTCCTGATGCAAAACTACTATTGCAAGATAAAAATCTTAGATTTTTTCCAATACTGATTGAATACAAAGGATATAAAGATAAATTGGAAAAACTTGACGCTAACGGACAAGTTGAAAACCGAACTTCCAAAAATGAACCCCATTTCAAAAATATCAAGTCGTTTGCGGTAAACGGCGCGGTACATTATGCAAATGCCCTGCTACATCACACCAGTTATACCGACATAATCGCTATCGGGATGACGGGTTATAAAGATGAAACAGGAAAAATCCAACATGAAATGGGTGTATATTATGTTTCAAAAAGCAATTTTGGCGCAGGGCAAAAAATTGGCGAATATTCAGACCTTTCTTTTTTAGCACCTAAAAATTTCGATGCCTTTATCGAAAAAGTAAAAACCTTGAGTCTGTCGCAAGAAGAAATAGATAAACTTAAGGAACAACGGGAAAGAGAAATTGATGCCAGTTTGGTAAAGCTCAACAACGATATTTACCGAAACGAACAAGGCTTGGGAGAAAATGACCGTGTTTATCTCGTTGCCGCTGCTATTATTGCAACCATTGGCATACCTGGAAAAGTGACACCGCTCGAAAAATCCGACCTAAAATCGTCTACCGAACAAGGCAATACTGACGGTGAAATCATAGTAAGGAAAATAAAAGCCTTTTTGAGTGAAAAAGAACTACCAAAAGAGAAAAAAGAGCTTATTGTAAGGACGTTACAAAATACACTTTTAACCGAAAATATCAACAAAGTTGAAAACGGCGAAAGCCAACTCAAAAGGGTTTTTACAAAAATTGTCGATGACTTGGGCATATATTACAAAATAGGCTTAACCACCGATTTCACAGGAAAGCTCTTTAATGAAATGTATGGCTGGCTCGGTTTTTCGCAAGACACACTCAATGATGTTGTTCTGACACCTGCCTATGTCGCTACACTTCTGGTAAAACTGGCAAGGGTAAATAAAGACTCTTATGTATGGGATTTTGCTACAGGTTCAGCAGGCTTGTTGGTAGCCGCCATGAACGAAATGCTAATCGATGCCAAAAATACCCTTACTTCACCCGAAGAACTTACTCAAAAAGAAATCACAATAAAAGCGGAACAATTGCTAGGTTTAGAGTTGCTATCAAGCGTCTATATGTTGGCAATCTTAAATATGATTTTGATGGGCGATGGCAGCTCCAACATTTTAAACAAAGACTCCATAAAAGATTTTGACGGAAAATACGGTTTTGGCAAAATTGACAATCAATTCCCTGCTGACGCATTTGTACTTAATCCGCCGTATTCTACACAAGGCAACGGGATGATCTTTGTGGAAAAAGCCCTTGGAATGATGAACAAGGGCTATGCGGCTATCATTATTCAAAACTCGGCGGGTTCGGGAAGGGCGAAAGAATACAATAGAAGAATATTAGAAAAGCATACGCTATTAGCAAGTATCAAAATGCCGATTGATTTGTTTATCGGTAAATCTAGCGTACAAACTAATATCTATGTGTTTAAAGTAAACGAAAAACACCATAAAGATGAAATGGTGAAATTTATCGATTTTTCTAATGATGGCTACACCCGCACCAACCGCAAAAAAGCCAGTAATAACCTAAAAGACACCGACCGCGCCAAAGAACGCTATGAAGAGTTAGTAAATTTGGTGCGCTTTGGGAAATCGAAACTAAAAATATTTATCGATAAAGAATATCATGAAGGTGCTATTGATCCCAAAAACGGCGCTGACTGGAACCAAACCGCACAGATAGATACAAAACCAACTTTGCAAGACTTTAAAAAAACGGTAAGCGATTACTTGGCTTGGGAAGTAAGTAGCCTTCTGAAACAGCAAGGCGGAGAGGATGAACGTCTGGGAAAGTAATCACCCCACTTAACGAGAAATTGAAAAAAGTTAAGTGGGGAAAGCATAGAATTGAAAAGTTATTTGGAAAATCTACTCGTGGAAAACGACTAAAAAGTGATGACAGAATTTCTGGAACTTTACCTTTTGTGACAGCGGGAGAAACCGATGAAGGAATTTCTGCATTTATCGGAAACGATGTTACTGTTTTTTCAGAAAACACCACGACAATTGATATGTTTGGTTCTGCAAAATACAGAAATTACAAATATGGCTGTGACGACCATATTGCTGTTGTCCATACCGAGAATTTGCCAAAATTTGCAGCCCTTTTTGTAACAGCGGCCATTCATAAATCGTCGTATACAGGAAAGTTTGATTATGGAAGAAATTTTTATGCGAAAGATGCAGATGAATTAAACATTTTACTACCAACGAAAAATGGCGAAATAGATTTTGAATTTATGGAAAGCTTTATAGCGGAGCTAGAAGCGGAGCGTATAGCGGAATTGGAAGCGTATTTATTGGCTACTGGGCTAAAAGATTACACCTTAACTGCCGAAGAACAACAGGTTTTAGATGATTTTGAAAATGTAAAATGGCAAACCTTTAATCTTGAAAAACTATTTGGAAAATCAACTCGCGGTAAGCGCTTGAAAAGTGCAGACAGAATTTCTGGAACTTTACCTTTTGTGACAGCGGGAGAAGCCGATGAAGGAGTTTCTGCATTTATCGGAAACGATGTTACTGTTTTTTCAGAAAACACCACGACAATTGATATGTTTGGTTCTGCAAAATACAGAAATTACAAATATGGTTGTGACGACCATATTGCGGTTGTCCATACCGAGAATTTGCCAAAATTTGCAGCAATTTTTGTAACAATGGCAATTCATAATTCATCTTATACTGGAAAGTTTAATTATGGAAGAAATTTTTATGCAAAAGATGCGGATGAATTAAATATTTTACTACCAACGCAAACCAACCAACCAACCAACCAACCAAATTATGCCATCATGGAAACTTTTATCTCCGCTATTCAAAAATTAATTATAAAAGAGGTGGTTTTGTATGCCGATAAAAAAATAGCAGCTACTAAAGAAGTCGTATAGACTAATTAAAAGCAGTAAAATGACAAAAATTACAGGCGGGTTGTAAGTTGCAACCCGTTGATTTAATTATTTATGTGCCTGCTACATAATGCCGGATTTTTGAGCAAATAGGCGGTTTCTTCCAATGCCTGATAATCTTCCAGTGAGATCATCACGACAGCATGGACGTGACGGTCACGGTTTTTGGTGATGATGACGGGTTCGTGATTGTCACAAACCTTTTCCATTGTTTCGGCTAAATGCGCCCGTGCAAAAGTATAAGTGGTTGCGTCCATAGAAAAGGCATGAGTGCTTGTATAATAGGCGGCCTAGCTTACTGGAATGTTCGGGCGGATGCAAATGTCCGCCCTCTCTACTAATTGACGATAAATTGAAGCCGATAAGACCGTGATAGAAGACATTAATAATCTCTTGCCGCAAACCCAATGCGGCCAGTGCAGTTTTAAAGGTTGCCGTCCGTATGCCCAGGCGATGGCTGAGGGTAGGGCGGATATTAACCAATGCCCGCCCGGCGGTGACGAAGGCATTGCGGCTTTGGCGGCCTTGTTGGGTGTGCCGCCTAAGCCGCTGAATCCGGCGTTTGGTGAGCATAAGCCGAAACAGGTGGCCTTTATTATTGAGCAGGATTGTATCGGTTGCGTCAAGTGTATCGCCGCTTGTCCGGTCGATGCCATTTTAGGGGCGGCTAAGTTTATGCACACTGTGCTGGCGGCGGAATGTACGGGCTGTGAGTTGTGTGTCGCCCCATGTCCGGTCGATTGTATCGTTATGCAGCCTGTCGCAGCAGATGCGCACAGTTTGGACAAGCGCGGGCAGGCGGCTTTGGCAAAACGCCGTTATGAAGCACGGCAATTGCGTAAGGCGCAAGAGGAAGCCGAGAAGGCGGAACGCGCTAGGCTGAAAAAAGCGGCGTTGTTGAAGGTAAAAGCGGTTTAAGTGACCAGATTTGATATAAACCAAAGTTTGATATAAACCAAAGAGGATTAAAGCGTGGCAAAGGCAAGTGATTTAAAACGGGGTATGGTGGTGGAGATTAACGGTGTGCCGCATATCGTTAAGCATGTGGATGTAAAAAGCCCGTCATCGCGCGGGGCGAACACTTTGTATAAAGTCCGTTTTAATAATATGAAGACCGGCTTGAAGCTGGATGAATCGCTAAAAGGCGATGATATGTTTAAGGATGCGGAATTGGTACGCGCTAAGGTGCAGTATTCCTACAAGGACGGCGATAATTATATTTTTATGAACGCCGAAGATTATAGCCAATACACACTGGCGGCTGAGGATTTGGAAGGGCAGGTCGAGTATTTGACCGAAAGCCTGGAAAGTATCGTCGCATTGTTGATTGACGATGAAATTCTGGGGATTGAGTTGCCTGCCACGGTGGTTTTGGAGGTTATCGAAACGCCGCCGCCGATTAAAGGCTCTTCGGCTTCGGCGCGGACAAAAACGGCGCGGTTAAGCACAGGTTTGGAGGTGCAGGTGCCGGAGTATTTGGAAACGGGTGAGCTGATTAAGGTCAATACCGAAACGGGCAAATATTCGTCCCGCGCCTGATGGGTTGTGATGATGCACGATAACGGGCAGGTGTTAAATGTCCCCCAAGGTCAATTTGAGTTGGGGCGGTTGCCTAAGCGTCCTAAGGAATTGTTACGCGCTTTTGATGCGGCGGACGAGTATCTGCTGGCGCATCTCGCCGCGTCTGCGCCCGCCCAAACCGCCCGGCTATTGGTGCTGAACGATAGTTTCGGTGCGTTGGCGGTGGCGTTGGCGGCATGGTGGCCTTGTGCCCTGTCGGACTCGTATTTGTCGCAACAGGCGACACGGCTGAATCTGGCGGCTAATGGCATGGATGAGGCGCAAGTGGCTTTAATCAGTAGCCTGGCACCTTTAACAGGCCATTTTGATTGGGTGTTGATTAAGGTGCCGAAGACTTTGGCGTTGCTGGAAGACCAGTTGCTGCGTTTACGTCCGCATCTGAGCGAAACCAGCCAAGTGGTGGTGGCCGGCATGATCAAGGCCTTACCGGCTAATGTCTGGAAATTGTTGGAGCGTTTGCTGGGGCCGACCACGACTTCTTTAGCGCAAAAAAAAGCGAGGTTAATTTTTGTCCGGCCTGATGGGGCGAAAGTGTTGCCGCCTAATCCGTATCCGGCTAATCCGTATCCCGTCTATTACACGCTGGAAAATACCGCCTATCGCTTGGCTAACCATGCCAATGTCTTTTCGCGTGACAGCTTGGATATAGGCACACGGTTTTTTCTCCAGCATTTGCCCGCTGCTGCGGATGCTTTGGATATAGTGGATTTAGGTTGCGGTAACGGGGTGGTGGGTTTGTTAGCTGCCGAACGCAATCCGGCCGCTAGGCTGCATTTTATTGACGAGTCTTTTATGGCGGTGGCTTCGGCTGAGGAAAACTTCCGGCGGGCGTTTGGCGGGGGCAGGGCGGCGACGTTTCAGGTGGGAGACGGTTTGACGGCCATGGCTTCCGCCTCGGCTGATATGATTTTAT
This sequence comes from Methylovulum psychrotolerans, assembly GCF_002209385.1. NCBI lineage: Bacteria > Pseudomonadati > Pseudomonadota > Gammaproteobacteria > Methylococcales > Methylococcaceae > Methylovulum > Methylovulum psychrotolerans. Next base: position 1,685,184 of record NZ_CP022129.1, read on the forward strand.
GCAATCCGCCTTTTCATCAGCAAAACACCATCGGCGACCATATTGCTATGGCGATGTTTAAGGAATCGCGCCGCGTATTACGCAAAAATGGCCAACTTTGGGTGATAGGTAATCGCCATTTGGGTTATCACGTTCCGCTTAAACGCTTATTCGGCAAAGTGTCGGCAGTTGCCGGGAATGCCAAATTTGTGATTGTTAAGGCGGTGGTTTAAACGCTTGCGCAACGCTAAAAAGAACCCAAAAATAAGCATTTTTGGGTTCTTTTAAAGATAGTTACGCTGGGGTTACGTTCTCAGCTTGCGGGCCTTTTTGACCTTGAGTCACCTGCATGGTCACTTTTTGGCCTTCGCGCAAGGTTTTGCGGCCGGTGCCGTTAATTGCGCTGTGGTGAACGAAAACATCTTTACCACCTTCTTGTTCAATAAAGCCGAAGCCTTTTTCATCATTGAACCATTTAACGGTACCTACAACTTGATCTGACATATGACACTCTTTACTTAAAAAATCGCCAACATGAATTGGCTTTATAAATCCCAGCCCTGTAAAAAGGCTGGCTCAATCTCGAACTGCAACTCATGTTAGCACTAAAAATACAGCTAGGGCAAAGACATTTTGGTTAAACTCCGATTATTTTTAAGGTAATGAGACTTGCATCACGTCTTTGTTAATTGGACTTGCCTGTTAATCATATTTCAGGTATTTAAAGCGCGGGTCGTCTGGCGTACCCGTTAAGGAGCCGCCTTCCGTTTTGCCGGGTTGCCACTGGATCACGTCTTCGATTTTCCTTGCTAATTCAAAATCTTTGTTAGTGATGCCTTTAGCGGCATGGTTCATTAATTTAACGATGACAAAGGCGTAGGAAACGCTCAGGTCAGGATGGTGGAAAGCGGCTTCCGCCAAATGCCCGATAGTATTGACCACCATTAGGGTGCTTTTCCAGCCGCTGGTTTTATATTTGCGGCGTATCCAACCATTTTCCAGATACCAATGTGGCAATTCTGCCGCCAACCGCGCTTCGGTTTCGGCATCGCTGTAGGTTTCATCGTGCGTGTGTTCTCTCCAGCCCATAACATAACCTCTTTGGTGTGTTGTCAATAACCACCCGGATGGTAACGTCCGGGTGGGTCGGATTTAGTCTGCTTAAACCATTCCGCAAAACCTTGCGTCAGAGCTGTTTTAAATTCAGCACATCCTGCATGTCATACAGGCCATTCGCTTTGTTTTGTAGCCAGATGGCGGCTCTGACCGCCCCGTTGGCAAAGGTCATGCGGCTGCTGGCTTTGTGGGTGATTTCGACGCGCTCACCTTCGTCGGCAAACATGACGGTATGCTCGCCGACAATGTCACCCGCACGGATGGTCGAAAAACCAATGGTTTTCCGGTCGCGTTCGCCGGTATTGCCTTCGCGCCCGTAAATGGCGCAGTCTTCTAAGTTGCGTCCTAAGCTTTGGGCAATGACTTCGCCCATTCTTAAGGCCGTACCTGAGGGTGCGTCAATTTTGTGGCGGTGATGGGCTTCTATGACCTCAATATCGGTATAGTCGCCCATGACTTTGGCGGTGATTTCCAGCAGCTTTAGCGACAGGTTTACCCCGACGCTAAAATTAGGGGCCATGACGATGGCAATCTCCGCTGCGGTGCGGTTAATCAGGTCTTTTTGGCTAGTGTTAAAGCCTGTGGTGCCGATGACCAGTTTTTTTCCGGCACTACGGCACAGGTTCAGGGTTTGTATGGAGTAATCAGGGCGGGTAAAGTCGATCACGACATCAAACTCATCGATCACTTTTACTAAGTCATCGACTATTTTTAGGCCGGATTTACCCATGCCCACCAATAAGGTGGCATCCTGCCCAATATGGCTGCCCGGGCGGGCAATGGCCGCCGTCAGCTTGGCTTGCGCCGTACCGGTTTCGGCCAGTTTGGCGGCTTTTAGCAAGCATAGCCCCATGCGTCCTGAGGCGCCGACAATTGCGATCCGGTTCATGATTATCCTGTCAGTTTATCGAAAAAATTTTTCACCCCATCCAAGAAGGTGTGTTCTTGGGGGCTATGGTGTTTGCCGCCGCCCGTCAAAGATTCACCGAGTTGTTGCACTAGAGCCCGTTGCTCTTTGGTCAGGTTGACTGGTGTTTCTACTTGTACCTTACACAATAAGTCACCGACCGGACCGCCGCGCACGGGCTTAACCCCTTTGCCGCGTAGGCGGAAGGATTTGCCGGTTTGGGTTTCGGGCGGAATTTTCAGCATGACTTTGCCGTCCAGGGTAGGCACTTGTATTTCGTCACCCAAACAGGCAGTGACAAAGCTAATAGGTACTTCGCAATATAAATGGGCACCGTCACGGGTAAAGATTTCATGGTCTTTGACCTTGATTTCGATGTATAAATCACCTGCGGGGCCACCGCGCTCGCCCGCTTCGCCTTCGCCGCCTAAGCGGATGCGGTCGCCGGTATCAACCCCGGCCGGAATTTTCGCCGACAAGGTTTTAGATTCTTGGACACGGCCTTGGCCGTAGCATTTGCCGCACGGGTCTTTAATCTGTTTGCCTGTGCCCCGGCACGTCGGGCAGGTTTGTTGCACCGAGAAAAAGCCTTGCTGCATCCTGACTTGGCCGTGGCCGTGGCAAGTGGAGCAAATCACTGGAGATGAGCCTTTTTTCGCCCCTGAACCGCTACATTCGCTGCACGAGACTAAGACCGGAATGCGGATTTTTTGTTCAGTACCCGCTACAGCTTCTTCAAGGGTTATTTCCAGGTTATAACGCAAATCGGAACCGCGCTGGACACCGCCGCCGCGTTGCTGTCTGCCGCCGCCAAAAATATCGCCGAACACATCGCCGAAAATATCGCTAAAGCCTTCCGCGCCAAAACCGCCGGGCCGGCCACCCATAGACGGGTCAATGCCGGCGTGGCCGAACTGGTCGTAAGCGGCACGTTTTTTAGGGTCTGACAGAATTTCGTAAGCTTCTTTGACTTGCTTAAATTTAGCTTCCGCCGCTTCGGGGTTGTCGGCGTTTCTGTCCGGGTGGAACTTCATCGCCAAGCTGCGGTACTTTTTCTTAATTTCGGCATCGCTGGCATTGCGCTCAATACCCAGTACCTTATAAAAATCTTCTTTATCTGCCATGTGTATATTTGACCTTTATTTTCTGTAAGTTCGATAAATTGGTTGTGAAATTGCTATCCGGTTGCCGCCATAATCCGCTGCAAAGAGTTGCCTAGGGGGCATGAAATAAATTCGGCATTTACCAGATAGACCTTTCAGGATTCTAAAATCAGTAAGGCCTTAATTGACGGGTTTATTTCCTACCCCTGCCTTATTAGGCATTAGGATAATGCGGCGCGGTTTTTAAACAAGATGTAAGGGCGATTATTGAAAATTAAATCTCTGGGTGAAAAAAAATCTGCCTTAACGGGCAGTTTATAGCTATGCGGTGGCCACCACCAGTACGGTGTTTAGGGGTGGGCGAACCGCCATTAAGTTAAGCCGCTCGTCGGCGTTAGGTAGGAAAGGCTTGGCTTAATGGCTAGCGAAGTGGCTAGGCCTTATGGGGCGTTGCCTAATGAAAGGGTGTGCCTTAATGGAAAAGGCCTTATGCCAGTTAGCACCGTCATAAGGCCTTGTTCTAGCAATCGCACCGCGCCACTGGCGCGGTGCAAAGCCGCCTATCAGCCATTAATCAAATAATGGGTGAAAATACTGGCGGCATAACCTGCGGCAATCGCAGGTGTCCATTTCAGATGGCTAAAGAAAGTGTACTTATGGTCAGACTGACCCATTAAGGCAACTCCAGCCGCTGAACCGACCGATAATAACGAACCGCCGACACCAGCGGTTAATGTCACCAATAACCATTGGTACAAGTCCATATCCACGCCCATGTTCAAGACCGCGAACATAACGGGGATATTATCGACGATGGCGGAAATCAAACCGACCATAATGTTGGCGGTGGTAGGGCCTAAGCCTTGGTACATGGCGCTGGACAACAATTCCAGATAACCGATATAACCTAAACCGCCGACCGCGAACACCACACCAAAGAAGAACAATAAGGTGTCCCATTCGGCATGACGGACTTTGTTGAAAATATCAAAGCCTTCTTCGCCTTCTGGTGTGTGTTTGACTTTAATGAAATAGCCATACAGCATCAACGCAGACAAGCCGACCATCATACCCATGAAAGGCGGCAAATGCAGGGCTTGTTTAAAGCTGACCGCAGTCGCGATGGTGAACAGGAACATCACGCAGATTTGGATCGCGCCATATTTCAATTGCACAGCTTCTTCGGTGGTGGCTTTGGGCTGCTCATCAGGTACGGCAAAGTACATGACGGCCGCAGGTACGGCATAGTTAACCAATGAAGGGACGAACAGTCTGAAAAAGTCAAAGAACTCCGCGTATTCCGCTTGCCAAACCATCAGCGTGGTAATGTCGCCGAACGGGCAGAACGCGCCACCCGCGTTAGCGGCAATCACCAAGTTGACAAAGCCGATGCTGACGAATTTAGGATTGTCAGAACCCACTGCCAGAACCACCGCACCGACTAACAAGGCCGCAGTCAGGTTGTCGGCCACTGATGACAAGAAGAACGTGATGATACCGGTGATCAAGAACAATTTACGGTAGCCGAATTGTCTTCTGACCAGCCAAGAACGCAGCGCTTCAAACACGTTACGTTCGGCCATACTGTTGATATAGGTCATAGCGACCAGCAAAAACAGCATCAGCTCGGCATATTCTTTCAAATCATGCTCAAAAGCCGCGTGCATTTCTTCAGCAGGCACACCTTTTTGCTGTGCCAAAATCGCCGCGTGCGCCCAAATGATGCCCGCCGCCAGAATAACTGGCTTGGACTTGCGCAAATGGGTAAATTCTTCTGTCATTACAAAGCCGTAAGCAATGACAAAAATTAATACGGTATAGATGCCGCGCTGCGTGCCGGTCATGTCGAGATTCGCAAATCCCTCCGTTTCCGCCATCGCCAGTTGCGGTACCAGCATAACCAGTAACGTCACTAATAAAAAACGAACCACAAAATCCCCCTCTCTCTTAATATAATTGAACAAATACACAAAATTTAACAGTTAATGGTATCACCATCCAATAAATTTTGTCATTTTATGACGCACAGTATATGATGGACAACTACGAATTTTTGCCTGAAAGGTAGCCCAAACACGCATCATGTATCAGTATAACGAAATAGACCAAACCCTTGTCAATGAACGGGTCGCCCAGTTTAGACGGCAAACCGAAAAATATTTGCAAGGTGAGCTGACTGACGACCAGTTCCGCGCCTTACGTCTTAGAAATGGCCTGTATATCCAAACCCACGCGCCCATGTTGCGGGTCGCCATCCCTTACGGTTTGCTCAGTTCCGCGCAAGTGCGCAAATTCGCGCATATCGCCCGGACGTATGACAAAAACTATTGCCATTTCACCACCCGCCAAAACGTCCAGTATAACTGGCCGAAATTGGAACAAGTACCCGATATTTTGGCGGAGTTGGCGACCGTGCAAATGCATGCCATCCAAACCAGCGGCAACTGTATGCGCAACACGACATCCGACCATTTGGCCGGGGTGGCGGTCGATGAGTTGGAAGATCCGCGCCCGTATTGCGAAATTATCCGCCAATGGACAACGTTACACCCTGAGTTCGATTATTTGCCGCGTAAATTTAAAATCGCCGTCAGCGGCTCTTTAAGCGACCGTGCGGCGACGCAGTTCCACGACATTGGCGTGCATCTGGTCAAAAATGACGCGGGCGAAACGGGTTTTAGGATTTTGGTGGGCGGCGGCTTAGGCCGTACCCCGATTATTGGCCAAGTCATCCGGCCTTTTTTAGAAAGGCAGCATTTGTTGTCTTATCTGGAAGCCATCCTCAGAATTTATAACCTGTTTGGCCGCCGCGACAATAAATATAAGGCGCGTATCAAGATTTTGGTTAAAGAAACCGGTCTGGATACTTTTTCCGCAATGGTGGAAGCGGAGTGGCAACAGATTAAAGACGGTATGGAATTATCCGACGCGCGTATTGAAGCCATTAAAGGCCATTTTACCCTGCCGGATTATGACCAGACCGCTGCGGCAGATGAGACCTTTAACCAAGCCATACAAGAAAATCCGGCCTTTGCGACGTGGTATAAACACAATACCGTCAGCCATAAAGTACCCGGCTACCGCGCGGTGTTCTTGTCGCTCAAAGCCCCTGAAGTGCCGCCCGGCGATATGACCGATGCCCAATTGGATGCTGTCGCCGATTTGGCGGACTGCTACAGCTTTGGCGAATTGCGCACCACCCACCGCCAGAACTTGGTTTTTTCCGATGTCAAGCAAGCAGATTTGTTGGCTTTGTGGCAACAGTTGCAGACGCTGAATTTAGCCACGCCCAATATCGGCACGGCTACCGACATCATTTGCTGCCCAGGTCTGGATTTTTGTTCGCTGGCGAATGCCGGATCTATCGGCATTACCAAAGAAATTAATGACGTGTTAGATGACATGGATTATCTGCATGATATTGGTGATGTCAAAATCAACATATCCGGCTGTATGAACGGCTGTGCGCACCAAAGCGTCGGCCATATCGGCATTTTGGGGGTCGATAAAAAAGGCACCGAATGGTATCAGCTCACCTTGGGTGGCTCTTCCGAAAACGAAGCGGCTATCGGCGAGCGTTTAGGGCCTGCGGTTGCCAAAACCGAAGTTACCCAAGCGGTCACGACGATATTGTCCGTTTACGTCCAGCAACGTCTGGAAGACGAAACCTTTTTGGACATGGTAAAACGGGTAGGCATCGACCCTTTCAAGGAGCAAGTATATGCAACTCATTAAAGACAAACAGATTGTTGACGATAATTGGCAAGATTTGGCGGATGATGCCGAGTTGGCGGCGGGCGATATTAGCGTATCCTTAAGCCGCTGGCAGACCGAAAAGGCGCAACTTTTGGCGCATGAAGGCCAATTGGGTATCCGTATCAGCCCCGCTGACAGTGTCGCCGATTTTGCCGCTGATCTGGACAAAATTGCCTTGGTGGAGCTGGATTTTCCTGACTTTGCCGATGGCCGTCTGTTTTCCCACGCTTGGCTGTTGCGTAGCCGTTATGGTTTCCAAGGCGAAATCCGTGCGACCGGACACTATATGCCCGATCAGGTGTTTTATTTGGCGAGGGTAGGGGTGAATGCCTTCAAACCCGCCACCGCCGAGCAGTTGCCCGTGCAATTGGGCTATTTGCAGGATTTTACTGTGACGTATCAGGCTTCGGTGAATTAGCCGCTAGACTGTTATCGCTGGTCGCTTTAGAGCCCGCTAAGCTGTCCGGCTTAGCGGGTTTTTGCATTTTAAGGTAAGTTATGTAGATTAACCGACGGCTTTTCCTGTCCACATAATACCTGCCATTGTGACTAATGGCAGGCTGTTAATCATTAAGCCAATCTACCCACCGCCACTTTCGCCAGCTCACTCAAACCGTCGCCGCCGTTTTGGTAATGGGCAATAATGGCTTGGCGCATTCTCGGCTCCCATGAGCGCATGAGGTGGTTTTTTACGCCTTCTGCGGCGACTTCCTTATCCGGTTCGGCATTAAAAAAATCGCTGATGTCATTAGCCATTTTGATGAGTCTGTCTGTTTTCATGGTCTGCTGTGTAGTTTTTTAAGTATGATGGGGATGGAGTAAACGTTGCGGATGGGTATAAACGACATGCTGTTGGTCACGCGCGAAACCGATGAGGGTGACTCCGGTATCGTGCGCCAAACGTATCGCTAAGCCGGTCGGGGCGGAAATGGCCGCCAGTAGGGTGATGCCGACAAATGCCGATTTTTGCACCATTTCGTAACTGGCACGGCTCGTGACAATCACAAAACCCGCGCTTAAGTCGCGGTTACTTTTTAGCAATAAACCGATCAGCTTATCTAGGGCGTTATGCCGTCCGACATCTTCACGCAAATCAACAATGCCTTGTCCCGGTACAGCCCAAGCGGCTGCATGGACGGAGCCGGTCAATTTATTGAGTTTTTGCCGCTGTTTGACTTCGGCCAAGGCACTGATCAGCTCTTCGGAAGTGACCGACAGCTTACCCTGCACAGGCGGCGGTTGGCGGATAGCCTGTTTTAAGGTGGTCGCGCCACACAAGCCGCAGCCTGTCCGTCCGGTCAGGTTACGGCCTTTGTCGGACAAACAGGAAAAGCGTTGTTCAGGAATTTTTAGCTGCACTTCAATGCCATTGGCGCGGTTGAAAACCCGGCTGGACAATAACTCTTGCGGGTCGCCAATAATGCCTTCCGTGATGCTAAAGCCTAAGGCGAACTCTTCCAAATTGGTAGGCGTTGCCAGCATGACGACATGCGGCACGCCATTGTAGACCAAGGCGATAGGGACTTCTTCGGCAATATAATCAAGCTCTTCGGAACGCTGGTTGTTATGCCAGCGTTCAACAGTGCTTTGTTGGTAACTGGGCCATCCTAAATCTAAGGACAGTCCGTTAGCCATTGCTCATGCCTTGTGCCAGCAAATCCAGTTGGTTGTCCGAGAAGGCTTGATAGTTTTCTTGCCATTGCGACGTTTGGTTGACTTTGGTGACTTGTACCGCCGTGACTTTATACTCAGGGCAGTTAGTCGCCCAGTCGGAGTTGTCGGTGGTGATGACGTTCGCGCCGGATTCGGGGAAGTGGAAGGTGGTGTAGACCACACCCGGTTGTACCCGGTCGCTGACCAAGGCGCGTAACACGGTTTCACCGGCGCGGCTTTTAATGCCTACCCAGTCGCCGCTGCTCAAGCCACGGTCTTCAGCATCGTGCGGATGGATTTCCAAACGGTCTTCCGAATGCCATTGGTTGTTCTCGGTACGGCGGGTTTGGGCACCGACGTTGTATTGCGACAAGATACGTCCGGTGGTCAGGATTAACGGGAACATCGGCGTGACACGCTCTTGCGTAGCGACATAATCGGTCAGCATGAACAAGCCTTTGCCGTTGTCGCGCATAAACTCTTCAACGTGCATGATCGGTGTGCCTTCTGGAGACTCCTCGTTACAAGGCCATTGGATGCTGCCCAGTTCATCAATTTTTTCATAGCTGACCCCGGCAAAGGTTGGGGTCAGGCTGGCGATTTCCGCCATGATTTCTGACGGGTGGCTGTAGTTCATCGGATAGCCCATTGCATTGGACAGCAATTGGGTGATTTCCCAGTCCTGATAGCCCGCTAATGGGGTCATGACTTTGCGGACGGGAGAAATCCGCCGTTCGGCGTTGGTGAACGTACCGCTTTTTTCTAAGAAAGACGCGCCGGGCAGGAACACATGGGCGAATTTGGCGGTTTCGTTCAAGAACAAATCTTGGACGATGACACATTCCATAGACCGTAAGGCGGCATGGACGTGTTGGATATCAGGATCAGATTGGGCGATGTCTTCACCTTCGACATACAGCCCCATAAAGGTTTTGTCCATGGCCGAATCAAACATATTAGGGATGCGCAAGCCCGGATTCAGGCTGAGTTCGGCATTCCACGCTTGTTCAAACAATTGGTTGGTTTCTGGGTTGCCGACATGGCGGTAGCCAGGGTATTCATGCGGGAATGAACCCATATCACAAGAACCTTGGACGTTGTTTTGGCCGCGTAATGGGTTAACGCCCACGCCGTCGCGGCCTAAGTTCCCGGTCGCCATCGCCAAGTTGGCAATGCCGATAACCATTGTTGAGCCTTGGCTGTGTTCGGTTACGCCCAAGCCGTAATAGATCGCGCCGTTACCTGCTTTGGCATACAATCTGGCGGCTTCCCTGATTTGTGCCGCAGGTACGCCAGTAATGGCTTCTGTGGTTTCTGGGGCGTGTCTAGGATCGGCAATAAAGCTTTTCCATTTGTTATAAGAAGCGACATCACAGCGTTCGGCGGCAAACGCATCGTCAGTCAGGTTTTCGGTGACCACGACATGGGCTAAGGCGTTAATCAAAGCGACATTGGTGCTGGGGCGTAATTTCAGATGGTAAGACGCTTGGACATGTGGGGTTTTGACCAAGTCGATTTCGCGGGGGTCAACTACAATCAGTTTTGCGCCTTGGCGCAAACGTTTCTTCATGAAAGAGCCAAACACGGGGTGGCCGTCAGTCGGGTTGGCACCGATAACCATGATGACATCGGCTTTCATGACCGAGTCAAAATCTTGGGTGCCTGAGGATTCGCCAAAAGTCTGTTTCAGGCCATAGCCGGTCGGGGAGTGGCAAACCCGTGCGCAGGTGTCGACATTGTTGTTGCCGAAGCCGGCGCGGATCAGTTTTTGCACCAGATAGGCCTCTTCGTTGGTGCAGCGTGAGGAGGTTATACCGCCAATGGCATCTTTGCCGTATTGGGCTTGGATACGTTTCATTTCGCTAGCGGCGTAGCTGATCGCTTCATCCCAGCTGACTTCCCGCCAAGCATCTTTAATGCTGGCACGGATCATCGGTTTGGTGATGCGGTCTTTATGGGTTGCATAGCCGAAGGCAAAACGGCCTTTGACGCAAGAATGCCCGTGGTTAGCCTTGCCGTCTTTATTCGGTACCATACGGATGACTTGTTCGCCTTTCATTTCGGCGCGGAACGAGCAACCGACACCGCAATAGGCGCAGGTAGTGACGATGGCGTGTTCTGGCTGGCCGTTGTCGATGACCGATTTTTCCATCAAGGTGGCGGTCGGGCAAGCTTGGACGCAAGCGCCGCAAGATACGCACTCGGATTCCATGAACGGTTGGTTTTGGCTAGGTGAAACCTTAGAATCAAAGCCACGGCCATCAATGGTCAAAGCAAACGTGCCTTGGGTTTCTTCACAGGCCCTAACGCAACGTGAGCAAACGATACATTTGCTGGGGTCGAAAGTAAAGTAAGGGTTGCTGGTGTCTTTAACGGCGTTTAAGTGGGTTTCCACTGGGTTATAGCGCACTTCGCGCAAACCCACCGAGCCTGCCATGTCTTGCAATTCGCAGTCGCCATTGGCGGCGCAGGTCAGGCAATCTAACGGGTGGTCAGAAATGTACAGTTCCATCACGCCACGGCGTACTTCCGCTAAGCGTGGGTTTTGGGTAGTGATTTTTTGGCCTTCGGCAACGGGTGTGGTGCAAGAGGCGGGCATACCGCGGCCGCCTTCTATTTGTACCAGACATAAACGGCAGGAGCCAAACGGCTCGATGCTGTCGGTCGCGCACAGCTTAGGGATGTCTATGCCGATGCTCGATGCGGCACGCATGATAGATGTGCCGGCGGGGACGGTCACCTTAAAGCCATCAATTTCAACGTTGACAGTGGCGGTGGCGGTACTGGCGGGGGTGCCAAAATCTTGTTCTTTATTCATGCTCATGGTGATGTCCTCTCGCTGGGCGTGTGTTCGTTGTTACTGCTTAAGTTAAAGGGGCGCTACAGATAAGCAGCCCGACGCTAGGCTATGGATTATTTGCAGGCAGTGCCTTAATTATAACCCATTACGTTGGGTAATGCGCTGGTCTAGTGGGCCGGTTTTCTGTTCTGGCGTTAAGGCTTTCCCTGCTAGGCAATTCAATGTTATCTACGGCAATATGATGTGCATAAACCTTTTGGGCAGATGCCTTAATCTTCTGTAGCGGTAAATTTCTTATCTGTTTTAAAGACTGTTAGCTAACCGTTCATTAACGCTGACTAAAGCCAAGTCACCTATGCCGCTTTTACAAAAACTTCCCATCGTAATGCGGCGTAGGTGTTACACATAGTATTGCCTTTAATCCTTACGCTTCAACCCCAAAATCTTGCGGGAAATGGTTTAACGCGCTAAGCACAGGGTAGGGGGTCATGCCACCTAAGGCGCACAGCGAGCCGTTCAGCAGGGTGTCGCATAAGGAACGTAACAGCGGTACATTTTTACTCAAATCGTTACCAGCGATAATGTCGTCCATCAGTTCCATGCCACGGGTCGAGCCGATCCGGCAAGGGGTGCATTTGCCGCAGGATTCAATGGCGCAGAATTCCATGCTGTAACGGGCCAGTTCCGCCATGTCGGCAGTGTCGTCAAAGGCTACCACACCGCCGTGGCCGACCACTGCCCATATAGCCGCGAAGGACTCGTAATCTAACGGGGTGTCGAATTGTGATTCGGGCAGGTAAGCGCCCAAGGGGCCGCCGACCTGCACCGCTTTAATAGGCCGTCCGGTAGCGGAGCCGCCGCCGAAGTCATATAGCAATTCGCGCAGGGTCAGGCCGAAGGCCAATTCGACCAGGCCGCCGCGTTTGAGATTGCCCGCCAATTGGATAGGCAAGGTGCCTCGTGAACGCCCCATGCCAAAGTCGCGGTAGTAGTCGCCGCCTTTGTCGAGGATGATCGGTACGGAAGCCAAGGAAATGACGTTGTTGACGACGGTAGGCTGGCCAAATAGGCCTTTAATGGCGGGCAGGGGCGGCTTAAAGCGCACTAAGCCACGTTTGCCTTCCAGACTTTCCATTAAGGAGGTTTCTTCGCCGCAGACATACGCGCCTGCGCCTAAGCGCACTTCAAGGTGGAAGGCTTTGCCGCTACCTAACACGGAGTCGCCCAAATAACCTGCCGCATAGGCTTTGTCAATGGCGGTGGTCAAGGCTTTATGGGCATGGGGATATTCCACGCGCAGGTAAATATAGCCCTGGCTTGCGCCGACCGCTAGCCCGGCGATGGTCATGCCTTCAATTAATACAAACGGGTCGCCTTCCATGACCATACGGTCGGAGAAAGTGCCGGAGTCGCCTTCGTCGGCGTTGCAGATGATGTATTTTTGCTCGGATGGGGTGTTTAGCACCGTATTCCATTTGATGCCGGTCGGGAACGCCGCGCCGCCGCGTCCGCGCAGGCCGGAGTCGGTCACGGCCTTGACGATGTCGGCTTGTGCCATGTTGAGGGCGTTGTTCAGGCCCTGGTAGCCGTTATGGGCTATATAGCTGTCTAGGCAAACCGGATCGGTGATGCCGATACGCGCGAAAGTCAGGCGTTGTTGTCTTTTCAGATACTCCAGCTCTTCGGTTAGGCCTAAGCTTAAGGCATGATCGCCGCCGTTGGCAAAGTCGGCATCGAACAGGCTGGCGACATCTTTCGTTTGCACGGGGCCGTAGGCAATGCGGCCTTGGGCGGTGTCTACTTCAACTAAAGGCTCCAGCCAGAACATGCCGCGTGAGCCGTTGCGGATCAGGTTGACCCTGATGCCGCGTTGCTGGGCTTCGTGCAGGATGGCGGCGGCGACGCGGTCGGCACCGAGGGAAATGGCACTGGAGTCACAAGGGACGTAAAGGGTCTTAATCATGCCGCTGCCTCCGTGTTGGCAATTAATTCATCAAACAGTTCAGGGGACACCCGGCCATAAATGTCCGTGCCGATTTGTAGGGCAGGGGAGCAGGCGCAGTTGCCTAGGCAGTAAACGGGTTCTAAAGAAAACGCGCCGTCAACGGTGGTTTCATGGAAATCAATGCCCAACTTGGCTTTGACGTGGGCTTCCAACTGCTTGCTGCCCATAGATTGGCAGGATTCGGCGCGGCACAGTTGGATGATTTGCTTACCTGGCGGAGTCTCACGGAAATAATGATAAAAACTGATGACACCATGAACTTCTGCCCGCGATAAGTTAAGGGCTTTGGCAATAACCGGGACGCTATCGGCAGGGATATAGCCCAGCGTGTCCTGCACACCATGAAGAATCGGTAAAAGTGCGCCGGGTTTATCTTTAAGGGCAGTAGCGATGGCCTGCACTGTTGATAGCATAGTGCTTGTGTCTGTCATAATTCTCTCACGGTAGTGAATCCCTGCTTAAAGGCAGCATCCGTCCTGATTGCTGCGTAATAAAAAAGCGCTGTAGAAAAGGGCGATGTAACAAGATTGTAATCCCCTAGCATAGCATAAGAAATTTTATGTGTAAAAGTCACAAACATGCTACCTTCGCTGGCTATAAAGTTTTTGGCAACGCCTTGGCGACCTTGATATTTTTGAAAAAAGTCAGGCTATAAAGTTCATTGTTTTTTATCTGCAATGGCTTAAGGTAGGGTTTAGCTGTCATCGGTCTGGTCGGCTAAACGGGCCAGTTGGGCGGTTATCGCCGCCAGGTTTTCCGCCGTTTCGGTGCGTAAGGTGGCATGGGCGATCTTACGGCCTTTGCGCGGCTCTTTGCCATAAAGGTGCAGGTGTACGCCGGGGATGCTTAAAATGTCGGCACTGGCCGGCAGGCCGCCGATAAAGTTGACCATGGCCGCTTTATTGACGGCGGCGGTCGAACCTAAGGGTAAGCCGGTTATTGCGCGGAGATGGTTTTCAAATTGGCTGGTTTGCGCCCCTTCAATTGTCCAATGTCCTGAATTGTGGACGCGCGGGGCAAATTCGTTGGCGATCAGTTGCCCATCCACTTCAAACAATTCCAAAGCCAAAATTCCGACATAATTTAAGGCTTCGAGCAGGCGAGTGACATAAACTTGTGCTGATACCTGTAGGCGGTCATCGGTGGTGCATTCGGAGACCCGTAAAATGCCGCCGCGATGGCGGTTTTCGGACAAGGGGTAGTAGACAATTTCGCCAGCGGCATTGCGGGCGGCAATGACCGACACTTCGCGGCTAAACGGCACGAACGCCTCGACAATGGCGGGTACGCCGTCCAGCACCGTCCAGGCAGCGGCTAAATCGGCGGCAGTCCGCAGTACCGATTGGCCTTTGCCGTCATAACCTTGGGTGCGGCTTTTCAGTACAGCCGGATAGCCTATCGTCGCCATGGCGGCTTGGAGTTCGTCAAGGCTGTTGACGGCGGCATAAGCCGGAGTGGCGATGCCGATGCTATTAAAGAAATTTTTCTCGACCAAACGGTCTTGGGCAACGGCCAAAGCCTTAGGTGAGGGGTGTACTTGGGTGTGCGAGGATAAAAAATCCGCCACGTCGGCGGGGACGTTTTCAAATTCATAAGTGACGACATCGGCGCGTTCCGCCAATTGCGCCAGCAACGCCAAATCGTTGTAGTCACCGTGCAGATGTTCGCCTAATGGATTGGCGCAAGCATCAGCCGAGGGGTCTAAAAAAATAAACTCCAGACCTAGCGGATAACCCGCCAAAGCAATCATGCGGGCGAGTTGTCCTGCGCCCAATATCCCGACTTTCATAAATCTTAAACCTCGTGTCTTGGGTCGTCATGGGCTAACACGGCTTCGGTTTGCTCATGGCGAAAACTCACTAATGCGTCCCGATAATGGGTATGTTTGTTACTGATAATAGCCGCCGCCAGCAGGGCGGCGTTAATGGCCCCGGCTTTGCCGATGGCTAAGGTGCCGACCGGAATGCCCGCCGGCATCTGCACAATCGACAACAGCGAATCCATGCCGTTAAGGGCTTTGGATTGCACGGGTACGCCCAAAACCGGTAAGGTTGTTTTGGCGGCGGTCATGCCGGGTAAATGTGCCGCGCCGCCCGCGCCGGCGATGATGACTTCAAGGCCGCGGGCCTCGGCGGTTTCGGCGTAATGGAACAGCTTATCAGGTGTGCGGTGCGCTGAAACGACGGCCACTTCATAAGGGATACCTAGCTTAATTAAGGTTTCCTCGGTAAAGCACATGGTGTCCCAGTCAGAAGTCGAACCCATGATAATGCCTATTAATGCGGTCATGCTGACTCCTTGTTATTTATTTTTATCATTAAGGGGGGCTGGTCTGGACAAAATTTAAAGTCGCGTAGTATCGCATAAAAGGCCGCTAAATGCGTTCAAAGTTGTCAACAAAATGATGCGATGCAGTGTCAACAAAAAGCATCCTGAAGGGTTGGCAGTACTCTAAAGTGAAGCGTTAACCTGTTTTAATGGGAGGGCAGGATGTCAGGCACAGGCCTAAGGCGCTCTTTTTGGCGCATCAATTGAAAATAGCAGTTGCTTTTATAAAAAATAAAGGTATACTATTCGGCTCTACAGTGGAGCGGTAGTTCAGTTGGTTAGAATACCGGCCTGTCACGCCGGTGGTCGCGGGTTCGAGTCCCGTCCGCTTCGCCATTACGTTTTCTCAGAGTGCCGTGTCGTTTACGGGTGTCGGGAAAAATGTAAATCCCCTTTAGAGCCTTCTGTAATATCCCCCCCTTTTCTTTTGGCCATTCGCTTATATTGACATGGCAAGACGCAACCAGCACAGTTTGGAAACCATTAAGGCAATGGTCTTATCAGCCGCCGAAACTCTGGTTATCGAGCAGGGCAGTTCCGCGTTGACTATCCGCAACATCGCCGCGCAAATCGGCTATACCGTGGGCAGTATCTATATGGCGTTTGACGATAGGGCTGATGTTATTGGCCACATCAACAGTCTGACCTTAGCCGAGCTAAACCGCCATTTACAACCCGTTCCCAAACCGGATGTGCAAGCGCTCTGTCTGGCTTATGTCAGCTATGCCCATAGCCATTACCATCGCTGGCAGTTATGGTCAGAAACCCAAGCCCAAGATCAGGGCAACAAGCCCGTGTGTGTCGGCTATCAGGCGCAGGTTGATGCCTTAGTCGGGCTATTTGCGGCGCATTTGCCGGCAGGCTCTTCCCCATTATCCGCCAGAACCTTATGGGCGGGCATGCAGGGCGTATGCACTGCCTTATTGACGGCACACGCAGACAGCGTTAAAGACACCGAAGCTTGTGCATTGCTGTTAGCCGCCCGTTTTTGCTAACTCTGCGTATGCTTGGGAATTCCTGGGATGGTTTGCTTAAAGTGCCTTTAAAGTGCGGTGGCGCAGGCTGAGCGACACTAGGAACGTCCCGACAAAAACCACCCCGCCCAACACTAACATGGCGGCAACCGGCCCGGTATCACGGGCGGCGGCCAACGAATAGCAGCCGACCCCAAGTAACATGGCGAGATTGTTAAAAAAACCTTGTAAAGCAACTGCACGTCCGCTGCCGATGGTTTCTTTACCCAATTCCTGCAAGATAGCGTTCACAGGCACAATAAACATTCCCCCCATCATACCGATAACCAGCAGGGCCGCCCGTGCCGTCAGCATGGTATCAGTAAAGCTTAAAGCCACCACGCCCAAGGCCATGCAATAAGAAGGGATTCTGGCGCGTTGGATATGGGCCATAGGGATTAGCCGTGGCACTACCGCCGAGCCGATAATAATGCCTATTGCCAAAAATAGGGTGAGGGTAGCGATTTCTGTGGTGTTTTGGGTCAGTAGCACCAACGGTGCCCAGGCAATCAAAATGACGCGCAAGGTCGCCGCTGCCAGCCAAAACAGGCCGCTGCCCAGCACAGCGAACGATGAGCCGGACAGGGTGAAAAACTGGCCGATTTCTTGGCTAAATGCGATGATTTTCGAGCCGGAGACGGATTTTTTAACGTCCCCTTTGGGTAGCAGCACGGTGACTAAGGCAGAAATGATAAATAAGGCCACACAGGCGAGCAATGCCCAATGGACTGAATAATCGGCTAGCTTTGCCCCTGCGAGCATTCCCAGCAAGATCGCCAGTATAGTGGAGCCTTCCATCAGGCTGTTAGCCTTAACTAACTGATCGTAATCCGCCAGTTCGGGTAAGATGCCGTATTTGACGGGGTTATAAATGGCCGCGCCAATGCCGACGACACTATAGGCCAAGATCGGTTCGACATCAAACAACAATAACGCGGCACCGCAGGCCTTCAGTAAATTGGCCAGCAAGAGGATTTTCGGTTTAGCATGGGTGTCGGCAATCTCGCCCGCCCACGGTGCAAGAATGACATAGGCCACCGTGAAGGCGCTTTGCACGGCGGGGATATACCACGTTTCGGTATGGGCGGATTTCATGACAATGGCAATCACGGTGAACAGTACGGCATTGTCGGCCAAGGCCGATAAAAATTGTGCCAGCAATAACGGGTAAATATGTTTATTCATGATGCTTGCTTTAACCTGTTGCGGTAGACTTTCGGTGGGAAGGGGGGTCATGGGTTGCCGGGTATTATGGGCATGGCATTTGCTAGATAGTCTGGCGTTAAGTGGGCGGCGCAACAACGACACAGGCTAACAGCCGACCTTGAAGCCAGATGGGCTTGTGTTGATTAATTGGCGGCGGCATCTATACTTATGGCTAGCTGTAAGATTTTAACGTTTACTTTCATCAGAGCAAATAGTAGCATCAATGGCTGTTTAGATAAGACTGCTATTTTTGTCTTGGCCAAGCCTGGGGCGGCGGTGTCCAAGCAGCGTCTACCGGATGCGGAAACCTGCCAAAAATTAAAAAATTCTTATATTATTTCATGCATTTATTTACACTTCTGGCGAAAACGCTGAAACGCTTTAAAACTACGGATCAACCAATGACGATTATTCAGGACTATGTCATTAGTGTCGCTTTAGCCAGTGATATTGGCTGCCAACGGCAAAATAATGAAGACGCCTTACAGTATCTTGCCTCCTCCACTGACCCGCGCACCGGTTTGGCTATTGTCGCCGACGGTATGGGCGGGCATAAGGCGGGCGAGGTGGCCAGTCAGGAAGCGGTGAGCGTTATTGCCCGGCACTGTCAGGACGGGTATTTTTTGACCCTTCCGCAAACCTTGGTGACGGCTTTCCAAGAAGCCAACCAAAAGATCAACAACTATGCCAATGAGCATTTTGAATGTCGGGGTATGGGTACGACAGCGACGGCGCTGATGATCAGCAATGGCTTGGGTTGCTATGGGCATGTCGGTGATACCCGCCTGTACCGCATTCGGGACGGGCAAATGGAGCAGCTGACCCAAGACCATACTTTGGTCGCACAAATGCAAGAATATGGCATGATTACCAAAGAGCAAGCGCGGATACATCCGAAAAAGAACATTTTGACCAATGCGTTAGGGACTAATCCCGATATTTTGGTGGATACCTCCGATGCGCCGTTCCCGATCCGTATCGGTGACATTTACCTGTTGTGTTCTGATGGCCTGGTCGATAAAGTGACCGATGAGGAGATGATGCTGATGTTAACCGATAACAGCCCCGAACAGGCGTGCAAGCTACTGGTTGATGCCGCTCTTGATAATGGAGGCAATGATAATATTTCGGTCATTGTTCTGGTTATTCAAAATAAGCATTGAGGTTAACCCGGCATGGTTATCAAAGATCTTGATGATTTATGTATGGGCTGCATGTCCATTAATAAAACGGCCTCCGTCTGTCCTGAATGCGGCTTTGACAAAAATACCCCGCCCAGTGCTTTCGTTTTGCCTTACCAGACCATTCTCAACAAAAAATTTTTGATTGGTAGGGTATTAGGCAAAGGCGGTTTTGGCATCACTTATCTGGCTTGGGATTTGGTTTTGCAAACTGCGGTGGCCATTAAGGAGTATATGCCGTCGACACTGGTAGGCCGTGAAAATAAACGGCTGGCAATTGTGGCGCATTCGCCGGAAGACCAAACCGAATTTGAGTATGGCCTTAAGCAGTTTTTGCAAGAAGCGCGTACCTTAGCGCAATTTAGCCATGCCAATGTCGTGCGTGTCAGGGAGTTTTTCCCCGCCAATAACACGGCGTATCTGGTCATGGATTATTATCGGGGCGTATCGTTGCAGCAGTTCTTGCAACAGAAAAACCAAAAACTGACTGAAGAAGAAGCCTTAAAGATTATGTTGCCGGTTTTAAACGGTTTAGGCCAGGTACATAAAAAAGGCTTTTTACACCGCGACATTAAACCCGACAATATCTATCTGGTGGATAAGGAGCATCCGGTGTTATTGGATTTTGGCGCGGCACGGAGCGCTTTTAGCCAAAAAAGCCTGTCGCTTTCGGTGATTCTGACACCGGGTTTTGCGCCATTTGAACAATACCTGTCGCGTAGCCATTTTACGCCTTCAACCGATATTTATTCGGTGGCGGCGACCATTTATTATATGGTCAGCGGTGTCAAGCCGCACGAGGCGACAGCTAGGCTGCAAAATGATCCGATGAAACATTTGGAAGTCTTAGAGCCGGGCTTAAGCCCGCAGTTTACCAAATCGATTATGTTGGCCTTGGAGGTTTATCCCGAAAAAAGGCCGCAAACTATTGAGGAATTCGAAAAACAACTGACCGAAAAAGCCGCCGCGCCGCCGCCGCCATTTGTGATGCCCCACGCCCCCGCTTATAAGCCTGCGCATAAGGCGGCACCGCCGCCGCCTTCTTCTTTAGAATCGGCAGGCTTACAATTGGATTTGGCACCGCTTGACAATACTTATCAGGGGGCGGGTAGCGGCAAGTATGAAACCTACTATTGTCCGCATTGCCAAACTAAAAACCTGATCCGTGAAGGCAAAACGTTTGCTGATGTCAAGTGCATCAAATGCCGTAGGTCGCCTAACGAAAAAACCAAGAAACGCTTGCCGTTGGTGACTTCCCTTAAAATAGGCGCGGTTATTTTGGTGTTATTGGTCGCCTATCGCTTCATTACCAGTGAGGTGTTGACCAATCCGACGGTACAAAGCCTAGTGGGGCCGTTGCTTTCCGATAGTGGCGGCAATTCGCCAGCCCCTTACTATAATCCCCCAGAAACGGTAAGGCCCTCTGCGCCGCCGACTAGAGTCGGGCAACTATTGCCCCCTGTAGAGGGTTTGCCTAGGGTGGCGCCGCAGTTTGCCATCACCGCTTGCGAAGGCAAGTCAGTACATGATAAATGTGTCGCCAATTCCCCCCGGCGGACATTGGCGGGTATCTGCGAAGAAGTTCGGGGCAGGCTGGCGTGTATCCCTAGCGGCCCCGACCATTGATGCTGCTTTTGCTTAGCCCGCTTTTGCCAACGCCGTAACCGCCGGATAGTTGACCTTCCCTGTCGCTAACACCGGTATCGCATCAATTACCCGCACTTGCTTAGGCAGGCAAATTGCCGCCACACCGCTGGACAGCCGCGCCAGTTCATTAGCCGTCGCTTGTTTCTGGGTAGTCAACAAAATAATTTGCTCGCCTTTTTTTGCGTCCGGCAAGCTGACTGCTGCGTGCATGGCATCAGGCCATGCCTTAGCGGCGATTTGTTCAACAACCGACAAAGACACCATTTCTCCGGCGATTTTGGCAAAGCGTTTGCTGCGTCCGCGAATGCTGATAAAGCCATCATCATCGACTTCGACAATATCGCCCGTGTCATGCCAGCCTAAGCCATAAATGGAGGTGGTGGGCTTTAATGTGCCGGGTGTTTCCGCCAACAAATACCCTAACATGATATTGGGGCCACGGACATGGAGCTGGCCGGCGCCGCTAATGCCTTCAATAGGTTCTAGGCGATATTCCATATCGGGCATAAACCGCCCTACCGTACCCGCCTTATAATCCATCGGGGTATTGACCGCCAATACGGGCGCTGTTTCAGTCACGCCATAGCCTTCCAAAATACGGATGCCGAATTTATCGGCCCATAGCGCACGGGTGCTTTCTTGCAATTTTTCCGCCCCGGCCACCACATAACGCAAATTGTAAAAATCATAAGCATGGGCTTTTTTGCCATAAGCCGCAAAAAAAGTATTCGTCCCGAACATAATGGTGGCGCTGATTTCATAAGCAATTTCAGGGATCACGCTAAAATGCAGCGGGGTAGGATAGAAAAATGTTGTCATACCGCTGAGCACCGGCAGTAAAGTGCCGACGGTGAAGCCAAAAGAATGGAACATCGGCAAAAAATTCAGCACCACATCTTGCGGGTTAAAACTGATACGCGCGGCGATTTGCTGGTGGTTTGCCAGGATATTGCTGTGCGATAACACCACGCCTTTAGGCGTGCCTTCCGAACCGGAGGTGAACAGCACCACTGCCGGATCATCCGGGCTAAATTGCTGGTGTTTGTACCAAAGCCCTGCCGTTTTACTTTGCAGCAAGGCTTTAAGCTTAGCCAACTTAGACATTTGTTGGGCGACATCTTCCAGATAAACCAATTTGACGTGGCTTGCCAGCTGCTCGGCCTCGGCAGAAAAATGCCCTAGCTCGATAAACCGCCGTGAAGTCAGCACCGTTTTAACATCGGCGACCGCACATGCCGATACCATGCCTGCCGAACCGGTCGAATAATTCAGCATCGCCGGAATTCGCCCATGTAACTGCAAGCCTAAGACCACACATAAGGTTTTGGTGGAGTTGGGCAGAAAAACCCCGACATGCTCGCCCGTCGCCGTTAAGCCGAGCAGGGCATTGCCTATGGCGATAGTACGCGTAATCAAGGTGTCATAAGATAGCGGTATCCGCTCCAAATCTTCGGCCATGGTATGTTTGCCGCCGTGGATAGTCCGCGCTTCTAACAAACGGGCGAACAGCGTTTGCCGATAAGGGCTAGTCTTAAACATCATGTCGGTCATGATGTCGGCAAGGATATGGCCGCTGTATTTGCGGCGGTTTTTGCCGCTGAGTTCCCGTTGGGCATGGATATGGGTGGGCGGTAAAATGTGCAGGGTGATTTTCGGAAACAGCCGTAAGCGGAAGATATTGCGCAGTTTGGAAAAATGCGTGTACTGTGCGCCTTCAATCCGTATCGGCAAAATCGCTGCGCCTGATTTGTCGGCGACCATACCGGTGCCGTCATAAATTTTCATTAACGATCCGGTGGCGGTAATCCGCCCTTCCGGAAAAATCACGGTTTTGCTGTTGGTTTGCAGGTATTGGATCAGGTTTTTTAAGGATAACGGGTGGGTAGGATCCATGGGAAAGACCTTGGACAACCCTAAAAACGGTTTTAGCCACCAGCGCTGGGAAATATGGGTATTAATGGCAAAGGTAATGTCATCGGGTAAAAATACGCCCAGTAACAACGGGTCTAAAAATGAAGTATGGTTGGCGATAATTAGCACCCGCTCACCCGCTTGGTGATAATGTTCCAAACCGGTTACTTCCACTTGGTAAATCAGGGTCAGTAGCTTATGTAAGAATTTTTTTAGCATTAATGGTCTCCTCCTCGGCACATTCTAGCAGATATTTGGGCTGGAGTTGGGGGAGTGTGTCGGGGTGGGAGGTTGGTGCGGCGTATTTGGGGAGCAGTAATGGGAGGATGGGGGCAGTTGCCAAGTTCCGTAAACAACGCTTAGGCAAAGACCGTAAAGGCTCTGCCTACGCGTTGATAACGTCAGAAAACTCAGCTAAAGCAGAGTGAATTTAGCTGCCGGCTTTAGGGAAGTTGTCGGCAATGTCTTTAGCGGCTTGGCTGCATACCGGGTGGCCCCAGCCGCTGGCGCTGGTGGAACCGGTGATGTCATAAACGATATTGTCATCACTGTGGGTTGGATTGACACCTTTATAAACATGGTCAAGGTTTAATAATTTGCGGGTCTTCCAGGCAATATTGTGATCAGCGCAAGAAGAATCGCCGCTGACGCCGATACCGCCTAAGAGGTTGCCGGTCGCATCATAGAGTGCCAAGCCACCACCAAAAACGTTAACGCCGCCTATTTTCTGCCCAATCAATGGGTCGCTGACCGTGCCATAATTTTTCGAGGGGCCTTGATAAGCGGCAACCACATTCACAGGATTGCTTTCTTGTAAGCCAAACAAGCTGCCGCCGGGTTGGGTGGCGGAGTACAGATTGGCGGTGGAAAGCGCTAAGTGCGCTAAGCTAAACGCATTGGCCGTGTTGGCTTTTTGTGCGGAAATGACACGGCTGCCCGGCCATTGCCCACCTCGGTTAGGTGCGGTCATGGTGACTGCACAGACAATGCCGTCCCTATCGACAATGGTCGCCCACATGTTCAGGGAAAAACCGCCATTGGCTTCTTTTTGTGCCGTTGATAAAGCACTGCTTAAGGTAGTGTAATCAGGTAGGCTATTACAGCCTGCTAGGACGGCATTAGATGTTAAGGCCAACGTGCCGACAAGCAGTAAAGAGCGGATAGTTTTTTTCATGATAGTCCTCGCAATAGGTTAACTTTATTTTTTTTATTAAAACTATGGCCGGAAGTTATGACCAGGCGATAGAGTGAAGCATTTTTGGATGGCTTCACCATTAAGTCTAGTGTCTGGCCGGGCATTTGTCTATCGGCCTTAGCGCAATAAAAAATAACCTGATAACGGGGGAAGAATAGTGGTGCGGCTTATTGCACGGAAAAACTTTCACCGCAGCCGCAAGTGCCGGTGACATTGGGATTGTTAAATTGAAAAGCTTCGTTAATGCCTTCGCGGCGGTAATCCAGTTCGATACCGTCTACCAAAGGCAGATCATCGGCCCCGACGATGACTTTCACGCCAAAACCTTCAAAAATAACATCATTTTCGGCCAGTTGGTCGGCATAGTCGAGCGCGTAGGCGTAACCGGAACAGCCAGATTTTCTGACCCCCAGTTTCAAGCCGATACCTTGGCCGCGTTTCGCCAATTGTTTTTGGATTTGCCGGGCGGCACTTTCGGTGAGGGAAACAGACATAACAAACTCCTATGCTTGGCGAACCAAGTCTTTTAAGACACTAATAAAATGAAAAACTTCCGCGTCGGTATTAGTTTTTCCTAAGCTGATACGCAAGGCACTTTTGGCGAACTGGGGTTCGACCGCCATTGCCAGTAACACCGGGCTGGGTTGGCCGCCACCGCTGGCACAGGCCGAGCCGCTGGAAACAGCGATGCGGTGCTTGTCCAGCTTCATCAGCAGCATTTCCCCATCGCTATCCGGCAGGCCAAATTGGACGGTATTGGGTAGCCGTTCCGCCGCTTGGGCAAATACCGTTAAGCCGGGTATCTCAGCAAGGCCGGCTTCCAGTTGTGTGCGTAACGCGAAAAGCTGGCGGCTACGTTCGGCCAATTCAGCTTTGGCTAATTCGGCGGCTTTGCCAAAGCCGACAATGGCCGCGACATTTTCGCTGCCTGAGCGCAGATTGTATTCTTGGCCACCGCCAACCAGTAAAGGCGTTATGGGGACGGCCTTATCAAAAACCAATGCCCCACAGCCTTTGGGGCCGTAAATTTTATGGCTGGAAAGGGATAGCAGGTGTACGCCCAATTGCCTAAACGATACGGGTATCTTGCCGACGGCTTGTACGGCATCGGTATGGATAATCCGCCCCTGATCACGCCATAATTGGGCATAACGAGCAATATCTTGGATAACGCCCGTCTCGTTATTTGCTAGCATTGCCGAAACCCATTGCGGTTGGCGGGCGGTGGTTAAGGGTAGGGCATGATCAAGCAACAGGCCTTGGCCGTCAACCGCCAAGCGCGTCAGTGCATGGCCTTGGTGGCTGAGCCGTAGGGCCGGTTCGGTGACAGACGGGTGTTCGGTGCTGGCAATTGCCAGTCCGGCACCGTTAGGAAGACTACCCAAAGCCAAGTTATTGGCC
The DNA here is from genome assembly GCF_002209385.1 of Methylovulum psychrotolerans. Lineage (NCBI taxonomy): Bacteria > Pseudomonadati > Pseudomonadota > Gammaproteobacteria > Methylococcales > Methylococcaceae > Methylovulum > Methylovulum psychrotolerans. The sequence goes on from NZ_CP022129.1 coordinate 1,710,385, forward strand.
TCGGTGCCGCCGCTGGTGAAGATGACCGAAGCGGCCGGCGCGTCGACCAAGGCCGCGACCTGTTCACGGGCCGTATCGATGGCGCTTCTGACCAGCCGCCCTTGACGGTACAAGCTGGAGGGATTACCGTAAAACGTGGTCAAGAACGGCAACATGGCCGCCAGCACCCGTTCGTCCAGCGGGGTGGTGGCGTTATGGTCGAGATAGAGCATTTACTTAGGCGCTGGCGCTTAAGCGGTGGATCTCGATAATATGCTGCACATCTTGGTCTTGGCGTTTGGCAATTTCTTGGACTTGATGTTTATCCAGCAATTCCGCCAAGGTGATGCTTTTTAAATATTCCCTGATTTGCTCGCTCAAGCCCATCCATAAATCATGGGTCAGGCAAGCCTGATGTTGTTGGCAATTTTCTTCACCGCCGCATTTGGTGGCGTCGACTTGCTCATCCACAGCGGCAATAATATCGGCGATATTAATATCGGCGGCTTCCCCGCACAGGGTATAGCCACCACCCGGGCCGCGCACCCCTTTGACCATGCCGGCCCGGCGTAAGCGGGCAAATAATTGCTCCAGATAGGAGAGTGAAATGGTTTGGCGGGCGGCAATTTCCGTCAACGTGACAGGCTTGATTTGGCTGTGAAAAGCCAAATCAAGCATAGCCGTCACTGCATAGCGACCTTTAGTAGTTAAGCGCACAAGACTATCCTTTTATGAATCCAGTTATGATTGGAGTTACTATACTTAACCTAGTGGAATAGTCAACTATTACCCTGCCATAAGTATGTGAATAAATCGCTGTCCGCCACTATTTTCGGGATTGGCATTGCTGTCCCAAGCCAGACCGTTAACATAAAAGACTTGATATACAGTTAATTAACTTTAGATAGCAATGACTTAAGCGCGTCTATATGGTTTTCTATCTGGGCTATTTTTTGGCCGGAAACCCGGTCGTCGCTCAAATAGGCTTGTGGTTGCCGGAGAATTTTTTTGAACGTTTGTAAGGCGAATTGTGTCTTAATCGCATTAATGGCTTTTTTATCGGGGCGGCTTGAGGCATAGAATTCGCCGATACGGATAGGCTTATATTCCAAACCGAGAGACAGGCACCAGTCCGTCCATTTAAAGTTGTTGATATGACGGGAGCAAACAGGCACCCAAGGAACGCGTAAGGTATCGGCAACAATTGCCCCGTGCATGGCTTCGGTAATGAGCAAGTCTGATGCGGCGATCGCTGAAGAGATAGCCGCCACGTCCTGGCCTCTTGGCGAAATATAATGAATATCCAGCTTTTGGCAAACGGTTTGCCAAAAATCACTCGCCGCTACCGAGTCGATATGGGGCATAAAAGACACGCGATGGATCTTATGGGCGGGTTCGATATAATTGCGTAGCAAGATGGCGGGGTCGGTTACCGCATAAGAAGGGTCTATTCTCAGTGCCTTGGCCGTCAACGGGCCGCGGACAAAAGAGATGGCATACTGGCTGTCGATCAGCACTGGAGATCCGTAACCTGTACCTACGCCGAAAATGATTTTTTGCGGCGCCGGAGGGATACGGTCATCAAGAATAGTGCCGATACCATAAAAAAGTCGGGATTCTTGATTGTTAACTTGTTGAAACTCAATCCCATGCAAACAGTAGCCACGGATGAGCCCGGTAAATATTTTTGGCCATAGCCATTTATTTAATTCGTCGCCATAATTGCCATTTAGGGCTTGATAATGAACTATTTTCATCTTTCGCTGCGAGACAGGAGTCGAGTAGTCCCCAGAAGCGATAGTGCCTGAGTTTTCACGAAGCGAAGCGGAAGTGAAAATGCAGGCTATACGAAATCGCGTCGAGTCATTGGAGAGCATGTGAGCCACCCCTTGTTGGGTGGCGAGCGAGTGACCAGGACGGCTGGGGCAGCCGAAGGCATAAGCGGTCGCGTGATTTTTGCTGATTGACCGGCAAGGATGCCGAAGCAATCTTTCGCAAAAATAGCGACTCCCCTTCTGTAATGTACCTTCGGTCGTGTTGTCAATGATAACGGCTAAATGAGGTTTTTTCTTAAGTAACCATTTTGGAAAAGCGCATAAAATAGCAGCAGGCCAGCATTGCTTGTTGCCTGTGCAACAGCGGGTTGTAAAAAAAACGCAATTTCTTTAATAAAGACAAAAAGATAAATTTCGGCCTATAAATTGATTGCTAAAAGTTGTATCATTATTCGATACGGATAAGGCGCGGCCAATTCATAATTTAAGGGCAGAAAAAAACATAAAAGCCGGCCTGTTTTTGTGTCCCTATGTTAAAAGCAGCTTGTTTTTAGTTGATGTTAAACCTCATTGATTATGAAAGCCATAGTTTTAAGTGCCCTAACCATAAAAAATATAGGGCTTATTAAGCTTTAATGCTATTAAATAGAATTATGGCTTTCATATTGGTCTTGATGATGTTGCCCGTTTAGATGTTTTTTTCGTAAAAATAAGGCAGAATCGGCTATTTTGTGAAATATATCACTACTTTTTAGGTGATATTTAATATTTTTTGGCATTTTTTTTTGTTAACATGGCTACGGCTGGATTGAGCCAGAACATGAACATAAGCAGGCTAATTAGGGAGGTGAGCATGAAATGGCAAATTTATTTCATGCGCCGTGCGAAAGTCAAAATGCTTTCAAATGGCCTCTATTGAATGCTGCCTTCAGACTATTTTGACGCTATCTTTAATGGCATTTGCCCTATCTGGCACAATAATGCCCTGTAACTCCCCAATAAAAACAGACTTTGCTGATAAAGCAAAGTTGTCTCTGAATGTATGAGGACAACGTTATGCAAACTCCTACCCATACCCAATCCCAGCCGACTTATCATCCTGACACCGCCGTTATCGGACTGACTTACCAAATGGTCATACAGGGCCGCAGTTATACAGGGACAGTCGAAAATATCAGCCTAAACGGCGCATTTTTAACACACCCCGGCGTTGAGCTGACGCTTAGGGAGATTGCTGATGTCGGCGATATTGAAATTGTGTTTAACGTAGAAAGATTAGCGTTGAAATGTGAAGCGGTTTACACCTCACCTTTAAGCAATAAAACGTTTCCGGCAGGTATCGCCGTGGTTTTTTGTGATCTTGACGCGGCAACTAACCATGCGGTGGCAAAATTAACTGCTTTAGTGGGTCGCTTTAATATTAAAGAATACCTGTGTTCATTGGAGAAAATCCCCCCTGAAGATTTCTGATGAGCCATGTTGACTCTATTTTCGTCTGAAAATTAATAGTATTATTTGATTTTATTGGTATTATGTAATAGCGGCCAATAATATTGGCCGTATCCCCGCCTTTCCTTAACTGCCCAGGATACTGTCATGTACTCTATACTCGAAGATTTGAACAATGCCTGTAGTAATATTGAAGCGTCTGCCCTGATCTCAACTGATGGTATGGTGATTGCCTCGGTTTTGCCTAAGGGTATGAATGAGGATACCTTTGGTGCGGTGAGCGCCGCGCTCAATTCGGTGGGCATCCAAAGTATCCGTGACCTTGCCGATGGCGTTTTGGAGCAAATTATGGTGAAAAGCTCCAGAAATTACATCCTGATGACTCAAGCGGGTGAAGAATCGGTATTGACCGTTATCATGAAGTCACATACTGAATTGGAGCATGTTATATCAAATGTTAAAAATGCCGTTGAAAAAATGCTGCTCGTTGCCTAATCACACTTTGGAAAACGTTTTATTATGATCGGTTCGGTTTGGACGGCAACTTCGGGCCTTTCGGCTTGAGGTTGCTTTTTTTTGCCTGTTGCCCAGGAAATACTCTCTTGCCTTAAGAAAACACAACTTTTATCCCGCGCTTTTATGGGATAATCTGGGCTTTCCATTTTTTACGTTGTGACCAGCCATGAATTATCCTACCATCGAATCTTTTGTCGGCAATACGCCTTTAGTCAGGCTGCAACGGTTGCCGGGTCTCACCTCCAACACTATCCTTGTTAAACTCGAAGGCAATAACCCCGCCGGCTCCATTAAAGACCGTGCCGCTCTGAGCATGATTAAATATGCCGAGGCGAGGGGTGACATCAAACCAGGCGACCGCCTTATCGAAGCGACCAGCGGCAATACCGGTATTGCCTTGGCGATGGCGGCGGCAATCAAAGGCTATAAGATGACCTTAATTATGCCCGATAATATGAGCGAAGAGCGCAGGGCCTCAATGAAGGCTTATGGGGCGGAGATTATTCTGACGCCTGCGGCGGGCAGTATGGAAGCGGCAATTGATTTGGCCAACAGCATGGAAGCGCAAGGTCTGGGTAAAATTCTTAACCAATTCGCTAATCCCGACAATCCGCGTGCCCATTATGAAAGCACAGGCCCTGAAATTTGGCGCGATACCCAAGGGCAGATTACCCATTTTGTCAGTGCCATGGGCACGACAGGTACTATTATGGGCAATTCACGTTTTCTTAAAGAGCAAAACCCCGCTATTCAAATCATCGGTGTGCAGCCAGAGGGCGATGCGAAAATCCCCGGCATCCGCCGTTGGCCGCAAGCGTATTTGCCCAAAATTTACCAAGCCGATAGGGTTGACCGTATTATTGGTATGGGACAAGCGTTGGCCGAACAAACTACCCGCGCTTTGGCCGCTGAAGAAGGTATATTTGCGGGCATCTCTTCGGGTGGGGCGGTCGCGGCCGCGTTACAATTGTCCGCCGGGCTTGAAAATGCGGTGATTGTGGCGATTGTTTGCGACCGTGGTGACCGCTACCTATCGACAGGCGTGTTTCCTGGTTGACGGTTGCCCATCTTTTGCATGGTATTGCCTCCCGCTATGGCTACTTGTAGGCACAGCGGGTATCCTCAGAAGCCCTTCTTCCTAAAACTTCCCTAAAGACTTCTAAAATCGCTTTTCCCACTAACCTATCCGTAAAACTTAAGCATGGCCCGTACCCGAAACAAAACCCGTAAATTACCCGATCAGCCCGTTACCGTCACTATCGAATCGTTAGCCCATGATGGCCGTGGGGTCGCCCATGTCGATGGCAAAGTGATTTTTATTGATGAGGCTTTGCCTGGCGAAGCCGTAGAGTTTATCTATACCGACAGCCGTAAAGACTATGCCGAAGGCAAGGTGGTTACGTTATTAAGCCGTGCCGCTGACCGTGTCGAGCCTCTTTGTGCGCATTATGGCACTTGCGGCGGCTGTAGTTTCCAGCATGTCGAATCGGCGGCGCAAATCCGTATTAAGCAGGATTTGCTGCTGGAGCAATTCAAACGGATCGGTAAAGTGACCATCCCCGAATTATGGGAGCCTTTGCAAGGCCCGCATTGGGGTTATCGGCGTAAGGCACGGATGGGGGTTAAATATGTTGCCAAGAAAGGTCGGGTATTGGTCGGCTTTCGGGAAAGGCGGCATCAGTATTTGGCGGAACTTGACAGTTGTGTAGTTATGCACCCCTTAGTAGGGACGCGCTTGCTGGCTTTAGGCGAGATGATAGCGGGGCTGTCGATACGCGAGCACATTCCGCAAATAGAAGTCGCTATCGGTGATGACAGTTGTGTTTTGGCGGTACGCGTACTTACCCCGCCCAGTGCGGAAGATATTGAAAAAATGCGCCGCTTTGCCCATGCCGAAGGCATTAGCCTGTGTTTGCAAAGTAAAGGCCCCGATACCATAACGCCTCTGCCGGGAGAGCCGGAAATCCCTTTAAGCTATCGGCTTCCTGATCAAGGGTTGGAGTTTCTCTTTCGCCCGGCCATGTTTACCCAAGTGAACTATGACATTAACCGGCAAATGATTAACTGTGTTTTGGCGGCATTGGATTTAAATGCCAACGATCAGGTGTTGGATTTATTCTGTGGGTTGGGTAACTTTACGCTGCCAATGGCGACCTTGGCAGGGCATGTGGTCGGCATTGAAGGCGACCAGCCCTTAGTTAATCATGCCAAAGCCAATGCTGCCCATAATGGCATTGCTAATGTGGAGTTTTATGCTGCCGACTTAAGCAAAGACGTTAGCGACCAGCCGTGGGCAATGCGCAAATACAATAAGATCCTGCTGGACCCTTCGCGGGCGGGTGCGTCTGAGGTGTTGCCTAATATTGCCAGATGGCAACCGGAGCAAATTGTTTACGTCTCTTGCAACCCATCAACGCTGGCCCGCGATGCCGGTATTTTAGTTAATGAGCTGGGTTATCGGTTAATTAGGGCCGGGGTTATGGATATGTTCCCGCAGACGGGACATGTCGAGTCTATGGCATTGTTTAAAAAGGCCTAGTTGTTTTTAGAAAACCGAAAACGCTCTGCGTATCCTGACGGAGACGCAGATTTTAGCCAATAAAGGCTTTTTTTGACCATTCTTAGTGCGCTTAGTGCGCCAATATAAAGCGTATGCGTGTTTAATGCCTATTTGTCTAAAAATGGCGACGAAATGAATTTGGCATTTATCCGGCTCAGCCTTGCAAGCTTCCGATGTGTTTTATGCCCGTTCCTTGCGGTAACTTACCATAGGAACATTGGCCATAGTTGCTTAAGTGTTGGTCGGGTGTTTGTTAATATGCAGTTGCATGAAATAGCGCGGAATAATCTTTTTAGAGTTTCGCCTAATTAGTCGCCAAAATAATAACGTTAGGTTGCTTGGCGGCTTTTTTGCCGATTTTCTATGCTTGTAAAGGAATTGTCATACTTAACAAGTAGTCTATAACGCTAAAAGATGAGGGAAACGCTAAGGTAAATCGTTTGGTTTGAGGTTTTTATGGCCTAAATTTGGTTAGGCTGTTGGTTTTGCCATTCCATAACATGATGGAATGTATATTGCTTTGTCATTTACGCGCATCCTAATTTTCACAATTACCTCCCATTCAAGTCACCGGGCTTTTTTGATGCTAACCTCGCTTGCGACATCTCCCCCTCGTCAAGGATACTGCTAGTTTTAGTGCCATTGGGATGCCCTTAACATGCTTCGTTTTCTATTTTTTGTAATTCACGATATTTTATGGCTGCAAATTTTCAAAATTATCTTCTCCAAACGGGTACCGCTTTACATGAAACTGATGATACGTTTGCCTTTGCCTTAGCCGATTGGAATGGCGATGGTCGGCCTGATTTGTTTAATATCAAAAAAAGTAATACGGGTACGGGCATGACCGAAGTCAGTATTTTATCGGGCGCTTCCGGTTTTCAGGAGTATCTGCTGCAAACCGCGACAGATTTACATCAAACCGACCATACCTTTGCCTTTGCCGTTGCCGATTGGAATAACGATGGCTGGCCAGATCTGTTTATCATTAAAAAAAGCAACACGGGTACGGGCAGTACCGAAGTGAGCATTTTATCTGGTGCCAGCAATTTTCAGCGGTATTTATTGCAAACTGGTACACCTTTGCACCAAACCGATGACACGTTTACTTTCGCTGTGGCGGACTATACGGGTGACGGCAAACCAGATTTGTTTATTATCAAAAAAAGCGGGACGGGTACGGGCCGCACCGAAGTGAGCATTTTGTCCGGCGCATCCAACTATCAGGAGTATTTGCTGCAAACCGGTACTCCCCTGCATCAGACCGATGCTAATTTTGATTTTGCGGTGGCCGACTGGAACGGCGACGGCTGGCCAGACTTGATTATCATCAAAAAAAGCCATACGGGTACGGGCAGCACCGAAGTGAGTGTTTTGTCCGGTGCCAGCAATTTCCAACAGTATTTACTGCAAACCGGTACGCCCCAGCATGAGACCGACCATAAGTTTGCTTTTGCCGTGGCGGCTTGGGATAGGCAAGGCAACACCGATTTGGCGGTGATCAAGAAAAACCAAACCGGTACCGGCAGGACAGAGATTAGCATAATGCGCTAAGCGTACAGAAAGCGGAAAGGGCAGGTGGTGTCGGCGCATGGCCTGATGAAAAGGTTTCGGTCGCGCCACGGATGGGTGATAATAGCCACCTTCCACCACTTCCCAGACCGAGCGTTATGGCTTATCTTTCGTCATCCCCGCCCGATAGCTTTATTGATATCGCTATTACCAGCCAGCAACTACGGCTGATCGAAAACCAGCAAATCATCCGAACGTATCCGGTCTCCACCGCCCAAAAAGGCCTGGGGGAACTCAAGGGCAGTTATTGTACGCCTAGAGGGTGGCATAAGATCCGCGCCAAAATTGGTGCCGGGCAACCGCTGAACGCCGTTTTTATCGGCAGACGCGCCACTGGCGAAATCTATAACGATATACTTAAACAACAGCACCCGGAACGCGACTGGATACTCACCCGCATTTTGTGGTTAGGCGGTTTGGAACCTGGACGTAACCGCTATGGCAATGTCGATACCGCTTGGCGGTACATTTACCTACACGGTACCCCTGATGAACGGATGAACGGCTTACCGGAATCTCACGGCTGTATCCGTATGTACAATGCCGATATCGTCGATTTATTCGATTGTGTCGAAGCTGGCATTTACGTTTATATTCATGAATAAGCCGCTAGGGTTTAGGCGGGTAAGGCCATCCGCACCGTGTGGGTAGCGTGGTTTTTAATGCCTGGACGATAAGTTGCTGGGCAACCAGTTTGATGAGGGTTGATGGCCTGTGCCGATGGCTGTTTTTATATGGTTTTTTACCTTGCTGATTGCCTTGGAAACGGCTTCGCCCTCTGACATTGACCACACTTTTGAAGGCATGCAAGGGCCTGCTTCGGTAGGTATATGGGCATGATGGCTGACCTCAAAACCGTAGGGGGTGTTGATGCGGACAGAACTTTTATAGAGTTTGATTTTAACGATGGGCTGTAAATGATTTTTACCCACATCCAGAACCACCACCATTTCTTTTAGAAAGCGGCAAGAATCTGTTACAGTTTCATTTTTGTCGGTTATCGTCAGCACTTTATAACCTGCCATAATGGCCTCCCGAATACTGATGGTATTCTCTTAATGCCAGCATTTAGCTAGCTACAAATGTCTCCCCATTAGGTTAACAATAAAATAGCCGAAAAAATATTAAGTAGTACCTATAAAAAAAGTAATTTTTCACAAAATTGTATTAAAAAAATCGAAAAATAACGTCATATAGCTGTTTTTAAAAGAAAAATTTAATTTTTTGGCATAAAAAAAAGAACCCTAAAAATAAGCTTTTCGGGTTCTTTTTTATGAATTTATGCTTGTTTTTTCAAATAACGCCTTACTTAGCGGTTTAATCAGGCAAATTTGTCGGGTAGCCAGCCGCGTTCCACGCTATCCCGAAAACACCACGCCGGCGTCGTTTCAGTTTTGTAGCTCCAGAAAAACCAGCCCAGATATTTTTCAAAGGTGATCAGTTGGGCGCTGGCGTGGGCGCGGTAGGCGACATCGCTTTGGAAGCTGTCAAGACCTTCTAATGCATGGTTAAAAGGCCCGGTTGCCCATAATGACACCACCCGCAAATCGATGCCTAAGCTCCATTCGCCGACCACCGTCGATATGCCACGGTCACGGTTAATCGCGTCGGCTTCATTGTTCCATTCGACCACGGACTTTTCGATATGGCCTTGCACGTCCAGGTCAATGTCTTCACGGACAAAGCATTGGTAACGGTGGATGTCGAAAATCACGTTGGAAAACGTCGGCTCGGCCATAAAGCCGCTGTACTCGGTATAAGACCGGAAACCGTCATGGAACATCACCGCCACCTGTTCGGGCGGGCAATGGCTGCGGATGCGCCGGTAGGCTTCGGTGTTGTAGTGTTGCAAAAATGCGGTAGGAATGTCCCAACGCGGCTCATTTAACACTTCAATGGCATGGAGGGCAGGGCTGTGATGGTAACGTGCCGCCAGCCGTTCCAAAACGCTTAAAGAATGGTCTATATAAGCGGTTTGGGTATGCCATTCGCACACATCTTTGATGCCGCCATTGTCAAAGCCATTTTGGCAACCTGGGGCGGCATGTAGATCCAAGACAATATGCAGGCCAAGTTCTTCGGCCCAAACAAATGCCTGATCCAGTATGGCAATGCCGCCTTGTACAAAGGGGTATGGCTTATCGCCGTAAGCGGGATGGTACGGGTAGTCGGGGCCAAAAATCCAATGCCCCACCGGAATACGCACGGCGTTAAGACCCCGCGCGGCTATCCAGGCAAAATCGTCACGGGTGATGAAGGTGTTCCAGTGCCGGGTCAGTGCGGCTTCGGCCTTATCGCCTAATTCAACACAATACGAGGTTTCGTCGGTAGCGGCTAGTCCCTCAAAGAGGCTGGGTACCATCCATTTTTCAATGACCAGCCAACTGCCAAGATTAACCCCGCGCAATTTTTTGCCCAATGGGTTGGTGAAAGTGGTGTGCATGTTAACTCTCCTCATCATTTAGGGCGGCTATGCCCAAGGCTTCGCCGCATTATTCACCGCCGTTGCCGGCTTTAAGAAGGCTATAAAGTGATCCGCCGCTGATGGAACGCGTGGGCGGTCGGCTGGTTGCTGATGGTCAGCAGGGTCGCGTCCGGCAGTTGCTGGCTGATGAGGCGGTACATATCGGTTTCGCCATCAGGCGGCAAAGAATCAAAAGCTTCTTGTAACAAAATCCATTTGGGTTTTTTTAGCAACAGCCGCACCACGCCTAGGCGTTGCTGCTGTTCGCGTGCCAAAGCGTTATACCAAATGTCGGTTTTTTCGAGTTGTTCGGTCAGGTTTTTAAGGCCGACCCACTCCATGAGCTGTTCCAATTCACCCGTTTTCAGGGTGTCCGCTTCATCGGGGTAGCAAATGGCATCACGCAAGCTGCCCGTGGGCAAATACGGGCGGGGCGGCATAAAAAACATCGGTTCGTCATCGGGCAGTTCAATACGGCCTTCACCCCACGGCCATAAACCGGCGACCGCTTTAAACAGTTTCGCGCCGGTCGCGGTATCGCCGGTAATCAGCAGGTGTTCGCCAGGGCGAATGAATTCATCAAAGACCGACATGCAAACCATGCGGTCGAGTTTGCCTATGCACAGCTTGTGGAAGCGCAGGATGGGTTGCTCGGATTTTTCCAGGACAATGCGGTAAGGGTCGGGGCGGGCGAGCTCTTGCTCCAAGTCCTCCAAGGCTTGCATCAGGCTGAGTACCCGCTCGACCGAAGCCCGCCATTGTGCGACCGCCGACATATTGTCAACAGGCCAGGACAGGGCTGAGGTGGTTTGTTGGAAGGCTTGCACCGCTTGCATCAGGCTACCCAAGCTAATGTTGCCCAAGATGTAACGTGGCGCGGAGACCAGTACCGGGAAGGCCATCGACAGTACCGAGTAGCCGGACGAGAACAGGATGATGTTCGCCATGGCTTGGGTTTGCCGATGATAGGCACGGATAATGTCGTCGAACAAATGCCGTAGCCGTTTGCGCTCTTGGGCTTCGCCTTTAATCAAGGCAATCGCTTGGGAGTTTTCGCGGACGGTGACCAAATCGAAACGGAAGTCGGCTTCGACCGTCTGCCGCGCATCGGTTGCTTTCGTTAACGGGCGGCCAATCCGCCAACCCAAGAAAGACGCACTGACGGCATAAATGATCGCCACCCATACCAGATAGCCGTGGATGGTGAAGGTGAACAGGCCAAAATCCAAGGTAACAGTGCCGGAAATGCCCCAAAGTATGACCGAAAAACTGGCCAAGGACAGCAGGCTGTAAAACAGCGTATGGCATAGGGTAATGGCATCTTCGGTGGCGATGCGGATATCCTCGGCAATGCGCCCGTCCGGGTTGTCGTGTCGGGCGGTTTTGATGTGGGTAACCTGATAATGCCGCCCTTGGTGCATCCAGCGTTCGGTGACTTGTCCGGTCAGCCATTCCCGCCAGCCGATTTGCAACTGCCGTTTGATTTTCAGGTGCTTGACGGTAACGGTCATATTGGCGATAAAAATCAGCACCAATAAAGCCATTTCTTGCAGTAGGCCCGACATGGAATGCTGCTCTAGGGCATTAAACAGAGCCGCGCTCCATTCGGTAATCAGGACAGCGATGACCATTTGCAAAATGGTCAGGCCAATCAGAAACAGGGTTTGCCGACGGACTTCGGTGCGGTTTTCCCCAGACCAGAACGGCCCTGCCAGGTGTAAAAATTGCGTGAAAAATCCATTTTTAAACTGCATAAGCCTTACTCCAAGTAAAGGTAGCATCTGCACAGGCTTGCTTGTCGGTTATTATTGATCCTGTGCGGTGCTGAATGAAGGTAAAAACGTAGCGTGTGCTGGTTGGCGTTTATTTATTGTTGTCAAGGCCGCATCTGCACTGCGTTTAGCTATTTTTATCAAGGTGTCGTCTTTTAAATTAGTAGGCTATGGGTTTGCATTTTTTTTGCAGGATGGCGGCAAACCCATGCCGTTAGCACGTTAAGCCATTAACACAAAATCTTCTTTGCCGACCCGGCAGTCTGGGCAACGCCAGTCTTCTGGCACATCTTCCCAGCGTGTGCCGGGGGCAATATCAGAATCTGGATCGCCTTCGGCTTCGTCATAAATATGGCCGCAGACTTCACATTCGTATTTTTTATAATCAGACATGTTGTTTCCTCATTATGGTTTAAAGAACAGGCCACCGCAACGGTGGTGGGCTTATTTGAATGTAACATTTCCTGTGTGATTTTCAATGTTAATCTGTGCCGCACTTTTTGAAAGGCAAGTAAGTGCTTGCCTCGGCTTTATAAACCTGTACTGCCGCCTGCTCGCGCCGGACAAAATCGTCGACGGCTTCGGCAAAGGCTGCGTCTTGTAGCCAATGGGCGGAGGTGGTGGTGACGGGGGTAAAGCCACGGGCGATTTTGTGTTCGCCTTGCGCCCCTGAATCGAAGCGGGCGAGTTGGTGTGCTATGCAGTAGTCTATGCCTTGGTAGTAACAGGCTTCAAAATGCAGGGAATTGTATTCTTCGTAACAGCCCCAATAGCGGCCATACAGGGTGTCGGCACCGATAAAGCTTAAGGCCGTGCCGACGGGGTTACCGTCTTTAAGCGCGATTACCATTAGGAGCTGTTCGGGCATGGTCTGGGCGATTTGTTGGAAGAACGCCAAGTTCAGGTAGGGTTGCGAGGCTTTTTTCAGGTAGGTGAGGGCGTAGAATTGAAAAAACACCCGCCATTGCGCGTCGCTAATGTCGGCCCCAGCTAGTTGTTGCAGCACCACGCCTTGTTCGCCGACCCGGCGGCGTTCGCGTTTGAGCATTTTGCGTTTACTGGCATTAAGGGTTTGTAAAAATGCCTCAAAGTCAGCGTAACCAGGGTTAAACCATTGGAATTGTACGCCGGTACGGATACTGACGGGCAGGCGTTGCAGTTGCGCCAGTTGTCCCGCTTCGGGAAACAGGCAGTGCCACGAAGAAATGCCCTGTTGTTGGGCTTGTTGTTGGCACGCGGCCAAGAGCAGTTGCAGGGCGCGGTCTGGGTCAATATCCGGCCTGACCGCAAAGCGCGGCCCTGGGCAGGGCGTGAAGGGGATCGCGGCCAGTAATTTCGGATAATAGTTCAGGCCGTGTTGGCGGTAGGCATTCGCCCATTGTTGGTCGAAAACAAATTCACCCCGCGAATGGTTTTTCAGGTACAAGGGCATAATGGCGCACAGCCCGTCCGCGTCGCTGAGCAATAAGTGTTGGGGCTGCCAGCCGGTGCTGTCGGACACGGCTCCCGACTGTTCTAGGGCGAGCAGAAACTCATGGCGCAGGAACGGATAGGCCGTGCCCGCCAGGCAGTTCCAGGCGGCGGCTTCGACGTGGGCTAGGCTATCTAGCTGCTGTATCCGCATGGCTTGGCCAACAAGAACTTACAGGCTATGCAGTTCGGCATAGAGGGCGCGGAATTCGTCGCTGAGTTTATGGGCAGGCGCGTAATGGATGAGCGGTTGCGAGGCGGAATGCGATTCCCTGACTTTCACCGATGGTGAGATCATCGCCGCCAAGACGGGTAGGCCTTCGGCGATCAGCTCTTCGACCAATTGCCGTGGCAAGTTCGCTTGTTTTTGGTATTGGTTGACGACTATGCCCTCTACTGACAAGTTTTGGTTATGGTCGGCCTTGACTTCGGCGACCGATTGCATCAACGTGTACAACGCTTCTCTGGCAAAACTGTCGCAATCAAACGGAATCAGGCATTTTTCGGCGGCAATCAATGCCGATTGGCTATAGAAATTTAAAATCGGCGGGGTGTCGATAAAAATATTGTCGAAGCCTTGGAGTTTTTCCAGAGCTTCTTTGAGTTTAAAGATTTTAAACCGGGCTTCTAAGCGGCTTTGTAGGGGATCAAGCTCAGGGTGCGAGGGGATAACGAACAGGTTAGGGAAGGGGGTCTCATGGATGATGGTTTCCAAACCCGAATCGTTATTGCCGCCGCCGAATAGGGATAAGCTTAGGCAGTTTTTAAAGAACAGGGCGATGGTTTTGTCGCTCTCGCTGACTTTCGCCCCTAACAGGTATTGCGTAGAGTTGCCTTGTACGTCTAAATCAATCACTAAAGTCCGTTTGCCTTCAACGGCGCTGATTGCCGCCAGATTACAGGTGATGGTGGATTTGCCGACCCCGCCTTTTTGATTGAAAATCACTCTACGCATGGTTGTTCCTGTTTTAAATTAATAATTTGTGCTTTAAAGCCCCCGCTGGAGGGGGCTTGCTAAGGGTTTAGGTCAGATTCTGACAAAGGTATTGCTATGGCAAGCCGGGCATTCGGGGATTTCGCTGGCGGCCTTAAAGGCGATTTCTTTGCCGCACGCGTCACAGATAAAAGTGCCCGGGCTGGTGATGTCACCGCTATGGTAAATGTGTTTGGTCGCTAACTGCTCCAGCTTGGCCAGTTCGATGCGGGTTTTGTCGGCCAAACCTAGAAACGCATCCAAGGTGAAGTTTTCCAACAGTTGCACGTCAAATTTAAACCACTCGCTTAAGGATTCGTTATCCGCATCGCCCGCTAAGCCTTGTGCGGCATGTTCCACGTCGCGCTTGAGGAAATGCCCGACCTTGTCCAGCTCTTCATTAGTCAAGTCGCTGACTTTGCTTATCTTTTCTTTGGCAATATCCAAGCTGTCGGCAAACGAATGCAAGGTATCGTCCATGACTTCGTAAAGATGTCCCATTAAATCGAGATATGCATTGATAAGATTATTTTTATTCATAGTCCAACTCCTGAAAATGACGCTTTAGATTTAAGCAACTGTACGGTATTCTAACGCTTTTGATCGGTAAAAGACGAGAAGGATGCAAGAAAATTATCAACCGCTCATCATTGAGCAAGACGCACAAAATGTCTGGGCCGCCTCAGGCGTATTTAAAGCTTCGGAATCTTCGCCTGCGGATAAGTATTACTGCCTATCCATGTTCCCGTATCCTAGCGGCAAACTGCACATGGGCCATGTCCGTAATTACACGATAGGCGATGTGATTAGCCGCTATCAACGGATGCTCGGCAAAAACGTCTTGCAGCCTATGGGCTGGGATGCCTTTGGTTTGCCTGCCGAAAATGCCGCTATGCAAAACGGCGTACATCCTGCCGATTGGACGTACAGCAATATCGACTATATGCGCGACCAGCTCAAACGCTTAGGCTTCGGTTATGATTGGGATAGGGAAGTCGCCACTTGTGACCCTGAATACTATAAATGGGAACAATGGCTGTTCTTGAAATTGCTGGCGAAAGGGCTGGTCTATAAAAAGACCGCTCCGGTTAACTGGTGTCCTAACGATTTGACGGTCTTGGCGAACGAGCAGGTGATAGACGGCTGTTGCTGGCGTTGCGACACTCAGGTCGAGCGTAAAGAAATTGCCCAATGGTTTTTAAAGATCACCGATTATGCGCAAGAGCTGTTATCGGCGTTAGAGACGCTGGATGGCTGGCCTGAGCAGGTCAAGACCATGCAGGCGAATTGGATAGGCCGTTCGGAAGGCGTGGAAATGGATTTTGCCTTGCCGGACAGTGATCAGGCGGTGCGGATTTACACCACCCGCCCCGATACCTTAATGGGGGTGACGTATCTCGCCATTGCTGCCGAACACCCGCTGGCGTTGGCGGCGGCTGCCGATAATGCGGACATCCAGGCGTTTATCGACGAATGCAAGCTGATGGAAACGTCAGAAGCGGCCATGGAGACCATGGAAAAACGCGGTATCGCTTCCGGCCTCTACGCCCTGCATCCCATCACTGGCGAACAAGTGCCGGTATGGATTGCCAATTTCGTCCTGATGGGCTACGGCACAGGTGCGGTGATGGCCGTACCCGCGCACGACCAACGCGATTATGAATTTGCGCAAAAATACGGTATTGCCATCAAACAAGTGATTTTCGCCAAGCCGGGTGACGACGAGGCCGATTGTGCACAGCAGGCCTATACCGCCAAAGGTGTGTTAAAAAATTCCGGCCCGTTTGACGGTTTAAGCTCTGAACAGGCCTTTGTCGGTATTGCCGAAACCCTTGAGCAAGCGGGTAAGGGCTTGCGTAAGGTCAATTTCCGTCTGCGTGATTGGGGCGTGTCGCGGCAACGTTATTGGGGTGCGCCGATTCCGGTCATCTATTGTGACGGCTGTGGCACTGTGCCTGTGCCTGAGCAAGACTTGCCTGTCACTTTACCGCGCGATGTGGTGTTGGACGGTTCGCAATCGCCGCTGGTGGCGCATCCGACCTTTTCCAAGACCACTTGCCCGACCTGCGGCCAGCCCGCACGGCGCGAAACCGATACCTTTGACACGTTTATGGAGTCGTCTTGGTATTTTGCCCGTTTTGCCAGCCAGCCGGATACGGCCATGCTGGATGCTAAGGTTAACCATTGGTTGCCGGTCGATTATTATATCGGCGGTATCGAACATGCGATCTTACATCTGCTGTATGCGCGGTTTTATACCAAGTTGCTGCGTGACGAAGGCTTGGTGGCCTGTGATGAGCCATTTAAAAAATTGCTGACCCAAGGCATGGTGGTGGCGGAAACTTTTTATCAAATCAACAGCCACGGCCATAAACAGTATTATAATTTGACTCAGGTTGAGGTCGAATGCGATAAGAAGGGCAAGATCATCAGCGCCAAATTGGCGGCGGACGGTTCGGAAGTCACGGTGGGCAATATTGAAAAAATGTCCAAATCGAAAAATAACGGTGTTGACCCGCAAGTGCTGATTGACCAATACGGGGCCGATACCGTGCGCCTGTTCATCATGTTTGCCGCGCCGCCGGAACAGTCGTTAGCGTGGTCTGATAGTGGTGTCGAAGGCGCATCACGGTTTTTGAAACGGCTGTGGCGGCAGGTTTACCTGCATGTGAGCGCTGGCTTAAGCCAGGTAGTGGTCGATAAAGCCGCCTTAACCGCCGAGCAACGCGCCGTTCGGCGGCAATTGCACCAAACTATCCAAAAAGTCAGCCATGATGTCGGTGTGCGTACCATCTTCAACACCGCCATTGCCGCGAATATGGAACTGATTAACACGCTGGCGAAATTTACCGACGATTCGGCCAATGGCAAAGCGATTAGCCAAGAAGTCTTGGAAGCGATCGTCTTGATGCTGTCGCCTATCGTGCCGCATATTTGCCACCACTTATGGCAGGCTTTGGGCCATGACGGGGCGGTGGTGACACAAGCGTGGCCGCAAGCGGACGAATCGGCGTTGGTGCAGGATGAGTTGGAGATTATGGTGCAAGTTAATGGTAAGCTGCGTGGTAAAGTCACCGTGTCGGCCAATGCCGCTAACGACGAAGTGCAGGCCAAAGCCCTTGCCGATGAGCATATAGTGCGTTTTATTGACAATGCCCCGATTAAAAAGGTGATTGTCGTGCCTAAAAAACTGGTGAATATCGTTATTTAAAGGATAAAGTGATGGCACCTAAAGCCTTTATTGTGGTCGTAGCCTTACTGTTGGCCGCCTGTGGCTATCATTTGCGCGGTGCGGTCGATTTGCCGGACAGCCTGAAAAAAGTCTATCTGAACGGTGCGTCCATGCAGTTGCGTGAGCAATTCAGAAAAGTCTTGCGTGGGGTTTCCGGTGAACTGACCACAAGCCCAGAAGCTGCCGGTGTCGTCATTAATGTGGCTAATGAAATTAGCGACCAACGGGTGTTGTCGCTCAGTGCCAGAGGCCGCTCTAATGAGCTGGAATTGTACTATCGCCTGCAATATACCCTGGTTAAAGCCGATGGGGCGGTCGTGCTGGAAGGCTTGCCTGTGGAGATTAAGCGCGAATATTTTAATAATCAGCAAGATATTGTCGCCAAGGATAACGAGCAGCAGGTTATCCGTAACGAAATGCTCCAGCAAGCGGTGCGGATAATGCTAGACCGTATCCGGCTCAGTTTGGCTACCGACAAAAAATAAGATGCAGTTACGGCTTGAACAACTGAACCCCGCCTTACAAAAAAGTTTGGCGGCGGTGTATTTTATCAGTGGTGACGAACCTCTCCAGATAGGCGAAGCGGCCGATGCCATCAGGGCGGCGGCCCGGCAGGCCGGATTTACCTCACGCGAAGTCTTTTCTGTTGATGCGGGTTTTGCTTGGGGACAGCTCAGCTTGGCGGCGGATTCCATGTCCATTTTTGCCGATAAACAAATTATCGAGTTACGGTTGTCCGCCAGTACCCCTGGCATGGAAGGTGCGAAGGCGTTAATGGCCTATTGTGAGCGTTTGCCTGACACCTCGTTATTACTGATAACCGCCGGTAAACTCAATAAGGAATCGGTGAAAACAAAATGGTTTCAGGCGTTAGATAAAGCGGGTGTGGTCATGCAAATATGGCCTTTAGAAGGCCAGGATTTATTGCGCTGGCTGCAACAGCGCTTGGCACAGCGGGGCTTACAGGTTGAGGCGGCGGGCCTGCGCTTATTGGCTTCGCGCATTGAAGGCAATTTACTGGCGGCGGCGCAAGAAATTGAAAAATTGTATGTGCTGTATGGCAATGGTGCGCTGACCGTCCAACAAGTTGAAGCCGCTGTCGCGGACAGTTCCCGTTATGATGTCTTTAAGTTGATGGACAGCATTTTGGCGGGTAAGGCCAACCGGATTTTAAAAATGTTGGCAGGCCTGCACGCCGAAGGGGTCGCCCCTCAAGTGGTGTTATGGGCTATCCTGCGCGAAGCCAGGACACTGATGAAAATAAAATGGGCGTTGGCGCAGGGGCAGAGTTTGGAGACGGCGTTTAAAAACAATCAAATCTGGGATAAACGCAAGGCCTTAGTGGGCGAAGCCTTGCACAGGGTGGCTGAAAATGAGTTAAGCCAAGTGCTGGTGTTAAGCGCCAGGGCAGATCGGCAAAGCAAGGGCCAGCAAGCGGGCGATGTCTGGGAAACGTTGCGGGCGTTAGCGCTGATGTTAGCGTCAATCCCCGTTATCCAGCAACAATAGGATGGGTTTATGGGGGGTTATGGCAAGTGAAAAAGAACCTGTTCTTTCGTTGTAACGGAAAAGGCGCGTGAAGCAAAAAAAACACTCATTAGTTAAGCGGGTTCTGACAATTTACATTGTCGTTGTGTTGGTCGTTGTGATAGCGGTTATCGCCCGGTTGGTGCAGCAGGAAGTGAAAACGTCAAAATATCAGGCGCAGTATCTTTCCCAGATCAGCAAACAACTCAGTTTTAAACTCGTCAACGGATCGAGTAATTCCGTGCGCTATCCGAAATCTGGCCCTTATGACCAACGGCTAGGTTACACCTTGTTACCTGAAACCATTGATGGCTTAAAAAAAGCCGGTTATGACATCACCGCCCAGGCAGATTTTTCGCCCATGATGGCGGAACTGGTCGACTATGGCTTGTTCACCATTTATCATGAAAAAACCCAAGCAGGCCTGCGCATTCTTGACCGCCGTAACCAATTGGTGTTCAAAGCGATGTATCCGGCTTATGGGTATCCGAATTTCGACGCGGTGCCGCCTGTCATCCTCAATACCTTATTATTTATTGAAAACCGTGAGTTGCTCAATGAGCAGAACGTTCAAGTCAATCCGGCCATTGAGTGGGATCGGTTGGGTTTTGCCAGTTTGCAACTGATGGCGCATAAGCTAGGGGCGAGCAGTACCGTGCCGGGCGGCAGTACCTTGGCGACACAAATCGAAAAATACCGCCATTCCCCAAACGGCTATACCAATTCTATTGTCGATAAATTCCGGCAAATGGGCACGGCTTCGGTACGCGCTTATCTTAAAGGCCCTGATACCCGCGCCATGCGCCAAGAAATCGCCTTATCTTACCTAAACTCCATGCCGCTGGCGGCAACACCAAAATCCGGCGAAATCCATGGCTTAGGTGATGGTTTGGCGGCTTGGTTTGGGGCGGATTTTAACGAAATTAATAAATTGCTGTCGCCTAGGGCTTTAGCGGCAAAACGTGTCAGCCCACAACAGGCGCAAGCGTATCGGCAAGTGTTGGGGATTTTGTTGTCGCAACGGCGGCCTACTTATTTATTGGGGCCAGGTTTTGATGCCCTGCAAAACCTAACCAACAGCTATTTGCGGATTTTGGCGGAACAAGGCCTAATTTCCAATGCCCTGCGCGATGCGGCATTGCGTGAGACGACGCTGCGTCCGAGTAAAGCCGCCATCATTCCCAGCAAATTTGCCGCCGAGAAAAAAACCCAAGCGGTGTTGCGTAGCCGCTTGGGGAAAATGTTAAGCGTCAAATCCAATTATGATTTGGACAGGTTGGATTTGACCGTGCAAACCACGCTGGATTTTAATACCCAACAGGCGGTCAATCAGGAGTTGCGGCGCTTGGGCGAGCCGGAATATGCCCAAGCGGCCGGGTTGTTAGGCAAGCGGATGCTGAACGAAAATACCAAGCTGGCCCCGATCGTCTATAGCTTGATGCTGTTTGAGCGCGGGCAAAGCGGCAATCTGTTGCGCGTCCAAACCGACAACTACGACCAAGCTTTGGACATTAACGAAGGTATCCGCATAGATTTAGGCTCCACCGCCAAATTGCGCACCATGGTGCATTATCTGGAATTGCTGGCCGACATTTACGAAAATTATAAAAACCGGCCCGCTGCCGCCTTACGCCAAATTCCCTTACATCCGCGTGACTACCTCTCCCAATGGGTTATCGAGCAACTGACCGCTAACCCGCAAATTGACCTACAGACTTTGTTGGATAAAGCCTTAGACAGGCGTTACTCATCCAGCCCTGGGGAGAGCTTTTTTACTGGCGGCGGGCTGCATACCTTCAGCAATTTCAGCAACACCGACAACGGTAAAATCATGTCCATCCGCGACGCGTTGCGGGATTCGGTCAATTTAGTGTTTATCCGGCTGATGCGCGACGAAGTGTACCATCACCTCTATAAGCCCGACGGTTTGGCGCGTTGGCTGGAAAGCCCTGACGACACGCGCCGCAAAGAATACCTGCACCGCTTTGCCGATAATGAGGGCAGCGTCTACTTGCAGCGTTTTTATAATAAATATCAGGACAAAACCCCGGAAGAGGCTTTCGGAATTTTGGCCAATAGGGTGCTTGCCAAACCGTCGCGGCTGGCCATGCTGTTCCGTGCGGTTTACCCTGATGCCGATGAGCAGGCGTTAAAAAAGTTCTTGCTCCAGCGGCTTGAAGGCAGCCAGTTATCCGATGACGATATTTATAGCCTGTATGACAAATATACGGTTAAGCACTTCGATTTGCAGGATCAAGGCTACATCACCAAAATCCATCCGCTGGAATTGTGGTTGGTCGGTTATTTGGTGCAAAACGCTAAAATTGACCGTGATGACATGATGGCGGCCAGTGCCCAACAACGCCAGGATGTCTACCGTTGGTTATTTAAAAATGGCCGCAAAAACGCCCAGCAACGGCGTATTATGACCTTATTGGAAATTGAGGCGTTTCGGGAGATCCACAAGGCGTGGCAAAAAGTCGGTTATCCTTTTGAAGAACTGACCCCCTCTTATGCGACTTCCATCGGTGCGTCCGGCGACCGTCCCGTCGCGTTGGCGGAACTGATGGGCATTCTGCGCAATGACGGCAGAAAATTGCCGATAGTGCGTTTTGACAGCCTGCACTTTGCCCAAGGCACACCGTATGAAACGGTTTTGCATAAAACCCTTGGCCAAGGCCAGCAGGTGTTTGCCCCAGAAATCGCCATTGCCGCACGAAAAGCCCTCATCGGTGTAGTGGATGGCGGTACGGCTTCGCGCTTGAGGGGTGTTTATACTAATCTCGCCGGACAACCTTTAGCGGTGGGCGGTAAAACGGGTACGGGCGACCACCGTAAAGAAGTATGGGGGGCAGGCGGGCGCTTAATCGAATCGAAGTTTGTCAGCCGCGCGGCGGTGTTTACGTTCTTTATTGGCGAGCGTTTCTTCGGGGTCATTACCGCTTATGTGGCCGGAGAAAATGCGGGTAGCTATCATTTTACCAGTTCCTTGCCCGTGCAGATCATGCGCCACCTTAAGCCGACTTTATCGCCACTGATTAATACCTCCCCTGGAGGTGAAGGCCTGAAAACTGAAGAGGGGATGAGCGTACCTGTGGTGTCTGAGGATATGGATGCTAAAACTATCACCGAAGCGGCCAAACCCGCCGCCGTGAAAACCGTGCAGCCCGTGGAAGCCACCAAACCGATACATAAACCGACAAAGCCTAAGCCGGTAAAAGTATCGCCACCTAAGGCATCCTTAACGCCTTCCGCCACTCCGGCGGCAGTTAAGGCGAGCCCTAAGCCAGTGACAGCCAAGCCTAAAACCGTTAAACCCTCTGTACCGGAAGTTGATGCTAACGGTGAAAATAAGCCGCCTGTAGTCAAGCCTAAAGTGGTGAAACCGACAATCCCGGCCACACCAGCGGCGACTAAACCCGTGGTGAAACCGTTGCCCAAACCACCCAAGCCCAGCCCGACGGTTAACATCCCTGTGATTGTGCCTAGCCGTCCGGCAGTGAAGCCCGCCCCTAAACCTGTTAAGCCGCCAGCAGCCACACCAGCCCCGGCCAAACCTGTCGTTAAGCCACCTAAGCCGCAGCCAGCGGCAGTGCCGCCCGCTGCACCAGCGCCTTAGGGCGGCAGGGGCGGTTAGCGTTTATGGTCAAGAGACCGCAAACCGAACCGCCGTTGACCTTTCAGGTTGCTAAAACCTGAAAGGTCAGGCTGCTTAGTTAACGCGTTTTGTAGCCTGTCTTTAACCGCATTTGCTCTCGCCGCAATTCAGGCAGGTCATGCAGCCGTCCATCAGCACCACGGCTTTGGTTTGGCATTTGCCGCATAATAAGGCTTTAGCAGGAAAGCTGGAATCGTCCTGGTTAGCGGTTTCGGCATGGAGTGTGTTAAATTCGCGGCGTTTTTCCGCCAAAAACTGTTTTTGGTGGGCATCTAGCTCGGTGTCTTTTAACATGCCGATATTTTTTAAATGCGACTCGATGGCGCAACCGATTTCCGCGACCAGCGACGGCATAAACACGCCGCCTTTTTTAAAATAGCCGCCGCGCGGGTCGAACACGGCTTTAAGTTCGTCCACCAAGAAACAGGCATCGCCGCCTTTGCGGAACACCGCCGAGATGACCCGTGTCAAGGCCAATACCCATTGGAAATGCTCCATATTTTTCGAGTTAATGAACACCTCATAAGGGCGGCGCTCTTCATGTTCGCTGCCTAAGTTGAGAATCATATCGTTAATGGTGATATACAGCGCGTGTTCCGACTGCGGGGTTTTGATTTTGTAGGTCGAGCCGTACAAAATCTCTGGCCGCGCCATGTTTTCGTGCATACTTTCCAGCCCGGGTATGGATTCTTGGACCGGATTCTCGTCTTCGTTGCTTGCCGGTGTGTTAGGGGTTAAGACTTTATAACCGGTGATTTTTTTATTAATTTGCTGGATCATAATATTGTCGGGATCAGTTATTAGGGTTTAGCGGGCTATTGATAAGCGGACTTGCTGGTCTTTAGGCCAAGCTAACACTGCATATAGTTAAAAAAACAAAGATTAACACAAAATATAGATTATATAGAGTAAATTTCAAGGCAAAGCCTAAATTATGCCTATTATTTTGCTGTTATGGCGGGCGGTTTTATAGCGTAAACCAAGGTTTAGGTTTTGTCCGCCGCCGGACTGCTTAACAGTTGCGCCGCCAGTTGCGTACCCGCTTCAATAAAAGGGTGTATCACAAAGTCAGCGCCTAAGGCGCGTAACTTTGCCTCTTCATCATCTAGGAGACACACGGTGCCGATATGGCCTTGGAACTGGCGTAATTGCAGTTGGGTAATTGCTAAGGCGCGTAGCTCAAAATCGGGGACAGCAAGGATAATCCCCCTGATTTTGTTTAGGGGTAGGCTCTCCCAGAGCGCGTTATCCTCCGCATCGCCATAAATGACCCGGCGGCCCTCCGCTAATAAGGCTTCCAAAACGGTCGGGTCGGCATCCAAACCCAAAACCCGCTTGTCTTGTTGGCAAAAGGCCTGATATGCCGATAACCCGGTGCGCCCCATGCCGATAATTAGCCATTCGGCAATGCCGACACTGCCCGGTAAGCGGTCGGGGTGGTTGGTTTGGCGCTCAAAGCGCGTTAAAAAAGGCGCGAGCAGGGCAAATAAGCGATGGGAAACGCGGTTTAAGGGCGCAGCGACCGCCAGCGACAACGCGACCGCCAAACCAATGGTTGCTTCCCAAACCGGCGGCAACCAATGGGCATCAACCACTGCCGAGGCGGTGATTAAGGCAAACTCGCTGTACGTCATCAAAGCCAGCGAAGAAATGAAGGCGGTGCGGGCGCGTAGCCCGACCAGCAAAAATAAGGTGAAGAACAGCAAGCCTTGTAAAGGCAAGGCCGCCAACAGCCATAAAGCTTGTATCAGTTCGTCATAACCGGGCAAGTCGGTCAAACCGATTTGCAGGAAAAACGCCACCAGAAAGGCCTCTTTTAAGCCCCATAATTTAGCGGCCAGCTCATCGGTTTTAGGATGTCCCGCCAACATAACCCCCATCAGTAACGCGCCAATATCGCTGGAAATGCTGACTTTTTCCGCCAACATGCCGCCCGCCAACGCTAAGGAAAACCCCAGCAACAATTTCAGTTCGGCGGCGCGGCTGGCATTCAGGAAGCGGTAAGCAACAGGCCGCAATAAGGGCAGCAGCAACAGCCCCAATGCCCACGGGGTCGGTTGTTTGCCGCTGGTGACAGCCAGCAGGCCAATGGCGACAATATCTTGCAAAATCAAAATGCTCAGCACATCCCGCCCGTACAGGGTGGACAATTCGCCGTTGTCTTCCAGCACTTTAATCGCCAACACCGTGCTGGAAAATGCCAAACTAATCCCCAGCACCAGCCCGCCGGACAAATGGCCGCCTAAGGCAAAGAAAATGCCCACCGACACCGCCGTTACGATCAGCAAATGCAAACCGCCGACACTCAGCACTTCGCGCCTTAATAATGAATGTAGCTTCAGTTTCAGGCCAACGGTAAACAGCAGCAGTTGGATACCAATATCTGCCAGATGCGCCAAGGTAGCGTCGGGGTGGATGCCTAGGGCGTGTAAAACATAGCCGGCGATAAGGTAGCCGACCAAGGGCGGGAAATATAAGCGGCTGGTGATTAAGCCTGCCAGATACGCCGTACCTACCAAAATTAACTCTAATTCCATAGTGACTGCTCCTGATTCGGGTAAGTGATACGGTGATTATAGCGTGAAGCCACAGATTTGGCTGGCACTAAAAAGCGCGGCTGAATTCATCGTCACTGCTAGGCTTGGGTGGTTTAAAATAGACGGTTTTAACTTTCCCCTCTGATTATCTGATTAATGCGTATTATCCTCGGCATAGAATACAACGGCAGCGCTTACTACGGTTGGCAGGCGCAAGCCCATGCGTGTAGCGTCCAACAAGTGTTGGAGCAGGCGTTAAGCAACATCGCCCAGCATCCGGTCACGGTGTTATGCGCCGGACGCACCGACTCCGGCGTACACGCCTTAGAGCAGGTAGTGCATTTTGACAGCTCGGCGGAACGGCCTTTGCAGGCTTGGCATTTGGGCGGTAACAGCCATTTGCCGAATGATGTCAGGATTCTTTGGGCGCAACCCGCCCCGGCAGATTTTCATGCCCGTTACAGCGCCATCGCCCGCTATTACCGCTACATTATCAGTAACCGCGCCACCCAATCGGCCTTACTGTATCAGCAGACGACATGGTGTCCGCAACCTTTAGATGCGGAAAAAATGCACCAAGCGGCACAAGCCCTACTGGGCGAGCATGATTTTACGTCCTTCCGGGCGCAAGGTTGCCAATCGAAAAGCCCTAGGCGGATGCTGTATTTTATTACGGTTTATCGGCAGGGCGACCAAGTGATTATGGATATTTCCGCCAATGCTTTTTTGCACCACATGGTCAGGAATATTGCCGGGGTGCTGATGGAAATAGGCATGGGCAAGCAACCCGTCACTTGGACGCAGTTTTTACTGGCCGCCAAAGACCGCAAACTGGCCGCCCGCACCGCACCGCCCCAAGGCTTATATTTGGGTGGGGTGTATTACCCGGAACAGTTTGGTTTGGTAAAAAATCCGGTGTTCGCACAGTTACCCGACGATGCCAAACGCTTTGATGACGGTTGGGCTAACAAATCTCTTTAAGGAACGTGCACGAAATAAAGCCTGTTGTAGAGATGAAGGGCTGTTCCCTGAGCGGAGCCGAAGGGAGCGGCCCTTCGGCTCCGCTCAGGGACTGAAAGGTAGAATCGGACACGCTAAGGTGTCATGAACGCCTACTTAATTTTATGCACGTTCCTAAAGAGGGCTGGTACAAGCCAGCCCATCCCTAAATTGTAAAAAGTGCTTTAAAATTATGGAAAATGTGAAGCAGTTAACAGCTTTTATCGCTTAAAGACAGTAGAATCACGGCTATTTGTTAATCTAGGGCGTAAAAATGGCAAAATTCTTAACTGATGTTACGCACCCCATCCCAAAAAGAGTATCATTGACGGATGGAAAAAGAAAAAATAGAACTCTACACAGACTACCTGATCTGCAATCAAGGCTTTGCAACGGCGACGGGCTTGTCGGCGATGCTTCAAGCTCGAATGCCTGAAGATAAAACATAAAACCAATCATTTCGCTATGCGGGCCAAGCTGTTCGTCAAGGCCAACCAAATGGCTTATGAAGAGTTGCAAAAACTAAGGGCTGCGTAACATCAGTTATTTAAGAAGCTGTCATAACAAAATGAAAGAGCTGGGTGCATGATGTAATTAATAAATAATCGCGACAGACGTAACGGTGTAGAGGATAATGCCTTTCGGATAGGCGGTACACTGTCAACACTTAAGCTTTTAGTCCTTACCGCGTTCCTTTACGATACGCGTACCCATTTGGATATAAAGCGTATATTAAAAATAATAATAAGATCAATAAAGCAGGTAGGCTTTTATGCCTAATTTAGGTGCGGCGTACCCTTAGGAATGTAGCAAAGTGCAGATAAGGGGATGTTTGCAGGGCAAACCCGTTAAACGGCATAAGCAACACCTGTTTATTGGCTATCAAATCCACTCCTTAAAGGCTTATTGAGGTTTTATGATCCAGGCATTACTTTCACTGCTGGCATGGCTCCTGTTCCTTTTAACATTACCCGGTACGTTGGAGTTGTTGGTCTTAACGGGTGCCGCTATTGGGTATAGATCCCGACCGCAAAGCCTTTCTGAGTCTCCTGCGGAGTTGCCGCGTCTGGCTGTGGTCATGCCGGCCCACAATGAAGCTGACGGTATTAGTGCGTGTATCGCCAATCTGAATGCCAGCCTTCAATACGCCCCCGGTTGCCAACTGGTCGTCATCGCCGATAATTGCCAAGACGATACCGCCACGCTTGCCGCCGCTGCGGGGGCAAGGGTATTGGTGCGGCATAATGAGACGGAACGCGGTAAGGGCTATGCTCTCGATTATGCGTTTAAAACCTTGTTGGCGGAAAGTCTTGCCGGTTTTATTGTGGTTGATGCCGACAGCCGTGTCGATACCGCTTTTGTTCATACCTTTCAACTCGCTTTTGCCCAAGGCAAGCAAGCCCTACAATGCCGTTACCGTATCGCCAATCCCCAAGCCTCACGCCGCGCCCGCCTGCAATATATCGCGTGGTTGGCATTTAATGAATTACGGTTGGTAGGCCGCGAAAAGCTGGCCGTTTCGGTCGGGATTTTAGGTAACGGTTTTGCCCTTAGCCGTACTGTGCTCGAAGCCGTGCCTTATGAAGCGGGTTCTATAGCGGAAGACATGGAATATCATTTGCGCCTTGTCGACGCGGGTTTTCAGGTGCGGTTTCTTGATGCCGTAACGGTATTGTCCGACGCGCCTAACCAAGGGGCTAATGCCGCCGTGCAACGTAGCCGTTGGGAAGGCGGACGCTTCCGGCTCATGGCCGAACATATCCCTCTCTTATTTATGGGGGTGTTACAAGGCAAATGGCGTTTGTTGGAACCGTTGGCGGAATTGTTGTTGTTGCCGCTGGCTTATCATGTGCTGTTGCTGGCGGCGGCTTTATTGCTACCATTGCCTATTGTGCAGTATTATGCCTTGGCTGGATTACTGCTGGTTGTTGGGCATGTGCTGCTGGCAATCCGATGCGGCGGTGGCGGCCTTGCGGAAATCAAAGCCTTAGCGATGGTACCGTTTTATATTTTCTGGAAACTGACCTTAATGCCAAAATTGTGGCGTAATGCCCGGCGCAACGCCCAATGGCAACGGACAGATAGGGAGGGATTATGAGTGAATTATCGGTGCTGATCGTCACTTACAACAGTGCGCCGTTGTTACGGTTGTGCTTAGATAGCTTAATGGCGCAAACGTTAGCCGATTTTGACATTATCGTTGTCGATAACGCCTCGCGGGACGGTACGGCGGATATTGTCCGCAGCGACTATCCGCAGATCCGCTTGCTTGCCAATGACACCAATTTAGGCTTTGGCAACGCCAACAACCTGGCGTTAGCACAAGCACAAGGCCGCTATTTGGTGCTGCTCAACCCCGACGCGGTATTACCGCCCGATACCCTGGCAAAGGCTTTGCAACATAGTGAAGCAACCGCCGATGCGGGCATGGGCGGTGGGTTATTGCAAGGTACGCAGGGCGAATGGCAACCGTCGGCACGGCAATTTCCGTCTTTATTGAATGATGGCCTGACGCTGTCCGGTTTGGCAAACCGTTATCCGGGCTCGCGTTTTTTCGGCAAATTCGACCGCTCTTGGGCCGACCCGTTGCAAGCCGCCGATGTGGATTGGGTGCCTGGGGCGTTTGCGATTATACCGCGTAGCTTGGTGGCTCAAATCGGTCTGTTCGATCCGCGTTTTTTCCTTTATTATGAAGAAGTTGACTTGTGCCAGCGCATCCGTAAAGCGGGTTTTAAAGTCTACTACTGGCCGGATTTGCTGATTACCCATGTTGGCGGTGCATCGTCGGAAACGGTTGATGAACTGGTGTTTTCCAGTGCCGGTAAACAATTGACCTTATGGCGTATGCGTAGCCAACTGCTTTATTACCGTAAATGGCATGGCTGGGTTTATAGTTGGCTTGCTAAAAGTCTGGAACAAAATTGGCATCGGCTGCGGGCTTGGCGCAATGCCCACCGCACCCCCGAAAAAGCCGCCGAATCCCGGCATATTGTGCAACTATGGGCGCAAGCTTGGGTGGAAACCCAAGGCGGTTTGGTGTCCCCACCCCAACCTTGGTGAAGCGTATGTTTGAACTGATTAGAGAAGATTGGCGGGCTTATGAGGGTGACATTTGCCGCCAAGGCCTATGGGTGATGGTGGTCTACCGTTTTGGCCGCTGGCGTTATAGCATTCGGCAACGTTGGCTGCGCTTGCCGTTTTCCTTGTTGTACCGTCTCTTAAAATTAGCGTCGCAAATTCTGACGGGCATTGATTTGCCCTGTGAAACCCAAGTCGGACGGCGTTTGGTCATTGAGCATTTTGGCGGCATCATCATCAGCGGCGACACAGTCATCGGTGATGATGTGGTGATCCGCAACGGCGTGACTATCGGTCTGAAACACACTGGGATAGCTGGGGCACCGGTGATCGGCAACCGTGTCGACATCGGCACAGGTGCGAAAATATTGGGCGCAATCCGCATCGGCGACGATGTCGCCATCGGTGCGAATGCCGTAGTGCTGAAGGATGTGCCTGCCAACTCGTTGGCGGTGGGGGTTCCCGCCGTGATTAAGCCGCGCAAACTTCAGGAATAAGGCCATGACCCGTTTATTCGATGTGCTGGTCAGCGGTGTGTTGCTGCTGTTGCTGTCGCCTTTTTTGCTTTACCGTGCCGTGGCCGGGCAGATAAGTACGCATCAGGTCTTTATCCGTATGCCGCAACTGGGTTATCGGCAACGCCCGTTTAACCGCCTCAGTTTCGCTAGTGCCGCTAGTGGCAAAAATTTAGCGGTGCTGATCAATGTGTTGGCAGGTGATTTGGCTTGGGCAGGAGTCCGCGCCTTATCGCCCGCCGAAGCCGAACAGTTAGGCGCTAAGGCCAGCGACCATTTTAATTTTCGGCCCGGTGTCCTGTCTGCCTACAGCCTTAAGCGGCAAGTAGGCTTGGCTTATGATGGCGAATTTGCCACTGACCATGCGTTTTTCACTCATCTGTCGATTAAAAGCTATATTGGCTTGTGCTTGCGCGGACTCATTGCTTGGGTCTTAGAGGGTGATGCCGACCGGCCTACTGCGCCCTTGCTGCATTTTTGGGGGGTCGATATTCTCAATACTACCATGACCGAAGCCTTAGATTGGCTTGAGGCTTGCCTCGACAAGCCACACACTTCGCTGCTGGCTTTCGTCAATCCCGCTTGCCTGAATATCGCTTATACCCATGAAGACTACCGCCAAGTCCTGCAAAATGCCGAATGCGTGTTGCCGGACGGCATCGGCATTAAAATCGCCTGCCGTTTGCTGGGGCAGCACTTACGCGAAAATGTCAACGGCACGGATATGTTCCCGCGTTTGTGCGACCGCGCCGCCAAAGCAGGCTACAGCCTGTTTTTGTTGGGCGGTTTGCCGGGTATTGCCGAACAGGCGGCAACCGCCATGCAGCAACGCTTTCCTGGCTTAAAAATCGCCGGTGTCCAAGACGGTTTTTTTTCTGATGCGCAAGAACCGCAAGTGCTTGCCGCCATCAATGCCTCTGGGGCGGCCGTTTTGCTGGTCGGTTTTGGTGTACCTAAACAGGAGTTATGGTTGGCGCGTTACCGTGAGCAATTGCGGGTGCCTGTGTGTATGGGGGTGGGTGGCCTGTTCGACTATTATTCTGGGCGTATTCCTCGCGCCCCGGTTTGGATGCGCGAAATCGGCATCGAATGGACGTGGCGTTTGCTGCAAGAACCTGGACGTATGTGGCGGCGTTATTTGATCGGCAACCCTTTGTTTCTCTATCGTGTTTGGCGACAACGCCAACAAGGATGAACTATGAACGACGATGAATTGCAGCATGAATTGCTGCACCGCTATAGCCGCCTGCGGTATCTGAACAGCGGCATTTCTCCCCGGATGTTGCTTAAACGTTGGTTATGGCATGGCGTTATTAGCGGCACTTATTTTGTCAAGCGTCTGATCGACGTGCTGGCTTCGGTCATATTAATGATTTTACTGATACCGCTGTTTGCAGTGATTATGGCGTTGATTTACAAAAGCTCGCCAGGCCCGGTATTTTATAAGCAGACCCGCGTCGGACGTTGGGGCAAGTTGTTCACAATGTGGAAATTCCGCTCCATGTATCTTGATGCCGACCAACGCCTAAAAGAAATCAAGGCGCAAAATGAGATGGCTGGCGGGGTGCTGTTTAAAATGAAAAACGACCCGCGCATCTTTCCGGTCGGTAAGTTCATCCGCAAAGCCTCAATAGACGAACTGCCGCAATTATGGAATGTTTTTAAGGGCGATATGTCTTTAGTCGGTCCGCGTCCGGCTTTGCCGTCCGAAGTGAACCAATATTCCCTGCAAGACCGCCAACGTTTGGAAGTTATTCCAGGGATTACTTGTATCTGGCAAGTGTCGGGGCGTTCTAATATCCCCTTCCCGCAACAAGTTCAGTTGGATGTACAATATATCCAATCGCAATCGGTGTGGCTGGATATCAAGCTGTTGCTGAAAACCATTCCGGCGGTGCTGTTAAGCCGAGGAGCTTACTGATGGACGTTATTATTTTAGCGGACAGAAAAGGCCAAGAATTATTGCCGCTGACCGATAATACCTGTATCCCGTTATTGCCGTTGGCTGGCAAAAGCGTTTTGGAACATACCTTGGAAGCTTTAGTACAAGCTGGCTTACGCCAAGCCCACATTGTGCTTTCGCCCCATGCCGAAGCCGTGAAAGATTTTTTTTGTACTGGCGAACGCTGGGGTATGGCGTTGACTTTTAGCACCAGCCGTGGCGAAGAGACTCCGCAGCAAGTGTTGGCAAGCTTAAGCATAGCACCTGAACCGCCATTTCTGCTCTTACGCGGCGACGTGGTGCGTAGCAGTATGGTCGGTGATTTTGTCGCGCAAGCACAAGTGCTGGCCGCCCCTTGCGTACAGGCCCGATGCGGCGGAGACAATGGTTTTATGTTGTTTTGCCGCGAACTGCGTCCTAACGTTTTAGCCAATGCCGACTGGACATTGGCCGAGGAAGCCATCCCTTCGGTTGACGTGGTGGGAGGTGTGGCCAAACTGGATTCCTTGGCTGGTTTCCATCAAGCGAATCTGGATGCCGCCGCAGGCCGCATCCCGCTGTTATTGCCCGGCTTGCAAACCGCTTTGGGCATGACGCAAGGCCGTAACAGCCAAGCTTACCCACAAAACATCAAACAGGGTATTGCCCTGATTGGCGCTTATTGTAGCTTGCATCCGTCTGTGGAATTGAGCGGTGAGGTCGTGATAGGCGATCATGTCATCATTGATCGCCGTGCCAGCATTGCCGATAGTGTTATCCTGCCGCATAGCTATGTCGGCGAATTGGTGGAAGTCCGTAACGCCATTGTGCGCGGTAATGAACTGATTCGCGTGGACAGTGGGGCGATACTTAAGATAACCGATACGTTTTTGCTGGCTGATTTGACCACCAATCCCCTGCACCAAGGCTTAGGCGATGCCTATAACCGTAGCGCAGGTGTGGTGTTATTGGTGCTCAGTTTACCGTTGTGGCTATTGGCGGCGGTTTTGCTTGCCGGACAAAAAAACGCCACACCCCTAGCCTGTCGCTTGCGCGGTAACAAAATAAAATTGGATGATTTCGGTTTGCCGCAACGGGCGGAATTTGCGGCATGGGAATTGCCGCTGGGTTTTCCGGTGTTGCGTTATCTGCCGCGTCTATGGGCGGTTATCAGCGGTGATTTGCGTCTAGTGGGGGCATTGCCTGTCAGTCTTGAAACCTCGGCGCAACGCACCGAAAATTGGGAGCAATTTGCTGACCAAGCTCCAGCCGGATTATTAGGCCCTACCCAATTGCTTATCCCCGCCGATGCGCCCGAAGAGGAAAAATTGCTCAGCGATTCGTTTTACTGGGCAAATTTCAGTATCCGGCAAGATTTCCGCTATCTGGCCCTCGCGTTACGCGGCCTGCTATCGGCCAAAGCATGGCGCGGCTAAGTCCTTAAGTGCACAAAAATAATCATCGGGGTCACGCAATATACTGGCGACTACTATACAATAGAAAGGCAGTGCTTGCAGTATCCGATCTATACGGTTGGAAGCTTAGCCTTTACCGATGCCCTAAAGCGGTACATCCCTTAAAGACTTATGTTTGTCCTGTAAGCCAAACATAACAACATCTATAAACGGTGTTCTTATCTATTTTCAACCACTATAAAAATGAGCGAACCGTGAGCTACAAAACCCGTTTAATAAAAATGGCCATAAAATGGACACCCACAAAATTGATTTTATGGGTCGCCAATATCAACCTCAAAGGCATTGCAGAGTTGACCGATTTTAGTGTCGACCTAGATGCGCAAACAGCCTTCGTTCAACTAAAATTGGCGGGTGAAGACGAAGCGATTGAAATCTGTTTGGAAGGTTTTGGTGTCGTAAGTGATGGGCAATCTTGCCAAGTTACCCTCCGGTACGCCCAAGCTAATCGGCTCTGGCTGGATAATATACTTGCGCGTATCGTCGGTAAAACGTGGACAATTCCTGTGCCGCCCCAACTTGCCCCCCATATAGGTTTAGTCACTGACTTATTTAAGGTTGAGGAACCCAAGCCCGAACAAGATTAATTGGCGTAGGGCAAGGGACTGGGCGTTTTGCTTAAGCCATTTGCAGGTGCTTTGCCCTACAAAAGCATAAAAAGCCGCTGTTATGCTTAAGTAGTTTAAGCCGTTCCCATAATCCGTTACAATCATCATAAAAAATGCACATGCTCGCTGTGCCTTCTGTCATGCAGGCGTTTTTCTATGCCGCGCCCACGGTTTCTTTGGTAACTTAAGGACTTTTTTCCATGTTGGCAACATTCAAACCCGGCAATGGCATAACCTTGACTATTAGCAGTAATGCCGAGAAAATCTCTTTGGTTTGCGAAGCCTTGCACGCGCTATGCCTGTATGCCAGCGGTAGCCCGGCTTGTGCGCTTGAAGTCCAACATGCCGCCGTTGAAGCTTTAAACAACGTTATCATCCATGCCTACCACAACCAGCCAAATCATGAAATTATCGTGCGCTGGAGTCAGGAGGAACGGCTATTGCGCATTGAAATTATCGATACCGGCACCTCCATGACGTTTTTGCCCGAACCGCTATTGCCCGACTTTGCCAAGGAAGGCAGTCGGGGCTGGTGGATTATCAATGCCTGTGTCGATGATTATTACTACCAAACCATCGGGCAAAACGAACAAGCCCCGCTTTTACGTCCGGGTGAAAAATACCCCGCTATTGCCGCACTGACGGCCCAACCGCATCAAAATATTTTGACTTTTATGAAGCGTTTTTAAGCGTTAAAAAAATGGCAGTTTACCCTTAGCCAGCAATGTCGCAAATAATTAAAAAATTGGCGATTGGTTTTTTGCGGTCACTCGCCACCTCCCTAATTTATATAGCACAGGTTTTCATGGAAGCGATTGAATATGTGATGAAATTGGAATCGGTCTCTTTGTTATATGAAAAAAATATTGGTATAAAAAACCTGACTATCAAGCTTCCTAGGGGTTGTGTGTATGGCTTTCTTGGACGCAATGGCGCGGGCAAATCGACCACTTTACAAATCCTCAGCGGGGTTATACAGCCGCATAAAGGCCAAATTTCCTTCCACAATGAGCAATCACCTTTCGTTAAAACGTCTTGGAAAAAACGCATTGGTTATGTAGCCCAAGACCCGGTTTTTCCGCACAACGTTAATGGTGTGCAAACGGCATGGTTTTTGTCCCAACTATACCCTAAATGGAGTAATAGCCGATTTATTGAAATGGTCTCAGCCTTTCAACTGCCGCTGACGCGAAAAACAGAAACTTATTCGTTTGGTATGAGAACGATGTTATCAATGGCTTTGGCTTATGCTTGCGACCCCGAAGTCTATATTTTGGACGAACCGACCGCTGGTCTTGACCCTGTTTCACGAAGGATTGTGCTGGATCTGCTTAAACAAGAAACGGCATTGGGCAAATCGGTTATTTTTTCGACACATATCGTTGATGACTTG
The DNA here is from genome assembly GCF_002209385.1 of Methylovulum psychrotolerans. Classification (NCBI taxonomy): domain Bacteria; kingdom Pseudomonadati; phylum Pseudomonadota; class Gammaproteobacteria; order Methylococcales; family Methylococcaceae; genus Methylovulum; species Methylovulum psychrotolerans. The sequence goes on from NZ_CP022129.1 coordinate 1,745,858, forward strand.
TTCGATAATTGCCATTATCTAGGCATTATTGATTACGGGCAGATGCTTGATGAGGGGGCTATAGTGAAATTTGGCGAGAGTAAAAATAGCCTGGAGGAGGCGTATTTTCAATTGATTAAACACAATAAACCATCAGGACATGTTGCTATTAACAGTCGTTAAGTATCTATGGGCCAGCAACCGTTCTTCCATAATCGGGTATTGCCTGGTATCAATTGCCTTGACGGCAATTATTTTTTACCGTGGGCATGAGAGCTCGGAAGATTTCAATGCAATTGCGCTGGTTAGTTTTTTAAACATTACTTTTTTCATTTGCGGTACTTTCCTGTGCCGACAAGTTATCTACAAAAATTTCCAAAATGGCGGGCGGTACTTTTTTGCGCCGTTACCTATCGCGCCTTTGAGGATGCGCCTTTACGAACAGGCTTCCTTTTTTCTTATCGCCTTACTGCCCTATATTTTGGTGTTGCCGACGCTCTTATTTGCCGTCTATTACGCCGGACTCTGGAGTTCTGCCCAAACCGTAAATTTCTTGGGGTTTCAGGTATTTTTCTGGATAGTGTTTGCTAATTTCGCGCTTTGCTTGGCGATGACAGGCCGCCTTTGCTGGTATCTGTATTCGGGCGCCATTATTGGCTGTAATCTTTACACGCATTACAACGGGAACCACGCTTTACTGTTTTTAAATTTCTTTGACGTTGACAAAATACTCTACAAATCCGAAGCCATAAATAGCGGGCTGATAGTCAATTATGGAGGGCTTTGCGTAATCTTGTATGCAATCGCTCTTGCATTGAGTTATTCGGCCAATAAAAACGGCTTTGCATGGCTCCATGCTAAAGAAACAAGCCTATCCGGCGGGCTTTTTGGGCTATTTTTGGTGTTTGCGCTTATCGGCAATTTTTATTTTACTAATAAGCTAGACGCGTCTGAGGCTGAATTCAACGGGCTGCATTTAAGCAAGCTTGGCGGTGCGGACAAGGCAAAAGGTTCTGCCAACAGCCGCCAACAGCCCGATTCATTTTGGAGTTCATCAATCCCTTTAAAAGATGCCGAAATAGCGGTTTACCAGCAGGCAATCAGCCAACTTCATGGCGATGTCTTGATGTTTGCCGACACCTATCAATTGCGCCTGCCAGCCATCCATTACCAAAACAAACCGGGGCAATATTCTGTAAAGCCCCTAAAAATTCATGCCGATGGGGATAATGCGCTTGAAATCGAATTTGATTTTAAGCAATTACAGGTGCATTTTGCCGATACTGAACGTGACATTCTTGTCGAAAACTTGATTAATCTCTCGCGGGGTTGGCTTCTGAAAGAAAACCAATTCATTTTTTTGCGCGGCTTAGCCGCACATTGGAGTCAACGGCATTTAGACAAAGCTTTGAGCCACAAAAGGCTGGTGGCATTAACCAAAAGCCCGGCATTCAATAAACACTATGCCGCTCGGGCATGGCTTAGCCTTTATCAAGATAGTGGGTCTTGCTTGTTTGATACACTGGCGGCAAACACGGTTGACGGTATCAGCGCAACGCTCCCAAAAGACGAGTGGATAACTCATATCCAGACCGGACTTAATCTGGATAATTCTTGGGTGCCGTTCCATCTGTTCCGTTCGCTGTTCAAATGGTCTTCTAACGTTGAGATGGGCATCTCAGTGTGGGTTTTGCCTGAGCTTGCCAACAGACCCTACCAGGCTACAGGGACTGCAAGCCAGTCAGAACCAGTGAGTTATGAATTAGCCTCAACAGAAATTTTTCCTAAAGTCTTCCAACCGACTTATAGCATCCATTACCCAGGCTCTGGGTATAGCGACGTACAAGTCCATATTTATGAACATCAAACCCCCGGACGTTTAGTTGATCTTTTGACGATGGAGTCGGAGATTCTTGCCCCCAATAAGACGGCGTATACCGCACAGTCACTTATGCTTGAGAAAGACAGATTTTCGACCACGTTATCTTGGTATGACAAAGACTTAGATTGTCGGGTCAATTTGCCTTGGCGCTATGTCGAATTATGAAAGCCATTATTCAGTCGCTGCTATTAGAAACTAAAATAGGCTTAATACGGAATCTGCTGTTTGTCGTCATTAGTGCCTTATTGGTTTTTTTTGAGGCATTTACGGATTTCCCATTTAGCCCTCATGCCCAAGCCCAAGAGTATACTTCCAAGGATGAGCAATTACTGGATATTTTGATTTACTGGATTCTTTTGCTCGCTATTTTTCGGCAATGCGTACTGAGGGATCTGGATAGCCGCATCTATTTCGCCCAACATCCCCTGAATTATAAAAGCCATTTTATTGGCAAATGTATTTTTCTTTGCTTGATATTCGTCCTGGTTGATCTGCTTGTTTTTGCGGTGCGCGGGTTTTGCGGGTTTTACTATAGTTATTCGCTAGGAGCGTTTACGTTAAATCCTTATACAGATAGATTAGTGGCCGATATAGCCGGCAGCTTGTTTTCTGGCGGATTTATTTTGTTAATAAGCTTGTTTAGGCCGCTGCATTTTGCACTGCTGATTGTCATTGTGACAGGTGCTTTTCTTCTGGTTGATGCCCAGCCCAACTCAGCAAGTTATGTCCCTTTGTTTGCAGAAAGTTTCCGGCCCAGTTTATTTTGGGCGCCCGTGCCTTGGTTGTTGGGTATGTACCTTTACGAATGGAAAATGACCCGAACGCCTGTTGCAATAGTAGGGTTTGTTCTGCAACGTTATCCTCGGTTACAGAAACTACATCTCACTAAAATTGTGCCCGTGTTGATTACGTCAGGGTGTTTAGGGTTTGCCATCTACTTAAATTGGCCGGAGCAGAAATTGTCACCCATCCAGAAAGTCAGGCAGGAATTGCTCGGTGCTATACGCCAACTCAGGCATCAAGACAGTACCGAAACTAACTATTTTTCTTTCAAGTTTCAACAAGAGCATCAATGGATAGCAGACGAATTGACCCCATTTGCAGACCAGGAATGGCAGCATCTGCATAAGGAATTTGGTATTCCTTTCAAGGAAAAGCCACGCGTAGAAGTGTTCATAAAACCCTCTGACGAACATACTCTGGGCTCAACACGGGGAACTTTCATTATCATTAATTCGGCAACTACCCATTCTGCTGATGACCAAGGCGAAAACCTAAAAAAGACGTTTCGGCACGAACTGACACATGTCATAATTAATCGCTTATCTGATTTTCAATTTATAGAAAATGCCGATATTCTTGGCGGCTTTTTCCATGAAGGTTTGGCCGAGTTAGCCGAACACAACTGGAATACCGACGACCCCGTCTTGTTAGGCGAAGCTGCCCTACACTATAAAGCCTATGATGAAGGCTTAATGAGCCTCTTACCCAAACTGGGCCAGTTCAGCGACTATGATTATGATGTCAATTACAGTTTGGGTTATGTTTTTTGGGGCGAGTTCGTCAAAATATATGGCCGTGGCAAAGTCAAAGATTTTCTTTATGCAATAGGAGACATAGATGCGCAAGATGGTGAATATAAAGGCATCCAATTTTTGTTTCATCAGGCCAATTTAGCTAAAATCGACTTGTACAAAGTTTTTCAGGCCAGCGAGTTGACAATGGCGAACGTTTTGAAAGGCTTAGATCCTCAGCTTTTAGCCCAAGTACAGGCGCTAAAACATTTTAAGGCAGCCCGGTTTGAAACCGATAAAATACTGATCCCTTATCTGTTTGAATCCCCTGCCCACGCGCTATGCAAATTTAGGCAAAATGATTCCCTACATACGCAAACCGAACGCATTGTAAAATGGAGTTACCAGGGAAATACCGGGGGCTTATGCAATCTACCCAAACATAACGGGGATGAGCTGCAATTGCTCATTTATTTTGATAGTGGCATCGTTTTCCGTTCACGATGGATAGAAACGCCAAAAATATAGTGTGGGGCTAAAGCCGAGGCCATAAAACGGGGTTTAAGGTGAACCTAAACATCAGCCCTGCCGCTGCATCACCACCTCTTCCTTAGCCGCCCACAGTCCTATGTCGCCGCCATTTAACGCTGTCGCCATCAGGTCAGGGAATTTGTCCGGCGTACAGGCAAAAGTGGGTACACCTAAGTTGGCGAAGGCTTGTGCCAGATGTGGGTCGTAACTGGGCGCACCGTCGTCATTGAGGGCTAACAGGGTAATGACTTGGACACCGTTGTTTTTCAGCTCGGCGATACGGGCGACTAAGGCTTTGGCATCGCCGCCTTCGTATAAGTCAGTGATGAGGATAAGCGAGGTGGCGCGGGGATTGCCGATGCGTTGCTGGCAGTAAGTGACGGCGCGGTTAATGTCGGTGCCGCCGCCGAGTTGGACACCGAACAGCACTTCTACAGGGTCGGCAAGTTGTTCGGTCAAGTCGACGACGGCGGTGTCGAAGACCACTAATTGGGTTTTTAAGGCCGGAATGGAGGCCATGACGGCGGCGAAGATGCTGGCGTAAATGACGCTGGTCGCCATAGAGCCGGATTGGTCTACGCACAGCAGCACTTCTTTCAGGTTTTGGGGCTTTTTGCGCCCGTAACCTATCAGCCGTTCGGGGATGATGCTTTTATAGTCGGGCTGGTAATGTTTCAGGTTGGCGCGTATCGTCCGCCCCCAATCAATATCGCCGGGTAAGGGGCGGTTACGCCGCGCCGCCCGGTTAAGGCTACCGCGCAAAGCCTGTTCGGTTTTACTGCGCAAGCGTTGCAACAGTTCGTCCACCAATTTTTTGACCAATTGCCGGGCGGTGTCTCTGGATTGTGCCGGCACTAAATGCTTGAGGCTGATAAGGGTGGCGACTAAGTGGATATCCGCTTCGACCCCCGCCAACATTTCCGGTTGCAGCAACATGGCCCGCATGTTCAGACGCTCAAACGCATCCTTTTGTAAGACCCGTACGACATTGGCGGGGAAACGCTTACGGATGTCGCCCAACCAACGCGACACTTTTGGGGCGGAAGCGCCCAAGCCTGCCGAACGCGGTTCGGAGCCGTCCTGGTATAGTGCGTTCAGCAAGTTATCTAGCTGAATGTCATCCTTTCCTAAGCCGGTTTGGCTATCACCGCCCAGCAATAACCGCCAGCGTTTTTGTCTTTCGTCCAGTTCAGCCATGATTGTGCGTAACCCCCAAAATGCAGTCCAGCAACGGCAACACTAAAGCCGCCTGGGTGTGGTCAAAATCCGGCTCAGCAAGGCTTAGGCCAGTGGCAGGCGCGTCATACAACACCTTATCCAGCAAAGACCGCCGTTCGCCGAAAGCAAACGTAGCAAACGTGCGACGTAATAATGGCGTAATGGCTTCAAAACGCTCCCGCGTCAAACCGCAAATATAAGTGTCCAACACTTGCCGCAAACTGTCATCATGCAACAAGGCCAAACCGGCTCCGCTCAATAAGCCTTCCAGCCAGCCAGCGGCTTGCGTCGGTTCTTCCGCACGGGATAACGCTAAGGATAGAGCCTCGGCGACCGCCTCAGCATTAATGACGTGGGCATTTTCCAGCAAACGGTAGCATTTGCCGCACAACACCCCTTGGATGCCGTCCGTCGCCGCTAAGCGCACTAGCACTTGCTGCCAAGCCGTGTTCAGTTCCGCCTCGTCCAACAGTTGCAGGGCACTATTGACGGTCGCCAAAGCGTCGGCCATAGTCCGCGCGGTGTCTTCGTCGAGTTGGCGGCATTGGTTGATCAGGCCGATATTGATGCGCACCGTCAGGCTGACTACCAATTGTTTGAGGGCGGCGGTATCGGTGGCTCTGACATCACCATAACGGACGATCCGCACCAAGCCCGGCAGGGCTAACATCAGTTCGTCAATTTGGTTGGTTGTGGCGGCGCGGGCTTGTAACACACCCATTGCCGAACTGACGGCGGCGGGCAAATCGGCTAGCAACAGTTGCTGCAAACCTTCCAATAACAACGCCAAGGAACCGGCTTGGCTTAGCTCGGCAAGCGCGAAGGTGGCGGCGGCACTGGCGATAGCCGTACCCCAGAGATTACGCTCAATCAGTGATAATTCAAATTCAGGCCGCCATTGGAGCTGCCACGTTTCTTTAAATGTCCCTTTGCTGCGGCTGTCTTTACTGACGCTTCCCCAAGCGATGCCCAGCAATTGCAAGCGGTACAGCAGCACCGAGCGGTTACGCCCGCTATCGGTACGCAAATCCAATTCCAAAAGCTTTTCCACCGCTTCTTTCTGTAAACGCAAGCTTTTCAATTGGTGTTGGAAGTCCTGTTGCAGAGGGGTTTGCGGCATATCATCCGGCACTTGCCCTAAGCGTTCGCTGACCCATAAGCGTTCATCCAAGAGCTTTAAGGCGGTAGGGTCGCCCAAGCCGAACAGGGTTTGCATGGCTTCCGTCATGTCGCTAGGATTGGGTGGGTGGCGGTCGCGTAACGTCGCCAAGGCTTCCGCCAAACGCACGGCATCAATGACGCTGGCGGGCGAAATGTCCAAGCCTTGTGTCCGCAGCAGGCGGGCGGCGCGGGTAATCCAGCCGCTACTGACCGCATAATGGCTAGCGCCAGTTTGGTTACGTTCCCAAAGATAATCATACCAACCGGGCGAAGCCACACCCGCCCCATAGCCGCTGTGCCTGCTGATGCGGCTATATGTCCACGGTATCCAAGTGGCGTTGATTTTAGTTTTGGGCAGGCCTTTTAATAAAGCGGTATCCTGCTTGGCGGTTATCGGTTGCACTAAGGCGGGTACATGCCAAGCCCCGCACACTACGGCGATCTTTTGGTAGCCGTCTTTACGCGCTTGGCGTATGCAGCGCCGCATCCAAGCTTCGCGGTATTGTTCGCGCAGACTTAAGGGGCGTTCGGCTTCAATGGCGGTACGCACGACGCTCATGGCTTCGGCAATGGCGGTAAAAATCTCCCCTTCCTGAGGGTTTTGCTCGACCATTTGTTCCCACCATTGCTCGCCGTCTTCAAATCCGGCCGCATGGGCGAGCAAATCCAAAGGGTCAAAATCCAGCGTTAAGCTGTCTATATCATCAAGGGGTGATTGCCCTTCTTCCGCTTCCGTTTCTTGGACGGATCCGTTACGCTTTAAAGCGAGGGCGTGGGTTTGCGGTAAGTCGAAAAATTCCAGCGGCGTTTGCGACGCTTGCGCATAACACAGCGTCTGCCATTCCGGTGAAAAGCGCGTATAAGGATAAAACACCGCCTCAGCGGGCTGGTCGGTAGCGTAGAACAGTTGCGCGACGGGCGGCTGTAATTGCGGATGGTTAATTTGCGCCAGCAAGGGGGCGGCTTCTGCCGGGCCTTCCAGCAAAATTTTATCCGCCGCAAAGCTGGCTAACGCCCGCAGGACACTGTTCGCCGAGCCGGGGCCGTGGTGGCGTATGCCCAGGTAAAAGACCTTGTCGACTAACATCGCTCAACTAAGTTCGCGGCAAGCACGGTAAAGGTCTTGCCATCCGGCACGCTCTTTAACGACGGTTTCCAAGTATTCGCGCCAAACGATAGGGTCTTGCACGGGATCTTTGATGACCGCCCCGATCAGGCTGGAGGCCAAGTCGGCGACATTCAACTCGCCGTCACCAAAATGCACCGATAGGCTAATGCCGCTGTTCATAACGGAAATGGCTTCGGCAGTGCTTAAGGTGCCTGACGGTATTTTCAATTTTTCTTTATTGTCTAAGGTCACGCCCATGCGTAATTCGCGGAAAATGGTCACGACCCGTTGGATTTCCCGCACCGCACTTTTTTCCAATGGCAGTTCCAAAGCCCGCCCCAATTCGCGTACCCGCTGTTCGACAATTTCCACTTCTTTGGCCAAGCTGGCGGGGGTCGGCAAGATTACCGTGTTAAAACGCCGTTGCAAGGCGCTGGACAGTTCGTTAACGCCTTTATCGCGGTTATTGGCGGTGGCGATGATGTTAAAGCCTTTCCGCGCTGAGACTTCGGTGTTGAGTTCGGGGATAGGCAAGTGCTTTTCCGACAGCACCGTGATTAACGTGTCTTGGACATCGGAGGGGATGCGGGTCAGTTCCTCAATGCGGGCGATTTTGCCGACTTGCATGGCGTGCATCATCGGACTGACCACCAGCGCTTCCATGCTCGGCCCTTTCGCCAGCAATTGCGCGTAATTCCAACCATAACGGATTGCCTCTTCGCTAATCCCCGCCGTGCCTTGGATGACTAAGGTGGAGTCGCCGCAAATTGCCGCCGCCAAATGTTCGGATACCCAAGATTTTGCCGTGCCCGGTACGCCGTAGAGCAATAAGGCGCGGTCAGTGGTTAACGTGGCGACGGCGATCTCCATCAGGCGTTGGTCGCCGATGTATTTTGCCGACACTTCATAACCGTTGCTTAAGGTGCCGCCCATCAGGTACTGTACCACGGCCCACGGCGATAATGCCCAATTGGTAGGCTTTTGGCGGGTATCGACGGCTTGCATGGCCGCCAATTCTTCGGCATATTGCTGTTCGGCGTGCCGTCTTAACACCTCATTCATGAGCAAACTCCTGATGTAGCGCCTGGCGCTGGGAAAAATGGGTTAATAAGTCAAAAAACTGCGGGTTGTCATCTTGTTGTAAGCGTCGGCTCAAATGGTCATAATTCGCCAGCGGCAATTTAAAGGCCAATTGCGCTAAGCTTTTACGTTCGTAACCGTAAAAGACGGGCGGGGTAGCCTTGGCGGCTGCCAGCAAAACGTCGATGACGGCTTCTGCGAAAGGTTCGGATAAAGTGTCTTGCTGGGCGGTAAAATTGTAGATAAACCCCAGCGCTTGGCCGGCATCCAGTTGCTGGAAATGGGCAATGGCTACGGGTTCGATGCACGCGGGCGGATATGATGGGGCAAAGTGCTGTAGCCAAAAACCCTGCTCCCTCGTATTCAGTAAAGGCATACGCAGCGGCACAAATTCCGCGCAGCTATGCAGGGCCGCGCCAAAATCAAAACCTGATAATAAAGCCGCCGAAAAATCCGAGCGCAGAGCGGCATCAACTAGCGTTGCCAAGCTTAAACCAAGTTGTTCGGCGAGTTTAAGAGGATTGCTTAAGCTTAGCCATTGATAAAGCCAGCCCGCCTTATTGCCGATTTTAGCAGAGCCAGTCAGGACAGGCAGGTATTCCAGTTTTTCTTGCAAACCGCGTTTTTTCCAAATTTCGGCGAGCGCATCGGGTAAATTGACCCGTAGTTGCTCGTGACCCAATAAAGGCTTATGTATTTCCAGCACGGCTAAAAGACTGTCCTGCACTAAACGGGTCAGCTCAGGGTCTTGCAATTGTGCGAGCAGGCGGGTGGTTCTCTCGCGCACCCCTTGGCTACGGTCTTCGGTGATAGTTTGCAAAAAGGGCAACATATCCGCCGTGGGTTGCCCGGCTAACACATCTAAAAAGGCTTGCCGGTCTTTAGCGTTGTTTACAGGCCATTGAGCGGCCAATTGGCTTAAGGCTTGGTGGCGGTCTGCCGTTAAGGCTTCGGCAAATAGGGCGAACCGCGCCGATCCGATGGCCTCCAGCCAAGTATCGGTGGTTTCCACTGCGGTGGCTAAATTGCCCGGCAATTTCTGCCAAGCGGGATTGAGTCCGCATAACCATAAGCCACGGTTACCGATCACAGTCCTTAGCTGGGCGGCGTTAGGACGTTGGCTTTCACTCCATGTTAAAAACGCCGCTAACAATTCAGGGGGTAACAGTTGTTGCCGCTGACTGAGTAGGCCGAGGGCTTCTTTCACCAAAGCATGGTTTTCTTCGTGCAAGTAACGGTGCAGGCATTGGCTGATATGGGCGCTGCAATAGGCCGCTGTTTCAGGGACGGCGGCGGATAAGGGTGCAGGGCTAGCCGCCGCCCAGATTTTACCTACCGCCTGATAAGATTCGACCAAGGCCAGCGCGTTAAGCAATTGCTGTTCGGTGCTTAAATCTTGCCAATGGTGCTGGCGGCTTTGTAAGTCCGGTGGTGCTAACACGGGCAGTTGGCTGTGGCGCTGAGTGCCGACAATGGCGTGTTTGACTAAGTCTTGCCAGATCTTCATGTTACTGCCCTAGCCGTTAAATTGGCGTAAGTCTGTCCGTACCAAACCCCTAAGGCCTGGAGGCGTTCACCATCCCATTCGCCAAAGACACTGACGGTTTGCCCACCGCTCATTGCCAATAACGGCCACGGCGCAGTGCCACGCGTATCGACTGGAATGGCGGGGCCGCCAGGCAGTTGCAAGTATAAAAAAGGTTCTTGGTATATCGGTATAGCGGGCGGTGTCAGCACCGGATAAGCGCCTAGCCACGGGTTGCGGATTTTTAATTGGCTGTAATCCTGCCAAAAAGTGCTATGTTGCGGGGCAGGGCCGATGCCCGCTTGTTGTGGGCTGTTTTGATAGTCGCCTAATACGGCGCGTAATGGGGTCGCTGACGGGTAGAAATGCGCATTGCCCCGCAAACGGTTGCCGGTCAGCCATAGCGTTTGTAAAGTTTGCCGCTGGCTGGCATGGGCGAAATGCAGTAATTTGGCGAACTGCCCGCTAGTGGTGCCTAATAACCACACTTCGCGGGTCACTAAGGCGTTTTCTTCGCTAAAACGGGTTGCTAACACCAGCCATTCGTCATTGACCGCCGGGGCTTGTAATACCTCGTCTTCACGCATTGCCAAGCCCAGCACTTGGTTAATGTCGGCACACAGTCCGGCGGGTAACTGGTGGCGTTGCGGATACGCCTTGACCAACAAATGCAGGCGGGCGATTTCTTGCGCGAACAGGTGCAGGTTGTCGCCTTTTTGCAGCAACACCGCGCTTAACTTTCTGATCCGCCCTGCGAGGCCGGGTATTTTGGCATCGACCATCCGCGCCGCCCATTCATCCCAATAGCGCAAAGGTTTGGCGGGCAATTCTGCGAAGCCGATACGGACAATATCCTCCAGCCATAGCCCCAATTCCGCCAGCCCTTGCGCCATTTCCCCATCCCGCTGTTGTTGGCGTTTGGCTTGGGCTTTGGGGTCTACAGGTTTGGCGGCGGCGGGTGCTTTTTTGGCTTCTGCCCGTTGCCCGCGGCTTGCCAACCATTCCGCCACCCAAGGCGGCTCCGCATCGGTCTGGGTAAAATGCTGCAATTCCTCGGCATATAATAAAAACAACGCCAAGCCGTGTTTACAAGGAAACTTACGGCTGGGGCAGGAACATTTAAAGGCATTGCCGCTTAAATCAATCCGCGCTTGGTAAGGGTTGGCGCCACTGCCTTTACACTCGCCCCACACCGCCCGGCCACTATAGCCCAACACACCCCAAACTTTGGGGTTACCCAAGCTTTTGGCGGCACTGATGGATGCGGTATCTGGAGCTAGCGCGAGGATTTGTTCCCTGTTCATACAGGTATGGCCTGTTATTGTTGTTGTATGGACGTACCTTAATTATATATCACAATTAATTTCTGTTAAGTAGGCGAATAAGAAATAATTTTAACCTCGGAGTATTCAATAAGCAGATAGGCAATTAAATGTTGGGAAATATGGTTTTTTTGGCTATAGAGAAACCACAGATCCCTACCCTTATTGCGCCGAAACAATCTGCCCTTTATCAAGAAAGGCCACGCTATCGGTCAAGTAATGGATTTCCGCTAAAGCGTGGCTGACGTAAAGCATGGGCAGGCGCAATTCGTCACGGGTTTTCAGCAAAAACGGCAGGATCTGTTGTTTGAGGCGCTCATCAAGGGCGGCCAGTGGCTCATCAAGCAGCAGCAGGCGGGGACTGGTAAGCAAGGCGCGGCCTAGGCCGACGCGTTGTTTTTCGCCGCCGGAGAGTTTTTGCACGGACTGCCCTAACAAATGGCCGATTTCCAACAGCCCCACTACCATATCGAGATGAATTTGCCGTTGGTCGGGTTTAAGCAAGTGGTAGCCGTATAATAGGTTATGGCGTACCGATAGGTGCGGGAACAGCCGCGCATCTTGAAACACCAGGCCGATCCGGCGCCGGTGTGCGGGTAAGTTTATGCCTTGGCGGGAATCGAATAAGGGCGTACCGTCGACAATGATATGCCCTTGTTGGGGGGTAAGCAGTCCGGCAATCAGGTTCAAGACACTGGATTTGCCTGCGCCGGAGGGGCCAAATAAGCCGGTGACCAAGTGGCTGCTTTGAAATTGGGCGTGCAGTTGAAAGCTGCCGTGGTTCAGTTGTACATCAATATCTAACATAATTAACGCCCTGCATTACGGTATAGCTTACGGTTGAGCAGGTCACTGATGACTAAGGCAAGCAAGGCCAACAGCACCGACAAAATCACCAACCGCGCCGCCGGGCCGTCGCCGCCCGGCACTTGGGTGGCGGTGTAAATGGCTAAAGGCAAGGTGCGGGTTTCGCCTTCGATATTGCCGACAAAGGTGATGGTCGCGCCGAATTCACCCAGGCTGCGGCTAAAGCCCAACACCGCCCCGACCAGAATGCCGGGGGCCGCCAATGGCAGGGTGATGGTAAAAAACACCCGCAACGGGGATGCCCCCAAGGTGCGGGCGGCATTTTCCAGCCCCCGGTCTATCGCGGTGATTGACAAACGCACCGAGCGGACGATTAACGGCAAGGCCATGACCATTGAGGCCAATACCGCGCCTTTCCAATTAAACGCCAGACTGATGCCAAAGCTTTGGTACAGCCATTTGCCGATAAAGCCATTATGCCCGAAACACAGCAACAATAAATAGCCTGGGACAATCGGCGGTAATACTAAAGGCAGATGCACTAAGCCATCCACCAAGGCTTTGCCGAAAAATTCGTAACGGGCCAACCACCAACCGATGATAATCGCCAAGGGGCAGCTTAACAAGGTGCTCCACCCGGCGATTTTTAACGATAACAACAAAGCCGCTATTTCTTGTTCACTCAGTTCCAGCATACGTTACCAGGGTTAGGGTTGCAGACGGGTAAAGCCATAATGGGCAAACACCTTGCCCGCTTCGGCTTGGCTTAAATAATCGAGAAAAGCCCGGGCTTCTTGGGATTGGCTAATCAAGGCCATTGGGTAAACTATCGGCGCGTGGCTGCTCTCAGGAAAAGTGCTGACCACTTCGACCTTAGTGCTGATCAGGGCATCGGTGGCATAGACAATGCCAGCGGCACATTCGCCACGCTCGACAAACGCCAACGCGGCCCGGACATCTTCGGTACCGACGATACGGGTTTTAATGGTGTCCCACATCGCCAAATTTTGCAAGGCTTCTTTCGCATATTTGCCTGCGGGTACGGTGCTGGTTTCGCCAGTGCATAATTTGCCGTCAAACGCGTTAGCTAAGGCTTCGCCTTTCGCCAACTTAACAGCAAAGCCTTGGCCTTTTGGTGCGATCAGCACCAAGCTATTGCCCAAAATCTCCTTACGCGAGGTCGCGTCGATCTTACCTTGCTCATACAAGGTATCCATCCATTGCTTATCGGCGGAAATGAAAATGTCCGCCAGTAAGCCGTTTTCGATTTGTTTGGCCAGTACCGACGATGAGGCAAACGAGGTTTTTATCGTTACGCCCTGTTGTTTTTGGTAGTGTTTGATAATGTCGGTGAGCGCGTTGGTCAGGCTGGCGGCGGCCAGCACGGTTATTTCCGCTTGCGCGGCGGGCATAAAAACGCTGCAAATTAAAAAAATCAATAATAAACGTAAGGGTTTAAAAGTCATTGGCGGCTCCTTGGAAGCGAAGAAAATAGATGTATTGGCAAAACGCTATTACGGTTGCTATACTGCGCTTGCGGTGTTTTCTTGTCAAGCGGTGGTCATTAGCGAATTAATGATGATAGAATTTAGTTTTTATCATTTTTGGAGATATTCAGATGGTTAACAAATCGGCATTATGGTTGGCAATGACGACCATCGGTTTTGCTAATACCAGCCAAGCCATGAGTGTGGAACAACGGATGGCGGCGATGGAAAAGAAAATGGCGCAGATGGAGAGCCAATTAAAACACGCCGCAGCCGAAAACCGACAACTGAAAAGCTATCTGGCCGGACAAGCCCAATCTGTCCAAGCCGCCCCTGTCAAACAGCTGGAAGACAAGCTGTCCGTCATTAGCCAACGTCTTGAAACCGACAAAAAAGCCGCCGACGAACAAGCCAAAAAAGCCCCTAAAATTGACGTGTCCAATAAAGGCGTGGTCTTGAAGTCCGCCGATGACAATTACAAGCTGAACATTCGTGGTTATGCACAAGCAGACAGCAATTTTTATGCCGATGATGCGCCGTTGTCTTCGGGCGAATTTGATAAGTTTTTGATCCGTAGGGCGCGATTAACGTTTGACGGCACGTTGTTTAAAAATGTCGATTTTCGCATCGCGCCTGATTTTGGCGGCGGGCAAGTACGCCTGTTTGATGCCTTTGTCGATTTGCACTATTTTACTGCCGCCAGCTTGACGGCGGGAAAATTCCGCCAACCCGTCAGCTTGGAACGGATGCAAACGGCGACTAATCTGACCTTTATTGAACGCGCCTACCCTGCTCAGTTAGCACCTAACCGTGACATAGGTTTTATGCTGCACGGTGCAATTGCTTATCCTGGCTATAAAGCGCAATATACACTGCGGCCAGTTTTTAAGGAGTTTATCGGTTACGAGGTCGGGGTATTTAACGGTGTCCGCGATAACCAAGCGGTACAAAATGCGGATAGGGACACCGATAACAATAAAGAAGTCGCCGCGCGGTTGTTCTCGCACCCTTTTATGCACAGCGGTACCGCTTTGGCAGGTTTAGGTTTGGGCGTGGCGGGTACTTGGGGGCAACCACAACAAAATGCCTTAGTCTCCTTGGTCAGTGCCGGGCAGCAAGCCATCGTGACCTATAATAGCGCCGCCACTTCATCCGGCGAACAGTATCGGATTTACCCGCAAATGTATTGGTATTGGAAAACCGTTGGCATAATGGGGGAATATTTAGTATCATCACAAAACCTATATAATGCAGGGTTGAATAAACATGCCCTACAAAACAACGAGGCTTGGCATTTCAATGTGTCTTATATGCTGACCGGTGAAAATAATAGCTTTTTTGCCATTAAACCTAACAAACGCTTTGATCCGGCAGCGGGTTCTTGGGGGGCATGGCAACTTGCCGCACGGTGGTCTGAACTGAATATCGACAAGTCGACGTTCCAAAACATCGGCTCGGTGGCAAACCCTTATTCTTTCGCCAGCTTAAGCAATTCCATCAGAAACGCCCAATCGTGGGCATTAGGGGTCAACTGGTACTTAAACGACAACCTGAAGCTGATGACCGATTACGAAGAGACGGTGTTTGTCGGTGGTGCTGCCGGCAATACTGACCGGACGACCGAGCAGGCGGTATTCTCGCGGGTTCAGGTGGCATTTTAAAGCGGCGCTTAGCAAGGTTAGCGTCTGGGCCACTTATTTTGTCAGGCGCTAATCCGGCTTGGCTTATTATTAAGGAGACTTATTTTGTCTAATCTGCCTATTAAGGCCGAGCTTTGCGAAACGGCAGACAGCGCGGCAACACCCGCTGAGCCTGTCGCTTTGGTCAGCGGCCAAATCCATTTGTTAAGTAGCCTAGGAGAGCGGCTATTCGGCCTACTTTCTGCCATCGGGCAAACGGGTTCCATTAATCAAGCCGCGCGGGCTGTGGGCTTAACCTATAAAGGTGCGTGGGAAATGATAGAACGCGCCAATAACCTGTCGCCCAATATTTTGGTGACAACGGCTATCGGCGGCAAACAGGGCGGCGGAACCCAACTGACGCTGGCGGGTAAAGCGTTCTTGGCGGTCTTTCAGCAACTGCAAAGCGAACATGCTATTTTTTTGCAACAACTCAACCAGCGTTTAAACACCCATCAAGATATTGTTTTCTTACTCAAGAGGTTAATTATGAAAGCCAGTGCGCGTAACCAATTTTTTGGCAAAGTGACCGATGTTGCCGTCGGTGCCGTCAATGCCACCGTTACTCTCGATCTGAAAGGCGGCGACGTGATTGTCGCTTCTGTGACGAAAGAATCTGTGGAAAGCTTAGGCATTAAAAGCGGCCTTGATGCCATTGCCCTGATTAAAGTCTCGCAAGTTACGCTCGTGACCGATTTCGGTGGTTATCGCCTGTCGGCGCGTAACCAACTGAAAGGTACAGTGACCCGTATCCAAAAAGGCTCGGTCAATACTGAAGTCGTGATTGCCTTACAAGGCGGCAATGCCATCGCTGCGACCATTACCAACGAAAGCGTCGACACCTTAGGCCTGACCGAAGGCAGCGAAGCGACTGCGGTCTTTAAGGCAGGTGCGGTATTGTTAGGGGTGGCTTCTTAATTTGCCGATAAAGCACAAAGGAGGTGGAGGACACGGTTGC
Organism: Methylovulum psychrotolerans; assembly: GCF_002209385.1. NCBI lineage: Bacteria > Pseudomonadati > Pseudomonadota > Gammaproteobacteria > Methylococcales > Methylococcaceae > Methylovulum > Methylovulum psychrotolerans. Next base: position 1,762,109 of record NZ_CP022129.1, read on the forward strand.
GTGTCCTCCGTGGTGAAGTGCTGTTTAGATAAGCTTTACGGTGCAGGCTGGTGGCTAATTAGCCTTGGTTTGTCGTCCTAAGGTTGCCAGCCCTGTACACTATCTGTCCGCACGATAGGCGTATTATTCGCCGCCGTTGTAAATGTATGGTCGGCATTTTGCTCCCATAGCGTATTGCCTTTGCTGTCACGTTTGACATATTTATACTTAAACGCGGTATTCGTCGGTAAGGAAATGCGCGTACTCCAAACTGGATAGCCTTTTGCCGATAGTTTGATGCCCGAAGCGGGTATCCAGTTGCTCAGTAAAGGGCTGTCGCCTACCAGATAAATATTTTCTCCCCACTGGGTTTGCGCAGTGGCATTAAAACTGACGGTCACTTGCGGTTTATCGCAGGCATAACGGTCACACACCACTTTAGGGGCATCGCCTTTCCCAGACTTAATCGCAGCGGTCAGGTTGATATACTCGCCCATCGCCCAACTTAAAGGCTGCATGGAACGGGTCGCCGTGCCGGGGACATAAGGGGCTGGCGTGATGGTTTCCCAGCCCGTAATGGTTGCGGTCTGATTCCAGATTTGTTCGGGGATAAAGCCCGCAGGTGATGAGAAGGCTTTCAGGGCACTCAGATACGCCGTGCCTTTACTGCCGTCGCCGCTTTTGGCGATTTCGTAAATACCCCGTTCCGCCGTAAAAATAGGCCATAAACGTCCGCGCCCCGTGCCATTGTAACTGCCGCCTTGGTTATTTTCGCCATAGCCGTCATTGTTATAACGGAAAAAAGCATCACCTTTGCCAGGGAACGTTTGCTTCAGAAGTTCATCATATTCGGGCAGGGTGTCCAAAATCGTCCAATCGTTCGGACTCATCGCCCCCATACGCACCAATTCTAAGAAGCCGCCGTCAATAATCGACTTTTCTTTATGGTTGCCGCCACCGTTACCGAAAGTCAGGCTATCTTCGTCGTCAGGGTTTTGGTTGCTGTCGATACGGACATAATATTGTTTATTGCCATAATAGCCTGTGGTGGTAAATGTCCAATTGGCGATATTGTTGCGCCATTCGTCAGCTTTTTGCAGATAATACGCCGCCGCACCCGGATCGCCCGCCGCCGTCGCCAAATCGGCGGCACAGACTAGTCCGGCAATTTCGGCGGCAATGGTCGAAGGTGAGTACCCGCCCATTTCTTCCCAGCGCTCTTGCCCAGTATGCGGGCCGGTTTTGGCGACAAATTCCGCCGCCAATTTTATTTTCGGCCAAAGATCGGTGCGGTTAAGTTTCCACGCCAAAATGATCGGCATCGCCGCTTCGTCCATTTGGGTGCCGTTCCAATAAGGTTTGCCGTCGACAAAACTGTTTTGCGGAAAACGGCCAGCTGTAGCCCCCGTGGTTTCCATTTGTACATTGAACAAAAATTCGACCGATTTATTGGCGGTGTCTTTATCGCCCGCTGTGATTAAGGCGCTGGCAAATTTGAACAAATCTCGCGCCCAGACTAAATGGTAGCCGCCTTGGTTGCTGTCGTTGCTGGTATCGCCCCACGGCGTACCGGGACCTGCCACCATTGCGCCGCTACTTTTGTCTTGGATGCTTTTTAAGGTCATTGCCGCCAGATAATACTGGTTATCCGCCGTACCGCCTTGGTTGTCAAGGCCTTGGGTATAGGTTTTCCATTGGTCAGCATAGGTTTTTTCGATTGCCGCCAGATCGTTTTTCAGGGCGGCGTTGGCGGTGTTCATCGCTTCGTTTTCGCTGGCGCCAAAGCCCAGCACCACATCAAAACTGACTGAACTGCCGGTTGCGGCGGAAAAATCCAGCCAGCCCATTTGCGCGACGTTACCGCCTAAAGCATTGGCATAATGCCAGTCCATGGTTCTGTCATGAACGCCTGCGAACAAATCGGTATAACCGTCGTTAGTGCCGACAAAGCCGTTAGATACCATTGGGTCGCTGCCCGTTACCCGCCAAGGTAAGGAGACCGCTAAGGCGGATACTGCCGAATTGGCTTTGCTTTCCGAAGCGACCAAGAAAGTGCGCCCCGATGTGCTTAAGGTTTTCGAGTTATCGGCGCCATCAGTGGTGCTTTGTTTGCCGCTACATTGTGCCTTACCCGCCCCGGAATTGTTAATGGCGGGGTTGTTCAGCAAATAGACGTTATAATCTTTCACACTTTTGCCCGCTTCCAAGGTTTGGAAAGTCACGCGCTGAATGACCACATTACTGTTCGGGTCGGTAAATATTTTTTTGCTGATTTTCCATTTGCCGTTATCGGCGGTAGTCGCCGCATTCCAAATCATCGCGCGTGGATCGGTTTGGCTGATTTCATGCTTGGCTTGTTTGCGCTCTTCATCGCCCCAGGTTTTGGCGGCATCGGTGACCAAAAACTGCATATCGACATTTTGCACGGTGTCGATGGTCGGATAGAACACTTCGGTTAGGATACCTTCCGCCCCCGTAAAATAAACCCGTGATGTAGCACCTAATGATGTGCCGAGAAAGTCTTTAGCGGCAGGTCCCCACGTTGAGGAATAGCCGGGCGGGCAAGGGGCATCTTCGGCATGAAGGGTCGCGGACAAAGGCATTAACAGTAACAGCGGCCAGCTTTTTTTGATCTGGCGGGTAAAGGGTTGCGGTAATGCCAAGCCGATTAATTGGGCAATGGCGGCGGCTAGGGTACGGTTTTTTTGTGGCATGGTATATTCCTCAGAAACTGAACAGTGGTGGTTTGGGGATAACATCACATCAGGATTCCAACCTGACCATTTTGGCATGTGAAGGCTTACCTGCGGCATTCAAATAAAACATCATGTAGTAACCGGGCGGATACAGATTGGCATTGCTGGGGGCATTGAATTTAATAAGGGCGCTACCTGCCTTATGCTCTTTAATCGCTATAGGCAAATCCACCAGACGTTGCCCGTAATCAAAAGAATGCGTGACCGAACCGAGCTTGACCAGCACCAGATCGCTTGCCGCCTCTGCTGCACTAACGGTGACTAGGCCAGTTTGACCATATTTGATAAACTCCGGCGCTTGGATGATTTCGGGGCGCGCACCCGGCTTAAACAAATAAGGTGGGCTGAAAATTTCCGCTTGCCAAATCTCTGCCGGCACGAAAGGTTGGGTATCGCCCTCGGCATAATAGCTTTGCGGATGCTGATAAAACTCGTCCAGATCAAAGGCCTTGGGTTGTCCCGCTTGGTCGGTCAGTTTGGCGAAGACGTTAAATTCTTTCGCATCGCGGATGGTGTCCACGCGGACGTTGCCGACACTGTCACGGGCAGCCCTGTTGGCATTGCCGCCGATGATTAATACCCGTGCGTCGGGCAATAGCAACGCACCGTTATGGTACAGCCTAGGCAAATGGGCGGCTTTCATGCGTTTTATATCGTAACCGCCGTTAGCTTGCGGGTTAGGCGACAGTAATAAAGGCTCATAGACGGGGCGGTATTCGGGATACACGCCGCCACTCACGACCAGGACTTCTTTATCCGGCAAAATGACCGCTTGCAGATTGGCCCTAGGCTCCGCAAGAAACGCGGGGGTTTGCGACCATTGGCCTGATGGGGTGTCGGTTTTGCCTGGCGCTTGCCAACGTTGTAAACTGGAGGCGACGCTAGCGCCCGGAATATCCGGCTTATTAGGCAGGCCAAAGCCAATATCATTGGTCCCCGTCAAACCGCCCAGCAACACCACGTCTTCGGAATTGGGCACTTGAAACGCAGTACCGTAAGCTTTTGAGGTTTCGGCTTTATCCGCACCGACCTCAAAACTGACCGACAGCTTACCGCCCGTGTCTTTCGCCACCGCCATCAGATACGATTTTTTGCTGCTATGCGGCGTCAAGACATTGGCGATGCCCGCCTCGTCGCCAGTAATCAGCAATTTGCCTGTGGCAGTAGGGAAAACGCGTGGATACAAGTCGATGCTGTCATAAACCGAACTGCCTTCCAGTTTGGTGTTAAACGGGCTATCGGCAATTTGTGCCAAGTCAAAATAATCTAACTTGTTCAGTAAGGGGTCGTAAATTTCTAAGCCCTGATTGATTTGATTGGGTTCATTTAATTTCAGGCCAGAAAAAATGGCGATTTTGCCGTCGGCCAGCGGCACTAAGCTCGGATACCAACGTCCTTCTTTAAGCTGCCCTTTATCCGACCAAGTATTGTCACGCCAATTATATAGGTTGAGCTGCCTGGAACCTGTAAAGCGTCCACCCGGATAATAGCGGCCAGTACCGCCGACAAACAGGACATTGCCGTCAGCTTGCTGTAAATGGCCCGCGCAAAACAAGTCATTGTTCTCTTGGTGCTGTACCGCTGGTGGCGACGGAATTTTGACAAATTCAGCGGTTTGGGGGTCAAATAGGACGGTATTGTTAACGGAATCATAGTCGCCTGAATCCACGCCTTCTTGGATTTTTTGGGTGTCGCCTTCGGTGACAATGGTATTACGGAAGCTGCTGCCGTTCGCTATCAGTACCTTACCGTTAGGTAACAACACCGAATGTACAGCTTGGGCTAGGGTTTGCTGGCTGGGCATAGGAACACTCTCCCATGCTCCCGCCGTTTGCGGATCTTCTTCAGCCGTGGCGGCATTAACGTTCGCGCTCATAATGACAGCGCTTAGCATTAACGATAAGGCCGTTTGATATATAGGTTGTTGGGTCAGTACGGGCATTAGGTCAACCTCTTAAAAATGAGTGGCTTAGCTTAACAGGCTAGTCAGGTTGGCTAAGAAACTGATGCTGGGGGCAAAAAAGTATTCGCCGCCTTGCAGAGTGATACACAGCGGCATCGACACCGCTTCCCTAGTGGGTGCGCCCCATTGGCTAGGCCATTGTTGGGTGCCTTGGGGTTGCCCGATCACAGGGTCGGGGCCGACAGCGACTTTGACAAAATTCGCCGAATTCGACCAACTGGCTTGAATAAAATTGAATTGGTTTTCGATATTTGCCTGAAAGCATAAGAACAGCAAACCGGAACCGGTTTCGGGAGCGGCAGTCAGGTCGGCATTACCGTAACTGACGGCCCGCCGGGCGATACGGTGCTTTTTTTCCATCGCTAACGCTTGCGCGACATCATCCGATGACACAACCCTGCCGGTATCGCCACGCGGGTTGGTTTTACGCAAATGGGAATGGAACGGGCATTTGTTCGCTGCCGTATCGGCATCGTAATTAAAGTTATTGGTCGTCGGGTTATCGGGTATCGGCGTGTCGGATAAAACCACAGGACTGCCGTCTTGGAAGCGACCCATCATCATCGCCCCCGCCAAACCGTTATCCACTCCCAAGGTTTGCGCTAAGGCTTGTTGCGAGGTATGGAACTTTTTGACATTTTGTTCCAGTTTCCGGTATACCAGATAACTGCCAAAACTGTCTTCGGTTAGGCCATTAGGGTCTTTGGTGACGATAATATCTAACGAAGCCCTAGGATCCCATTGATCGAATCCACCATCTTTTTCTTTAGCGGCATCAATATCGCTTTTCATGAACAGGGGTTGGCTGATGCCATCGACAAAGCCAAAATGCTCTATCACTTGGCCAGCGGCGTTTCTTAAGATGAAGCCGTCATCCCGCTGGACAATATCGGCTATTTGCTCTAAGGTGTCGGCAATACCGCTGACCACATTCTGTAAGTGTTGGCTATCATCATCTGCCAACAGTAACAACGCGTGAATGTCGCCTTGAAAACCGTTTTCCCATTGGGAAGCGGACGGATCGCCTAACGTTTGGGCGATATCCGGATTTTTTATCCCTAGACGGAACGGCTTGTCGGTAGGGATTTTAAACGGCGGGATACCCAGATATTCATAACCTTGGCAGGACAGCAAGCAGTTTGCCCACACCCCGCCAGATAGCCGTTCGGCTTTATAACGCGCAGTCTCCTGCCATTGTTGGGCGGCGGATTTGACATATTGTTTGGTAAAGCCCTCCAGCCATGCCGCCACTTCAGCGGGTGTGGCCTTAAAGCGCAGTAACAGGTGGACGCTATAATCGCGGCCATGGCCTTTGAGGATATTGCCTTGCAGATCGTCAAGAAAAATCTTGAAAATATCAGGATTACCCGGGTCAATCCCCGTCTCTAACGTAGTTGATAAAATGTCGTCTGTTAACATCACGTCTCCGGCAAATGCCATTACACTGTTTGAAAAAATCCGCTACAAAAACATAGCTAGCCAAATTGATGGCTTTGCTTTATTACATATAAAGGGTGCGAAGCGTTTGCTGGTACGCGTCTTCGTACCCTTCGCGGCTAACCGCTTTCATAATAGCGGGCCACTTGGGGCCGTGGCTTTATCCCAGCGGCAAGTCCTTTCCTAAGGCTTGTTATTCCATAATTGTCTGGAAATGAGCCATTCGCCGTTGTCAGGGCTGCATTCGACAATCCACAAGGCCGTATATTTGGCGACCCGTATCGCTCTTGTGCTGTGGTCAGTGATTTGGGCAACCGAGTTGCCTAAAACATAAGCCGTAGCGCCAAATAATCGGATTTCCTCGGCAGTAAATACGGGATCGATATCGGCATTGGCGATTTGTCTGGCAAAACCTTCGGCTATTTCGGCTTGGCCACGGCAATCTGCCGCATTGGGCGGAGACCAAAAGGCATCGGCGGTGTACATAGCAATATAAGCCTCAATATCCCTACCCCTAACCCTATCGGCATACGTTTGCTCAAACAGGGTCTGTATCGCTTCATAATCTGACATGCTCATAAGTAAACCCTATTGGTTGGCGGCGGGAGGCTGATGCCCTCTTAATACAGATGCGGGCACATTAGCGTGGATGGCCGCCAGTGCCTCGGCGGCAATAGTGTAAGCACTGGGATAAGGTGGTTTAGCGGGATCTTCTCCAGGTATCCAAAATTTCCGTCTGGATAAGCGTAGTGAATCTAAAAACGCCGGAATGGCATTAAAAATCTCCACCGCAATAGGGCCTTGATGGGCGTTTAACAGTGGTTCGACCAAGGTTTGCCAAGGTATCCAACTGTCTTGGACATTACCCCGATCCGGTGGGGAAATTTGCGCATAATGCAGACGGCCTTCCTGTACCAGCCAGTCGAGCTGTTCTTTAAACAGTAAGGGGCCGGCACCGTCGAGGGTTTCGTGGGCCGTGTCGAGGCATACCCCGACCTGCTGACAAGGTACCCCTTCTAAAAAGCCGATCAGTTGCGCCAAAGTGTTAGGGCCTGGCGTTTCCCAATGCGTGATCGGTTCTATCGCCAATTTGACGGCCTTGTCTTGTGCATACAGGCCTAATTCGTTCAGTACGGGCTGGGCGTTCAGATAACGTTGGGCCATATAATCTTGCAGCGCGTCGCTCCAGATGCCTTGATTGTCGGCGGTTACCGGAAAGCGCCCATAAGGGTAGACAATCGGCCCCATCATAATAGTTCCCCGTAACGCGGCGGTGATGTCCACCCGCGACTTTAAATACACCAAAGCGGCGTCGCGTTGCGCCTGATCTTCGGAACTGGGGTCAAACGTGGGCGTAGCCCCGACATTGGTAGCGACTTTCATATCCTGCAAGCCGCTGGCATCCATCGCTTGCCGCAATTGTGCATAGTCGGCAATTTGCTGGGCATAATCGGTGTCTTCAGTAACGGCCAGCGGGAATTCGAAACCCGAATAGCCCAGCTCTTTTAAAGCCTGCATGTGGGTGATGATGACGTTTCTATAGGCTTCGTCGCTGGGCTTCATATCTGTGGTAAACATGAAAAAGCTGATGTAAATGTCTCTGGCAGTCTTATCAGTGTGGTGATTCATTAGCTATCCTTTGTGTCCGATAGGGTTAAAAATACGGGTAACCATAAGGGTTATAGTTACCCCTACATGAACCTCAGTTATCTGAGGTTGGCTTTAAAACCCTATGGTTTCACGAAGATATTGGCGGGCCATTTGGGCATAGACTAAAGGATTGGCTTTTTTGGGGTCTTGCTCGGCTTCGACGACCAGCCAGCCTTGATAATTGGCGGCCGCTAAGGTTTCTAAGATTGGTTTAAAATTAATCGCTCCCGCACTGTCACCGGGTACGGTAAACACCCCGGCACGGATGGAGTCTAAGAAACTGCTGTTACTGGCAACCGAACTGTCCAACACGGATTTGCGGATGTTTTTCAGATGGACATGCTTAATCCGGCTAGCATATTTTGTCGCAATCGCTAAAGGGTCAACGCCGGCATAAAACAAATGCCCGGTATCTAACAATAAATGGACATATTTAGGGTCAGTACCCGCCATCAGACGGTCAATATCCGGCGCTTTTTCCACACCCGTGCCGACATGGGGGTGATAGCACAAACGCATCCCTTCTTTTTCCGCCAAGGCACCCAACATATTCAAGCCGTCCAGCAACGCTTTCCATTGTGCGTCGGTAAATTCCGGCTTATTTGGCAATACCGCCACCGGTTGCTGATGTACGGCATTGCCTAATTCCGCGACCACGATATCGGTACCACCCATGGTTTTGATAAAGGCCATTTGCTTTTTGAAGGTTTCTAGGGTCTGCTCATCCATGGCCTTAATGGTGTAATAAGTACCTACCCAAGGCTCGGAAATTTTCAAGCCGCGTAAGTTCAGCTCGTCAGTCAGCACTTTGGTGTCGGTCGGATATTTATGGCCGACACTGGAGCCTTGAAAGCCCGCCAAAGCCATTTCGCTGACGATTTGCTTAAAGCCAATATCATCATCAATGGTCGGATCGTCATCATTAACCCAACCCGTTGGGGTAATACCCAAAAAAACTTTGCTGGGGTCAAACAGGGTTTTGGTGGTGGGGGCGGTTATTTTGGCTTTAGCATAAGCGCTTTCGGCGACCGCAGCAGGACTCGCCAATACCATGCCTCCGACCATAGCGGCCAGCAAACAATGGGCAATGGCACGGCGAAGCGTAATGTTTGCAAAATAGTTACTATTGTTCATATCAATACCTTTTACTGAGATAAAATCATGTGATGTATCGTTAGGAAAACGGCGCAGCTTTGGGTCTTGCTGACATGAAATCCAGCAAGGCCTCCAGCCGCCGCTAGATTTGCTTAGGAAAATACCGGGGCGTTAACCCAACTGTCATATCCGGGGGCTTTGGCACCGGCGGGGGTTACCCCGACAGTAGGCCATAGCAAACCTTCAGTATAGGCGGCTGGACTGACGACAAAGCTGTCGCCCTGTTCTCCGGTTCCGTAAGCGCCCCACCAGTCTTTTGGTAATTGATACCAAGTGCCGACAAACCAGAGCTTAATGATATTGCGGGTGACCGGGCCGAATTTCGGATCGTTGAAAATGGTATTGCGCAACAGGTTATCCAGCGTTGCGGCATCACCGTTTGCGGTGGCAACAATGGCTTGATATTGCAACAGCAGCTCATCTAAAGTGGCCGGGCCGATAATCTTTTGCACGGTCTCAAAATAAGGTGCCGCCATGCCAGTACCTTGTAGCCTAAAGGTACTGAAACCTGTCAGTGTCACGGAAAAATCGATAAATAAATCAAACATGTAGGTAGCTCCCGTTAATTCTTTAGGTTATGCCGCTCTCGAACCAAAGGTAGGGCCGGCATTAGTGCTCTCACCTTGGATAGGATTAGGGTTTCTGACTAATTGGCTGGCCAGTTCTTTTAAGCGGAACATACCGCCCACCGCCGGGATCAGGTATTCTGGTTTACCGTTATAAGCGTCAGTGATGTGGCGTAAAAAGTCATAATAAGCCGCTTCAAAGTCGCTGGCCGCCTGATAGACTTCAGTGCCTTGCGGATAATCCGTCAAATGCGCATTGCTTTTCAGGTCATAGACGGCATCCCAATCGACCGTGAAAAAGTCGCCGCTCGGTTGGTTAACTGGGTCACCGTGGACGTAATAGCGCCCTTTTTGGATTTGTTGGAAACGGTAATAGTGGCCAATTTCGCCGCTGCTGCTATAAACAGAGTCTGCGTAACCCTCGCCCTGTTCGATAATCAAGTTAAGGGCCGCTTTGGCTGTTTCTAAGTTGTTGACGACGATGATGTCGCCGCCCCCTGAATAGTAATATTTGGGGCCGATTTGTAAGGCTTCATCGCCAGAAAACAACGCCTCGCCGAGTTGCGCATAAACGGTATCCAAACCGTCAATAATGGCTTCATAAAACTCGCCGATACTGTAAAAGTGCATATCCGCAGATTTGCCGCAAGCGATCAGAGCCTTATCAAGGATGCAATGGCAATGCCGGTCTTTATGTTTATGGACTATATGGCCGCGTAAGCCGTGCGGGAGATGCACAGGCCTTAAGGCTGGGCGCTCGATATTCAAAAAAGTTTCGATAGCTTGGAGGGAAAACTTTTCCGTACTGACCTGAAAATCCGTTTCCCCACTAGGTAAATAGGTCGGGTAGAGAGGGATAAAATCGGCTGCGGCCAAATCTGGTTTGCCGCCAATCGCATTTAAGACATTGGCCGCCAAGGTCAGATGCAACATCTCTTCAACCAGAGCGGCGCGGAGAATCAATGTGGCATCCAGGTTAGTACCCGGATGGATGGAATAAAGCGCGGTCAGGTATACGGGTATAGTGGAGTGTTCAAGCTGTAATGCCGTTTGCAGATAATGCTGCAACTCTTCTTTGCTGTTAATTTTGGCGCAGGCTGTGGTATGGTTCATGTATGTCCTCTTCAAATAAAAGTAGGGTTATCAATAGCGCGTGGATATATCCGGCCTAAGCCGTTTGTAAATCCCGCAAAATTTGCTCGACGCTCATATAGCACATAGCGGCTAAGGTGAGGGTGGTATTTGAGGTTGCGATGCTTGGCAAACTGCCGCTGCCTACCAGATAAAGGTTGTCGTGGTCCCAAGAACGTTGGTTGCGGTCTACCACAGAATCGGCGGAACTGCTGCCCATGATATGGGTGCCTGAAAAATGGTTACCGCCCCGTGCGATCATCTCTTGGCCGTTATAGATCAAGTAGCCGAAAGAACTGGGGTCGTAATAGGTGTGATCTTCAACGCCGATCTGCGCGAAAATTTCCTTGGACAATTTACGCCCATACGCCATCCCCGCTAAGCTATAATCGGACAGGCTATAAGTGATGACCGGACGGTAATTGCCGATTTGGTCGGTGTAGCTTGGATCAATAGTGATGCGGTTATTGGGATCAGGCAATTGCTCGACCATGAATGCCAGCAACAATTGGCGCGAGACGTTATTAACCAGTCCGTTGCGTAGGTCAGTCCCATATTGCTGCTGATTATCGACCAGATCCAGCAAGTCCGTTGTCGGTGAGCCGGTTGCCCAGCCCCAGCCTTCGTTATGGATGTCGATACGGAAGCCTGCATGTTGGCTGCGGAACTGCCCGCTACGGATCTCTTCGATACCCGATGTGCCTTGAGGGCCGCGCATTGTGCCGGAAATTTCCGGCATCAGGCCCCAGGCATGGATATACGGATGATCCATTAGATTTCTGCCAACCATATCGCTGCTGCTGTTTAAGCCGGAGGCCAGCATCAGCTTGGCGTTTTCTATAGGGTTGGCGGCCAAGACAAATACCCGCCCTTGTACCGTGCCTTCGGTATATTCGGGTAAAGCGGGGTCTTGGTAGGATTTATAATGGATACGCGTGACCCGTTGGCTATCAGGATCTATGTCTATTTTGTGGGCGACCGCTTGGGAAATGATCTCGGTATTGCCGGTTTGTAAGGCTTTATACAGGGTTTTTCTGGCATCATATTTGGCTTGTACCGGACAAATGGGCACACAGTTGCCGTTACCTTGGCAACGCTCGCCCATTTCTTCTTGGTTAGTGCCTAGTGCGCCAACGGGTACATAGCCCTTGCCGCCATCATAGTTTGGGTTGGGGACACCGTTACGCGCTTGGGGGATACTGCGCACCAACAAACTCCGCGCTTCGCCGCTTTCGAGTGTGATGGTCATGCCATCGACATGTTTAGCGACCATCTTGTCCAGATAGGAAACCGGAATCCTTTCCATAGGAAACACATAATTGGGGTCAAAGGTAATATCAAAATAGCGTTGGTCGTCAACATCGGCAGCTACGCCCAATTCCCGTTCCGCTATATTGTAATAAGGGTTAAGGGTTTCATAATCGTAAGGCCAGTCGCGGCCTTGTCCGAATAAGGTTTGCATTTTAAAGTCTTCCGGCAACATACGCAGGCAAGTGGCTTGCCAATGCAAGGTCGTACCGCCCAAGACGCGGGTATAAGTGCTTTCTAAAGGCAAGGTGCCCAATTGCACAAAATAGCCTTTGGTGTCAGGTACGCCGGGAGTGAGCTTGTCGACATCCAGGCTACTGGGGCTTTGCGCGTTGGCGTTAAAGGGGTAAGGGGCGTTGTTGTCTTTGTTGATATTGCCATAAAAGGTTTCGATATACTTGTTGTAACCGTTCATGGTGTAAATGTTTTCCGGACCGGCTTCCAAGATCAGCACCGACTTGCCTTGGCTGCTGAGTTCTTTGGCAATAATTGCGCCGCTAACTCCCGACCCTACGATAACGACATCATAGATTTTTTCCGCAAAGCGGGCATGATCGCTTTGGCAGCGGCATACATGTGAATACTTCGGCATTGCATGACTCCTTAAGGTTTATTAATGGACATCTAAAAGAAAAGGGTGGTACTCATGTTAGGCTGCCAAAACAGCTGGCCACCCTAAAAAAACAACAACGGATACTAACTTTTATATTGAGTTGACCCGTCAAGCTGAAAGCCCTTAAACTAAGAGCTTTGCCCGAAAAATTAATCTGTTCAACAGAAAATAAATTGGGGTATAAGCACTTTTTTCTGCATAAAAGCCAAGCGCCTATTACCCATGATAAAGTTATTAACGTTTAAGCATCACAAATAGATAAAAATTAACGCATAAAATAATAAGACACTAATAGTTAGTTGCCTCGATTTTTTAAATCCTGAGAATTTATAACAAAATAAAAAAATAAATGAAATTAATTATTACCTATAAAAAAGTGAATATTCCACAAAAATTGTTTAACAACAAAAAAGTGCTTGATTTGAAAAAGAAAAACATTTGTGTACTGAAATAAATTTTTGCCTGTTTTTATTATGTGGCGCCAATATTAGCTTATCTGCTTGGCAAGCAGTACCCCGTTGGGGCTACCCATTAAGTACCTCCTCATCGTGATAGCAGACAACGCTTTTATGGTTGCTTGGCGGTAACTAACTGAACAAAGCCCACCGGTATGGATACTATTTGTCGGCAAACTATTTTGCCTATACTAAAGGGTGCTATGATTTTTATAGATGCGGCGCATCGGTGTAAGTAGTGGTTCATAAGTCTTTTAACATTTTTATCTCCGACTTGCTCCTAAGCGAAGCCCCGTTCCCTGAGCGAAGCAGAAGGGAGCGGGGTAAAATTCACAAATGTTAAAAAATATATGAACACCTACTTATTGATTAACATGAAACCCGTACTATCCAGAGGTATCCCATTTGCGCCATACTACTATGCTAAACCCTTACACCTCTTTGATAATTTTGGCTTCATTGGCCTGTTTGCTAATGCCAAAACCTGTTTGGGCGGCGCGGATGGACGGTTTTCCCGCTATTATCTTATGGGCATGGGAGCGGGCAGAAGATTTGCGTTTTTTGCCTAGCGAACGTTTTGGGGTGGCTTTTTTGGCGCAAACCCTGCGCTTACAAGAAGACACACTGCTGGTGAACCCCCGCCGCCAAGCTTTGAAAGTGTCGCCCACCACCCGTTTGATAGCGGTAACACGCATCGAAACCCATAAAAAAAGCCACCAGCGGGCGGCTTTGTCAGCGGCACAACGTGAAGCGATCATCCAAAGGGTGTTGCAGACCGCCGCCCTTAAAAATATTTCGGCAGTACAAATAGATTTTGATGCCAAAGTCTCGGAACGGGAATTTTACCGCCAATTTCTCATTACCCTGCGTAGCCGCTTAGCGGCGGATATTGCCTTATCCATAACGGCGTTGGCTTCTTTCTGTCTCGGTGATGGTTGGATTAATGGCTTGCCCGTAGATGAAGCGGTGCCGATGATTTTCCGTATGGGAATTGACGCGAAGAAAGTGCAGCACTTTTTGGCTGAAGGCAACGATTTTTCTGTGCCGTTATGCCAACAAAGTTACGGCATCGCTACCGACGAAGCCGAACCGCCACAGCATTTCGTTAAGCTTCGGCAACGCCGTTTGTATGTATTTAAGGGACGGCATGATGGCTGGAAACTCTCTGACCTAGATTTTTTAATACACCGCTAACCCTTCATGCCCCCCGATCACCAAGAATCCGCCATGCACATCTTATCAAGACCCACTGTTAAACTAGCCTGGAGCATCGTCCTGCTCATGTCGGTTAGCTTACCGATACGAGCTGGCTCGTCATTGCCGCTGCCCATTTTTACTATAGCGGAACGCCCCGAAAATTTTGAGGAATTCAGCCAAGGTAAGCTGGGCATTATCCATGGCCAGTTATACCGTCCGGCGTTATTCGCGGCTTATCGGTCGTTAAGCAGTCAGCCCTTTTCGGCCACCGAACAACAAGCGTTGCTCCGCAGTTGGCAAAATATTTATGAGAGGACAGACGTAAAGCAAGACCAAAACACCACCGCGCTCAACAATTGGTTGGCGGCGCGGCAAGCCGTGTCAGCCGACGCGCCCAAGCCGGATATTAATGCGTTCAGACAAGGCAAAGACTATGCGTCTTATGCCAATTGCACCCCCGGCGCATTCGATAACGCCCGCAAAATATTAGCGGCTAGAATAAGCCGCTACACTGCCGCCAACGCCTTTGTTAAAGAGTGGCTGCAAGGCCAAGACCAAGTGTTTGCCAATTGCGCAAAAAACCAAGCCCTGCCCAACCCCGCACCCGCCGACGCACCTGCTTGGCTAAAGCAGGATCGGGCTTACCAAATAGCTGCCGCGCATTTTTACGCCGAGGATTATACCGCCGCCCAAGCAGACTTTAGCCACATCGCCCAAGACCCCCATTCCGAATGGCAACCGTTAGCGGCGTATCTATTGGCCAGGGTCGCGGTGCGCAAAGCCGCTGACCAAGCCGCCATCGATCAGATTAATGCCGTCTTGGCCAATAGCCAATTGGCGGCTTACCACAACGCCGCCAAGCAATTGGCAAACTACGTCAATTTCCGCTTGCAGCCCCGGCAACGGCACGCCGAACTGGCGAAACTACTGGTGCAGGCCAAAGACAACCCCCAGTTTTACCAAGACCTGACCGACTATCGGCGCTTACTGGACAAAGCTGAGCTACACGATGATGAAGACAATACTGAAGCGTTAAAACGCCAGAACGAATTTCGCCAAGACAGTGACTTAAGCGACTGGATTTTTACCGTACAGGCTAAAGATGACGACAAAACCGCCTTCAGCCATGCCTTAGTGCGTTGGCAAAGCGGCCGCACTCTGCCTTGGTTAGTGGCCAGCTTGCTCAAAGCCCCCGCTAAGGCCGCCGCTGCCGCCGCCCTGATCGCCGCCAGCGCCAGCGTCGGCCGCGAATCGCCCGCCTATCTGACCGTCAATTACCACGCCGTCCGCCTGCTGATGGCGCAAGGTAAAAATGCACAGGCACGGGCAAAACTCGATGCCTTACTCGCCAAGCCGTTGCCGGGTCACGCCAAACTAGCAGCCAACCAATTTTATGGCCAACGCTTGCTATTGGCGCAAACCCCCGACGAATTTGTCAAATACGCCCAACGGCAAACGCCGTTTTTGGCGTTAGAAGACAGTTATGAACTGGTTGACCCTAAAACTGACGGTGGCGCGATGTTCGATGCCGATGCCACCAGTATTTTCAATGTGCTAATGCCGCTATCGGTATTAAAAACCTTCGCCTTACACCCTGCCCTGCCCAAAGACCTGAAAAGCCGTCTGCTGATTTCGGTATGGACCCGCGCCGTGTTACTGGGTGATGATGCCAGCGCCGTAGCATTTGCCCCGCACCTAGGCAAATATCTGCCGACACTAAAACCGTTTCTCAAGCAATACCAACAGGCCAACACCCCGGAGCAACGCCATACCAGTGCGCTGTGGTTAATACTCAACAACCCTGCCATGCGCCCGCTGGTGAACAAAGCTGAGGGCCGTTGGGTGGAGATTAACGAAATTGACGATTTTCGTGATAACTGGTGGTGCGACAACCAGGCCGACCAATACCCTTCAGGTAGCGCCGATAACCTGCCTGTCGGGCCGCCCCCGGCTTTTCTGACCGCCGCCGAGCTTAAGCAAGCCGCCAAAGAAAACGCCCAAATCACCGCCTTGACCGGAGCAGCCAATTATTTGACCGCCCAGACCCTACAATGGGCCAAAGCCTCCGCTACCGACCCGCGTATACCCGAAGCCCTGTATCTGGCAGTACGGACAACCCGCTACGGCTGCACAGATTGCGCCACCAAAAACTATTCCAAAGCCGCATTTGAGCTATTGGCGCACCATTATCGGGGTTCGGTATGGCAACGCAAAACTCCTTACTGGTTTGGCCGATGCGATCAATAAACGGATGCTAACCCTAAAATTTAGAATGTGGCATCCAAAGAGGAACCGCTTTTTTAAATCTGCTTCATCGTAATATCCAAAGTGGAAATCCGGTAGGCGATTTGGCGGGGGGTCATGTTCAGCAAACGGGCGGCTTTGGCTTGTACCCAACCGCTTTGCTCCAACGCGGCGATGACCCGTTCGCGGTCATCAAGGTTTTCATCATTAAAATCAACGGATGGCAGTTTTTGCGGCTTGGCGTTCAGTCCGGCTTGTGCGACTACATTTTCCAAGCCGGTATTGACCATCACATCACGGTCGATGCTACCGTTAGGGCTCATAATCGCCGCCCGCTCCAAGCAGTTGGCCAGTTCCCTGACGTTACCAGGCCAATCATGCTTCATCAGAATACGGATGGCGCTTTCTTTGATCTCCAAAGGCCGCCCGCCCTGTTGCTCGGAAATGCGGCGCAGCAAAAACTCCGACAGTTCGGGGATATCTTCGCTACGGTCACGCAAAGCCGGCATGTGAATAGGCATGACGTTAAGACGGTAATATAAATCCTCACGGAATTTGCCTTGGGTTACCTCTTCTTCAAGATTACGGTTGGTCGCGGCAATAATGCGCACATTGACCTTAATGGTTTGCGACCCGCCGACCCGCTCAAACTCGCCTTCCTGCAGGACCCGCAGTAACTTGGCTTGGAAAGAAGCCGATATTTCGCCAATTTCATCCAAGAATAAAGTGCCGTTATTGGCCAGTTCAAAGCGGCCTTTGCGTTGGCTGATCGCCCCGCTGAACGCACCTTTCTCATGACCGAACAGTTCCGATTCCAACAAGGTGTCCGGCAAGGCGGCACAATTGAGTTTGAGGAATGGCCCGCTGGCGCAACCGGAATTGAAATGGATGGCGTTGGCGACCACTTCCTTACCCGTGCCGGATTCGCCGCGCACTAAGACAGTGGTATTCCATTTGGCGACTTGCCGGATCAGGTCGAACACTTTCAGCATCGGTGGCGAATGGCCGATAATATTCTCAAAGCGGTAGTTTTTTATCAGTGCCTGTTTAAGCTGGTCGCGCTCGCTTTGCAGATGCAGTTGCTTGCGTTCGATAACCCGCAAGACTTTGACGCTTTGCGCAATCAGGTTAGCGATCATCTCCAAAAAGCGGGCGCGTTCGCCTAAAAACAAACTGTTATCGGGCTGGGCCGCCAACACGCCAATCGTGTCGCCTTGTTCGATGTAAATAGGCGAGCCGATAAACGGCAGTTCCGGGTCATATAAGCCTAAACGGCCTAAGAAACGCGGCTCGTCTGCGACTTTCTCTACCACCAGGGTACTGCCAGCATCCAGTATTGCCCCCATTAGGCCTTCACCAGACTGATAACGGATAGGCTGCTTAAGCGGGCTGCTCGCATCGGTGTGTACCACACTGACAATCAGGCTGTTACTTTCTATTTCCTTAAGGGTGATCATGCCAGAACGCATCCCCGAGCGTTTATGCAACAATTCCAGCACGGCTTGTAATTTGGCGTGCAGATCATGGGTGCTATTGAGGATTTGGCTGATCAGATACAAGGTATCCAGCTCCGCTTCAATCAGTTGGGTGCGATCAAGCATCAGATTAGTCCTCCAAGCTCCTGTCTATGTAAAGGGAAGCTGATTTTGAAGCGGCAGCCTTGCTCATAATTAGGGTCTATATCAATAAACCCCTGATGTTGGCTGACAATTTCCTTCGCTATCACCAAGCCCATGCCCGCTTTTTGTCCGCCCATTGCCCGGGTCGTGTAAAAAGGCTCAAAGACTTTACTGCGTTTTTCTACAGGAATGCCCGGCCCTGTATCCTCAATATGTACATAGATCAGATCGGCATCGGCATAGGTGCTGATTTTTATACGTTGTTCGGTGGAGTTTCCAAAACCGACCGCCTCAATGGCGTTATCTAATAATTGGTTGAATAATACCCGCAAACGGCTTTCAGAACCTAAAATATTCGGCAGTTCCGCCAGCGGTTGCCAATGCACGTCAATGCCGTTACTCCAGATACGTTGGTCGCTGAGCAATAATACTTCATGAAGAATCTGGTTAAGGTTGACCGGAATGATAGCGGTTTGGAGGATTTCAGGGATACAGTTTTGCATGGTCGCAATCGCTTCTTCACCCGATTGCTGGATTTGTTGCAAAATTTGCAGCAGTCCAGGATTTTGCCCATCACCTTTGTGCCGTAAAATTTGCTCAGCGGCTTTGATTTGATTCATCGGCATGTGGATTTGATGGATAGCCCCCAATAACGTTTCACGGATGCTGCGTACCCGTTCATCTTCGGACATTAAGGTTTTTAAGGTTTGGATATTCAATTCCTCCATTTGTCGCCGTTGCCGGGTAATGTCGGTAATAGTCAGGATAAGATATTGCTTAGAAGCGTTTTCAAAAAAACTGTCGGCATGGACTTCGTTTTCCTTAAACCAATTGCCCGCGCAGGAAAACCAGCGCGACCTACGCCCAGCTTTGCCTTCCACCCTGAATTCACGGTTATTAAAACCTTTCTCGTTCGCTTGCAGGTCTGTCCATAAGCCGCCCATTTCCTCACGCAATAACTGTAAAAAATAGGCGGCAGGCTCACCTTTGTCCAGGTCGCTGACTAGTATTTTATAATTGTGATTGTCCAGTATCACCTTGTCTTGATCATCAATGACCACCATGGCAATCGGAGAAGAATTAATCACCGATTCTATCAGTAATTTTTGGTTAATGACTTTTTTATCCGCTTCATGAGCCTGGGTAATATCATGGTGCATCCCGATATAATGGCTGACCGCACCTTGGGCATTGAGCATAGGCGCGATGGTCAGGTTGGCTATATAGCGATGCCCTGACTTATGGCGGTTACATAAAGTGCCACGCCAGACTTTTTTGCTGCGGATGGTATGCCATAAGTCGTAGTACACCGTTCTGGGTGTGCGTTTGTCGGAGAGTATAGATTCGTTTTTGCCGAGAATATCTTCTGGCTGGTAGCCCGTGACTCTGGAAAACTCTTCATTGACGTAAAGGATTTTGGCTTTTTTGTCGGTGATGGAAATGGCGATGGGCACTTGCTCCACCGTCTCGACAAACAAGCTGTAAGGCATGGTGCCACCATTAAGGCCATCCGCATCGGTAAACAAATCAGGGATCAGTTCGCCAATGACGTTTGCCATATTGGTATGCGCCTGTAAAAACAGTAAAGAGGATTTTTTCATATGACGGCCTAGTCTGAAGAAGCTATAGATAATTATTAAGCAATTTTAACGCCAGTAACGGCATGGTGATGGCCATAGCGTAAGCTAGATGGATGACTTTTGGGTGTTTGTCAAGCAGATAAGCTTGCCAGTCTTGCCCCCTATTACTCTGCCCTTACTTGCACAATTATTCAAGCACTACTTATAGTTTGTCGGGTTTGCGACAAAAACTTTCTTTCCGTCTTGTCCGGTGTCCTACTTAGAACAGCTGAACCCTGCCCATTATCAGGCTTATGTAGCTGTTTAGCGGAGCAAATGGAGTTTTAACCCTATTGGCATGGTTACTGCTTTTAATTAAGCAAAGCCCTATCAATCGTCTGGACACTACAGTGAGTGAATATCTGCTTCTTCTATTAGGCACAGCATTGGTGAACAACGTCGTGCTGGTCAAATTTCTAGGTTTATGCCCGTTTATGGGGGTGTCGAAAAAACTCGATTCCGCTTTAAGCATGGGGTTGGCGACGACTTTTGTGCTGACCTTGGCGGCCATGACCAGTTGGTTATTGGAACATTTTATCTTAGCGCCGCTGCATATTGAATTTTTGCGCATCTTAGCCTTTATTTTGGTGATCGCCGCCGTCGTACAGTTTACCGAAATGGTTGTGCATAAGACTTCACCCGTACTCTATCAGATTTTAGGCATTTTTTTGCCGCTGATCACCACTAATTGTGCGGTATTGGGCGTGGCGTTACTGAATGTGCAAGAGCAATACGGTTTTATGCAAAGCCTGATTTTCGGTTTCGGCTCCGCCCTAGGCTTTACCTTGGTGATGGTGTTGTTTGCAGGCTTACGCGAGCGTCTGGCTGTGATGGCCGTTCCGGTATTGTTTGCCGGCACCCCTATCGCCTTTATCACCGCCGGGATCTTATCTTTGGCTTTTATGGGCTTTGCAGGGCTTTATACTAAATGAGTACACCGTCAACAAAAAGCGACAGGAAAACAGCATGTATGTGTTATACGCCATTGTCAGTTTGACTTTATTGGGGCTGGTGTTAGGCCTTGCGTTGGGGATTGCCGGCAAATATTTAAAAGTTGAGAGCAGTCCGCTGGTGGATGAGCTGGAAGCCATGTTGCCCGGTTCGCAATGCGGGCAATGCGGCTTCCCTGGTTGCCGTCCCGCTGCCGAAGCCTTGGCGGAAGGTAATGCGCCGGCGACCATTTGCCCGCCCGGCGGCAGTACCTTAGCGGAACAGATTGCGGCACTTTTGGGCTTGGATCTGGATTTAAGCGCGGTCAAAGAACCGGAATTGCTGGTCGCTAGAGTCAGTGAAGCCACCTGCACGGGCTGTACCCGTTGCTTTAAGGTTTGCCCCACCGATGCCATTGTCGGTGCCCCGAAACAAATCCATGCCGTGGTTGCCGATGCCTGCATAGGCTGTAAAAAATGTGTTGAGGTCTGTCCAACCGAATGCCTGCAAATGCACCCGATCGAAATCACGTTGCGTAATTGGCGCTGGGCCAAGCCCACCATCAACCCTGCGGGTAACGCCTTATGTTAAGCTTCTTTACCAAACCGCGTATCCGTGGTGGTGTCCATGCCGAAGAACACAAAGCCATTACGGCGACCCAAGCTATCGTCACTGGTTTCCCGTTGCCGAAAACACTGTATATTCCCCTCCAGCAACACGTCGGCAAACCTGCCGAACCGCTGATTAGGGTAGGCGAACAGGTTTTGAAAGGGCAATTGCTTGCCTACAGCCAAGGCTTGATCTCTGCCCCTGTCCACGCGCCCAGTTCCGGGGTGATTCTGGATGTCAATGACTACCCTGCCCCGCACCCGTCCGCTCTGCCTATCCGCATGATTGTACTGGAAACCGATGGCAAGGATCAATGGCTGGAGCTACCTGCCGTGGCTGACCCGTTCCAGTTAGCCCCCGAAGACATCAGCTTGCGGGTGGGGGCGGCCGGCATTGTCGGCTTGGGCGGGGCAACGTTCCCGACTGCCGTCAAGCTGAATATGGGGCGGGAAAACCATATCGACACATTGATTATCAACGGTGCGGAATGCGAACCCTATTTAAGCTGTGATGACCGTTTGATGCAGGAGCGTAGTGACCAGATCATTGACGGGGTGCGGCTGATGCTGCACGGCATGGAAACCGGGCAGGCCATAGTGGCGATTGAAGATAATAAACCGCAAGCTTTTAATGCTATGCTGGCATCGGCGCAGGCTTATCCTAAAATTACCGTGATACAAATCCCTACCCGTTATCCTATGGGCTGGGATAGGCAACTAATCGGTTATGTGACAGGCCGCGAAGTGCCGGTAGGTTCACGTTCTTCAGAAGTCGGCGTAACCATCCATAATGTCGGCACCGCTTATGCTACGCATAAAGCGATACGCTATGGCCAGCCTTTGGTTAGCCGGGTGCTGACCGTCTCCGGCGGCGCGGTGGGGCGGCCTATGAATGTGGAAGTGCCTTTGGGGACATTAATCTCCGAAGTGTTTGACTTTTGCGGTGTCGATGCCGGGCAAACTGCCCGTATCATTATGGGTGGCCCCATGATGGGCGACGCCTTGCCGCATACTGGCTTGCCGACCGTCAAAGCCACCAGCGGCCTGTTGGCCCTAACTGCCAGCGAGCTTAAAAATACCGATGAACAACCGTGTATCCGTTGCGCCAGTTGCGTCAGCGTCTGTCCTGCTGGATTGCGGCCTTTAGATATGGCGAATAATATCCGCGTCAACCAACTGGATGCCGCTGTTGATATAGGCCTGAAAGACTGTATCAGTTGCGGTTGCTGCTCCTATATTTGCCCGTCCAATATCCCTTTGGTGCAGTATTTTAAATATGCGTCCGGCGAAGTCGCCGCCCGGCAACAAGCCCAACACAAGTCTGAACAAACTAAACGCCTGATGGAAGCGCGTAACACCCGTCTGGAGCGTATCGCCGAGAAACAGCGCGAAGAAGAACAGGCGCGTATCGCCGCCAAATTGGAACGGGAACGCCTGAAAGCCGAGCAGGAGGCCAGCGTATGATGATACTCAGCAAACCTAACAGCGGTGCCCACATTGGCGCTAACAGAAGTGTCCGCCAGATTATGTGGCAAGTCATCTTGGCCTTATCGCCCGCCACCGTCTTTGGGCTGTGGTGTTTTGGCTGGCCTGCCCTCAACCTGTTTATCATTACCGTCACCTCAGCACTATTTTTTGAAGCGTTCTGTATCCGCTTGCAAGGCCGGGCGGCTAAGCCCGTGCTGATGGACGGCTCGGCATTACTGACCGGATGGCTGTTGGCGATGACCTTGCCGCCGTGGGCGCCGTGGTGGATAGGTGTGGTCGGTTCCGGGCTCGCCATCATTTTAGGCAAGCAAGTCTATGGCGGCTTGGGGCAGAATTTGTTTAATCCGGCGATGTTGGCGCGGGTGGCCCTGTTAATTTCCTTCCCTATTGAAATGACCACTTGGGCGAACGTTTCGCCGCTGTTCTTTAGTCATTCGCCGGGGCTGGCCGAGAGCTGGCATATCACTTTTTCAGGGTTGGATAATCTGGACGC
The DNA here is from genome assembly GCF_002209385.1 of Methylovulum psychrotolerans. Taxonomy (NCBI): domain Bacteria; kingdom Pseudomonadati; phylum Pseudomonadota; class Gammaproteobacteria; order Methylococcales; family Methylococcaceae; genus Methylovulum; species Methylovulum psychrotolerans. Next base: position 1,785,320 of record NZ_CP022129.1, read on the forward strand.
TTACACCGGGGCGACCACCCTAGGCTATATTAAAACGGAATTTTCGCAAAACCGCGTTTTAGCGGACATTATGCAAGATTATTCGCCGATTCTGAGCTTTATTGGCTGGAGCCGTGGCAGCTTGGGCGAAGCCTCAACGCTATTGCTGGCTTTAGGCGGTATCTGGTTGATCCGCGCCAAAATCATCACTTGGCATATTCCGGTGGCCTTACTGGCGACTGTCACCGTCTTGGCCAGTATTTTCCATTTGGCCGATAGCCAACATTATATCAGCCCCTTTGTGCATCTGAATTCGGGGGCAATGATGTGTGTGGCTTTTTTCATCGCCACCGATTATGTCACCTCTCCTAACACCGCTACCGGGCAATTGGTGTTTGGCGCGGGTTGCGGCTTATTGATTTTCGTTATCCGCACTTGGGGCGCGTATCCCGAAGGCGCCGGTTTTGCGGTGTTGCTGATGAATTCGGCGACCCCGCTGATCGACCACTATATCCGCCCGCGCATTTACGGACGTGACCGCAAAGGCAAGCCGCTGGAAATCCCCAAACCGTAACGTCCCCCTTGCTGACAGAGCGCACACCATGAAACCAGAACCCTCCCTGACCGAACGCCTCACCGTGCAAGCCGCTTACTATTGGGAGTGGCTAAAGCGTTGGCTGGAACCTGCGCACTTGGCACAGTTACGGCCTTTGCTGACTTTTCAAACCGGCATCTTGGCAGGTTTTGCCTTGCTTGCCAGTGTGTTGTTGGGTTTGACCAATTGCAGCACCCAAGACTTGATCCAACAGCGCTTGGACGATGATTTAAAAGCCTCGTTGGCCGAAGTGCTGCCTGCCGACATGTACGATAATAACCTGCTGCAAGACACCAAGACCATCCCGTCCGACACCTACAATATCGCCGCGAATGAGACTTTGGTGTATCTGGCGAAAAAATCCGGCAAAGTCACCGCCGTTTGTTTCAAGCTGACCGCCCCCGACGGTTATTCAGGGGCAATCAACATGATTATGGGCATAGACCGCGACGGCGCTGTCTTAGGGGTGCGTGTCTTAAGCCATAAAGAAACGCCGGGCTTAGGCGATAAAATAGAAGTCGGCAAATCCAATTGGATACTCGACTTTGTCGGGCGTTCTTTAGAAAACCTGAACGCCGCACAATGGGCTGTAAAAAAAGATGGTGGCGTGTTCGATCAATTTGCCGGTGCCACCATCACCCCGCGCAAATCCGTCCAAGCTATTTATCGTGGCCTGCAATTGTTTAAAGCCCACCAAGCAGAACTTATTAACCCTTAAGTCGAGGACTAGGCCATGTTTCTATCAGAAAACTACCGAAAAATCGCCAGCGACGGTATATGGAACAATAATATCGTCTTCGGGCAAAACTTGGCCTTATGTCCGCTGTTGGCGGTCACAGGAACGGCAACGAATGGCTTAGGCATGGGGTTGGCGACTCTGGTGGTCATTACCGCCTCGAACGGGCTGATTTCCCTGACCCGCCATTTAATTCCCAGCGAAATCCGCATCCCGATTTTTGTCTTGCTGATTGCCGCCTTAGTGACGCTGGTGGATATTTTAATGAACGCCTGGGCGCATGAGTTGTATAAGGTGCTAGGCTTATTTATTGCCTTGATCGTTACCAACTGCGCCCTATTAGGCCGTGCCGAGGCCTTTGCTTCCAAACAACCTGTCAAAGAGTCCTTATGGGATGGCCTAATGATGGGCTTAGGTTTCACGCTGGTGTTGGTCGCCTTAGGGGCGGTGCGGGAAATCAGTTCGGCAGGTACTTTATTCGCCCATGCCTCGGTTTTGCTGGGCGAATCGTTCCGGTTTTTGGAAGTGACGGTCATCTCCGACTATAAAGGTTTTTTACTGATGGCCTTACCGCCCGGCGGCTTTATTATGCTGGCGTTTTTAATTGTCGGCAAGCGCCTGATTGACCAAAAGCTTGCGCAAAGAAAAGTGCCTGCCGAGGTGTTAACCCCAGCGATTATTGATTAAGAGGTGCCATTATGAATGTCGGAGTCTGTTACGCCGAAGTGGATAGGCAATTATGGATGCGTTTGGAAGTACCCGAACACAGTACCGTTGAAGAAGCCATTAACTTGTCGGGCGTATTAAAACTTTATCCAGAAATAAACTTAGCCACCCAAAAAGTCGGCATCTTCGGCAAAATCGCCACCCTGAGTACGCCTGTACAAGATGGTGACCGTGTAGAAATCTATCGGCCTATCACCGCCGACCCGCAACAAGTGCAGCGGCGGCGACGTTAGTTTTTGCTTACTTTAAGCGAAAAATATGATAACTAGCCCGCAAAAGTAAAAAAAATTATCTTAAACCGCTAATAAAAAGATACAATCCTCTTTAGCGACTCAAAATAAACCGTAAGTTGTTAATTATTAACATGAAAAATGGTATTAATCCACAAGATGCCAAACTTGTTTTTTAGCGTCTGCCCGGAATTAGTTGAGTCTGCTTAAGCGCATATCCAGGATAAGGCCCTGCCGCTTTGTCCTAGAGTGCCCATAATAATTAGAGGAGTATAAGCGATGAAAGATAAGCGATTTGATTTTAAGGCCTTATCCAAGGCGACAGCTGTGGCCGCACTCATGGCCGCACCATGGTCTGCCGACGCAACCGTCACCACCTTCCCGCAAGGTTGGTCGGTCAGCGACAAAACCCAGTTTTATAGCCTAGACCAAGGTTCCGAACTGATGCCGTTAAACTGGATGGTCGCGTTAAAGCAAGCCGATGGCCGCCCATTTATGGCGGACAGCCTTAGCCGTTACGGGTATTTGCCTAATGAAGCCAGCGTCCAACATTTACCAATAGGCTTTACCGTAGCCCACGCGGGTGACCAAGGCCAAATGTTGGGCATGACCTGCGCCGCTTGCCATACCCGGCAGATAGAGGTTAAAGACAGTACCTACCGTATTGACGGTGGTCCGGCTATTGTTGACTTCCAAAGCTTCGCCGCCGATTTGGACACTGCGGTCGGCGTGGTGGTCAATGATGACAAGGCCTTTGCCGAATTTTCTCTGACGGTGTTAGGCCCTGATGCCGACCAGGTTGAACAGCTACAGCTAAAAGCCGATGTCGCGGCGTGGTATCAGCGTTATCATACCTTAATGGATAGGGCTTTGCCTAAAGACAAGCCTTGGGGGCCATCGCGTTTAGATGCCGTGTCCATGATTTTTAACCGCCTGACCGGTTTGGATATCGGCACATCCGCCAACCATATTATCCCCGAAAACATTTATCGTGCCGATGCCCCGGTACGCTACCCTTTCTTATGGAACGCCCCTATCCAAGACATGACCCAATGGCCGGGCTTTGCTGATAACGGCAATAATATTCTAGGCCTAGCGCGTAATTTGGGCGAAGTGTATGGCGTGTTTGGCAGCTTTTATCCGAAAAAATCCAGTTGGCGCTTATTAGGTGTGGATTATCTGCACAAAAACTCTGCCGACTTTAACGGCTTGGATAATGCCGAAAGCTTGATCCGCAAATTGCAGCCGCCTAAATGGCCGTGGGCAGTCGATAAAGACTTGGCAGCGGCGGGTAAAAAAGTATTTGATTTGACTAACGATCAAGGCGGCTGCGTCGGGTGCCACGGCATTACCAAAGGTAAGACCCGCTTTTTGTTACAACAAACGTGGGCGACACCTATCTTAGATGTAGGCACCGATACCAGAGAATATGCCGTCCTTGCGCGTACAGTTAACACAGGCGTGTTGGTCGGTGCGAAAATCCCCGCCCTGACCCCACCGCTCCAGCAAACTGATACCGCCTTTAATGTCCTCGGCCTGTCGGTGATAGGGGCTATTTTGCAACATTATGAATCAGTGGCGGTCACCCCGGCGGTACAAGCGCACCTGACAAAGGATGTGACAAAAGTGGAAGGGCTACTTAACCATATAGAGGCCGACATTTCACCGTTCACGCCGATGACTGCTGATCTTAAAGGCGCGTTCCATCAGTCCGCACCGCAAGCCACCGCCGCCGCTGCGCCTTCTTATGCGTATGAATCACGCGTCTTGCAAGGGATTTGGGCGACCGCGCCGTATCTGCATAACGGTTCGGTACAAAGCTTGGCCGATTTGCTAAAACCTGCTACCGACCGTACGGCGGCATTTGCCATAGGGCCTGAGTATGATCCGGTCAATGTCGGTTTGGCCAGCAAACAAACCAAGTTCGGCTATACCTTGCAAACTACCGATTGCAGCCACCGCGATTCCGGCGACAGCCGTTGCGGACATGAGTTCGGTACCCAACTGTCAGACAGTGATAAAAAAGCCTTATTGGAATATTTGAAAACGCTGTAGGTTTTATCGTCCCAGACTGGCGGATGTCATCTGCCAGTCTGGTTTAAGGTGTTGTTACAAAAATGAGAAATTACGCAGTGAGATAGGCCGAAATTTTGGCTTGAGATGTGTGCGATGGTTGGTATCTATCACTGAAGTTAAGCTTGAGCGGTAAATTAATTCGTAATCTGTATAATTAATGCTTTAAATTCATATGGTTTTGTCTGGCTAAAATAGCTAACAGCCGGATGGAGCTAGAAATTCCGGCTGTTATTTTCCACCCCTAATTAATGATGACTGGTGGCCGTACCGCCTTTGCCATCAGGAATACCGATACTGACGTTTTGCATCATGCCTTGGTCTTCGTGGTCAAGAATATGGCAATGCAGGACGAATTCGCCGATATAACGCTGATAACGGGTACGCACAACAATCGTGTATAGGCCGTTTTGTGCGGTATCAGGCGGAATCAGGCTCTTTATCCACAGCGTATCTTTCCATACACCTTTCAGGCCGGGATATTGTGGGTCTACCGTACCGCCCCCGTTATCGACCGACCCCAAAGCGCTGACATCTTTACCGCTAGGATCAAGGATTTTAACGATTTGGAATGGATTGACATGGATATGGAACGGATGGCTGACAAAATTGGACTGCAATGTCCATTCATCAACACCGCCCAATATCAGGTTACGGTCAATCCGGACCGGATCATAAGGTTTAGGATCAAATTGCGCACCAATGCCATTGCTAACCTCAAATTTAGTCGGGGTAGCGGATGTGTCGATGAAAAATGACAAATCTTGTTTGCCGGTCACTTCGCTATCTTTAATGTCAGGATGAGGGATGAAGCTAGTCAGTTGCAGATTGTTTTTAAGATCGGCGATGATTTTAGGTTTAACGGATGCGGGCATGGTGTATTCGGCGGCGGCCACTAAGGCTGTCGTCAGGTAGTCATGGATGTTAGTAACTGGAATGCCAGAACCTGCCAACACGATACCCAACAATTGTCGGCTTTCTGCGATTTGGCCGGGGCTGCTGCTTGCCGGTGCCGAAGCATCGACCACGCAATAAGAACCGGCTTCTGGAAATACGACCAGCGCATCGTTACGGTAACCGGGCTGTAAGGTGGCCAGGGTCGTTTGTTGGGCGCCTGCCATAGTCAGGCCGTCGGCGGCGATGACGTGATAAGGCACCGGGTCGCCTACGCAATAATCACTGATATAGCGGTCAGCATCGGCAGCTTTTAGGCGATTGGCAGAAGGTGCGCCGACTTTCAGTTTACGGAATTCTAAGCTGATGGTATTGCGTACCCCGGCATGGATAAGCCGCCAGCGTTCGATTTCTCCGGCTTTAGCGTTAAACAAAGGCAAGACCTTGCCGTTAATGCTGGTGTAGCGTCCTGAGTCCGTCCATGAACTTGGGCCGAAATTAGCATAAGACTCAATCACTCCCGTGCTGTTTGTGCAGTCCCAAATATTGCTGGTATTATCGGGGCAGTAATACTGGATTTGTTGTAAAACCAGAATGCGTTCGCTTAAGGAAGCGCCATCCGGTTTTTTCAGCAAGGTATCAATATCGCCGTTAGTTTGTTCGCTAGGTAAACGGTTGCCGCGCACGATCAGTGCCCCGGCCATACCGCTGGAGACTTGCAGGGCAGTAGAGCCATGCCGATGGCTGTGATACCAGAACGTGCCCGACGGGTGGTCAGGGGGGATGTTGTATTCATATTGGAAGCTAACCCCTGGATTGATAGACAGCAGTACGTTATCGCTATTGCCGGTTGGGCTGACCCATAAGCCATGCGAATGCAGGTTAGTGCCGTTGAAGCAATGTGGCGTGTTAACATCGCCCTGTGCATCGGTACAGCTTGGATCGTTAGGCAATTGGTTATTTAAGTTGACACGCACTGTGTCGCCTGGGGAAACTTCTATCGTTGGAGCGACAAACGGGACGTTCGGATTAGTATCCGTCCCCCGGTAGCTGCGCAAATGCACCTTATCGTTGGTGCCGGTCGCCGGATTGTAAAGCATACCATCCGTATAGACGATATTGAGGTCAAGCTGCTTTTCCGTTATGGCGGATCCGGCGGCTTGCGGCACAGCCATTAAACCGAGGCGCGGCGGGGCTTTTCTAAACTTAAGTAAGGGCGGGTTTTCTATAACCCGCTCCCCGTCGGCCCATGAAGGCAAGGCGGATAGGGTAAGATAAGCGGCCATGACCGCAATCATCGCTTTAACTGGCAGCGGTCTGTCAGTTAACGTACTGTTGGGGTTTTTCTTCAGTGTTCTCGACATGTTAATAACCTTTTTATTATGGCCTTTAAAACCATGGCGTTACCACGGCATAAGGCTCTATTAATTATGGAGCCGTTTATAGGACGGGGTAAGCTTGGGCAATTTTTGCCCCCTGTTTATAATGGACATTCGGTTGGGCGGTAAAGCTAACATTACTGGCAGACTCAAACAGGACGATAATGTCAGAACCGCCAAATTGAAAATATGACAGTTCTTCGCCTTTGCGTAAGGTCACGCCCACTTCGGCGGTAATGATGACGGAGGACACTTGCGCCATGCCTATCGGCAGTACCGCCACTAGACCAATCGGGGTATCCAGTACTACTAAGCCACGGGCTTGGGCAAACTGATAGCCGGCATTATCGGGGGCATCGAAGGCACGCTTTCCCACCAAACTACTGCAACCTTCCGGATCATCTTGTATAGGCACTGCCTGCACCTCCAGATAAACCTGCCCTGGAATAACCCGCGCTTCCACAACTTTACCGCCGACTGGGGCATGTTGGCGATGGTAATCGCTCGTGTTAAGAAAGCTGTGCATAAACATACCGTTGGTAAAGCGGTCTTTATAGGGGCTACCTTCCAGCAATTCTTCTATGCGCCAATGCAAATTTTTCACAGTGACTTGTGAATCGGTACGGATTTCCCATTGCCCTGCAAAAGTGGCATCGGCAGGCGAGACAATGACGTGATGGTCGCACAGGGCGGCAACAGGGCGGTAGCCTGGCTTGTAATTGCGGGCAAAAAATTGGTTAAAAGTTTTCCAATCACCGTGCGGACGGAGATAATCGCCCATATTGTAGTTAGGCGACTTATAAAACGAGGCGAGAGACTCGGGGGTCAGCGAGTCTGGGGTATCTAAGAATTCGCCCATGGCTTTGGCATAGTTGACCATCCATGCCGACAAATCCGTCAGAGGAGGCGCTGTATCATGCGGCAGGACTTTATTTTGCAGCCCTAGCACAGGTGGCTGATCAAGAATGAAATAGAATTCGCACAGGCGGTTATAGATTTCTTTGCCAGGGTAGTTTTCGCTTGGGACCCAATAGAGTAATTCGTTCATCCAAGCCAAATAATCTTCGAGGTTTTTTATGTCTCTAATTTGCCTGACGTTTTGTTTATGGGCATTGTTAATAGCTTCATTGAACTGGTCGGCCCACTGGTGGGTGGCGATGAGTTCGGCTAGTTCTTTAACCACTGGGTGTATGGGCTGCATTGCCATATTCTCCTAATAGAAGTAAAAGTTACCAGAACCTTAATAACGAATGCCGAATGGTCAAGGTATTAAGCGTATTAAGGTAGAGGCACAGTTGCCAAAATGACAACTGTCTTTTACATTAGCAATTTATTTTTATAAACTCTATTAGTTATTACCGAATAAAAAGGGAATATTCAACACAATTGTTTTTATTGTCTATATCTTATTGATTTTTATTGTTTGTTCTGTTCGCAATAAAAGCAAAAATAGGTAAGCTTTAGTCAGAGAGTAAAAAAATATTTTGTAACCATTCACCTACCCCCACCTTTCGAAAGATGGCAATCTTCCGAAAAGCACCGTAACCTATTGATATTTTCTTTCATAACCACAAAAAAGAGTCAAAATCCGATTCAAATTTTGAAAATTACGCTCAAATAGGAGATGGGAGTAGGTGAACGGTTACGGCATAATTACTGTCTCCAAGAATGCTCCATGGCCGCAATGGTGACATCATGAACAGATTGCTGAGAAACGGGCCGTTAAGCTTACTTTTGCTCGCCCCACTACTGACTAATGCCGCCGCCAGTACGGATGCTGCTACCCAGATTATTGTCATCAAAGCCAGCCGTTTTGCCTTCCAACCCGCCAAAATCGCGTTAAAAAAAGGCCAGACCGTCATTTTAGAGCTGAGCAGCACCGATAAGCGACACGGATTTTTCCTGCCTGATTTTGGTATCCGTGCTGATGTGATGTCAGGCAAAACAGTCCGTATTCGCTTTACGCCCGACAAAATAGGGACATTTATCTCCGTTGCGATATTTTTTGCGGCGATGGCCATGAAGAGATGGTGGGGGAAATTATCGTCCGGCAAGAGCTGTAGGCAGTAATTTAGGCCTTACGTTCCCACGCGGCTTCTTAGCACTTTGGCGGCTTCAACCATACGCGTTAAAGAGGTTCTGACATCCTGCCACTGCCGGGTTTTTAGCCCACAATCGGGATTTATCCATAACTTATCCGCCCCGATCCGCTCCCCGGCTTTTTCCAGTAGGGCGATCATGTCTTCGGTGCTGGGTATATTGGGGCTATGGATGTCATAAACCCCCGGGCCTATTTCGTTTGGGTAGTCAAAACCGATAAAAGCTTCCAATAATTCCATATTAGAACGGGACGTTTCAATGGTAATCACGTCGGCATCCATATCGGCAATGGCGGCAATAATGTCGTTAAACGCCGAATAGCACATGTGGGTATGAATTTGGGTACTGTCGCTGACCCCGCTGGAGCAAATGCGGAACGCCTGCACAGCCCATTCCAGATACGCTGGCCAGCGCGATTGCTTAGGCGGCAAACCTTCCCGGAAGGCTGCTTCGTCGATTTGGATAATTGGAATACCGGCCCGTTCCAAATCGGCCACTTCCTCGCGCAATGCTAAAGCCAATTGGTAGGCGGTAGCCGAGCGCGGCTGGTCGTCACGCACGAAAGACCAGTTCAGCAGGGTCACGGGGCCGGTCAACATGCCTTTCATGGGTTTGTCGGTCAACGCTTGGGCGTATTGGCTCCACCGTACGGTCATCGCCCGTGGACGGCTGACATCACCGTAGATAATCGGCGGTTTGACGCAACGGGAACCGTAAGACTGCACCCAACCATGGGCAGTAAACAAAAATCCCGCCAATTGCTCGCCGAAATATTCCACCATGTCATTACGTTCCGCTTCGCCATGCACCAAGACATCCAGGCCTAAAGCCTCCTGCTCGCGCACACAGAATGCAATGGCTTGCTCCATCTGGTCGATGTAATCAGCCTCGCTAAGCAAGCCGCGCTTAAAATCGGCGCGGGCCTTGCGGATTTCCGGCGTTTGCGGGAAAGAGCCGATGGTGGTGGTCGGATAATCGGGTAATTTAAGCTTAAGGCGTTGTTGCCCGCGCCGGATTGCGAACGGTTGCGCCCGTTGTGCCAAGCTACCATTAAGCGCCGCGACGGCGGCCTGTACGGCGGGATTATGGATAAGCACCGATGCGCGGCGGGTTTGCTGGGCGTTAGCCGCAACCGCCAATTCGGCTTCTGCCGCCTCCGGTTTTGTTAAGGCCAAGCGTAAGGTCGCCAATTCGGCCAGTTTCTGCCGGGCAAAAGCCAACCACGCCTTAATGCCCGGCTCTAAAGCCGTTTCGGCTTCCAGATCAATCGGCACATGCAGCAAAGAGCAGGATGGTGCCAGCCATAGCTCGCCGTGAAAACGTTCCCTAACCGCCGTAATGGTGTTAAGGGCGGCGTTTAAGTCGGTGCGCCAGATATTGCGCCCGTCGATCAGCCCTAAGGACAACACTTTATGGCTGGCGATATTGTCTAGCACCGCCGTTAACTGTTCAGGAGCCCGTACCAAATCAATATGCAGCCCGGCAACAGGCAATTTGCAGACGAATGAAGTCTGCGCCCCCAAGTCGCCGAAATACGTCGCCAACAGCACTTTGACGGGAGCGCTTTGCAGACGGTGGTACACGGTTTCAAAGGCATTGATCCAAGCAGGTGGCAAATCCAGCACCAGAATCGGCTCGTCGATCTGCACCCATGTTACGCCTTGCCCGGCCAGACGGCGCAAAATGTCGCCATAAACGGGTAGCAAGCGGTCGATTAAGTCCAGCTTATCAAAATCGCTGGTGGTTTTTGCCAGCCATAACCAAGTCAATGGTCCTAATACAACGGGTTTCGGTGAATAACCCAAACCTTGCAATTCGGCAGTTTCGACAAACAATTTATCGCTGGACAAGGTGAAGCGTTGCTCCGGCTGCACTTCCGGGACCAGATAATGGTAGTTGCTGTCAAACCATTTGGTCATTTCGCAAGCGCGATAAGGCTTGCCGTCCGCCGCCTGCCCGCGGGCCATCCTGAAATAAGTGTCCAAGCCGCTGGCTGTACCGAAACGTTCAGGAATGACCCCCAACATGACGCTGGTGTCTAAAACTTGGTCATAATAGGAAAAATCCCCCACGGGGATAAAATCCAGGCTGCTCTCGGCTTGCAGATGCCAATGCCGTTCACGGATGGCGGCGGCGACCCGGCTTAATTCCTCCTGACCGCATTCGCCACGCCAATAGCTTTCCAAGGTGAATTTTAACTCACGGTCCGCGCCCAATCGCGGGAAACCGAGGTTGTGAATAGTAACCATCAATAATGCTCCACTTAGTATTTACAAGGAAACACTATTCTAGGACTTGTCATCTGTGAAAAATATTGATAGTTTCTCACTATTTCATGAGGAATATTCATCGGTATGGAATTAATCCATTTGCGCATTTTATTGGCCTTGAAACGGCGCGGCACTTTGAATGCCGCAGCCGAAGAGCTGCACTTGACCCAATCAGCCTTATCCCACCAGATGAAAAATTTGGAGCAACGCCTAAAGGTTGTGCTGTGGCGTAAACAAGGACGTACTTTAGTGCTGACCCAAGCAGGCAGATACCTGTCCGAGGTAGCCGAATCAGTCATTGCCACCGTGACTTCCGCCGAACAGCACCTGAATTTGTTGGCGGTGGGCAAAACCGGGCAACTGACTATCGGCATCGATTGCCATGCCTGTTATGAATGGTTCCGCACCATACTCCAACCGTACCTGCAAGCTTGGCCAGATTTGGCGATTGAAGTGACTTCCCGTTACCGTTTCAATGCCTTCGAAGCTATCCGGCAGTACAAGCTGGATGCGGTGTTGACTTCTGATCCTTTATTTAACGGTGGCCTGCATTACCAGCCTTTGTTTGACTTCGAGCTGGTGCTTATCGTCGCTAAAACCCACCAGTTCGCCGGACTTGGCGAGATTGAGCCGGCCGATCTGCAACAGGAGACCATTTTGACGTATCCGGTCGCCCGTGAGCGCTTGGATATGTTCAGAAAAGTCCTGCAACCTGCCGGTATTGAAGCGCTTGCCCATGTCACCGTCGAAGAAACCGATATTATGCTGCTGCTGGCCGCCAGCCAGCGTGGCGTTTGCCTGTTGCCGGATTGGCTGCTCGCCGATCAGGCCAAACATCCCGATGTGGTGAGTTTACGATTTAAAAACCTACCCTTAACCAAAACCATGTATTTGGCAACACGTCATGAAGACGTGCAACTGGACTATATCCAATGGCTGATTGGCCATGCTGCCCGGACTAGCGCGACGGTCAGGCCAGTGGCCTAAGGAAAGTAAGGGCGGCACTGTGTCAAAATGGCTATTTCATCCCTCACCTATTCGTGACATGATAGCCACTTTTACTGTAACCAATGGGCGTACTGCTTTGCTTCGTCGGCGAACGCAAACATACCCGTTATGTGCTTAAGCTTGAAATATAGATGCCGTCACTCATGAAGCGACATAGAGCGGAGTGCAAAGGTCTTTAGCCTTTTTTGTGAAAAATACAGACTAGCCATGATTTAAAGGAAACCTATAAATTTAAATTTTCAATATATTGATTTTAAAAAGTAAAAATTTTTACATCACTCCATATTGGCATGGTTTTCAAAAAGTCTTTTCTGTCAATGCGTAACTTCTATAATGGTACATTCTTAAAGAGGCCTTTATGATTACCTCAACCGCGACTAAAAATAAAAACTCGACTCTGTTGATCTATCCTTCAGAGCCGTTGGAAATTGATTTCGGCGATCTGCTGAAACCAATGAATGGCGATGATTTTTTCTATTTTTGTCAGCGGCACAAAGATTTGCGGATTGAAATGGATCAGTTTGGAGAAATAACCATTATGTCACCCACAGGCAGTGAAACTGGCGGAATAAACTTTGAGTTAAGTGTAGATTTTGGCGTTTGGGTACGAACAGACGGCACAGGCAAAGGCTTTGATTCTTCAACAGGCTTTATTCTGCCCAACGGAGCCAAGCGTTCGCCAGATTTGTCCTGGATAAAACTGGAAAAATGGCTTGCCATACCCGCCGAAAAACGCAAAAAATTTGCGCCGATTTGCCCTGATTTTGTCGTCGAAATCCGCTCCGAATCCGATTCGCTAACCAAATTGCAAGGAAAAATGGCGGAATATATCGAAAACGGCTCAACGCTTGGCTGGCTGCTCGACGTGAATGATAAAAAAGTCTACATCTACCAACAAAATGTACCCATTCAGATACTGGACAACCCAAGCGAAATATCCGGCGAACCGTTGCTAAAAGGCTTTAATTTGCAGATGAAAGGTATTTTAGGTTAGAAAAACAAACGGACAGAAAAGCATTGCCCGCTTTGCATTATTACAATTTTCTGATTGAACCGGATTATGAGGTATGCTCAATGTTTTATATCCAATTGAGTTGGTATCAACGAGTTTTTGACCACCCATAATCCGGTACAATCAGTTTTTATCGATGCCCTAACTTATTGAGAAGTTACTTTTTATGCTTGTATAAAATTGATTTTAAAAGCTTTTAATTTATATGCGTTTGCCCTGGGGGCAGCGCCAATCCGCTGCAATGACACTATCTTAAACTAGGCTAAATATTGTCTGGACAATGGGGTCTCACTTAACTGAGCGAATATGGATGACAAAAATAATTCTTACCACTGAACAAGATTACCAAACAATTCAAGCTGAGCTCAACGCCGGCAAAAAACCTTCCAAAACCTTGCGGTTTATGGTGCAGGCCTTAGAAAATTACCGCCAAGCCAGAAAATACGGTTGGTCAAGACCTTGGAACAAGTACGGTGTGGTCAATTTCCAAAGCTTTCGCCTAAATGATAGTGATGCTGAACTCCGTCAGTTGGCGGTGCAGGTGATTATGGCCGAATGGCCGCAATTGCCCGATGCTCCGCGCCACTTTATTGATGAACTGTTAAACAGCGCAACAAAGCCTTTAGGATTTATTTTTTTCCAGGAATACACCGACAACGGCCAGCACTTTGAAGGGGTAGTAGTGAGTTATGGGCGCATCAATAAAGACAGTCGCAGACACCGCGACCGCTTGGATCTGATACTAGAATCCCCTGTCAGTCAGGGTATCAGTACCGGCTTAGCCAGATTGAGGATTTATGTCGATCCCTTTAATGACGAGGGCAAAGAACCGTTATGGCAAGGGCATATTGATAAGCCAATACAGCCGGACACTCAGAGGTTGTTTGCCTATCTGGCGGATTTGTCTTGGGTTTGGGCGGAGGATAAGAGCCGTATCTGGCAACATTGGATAACCGATTATATTGATTACTTCGGCCCTAGGCAGTGGGTGATGCAAAAAAGTTATTTCCATATTCCGGGCAATTCTGCGGCACGGGCGGTTTTTGCCGATACGCCTTACGAAAACGAGGCGGCATAACCGGTATGGATTTTGTTATTTCGGTCATCCATCCGGTGGCAGACTTTGCCGAAGCCACGGCGTTTCTCTGCGACACTCTAGGTTTCCAATGCCAACAGGCAACGGCGGAAGCGGTTATTGTTGATAATGGTAGCCTTGCCGTCAGGTTAGTGCCTGCTAAGGATGCTGTACAAAGTAGCTTGCATCTGGAATTGCACAGCCAAAATCTGGCGCTAACCACCGACGCGTTGCTGTCCTTGCCAAATGTCAGCCTGATAACGCGCGACATTACTATCAGCCCGCAACGGCTTGAGAGCCGTATCCAAGGTCCGCAGGGCATTGTCATCATTGTCGCCCAAGCGTTTAACGAAGACGAATTGGAGATTATGCCGCCCTTGCCCATGTCGTTGCTATGGGATGACGATGCGGAACAGTGTGTCAAACAGATGTTACGGCTGACACCGCTGGGTTTCCGCGAAGCGGCAAGAACCCGTATAACCGAGCAAGCGGAAATGTTGGCAGGCGAAGAGGCAGCCATTACTGTCACTATCGCTAACGCCGTCCGGGCTTTGGCGGAGGTCACGCCAGCGTTCCAGCATCCTGCTTTGGTGTCGGCATTGCAACAACACGGCATTGAGCCAGCCCCGCATTTTAATGGGATGGCACAATGATACCGCGTTTATTAAACAAAACCTTACACTGGTACCGTATAGCGTTAGCGATGCGGCGGCTAAAGCGGGTGGACTCACCCACCCGCAGACATGCCCAGCAAACGTTAGCCTTACTCCTTGCCGATTCGCGTGGCTTGGCGATGAAAATAGGCCAAGTCATGGCAGGCAGTGCCGACAACAATGCTTTTCAAACACTGGTCACCAGCATCGAGCCTTTGCCTTTAACCGCCGTACAAAATAGCTTGGGAAAGCCTTTGGCACAAGCCCTACAAGCGATAGAGGAATCGGTAGCGGCGGCTTCCTTAGGGCAAGTCCATCGTGCCCTACTTCATAATGGCACGGAGGTCGCCATAAAAATCCGTTATCCGGGTATTGTCGGCAGTATCAAAGCGGAACTCAAACTCAGTGCTTGGCTACCTAGTGTCGGCCCCCTCAAACGTTGGCAATTTAATGTCAACGATTACAAAACCATCCTACACCGCCAACTCCTGCGCGAAACCGATTACCGCCTTGAAATGCACACCCAGCAGCGTTTTCAACAAACGCTCAGCGTGCCGGGCTTGTTTATTCCGCCAATCTATCCTGAGTTCTGCTCGGAGGCGGTGCTGGTGCAAGCCTGGGCAACAGGCAGCCGTTTCAGCGAGGCGTGTACTTGGTCAAAACAACATAGGCTGGAAATTGGCCGAACCTTATTGATGCTGTTGTGGCAAAGCCTGTTTGTCCATGGCGAAGTGCATGGCGACCCGCATCCGGGCAATTATCTGTTTCGGCTGAATCCGCAGGGCAACGCCGAAACGGTCTTATTGGATTATGGTTGTACGGTAGTGGTCGCCCCGCCACGGCGGCTGGCGTTATTGAAGCTGATGGATGCCTATCATAGCGGCCAGCCGATTGATGCCTTCCGCTGTTTTGTCGCAATGGGCTTTAACGCCGAAAAACTGGCACATTTACAGGTAAAAATGCCCGGACTCTGCCAGATTCTATTGCGGCCCTTCTTATCGCCACGGCCTTTTCAGATGCAAGAATGGCAGTTAAGCACGTCTTTACAGGCTTTGCTGGGCGAACAGCGTTGGTGGTTTAGGGCGGCGGGCCCGGCTGACCTGATGCTGTTGTTACGCGCGTTTCACGGTGTCAGCCAACAATTAGCGCAACTGGATGTCGCCCTGCCGTGGTGGCCGTTGTTGCAAAACGTGGTCGGGCAAGAGCTGTTGGCACAAGCCCGCGCTTTCGAACTGCCTCCCGTTAGTGCGGACAGCCGTTTAAGCGCTAATAGCCACAGCCATGCGCAACGCTTATGTATACGGATGACGGAACACGGAAACACGGTTATCGCTATGGATTTACCCGCCGAAACCGCCGCCGATCTGGAGTCGATTATCCCGTTGTCGGTGCGGGAACAGATAGCGGCTACGACAACCGTTGACGTTGCCGGACTGAGCCGCCGTTTGCAACGTGAAGGCATTGTGCCGCAAGAGCTGTTTAGTGTAAGGCTTGGTCAGCAACATTGCCGGGTTTGGCTGGAGTAAAGGCTAAAAGCCGTTCGGTTCGGCCATAAACGGCTTTAGCCCCCTTAGATTACTAGTGGCTTAACCGCCTAATGCCGGATAATCGGTGTAGCCTGGCGCACCCGGTGTATAAAAAGTCGCGGGGTTGGCCGCATTCAACGCTGCACCCGCTTGGATGCGGGCCGGTAAATCGGGGTTCGCCAAGAAAGCTCCGCCAAACGCCACGGCATCGAGCTTCCGGTCAGTAATCGCGGCGGCGGCTTCGGCGGCATCATAGCCCATATTGCCGATCAGCGTACCTTGATAATGGGTGCGCACCGGGGTCATGACATCGCCGCTTTGTTGTTGGAAAAAATCCCCGCGCATGACATGCAGATAGGCCAGGTCAAACGCATTCAGACGTTGCGCCAACCACGTCACTAAACCCACCGGATCACTGTCGATCATGCTGTTATAGCTGTTCAACGGGGAAATGCGCAAACCTACCCGGTCGCTGCCCCAAACCTCACACACTTGCGCCAGTACTTCCAATAACAAGCGGGCACGGTTTTCCAGTGGGCCACCATAAGAGCCGCTACGTTTGTTCGCCCCGTCGCGCAAAAACTCATCAAGCAAATAACCGTTCGCCCCATGTACTTCAACCCCGTCAAAACCCGCCGCTTGGGCATTTTGCGCCGCCTGCTTAAAGCCTGCGATGATGGCGGGCAACTCATCATCATGCAGTTCGCGTGGCAGCACATAAGGCTGTTTCCCTTCGGGGGTGTGGACTTCGTCACCCGTAATGGCAATGGCGCTGGGTGCGACCGGTTGCGCTCCGGCATTTAATAAGGGATGGCAAGCCCGTCCGCCATGCCAAATTTGCAGGAATATCCGCCCGCCAGCGGCATGGACGGTATCGGTCACATTACGCCAGCCGTCAATTTGGGCGGGGGAATAAATGCCCGGCTCATGCCAGAATGACGAATTACCCGCCATTGTCATGGTCGCCTCGGCAATGATCAGTCCGGCACTGGCCCGTTGGCTATAATAGGTCGCCATCAATTCGCCGGGGATATGTTCGTCTTCGGCGCGGCAACGGGTTAATGGTGCCATCAAGATACGGTTAGGTAGCGTCAGGCTACCGACTTGCAAAGGCTCAAACAAAGTGTGCATAGTTTACATCCCGATTGTGGTGAAAAGTTGGGTAAGAATACGGCGGGTAAATCCCTGTAACCCACGGCCTTAGCTTTTGCTGCTTAAATTCTTGATGATTTCTTCCAATGGCACTAGGTTAAGCTTAATCCTAAACAGCACCTCTTTGTTCTCCAGCAAACCAAAACACTCATAAGTGCGCAGGAGGATGCGGGTATGGTTAAGGGTATTGTCTTTAGATTCGGGTAACTGTTTGACCAACACATGGACTTTATCATTATTTTTTAATTGCTTGACCAGCAGACGGTCAACTGAAATGTCGTGCGAGGTGTACACCATCGGATTGGCTTTAAAATCATGCCGCTCCAACCGGGCTTTTTCCAGCAAAACCCCCGAAGTCAAACTGCACGGAAAAATTTCCGGATAATGGGTAAACTGGGTCAACTCGTCAAAATAATCCGATTGCTCGGCTAAAGAGCCGGACAAAAAGTTTTTGACGTTACCGTTGTGCAGCCATTTACGCTTTAGAAAGAACTCGCTATCCGGTACAAAGGTTTTGTCGGGTAGGCTATTCAAATCCGGCAAGGCACTTAAATCAGTATCGGTCAAAAACAATGGCTCTTGGGTTTCTTTTTTATAACCCAGTAAAATGGTTTTGCCTTGCGATTTTATGCTCACCCGATTGGTCAAGGTCAGCTTAGGGATAGTGCTGATGAGGGTTTTTTTAATGTCTAACGACATTTCTTGCCTAGGTCTTAGGGCATTAACAAAAATGGTCTGGTAATTACTGAAACGTAATTGTTTGTCGGCGATAATCTCATCTTCATGATGCGCTTCACGGTACAAGCGCATTTGGTATTCGATCAGGGTGTTCAACTGAAACCCCAACACTATCGGGCCTTTAAAGGGATTATGGGTAATCTCCAACCATTTATGCTTGTCGTGGAAGAGGTTAAAATCGTCAGAAGCGTTACGGGCCACTTCGATGTGTATTTGTTCAAACGTAAACAAGTTTTCTTTCATCGTCTAATTGTTATTAATTATGGTGCCGCTACGGCTAGGTTGAATTTAGTGGACACTCGGCAAGTTTTGCTTCATCAGGAAGCTATAAAATCACCAGAATTTGGGATTGGCCAGCTAATCTAAATAGTAGCTACCTTAAGGTTTTATAGGATGGAATTATAGCGTGATAAGGTGTTCTGGCATAGGTCATGCCTAAGCAAACCAATCTCTTTAGGCGAAATAACCTTATTTTCTACTCAGTGAAAAGGCTATGGGGGGTAAGAGGTATGTTTTTAGGCCTTACGCTAAGTGCGCAGCTTTTCAGTATTGCATCCACTGTTATACTTTACTTTGCCATTTGCAATGGGCTTCCACGCTACAATAATAGGCGTTTTTTCTACTCTGCAATAATTGTTACCCCGCTACCGCATTACCTCACAGAAATTGCAGCACATCCTGCTGTCATCCGTTAATAAAATAATAGTTTAAATAAAAACAACTGCTTGCAAATAAAATAAACTTGGTATGTTTAGTGCTTTACTACGGATAAGCGGAAACTACCGCCTGCAACAGACGTAAATATTAAAATAAACGGAGCATCAAAATGACTTACTATACGACTAATAGTACACAGGACAGCATTGGCAGCAATGAGGATTTCCACGGTAACGATGGCAATGATGAGCATCATGGTGGTTCAGGCAATGATCATCTGGATGGCGGCACTGGCGATGACAGGTTAAGCGGCGGGGATGGCAATGATGATCTGATCGGTGGCTTAGGTCTCGACTATCTGTATGGTGACAATGGTGACGATACCTTGTCAGGTGGCGATGGCAATGATGCCTTGGTCGGCGGACTGGGTACTGACAAGCTCTATGGCGGCAACGGTGACGATGGCTTGGCTGGTGGGGATGGTAATGACATATTGTCCGGTGATATGGGAGCCGACAAACTTTATGGTGGTAACGGCGATGACGTCTTGGTAGGCGGCGACAACAATGACATTTTACTAGGAGAATTGGGTATTGATAAGCTCTATGGCGATAATGGCGATGATACACTGTCAGGTGGCGAGGGTAATGATGCGTTGATCGGTGGGATTGGTCTCGACAAGCTTTATGGCGGCAACGGTGACGATGGTTTGGCTGGTGGGGATGGTAATGACATATTATCCGGTGATATGGGAGCCGACAAGCTTTATGGTGGTAATGGTGATGATGTCTTGGCAGGCGGCGGCGACAACGATTTTTTACTAGGAGAATTGGGTGTTGATAAGCTCTATGGCGATAATGGCGATGACATTCTGTCTGGTGGTGAGGGTAATGATACGTTGATCGGTGGGGTTGGTCTCGACAAGCTTTATGGCGGCAACGGTAATGACGGCTTGGCAGGTGGGGATGGTAATGACATATTGTCCGGTGATATGGGTGCCGACAAGCTTTATGGTGGCAACGGCGATGATGTCTTAGCAGGTGGGAGTGATAATGATCTGCTGTTAGGGGATTCAGGTAACGACAAGATCGTTGGCGGCTACGGCGATGACCAATTGCTGGGAGGTGATGGTAATGATTTGCTGATAAGTGATGCAGGACATGACCAGTTAGTCGGCGGCACTGGCTCAGACACGTTCAAATTTCTTAGCGAGAGCATCTATCTTGACGATATTATTAAAGATTTTACCAAAGGCCAAGATAAAATCGACTTGTCGGCAATAGATGCCAAAACAGCTACCCTTACCGTCAATGAAGGCTTTACTTTTATAGGTTCACAAGCCTTTAGTAGTGCCAATGCAAGCGGTCAACTACATTTTGATGCCCTTACCCATACTTTATCAGGCAGCACCGATGCCGATAGCCAAGCTGAATTTTCTATCCAATTAACAGGCATAAGCAGCCTATCTGCTAGCGATTTTATTTTGTAACCTACCCAAAAATAAACTCAGTGGACAGCCTGTTGCAGGCTCTCTGCGGAACTCTGGCACTTAAAGCTTTTCGGATCTGCAAATAGATAAGGCCAGCCCATTCTTAAATGAATTCTTACCTTACAAACAACTTGCCAACTGGTGGTTTCCGGTAACATCGTACCGGAAACCACCTTTAGCCTTACCTTACCTACGCATACGTCGGCTTAAACGCCTGTTCTGGATTAGCCACAGGACCGTTACCATCCCAGTACGGTGACAATTTACGCAAGGTGGCGACCACACCTGGCATGACTTTCAGCACTTCGTCGACTTCGTGCATGGAATTATAGCGGGAAAACGAGAAGCGTATTGTGCCGTGAGCGGCTGTGTAAGGAATATCCATCGCCCGCATAACGTGCGAAGGTTCCAAAGAACCGGACGTACAGGCCGAGCCGCTGGAAGCGGCAATACCCGCTTTATTCAGCAACATCAAAATCGCTTCGCCTTCGATGTACTCAAAAGCAATGTCGGTGGTGTTGGGCAATCGGTTATTCATATCCCCGGTGACGAAACAATGTGGGATCTGTTCGGTAATGCCGCGCTCCAAACGGTCACGCATGGCTTTGACATGGGTATTTTCGTATTCGATATGCTCTAAAGCCAGCTCGCAGGCCTTGCCTAAACCGACAATAGAGGCGGTATTCTCTGTACCCGCCCGTCGGCCACGCTCCTGATGGCCACCCCGTAACAGTGGACGGTAACGGGTGCCACGGCGCAGATATAATACGCCAATACCTTTAGGGGCATGCAGTTTATGGCCGGACAGCGACAGCATGTCGATTTTAGTGTCCTGTAACATCATCGGGATTTTGCCGACTGCCTGCACGGCATCGGTATGGAACATCACGCCTGCCGCATTAGCCAGTTCCGCCATCTCCACGACCGGAAACAGCGTTCCCGTTTCGTTGTTGGCCCACATGACCGAGACAATGGCGACTTGCTCGGACAACAGTTTTTTGTAGGCTTCCAAGTTTAGGCGGCCCGCTTTATCCACAGGCATCCGATGGATGGTGTAACCTTCTTTTTCCAGTGCTTCGCACAGGCTTAAAATCGCCGGATGCTCAACGGTGGTGGTAATGATTTCTTTTTTGTTCGGTTGGGCTTTAATGGCGGACAAAATCGCGGTGGAATTGGATTCCGTGCCGCAAGACGTGAAGATAATTTCCGAATCATGCTCACAGCCGATCAGGTTTTGCACTTGTTGGCGGGCCTGTTTAAGGCCACGCGCCACACCGTCGGCAAATTTATGGATGGATGAGGGGTTGCCGTATTGCTCCAGAAAATAAGGGATCATCACATCAACCACAGCATGATCCACTTTGGTGGTGGCATTGTTGTCCAGATAAATATCGGTCATGACAGTTGTCCTATGCTGTTGCTATGTTGACAAGTTTGGCCATTTCCGAAGCAGGGACGACTTTAATAAACTCGCCCATCACTTCCATCAGCCGTTGTTGGATACCCGCTATGGTCATTGCCGCCATTTGGCAACCGCTACACGCACCTGTCATATTGACGTAGGCGGTATTGCCTATCACTTCGACCAATTCGACATCACCGCCGTCGGCCATTAGCGAAGGCCGTAACGATTCCAGCACTTGTTCGATTTTTTTGATGCGTTGCAGATTAGTCAGCGGGCCTTTGACCTCGGCGACTACCGGTTTGCTGACCGGCGCGGCTTCGGGGTCAAATTTCTCGCCTTTTTCCGCCAAGACTTTTTCCAGAATCGCTTCAATGTCTTCATGGCAAGCCGCGCAACCGCCGCCCGCTTTCGTAAAGTTAGTCACATCTTGGACGGTACGCAATTTATTGGCCCAGACCATTTCCTCAATCATAACGGCATCGATGGCGAAACATTTGCAGATTAACGCGCCTTCCGCATGGTCATCCGCCCATTCTTCACCCCGATAATTGGCGATCGCCGCTTGTAAGGCTTCCCTTCCCATGACCGAACAGTGCATTTTTTCTGGCGGCAGACCTTCCAGATGGTCGGCGATGTCTTGGTTAGTGACTTTTAAGGCTTCGTCCAGCGTCATGCCCTTAACGATTTCGGTTAGCACCGAGGACGAGGCGATTGCCGAACCGCAGCCGAAGGTTTGGAAACCGGCATCAAGAATCACTTCCGTCGAATCATCGACTTTTAAGGTCAGGCGCAAGGCATCGCCGCAACTGATGGAACCGACTTCACCTATGGCATTGGCATCCGCCACCGCTCCGGCATTTTTAGGGTTAAAAAAGTGTTCTTTTACTTTGTCTGAATAGTCCCACATGGTGTTATTCCTCGAATTGGGTAGGGCGGACAACGCTGTTTTGTCCGCCTTGGGTCGGGTTCCGGTGGGCAAAACAGCGCTGCCCGACCTGCCTTAAGGGTTAAGAACAGGTTTTGGTTCCCGTACCGCTAGCACTGGTGTTGAATGAAGAACCGCAAGCGCAACTTTTTGCCGCATTGGGGTTAATAAATTTGAAACCGGAACCTTCTATACTGTCTAGGAAGTCCACGGACATGCCATCCAGCATCGTCATACTGGTGGGGGCGACAAACACCTTGACTGTGCCGCAATCAATCACGGTATCTTCGGGGGTATTTTCAGTCTCTAGCTTCAGCCCGTATTGGTAGCCGGAACAGCCCCCATCAGTGACTTCGATACGAAGCCCTGCTGTGGGTGTTTCCGAACTGGCGATAAAGCGACCGACAGCGTTAATAGCTTTTTCTGTTAAGGTAATCACAACAAGTCTCCTGAAAGGGTTGGCATCGTTCTTGTAAGAACATAAAGCAACCTATGTGCCAGACTATTTTTATTTTTATAACAATATGATTTTTATAAAATAATATTTTTTATAGCCCCTGTAAAAAAGATTACAAACAAACAATCCAGCGGGTTTTGTCAGGTTTCCTACAAAATCCCCAGCCACTAAAGAGGAGATGCCATGAGAGTAGAAGACTTGGATATAGGCGATATTGTCTATGCCGCCACCACGATTATTGATGACGGTTCAATGCCTGAGGGTATGGAAGGCGAAATATTGGCGGAAGCCGGTACGCGCGGCGTTATCACTATGATAGGCCATGTCGAAGAACAGCCGGAACGTAGCGTTTTCTTAGTACGTTTTGAAGACAAAGAGATGAATCTGGGCAACCCGATAGGCTGTTGGGTTGACGATCTGATGGTAGAGCCGAAACTGATTAATTAGCCATAATTTCCGTTGATTTAAAAATCGGATTATTTGCCACGGAGTACGCGAAGCGGCTTGTTGGTAAAGGCTTCGTGGCCTTTGTGGCAAATGCTGGTTAAGGTTAAGCGGAGGCTGCCGTGCCTTATTGTAAAGCCGGGGTTGTTCTGAGCCGCACCGCAAGCAAGTCAATAAATGCCCTGACTTTGGCATTTGCATGACGGCTCTCACGGTGTAGGATATGGATAGGCATCGCAGCGGGTTCATAGCCGCTTAATAACGTTGCCAATTCATTGGCGGCCAAATAAGGGGCGCACTGGTAGGACAGCAAGCGGGTAATGCCAAAACCTTGGATTGCCGCCGCAATAGCCGCATCATTGGTGGTGACGGTAAGCCGGGGAGCGGTCTTAACCGTCAAAACCTCAGGGTCCTGGCCGAACTTCCATTCCACAGCCGTACCGACTGAGATAAGGGTGTGTGCAGGCAATTCCAACGGTGTTTTAGGGCAGCCATGGTGGGCCAAATACGCGGGTGAGGCGCATACTACACGCCGCACTGAGCCGACCCGCAAGGCCTTCATGCTAGAATCGGGCAATACGCCGATACGCACCCCAATATCCAAACCCTCTTCCAATAAATTCACTACCCGATCCAGAAATACCGCCGACACACAAATTCCGGGATAACTCTGCAAAAACTCCACAATGACAGGCAAGACATAGAGCTTACCAAACAGTACGGGGGCGGTAATCGCCAAATGTCCGCAAGGCGTACCGTTAATCCCCATAGCCGCTTCATCGGCCGCGTCCGCTTCGGCAATAATACGGCGGGCATCTTCCACATAACGCTGACCTGCCTCGGTTACCCGTACATAGCGCGTCGTCCGGTTTAGCAGCTTTACCCCTAAGCGCTCTTCTAACATGGCAACGGCACGGGTTACGGCCGGAGGGGACATCGCCAAACGCCGCGCCCCACCCGCAAAGCTTTCTTCTTCGGCCACGGCGACCAACACCGCCATTAAATGTAACCTGTCCATCTTGTTTCCTATGGGTGTTAATAATTTGCCAACGCCTACACAACCCGCTTCCGCTTCATAGCCTATGAGCCATCGGCAAAACCTTGAATATCTTGGCTATGCCAAAAATCGGCTGCGAAAGCCGCCATCAAATACACCATGAATCTGCGCATCCGTATCTGTCCGGCCATTATTCCAATAAGATTAGGCTATTTCAAGTTAACTGAGGCATGAGATTTATTAATGGGTGGGGGTTAATATAATTTATGGCACTATTTTTGATGAGAATTTAGGGCAATAAGCTTGGCCTGTTCTAAAATAAGGCCATATCAGCAAAAATGGGCAGCTTAACACCTTAAAAAAGCCCGAAAAATAAGGATAAACGTCAACACCCGGTAAACAACCCAGTCCACCATTTCTATAAGCAACCCGACAATCTTTATGACACCATTAGCTGAAACCTTACTAAATTATCATCACCGCACTAAGCACACCCTACAGCGTTATGCTAAAGGCCCAGAAACTTTAGATTGGGATGACCAGCCCGACCCATTCCGGCATTTTTCCGGTTGCCAGATAGTGGCTTTACCTAAGCCTGGGCGCGAACTGGATGTGTTGTTTAGCGACTTGGACAAGCCGGACACCGTGCCTATACAGCCGTTGGATTTGGCGAATATCGGCCTGTTGTTGGAATTGGCCTTTGGCTTGTCGGCATGGAAGCAATATGGCCCAAACCGTTGGTCTTTGCGTTGCAACCCTTCCAGCGGCAACCTGCATCCTACCGAAGCTTATTTGCTCTGTGCGGATGCCAACATTGTACCTGCTGGGGTATACCACTATGTCAGTTATGACCACCATCTGGAGCAGCGTTGCCAATTTACCGAAGCCTTGCCTGAAGGGGAGGTGCTGATAGGTTTGTCATCTGTGCATTGGCGGGAGGCGTGGAAATACGGTGAGAGGGCATTTAGATATTGCCAGCATGACATAGGTCACGCGTTGGGGGCGTTACGTTATGCCGCCGCTACGTTAGGCTGGAAAATAGAGCTATGTTCAGGGCTGGCCGATGCCGACCTTGCCCAATTGCTAGGGTTGGATCGGGCGGCGGATTTTAAGGCCAAAGAGCAGGAAAGCCCGGATGTGCTGTGCCGTATCCTTACCTCCGTCACGCCAGCAGCCTGTACGGATACGGCATTAATGGCGTTATTGCCGAGCGCGGTGTGGGTAGGTGCTGCCATGAGTTTAGGCGCGTACCATTTATACCATTGGCCAGTGATTGACCAAGCCAGTGCTGCTGCCATCAAGCCCCGCACCGAAGCGTCAAGCCGTCCGGTGGTCGCGCCCGTAGTGCCGTCCCCTAGTTCTGGCCAGCACCTTGCTACCCGACTCATTCGGCAACGGCGCAGTGCACAGCAGTTTGACGGTAAAATGCCCCCGCTGCCCATCACAGATTTTTACCGCTTGTTAAACGCAGTATTGCCCGATACCGCTACGTTTGGCTTTTGGCAGTCGCCGCCGAAAGTACATTTATTTATTTTTGTCCATCGTGTCGAGGGCTTAACACCCGGTTTATATGCCCTGCTCAGGGACGAATCGGCATTACCTGCTTTACAAGCGGCAATGTTAAGCTCATTCACTTGGCAAAAACAACCTGGGGGATTGCCTTTTTATCATCTGTATGCCGGCGATTTGAAGCAGATTGCAAAAACTTTATCTTGCCACCAGCCAATTGCCAGCGATAGCGCCTTTAGTTTGGCGATGGTGGCGGAATTTATGGCCACGATCGAAGAGCAGCCGTGGCGTTATCGGCAGTTGTTTTGGGAATGCGGCCTGATTGGTCAGGTTTTGTATCTGGAAGCGGAAGCGGCGGGTGTCCGTGGCACGGGTATAGGCTGTTATTTTGATGACAGCGTCCATGAAATTTTAGGGCTTAAAGATGACGCTTTTCAGAGCCTATACCATTTTACTGTCGGTAAACCGTTGGAAGACAGCCGGTTACAGACTTTTCCGGCGTATGGGCATTTATAGCCTTAAACCGTTTGCAAATCTAATCATCTGCTTTCCGTATCTTTTATCCCAGCTATAAACCCTCTATTATATTGAAGGTTGTCAGCCTATTATTTTGCTGCAAAGAACACAAAAAAACGGATTGAAAAACGATTGTGTTCTTGGCAGTAAATAAGGTTAAAACGATGGATTCTAATGTCGCCGACGTTTATGTGTGCTGTTGAGTGAAAAAAGACGGCCACAACTTATCCTTAACTAAAAAATTACAAACACTGCTGCGTAATTACCTCTCATATACAGTGTTTGCAACCTCATCTGCCCGCAAGAAATTTTACAGCTGCCGCAGGGCCAATCCGTCGAAGCCTGCATTTCCTGTCAGGTTGGTACGGCCTGTGTAGCAAAGGCTTTATTTAGGGATTTGTTTCGCATAGAATGGAGCCGTAACAAACTGGCCTTTTCTTAAAGCATTATAACCTTTCACATTGGCACTATAACATGGAAGCGTTTATCCACCCGACCTTAGTCAAACTTTCCAAAGGCATCAAAAGTTTTCAGCAACGCGCTTATGCCTCTGATGATGTCAAAATGAAACGCCTGATCGATTATGGGCAACAGCCGAAGATTTTGGTCATTTGCTGTAGCGATTCACGGGTAGACCCCGCTTTGCTAATGGATGCGGAGGCAGGCGATTTATTTATGTTGCGCCATGTCGCCAACTTGGTGCCGCCGTATGCTTTGGAAGGCAAATATGATGGAGGGCGGGCGAGCATTGAGTATGCTGTCCGTGATTTGCTGGTCGAACATATCATAATTTTAGGCCATGCCCATTGCGGTGGCATTAAAGCTTTGCTCAAAAGCCTAAAAGGCCACAAACCCCCGCGTGATTTTTTGGCTGATTGGGTGTCTATCGCTATGGATGGCTGCTACCGTTATGTGCTTGGGCCCTTGGCCGAACCCAAGGATGACTGCGGCTGTGCGGTACGCGAGCTTGATCTGGATGGCTTGTGCGACCATCAGCATCTGGTTGAGCGGGCGGCGATCCGGGGGTCTTTAGATAACCTTAAAACCTATCCTTGGTTAAACGAACGCCTTGAGGCCGGAACCCTCCATCTGCATGGCTGGTGGTTCGACTTGGAAAACGGTGATTTATGGGCGACCAGTGCTGACCATAGCGCCTTTTTGCCCGTCCTTTGATTAAGCCCCGTTAACGGTCAGGCCTATGCGTACCCCCGCCACGATTATTTACGGTACTGATGATAAGCCGCCCTTACGCATTTTGTTGGGTCTTGCCTTGCAACAAATGTCCTTTTTGGGTGTGTATTTGGTCATATCGCCGTTATTTGCCCGCGAATTAGGCTTAAATCCCGAACAATCCCTGCAATTGGTTTCGGCGACCCTACTGGCTTCGGCACTCGGTGTCGTCTTGCAAACCGCAAGAGTTTATGGCATAGGTTCGGGCTATTTCTGCCCGTTGCAGGCAACCTCATCAACATTTGCCGGACTGCTCTTAGTCAAGACCCATAGCGGTCTGGAAGCGGTTTTTGGTATGGTCGGGGTCGTGGGGGCTGCGCAAATGGCTTTTGCTTGGCTGTTCCAGCGGCTTAGAAGCGTCCTGACTGTGCAGGTGGCGGGTTTGGCCGTGCTGTTGATCGGTCTAGGTTTAGGGCATTACGCGCTAAAGCAGATGTTGGATACCGGCACAGGTATGGCCGGACAGCAACAAGGACTCTTATGCGCACTGACCTTAGGCACAATGGTGGCTTTTAACGTTTGGTCGTCGGGTGTGCTACGCTTATTCTCGGCGTTTTTGGGGCTGTTGGCAGGTTTTATCAGCAGTTGGCTGATGGATGCCATACCCGCGTCTGCTTGGGCGACTTTTTATGACGCGCCGCTGTTTTATTGGCCCAGACCGATGAATATCGGCTGGTCGTTTGACCGCCAAGCCTTATGGCCCGCCATTATCACGGGCTTATTTCTCGCCCTGCATGGTTTTGGCGCCTTGGTGGCGGCACAACGCTTTAATGATGCCGACTGGAAACGCCCTGACCTGCAATTGGTCAAACAAGGCATCCTCGCCGAAGGTCTTACCAATATCTGTAACTCGTTCCTGAACGGCTTGCCGCTTACTTCCAGTGGCGGTGCGGTCAGTCTGGCGGCTTCCACAGGCTGCACTAGCCGTTATTTGGCCTATTGGCTGGCGGTCATTATGGCGGTTATTGCCTTTATGCCCAAAGCGATGGTCTTTTGGCAGATTTTGCCCTTGCCTGTGATGGGGGCGGCACTGATTTTTCTGGCCTCGTTCACGGCCTTATCAGGTTTGCAAATGGTCGCGTCAAGGCTATTGGACAACCGTAAAATTCTGGCCTTGGGTATCGGCTTAATTTTTGGGGTCAGCTATGAGGCTATATTGAAGCCCTTACACCATGATGCGTGGATTCCCCTAAAAGCCTTGTTATTTTCAGGGGTAAGTCTGGGCATTTTTGTCGCGGTGCTGCTGTCGGCGGTGTTCCAAATCAAAAACCATACCCATAAACAACGCCGCTTTGATCCTTTGCACAGTTCGCTCAATGAAGTCATTGCTTTTTTGGAGGAACAAGGTGAAAGTTGGGGCGCACGCCCGGAAATTGTCCGCCGAGCCGAACATGCGACTTGGCAAGCCTTTGAAATTTTGACCGAATACGGATTATTGGAGATAATCGACGGTAAAGCGGATAAAATTCATCTGCAAACTATCTTTAATGAGTATACTTTTACCGTCATTGTAAACTACACTGGTAAACCCTTTGCGCTGCTGACCCAACCGCCCAGCCACGATGATATGCTCTCGGATACCGACGCAGTATTGGAAATGGCGGGCTATATGCTGTACCGTTTGGCCGACCAGGCCAAACTCCGCGTTGATGGTGCAGAGTGCGAACTACGGTTGATATTTAACGATTAACTAATTAAAAAATAGAGGAAACTATACGTTATGCTAACCATTTCATCGGCACCTCAGGGCAACTCTCTGGTCATTGCTCTGGCAGGGCGTATTGATGCCGCCAATGCCAAAAATCTTGAGCAATACTGTCTGGAGCAGATAGACGGCGGGGCGATTCGCCTAATATTTGATTTTACTGCCGTCAACTATATCAGCAGCGCCGCATTGCGGGTCTTTTTGGTCATTGCCAAACGCCTTAATAGCTTGCAAGGCTCGGTGAAACTGTGCGCCCTCAACACCCTATTGCGGGATGTCTTTGACATCAGCGGTTTTGCCAAATTGTTTGTGATTACCGCAACCGTACAAGAGGCGCTCTAATCCCATGAAAGCGTACCTTGCCGAGCAACAGGATGGGGAGAGCCATAGCGTTGTGGCAAACCCACGTTACCGGCCTTTTATCGGCATTAGTGTCAGTAAGCGTGTCTTGCCGCTGGAACAGACGGTAAAGATCTTGTCTTGGCTGTTGCATAGCCCGTCACCAGTTTTGCCTATTCTGATCGCTGACGAAATCGCTGTTATCAATTATAAAGCCTTTAAGCGTTATAGTGGCGGTAGTTGTGTCAAAAAAGTCCAGCAAGACAGTGATTTGCAAATTAGCCACTGGCAACAAGCAGCCGACTGCCTGCCGCCGGAACAAAGCCGCCGTATACGTTTTGTGCGCTGGTCTGAAATAGTTACCGATTTATATGGGCGGCAAGTCGCGCTGGTACGCAGCGAGTTTGAACAAAACCCCTTGTTGCAGGATACTATTTTGGCCTTGGTGACCAGTTTTATCCGTTCTACCGGCAAAACCGTCACTACGCAACGCTGTTGGGCTTTGGCCGAGTATATTATCCAAGAATTGCCTTCGCTATTGTTTGGTATCGAAGTAGATACGATACAATATCAACTGTTGGTATACCCGACCCATTATCCGACTGAAATGTACCGCTTGGTTATCGCCATTCGCCGCCATCCGGCTTTTGCTGAGTTTTTTACCCAGTTGCAAAATCCGCCTTTAGAAAATAATAAAATAATCCAGCTCATTATTACCGGGCAACGGTTTGATAAGCCATCACAACCTCTAGTAACACCTAGCCATTATGACCGGGCGGCACATGAACT
The DNA here is from genome assembly GCF_002209385.1 of Methylovulum psychrotolerans. NCBI lineage: Bacteria > Pseudomonadati > Pseudomonadota > Gammaproteobacteria > Methylococcales > Methylococcaceae > Methylovulum > Methylovulum psychrotolerans. Next base: position 1,815,928 of record NZ_CP022129.1, read on the forward strand.
TACTATTACCGCATAAGCTGATGGATTTTAGCGGCCTTATTGGCCGTCGGCAACGCTTGCGCAATGCCATAGGCTTGTGTTTGGCATTAGGTACGCCGCAATTGGCACAAGCAGGCGGCTCTGATGCCGAATTGGAAAGTGAATTGCAATTTCTCGCCGCCGAACGGCACATTGTCGTCACTGCATCGAAATTGCAAGAAAGCGTTGACAAGACGGTGGCAACAACTTCCGTCATCACCCAAGACGACATCCAGCATATCGGAGCCCGCAACTTATTGGACGTGCTACGTTTAGTGCCTGGTCTTGGCGTTACCCAGACTATGCTAGGGGTGCGGGAAATCGAAGTGCGCGGGGTCAAGACCTTATTCTCCGATAAGGTTTTGTTTATGCTCAACGGCCACCCCTTAGACCATAACTTGCAAAATGCCGGCAGCACTTGGGTCTACGATGACCTGCCCGTCGACACCATCAAACGGGTGGAAGTCGTGCGCGGTCCAGGTTCCGCCTTGTATGGTGCAAACGCGTTTATGGCGGTCATCAATATCATTACCCAAAACGCCAAAGATTTAAACGGCCTACATGCCTCGGTAGGAGCCGGCAGTTTTGGTGCCCAACAATACCGCGCCTCTTGGGGCAAGCAATATGACAACACTGCTGAGGCGGCGCTGCATTTTAACCATACCGATACGGACGGCATCGGCTCACCGGTTCCGCAAGACAGCATGAGCATACAAGGCTTGGAATCGTTGGCTCCCGGCAAAAGTCAGCTTAACGAAGGCCGTAATGATATGGAATGGCAATTGGGCTATCAAGGCTTTAAGCTCGACGGGCGGTATATCAGCAAGCGCACCGGCACGTTTGTCGGCGCGGCGTTCGCGCTCAGCAACCGCACCGTGCAGAATTATGAAGATTACTTTATCCGCCTAAGCCGCAATTGGCGGCTCTCAGAAAGTTTCACCGTCGATACGCAAGTCTATCATGACAGTTTTAGTTTCGACAATCTCCTGCAACTAGCGCCGCATAGCTTTGGTCATGTTGGCTTACAAAATATGCGCAATGGCGGCGAGGTGCAAGGCAATTACCAGCTCAGCGCCAACCAAACCATCATCAGTGGCGTGTCATATAACGAAGACGAACAAAGCGACGTGACCGCCGAAAATGGCAGCGACCCCAGCCAACTGGAACCCACCCTACCCTATGGTAAGTCCAGAAAGCGCACCCGTTGGGGCGTTTATGCCCAAGACGTTTGGGATCTTTGGCCTAACTTGCGTATGACCCTAGGCGCACGCTACGACAGGTATAATGATTTTGGCGGCACATTCAACCCGCGCCTAGGCTTTAACTGGGAGTTTATCAAAGACTATTCGCTGAAATTTTCCTACGGCACAGCCTACCGTGCGCCTGCGTTCGGCGAGTTGGATTTGATTAACAATCCGATATTGTCAGGGAACCCGAACCTCTCCCCAGAACAGGCGGAAACCTTTGAAAGTGGTATCGTCACCCATCCTGTGCAGGGTCTGACCGCCCAAGCGACTTACTACCACACCCATATCAGCGAGCTGATCAGTCAAGTGCCCGCACAGACGACCTTTGTGCAATATGCCAATAGCGGCAGTATGCTTTCGGAAGGGGTCGAGTTAGAAAACCGCTACGATTTCAGCGGTAGTTTACAAGGCTCTTTTATTGCCGCCAATATCGTCTATCAACATACTATCCAAAACAATCTGGCTGTCGCTGATGTCCCAAAAGCCCGTGCCAACCTATTGTTAAACTGGGCTTTTAATAGCCATTGGAGCCTGTATGGTCATGTTCTCATAAAAGATGCCACCGGGCGCGGCGTAGGTGACAGCCGCCCTGATGTACCCGGTTACGCCGTCTTAGATATGAGTATGCTGGGTCAGCACTTTTTCTCCAAACGGCTGGATGTTAGCTTTACTGTCTACAATTTACTTGATAAAACTTATTTTGACCCCGCCCCGACCAGCGTTCCTGGCGACTACCAACAGGCAGGCCGGGCTTTTTTTGGACATGTCAATGTCCGCTATTAATCCTTTAATGCCATGATGATTAAGCATCCAACTATTTTTCGGCAGTGGCGGGCCTGGATTTCGGTCGTTTTATGGGCATTGCTGTCTATCCCCATAGCCCCCGCCGGTACGCCCGAAACGGTGTTTTTTTATAACCCGGAAAGCAGTGTCGACAATTTTGCCGCCTTAAAAGCCGAATTTGACGATTACTTGTCCAAGCAGGGAGCTTACAGTTTTCAACCGTTTAGCGAACGTAATACCTTTGAAGTCATGTTGGCAGGCAAGCCCCAGGGGGTCTATCTGTTATCCAGTTGGCATTATCTACAGCTCAATGCCAAAACTCCCTTAGAAGCTAAGCTGGTCGGCACAGCGAAAGGCGAACCGCAACAGCGGAAAATCTTAACCGCCAAAGATATCGATAATATCCCGGCCTTAGCGGGGGCGACTATCGCCGGAGCGGGCAGCGAAGATTATCTGCGTAGCCAATTACAGCAAATGCTTGGTGCCAGTTATGCGGCACTGATGCCCAAAATAAAACTGCTCAGCGTCCCTAAAGATATTGATGCGCTGATGGCGGTCAGTTTCGGCATGGCCAGTGCGGCCCTCTCTTCGGAAAACAGCCTGAATAAACTGGCGCTGATCAACCCGAAACAACATGCTCAACTGAAAACCTTGGCTAGTGGCGAAAAAAGCTTTTTGTTGATTGCTGCCGTCGCCAAACCATCGCAAAGTGATGCACAGCCGCTACTGAAGATCATTGAAACCATGCAGCAACAACCCGATGGCGAAAAAAACCTCAAAATGTTGGGTCTGGACGGATGGAAACGGATTGATGCCTTGGACACCTCGCTTGTCAAACAATTGCGCTTACCCTAATGCCTATGTCATATCCTAGCCTTTTGCAAACCCTGTCCACCCCGCTCCTTAAGTCGGTCGCTCCCTTATTGTTTGGGGTTTTATGCGGGCTGTTAGCGGACACCGTCCAGGCCCAAAGCCCGGCGAAAATATTAATTGTCAATTCTGATGCCACCGTCAATAAATACCGGCAAGTAAAAGAGGCGTTCACCCTGCAAATCGGGACTTATGCCGGGCGTATCATTAATTTTGACGTACAGCAATCGGGTCATCCTGAATTATTGGAAAAATTGATTAAAGACGAAAGCCCTGACCTTATCTACAGCATCGGCTCACAAGCCTATCAGCTTGCCAGCCAATTTGGCGGCAGTAAGCCCGTGCTGTTCTCTTCGGTCATCAATTGGCAACGTTTTGAGCGGCGCGACAACAGCTACGGTATTGCCAATGAGTTATCGTTGACTCAAGAGCTGTCGCTGCTCCGCTTCCTTTTACCCGGTTTACCGCGTATCGGAGTCATTTATGACCCCCACTTCAGTGCCGAACGCATCAACGAAGCGCGGGCGCAAGCCAAGGAACTTGGCTTGGTGCTAGTCGAACAAACCGTGGACGACGAGCATCCGTTGGCACAGCATTTGGATAGCCTGTTGGATAAAATTGACATTTTATGGCTGATTGCCGACCCAGGTGTGTTGGCCGACCGGGTTACGGTCGAAACTATCTTCAGCTATAGCAGCCGCCATAAAAAACCAGTTTACACCTACAGCGATGCCTTTATGAACTATGGTGCAAGCTTGGTAGTGGCAGCGGACACCCCAACAATGGGACGCCAAGCCGCCAATATGGCACAAGCCATATTGTTGCGCGAACCGCTGAAAGAAACCGTGCAGTCTCCTGCTGGTTCGCACATTACCCTTAATGCCTGTCAACTCGGTAAGCTGGACACCCGTTACAATGCCGATGCCTTGGATGCGGTTAACCAATTGCTCGAATGCCATTAAATGATAAAGTTCAGGCGTACCGCGACGATAAAAAAATCGGCTAAACCGCAGCCTGAATCTAAACTATCGCGCCACAATAAAACGGAACGCACGGCGGCGACCCGCCGTCGTGCCCGCAACAGCATCCGCTGGCAATTGCTGACCACTATGATCGGGCTGATAATCGGGCTGGTAGTCACGTTGACTGTCATTGAGCTGGTGCTGCAAAAACAGTCATTGGAAAATGAGCTGTCTAAACGGGTTGACCTGATGAAGGCCAATTTGCTGGAGCGTGGTTCCACCATGTCAAATTTGATGCTCACCCAAGTTGAAAATGATGTCGCCGCCTTCAATTTTTCCCATATCACCGAAAATTTGCACAACACCATCAAGGAATCGCCGTTACTGGCCTACGGGATATTGACAAACAACGATGGTGTGGCCTTTGTCCATAGCAGCCACCCCGAACTGCAACAGGAAACCTTAACGGACGAAGCCAGCCGTTACGCCTTGACGCAACAGCATCTGGCGCATGTCGAGTACCCTGCCCTCAATGTCACTGAATTTATCTTACCGATACATTTCGGCAACAAACCCTGGGGGGTCTTACGCCTAGGCTTTACTATGCAGGAGTTGAATAAGGAAATCGCCCGCTCCCAAGCGGATATTGCCACCAAAACCCGCGACCTGATTATCTCCACGGCTCTGATTGCTTTGGTGTTTGTCTTGATAGGCTCGGCTGTCGTGCTAGTCATTTCCACCACTTTATCCAAACCGCTCATGCGTTTGACCGAATCGGTCAAAGAACTTGCGCGGGGCAATTTTGAATTGGCGACCGAATTATTGGACGAAAATGCGCAGGGACAAAAAGTGCGTTTCAAAGCCCAAGGCGAAATAGGCCAATTAGCTTATTCTTTTATCGAAATGGCGAATGAAATCCGTCGGTCACAAGATAAATTGGCGGACTATAACCGCACCCTAGAAGCCAAAGTCAAAGAGCGTACTCAAGAACTGGAACGGGCTAACGAAAAACTACAAGAGTTGGATCAAATGAAGACCAACTTTCTGTCCACGGTTTCCCATGAGTTGCGTACGCCCTTAACGTCGGTCATGGGGTTCGCACGTATTCTCCAGAAGAAATTTGAAAGTACCTTGTTTCCGCCCTTATCGCAAAGTGAAGACAAAAAAGTCCAAAAAGCCATGCGCCAAGTGATGGAGAACGCGCAAATCATCGTTGATGAAGGCGAACGGCTGACGACGCTGATTAATGATGTGCTAGATTTGGCTAAAATGGAGGCGGGTCGGGTCGATTGGAATATGCGCGAACTTTCTGTTGAAGAGGTTATTGACCGTGCGATTGCTGCCACTTCGGCACTGGTCGCCAACAAACCAGTACAGCTTTGCAAGGCTATCGGTGAGGCATTGCCGCTGTGTGAGGGTGACCGCGACCGCCTGATCCAAGTGGTCATCAACCTGATATCGAATGCCGTCAAATTTACCGACCGGGGCAAAGTGATTTGTCGGGCGCAGCTTAAGGACGGCGAGTTAGTGGTCAGCGTCACCGACAGCGGCTGCGGCATCAAACCGGAAGACCAGCCGCTGGTATTTGAAAAGTTTAAACAAGTTGGCGACACCCTGACTGACAAGCCCAAGGGCACAGGCTTAGGCTTGCCTATCTGTAAGGAGATTATCGAACATCATGGCGGACATTTATGGCTGGAAAGCGAACTGGATGTGGGCAGCACGTTCTTGTTTTCATTGCCGTTACCGCAACAATACGACCCCGATGCCACCCTAATGACCCAAGACGGCGAAGCCATCAGCTTAGTTTGGCAGAGTAACCGCCAAGCGTTGGTGGCGGCACTGCAAGCCGGGCTTAAAGTTACCGCCGACCCTTTGCAAAGCCCAAGCTACAGTATTTTAATTATTGATGATGATGTTAATATCCGTGAATTTTTGCAGCAAGAATTAAGTGCCGAAAACTATGCCGTCCGCGAAGCCAGCAGCGGCAGTGAAGGCTTGGCGATTATTGCCGGGCAACAGCCCGATTTGATTTTGCTGGATGTCAAAATGCCGCATTTGAACGGTTTTGCTGTCGCGGCGCGGCTGCACAGCAACCCTGCTACCCTGCATATCCCGATTATTTTACATACCGTTGCCGAAGACAAATTTTTGGCGGAACAATTGGGGATCGATTACTATTTGACCAAACCCGCTAAAGAGATGGACTTATTGGCTACCGTGCGGCAAGTCTTGGCGACCGTGCCGCCACGCAAAAAAATCTTGCTGTTTTCTGGCGGTGATGCCCAACAGGACAGTTGGGCCGTCGGTTTGGAAAGCTACGGCTATCAAGTCCGTATCGCCGCGACGGTCGAAGAAGGTGTGGCTTTGGCAGTAAGCCTACAACCACACCTAGTGGTCGCCGACGCAACACTGGCTACCGAACACCAGCTTATCAAACGTCTGCGGGTCGAATTGGGGCTGGACAGAACCTTTTTCACCCTTTTGGACAGCCCGGATGAACCCTGAAATCAAACTGAAACGCCTTTGCCAGAAAGGCCATGCCGCCAAACTGATCCAGCACTTTCTGGCCGACCGGAAACAACCATTAACGATACTTGACCTGAACGGCGACTGCTTACTGGGCGACAGTAACACGGGCGAGCGCCATGCCATTACTGTTGAAGGTAATCCTTTGGGCTGGGTGTGCGGTTCGTCTGAGGATGCGGCGCTATTGGCGGCTTTTGTCAGCTATATGGCGCAAAAAGAGTTGGAAAGCAAGCTGCTCGCTCAAGAAACACTCAGTAAATACAAAGAATTGACGTTGTTATATGAGCTGGGTGAAAAAATCGCCGCCTGTTTGGACATTGACGAACTCGCCCATTTAACGCTGGCCGAAGCGCGGCGGTTTCTGCCTGACGGTCAGGACATCCATCTGGGCATACTACTGGAAGGGACGGAAGCAGGGCAATTGACGGTCTGTGCGGGACAAGGCGAATTATTCCCGACTGGAGCAAAATTATTGGGTATCGACGGTATCACCCAGCAAGTTTTGGCTTCAGGCAATACCGAAATTGTCAACGAAGTTTGGCAAGACCCGCGTTACCAAGCCTGTGCCGGGGTCTTAAGCGATATTAGCGCCATGTTATGCGCCCCACTGAAAACCCGTGACAAAACCTTTGGTGTCCTTAGTGTCATCAGCCGCGAGGCGGTTTCTTTTAGTGCCGCTGAAGCTAAGGTACTGAACTTATTGGCTACCCAGGTCGCCCTGGCGATCGCCAGGGTACACCTGATCCACGAGCGGGTCGCCCAAGAACGCTTGCAAGAATCGCTCAAACTCTCCCATAGTATCCAAATGGGCATGTTATCGACAGCCTTCCCGCGTTTTAGCGATGGCCAGCCGATTGACTTGTTTGCCTTTATGGAGCCGGCCCGCGAAGTCAGTGGCGACTTTTATGATTTTTTCCATCTGGATAATAAAACCTTACTGTTAGTGATTGGCGACGTGTCCGATAAGGGTGTGCCGGCCGCTCTGTTTATGGTCATGGTCAAAACCCTGATCCGCGCCATCGCCAAACAATATACCCAGCCCCACCAAATTTTGGCGGCACTCAATCCCGAATTATGCCGCGATAACGAAGCGTCAATGTTTGTCACCCTGTTTTTGGCCACTCTGGATCTGGATACTTATAGCCTGAACTATAGTTTTGGCGGCCATAACCCGCCGCTGCATTTGTCGCGCTATGGCATTGTTACCATGCTGACGGGTGATTCGGGTACGGCCTTGGGCATTATCGACGGCATCAGCTTTAGTAGCCAAACTCTTCAGCTTAGCTTAGGCGATAGCCTCTTGCTGTATACCGACGGCATTAGCGAAGCGATGGACAAAGATTACAACGCTTATGGCGAAATACGCCTGTGCGGCCTTTTGACCGGGCTGGCCTATAGTAATGCCCAGGAACTCATCGGCACCATCATGACCGATGTCCTTGCCTTTACTGCCGGAGCCGAGCAATCTGACGATATTACCCTGATGGCACTGCAAATAGGCCGGCCTTAAACCATCCGGGTACGTTTGGCGGTGACTGTTACAAGCATCCATAAAACAAGGCTATTTAATCCGCTTTTATTCTGAATGGGCAGAACGCATGAACACAAATATGGCACACAAATATACCGATATACCCGCCCCTAACGGGTATTTTGCCAAACAATTGCCTAATAATATTGACTCACTAGCGCTGTTGACGGAAGCCTTGGAAATATTTGCCGAACAAGAGGGTTGGAATGATGCCACAGTTATGCAAATTAATTTGGTGCTGGAAGAATTATTGGTCAACGTCATTGACAATGGCTATGCCGACGGACGGTACGGTACGATAGACATCCAAATCCACAGCGATGCGCAGACCATCACCATTTGCATTAGCGATGATGGCGATGCCTTCGACCCTTTTGTCATGGCGGATCCGGATCTTTCTTTAGCTGTTGAAGATCGTCCTATTGGCGGCTTGGGAATCTATCTGGTACGCAGCTATATGGACGGTTACGCATATTGTTATAGCCAACAACACAACCAGGTGACCCTAACCAAGCATTTGCCGTTATCGACTGCACCATAATATGTACCAATACTTTTCCGGACACAAGGTTAAGCAGCTTTCACTGCAATTCGTAGTCTACGGGTGACAAATAGCCGTCCTGATTAGCAAGCTGCTTCAGCCAAACCCAGTATTACGCGAAAGGACGGCGTATACTAAAGGCCATATCATTTAAGGAGGCCGAACTTGAGCAAGCCCGCTGGCCTGAGGGTTTTGTCTGCCCCTGTTGTGGTGAAACCGGCCATAGCGTGCTTAACCACAAAACTTTCCAGTGCAAAGCCTGCCGCCGCCAAACGGCACTGACCGCCGGGACGCTCTTCCAAAGCACCCGCCTACCGCTGACGGTTTGGTTTCTGGCGATCTATTTCACCCGTGCCTGTGCGGGTATCAGCCAAGCTAAGACCGGGCTGTCCGCATTGGCTTTAAAGCGGCTGATTGGCGTCAGCTATCCCACGGCTTGGCAAGCTGATGGCGGCGATGTCCAAGCGTGACGCGGACTACACACCTTCAGCGGCAAGGTCGACATTGATGATGCTTATCTTGGCGGCGGCAAGCGAGCCGGGGTCTGAAAACAAAGTGCCTTTTGTGGCCGCACTGTCGCTTGACGGCGACGAGCATCCTTTATACATCAAGTTGTCCCTCATTCCGGGCTTCACCTGCGAGGCAATTTCCGACTGGGCGAAAATCAACTTGGAACCCGGCAGCACCGCCTTATCTGACGGGCTGGCCTGCTTCGCGGCGGTGACCCGGACGGATTGCCGACACGGGGCGATCATTGTCGGCGGGCGAAAACCTAAAGACATGCTTGAATTCCTATGGCTCAATACTATACTCGGCAACCTCAAGACCAGCCTTGGCGGCGCTTATCATGCGTTTGGGTTCGCAAAATAGGCATCGCGTTATCTGAGGGCGTTTGCCTATCGTTTCAACCGTCGGTTCCAACTCGACAAACTTCCCATACGCCTGCTCGTTGCCGCCACCGCCGTTGGGCCTTGTTCAGAGGTTTGGTTCCGCTCGGCTAAAGCATCTTGCCAATCAGGATAAATTTTGGGCGACTTTATGAAAAACTTGATGATCGAGTTATAGTTATCCGGCGGGGATGTTACGGTAGGGATGATCGTGGTTTTTTTGCTAATGTTGTTGTTTATGAGGTTGGCGGTGCTGACATTAAAGTTAATATATTTATATTAAAAACTAAAATGTTATATTATGCAGAATAATGGTCAGGAAAGTCATTCTTCCCGACCATTTTGCTTATTTTAGAAATATCAAATAGATTGCAATTTTTTTAACCAATTATAGGAAATCCCCCGGCTCTGCCGGGGAGACAGCAAAAGTTTGACATTAAGAGGAGTCCATCAGGACACTTGAAATCGTGAACCGCCAAGTACACGATTGAGGAGAATCCTGATGAACTTCAAGCTCGAATGCCTGAAGATAAAACATAAAACCAATCATTTCGCTATGCGGGCCAAGCTGTTCGTCAAGGCCAACCAAATGGCTTATGAAGAGTTGCAAAAACTAAGGGCTGCGTAACATCAGTTAATCACTAAGCTCTTGGCTAAGACAATGCCGGTGGCCTTGTCGCGTAGCCCTTTCCACTCGGCTATCATGCCGACTTTGATTTGTGCGGCATTTAAGGTGTAGCTGGAGGTGCTGTTCCAGATGATTTTTTTAGTGCCGACAAACACATAATGGTCGCCAAACGCGGTGATTTTTTTGCGGCCTTCATCCTTAACGGTATAGTTACCCACTGTGGGGGCTGGTTTGACGGTCATGCTGGTGGCATAACAGCCTGCTACTGGATCTAACGTGCCAGTAAAGTCAACCAGTTCGCCGGTCAAGAATCCGGTGGTGCCGCCCGTAAAGGTGGTGCCTGCCGCTGATGGTGTGTACCAGACATGGTCGGCCAGGTTCAGGCCACCATTCACGACAATAAAGTTGCGTCCTACCGAGGTGATGACGGCATCTTTGTTAGAACAAGTGGCGACGGCGGGGTTAATCACTACCGAGTAAGTATGGCTGGCACTCGCTTGGGTGCTGTCGCTTAGGCCAATATTGACGCTATAAGTGCCGGGGGTGGTGGGTGTGCCGGAGATGCTGCCATTACTGAAAGTCAGGCCGTTGGGCAAGCCGGTTGCTGTCCATACATAAGGCGGTGTACCGTTGGTGACGGTCAGGCTGGTGCTGTACGCCGTTCCGACGGTTCCGGCAGGGAATGTGCCGTTAAAGTTGATGGTGGCGGGCGGCGGGTTGGAGTTGTCTTGGCTGATTTGCCACCATGAACCGTTGGTGTGGGCGGGGTTGATGATGCCGCTGTAGGAATAGCCATAAGGTTGCCCGTTACCCGCTAGCGTACAGTTAGTGCCTGCGGGTGCGTTGGCACAGCTGCTATAAAAGTTAACAATGGTGGCTTGTTCGTAATTGTACGCGCCCGTGACCAAGCCGACCGCGCCGGGAATGTCCGAGCCGGGGATGAAGACTAGCGTGTTCATGGAGTACGCTTGGGTGTCCGTGCCTTGCATGGTCGGCGCTAACCCGGTTAAGGTGCTGATGCCGCCGAAGATGTTCCACGCGTCGATATTGCCGGCGCTGTCGGTATGCACTTGTAGCGATTCGATAGGCGTGTTCAGGCCGGGGACGATGCCGTTAGTGTTCATGACCGTGACATAGCCGCTGACGAAATTGGCCGAGGGTAGGGTGATGTAGCTTTTCGAGGGCGCTAAGGGGGTGGTCGTGGTAAAGCTGATGGACAAATGGTCGCCTGTGCCCGTCAGATTCGGGCCATTATAAGTATAAATGGTATTGCTATAGGCCAATGCTGACATGCACAACAGTACAGGGGCAAGGCAGAGGGTCGTGGTTTTTTTCATGGCAAATCCTCGTGTTATGGAACCGTTGTTAGCGGTAGAGCAGCAACTATGCCAAGGCCTGTGACGCTAGGGAATACGCGGGGTTAAGATAAAGCCCGCCTGTCTTTTCCCGCAAAATTGGTAGGGTTTATGGTGGTGGCATACTTATTTTGCAGGCATGGTTTTGAGGGATAGGGGATGGTGCACTGCTAAAGGTTAAAAAGACGCGGCTGGCCTGTCTTCGGTCAGGCTATCAGCAGAAAGTGTCTGTAAATCAGCAATGGCCTATGGGTAATTTGGCTGGCCTGTTGGGGGTATGATTGGCTTTAAGCCCTGTTCCAACAGGTTTGGCGGCACTTTACCCGTGTTGCGGAGGCGGCAGTTAATGCTTGTCCAGACAAGGCTTGCAACTTGCTTGTCATTTGTTAGGCGCGTGTGCACCTATGATGAGGTGATTTTCTGGGAGTGCGGACATCTTACCCGCAAGTGGCGGATAAGATGCCCGCGCTCCTAAGGGTTTTAGGGGCGGTCGGCCTGCAACTATCTTGGACGGCAAAGGTCATAAAGGCCAGGACACTATTTTGGGGACGTTATGATAAAGCCGTTAACACTAATCGGGTTACTGTGGATTTTGTTCAGTTCGACAGGGCGGGCTGCGCCGTTGTCAGGGGAGGATGTCAAATGGCTTAACCGGGTGACTTACGGTATAGACAATGCGACGGTCACTGCTTATTTGGCGCAGGGCAGGGCGCAGTATTTGAACCGGCAATTGCAAAAATATGTTGATGACCATGTACCCGCCCCAGTGGCTGATCTTATCGCGGCGATGCGCATTTCCCAAGAGCCGCCAAAAATGGCGGCGCTGGCGATGCAGGACGAGAACCGCCGTGTGAATAAACTGCCGATTGAGGAGCGCCAGCCCGCCAAATTACTGCTTAACCAGCAGGTCGGCGGCAAAATGCTGGAGGCCATGCAGCGGCATTTGTTACGCGCGGTGTATTCACCCGCGCAACTGAAAGAGCAGATGGTGTGGTTTTGGTTTAACCATTTTAATGTCGCGAAGGACAAAGCGCCGATGGTGAAAATTCTGCTTGCCGATTATGAAGACCGCGCCTTGCGCCCGAATGCCCTAGGCCGTTTCCGTGATTTGGTCATGGCGACCTTACAGCATCCGGCCATGCTGGTGTATTTGGACAATACCCAAAATGCCGCCAATAAGATTAACGAAAATTATGCGCGGGAGTTGATGGAACTGCACACCCTAGGGGTGGACGGCGGTTATGTGCAACAGGACGTGCAGGCCTTGGCGCATATCTTAACGGGTGTGGGTATGAACTGGAGCGACCATTTCCCGCATTTGAGCGAACAGATGCAGCCTTATTACCGCCATGACGGCGGTTTTGAGTTTAACCCGAACCGCCATGATTTTTCGGACAAGGTGTTTCTGGGCAAGACCATTAAAGGCAACGGTTTCGCCGAGGTGGAGCAGGCCGTGGATATGTTGGTGCGCCACCCTGCCACGGCGCGGTTTATCTGCCACAAGTTGGCGGTCTATTGGGTTGCCGATGCGCCGCCGCCCGATTTGGAAGTGCGGATGGTAAAGGTCTTTAGCGCCACCGACGGCGACATTGCCGCGACCTTGCGGGTGTTGTTCGAGTCGCCGGCATTTACCGCTTCTTTAGGCACCAAGGTGAAAGATCCGATGCACTATGTGGTCTCGGCGTTGCGCTTTGCTTATGAAGACCGCCCCATGAGCTATATGCAGCCTGCCGCCAATTGGCTGAACGATTTGGGCGAGCCGTTGTTCGGCCATGACACGCCGGACGGTTACGGCATGACCGAAAAAGACTGGCTCAGCCCAGGGCAATTGACGCGGCGGTTTGAGATTGCCCAGCGTATCGGCGGTGGCAAAGCCCCGCTGACCGGACAGGGCGTTGACCCGAAAACCTTAACCGCGCCCGTACTGACCAACCGCTTGTATTATCAGGCCTTTGAGCCGTATTGGTCGGCACAAACCAAAGCCGCCTTGGCAAAAGCGACCTCACAACCGGAATGGAACGGGTTTTTCCTGTCTGCACCTGAGTTTATGTATCATTGATGGGCGGGTCACTACCCCCTGAGATTGGAGATTATTATGCACCGTCGGTTATTTCTTAAATCTGTCGCGGCGGCAGCGGGGGCTTTGTCTTGGCGTTCCGGGCTGTATGCCGCACCCGCCACCGATACGCGGTTTTTGCTGGTGTTTTTGCGCGGCGGCTACGATGCCGCCAATATTTTAGTGCCGTACAGCAGCAGCTTTTATTACGAATCCCGCCCCACCTTGGCGATTGCCAAACCCGACCCCGCCGACAGCAAAGCGGTGTTGCCGCTCACCGCCGACTGGGGTCTACATCCGGCCTTAAAAGACAGCCTGTTGCCGCTGTATAACCAAGGCCAAGCCGCGTTTATCCCGTTTGCCGGGACGGATGACCTGACCCGTAGCCATTTTGAAACCCAAGACAGTATCGAATTTGCACCGCCGTTAGGGGGGCATAGCAATTATAGCTCCGGCTTTTTAAACCGCTTGGCGGGGGTGTTGACGGGGGCGCATCCGGTGGCCTTCACTAATGCCTTGCCGATCAGTTGCAAAGGCGATGTGATTATCCCTAACGTATCTTTAAAAGGGGTGGCGAAGAAAAACTTCGCCGACCGTCAGGCGGCGATTTTGGCGGAAATGTACCAGAACCACCCGTTGCAAAAATATGTCCAGGAAGGCATGGAAACCCGTCAGGATGTGGTGCAAAACTTGGCGCAAGAAATGGAAATGGCCAGCCGGGGGGCGATTGCTTCGCAAGGCTTCGCCAGCGAGGCGCAGCGCATGGGCTTGCTGATGCGCGATAAGTTTAATTTGGGCTTTGTCGATGTCGGCGGCTGGGACACGCACTTTAACGAAGGTGGCGCGGAAGGCCAGTTGGCGAATAAAATGGCGAAGCTGGGCGAAGGCTTGAACGTGTTCGCCACCACCCTGGGCGGGGCGTTGTGGCAAAAGACCGTGGTGTTGGTGATTTCTGAATTTGGCCGCACCTTTCGGGAAAATGGCGACAAAGGCACCGACCATGGGCATGGTACGGTGTATTGGCTGTTAGGCGGCGGCATCAAAGGCAAGCAAATCGTCGGCGAACAACTGCGGGTCGAGCAGAAAATGCTCTTGGAAAACCGCGATTATCCGGTGCTCAATGATTATCGGAATATTATGGGCGGGTTGTTCCAGACTCAGTTTGGTTTGTCTGCCGGGCAAGTACAGACGGTGTTTCCTAATGCCAAGCCTGTGCAGTTAGGGTTGTTGTAGGCTAAGGTCTAATTTTTTCAGCCTTTGCGCCGATGGCTTAGGGGAGTGGTGCACCGCCAAACCATCGCCGTTTTTAAAAGCAAGCATACGCTGCTTGGAGGCCTTCGGCAAAAGCTAATCGCTTTCGCGCTCTTGTCTGGTAGGTATTCCCTTTATCTGCCTGCCGTTACCACTCAAACAATTTCCACATATTAACATGGCTGCCCCGGTCTAAGTCGCTGTTGCGGCTGTCGAACAGGCCGTCGCCATTGTTGTCGAGAAAATAGTAGGCAGGACCTATATCGGGGACAATTTTGATCATATATAAGCGGCCACCGCGACGGTATTCTTGGATGATCTTTTTGCCGCTGCGCAGGATGGTGATTTCCGGTTCCATGTTTTCGCCGCTTTCTACCTGTGCGGGCGGTTCGGGTACGTCCGGCACGTTTTCGGGTGTGGGCGGTGGGGTATCTTCCGCCAGCGTGTAGAGCGGGTAAACGGTCAGGAACAGTAGAATAAGACGGCGCATAAGGTAAGCCTCCAGCAGGGTTAATCAGGCTTATCTTAGTACAGTTTTTAGTTATTTGCTGAACTAAACCCTAATTAACCGCAATGCACTGGGTTAAGCGACGGTTTTTTGGTCGCCCGCTAGTCAGGATGGGCAGAAAATCAGCGTGTTAGGTTGGGTTGCTGGCGATATTTAAGCGTGTGGATAAAATGGCCTCGGCGCGGGTGGTTTCGCTGGAGCGCGGGCATCTTGCCCGCTACTTGCGGGCAAGATGCCCGCGCTCCGGTTTTGTTATAAGCAATCGCCGTATTGCATGATGAGCAGGCGGCAATCGAATAGGGTGTTCGGGTGTTGGCTGCTGAGGTAAATCCGTAAGGCTAAGTCCAGATACAGGGCGATGGTCATTGTCCGTGCCAGTGCACCATACACTTTATAGCGGCTGTGGCGGGTGCACTGCCAGACCGATACAGTCCACCAAATAATCGGCAGGAACAGCATACCCTGCACGGTTTTCCAACTGGCGATGGTGTAGGTGACGGCGGCGATGCGGTAGTCGGCGTAATAGAGTACACCGTTAACGAATAGGAAAAATGGCCAGAACGCCCGCCAGAGGCGCAATTCGCCCAGCCAGGCGGCTTTGAGGAATTGGTACCAGTTTTTGCCGGGTTTTTCTTGCCAAGTGCGTTGCGGTTCGGGCGTATACACATACACCAAGCCGCCGATTGCCGCCAAGAACACGACAGCTTCTATGGCACTGAAGAGGTGGATGTAGGTAAAAATAATCGGTAATGTGGTGATAAACATGGTTTGCCATCCTCCTTGGATTAGTGGGTCTACTAAGGGTGTTTGATTTATTGTCAAGTGAATGGCTTGTTTGGTGTCGGTCTTGGCCGGAGCTGTTCGGTTTGCCGCCGCTTTTAAGCGGTAAATCTTAAAGCGGGTCTGTTGAAGCGGACGATAGTGGGAAATGTCGGGCAGAAAAGCGTGCCCGACCTACCAAGCAGGTCGGCTTCTATTGTTATTAAGAGATTGATTTTTTAGTAACTATTTTTATGGCAGTTTGGCAAAGCCACCGATTTTTTGCTTACCACGAAGGACACGCCGTCCGCTTCTTCTAAGCTTAGTGTCCTTCGTAGTTAAGGTTTGTCAATGCCGCTGTTTTGGGGTTACAGGAAAAAGAACGGGTTTTTGGTGACGGCGACAATGCCGATATAGACAAAACAGGCCATTGCTCCGGCAAAGGCCAGCCAGCGGTCGCGGCCACGGGTTTTCAGGGTGATGATACCTAAGCCGATGTAACCCAGCAGGGCGATGACTTTCGCGATTAACCAGCCTGTTTCGCCTGCTAACCAAGGTCCTTGGAACACTAAGATAATGCCGCTGAGCAGCAGTAGGGTATTGATGACGTGCGGGGCGATTTTTAAGAACGGTTGTTTGAGGAAAGCCGGGTGGGTTTCCGATAAGATGACCCGTCCGACAAAGCTGACAATCGACAGCAAGATAAAAGTAAGGTGGATAGTTTTAATCATGGGGTTCTCGGTTTGGAAGCATAAGCGCTTCGGTTAAAGGGTGCGCTAGGGCCGCGTCGTCGGCGGTATAGTGCGGCTTAATGTTAGTTATCAGTAACAGCGTTCACCTATAGGTGCGCCTGGCTTTTGTTCTTTCCCCCCTTTGGCAATGCCATCACAAAGGTGGTTTAGCGACAGATGAGCGGGATGTTAGGTTTATTATCCGTTTGGGCTTGGTACAGGAGCGGTGTATTGCCATTATACAGCTTACTGCCTGTCTTATAGGTCTGCACTTATCTTAAGCCTTCGGCAAAGGCCGCCCAGCGCCAGGGCTGTTAGGCGTTACGGATGCTGGCTTTCTATCTGCCAGTAGCGGCTGTTTATCCCCAAGGTGTTTTTATTTTCTCTAAATCAATCGCTATCGGTAAGTTTATCCCTTTCGCTTGCGGTTTGTCACTTGATTTCCGCTAATAGTTTTGCCGCCATTTGTTCGGCTTGCCGGGCGTAGCCGCCGCCGAACAGGTTCAGATGGTTGAGGATGTGGTAGAGATTGTAGAGGGTTTTGCGGGTGCTAAAACCGGGGTCTAGGGGCCAAGCGGCTTGGTAGGCGGCGTAAAAATCGCGGTCGAAGCCGCCGAACAATTCGGTCATGGCCAAATCGGTTTCGCGGTCGCCGTAATAACAAGCGGGGTCGAAAATGACGGGCTGGCCGTGACTGTCCACCGCGCTGTTGCCGCCCCATAAGTCGCCGTGCAGGAGGGATGCTTGGGGTTGGTAGGTGCTAAAGAACGCGTCCAGCCCCAGACACAGTTGCTCGCCCAGTTGTTGCAGGCGGCCGCCGTAGCCATTGGTTTGGGCTAGCCGCAATTGGTGGCCTAGGCGTTGGTCGCGCCAGAAGTTGACCCAGTCGGTGTAAACGGGGTTGGGTTGCGGGGTGCTGCCGATGGTGTTGTCGCAGATCCAACCAAAATGGTTTTGGCGTTGCCGATGCAGTGCGGCTAGGCCTTGCCCCAGCAAACGGCTGGCGGCGGGGCTGGCGCTGCCCCAATCGATATGCTCTAGGACTAAAAACGCCTGTTCGGCGGTGACGCCACAGACAATGGGGCGGGGGACGCGCAGGGTGCGGGTTGCCGCTAGGGCCTGTAAGCCCGTTTGTTCGGCGTTGAACATGGGCAATAGGGCAGGGTGGTTGAGTTTGACAAAATAGCGCTGGGATTTGCCGTGCAGGCAGTATGCGGCGTTGATGTCGCCGCCAGACAGCGGTTGGGCAGAGAGAAGGGTGAAGGATTCGCCTGTGCAGGCACTGATTTGTCCGGCGATGTGCCGGAAGGTGTCGGTGTGGTTCACAGTGGGAAGTCCGCTGGCAGTAAAGGGGTGCGGATAGTATAAAGCGGTTGGCGGCGGATAACAGCCTTGTGGGCGTTGTTATCCACAATGAGTCGCTGTCGCGACGGTTTTTTTAATCGGGTTCTCGCACCCGAAGGCGAGATACTTTCTTTTGCTCCGCCTCGGCAATTGCTCCTGCATTGCTCTACCTCCTGCATCCTTGCAGTCGAAAAGAAAGTATCCAAAGACAAATCCGCCGGGAGCGGATTTGGATGCACCGCACACGAAGTGCGAGTGCCAGGACGGCACGAGTCAGAAGGCGGCCCGATTGCCGCTTGATCCTGCGCTTCTCGGTTTTGTCGGGGGTCGGCAGAGAGGGCTTCCTGCCTTTATGCCCTTTGGGTACTCCTGCCGACGCGCGGCATCCCTGCCGCGCCCCTTTATGCCCTATGGGTATTCGGGCTAATCCCGACAAAACCTGCGATGCTCGGCGCGGCAAACGGGAGTAAAACGGCGTTACTGCGTAACGCCAGTTAGGAAGCGAAGACGAATTTCACGCCGATCAGCAATAACACGGTTGCCAAAACGGGCCGCAGGAAGCGTTCGGGGATTTTCGCGCTCAGGTGGCTACCGACCCAGATGCCGGGGATGGAGCCGACCAGCAAGCTGCCTAACAGCACCACGTCAACGTTGCCTAAAGCCCAATGGCCTGTACCCGCCACGGCGGTTAACGGGATGGCGTGTGCCAAGTCAGTACCGACAATTTTGACGGTTTTCATTTTTGGGTATAAGAACAATAAGGCGACCGTACCCAAAGCCCCTGCACCGACTGACGACAAGGTGACTAAAATCCCTAAGACCGCTCCTGTTAAAATAGTGGCGGGGATTTGCATCCGTTTAAAACGGCCTATAGCTTGCAGGTCTTCGTCTTGCGGTTCGTCGTCGGCGATTTTGTCTTCAATGCCCGCCGCCTCTTTAAGCTGTTTGGCGCGACGCATCATGATGCTGCGCACCAGCAAGGACGTGGCGGTCAGTAACAAGGCAATGCCTAAGGTAAAGGTAATCGCGCCAGTGATTTCTTTGCCGATTTCCATCAGATGCTTAAGCACCAGCAAGGTGGCGATGGCAAACGGTAAGCTGCCTGCGGCCAACCATCTGACCACTTTCCAATCGACTGAGCTGTGTTTGGTATGGTGTACCCACACGCCGCCGGTTTTGGTGATGGCGGCGAACATCAAGTCGGTGCCGACCGCTACCGAGGGCTTAAAGCCGAACAAGAACACCAATAAAGGGGTCATTAAGGAGCCGCCGCCCACACCCGTGATACCGACCAGCAGGCCGACCAGCAAGCCAGAAAGAGAATATGCCAGATTCATAAAAAATAGTCCATGCCATGATTAAAAATGATATGGCTGCATATTAACAGGGCTTGGCTATAACAATTAATGATATGTTATTCTATGTTTATCTTATTTGATTATATAGAATGGGTTTATGAAGTTGCATCAGTTGCGGTATGTGCGGGAGATTGTCCGCCAGAATTTGAATGTTTCCCATGCTGCCGAGACCTTGCATACCTCGCAATCGGGGGTCAGCAAACAAGTCCAGTTGTTGGAAGAAGAGCTGAACCTGCATATTTTTGAGCGTCACGGCAAGCGCCTGACCGGGGTGACCGAATCCGGCGGGCTTATTGTAGCACTGGCGGAGCGGGCGTTGCGGGAAATTGAAAATATTAAGCGCGTCAGCGAAGAATTTAGCCAGAAAGAAACCGGGATTTTGACTTTAGCGACCACCCATACCCAAGCCCGGTATCGCTTGCCGTCGGCGGTGCAGGCGTTCATCCGGCGCTATCCTGATGTTAAGCTGCATATCCACCAAGGCACGCCCACCCAAGTCGCCGAGCAAGTCGCCAGAGGCGAGGCGGACATCGGCATCGCCACGGAAGTGATTAATGGTTTTGAGAAGCTGCTGTGCTTCCCCTGTTATGAATGGAACCGCTGCATCATTGCCCCGCACGCGCATCCCTTATTTGACGGTGAGCCGTTGACCTTAGCAAAAATAGCCCTTTATCCGTTGGTGACGTATGATTTTACCTTTACGGGCGGGTCGTTGGTTAACCGGGTTTTTTCCGAAGCGGGGCTGACCCCCAATGTGGTGTTGACCGCGATTGATGCCGATGTGATTAAGACGTATGTCAATCTGGGGTTGGGTATCGGCCTGCTGGCGAATATCGCTTATGACCCTGAACGCGACAGTGGTTTGGGGATGGTCGATGCCAGCCATTTGTTTCCGGCCAGCACCACTTACTTAGGCATCCGCCGCGACACTTACTTGCGCGGCTATATGTACGGGCTTATCCACCTGCTCGCCCCGCAATTTGACCGCAAGGCGATAGATGCGGCCTTGTTGGCGGGGTAGGGGGGATTATCCATAGTCCGCGTAAGAAAAATAAAGAATTATCGCTTCATTAAGGTATAATCGCCCACTTAAAAAAGGGGGCATTTAAGCAAGAATAACCACCCCCCGGGCATCTTAAAGTTATTCGGAAATTGAGAGTTATGAAAAAAGTTAACGTTGCGTTAGTCAGAGTGCTACAGTTCGTGGTGTTTGTGTCGTTCACCTTTATGGTAATCGCCTATTTTGGGGCAATGGTGTTGTTGCCGCTGGACATTATTGTCCTGTTGACCAAACTGATGGGTGTTTTCGGCCTGAATGGCTTTATCGCCGCCTTTATCGCGGTGCCAGCCGTCGGTTATTTGTGCATGATGGTGTACAAAACCCCCGGTTTAAGCCAAATGATTGTTGATACGGGTATTGATCTGGTGCAAACCGGCAAAACTCGTGTCGAAGCGTTTAACGGTATTGTTGAAGCCGTTAAAGCCTAAGGGCGGACGCGGGTAGCCCGCTGTAAAGCGGGTGGGCAATAAAAAAGGGCGTGCCTTGGGGTACGCCCTTTTTTATTGCTTGGCGTTTGGGCGTTTACTGGAAACGCGCGTTAATAAATGCGGCAATGTGCTGGATTTCTTCGATACACACCGAATGTTCCATCAGGTAATCGTGCCATTTGACGTGGTAGGCTAGGGCATTGAGCGCGTCATAAGCGGCTTTGGCGGTTTCAATGGCGACGACGTTATCGAGGATGCCGTGCGCCATAAAAATGGGGGTGTTGTAATTGGCGGCGCTGCCTTCGGTTTTTAATTGCCCGACGGTGGGCAGGTAGGTGGACAGGGCGACGATGCCGGCCAGTTTGTGCGGATAGCGCAGGCCGGTATGCAGGGCGATGACCCCACCTTGCGAGAAGCCCGCCAGCAAGATATGGTCGGCGGGAATACCCTTGTCGATTTCTTTCTGGATCAGCGAATTGATGGCGGCGGCGGATTGGTAAATGCCGTCGGTGTCGACTTTTCTGTCTAAGGTCGCTTCGAGGATGTCGTACCACGAGCGCATTTTCGCGCCGCCATTGATGGTCACGGCCTGGATAGGGGCGTTAGGGAAGATAAAATGGATATGGGCGGCGGCGTGCAGGTGCAGTTCTGGGACTATCCCTTCAAAATCGTGGCCATCTGCCCCTAAGCCATGCAGCCAGATCACAGAATAGGTATGCGCCGCTGTCGGCAGTATTTCAATACAGGTGAGTTCAGAAGCCATAGCAAAGTCAGGTAAGTGGGTGAAAGATGGGCTTAATTTACCATGCCTGTTAGGCAAAGCAATACGCCAGCGGTGCTTGTGTTAAGGCGGCTGCGGCTTTTGTGAAAAAATCTGGGTACAATAGCCGCTTAACCTCCGTTTATTTTTTGTCATTCTGCCATGATAGACCATTTTATTTTCATTATGTTGCTGTTGTCGGGTTTCTTTTATTGGTATCACGGGCAAAAAGTCAAAGAACTGGCCTATAAGGCGACCCGCGAGCATTGCCAAGCGGTGCAGGTGCAAATGCTCGACGAGTATGTCGCCGGGCACAGTTTATGGTTTAAGCGCGATAAGTACGGCAAAATGCAGCTGCGGCGTACGTTTACCTTTGAATTTGCCTCAACGGGGGAGCAGCGCTATAACGGCAAGATCATCATGCTCGGCGAGCAGGTCGAGTCCATCGTCATGGAGCCGTATCGGGTCGATTGGGGGTAAGGTTATGGCTAAACAGGAGACTATCATGCAACATTGCCCTTCATGCGGTCACGAACGGGATTTGACCGCCATGCGCTGCCCGGAATGCGGCAGCTTTTATTCCAAAGTCATCGAACTGATCGAGCAGGAAGCCGCCGCCGAAGAGCAGGCCAGCTTAAAAGGGCGGTGGTGGCGGATCATCGGCGCGGCGGACAAACGCCATGCTATTGCTGAGGAGTATCGGCAATTTAAGGCGGGCTTGACCTTAACGGCTAAATTTACCTTGTGGGTGATTGTGGCGTTTGTGTTTGCGCTGGTGGTGACGGTGTTGTGAGTGGGGTAGGGGTAATCGGTTAGCTTAGGTTGTCTTACTATGGCGGGTGTTGCGGGCAAGATGCCCGCGCTCCAGCCCTATCCATTCTATGTTACTGGCCTTATGACCTAAGCTTCTTAAGCTCAGGGGCTAATTTTGCCATTAAGGCCAGCATATAATGTTGGCGGTTAGCATTAGGAATGACTTGGCCGTTCGTTTCATTGAATTTTATCAAGTCGGCGTAAGCAAAATGATCGCCTTTTTGTGGCTTCTCAAAATCATGACCATCTGGCTTAAAAAGTTGCAGCAAGCCAAGTGATGCCCAGAAACCTTTATGCTAACCGGATTACAAAAGTTTTTTATCGGCTATACTCTTTAAGGGTGGCGGCATAAAACCATCCGTTAACGATTTTTCAACCCACTTAAAGAGTCTGATTATGAAACTGTCCCACGTTTGGCCGTTGTTCTTGTTACCGCTATCAGGCATTGCCCTTGCCACCCCCGATCCTTTGTTAAGAGTCGTGGTCGCCTCACCCGCCATGCCCACGAACAGCAACAGCAATAGCTGCACCATAGATGGCAACGGCAAAGTGATTGTCCAACACACGGTCAATATCTCCACCTCAGGCCCTAGCCTGACATCCAGAGAAGTAAGGGCCGCCAAGTTAAGCGTGGCTGAGATAAAAGCCGTCATTGCCACCGCCGCACAAGGCACGATAACCGGCAAGGCCACCACTGGCGGCTATACCCATCAGTATTTCGCCTACCAAACCCAAAATAGCCACACCCAGAAAATTTTCCTATTGGATAAAGTGGGCGGCGGCTTAATCAACGACTCGCTGGCGGTAACGCCATTGACTAAATTTATGGACAGCGTCTGCGGTGACTTATCGTTCGTGCCGTACCAAGACACGGCCAAAGCCAAATTCTCCGAAGTGGTTTTTGACACATACGGTGTTAAAGCGGCCGCTGAAGTGTGCGGCCAGGCCAATAACGGCTTTGGCACACCCGGTTCGGCGGGCGCGTGTGACGGCACACCAACAGGCGACTACTACATGCATATCACCCTAGATCAAATAGCCCAAAAAATTGCCGCAACCCCACCCGCTGACGCGACCACAGCGTCCGTCACCGTTGTCCAACTCGATAACAATCATATGACCATTACGGCCACTGCCGCTACCACCAATGGCCTGAATGGCGAAACCTATATCCTTAACGGCACGTATTACAACAGCGGTTTCCTTATTTGGAGTGTAGATCCCGTCTCTACCTGCAAAGGTGTGGGTATTTGCTGATGGCCTGTTGCATAAAATAACCGCGTCGCTTGGCAAACGGCAAAAAATTGTAGAGACGTTGCAGTGCAACGTCTCTACAACGGGTTATATTTCATGCACCATCCTAACCTAAGCCGATGCTTTCGACATGGCCATCAGCTCGGCCAAGTTTTCGCCAACAATGGGATCTTGTAACATCAGGGCTAAGGCGTTTTCCAAAGCGACTTTGTCTTCACAATAATGCTCTTTAGTGCCAAAGCTGATTTTACAGGGATAGCCCGTCCGGTCTTGGCTCCAGGTAGCAATTTCTTTTGTTGGTGACACGGGGAATGGGAATAGTGGATTTATGGCGCAGATAGCCTGATATTTTATGTTTCGAAAATCTATGCGGCTACCACCGAGTGGATTAAAATCAGGTGCTTTTTCACATTCTCTTATTTGAATGTTTACATTCCCCTTGGTCGCGTTAGCAAGCTGTTTGTTCAACTCATCGAAAACCGAGTTTATTTCACGTTTATTTTTTTCGGCTATTTGGGCCGCATCCAAGCCTTTATTAAAGGCGGCAATAAAATCTACCATTATGGTTTCCTCGCAAATGTGGCTATGACGGGAAGATGGTCAAAAATTGACTTATTTTTTACCATCTGTAAATAACCAGGAATATCTATAATCCCCGTTGATGCTTCATTCAAAGCCCATCCTATCTCACCCAAAAACGCCGATGACACCATGATTTGGTCGAAAGTGTGCCATTTTGTCGTAGATCCCTTTTTGTAATAATAGGTTCCGGCATAATCTAAGGCTTGCAGGTTTGGATAACTTAAATGCCGCCAAAAGGGATTATAAAGCAGTTGCTTTTTTCTTTGCTTGATGACCCATGCTTTATCGCGGGTCGCCATCAGTTGGCGGCTTAACGGAACATCAAAAGGTTCGTCATTATAATCACCCAGCAAAATAATATACGGGGCGGATTCAGAGTTATCGATAATATCATCCACGGCATCACGCAAACGTATTCCCAGCAAATGGCGGTCTGCATCACTTTCGGGACAATAACGCCGACTTTGCCAATGTGACACCAATAGATAAAACCAAGTGCCATCGATTAGTTGCACGCCGATTTTTTGGGCGATTTTCATCCTCTTACCACCTCTTGCATAGTCGATGTCTATAGGGGTGCTAATTTGTAATCTATCAGGCCGATAAATAAAACAAGTATCAAAGATGACCTTACCTGATTGCGACACACCGCTTTCAATGCGGTAGCCCTCTAATCCATCTAGCGATCTTAATAGGGTAACATCATCTTTTGATATTTCCCCTAAGGCTAGAAAATCAATGGCAAAATCGAGTAACAGGCAATAAATCACTTTAATGGCGATTTGTTTTTCTTCATCACTGGCGCGGCGTACCTTCCTCAGTGTTGGTGGTGACAGGCTGGTGTTCCACCAAGCAAACGTTAACGGCTCAACAGTAATGTTCAACGGACAAACCCCTTAGCATAAAGCAGATAAAAATTACCGCGCTTTGCCCCGATTCCCGCCATAAACTTTCCCCTTGCTAACCCCCGGTTTCTGCTTATCCAACCCCGTATATTTAGTCTTAAACGCTTGGGTCTTGCCCGTCTCCGGTACGGTGCCTTTGGGTTGGAACGAGGGGATGAGGTGGTGTTTGCCGTTGCCGATCAAATCCGCACGGCCCATGTCTTTTAAAGCTTCGCGCAGCATCGGCCAGTTTTTGGGGTCGTGGTAGCGTAAAAAGGCTTTGTGCAGGCGGCGTTGTTTGACGCTTTTGGGGATGTAGATGTCGGGGGCTTTGTGGTTGACTTTGTGCAGGGTGTCTTTGCCGGAATGGTACATGGCGGTGGCGGTGGCCATCGGCGAGGGCAGGAAGGCTTGCACTTGGTCGGCACGGAAACCGTTGCGTTTTAGCCAGAGGGCCAGGTTGAGCATGTCGGTGTCGGTGGTGCCGGGGTGGGCGGCGATAAAGTAGGGGATCAGGTATTGTTCTTTGCCCGCTTCTTTGGAGTATTGGTCGAACATTTCCTTAAAGCGGTCGTAAGTGCCCATGCCGGGCTTCATCATTTTTGACAGCGGGCCTTGTTCGGTGTGTTCGGGGGCGATTTTTAGGTAGCCGCCGACATGGTGGGTGACCAGTTCTTTGACGTATTCGGGCGACTCGACCGCCAAATCGTAGCGCAGGCCGGAGGCGATGAATATCCGTTTGATGCCGGGTAAGGCGCGGGCGCGGCGGTACAATTTGATGAGCGGGGTATGGTCGGTGTTAAGATTCGGGCAGATGCCAGGGTAGACGCAGGAGGGCTTGCGGCAGGCGGCTTCGATTTTTTCATCCTTACAGGCCAAGCGGTACATGTTGGCGGTGGGGCCGCCCAAGTCGGAGATGTGGCCGGTGAAGTTGGGCGAGGTGTCGCGGATGGCTTCAATCTCGCGGATGATGGAGTCTTCCGAGCGGCTCTGGATGATGCGGCCTTCGTGTTCGGTGATGGAGCAGAAGGTGCAGCCGCCGAAGCAGCCGCGCATGATGTTGACCGAATGTTGGATCATTTCAAACGCGGGGACGTTCGCGCCGCCGTAAGCTTTGTGCGGCAGGCGGGAGTAGGGCAGGTCGAACACGCCGTCCATTTCTTTGGTGGTCAGCGGGATGGGCGGCGGGTTGAGCCAGACTTGGCGGTTGCCGTGCTGTTGGATCAGCGGGCGGGCGTTGCCGGGGTTGGTTTCGGCGTGCATCACCCGCGAGGCGTGGGCGTATAAAATTGGGTCGTCTTTGACGGCCTCAAAAGCGGGCAAGCGCAACACGGTCTTGGCGCGTTGGCTGCGCATCAGCAGTTTGTCGAAGCGGATGGCGTGTTCGCCCGCGTCGAGGAGGCTGCTAGGCGCGTCGGGTTTTAGGTCGCAGGCGGGCTCTTCTTGGTAGGGGTTGACGGGCGGCATTAATGCCCCGGGCTTGTCGATGTCGGTGGAGTCTTTGACGGCGTAGCCTTCGGGGATGGTTTTGACGAAGTGCGCGGTGCCACGGATGCCGACCAGGTCGCCGATGGCTTCGCCGTTGGCGAGGCGGTGGGCGATTTCGACGACTTGCCGCTCGGCGTTGCCGTAAACCAGCAGGTCGGCTTTGGCATCGAGCAGCACTGATTTGCGCACGGTGTCTGACCAATAGTCATAATGGGCGATGCGGCGCAGGCTGGCTTCAATGCCGCCGATGATGATCGGCACGTCTTTAAAGGCTTCGCGGCAGCGGTGCGAGTAGACGTTAACGGCGCGGTCGGGGCGTTTGCCCGCTGCACCGTCGGGGGTGTAGGCATCGTTGGAGCGGATTTTTTTGTCGGAGGTGTAGCGGTTGACCATCGAGTCCATATTGCCCCCGGTGACGCCAAAAAACAGGTTAGGGCGGCCTAGGGCTTTAAAGTCGGCGGCGGATGTCCAATCGGGTTGCGAGAGGATGCCGACGCGGAAGCCGTGCGACTCTAATAAGCGGCCTATCAGCGCCATGCCGAAGCTGGGGTGGTCGATGTAGGCATCCCCAGTGACGAGGATGATGTCGCAACTGTCCCAGCCCAGTTCGTCCATTTCGGCGCGGGTCATCGGCAGTAAGGGGGCGGTGCCAAAGCGTTGCGCCCAATATTTGCGGTAGCCGAACAGGTAGGGGGCGGCTTGAGTGGTGTCGGTCATGGTTTTATCACTTGTTTAAGGGTGCTGGCGTTATGCTTGTTTAAATCCCGCAAAAACGCCGGAAAATCGATGTGTAATTGCTGCTCCAGCGCGACGGCGCGGGCACGCAGGCTTTTTAAGGAGATGCCCGGCACGGCCTGCTTAAAGGCCAAGCCGATGATGTTGCCGCGCCCGACCACGGGCAGGAATAATAACTTCCAGTCGAAGGCTTTGCCCAGCCACAGTGCGGCGGCTTGGAACAAGGGGTTGCTGGTGCCACCCCAGAGGTTAATGACCAAGATGCCGTCGTCTTTTAATAGGGCTTGACAGGCATCAAAAAACGCTTGGTTGCTGATCGAAGCCGCCATGCCTTCGTGGTCGAACGCGTCCACCACCAGGAGGCCATAGCGTCCGTGGTGGCTGTCGGCACGCTGGCGGACATAATCGCCGCCGTCGCCGATAATGATTTTTAGGCGCGGGTCTTGCGGCAGGCCGAAATGGCTGCGGGCGACCCGCACCACGCTTTTGCGGCTTTCTATGACGGTCAGGCGGCAATCGGGGTGGTGGTGGAGCAGATGCCGGGTGATGGAGCCGCCGCCTAGGCCGATGAGCAGCACGGGGTCGGCCAGCGTCTCCTTAAAGAGCTGCCAACTGGTCATGCTGCGCACATAAGCTAAGGCCAAGTGTTCTGGGTCAGTTAACAGTATCGCGCTTTGGATGGAGGATGAGCCAAAGTGCAACGATCTTACGCCTGCCGCTTCCACCACTTCGATGATGCCGTCGTCATCGTGGCTTTCGTGGATCAGCAAACCATCATATTTTTGCATAGGGGGCCGTGTCAAAAAACTAACCCGTTATTATACAGGCAAAAAGTGTTTTTGCAGGCGTTAATCGCTTGACTTTTTAACGGTTTGCCTAAATTTGGGCAGTTGCTGCCAGCACTTGCCCATTAATGGCTTCAAAAATCTTGGGCTATGTCGGCAAGGCTTGGCTTTAGTGCGCTATTTCCTTGTTTTTTGTGGCAAAATAAAATTGATGGGCAATGTTATGTTTTGGTGCATGGCATGGTGCATCGTTTAACGTTTGCTGTATAATTGGCCGTTTACCCAGTATGCCCTTATTAAGACGGTAACGGGGCTGTTGGCCTTTTTCTACAATAGAGATAAATATGATTGAAATCACTGCGTTAGGTTTATTGGCTTTAGCGGTTGTCGCCATTATTTTTGCACCTTCCCAAAAGTCTGCCGCCGCTAAGTTGGCGGCTAAATTGCACATCCCGGAAGATTCAATGTTAAGACGGCATTTCCTTACCCATGTGCGCCACCAAGAGCCTTTGCTGGCTGATGCGTTGGAAAAACGCTTGGCTAAAGCCCGATAAGCCGCCGCCCGATTTTGCCTTCATGCCGTAGGCCGTAGCGTTGGCCTACCGAAGGCCGGATAAGGTTTTACCGCCTTATCCGCGCATCCCTTGATTTCCCCTGCCGCTGCTTGCGCGGCTTTTGCCTGTTTTTGCCCGCATTAGCCATTTTTCTCCCACCGCCCATCCCGTTTGGCGGAAATGTCCTACGTTTAGGTTTTTCAAGGCTAAAAAAGCCTGCCGTAAAGGTATTTTCCTGTCTTATACTATTTTTAAGCATTTTTTTTACAGGGTGGTTTAGAATGTCTGTTTTAAATAGATTCTAGCTGTGCCGATGACTAAAGTGCCCTTAAGATCCGATAATTTTTTTAAAAAAGCCTGTTACTTTGAGGCCTCGCTAATTCTGGTGGCGATGCTGTTAGGCTGGATCGCCCACCTCAACCCGTTCGCCAACATTCACTTTACTTTCGGCAGCTTGCTGTATGGTGGGGTGGGGACGTTGCCGCTGTTTATGATGTTTTTGGCGATGGAGAAAGTGCAGGGGCATTCGGTGGCGCAAATCCGCCAGTTTTTGCTCAGAACCTTAGGCCCCAGCCTGCACCGTTATGATTGGGTTGGGCTGTTGGTTTTGGCGGCGGTGGCGGGGATTTCCGAAGAAATTCTCTTCCGTGGCGTTATTCAGCCTTGGCTGGAAGTATCGTGGGGGCTGACGGCGGGGTTGTTGCTCAGTAATGTGTTATTTGGTTTGGTACATTCGGTTACGCCGCTGTATTCGGTACTGGCGGGGTTGGTCGGCATTTATTTGGGGGTGATGATGGATATTCAGGGCGACCGTAACTTGCTCACGCCCATCATTATTCATGCCTTGTATGATTTTTTGGCCTTTCTCGCCCTGATGCGGGCGTATCGGTCGGGGTTGGCGACACAGGTTTAAATATCTGATATTAAGCGGATATTTTCTGATAATGAAAAAAATAATGAGTCGCTGTCGCGACGGTTTTTTTTAATCGGGTTCTCGCACCCGAAGGCGAGATACTTTCTTTTGCTCCGCCAAAAGAAAGTATCCAAAGAAAAGGCGGCCCGATTGCCGCTTCTTCCTGCGCTTCTCGGTTTTGTCGGGGGTCGGCAGAGTGGGCTCCTGCCCACCTGCCGACGCGCGGCATCCCTGCCGCGCCCCTTCGGGCTGATCCCGACAAACCCTGCGATGCTCGGCGCGGCAAACGGGGGTAAAGCGACGTTACTGCGTAACGTCAGTTAACTATGGCTTAAGGTCAGGATGCGCTTAGCGCAGGGAGGGGGGGATGAAAATAGTCGCGCTGTATAGCATTAAAGGTGGGGTGGGTAAAACGGCCAGCGCGGTGAATTTGGCTTTTCTCGCCGCACAGGGCGGCTACCGTACTTTAGTGTGGGATCTTGACCCGCAAGCCGCCAGCAGCTTTTATTTCCGCATTAAGCCGAAGCTGAAAGGCGGTGGCAAGCAATTGTTCGCTGGTGACAGCGAGTTGGAAGACTTGATTAAGGCCACTGATTTTCCGGGTCTGGACTTATTGCCCGCCGATTTTGCCTTCCGCAACCATGATTTTTTATTGGATGCCAAGAAAAAACCCACCCGCCAACTGAAAAAACGCCTCAAACCCTTGGCGGAAGCCTACGATTTTGTGTTTCTGGATTGCCCGCCGAACCTGTCTTTGTTGTCGGAGGCGGTGTTTGTCGCCGCCGATGTGATCTTATTGCCGCTGATCCCCACCACTTTATCGCTGCGCACCTTAACGCAGTTACAAGACTTTATGGCCGGACATGAGTTGGCTAAACTGCCTTTGCTGCCTTTTTGTACTATGGTTGACCGGCGCAAATCTCTGCACAAGGATATGATGCGGCAATTGTCGGCGACTGTACCCGAACTGTTGCAGACGGTTATCCCTTACGCCAGCGATATTGAGCGCATGGGCTTGGAGCGGCGGCCCTTGGGGGCTTTTTGTAAGTCCGGCCCATCAGTAAGGGCCTATAATGAACTCTGGCAAGAACTATTGGCTCGAATCGGCGTAGTGCCTAGACCCTAAAGCCTGCTGTTAAGGCACTATTCAGGCGATTAACGATAGGATGCAGATGCACCGCATCCCTAGACCCCGGACAAACTACGATGGAAGCCACTGAAAAACTACATACTGCGCAGTTTTTGCAGCACCAATTGCACGAAATCGTTACCTTACTGGCCAAACAGCAATTGGAAATGTCGCTGGTGCAGCGCGGCCCCGCCACTAACCATGAGTTGGTGGAGACGGTGCTGCATAAACAGCATCATACGCGCTTGCGGGAAAAATTCGCGCTGTTGCATCCGGCGGACATCGCCTTTATCCTCGAATCGTTGCCGTTAGACCAACGTAAGGCCGCCTGGGATGCCATTAAGGCCGACCAAGACGGGCAAGTTTTGTTGGAAGTGTCGGATGCGGTCAGGCATAGCCTAATTTCTGGTATGGCGGCGGACGAATTGGCTTCGGTGGCGGGTAATCTGGACGCGGACGAACTGGCCGATCTGGCCGCCGATTTGCCGAAACGGGCGATGTTGCGCATTTTGCGTTCGCTGAACAGTACCGAACGCACCCATCTGAACGCCATTTTGTCTTACGAGGACGATGAGGTGGGGGCGTTGATGGATTTTGGCATGATCACCATCCGCGATGATATGAGCCTGAAAGCCATTTCCTCGTATATCCGCAAGCTGGGCAAATTGCCCAGCCATACCGATAAGCTGTTTGTGGTGGACGGCCATAACCGGGTTAAGGGGGTGTTGCCGTTGCAGCGCTTGCTGACCCATGCCCCATCTTTGCATGTCGCCGAGGTGATGGTCACGGATTTTGTGGTGTTCCAGACTGACCAAGATACCGGCGAAGCGTCCCGCGCGTTTGAGCGTTACGATTTGATTTCCGCGCCCGTAGTCGACCAAAACGGCGAGTTGCAGGGGCGGTTATGCGTCGATAGCATTATGGATTTTATCCGCGAAAAATCCGATGAGGATTTGCTTAGCCAAGCGGGGGTGACGGAAGAGGAGGACTTGTTCGCCAGTGTCTGGAAAAGCGCGAAAAACCGTTGGGGCTGGCTGTTGATTAATGTCGCCACCGCCTTCGCCTCGACGCGCATCATCGGCCTGTATGAGGATGTGATTTTGCAGTTGGTGGCGTTGGCCTCGTTAATGCCGATTGTCGCGGCGATGGGCGGCAATACGGGTAATCAGACCAGTATGCTGATTATCCGCTCTTTGGCCTTAGGGCAGATTACTGCCGCCAATGTGCAGCGGCTTATTAGGAAAGAATTGACCCTGGCGGCACTGAACGGGACGTTCATCGGCCTGATTATGGGCTTGCTGGGGTTTTTGCTGTATCACGACCTTGCTTTGGCGGGGGTGATGGCGACGGCGATGTTCATCAATTTGCTGGTGGCGGTCATCGTCGGTTTGAGCATCCCGTTGCTGCGCTATAAGTTTGGCAAAGACCCGGCAGTCGGCACCAGTGTGATTTTGACTTCCATCACCGATTCGATGGGGTTTTTTATTGTCTTGGGCTTGGCTAGTTTGTTTTTGTTGGGGAAGTGAGTGGGCTTAAGTGGCAATTATCAGTCAAGAGGCTAAAATTTGCACGGTAACGTCTTGAAGCCTCTAGGTCCCACCATCGCTTGGAAAATAGAAATATAAGCCAAAATAATACAGGAATTAAAGACCAATGAGGAAAACTTGCGCTAAAAATCAATACTTTTAACGCGGTAAGGTGCAATAGGAGAAGCCGTATGGCACCGTATGTTAAGTTGCAATCATTCGGCGCATTACGGCTATCGTCTAATAAGCCATTATAAGTTTAATAAAATTCTTAAACTTATAACCTATTGTTTTTGCTTGTGTCGCTATTTGTCTAAAACCCCTTCGTTTGTTAGGCAATCCGTGATTTACCTGTTGACACCATACGGCATATTGCCGTATATTCATTACATGAAAGAATCAAAACCACCAACAGCCCGTCTTGAAGCCCGCTTGCCCCCTCATATCCACGCGATGCTGAAACGCGCCGCCGAGATAGAAGGGCGGACGTTGACAGATTTCGTTATCGCGGCCTCCAGTGAGGCGGCGCGGCAGACAATAGAGACCACCGACATCATCCGCCTTTCCGTAGATGATCAGCGTCTTTTTGCCGAAAGCATCCTTAATCCCCCTGAACCGACAGACGCTTTACGCCGGGCTTTTGAGAAACGCCGTGAATTGTTCGGTGTTGAGTGACCGCTCTTTTCCGCCTCGAAGCCTTAGCCAGCCAGCATGACCGATCCGCTTTTACCAGCGGGGACAGCAGGCTTGACCTCTATCTCCAAACACAAGCCACGCAGGATAGTCGCCGCCGCATAGCCAATTGCTTTGTGGCCGTCGAAACAGCGACCCAGCAGGTAGTGGCCTACTACACTATTGCGTCCGCCAGCGTATCCACAGCGGATTTGCCCCCTGAAGATGCCAAACGCCTGCCCCGTTATCCCACCATGCCAGCCGTCCGCATTGGGCGTTTAGCCGTAGACAGGCGGTATCAGGGGCGTGGTTTGGGGAAATCCTTGCTGGCCGATGCCGCCGTAAAGGCGATTGCCGCCGCTCCCGCTTCGTTTGCCCTGCTCGTGGATGCCAAAGACGATCAGGCCGTGAATTTCTATAAGCATCACGGATTCCGCCAGCTTGTCGGTATGCCCAGAGTTCTGTTTTTGCCTTTAGCCACGGCTGAAAAACTGTTGCTTGCTTAACGTCTACTTGCCCACGTCAGGCCTTTTCGCGTACCGCACCAGACAAAATTGGACAATTGCAAACAGTCCTTTACCGTCCTGACAATGTGTGTCATATATTGCTTTCAGATTTAACTGGCCGGAAGAGCCAATGATGCACCTTGAACAAGAACCGAAATCCGAGCGGATCGACATCCGCACCACACCGCGCGTAAAACGCGCCCTGCAAGACGCGGCGACCGTCACCAGCAAGACGGTTTCCGAATGCCTGCTTGACAGTGCCTTGACCCGCGCCGCCGAGGTCTGTATAGCCAATACGATATAAATTGATGATGCCAAAAAGGCGACAGGAAGGACTGTACGTCCTTGAAGGACGGGCAGTCCTTATCGGCTTATATTGGATTAGCTATATTGATTAAGATGAACATGGACTTAGCCCCTCTATCAATAATGGAATTACACGGCACCGGACAAAGGCTAAAAAACAGCCCATTCCCCGTTATTCAAGGCAGAAAAAAGCCGCCATCCGGTCAAAGATACAGCGGCTTTTCATCACATCGCCCAGCCTACTCAACACCACCGCTTAGTCATAACCTAAGCGGTGGCTTAGCCGTTTACCCTCAATCCGCGTCATCAGGTAACGGGGTATCCTTAATGATACCCCGGTCTATCAACAGGTTAATCACGCAACGTACGCTTTCGGCTAAGGATTGGTCGTGGGTGTTGACTGCTAGCTCCGGCTTTTCAGGGGCTTCGTAAGGCGAGTCGATACCGGTAAAAAATGGGATTTCCCCGGCGCGGGCTTTTTTGTATAAGCCTTTCACATCACGTTTTTCACAGGTTTCAATCGGGCATTGGCAATAAATTTCTATAAAATCACCGTGTGGGACTAAGCTCCGTGCCGCATTACGGTCGGATTTGAACGGTGAGATGAATGCGGTCAAGGTGATTACGCCCGATTCGATAATCAGCTTGGCGACTTCGCCTATCCGCCTGATATTTTCCACACGGTCGTCATCGCTGAAGGTCAGGTCGCTGCATAAGCCATGACGGACGTTATCGCCATCCAAAACAAACGTGGAGATGCCCATCTTATGCAAATAGTCTTCCACCGCATGGGCCAGGGTGGATTTGCCGGAACCTGACAAACCGGTAAACCAGATAATCACACTTTTGTGTTGATGGAGTTTTTCCCTGTCAGCGCGGGTGATAGTGGCATGATGCCAGACAGTATTGGTGCTTTTTGTGGTAGTCATACTCTTTATCAGGTCTAATGGAGGATAGGGAATAATCTTAACGGTATTTTTCGGCAAATGCTGTGATAAATGCACCTAGCTGGTCTAAGGGCAAATGGTTGATACCCGCCGCGCTTTTGCGGCCACCGCCCGTCGGGAATGATGAGCATAATTCATCCGCACCCGTTTTGTTGGTTAAGGGTGCACGGACGCTGATTTGGTAATCGCCTTTTTCGGTGAAGCTAAACACGGCATGGGCGCGGCCGGGGTTACGGTTAGCCAGCTCATTGCCGAACACGCCGCTGATGCGCCGTGCCCAAGCGACATCCGGTAAAATGTACACGCCGATGGCGGCGGTCTCATGCTCTGGTTTAATCTGCAAAGCTTGTGCCATATCTTCCGCGTAACCGCCCAGCAGTTGTTGGTAGCTGGCGCTGTTGTCGCTCATGAAATCGAACGGCGAGGCATAAGGGGCCAGTTCCCGGAACAGTACATCAGGGGCAAAATGCAAATCTTCCAAGCTGCCGCCGTAGCCGTTATAGTTGATACACACACCTAAATCGTTGAGCTTGTCGAGTTGGGCTTGTGACAAACCTAA
Organism: Methylovulum psychrotolerans; assembly: GCF_002209385.1. Taxonomy (NCBI): domain Bacteria; kingdom Pseudomonadati; phylum Pseudomonadota; class Gammaproteobacteria; order Methylococcales; family Methylococcaceae; genus Methylovulum; species Methylovulum psychrotolerans. Next base: position 1,851,187 of record NZ_CP022129.1, read on the forward strand.
GGGTTTGGCGGCGGCTTCGGCACTGGCGATGAGATTGTCGCCAAAGGCGGCGGTGACTGCCCATGCACGGTATTTGCCTTGCAGGTGTTGGTCTACTAGCAGGCTGGTGCAGATATTGGCATCGGTATTGATCAGCGTGGTCAGGTTGGGGTGTTCTGGGATAATGCCGGGTTGGTGGTGGTCAACATAAAACACCCGCGCCCCTAGGCTTAAAATGCGTTCCAAAGCGGTGCAGTTTTTTTCTAAGGAAATGTCCAAAACGGTCACTTGGTCGCCTTCTGCGGCGGTGACTTGGTTAAGCAACTGAATGTCCCGTTTGATACCCGTGACTAATTTTGCGTCGGCGGGCTGGGCAAGGCGCAGTTGCACCAACGCACATATACCATCGGCATCACCATTAAATACATCAATTTGCATCTGTTTATCCTGCTGTGGTTGTGGACTTGTATTGTAGGGGAAGGCCGCCAATAATTCAAAAGCCTGTTATTGGCATTTGTAAATCAGATGGGGCGAAAAAGGCTATTGGATGTAGAATATCGCTAACACCACATAATAAAAATAGCCGATTCTGCATGATAAACCAAGATAAATCCGCCAATCTCCGCTTTTTGAGCAACGCACTACGGCATGTTTTGCCCAATAATCAAGCGGTTTCGCTGGCCGTTTTGCTGGTGGCGATTTTTTTGCTGGTTTATTTTTTGTCCGACCTGCTGATGCCGGTATTCGCCTCCATCGTCATTGCTTACTTGTTGGAAGGTTTGGCAAGCAATGCCGAAAAATTCCGCTTGCCGAGGTTGTTGGCGGTATATCTGGTGTTTTCGGGGTTTATGGCGTGCCTGATTTTTTTGCTGTTTTATCTGATGCCTATTGTCTCGCAACAGTCGGTCGAATTGGTGCAGCATATCCCCGAAATCATCAGCCGCGCCCAGCACGGTATCATGCGCCTGCCGGACATGTATCCGAAGTTCATTTCCGAAAACCGTATTCTTCAGATTATGAACGCCGTGCAAAAAGAGTTGCTCACTTATGGGCAGAACGTGCTGTCGTTGTCCGCCGCATCAGTGATAGGTTTGGTCAGTGTCATGGTCTATCTGTTTTTGGTGCCGATGATGGTGTTTTTCTTTTTGAAAGACAAAAGCGTTTTTATCAATTGGTTTTTGCAGTTTATGCCCACAGACCGTTACTTGACCGTGCGGGTTTGGACAGAAGTGGACACCCAAATCGGCAATTATGTGCGCGGTAAGTTTTCCGAGGTGTTTGTGCTCTGGGCCATCAGTTACATCACGTTTGCCGCGCTGAACTTAAATTACGCCATGCTGTTGGCGGTGCTGATGGGCTTATCGGTTATCATACCTTATATCGGTGCGACGTTGGTGACGTTTCCGGTGCTGATTGTCGCTTATTTCCAATGGGGTTTGGAAGGCGACGAGTTTATGTATATTGTCATCGCCTATTCGATTATTCAAGCCCTGGACGGCGTGGTGTTGGTGCCGCTGTTATTTTCCGAGGCGGTTAACCTGCATCCTGTCGCCATTATCATCGCCATCTTGTTTTTTGGTGGCTTATGGGGTTTTTGGGGGGTGTTTTTGGCGATTCCCTTGGCCACGGTGGTCAAGGCGGTTTTGAGTGCGTGGCCGCGCCTTGGTGATGCGGAAACCACCATTTGTCCTTAGGGCGGGTTAAGGTGATTTACAAGCGTATGCGGACTCCTTTATAATCGTCGGCTTTACCGTTATTTCCCTCTCCCACAGTTCCAGCCGGTGTAGCTCAGCAGGTAGAGCAGCGCACTCGTAACGCGAAGGTCGTAGGTTCGATTCCTATCATCGGCACCATTAATCAATCAGTTGCAAAGCCTTACGCTTTGTTGTTTTGCCCTTCATGGTAAATTTTCCCCATCCGAAATAGGCTAGTTTTCTGGTTTCTCAACTGCTGTACGCCGCCCGGTATTTCGGTACACGCACCAATCTCTAAATGGTGGGGGTTGCCGTACTTTCGCCTCTACAACAGATTTTATTTCATGCACGTTCCTAAGGTCTTTGCGCTCTGCTTGAACAGGCCGTATTCTATGAAAGGTTGCTTATCACGGAAACACGGCGTGATTTTTTACAACGCGCTACAATGTGCGATAGTGAGGGGCTGCCATGGAAGCAATGCCGTCAAGCCTGTCAGGTTTTAACAAGCCAGAAGGTTTAGTCTGTAAATGTCGGTGCTAACCTTTAACTATAAACTTTTCCATTCCTTATCCGTCCTATTATGAGCCAAGCCTTCAGTATCTTAAATCATGAGATCCTTTATAACGGTTTTTTTCGTTTGGAAAAGTATCGCCTTAAACATACCTTATATGCAGGGGGATGGAGCGCTGAGCTAGACCGGGAGCTGTTTATACGCGGCGAATGTGTGGGGGTGCTGTTATATGACCCCAACACAGATCAAGTGGTGCTGATCGAGCAGTTTCGGGTCGGGGCATTAGTGCAGCCGGACCGTGCTTGGCTGGTGGAGATTGTCGCCGGGGCGATTGAAGAGGGCGAAACCGCCGCCGAAGTCGCCTATCGTGAGGCCTTGGAAGAGGCGGGTTGCGCCATTGAAGAATTGCTGGAAATCAGCCGCTTTTACACCAGCCCAGGCGGCACGGCGGAACGCCTGACCCTATTTTGCGGCAAAGTGGACAGCACGGCGGTGGGCGGCGTTTATGGCTTGGCGGAAGAACATGAAGATATTTTGGTACGCGCCGTAGACTTTGCCGATGCTTACCGGATGCTGGAAACCCGCGAGATAGAATCGGCGATACCCATTATTGCTATCCAATGGTTGGCGCTTAACCGGACAATGCTCAGGCAACGCTGGGCGGCCACACCCTTTTAACAGCACGCCCCCTTATGACGAGCTATCCGAGAGTATTATCCTGTTTGCGGCTACTCAGCGTGAGTTTACCCATTCTGCTGGTTGGCTGCGCCGGTACGCCAGAAAACCAAGCTCAGCCGCCCCAGGCGGTCGCCCCTTCTGGCCGTCGCCCGCCTGCCGTCAATTATGCCCTAAGCCTGCAAGGTGCACCTTACCGTTACGGTAAGGAATCACCCGAAGAGGGCTTTGATTGCAGTGGCTTTGTCCGCCACGTCTATCGGCGGCACGGTATCGTTCTGCCCCGCACCACCCGGCAAATGGCGGCGGCCTTACCGCCCATTTCCAAACATGCCGTACAATCGGGCGACTTGGTGTTTTTTAATACTGACGGCAATGCCTTCTCGCATGTCGGTATCTATATCGATGATAGCCAATTTATCCACGCGCCTAGCGAACGCACGGGTTCAGTTATAGTGTCTAACCTGAAAAACCATTATTGGAAAAAACATTTTACCGGTGTCCGAAGGCCATCTTTACACCGCGCCGCCAATTGACGCGAGCCATTAGGGTTTCTAGTCCTTAACGGACAGGTGCTTAGGTCTCTTTCCCCACTAACAGGCGTTCGATATTGGCTTTATGCCGCCAGAGCAATAATGGCCAACATCCGGTGCAATCAGAATTTATCCTAACGATGCGCAACTTTATCCAGCAATGCCAAGCCCCGTTCTGGGTTGCCCCGTGCAGCACGTTCCCTAAAATGCTGTTCGGCTTTTATTTGCTGGATGTTATGCCGTGCCATTTCGACCAACAGCGATTCGGTCGAAATGTGGTTCTGGGTTGCGGCTTGCTGCAATTCGGCAAACAGCGAGTCGGGTAACTCAACAGTCATTGTGGTCATGGTAAAGCTCCTCTAGCCAGTCTTTAGGGTGCAAAATTTTTAAATGGGGAAACCGCAACTCACCGCGCTGAAAATCACGGACGTTTTGGGTAACAATCGTTGTGGCTCCACCAGCCAGCGCAAGTTCCAATACATGGTTGTCGGCCTCGTCCGGCAAGTTGGGCCGGAAGGTGAAATAAACCGATTGCCAGCGGCAAACCGCCAAGAAGTCATCTAACAGAGCTTCCCGGTCTTCTGGGGCAAGCAGGTATCTAGGCTCCAATTCTGGGCGGTGCAGCAAGGATTCGTATTCGGCTAACAAAGCGGAACCCACCAAAGGCGTAGCCTGCCGCTTAAAGCAAGCGGCTAAAGCCTGATGTGCCGAGCCGGTTTCCATCATAGCCGAAACCAGAATATTGGTGTCCAAAACAATTAAGGCCGACATTTAAAACGCATCCGGTGAATGCTCCAACTGGCGCAGCACAGTGAAGGGCAAAATAACCTTACCATGATGGACGGGGTTTAGCATTCCCAGCCCTTAACGGGCAGGGTTTTAGGTTTCTTCCCCTGTTAACAAGCGTTCGATATTGGTTTTGTGCCGCCAGAGCAAAAAGACCGTCATCACCGCTGTGGCGCTGACAATAGCGGGATCGCCAATCAGGAACCACGCATACAGCGACGACAAGACCGAGGCGACCAAGGCCGACAGCGAGGAAATTTTACCGATTTTATACATCAGCAGCCAAGTCGCCATAACCGCGCCCCCCAACAGCCAAGAAAAGCCCAGTAACACCCCAACCGAGGTAGCGACACCTTTACCACCTTTAAAGCCAAAAAACACCGGGTACAAATGTCCCATAAATGCCGCCAAGCCAATAATGGCCAGCAACTCCGTCGGTACGCCCAACATTTTTCCGGCATAGACCGGCAGCAGGCCTTTGAGCGAATCGCCCAGCAGGGTAATCCCCGCCGCCTTCTTACCGCCAAAGCGCATGACATTAGTCGCCCCCGGATTACCCGAACCCTGCTCACGCGGGTCAGGCAGACCCATTAAGCGACAGACAACAATCGCACTACAAACAGAACCCACGCTATAGGCGAGCGGCACCAACAACCATTCCATCATTCTTTACCTTTACCCTTAAAGACCCGTAAGCCGGAAGCACCTCCGCCGCTTACTGTTTAAAAAAAGGTAATCATACCGGAAATTGGCTGGGCGTATTATTTTTTGGCTTTGGTGTTGGCGGGAGGATAGGCTTATTGTTATCATGGCCGAATCGGCCAGATGCCACCCAATCCCCATGAAGCCCCATAAAAATGTCTAAATGATTGCATGGAAATAAAAGTTAATTTTTTAATCGCCGGCACCCAAAAATCAGGCACAACCGCATTAGATGCCTATCTTAGATTACACCCTAATCTCGGTATGGCCAGTGAAAAAGAGGTGCATTTTTTCGATAACGAAACCTACTTTACTAATGACCCGATAGACTATTCTCCATATCACCAAGCCTTTGCCCCAAAGCCAGAACATCGGTTATTTGGCGAATCCACCCCCATCTATATGTATTGGCGCACAGCCTCCGAAAGGATTTGGCACTATAACCCCGACATGAAACTCATCCTTATTTTAAGAAACCCCATCGAGCGGGCATTTTCACATTGGAATATGGAGTGCAGCAGAGGTGCCGAGCAACTGAGTTTTTGGGAAGCGATCACTAACGAACAGCAACGTTGCCAAGCAGCTTGGCCTTTACAGCACCGGGTCTATTCGTATATTGACCGGGGATTTTATAGTAAGCAGTTGGCCGACATCTGGCGTTATTTCCCCCGCCAAAATACCCTACTGCTCAAACATGAAGAGCTAAAGGCGAGCCCTCAAAAAATTGTCAATCAAGTGTTTGATTTTTTAGGGGTTGATAGGCTGATTGACATCAAGCCCCATGAAATATTTGCCATACCTTATGGACAAACAATAAGCCCGAAAGAAAAAGCCTTTCTTCTGGAGCGTTTCGCCGAGGAAATCAACACGCTCGAACAACAATTAAATTGGGACTGCACTGACTGGAAGAACAATGGCTGAACAAAAAAAGGTTTTATTTTTTAGGGATTATGAAGGCTTTAGCGGCGGACATCTAAAAGTCTGGAATTATTTCAACCATTTTATTGCAAGGGATTATGCCCCCTCTATCTCTTTTTCAGAACAGAGCTTATGGGATAGCAACAATCCGTGGTTTGCGGCAAAAGACAAGGTTTTATCTGACATCGGTGCGATCACACCTGATATTGTGTTTCTTGCGGGTATGGATTGGCTAAGAAAGCCTGAGATTAAAAACTGTCCGGCCACAACTCCTATCATTAATTTAGTGCAAGGCATCCGGCATAGGGAACCCAGCACGCCGCTATATTCATTTTTAAAAAATAAAGCCATCCGCATTTGTGTCAGCGAACAGGTGGCGGAGGCCATTCGCCAAACCCAACAAGTTAACGGGCCGGTTTATACGATACCTAACGGCATTGATTTGCCGCCGTTACCGCAAGCCATGCCCTTTGCAGACCGCCCCATAGACATCTTAATTTCCGGTTTAAAACACGGCCTATTGGCGCAGCAGCTGGCTGAAAGCTTAAGGCCGTTACATAAAAACGTCACGGTCTTAACGGGCTATCAGTCGCGTGCAGACTATCTAAAACAAATTAGCCAAGCCAAAATAGCCGTTTTTTTACCGCTGCATGAGGAAGGTTTTTATTTGCCCCCGTTAGAAGCGATGGCTATGGAAACACTAGTTATTTGCCCCGACTGTATCGGTAACCGTTCTTTTTGTCTGCCGGATTACAATTGCTTCCGTCCCCAACATGATTTTGTCGCCATTTTAGATTCAGTTCATCAAGCTGTCTCGCTTTCAATGCATAAAAGACAACAATTATTATCTAATGCGAAACAGACAGCGCTTAAGCATAACCTTCATACTGAACAACAAGCATTTTTTGAAATTTTAGACAATCTACCTAACATTTGGTGAGACAAAATGAACCATTCAAACATTATCTTAACAGGCCTGCCCCGATCAGGTTCCACATTAGTTTGCCATTTATTAAATAAGGTCAATAACACGATTGCCCTTAATGAACCCATGGCGGGCAATTTTCCTGAAGGCGCAACACAGCAGGAAATTTGCGGTGAAATAGCAGAATTTTTTGCCAGTAGCCGCCAATCAATTTTAGAAAAAAAACAAGTATTAACCAAGCATATCAAAGGCAAGGTTCCAGATAATTCATTTGGGCCTGAAAAAAACAGCAGCGGCTTAAGAACAAACCATCAGATGGAAAGGTCTTTTATTGACATAGAAAATGAGGTCTCTGATAATTTTACACTGTGCGTCAAGCACAATGGCTTATTTGCATTGCTTTTAGGTGAGTTAACTTCATTTTTTCCCTGTTATGCCATTATCCGAAATCCATTGGCCGTGTTAGCCTCATGGAATAGTGTTGATATCCCTGTAAATTATGGGCATATCCCCGTTGCCGAAAATGCAGACCGAGAGCTTTTCCAGGCATTAAGCGCGATACCGGACAGGTTAGACCGGCAGTTTCACATCTTATCTTGGTTTTTTGGCCAATATAAAAACACCCTTCCTAAAGAAAAAATAATCCGTTATGAAGAGGTGATTGAGTCAGGGGGGTCGTCGCTAAAAATGGTAACTTCTGGTGCAAGCAAGCTTGCCGAGCCCTTGGTTAATAGAAATGTAAATGATTTATACGACAAAGCACTGATGCTTTCATTGGGGGAGAGGTTGCTAAATACGGAAGGAGAGTATTGGCAATTTTATACCCCTGAAGATGTAAAAAGCCTGCTGTCTAAAATTATCGGGTAGAATCGACAGCATTTCAGCGGAACTGGAAATGATCCATTCCGCTGAAATGCTTTTATTCTGTAAAGAATACTGACGGGGGGTTAGTTTTTACGGCGACGTGTCGCAGTCAAAGCTAACATGCCAAGGCCTAAAAGTGCGATAGTCTCTGGCGCATCTATGGGTGAAGCGTCTGAAGTAAATTCAACACGAAGACCCGTAGGATTAGATGAAGGATCAGTTTGGCCTGCCAGCAAGGCATTATTGACAACAAAATCAATATAATTAGAGCCGCTAGTAAAATAGGCGCTTAATGAAGCGAGCGTAAACGCATGTAAGACACTTCTTTGGGTCGCCGCTGTGGCATAAGTTGCCGTTAAAGCGTCGCCTGCTATAGTGTGTCCATTTAAGCTTATGCTTTGTAATTGGTTGTCACTTGCCCACATCCCAGTAATGCTCGCGCTATTCGCGTGATAGCCACTTAAATCAAATGTGACACGGTAGGTATAGTTAGCAACTGCTACGCCCATGTGATCGGCTGCCGATGAGATCCAAGAAGAAGTCTGACCGCTAGGATTGGTACTGCCTACCCAGTAAGTTGTGCCGCTAGGAGGGTTGGACAGGACACCCGAACCGCCAGCAGACGCACCATAAGCCGTGCCTCCGCTATTGACTGTCCAATGGCTGTCGGCAACGCCATTAGCAACCAATGTCGTGCCGGACACTACACCCGTATTGAACAATGTTGAGATGCTGGCCGCTTGTGCACCATCCGCCCAAAGGGAAAAAGCGACAACCGCTAAGGCCGAACAGCCAAATATGCTTTTATTTATTTTTTTCATTACTTATTTCCTCGTATTCATCAGAAAAATAAAATTCAGTGGCTGCTAAGAAATCACGATTTATAACAACAACACACAAGCGAACCAAGCATATTTCATACCACTCAAAAATAAATATTAATTGCTTTATTTTTTAATATATTAGGGGTGTGTGAAAAAAGACATTCATTAGCTATGTAAATTTATTTGACGCTATAACCGTCATTTCTCCGCGTCCATTCATTTTGGAATTACATGCCTCCCCAGTCAGATTGGGATCCGTGGCTTTGGTTTTTGCCCTTTTTTTGCCTCTTTTAGAGGAAGGGGCAAAATGCCTATAGCACAGACATATAAAATAAGGCCTAAACCGCGTAGTGATGATTTGTTAAGACCGTACCCCATAAATACACCGCCGTACTATGGTTATGATACCAAACTATAAGGCGGTTTGCCTACTGAGACGGGAAAGCATAGACAATATAGGCTATTATCAAATAGCCATAAGCAAGCACAACGCATTATAATTATTTACATATTTTCTTTATGGCTATGACCAAAATACACTACAACGCCAGTGAATACGCCCATTATCCCCAAAAAAATCATTCAGTTTTGGCATAGCTTCCCTGTGCTTCCTGACGTTTACCAGCAGGCAATGGCTGCTAATAAAGCGAATAATCCTGATTTTGAAACACTGTATGTAAATGACGAATTTATGCTTAATCTAATAAAAGATAAGTTTACCCCCTGTTTATTAGACTTATATAAAGCCAATAAAATTGCCGCATCAAGATCGGATATGGCAAGGCTTATCCTATTATATGAATACGGCGGCTTTTATTTAGATGCGGCGCTGCAATTAAACGCCTCGCTGAACGCCTTTATCGGCTTGCAAGCAGAAATCCTTTTGTTACAACGCGATGATATGCCAAGATACCAAGACTGTCCCGATAAAGCCCATGTCTGGAATGGCATGATCGGTGCCAAACCCCAATCCGAGTTTATTAAACGGTGCATAGAAACACAAATCCGCAACTTGCTGGGTGGCGATTATAACTATGATGTCCGCGCCGCTACAGGCCCTGTTGTCCTCAATAGAATGATAGATGCGAGCCCCGATTTTCCGCTTAAAAAACTTAGCTTTAAAACACTCAAGAATGGCTTTCTTAGTCATATTAGGATAGCAGGCTTAGCTAATTCTTGGATTCCGTTGCAAGAAAAGGGGATTATTGACGGCGGGCAATTAACATTATTAAAAACAATGTATCCTGATTTTAGGTAACATAAAAAATACAGAATAATTTCACTTTTCCTTATCTTAACGCCACTCATGTCCACCCCCCAACGCCACATTCTCGTAGACGGTTCATCCTTTCTGTTCCGCGCCTACCATGCCGTACCGCCGCTAAACAGCCCTGACGGCAAACCGACCAACGCCATTTACGGGGTCAGTAACATGTTGCGTAAGCTTATGGCCGACTATGCGGGTGATGTGGTGTCGGTCATTTTCGACGCGCCGGGCAAAACGTTCCGCAATGACCTGTACAGTGAGTACAAGGCCCACCGTCCGCCGATGCCGGATGATTTGCGGGTGCAGATTGAACCGTTGCACCAATTGGTCAAGGCGATGGGTTTGCCTTTGTTGATGGAGTCGGGCGTGGAGGCCGATGATGTGATGGGCACCTTGGCTTGCCGCGCCCAAGCCTGCGGCCATCAGGTCATTATCGTCACGGGCGACAAAGATATGGCGCAACTGGTCAACGCCGACATTATCCTAGAAAACACCATGTCCAATACCCGCATGGATATTCAAGGGGTTGTCGATAAATTTGGCGTAAGGCCAGAGCAAATTATCGATTATCTGGCTTTAATGGGCGATAGCGTCGATAACATCCCTGGTGTGCCGAAAGTCGGCCCAAAAACCGCCGCCAAATGGCTGGAGCAATACGGCACACTGGAAAATCTGATTAGCCATGCCGCCGAGATTAAAGGCAAAATTGGCGAGAACCTGCGCAATGCCTTAGCGCAATTACCGCTGGCCAAGCAACTGACGACCATCCGTTGTGATCTGGAACTGCCTTTTGGCGTCGATGATTTAAAACCACAGCCCATGGATAAGGCGGCGTTACGGGCGTTACTGACAGAATTGGGGTTTCTATCGTGGCTAAAAACCTTAGATAACACGGTTACCGATACTCCCGCCACACTTGACCCCGAACCCGAACCCGAACCCGAAACCGAAACCGAAACCGAAACGGCTCCAGCCCTTTACGAAACCATTTTCACCGAAACCCAGCTTGACGATTGGCTTAAACGCTTGGAAGCCGCCGACCTGTTCGCGTTTGACACCGAAACCACCAGCCTGGACTACCGCCAAGCGCAAATTGTCGGCGTGTCTTTTGCCGTCACCGCCGGCCATGCCGCGTATCTGCCTTTAGCGCACAACTACCCGGAAGCCCCTGCCCAGCTAGACCGCACGGCAACGCTGGCAAAACTCCGCCCGCTGTTAGAAAACCCTAACGTAGCCAAGCTGGGGCAAAACCTGAAATACGATAGCCATGTTTTGGCTAACCACGGCATTTGCTTACGCGGCATTGCCCATGACACCATGCTGGCTTCTTATGTGCTGAACAGCACGGCAACCCGCCATAATATGGACGATTTGGCGAAAGTGTATCTGGGGGTGGATACCATCCATTACGAAGCTGTCGCGGGCAAAGGTGCGAAACAAATCGGTTTTGAACAGGTGGCGATTGACCAAGCCACGCCTTACGCCGCCGAAGATGCCGATATTACCCTGCGCCTATATCAAGTGCTGGTAGCCAAGCTGCAAGCGTTGCCGAGTTTATGGCAGTTATATAAGGACTTAGAAGTGCCGTTGCTGAGCGTCTTAGAACGTATTGAAGCCAACGGCGTGTTAATCGACACCGCCATGCTTGCCCAGCAAAGCTTGGAGCTGTCCAGCCAGATTATTTCGCTGGAACAACATGCCCACGATTTGGCCGGACGCGCTTTTAACCTGGGCTCACCCAAGCAAATTCAGGATATTATTTACACCCAGCTAAAGCTGCCCGTGCTTAAGAAAACCCCCAAAGGCCAGCCGTCCACGGATGAGTCGGTTTTGCAGGAATTGGCGGAAGACTATCCCCTACCGAAAGTGATTTTAGAATACCGCAGCCTCAGCAAGCTGAAATCGACGTATATCGACAAACTGCCGCAACAGGTGGATGCAAAGACCGGGCGTGTCCATACCTCTTACCATCAGGCGGTCGCCGCGACCGGACGGCTGTCCTCATCCGACCCGAACCTGCAAAATATCCCGATCCGCAGCGCCGAAGGCCGAAAAATCCGCCAAGCTTTTATCGCCTCACCCGGCCATAAAATCGTCGCCGCCGATTACTCGCAAATTGAGTTGCGCATTATGGCGCATTTGTCGGCTGACGAAGGTTTGTTACGCGCGTTCAGCCAAGGCGAGGACATCCACAAAGCCACCGCCGCCGAAGTGTTTGGAGTTGAACTAGGGCAAGTCACCCAAGAGTTGCGCCGTTCCGCCAAAGCCATTAATTTTGGCCTGATTTATGGCATGTCGTCATTTGGTTTAGCCAAACAACTGGGCTTGGGGCGTAACCAAGCGCAAGACTATATCGACCTGTATTTTGCCCGTTATCCAGGGGTGAAACAGTATATGGATAACATCCGCGCCCAAGCGCGGGAGCAGGGCTATGTCGAAACGTTATTTGGCCGCCGTTTGTATTTGCCGGACATCAACGCCCGCAACGCTAATATCCGCCAATACGCCGAGCGTACGGCGATTAACGCCCCCATGCAAGGCACTGCCGCCGATATTATCAAACGCGCCATGCTCGCCACTGACACTTGGCTATGCCAAGACCAGCCTGCGGCAAAAATGATTATGCAGGTACATGATGAACTGGTGTTTGAAATCGCCGAAACCGAGCTGGAAGCCTGCACGGCGAAAATTAGGGAACTGATGAATGCCGCCGCCACCCTTAAAGTGCCGTTGGTGGTGGATATTGGTATTGGCGACAATTGGGATGAGGCGCATTAGGGCGGGCCGTATTGGAGCGAGGGCATCTTGCCCGCTACTTGCCGGCAAGATGCCCGCGCTCCAATCCCCATACCTTAACGAGGCTATGCCTTCGGCAAATGGCGGTTTTTCAGCAGCACATAATGCGCGGCGGAATATTCTAAAAACTCTTTTTCCGTCGCGCTTAACGGGCGTGCTTGTTTGGCGGGGGAGCCGACATACAAAAAACCAGAAACCAAACGCTTGCCGGGCGGTACTAACGACCCGGCCCCCAGCATGACATAATCTTCCAGCACTGCGTCATCCATAATGATGGCACCGATTCCGATCAGGCAATAATCGCCGACCGTACAGGCATGGACGACCGCCCGATGGCCGATGGTCACGCCTTTACCGATGGTCAAAGGATGCCCCAGCGGGGAAAACTTACCCGCATGGGAAACGTGCAGCACTGCGCCGTCTTGCACATTGGTTCCCGCACCGATGCGGATACGCTCGACATCGCCACGGATGACCGTCATCGGCCATACTGACACATCATCCCCCAAACTGACATCCCCAATCACCACGGCGCTGTCATCAATGTAAACCGCCGCTCCTAACTGCGGATAGTGGTCTTCAAACGCCCTTATTGGCACAACTCTCTTTGGCACAATCCTCTCCTTCGCTTATGCTAGTACGCACCTTTTATAAACGCCCAGCATACTGGCATAGCCCTGTACAGGACAATAGCCATACCTAAAAATGCTGGTGTCTGAAAATTAACACTCTGACTTGTAAACCTTTTTTCCGCTATGCTCGCAACCCTAGTCCGCTTTTCCCTCCGCTTTCACGGCATTGTCATTGCCTTAGCCTTGCTGATTTTAGTCTATGGCGGCTACCGTTTTGCCAATGCGGGCTTGGATATTTTCCCTGAATTCTCGCCCAAGCGGGTGATTATCCAAACCGAAGCCTCTGGCTTGGCGGCGGAACAGGTGGAGGTGCTGGTGACGCGCACCATTGAAACCGCGATTAGCGGCCTGGCAGGCATGGAATCGGTACGCTCGGAATCCATCCAAGGCCTTTCGGTCGTGACCGCGACTTTCCACGAAGACAGCGACATTTACCGCAACCGCCAATTGGTCAGCGAACGCCTCAGCACCCTAATTACCCAATTGCCCGCCGGGATAACCCCCATTGCAATACCGTTATCGTCCTCGTCAGCAACGGTGCTGACTTTGGGGCTACATTCCGACCATAAAGACTTGATGGCGGTGCGCAGTCTGGTAGATTGGACGGTCGTGCCGCGTTTGCTGGCGGTGCCGGGGGTGGCGGATGTCAATGTCTTTGGCGGCGAAATCGCCCAGTTACAAATCCAAGTTGATCCGGTACAGTTGCAGCGCTTTAACCTGACCTTGGACGAGGTGATCCAAGCCACCACGCTGGCCACGCAACATCTGGGCAGCGGCTTTATCGAAAACAGCAACCAGCGTTTAACCCTGCAAGTGGCAGGCTTGCCGTTAAGCCCCGAACAATTTGCCGCCATCCCATTGCCACGGGTGGGGGCAGGGCGTAGCGTCACCTTGGGCGAAATCGCCGCTATCCGTTACGCGCCAGAGCCGCCTATCGGCGCGGCACAAATCAAAGGCAAAACCGGGGTGGTGCTGATGGTCATCGGCCAATACGGCGCGAATACCTTAACGGTGTCGCGGCAAGTCGAGCAAGCTTTGCAAGAATTGCAGCCGATGTTTGCGCATGAGGAAGTGACTTTTTACCAGCACCTATTCCGTCCCGCCGATTACATCGAGCGGTCGCTGTCGAACTTGTCCGGGCATTTATTGATCGGCGGCCTGTTCGTTTTGATAGTGCTGTATCTGTTCCTGTTCAATATCCGCACCGCCCTGATTGCCGCCGTAGCGATTCCGGTGTCGCTGGCGGGCGCGGTACTGGTGTTGTTGGCCTTGGATGTGCATCTGAATATTATGGTGCTGGGCGGTTTGGCGATTGCCTTGGGCGAAGTAGTGGATGATGCCATTATTGATACCGAAAACATTTTCCGCCGCCTCCGCGAATACCGCGCGGACCCGGCGCAGGCCGAACCACCCGCTCCAGCATCCGGCCTGCCGTCAACCATTGCCAACATTATCTATAAGGCTTCGCTAGAAGTGCGCAGTTCGGTGGTCTATGCCAGCTTTATCGTCGCCTTGGTGTTTGTCCCTCTGCTCACCCTCGACGGCGTGGCCGGGCGTTTGTTCGCTCCGCTGGGTTATGCTTATATTTTGGCAATTTTGGCCTCATTACTGGTCGCGTTGACTCTAACGCCTGCGCTATGTTATGCCTTGCTCGGCAGTAACACCGGACGCGCCGCCGAACCGCCGCTGCTTAAGTATCTGACTCCGTTATATCAAGGCCTGTTAAGGTGGGTACACCGACATTTTAAAGCGGTTTTGGCGGTCAGTATTGTGCTGTGTGCATACAGCTTTAGCGCCTTCTCGCAATTGCACAGCCAATTTTTGCCGGAATTGCGCGAAGGCCATTATATGGTCCACACCACCAGCCTGCCAGGTACGTCGCTGCAAGAATCGCTGCGCATCGGCAGCCGCCTCACCGAGCAGTTTTTACAGATTCCCGGTGTGGAATCGGTATCGCAATGGGCCGGACGGGCGCAACGCGGTGCTGACACCTATGGTAGCCATTACAGCGAATACGAAGTGCGCTTAGAGCCGCTGTCCGGCACGGGGCAACAGCACATTATGGATCAGCTCCGCGCCATCTTGGCAGAATTTCCGGGCATTTCCTTCGAGGCCAACACCTTTTTGACCGAACGTATTGATGAAACCCTGTCGGGCTATACCGCCGCCGTTGTGGTCAATTTATACGGCAACGATTTGGACATGCTAGACAGCAAAGCCCAGACTATCGCCGACATCATGCGCGGCATGGCTGGGGCGACAGATGTGCAATTGCGCTCGCCCCCCGCCACACCGCTGTTACAAGTCCAGCTCAACCTCGACCAACTGGCTTTTTACGGGCTGTTGCCCGCGACCGTCGCCGAGACCTTGCAAGCCGCTTATGAGACCCGCATTGTCGGCAAAAACGTGCAAGGCAATAAAGTCCTTAATGTCGCCGTCACCGTTACGCCAGAACTGCGCCAACAACCCGACGCCATCGGCGATTTGCCGTTACGCGCCAAAGACGGCAGCTTCATCAAACTGCACCAAGTCGCCGATATTCGCCACACCACCAGCCGCTATTCCATTTTGCACCAAAACGCCAGACGGCGGCAAAGCGTCACCTGTAATGTCTTAGACCGGGATTTGGATGCCTTTATGCAGGAACTGAAAACCCGCGTCCACCAAGCCGTTCCGGTCACGCAAGACGGCTACCCGGAATTTACCGGGGCGGCGGTCGAACAGGCCACGGCGCGGCAAGCCTTAATTATCCATGCCTTACTGGCGGGTACGGGGGTGCTGATGTTCATTTATGTGGCTATCGGCAGTGTGCGCCTGATGCTGTTGACCTTATGCAACTTGCCTTTTGCCTTAATTGGCGGCGTAGTGGCGGTACTGCTCACCCATGCCAGCTTATCGGTCGGTTCGGTGGTCGGCTTCGTGACCCTATTCGGCATCACCGTCCGCAACAGCATCATGCTGCTGTCGCATTACCGTTATCTGGTCGAAACGGAAGGCCGGGCGTGGGATTTGGATACCGCGCTGTTAGGTGCCCAAGAGCGCTTGCCGTCCATTTTAATGACCGCCTTAGTCACCGCCCTGGCCATGTTCCCCATCGCCTTTAACAGCGACAACCCAGGCCGCGAGATTATGGGGCCGATGGCGGCGATTATTGTCGGCGGCTTGGCATCGTCTACGGTGTTGAATTTGCTGTTGTTGCCGGGGATATTGTTGCGCTATGGGCGGTTTGGTAAGTAGCCAAGTCCCTTAAGCCGTTTATTAGCCGCCACGGACGGCTTAAGGGATTTTAAGCCTAGTGGATATGGACTTCGCGGGATTTGACCGTGTCACTTCTGCGCAACATGTAGCGGTCTGCCCGTCCGTCCGCTATCTGCGAGCCGTCGCTATTGAGCTGGATCAGCGTGCCTTCATCTTCAATGCGGTACTGGCGGGTGCTGGCATCTTTACGCGCGGTCAACACCACGATGCGGGTGTCTTCGTTCCAGGTGTATTTGCCTTTTTCATAATACTCGCGCGAAGATTCTTTCGCAGGCTGGGTCACTAACAGATAATTGTTGTTTTGCTTCAATGCCAAGGTGGCTTTAATCCCGTCACAATCCTTGCAAGGCAGGTAGCCATAAAACACCCCATGAAACTCCAGAGCTTTTTCGACGGGTTTAAGATGGGCGGAGTGGTCGCCTTTTTTCTCATTATTGAGCACCCGCGCCTCTAGCAAGCGTTGTTGGGAAGCAAAATCAGTTTCCGCCAGCACTTGCTGGGTTAAAAGCAAACTGCCGAAGCAAAGCAAAGCCATTTTTTGTTTTAATTGTTGTGTTAATGCGTGCATATCGAGTATCTCTTAATAGGTCGGACAAGTTGTTTCGTCTGTCTGGTAGACGGCATCATAAAAGATTAACAGCATTATCTGTTACGTCAACCATAAGTCAGCCAAAAACCAAGACCACTTAAGTGTCTGCCGTTATCCAGGCAATATTTATCCCCATTTTAAGGTAAACCATCGTAAGCCTTACCGCCCTAGTTTCAGGATAAACCTTTAGCCAGTTTGAAATTTAGCGTATACCCTATGGCTGTACATTTCAGGCCAGCCGAGGAGAGTGTTATGCAAACTGCCCGTATTTTTACCGATGGTAATAGCCAAGCGGTTAGCCTACCTAAAGGTTTCCGTTTCGAAGATGACGAAGTCATCATCAAGAAACTGGGTGACATCGTCGTGCTTTTGCCCAAACGCTACCGGGCAGAAAGCCTAATGGCTATGTTAGAGGAAATTGGGTCGATGGATGTTGAGCGTCAACAGCCGACCGGAACTTAGGATTAGAAATGCAGAAAAACTGCAACTCAGCCTAAAAAAGGTTATAGTAAACTATTAAAATGCCGTTTTAATACGAGTTTTCTGCATGTTAATAGAATTTTCCGTCAGCAACTTCCGGTCTTTCCGTGACAAACAAACCTTTTCTATGGTTGCCGCCCCGCGCCTGAAAAAGCGTGGGAATGTTTTTAAGCCTGATGTAAAAGGCGAAAAATTGCCGGATTTGTTAAAAGTTGCCGCTATTTATGGCCCTAATGCTTCGGGTAAGAGCAATTTAATTAAGGCGCTTAATATTGTTAGGAAAATTGTCTATAGAGAACCTAGTAGCCAATTTAATCCATTTCCGGTTGCCCCTTTCCGTTTTGACCCAGAATTGGCAGACCAACCCAGCTGTATCGAACTACATTTTATATTTGCGGGACTGCGTTATCAGTTTGAGCTAGGTTTAACCGAACAACGGATAGTCCATGAACGCTTACTGATGTTTCCGCAAGGCAAAGAAACGCTTTTATACGAACGCCGGCATTTATCTACTGGAGATCATTACACTTTTGGCGAGCAACTGGAAGGCGGTGATGATTTGCATAAGCTATGGCAAAAGGCCACCAGCCCACAAGTGCTATTTCTTGCGCAAGCGGCAGCCAACAGCAGCGAAAAACTCAAGCAACTGACACCTCCATTGACATGGTTGCAATCTGGTTTTTTGGTTATTGATGGCAAAGGATTAGAAAATCTTAAGCACTATAGTCAGCAACAGGTAGAAAAATTCCCTGCTTTCTCGGAAGGGCTTGCGGCTTTTCTGCAAGAAGTGGATGTTCCTATTGCCAATATCCGTACCGATAAGATCAGTATTTCTTCAGCCAGCTTAGAATTAATAGACACTAAAAACATCAAGAGCAAAACCCTATTAACCCATTGGACAGAATTAGGAGAAGCAGAATTTAATTTTGAAGAGGAGTCAGAAGGCACTAAAAACCTGATCGGCTTCTGGTCTGCATGGGATTTTCATGCACTGGCAAAACGTATATCCCCTAGCGTAGGAGCTCTCATTGTAGATGAACTCGACACCAGCCTACACCCTGAAATTGTTGTGTCTCTGGTAGAAAAACACATTAACGCCGCTTCACCCGCACAATTGATCTTCACGACCCACAACACCCACTTAATGGACTCGAAACTCTTACGCCGCGACCAATTCTGGCTAACCGAACGCGACGCTAACGGTGCGACGCAATTGCGTTCTATCCACGATTTTGCCGGACGGGAAAGCGAAGATTTAGAGAAACGCTATTACGAAGGCCGCTACCGCAGCCTGCCTTTTATCCGCCGAGGCTAAGCATGGCGCGTACTGCCAAATCATTCAGCCGCGCCAAACCCAGCCTTTTGCCGCAACCTACGGTATTGGTGATTTGCGAAGACAGCAAGTCCGGCAAGCGTTATCTGGAAGATGCCAGCGTCCATTTTAAGGTTAAAGTGCAAGTCGAAATTTGTCATTGCGGCAAAACCGACCCGCTGAATATCGTTAAAGAAGCCATTCGCCGCCAAAGCAAATTCGACCGGGTTTTTTGTGCGATAGACCGCGACAGCCACGAAACGTTTACCGCCGCGCTCGGTTTGGCGCGTGACCACAAGAAAATCCACCTGATTATCTCCTATCCCTGTTTTGAATTTTGGCTCTTGTTACACTTTGGCTATCACCGCAAGCCTTATAACGCCACGGAAAAACAGTCGGCGGCGGCATTGCTGATTAAAGACTTACGCGGCAAGCCAGGGTTTGAGAATTACGAGAAAGGTGATACCCAAAGCATAAAAAGCGATACCAAAAGCCTCTTTAAGTCACTTTTGCCGCAACTTGCCACAGCACAACACATCGCCCCGAAAATCCTCGCCGAAGCCCAAGCCAGCGGTGAGTTAAATCCCAGTACCCAGTTACATGAGTTGCTGAATGATTTTGCAGAACTGGCTAAACCGCAAAAAATTGCCCGTAGCAATCAACATTAGGAAGGTGCATAAAATTAAGTAGGCGTTCCATTGCATCTCTGCGTATTAAACCCCACCCCAGCCCTCCCCTTAGCAGGGGAGGGAGCAAATGACTTTCCCGTCGTACAGGCGAAAATCAGGGGGAAAAACGCTCCTCCCCCTGCCAAGGGGGAGGCTGGGAGGGGGTTGCCGTACTTTCGCCTGTTCAACAGATTTTATTTTATGCTCGCTCCATAACGATTAGCGCACCGTCACAAAAGGCCCCGGAATAATCCAAAACCGTTGCGCATTCGCTGTATCCGGCACTTCCACCTGCATACGGTACTGGGCGGGTGGCCCTTGGAGGATTAAGCGGCCTACTGCCGCGCCATTTTGGGGTTGTAGCACCACGGATGCCATTTCCCAGCCCCGTGCGTCGACTTGCAGCAAGCGGGTGGGCAGAGGTTGGTGGTTATGGGGGCTTAGCCACACTTCTACGGTTTGTCCGGCGTTGACGGTGGCGGGGAGTGGCTGTGCCAAGCTGGCGTAGACGTTCATGAATAATTGGGTGCAATAAAACGTCTGCATCCCGCCTTCGACGGTTTGGGCGCAACCTACCCCCAAGTCGGTGCTGTCGGGGCGTAGCAGATTGGCCTTATGGCCGGGGCTGTGCATCCAGCCTTGGATAAATTCCTCGGCCAAATTCGGGCGGTCGCTCATCATCGCCAGATTTTCTGAAACTAGGCCAAACAGGGTACGTACATAAAGGCCTGTGCGCTCGGCGGAACCGAGGCCATCGGGATTATCATGGGCGAAGAACCGACGCGCCACCATATCGCGGCTATGGGCGGCCGCCACTTCGGCCAAGGTTTCATTGCCCAGTAACGGTGTTTGCCCTGTTTGGCGGCGTTCACGGTTACTGGCGACTAAAATGTTTTGTTCAAGCCCAGACAGGTTGGTATCGCGCATTGTCCCCGCTACGGCTAATGCGGCGGGCAACTGCGGCGGCGGGTTGGCGTTTAACGGTTCGGCGATGGCCAGATCCGTCCCCCAAAGCCATGCCAGCAATGACAAAAAGGTTAACGCCAAGAACCAAAGGCTTGGCGAATATCTGGCATAAATTCGGAACATAAGGTTCTATCCTGCGATAAGTGTTAGGTATAACTAACAGTAAACCGAAAAGCGGCCAAATACAAACAATGGCGTTTTTTTCTTCGACATAAGCCAACTCTCAAATACTAGGCGTACAATGGCCTATAGATACGCCATACATACCCCTTCTTACCACAACCATTAGCCATTGCGCCGTTAATGCTGACCAGGATGACTTATGACCCCACATACCCAAGCGCCTAACCGCCAAACCCTTTATGTCGGCATTGCCCTGTTGCTGGGCATTGCCTTCGGCGAAGCCTTGAATGTGAGTCTGGGCGCGGCGGATCCGTTGCTCAGCCAAATTGTCGCGGTGCTGTCTGTCCTGACGGATATTTTTCTGCGTTTGGTGAAAATGATTATCGCCCCGCTGGTGTTTGCGACGCTGGTGGTCGGCATGGCGAAAATGGGCGACATCCAGACGGTCGGGCGCATCGGCCTGAAAGCCATGCTGTGGTTTTTTTCGGCCTCCTTGCTTAGCCTGCTCTTAGGGATGCTGCTGGTTAACCTGTTCGAGCCGGGCCACGCGCTGCATATCGCTTTACCGCCTGTTGAAGCCAGCAGCGGCTTGCCGAACGTTAAGCCGACACTCAGCAATTTTGTCGCGCATATTTTCCCCAAAAGCATTGCCGAAGCCATGGCCGCTAACGAAATCCTGCAAATTGTGGTGTTTTCGATGTTTTTTGGTATCGCTTGTGCGTCCTTAGGCGAATTGGCGCATCCGGTCGTTAAATTGCTCGATTCGCTGGCGCATATCATGCTGAAAGTCACCAGCTATGTCATGCACTATGCCCCGGTGGCGGTGTTTGCGGCAATGGCGGCGGTCATTTCCCAGCAAGGGATTGGCGTGTTGCTGTCTTACGGCAAGTTTATCGGCGAGTTTTACTTTGGCCTGTTTGTGCTCTGCGGCTTGCTGGGCGGCTTTGCCTGCCTATTTTTGGGGCGGCGGGTGCTGTCGCTGTTGCGCCATATCCGTGAGCCGATGTTATTGGCTTTCGGCACTGCCAGTAGCGAAAGCGCCTACCCGAAATTATTGCAGCAATTGGAACGTTTCGGTTGCGATGAAAAAGTCTGCGGTTTGGTTTTGCCGTTGGGCTATTCGTTCAACTTGGACGGCAGTATGATGTATATGACCTTTGCCGTGCTGTTCATTGCCCAAGCTTACGGTATCGACATGCCATTACCCGACCAATTGCTGATGCTGCTGGTGTTGCTGTTCACCAGCAAAGGTGTGGCGGGCGTGCCTAGAGCGTCGTTAATTGTGATTGCCGCGACCTTATCGCTGTTCAAAATCCCTGAGGCGGGTTTATTGTTATTATTGGGCATTGACCAAATTCTGGATATGGGGCGGAGTGCGACTAATGTGTTTGGCAACAGTATCGCTTCGGCGTTGGTGAGCCGTTGGGAAAAGGCCTTGCGCTGATCGTAAAGGGAAAACAGCGGCAAAATGGCCGATACCTTAGCCAAGCATACACACAAAAGCAACGTTGTCTTGTACAATAGCCCTATTTTATTTTTCCCAAGAGAGAACACGATAGTGAGCGCGAAAAACCCAGAGAGCCTGAATTATAAAAGTGCAGGCGTTGATATTGCCGCCGGCAATGAATTAGTCGAACGCATTAAGCCGATTGCTGCCAAGACCCGCACGGCGGGGGTTATGGCGGGGTTGGGCGGGTTCGGCTCCTTGTTTGAGTTGCCGCTGGACCGCTATCAACAGCCTGTGCTGGTATCGGGTACGGATGGGGTCGGCACTAAGCTGAAACTCGCCATCGACCTGAATATCCACAATACCGTTGGCATTGATTTGGTGGCGATGTGCGTTAACGACATTATCGTCCAAGGTGCCGAGCCGCTGTTCTTTTTAGATTATTTTGCCACGGGCAAGCTGGATGTGGACACGGCCGCGCAAGTCATTGAAGGCATAGGCACAGGCTGTACCCAAGCCGGTGCGGCGTTGGTGGGCGGCGAAACCGCCGAAATGCCTGGCATGTATGCCGATGGCGAATATGATTTGGCGGGGTTTTGTGTCGGTATTGCCGAAAAAAGCAAAGTCTTGGACGGCAGCCAAGTCAAGTTGGGCGACAAGCTGATTGCCATTGCGTCGTCCGGGCCGCATTCCAACGGCTATTCTTTAATCCGTAAAATCATCAGCCATAGCGGTGCGGATCTGGCCGACCCGTTTGCCGACACGACCTTAGGCGAAGCCTTACTGACCCCGACGCGCATTTATGTTAAGCCGCTATTGGCCTTGTTGGCACAAGTGCCTGTCCACGCCTTAGCGCACATTACGGGTGGCGGTATTACCGAAAACCTGCCGCGTGTCCTACAACCGGGCCTTAATGCCGAAATAGACCTGCAAAGCTGGACGTTCCCGGCGGTGTTCCAATGGTTGCAAACCCAAGGCAATGTGCCTTTGGCGGATATGCTGACCACCTTCAATTGCGGTGTCGGCATGATTGTCTGCGTAGCCCCCGAAGATGAAGCGGCAACTTTGGCGGCGTTGACCGCTTTAGGGGAAACGGTGTTCAGCATCGGCGAGTTGGTTGCAGGCGAAGGCAAGCCGATGGTCATTTACCGTTAGATAGTGCAGTCCGGCTAGCCGCCCTAGTAGGGCGGCTAGCCCTTTAGCGGAGCAGCAATTATGCAATGGTCAGATGTAGTCGATAACCCGTATTTACAAAACTTACCCTTTAAAATTGAGCTGAACCGTTACGGAAAAATTGAAATGCCCCCGGCTTCTAATAAACACGGGCGTTTACAAATAAAAATTGGGGCTTTATTAGAACGGAAACTGAAACAAGGGGAAGCGCTCAGTGAGTGTTCCATCCAAACCGGCGAAGGCGTAAAGGTCGCTGATGTCGCGTGGTGTTCTAAAGCTTTTCTCAAGCTCTATGGTTATGCCACACCCTACCCACGCGCCCCTGAGATTTGTGTCGACATTGTTTCGCCAGCCAATTCGACATTAGAAATGGCCGAAAAAGTGCAACTCTATTTACAAGCAGGTGCCAAAGAAGTCTGGATCGTCTGGGAAAATGGCGCGGTGGATTATTACGGCAACACGGGTAAGCTGATGCAATCGGCTTATAACATCAGCGTTATAACGTAACAAGAAGGCGTTTATGGACACCGATTTATACGAAAGCAAAACCTGCGCAACTTATTTTTCTGACCCCAGAAAGGAGATGTTGGCATTTTTGCCGCAACAATGCGCCCGTTTATTGGATGTCGGTTGTGGCGGCGGTCATTTTGGCGCTTTAGTGAAAGCGGAAAAAGGCACCGAAGTCTGGGGTGTCGATCTCAGTATCCGGGGCATAGACAGCGCCAAAGGCAAGCTGGATCACGCCATCTTAGGGGAATTTTCGCCCGCCACACCCTTACCTGACGGCTATTTTGATGTCATTACCTTTAATGACAGCCTTGAGCATTTCGCCGACCCGAAACCGGCTTTGGAATTATGCAAAAGCAAATTGGCTCCAGGCGGGCGTATCATCTGTTCTTTGCCCAATGTCCGCTATATTGATAATATTCTCCATTTATTGGTCGATATGGACTGGCAATACTGTGATGCGGGTATTTTGGACTATACCCATCTACGGTTTTTTACTAAAAAAAGCATGGAACGCTTGTTTATCGAAGCGGGTTATAAAGTCGAATCCATCACGGGTATCAGGCCGCACTATTGGACGGGTAAGAAAATATTTCTCCTGCGTTTACTGTTCGGCAAGTATGTTGCGGACATGAAATACCTGAACTATGTCGTGGTTGCCACGTTGTAGCTTATTGCTTATAGGCCTATTGGGGCTAACACAAACCTGCTAGTGTGGGGTTGGACTGTTTAAATGGCTGGATAAAGCGATTTAGTCTTTAACCAGCCGTTCCCAAGACACTTGCGCCAAGCTATCCACCACCACCGCCCCGCACAGCCCGTGTCCCTCCAACTGTTCCGTAGCCGTCAAATCAATAATCCGCCATGTTGTTGCCTCGCCATAACCGTCGGGCAGCCTTAAAAAAGTCTCCGGTTGTTCGGGATTGATGACGCAATGCTTTAAGCCTAAGGCAATGCCGCGTCCGGTGGCTTTGACAAACGCTTCCTTCTTGGTCCAGAAGCGATAAAACTCAAGGGTCTGTCGTGTTGGCGGCAAGCCATGCCAGTAGGCGGCCTCTTCGTCGGCAAAGCATTTTTTCACTAAGGCGGCAAGATTGGGGCGGGGGGAGGGCAGTTCAATATCGACACCTAACTGGCAGTGTCCGGCAATGGCGACGATTAAATGCCGGGCGGTATGCGAGATATTGAAAACAGTTTGCGGATGTGCCGGCAAGTAAGGCTTGCCCGTTTCGGTACGCGCAATGCCGATGGCGGCGGGGGCTTGTTGGAGATAATCCGCCAGCAACAGGCGTAGATTGCCGCGTACCGCTAAGTAACGTTGCCGTATCAGCGGGTGGCTGAGGGTATGGGCGTGTGCCAGTTCGGTGTCATCCAGCAACGGCAGGTAACGGTCAGCATCTGCATCTTTCGCCAGTTCGACATGCCATAAGTGGATATTAGGGTCAGGCACGGTGTTAAGGCGGGAAGCTAAACGCGTTGCTTAAATCGCCGACATCGGCGCGAACACCGGGCAATGCCGTCAGGCCATGGCGGCGGGTTAGGAATTTGATAATGGAGGTGGTGTCATAGAGGCTATGGTCAACTGTGCCGCGTTTGGCGAACGGTGAAATAATCAGGGCCGGAATCCGTGAACCGGGTCCCCAGCGGTCGCCCTTAGGTGGGGCGACATGATCCCAGAAACCGCCGTTTTCATCGTAAGTGACGATAATCGCCATGTTAGGCCATTGTTTGCTGGCGCGTAGGCGGGTCAGTAAATCGGCGATGTGGGCATCGCCGTTCAGCACGTCGGTATAGCCGGGATGTTCGTTAAATTGGCCGGGTGGTTTGTAAAACGCCACTTGCGGTAAAGTGCCATCGGCGATGGCTTGCAGGAAGTCGCTGCCGTCTTTTAAATGTTCGGCACGGTCTGGGCTATCCGGTGCAAAGCGGGCGTAATAGTTAAAAGGCTGGTGATGGGCTTGGAAATTGACTGATCCTGGGGATTCGGCATAAATCACTTGGCGTTGCGGTTTTTGCAGCCTACCATCGGCGACAGCTTGGTGCCAGCCGCCCGCATACCACGCCCAGCTAATGTTTTTCTCAGACAGGGTGTCGCCGACAGTCTTTTGGGTTTGCGGCGGCAAATGGTAAGCGTGTGTACCCGCTAAACGTGGGTCGCCGTTCGGATCGGGGGAAATGCCGGACGGTTGGTAGAGCGGTTGGGCCGTGTTGACGGAATAGCCGTCGGGGCTGAAGGCACCGTCAAAAAACGTTGGCGGGCCTTGTAGTGCCGAGGCAGGGCTGTCAGGTTTGCGTTTTAAGTGTCCTTGTCCGTCTAATTGGGCGCGAAGGGTGGGTGGGGCATTTTCATCGCGTGGGGTACAGGCACACACTAGCCATTGATGGTTAAGGTAAGAGCCGCCGAACGCGCCCATAAAAAAATGGTCGGCCAAGACATAGTCCTGCGCCCAACGCCACAAGGCCAGTTTGCTGCCGTCATAATGGCCCATGGTCAGGCCGCCTGCATCGGACAGGGCGGCGAAACGGTTATTCAGACCACCGTTGATTTGTTCGATTTGCTGATAATAACGGTGGGTAAGGTCACGGGTCTCTACCGACAGCGGCAGGTTAATGGGGGCTTGGTCGATGGCGAAAGGCCGGTTAGGCAGTTTAGCGGCAATGAGCGGGGTGGTTTTGCCCGCCCAGATCGGCGGCAGTTGTGCCAAGGGCTTACCGTCATGGTCAAGTTGGGTAGTTTGTTCGGCGGTCGCTTGGGCGATGCCGTCCGCGCCGGGGAATAAACCATATAAATTATCGAAGCTGCGGTTTTCCGCATAAATCACGACGACAGTTTGGATGGCTTGGAGCGGGTCAGGCGGTGGGGTTTGCGCCGATGCCGCGCAACCCGACAAAATGAAGGCGGCGATTAATCCGTTAGCACAAGGGATGAAGGGAGTATTCATGGAGATGGTCGCCAGCGTCAGGGTGTCGGTTGCGGGAATGGCGGGCTTTGCCGTTCCGGCCTATGGTTGGGTCAGTTTTAGATATTTTTGGTATAAGGCCTCTTGGTTTTCGACAAATAAGGCATCTTTGTCGATACATTCGACCGGACACACTTCCACGCATTGCGGGGTATTATGGTGGCCGACGCATTCGGTGCACAGGGCGGGGTCGATGACATAAATGTCTTCACCTTGCGAAATCGCCCCATTCGGGCATTCGGGTTCGCAGACATCGCAGTTGATGCAGGCATCATGGATAATCAGTGCCATAACTTACTCCTTAGAAAATTTGTCAATTAAAGTTTGCCGTACCAGTTCGGGGACAAAGCTGGACACGTCACCGTGCAGCATGGCGATTTCCCTAATCATGCTGGAAGAAATAAACTCATATTGTTCGGCGGGGGTTAAAAACATGGTCTCCAATTGCGGGGCCAGACGGCGGTTCATACCGGCCAATTGGAACTCATACTCAAAATCGGACACCGCGCGTAAGCCGCGCAGGATGACATTAGCGCCCTGTTCGCGGGCGCAATCGACCAATAAATTGTCAAAGCCGATCACTTCGACATTAGGGAATTCAGGGGTGACCGCCTGGGTTAAGGCCACCCGTTCGGCCAAGGTAAATAAGGGAGCTTTATTGCGGTTAACCGCTACGGCGACGATGACTTTATGGTACAGTCTGGAGGCTCTGGCGATCAAGTCCAGATGCCCGTTGGTAATCGGATCAAATGTACCCGGATAAATAGCGATGATTTGCATAATGTATGGGTTGAAAAAAGCGGTACGCGACCGAAAACACAAATAAAGGCCTATTATAACGGCATTTGGCAGCAAGGGCGCGTCCGTTGTGCCTGGACATGACGCTTTTGTTAAAAAGCCAGTCATGTACGCCGTTTGTCATTTAACTTTAATCTACCTGTCATTAAGCTGACACGTTCCTTAATTATTCTGTGCCGAAGATACTCTTCAACACATGGATACTTATGATAAAAAACACTGCTGAGGTAAACGTCAAACCGACTAAACGGCTGGAATGTTTTGTTGCCCATTCGGAAGCCTTGATTAAGGAGGCACAAGTATTACGGTACCGTGTTTTCGCGAAAGAAATGGGCGCTAAGCTAAAGTCGGAATCGGAAGGCCTAGATTACGATGACGTTGACCAATATTGCGATCATTTAGTGGTTTATGACAACGTTAGCCAAAAAGTGGTCGGTTATACCCGTTTATTGACCCAATACCAAGCGGATCAGTTGGGGCATTTTTATTCGCAAAGCGAATTTAAGCTGGATCAAGTGTTGGCATTGCCTGGGCGTTTTCTGGAAATTGGCCGTACCTGTGTTGACCCGGATTTTCGCGGCAGCGCGGTCTTAACCACCTTGTGGTCGGCTTTGGTCGAATATGCCTTAAAAGGCCAGTTCAACTATTTATTGGGCTGTGCCAGCATCACCCCAGGCCCTAGCGGCTTTGCGGTCGATGCCGTATACCGTAATATCGACGCGAAAAACATCGCCCCGTCAGCATTGGACGTAACCCCGACTATTCCGGTGCCGCAGGCTTTGCGTTGTAACCGCGACGAATCCGGCATTCCGCCGTTGCTGAAAGCCTATTTGCGTTTCGGTGCCTTAATCTGCGGCGAACCGTGCTGGGATGAAGACTTCAATTGTATGGACTTGTTCGTATTATTGCCTTTAGATCAATTACAAGAACGTTACAGCAAGCATTATATGCGGGATTATCAGGCCAGTAATGAAATCGAAAAGTCGGCTGTATTATAAGCTGTTGAGTGTCGCGCTGTTGGCGGTTGCCGGGTGCTTTATCTCTGGGGTCATTTTCCCCACATTAAACCTTGTGTGTCCGCCCAACACGGCCAGAGACTACCGCGATGCCCTGAAAAAACGCTGGCTGTGCTGGTTCAGCGCCATCGTCAAACTGGATGTCACCTTAGAAGGCGCATGGCCTGAACAGCCCGGCCTGATTGTCAGCAACCATGTGTCATGGCTGGACATTATCCTGCTCGGCCAATACCTGCCCGCTTATTTTGTCGCCAAAAGCGACATCGCCAGTTGGCCTATCTTCGGCTTTATGGCGAGGCAGTCCGGCACTATCTTTATCCGGCGCGGCGAAAAGAAGCATGTTTTTGAGACCGCCGAACAGATGGTCTGGCTGTTAAAGCAACACCGTAACATCTTCGCCTTTCCCGAAGGCACCACCACGCGTGGCGACGATGTCGCGCATTTCCACGCGTCGCTGTTCCAAGCTGCCTTGTTGACCAAAGTCGCGGTGCAGCCCGTCGCCATCCAGTACCTAGGCGCGGCCAAAGACCTTGCCCCGTTTGTCGATGACGATGATTTGTTGCCGCATCTGATCAATATGCTGAAACTGGAGCGCGTAGAAGTCCGTCTCAGCATCCTGCCACTGCTCGACACCAACGGCAAAACCCGCCAAGCGGTGAGCCAAGAGGCGCGTGGCCTGATTCGCGGCGCGTTCATTGATAATCTGACGGCTGCTAGCCAGTCTGCACATTCTTAAAATAGCGGCATCTGTGTTATTGTTGCGCTTTTCTCATCCAGAAAAGCGTACCTATCTTGCAACATCAACTTCTTAGCCCCGCCATGACTGGCTTTAAATTCCC
Source organism: Methylovulum psychrotolerans (assembly GCF_002209385.1). Classification (NCBI taxonomy): domain Bacteria; kingdom Pseudomonadati; phylum Pseudomonadota; class Gammaproteobacteria; order Methylococcales; family Methylococcaceae; genus Methylovulum; species Methylovulum psychrotolerans. The sequence continues at coordinate 1,880,429 of NZ_CP022129.1, forward strand.
CGAACTTGCACAACTCGAAGGCCTGATCGAGAAGTTTGGTACGCGTGCGCGTACCGAAGTGATCGACCGTGTCCGCTATAAACATTTGGAATTCCCCATCTATAGCCTAACGCTAGGCACGACTAAGCCTGATGTGCCGGTACTGGCGTTTTTTGGCGGGGTGCATGGTTTGGAAAAAATCGGTTCGGAAGTGATTTTGTCGTATCTGCAAACCATACTGCACTTGCTGGATTGGGACGAGGAGTTGCAGCAACGGCTGGAAAATTCGCGGCTGGTGTTTGTGCCTATCGTCAATCCGGTCGGGGTGTATCTGGGGCGGCGCTCCAACGGCAATTGTGTGGATTTGATGCGCAACTCGCCTATTGAGGGCGAGGGTGAGGGGGCGAAGAAAATTTATAGCGGCCAGCAATTGACGCGCTATCTGCCGTGGTATCGCGGTGATGTCACGCAGATGGAACAAGAGTCCTTGGCCTTATGTAAGGTGGTGCAGGAGCAGTTATTTACCGCACCGCTATCGATGGCGTTGGATTTGCATTCCGGGTTCGGCATTAAAGACCGTTTATGGTTTCCTTATGCCTCACGGCAAGTGCCGTTTGCCTATATCCCGCAAGCGATGGCGTTAAAAGATTTGTTTGACCGTTGTTATCAGAACCATGTCTATAAAATTGAGCCGATGTCGCAGGAATATGTGATTAACGGCGATTTATGGGATTATTTGTTCGACCAGTTTGTCGGCCAGTTTGGCCAGCAGAAGTTTTTTCTGCCCTTGACCTTAGAAATGGGCTCGTGGCTATGGTTGCGGAAAAACCCGCTGCACTTGTTTTATCGGCACGGCTTGTTCCACCCTATGCTGCCGCACCGCCAACAGCGGGTGTTGCGCCGCCATTTCGTCCTGTTTGATTTTCTGCACCGGAGTTTGTTGTATCCGGCGCCGTGGGCGCGGCTCACCCCGGAACAACAGGCCGCTAACCAAGCGAAGGCCGAAGGCTTGTGGTATGGCCGATAAGCGTGGGCAGCAATGGGTGTTATTGCGCGGTCTGGCGCGTGAATCGGCACATTGGGGGGATTTTCTCCCGCAACTTCAGGCGCAGTTTCCCGCCGCGACGATAACCGCTTTGGATTTGCCGGGGACAGGGCAATTTTGCGCCCAGCCCAGCCCCGATAATATCGCCGCCATTACCGAACATGTCCGCGCCCAAGCGATGGCGCGGGGGCTGTTGGCGCAACCCGTCACGTTGCTGGCGGTGTCGCTGGGGGCGATGGTGGCGTGGGAATGGTTACAGCGCTATCCTGATGACTGTTGCGGCGCGGTGTTGATGAACACCAGCTTTGCCAGTCTAAGCCCGTTCTACCAGCGTTTGCGTTGGCAAAGTTATCGGCAATTTGCGGCGGCACTGATGCAGCGCGACGTTTATCGGCGCGAGTTAGGGATTGTCCGCTTGGTGGGCAATCGGTCTGGGCAGTATGAAGCCGTGGCGAAGGCTTGGGCGGCTATCCAAACCGCGCGGCCTTTGCGGGTGCGCACTGCCATCAGGCAATTACGCGCCGCCGCCAGCTACCGCCCAGCACTGACACCGCCCTTAGCCCCGGTGCTATTGCTTAACGGTCTGGGCGACCGCTTAGTGTCCCCGGCGTGTACCGAGGCGATCCACCAGCACTATGGCTTAACCTTGCGCCGCCACCCTTGGGCTGGGCATGACCTGACCTTGGATGATGGCGGCTGGGTGCTTGGGCAAGTGTGCGAGTGGTTAGCGGAGCCGGGTTAATGGCCGTTAATCGTTGCAGTAGCTGGCGAGTCGGATAGGCTTTTATAAAAAGCATAGCCGTATATAACACACTTCGTTATTAGACCTTGCCAAGAGGTTATTTCTTGCGCATTCCTCAGTTTTTTTGTGTTTTTCGTGAGCAAAAACACCGCCGCCTACTATGCAAAACGGCATCGCCAAATTACGGAAATCACCTTATTGCTGGCTGGGCCTATTTCCTTTTATACTGGAATCCCGCGACATTATTGTTGGGCCTTCAAGAAATTAGGATAAAACCCTGCGAAAAATAAAAGCAACCGTAATGAAGTGCCTAGCCATTATGGAAGCAGATAAGGTGGAGCCGCCATTCAGCCGGACGCTTACATTATCGGACAATTTTTGGGTGATTATCCCTATGAGTACGCTGACTTGATTGTCAATTTTACCAACTTTTGGCGGCAGCCTTTTCATCCATTTCAACCGAGGTGTCTTATGCGCACTAATGCTTTTTTTTGTCTTAGTTTAATCAGCGGTTTGTTGGCCGCCAACATCAGCCATGCCGATGTCTGGCAAAATCCGGGGTTAGCGCCCAATAGCGGCAATAACATCCATAACGACTCGTATATGAGCGACAATTACACACTTCCGGGGCCGACAACGGCGGCCACCCAAGCGGAAGTCAAGCAAGTCAATTTCTTTCTCAGTTTGGATTTGAGCACTAAGCAAGCCGCGTTTCGCGGTTTAGGCGAATGCGCGGCGCAAACATTTGATGCGTCCGGGCATTTGTACACGATTTGTGCAGGGATACCCGTCAACAACACGCCGTCAAAAAAACTGCTGATGGCGTTTTCTGCTAATTTGCAACCCTTGGCGTGGCATGAATTGCCCAGCAATGGCTCTACCAGCCTGACTGATTTTGGCGGTGGCGGTTATTTTTTCTTGGATAACCAATACCGGCCCGTGGTCGTCCAAAATGACGGCCATCTGGTGGTTTACCAAGCCACCTTAGGCACGCCGCTGAGTTTAGGTAGCTTCACCGCTGTGCGCGATATCGATTTGAGCGGGTATTTGCCGGACGGTGACAAACTGTATTCAGCGATGCCGGACAAAGCCGGGTATATCTGGTGGGTTAGCAGCCAAGGCATAATAGGCACAATAGCACCGGATGACAGTGTCAAGCGTGTTGATTTGAATGACCCGGACGGCGATGGTATCCGTGTTGCCGCCGATGCGTCTAATTTTCAAAAAATCGCCAATTCATTGGCGGTGGACGAAGGGGATAAGGCAAACGGCTACAGCGGCGTTTACATTGTATCCACACATCGCTTATACCGCTTTGCTACCAACGCCGACGGTACGCCCGTTAAACGCTGGGCGGCGCATTACCAACGCGGTACGGCGATTAAACCCGGCCAAGTCAGCCAGGGTTCGGGCTCCACACCTACTGTATTTACGATGGCTGGCCGCCGCTATGTCGCCATTACCGACAATGCGACTCCGATGCACGTTAATATTTACCGTGCCGAAGTTAAGTTAGGCGCAAACGAAACCCGCTTGTTCGCACAAGCCGTGCCGTTTGCGACGGACAAAAGTGCCGATGAAAACAGCCTGATAGCCTATCCTACCGCAACTGGCGTTGCCTTATTCGCCGAAAATAATTACGGCTATTCGGCGCCGCAAAGCGTAGGCGGCAACCTGACGACTGAACCCGGTTTTGCGCGTATAGAGGTAACGCCGGACGGTGCGGCGGTCAGCAGCGTCAACAATACGATTTCGGTGCCGTCCATCGTATCCAAAAGCAATTCCGCCGATGGGGTTGTTTATACCTATGAAAAACGCACGGACGGTTATTGGTATTTAACCGGCTTGTCGGCGGATGATGTTAATCAGGTGTTGTTTTCCGTTAAGATAGGTAACCCTAGCGAAAACCTGCTGGAACAACAATACAATAACCATTACTCGGCACTGAGTTTAGGTGCGGACGGTTCGATTTACTACGGCACGGTATTTGGCATCACGCAAGTTAAGCTGCATTAAACGGTCGCCGGGATGGCGGTTGAAACTTACGCTGCTCGTTCCTAAGCTTCAGTTTCACTGCCATTAAGTTAGGAAATGATTATTAATATTCAGGTTGTTACGATTATATTTTGTGATTCATATCAATCGTAGGCCATCCCGAAACGGCATCAGGTCATTTGCGCAGGCAGCGGCGCGCAGTGTACCGAAGGGGTGGGGGTACTGTTTGCGGCCGGAGCAGAACGAATGTAGGCAGCCGAAGGCAGTATCGCCAGGAAAATTTTTCGCCGCTAAAATCGGATGTATCCCATTTTAGCTTTCGCGAAAAATCCTGGCGTGCCTGTGTTGATGGTTTAAATCCCGCGCTATTATTCACCATACCGCACCACCTCCCGCAATACCGCTGTCGCATAGCTGCCCGCTGGTAAGCTAAAGGCCAATTCCAGCACGTCTTCACTAAGGAACGTCCACTCTAAATCAAAGACATTGACCCGTAAGCTCCGGCGGTTTCTGTCCGCGCCAGCGGCGATTAGGCCGTCGGCGAGTTCGGGGTAGGCGGCGATGATGTTTTGTTCGGTTTGCAAGGCTTCGTCTGCAACATCGGCAGTGCCTTTGCCCCAGAGTACGCCGCTGGGGTGAATGTCGCCCGTACTGAGGCGGCGGGTGATGTCGTCATCGGCTTGGCCGGATTTAAAGCAACTGTTGGAGCGGTCGAAGACGTAGGTGTCGCCGCTAAGGGCTTGGTTCCACGTTTGGGTGCGGACGCGTTCGGCGAGCAGGTGGTTGAACAGAAAGGAGCGGGCGGCGGACAAGTAGAGGCTGCGCTGTTCGCGGCCCGTTTTCGCGCCTTGGAAGAGGCCTAAAGCTTTATTGACGTTTTGGCCGTTGTGGCCGAAGCGTTGCTCGCCGTAATAGTTAGGGATGCCGTGGGCTTTAATCTGGGCGAGTTGCTGGTGCAGCATTTCGGCATCGCCTTGCCAGTTGCGGACAATGATTTTAAATTGGTTGCCCGCGAGAACACCACGTTTGAGTTTTCGGGCATGGCGGACGGTGTGCAGTATCCGCAGTTGCGGGCTGTTCAGCGGTGTCCAGTCCGGTTCAAGTTCCGGCTTGCCGGGAATCCAAACGCTAAACCATTGGCGGGTGATGGCATGGCGGTCTTTCAGTCCGGCATAGCCTATGTCGCGTTGCCTGACATTGGCGTGGCGGGCCAGGAGCCGGGCGATGTATTCGGTGTTTTCGCCAATTTTTTCGATGAACAAAAACACATGTTCGCCCGTGCCGGAAGGCTCAAAAGCCAGTTGTTCGGTGACGGTGAAGTCTTCCGGTTGGCAGCGTAGGGTTCCGGTGCTGGTGGGTTGTCCGTAGGCGTAAGGCCAAATGGGGATTTCAATAGAGGGCATGGGGTGCGGAAAAATGGCGGAAAAATGGTTGCCATTTTGGCACAGTTAGGAAGGGGGTGGGAACCGTTTTTTTTAGGTGTTTGGTTTAGATGCCAATGCGTGTGGTTAATGGTTTTTCGATTATGGTATGCTAAAAGCTTAGTTAATTTAGGAGACAGTCTTATGCCAGCCAAAATACAAACCGGTTTGATTGTTGTTAAACAAGACTTGCCTTGTGATGTCCTATTGCCGAATGATGAAAGTAAGGCGGCTATGCTGGATGTCCGGGCAAAAAATAATCTGGAAACGTTGTCGCTTGAGCAACTCCAGCGTGACATTGCGACAAAGTCCTCAGCAGTTACACACGCGGTTAGGCCATCGTGCAAAGGCTAAAGCCTTTGCACTCCAAGTTTAGCGTGAGGGCTTGCCCGATGTTTCAAACCGCCGCAATCAACACAACCGCCTGTACGGCAATGCCTTCTTTACGGCCTTCAAAACCGAGTTTTTCGGTGGTGGTGGCTTTAACGTTGACGCAATCGAAGGGGACTTGCAGATCTTCGGCGATGTTATGGCACATGGCGGTGATGTGGGGGGCCATTTTGGGGGCTTGGGCGATGATGGTCAGGTCGGTATTGACCAATTCATAGCCTTTTTGTTGGACGATGCGGTAGACATGGCGGAGCAGGACACGGCTGTCCGCACCTTTAAATTCGGGGTCGGTGTCGGGAAAGTGTTTGCCGATGTCGCCCAATGCCGCCGCGCCGAGTAGGGCATCGCACAGGGCATGGAGGACAACGTCGCCGTCAGAATGGGCTTCTAGGCCTTGTTCGTAAGGGATGCGTACCCCGCCTAAAATAATGTGGTCGCCGTCGGTAAAACGGTGGACATCATAGCCTTGTCCTATTCTTATCATGCTGTCGTCTCCAGAGTTTGTTGCGCCCTATAGAATTCGGCGAGCGCCAAATCTTCGGGGCGGGTTATTTTAATGTTATCGGGGCGGCCTGCAACGATTTTAGGTTGCCAGCCTTGCAATTCTAAGGCGCTGGCTTCGTCGGTAATGGCCGGATTGCCCTGTTGGGTTTGCAACGCCGATTTTAGCAAGCCGTAGCGGAACATTTGCGGTGTCAACGCCCGCCAAATGTGGCTACGGTCTAGGGTGCCGATAATGCTTTCGCCTTGGACATTTTTTAAGGTGTCATGCGAGGCTACCGCTAAAATACCGCCGATAGGGTCGTCGCGTAGGGTGGCGATCAGATGGTGGATGTCGGTGATGGTCAGGCAGGGGCGGGCGGCATCGTGTACCAATACCCAATCATCCGTCGCTGCTTGCCCGGCTAAGGCGTGTAGCGCAGATAATACCGAATCGGCGCGTTCTTTGCCACCTGGAGCGCGGATAATTTGCGGATGCCGGGCAATAGGCAAATCCGGCCAATAACCGTCCTCTTCGGAAACTGCCACGGCAATGCCGCGAAAAACCTCGGCTTGTAAAAGGCGGGCCAGGGTCTGTTCTAAGACGGTCTGCCCGCCCAGTTCCAGATATTGTTTGGGGCGGTTGGCGTTCATGCGTTTGCCTACGCCGGCGGCTGGGACAACCGCCCAGAATGTTTGTGTATCGGTCATGGTAAAAGAGTTTCCACCTCGTTTTGGGGTTTATGTTTGAAGCCTGTGTTCATAGCGGCTAATCACCGCCCCTAAGATTTTTCTTCTTAAGTCGCGGCTGAGCAATTTCCGGCACACCGCTTGGGCGTTGGCGACGATGGCTTGGCAGTGCTGGGGGTTGGCCTCGCACCATTCGTACTTGGCGATAATATCATCAAAATCCGGCGAGATGGGGATGTAATGCACCCAAGCTTGGAAATGGCAATCGGCGAAGGCCTCGTAGGGGTAGTCTTCTTTAAAGACGAGGCTATTGGTGCTAAGCATCCAATAAAACGAGGTGGCGACATCCCAGCCTGATAAAGCCAGCAGATACTTAAAGCGGCAATGGGCCAGTTTGCTTAACGGGGGTTTTAGGTAGGCGGCTAAGGGAGCATAATCAGCCATAAATTGTTGGGCGGGATTGCTGATGGAGAAACCGACATCAAAAAGCTCATGGGCCGCGAAGGCGCTAACGAATCGGTAGCGCGGTATCAGTAAAAGCTGTTCGCACAGTATGTCCGTATTGATACGGCCTAAGGCGAAGTTGGCGAGTATAGACTGTATCCCGACATCGGTTTGCCGTATCTCATCAAAACCGCCGCCAGTCGGTATGCCCCGCCAACAAATTTTGGCTTCTTTATCTTCAAAGCGCGTGGGGTCAGAGAATTGCCGTTCCAAAAAATAGGGATTATCTATGGTATGGTAATTGTGAAGCGGCCATAAAATGGCGTTTCTGTTCTGGCTGATGCGGTTATATTGGAAGACGGGGAATGCTTCGCCTGCATACCAAGTGCTGAGGATATGATCTGGCCTACCGTCCCAAAAATCGAAAGCGTAGCATTTTTTTGCCGAATATAAGCGGATGGCGTTTAAAAATCCGGCAATCCTGGCCTTTTTATTGACGGATGTTTTGGCAGGATTGACATTCCAAACCTCTTTAGCGGCAGTAACGAGCTGGTCGCAGTCATTGATGCTGAGGACTTGGTTCAGGTGGGCATCAAAAACCCCAAAGATGGGGCTGGGGAATGTTGTTGCCTGATACAGCGCGTCAATCGGCACTGAAAAATCTTGATAGCCGAACGAGCCTAGCTGGAACTGGATTTGGGTTTCGATAAAGTCGTCATCAGAAACAGGGCATCTATCGGTATTAGCCATTGGCCTGTTGACCTTGCTTTTGGAGAGGAGTCGTCATTTAAGTTACCTGTCGGTTGCCGATGGCCATGTTTATATAGCTAAAGCACAATAAAATGATGTCGTTCGTGGCGAGCCTGTCGAACCATCATAGCCCTTCGACAAGCTCAGGGCGAACGGTTTTACAATCAACTTATACTGTATTAGCTATAGTGTGCCGGACAGCGTTTAAGCTGTCCGGCTTGTGCTCAGCTTTCTGCGGCAGTCTTATGGTGGTCTTCGCCCAACATCAGATACACGGCGGGGACGACAAACAGGGTAAACAAAGTGCCGATGGCAATGCCCGTGGCAATGACCAGCCCCATACTAAAGCGCGATACCGCTCCCGCCCCAGTTGCCAAAATCAACGGCAACACGCCCAGCACCATGGCGGCGGTGGTCATTAAAATAGGCCGCAAACGGATACTGGCGGCGGATTCTATGGCTTCACGCTTACCCATGCCGTGTTTTTGCATATTATTGGCGAATTCGACGATCAATATACCGTGTTTGCTGATTAAGCCCATCAGCGTCACCAGACCGACTTCAGTATAAATGTTCAGGGTTGCCCCGCCTATGCCCAGGGCGATAAAAATTAACGCCCCGGCAATCGACATCGGCACGGAGACCAAAATAATCAGCGGGTCACGGAAGCTTTCAAACTGCGCCGCTAACGCTAAGAAAATAATAATCAGCGCGAACATAAAGGTAAACAAAAAGCCGCTGGATTCTTTGATTAACTGGCGCGATTGGCCCGCATAGTCAATGCTGTAAGTGGGTGGTAACACCCGTTTGGCGATGTCTTGCAGGGTCGCCAAGGCATCGCCTAAGGTCACGCCCGGAAACGGTACGCCGCTGACCATAACATCGTTAATGCGCTGGAAATGGTTGAGCAGGCGCGGCACGGTTTCGGTGCTGAGCGTGGCGATGGTCGACAACTGTACGCTTCTGCCGTCGCTGGTGCGGATGGGGTAATCCAGCAATTGCTCAGGGTTAAGCCGGAACTTTTGTTGCACTTGCGGGATAACCTTATAAGAGCGGGCATCCAGGCTGAAGTAGTTGACATAACCGCCGCCAAGCATGGAGGCTAAGGACGCGCCGACATCTTGCATGGTCAGGCCTAATAGGGCGGCCTTATCGCGGTCTATGTTCAGGCGGGCTTGTGGCTGGTCGTAACGCAAGTCGCTATCGACAAACAGGAACCGCCCGCTTTTACGCACTTCGGCCATAAATTGCCCTAGAACGGTGTTGAGCTGCTCAAATGATTCGTTAGTGCCGATGATGAACTGCACAGGCATTCCGCTGCTGCCGGGCAGGGGCGGCGGTTGGAAGGCGGCAGCTTTGACCCCGGCGATTTTGTTCAAATCCTGTTGCACGGCGGGCAGCATTTGCGTGGCGGTTTGCAGACGCTCATGCCAAGGTTTCAGCACCATACCCGAAATGGATTGGCCCGGGGATTCCAACTGGAAAACGTTGTCGGTTTCCGTGTAGCGGTGGAAGGCTTGGAAAATTTGCTCGCTGTACAGCAGGCGTTGCGCTAAGGTCGCGTCAGGTGCGGTATTGGCGAGGCTGATAATAATCCCTTGGTCTTCTTGTGGCGCCAATTCGCTGTTGCTGTGGGCATATAAAAAATAAATGCTGCCGAGGATGATCATCGCAAACACGGCGGTGACGGGCAGGTAGTTTAAGGAGCCGTGCAGGGCGCGTTCGTAGCTTTTACTTAAGCTGCTGAAGCGGCGGTCTATCCAGTCCACCAGACGTTCTTCCCAGCCGCTACGGTCATGCTTGTGGGCTTTGAGCAGGCGTGAGCTCATCATTGGCGACAAGGTCAGGGCGACAAGCGCCGAGACAGTGACCGCACCGACGACGGTAAAGGCGAATTCGGAAAACAGCGCCCCCGTCAGGCCGCTTTGGAAACCGACCGGGACATAAACGGCGATCAGGACGATAGTCATGGCGATGATGGGGCCGGTCAATTCCTGCGCGGCACGGAGCGCGGCAGGGATAGGTTCCATGCCTTCTTCCAGATGGCGGTTGACGTTTTCGACGACGATAATGGCATCGTCAACCACCAAGCCTATCGCCAGCACCAAGGCCAGCAGGGTCAGCAAGTTGATGGAAAAACCGAACATCAGCATCATAGTGAAGGTGCCGATCAGTGACAAAGGAATGGCGATAACCGGAATCAGGACTGAGCGCGGCGAACCAAGGAAGGCGAACACGACTAGGGTGACGATGATTAAGGCCTCAATCAGGGTATGGATAACCTCATGGATGGAGCTATCGACGAATTTGGTCGAGTCATAGACAATTTTGCTGCGTATGCCTTGCGGCAATTGCGCTTGGATTTCTGGGAATACATCACGCACCCGGCCAATCACTTCCAGCAAGTTGGCGCTGGGGGCGATTTGCAGGCCGATATAAACCGCCCGGTCGCCGTCGAAAGAGACGCTGGACTCGTAATCGTCCGCGCCTAAAGTGACGTTAGCGACATCTTTTAAGCGGATAATCGCGCCTTTATCCTGTTTGATAATCAGCTCGGCGAATTCGGCCACCGAGTGTAAGCCTGTGGAGGCGGTCAGGTTAACTTGTACCATTTGGCCTTTGGTCGTACCCAGCCCGGCAATGAAGTCATTACGCGTCAAGGCGGTGCTGACATCGGTGGCGGTCAGGGAATAAGCCATTAGCTTGTCGGGGTCTAACCAAGCGCGTAAGGAGAAGTTTTTGCTGCCCAACAATTCGGCGGTTTGGATGCCCGCCACCGATTGCAGGCGCGGCTGCACGGTGCGCACCAAATAATCGGTGATGTTGTTGGCGGGCAAGCTGTCGCTGGAAAAGCCGATGTACATGGCATCAATGGTCTCACCCATTTTGACGTTCATAACAGGGCGTTGCGATTCCGGCGGCAATTGGTTAATGACCGAATTGACCTTGGCGTTGATTTCGGTCAAGGCTTTGTTCGGGTCAAAGTTTAGCCGCAGGTTGGCGGTAATGGTGCTGATGCCGTTTTGGCTGATGGAGGAAATATAGTCAATGCCATTGGCTTCGGCGATGACTGTTTCCAAGGGCGTGGTGATAAAGCCCGCGATAATGTCAGGGTCGGCGCCGTAATAGGCGGTGCTGACGGTGACCACGGCATTTTCGGTGCGTGGGTATTGCAGGACGGGCATACTGGTCAAGGAGCGCAAGCCCAGCACCAGCAACATGATGCTGATGACCATCGACAAGACGGGCCGGCGGATAAAAATATCGGTCATGTTCATGGCGGTTTATTGGTCTATGGGTTGAGGGGCGGGGTCGTTGCTGGGCTGTTGGCTGTTGTCAATCAGGACGGTGCTGCCGTTATGCAGCTTGATTTGTCCAGACGTGACCACGGTCTCGCCCGCATTAAGGCCTTTGGCAACGCTGATTTGGTCGCCCCGGCTTGCGCCTGTGGTGACCAGGGCTTGGCGGGCACTGCGTTTAGGCTGGCCTTTGTCATCTTTTTGCTCGTCGACCACAAAGACGGTCGCGCCAAAGGTGTTAAAGCTGATGGCGGTGCGCGGCACGGTAATGAAGGGCTGGGGCGTACCTACAACCACTTGGACTTTCGCATACATGCCCGGCAACAAGCGGTGGTTGGGGTTTTTAAACGTTGCCCGGACTAGAACGTTACGCGAGTTGCTGTCCACTTTTGGGTCGATGACGCTGATTTCGCCGCCAAACTGCTCGCCCGGATAGGCATCGGTTTGCAGATGGACAGCTTGGCCCGTTTTTAGCACCGCCAAATCTTGCTGGGGCAAATAAAAATCGGCATACAGGATGTCCAAATTTTGCAAGGTAGTAATGGCGGTGCCGGCGGCCAAGAACTGTCCGGCATCAATGGTACGGATACCTAGCTGGCCGCTAAAAGGGGCGCGGAGGGTTTTTTTGTCGATTAAGGCCTGTTGCACGGCGACATTCGCCAAAGCGACGTTGAGGTTGGCGCGGTCAATGTCGACAGTCTGCTGGCTAATGGCTTTGGCGTTAAATTGCGCCTCGGAACGCCGGAAGGTGATCCGCGCCAATTCGGCGGTGGCGTTTAGCGAATTGAGCTTGGCGATTTCGTCATCGGCACGCAGTTGCAGCAATGGCGTATTGGCGGCAACGTTATCGCCTTGTTTAAAATGGATGGCACTGACCGATCCGGCGACTTCCGAGCTGATCTCAACCCCTTGCGCGGCGCGTAAGCTTGCCACGGCTTCCCGTTTGGGTAGCCAATCCTGATAGCTGGCGGTAATGGTGGAGACGGTTTGCGGCGGTTCACCTTGCGAGGCCATGTATTGCTTTATCATGCGCCCTTTGAACTCGATAAAACCAAACACTCCCCCCAGCACGACACCGACGGTGATGAGCATAATGAGCATACGCTTAAACATATTATTTTCCTTTGCGAAATTGTTCGAATTGTTCAAGTAAGGACCCGGCTTTCTTGGGTTTGGGCTGGTTGTCTTGCAGCGTGGCCGGCAAATCGCGTTGCCACCAGCCGCCCCCTAACGCCAGAAACAGCGCCGCCGTGTCGGAAATTTGGCTGGCTTTCGCCTTAATTTGGCCTAAGCGGGCTTGCTGATAGTCGTGTTGTGCGGTCAATAAATCCACATAACTGATGGCGCCGAGCCGGAATTGGCTGCGGGTCAGTTCTAAACTGTCATTAGCGGCCTTAAGCGCGGCATCTTGGGCTTGCAGGGCATCGGCATCGTAGCGCAGGGCGCTTAAGCTATCGGCGACATTTTCAAAAGCTTTTAAAACCGTGCTGCGGTATTGTTCGGCGACCTGCTGATAAGCGGCTTTGGCGACTAAGCGTTGGTGGGTCAGTTGCCCACCATGGAAAATCGGTTGCGCCAAGTTGGCGGTCATATTCCAAATATCGCTGCCGGGTGCGAACAAATTGCCCGCTTCGGTGGCGATGGTCGAAACATTGGCCTTAAGGGTAAAGTTAGGGAAGACGCTGGCGATGACCACGCCAATTTGCGCACTGGCGGCGTGTAGCAAGGCTTCTTGGGCGCGGATGTCGGGGCGTTGCCGCACCAATTGCGAAGGCAGGCTCAGCGGCAAGCTATCTGGCAGTTGCAGTTCGTCCAGCTTAAACTGTGCCGCCAAGTCGGTGCTGGGATAAGTGCCGACCAAGACTTTTAGGCGGTTACGCGCTTGTGCCAATTGCTGTTGCAAAGGTGGCAAGGTCGTTTTGGTTTGCTCCAGCAAAGATTGTTGCGCCAACACGGCAGTCTTGGCGATGCCGCCTAAATCAAACTGCTGTTGCAGTACGGCCAGTTGCTCGGCCTGATCGGTCATCATGGCTTGGGTCGCCGTGATTTGGGCGCGTAGCGACGCTTCCAGTACGGCGGTGGTGACGATATTCGAGGCGATAGTCAGAAACGCGCCTTCCAGTTGGAAGCGTTGGTATTCGGCTTGCGCGTCCATGCCTTCGATTTGCCGCCGGACAGACCCGAATGCGTCTAACGTATAAGATACCCCGATTGAGGTGTTGAACAAGTTAAACACCGAACTGCCCCGGCTAGGGCTACCGAATTGCGCCCCCGACACTTGTTGGCGGGTCGCGTACCCGGTCGCGTCCAGCGCGGGCCATAACGAGCTTTGTTGGGATATGGCATTTTCGCGTGCCTGCACCAAAGTGGCGTAGGCCGACTGTAAATCAGGGTTATGCTTGATAGCCTGCTCAATTAAGGCCGTTAGTGGCTTAGAATGGAACAATGTCCACCATTTGCTGGGCATTTGTTTGCCGAAGGCCAGCGCGTGGACGGCCTGTTCGGTTTCGCCGTGCGGGCTGTAGGTTTTGACATCCGGTGCAGCGGGGGAGGTAAAGTCCGGCCCCATAGTGCAGCTGGACACCGCCATCAGGCTAGCGATCAGCCCTAGGCGGAAGCCAAACCGGGCGGTACTGGCGGGAGGGTTCCGTAGTGTAAAAGCCATGTAATGTGTTCCCCTTGGGTAATTTAGCGGTGCCGAAGCGGGCCAGCGGGTTTTAAGGTAAGTTAGGTTGAAATGTGGGCTGAATCGGCTGCGGATGGCAAGCCCGCAGCGGGTTGTGCTAGTATTATTGGGCGGTGCGGATTATCGTGGGGTTAAGCCATTAAGCAGTAAGTTGCTGATATGGCTGGCGATTATTTTAGGTTGTTCATAATCGGATTGCCAACCAGGAAAATGCCTGTTTAAGGGCCGATGGTCAACATGGATTTTTACCAAACCAATGATGGAAGTCGCCACCAGATAAGCATCCTGTTGCGGTGCCAGTTCCTGCACCAGTTGTAGTAAGCGGTCAAACTGGTTTTTAAAGACACTTTGCGCCAGAAATTGCATCCGTTCGGTGTCGGCCTCCATAATTTCCCGCTGTACCAAACGGCAAAAATCGTTATCCATAGACATTACGGTGATGATGGCCAAGATGAGACGTTGCAGCCGTTCCGCTGGCGTACACTCCGCTGCCCACACTTGCGCAAAAACCGATTCCTTGCCTGCAAACGCATAATGGGTCGCCGCCAGATATAAGGCGTTTTTATCAGGGAAATGGTGGTAAATCGCCGCGACGCTCATATCCACCGCACAAGCCAATTGCCGCATCGACAACCCGGTATAGCCTTTTTCCGCGAACAAGATAATGGCCGCATTTAATATTTTTTCTTTGGAAGTCACTTTTTTATTAATCCTAACGAACGTTCGGTAAAGATAGTAGCATTAAATTTTAGTTGGGGGAATTATTATTTTTGGGTTTTTTGTTGGAGAGGGGCTTAATATGGGTGGGCGCGGGTAGTTTGCCAAAACAAAAGCTTCGGTCTGTAAGCTGCTGTGCTGGGTGTTGGTTGGTAGCTGTGGCGGATGATGGTGTAGGGGCGGTGTTTGACTTTTGTAAAAGTCGGGGTGATAGGCCTATACTATCCATTCACTTATCTATTCATTAATTCATTCGCCTAATGACGCTTCACGCTGAGCATATCCGTACACAACTCGCCTCAGGCCCTCTGTCGGCGGCGCAATTGCGGGGGAAACTCGGTGTTAGCCAGCCGACCATGTCGCGGGCGGTGGCTGAGTTGGGTGGCGATATTGTTCGGTTTGGCGCGGCGCGATCCATTCACTACACGCTACGCAATAACGCTCGCGGCTTACCCGATATACCTATCTACCGGGTTAATGCAGAAGGTGCTATCCGGCAATTGGGCGTGTTGATTCCGGTTCGGCCAGAGGGGTTTGTCATGCGCCAAGAGGATGGCGTAGCCCTGCACAGCGACGGACTGCCGTGGTGGTTGTACGACATGCGGCCACAAGGCTATTTGGGGAGGGCTTATATTGCCCGGTATGGCGCGGAACTGGGGTTGCCGGAGCGGCTGAAAGCGTGGACAGACACCCCTATTTTGCGGGTGCTGTTGGTGCATGGGCATGACACTATAGGCAATATCCTGCTAGGGGAAAAGGCAAGGGCCCGTTTTCTTACCACGCCTATTCCTGAGCCGATTGCATTGAGCCGAAAGGCAGAAGCGTATGCCCTGGCGGCACTTGAAGCGGCGCGTGGTGAGACACCCGGCTCATCTGTCGGGGGCGAACAGCCAAAATTTACCGCCTATACTGAGACTGCCGAAGGGGCGCGGCATGTTATTGTGAAATTTAGCGAATTGGAAGCTAGCCCCGTCAGCGAGCGTTGGCGTGATCTGTTGCTGGCCGAACACCTGGCGCTTGAGGTATTGCGCGACGCGGGCATTGCTGCCGCCAAAACCCAAATCATCGATCATGGCGGTCAGCGCTTTCTTGAGGTGGTGCGTTTTGACCACATCGGCAGGCTTGGGCGGTGTGCGTTACATTCGTTGACCGCGCTTGATGCGGAGTTTGCTGGCTTAGGTATCGGCAGTTGGCCGGATATTGCGCGTGTCCTAGCTAATGTGCGGCAAATCAACGCCAAAGCCGTCGAGGGCGCGGCTATCTTATGGGCATTTGGCACATTAATCGGTAACTCGGATATGCACAACGGCAATTTATCCTTTATCGCCGAACACGGTCGGCCTTATGGCATTGCCCCCGCTTATGATATGGCCCCCATGGCGTTTGCTCCGCGCACAGGCGGCGGTCTGCCTGATACCTTACCCGACGCGCACCTTCATGGCAGCGTACCCAATGAAACTTGGCGGTATGCAGAAGGGTTGGCGCGTGTGTTTTTGGCGCGGGTTAGGCAGGCATCTGGGTTTAGCCGTCGCTTTGAAGCGTGCATAGCCGCACTGGAAGGCCATATAGAGAGGGCTAGTGTTAAAATTAAGCGTTTGGAATGATATCCTTTTTCCGGGTATATCTGCATTTTTTGGCTACACCAGCCTAACGTCCAATTGCTTACCCAAGGCTTTTGCATATTTGCGTAAAGTGGCGATGCTGGGCGAATGCTTGCCTGAAACCAAAGCGGCTTCCAACCGTGCCACAGCGGCGGCTTTTGTACCCATGCGTTCAGCTACTTGTGCCTGTGTTAGCCCTGCTTCTTTGCGGGCTGCCAAAATGGTATCCAGCATAGGCATTTCTTCGCGTTCGATACGGTCGTATTCGGTTTTAACTTCGGGATTAGAGAGGGCAAGTGCTTTTAGTTCTTCATAAGTACGCATTTTTAATGTCCTTCAAACGGCTTTCCGCAATCCGCAACTCATGGACTGGGTTTTTTTGGGTCTTTATGATCATTTCGCCCCTGATTGATTTAATTTGGTATCAATGAATTTTTAGCTACTCCATAATTTGGTACGATCAGTTTTTTCTTCATCTTGTCTATCATGTGGTATGGCGTGAATCCAACATCCAGGGCTTTCGCTATCAAAGAAAGTCACATGAATGGGCCCCAAATGAGACTGAATGACTTGGTGCGCGTAGTTGCAATAGTACTGATCGTAACGAAAAACGGAAACAGCAACCCGTTGGATTCCGGTTCCGTGCATCCTTTTCAGCAGATGTTGATCATGTTCCCCGAGTCCCCAGCCGTACAGCGTCAAGGTTTCTCGCGGCGAAGTAAGCACCTCCCTGTATACAGTAGAAAGGTAGTAACTGCTTTGAATCGAGGACACCTTTTGCTGCATTGTTCCCTCACTGACAAACAGCGGCACGCATAGCTCGCTGCGCCACTCCTCAATGATCTTCTCCAGTAAGCCGCCTGCCCCTGTATTATGGATCTTGAATTCCTGCTCCACTGCATTCCGGTACAGTGCCAAACTTCCATGAGGGTAAAATACTAAAGTGTTGCTTAGCTCATTGAGAGGGAGGCGAAATCTCCGCCAGGTATCGTCGAACGCTCCGTTCCCCAGAAAGCAATCCTTGAACTTATGGTTGTCCGGGACGTTGAGTCCATAGGTCATAGTCCAGTAGACCAGCAGGTCGTAGTTCAACGACAGAACTGTATCAAAGCTCCTGAGGAACTGATACATGCTAGGCAATTGGTCGCTAATCTGTCCGTAATCAGGATGCACATCACGAACAGCCTGGATCAGGCAGTCTCTGACATTCAGGTAGGCTTGGTGTGTGCGGTAGTCTGGTATCCGCAGTGACTTGTTGACGTTGAACGCCTGCCAAACCAGTCGAAGGATGAGCTCGAAATCGGATGTTCTAAAGAATTGGAAGAGGCTATTCACATCATCTGTGAGCAAGCCTCTATTCTGAACGTGTTTCAGCAATGAATCGTAGGCGAATCTCGACGACACGGCAATGCTCGCTCCATTGCCCAGTACAATAGTGCCTCGGTGGTAGTTAGTAGCAATATCAGCCCACTGCATAATAGGGTATGGCATATCGTATCTCTCCTGATTTTTTCGCTTGCATGACGATATTTCAACAGATTGCCATGGGATTTAATTGGTCTGTTTTGGCTGCTGACCAGATGTTGGCTGGACGTACCGTGAAAGACCGCAAAGGATCGCTATGTTAAGCTCAATGTTAAAGCTAAAGCTAAAGCATGATTATATAGTCGTTAAATAATATTATGAATACTTTTTGTTTATGTGCAATAGGGGAAATATGCGTATGGTATACCTCGTCTCGACCAAGCAGATCGCCAGTGTAGCAACTCGGAATCCGCCATGCTATGAACTATTACCATTTTCATAAAATATTTAGAAAATAATCCGTTTGCCCCCCCTATTTCTTTTAATGGCGTATGCTTTGAGCTGGAATGCCGAAACTCCACAAGAAGCGAATACCGCATCATCAAGCCTGCCCCTAATCCCGCACAGCCCGTCCCGCCAACATCGCCTTAAGCTCGCTAACATCCATTTGCCTAACCGCTGCAATCGCCTCGGCCTGTAAGTCGCTGTGTTGGCTGTCAGTAGCGGGCGGTTGTTGGTAGATGTGGCGGATGATGGTGTAGGGGCGTTGTTTGACTTCTGTAAAAATGGTGGCGATGTAGATGCCTTGGATGCCTAGGAAGAAGATGATGAGGCCGGAGAATAGCCAGAGGGCGGCGATTAGGGTGCTGGTGGTGGTGGGTGGGGTGTTTAGGGCGCTGGCGCAGAAGGTCAGGTAGGCGATATAGGCTAGGGCTGTGCTGGTGAGTAAGGTGCCGGCGTATAAGGTAGCTGTTAGGGGGCGGTTGCTGAACGATACCACGGCGGTGACGAAGTGGCTGAGTTTGCGTCGGAACGAGTAGGTGGTGGGGCTGGTGGCATGTTTGCGGACGGTTTGGTGGCATTGTTTAAAGCCCGTAGTAATCCATAAGCCGCCGATGTTAATCTCGCGTTCTTGATGGCTGAGCAGGGCGTTGACGTAGCGGCGGGTCATGAGGCGGGCGGTGACGATGTTGTCCGGTTGCGCTAGGCCTGTAACGGCCCGGAAGGTTTTGTAGAACAGGCTGCCAGTCAGTTGTTCCCAGCGTGTGCCTTTGCGTTGGCCTTGTACGCCATAGACCATGTCGGCGGCTTCGGCGTTTAGTTGTTCGGCAAAGCTAGGTAGCCATTCGGGTTCTTCTTCCAGGTCGCTGTCGAGCAGGAATACCCGGTCGCCTTGGCTTTGCGCTAAGCCGGTCATCATGGCTTTGTGGTGGCCGAAGTTACGCGCCAGGTCGATGACGCGTAGCCGGGGGTCGGTTTCGGTCAGGGCTATGGCGAGGGCTAGCGAGTTATCTGGCGAGCCGTCGTTAACTAGGATGATTTCATAATCTGTGCCTGCCTGTTGTTGGGCGACGGCGCTGCTCCGCGCGTAAAATTCGTTGAGGTAGGGGGCGGTGTGGTAGAGGGTGGCGACGATGGACAGTTTCATGGGCGGACGTATTTCATATAATGGGGGGCTTGGGGGCCACAATTGAACAGTAAGTCGAGGATGGAGACGTAGTGGGTGAAGTCGCCCCACAGTTGCGGGTAGTCGGGATAGTCCTGATAGTCGAACCAAGTGAGTTTGATGCCCCGGTCGGTGAAGACGTTTTCTTGGAGGTAGTTTTTGGCGGCGGGGCCGGAGAGGTATTCGCTGCCGCCCGCTTGTGCGCACAGGTCGGCGAGCCGTTCGGTTTTGCCTTCGGGCAGGTGGTAGTCCCAGGAGTTGCTGATGACGGTGTTTATGCCCAGATAGGCGCAGACAGCTTCGAGAAAGCGGCGGTTGAGGGTCGATAGGTGGCTGTCTGGGGTGTGGTAGAGCGGTTCTAGCCACGCGGCGATGTCTTTGAAGTGGGGGGCTTGGCGGTAGTTGTGGGTGAGGGTCTGCCAATGGTGTTTGTGCCAGGTATTGCCGTCGATTTGGGTATCGCGGATTTTTTGTAGGTATTTGCCTTTGACTTGTACGGGGACGGACAGCCATTGCCCGCCTGTCGGAGTTTTGATCTGGTTGCGGTTGCGCCAGTCCCGTCGGGTGTATTGCATATCGTCGTAGAGGATGAATTCATCAACGGCGGCAATTAGGTCAAAGTATCCTTTCCAGGGAATGTAGTTGGATTGTAGGATGGCGACTTTTTTCATGGGGGGGCTTGGGTTGTTTGGGTAAGGAAGGTGCGTAAAATTAAATAGGTGTTTCATTGCATCTCTGCGTGTTAAACCCCACCCCAGCCCTCCCCTTCGCAGGGGAGGGAGCTTATGCCTTTCCCGTCGTACAGGCGAAAATTAGGGGGAAGGTGCATAAGATAACTTTGGCTATTCAGTATCATGAGGCGGTTTCTTCTTTGGAGCGCGGGCATCTTGCCCGCTCTTGCGGGCAAGATGCCCGCGCTCCAAGATGCGTATTCATTCCCGTTTTTGGGCAAGTATAAACCGGGAGCCGCCGATGGGGAGGTTGAGGCCGATTTTAATGGCCGCCAGTTCAACGCGCAGTATCGCCGCTAAGATGGTATTTAGCCAGCGGGGGATTTTCAGTTCTGCCGATGCGTTTAGTGTGCCGTGGGGTTTGCGGTGCTGTAGCCAGCGGGAGAGCATCATGGCGGGCAGTAGGGTTGAGACAAAAGAGGTGCTGCGGATCAGGGTAAATCCGGCGGCGGTGATTTTTTGGTGCAAGTCGTTGGCCTCATAACGGCGGGCATGGCAGGCATAGTCATCTAGGTGGCTCCATAACCAGGGATGCTGGGGGACGGTCAGGATAAGGTAGCCTTGGGGTTTGAGGGCGGCGTGGATTTGCGCCAGTACGCGGCGGTCATCGGCGATATGTTCTAAGACATCGAAAGCGCCAATGGCAGCGAATTCTACGTAAAACGGGATGTGTTGGGCATCCATTTGCATGAGGTTGGCGGCTGGCACGCGCTGGGCGGCAAAACTTAGGCCGTCGCTGAATAGGTCACTGCCGTGCAGTTGGGCTTGAGGGAAGGCGCGGGCGATGGCGGTTAAGACAAAGCCGGTGCCGCAACCGATTTCTAAGAAGGATCGGATGTTGGGGCAGTAGGTTTTTAGTGCCCATAGGATGAGGCGGTTGCGTGCGCAAAACCAAAAATTGCCTGCTTCTAGCTGGGCCAGTGCGCTGAAATAGCTGGTTTTAAAGCCGTTGCCGTTCTGCGCGGATTCGGGGCTGTAGGCGGTGAATCCGGCGATGGCGGCGGGGGTTGTCCCGCAATGCGGGCAACTTAGTGCTGGCGCGTCGAAATAGCCGTTACAGTTTAGGCAACGTTTCATTTTTAGTCCTTTTGGGTGGGCGGAATGGTTAAAACGTCGGGCAGAACCGCTTGCCCGATCTGAATCCTATTAAAAACGCTGGTTCCCAAGCTCTGGCTTGGGAATCAAGCTTTCCGAAGCTCTCGCTTCGGGAATTTTGGACGCTAACATTTCTCAGCGCCGTTCGGGTAGGTTCGTAAGCGGTTTTTGGCGCAGCCGCTGATTTTTTTTAGAATTCTCGAAGCAAGAGCTTCGCGTAGGCTGGTTCCCAAGCGGGAGCTTGGGAACCAGCACAAGTTATTTTATGCACGTTCCTTAGTGAATCTGGCGGAATGGTTAAAGTGTCGGGCAGAACCGCTTGCCCGACCTACGGGGGTTAGCTTTCCAACACCGCTAAGCCGAAGCCGCTTTTGCCGTAGCCGTTACCATTATAGAGCATATAGGTTTGGCTTTGGTGGGTGAAGACAAAGGGGTATTCGATCATGTCCGCATCCCAACCGCTGGCGGATACGTCTATGCCGACGGTGTCTAAGGCGAGTTGCCAGTGGTGGCCGTCGGGGCTGGTGGCGTGGCCGATGCGGTAGCTTGTGCCTGTGCCGCTGCGGTAAGAAAACCACATCTGGTAGCTGCCGTCGGCGGCTTGTATAGCGGTCGGTCTGGAGAAGGCTTGGGCTATGCCCAGTGCGTAGGGGATGGCTAGGCCTTCGCGCTGCCAGTGTTGGCCGTCGGGTGAGGCGGCGGTGTTGATGACGTGGAGCATTTCGCCATTGCCTGCATCCCAGCTTTGGGTGGAGCCGTACCACATCCGGTAGCTGCCGTCGGGGTGTTGGTGTACCCACGGGTAGGAGAAGCTGAGCGGGTCTAGGTGGTTGGCGGTGAACAGCGGTGCGGGGTTGGCTAGGCTTAGGCTGCCGTCGGGGTGCACGGTCAGTTGGCCGATGTCGCCGCGCCAGTGGCTGTGTTGGGGCGTTTGCCAGCCCATGAACAGCATATAGCGGACTCCGTTAGCGGTGTAGCAGTTGCCGATGCTTACGCCGTCGGCATAGAAGCTGCCTGCCGGGCCGTGGGTAAAGAGGGGTTGTTCATGTTCGTAGATAAGGGTACGGCGGACAATGTCGATATCGACTGCGCCTACTGAGGAGCGGTTTTGGGCATCCCGCCCGCTGAAAAAAATCCGGTAGACATCGCCGCCGATCAGGACGGGTAGGGGGTTAGCGGCATGGGTCAAGAGTTTGGGGTGGCGGTTATCTCCCGCTGGGCAATAGAGCAGCCCTAGTTTGCGCCAAGTTTGGTTCATGTAGCGTCTGATGTTAAGTAAATGACGATTAACCTGGTTAGGTTATTGTGCAATGGCTAAAGACCATTGCAGGCCGTATAGCTTGGATCATAGTTTTCTTAGCCGGGTGCTGGGTACTCTGGCGCGTTCGGTGGCGTTGCCGATATACACGCCTTCCGCTTCGGCATCGGCCAGTAAGAGTGCCCCCGCGCCGATGACGCAGCGGTCGCCGATTTTAATGTGGTCGCGCAGGGTGGCGTTGACCCCGATAAAGCATTGTTCGCCGATTTCCACGCCGCCGGACACCACGACATGGGAGGCGATGAAGCAATGGTCTTTGATGACGGAATGGTGGCCGATATGGTTGCCGCTCCAGAGCGTGACATTGTTGCCGATGCGGACGAAGGGTTGAATGGTGTTGTCTTCAAAAATAAAGCAGTTATCGCCGATCTGGCCGTCATTGAGCAAGCTGGCGCGGGGGCTGATGAAGCTGGCTAAACTGTAGCCTAAAGCTTTGGCGGCGCGGTATTTGTCCCGGCGCACGGCGTTAAGTTGCGCGTAGCTGAGGGCGACAAACAAGTCGTAGGTACTGGGCGGGTAGTGGTCGGTCAGGCTGTCAAAGGCGATGACGGGTAGGCCGCAAAACAGGCCGTTCGGCGGCAGATAAGCCCGGTCGACGGTGAAGGCGGTCACGTCGTAATCGGATTCGCGGCTGAAATAGAAGTGCGCCAGTTGGGCGATGTCGCCGGTGCCAAAAATAACCAGTGGTTTGCCCATAGTTTAGCTTTTCCTGACTAAGAGGGTGAATTCGTATAAGTCGTAGTCATGCAGTAAGGCGACGTTGCGCGAATATTTGCGCTTGCACAGGTCGAAGAGTTGGCACGGGTCAGCGTAGTACAGGTTGGCTTTCATTTTGTCGGCATCGGCGTAACGGGTCAGGCAATTGAAGGCAAAACCTCGGCTGCTGCTGCGGTCTAGGCTGTCTAAGGTGGTTTCTAAGTAGGCCTGCCATTCTGAATCTGTCCGGCCAAAGCGGACATTAAAAATGCCGCTGGTGACGGCATAGTCGGCGGTTTGGTCGGGGCTGTCGGCGCAAATGAAGCGGGCTTGGGTTTGTCCGGCATGGCGTTGCTGTGCCGCTTCGGTCATCGCTTCACAGATGTCGATGCCGATGTAGGCGGCATGGGGATAGTGCTGGCTGATAAAATCATAGAATGCCCCATAGCCGCTGCCTAAGTCGTTGACGGAAAAGTGTTGGTTGCCGTCAAACAATTTGGCGAGTTGGTGAAAGCGTAGCCATTGGCCTGCGGCGCTGTTCCAGTCCACACCTTGCGGGGTTTGCCCATGCTGGCGGAGTTTTTCGGCATAATAAGCGGCCACTTCTTCAAGCAATGCCGGGGTTGCGGTCTTAGCCATTTAATGTTGTTCTCAATCGCGCGGGTGTGCCTCGAAATACAGCACGAGGGCGTGTTCGGCTGCTTCTAACGCCGTATCGGGGCGGTTTTGCTCAAGAATACCGTAACGGGTAGCAGGGATATGATGCATGGTGATAATTAGGTTGTTTCTGCGTCGGGAACACTTGCGTCTTGGAAAAATTATAGTATAAATGACGGAATTTGCATAAATGATTGTGGAAATTATGGCCAAGGTTTATTCTTTGCCTGGCACATTCTTAAAGCTGGATCTTATGGCCTTAGTGTGTTATCTGGCGCATAATTTGACTGGCTATGAACGTCTTACTTGATTAATCTTACATGGAATTTATAGAAGCATCGCCGTCTTTTGGCAAAAAAGCCCGCTTAATAGCACTTTATCTGCCCCAATACCATCCTATCCCCGAAAATGACTTGTGGTGGGGCAAGGGCTTTACCGAGTGGACGAATACCACAAAGGCTAAACCGTTATTTTGGGGGCATTATCAACCCCATATCCCGGCTGATTTGGGCTTTTATGATTTGCGGGTACCGGAAACCCGCGCTGCCCAAGCCGATATGGCCCGCCACTATGGCATTGAGGCGTTTTGTTATTATCACTATTGGTTTGCCGGAGAGCGGTTATTGGAACGGCCTTTTGAAGAGGTGTTGGCATCGGGGCAGCCGGATTTTCCGTTCTGTTTGTGTTGGGCGAACCAGACTTGGTCGGGCATCTGGCATGGTGCGGCGGATAAGGTGTTGATAGAGCAGACTTATCCGGGCATGGCAGACCATCGTCGGCATTTTGAGTATCTGTTGCCGTCGTTTTTGGATAAGCGTTATGTGTGCGTCGATGGCAAGCCGGTTTTTGTGGTTTATAACCCTAAGGAATTGCCGGACGCGCTGCAAGTGACGGATTTTTGGCGGGAGTTGGCGGTGCAGGCGGGCTTGCCGGGGTTGTTTCTGATTGCGGAAACGCGTTTCTCGCCGTGTTGGGACCCTAAGCAGGCCGGGTTTGATGCCAGCATTGATTTACATTTTCCGCTGGGTAAACAATGGCTGTCTTGGCGGCAGCCTTGGCGTAAGTTGACGGCAGTGTGCCGGAAAAAGCTGTCCCAATGGTGTGGGTTACCGATGGTTTACGCGTATCAAAAAGTCAGCGAGGAATTTATTGCGCCACCTGTCAACGGTATTGAGAGCTATCCTTGTGTGATCCCCAATTGGGATAATACCCCGCGTAGCGGCAAACGGGGTATAGTCCTAAACAATTCGACCCCGAAATACTTTCGCCGCCAGTTGAAAAAAGCGTTGCTGCGGGTCAGTAGCTTGCCTGAGCAGCGGCGGTTTGTGTTTGTCAAATCATGGAACGAATGGGCTGAGGGCAATCATCTGGAACCGGATTTGCGCTTTGGTCATGGCTATCTTGAGGTGATTAAAGAAGAGTTGCTCGCAGATACTGGCGGGGAGGGGCGCAGTTCGCCCGCCCCCTAAGCTAAGCTTTACATTTTCTCGCGTAGTTTCAAAAAGCGTTGGTAGCGGGTTGGGGCGATGGTGCCTTGTTCGGCGGCGGCGCGGACGGCGCAGCCTTTGTCGGAGACATGGCTACAATTGTTAAAGCGGCATTCGTCCTGCAAGGGTTGGAATTCGCGGTAGCCGTAAGCCAGTTGTTGTAGGCTCATATCCGCCAAGCCAAAAATCGCCACGCCGGGGCTGTCGATCAGGTCGCCGCCGTCGGGCAGGTGGTAGAGGGTGGCGGCGGTGGTGGTGTGCCGCCCGTGTTTGGTGGTGGCGGAGATGGTGTTGGTTTTCAGTTCTTTGTCGGGGATCAGGGCGTTGGTTAAGGAGGATTTGCCTACCCCGGATTGGCCGACAAAAATGCTCAATTGCTGGTTCAGGACGGCTTTCAGTTCGTCCAGGCCGTTGCTGGCGGCGGCGCTGACGCGGTACAGCGGGTAGCCGAGTTGCCGATAATGCGCCAGTTCGTGTTCAATATCTGCCGAGGCGGGCAGGTCGGTTTTGTTCAGCACCAAGGCGGCGTTGAAATTATGGTTTTCGCAAATCGCCAGATATTGGTCGAGCAATAAAAAGTCGCAAAACGGTTCGACAGCAAAGATGATGAACACGGTGTCGATATTGGCGGCGACCGGGCGGGCTTTGTCGCCCCGGGCAGGCCGCAGCAGCACGGAGCGGCGCGGCAGGATTTCTTCAATACGCCCTTGCAGGGGCGCGGCTTCTGAGACCATCACTTGGTCACCCACCGCGACGGTGTCAATCTTCCGGCGCGTTTGGCAGAGCCAGATAGCGCCGTCGTGTTCGACGGCGATACCTTGGCCTAAGTGGGCGATGACCAAGCCTTGAAATACCGCCGCCATCAGGCTTTGGCGGTCAGGTGGGCGATGCGGATGGCCGCTGGGGGGTGGCTGTAGTGGAACGCGGAGTAGAGGGGGTCGGGGGTCAAAGTGCTGGCGTTCTCTTCGTAAAGTTTGACTAAGCCGCTGATCATTTTGCTGGCTTGGGCGTTGTTGGCGGCAAAATCGTCGGCCTCAAACTCGAATTGGCGTTGCCAGAAGGCGGTGATGGGCTGCATAAAAAAGGTGAAGGTGGAGGATACCAGCATAAACAGCATTAACGCCGCTGCATTGGATTTTTGCTCCAGGCTGACCCCTAGGCCGGTATAGAACCAGTCTTGGTTTATCAGCCAGCCTAACACGGCGAAGCCGATCAGGCTCATAACGGCGCTGGCGACCAGCATTTTTATGACATGCTTGCGTTTGAAGTGGCCCAGTTCGTGGGCTAAGACCGCTTCCAGCTCTTCTTCGTCTAAGGAATTGACCAAGTTATCGTAAAAGACGATGCGTTTGTTATTGCCTAAGCCTGTGAAGTAAGCGTTGCCGTGGCCGGAGCGTTTGGAGCCGTCCATGATGAAAATGCCTTGGCTTTGGAAGTCGCAACGCGCCAGCAAGCCTTGGATGCGGTCTTTTAAAGAACCTTCTTCCATCGGGGTGAATTTATTGAACAGCGGCGCGATGACGGTCGGGAACAGCCAACTCATCAGCAGCGAAAATCCCATTAATATCGCCCAAGCCCACAGCCACCAAGAGGAGCCGATGCTGTCCATCACCCATAAGATCAACGCCAGCAGCGGCAAACCAATCGCCGCAGCCAAGGCCAGTTGTAGGGCTTGGTCTTTGGCGAATTGTTGGACGGTGCTTTTGTTAAAGCCAAAGCGTTCTTCAATGACGAAGGTTTGGTAGAGCTGGGTGGGGATTTCCACCAAGGTCATGATGAGAAAAACGGTCGCGGTGGCGAACAGCCCGGCCAGAAACGGCGAGCTAAGCAGTTGTGACCAGCAGGCAAACGCCAAGTTGATGCCGCCGCCTAAGGTCAGCGCCAGCAAGGCCACGGCACTGATGATGCGGTCAATGTCGCCGAGTTTGCCTTTTGCCAAGGTGTAATCGGCGGCTTTTTGGTGTGCTTCTAACGGGACGCTGTTACGGAAGGCTTCCGGCACGGCGGGGCGGTGGTCGGCGACATGTTTGGCTTGGCGCTGCGCCAGCCAGTATTCTACCCCGAACGACAAGCTCAGGGCGAAGAGAAAAAATAGCGTAAAGGTGTTCATTAATAGTCCTTTTTAATTGGTAACAGGTGTGGGTTAAGCGCTAAGGAACGTGCGTAACATTAAGTAGGCGTTCCATTGCGCCTCAGCGTGTTAAACCCCACCCCAGCCCTCCCCTTGGCAGGGGAGGGAGCTTATGTCTTTCCCGTTGTACAGGCGAAAGTCAGGGGGAAAGCCCCTCCCCCTGGCAAGGGGGAGGCTGGGAGGGGGTTGCCGTACTTTCGATTTTATTTCATGCACGTTCCTAAGCGTCGTTGACGGCACGGGTGGTGCTGTCGTTCGGCACCGTTCATTTAGGCCTGCATCCGTCCGCCGTCAATTGTGGGTGGTTTTACGCACAAGCTGCACAAAGGTGCGGATTTAACTGCCCAATGCTACACTAAGCGCCAGATTAAACACAACGGAATTGACATGGCACAAGATTCTTCACATCTTATTTGGATAGACTTGGAAATGACCGGTCTTAACCCTGATATAGACCTTATTATTGAAATGGCAACTATTGTCACCGACAAAGAGCTGAATATTTTGGCGCAAGGGCCGGTTATCGCCGTGCATCAGTCTGAGGCGGCTTTAGCGGCAATGGATGACTGGAACCAAGCGCATCATGGCGCGTCCGGCCTAATCGAACGGGTTAGGGCCTCGACGATTGGCGATGCCGAAGCCGAAGCGATGACGCTGGATTTTTTGCGCCAATGGTTGCCTGAGCGGACATCGCCGATGTGCGGCAATACCATCGGCCAAGACCGCCGCTTTTTATACCGCTATATGCCTACGTTGGAGGCGTTCTTCCACTATCGTAGCATTGATGTCTCGACCTTGAAAGAACTGGCGGCGCGTTGGGCACCGGAGCTTAAGCAAGGTTTCCAAAAACAGGCCAAGCATCAGGCCTTAGACGACATCATCGAGTCGATTGAAGAATTGCGCTATTACCGGACACATTTTCTTAAATATTAAGCATGAACCAACTGTTTGCAGTCGCGTTGGGCGGCGCTTGCGGGGCCGTGTTACGCTTTATGGTGTCGACTGGCGTTTATCACTGGTTAGGGCGCGGTTTCCCTTACGGCACGTTGGCGGTTAATGTCATCGGCTCCTTGCTGTTGGGCTTGCTGACCGAAGCCCTGGTGCTGAACCGCATCGCTTTTGCCTTGGATTATCGGGCGGCGATTCTGGTCGGTTTTATCGGGGCGTTCACCACGTTTTCCACCTTCTCCTTAGAAACCGTATACTTGCTGCAACAAGGCCAAGCCGTTAAGGCTTTGCTGAATGTGGCAGTGAGTGTCGGTGTCTGTCTGCTGGCCATCTGGTTGGGCTTGCTTTGCGGCAAGGCCTTGGCGGGGCAAACCCTTCCCAGCCCCGATGGCCTGTTCCCTTACGGCATTATTCTCGTCAATGTGTTTGGCGCGTTTTTAATCAGTGCGGTCGCTACGGCACTGTTACCGAAAGTGCCGCTGGCTATCGAACAGCAACTGACGTTAATGATTGTGCTGGGGTTTTCTTATTTGGGGCTGTCGGGTTTGTATGTGTTGCTGTATTTGTTGGAACACGGGTCTGCATATCCTGCCCAAGCGCGGGGCTTGGCGCTGGGTTTTACCGCCAATACGCTGGCTTGTTTGTTGGGGCTGGGCTTGGGTTGGTGGGCGGTACGGCAACTTGCCAAGTTGGGTGGGTAGGTGTGCGCATTAGCTAACTTCGGCAATTCTTCTGCTGTTGCGGGCAAAGATGCCCGCGCCGCAATCGCCGTGCCTTTTGGCGTTTTGCCGGACTGTTCCGGTTTAGTTTTCATTGCAGTTTAAGACGCGAAACAGCATGTCCTCAAGAAAAGCGACGGTGTCGGATTCGTCTTTTTTGTCGCCAAAATCGGTTAAAGAAGGCAGGTGGTCTTTAAAGAAATTCTGAAAGTGCGCCATTTCAATAATGGTGGAGGCTAAGGATTTTGGGTATCGGTAGTTGGGGTTATATTCCAGAATGACTTGGGCGATATGGGCGCATAGGTCTTTGTAAGGTTTAAATAATTTGTCGTTGTTGTCTTCCGATACCCGTTTCGTCAAATAGGTTTTAGAGCCTTCCGTGATAATGATTTGATGCAACAGGTTTGCATCGACATAGCTGGTTTGGACTCCCTCTTTTACGGTGGTCGCCAATAATTTGATGATCATTTTCAATTTAACGACAGGGTCGTGAATATTATTGGTCTGATACATGACCTGATATTCCAGCCATGCCCAGTACCAAGCGGCAATGTAAATCAACAAACGGTGTTTGTTTTCGAAATACCGATAAACGCCCGCCTCAGTCGTGCCTACTTCCTCGGCCAGCTTTTTAAAGGTAAAGGCTTCAAAACCGTTTTTATGTATTAGCCGAATGCTGTGCATAATTATTTTCTTGCCCAGTTCGGATTGTTCTGGGTTTCTGAGAAACAATTTCTCATTCATCTTTATCTGCAATTCTATTTCCATAATCCTGGTTGCGTGCTGATTTTATGTTGTTGATGGTGACTATGCTGGCACATGACGGCAACTGTCTTTTGCAGCAGAAGCCGCTGGCATGGCCCTCTTTGCGCGACGCTGCGCCTGCTTTCCAAAACGGCCCGTGTGCCGATATGTCCGGTAATTTTTTGATTTAACAATAGTTTATTTGTGAATTTGGTTTTGTCATGTCCAGAGGCCATGAGGGTTCTTTTTGTCCGGCAAAAATTTCTTTACAATCTATATTGATAGTAATACTATCTTTTATAAATAGTATCTTATTGCCTATGATTGTAGGTTTCTTATTTAAAAAAGTAAATGATTGTTTTAGGACTGGCATCTTATGAATAGTGCGCATAGCCCCTTACAGCGGTTGCAACAGCTTATCGCCCTTGAGCGTGAAGACATCGGCACGTTGATTATTTATGGTCTCGGCATTGGGGTGCTGTCGTTAGCCACGCCGGTTGCTGTGCAGGCGTTGGTCAATACGATTGCGTTTGGCGCGTTGTTTCAGCCATTGTTGGTGCTGACGGTGGTGTTGTTGGTGTTGTTAGGCTTTAGTAACAGCTTGCTGGCCTTGCAGTTTTATGTGGTGGAGATGCTGCAACGGCGGGTGTTTGTCCGCTTATTTGGCGAAACGGCGGTGCGCTTACAGCAAATCCGCTATGCGGCTAAAAACGATTATCACCTGCCGGAATTGACCAATCGGTTTTTTGATGTGGTGACGTTGCAAAAAACCGCCTCTGTAATGTTGTTAGAGTTGTTGGGCTATGTGTTGCAGGCGGTTATCGGTATGTTGTTGTTGGCGTTTTATCATCCGTTGTTACTGGCTTTTGATTTGTTTTTTGTGTGCGTGTTGGCGTTTATTTTGTTTGGGATGGGTAAAAATGGCTTAGCGTCCGCCATTGAGCAATCTAAGGCCAAATATAAGGCGGCAGCTTGGTTGGAGGAGCTAGCCGCCAATCCTTTGCTTGGCAAGTCGTCGGAAAACCGGGCGTATCTTAATGCCCAAACCGACCAGATTGCGAAAAATTATGTGGATGCTTGCGCAAAGCATTTTAAGGTGTTGTCCGGCCAAAATATCAGCGCCTTAATTTTGCACGCGCTGGCCAATACCTTGTTGTTGGGTATGGGCGGTTGGATGGTGATTTCTGATCAGCTGAGTTTGGGGCAATTGATTGCGGCGGAATTGGTGGTTGGGGCGATGATTTACGGCTTAACGCGCTTGGGTAAGGCATTGGAGAATTTCTACGATATGTTGGCGAGTGTCGATAAGCTGGGTTATTTGTTGGATTTGCCGCAAGAAAAAGACCACGGCGAAATGCCGGAGCAGATAGACGCGCCCTATACGGTTGCGGTTGAAAATCTCTGCTTACCTGAAAGCATGTACTTGGACGCGCTTAATCAGGTCAGTTTTCAGCTTGCCCCAGGCGAACGTCTGGCTGTTAGCGCAGGGATTGCTAAGGGCAGTTTGTTAGATGTTATCTATGGTTTGCGCGAGCCTCGGTCGGGGCAGGTTTGTTTGAATGGTCAAGACTTGCGTGACCTTAATCTGGGACAGTTACGCAATACGGTCAGTCTGGTGCGGGAGGCTGAGATTTTTTCCGGCACGTTGGCGGATAACGTCCGGTTGGGGCGGGCGCTGGGTTTAACGGAGGTTAAGCGGGCGTTGGCTTCGGTTGGTTTGGCGGACACGGTTTCAATATTGCCTGACAGTGTGGAAACCCTGTTGCTTCCGAATGGTTCGCCATTAAGCCATGAGCAATGTTTGCGGTTGACTTTGGCGCGGGCTTTGATCGGACGGCCCCGCTTGTTGTTGTTGGATAGGGTGCTGGATCGGCTTGATAGCCGTGTGTTACCGACGGTTATGGCGGCTTTGCTGGCCGAGGATGCGCCGTGGACGTTGATTGCCACTAGCCAGCGTGCTGACATTATTGCCCAGTTCCAGAGGCACATCAGGCTTGATGACAACCGCTTTTCAGGCAATAAAAATGAAGGTGGCTTATGAAATACGATGAAATAAACCAGCCCTTATTGTCGGTAGTGACGACCTTAAAAGCGGTTGAGACGGCACCGGTTGCCAAGCGGATTGCGCGGAGCTTGCTTAAGTTGTTCTTGCTGTTGCTGTTATGTTTAGGTTTTACGCCGTGGCAACAAAACGTGCGCGGTGTTGGCCGTATCGTCGCTTATACGCCTGCTGATCGCCAACAATTGATTAGCGCCCAAGTGGAGGGCCGCATTGCGCGGTGGTTGGTTAGGGAAGGCTCACAGGTTAAGCAAGGCGAGGTGTTGGCGGAATTGTTGGATAACGACCCTCAGTTATTGCAACGGTTGGCGGCTGAGCAGGTAGCGGCTTTGGCAAAGCAAGAAGCGACCGACAGCCGGGTGAATACCTTTCGTGAGCAATTGCGGTTGGCGGAACGCGCCCGCCCCCAAGCCGTAGCGGCGGCACAATCGCGTGTGGCTATGGCGGCTGAGCGGCGGAAAGCGGCAGAACAAGCTGTGCAAGCGGCGCAGGCCGCTAAGCAGACCACGGCTTTAAATCTGTCCAGACAGCAACAGTTGAGGGCGAAAGGGTTGGCTTCGCAACGGACGCTGGAGTTATCCCAACTCGATATGGCGCAACGTGCTGCGGATACCGAAAGGGCGCAGGCGGCATTGGCGGCGGCAACCAGTGAAGTGGCGGCGTTAACGTCGGATCAGCAAAAACTGGCGGCGGATGCCGCCGCTACGGTGGAAAAATCCCGCGCGGAATTAAGTAAGGCGATTGAAGACCAAAATAGCGTCCGTGCCGATATTTTAAAATTGCAAACCCGTTTGGCTCGGCAACAAACCCAAACGGTTACTGCACCGCGTGATGGGGTTGTGTTGCGCTTATTGGCGAACCCAGGGGCAGAAATGGTCAAGCCGGGACAGGCATTGGCCATTTTTGTCCCGGATACGCAAGATCGGGCGGTCGAATTATGGGTGGACGGTAACGATTTGCCGTTGATTGTAACGGGTAGCCCTGTCCGCTTGCAGTTTGAAGGCTATCCCGCGATACAGTTTGGCGGGTGGCCTGAATTTTCTGTCGGCTCTTTTGGGGGGCGGGTGGCGTTGATTGATGCAACCGATGACGGTAAAGGCCATTTTCGGATTTTAGTGAGGCCTGACGGTGATGACAAAGCGTGGCCTGGTACGCGGTTCTTACGCCAAGGCGTTCGGGTTAATGGTTGGGTGTTGTTAGGGCAGGTCACTTTGGGTTATGAGTTGTGGCGGATTTTTAATGGCTTTCCGCCTTTGATTTTGCCCGAACCTTATGGGGCAGACGCTGCAAAAGACGCTGTAAAAGAAGAGGGTAACAAGGCGAAAGATGAAGGGGGGAAAGGGTGATGGTTAAAGCCGCTATATTTATGATTTTGCTGTTGCCTGCTTTGGTGTCGGCAGCAGGTGCCCCGCCGATACTCACCCTGGATAGGGTGGTCAGTTCGGCGCAACAGTCGTTTCCGGGGTTGTTGGCCGCTGAGCAGCGCAAGCAAGTCGCCGCTGGCGAACTGACGGCATCAGAAGGCGGCTTTGATACGTTATTAACTGATGTTACGCAGCCCTTAGTTTTTGCAACTCTTCATAAGCCATTTGGTTGGCCTTGACGAACAGCTTGGCCCGCATAGCGAAATGATTGGTTTTATGTTTTATCTTCAGGCATTCGAGCTTGAACAAGCGTTTTGGCGATTACGTTATCGATTCAAATGCCATTCCGGAGCCTATAGACCCGACATTGCCGATATAATCAACTGGGTTTGGCCGCTATGTCCTATTTTTACATGTATGTCGGCTGTACCCGTTTTACCCAAGCCGTTACCGCTTGGCCTGTGCCATTGACGGCTACTTGTTGGCCACTGAGCGCATCACCATTGGCTTTAAGCTGTTGGGTGGAGGCGATTTTCACTGGCTTTGCCGACCATACCGGCGTTACCGCCGTCGCCGTGCCAGAGAGTAGTGTACAGATAACGAGACTGCTGAGGGCGGATAAGGGTAGGCGCATAAATTAGCTCTTTATGGAAAAGGGTGTCTAAAAGGATGCCGTCAGGTAGAAGCCAGCCATAAAGCCCGCCGCTATAGCCGGCATTGTCTTATTTGGCCGGGCTTTTTTTAAGGTGCTGGCTCAGCTTTGTCCTTGCGGGTCTTGGGGGTCTTGTCGGCGTTGCGGATGCCTTTGGCCTCCAACTCCCCTATTTTCTTCTTAAGGCCATCATTTTGTTGCCGCCGCTGCTTATAACCACAACCGGTAAAATATCCGCCTTAGCCAGCAATTCATGCAGTTGCGCCTTTTCTTCGCCCGTCAAGCCGCTTTGGTTCAGCAATTCATCCAATTCGGCTAACCCCCCGTCAAGTGCCAAGCCCATTTGAAATAAGATATTGGCTAATAGGGCTTTTTTAGCGTTATCTAAGCGGTCAAAAAAAATTTTAAATTGGCGTGCTATGGACATGGTTAGTCGATGGAGACAGAAAGCCTACGGGCTTGATAGGTTATTTTTATTACTGGGTTTGTGCCGCTGTACACGGCTGGCATCGGTAATGGTTGCAGTTTGGGTTTTAGGCGGCGTGCCTGAAATTAAAACCGTTAATTTGCTCATGCCGTCATGTTTGTGACCGTATTAGGACGGGTGCGCCCATTATCCAAAAAAGCCCAATATCATCTATACAATAAAGCAAATGCTATGCCATTATTTTTGTATAAAATCATCAATGCACCACGCTTGCTATATATCGGGACCTATTGCCCTGATGCTAAATTATATTCATTTATAATCAATTAATTATGATTATAAATAATGCTGTTTTCCGTGTGGGCCCGGCATACCTATTGGGTATGGCAGCTAAGCATAACCCTATCTACGGCAAAATTATGTGAATGTATACCCGCAAAAAATGTCTTGACCCTGCAATACCTGTTGTAGGG
The DNA here is from genome assembly GCF_002209385.1 of Methylovulum psychrotolerans. Taxonomy (NCBI): domain Bacteria; kingdom Pseudomonadati; phylum Pseudomonadota; class Gammaproteobacteria; order Methylococcales; family Methylococcaceae; genus Methylovulum; species Methylovulum psychrotolerans. Next base: position 1,915,140 of record NZ_CP022129.1, read on the forward strand.
TAGTTAAAAAATCAGCTATTCGGCTATGGCGACAAATTTTCCATAGTACCCGGTCTAATCTGCACCCTTCCCGCCAGCAGCGACCAAGTCCGCCATCGCCATTTGCCCCGTACCCTGCAAACCCGCCATGACACTGGCTTGATTAACAGCAGGTTGGTTTTGGCTGACTTTCCATTTGCCGGACAAGCGGGTAATGACCAACTCAATGCCGACAATAGCGGCCAGCAACTGTTCCGTAAATTCAGGTGGGGCATCGGCAACCGCCCAAGGCTCGGCGAAGCCCGCTTCGTTATGGTCGGTTAAGGCGGCCAGTTGGGCGCGTAGCCATTGGGCATCGTCAATCACCTGTAAATGCCCATAAGCTTGGACAACGGTATAATTCCACGTCGGCACGACCCGCCCGGTGTCTTGCTTAGTAGCATACCAAGACGGGCTGATGTAGGCATCCGGGCCGTGAAAAACCGCCAATACCTCGACAGCGGGGTTGATGTCCGTCCATAGCGGATTAGCGCGGGCGACATGGCCGCGTAACGTGCCGAACGGTGTCGGTGCGTCACTCAGATGCAAAGGGATAAGGTTGGCGTTGAGGCCGTCACTGGCAAGCGTCACCAGCGTCGCTAAAGGCCGTTGGCGCATCAGCTCGTGCATGACGGCAATACTGGGTTGGACAAATTGGGTGGGTTGGTACATAACGTCGGCTGAGTAGGTTAGGTTTGAAAATAGCTGTTATCATCGTCCGTTTCCGGCCATGCCGCAAATTGTTTCGGGATAGGCAAGCCCTGTTAGTTTATGAGAAGATGTCCCTTGTCTATTACAGCCTATCACACCGCCATGTCCATACCCTTATCCGAACCGCCCGCCTCCGCCTTAATCAAAGCCCGTCTGGCTTCCTTGGCCGCACAACATCAGGTGACTATCCTTTATGCTTGCGAATCGGGTAGCCGGGCTTGGGGCTTTCCGTCACCGGACAGCGATTACGATGTCCGCTTTATCTATGCCCATCCGCAGGATTGGTATTTGGCTTTGGAAGAAGGCCGTGACGTGATTGATTTGCCGTTAGAAGACAGCGCGGCGGGGGTATTGGATGTTGGCGGCTGGGATGTGCGCAAAACCTTACGGCTGGCGCGTAAGGGCAATCCGGTGATCTGGGAGTGGTTGCAGTCACCTACCATTTATCATGGTTTGGAAGCCGGGTTATTGCAGACCTTAACGGCGACTTTAGCCCCATTTTATTCGCCGATTGCCGCTTGCCACCATTATCTTGCCTTATGCCGTGGCACTATGGCGCGTGAACTGACCGGCCCGACGGTGAAAATAAAAAAATATTTTTACATGCTCAGGCCGTTGTTAGCGGCGGCATGGATTGAGCGTTATCAAAGCATTCCGCCTATGGCGTTTACGCCGTTACGCGCCTTGCTGGACAATCAGGCGGCTATTCAAGCCAGTATCGACGATTTGCTGGCGCGTAAACACTACACCGACGAACAAATCCCGATTGACCGGATTGCCCTATTGGATGAATTTTTACACGCCGAACTCGCCCGCGTCCAGCAAGCGGCGGCGAAGCTCCCGACCGCCACTGGCGATCCGGCCAATCTGGATAAGCTGTTCAAACAATTCCTGATAAGCCTATGACCCTGAGCATAGCCGACCTGAAACAACAAAACCTTATCGTGCTGGACACCTTAAGCGGCAGCCGCGCCTATGGTTTGGATACCCCGCAATCCGACACCGATTTGCGCGGTGTGTTTATCCTGCCTGCCGAGCGTTATTTTGGGTTTACCTATACCGAGCAAGTGTGCAGCGAACGTAATGACCATGTCTATTACGAACTTGGCAAGTACATGAAGTTGCTGGCCAAGAACAACCCGTCCAGTATCGAACTGTTGTTCGCGCCTCAAGAAAGCATCTTCTACCGACACCCTTTATTGGCGATGATCCGGCCAGACTGCGTGGTGTCGCGTTTATGCCGGGACAGCTTTGCAGGCTACGCCTTAAGCCAAGTCAAACGCGCCAAAGGCCTGAACAAAAAAATCTTCAACCCCATCACAGGCGACCCGCCATGCCCGCTGGACTATTGCCATATTATCGGCAGCGACCAAACCTACCCTGCCGAAACGTGGCTGACCCGGCAACATTTGCAGGCAGAGCGCTGTGGGCTAAGCGTTTTGCCGCATGTGCAAGGCGGCTATTGGCTGTTTTATGCCGACGATTGCCAAGAACCTATTCGCTTTAATGGCCTGTTCCGTACCGACAACCCCGCCGCGCCCTCGCAAGATGTTTGCCTGTCATCCATCCCCAAAGGCCTTAAACCTAGGGCATGGTTGGTGTTCAATAAAGACGGCTACGCGCGTAGCCTGCGTGATTACCACGCGTATCGGCAATGGGAGCAAGAGCGCAACCCAGCACGCTATCAAGGTACTCTGGCACACGGTAACGGTTACGATGCCAAAAATATGATGCACACGTTCCGGCTGTTACGCATGGCGCAAGAAATCGCCACCAGCGGCCAACCGCTGGTGCGCCGCCCCGACCGTGCCGAATTGCTGGCGATTAAATCGGGGCAGTTCGATTATGATCTGCTTATGGCAAAAGCCGCCGCCGAACTGGCGGCAATAGATGCAAGCTTCGCCACCAGCACCCTACCCGCTAGCCCTGATAGCGGACAAATCGAAGGCTGGGCGGTGGCGATACGCAAAGCCTGGTATGCGGAACGGGCGTGTGCGTAACCCTACTTTATGCCTGCCCCTAATCCTGTAATCGGGTCATCCAAGGCTCTTGGGCGGACGGGTCAACATGAAACGCCAAGGCTTCGGGTTTATGCAGCAAACCTTCCTCGCCTGAGGCATTGGGGTTAAGTTGGCGTTTTTCGACAAAATCGACCATGCGTCTGGCATTGTAAATCACTAGGACACGGTTGCCGTGGCTGCTGTGGTAAATCTGGTAGGCGACATTGCTTTCATCAAAGCCAGGGTTGCGGCTGATTAAGGCGGCAATGGTGTCGGGGTTGTGGTTGGCGAGGTTTTTTAACACCGAATCCGCATGGTAAAACATGATGTCGCGCAGATGTCCGGCCAAAGATCCGGCGGTTTGGTGGCGGTGTAAGGCACGGACTTGGTCGTCAGTACAGATAAAGCTTTCGGCGACCAGATAATGCTTGTCACGCTCGCCATCATTGGCGAACAACGACAGTTTTGCTAAGGCATGATGCTGTAAGGCGGCCAGAAAAGAACCGGGAGCGCGGATGTGTTTGTCTACCGTCACCACCCACGGCAAGGCGCGGCCGGTTTTAGCGAAGCGGTCTTTAACGCTGCTGATGACTGCGGAGCGCGGCAATTCATCTTCGCGGCCTTCAGGTTTGACAATAAAAGCATCGACGGCGGTGATTTGGGTGTGGAAACCGGCGGTTTTAAAACTATCGATAATATCGGCGTAGCGGGGTTTGTAAGGGATACCGGTACCATCGTATAACAGATTGATCTGTAAGGCTCTGGCGTATTGGGACACGACCCCGCGCAGGCGGTTGGCAAACGGTTCGACAAAGACATAATCGTCGCTGTGGTGGCTGGCGGCGGTCAGTACCGTGTATAAATCGCTGAGCTTGCGGAATTCATCTAATGAAGCGATGACAAAATTCGCGCCGCATTGGGCGGTGGCGATTTCTTCCACGGCAGTCTTGCCGGAACCGGCCCCGCCCATACTCATAAACAGCTTGGGCTGAGCGGCGGGGGTTTTGCCTTCAAAAATCCGTTTGCGGGCGTTTTCCAGTTTTTGGGTCATCCGGCTGACCCGCTCGTAGGCAATCTCCACGCCACGGTACAAGCGCTCGTCACCTTCCGCCGCCTGTAGCAATTCGCCTTTCAAAATTTCGTTATGCGCCAGATTGTAAATTGTCACACCCTCGCCTGCACATTGTTTGATCAGTTCGACCAACTCGGTATGGCCGGGAGCCCGCAGGCCACTCAGGATATTGACATCCAGACAGAATAGCGGCGCCAAGCCTGACGCGGGGATACTGATACCGTCAATTTCGGTGGCATGGGGCGGGCGTAGGGCTTCGGTGTCGGGCAAGTAGTCAATCACCCGCTCGGACAGGCTCAGGGGATAGTCGGCAAATTGCTTGCCGGGCAGAAACAGCTCTTCTCGGATGCTGGACAGCGGCACTAGCCCACCGTTGACCGTCACTAAGCAATCGATGCCATCGGGGGTGCGGTGCGAGAGAAACGGAATACCTAAAACAAACTTTTTATTTTCCGGCCATTTACCATAACCATTAGCACTGTTTTGCAAACAGCGGCTACGCAGAGGGTCTAAGGCTTGCCGAAAGGCTTGGCTAATATCGGCAAGATGGCTGTCTTCGTGGTGCAAAGCCCACGGAGCATTTTTAGCCAATCGCCGAAAATCAATACCTTGTTCATAGACGGCTTTAAAAGCCGGCAATTTACCCAAGGCGACCATAAATAAGTCTAGCGTGATGCGGTTGCCGTAGGTGAAGGGTCTGACGGCACGCATTTTTTGGTAAAACACGCTGAGGCGTTCGGCAATATTGTCGGTTTGGATAACAAAGCCGTTATTGTCAAAAATGGCGGTGTCTTTATTGTCATCGCCATCTAAAACTAAGCGCTCTATGGTTTCCCGAAACAGTTTACGCTTGGCGGCATCGGGCATGTTGCCCGGCCTGTGGCTGACGGTGGCTTGGTCTTTCCAATCAAAAAAGATTTCCCGATGGATACGCGAGAATAGCTCGGTCAGATAAGTTACCCGTTTGGCTTGGTCTTGCGATACGGTGCTTTCAATTTCGCGTTGTAAGGCGCTTAACAGCACACAGCCTTGGGCTATCGCCAAGGCGGTACGCAATTTTTTCAGTTGCCGATAAGCGGGGATTGAATGGAATGCTATGTTGTTCATACTGTTATAGAAGTAAAATTCCTTAGCCGTAGAGAACCTTAACTGCCATTTTTCTTAATCAGAGTAATTGCCGCCTGCGCAAACCTTTCGCCCAATGTTTTATAACCCTCATCGGTATAATGCAGCCTATCCATCCCGCCATTAAGGTCATCGGTATCGACCCAAGTGGCGTGGTTATCGGTTTCGGCTATATGGACTTGGGCATTGCGCACTTTCTCCCAATCGCTTTTTTTATCTTGCCGCTTGAAACCAAAATCACTAATGCGTCCCACTATCACATAAAGGTCATCCCGTTGCATATCCTGCTTGAGCTGGCCAATAACTGCGCGTAATTTACTTTCATATTGCTCCCCTTGGCGCTTGTTGGCATCGCTCTCCCCTTGCATCCAAACAAATGTCACCGTATCAAAATGGCCGTCGGCTGAACTGACTTTGACGGTACTTAGCAATCTGTCATACAAATCGCCCACCTTCGATTGCAGATTCCCTCCAGATGATGCGGAAGGTTTAGTCCAGCGGCTAATCGGTTGTCCGCCTTGGGCATCTTTAATGACAACAACATGATCGTTTGGAAAAGCTTTTTGCAGGGTTGGCGTAAAGGTGTCGTCTGGGTTAAGGCGGGCCATATTTGATTGCCCGGAAAGAATGAACAGGCGGTTTTTATGTAGGGATTGATTTGCCATGGATACACCGCCCCAAAACAACATAGACCCCATGACTATTGCTTTCATCATAACTTTATGACCCCACTGTTACAGTGATTAGGTTACCTTGAGGAATCGGACTGACTATCAGCAAGCCATAACCCATTCGACATTTCATGCCGTCGACAACTGGTATAAAAGGCCAGAAACCCTAATCAGCTTTTCGATTGTAAAAATTTAAGGACTTCATGGATCATCAATACACCAAACTCTTCGTTGCCATGCAACATATCCGTTTCTGATCTCCCCCTGAATTGGTCGAGCATAAATCCTTCTTCATCATAACACTCCTTGGGTACTTCTATAATAGCTATATCTTTTGACGTTAACCATTCTTTGATGAGGTTCTTATAAAAGGTGTCGATATACATAACGGTTTCTGGGGGCACCTTAGACAGTATCTTATGGTGTCTAAACGGCCTAGGCGCTTCAACAACAAACAGCTTAACACCTACGCGTTGCAACAATTGAAGCAATTGGATAGTATAAGCCTGTTCTTGAAAAACCGCTTGCTTCAACAATGCTGTTGACACGGGAATTAAGCCCTGATCCCCGTCAGCTTTGTCTGCAAAAGGTGTGAAACCAGGCCAATAGTTTTGCTTCCGCCATAAATTGCTCGCATGTAACGGTGCGCACAAGCCATAGTAGTCATAGTGGCCTTCTTCTGCCGTAACCGGCAAGCTCTTTACATATTTTTGATAGATAAGTTCAGCGCGGTCACCCCGATCAACAAAGTAGGGGACAAGCAAATTATTAGCCCCATCTATCCTTGTTATTTTCATTTCCTGTGCTGTAGGCCAATTTTCTTGGGCGATTAAAATATCCAAACCTTTTTTCAATGCGCCGGCATGCGAATCGCCTGTAATCATCGTTTTCATAGATTAATCCCCAAAAACAGCCAATAATTCTTCATCACAGCGCACGTCATCCTCATCCCTCGTGTCAGCCTGCTTAGCTTTGTTGACATCAAGATTTTTGGGCTTTTGCTTTTTTTGATGTTCTTTAAAGAATTGCTTCATAACGTAGTCAACGCCATAACCAGATACCGTTCTCATATCAGGATTATAAAATTGTCCGCGCATAACCGGGGAAGAAATAATCTCATAAGAAGGAAAGTAATCCACAAAACGATATTGCTTTTCGAGAAAACCGGCAGCGGCACGCAATACTGATTTAGAATACATCGTTGCGACAACCACTTGCTCATCAGTGGCTGTCGCCATCAACGGAACGGGGGAAACGGTCAGAATGAAACGCATTTTTTTATTAACGCGGCGAACCATTTTCAAAAAGTTAGTCATGTCCTCAACAACATCTTCATAGGACAAATTCACCAACTGGTATTTGTTAGAGTCATACACGCCCCCGGAAACACCGGGCGCTATCGGATATACCGAACCATCTTGTGTAGACACCCAAACTTCTGTTAGCCCTAACGTAAAAATAAAAACCTGCGCTTCTTGAAATAGTTTTCTGACACACTGCAAATGATAATCCCTATGAACAGTGAGCTCTTCTATGCTAACGAAAGGTGTTGGTTCAATCGTTGGCCGGAAAGGGTCAACATAGCCACCCTCTTTAGGCCAAGCATTTTCTTCAGGCACAAATTCACCAAACGCCCGTTGAAACAACTGTAGCAATTGCCTGGAACTGTACACATTTCCATAACGTGCCGAATACATTCCATAACCGAAATCAAGATGGCTTGCTTTATCCAAAAACGGCGGGGCAGGTTCCACGTCCATAAAGTTAAATCCTTGATCTTTTAGCTGGTTGCCGATATGTTGGGCAAAACAACTACCTGATGCCGCAATAAGCTGATTTGCAATAGGAAACTTTTTCGAATACCAGCCTTTTATATCCAAAGGATATTGGTCGCTAACCGTTTTTTTCCAAAAAGCTTTATCTGGCTGTTCTTTATAAGGATGTTTGGGACTCGCGTTCATAGACTGTTTCTCTTACAAATTTAAAAAGAAAGGGGGGAGATTAATCGTCTTACCCAAAAGATTATGTCATTTAGCGATAGGCATTATAACTAATACTTCGGAAAATTTTTGAAAATAGAAGAAAATATAATTTCAGCCCTCCATGATAAAGAAGAGACCCATGCCGCTACTGGATACAATTTTAGGAAAAGTATCCACGCTGTCCAAACCGCAAAAAATGTTCAGTGCGCTGCTGGTTTACCGGATGAGTTTTCGGGGCAGAGCCAGTTGCATCGCAAACTTGGCACACTGCCTGTCTAAAAAAGCCTGCCGCCGTTGGTTCCCTTCCCGCTTCAAAACGGGTTTTATGAAAAACTTGATGATCGGGCCTTAATAAAAATCTAAAACCACACAGAATATGATAACTTTACCATGATTGAAAGTGCCTGATGCGTTAGAATGGCGGCATAACCAACTAAGGGAACAATGATGAAATCCAGAGACAGACGGCAAGGGGTGGTATTGGTCAATACCGGAGAAGGTAAAGGCAAGTCCTCCAGTGCCTTAGGCATGGTGTTCCGGGCTGCCGGGTGGGATATGAAAGTCTGTGTCATCCAATACATTAAAGGCCAATGGCAAACCGGCGAACAAAAAGCCGCCGCCCGTTTTGACAATATCGAATGGCACGCCTTAGGCGACGGTTTCACCTGGGATACCAAAAATCCTGAGCAAGACATTAAGACCAGTCGGGCGATATGGGAATTTAGTCAAGAGAAAATCCTCTCGCAAGCGTTTGATGTCGTGCTATTGGACGAAATTAACTACTGCTGCGGCTATAACTGGATTTCCGGGCAGGAAATTGCCGATTTTATCCGTGACCATAAGCCGCCTTGGATGCACCTGATTTTGACCGGACGCAATGCCGCCCCCGAAGTGTTGGCCATAGCGCATACTGTCACCGAGATGGGCAAGGTCAAACATGCTTATGAGCAAGGCATTAAAGCCGAACAAGGCATTGAGTTTTAAGCTTCACGGCATATCCCCGCAGGTTATGCCTAACCTTGTCGGTAACACGACATCCCTGTTCCAACACAGAAAATAATAACGAGGAAACACCCATGTCTGAGACGATGAAAGTTATGTTGGCCGTTGCCGCCGTATTTGCTGCCGGGTTCATTATGGTCGGCACCAATAAGCAACAGTCCAAAGAAGAAATGGAAGCGGCATCTATGATCAGGAATTACGTTGCCATCCAAACCATGGCCAGCCAAAAATGTCCGGTGGAAATCAAAAAAGCCACGGGGGAACAAGTGTTTTTCCCTTCCGAAACTGTCAGCGATAAAGAAACATATATCACCTTGAAATGGGTCGGGGAAAACAGCAAAACCGGCGGCTTTAAAACCGCCAGTTGCACCTTAAAAGCTGCCTTAGGCGGCATTTCTGAATTGCTTATCGACGACAAAGCCATTATCAAAAAATAATCCTGCACAAAATCAGCGTATCCGCAGGCCTTGCCGCTTGAGACAAGCGGCAAGGCCTAGCCGGACAGAGGCACTACCCGTTAAGCCCATCACCCTCATAAAACTGCACTTTTCCGGTTTCAATATCATACATACCCCCGACAATACCCAATTCGCCACTGGCCAGCATCCCGTTCAATAAAGGGCTACGCGCTTTAATTTGCGCGACCGTCAATAATACGCTTTTATCGGCGACTTGCTGCACCAAGTCAGGGTCGGCGGCACTGACTGTACGGCCTGTTTCGGCACTGACCGCCGTCACGGCGGGTTGGATTTTTGCCAATAAGCCCGTCAAATGGTCAAGCTGGACGTGGTCGCACGCGCCTTTAATCGCCCCGCAATGCGAATGCCCTAACACTACAATCAGTTTCGATCCGGCGATTTTACAGGCATATTCCATACTGCCGAGAATATCGTCGTTAATGACATTACCCGCCACTCGGGTGCTGAAAATATCGCCCAAGCCTTGATCGAAAATCAATTCGACCGAAGTGCGCGAATCCATGCAGCTTAAGATGATGGCAATAGGGAACTGCCCTTGACGGGTATCATTAACCTGCTCCAGCAAATTGCGGTTGGATGCCAGATTATTGACAAAATGCTCGTTGCCTTCTTTTAATATCGCCAATACCTGAGCGGGTGTTAAGGCTTGTTGGTCATTATAGGTGGTCGGCCCTGCATTAGTCACTGGCGGCAATGAGCCGTAACCGCGCAGGTTTTGCAACGTCAAGCCGATATGCCGGAGCGGGGCTTCTTGCCGGAACCGCTCAAGAATTTCGTAGACATCATAATCAATGTATTTTGAGCGCGTCGCATCAATGACCACTTGTGAATGGGCAGGCAAGGCTTGTAAGGTTTTTTGGATATTGGCTTTGTTCAAAAATGAGACATGTTCAGACAGACGCAGGATAGTTTTGTTACCGACGCGCATTTTCTGGAAATAAAACGAGTTTTTATGGTTTTCCAATAAAATCGACACTAACGCGATAACCAGGCCAATCGCTAACCCGATTAAAATATCGGTCAATACCATGCCGATAATCGTCGCACAAAAGGGGATAAAATGATAAAGCCCAGCTTGATACATGGCTTTGACCGTTTGCGGACGGGCCATTTTGTAGGAAACCACCAACAAAATGGCCGCCAAACATGCCAGCGGAATTTTGTGTAACAGCGTCGGGATTAATATGACGGTCAGTAACAACAACACCCCTTGGATAAAGGCCGATACCCGCGATTTCGCCCCTAATTGAACATTGAACGAACTGCGCACGACGACCTGGGTCATGGGTAAGCCACCTAACAACGCGGCACTGATATTGCCGATCCCCTGCACCATCAATTCCCGGTTAGAGGGGGTCGAACGCCTGTAGGCATCGAGCTTGTCTATCGCTTCGACCGCCAACAAGGTCTCCAAGCTTGCTACTATCGCCAACGTCACCGCCGCCTTATAGACATTCGCTTGCCGGAAAGCGCCAAAATCAGGGGCATTCAGTTGGCTGATAAAATCGCCGAGCGTGTTCATCATCGGTAAAACCACCAGATGCCCGCCCGTTAACGCCCACTCTGGCCGATAAACCAACAGCCCTTGATTAAGGCCAGTAGCGACAATAATGGCGACCAGCACTCTCGGCATCCATTGGCAAAAATGGTAACGCTGCATAAAGGGCCGTTCCCAAAGGATCAGTATAAGCAGCGACACTAAAGCAATGACCATAGCCGTCGGTGACGTAGATTCCCACATGTGCAGCAATTCGCTGAACGACGAATAGCTGTCACTTTGGACAAAACGAAAATCCCCTTCATAATCGCGGTCATAACCGACCGCATGGGGGATTTGTTTCAGGAACAAGATAATGCCGATACCCGACAACATGCCGCTGATTACCGAACTCGGAAAATACCCCGAAATGCCCCCAGCCTTAACCAGCCCCATAAGGATTTGTAAGCATCCGGCAATAATGACCGCCAACAAAAATGCATGAAAGCCCAGCTCTTCAATAGATGACAAGACCAGCACCGCCAAGCCTGCCGCCGGACCGCTGATGCCCAATGCCGATTTGCTTAATGGGGCAACCAACAGCCCACCGATAATGCCGGTAATCAGGCCAGAAAAAAGCGGTGCGCCGGACGCTAAGGCTATGCCTAAAGAGAGCGGCAGCGCGACCAAAAAGACCGCAATCCCGGCAGAAACATCGTCTTTTAAATGCGCCCAAATAGAATGGGGGCGGGTTAAGTGTGGGTCAGTCATTGGGTAAAATCCTAGGGTTACTTAGCGGGTCAGCCTTTAATGACAATCGCTTGGTGCTGGTGTATTTTTTCTTTGCCATATAAGTCTATGATCTCGACGCTAATACCGTCATCCGGCGCAGTGGCCAAAAAATTATTTAAAATTTCCATAATATCATGATCAATAAAGCCGGCTTTACGCGCATCAAGCATCACCGTGCTATTGGCCGGAATCCGCAAAATCAACTTTCTGAGCAAGGCCTTATTTAAAAATGACACGTCTTTATTAAACATCAGGGTAAGGAGTGTACCTTCCTGAATGAGGGTAATGGCAGCATGATAATTGGCTTTCATAACAAAAAACAAGCCAATAACCATGCCGATAGCCATACCTGCCAATAAATCCGTGCTTAAAATGGCCAGCACTGTGATCACAAAAGGCAAAAACTGATTCATGCCTTTGCGGTAAAACTGCCTGAACAGACGGGGATTCGCCAGCTTATAACCGGTATGCAGCAAAATGGCCGACAAACAAGCTAAAGGGATGCCGTTCAGATATTCCGCCAAAAACACGACACTTAATAATAAGAGCAAGCCATGGGAAAAGCAGGCGATACGGGTTTTACCGCCCGCATTAATATTCGCGGCACTGCGTACGATGACCGCCGTAATCGGCAAGCCCCCCAATAAGCCGCTGAGGATATTGCCGACCCCTTGCGCTTTCAGCTCACGGTTAGTGGGGGCCAAACGTTTCAATGGATCTAGCTTATCCGTCGCTTCCAGGCTCAACAGCGTTTCCAAACTGGCAATCACCGCGATAGTCGCCGCCGTGACGTAAAGTTGCGGATTAGACAAATGCGCCAAATAGCCACTATTTGGCAGGGTGAAATAACTGAGAAAATCACCAGGACTTGCCGACACCGGCAAATTAACCAGATGTTTGGCGCTGACCGCCCATTCAGGGGCAAAGCGTGTACAGATAAGCTGATAAGCCACCCCCCAGACCACCGCCATTAAAGGGCCAGGAATGCGCGCTAATAGGGGCAAACGTTTTAAGGCAGGCAATCCCCAAACAATTAACAAGACTAAGGCCACTGTGCTGATAATGACCGCTCCCGGCGAAATACCGTTTAAGGCGCTGAAAACATCCAAAAAGCTGGCCTGGGCAGTCTCGTCCATATAGCTTTCATCGCCCTCATAATGGCTATCGTAACCGGTAGCGTGGGGTATTTGTTTAATAATCAAAATCAGGCCGATAGCCGCCAACATACCTTCGATAACTGCTGCCGGAAAAAATGCCCCGATAATCCCGGCTCTTAAGTACCCCAAAGCAAGCTGCATCATCCCCGCCAAAATACAGGCCACCAGCAAAGCCTGAAAACTGCCTAAAGTTTGGATGGCGGTCATGACGATGACGGTAAGTCCCGCTGCGGGTCCGGAAACGCATAATTGCGAACCGCTTAACCAAGATACGACTAAGCCGCCGACCATGCCGGCAATCAGTCCAGAAAATAACGGTGCACCCGATGCTAAGGCGATACCCAAGCACAAGGGTAAGGCCACCAAAAACACGACCAGTCCGGCCGGCAGGTCGCTTTTTAAATGCTGTAGGTAATACGCGGCGTGTTTATGTATCATGTTATCCATCCTTAAACTTAAGGCTAGCGTTGGCTATCTTTACTCATTCCCCGTCGGGTTTTTTATGCGCACTCAAGCAGTCACCACATATCCGTTCCGGTTAAGTCTTATCTTAATGGCCCAACCTTTCATAAACCTTTCAGCAGTCCATTGCTCATGAATATTTTATTGATAGAAGATGATGCTGTTTTAGCCGATGGTTTATTACATACCTTGGCCGGCAGCGGCTACTGTGTCAGCACCGCCGCGACGGCGCGGCTGGCCGAGCAATTGGTTGACAGCCAAGATTTTGACCTGATTGTGATGGATTTGGGTTTGCCTGATGTGGACGGCTTGCAATTGCTGCGGCGCTTCCGCCACCGGAAGCTGTCCTTGCCCATCATTATTTTGACCGCCCGCGATAGCGTTAACGACCGGATTGACGGCATTGAACAGGGCGCTGATGATTATTTGACCAAACCCTTCGAACTGCGCGAATTGGAAGCCCGCATCCAAGCCTTGATACGCCGCTGCTATGGCGGCTTTGACCACCACATCCGTATTGGCCAACTAACGTTGGACACCCAGAAGCAAACGATTCTGGCCGATAACCAACCGTTCCTTTTATCGGCGCGTGAATATGGGGTATTGGAGATTTTGCTGATACAAGCAGGAAAAGTGGTCGGCAAGGATCGGCTTGCCCAACGTTTGTCACACGATGCCGAAGGCATCAGCGACAATGCCATTGAAATTAATATCCATAGGCTACGCAAACATATCGGGCCTTATGGCGTGGCCATCCGCACCGTGCGCGGTTTGGGTTATTTGCTGGAGGCCAGCCATGACGGCGCTTAAACTGCAAAAAACCAAAAGCCTGAAAACCAAAATCCTGTTCCGTTTGGTTATCCCGCTGATTGTTTTTGTCGTGGTCGATACCGTACTGTCGTATTTTGTCACCGTGCATTATGTCGATCAGGCTTATGACCGTTGGCTGTTGGATTCGGCACGTTCTTTAGGGCAAGAAATTAAAATCAAACACAATAAAATCGTCGTCGAATTGCCGCCTGAAGCACTGGAAATCATCAAATGGGACGAACAGGACGAAACGTATTTTAAAATCGTCTCCAGCGAAGGGGAAACATTGGCAGGTGACCCGCAAGTTCCCGAGCCCTTAACGGCACCTATTGATTGGTCGCGGCAAGTGTATTTTAACGCCACGCTGTATGGCGAACCGGTGCGTATTGTGTCGATGCGCATCCGTTTTCTTGACAACCCCGGGCAAGTGTTTATCCATGTCGCGGAAACCCTCAACAAACGCCGCGCCATGATGATGGATATTTTATTGGCGGATTTAATCCCGCAATTGGTGTTTGTCATCGTCACCGCCATGTATTTGCTGTCAGGTTTAAAGCGGGGTCTACAACCGCTGCACACCTTAGCCGACCATATTGCCGGCCGCCCATCACGCGATTTAAGCCCTATACCGGAAAGCCACGTTTTTCTGGAAGTGCGGACATTAACCGACACCATCAATGCGCTTTTGGCGCAATTGACCTTGGCGATTGCTACCCAGCAACGTTTTATTGCCAATGCCGCCCACCAATTACGCACCCCGCTGGCGGGTTTAAAAATACAGGCGGAACGGGCGTTGCGTGAGCAAGACATTGCCGCCATGCAGCCTGCCTTAATGCAGGTGCAAAGCAGTGCCGACCGCATGTCTCATTTGACTGCGCAGCTTTTGGTGTTGGCCCGTTCGGAACCGATTAGTGGTGGCCATGAGTTACGCATAGTCGATTTATGTGCTTTAGCTAAAACCACCTGTATGGATTGGGTGCCTAAGGCCTTGCAAAATAAAATGGAATTGAGTTTTGACGGCCAAGAAGACAGCCTGTGGGTACAGGGGGATGAGGTGTTGTTACGCGAATTGTTGGCTAACTTATTGGATAACGCACTCACCTATGGCCGCCCCCAAGGTAGCGTTGTGGTGAGCTTAGAGGCTAGCCCCGACATTTGCCTGAGCGTGACCGATAACGGCCCTGGCATACCCGATACTGAATTAGCGAAAGTGTCCGAACGCTTTTACCGTATTCCGGGCAGCCCCGGCAACGGTTGCGGCCTAGGGCTGGCAATTGTTAAAGAAATTGCCGACTTGCACAATGCGCAGTTGACCTTAAGCGGTACCGAAGGGACATGCGTCCGCTTGTTGTTTACTGGTGGCAGACAGGCTTGGAAAATGCCTAAAAACAACACGTCCAAGCCCTCTTAATGCTGCCGCGCCAACATCAAGACCCGTGATGATAGCCGCCGGGTGAGCCTTTACGCGCTGGAGCCGGTTTAATAGCCGCTACTTTGGTGGCGGCTTTGGCTTTTGGCGCGGCCGCCACCGCTTTAGCCGGGGCTTTGCTGGAGCTGGCCTTAGCGGTGACGGTTTTGCCTTTTACCGATTTGGCGGCGACAGGCAGTGCGTCTATCGGTTTGCCTGCGGCCTTTTTCAGCACTTTTTTATCCGCTTTAGCCAACACGGGCTTGGCAAGATCGGGTTTAGCTTTTACAGGTAACGGCTTGGCGGGTGCGGAAAAAGCGGCTTTGACAGGTTTAACGGGCAAAATAGGTGCCGCTGTCGGCGGTACTGCTGGGGTGGCTTCTTCCAATGGCGGCAAACGTTCGTATAGGGCTACCGGATCGCCGTCCAATTTCGTCAAGGCTTCATTCAAGATGGTTTGGTCGAAATCGGGGATTTCATTGTTGTTGGCTTTTTGGATCAACTGCAAGGCCACCGCATAGCGTTGGTCTTGGGTCATCTCTTCGCCTTCCAAATCAGGGTGCGCTTCGATGTATAGGACGTTATCCAACCAGCCGACCTTAATTGGCTGTTTGACCATATAAACTGGCGTACCCACATCGACCGTTTTGTATAATTCCGCAATATCTTCCGGGTACATCCGTACACAGCCGTGGGTAATCTGCATCCCGATACCGTAAATTTTGTCGATGTCGGTACCGTGGATACGGTATTCGCCCGGTAAATTCAGATACAGCGCGAAAGCGCCCAGCGGATTATGTGGCCCGGCGGGGACAATTTCAGGCAAGGGATCACCATTAGCGGCATGTTCGCGGCGGATGGACTCCGGCGGATGCCAAACCGGGTCTTTAACCTTACGCGCAATGCTGGTTTTGCCTAACGGCGTTTTCCAGTCTTGCCGCCCGATACCATGGGCAAACGACATGACGACACCCGGCTGGTTAGGCGGATAATAGTACATGCGGTATTCGGAAATATTTAAGGTAATGCCTTCATGCGGGGTATCCGGCAAAATCCGTCGGTTAGAAACACGGACAATCTCACCTTTTTTAACACGCCAGCGGTCTACGTCTTGGTTTAATCTGACGATTTCCATCTGACCCAACAGAAATTGTCGGGCGACATCCAGCAGCGTTTCATCTTGTTCGGCGCGGGTCAACGGCATTCCATCAGGATATTGGGTAATGACCCGGTCACCAGGCGTCGGCGGCATGTTGTAGGTGGTTGCATAAGTATTGCCAACAGCGACGGAAAGCAATAACGTACTGGCAAAAAGTGTGCATATTTTCATCAAGATAGTTTCTCAAGTGGGTAAGTAAAGATAAACTCAGGCGGGTGGCGGAAGGAGCCTGGGTTGTTTTATAAAGGCGTGAAAAGCCGTTGAAAAGCGTTAGCTGATTGAAGGGCTTAAATTTTATCATGAGCTATCATATTTAACCATGCCCGTTCTGGCCGATAGGGCGGGTTTTCGCCACAAAATCAGCCTCAAAGCCATAAGGCAAAACAAACATTCATTTTGGTATGCGCTATAATCGCTTATCTTCAATTCAGGGAGCTTTCTCATGACACTGCAAATTTTCCGTACAAAAGAGGTTATTTCACACGAAGAGGCTGAACATGGGCTGAAGCGTTGCCTTTCCGCTTGGGATTTGGCGTTTTTGGGCATAGGGGCGATTATCGGTACGGGCATATTTGTGTTGACCGGCGTAGCGGCGGCGACGCAATCAGGGCCGGCTGTGGTTGTGTCGTTTATCATCGCAGGTTTTGCTTGTGCGTTTGCCGCCCTATCCTACGCCGAACTGTCCGCCGCCATCGGCGGTTGCGGCAGCGCTTACGGCTACAGCTATGTGGCGTTCGGCGAACTTTGGGCGTTTATTATCGGCTGGGATTTGTTGCTGGAATACAGCGTTTCGGTGGCAACCGTGGCGGTCGGTTGGTCGGGCTATTTTAACACCGCCCTCACCGCTATCGGCATACCGTTGCCCGATTTGCTGACCAAAGCCCCAAAAGACGGTGGTATGATCAACTTACCCGCATTTTTGATAATTTTATCGCTGATGGGGCTATTAATAGCGGGGGTAAAGCACAGTGCCAAAGCCAATAATGCCATGGTTTTTGTCAAGCTGATCACCATTACGGTATTTGTCGCGGTCGCCCTGTTCAATATCCACCCCGAAAACTGGCATCCGTTCATGCCGTTTGGCTGGTTCCAAACCCTGCCCGACGGTAAAACCACGGGGGTGTTGGCGGGTGCGTCCTTAGTCTTTTTTGCTTATGTCGGTTTTGATGCCGTCTCCACAGCATCTGAAGAAGCCCAACAACCGCAACGGGATTTACCGATTGGCATTGTTTCGTCGTTGGCGTTTTGCACCATCATCTACATTATTGTTGCCGGCTTACTGACCGGGGTCGTGCCATACACCGATCTGAATGTCCCTTCACCCGTTGCCCATGCGTTGCAGCAAATAGGGATCAATTGGGCTTCAGCACTGATTTCCACCGGTGTCATCGCGGGGCTGACCACGGTCATGCTGGTCTTGTATTACGGCCTGACCCGTATTGTTTTGGCGATGTCCCGCGACGGTTTGTTGTCTTCTTTATTCGATTACGTCCATCCCAGCACCCAAACTCCCGTACGCATTATTGTCGTCTGCGGTGTGGTCATGGCCATTATGGCAGGGCTAATGCCCTTGAACATCTTGGCGGAATTGGTCAATATCGGTACGTTGGCAGCGTTTGTGCTGGTTTGTTTAGGGGTGATTGTCTTACGCATCACCAAACCGGACATGCACCGCCCGTTCCGCGCCCCGTTCGGCTTTACCCTACCCGTATTGGGCATGATCTCCTGTTCGGCATTAATGGCTTTCTTACCCGCCATCACTTGGTTACGCTTTTTCGTCTGGTTAGTGCTGGGATTGATCGTTTATTTCACCTATTCGGCCCATAACAGCAAATTGGCTCAAAAATAACCTATAGCAACGGCATAGACATACAAACTGCCCATGCAAATGGGCGGTTTTCAGGCAGTGAACCAAACTTTAAGAAAACAAGCGCTAATCTTAGCGCCGCCCTTCACCCAAGCCCTGCCGAATTTGCTATCATAGAAGCTTTTTTACCGTTACAGGAATCACTATGCAGCCTCCTTTTGACCCCCAACGCTTACAAGCAGACATTAGGATGCCGTGGCTAAGCGTGGCGGCGGCGGTGCTTGTGTCAATCGCCTTGGTGCTGGTCTGCCAACATTTCGGCGACAGCATCCAACAACCCTTACCCGATACGACCCGTGAATGGTTAAGGACGGCCCTTTACGCCACCGCCATTGTCACCTTCCCTTTTACCAACCTGCTCCGGCACATCCAATTGCGCCTGAACCAAACCATGCCCTGCCCTTCAGACGCTTACCCGGCAACCGCTAAGCGGCGCTATTGGGTAACTGTTACAGTGTCTATGGCGTTGATACAAAGTCCGGTCATCTATGGCTTTGTCATGTTCTATTTCGGCGACCCGGTCAATACCCTGACCATTTTTACCCTGATGTCGGCCTTGGGCTTTTATCTGTACCGCCCAAAACCACAAGAGTACCAAGCACTGATGACGGCACTGGCCAGACAACACCATGATGAATGAGTTATTAAGCGATGCGGATTTGTGCGTTAAATGCGGCCTCTGTTTACCCCATTGCCCTACCTATACCCACACTCAAAATGAAAACGAATCACCGCGCGGACGGATTGCCTTAATCCAAGCGTGGGCAGGACATAAGCTACCCGGCTCGGAAGCCTTATTTGCGCATATTGATAACTGCTTGTTATGCCGTGCTTGTGAACGGGCTTGCCCCGCCGTCGTACCCTATAGCCGCTTGATCGACAATTTCCGTAGCCACAGTCACAGCCACCGTTCGGTACGCGTGGCACTGCTAAAAAAAGTCGCGCATAACCAAAAAACCCGCCGTTGGGCGCAAACTGCTTTGCGCGTTTATCAAAGCAGCCACTTACAACAAACCGTCCGGCGGCTAAATTTGCCGAAACTATTGCGTTTACAGTCGTTAGAACGCCTGTTGCCTAGCCATTCTGAGCCGATTAGTCCCATTAACAGCTATTATCCGGCCACTGCCCCCGAACAAGGCCAAGTCGGCCTGTTTGTCGGCTGTTTGGGCGAATGGCTGGATCAGGAAACCGTCCACGCCGCCATTACCGTCCTGACCGCCGCCGGATTTGCCGTACACATCCCTACTACCCAAGCCTGTTGCGGCGCGTTGGCTTTGCACGATGGCGATTCAACCACCGCCCGCCACTTGGCGGCAACCAATATCGGCAGTTTTAGCGGTTTAACGCTGACGGCCATTGTCAGTATCGCCAGCGGTTGCGGTAGCCAATTACGCGACTATAACAATGCCGGGTTTGCGGGCAAAGTCATGGACATCAGCCATTTTTTAAGCCAATTCGGTGCTGCGCTAACGCCGCGCTTAAAGCCCCTGCCCAAAGCCGTTTGTCTGCATAGCCCTTGCTCGTTAAAAAACAGCCTGCGTACTGACCAAAGTGTGGTTAACTTATTGCAGAAAATCCCCGACTTAAATCTTGTCCCCTTACCCGACAGCGTACAGTGTTGCGGTTCGGCGGGCAGTTATCTGCTCGACCATCCGCAAATGGCCCAGACTTTATTAACTGCTGTCTTAGATCAAGCTTTAGCGCAACCGCCGGACATCTTGGTCAGCTCAAATATCGGCTGTGCCTTACATATAGCAGCGGGCTTGCGGGAACGGGGATTTACGTTGGAAGTCGTGCATCCAGTGGTATTGCTTGCGCGACAATTGACAGCACTAGGGCTGGAGGAGGATTTAACGGATTAACAGTTCAGGCCCAAACCAATCAACAATCACATGCCGGTAATGCTCGGCTTTGGCGGTTTGCAAATGCTCTAAAGGATTCAGGTTATCGGTCAATAACACGCCGTTGCGGTTATCGACCGGAAACACCCGCTCTTTCAGCCAAGCCGATTGGCTGGCTAACAAGGCTTTAGCATCCAAATCAATCGGCTGCTTTTTGGTCGCCAAAAAGATGAAGTCGTTAAAATCGCGGCCCGGCTCGGAGATAAACACCGACTGCTGGGGGAAGACCTCGGCCAAGGTTTTGGAGACGGCGGCTAAAGTATTGCTATGCTCGCCTTGGGCAAAGGCGACAAAATTTAACGCCAAAATGCCTTGCTCGGCCAATAAGCCGTTTAACTGCGCCAAGGTCTCCACCGTCAATAAATGCGCGGGTTCCGAGCCGCCCGTAAAGCAATCATGGATAATCAGATCATAAGGCCCGGTCAGATGGCGGATTTCATAGCGGGCATCCCCGACAATCGCCTTACCTGTCGGCTGAAAGCCAAAATAATCACTGGCGGCTTGCGCCACCGCAGGGTCGATTTCCAACGTATCGGTGATGATACCGTAACGGTCATGCAGGACTTTTGCCATGTGCCCTGCCCCCAGCCCAATAATCAGGGCGCGGGTCATTTTCTTCTCGGTCAAGGCCGGGATCAGGCCGACAATTTCCTGATAACTGAGACGGCTTTGCCCGTCACTGATACTGGACGCGCCAATGGTTGAGGCATCAGCCGTCAATAAGCGCAAATCCCGCGCTTTTTGGTCAATCACCCGCACCCAACCGTATAAGCTTTCTTGCTCAGATTGGATCTGGAATTGGTTGCTGCCCGTATAGCTATGCCCCGCCCCTATCACTTTCGGCAACATCGCCAAACTGATGACGGCAAGCACAAGGCTGGGCAGGATAGCGGTCGGCACTTGCAGTTTTTTCTGCTCATACACGGCAATCGCCAACGCCAGCACCAACAATAAAATCCCCGTACCGATAAGGATTTGCCGCGACCCGAGCAAAGGGAACAAAAAGAAGCCCAGCACTAACGTCCCAACCACACTGCCTAAGGTACTGACCGCATACATAGAGCCGACGCTGTTACCCACCCCCTCCAATTGCGCCGTCGCCAACTTAATCGCAAAGGGGCCGACCATGCCTAATAAGGTCAAGCTGGGGGAAAACAAGATTAATGCGCTGACAAACGCCCCGCCCCGCAAACCCAGCGGATCGGTGGCTAACAAGACCGTCCGCGTCAATAAAGGGATTAACAAGGTACAAATCGCCGCCAGGGCGATAATCAACGACAGCCCGGTACGTTTTGACGTATCCGCCCAGCGTCCGCCAAGATAATAGCCAATAGACAGCGCGATCATCGTCACCGAAATCAGTGACGACCAAACATAGAGGCTAGCCCCATAAAATGGCGCGATCATCCGTGTGCCTAGCAGTTCGATCACCATGACCGACGCGCCGGTAATGAACACAGTAAGAAATAAGCCCGTCCGATGGAAAAGCTGGGTTGTGGTGTGGGTCATGGTCAATCTGCCAGATAGATATTTTGCTATGGATAAAGGAAGGAAGCCCGGCAACCCTGCAAAAACAGTCGCCACCACACATTTTTTGCAGGGTTATCACACAAAGGCTAAAATAAGGAACAACTAACTAATTGATAATATTTGTCTTTTAATTTAAAAAACTGGCTTGCTATTTGCTATGCCTCTTTTATAGCATTTAACCGTCACCCACAAGGAAACGACATGGCTGATTTCAGCACCGCCAATGACATTAATAGGCTCGCTATGGATTACGATAAACTGCTGATGCTGTTTAATACGTTTGCCCAGCGCGTCACCGCCCAAGAAAAACGCTTAGGCATACATTGCACACCGCCGCCTTACCTTGCTTATGGCGAATTCATTATTAAACTGGCCGGACACACCTTGCATTTCACGCTGGCCAGCTATATTAATGGCGGCGGCAAATTAGCCGGAAAAATCAGCTGCTACCAAGCACACAACTATCCCCAGCCGACGAAAGTAAAAATCGGCGCTTTTGCGTTTAACACCCAAGGCAACGCCGACTTAAGCGCTATCGACACTAACAGTCGGGCTCTTAACCTCACCGAAGAAGCGGACACACTGGCGTTAATTATGCCATTTTTGGTAAAAAGCCTTGCCGAATCGGATTAGCCGAACGGACTAAGGGCTTAACTACCCTGCCAACAACGACCCGCCTGCATTGCCTTCAACATCAAACCAGTAATGCGGCAACCCCAAGGCCGCCAACCAAGCAGGGCCTTGGTCTTCTTTAAGCATGGCGATGGTGGCGGCACTGCCGCCAATAACACAAAACTCGCTCACCACACTGACCGCCGCCAAATGCCGGACTGGCCAGCCTGTTTTCGGGTTGAGGATATGGCCATAACGGATACCGTCAATCATCACGCAGCGCTCATAATCGCCGCTACTGGCTAACGCCCCCTGATGCAGGGATAAGGTGTCGAGCAAGGCATCTTGCTGGCGCGGATGGCGGATACCGATACGCCAAGGCGTGCCGTCAGCACGCGGGCCAATGATTTTAATGTCGCCACCCAAATTGACGACCCCATGGCGTATACCCTGCACCGTACACAGGGCCGCCGCGCGGTCAACGGCATATTCTTTGACAATACCGCCAAAATCAAGCTCCATACCCGGCACGGTAAAAGTCAATATCGGCTTGTGCCAACGGATATGATGCCAGCCGATATGTGCCAGCAACCCGGCGATAGCCTGTTCTTCGGGCAACTTACCCGTATCAAAACGCCACGCTTTGCGTAACAGCCCTGAACTGATATCGAACAAGCCATCGCTTTGCTGATAACAGGTTGCCGCATAATCCAGCAAACCCGCCGTTTCGGGGTCGACTTCGATACTGCCGCCGCTGGCCGCAACCCGATTAATGGCGGACAAAAAGCTATCGGGGCGGTAGCGCGAATAGCGGGCTTCCAAGCGGGCTATATCGGCAATCGCGCTATCGGCAACCTGTTTGGCCTGGGCTTGGGTCTTGGCGAAGAGCTGAATGTCGCAAGGCGTACCCATCGCCTTGAAGCCGCACTGATAAAATGCCATGCGCCGTTAAAACATCACACTCCACGTCGCCGATAATGTCCCTTCCCTTTCCAATTGGTAGCCATTGACATCGTCTTGCACCGGTTGTAGCCATTCCACGCCGATATTATTGCCTTTTAACGTACCCGCCGGTACGGTGTAGTTAAGGCCAAAACCGACATCCCAATAACGGCCACCGTAACTGCTAGGATAATCCATAGGCCCGGAACTATAATTGATTTTAGAACCCGGATTGACATTTTTGACCACAACGCCGTCAATCACGCCAGCAACCGAATTAAACCGCCCATCAATCTGCTGTTGTACCGTATAAAGCCCGCGTACCGATGCGGATAAGGCATGCGTTAAGCTATAACTGCCCCACGCTGTCGTTTGAAACATATCACCCAGCGCGTAACCGGCATCATTATGGTTTTGCAGGCGCGTGACCGCGCTAAATTGCCCGCCCCAAGACCAATCGTCCCACTGGCCGGTATATGTCAGACTGGGCTTAAAATCCCAAGTGCCGCTGCCCAACTGCATCCCATAATGCAGATAGCCAGAATCTTTACCGTGCATACGGCGGAGCATAATATCGGTATCGCCTGTGGGCGCACTTAAGCCTAACGTGGCATGGAAATGGTGGTTGCCGTTATCAAACAGCTTGAACAGCGCGTACATCCCCGTATCGCCGATGCCGCCCGTACGGTGACCACCATGTAAATGATCTTGGGTAGGGTTAAAGCGAAGGCCTTGCAGATTCCGCATGTCCATATCCATATCCATAAACTGCGGCATCAGCATCACGTTCAACCAATTGGTAGGCGCGTACATAATGTCAAGCATGTGCATACCCATATCCATATAGGCTGGGGTAACCCGGCAGGTGTGGGTGTAACCTTGCGTACAGCCCTGGCTCTGGATTTGGCTGTCGCTGGCCACGCCAGTGCCATGCAGCGTATCGCCCGCTTGACGGCTATACATATAACGGTAGCCGACCATCACATCGTTGGTTTTATGGAGCATGTGGCCAAACATAATCCCCGCCGGGGCATGGCTATCGTGATGTTCGCCATGATGGGCATGGCTACTGGAGCTACTGCCGCCGCCGCTGTTCAACGCCTCCAAATTGACATTTATGGAGCCATTGACTAAATAATAATTGAAATCGTTGTAGCTGCCGTCACTACCGCCACCGCCTAACCTTAAGGTGCTGGCATGGGTATAGTATTCAAACCCTGCCTCCAAGCTAATAGCTTTAGAGAGCTTTTTATTAATGGTCACACCACCGCTTAAAGCCCCATAAGCCGCTAGCCGCTGGTCACTGGAAAAATTGCTGGGCAATTTTTTAGGATCGTAATATTGTGCCGAATAAGAGCCGTCTGGATTTTGTACTGATTTATAATAACTTTGTTTAGAAATCAGATAAGGGGAGTAAAAGCTAGCCGCATCTTGGCTGTAATAGCGGATTTTAGGGATTACTGTCCAAGTCGAAGCAATAGGCTGTACCCAATCGGCCTCAAACGTGTGGGCATTAATGCCCCAATCGTCATGAAAGAACCGATAATCCAGATGCAGAGCCGCATCGGCAAAACCGATATGCTGAATATAGCGGCTCTCCAACGTCAGTTGGTTGCGTTCTTCAGGCCGTTGCTCCAAAAACGCCCTGACATCGCCAACAATGCTTTGGGGATGGTTGGGGTCATTGCCTATTGTTGTCGGATCGGCAAACACCACCGTCATCACCTTATAAGGGTTGGCCATATAACCTGTGCTATGGGTATAGCCGACATTACCTGTAACCAGTGCGTTTTTGCTAAGTATCTGCGTTAACCCCAAACTGCCCGCCCAATCTTGACGGTTCCCATTTAAGGTTGTTAATCCCGAACTCAGGCTAAGCTGTGAAGCGTAAGCCGAGGTGTTAATATAAGGGACTGCGTCATGATCTAAAATAGCCGACGTATCACTATTGGTATAACTTAATCCTAAGTCCAGCGTCGTTAATTTTTGGTTAAAATCCAAGCGTCCGCCCAGATTAGCAAAACGCGACTCATAGTCATGTTCTATTGATAGGCCACCACCGACACTAATAGCCGCCTCATCCCATTCGTAACCCAACTTGAAATCGCCTTGTTTGCGGGTTTCTGGAGAAGCCATTGCCAAAACATCGACAGCTCTGGTGGTTTTATAAGCAATTTTATCGTTTGCCCCTAAAATTATCGGTACAAACCTAGGGCTTATCAGCATACTAGAATTTACAAGATAGGGCGAAGCACCGACAACAACAGATTTTCCAGATGCGGTATCTTTGGTAATGGGGTTATTGCCGTTAGCCGCCAAAGGTGAGGTGGTAATAGGCGTAGCGCCCGACCAAGTATCTTGGACATAATTAAACGCAAATTTTATCCGATCCGACAAGCTAATCCGCGCTTTGCCAAACACACTATCGACTTCGATAGGATGTAAGGTGCTCTTCGCCCCAGACAAATTACGCTTGCCTTCTTCATAATGGCTGTACTGGAAATCGACCTCGTCGTCTTCCGCCGCCCCTGCCGTCATCGGCAACATTAAGCCCGGCAGTGCCAACGCCGCCACTGTCAACGCTTGTAACGCAGGGCTTGGGGCTGTCGGCAGCTTATCTTTGGATTCTGCCGCGAAGCCGCCCAAAAAACGCCCAATAGCTTTAAAATGTTTAGTAACAGCCACAACCACCCCCGCTTGCCGACGTGCTGGCCGCTGCCGCTTCACGGCTACCATGGGTATGTTCGCTTAACTGCGTTTGCATAGGCGTAGGCTCCACCGCCATAGACGCTTTAGCCAACGTACCGCGTTGCCAAGGCGCTACAGGTGAGCAAGCGCATAAGGCCAAAGCCACTATTATCACCATACCCCGCATTAGTTTACTGTCCATCAACCCCTAGCCCCATTAATGCTCGGCGAGCAATTTAATAACCAACTGTTTTAGTTCTTCGGCTTCGCCCGCCTTAAAGCCCAGATGAATATGCCGGATAACACCTTTGCGGTCAATCAAATAAGACGACGGCATGGCTTGCACAGAAAATAGCGGGGCGCACAGCCCCTGGGGGTCGGCGGCAATGGTAAAATTGGCGGGATATTTAGCCAGAAAACCTTGGGCATCAGCGGGGGTTTCATCCAAGTTAACCCCAACAATCTGCAAACCTTGGCTTTTTAATTCGCTGTTCAGGCTATTCAAAAACGGGAACGACTTGGCGCACGGCCCACACCAAGAAGCCCAAAAATCCACATACAACACCTGCCCCCGCCATTGCTTTAAAGACAGGGGATTATGGTCGGCAAACGCGCCGAGTTGGCAATCTGGAGAAGTGTCGCCCTGCCCGGCAGCAATAGCCTCTTGTCCAAAAAGGCTTGTGAACACTAAACAACACAGCAGGGCTTTAATACGCTTATTCATTTGTTATTATTATTTTGCAGGACTGCATAATTATCATTCAATTTACTGATTTATTATATATATATAATCGGCACTTAAAACACGATTATTAACTGTATAGCAGTAAAATTGCACTTCATACGCTACAGAAGCTGAGCCTATTTTATTAACAGCCATAAGATAATCACCAGACCCTCCTTTAACCCTCGCCCATGGACTATAAATAGCATCACCGTTAACAGAATCAGTAGCATTAAATATTGCATTATTCTTAGAAACTTGGATACTAATTATTGGCGTTCCTGCCGTAGAAACTCCCTTTACAGCGGCATCAAAATGATCCGTAATATCACTTCCATCGTCATGACAAAAAACTAAATAGTAATCTATTGCTGTAGCAACGCCTAATGAAGCACCACTTATTTGATGACCAAAGGCTACATTCGCTTGTCCTATAAAAGCCAAAAATGGCGTTATAACCAAAGCATTCTTTAAAGATATTTTTTTCATAAAATTTTTAAATTAGCTATATTAAAGATATGGATAAGCGCTATTGGTTCTGCACCGTAACGATAGATGTATCCGTAGTTGCACCCGCACTATTTTGACAATTATATTTTAATGTATAATTTTCTACACCAGCAGATGTTTTATCTATTATTACCTGATAAATACCGTTTCCGCCTTGCACAATGGCAGCAGAGCTATAAACAGTGTCACCATCATTAGTATCATAGGTATTTTTACCTAAGGCACCTTTAATAACCTGAATACTTATAATTGGTGCCGCTACAGGAGCCACGTCAGCAAGCGCAACATTAAGCTTATAAGTATCTCCAAAAGAGTTTGTGCCACAGGTAATCCGATAATAATCCGTTGCGCTACTTGCATTCCCTAACGCTCCATTTAAACTTGCGGCCATAGTTAAATTGGTTTGAGCGAAAAAAGCACATAGCAACAAAGTATTAAAAAATGTTTTTTCTATCTTATTTCTCATAAAAATCCTTTAATTTCATCTAAGTGATCACTGGTTTTGCGCCGTAGCAATGGCGACACCTGTCGCTTTGCCCGCACTATTTAAGCAGGCATAGGTCAGTGCGTAGTTTTCTGCACCTGCCCCGGCTTTATTAACCCTGACATCGTATACGCCATTGCCGCCTTTGACAATTGCCGCCGGACTGAGGGTGGTATCGGCATTTACCGCATCGGTGGTGTTTTTCGCCAAAATACCTTTAATGACCTGGACGCTCATCAGCGGTGAGGTGACTGGGGCTAAATTACGCACCGTCACTTTCAGATTATCCGTAACCCCGTTAGTATTGCTTGCGCAAGTGACACGATAAAAATCTATCGCTCCGGCGGCACTGCCCAGCGCACCGTTTAAGTTAACAGCAAATGATGCGGGAGTGTACAGACAAAAGCCTAACAACAGGCTGCTTGCCAAGGTCTTTGTTAAGATGCTTGTGTTCATAAAATATCCTCGTGCTTAACTGGCGTTACTGGTTAATGAGCTGAAAAATATCAGTGCCGTTATGTTGCTGGTCACTGGTTTGGCAATGATACTGCAACGAGTAATTCGCCACGCCTGCCCCCGTTTTATCTACGGACAGATAAAAAAAGCCATCCGTACCCGGTTGATAAATGCCCGGACTATAAGTGGCATTACCATTAACCGCATCAGTAGTATTGGTCGCGGTATTATCACGGATCGCTTGGACGCTGACCTTAGGGGTGTTGGTGGATTTGTTTATGACAGCCACATAGAGATGGGCGGTAGGGCCGCTGCCATCATCGTAACAATGTACCTGATAGTAATCGACCGCCGTGGCGGCTGAGCCTAAAGAACCGGCAATATCATGGGCGCTTGCCATTTTGGCCTGCCCTAAGGCGGTAAATGCTGCCACAGCAGCTAACAACAGCGTGGTTTTTTTCATTATGTTTCCTCGTGGGTTAATTGTCTCATCAGATACACGGGCATTTTATTGGGAAGCTAAGGTTTCTAACTTACTTGCCGCCGCAGCGCGTACCGCCTCATCACTATCATCTAGTGCTTGTTGTAATAAAGCCTGATGATTATCGGCACTATCGACCACCATCAAACGTACTGAAACGTCACTGTCCTGTAAGGCCGTCGCCAGCCCGTCCGCCGCTTCGGCATCATCGTATTTAGCCAAAGCGAACACCGCTTGCGCCCTGACTTCAGCAGATTGGTCGGCTAAGGCGGCCGCCACGGTTTTGCGGATAGCCGGATCATTTTTCGCTGGCTGTACGGCCAGCGTGGCAATAGCATTGGCACGGCTTTCAGGGTCATTAGCCTGTGCTTGGGTAAGCAGTTTGCCAGTATCTATCGCCGCCAACATTTGCATCATCGGGCTACTGTCTGGTTTTTGTTCAGCCACTGGCGGCAATATCTGTATACCATCATGGCTATCGGTATCGCCATACGTCCTAACCACCCAGACTTCTTCAAGCACTTGGGCGCGTTTAGCCACAGGGCCTACCTGTCCGTAACGGAAAACCAAGTCGGCTTTCGCTTCCAGCAGACAGTCAAAAAGTTGTTTCGCATCGGCAACGTTACACGTTGCGGTCACAGAATTTTGCGGCTCATCGGCAATATGGATGACGATGCCCGTTGTGTCGGCAATCGCCTTAAGCACCTCGGTCAGAGGCTTGTGCGCGACCGCCAGTTCAAAGTGCGGGGGCATAGCTTGGCTGACATGAAAATTAATGGCGTTATCATTCGCCGAAACTAGCGAAGAAGCCAATAAGCCGCCGCAGATTGCTATTATTTTATTCATAAACTTATGAATGCCTACCGCCCTTGAAAATAAAAAACCACGGGCCCGAAAACCCGTGGTTAAAATCCTTACACTATAGCAGTTTTTAGAAAAAAATTCGCCCTTCCAGCTTGTCGACGGCGTTGCACCCTCTGCCTGAACGAATAATTTACTGCCCGAAGGCTCGGACAACACACCGGAAAACCTAAGCTAGGGTCGGCGTGAGCTTATGCTGAGAATTAATTAGTAGAAGGCCAGAATACTTTAGGTGCGCCAGTTGGTGCAGGGCCAAATGGAATTGGCAGGTTAGCATCAATATCCGCATCCGCAGGCTCGATGGCTAAGTTATAACCGGCACCGCAACCTGCTGGCAGCGGGTTAGTAGTCAAATTACGCGCAATAGTCATAGTCGGCCAGTAGAATTTACCGGCAGTCATATCGGCTTGGTTATAAGGCATCACGAATGAATCATTGAATTTGGTGGTCATGTGGCCAATCCAAATATCGGCTCTGGCAGGGTCGGCGTTATTGCCTTTGCCGTTTAAACACCAGTTAGCCGTTGCCACCCGCACTTTCAGGCTGATGGCGCAAGAAGTCGGTTTAAAAGCAATCGGCCCGACTCTGAATGGTGCCAAAGAACTGGAACTGGTGACTGATTGATAAATAGGTGCGGAGGCATAAGGTTTTGGGCCGTTGTGGCTGGCAAAACCTCTGTTAATGACAGTACCGGCAGCGTTTGTACCAATTTTAGCAATAAAATTAGGGAACAGGTTAGGCTGAACCAGACCCAAACCTAAGTTAGTGAAGCCCACGCCTGCAACAGAACCGACGATGTCATTTGACAAACCAACCGAAGGGTCAACCGTGGCAAGAACCGCACCTGTTGTAGGGTCTAATTGGGTAATGACCGCCATAGTCGGATCGGGTGAGTTTGGAAACAGCGCTGAAGCACCGATAATATCAAGGCGGGTAGTCGGAGTGCCTTCAGCTACGGCATTGGTGGCGCAACCGTGGCTAATATTGACGGCATTGTAAGACACCAGGCCTTCTTGGACGACATCACGGATACCCGTATGTGCCGATACGCTTTGTGCAGCCATAGCAACTAAAGCCGTTGCCGATACTAGAGCCAGTTGTTTTGCCAAATCATGTTTTTTCATCAAGTCCTCCTGCGGACATTTATTAGTATATTAGAAAAGCAAATAAGAAAGGCGGCGACGCATTTTTTATTCACAATTACAATAAAGCACTATGTATGCCAACAGAAAATTGATTATCGCAAATAACATAACAAATTGAAAACAAATGATATAATAATAAAAAGCTCGCTTTCGGTAGGGTATGCCCATAAAAATAAAGTGGTAATGCGTTGGCTAAAACCCATTGATGGACAGCATAAATCTAAACTGGAAGCTGAAAAAATGTGGCATATCACACACTTTTTTGGCAACGCCCCTTATCCATACCTTGATTTACAAGCCCCAATAAAAAAAATAGGGATATGACACATAAAACTGCGTTAAATAACACAGTTTAATTAAGCGTATGGAGCCGCTTAGCAGGGCTGTCAAAATATCCGGTCAACGTCGCCCCCCCCCAATCTGAACTCCATAAAAAAGCCGTAAACGCTGAATTCGCGTTTACGGCTTTCAATAACAGCTCAGGGGGCTTGGTTTACACCAAAACCCACGCCTGCTGGTCTACTTAGCTGATCTTGCCATGGCATTGCTTATATTTTTGCCCAGACCCGCAAGGGCAAGGATCGTTACGGCCTATGCTAGGGTCAATGCCGGCCAGCAACTGCTCGCCGTTATTCTCATCCATTTCCCATTGCGCGGCGGCATCATCGCCATCAAACATCGGGACTTGAGCATGTTCAAATTGCATGGTCTTAGGGACATACTGCATCTGCTCGTCAAGCACTTCAACATCACGGTCTTGCCTTAGCTGAATCTTAAACAAGATAGTGACCACCTCGTGCTTAATATGTTCAAGCAGGCTGTTAAACATTTCAAAGGCTTCGCGCTTATACTCCTGTTTAGGGTCTTTTTGCGCATAACCCCTAAAATGGATGCCTTGGCGCAAATAGTCCATCGCCGCCAAATGTTCTTTCCAATTGCTGTCCAACACCTGCAACATGATGGTTTTTTCAATATGCTGCATAATATCCAAGCCAATATTCTGCGCCTTGTCCTGGTGGTTTTGTTCCAGTATTTCGACAATTTTCTTGCGCAAAGACGTTTCCTGCAAAGAATGGTCGTCATCCAGCATTTTTCGGATCGGGATCTGGACATCAAACTCTTGCTGGATGTGAGTTTCCAAGTCTTCAACCAGCCACTGTTCCGCCATGGTTTTGGGCAGGATATACTCGGAAATGGCATGGTTGACGACATCTTCGCGGATGGCGGTGATGATGTCGGAAATTTCCGTCGCCGCCATAATTTCGTTACGCTGCGCGTAAATGACCTTACGTTGGTCATTGGCAACGTCATCATAAGCCAAAATTTCTTTGCGGATATCAAAGTTACGGCCTTCGACCTTGCGCTGGGCGTTTTCAATCGAGCGCGTCACCCAAGGATGTTCAATGGCTTCGCCGTTGCCCATACCCAGTTTCTGCATCAGCCCGGCCACCCGTTCCGAGGCAAAAATACGCATCAGATCGTCTTGCAGCGACAGATAAAAGCGGGTCGAACCCGGATCGCCCTGACGGCCTGACCGCCCGCGTAACTGGTTATCGATACGCCGCGATTCATGGCGCTCAGACCCGACCACATGCAGGCCACCGCTGGCGATGACCGCATTATGGCGCTCTTCCCAAGCGGCCCGGACGGCGGCTTTTTGCGCTTCGCTGGCCTCAGGGCCTAAGGCTTTCAATTCCGCCTCAAGATTACCCCCCAAAACAATATCGGTACCGCGCCCGGCCATATTGGTGGCGATAGTGACCGCAAAGGGTTGCCCGGCCTGCTCAATGATATGCGCTTCCCGCTCATGTTGTTTGGCGTTCAGCACTTCATGCTTAATGCCTTGCTGTATCAACAGCGACGACAGCAGTTCGGAGTTTTCGATAGACGTGGTGCCGACCAAAACAGGCTGGCCCCGGCTGACGCATTCCTTAATGTCATCGGCAACCGCCCGGTATTTTTCCTCAGCGGTCAAAAAGATCACGTCGCCCAAGTCGCGGCGTATCATTGGGCGATGGGTAGGGATAACCACCACTTCCAAACCATAAATTTTATTCAGCTCGAAGGCTTCGGTGTCGGCGGTGCCGGTCATGCCCGACAGTTTTTCATACAGCCGGAAATAATTTTGGAACGTGATGGAGGCGAGCGTTTGGTTTTCATTTTGGATGGTGACACGCTCTTTCGCTTCAATCGCCTGATGCAAACCTTCCGACCAACGCCGTCCTGGCATAACTCGGCCAGTAAATTCGTCAACAATAACCACTTCGTCGTTGGCGACAATATAATCGACATCACGCTTAAACAGGATATGCGCCCGCAACGAGGCGTTCAGGTAGTGCATAAGGCGGATATTGGTGGCATCGTACAGGCTGGTACCGCCGATCATCAGGCCGTGTTCGACCATCAACTCTTCGATACGCTCATGGCCTTGCTCGGTCAAATGGATTTGCCGGGTTTTTTCATCCACCGTGTAGTCGCCGTGCGGGCTATCTTTTTCCTGTGCTTTCAGGTACGGGATAATATCGTTAGCTTTGATGTAGATTTCGGTGCTGTCTTCGGTAGGGCCGGAGATAATCAACGGCGTTCTGGCTTCGTCAATCAGAATGGAGTCGACTTCGTCAACAATGCCGAAATACAGATCACGCTGGACTTTTTGGTCCAAGTTAAAGGCCATATTATCGCGCAGATAATCAAAACCGAATTCGTTGTTAGTCCCGTAAGTAATGTCGCAAGCATACGCTTTGCGGCGGCTTACCTGATCCATTTGCCCCAAAATCACACCCGTGGTCAAGCCCAGAAAAGCGTACAGCTTGCCCATGTTTTCGGCATCGCGCTTGGCCAGGTAATCGTTGACGGTCACAACATGGACACCCCGCCCAGGTAAGGCGTTCAGATAGGCGGCAAGCGTAGCCATAAGGGTTTTACCTTCGCCGGTCTTCATTTCGGCAATCCTGCCGTCGTTCAAGACCATGCCGCCGATCAATTGCACATCAAAATGGCGCATACCGAACACCCGTTTGGAGGCTTCGCGGACGGCTGCAAACGCTTCAGGAATGAGGTTATCCAAGGTCTCGCCTGTTGCCAAACGGTCGCGGAATTCTTGGGTTTTGGCGGTGAGTTCGGTATCCGACAGCTTTTCATAGTCCGAATCTAAAGCATTGATCTTTTTGACCAGCTTTTTCTTTTTATTTATTAGCCTGTCGTTACGGCTCCCTACAACAAGTTTAACTAGCTTACCGAGCATGTGTTTTTCCGGTGTGAAAGTGGTAAATGGTTCAATCAAAGCCCCCGATTATATACCCTCTAGCGTATTAGTTACAGCGAAAACGCCCGATTGTTATATTCATCAGATGCTTGTGCTTGGGTCAAATAACGGTATTTATGGACGATAAGCCGCTAACTGTAGGAAATTGGCTTATAATTGGCTAGGCGGGGCTGCGTTTTCGGCAGTGCCCAAACCCCTAACCGCCTGAAGAAAACCCATCTGGATGATGGCAATAACAATTATAAAACCGTCCCGCTGTCCATTGCGGGGCGCACCGTCCACCCTAACGGATATTTTTCCAGAGACGCACCATGCAAAACTACACCAAAACCCTGTTAAACTATTTTTTAATCGGCATCTTGGCGATCATCCCTATCGTGGTGATTTTACAGATCATCATTTTTATCGAAAAAATAGTCTCCGACTTATTTAGCATCGTTTATGATTACGCCGACAGCTATGTCTACACCGCGTTGTTTTTCGTCGTCAGCTTTACCATTGTGGTATCCATCGGGCAAAAAATCGTCAAAAAAGGCCGTCCTTGGGTCATCACCATTTTTGACCGGATTATTGCCAAAATCCCGTTCCTGAACACGGTCTACCGGGTCATCGGTAAACTCATCAATATGTTTTCCTCGCACGACCAGACGGTCGGCAAAGAAGTGGTGTATGTCGAATATCCTAGCCCCGGCATTTGGGTGCCCGCCTATGTCACTAACCACCATGAAGACAGATATGTGCTGTTTATCCCCACTTCACCGAACCCCACGTCAGGATTTACCGTTATTGTCCACCAAGCAAAAATCGTCAAATCGGCGATGAATATTGAAGAAGCCACCAGCTTTATTGTCAGTGTCGGTGTCGATTACAATAAGTCGGCAGAAATGACGCAACTGCCGTAAGCGTTAACGCTTACCGCATGATTTTTTTACAGACCGGAGCAGACCATGAACCTCATCCTTAAAATACTCTTCTTACTCGCCGTATTCAGTATCGCGGGCTGTGATCTTATCGAAGATGATGACCTGCCCCCATTGAAGAAAGCCGTCAAAGGCGACCATGTAGAAAACCTCACGAAGGCCAGAATGGTCGAGCAAGCCCTGGAAGCGGGAGCGGTAAGACAGCGGGAGGCTATCAGCCAGCAAAACCAATAAGCCTCCACATAAAAAACCCTCATATAGTTGGCTATATGAGGGTTTTAGCTTTTTTTGCCTAAGCTAGGCCAGGAACGCCGTCAAAATAACGGCTTGCTTGAAATCTGTTAAGCGTCCTGATGATAACGGATAATCCGCTCCACTTCGTTTTTTGAGCCTAAAATGACCGGCACCCGCTGGTGTACGCCAGACGGTTTAATGTCCAACACCCGTTCATAACCTGTCGTACACATCCCGCCCGCCTGTTCGATAATGAACGCCATAGGATTGGCTTCGTACATAATCCGCAGTTTGGCGGGTTTGGTCGGGTCACGGTTATCCAAAGGATATAAAAACACCCCGCCACGGTTCAGGATACGGTAGACATCGGCGACAAACGAGGCGACCCAGCGCATATTAAAATCTTTACCGCGCACCCCTTCCTTACCTTGCAGACATTCGTCAATATAACGCTGGACTGGGGCTTCCCAGAACCGATGGTTAGACATATTAATCGCAAACTCGCCTGTTTCTTCGGGGATACGCATATTAGGGTGGGTCAGCATAAATTCGCCAATATCCTGGTCGAGCGTAAAGCCGTTCACACCTTGTCCGGTCGTTAAAATCAGCATGGTAGACGGACCATACAAGACAAATCCCGCACAAACCTGCTCGGCGCCTTTCGCCAAGAAATCATCCAAAGTCGGCTCAATGCCTTCACGGCAACGCAATACCGAAAAAATCGTCCCGACCGCCAAATTGACATCAATATTGGACGAGCCGTCCAAAGGATCGAACATGACCAGATACTTGCCCTTAGTGTAATGCGCCGGGATAGTAATGACATCATCTATCTCCTCGGAAGCCATACCCGCCAGATGCCCCGTCCAAATCAACTGGTTAACCATAATATCATGCGTGATAATATCCAGCTTCTTCTGCACCTCACCCTGGACATTTTCCGAACCGGCACTGCCTAACACCCCAATCAACTGGCCTCTACTGACTTTATGGGCGATTTGCTTGCAAGCGGTGACGATATTATTCAGCAGCAAGGTAAAAGTGCCGGACGCATCGGGCCACTCGCGTTGCTGCTCTATAATAAATCGGGTTAATGTTACTTTGTTGCTCATACTGACTCTCTGTTCTGTTTAAAAATGAATGGTCCGGCACGGGTTGCCGAACCCCGCCAAGGCACACTTTAGCTGAGCCCGGCGGGATTTGTCTGTTAACCCGTTAACAAGGGATGGATATAGGGGCACGCAACCGCTAGGCATGGAGACGTTTGCGTTATGGGTCTGGCGGCATTGTTATTAGGGGGCGATGGAGGATAGGGGCAAACACCCAAAAGCTAAGCCAAATTATTTTTTTAAAAAGTGGTTATACACCTTAAACGACAGGATAGTTGCCGCCAGTATGAACGTGACAATATTAGCCAGCACAATAGCCTTGTCGGCGATATAAAGGCCATAGATTAACCAACAAAACACCCCGGCAGTAAACAGGCTGTACATGCCCATGGACAGCGAATCGGTGTCACGCGTCTTAATGGTCAAAATGGCTTGCGGCAAGAATGAACTGGTGGTCAGTACGGCGGCAATGTAGCCAATAATGTCAGGCGTTATTTCCATAGAGTAGGCAGTTTATGCTAAATGAGTTTGGCTGGTAGTCTAGTGAGTCGTTATCGGCCTGTCAATACAGGCACTCTATCCACACGGCAATAGTATCATTTAGTATCTGGCTTTGCTGTTTTGAAACGGACAGAGGCCCCTAAGAAGCCGAGAACGAAGAATGCTGTGCCGACCAAAGTAAAGCGCAGGTTAGTTTCTTGGAGGGTCAAATCGTCGGTTGCATACAGCATGATAATGACGGCGATTAATCCCCAAACAAAAAAACGCAATATAGCGGTTAAAATAAGCTTGCTTAAGGTTTCCGATTCGTCCACCGGCGTGTCCATCCGATAGGCCACAAAACCACAGATGAGCGCGGGCAAAATTCCCCAGCGCATGTGATCTATAAAGCTTGCCAGAAAATTGAAATTATCTTTATAGTACGTTAACTCAAGAATAAGCGTTGATGCCGTCGTGCTGACCATAAAGCCCATGATCATCATTGCCAGATAGAACCCATAGTTTAAGTCAGCTTGCACCTGTTGGTGCCTGAAGGCAAACCTGCGTAGGATAAAAGTAAAGGTTATCGGGAGGACATACATCAAAATGGCGTAAGCGACCCAGCGCAATGTCGTGTAATCAAAGTGCGCCAGCGGTTGGTCAGGAAATAGGAAGGCGTTGTGTAGCGCAACCGAAATCTCCCGTCCCAATATGACCCCAAGGGTCGTCGCCGCCATAAAAATCAGGATATATTTATACGCGTGTTGCAGGCGGGTTTCGTGGACATTGCCGCCGAGCTGTTTTACGGTTGCCCATAGCTCATTTTCGCTGGCGCTCCCGAATACGACCAAGGCGGCGAGCAAGCGGCAGAGCAAGCCGGTAAGGTGGTCCAGTTCCTTTATCAGCTTAAGCGTCTTGGTATAGTGGGGCTCCGCTTCTTTCCAGATGACCACTTTTTCCGACATCGCATTGAAGGAGATACAAATTTCCCCCCATTGCAATGACGGCTCGGCGAATAAGCGCCGAAAAGACTGTTGGATGACATAGCTTTGTATTTGCTCAAAAAGTAGGCAATTGTGCGCCCATTTATACTCAACGGTGGTGCTGGATTTTTCGAAATCGCCCGAATCGATGCTCGCCACCAGCAAGCGCTTGCCGATTTGTGCCTTGAGGCTATCATCGACCGCAGACAAGCGCGCTGCAATGAGAGCGTTATAAACCTCCACCGCTTTTGTCGGTATAGCAAAAGCATCATGGATGCCGTCCCGCAAATTAAGCAAGGGATTGAGCTTACTTTCCCAATCCACAAGAAAAAGAAATAGTCCGGCGGCAACCAAAGGTATGAGGGTATTTCCGTCCAAGCCATTCAGGAGATTCAGTAGCCCTTGGGAACGGAAATTATTCACGATAAGCGTGACAAGCGGCTCTAAAGGCAACCACCGCCAAGTGAGCAAACCGAAAAGGGCCGCCATTAATGTGCAATACGAAGCAATCCCTAGCCAGTAAGTGCTCCTGCGGATAAAGTATTCGGGCAATGTCGGTTCAGAGCCCAATTGGATCCGGCGTTTTTGGAAGGATTGATAGGCAAAGAAGGATACTGCTAAGGCGCCAAGTAACTGCACCCCAAAAAAAATGAATTGTTCGCTAGCCATTGTGAAGGGGTTCCTTTATCTTAGGCGTTGTAAAGATTAACGCCTGTGCTTGGTTGCTATCAGGAGCCGCATAAATGGCACTGATTTTTCACACTACCATTTTGACAACTGCCGCCCAGTATTATAAGGCCCTATATGGGTTTTAGTGTCTTTTTATCCTTAAAAAATAGGCTCATATTGTGTTTTGAGGACAGGTGCAAATAAGGCATTAAAATTTTGGCCCTATATGCTGGTAGAAAACCCAACCCGCCGTATTCAGGCATTGCACCGGATTGAATGAGGCCAAATTCGACAGCCTGCTGCCGCATTTTGAAAAACACGGGTATACACGCTCCGTTGCACACAGAGACGTGCTTAGTTTGGACGTTAATTTGGATATTGTCTAATAGTTAAATGCGTCACTGCTATTAAATTAAGTGCCATAGCCGTTCATGCCGGGCTTATCCCCAAAACACAAGAAGAAGCGGGAGTAAATTAGATTAGAAAATAGAACTGCTTTTATTTGCCTTTGCTTGTTTAGGCCGGAACACGCTGTTTTCGAATTGCTGGTAAAAGATGATGGCGTAGGTTTTAATCAAAACCTTCCCACCGCTGGAACGGGTATCCTTTCCATGCGCGAGCGTACAGCTTCACTTCCCGTTGGCCTGTTTTTAATCGAAACTGCTGTAGGCCAAGGAACAACTATTACAATTACATAGAGGCCACGCAGGCCGGGGCGCTGTCCTATCTACTGAAAGATACCGACCCTGATGAATTGGTCGCGGCAATCCGCGCTGCCGCACGGGGCGAAAGCACTTTAAGTCCGCGCATTGCAACCCTGTTAATGACCGCTATGTCGCGCCGTCACCTTGATCGCGCCCTTCATGAAGAACTCAGTGACCGGGAGATGCAGGTTCTGTTGTTGCTTGCCCAAGGACTTGCCAATGTTTTGATTGCCGAGAAGCTGGTATTGGTGAAAAAACCGTAAAGTCCCACGTCAGCAACATCCTTTCCAAGCTTTATTTAACAGACCGCACTCAAGCAACGGCGTATGCGTGGCGGCACCGTTTGCTGACCCAGTAAGTTTTATGCGCAACACCTGCCGATTACGGCATGTTAATACGGGTGCCGAGCAAATAATCACACCACGGCCACGTCACGCACCAATTGCCGCTACAGGCGGCTTGCTGGCAAAGGTGATGGTCGTAATGCCAACGCAGATGCCGCCGCGCCCAGTCAGGATCCAGATGCCCCCGGCGGTGTTTGTAATAATACAGCGCCAGCGACAGATAAAGGCCCCAAGCCATTGCCGGTAGCAGCAACAATAACGGCAGATGCAACAGCACCAGGCCCAGCAAAACGGCCAGCTCTTTAGTTTGGGTATTCCAAACCGATAGCCTGATCGCCCGATAGCCGGGGTCAACCATAGCGCACCGGGCGCAGACCGCATGATGCTCATGTAAATGGTAAGCCCAAAAACTGGTAGGTTTAGCCCCTAAGCCATGCAGGATATACTTGTGCATCAGCCATTCTCCCGCATTGGCATATAGCAAACCCAGCAAAAACTGCATGGTTAACAGCAACATCGGCGACCTAAATGCCCAACCAATTTTGCGGCTTTAAATACTGCTCATACAGCGCCGCTTC
The DNA here is from genome assembly GCF_002209385.1 of Methylovulum psychrotolerans. Classification (NCBI taxonomy): domain Bacteria; kingdom Pseudomonadati; phylum Pseudomonadota; class Gammaproteobacteria; order Methylococcales; family Methylococcaceae; genus Methylovulum; species Methylovulum psychrotolerans. Next base: position 1,954,952 of record NZ_CP022129.1, read on the forward strand.
GGGCGTACCTGCTTCTGGGTGCCAATTGTACCGCCAATGCGCCACGGGCGGCATGGACATTAAAATAGATTCGGTGCGGCCATTCGATTGCAGGCCAAACAGCGTACCCCGGTCATAAACCAAGTTAAACTCGACATAACGGCCCCGGCGATACAGTTGGAACTCGCGTTCACGCTCGCCGTAAGGGGTATCCTTACGTTTTTGCACAATCGGCAAATAAGCCTCAATATAATGGTTACCGACACTTTGCATAAAGGCAAAACATTGTTCAAAGCCCCCTTCGTTCAGGTCGTCAAAAAACAGCCCGCCCACGCCACGGGTCTCTTGGCGGTGGGTCAGGAAGAAATACTCGTCGCACCATTTTTTGTAAGTGCTGTACACGTCGTCACCAAAAGGGGCGCAGGCTTTTTGGGCTGTTTGATGCCAATAAATGACATCGTCATGAAACGGATAAAACGGCGTTAAATCAAAACCGCCGCCAAACCACCAAATGGTCGGCTCGCCCGGTTGCTCGGCAATTAAAAACCGGACATTGGCGTGCGATGTCGGTACATAAGGGTTTCTGGGGTGGATTACTAAGGACACGCCCATGGCATGAAAATGGCGGTTTGCCAATTCAGGACGCTTAGCGGTTGCCGAAGGCGGCAGGCTAATCCCCGACACGGCAGAAAAATTGACCCCGCCCTGCTCAAACACCTCACCGCCCGCCAGCACCCGCGTCCTACCGCCACCGCCTTCGGCACGTTCCCACAGCTCTTCGACAAACCGGGTCTCAGGCTCTTGGCTCTCCAGTGCCGAACAAATTTTATCTTGCAAATCAAGTAAGTAGTTTTTTACAGCGGTAATGTCATCAGTTTTCATGGCCGGGCCTGTCAGACGTGTTGAAGAAGGATTGGAATGCTATCAGCTTTCTTAGCAAATTCCCAAAAAATTCCATAATTATTTTAAGGTTAGTCTGGGCGGAAACAGCACAACGCTAGCGGCGTTTTTTTCACTGCTGCCGCAGCCAGTACGGTACGGCATTTGCACCCGCCAAAGCCTTATCATATTGCAATTCCCCCAATATCAGGTAGATTGTGCTTTTTAGCGACACTTTTTTCACTTTCCAACAGCTATGTATAATTTTTTATCTTTCCAAGTCCACGGCGGCGCGGATCATGGTGATAGCGGCGGCTTGGCGGATGGCCTGGTCAGCTTGCTGGGCTTTATTGAAGGGCTTACCGCCCAAAGCCCAAGCGGTATGTTTACGACCTTGTTACCGGGATTATCGGCAATGGCGAACATCCATCCGATGTTAGTGCATTTCCCCATTGCCTTTCTGGTGGCTTTTTTTATGATTGACAGCATAGCGACCCTGGCAAAAAAACCTACCTGGCGCATGGCCGCAACTTGGTTTTTATACTTAGGCACAGTGGCGGCGGGATTTACGGTCATGGCGGGCTTTATCGCCGCCGACTCCGTACCGCACGGCGATAACGTCCACGCCATTATGGAACGCCATGAACATTTTGGCGTCTGGGTCTTAGCCTTAGCCAGCATCCTCTCCATTTGGCGTAACCAAGCGGGAGTCGCCTTACGCGGCGCGGCCAACGGCTTATTTTTATTTGCCTCCGGGGTATTGTGTTTGCTGTTGGCCTTGGGTGCGGACTTGGGTGGCCTGATGGTCTACCACTACGGTGTGGCCGTCGCCGCCGTCCCGGTCACCGAAACGGCAACGGCGCATCATCATGACCATGCGGGGCAAGACCAAGACCATCATGAAGATGGGCATGGGCATGATGAACACCCACAATAGCCTCCCGAAACGTTATCCCAGCCCGCTTAATAGCCTTTAAAACCTTGTTAAGCGCTAGATAACGCTTTTATTGTCATAAATTTTCTAAATTCCCATATCACTTTATGCGAACTCGCGTTAAAATTTGCGGTTTTACCCGTGTCGAGGATGCGGTGGTTGCCGCCCAAGCAGGTGTTGATGCTATTGGCCTTGTGTTTTATCCGCCCAGCCCGCGCCATGTCGGGATAGCCCAAGCGCAGGCAATCGTCGCTGCCCTACCCGCTTTCACTTCGGTGGTGGCGTTGTTTGTCGATGCCCACGCTGAGCAAATACACGACGTGTTAGCACAAGTCCCCATCGACTGCCTGCAATTTCATGGCGATGAGACACCCGCACAATGCCGGCTCTATAACAAGCGCTACATTAAAGCGGTACGGATGCAGGCCGGCACCGATGTCGGCCAACTGGCGCGGGCCTATCACGATGCCGCCGGGCTATTGCTGGATGCCTACCACCCCAACGCTAAAGGCGGTACTGGCAGCACCTTTGATTGGGAGCTGATCCCGCCGCATTGCGCCTTGCCGATTATTTTGGCGGGTGGGTTGGAACCGGGCAACGCGATACAGGCAATACAGGCGGTACGGCCTTATGCGCTGGATGTCAGCAGCGGCGTGGAAGCCGATAAAGGTATTAAAGATGCGCAAAAAATGCGTGCGTTTTTAAAGGAAGTTAACCAAGGGGATACAATAATAATATGACAGATAAATACACCATGCCCGATGCACGCGGACACTTCGGCCCTTACGGCGGTATGTTCGTAGCTGAAACCCTCATGCCGCCGATTCAGGAATTGAACGCCGCTTACCAACAGTATTTGGGCGACCCTGACTTTATCGCCGAACTGGATAAAGACTTACAATATTATGTCGGACGGCCTTCGCCCTTATACCATGCCGAACGTTGGAGCCGCGAATTGGGCGGGGCGCAAATTTATTTGAAGCGCGAAGACCTCAACCATACCGGCTCGCATAAAATCAACAATACCGTCGGCCAAGCCTTGCTTGCCAAACGCATGGGCAAAACCCGTATTATCGCCGAAACGGGCGCAGGCCAACACGGTGTCGCCACCGCCACCGTCGCCGCCCGTTTAGGTCTGGAATGCGTGGTTTACATGGGCGCGGTCGATGTCGCGCGGCAATCGCTAAACGTCTACCGCATGAAACTGCTGGGCGCGACCGTAGTCGCCGTCGAATCCGGCTCCAAAACCCTGAAAGACGCATTGAACGAAGCCTTGCGCGATTGGGTCACTAATGTCGACAACACCTTCTATATTATCGGTACGGTAGCAGGCCCCCACCCCTACCCTGCCATGGTCAGGGATTTTCAGGCCATTATTGGCCGCGAAGCCAAAGCCCAATGCCTAGCGGCAACAGGCGGCCTGCCCGATGCTTTAGTCGCCTGTGTCGGCGGCGGCTCCAACGCCATCGGCCTGTTCTATCCGTTTATTGACGATGCCAGCGTCGCTCTGTACGGGGTCGAAGCCGCCGGAGACGGTATCGAAACCGGACGGCATTCCGCGCCGCTATCCGCAGGCCGCCCAGGTGTCCTGCACGGCAACCGCACCTACTTGATGTCTGATGATGATGGGGAAATTATCGAAACCCATTCCATTTCCGCCGGCTTAGATTATCCGGGTGTCGGCCCCGAACATGCGTGGCTAAAAGATACCGGGCGGGCAAATTACGTCAGCATCACCGATAACGAAGCCTTGGGTGGCTTTTATGCCCTGACCCGCATGGAAGGCATTATCCCTGCGCTGGAATCCAGCCATGCTATGGCTTACACCATGAAACTGGCGCCAACCTTGCGCCCCGACCAAACGATTATCGTCAACCTGTCAGGGCGTGGCGACAAAGACATGCAAACTATGGCAAGACGTGAAGGAATAGAACTGTGAGCCGATTAGCCGCAACTTTTGAAGCACTGGCCCAAACAGGCCGTAAAGCCCTGATCCCTTTCATTACCGCAGGCGACCCGTATCCCGAATTTACCGTGCCGATGATGCACGCAATGGTCGAAGCCGGGGTAGACGTGATTGAATTGGGCATACCCTTCTCTGATCCTATGGCCGACGGCCCGGTCATCCAACGCGCCAGCGAACGTGCTTTAGCCCATAAAATGAGCTTACGCCGTACCTTAGCAATGGCGATGGAGTTCCGCCGCAGCAACCGCCATACCCCGATTGTGCTGATGGGCTATCTTAACCCCATTGAAGCGATGGGCTATGAAGCGTTTGCCAATGCCGCCCAACGTGCCGAAGTGGACGGCATCTTAACCGTCGATTTGCCGCCCGAAGAAGGCGAAGAATGCGCCGCATTGCTGAAAGCGCGGGACATAGACCCTATCTTCCTGCTCGCCCCGAACAGCAGTTCCGAGCGTATCCAAAAAATGGACGCAGTCGGCAGCGGATACCTGTATTATGTATCCCTAAAAGGTGTAACAGGCGCGGGACATTTGAACACCGCCGACGTTAAGACAAAATTGGAACAATTACGCGCCAACACCCGCTTGCCGGTCGCTATCGGTTTTGGTGTCAAAGATGCAGACACCGCTAAAACAATTGCCGCATTAGGCGACGGCGTAGTAGTGGGCAGCGCCTTAATCAGCAAAATTGAGGCGAACCTTGACAGCCCCGAACAAGCGAAAAAAGAAATTATTGAATTGTTGGCCGCCATGCGCCACGCTATGGACAATAACGGAGCCTAAAAAATGAGTTGGTTAGAAAAATTACGCCCAGCTTTTATCAAAACGGATGCGTCCGCAAAGAAAACCACCGTACCCGAAGGATTGTGGAGCAAATGTGCCAACTGTAACGCCATTCTCTATAACTCGGAACTGGAAAAAAACTACAGCGTCTGTCCGAAATGCGACCATCATATGCGCATTTCCGCCAGGGCGCGGCTGAACCTATTTTTAGACGAAGGTACGCGTGAAGAAATCGGCAAAAACGTCAAACCGCTGGACCCGCTAAAATTTAAAGACACCAAAAAATATAAAGAACGCCTAGTCATCGCCCAAAAACAAACCAAAGAAACTGATGCGCTGGTCGTCATGAAAGGCCAACTCCAAGGCCAAGATGTGGTGGTTGCTGCCTTCGAGTTTAGCTTTATGGGCGGTTCTATGGGTTCGGTGGTCGGCGAACGCTTTGTGCGCGGCATTAACAAAAGTGTCGAATTGGGCATTCCGTTTGTCGCCTTTACCTCCAGCGGCGGCGCACGGATGCAAGAATCGTTGTTCTCCTTATTCCAAATGACCAAAACCAGCGCCGCCCTGACCCGCTTGTCTGAACGGGGCATCCCCTATATTTCGATCATGACCGACCCGACCATGGGCGGCGTATCGGCGAGCTTAGCGATGCTCGGCGACATTAATGTCGCCGAACCCAATGCCCTGATCGGCTTTGCCGGCCCCAGGGTCATTGAGCAGACCGTGCGGGAAAAATTGCCCGAAGGCTTCCAACGCAGCGAATTTTTACAAGAACACGGGGCGATTGATATGATTATCGACCGCCGCGACATGCGCGACAAAATCGCCAGTATCCTTGCCATCCTGACCGCAAGCCAACACACCCGGCGCACCGCCGCCCTTGAAGAAACCGCCAGCCCCGTTGACGCTCCGGCTGTTGTCGTCCCTGTTTAAGCAGGGCATAGCAACGTAAGCTTATTTTGATAATGCATTTTGATTCACTACCCGGCTGGTTGCGTTGGCAAGAAGGCTTACATCCCTTAGCAATCGATTTAGGCTTAGAGCGCGTCGCCGCCGTTTATGACGCGCTTAACCCTCAGCGCCTAAAACCTTTGACCATTACCGTTGCCGGTACCAATGGCAAAGGTTCGTGCGTGGCATATCTGGAGGCTTTCTACAAAGCCCAAGGCTACCGTGTCGGCGCGTATACCTCGCCGCACATCCTCAGGTATAATGAGCGCATCAAAATCAATGGCGAACCGGTCAGCGACGAGCTGATCTGCGCGGCGTTCACGCGCATAGAAGCCGTCCGCGCCGGGCATTCGTTAAGTTATTTTGAATTTGGCACCCTAGCGGCCTTGGATATTTTTTGGCGTTCCGACCTTGATATCCAACTGTTGGAAGTGGGTCTAGGCGGACGGCTAGATGCCGTCAATATTGTCGATCCTGATGCCGCCATCGTTACCAGCATCGGTATAGACCATGTGTATTGGTTAGGTGACACCCGTGAAGCGATAGGGCGTGAAAAGGCAGGTATATTCCGCCCCGCCACCCCCGCCATCGTCAGCGACCTGGAACCGCCCGCCTCGGTCATTGCCACCGCCCAAGCACAGCAAGCCCGGCTCTATTGTCTCAACCAGCAGTTCCACTACAGCCAACAGCAGCAAGGCTGGACATGGTCTGCCGAAGGCCGCCAGCTTGACGGCTTGCCTGAACCGGCTCTGAAAGGCGAACACCAATACCGCAATGCTTCCGCCGCCATTTTGGCGACGCAGTTGCTGTCCGAACGTCTGCCCGTCGGTGCCGATGCCATCCGCTCAGGCCTGGCAAACGTCCGCTTAGCGGGGCGTTTCCAACAGCTTCCGGCTGACATGACGGTTATCCTTGATGTCGGACACAATCCCGAAGCCGTGAAAACCTTGGTCGCTTATCTCAAGCAGTATTATCCTGGCCGGATAATACACGCCGTTTTCGCCATGATGAAAGACAAAGACATTGCCAGCGTCTTGGACATTATGCACCCTGTCGTCCATGATTGGTATTTCGCGCCCTTGGCCAACCACCGGGCTATTACCGAAACCGCCATGCGCGAGATTTTTTTACAAAGTCCGGTTAGCAAGGTATCCTTTGGCTTTAGCGGATTTAAGGATGCGTTTGACGCGGCAAAAAGCCAAGCCCATCCAGATGATGTGCTGTTGGTTTTTGGCTCGTTCTTTTTGGTGTCTGATTGTTTGCATGAATTTGAGAAAAGTGAGTTGACAACATGAATCAAGAATTAACCCAACGGATCATCGGGGCCATCGTCCTGACGGCTCTGGCTGCTATTTTCATTCCCATGCTATTTGAAGACCCCGTCGACAATAGCGGCCAGATGGTCAGCGAACTGACCATTCCCGAAGAGCCCGCCATCACTATGGACGACAGCGCCAGCAAATTGCCGCGCAATGCTGACGATATCGCCCCTTTACCTGATGAAACCACCGAAACCCCTGATAAAACCGACAGCAATAGCGGCCTTTCCGACACCGAAAACATGCCGCCGCCGATGGAAGAAGGTGAACTGGCAGGCGATCCTAACGACCCCGAACTGCCCGGTGAAGGCGCAATGCAAAACGACTCGGCGCTGCCTGAAGACAGCCCAATTGACCAGCCGCCCGCCGCTGCCGCCCCTGTAGTCCGCTTGGACACGGGTGATGTCAGCGAAGTCAAAAAACCGGGCAAAAAACCCTACACGGTAAAAGAAACGCCAAAACCGCCAGCGCATGAGCCACCCAAAGCCACGCCTGCCAAAACCCAGCCGAAAGCCCCGCCTCCGCCCCCTAAGCCTGCCAAGGCCACCGGCAGCTTGGGCCGCTACTATCTGCAAGCGGGCACTTTCAGCAAAAGGGAAAACGCTTTGGCGCTCTCCGATACCATCCGCAAACAAGGTATGCCCGTCCAACTGGACACCATCCAAACCAGCAAAGGCACGATGTATCGGCTGCGGGTCGGCCCCGAACTCGACAAAAAGCGGGCAGAAACCATGCGTAGCAAGCTCCAGCAACAAAACATCGGCAGTATGCTGGTCGGCGAGTAAAGCCCCCGCTACCTGATAGGCATAACAATGATCTGGTTAGATTATGCTATCGCCGGAGTGGTCTCCGTTGCTTCTGTCATCGGCACACTCAAAGGCTATAACCAACAGGCCTTCTCCTTAGTGGCCGCCTGCCTGGCCCTGCTGGTCGGCTTAGGGTTTAGCCATGATTTGGCCTATTTATTCCCCCCCGCCTTCAAAGACCCCGCCGCCAAACTGGCGGCGGCTTTTATTGCCCTATACGCACTCACCGTATTCATAGCGGCAATCATCCGGCTCTTATTAGGCAACGTATTAAAAAGTACGCCACCTAAGCTACTGCACCGCTTCGGTGGCCTCTGCTTAGGCCTATTGCGCGGCGGCCTGTGGGCAACTATCATCGTCATCCTGGCCGGTTTGTCGGTGTTGCCCCAGTCGCCGTGGTGGCACCGCACCCAATTTGTGCCGCCGTTCCAAACCCTAGCCTTATGGCTAAAAGATCACCTTCCATCAGTGTTGCTGGAAAACATTCATTATCGCTAACAACTTTAAAATCAGGTCGTAAAAAATGTGTGGTATTGCTGCTATCGTTTCGCATCAAGCTGTTAATCAAGAACTCTATGACGCGCTCACCGTCCTGCAACATCGCGGACAAGATGCGGCGGGCATAGTCACCTGCGAAAAAGGACGCTTGCACCTTCGCAAAGACACCGGATTGACCCGTGATGTCTTTACTAATGCCCAAATGATGAAACTACGCGGCAATATGGGCATTGCCCATGTCCGCTACCCGACGGCAGGCTGCACCAGCTCCGCCGAAGCCCAACCGTTTTATGTCAATTCCCCGTTCGGCCTGACTCTGGCGCACAACGGCAACTTGACCAACACCGAAGAACTCAAAGAGGCCTTGTTTGTCCAAGACCAGCGCCATATCAACACCGATTCCGACTCGGAAGTGTTGCTCAACGTCTTCGCCCATGAACTGCAAAGCCTGGGCAAGCTGCATTTAAGCGTCAATGACGTGTTCGAAGCCGTCAAAGGCGTACACCGCCGCTGTCGTGGCGCTTATGCGGTCGTGGTCATGATCGCCGGGTTCGGCATCTTAGGCTTCCGCGACCCGCACGGCATCCGCCCCATCGTCTACGGGCAACGGCAAAGCGAGTCCGGCACCGAATTTATGATCGCCTCCGAAAGCGTCGCCCTCGATGTACTGGGCTTTGAGCTGATTAGCGATGTCGCCGCAGGCGAAGCCGTCTTTATCGAAGAATCAGGTGTTTTGCATACCCGCCAATGCGCCGAGAACGTTGACCATTGCCCGTGTATCTTTGAATACGTCTATTTTGCCCGCCCCGACTCGATTATCGACAACATATCCGTCTATAAGGCCCGCCTGCGCATGGGCACCAAACTGGCGGAAAAAATCCAACGCGAATGGCCGGACAACGACATTGACGTGGTCATTCCGATACCCGACACCAGCCGCACCGCCGCCCTGCAAATGGCCTATATCTTAGGCGTAAAATTCCGCGAAGGCTTTATCAAAAACCGCTACATAGGCCGCACCTTTATCATGCCCGGCCAAAAAATGCGCGAGAAATCCGTGCGTCAAAAACTCAACGCCATCGGCTTGGAATTTGAAGGCAAAAACGTCTTGCTGGTCGATGATTCGGTGGTGCGCGGCACCACCTCCGAACAAATCATCCAAATGGCCAGAGATGCGGGCGCGAAAAAAGTCTATTTCGCCTCCGCCGCGCCTCCTGTGCGTTACCCCAACGTTTACGGCATCGACATGCCCGCCGCCCATGAACTGATCGCCCACAACCGCACCGAAGACGAAGTGTCTGCCGCCATCGGCGCCGACCGCCTGATCTACCAAGATTTGGACGACCTGATCGCCGCCGTCGGCAAAGGCAACCCCAACATCAGCCACTTCGACACCTCCTGTTTCAGCAATGAATACATCACCGGAGACATCGACGACGATTACCTGGAACGCATCGAAGCCCTACGCAACGATGATGCCCAAAGCGAGCGCAATTCGGAAAATTTTATTGTCGAAATGCAAAATTGTGATTGAGGTGGGGTGATTTTACCTTTGTAGAGACGTTGCGCCGTAACGTCTCTACAGCCATCGAAACCCAAGGCAAAAACTCATGGACAAATGCTGCCGCCAATACCGGATACCATCGGCAACACGCTTGCAACATTTTACCTAACCCTATCGCCATTTCATCCACCCCCTCTATTTCCGATAGCTTTAGTGTTATAGTATCCGCCCTCCCCCCCTCAGACCAGGACAACACCATGCCAAAACGCCTCCTAACCGCCCTGCTCTTCATCCTACTGCAAGGCTGCACCGAGCAACGCCTGTATGATACCGCGCAAGGCGCACGGGTTAACCAATGCACAAAAATCGCCGATAACAGCGAACGGGCGCGGTGCTATGACACCGCCACCCAATCTTATGACCGCTACGAGCAAAGCCAACAGCCTAAGCCTTGATTATTCCAAAGCCAAAATAAACTGCCATTGCGCCGCGCTGACGGGCATGATCGACAGGCGGTTGCCGCGCCTGACTAAAGCCAAATCGGCCAATTCCGGCTTTAATTTCAGCTCGTGCAGGGTGATGGTGCGCGATAACGTCCTGACATACTGCACATCGACCCGAAACCAGCGCGGCTGCTCAAGATTACTTTTCGGGTCGAAATGCTTATCATCGGGATCAAATGCCGACGCATCAGGATAACCCGCTTTCGCCACCGCCATAATGCCGACAATGCCCGGCTCGGCGCAGTTGGAATGGTAGAAAAACACTAAATCGCCCACCTGCATGTCGTCGCGCATCATATTGCGCGCCTGATAGTTACGCACCCCGTCCCAAGGCTCTATCTGGCCTGGGCGTTGCGCCAAATCCGTAATGCTGAACGTGTCGGGTTCGGATTTCATTAACCAATACTTCATAAATGTCCTTAAAATGTTAGTGCCTCGGCAAGAAATCGGCGTTTTGCCGTGTGGATTCGCCCGATAGCTTGTATAATGCTGGGTTTGCTACACCCTGTTCTTAACTTAACCGATTATATAGAAAATTACTATGGCACTGTATTGTGGAATCGTGGGTTTACCCAACGTAGGCAAGTCAACCTTATTTAACGCCCTGACCCGCGCAAAAATCGCCGCCGAAAACTACCCCTTCTGCACGATAGACCCCAACGTTGGCGTAGTGCCGGTACCCGACCTTAGAATCGACAAACTCGCGGAAATTGTCAAACCCGAACGCACCCTGCCCACCACGATTGAATTTGTCGACATCGCAGGCTTAGTCGCCGGGGCTTCCAAAGGCGAAGGCTTAGGCAACAAATTCCTCGCCAATATCCGCGAAACCGATGCCATCGCCCATGTCGTGCGCTGCTTTCATGACGAAAACGTCGTCCATGTCGCGGGTAAAGTCGACCCAATTTCCGACATCGAAACCATCAACACCGAATTGGCCTTAGCCGATATGGCCTCAGTCGAACGCGCCTTATTGCGCGTCAGCAAAATGGCGAAATCCGGCAGCAAAGACGACGTGGCGAAAAAATCCGTCTTGGAGCGGGTCTTAAAACAACTCGAAGCGGGCGAACCCGCGCGTGGCCTGAATCTGGACGCAGACGAAAAAGCCTTAATCAAAGACCTGTGCCTGATGACCATCAAACCGACCATGTACATCGCCAATGTCCAAGATGACGGTTTTGACAACAATCCGCTCTTGGACAAGGTCGTCGCTCTCGCCGCCAAAGAAAATGCCCGTGTCGTGCCGATTTGCGCCGCCATTGAGGCCGAAATCGCGTTGTTGGAAGAAAACGAACGCAAAGAATTCTTGGACGACTTAGGCTTGGCAGAACCCGGCCTGAACCGTGTTGTTAGGGCGGGTTATGAATTATTGGACTTGGCGACCTACTTCACCGCCGGGGTGAAAGAAGTCCGCGCCTGGACCATCCCCGTCGGCGCATCCGCTCCCCAAGCCGCTGGCGTTATCCACAGCGATTTTGAAAAAGGCTTCATCCGCGCCGAGGTCATCTCTTACCAAGACTTCGTCACCTACAAAGGCGAACAAGGCGCAAAAGATGCCGGAAAATGGCGGCTTGAAGGCAAAGATTACGTCGTTAAAGACGGTGATGTGGTACATTTTAGATTTAATGTTTGACAGACAGGCATTATCTATATAAAATTATCGGCTCTTTTAGAGGTTCTTTCAAGAACATGGCGATATAGCTCAGTTGGTTAGAGCACGGGATTCATAACCCCGGGGTCGGTGGTTCAAATCCACCTATCGCCACCAATCAAATCAAGGCATTACATGAAAATGTAGGCCTTTTTTTATGCCCGCAAGAAAAATTGTCCCCATTTTGTCCCTCAAAATGACACCGGACAACAAGCCACCATAAAGCCGCACCCCTTGCCGCTTCAGGCACAAAAAACCACCCGAAAGTAGCTTTCCTAATTCCATCCCCCCCTATCTCGGCCTTGTCGGTCTGCGCCCTTAGCCAAGCTACCCACCATCAAGGGGCTTTTTATGGCATCCCTAAAATATTTCACTGTTTTTAACTGTGTTGTGAAATGGTTCATAGAATCTCAGGCGTTAGCCAGCCTATAATAGCCACTTTGCCACAAACACCGATGCCCGACCCATTGCCAGTGATGGATTAAGCGGCCTTACCTTACCCATCCCTATACCCCTCAACAGATGATTGAAGACATTAAAAAAACCCTGTGGGCGACCGCCGACAAACTGCGGGCCAATATGGACGCTGCCGAATACAAGCATATTGTCCTGGGCCTGATCTTCGTCAAGTACATTTCCGACACCTTCCAGACCCGCCGCGCCGAACTGCTGGGCAAGTTTACCGACAGTAGCGACGACTACTATCTGGAAAGTGCCGACGACCCAGACCTTATTGAGGCCGAACTGGAAGACCGCGACTATTACAAAGAGGCCAACGTCTTTTGGGTGCCGGAAGCGGCGCGGTGGGAAACCTTACGCGCCCTAGCCAAACAGGCCGACATCGGCAAGCGTATTGACGATGCGCTGGCCTTGATTGAAAGCGAAAACCCCAAGCTGAAAGGTATACTCGACAAACGCTATGCGCGGGTGCAACTGCCCGACGGCAAGCTCGGCGAGTTGGTGGATTTGGTCTCGCAAATCGGCTTTGGCGAATCCGCCGACACCGCCAAAAACCATGCGCGGGATTTGCTCGGCCAAGTGTACGAATACTTTTTAGGGCAATTCGCCAGTGCCGAAGGCAAGCGCGGCGGGCAGTTCTACACCCCCGCGTCCATCGTCAAGACCTTGGTCGCCGTTCTCGCCCCGCATTACGGGCAAGTCTACGACCCGTGCTGCGGCTCCGGCGGTATGTTTGTGCAGTCGGAAAAGTTTATCGAAGCCCACGGCGGCAAGCTAGGCGATGTGTCCATTTACGGGCAGGAGGCCAACCCCACGACTTGGCGGTTGGCGGCGATGAACCTCGCCATCCGGGGCATTGACTTTAACCTGGGCAAAGAACCCGCCGACAGCTTTGTCCGCGACCAACACCCCGACTTACGCGCCGATTTTGTCCTCGCCAACCCGCCGTTTAACATCTCCGACTGGTGGCATGGCAGCTTGGAAGGCGACCCGCGCTGGCTGTACGGCACACCGCCGCTAGGCAACGCCAACTACGCGTGGCTGCAACACATCCTGCACCACCTGAAACCCAACGGACGCGGCGGCATTGTCCTGGCGAACGGCTCCATGTCGTCCAGCCAGAACAGCGAGGGCGACATCCGCCGCGCCATGGTCGATGCCGACAAAGTCGAAGTGATGATCGCCTTGCCCGGCCAGTTGTTTTTCAACACCCAAATCCCCGCTTGCCTGTGGTTTCTGGTCAAGGAAAAACGTGCCCGCCAAGGCGAGGTGCTGTTTATTGATGCGCGTAAGCTGGGCAGCATGATTAGCCGCGTCCAATGCGAATTTACCGATGCCGTGATTGACAGGATCGCCCACACCGTCGCCGCTTGGCGTGGCGACGGCACAACAAGCGAAGCCTACGCCGACATTGCCGGATTTTGCCGTAGCGTCAGCTTAGCGGAAATTGCCGAACACGGCCATGTGCTGACCCCTGGGCGTTATGTCGGCGCGGAAGCCGTAGAAGACGATGACGAAGCCTTTGCCGACAAAATGCAAAAACTCACCGAAAAGCTCGGCGAGCAAATGGCGAAGGGCGCGGAACTGGATCAGCTGATACGGCAGAAGTTGGGGGGCTTGGGTTATGAGTTCTGAGGAGGGGGCGTTAGGGTGGCCTACGCGTTTAATTGGGCAGCAAGTTGCTGCCCAATTGCCTTGGCTCTCCTAGGCTTATAGAGTCAAATGACAGGCTAAACGCGGATAAACACGGTTAGGCCATCGTGCAAAGGCTGAAGACCTTTGCACTCCGTTCGGTGCGGCTTCTTCGGTGGAGTGCAAAGGTCTTCAGCCTTTGCCGAGGGCTTTAACCTCGCGCCTAACCCAACAAATCCAGTTGTACCGCTTAAGGTGAGTGATAACATCTCTATCTGTGACCCAACTTTGTGCCACAAGCTGTGGCACAAAGCCATGTAATCCAACAGGAGAATCAAGCATGTATCAAGCGATTAAAGCCGTTTCAAAATCCGGCGTTATCGAATTGTTAGAAGCCGTCGAGTTTGAGGAAAACGAGCCGCTGGTGGTGTTAAGGCTGTCCAAAAAATTGCCTGCACCTGAAATGAGCAGCCCAGCAAAAGACTGGCGGACATTTGCGGGCCAGTTGAAATCATCGCTAACATTCGCTGGCGACCCTGTGCAAATTCAGCAGGACGTGCGTAATGAATGGGATTAAGTTTTTTTTGCTAGACACCAATGTTGTTATCAGCTTACTAAAAGAATCCGAGGCGGCAATCGCGCTTGCCGAAGCTAATAGCAAAATAAGCCAACCTTTTTAAAATCAATCAGGAGCAACGATGCTGCAAACCTACGAAGCCGTGCTAGAGCCAAATGGTCACCTCCAGTTCTTGGAAACCTTACCCACACTAATCACCACCTCCTGCAGGGTGCTGGTCACTTTCACCACGGAAACGCAACCTGCTGACACGGCCTTATGCGGTGCGACCCTTAGCGAAACCGCATTGGCCCAAGATTGGTCACGCAACGAGGAGGACGCGGCATGGGCGCATTTGCAACCCGCCAAGTAATCTTGCTGCCTTTTCCGTTTTCCGACCTGTCCGCCAGCAAACTACGCCCGGCACTGTTGTTAGCGTCAGCGGGCAAAGGCGACTGGGTGTTATGCCAAATTACCAGCAACCCTTATGCGGATTCTGCCGCCGTGGAACTTACCGATGCGGATTTTGTGACAGGCAGCTTGCAACGCACCAGCTACGTCCGTCCTAGCAAACTCTTTACCGCCAATGAAACGCTGTTTAAAGGTACAGCAGGCTTATTAAACGCCAACAAACAATCCGAAGTGGTTAATGTTATCGTAGCTATGTTGCGGGCGGGGCTATGAGTTTAGGTGAAGACAAAATCGTAGGTCGGGTTAGCGATAGCGTAACCCGACTGGCATCTGAATTAAGAAGATATTGGGAAAGTGCGGGAGGTCAAATACCATCAGATTGGAGTATTGTGCCCCTTGAATCGCTATTACGTGACAGCAAAAGCATTGCTGTAGGTGTCATGTATCCTGGCCCTGATACACCCAGTGGTATTCCACTTATAAAAGTTGGGGATATAAAAGACGGTTCCATTCCATTAAAACCTACTTATTGTGTATCGGAGAAAACAAACGAAGAGCATAAACGCACCCAACTTGTGGGCGATGAGTTGCTAATCACGCTTGTAGGTAATCCAGGAGAGTGTGTAGTAGTCAAGCCATCAATGGCGGGTTGGAACCCTGCTCGTGCAATAGCAGTAATTCGCCTACATGATCCGAGTATACGTATATATTTAAAAACAGTATTAGAAAGTGCTGCAAGTAGGCATCTCATTGACGCGGTGTTAAACACTACGGTTCAAAAAACGCTTAATCTAAAAGATATTCGTAAGCTACCAATTCCGATGCCACCAAGTAACACGATAAAGAACATTTCCGCTATTGCTGATGTATTGACTAACCGCATTGCCCTACTACGCGAAACCAACGCCACCCTAGAAGCCATTGCCCAAGCCCTGTTCAAATCGTGGTTTGTGGATTTCGACCCAGTACACGCCAAACAGCAAGGCCGCGAGCCGGAAGGCATGGACACGGATAACGCCATGCTGTTTCCTGATGATTTTGAGGAATCGGCTGTGGGGTTAGTGCCTAGGGGATGGCAGGTAGGAACACTTGGACAGATTACTGTATCAATAAAAAATCAACTTCCCCCCTCGAAACTTCATGCTGACATCTGCTATGTTGGATTAGAACATATTCCGCGCCAGTCTTTAAGTCTTACAAATTGGGATAACGCCCAAGGGTTAGAAAGTGCTAAGGCTGCATTCACGAAGGATGATATTTTATTTGGTAAGTTAAGGCCCTATTTTCACAAAGTGACTATTGCTCCCTTTGATGGTGTTTGTTCGACAGATATTCTGGTTTGCCAGTCAAAAAATCCGGCTTATTATGGCATCGTAGCCATGTATCTTTTTAGTACAGCCTTAGTTGATTATGCAGCCAGACTCTCCAATGGGGCAAAAATGCCCCGCATTAATTGGAAAGACCTTGCCGCATATCCAATTTGCATTCCCCCTGGGTCATTAGCGGCTGAATATACTAAAGCGATTAAACCACTTTTCGATAAAATGACAGAAAATGTCCATCAAGCCAAAACCCTAACCACCCTACGCGACACCCTACTCCCCCGCCTAATCTCCGGCCAGCTCCGTCTGCCCGATGCCGAAGCGGCGGCTGCATGAATCCCCAACCACAATTAGTTATCGTAGGCGGCGCAAACGGTACGGGCAAAACCACCTTTGCCCGCCAGTACGCCCAAACCGAAAACTTACCGTACTTGGGTGCAGACGACATAGCCTTTCAACTCGCCCCAAGCAACCCCGCTGCGGTTAGGGTTGCCGCCGGGCGGGAGTTCAGCCGCCGCTTATCCGTCGCACTCAAAACACAACAATCGTTAGTCATCGAATCCACATTATCGGGTGGCAGTTTGGCGCGGACGATTGCCAAAGCGCGTGAGGATGGCTATCTCATCACGATTGTGTTTGTCTTTCTGGATAGCGAAGCGCTTTGTCTGCACCGCATTGCAGGGCGGGTGCAGCAGGGCGGGCATGATGTGCCGGAAGACGATGTCCGCCGCCGCTTTGGGCGGGTTTTTCCGGTGTTTTGGCATCAGTACCGACCTTTGGCCGAACGATGTTTGGTGGTTTATAACGGTGGCGATAGCTTTGGTGAGGTTGCCGATGCCGAACACGATGAATGGGTCATTTACGATGACGCATTATGGGAAAAATTTAATGGCTTTTTACAGGGTGTAACCGATGAAAACAAGTAAAAACGAAAGATGGTCAGCATCATTTATCCGTATCGGCAATAAAGCCGTCCGGGAAGCGCAAGCGCGTAACCGTGAACTGGGCATTGTCAATTGGTATTCTGTAAACGGGCAATTAGTGAATGATGCGGCAGCACCTGAGCCAAACCCAGACAAAAAACTGCCTGTTACATCGCCATTATGAGCATTCAACCCTGTCCGTTATACCGTGCAGGGCATTAAACCGGATAAGCTATGCGCTATCAACCGCTTTACACCATCACCGCCCAGATACTCCAGCAAGTGGCGGACATTGTCGAATTGCTGACCCGTTGGTCGGTGTCGTCAGGTGGTAATGCCTTGTCGCCACAATTACGGCGTAACCATCGCATCCGCACGATTCAGGCATCGCTGGCTATTGAGAACAATAGCCTGAGCGTTGAGCAGGTGACGGCTGTATTGGAGGGCAAACGGGTGTTGGGGTTGCCGCGTGAAATTCAAGAAGTGCGTAACGCCTTTGCCGCTTATGAACAGTTGCCGCACTGGCAAGCCCATAGCGCGGCGGATTTGCTGGCGGCGCACGGTTTGCTGATGGCGGGGTTGGTGGATGATGCGGGGCATTTCCGCACTGGCGGGGTCGGCATTTACAATCAGCAACACTTAGTCCACATAGCACCGCCCGCCAGTCGGGTGGATACGTTAATGGCGGATTTGTTGGCTTGGGTAGCTTCGGCGGCTGTGCATCCGTTAATTGCCAGTTGTGTGTTCCATTATAAATTTGAATTTATCCATCCGTTTGCCGACGGTAATGGGCGGATGGGGCGTTTATGGCAAACCGTGATACTCAGCCAGTGGCGGCCTGTCTTGGCCTATTTGCCCGTTGAATCGGTCATTAGGGTGCGGCAAGCGGATTATTATCAGGCGTTGGCCGATGCCGACAATTTGGCGGATGCAACGCCGTTTATCGCATTTATGTTGCAGGCCTTGCACGATGCCATGACGGAGGTGTCGCTAAAAACGTCGGGGAAAGCGCTTGCGCTGCTGCGTGAAAATACGCGGCTTACCATTCCAGAGCTGGCGTTGGCTATTGGCGTGACCGAACGCTCAATTGAGCGCAATCTGCAAAAATTACAGCAAGAAAACCGCTTGCGCCGGGTTGGTTCCAGCAAGGGTGGATATTGGGAGTTATTGGAATGAGCGAAGACCAACTGGAACAAGAGACCCTAAGGGTAGGTTATACCGCCATACGCGACACTGTGCTGCCCCGGCTCAATCCGCCTATCGGATTCGGCAGAGATAGTCACCGAAATCATCAAAGGAACATAATATGGCACTGAACTTAGGCAAACGCCTATTTGAGTTTTTACAGGCTAACCCAGATATTAGCTATACAGCCCGTGATATTGCTCAGTCGATATTTGAACAGTTCCCTAACGAATGCGCCGAGAAGAAAGCTGCCAGTACAGCGGATTATATAAAGACTGACGGGGATCTGGTTCAACAGTTGGTTGCTGAAATCAGTGGTTCACGCCCTCGTTGGCAAAAACAACATCCACAACTTAAAACCACCGAAGGCAGACCACGCCGCTATTATTGGACGGAAAAAAATGCCAGCGAAGAGGTTGATTCGGCGGAAGAGATAATTGCCGCTTCGGACAATGCGCTGCTCCAAGTGTCCAGTATAACGGCTAAGCCCGTGTTGAAATTGAGCGAACACGATCTTTATGTGAAGTTAATGGATTATCTTAAGGTAGAGCATACGGTATTTTCTTGCCGCATTGATGAAAAGCGTTCATCCAATACATCGGGCAGTGGCGCTAATGAATGGTTGCATCCAGATATTGTAGGGTTGGAAGACTTGTCTTACGGTTGGCATCGTGAACTCCGTGATTGTGTTAGTGTATTGGCTGAGCGCCGTGCCCGCTTATGGTCCTTTGAAGTTAAGCTATTGATCAATCGGTCTAATGTCCGTAAGAGCTATTTTCAAACCGTATCGAATTCTTCATGGGCCCATTTAGGTTATCTGGTTGCCAGCACTGTAGAAGGTGACGGGACTATGAAAGAACTACGGATGTTAGCCGCCACTCATGGAATAGGTGTTATTCAGCTCGATAGCGAAAATCCGACAGAGAGCCAAATATTGATTCCTGCCCGCGAACGTCCTGATATTGATTGGGATATGTGCAACCGCTTAACCGAAGAGAATTCAGATTTTGTGTCATATATAGAACGGGTAAAGCATTTCCATCAGACGGGTAAGTTAAACGAAAATGATTGGAAATAGTTATCTAGTGCAAATACAAGGGAAGCAAGAGCATGACCGAAGACCAACTGGAACAAGAAACCCTAGGCTGGCTGGCGGATGTCGGTTATAGCGCCGTTTATGGCCCTGATATTGCCGTCGATGGTGTCGCGCCTGAGCGTAGCCATTACGCGCAAGTGGTGTTGGTTGGGCGGTTGCGTAAGGCCATCGGCCAACTGAATCCCTTAGTGCCGATGGCCGCGCGTGAAGACGCGCTGCAACAGGTGTTGAATCTGGACACGCCCGTGTTGTTGGCGGCAAACCGCCATTTCCACCGTTTGTTGGTTAATGGCGTACCCGTTGAATATCAACAAGCGGGCGAAACGCGCGGTGATTTTGTCCGGCTGGTGGATTTTGCCGATGTCGCCGCCAATGACTGGCTGGCGGTTAACCAGTTTGCCATCAAGGGGGCGAAGTATTCCCGCCGTCCTGACATTATCCTGTTTATTAACGGCTTGCCGCTGGTGTTGCTGGAGTTGAAGAATCCGGCGGATGCCAACGCCGATATTTGGCAAGCCTTTAGGCAGCTGCAAACTTATAAGGAGCAAATCCCCGATGTGTTCCAGTACAACGAGGTGCTGGTGATTTCGGACGGCACGGAAGCGCGGCTGGGCTCGCTGTCGGCGGATAGCGAGCGCTTTATGGCATGGCGCACCATCGACGGCGCGGCACTTGACCCGCTGGGGCAGTTTAACGGCCTGGAAACGCTGGTGCGCGGGGTTTTAGCGCCGACTTACTTATTGGATTTCCTGCGCTTCTTTGTCCTGTTTGAAGATGACGGCACCTTGGTTAAGAAAATCGCCGGGTATCATCAGTTCCATGCGGTGCGCACGGCGATTGTGCAAGTGGTTACGGCCTCGCGCCCTGGCGGTTCGCACAAGGGTGGCGTGGTCTGGCATACCCAAGGTTCCGGCAAGAGCATCACCATGACCTGCTTCGCCGCCCGCGTGATGCGCGAACCGGCGATGGCAAACCCGACCATTGTCGTCATCACCGACCGCAACGATTTGGACGGGCAGTTGTTCGGGGTATTTTCCTTGGCGCAGGATTTATTGCGCGAACAGCCCGTACAGGTGGAGAGCCGCCAAGACTTACGGCGCGTGTTAGCCAATCGGCCTTCCGGCGGCATTGTCTTTGCCACTATCCAAAAATTCATGCCGGGTGAAGATGAAGATAGTTTTCCGGTGCTGTCTGACCGCCAAAATATTGTCGTGATTGCCGATGAGGCGCACCGCAGCCAATACGGCTTTGCCGCGAAAATCAAAACCACCCGTGCGGTAGCGGGGGTTAAGCTGTCAGATGCTTTGGCTGTATCGGCTTACCCCCTCTTGGGTGCAAACGCGGCGCAAACCCCATCGGCAGCGATGACCGCCGAACCGCGTCTGGTGTATCAAGTCGGCTACGCCCAACATTTGCGTGATGCCCTGCCTAATGCCACGTTTGTCGCCTTTACGGGTACGCCAGTATCCGCCGAAGACCGCGACACCCGCGCCGTGTTCGGCGACTACATCGACGTTTACGATATGCAGCAAGCCCGTGAGGATGGCGCGACGGTGGCGATTTATTTTGAATCGCGGCTGGCAAAACTGGGGCTAAAACCAGAGGCCTTGGCAGACATGGACGCGGAAGTCGATGAGCTGGCCGAAGATGAGGAAGACGACCAACAAGCCCGCCTGAAAAGCCGCTGGACAGCCCTTGAGCAAGTGGTTGGGGCGCAGCCGCGCATCCGGCAAGTCGCCGCCGATTTGGTGGCCCATTTTGAGGAGCGCGGCCAGGCGCAATCGGGTAAGGCCATGATAGTGGCGATGAGCCGGGAAGTGTGTGTGCATCTGTACAACGCGATTATCGACCTTCGCCCCGCTTGGCATGACGACGACCCCGAAAAAGGGGTCATTAAAATCATTATGACTGGTTCGGCCAGCGACAAGCCTTTGTTGCGCCCGCATATCTACGCTAAACAAACCAAAAAGCGGCTGGAGAAACGCTTTAAAAATCCA
Source organism: Methylovulum psychrotolerans (assembly GCF_002209385.1). Classification (NCBI taxonomy): domain Bacteria; kingdom Pseudomonadati; phylum Pseudomonadota; class Gammaproteobacteria; order Methylococcales; family Methylococcaceae; genus Methylovulum; species Methylovulum psychrotolerans. The sequence continues at coordinate 1,976,305 of NZ_CP022129.1, forward strand.
GATGACCCGCTGCGGTTGGTGATTGTCCGCGATATGTGGCTGACCGGCTTTGACGCGCCCTGTGTGCATACGATGTATGTAGACAAGCCGATGCAAGGCCATAACCTGATGCAGGCCATCGCCCGTGTTAACCGCGTGTTCCGCGATAAGCAAGGCGGCTTGGTGGTCGATTACATCGGTATTGCCAACAGCCTGAAAGCCGCCTTAAAAGAATACACCGCCAGTAAGGGCCGTGGCCGCCCCACCGTCGATGCCCAGGAAGCCTACGCGGTGTTGGAAGAAAAGCTGGGTATTCTTCGCACCCTGCTGCATGGCTTCGATTACGGCGATTTTTTGACCGGAGGTCATGGCATATTGGCGAAAACCGCCAACCATGTACTGGGTATCAAAGAAGGCAAAAAACGTTTCTGCGACACCGCGCTGGCTTTATCCAAAGCCTTCAGCTTGTGCTGCACATTGGACGAAGCCAAGGCCGTGCGCGAAGAAGTCGCCTTTTTCCAGGCCGTTAAGGTGTTGCTGACCAAGAAGGACAGTACCCACAAAAAGAAAACCAACGAAGAGCGCGAACTGGCGATACGGCAGATCATCGGCTCGGCGGTCGTGTCCGAAGAGGTGGTGGACATTTTTGATGCCGTGGGGCTGGACAAGCCCAATATCGGCATCCTTGACCAAGCCTTTCTGGATGATGTCCGCAACCTACCCGAACGCAACCTGGCTGTGGAATTGCTGGAGCGGTTGCTGGAAGGGGAAATAAAAGCCCGTTTCGCGACTAATATTGTCCAGCAGCATAAGTTCTCAGAACTGCTCACCGACAGCATCAAACGCTACCAGAACCGTTCCATCGAAACCGCGCAGGTGATGGAAGAGCTGATCCAGATGGCGAAAAAGTTCAAGGCAACGGCGGAGCGCGGCGCGAACCTAGGCCTAAACCATGACGAGTTGGCTTTTTACGACGCTTTGGCGAACAATGAGGAATCGGTACGCGAGTTGGGCGACGAGACGCTGAAAAAAATCGCCCACGAACTGGCGGAAAATTTACGCAAAAATATCAGCGTCGATTGGTCGGTGCGCGAAAGCGTCCGAGCCAGCTTAAGGCTGATGGTCAAGCGTATCTTACGCAAATACAAATACCCGCCCGGCAAACAGGAAGAGGCCGTGCAACTGGTGTTGGAACAGGCCGAAAGTTTGAGCGCCGAATGGGCTTAGGCCGGAGTGGCTTGTTCATTGCCAAACAGACCGCGCCCAGCAAATGGGTGCTTTACCGCAAAGGATGCAAGACCGGATAGGCCCCGACTTGCACCCTTGTGTCCGCTAATCTGGTTATTCCCGTTACTGGCACACCCCATCAGTCCCATGCACACAGCCCGGCACGGTAAGTTTCACCGTCGCGCTGCGGTTATCGGCGGATTTTGCATAAAACGTGTACACACCACCATTGTCAGGAAACTCATAATTTGCCGCGAAGATCGGGAAGTTATTGCCGTTTGTCCAGGTATGGCTTAAAGGCAGTATGCGCCCATCCGGCCAGAGGATAGACATAGAGACCACATTCGGATCTTGGGCAGTTACCTCCACCCACCATGTACCGAGCCTAGAGACGGAGAAATTGGGTAGCCAAGGCGTGTTGGAGATGGTGACTTTGGCGGTAGCTTTTTTAGTGGCATCCGCTTGGCTGGTTGCTGTCACCGTACAGATTTGTTCGGTGCTGGGTGCAGTGTAAACACCGTTGCTGGCGATAGTGCCGCAATTGGGCTCAACTATCGCCCACGTCACCGCTTTGTTAGTAGCGCCCGTCACTAACGGCGTGAAATTAATTTTGGCGCTGGTTTTCAGCCAAGTATTGCCCTGCATCACGGAAATCCCCACCGTTTGTTTTATGCCCGGTGTCAGGAAGCCATGGCCTACTGCATCCAACAGGAAATTGGGTTGGCTGTGGGTGGTGACGAAACCTTGGTTAATTGTCCAAATCATCAGGCCGCCATAACCGTTGTCGCGGGAAAACTTGCCTTTTGCCAAAATGGATTGCTCGTCTTCAAATGTAACATAGCGGCAGCCATGGCGTTCGGCTTTGGGCAGGGAGAGATAAGGCTGTAAAGCCACGCTATCCCAATGCCGATACCCTGGGACATATTCGCCACCCGCGCCAAACAATTCTGACAACATATAATCATTGTCGCCGCCCTCAATCGTCACCCCATTTTCGGTGCTTTGGTTAGGGCCGGTAATGCCGCCAGTATAACAAGTGGCATAAAAACTGATACCCATCGCCAGCTTGCTTTTTGGCACACCTGCCGCCGCAAAGCGGTTGAACGAATCGTCAATGGACACGGGCGTAGTCGCTTTAGCACCCTTAAGCGGCGAATTATACCAAGACGACCAACCCGAACCCACCCAAGACGTGGCCGGATAGTAAGACATCAGCGTCAAGCGGTTAAGCTGTTTGGCAATCAGCGGAACATGCGGGTCGACCGTATCGGTGTTCAGGTTTAGCGGCCCCATCGGTACGGTTAAAATGGCTTGAGGAGCGGCTTGCCGCAATTCTTCGACAAACGTTTGGAACAAATCCCAATCAATGGTGTTTTCCCAATCCAAATCCAGCCCGTCATAACCATAAGCCGTCATAACGGCCAACAAATTGGCGATAAATGCCGCGCGGTGGTTGGCGACCGCATCATGTATGTTCGGGCTATTGTCATCACCGCCCAACATCAGAATGGCTTTTTTACCCGCCGCATGAGCGCGGGCGGCAATGTCCTTAGCCAAAATCGGCCCATTCGTGCTATCCCAGTCGAAACTGGTGTCTAGCGTCCCATCGGTATTGGCCTTAACCCGTCCCATGATAATGTGGGTCAAGCCGTTCCAAGCAATCTTATCGGGCGGATACAAGTCACGCTGATAAGCAACATAGTAACCCATCACCCATTGGCTTGAGACCGTAGGCTTAATGAAGACATTAACCGTGTCTGAGGCAGTCGCGCCCAGGTTGTCCTTTACGGCCAGTTGAAAACTCAATGGGGTTTGCACAGGCACCATCGGCGCGGTGAAACTGGCTTGGGCTTGATTAGCACCCGCCAGCGTCACCGCCGGGCCTGCGGTTTGGCTCCACTGATAAGTGACGACAAAGCCATCGGTGTCTTTGCCTTGGCCTTGTAGCTTCACTGCCGCAGTTTCATTAACGGTGACATTAGGGCCTGCATTGGCGGTCGGTGGTTGGTTAGCGGCATAGGCGGGCGGCAAATAATGGAAAAGGCTGAGAGCAACCCCGCAGAAGGCCGTCTTGCGTAACAATTTCATGATTCTGATCCTCTACAGTTAAAAATGGCAATAACAACGTAGTAACAACCTTCTCCATGCAGCTCTACCCGCCAAGCGGCGAGCGGCAAGGTTAACTGAATTGCTGGGAGCAAAGATAACAAATAATTTTATTCATGTATGGTAAATATTACCCTCATTTCGGGGAATTTTGGATCACAACTAAGCAACAGGCGTAACCCAATTAATCCATTGCGCCACCGAGCGCTTAGAAAACTTATTGAGGGGGGGAAGAGGAAGTGGCAAACCACTTCGGCCATCACGCCGTCGGTGCTGACAGAATCGGTGCAGACCATCAACAAATAGTGCTGGTCTTCCTCCAAGGTAAAAACATAATTGTCGTCGACCGCCTTGGCGCAGACCTGCGCGATATAGCAACCGGGCAGTTGCGTCAACACGTCGTTAAACTCCTGCACGACCGATAAACTGTCAACCACCTTAAATGCCGTAACCTGTTCCCTCACCCGCGCGGCAATCAGCGGCAAATCGTCATATAAACCATTCATACCTGAAATTTTTCTTTAAACCGCCGCAAAAGCTCGGCGTTGGCCTCGGCGGCGACTTGGCTGGCGACCGCCTCGGCAGCGACCAACTTTACCGCTTGCTGGGTAAAACGGGCAGGGATTTCGCGCCGTCACGCTTAAAAACACTGACCATGCCGTTTTTCATTTTAGCGACGAACGCGCCTTCAAAAAAATACTGGCCAGCCCACGCGCCGCCCTCACCTTGCGATAAACGGCCAACGTGCCGCGCCATCACATCGTTATAGCCGTCCCAAATCGATCCCGTTTCAATACTGCCGCCGCTGTAGCCGCCCAACAACCTGGTACGGACACGGTATTGCTTAAACACCTTCGTACAGGTAATAGGCGACACGCTTACCCAACGGGTTATATTCGATACCGCGCTGGATATAATTGCCGTTCGCCAACACGCCGTCGTTGTACTCGTACAGGTAATCCGGCTCCAGCACCTGCAACTGGAAAGGCACCGCCAAACCGTCGGACACATAACGCGGGCGCAAACGGATAAGGCACTCGCCGGACTCGGCCACACCGCGCATCACCGCTTGCTGGATGCCGTAAAAATTGGTCAGCCCTTGCGAGTCGCATTGGGTGCTTTCCGCCCATTGTTTCCACAAAGCCCTGGCTTGCTTAGTGGCACGGGCATTTTTGGCCGTCCAGGTCGCACGGATACCGTAACCTATCGTATTGTTAACAATGACCGTCAAGCCTTTATTGGCCCAGTGGTTATTACGCGCCAAATCGCGGGCGCGGTTACGGATAAGCTGCGGGTAAGTAATCGCCGAATTGGCATCCGTTGACGGCGTGTACCAACCGCTGGTACGGCTGGTTTGGCTGGCGGCATCGTAACGGCGGGTCTTAAAATCAATCACCTGTGCCTTTTTCATAAGCCCTTACCCACTTTCAAAACAATAAAACGCCCACGGGTGCTGCGCGGCGAGGCCATACCCAGCTCCGCCCGCATAATGTCGCGTATCCGCAGCATATCAGCCACAGACTGATACGTTACCCGCCTATCGGCGTATTGCACCATCAACACGCCTTGCGACAGCGCGTCTTCCAGTGCGTTAAGTTGGTCGGTTGTGTATGCCATGGGCAATAGGATGGCATGGGCGTTTGGACAAAATAAGGCAAAATTTGGGCGGGGTTAAAAAATAATCGCGGTAGGTTTGGGTGGTAACGGGGCATAAAAAACCCGCCTTTAGCGGTTTTTTTATGCCCCGCCGGAGCGTGGGAACGATAGTGAAAAGTGGCTGGTTTAGTCTTGATAACGGGCTTTATTAAGAGTAAAGTTCAAATATAAACAACTCCTCATCTCCAAAAGCTTCCTTCAACTGTTCGCTGTACCACCCACTGTTGTTTTTATTTATTAAGGAGCAAAAATGTCAACACCACCGCCACTACCACCGCCACCGATAACAACTTGGTTTGACTTTCTAAAATGGTTATTTAGTACACCTAGAGCTTTATTTATGCTATTGATAGCATTAATTTTTCTTTTAATCCTCCTTTTTGGCTCACTTAGATTAATAGGATTTCGTTCAGATCAATTAATTGACGTAGTAGTCCAGTCAGATGCTGGAAAAGCGTTATCCGAAAAGGTGGCAGACGTTTTGGCAACTTCATATAAAGATGCACTGAAAGGAAAGCAAGGAGACCCCGGCCCTCAGGGTAAACAAGGAGACAAGGGAGACACTGGCACTCCGGGTCAACAAGGAAACCCTGGCACTCCGGGTGAAAAAGGAGACCCTGGCGTTCCGGGTAAACAAGGAGACCCTGGCGCTCCGGGTAAACAAGGAGACCCTGGCGCTCCGGGTAAACAAGGAGACCCTGGCGCTCCGGGTAAACAAGGAGACCCTGGCCCTCAGGGTCAACAAGGAGACCCTGGCACTCCGGGTCAACAAGGAAACCCTGGCACTCCGGCTCAACAAGGAAACCCTGGCACTCCGGCTCAACAAGGAAACCCTGGCACTCCGGCTCAACAAGGAGACAAAGGCTAGTAAGGTGCAATAGGCTCAGCCGTATTGCACTGCCGTTAACTTACCTCCCTTCGGCGCATTACGCCTAACACCTAATGCGCCCTACCCCACTGTTAATGCCTTATCACCCCCGCAACGCCATCAGCCTGAACATCCGCTGCGAGGCGGCTTTTAAGAGATCGGGCAACAACGCCTCCGGCAGCAAATAATTGATGAAGTTAACCACGGTGTCGGCGTTTTTGATGGACACCAAGCACATGGTGTCGGGCAAGGTTTCGGAGCGTTCGACTTGGCCGTTGTGGGTAACGTAGAGCAGCACCCGTGAATAGCCGGTCGGGCTGGGGGTGGGCGGCACGGGCTGGCCGCCATAGACGCTGGGGTCAGGCTCGGCGGGGATTAGTAGGGTTTGGTAATCGGGGTGCGGCATCCCGTAGGTGGTGTCCAGGCCATGCAGGGCGCGGGTCAGGCTTAACACATCGGCAAACGGGGCGCTGAGCGGGTGGAACAGGCGGCTTAGGCGTTCTAGGCTGTGGTTGATGGCGGCGGCCTGATCCGGCGGCAACAGGGGGTCGGCCTTGGGCAGCGCCCTGGCGATTTCAGCGCGGATCAGCCCGGCCAAGCCGCTAAGGTCGGGGGGCGTTGGTTGGGCAAGCTGTTGTTGCCATAGCTTGGCCTCGCAGTCGATAAAGTAACGGCGGATTTGCCGCCCCTTCTCGTTGCGCTCGACCATGCCAAGTTCCTTTGCCATATCGAGTGTCAAATGATAGTCTAATTTGTCTTGTCCGTAAGTCTTTGATTCTTGCGCTATATTTTTTTGTATAGCAATAAAATCAATGTCTTGCAAAAAACCATAAGCGGCTATACGTTTTTTAAACCAAGATTGAAATAATTGCTTTGATCCCAAAAACTTATGCAATGCGCGGGCATCGACAAGCTGGGCAGGCAGTCCGGCTATTTCACCAGAAAAAACAGGTACGAGGGATTCTTGCGCGATAGGCGCAACTTGGGCTTGTTCAGTCATAACAGATTCCTTTTCAATGGATTTGAACCATCGACCAGAAGCTGCCAAGCATCTTGGGCGATGGATGATGTAATGGGTTGGCAGACTGGGAAAAGGAACCAGCAAGCCCGAAGGCTTCCCACTACACCACCCATCATAAAAAAACAGGGGGCATAAAAAAAGCTCGGCACCACGTTGGCACAAAGCTATTGCGCCTCTTCTAGCAGGTCTGCCAAGACCCGTGCCGCCAATGAGGGCGACTGGGTAAAGCATACGCCCAAAATAAATGCCCTGTCAAAAGAATATTGCCTTATCGGCAAATAGACTCACACGGTACGCCGTCATTATCCGATCAAGCCGCCCCATACCGCATTGTGCTAAGGGCCGTTGGGGTGAGGTACGAACCCCAACACTACGGGCTGCGCTCTGCGGAAATTTGGAAGTGCTAGCGAGTAAAGTTTCCGTAGCAGTGCCTTGTTAAGTTTTTCTATAGTGATTTTAATAGGAACTTTAATCGATCATCCAGTTTTTTAATTATTCTAAAATTTGGGTCATTCAAAGCCTCTTCTAGGCTAAAATTTCCAGATACATGATTTTCGTTTAATCGTATTTTATTAAGTTTTTCACTAATATATGAATCTTCATCATCTAATAGTAAGTTTAACGCTGAATTAAAGTTTTCTATTTCTATTGAATAATCTTTTCCAAGCGCATTTTTAACTCTTAGGTCAGAGTAACAGCCTGATAAGACTATAACTTTCTTGTCAATACCAGTGGAATATTCGTCTTCAATTTTTGCCAATATGTAATAGCATTTCGCCTCCATTTCTGACCAAGTCAAATCATTATAGCTTTCTACTAATTTATCTACGCAAGCCACAACTTCCTCACTAACCCCTCCCAAAGCAAGGATGTTATGACTTGCATTCACTAAAATATTAGCAACGCTTTCATATGCATTTTGACCATATATCAACGCGCTCATTGGATTATTCTCAAATTCAAAGAAGTATTTTTTCGCTTCATTGATATTTATATACAGGTTAAACAATTGCCAACTGTTAGCTTTCCGTTTTTGACATAATGTTCTTATTCTATTCTCTGCTTCGCGCTTCCAACCATGAAGCAATTCAACGGAGTAATGCCCATCTGGAGACTTATCGATTTTTCGATGGCAAGTGGGGCATAATAATATATGATTTGAATATCCATTACTTCCTCCTCCTTCTACTCCTCTATTACCTTTTTTTGCCTTCGCAATAATATGAGCCATTTCACCTATATGGTAATTTTTAGACTCTAGAATAAAAGTCAGATCATTGTGGCATTCAGGAGCTGAACAAAAACCTCCAGCTCTAGCCCATAAAATTTTAGAATCTATGTCTGATATTGTCATTGATGGCCGTGATTTATTATCCATAACCAGGGGAAACGGTTGTTTTCTCGTTCCCACACGCTGTGTGGGAATGCGGTTCGCCCGCGTAGGGCCGTTGGAGTGAGGTACGTACCCCAACACAACAGCCCGTAGGTTGGGGTGAGGTACGAACCCCAACACAACAGGGTATGGTGGTCGTGTGTGTTGAAATGTTGGGGTTCGCAAGCTCACCCCAACCTACGGGCTTACCGCGTTGAATGTCGGTGAAATGTTAATTTTAACATTTATGGTTGAAGTTGATTACTTGCCACAATACTTTTAGAGACAATTTGTTGATCGAACTCTTCAATTAATGCCGATATGGCCGTTCGTGCATCTTGAATGAGTTTTGCATCAAGTTTAATTTTTTTTCCAATACTAGTGCAAAAATCAGGAAACGCATCACAAAACTTCTTATCCGCCTTACCGTCATTATGAACCAGCAAATGTCTAATTTCGAAATATGGTAATGCGTTATCAATAGTTGTTGATGAAACATCAAGTTTTAATTTAATGTTTATTTTTTCCAATAGCTTTTTAGTATCTCGTTCATTCAAAAGTTTTCTAAAAACTGATTCTGCAACCATTGAAACAACTTTATCCCAGCCCCCAGCTTGCAAAACCTCATTTGCTTTAAAATTCGTTTGATGCTCTCCAATTAAGCGTTGGGGGTCTAGTCCATTTTTCGCCGCTGCATCAATAATTTCTTGGAAATATTGGGTGGTATCTTCGTATATATTTTTTATAAAGGCTTCACATAAAGTTGCTTTCAAGTGTTCTGCCGCATGTCTTCTACTTGTATGTGAAATTTTTCTTTCCGCAAGTCTTGGATGTTTTTCAATATCAACTTTATCGAAGATATATTCATGATCTTCTGTATTCAACATTCCTTGTTTAATTGAAATCATTATGACATCGGCGAGTTCAATATCTACATCAAGGTGCGCCGCACGCGCAAAGAATCTAACGGATGATTTAGTCTTCATTTCTCTTTTTTTTTATAAATCAAAAAATTACAATTCTGCATAAGAAATACTGGAGGTATAATTTTTTCAAATTATTATCACATGCCATTATTCCTTATCAACTAAGAATAGGTATTTACTAAGAGCTTGCTTTGTCTCAACGCGGTAAGGCAAAACCCTATAGCACCGCCCATTAACCTAAAATTCCGGTAATGGCTAAAAACCCCACCCATCACCTAGTGTTCGATAATACGCCGCACGGTCTTAACTGACAAGCGATAATTACCAGCTAGCTGTTCCGCCGTTACCCCCGCGCCGTACAGTGCTTTAATCTCGCGGTTGCGGGCTTGGTAGTCTTGGCTGGGGATGTAGTGGCGTTCGCCGCCGAATTGTTTGATGAGGGCGTAAACGACTTGGGCGGACAGTGACCTGTCGCCGACCACGCCCGCGACTACGTCTTGCATGTCGTCAATAAGTCCGGTCATAGCAGGTAGGTGCTCCGTTTGGGTTGGGCTTTTTTGGGCTTGGCTTCGGCCAAGGGCTGGCCTGTGGCCTTTTTGGGCGGGATGCCGTATTGTTCGTTCAGGGCATCCCATTTGGCCGCTGTGTACAGGTGCAGGCGCAGTTCTTGGTGGTGGGCGGCGGCGTAGGCATAAACCCAGGTGTCCAGCGGTTCGTTTCTTGCGCCGCGCTTTTTGGTGAAGCGGTTTTGTTTGGGGTCGTAGGTCTCGGACACCAGGCCGCTAAAGTAGTCGGGCGGCAGTTGGTCGGAGAAGTGGACGCGGCGGTTTTCTTGGGGTTTGTCGGCATCGGCGGAGAGGTTGCCGAACAGTTTGTGTTTGATGCCGACCGTGCCGACTTGCTGGGTGGTCACGCCGCGTTTTAGGTTTTGGCCTTTCCAGTTGACATCGACGGCTTTGGGTTTGCCGATGACGGGGGCGTTGTTGGCGGTCGCGCCGAAGATGACCATCGGGCGTTTTATCAGGCGTTTGCGCACATAGTCTTTGACCGCTTCGGTGCGGTGGCCGCCATGTCGATGGCGGTGGCGAGGATGGGCAGCAGGTGGCCGGATTGGTGTTCTATGGGGCGGTTCAGCAGGTCGGTCAAGGCGACCCATACGGCATCATCGGCGGGGTCGCCGGGCAGTTCGATATAGTCCAACACCCAGCAGGCCATGCCTTTGCCCCAGCCGGTGATTTGCACGGCGAGGCGGTTGTCTTGGGTGTCCACGCCAGCGGTAATGGCGCATACGCCGTAAGGGGCTAGTCTTTAGGGGTAGGCTTAAGTTATTCTAATTCGTATAAATTCAAGCATACGAATCCTAATTTTATTAAAAATATCCGTTAGCGTATGATTAAGGAATGAGTAATTTAAAAGACAATATCAATAGAGAGCTTCTGAAAAAGGGATGGACAGTCACTAGGCTGGCCGCTGAATCTGGAGTGCCGCAACCAACAATACAAAGATATTTAAGTGGCGCACACTCTGAACCAAGAAGCTCTACAATAAAAAAAATAGCCAACGGCCTTGGGTTAACAGAAGGCGAATTGAGAGGGCTAACAGACTCCCCAAAGATCCTTTCAAACGCCGAATTTATTGGCGGATTTGAGGAATTGGACAACGCCCTACCTTTGCTAAATGACGAAGTGGAGTTGCCACTTTTCCGAGAAACAGAGCTTGTTGCTGACCAAGGAAAACTTCAAATCGAGGAAAGCCATGGCCGAAAACTGAGATTTTCTAAGTCCACCTTAAAAGACAAAGGCGTATCAATTCAAAATGCGGTTTGTGTCAAAGTGAGCGGCAACAGCATGGGGCCAGTCATACGGGACGGTTGCACAGTCGGCATAGATACTGGCACACAAAACATAAAAGACGGCGATATTTACGCCATCTGCCACAGCGGCATGGTGCGAATAAAACGCCTTTACAAGTTGCCAGCAGGCATTATCCGAATAAACAGCTATAACCCCGACTATACAGACGAATTCTATAACGAAAGCGATGGCCTTACGCATGTTATTGGGCGTGTGTTTTGGTATTCGGTGCTAATTTAGGCCATAAATCACTAACTAATGAAAAATAACCGCATATTTATGACAAACGAAAAACATAAAAAACCCAGCCAGTTATTAGCACTGATCATTCTAGCACTAACAGCAACAACCGGATGCTCAGTATCTGGCCCTGCATTCAAGCCGCTTGACCCCATTCCGGCCAATAAAGGAGTGGTATATATTTACCGAGCCCCTAGTTTTGTTGGCGGCGGCACTTATGGCACTGTCACAGCAAACAGCACACCCATTACTAAAATTAAGAATGGCGGATATTTTCCATACATTGCAAATCCTGGCCCTGTACATTTTGAAGTTAGCACAGAGGCCACAAATGAAGCGGATGTAACCGTAGAATTAGGCAAAGAAAAATATCTAAAAACGACAATTGGAATGGGATTTTTAGTCGGCCATTTAAAATTTTCGGAAGTATCGAGTGAAATTGGAAAAAAAGAAATCAGCGAATGCAATCTACTAGAACCCGTTGAACCATGAAAGGAACCCTACGGCTTGCCATATTGGCCATCTTGACCCAATATCTACTTATAGGATGCGTCTCTCATATTTATAAACCCGGCTCAACTGACAATAAATTGAATCAAATTAAATTGGGGCAAACATACGGCGATATGGTAAAAGCCCTTGGTGAGCCGGATCACAGTTCCACAGAAAACCGCATGACCGAAGAAACCATTATCCTTTTCACGCCCTTATGGAATATTATCGAATGGATTGGGGACTTCAATCCAAGTATGGTACAAATTTATACCTACGATCAACTTGGCACAGTAACTGTTGATAACAATAACCATATTATCCGTATCGAAGCGAAATAGCCCATCCTAATCAATCATTAAACGTCCCCACAAAAAAAATAAGGAAGCGGCAGAAGCAAAGGCATGTGCGTACATCATTGCCTCAAAAATTAAAACCATAGCTCACTAACACAGGCCTTACTGCCCATGAAACCGGATTATATCCGGTTTTTTTGTGCCTGATAAAAAGCTATACCAATTCGCTTGTCTTTTTCTATGCGTTTTCGTATTATTAATGCGAATTCATCAACAAAGTCACTTAGCCGCCTCCTCCTGACCTACCCACGCCCTAGAGCGTGGGATTTTTTAAAAGGCCAACCCCATGAAACATAAAAAACGCAAACGCGAAAGCGTACGCCGCTGGCAACGTTAACACACACCATTTTTATTAATGTCGAAGATGCCCACAAACAGCGCGAACAGCCGCTGCGCCAAGTTTTCGTCAGAGTCAAGGTCGTCAGTATCCAGCCATGCGTGGATCGCTTGGACGGTGGTATCGGTAAAGCGCAAAGGCATAACAGACACCGATGGAACGCTAGCCGAAAAAATGGACGCAAGCGGCCATAGATCACCCGGAATGATGAATATCTATAACATAGAGAAAAAAGAAGTCACCCCAACAAAGGGCTAAAAATGGCAAAAAACCGTGCAGTTGCTAATAGCACGGATTTTTAAAAGACTGGACGCGCGTAACACTTTGAATTATATGGTGGGGCGTCAGGGACTCGAACCCTAGACCTATGGATTAAGAGTCCGAAACTTCAATTATAAGTAACTGTTTTTATTAAAAAAATTAAAATCGGCTTTACGTTGCAATGCCCATTAATCCATATATTTTTATATGTGTTTTACCATAAATTTACCATATGCACGAAACGGAAAAACAAAACCATCGTGTCTTGCAAAATCCAGAAATAAACATGTTAAATGATTTATGTCCAGTTTACGGAAGATGCCTAGTCCAATGAATATCCTTGCGCACAACCCGTGCGGGAGTGCCGGCAATAATACAATTTTCAGGATACTGGCCACGAGTCACCAAAGACGACATGCCGATAACCGAACCGCTACCGACAGTGGCGCCTTTCAGCAACTTTACACCATTGCCAACCCAGACATGATCGCCGATGACAATAGGCTGCGCCGGATTAATGCGCACATTATCGGCATCAAAAATAGCGTGCACATCGCTAGTTGAAGCCGTGATGTCAGAAGAAAACATACAATCGGCACCTATCGTAATAGAACTGGCTTCATGGCTAGACAATCTGACCAAACCTTGAAACGTACAGTCAGGGCCGATGGTTATCGTACTGCCGTTCAGCCTGATGGCGATCTGCAAACAACTGATCATAAAAACATTATCGGCAATAATGATCTTGTTGTTATTGCCTATCACACTGACGGAAAGCCTGCCCTTGACGTTGTCGCCAATATCCACCGTATTGTCGGCGCCACGCAATTCTATGACCGAATCATCACGCAATACAGATTGGCCTTTGTTATAACGGCTTTTGTCATCAATCAACAATTTTTCGCCCGAACCCATACCTTAGCCCCGTCTGTTGAAATAATGCGTAGGATAACCCAAAAGGGCGTTTGCCGCACCATAACATCCAGGCCTCCTTTGAGGTGGTGCGCAAGCCCCACATACACAGTTGCAAAAACTAAGGGCAGCGTAACATCAGCCAAGCAATCAGCAGCCATTCGTGCAAGACTACCCTTTTTATTTGAGTGGCTGAGCCCTCAAAATATTGCCATTTATATCCCTTATTTCCATTTCACCACGAATACTTTCATAGCGTGATGGTATAGATGACCAGAATACAGCCTTACAGGCATTAACATCAGCTGAAGTGACGTTTGCGGAAAACGAACATATCTGATTTGGACTTAAGAAAGTCCCGCAAGTGCCGTTTAACGTTAATGACAATGCACTTGATGCGCTGCCCGTTGATGCTACCGAATATATCCTCTTTGATGTTATTTGGACGAATGAAGTGCCTGCATTAAACAAATAACACACAACGGATGCTTGGGAATTACCGCCAAAACCAACAGCAGATAATAACAGATCAGCTGATGCTGGAGCTGAAGTGAAAAGAAGAGACAAAAACGAAGCGTAACAAATGTTTAATACATTTTTTTTCATAAATTAACCTTTAATTAGGGTGCAAAAATAACGGATGCCCTACACTTCCCCCGCCCTAAAAAGCCTATCATCTAGGGATGGAAAAAAAAGCGGAAATCCACACAGACCACCAGGTCTGCAACCAAAGTTTCGCAACAGCGACAGGCTTGTCGGCGATACTGGACGGTGCGCTCAGCTACCACCAGGGCTATGATAGGCTGGCGAACACCTGAAACTCCATGAATTACGGCACGCTGATCGGCAGTCAGGCGACAGAAAGCCACAAACCCTTTTATGCCAGCCCCCAAAAAACCTAATATTGGCAAAGCGATAACGCCAAAGCCGGATTAAGCAAAAACCGCGCGTCGGCCACCTCATCCACCTGAAGATACCCAGACCTGCCGAAGGCCTCCCTATCCGTCACCCCCTTAACGTCAAACGTAAACGCGTTCAAAAACACCCGCTCACCCTTCGGGTACTCCCGTTCCAAATAACACTTAACCCTGCCCTTCAAACACGCCTTACCGCTGACCGAAACACCCGCATACAAACGCGGGGCAAAAACAAAATGCAGGTCATACCCGGCAAACAGCGTGCTGAAACCTGGGCAATGCCCGGTGTCCGGGCGGCTCTGGAGCGTGACGGTGATGGCGGCTTCTTTCGCCTGTTGGCTGACGTTCTTGGCGAACGCGTCAAACAACAAAGCCAGCGCGTCAAAGTCGTTTGATACTTTCTCGAAATCTTGGGGGTTATTTAAGTCAAGCATGGGGTTCCTTGGGATATTTTATGAATGATTTATCAATAATACCTGCCTTATTATAGATGAAAATAAACTTTATAGATAATATTATCGATAAATAATTTACTAAAGCATTCATGACGCGGATAAAAACCCAGATAACCGCCTGTTTTGAAAGGTTGCTGATTATTTTACAAAAGGGGTAATAGTTTATGGCGGGGCGGGGTTTATATGGTCATTCATGCGAAGCATAGTGAAAAATCGCCTTAGAGAGTTATATTGGACGAACTACTTTTAGCAGCTCATCAACTACTTTTGAAATACCTTTTGATGATGAAACAGCCAAACGATCCGCAAGGGTCGGTGATTTTTGACGAATTTCAGCAGCAGTTATTTCGTGCCAGATAGGCAATAAGACTTTTAGCCCATCTTCTTCACGAGCGACCAAACCGTCAAGTTCTCGCTGAGGCCATTCTTTCTCTAGAAAAGCCTTGCTAACGACAACAATTCCGTATCTTGATCTTGCAAGCCCTTTGTCAATTGATCGCCTTAAACTGTCGCCTAGCGTTAATGTAAATTCGTCAAACCAAACACTCAATCCCACAGCATTTAAAGCATCAGCTAATGGTCGGACAAAAGCTTCCTTATCTTCCGAAGCGTGGGAAACAAATACATCCCAAGATTCTGCTGGTGCTTGATGGTTGCTTTTAGTCGGGATATTCGCTGCGGTCTCCTGTTTGAAAGGTTGATTTACGACTTCAATATTTATGGCCGTTTTGACTTCAGGGATGCCGAGCAAGTCAGAAATGCTATCATGCTTCGTGAGTCGAGAGCGACGGCCTGTAATTTCTTCGGAAATTTCTCGGCGCAATTTAGGGATATTTCCGGCTAGATCTTTTTTCTGATGTGAAATATACGATCTTATTTCAGCAAGCCTAGACTCCAACGCAGCTTTAATTTGCTCTATTGGTTCATCCGCTGGTTGTTTAAATGCTATATATAACAGACCTGACAAACTATCTATCTGTCCACGCGGAGGCGAGAAAGTAAAAGTGTTTGGCTGTAGATGCCATAATTGCGGGTTACCCGTAAACGGTACAGAAATAACAACTTTTATCCCTGGAATTAAAATTTTCTCCCGGGTTCTGAATATATTTCTGTATGGGTTATCAGTTACGTCAATGTCAATTTCCTCTTTAGTCATCTGCTTATTACCTTCATCTAGTTCTAAAGGTATCATCTTCAGTTCCTCTACCAACTCCTCGACGAGTTCTGAATCTGGCTTTGCCCGCAGGATTGGCTCAGAAATAGCTTGCACACGCGTTGCAATAGTTTTTGATTGCGCGTTCAACTCTTCCCATAATTGTGCGCGATTAAATAATGGTGATTGATCTGTGCTTATGTTCATAGATGTTCAGATTTGTAGTTTTTTCTGAATAATAAAGTGTCGGAATAATTAGCGTTCTGTGATTCCATTAGCCTTCATTATTTCCATGCGTTGGTATTTCATATTTTTCTCATTCCATAATGAAATATTCTTTTCATCACGGAATTTTTTCCATGGCAATGATTTCAGTGCAAAGACTGTTGCCGAGACTATTTCAACATTTCAACACATCGTTGATTGCTTTAAACGCCTGTTCGAAGCGGTTTAATGTTTCATCAAGTTCAACGCTATCAACCAAGAACGCTGAGTTGCGTATCAGCCAATCCGACGGATGAAAGTGGTCAAAGTTTTGTACATCTGATGGCATCAAATTAAAGATAACTTCGGCTTTTTTGACAATACGCTCTGTAGATGGAACTGCTGCATTCAACTTTTCAATGCTAAGCCTATTTTCACCAGAAAGCTCATAAGCACTATTAAGCAATTTTACAAACAATTCAGGGTGCAAAAAATCTTCAATATCACTCTCTGATTTGTTTGTAAAATCAGCCGCCGTGAATAATTGACTTGCTTTGAGAATTTGGCTGTTTCTCAATCTCTCAATTTTTCCCTTATCACCAGTCGCCAAATCGCAAAGTACCGCAATATTTATATCGTTACCGCCAAATAAAGAAGCAAACGGAAGAATTTTATCTATTCCGCCTGAAGGACAGATAACCCAATGAGTATCCAAACCTTCACGTTGACGACTTTTTAAAGCTGCCGAAAAGGCTTGTAAATAAAGAATGTCTGACGGCCCCTCTACCAGCAGAGTATTTTTGCCAATAAAAAGTGACTGCGTGATTTCGTAACCAAGCGCACCTTGTAATGGAAATAGAGTATCTTTATCGACAGATAAGACATCAGAGGAAACTTTAGTACCCAGTACAACAGGTTTATTTTTATCATATTTAATGACATCTTCAACAATACGAACATCCACCATGCGTTCGGCTGGAATCATAAATGGTGAATGTGTTGTAAAAATAACTTGGTGCTCAGGAAGCAGCCTTTCTTCAATGTAACGCAACAAATCAGATTGGGCTTTTCCATGCAGAGTTAAACCTGGTTCATCCAATAGGATGATAGCATTACCAGCGGTCTTTTTGAGTTGTTTGAACTGTGACAAAAAAGAGAAAAACCAGATAAATCCAGCACTACGTTCAGAAAGAGGGACGCTTACCCGATGATGGTTGTTATAAATACTGATTTCAACAACAGTCCCCCCATTAAATGGCGGCGGGTCGTCTGGCCTTCCTTCACCAATAACAATGTTTACTTTTAATGCTTCGTTTTGGCTCCAAAACTGAAATATTTCATCAGTTATTTCATTTGATGCCTCCTCACACCGAGCGTTTAGGTCTTGTCGTTTAGTCGCCCCTTTTAAGTCTTCAATAGACGTGCCGGCATATTCCAAAAAATCAAGAAATATTTGATCTGAAATAGTTACCCTATGCTGCTGAATGTCACCAGAAATTTTGTTGATGGAAATTTCACCAGACATCCTATAAAAATGGGATGTATAGAAAAACTTAGGCATCATTGGACTAAGAATATCTATCATTGCCGCGTGAAAATCGGTTTCGCTTAGTCCATTTAACTCGTCAAGTAAGTTTTGCAGATTTTCAGAGAGTTGAGGAAGTGAAGATAGTGCCATTACTGCCTCTTCGGCATTTTTAGCATCTTTCAACTGCTTTTTCTCTAATTCATCTAACGCAAATTTATGAATTAAGTGCTTAAGACACGCTTCGCTATCGCAAGGAATACTCCAATATTGATGGTTACAGCCGATATATTTAGAAATAGTAATCTCATCGTTCTCTAACGCATTTATTCCATAACGTTCAATAATTAGTTCTTTATTTTCTTCGGATAATAACCAAAATGTTTCAATGACTTCTGATTTACCATCAGAATGTCTATCGTCAAAACGATTCAGATGGCGGCGCGGATAATCGCGAGTTTTATCGTAAGCAAAATAACCCATAGGATTTAACCCATACAGGGCTTGAAGAATTGCTGTCTTACCTGCTTCGTTTTTTCCGACTAGGCATGTAAGATCACCGATTTCAAATTCGTTACTATCTTCGATTGATCTGAAATTAGTGATATGTGCTTTGAGAAGTTTCATTTATTAGCGGATAAATAGGTAAGGGTGAATAAACAGTAAATGTTATAAAATGCGAAAAAACACAGAAAATAAAATCAATGGGGTTAGACTCCATTGATTTGGACTAATCTTTCAAACTATTGTATAGCGTTGCACGACAGATATTGAACCGTATTAGTCTCGACTTAATCAAGCTTTCAGTTTAGCAACTCGAAAACTGCTTTTCTATGAACTATTACCATT
Organism: Methylovulum psychrotolerans; assembly: GCF_002209385.1. NCBI lineage: Bacteria > Pseudomonadati > Pseudomonadota > Gammaproteobacteria > Methylococcales > Methylococcaceae > Methylovulum > Methylovulum psychrotolerans. The sequence goes on from NZ_CP022129.1 coordinate 1,995,014, forward strand.
TTCAAAAAATAATTAGAAAATAATCCATTTGACAGCCCGCTCGCTTTTGGCGTATACTTTTCCCGCTACCCCTCATTGGGTAGCCGGGTTTGACAGCTCGAACAGTCAAGGCACAATAGCTTTGTGCCAACAGTGGCGCACGGCTTTTTTTATGCCCGTCAGTTATGGCGTGGCGTATTGGGGAGCTGCGAAGCTCGCCGGTTCCTTGACCCGGTCTGTCAACCCGATACGTCATGCCGCCCTGAGATTGACAGCTCCGGTCGGTGTGTTTAACCACCAGTCAAGGAGTTACCAATGAACACCCAAGCCACGCCCGAAATCCGTCCAGCCACGCTTACTATCTGCGACATACAAATCCGCCAAGACCAAAATGGCAGATATTGCTTAAACGACCTTCATAAAGCCGCTGGTGGCGAAGATAAGCACCGCCCAACATATTGGCTTAAATTACAACAAACAGTTGATTTACAAAAAGAACTTGAAATAGACGGAATTCCGTCTATTCTTACAAAACAAGGACATGGAACATTCGTCGTAAAAGAACTGGTTTACGTCTACGCCATGTGGATAAGCGCAAAATTCCATATTGCAGTCATCCGAGCCTATGACGCATTAGTAACAGGCCAGTTACCCAACACTGCCTACCCTCCAAGCCCACCCTTCCGTAAGTCCCAAAAAGCCCTCCCCGGCTGCCTGACCCCAACAACCCAAGACGAAATCAAAGCCCTGGTCACCGAACGGGCCGCCGCCCTGCCCAAAGACAAACAGGCCATGGCCATAAGACAAATGTGGGGCGCGTTAAACACCCACTTCGGCACCAACGGCAAAGACGCGCAAGGCAAAACCCTAGGCTACAAACACATCCCCGAAGACGCAAGGCTGGACTGCCTGTCCCTAGTGGCAAGATTGCCGCTCCCCGACGGCCTGGTGACCATAACCCGCGCCGCCCATTAGAAAAACTGCCCGTGTGGCCGAATAGCCGCATTGATGAATTGTTGCCTTTGACCCCCGAACAAATAACGGCGATTAAACAAACTTTACCTGAAAAGGCAACGTGGTAGGGACGCACGCTTACGTTTGGCCTATGCAGCCTATGGATGAATTTGTGCTGGAGGCGTTTGGGGGCAACATGGTCACGGCTGGTAATCTGCATGGTTCGCCGCCGTTGGCCTATGAGCCTGCACGTTCGGTTCGCCGTAACGGTCGGGTGATTATGCGGGATGATTTTTAAGGTTGGACAGAAAAAAACATATCCATTAAATGGATATGTTTTTTGTAAAATATCAGGCAGCATAAAGCTGAGGCAAGGCCTAAATAAGGCTATCTTGGAAAAGGACGAAAATCAATTTGGATAGCATATTCTAAGAGAGACAATATATTTGGTAGTTGCGATGCAGCAATTGCCAAATGTTTGTGAATCTTATCCATTTCATCTTCCATTGAATCCGGCTTCAATTTTTCTCTGAGATTTTTATCTAGATGGTTGAAGGCCGACTCAAATAGGGGAGCCTCATCATCCGATTCGATAGGCCGAAGGTGCATACTATGAATTAAAAAATTTCGTCGGCGAAGTAGCCACCCCAATCCGTCAGCTTTATCAGACTTTTGGTAGCATCTTAAGGCATACCATGCAGGCATGTTTCTCAGCGCGGGATCGATAGCTACCCAATTATTATGAATTTTTTCCATCACAGAGGAAAAACCATCGCGTTCAAATTGACGGATACCAAAAAAAGTGAAATCCATGAGCTGACCTACGCGATCCCAGTAGGATGCTAAGCGAATGTAACAGGTTTCTGCATGTTCCCAAAAAGCCGCATCTACTCTGTTTGCTAAAATACTTTGGCGCTTTGTATCTGGATGGGAAGGAATGCTAGGAATTTGTCGATACATACTTGAACCAATGAGGAACATATGTGCTCTGGTCACTGACTTTCGAGTGCGATTAAATAATGCGAACATTTCGTTGAATGCTGCATTAGGGTAGGTATCATATTTCGGTATGGGATCGCTATCAAATTGGATGATTAAAGATGGTGCGCCCCCCAAATCATCTACGATTTTCTCAATACGATGATTGATTGCTTTAAGTGAGCCCTCGGAATCTGCGAACTTCGCAGGTTTGGGTGAAAAATACTCTTCGAGGCGATTAAGAATAATCGCTTCATTTGTAACAAACGCCATAACGTCAGCGAGTATTTCAGCAAAGTCATCATCAGTGGTTGACATAATACTAAGAACATAATGGTTGTTAGATTAATTATTAGAAACTTTCGTAGAATAGAGGTTATATTCGATCCCTGCCACTTTAAGACGCTCAAACTCACAACCTGTCTCGAATGTCCAACCATCCGGCATCCTTTGCCTCAGATTCAGATTGGCTTTTTTATCCAAAAGATCTTGCTCCTCCTTTGAAATCAATACGATCTTTAAGTATTTGCGAATAAATATTGCAACGACATCAACTGACTCGCCTTGTTCAAACATCCGATGGCACTGTTTGCAGATAATTACTCGAGGTACGATATGTTCCTTATGTGTTCCACCGCTCGATTGGCCTACGATAACAAATTGGTCTGGGATGATAGGCTCCATGAATAAACGAGTATCAGAATGCCCGGTTTCTTCCCACATGTGCTTTATGTTCCATGCAAGTCTTTGAAAAGCTCGCTCCATCATTTCTTCTGTTGAATATCTCTCAGATTTCGTACTTACCATAAGCTATCCTGTAAATCTAACGTTAAAGTCTGCGATGCTAACTAAGCAAAAACAAAGCAACCTGACATTGATAAAAGTCGTAGCAATCTAAAGGATAATTTTCCAATCAGTGGCCAAGAAATCCTCAATGAGAAAAATAGGTGATATTGCATCCGCTTTGTTAATTGCTTCGGTGTCACCGTTGGTAAAGACCATCAACGTCATATATTGAGGTAGAATCACAGCCAATGATTCCAGTCTCGCAATGTGTGATCGCTCAATATATGTTGTCGAATTCGCGTCATGGGTCAGTTCATGCCTTAATTCGAAGAGTTGCGTCAAATCCTGCCACCAGTTTGGAAATGCGGAAAGAGGAAATCCGTGAACCAAAGCCGCTCTCGAAGGAATGGCATAAGCTAAGCGCGTAGTTTCGATGGTGGTTTGAAACCCATCTGGTAAGAAAAACAGATCAAAAGCCGCAGCAATTGATCCTGCACTTTGCAACGTCATTGTCTCAGAAACAAAGTCATAACGCGTAACGCCTTCTTGTGCTAAGACAGACTCTTCAGGAACCCGAAGTCGATGCTCCTGAACGATTCGATCGAAAAATGACGCATCCTGTTCAAGCGAAAATCTGAATATATCCCGAAAAAAAGTTTCCAAATGGCCAGCGAGTGCAATTACATACTGACGAATGCTTGTTTGAATGGATGTATCATTGCCAGCGTGCAGTCTAAGCACTTCGTGCATATGGAACACGATTGGGTATAGTCGAGACAAATAACTAATCCCTACTTCTCGAACATTGCCACGCGTACGCACTTTGGCTTTTATGTGTTCTAGTTTTGGATTACGAGCCATGGAATCACAGCGTCAGGATTGTTGCAAGGCACAGTGTCTATGATAGATACTGTATGTATGTTTATGCTAACTGGCCTAAGTCAGCATAGCAAGTTAACTTTTGATAATTTGAAGCTTGTTCCTGCGAGCCCTGAACAGTAACGACTCCATTCCCACGCAATTTCTCCCGAACAGTTTGGCCAATGTTGGCTAAAACGTCACTATATCCGCAACTTTTAAGGGTATCAATCTAACAGCGGGTACAAACCAATAGCCACCCGTACCGGAGGTTGACCGGACGCAAGGCAAAAAAAAGGGTCTGTATTGCTACAGACCCTTGGTTTACTTGGCTCCCCCGGACGGGCTCGAACCGCCGACCTAGTGATTAACAGTCACCCGCTCTACCGACTGAGCTACAGGGGATTAAACTTTTATGAGTGGCGCGCCCGGAGAGATTCGAACTCCCGACCGATCGGTTCGTAGCCGATTACTCTATCCAGCTGAGCTACGGGCGCGTTGTGTTGAGCTAGTTATTATCTTGTAAGTTAATTTTGATGTCAAGAAATTTTTAAAAAAATTTTAAATTTTGGCGGAGAGAGAGGGATTCGAACCCTCGATGGGAGTTAAAGCCCATACTCCCTTAGCAGGGGAGCGCCTTCAGCCTCTCGGCCATCCCTCCTGAAACTGTTTTACTCAGAACCAGCTGACTCTGCTTGTTCTTTTTTTATTCTTTCGTAAATTTCTTCTCTGTGTACAGAGACGTCTTTCGGTGCATTGACACCTATGCGAACCTGGTTCCCTTTGACTCCAAGGACAGTAACCGTCACTTCGTCACCAATCATTAAAGTTTCCCCTACTCGGCGAGTCAGTATAAGCATGGCTTCTCCCTAATGTAATTAAAAACTCACTGTTTCTTACACAGCATCCAACTTACGGGGATCATGATACCAGTTTTTTGGTTAAATAAGAAACAAAACCTGTGCAAAATTGTTTTGGCAGGGGTCTGAAGACGGCATGATTTATGCAATTTTGTTTCATATTCATGAAATTGAGGCAATTTGGCGCGGGCAAAAAAATGTGCGCCAGTTATCAAATTTTGCCGCATTCAGGCTACAATGGTCGCTTTTAAACTGTAGAAAAAGCGAAAAGATGGATGTGATTGCCCGTATTGCCGAAGAATTAGCCGTAAACCCCAGACAAGTCAGTGCGGCGGTGAAGCTGCTGGACGAAGGGGCGACCGTGCCTTTTATTGCCCGTTACCGTAAGGAGGTGACAGGGGGCTTGGATGATACCCAGTTGCGGATGCTGGAGGAGCGGCTGGGGTATTTGCGTGAGTTGAACGAGCGCCGCGCCAGTATTTTGGCGAGTATCCGTAGCCAGGATAAGCTGACTCCTGAGCTGGAGCAGGCGATTAATGCAGCGGAGACAAAAACCTTGCTGGAGGACTTATATCTGCCGTTTAAGCCTAAACGCCGCACGAAGGCGCAAATCGCGCGTGAGGCGGGTCTGGAGCCGCTTGCTGACGGTTTGCTGGCAGACCGTAGCCTGATACCTGAGCAGGTGGCGGCGGCGTATGTCGATGCCGATAAGGGGGTGGCGGATGTGGCGGCGGCTTTGGAGGGGGCGCGGCAAATTCTGATGGAGCGGATTTCTGAGGATGCCCAGTTGTTGTCGGAATTGCGGGAGCGGGTTTGGCATAAGGGGGTTATCCAGGCGACGGTGGTGGCGGGCAAGGAGCAGCAGGCGGAGAAGTTTAAGGATTATTTTGATTATAGCGAGGCGATTAATAAAATCCCGTCGCATCGGGCGTTGGCGTTGTTGCGCGGGCGGAACGAGGATGTGCTGGCGCTGCATTTGCAGCCGGCGGCGGATGAGAAGGCGGAGCATGATATTTGCACCCAGTTTGTCGCTCAGTACCTTAAGGTGTCGGATATGGCGCGTCCGGCGGATGCCTGGTTGGCGGAGACGGCGCGGTACGGTTGGAAGGTTAAGCTGTTCACGCGCATTGATGTGGACTTGAAGCTGCGCTTGCGGGAGGCGGCGGAGCAGGAGGCGATTAAGGTGTTTGCCAGTAATTTGCGGGCGTTGTTGTTGGCGGCTCCGGCGGGCAGTAAGACGACGATGGGGCTGGATCCGGGCATCCGTACGGGAGTGAAGGTGGCGGTGGTGGATGCGACGGGTAAGCTGCTGGCGACTAAGACGATTTATCCGCATCCGCCGCGCAAGCAGTGGGATGAATCTATCGCGGCGTTGGCGCAATTGGCGGCGGACTATGGGGTGGATTTGGTGAGCATCGGTAATGGTACGGGGTCTAGGGAAACCGACCAGTTGGTTGCGGAGGTGATGAAGCTGCACCCTGAGCTGAAAATGACCAAGATGGTGGTGTCGGAGGCGGGCGCTTCGGTGTATTCGGCTTCGGAGTTTGCCGCTAAGGAGTTTCCTGAGTTGGATGTGTCGTTGCGCGGGGCGGTGTCGATTGCCCGGCGTTTGCAAGACCCTTTGGCGGAGTTGGTGAAGATTGACCCTAAGTCGATAGGGGTGGGCCAGTACCAGCATGATGTCAATCCGGTGCAGTTGGCGCGTAGTTTGGATGCGGTGGTTGAGGATTGTGTGAATGCGGTGGGGGTGGATGTCAATACGGCTTCGGTGCCGTTGCTTAAGCAGGTGTCGGGGTTGTCGGCGAGTGTCAGCGAGAATATTGTCGCGTACCGGGATGAGCACGGGCCATTTACCAGCCGCGAGCAGTTGAAGAAAATCCCCCGTTTGGGTGATAAGACGTATGAGCAGGCGGCGGGGTTTTTGCGCATTATGAACGGCGATAATCCCTTAGACGCGTCGGCGGTACATCCTGAGGCTTATCCGGTGGTTGAGGCGATTATCAAGGATACAGGCAGGTCTATCCGCGATATAATCGGGCAAGGGGCGTTTTTGCGTAATTTGGATGCCAGCCGTTATGCGGATGCGCATTTTGGTTTGCCGACGGTGACGGATATTTTACAGGAGTTGGAAAAGCCGGGTCGTGACCCTAGGCCGGAGTTTAAGAGTTTGGCGTTTATGGCGGGTATTGAAAAAATCACTGATTTGGAAGTGGGGATGAAGCTGGAGGGGGTGGTCAGTAATGTCGCCAATTTTGGTGCGTTTGTCGATATTGGGGTGCATCAGGACGGTTTGGTGCATGTTTCCCATTTGTCGGACACGTTTGTGAAAGACCCTAAGGAGGCGGTCAAGGTCGGCGATATTGTCAAGGTGACGGTGCTGGAGGTGGATGTGGCGCGTAAACGTATTTCTTTGAGTATGAAATCGGCTCCTGATGCGCGTCCGGCCCGCCCTGCTAAAGCGGAGCCGCCGCGCGTTAAGCAAACGGCGGCTCCCGCCAAAAAACCGGAGCCTCAGCGCGGCACTATGGCTGATGTTTTTGCTAAGGCATTGGGAAAATAAAATCCCAAGCTCTGCTATACTTGTTCTATCATTAAAAATAACTTACAGGATTTGCCATGATTAAATCTAACCGTTTCTTCGTATCTTTTGTATGCGCCGGACTTATAACGCTTTATCTGCCCCAAGGCCATGCGGATGTGTATGATGATAAAACCACTAATGCCGCTATGTTGGATGAAATCCAAAGCCAAGCACCGTGCAGTTATGGGCAAAGAATTAATGAAAAAGCCTTGCGTACAGTCGCCAATTTAACGTTCGCACCCGCTGAGATACCTAAAAATATCATTAACACAACGAATGATGGCAATATCTTTTATGGCGTGGTCGGCGGTTTTCTCAAAGGGACGATAAATACGATTGGCCGGATAGGTACGGGGGTTGTCGATTTGATCACCTTGCCCATTCCTACCAAGCCGGTTGCCTATCCGCTGTATGTTTGGGAGGATTTTGAAAAAGATACCAGTTACGGTTCTATGCTCCGTTCTGATTCTTGCCCGTATAAAGATGATATGGTTATCGCTTCTCCTGATCCTGCCGCAGCGGCAAAAAAAGCCCCGGCTGGGGGTGTGATAGTGCCTTCCAGACAAGTAATCGATGGTGGCCCTACTTATAATAATCAAACCAATCGTAAATTGGATGGTGTTTTTAAACAGCAAATGATGAAGTAAGCGCACGGGGCGGGCTTTGTTATCATTTTTAATTTATTTTTAAGGATCCTTTATGTTGTTGCAGAAAAATAGCGTTATTGCCTTAGCTTTTGGTTTGTTATCGGGTTGTGCCAGTATCGTTAACCACGCGCCTAATCCGGTCACGATTACCAGTGTCCCTGAACGTGCGAACTTTGTTGTGACAAATCATGACGGTAAGGTCGTGCATAGCGGCATTACCCCTAGCACAGTGACGCTAAAGCCGGATGCGGGCTATTTTAGGGGCGAGAAATATACCCTGAAATTCCAAAAAGAAGGCTTTAATTCACAAGGTACGCCGTTACATGCTCAGTTGAACAATTGGTATTGGGGCAATATCTTGCTTGGCAGTCCGATTGGTATGTTTATTGTTGACCCTTTAACGGGTTCTATGTGGGCGATGCCGGAAACTAAATCGGTGGTGCTGGTGCCTAACCAATAAACAGATTGGCAGGGGGGAAGGGGCAAGTTTTTTTTCCGCCGTACAGGTGTAAATGCTAAGGTAAAAAAGCTCCTGTCCCCTTGGCAAGGAGGAGGTTGGTGGGGGTTAATAAGCGTCTGGATCTGGCAAGCGGCTGCTCAGCTCATCCCAGTGGATGATAATGTCGGGCAACACGCCGACTTGGCTGGCTCCCGTCAATTCGGACAATTCCGGCTTGCCGTATTCGGCTCCGTTTAGGCGGTAGACGGTCAATAGGCGGTCGGTGGGGTGGACTAGCCAATATTCTTTCACTCCGCTCCGCTCGTACAATAGCCGTTTGCGGATCTGGTCATGGCTGGCGGTGCCGGGTGAGAGCACTTCGACTATCCAATCGGGTGCGCCGCGTACCCCGCGTCTGTCCAGTTTGCTGCTGTCGCAAACGACTAAGACATCGGGCTGGACGACGGTGTCAATTTGCTGGTCGGCTTCGTTATGTTTGGGCAGGCGGACATCAACGGGGGCGATGAAGGCGCGGCAGGGTTTGTTCTTTAAAGCTAACCGTGCTTGCAGGTAAATTTCCCCCGCTATATCTTGGTGCGCCAAGTCGGGTGCGGGCGACATGGCGTAAGCTTGGCCGTCGATCAGTTCATAGCGGCTATCATCCGGCCAGGTCAGATAATCGCCGTAGCAGTAGTATTGGGTGTTTTTGAGTGCCTGTCCCATGTCGGTGTCCTTTGGGGGTGGAAGATGCCGAAAGCCATAGCATAACATGCCGGGAAAATACGGTTAAGTATCGCTTTGATTGCTGCGCCTAAGTGGTTTCAAATGGGGCATAAAAAAAGCCGCCCGGCATTGCGCCGGGCGGCTTTTTTCGCTTTAGGGGCTTAGGCCTAACTCAGTGCGGCTTCTTGATATTTTTCCATCAAGTTAAAGTTTAAGTACCGATAGGTGTCATCGGCGGTGGCGTTAATCTGAGCGGCGTAGTGCATGTATTCTTCAACGGTCGGGATTTTGCCCAAGATGGAGCAAACGGCGGCCAGTTCGGCGGATGACAGGAACACGTTCGCACCGTTGCCTAAGCGGTTTGGGAAGTTGCGGGTGGAGGTGGAGACAACGGTGGCGTTTTCCGCTACCCGCGCTTGGTTGCCCATGCACAGCGAGCAGCCGGGCATTTCGGTGCGGGCGCCGACTTTGCCGAACGTGCCGTAGTAGCCTTCTTCGACCAATTGGTTTTGGTCCATTTTGGTCGGTGGGGCAACCCATAAGCGGGTCGGTAAAGAACTCTTATGTTGTTCCAGCAATTTTCCGGCGGCGCGGAAATGGCCGATATTGGTCATGCACGAGCCTAAGAACACTTCGTCTATTTTGGTGCCGGCGACTTCTGACAACGGTTTGATGTCGTCGGGGTCGTTCGGGCAGGCCAACAGCGGTTCTTTGATGTCGTCCATGTTAATGTCGATGATCTCAAAGTATTCGGCATCGGCATCGGCTTCCAGTAATACGGGGGTCGCCAACCATGCTTCCATGTCTTTGATGCGCCGCTCAATGGTACGGACATCGCCGTAACCTTGGGCAATCATCCATTTTAACAGGGTGATGTTGGAGTTGAGGTATTCGCGGATTGGGGCTTCGTTAAGCTTGATGGTGCAGCCGCCCGCCGAGCGTTCGGCGGATGCGTCGGACAATTCAAACGCTTGTTCGACTTTTAAGTCCGGCAAGCCTTCAATTTCTAAGATACGGCCTGAGAAGACGTTTTTCTTGCCTTGTTTGGCGACGGTCAACAAGCCTTTTTGTAAGGCGGCGTAGGGGATGGCGTTGACCAAGTCGCGTAAGGTGATGCCGGGCTGCATGGTACCAGTGAAGCGCACTAAGACCGATTCGGGCATGTCCAGCGGCATAACGCCTGTGGCGGCGGCGAAGGCGACCAGGCCGGAACCGGCCGGGAAGGAGATGCCGATAGGGAAGCGGGTGTGCGAGTCGCCGCCAGTGCCGACGCTGTCAGGCAATAGGGTGCGGTTTAGCCAGGAATGGATAATGCCGTCGCCCGGACGTAAGGACACGCCGCCCCGGTTCATGATGAAGTCGGGCAGGGTGTGCTGCATGGTCACGTCTACGGGTTTGGGGTAGGCGGCGGTATGGCAGAACGATTGCAGCACCAAGTCGGCGGAGAAGCCTAAGCAAGCCAAGTCTTTCAGCTCGTCACGGGTCATGGGGCCGGTGGTGTCTTGGGAGCCGACCGTGGTCATGTGCGGTTCGCAATAGGTGTTAGGACGCACACCCGCCACGCCGCAGGCTTTGCCGACGATTTTTTGCGCTAAGGTGTAGCCTTTGCCGCTGTCGGCTTCGTCGCTGGGGCGGATAAAGACTTCGGAGGCGGGCAAGCCTAAGGCTTTACGCGCCCTATCGGTGAGGCCGCGGCCAATAATCAGCGGAATACGCCCCCCGGCGCGGACTTCGTCCATCAGGACATCGGTTTTTAGGCTGAAGTGGCACACCACTTCGTCGCTGTCATGGCGTTTGACGATACCTTGGTAAGGGAATATGTCGATGACATCGCCCATTAGTAAGCGGCTCACGTCGCACTCGAACGGCAACGCGCCGGAATCTTCCATGGTGTTGAAGAAAATCGGCGCGATTTTGCCGCCGATACAGACCCCGCCGTCGCGTTTGTTAGGGATAAAGGGAATGTCGTTGCCCATATACCATAACACGGAGTTAGTTGCGGATTTGCGCGAGGAACCTGTGCCGACCACGTCGCCGACATAAGCGACGGGGAAGCCTTTTTGTTTCAGTTCGGTAATCTGTTGCTCGGCGTTGGTGATGCCTTCGCGCGGCATTTTCAGCATGGCTTTGGCGTGGAGCGGGATGTCGGGACGTGACCATGCGTCGGGGGCGGGTGACAGGTCGTCGGTGTTGGTTTCGCCTGTGACTTTAAAAACGGTGACGGTGAGCTTTTCGGGTACGGCGGGTTTGCTGGTGAACCATTCGGCATCCGCCCAGGCTTGCAGGACTTGTTTGGCGTAAGCATTGCCCGCATCGGCTTTGCTTTGCACGTCATGGAAAGCGTCAAACACTAAGAGGGTGTGCGTCAGGGCTTTAGCGGCGATGGGCGCCAGCGCGGCCACGTCTAATAGGTCGATTAACGGGGCAATGTTATAACCGCCGAGCATGGTGCCGAGCAGTTCGGTGGCATCTTCGGGGGTTAAGATCGGTGATGTGGCTTCGCTTTTGGCGATGGCGGTCAAAAAGGCCGCTTTGACAAACGCCGCTTCGTCAACCCCGGCGGGGATACGGTTGGCCAGCAAATCGAGGATAAAGGCTTCTTCGCCAGCGGGCGGTTGTTTGATGAGTTCGCACAGGGCGGCGGTTTGCGCTGCGTCCAGCGGTTTGGGGACAACACCTTCGGCGGCGCGTTCGGCGACATGTTTACGGTAGGTTTCTAGCATGGGGGTCTCCTGAAAATTATCTGAAACTGATCTTATGTTGCGGATGAGGGGATTTATAGGGCTAAAGGGTTAATTAAACAGCATTAAATAGTCTTTAAGACCGTCTAGCGAGGCGTGAGTAAAATCCCATATATCTTTTTGGAAGCTGGCTTCCGAATTACATTTTGTTCCTGCCTGTTGTCGTTCTTTTTTGGTGCAACAATCATAACGTTGATACATATTGACCCAAAATTTATCAAAATCTTTATTGCTGATGGCATTATTGTTGGCAATAAGGCACTGTCTCCATAAATCTAAGCAATCGGCATAAGGTGAGGGCTGGGATTTAATGGCTTTTAGAAGAGTTTCCAGTTCGCCTGAGCCGTTGATATTTAAAATATGACAGGAAATGTGTACCGCCAAGGATGGGCTGTGATACCAAGTATTGGCCGCCGATATATCCAGTTCAGGGTCTATGCACTTAATGGCATTATTCACCAGTTCGACCCGCGCCGCTATGCCTTTATTGTCGGCATCAAGCAGGATACCGATTTTATCCCAACCCCTTTTGCCAATGTCGCGTTTAAGCGTCTTTAGTTTGTCTTCAAGCCGTGCTGTTGACAAGCCGTCTAGACATTCATAATCGGCAATATTACAAATTGGCGTATCAATATCAAAATCAGCGGCATTGATTTCGTGCTTAAACCGTTCAATGAAGAATTTATCGTTCTGGCTTTCGACTATCAGCAGGTTATTACTCACCACGCACTCTACCTTCGTGGGTCAACGCATAGTGTAGCTGCTCTTTGTCGATAGCGGAGGCGGCGATTAGGCCGGTTTTTAGGTTTTGATAAAATTCAAAATACTGTGCATAGGCCGTATTATTTTCAAGCTGTACTGCATTGAAGGCACTGATACATTCCTTGGAATGGGTGGTGATGAATAGCTGGCAATTAGCATCGCTACTGACTTTAAAAATGATTTCCCAGAGTTTTTTATAGTTGGTGTAGTGGATGCCGTTTTCTATTTCATCAACTAACAGGAAACCGTCCTTATTGGCCCAGATGGCGCAAAGAATGGCTATGTAACGGTTTACGCCTTCACCTAAGGAGGATAACAAGACTAGGTTGTCTTGATTATTGAGCTTGAGTTTTAAGAGAACGCCCCGTTCGGTTGCTTTTTGTTTTAGCCCGCAAATGTTGCTGTCAAATAAAGCTAATGAGGCATTCAAAAAATCTTCGCGGCCTAGGTCGATTAACGTCCCAAACGAGATAGCTATATCGTATTCGTCCGATTTTGCAGAAGAAATAAAAGGTTTACGGTCTGGGCTTGACCCTATTGGCCGTAGGCTTGCTATTCGGTTGAATAACCTGTCTATGGGTCTAGTGATTTTGTCATTGTTGACGGATAGTGTGAGTATGTTGGTCGGCAAAAGATTATCTGCTTCATCATTGCCTATTGTGGTTTGGCTATCCAGTAGACCAAAGCTGCTTTTAATAGTGCAGGCTTTGCTTGATGAAAGTAGGGTTATTTCTGTTGCTCCCTGATGGAAAAAATCTATTTCTATCAGGTCTCGCCGCCGCGCACCTTGTCTTCTTTCTAACTGTTTACGGATTAAGTCGGGGAGGTCGTAAGCTTTATTTGCGGCTAAAAGTAACTCCACAGCCTCCAGAAACGCTGTTTTTCCGACATTATTTTTGCCACCAATCAGATTGACTTGAGCCAAACCATTAACGTCTAATTGCTTAAAGCATTTGAAGTTGCTGATCTGTAAATTTTCAATGAGTTGTGTTGGCATTAGTATTCGGGTTCAAGTGAAAAGCCTAAATGGTGTTTTTTGTTATCCGCAATATTCCGCTATTTCGCTATAGAAAGCGCGGGGGAGGTCAATAATATCCAAACTTTCAAACGAAATGTCATCTTCTAAAAGATTATCACGATGCTGTCTAATTAAAATGGTTTTTTTCTTTTTTTCACCGCAATTTGTGTTCGTATTGCGCCCGAATAACTCGCTGCATAATGCTGGGCATCAATTAGTCAGCAAAACGGTGACAGTTTGACTGTTTTTAATGTTCACGGCAACAATGTCTGTTTAATCGCCGCCATCCACTACAACCGGAAAACATTATTTGTCAGGCATATACTGACTCATGCCGAGTACGACAAAGGCAAATGGAAGCTATAACACTATAAGGTGTCTGTTATGAATAGCAATTTACAAGCCATGATGACAAGTTGGCAACCCATTGCGCCGTTAGTTTCGGTGCCTTACACGGAAACGCAATACCAAGAGCGTATTGCCTTGCTTAACGAGTTAATCGACGAAGTTGGCGAAAATGAAGACCATCCCTTGGCGACTTTGTTGGATGTAGTCGGGATGGCGGTCGCCAATTACGAGCAGATCCATTATCCGATTCCTGCCGCCCCGCCACAAGACGTTTTGGCCGGAGCATCAGTTAAAACAAAGTGATTTGCCGGAAATCGGTAGCCAAGGTGTGGTGTCGGAAATTTTGCGCGGCAAGCGGCAACTGAATGTCCGGCAAATCCAAGCCCTGAGCCAGCGTTTTAAGGTCTCGGCTCAGGTGTTTTTAGCGGTTAGGGAGTAGGGCAGGGATAGTGCTTTTCTGGTGCGAAAGTGCTATCCCTTTAAACGTGGCGGTTGGTTTAAGCAATCGCCAAGGCCTGTTCAGGGAACTGCATGGTCATGCAGTGCAGGCTGCCGTATTGATGCACCAAGGGGCGGCAAGGGGTGGCGATGATGGTGTGGTCGGGGAAGCAGGTGCTTAAGCGTTGTAGGGCGACGGCATCGTTGGGGTCGTCGTAGACGGGTATCATGACAGCGCCGTTGATGATGAGGAAGTTGGCGTAGTTGGCGGGCAGTTGTTGGCCTTCTTCGTCATAAATCGCTTGCGGCATCGGCAACGGGATGAGCTGGTAAGGCTGTCCGGCGGCGGTGCGGAAGGCCTGCAATTGCCCTGCCATATTTTTCAGGCTGGCATAATGCGGGTCGGCGGCATCGTCGCAGCTGGTGTAGGCGATGGTGTCGGCGGTGCAAAAGCGTGCCAGGGTGTCGATATGCGCGTCGGTATCGTCGCCGGACAGGTTGGGTTGGTCTACCCATAAAATCCGTTCCGCACCGAATTGCGCTTGCAATTGCTGTTCTATGTCTTGTTGGCTGAGGCTGGGGTTACGGTTGGGGTTTAACAGGCATTGGCGGGTGGTCATGATCGTGCCGCAACCGTCGCTCTCGACACTGCCGCCTTCTAAGACGAAGCTAACGTCCTGATGGGGGGCGGCTTGAAACAGCGGGTGGTTTAATAGGGTGTGGTTGAGGGCATTGTCGGCATCGTGCGGGTATTTTTCGCCCCAGCCGTTAAAGGTGAAGTTGAGTAAAGTGGCTTGGCCGTCGTGTTCGGCGGTTAAAAAAGCGCTGTCGCGCACCCAAATGTCGTTGGTACGGGCGTGGTGGAAGCGGATGTTATCGGTGTCGGCCAGCAAGCTTTCGATGTGCTGTTGGTGGACGCTATCCCGGCACACAATGATCAGGGTTTGGTAACGGCTGATGGTGTTGGCGATAAAGGAATAGGAATGTTCGACGGTCGCTAAGCGGTTGCTGAAATCGCCGGTTTCATGAGGCCAGGCGATTAAGACGGCGGATTGTTTTTCCCATTCGGCAGGAAAGCGTTTCATTGATGATCCTTATAAGTTAGGTGGGTGAGGCCCGTTTTGGGGCGTTTGCTAGGAATTTTGGCTAAACTCAGCCCGTTACTGCCGCTTGTTGGAGCATTTCTTCGGCATGGGCGAGGGTGTTGGCGGTGATGTTAACTCCGCCGAGCATTCTGGCGACTTCGTGGACGCGTTCGCTATTGTCTAATAGTCTGACGGTGGACGCAGTAATATCAGTCTGGTTGGTTTTGGCGACGAATAGGTGGAAGTGTGCTTGGGAGGCGACTTGCGGCAAGTGGGTGACGCACAGCACTTGGCGGTTATGGCTGAGGCGGCGCAGTTTTTGGCCGACGATTTCGGCGATACCACCGCCGATGCCGGCGTCGACTTCGTCAAAAATCATAGTCGGCGTAGTTTTATCATTAGCCGTAGTCACTTGGATGGCTAGGCTGATACGCGACAATTCGCCACCGGAAGCGACTTTGCTGAGGGCTTTGGGCGGTAGGCCGGGGTTGGAAGCGACCAGAAACTCGATTTTGTCGTTGCCGTTGAGTTTGGGTGTGCTGTTAGCCTGTGGATTGACGGCGACCAAAAACTCGCCTTGGGGCATACCGAGTTCTTTGATAACGGCGGAGATGTGCGTTTGCAGTTGGCTGCCGCCTTGTTGGCGACGTTCGGACAATTGCGCGGCCAACGCTTGGTAGCGGGCGGACAGTTGCCCGGTTTGCAGGGTCAGCGCTTCGATACGTTCGCTGCTATGGGTCAGCCTGTCCAGTTCTTGCTCCAGTTTGGTGAGTTGGGCGGGCAGTTCATCGGCGGGGATATGGTGTTTGCGGCTGAGCTGGTGGATGACACCGAGCTGGCTTTCTATGGCGTTCAGGCGTAGCGGGTCGGCTTCTTGCGCCTCTAAAAACCGCCGCAATTGTAGGGCAGCTTCTTCGGTCTGGATTTTCGCTTCCGCTAATAGGTTGCTGATTTCGGTTAATTCGGGGGCGTAGCGGGCGATATGGCCCAGTTCCGACAGGCTATGCCCAAGCAGGGCAATGACTGCCAGTTGGTCGTTTTCGTACAGGCTATCGACCACGCTTTGCCCTGTGCAGAGGATTTCCCCCAGGTTGGCGAGTTTTTCATGCTCTTCGTTGATGGCGGCGTAACTGAAGCTAGCCATGTCCAGCTCTTGCAACTCGGCGATTTGGTAAACCAGCAAGGCTTCGCGCTCGGTTTGGTCGGCGGCGGCTTTTTGTAAGGCCAGCAGTTCTTTGTTGGCCTGTTGCCACTGCTTAAAGCAGGTGTTCAGCTCATCCAATAGCGGTTGGTTTTTCGCGTACACATCTAACAGGCGGCGCTGTTCGTCGCTGTTGAGCAAGGTCAGGTGGGCGTGCTGGCCGTGGATTTCCACGAGCTTTTCGCTGAGTTCCTGCAAGGCCTGTAAGGTGGCCGGGCGGTTGTTGATATAGGCTTTAGAGCGCCCGTCATGGTTAATGACGCGCCTGACCAAGCATTGCAGGCCGTTATCCAGATCCTGCTCTTGTAACCATTGCTGGGCCAGCGGCGCGTCGCTTAAATCAAATTCCAGGTTGATTTCGGCGCGTTTGCAATCGGGGCGGACGTAGCCGGCATCGGCCCTGTCCCCTAAAGCCAAGCCTAAGGCGGTCAATAAAATGGATTTGCCCGCGCCGGTTTCGCCTGTCAGTACCGACATGCCTTTATCCAGATCCAGGTCGAGCATTTTGACGACCGCGAGGTCGATAATGGTAAGGTTTACTAACATGGCGGGGATGTGTGGTAGCCACTGCTCCAGTTTAATTTGTTTCTGAGGATGTAGAAGTAGTCGTGACCTTCTGGGTGTAAGATTCTAATCGGTTTAGGTTCCTGTTTTATTAAAATCTTGTCACTGATGAAAACTTTAGGTATCTCAATGTGGTCGCAAGTGACTAAGGCATTGATTTGCTTGGTTTGGCAAAAGCTGATTTCAATCTCCGAACTGGCGGCAATGACGATAGGGCGGTTGGATAAGGTATGCGGGTTTAACGGCACCAGTACCAGTGCGTTGAGTGACGGCGACAAAATCGGTCCGCCCGCCGACAGGGAGTAGGCGGTGGAGCCGGTCGGCGTGGAAATGATCAGGCCGTCAGAACGCTGTGAGTTTAGAAACACACCGTCAATTTTGGTGATGATTTCAATCATGCTGGGCGTGACCCAGCGATGTATGACCACTTCATTGACGGCGGTTTCTTCATGGATGATGTGCCCGTCGCGGATAATTTTGGTGCGCAATAGATAGCGTTTTTCTTCAGTGTAATGGCCTTGCAGGATGTCTTGCAGGCGACCCGGCAATTCGTTGGGGGAAATGTCCACCAAAAAGCCCAGCCGCCCCAGATTGATGCCGATAATCGGGATGTTGTACGCCACCACCGCCCGCGCCGCCGCCAAAAAAGTGCCGTCACCGCCAACCGCAATCACCAAGTCGCAATACAGGCCGATGGTCTCAATCGGACAGGACTGTACATCGCTATCGTTGATAAAGCTTGCACTATCCTGGGCAATCATCACCGTGTAGTGGGCGGCCTTCAGATAGTCATAAAGCAAGGTCAGCGTCGCGCCAATGCGCGGGTCGCTGGGCTTGCCGATAATGCCAATACTCTTGAAAGGAATCTGCATACAAAGTAACAAGGGTTAAAAAGGCTGATTATACAGAAAACTTAGGCGGTAGGGTTTTATCGTGCCGGAAACGGCCTTAAATGGCTTAGGGATAATCATAATCCATAAGCAACGGCGCGTGGTCGGAAAAACGTTGGTCTTTGTAGATGCTGGCGGCTTGCACCTTGTCTTTTAAGGAGCCGCTAATGATTTGGTAGTCAATGCGCCAACCGACATTCTTTGCCCAGGCTTGGCCGCGGTTAGACCACCAAGTATATTGTTCCGCTTCGGGGTTGACCAAGCGGAACGCGTCCCACCATTGCCCGTCGGCGAAGAGCTGGCTGAGCCAGGCACGTTCTTTGGGCAGGAAGCCGGAGTTTTTGACATTGCCGCGCCAGTTTTTCAGGTCAATTTCTTTATGGGCGATGTTCCAGTCGCCGCAGATGATGAGGTCGCGGCCTTCCTGGATGCGGGCTTGCAGGTAAGGGGCGAAGCGTTCCATAACGTTAAATTTGACCGCTTGGCGCTCTTCGCTGGAGGAACCTGAGGGCAAATACAGGGAGATGACGCTGAGCTTGCCGAATTGGGCTTCGATAAAACGGCCTTCGCGGTCAAAATCCGCCCAACCGATGCCGCTGATGACCTTGTCGGGGGCTTTTTTGCAGTACAGGGCAACGCCGCTGTAGCCTTTTTTTTCGGCATCGTGGTAGAAGCAGTGATAGTTTGCCGGGTGGAAAGGGTCGGCGGGGAGTTGGTGCAATTGGGCTTTAGTTTCTTGGATACAGACCACATCAGCGTCTTGTTGCTGCATCCAAGCAAAGAAGCCTTTGCGTTCGGCTGAGCGGATGCCGTTAGTATTTAAGGTGATGATGCGCATAATGTTATTTGTAGGTTGCGGTTTCTGCCATAAAACCGTATTATAGATGGTTCTTTAATAAGTATGTAGCCCGTTTGCGGGTAATGTGAAAGTGATATGAAACCAGATATTCATCCAAACTATAAACAAATTACCGTAACTTGCGGTTGTGGTAATTCTTTTGTCACTGGCTCGGTAATAGCAAAAGACCTGCAAATTGAGGTTTGCTCATCATGCCATCCTTTTTATACAGGTAAACAGCGTGTGGTTGATACCGCAGGCCGCGTCGATAAGTTCCGCAAAAAATACGGCAAATAAACCCGCCGTGTATTCTGGCGGGAAGCTGTTCCGCCGGAAACCGCCCCATGACAGACACGAACAAAAAAAGCCCGCCAACCCGCCGCTTGCGAACGGGGTGGCGGGCTTTTTTGTGGGTGCGGGTTTGGGTTATTTTAGCTTTAAGATAAAAAACGGCACGGCGATGCCCGCTAAGGCGCACAGTAGCAGGATACCGACATTGGTGCGCGTCCAGTCCACGGGGTAGCTGTCGGCTTTAACGGCGGCGCTGATGCCGGGGATGCTGGGCAAGTCGCCGTCGCCGCCGTCCACTTTCAGTTGTGCTTTCATGCCTTTTTCCGCATGTTGTGGCAGTTCGCAATGCACCAGATAGGTTTTTTTCTGGCTGGGCATAATCAGCGAGGCTTTCAACTCGCCCGCGCCGTTGAGTTCCAGGTGGAACATGCCTTCGGGGTATAAGTAGCCGGGCAGGCCGTGGATCATCAGTTGGTGGCGGATTTGGTCGTCATTAATGAAGGTGATGTTGATTTTCGCACAGGGTTTGACATGCCATTCCTGTTGGTCGAAAGCGAACATTTTGCCGTTGAAGCGGGTGGCGTGTTGTTGTCCGGCATGGATGGTGATGTCGACGGTTTCCGATAGCTTTTGGCAGTCACGCGGCAATGTGTCGGGGTTGTCGTTCATGATCATGCCTTTTTCGTCCATCACCATGCCGGCATGGTGGTGCATGGCGGCAGGGGCCGGATGGGCGGCTAACAGCAACAGGCTTAAGATAAGGGCGGTTTTCATCGTTTTGGGGGGCGTTAAGTCAGTCATTGTGGGTGTGTTCCAGGCTTATTTGCGTTTGATGGCAAACACCAGCACCAGGCCGACCAACAGGCCGGCGGCTAAGCCAAAGGCGATGATTTGCCAGTAGGGCGGGGCGATCAGTCCGGCATCACCGAGCAGGTGTTTAAAGTCGCCTTGGTTCCAAGGGGCTTGTTTTTTGGCGTAGTAATCTTTGCTGAACACTTCGCCGAGCATTTCGTCGTGCATTTTCGGCATCCCTTGCTCGTCAACCAGTTGCTTATAAGCCAGCAGCGCCATATTGCCGCCCGGTTCCATGCCGTCGCTGGTCGTGCCGGTCGGGACGTGGTCATGGAACATCCATAAGCCGGGGCCGTAGCTGTTCACGCCGTTATTTTGGGTCAGCAATTTCAGGTCGATGCGTTGCGCGGGGGCAATGTCGAACACGTCGCGGGTCAGACGCAGGCCTTCGGGTTGGTCGACCCCGTCGTAGGCGGTAATGGTGGCTTTATGGCCGTGGAAATGGATGGCGACGGCGGTGCGTTGGGTGTTGGCTATGCGCAGTTTAATGGCTTCGTTATCGCCGACATTAATGATGCTGTCACGCAGGGTGTAGGGAAAGGAATGCCCGTTGAGCATGAAGTAGTTCTCGAATGATTCGGTCATATTGTAGTCGCGGCTCATGCGCTGGGCGATCAGGCGCGGGTCGCTGGCATTTTGGATGATTTGCGCCAATTTTTTGTCGATGGACTGGTAAAGCAGGTCATATTCTTGGCTGTAATCGGCTTTGACGGCTGCGGATGGGTGGCGGACTTGCCCGGCGCCGACGTTAAAGGTTTGTACCCAGTTGTTCGGGCGGTTCTCTTCGACGACAAACATGCCGTTCAGGCCCATCATAAAGTGCTGGGCGGTTTGGACATGGCAATGGTAGAGCATCGTGCCGGCATGGCGGGGTTGGATTTCGTAGGTGTGACTTTTACCGGGGAAAACCGGATGCTCTTCAACGCCGTCGTTATCTTCGCCCGCTGCGGTATGCCACGCATGGTCAACGCCGTGCAGGTGGATGGTGTGCGGCAGGTAATGGGTATTTTCTAAGGTGATGTAGACTTTATCACCTTGCTCGACACGGATAGTCGGCGAGGGGGCGCGCAGCAGGCGGTTGGCGACTTGGGATTGGAAGTTTTTCACCGCCATGCCGCGTGATTTGGGCGCGTACACCCATAAGCCGGGTTGGATGCCGGGGGCGATAGGATAGGTGTCAATGAAAAATTCGCCGTCTGGGCTAGCGCCGTTCAACTCCACCACTTCCAGTTTGATATGGATAATGTCGGGGTCGCCGTCTTGGTCGGTATCTTCGCCCATAATCAGCGCATCTTGCGCCAGATCGGTCTGCATTAACGTCCCCATGGAGATATTGTTGGTACCTTTGACGGAGGCGGCGACTTCGTAAGGGTTGTCGGGTTCGCAGGCGGGGGCGGGGGCTATCTCTACGCCTTCAATGGTTTGGGCCTCGCGCCATTCGGGATGCTCGTTGGAGCAGGGCTTTTCGACACTGCTGGTCTCTTCCGAACGGTTGTAAACCGTTGCGGGCGGAATAACCCCGGCGGTTTGTTGGGTTTGCGGCACCAACAGCACAATGGCGGTTATCAATAAGGCAAATAAAGCAAGGTGTTTTTTAGTCATAACGTAACGTTGGCTAAAGAAAGGTAAGTGCGGGAAGGGCGTTCATGGGCAATGGGTTGGGTGTGCCGCCGTTACGCCTTTATCCCCCTATGATACACCAGTTACACGGGTAAGCCGTAAGGGCTGTTGGTAATGCGGCGTAATTGCTTGGGCGACCAGTGCCGCCTTGGCGTTTTTCCGTCAGTTTGTCTGGGTGGGTTTTTTGAGGGTCGGGTATATGGAATCATCTTGTTTAGATAAGGGTTTTGCCGGCTTGCAGGAAGGTTTATGGAAGCGGCTAGCCTTAGGCTACGCAGAAATTTGCCGATAGTGCTTGTGTTTCGGTTAAAGCTGACGCATAATAGCCAGCCTTAAGCCGATAAGGCTCAAGCATTATGGTTGTCGTGCCGGTCCTCCCGCAACGATACGCTGTGAACCCCGCCAGGTCCGGAAGGGAGCAACGGTAACAGCAGATTCGTGTGCCGGGATGTGGCTGGTACGACTTCCGCCCAATCCAGCCTAATCAATTTCGAGCCTGCAATGAATTACCAGGTTCTCGCCAGAAAATGGCGTCCCGCTAATTTCACAGAAGTTGTCGGACAAGAGCATGTCGTCAAGTCGTTAACCAACGCACTCGCCCACAATCGCTTACATCACGCCTATTTATTTACCGGAACCCGCGGTGTCGGCAAGACCACACTGGCACGGATCTTGGCTAAAGCCATCAATTGCGAAAATCTCCAAAACTTTAATCCCTGCGGCGTTTGCCCCATTTGCGTTGCCGTCGATGAAGGCCGTTTTTTAGACCTGATCGAAGTCGATGCCGCGTCCCGCACCAAAGTTGAAGATACCCGCGATTTACTTGATAATGCCCAGTATGCCCCCAATCAAGGCCGCTATAAGGTCTATTTGATTGACGAGGTGCACATGTTATCGGGGCATAGCTTTAATGCCTTATTAAAGACCTTGGAAGAGCCGCCGCCGCATGTCAAGTTTCTGCTGGCGACCACCGACCCGCAAAAAATCCCTGTCACCGTCCTGTCCCGTTGTCTGCAATTTAACCTTAAACGCTTATTGCCGGAGCAAATCCTTGCGCAAATGCGTTTCATTTTGGCGCAGGAAGCCATTGCCTGTGAAACCCCCGCCTTAAAATTGCTTGCCCGTGCCGCCGATGGCAGTATGCGCGACGGCCTGAGTTTGCTCGACCAAGCGATTGTCTATGGCGCGGGCACGGTGATGCTGACGGAGGTGCAGGCGATGCTGGGGACGGTGGCGCAACAGCCGGTCGCGGATATTTTACAGGCGTTGGCCAGCCAAGATCCGGTTGCCATTTTCCAAACCATTCATGAAATGGCCGATTTGACCAGCGACTTTAGCGAGGTGCTGGCGCAAGTGCTGCAAGTCTTGCATCGGGTGGCTTTGGCCCAGTATGTGCCGGGGCTGCTTAGCCAAGATTTTGATGCCGAGATGCTCGCCGATTTGGCGGCCAAGCTGGCACCGGAAGATGTGCAGTTGTACTACCAGATCGGCCTGTTAGGGCAGCGGGATTTGGAATTGGCGCCTGATCCGCGCAGCGGTTTTGAAATGGTCATATTGCGGATGTTGGCTTTTAAGCCCGTAGCTTTGGCTACCGCTACCGCCAAACCTGTTGTCCGGCCTGCCGCCGTGCCATCTGTGCCACTGCCTGTTACCGTTGCGCCTTCGCTGTCCGCACCGCCGTCCCAGCCTGCTATGCCAACGTCTGCCATAACCGTGGCGAGTCCGGTCGCTGAAGCGGTAATGGCAAGCCCGTCCGGCGACCAATGGGTGGATATGATTGCCGCGATGCGTTTGGGCGGTATGACCCGTGAGCTGGCGAATAATTGTGTGCTGGAGCGTCTGGATGACACGAGCTGTGTGTTAAGGCTGGATCCGGGGCATGTGCAGTTGCGCGGGGCGGTCGCCGAAGAAAAACTGCAAAAGGCCTTGCATGCCTATTGCGGGAAGCCCGTCAAGTTGGTCTTCAATGCCGAAAAAATGACCGTCGCCACGCCCGCTATGCAGTTGCTTAAGGAGCGGGAAGACCGCCAGCAAGCGGCAGTCGGGGCGATTAATGCCGATTCTAACGTGCAGGCTTTAAAAGATCAGATGGATGCCAGGATTCTGTCCGGCTCCATTGAGCCTGTGTAGCCATTATACAAGGAGAAAAAATGAAGAACCCTTTAGGAAATCTCATGCAGCAAGCGCAAAAAATGCAGGAAGATTTTAAAAAAGCGCAGGAAGAAATTGCTGCCATGCAGGTGCAGGGCGAATCCGGCGGCGGCTTGGTCGCCATCATCATGAACGGCAAGCGTGAAGCTTTAAAAGTGACGATTGACCCGTCTTTAGTCGGTGATGATAGAGATATGTTGGAAGATTTGGTGGCGGCGGCGATTAATGACGCGGTGAATAAAGTGGCAAAAATGAAAAAAGAAAAAATGTCCGCGTTAACGGCAGGTATGCCGTTGCCACCCGGTTTTCAAATGCCGTTTTAAGCATCGCTTAATATGTCCAAAAAAGGCCTGTTAGGGCAGTTGATACAAAGCTTTTGCTGTTTGCCTGGGGTCGGGGCAAAAACCGCGCAGCGTATGGTGTTTTACCTGTTGCAGCGTGACCGTCAGGGAGCCAGGCGGCTGGCCGAATTGCTGTTGTTGGCTATCGATAACATTAACCACTGCCCGCAATGCCGGACGCTGACCGAAGACGCGCTCTGTGTGATTTGCGCCGACCCTGCGCGTGATAGGGGCTTGGTCTGCATTGTCGAAAATCCCGCCGATGTTTGGGTGGTGGAGCAGACTGCCGTGTTCAAAGGCGGGTATTTTGTCCTGCATGGGCGGCTGTCGCCGCTAGACGGTATCGGCCCTGATGAATTGGGGCTGGATTTGTTGCGCCAACAATTGGCGGCGGGGCAGGTCAAGGAATTGATCTTAGCGACCAATTCCACTGTCGAGGGTGAAGCCACGGCGTTTTTTATTGGCGAACTGGCGCGTAAGCACCAAGTCAAGGCTACCCGTATCGCCCATGGTGTACCGATGGGCGGCGAATTGGAGTTTACCGACAGCGGCACGCTGTCCCATGCGTTTAATGACCGGAAGGTTTTTTAACTAGAGAAGGTATCTATCATGTCGGATTGTCTGTTTTGTAAAATGGTTGCTGGTGTCATCAAGCCGGATGTCGTGTTTGAAGATGATAATGTCTTGGCGTTCCGGGATATTAACCCGCGTGCGCCTGTGCATGTGCTGGTTATCCCTAAGCAGCATGTGCCGACCTTAAACGAATTGGCCAGCCCTGAGCTAGCCGGGCAGCTTTTGCAAGCGGCGGCGGCGGTCGCCAAGCAGGAAGGTTTGGCCGACAACGGCTACCGCGTCAATATCAACTGCAATAAGCACGGTGGGCAGGAAGTCTATCATCTGCACCTGCATGTTTTGGGTGGCCGGCAAATGGCTTGGCCGCCCGGTTAAAAGCCTGTATCTGAATTGTTTAGGGCAATCGCCCCCTGCCTTCAAATCCACAGTTTAAACAGCTTTCGCCACGGAGCTCGCAGCGTTTTTCAGGCGGCTGCTCCGTGTCCTGTGGGTTCTTCCTAGTGAAATAGTCGGTTAAACCTTACTACAGCTTTCAATGTGGCTGGGGTTTATTATGACCATAATGCACTGAATTAATAATGCTTTTTTACAGTAAAAAGAGTGTCTTACCGACGGCATAAGGACTGTGTACCGCTTTTGTGGAGTTGAGAAAACCCTGTTTTTATGATGTAATGAAAGTGTTACACATCTTAATGCGCCCCTTTATTTTTGCAGTTTTTAAAATAACGGGATGGTTTCGCCGCAACTTGTTGGGAGAGTAGGCTTCAACTATGCAATTTACTATTAAAAAAGGTTTAGATATACCGATTACAGGGGAGCCTAAGCAAGTGATTGATAATGGCAACGCCATTAAATCGGTCGCTGTTCTGGGTATGGATTATGTAGGCATGAAACCTACCATGTTAGTCAGTGAAGGGGATAAGGTGCAATTAGGCCAGATCCTGTTCAGTGACAAAAAAAATCCTGGGGTCAATTTTACGTCTCCAGGCGCCGGTATTGTTAAGGCTATTAACCGTGGTGAGAAACGGGTCTTACAATCGGTCGTTATTGAGTTACAGGGTGATGACGAAATCACTTTCGCCAAATATCACGAAGCAGAACTGAACGCCTTAAGCGTTGGGCAAATCAAAGAAAGTTTGCTTGCCTCAGGTTTATGGACGGCTTTCCGTACCCGCCCTTATGGCAAAACGCCTGCCGTTGATAGCCAGCCCAGTTCCGTTTTTGTGACGGCCATCGATACCAGCCCTTTAGCGGCGGATCCGGCGGTCATCATTAAAGAACGCGCCGCTGATTTCATCAACGGTTTGACGGTTATCGCCAAATTGACCGAGGGCAAGACGTACGTCTGTAAAGCCACGGGCAGCGATATTCCTACCGGCAATGCGGCGGTGCTGACTGCCGATTTTTCCGGCCCGCATCCGGCCGGTTTGCCCAGCACCCATATCCATTTGCTCGATCCGGTCAATATCGACAAGTTTGTCTGGCATTTGGATTACCAAGCCGTTATGGCGATTGGGGCGTTGTTCACGACAGGCCGCTTAAATGTTGAGCGCGTGGTGTCCTTAGCGGGGCCTACCGCAAAAAATCCGCGTTTGCTGCGCACCCGTGTCGGCGCTAATGCCGATGATCTGGTCGCTGGCGAATTGGCTGACGGTGTTGAAAGCCGCGTTATTGCCGGTTCGGTCTTGTACGGTCATGAAGCCAGCGGTTGGGCGGCTTATCTGGGTTTCTACAGCAACCAAGTGTCGGTCTTGCAAGAAGGCCGGGCGCGTGAATTGTTTGGCTGGATTGTCCCGGGTAAGGATAAGTATTCTGCCCTTAACGTTTACACCTCCAGCGTTGACCGTAAAGATAACCGTAAATTCCCTTTAACAACCGACAAAAACGGCAGTAACCGTGCGGTCGTTCCTGTGGGGATTTATGAAACGGTCATGCCTATGGATATTTTGCCTACCCCGTTGTTGAAATCGTTGCTGGTGGGCGATTCGGACCAAGCGCAATTATTGGGTTGTTTGGAAGTTATCGAAGAAGATATGGCTTTATTTACCTTCGTCGATCCGGGCAAACATGATTTCGCGCCTGTGCTGAGAGCGAATTTAACTAAAATTGAGAAGGAAGGATAATGTCGGCTAGAGATTTTTTAGATAGCATAGAGCCGCATTTTACAAAAGGCGGTAAGTTAGAAAAGTATTACGGTCTCTATGAGATGGTCGATACCTTTATCTATACGCCCGCTTCTGTAACACGCGGCACTACCCATGTTCGTGACGGTAACGACCTGAAACGGACAATGACGTTTGTGGTGATTGCTACCTTGTTTTGCGTTTTGATGGCTGTGTATAACACGGGCTATCAGGCCAATTTGGCAATGGAAGCAATGGGTTTGGAAAAAATCGGCAATTGGCGCAGTTTGCCGATGATGATTTTCGGCTATAACCCGTCTAACCCACTGTCTTGCATCGCCCATGGCGCGTTGTACTTTTTCCCTATTTATTTCGTCACCTTAGCGGTGGGCGGGGTTTGGGAAGTGTTGTTCGCCACGGTGCGCGGCCATGAAGTCAATGAAGGCTTCTTGGTGTCATCCATGTTGTACACCTTAATTATGCCGCCTGACATGCCGTTATGGCAGGTCGCGTTAGGCATTTCTTTCGGTATCGTTATCGGTAAGGAAGTGTTCGGCGGAACCGGCAAAAACTTTTTAAACCCTGCTTTAACAGGTCGGGCGTTTTTGTATTTTGCTTATCCGGCTTCCATTTCCGGCGACTCCGTCTGGGTGGCTGTTGACGGTTATACGGCGGCAACCCCACTGGGCTTGGCGGCAAACGGTGGCTTGGAAGCGGTTTATAACGCCCATTACACTTGGTTCCAAACCCTGTTCGGTTTTGAGCCGGGCTGTTTGGGAGAAACCTCCACTATCGCTATCTTAATCGGTGCGGCGTTTCTGTTATATACCCGTGTGGCTTCGTACCGGATTATGGCGGGTGTGTTTTTAGGCATGGTGGCAACGTCATTGTTGTTTAATATGATCGGTAGCGACACCAACCCGATGTTTGCCTTGCCTTGGTACTGGCATTTGACTATCGGCGGTTTTGCTTTCGGTATGGTGTATATGGCGACTGACCCCGTCAGTGCCGCGATGACTGACACAGGCCGCTGGATATTCGGCGCTTTAGTCGGCGGTATGACCGTCTTAATCAGAGTCGTGAATCCTGCATTCCCAGAAGGTATTATGTTGGCAATTCTGTTCTCTAACATGTTCGCGCCTACCATTGACTACTTCGTCATTCAGGCCAATATCAGAAGAAGGATGAAACGCCATGCTTAATAAAGAAACGCTGTGCCACTATTATGGAAAATTTACTGTCTACCGCGATAAGGTTTTGGCCTTAGGCAATGACAGCTTAGAAAAGACGTTCGCTATCGCTTTGTCTTTGTGCTTGGTTTGTGCGGTGTTTGTCGCTATGGCGGCGGTTGCTTTAAAGCCTCTGCAAGTCATGAACAAAGAAATGGACATGAAGAAGAATATTCTTGATGTGGCGGGTCTTTTAGAACAAGGCAGCGATATTGACGCCGCTTTTGCCGAAAAGATCGAAGCGAAAATTGTTGATTTGGAAAGCGGCGAATACATTGACAGCATTAATGCCGCCGACTATGACCAACGTAAGGCGGCGAAAGACCCCGCCCAAAACGTTGCTATTCCAAAAGACAAAGATATTGCCCATATCAGAATCAAAGCCAAATATGCGAAAGTGTTTTTGGTGAAGGAAAAAGGTACTATCAAATCCATTATCTTACCGATTAACGGTTATGGTTTGTGGTCTACGCTCTATGGCTTCTTATCGTTAGATGCCGATGGTCAGACCGTACAAAGCATCAACTTTTATGACCAAGCAGAAACTCCGGGGCTGGGTGGCGAAGTCGTTAACCCTAACTGGCGGGCGCTGTGGAAAGGTAAAAAAGTCTATGCCGAAACCGATCAGCCTTCGCTTGATAAAGGCCTGATTACTGAAGCCGATATCGGCGAACCGGCTTTGACCTTGATCAAAGGCGTGGTGGACAACAGCAAGCCGGGTTCGCAATACCAAGTGGACGGCCTTGCCGGTGCAACTTTAACCAGTACGGGGGTTTCTAACTTAGTCAGATACTGGATGGGTAAAGAAGGTTTTGCCCCGTATTTGAGCAAAGTCAGAACCGTCAAAGGAGGTGCCTAATGAGCGCTGTATTGAATGACGAAACAAAAAAAGTATTAATAGAGCCGCTGGTCAGCAATAACCCTATCACCTTACAGGTCTTAGGCATTTGTTCGGCGTTGGCGGTCACCTCGCAAATGTCCACGTCGTTGATTATGGCGTTGGCATTGACCTTGGTCACGGCGTTTTCTAGTGCCGCGATCAGCGCGATCAGAAACCACATCCCCAGCAGCATCCGTATTATCGTGCAAATGACGATCATCGCTTCGCTGGTTATTGTGGTTGACCAGATCTTGAAAGCCTTCGCTTACGATGTCAGCAAGCAATTGTCGGTGTTTGTCGGTTTGATCATCACCAACTGTATCGTTATGGGCCGCGCCGAAGGCTATGCCATGAAAAATCCTCCACTGGAGAGCTTCATGGACGGTATCGGTAACGGTTTGGGCTATAGCTTGATTTTGGTTATCGTCGCTTTTTTCAGAGAATTGTTCGGCTCAGGCAAGTTATTGGGCAATGAAATTTTTCACCTGACCAAAGACGGCGGCTGGTATGATCCTAATGGCTTGATGTTATTGCCGCCTAGTGCGTTTTTCATCATCGGTTTGATTATTTGGAGTGTCCGTCAATGGAAGCCCGAACAAGCCGAAAAAGTCGAATTTAAAATTATGCCGATTGCGCATGGTGAAGGAGGGCATCACTAATGGAAGCCTATATTAGTTTATTTGTAAAAGCCGTTTTTATCGAAAACCTAGCCTTGTCCTTCTTTTTGGGCATGTGTACGTTTATTGCGGTCTCCAAGAAAATTTCCACGGCGATGGGCTTAGGGGTTGCGGTTATGGTGGTACAAGCCATTACCGTTCCTGCCAATAACTTGGTTTATCACACCCTGCTGAAAGAAGACGCTTTGTCTTGGATTGGCATTAAAGGCGTGGATTTGAGCTTTTTGGCGTTGTTAAGCTGTATCGGTATGATTGCCGCTTTGGTACAAATTTTGGAAATGATCTTAGATAAGTTCTTTCCGGCTTTGTATTCTGCCTTAGGTATCTTCTTGCCGTTAATCACCGTAAACTGCGCCATTTTGGGCGGTAGTCTGTTCATGATTGAGCGTGACTACAACTTCGGCGAAAGCGTCACTTACGGTATCGGTAGCGGCTTAGGCTGGGCTTTGGCGATTACCGTTATGGCGGGTGTGCGCGAAAAGCTCAAATACAGTGACATTCCGGCTGGTCTGCAAGGCTTGGGTATCACCTTTATTACTGCGGGTCTGATGTCGCTTGGCTTCATGGCTTTCTCTGGAATCCAACTATAGGAAGGTGTCGTAATGTTGGAAATTATTTTAGGCATTATTATTTTCACGGGTTTCGTGATTGCATTGGTATTTCTCATTATCGGTGCCAAAAGTAAGTTGGTGGCTGCCGGTGATGTGGAAATTCTGATCAATGACGAGAAGAAAATCCATGTGCCGGTCGGGTCAAAACTGTTAGGCGCGTTAGCCGATAACGGTTTGTTTGTGTCATCAGCGTGCGGCGGCGGCGGTACTTGCGCACAATGCCGCGTGAAAGTCCATTCAGGCGGCGGCGATATTCTGCCGACTGAAACCTCGCACATCACCAAACGTGAAGCGGCGGAAGGCGAACGCCTTTCTTGCCAAGTCACGGTCAGAAACAATATGTCGATTGAAGTGGAAGACAGTGTTTTTGGGGTGAAAAAATGGGAATGTACGGTTAAGTCTAACCATAACGTTGCCACGTTTATTAAAGAGTTGGTGTTGGATTTGCCGGAAGGCGAAGCTATTAACTACCGTGCGGGCGGTTATATCCAGATCGAATGTCCGCCGCATGTCGTTAAATATAGCGATTATTTGGTGGAAGAGCGTTTCCGTGACGATTGGGATAAATTCAATCTGTGGCGTTATGTCTCCGACGTGAAAGAACCCGCGTTACGCGCCTACTCTATGGCTTCATACCCTGAAGAAAAAGAGATTATGCTGAACGTGCGTATTGCCACGCCGCCGCCACGCGCCGCTGAAAATGTCCCGCCTGGGATTATGTCATCGTACATTTTTGGCCTGAAACCTGGCGATAAATGTATCGTGTCCGGCCCTTACGGTGAATTTTTCGCTAAAGAAACCGAAGCGGAAATGGTCTTCATCGGTGGTGGTGCAGGTATGGCGCCGATGCGTTCGCACATTTTCGACCAGTTACGCCGTTTGAAATCCAAACGTAAGATTACCTTCTGGTACGGTGCGCGGAGCAAGCGCGAAATGTTCTATGTTGAAGATTTCGATATGCTGGCCCGTGAAAATGACAATTTTGAATGGCATGTGGCGTTATCTGACCCGCTGCCGGACGATAATTGGGACGGTTATACCGGATTTATCCATAACGTGGTTTATGAACATTATCTGAAAAACCATCCGGCACCAGAAGATTGTGAGTTTTACATGTGCGGTCCGCCAATCATGAACAGCTCAGTGATCAAAATGCTGTTAGATAACGGTGTCGAACCCGAAAACATTATGTTGGACGATTTCGGCGGCTAAGTCGCTTACGGCAAAACAATCCTCTTCCGCTTTGGTCTGTCCTTGCGGAAGGGGATTTTTTTTATAAATTCAGTACCCATTCATTTTGTATAGGTTACAATCGTCAGCATTGGCAGCGTTGTTTATCATCGGATAAAGCCGCTGTGTGCTGACTGTTTTGGAGCTTCCTATGCGACCATCAAGATTATTGCTACTATTTTTCTGTCTGCTCATTTCCCAGTCTGTGTTTGCCTTACGTTGCGGGCATGAGTTGGTCGAATTGGGCAACAGTAAGAACGATGTCGTTTATAAGTGCGGCGACCCTGATTCTATTGATACCCATCTCGAAAGGCGTAGCGTCAGCCATTATGCCAGTGAGTCGAATTATTTTGGTGACGGCGCGACGGTTTACCCGAATACCGCCACCAATATAGGTTTGCAGCAATACGCCGAAGTGGATGTGGTGGTTGAGGAATGGGTTTATGATTTTGGCCGCAGACGTTTGCAGCAGTATTTACGTTTTGAAAATGGCCGCTTAAAGGAACTGAAAACCTTAGACCGTGGCCATTGAGGTAAGCAGTGATGTTATGTAGTCATTTTTTCGATATTGAAAAATGTAGAGATGAGTCGCTGTCGCGACGTTTTTTTTAATCGGGTTCTCGCACCCGAAGGCGAGATACTTTCTTTTGCTCCGCCAAAAGAAAGTATCCAAAGAAAAGGCGGCCCGGTTGCCGCTTGATCCTGCGCTTCTCGGTTTTGTCGGGGGTCGGCAGAGTGGGCTCCTGCCCACCTGCCGACGCGCGGCATCCCTGCCGCGCCCCTTCGGGCTGATCCCGACAAAACCTGCGATGCTCGGCGCGGCAAACGGGGGTAAAGCACGTTACTGCGTAACGTCAGTTAAGAAGTGATTTTTTAGACATGTTGAGGATAAGACAATGACGTATTTTTTAGTGACATTTTGTGTCATGCTGGCGGTAGTCGGCTTAATGGCAATTGGGGTGATCTTTGGCAGAAAAGCCATTAAAGGCTCTTGTGGCGGGGTTAATAGCGACTGTGTCTGTGTAGAGAAATGCGATAAACGTAAAAAACTTGAAGCAGAAGGGCGTGCTTGAGTTCACCGACCCTGTACTGGCATGATTATGAGACGTTTGGTGCCGACCCGCAACGGGATCGACCCGCGCAATTTGCCGGTGTCCGTACCGACAACGATTTTACTATTATTGACGAGCCGCTGGTGGTGTATTGCCAGCTTGCTGCCGATAGCCTCCCGCATCCTGACGCTTGCCTGATTACCGGCATTACCCCCCAAATAGCGGCCAAAAACGGTGTGTGCGAGGCGGAATTTATCCGCCTCATCCATGCCCAATTGGCGCGTCCGCATACTTGTGCCTTAGGCTATAACAGCATCCGTTTTGACGATGAAGTAACGCGCAATAGCCTGTATCGGCATTTTTACGACCCTTATGCACGGGAATGGCAGCATGGCAATTCGCGCTGGGATTTGCTGGATGTGGTCAGGGCGGCTAAGGCCTTGCGTCCTGACGGTATCCAATGGCCTGTTGACGGGCTGGGCAAGCCCAGTTTCCGGCTCGAGCACTTGACCGCCGCCAACGGTATCGGCCATGCCAATGCCCATGACGCGCTGGCCGATGTTTATGCCACTATTGCCGTCGCTAAACTGCTTAAGACGAAACAGCCGAAGCTGTACCAGTTTTTTTGGCAGCACCGTAGCAAGTATGAGGCGTTAAACTTGTTGCAGTTGGGGCGGTTTGTGCCGTTGTTGCATGTTTCGGGTATGTATCCGGCCTTACGGCATTGTTTGGCGGTGATTGTGCCGTTATGCCAGCATCCGGGCAATACCAATGGTGTGGTGGTTTATGATTTGGCGGTTGATCCTACGCCGCTGTTAAGCTTGTCGGTGGAGGAGATTCGCCAGCGGCTGTTCACGGCGACCGAGGCGTTGCCCGAAGGTACGGCGCGGATACCGCTAAAAACGGTGCATATCAATAAATGTCCGGTTTTAGCGCCGATGTCGGTACTGCGGCCTGCCGATAGGGAGCGTTTGGGCGTGGATTTGCCCCAGTGCCAAGCGCATTTGGC
Source organism: Methylovulum psychrotolerans (assembly GCF_002209385.1). Classification (NCBI taxonomy): domain Bacteria; kingdom Pseudomonadati; phylum Pseudomonadota; class Gammaproteobacteria; order Methylococcales; family Methylococcaceae; genus Methylovulum; species Methylovulum psychrotolerans. The sequence continues at coordinate 2,028,343 of NZ_CP022129.1, forward strand.
GGCCTTACAGACGGCACCTGATATTGCCGCGAAAGTGGCGGCGGTGTTCGCGGCGGTCGGCGATGCGCCGGGCGTTCCCGCCGATCCTGATCTGGCTTTGTATAGCGGCGGATTTTTTAGTGATGCCGATAAGCGGCAAATGGCGAAAATCCCCACGCTGCCCGCTGAGACGTTGGCGGCGGCGCGGTTTCCGTTTGCCGACCCGCGCTTGCCGGAAATGCTCTTTAGGTATCGGGCGCGTAATTATCCGCACACTTTGTCGGCAACCGAGGCGCAAGCGTGGCGGCAAAGCTGTGTTGACCGTTTGACGGGCAGGGCAGGGGCGGGGAGCTTGACGTTTAGTGCGTTTTTTCGCCAATTGGAGAGCTTACGCGCCCTGCCGGACACGAATGCCGACGTGTTGGAAGCTTTAGCGGCTTATGCGGCGGATAAAATGCAGGCTTTGGGGTTGGCGGCGGATTGACGGTTCTGGGCTTAGGCGGCGTAGGGGCTTATTTGTCCCTACGCCGGGCTTGGCTAGTAGTAGCGGTCTTTAATGGCTTGGGCGAGTTGGTGTACGGCCATGGCGTATTTGTTGCTGTTGTTGTAGCGCTTGATCACCTTGAAGTTTTTCTGGATAAACCAATATTCGCTGCCTTCGTAGGTGCTCAGCTCAATGACTGCCGGGTCAGTGGAGGGGCTGGTCTGGTAGGTGACGGGTTGGTTAAGTTGCCAACCGTTTTTGGAGAAATAGTGGGCGACACTGCCTATCGCGTCTTCGGGATGCCAAATGTCGCGGCGGCCATCGCTGTTAAAGTCCACCGCCAAATGCCGGAAGCTGCTGGGCATGAATTGCCCCAAACCCATTGCCCCCGCCCAAGAGCCGACGGGTTGGCGCGGCTCATAACCTTCTTCGCGGGTCATCAACAAATAATGTTCCAGTTCTGACATGAAATACTTCGATCGCCTTTCGGTATAAAAGCTTAGGGTGGCGAGGGCATCAAAAATGCGGGTTTTGCCGACATTTTTGCCGAAGTAGGTTTCTACGCCAATAATGGCGACAATGTATTCGGGGTCAACGTGGTACTGGAGGCTGGCCCGCTCGACGGCATCGGCATGGCTGCGCCAAAATTCCACGCCATTGCTGATGTGGGCTTCGGTCAAAAATTTATTGCGGTAACGCGTCCAACTGCCAAGATGCGGTTTGGTGGGCATGGTAGATGCGGCGACCGGGCTTTCCAGTTTAATCACCGAATCCAGACGCTGGGCTTGCGAAAACAGGCCATTAAGGTAGTTTTGCGAAAAACCATGCTTTCTGACCATAAAATTGATAAAGTTTTGCACCGAATAGAGGCCGGCATAATCGCCGGTGATCCCCATAGCGGAATAGTCGCCCCCGTTCATATCAGCTTCGGACGGGCTGTTGTAGTTTTCTAGCTTTTGTGGTCGGGCTTCGGGTATGGGGGTGATGGCGATAGTTTTGGGGGTAGGATTGGTCGGTTGCGGCGGTTCGCTGGCACAGCCTGCCAGAAATATGACGACGAGGGAGGGGGCAATAAGTTTATGGGTCATGGCTGTTACGGGAACCTCTTGAGTTACTTAACTGGTGTTACGCAATCATTTTTCGATATTGAAAAATGTAGCGATGAGTCGCTGTCGCGACGGTTTTTAATCGGGTTCTCGCACCCGAAGGCGAGATACTTTCTTTTGCTCCGCCAAAAGAAAGTATCCAAAGACAAATCTGCCAGGAGCAGATTTGGATGCACCGCACACGAAGTGCGAGTGCCAAGGACGGCACGCGTCATAAGGCGGCCCGGTTGCCGCTTGATCCTGCGCTTCTCGGTTTTGTCGGGGGTCGGCAGAGTGGGCTCCTGCCTTTATGCCCTTGGGTACACCTGCCGACGCGCGGCATCCCTGCCGCGCCCCTTTATGCCCTATGGGTATTCGGGCTGATCCCGACAAAACCTGCGATGCTCGGCGCGGCAAACGGGGGTAAAGCACGTTACTGCGTAACGTCAGTTACTTAAAAATAGCGGCATCAGCACTGGCCGTGCAAATAAGCCCGCCTGATTAGATGAACGTTACAATTTTACTAAGAACCTAGTAGAATACCTAAGATTATGTTGTGGAAAAGTGACAGCATTAAATAAAAAATTATTGAGCCGTTTTCTGGCGGAAAATTCCCCTCATTGGGCGATTTTTTGGGGGGGGCGGATATAACTCGATATCCATCGACAAAACATGTTTATTTTGAGGTGAGCGTGGAGCTAAGTGGTGCACAAATTCTCGTCCAAAGTCTGAAAGACGAAGGCGTAGAGTATATTTTTGGTTATCCTGGCGGGGCGGTTTTGCATCTGTATGATGCCATTTTCCAGCAGGATGCTGTTAAACACATTCTTGTCCGTCATGAGCAAGGGGCAACCCATGCGGCGGACGGCTATGCCCGTGCCACGGGTAAGCCTGGCGTGGTATTGGTCACATCAGGGCCTGGGGCGACCAATGCCGTGACGGGGATTGCCACGGCGTATATGGACTCTATCCCTATGGTCATCATTTCCGGGCAGGTGCCGTCTCCGGTCATCGGCAGCGATGCCTTCCAAGAAGTCGATATGGTGGGGATTACCCGCCCGTGCGTAAAGCATAATTTCTTGGTGAAGGATGTCACGAAATTGGCCGAGACCGTCAAGAAGGCGTTTTATGTGGCGACGACAGGCCGTCCGGGGCCAGTTGTGGTCGATATTCCTAAGGACATTACCGACCCTAACATTAAAGTCCCTTACAAATACCCGAAAAAAGTCGTGATGCGCTCTTACCAACCTGCCGTGAGCGGTGATAAGGAGCAAATCAAAAAGGCCGTCGAGCTGTTGCTGGGGGCCCGCAAGCCAGTCATTTATTCGGGCGGCGGCGTGGTGTTGGGCGAAGCCAGCGCAGAACTGATTGACTTTAGCAAGCTGTTGGGCTTTCCGGTGACTAATACCCTGATGGGTTTAGGGGCGTATCCGGCGACCGATAAGCAATTTATCGGTATGTTGGGGATGCACGGCACTTATGAGGCCAATATGGCGATGCACGAAAGCGATGTGATTATCGCGGTCGGGGCGCGTTTTGATGATCGGGTGACGGGCAAGCTGGATATGTTCTGTCCTTATGCGAAAATCATCCATATTGATATTGATCCGGCATCAATTGCCAAGACCGTCAAAGTCGATGTGCCGATTGTCGGCGACGTGAAAAATGTCTTGCAGCATATGATCAGTCTGCTGAAAGACCATAAAGACTATAAAAACAAACCGCAGAAAAAGGCCTTGGAAGCATGGTGGCAACAGATTGCCGAATGGCAGGCGGTGGATTGTTTGGCGTTTGACCGTGGCAGCGAGCTGATTAAGCCGCAGTATGTGATTGAACAATTGTATGAAGTGACCAAAGGTAACGCTTATGTCACTTCCGATGTCGGCCAGCATCAAATGTGGGCGGCACAATACTATAAATTTGACAAGCCGCGCCGCTGGATCAATTCGGGCGGTTTGGGGACAATGGGCTTTGGTTTGCCGGCGGCGATTGGGGTAAAATTGGCGTTTCCTGACGCGGAGGTCGCCTGCGTTACCGGCGAGGCCAGTATCCAGATGTGCATACAAGAACTGTCCACCGCTTTACAATATAAAACGCCGATTAAGATCATTAATTTGAATAACCGGTATATGGGCATGGTCAGGCAATGGCAGGAATTCTCTTACGAGAGCCGCTATTCGCATTCTTATATGGATACTATCCCTGAATTTGTCAAATTAGCCGAGGCTTATGGGCATGTCGGGATGCGTATTGACAAGCCGGAACAGGTGCGCGGGGCATTGGAAGAGGCGTTTGCCTTAAAAGACCGTACTGTGTTCTTGGACATTATGACTGACCGGACGGAAAACGTTTATCCGATGATTGAAGCGGGTAAAGGCCACCATGATATGAAATTACGGGTTGCCACCGGCACCACAACGGACAGGGAGTTGGCATAATGCGGCATATCATTTCCTTATTGATTGAAAATGAGTCCGGTGCTTTATCACGGGTAGCCGGGTTGTTTTCGGCGCGGGGCTATAATATTGAATCGCTGAACGTGGCGATGACCGAAGATGCCAGCTTGTCGCGCATGACCTTGGTGACGAACGGCAGCGAACAGGTGGTCGAGCAAATCGTCAAACAGCTGAATAAGCTGATTGATGTGGTTAAGCTGATTGAGTTTGCCGAAACCACCCATATCGAGCGCGAACTGATGATGGTCAAGGTAAAAACCAGTAGCTCGACCCGCCATGAAATCCGCAGCCTTGCGGAGATATTCCGTGGCAAAATCCTGGATGTGACGGCGACGACCTACGTCATTGAGGTGACGGGGCCGTCCGAGAAACTGGATGCGTTTGTCGCCGCAATTGAGCCTTCGACCATTATTGAGGTCGTCCGGTCCGGACCTACGGGTATCTCCAGAGGCGAGAAGGGCTTAAGCGTTTAACTCCCTATTTATTTTTAACAAACTGATAACTAAAAAACAGGAACAACAATGCAAGTTTATTACGACAAAGACGCCGATTTATCTATCATCAAAGCCAAAAAAGTCGCCATTATCGGTTACGGCTCGCAAGGCCACGCCCACGCGCTTAACCTGAAAGATTCCGGCGTTGAAGTGATCGTCGGTTTACGCGCAGGCTCGCCTTCAGTTGCCAAAGCCCAAGCCTGCGGTTTAGTGGTGATGGAAGTCGCAGAAGCGGTTGCCGCCGCCGATATCGTCATGATTTTGACCCCTGATGAATTCCAGGCGCAGTTGTATAAAAACGAAATCCTGCCTAACATTAAACAAGGCGCGGCGTTGGCTTTTGCCCACGGCTTCTCGATTTTGTATAACCAAGTCGTGCCGCGTGCCGATTTGGATGTCATTATGATTGCCCCTAAAGCACCGGGTCATACCGTGCGTTCTGAATTTGTCCGTGGCGGCGGCGTGCCTGATTTGATCGCTGTCCACCAAGATGCTTCAGGTACGGCTAAAGCGATTTGTTTGTCGTATGCGTCAGCAATTGGCGGTGGCCGTTCAGGCGTTATCGAAACGACTTTCCGTGACGAAGCCGAAACCGATTTGTTCGGCGAACAGGCGGTATTGTGCGGCGGTGCCGTTGAGCTGATCAAAGCGGGTTTTGAAACCTTGGTTGAAGCCGGTTACGCGCCGGAAATGGCTTATTTCGAATGTCTGCATGAGTTGAAGCTGATTGTGGATTTGATGTATGAAGGCGGTATCGCTAACATGAACTACTCCATTTCCAACAATGCCGAATACGGTGAATATGTCACCGGCCCTAAAGTTATCAACGAAGAAAGCCGTTGGGCGATGCGTGAAGCGTTAAAGAACATCAGAAACGGTGAATACGCGAAACAATTCATCGTCGAAGGTATGACCAATTATCCTGAAATGACCGCTAAACGCCGTTTGAATGCCGAGCATCCTATTGAAGTGGTCGGTGCGCAATTACGCAGCATGATGCCTTGGATTAAAGCTAACCAAATCGTTGACAAAAGCAAGAACTAAGTAGGTTGCGCCGCCCCGCCGCCGCTCCGGTGGCGGGCGGCTAAGAGCATCCCTTAAAACCGTCAGACATTTCTTGTAAAAGGGGTGCGGCGGTTTTTTTATGCCGTCTGGCTATTAAAAAGACCCTATTTTAAGCGAAATTGCCCTATAAGATGTTAGTATCTGATAATATAGTCACTGGGTAGGGTTGGGCTAGCATCGGGGAGTGTGTCATCGGCAAATACAAAAAACTGTCGGGCATTGCTTATCTGAAAGTGGTGGTGCCGGGTTTTTTTAACGGTATCTGAAGACGGCATGTTTTGCTTGTTCTGTTCCCTCCTGTTTTTCTGAGTCCGGCGTTTATATGAAACTTGTTGTCACTGTTATATTGATTATTTTGTTGGCCGCGACAGGCGGTTGGCTGGCGAACCAGCCCCAAGATGTTGGGGCCGATGTGCCGCAGGGTAAGCTCAATAGCCTATCTTTTGCGCCGTTTTGGGAAGGCCAAGGGCCGATGGATGGGGTGTTTCCTAATGTGGCGCAACTGGATACGGATTTGCGCCTAATGAGCGAAAAAACCCGTTCTATCCGTACTTATGCCAGTGCTGAAGGTACGATGCCGGAAATCCCTGCTTTGGCGCGTAAATACGGTCTGGCGATGATCCAAGGAGCCTGGCTAGGGGGTATCAAAAAAGGCAACCAATTGGAGATTGACGGGCTGATCCGCTCCGCCAACGCCAACCCCGATGTGGTCAAGCGCGTGATTGTCGGTAACGAGGTGTTGTTGCGTGGCGATTTAGAGATAAACGAGCTGATCGGCTATATTCGGGCGGTCAAGCAGGCGGTTAAGCAGCCCGTTTCTTATGCGGATGTTTGGTCGATGTATATGAAGTACCCTGAGCTGATTAAGGAAGTGGATTTTATCACTATCCATATTCTGCCCTATTGGGAGGACGAACCGATTCCGGTTGATGAGGCCCCTGCACATATCGAACGCATTTATAAGCATGTCCAGCAGCAAGCGTGGGCAATGGGGGCAGACAAGGCGATTTTGATCGGTGAATCGGGCTGGCCCAGCGAAGGCCGCCAACGGGGTTGGGCAGTGCCCAGTGTCGTTAACGAGGCGAAATTTATTAGGGGGCTGATTAGCGTCGCCAGTGCCAATGGCTTTGACTACAACATCGTCGAGGCGATTAACCAGTCTTGGAAAAGCGAGTTGGAAGGCGTGGTGGGCGCTAATTGGGGGCTGTTTTCGGTCGATAGGGAAGAGGTGTTTCCGTTGACGGGTAAGGTGTATGAAGACCCGCAATGGTATAAAGGGTGGCTGGCGGCGTTAGCCCTATTTCTGGCGGCTGTTTTGGTGTTCCGTAAGCCTTTGCAGGCCTTGCCGATAGTGCCGATGGCCGCGTTGGTGTTGGCGGTGCAAATCATGGTTTTGCTATGGACACAGCAAATAGAGTGGCTATGGTATACCAGCTATACGGTGTGGCAACGGTTGCTGACCTTAGCGGTGGTCGGCGTTAATGCGGCTTTGGCAGGATTGATGTTGCAATACGCTTATACGCTATTGGCGGGGCAAACCATGAATGTCCGGCTGGCTGATTGGCTGCATCGGCTGTATTGGCTGTTGGGCGGTTTTATGGCGTTTAAAGGCTTGTGTTTGGCGGTCAATGGCCGTTATATTAGCTTTCCTGTGTTAACGGCAAGCATGGCGGTGGCCGGTGTCTTAGGTTTAATGCTGATAGCAACTGGCCAGCGGCGGGATGTGCTGAAAACCGGGCTGTTGCCGTGTGGCCGCTATTACGCCCAAGCGCATTGGTTGGGGTATGCCTTATTGGCGACGGGCTTAGGCTTGATTGTGGGCGAGACGTGGGAGTTTTGGCGAAGCCGCGATTTGATTTTGGCCTATCCGGGCGGGGGCGGACGTTTGTTGCTGTCGTTACGGTTTACTTTGACCAACCAACAGTTAGTGCAGTGGCTGATGTGTTTGCTGGTGCTGGCCGCGCCTTTATGTGTGGGCGGGTACAAAAGTGTGGCAAACACGGCCAAGTAACCCTGCCGCCGCCATCTTGCCACAGGATCGGCAGTGATGGCGGCGGTTCCCCGTTACGCGCTGACCTGGGCGATCCAGTCTTGCAGGTTATAATAATTGGTGATGCGGGCGACTTTGTTGTCACGGATATCAAAAAATGCCCCGGCGGGTAAGCGATATTTTTGCCCTTGTGCGACGGGCAGGCCTTCGTCAGTTTGCAAATATTCGCCCAGCACCGTAAATTCGGCGGCGGCACGGCTACCGTCGGCAGTCGCCATGATGACCATGTCGACCAGTTGCTCTTTGTAGTTGTGGTTCATGCAGGCCATAAACTGAGTGAAAGCTTCCTTGCCGATTTCCCGCTTGCCTTGGTTAATGTCGTGGATGACATCATCGGTGAGCAAGTTTAAAAAAGTTGCCATGTCGGCGCTATTAAAAGCGGCATAGTATTGTTCTATAAGGTTTATGGTGTTTTGGTTCATAATATGTTCCGTCATCAAAAAACAAGTTTAAAAAAGCCTATTTTATAATTAATTGCCCAATTGGCGCGGATTATTTTGTAGGAAGTGTAAATGTGCAGATTCCGCAACGATTTTGTTGGTCAATGCGCTTGTAAAATGATAATTTAGAGCTATTCTCTAAACCTAACCTTAATCAATAAAGTAATTTATTAATGATTGCTGATGCTGACTTGATCGTTTGCCATGACGAAGATAAAAATGGGCCGCCACCAGAGCGGCACTTTTTTTATTTACAAGATAACAATACCCTGAATTCCTCAGAATTGCTGGCGTATGTCGATATTTTAGAAAAACTGGTTTTCCGGATAGCCAGAAAACCTAAGCATCTCATATCGCATTTGCAACGGATTTACTTTTGTTTCCATAAGGATCTGAACGAACAGCTCTTTGCGGCCATTGTCGATTTTTTGGTCATCTTGAACCGGCACGGACAAGCGATCAGTTGGCGGATGTTAGCCGGCATCAAACCAGGCTTAAGCAATGAGCAATTTATCTTGATTAAAGAGTATCTTAAAGACGAGCAGGCCAGCCCCTTTTTATTGGCAGGTAACCGCTATTGTATCCTGACGCGGGGCATAGTCGGCACCAATGCCTTAGTCAGGCAGGTGGTCGCCGACCAAGCTAAACCCGACCACGATCCTTTGGAGATAGCGCGTGACCATATTGAATACAGCCAGTTGGAAGAAGCCAAGCAGGTACTTGAAAACGCGCTCCTTAAGCATCCGGCAAGGGTCGAGCTGCAACACGAATTATTGGCTCTCTATAAATCGACCCGCGATTCAGAAGGGTTTTACACAATGTTAAATGAGTTAAATCGCTCAGATTTCGATATAATTGCTGAATGGGATCAATTGAACAATTTCTTTAAAGGGCGAAATAACAATGGATAAAAATAAAAATCCATTAAAGGTTGCGTTACATGGCATGGACGAACGTAGCTATAAAATGATGGCAATGTATTTGCAAGGCCCTTGCAAAGGCGTTGCGGCGGTGGTGAATCCCCCTAATGCAGAAATTGATATTTTTGATGCCGATTCGGTTACCGGGCAGCGGCTGCTGCGTGAGCGTATCGACGGGCAAGCCGCTAGGCCTTTAATTGTATTATCTTTGAACGCATCGAGTATTGAAGGGGCTTTTCGGATCGGTAAACCGGTTAAGACCGAAGAAATGCTTAACGCTTTGGCAAAAGCCAGGGCGCAGCTTGAGCAAACGGCGAAAGCGGCGCAGCCCCCTAGAAGCAGTTTTACCGCCGGCACGGAAGCGCCGCCAGTCGCCGAAGCGGATAAGCCGGTACTGAAAAATTATGTCATGGAAACCGACGAGCAAAAGAAAACCTCGAAACATCAGGCGGCTATGCAGCTGAATGAAAAAGGTTTTGGGGCTTTTATCGGTAATGTTCCCGGTATTGATGTCAATGATCCCAGGCAATTCGCCAGAGCCAGCTATAACCCGAAAGAATATTTTCAGGGTTATGTCGAATCGGCCTATAAAGTGAGCCGTGAGAAAAATCAGACCCGACAGCTTAATTCCGGTTGGAACCCCCTCATTATCCTGCCCGACAATGATGAGGTATGGCTGGATGTCGATGAAAACCAGCTCCGCGCTTTTGCAGGGTTGGCGATTAACAGCACCTTAGGCTCAAAAATGTCGGTTACGCCATTAAGCCCTGATTTGGCCGATGCGGAACGGGCTTTGGACAGGTTCCACAGCATGGACGCTTTTTTATGGAAGGTGGCCTGCTGGGCATCAAAAGGCCGTTACCCTTCGACGATTGATATTAAACAGCCCGTTTACCTGAAAAGTTGGCCTAATTTTACCCGTTTGTTAGTCACCCCCCACGCATTGCGTATTGCCGCCTTATTGGTACAAGGGCCTAGAACCCTTCCCGATGTTGCTGAAGTGCTGAATATCAAGCCGCAGTACGTTTTTGTGTTCATTAGCGCAGCCTGTTCTTTGGGGCTGGCTGCCCAAGTAAGAAGAGAAGCTGACGTATTAGTACAGTCACCTGAAATCAAACCCAACAAAAACCAAGGGTTACTGAAGCGGATCCTCAGTACATTGCTTGGCAAGAAAGCATAGCGGAATAAATATATCAATATGAGTCAGTATAAAATTATTTTTACCGGGCCCGTGGGAGCTGGCAAGACGACAGCTATCAATTCAATCAGTGATATGCCGCCGATAAAAACTGATGCTTCTGCGAGCGATATGACCAAATCGCGTAAAGCATCGACAACCGTTGCGATGGATTATGGTATTATGAACTTGCCGGGCGGGGAGAAACTGCATCTTTATGGCACGCCGGGGCAAGAGCGCTTTGATTTTATGTGGGACATCTTGGTCAATGGCGGTATCGGCCTGGTCTTGTTGCTGGATAACACCCGTGCCGACCCTTTTCAGGACATGAAGTTCTTTTTGGACACGTTTGATAAATTTATATCCACTACAACAGTGGCAATCGGGGTAACGCAAATGGATTTGAGTTCGAAGCCGACTATTGACGATTACCATGTGCAATTGCGTAACATAGGGCTAAAGCCGCCCGTTTTTGCCGTTGATGCCCGGGTGAAGAGCGATGTGTCCTTATTAATCCAAGCGTTATTGTATACCCTGGATCCAGGGTTAGAGGAATAGCGATGAGTGGCGACTATTCTTTAACGGAAGGCCTCTATTTATATCCTACGCCAGCCGGGGCCTATTATGCGGTTTGTTCCATGGAAACGGATAAGCCCCGCCAGTTTTTAAGAAGACTCTTATTGCAGCCGCAAACGCCCGCCCTCACGCTAGATAATTTGCAGGATTTGATGAACCATGATGACCCTGAAAAATGTTTTGAGTTATTGCACCATTGCCAAAAACTACGTTGGATACAGGGCGTGGCAGAACCTATTGAATATCCCATCGGCTCCCTTGAAAGCTTGCTGCCGCAATTGTTGAGCAAGCTTTCTGAAAACGGCAAGGTATTGTTGGCAGAAAAACAAGGTTTTTATCTTGCAACTCACGGCTTCCCGCACGAGGTTGCCGAAGAGCTGTCCGCGTTGAGCGCGGAAATCGCTACCGTTCATGACCGCCGGGCAGGCCTGTTGGCCAATAATATGGGGCTGATGAGTCAGGCGTGGTCTATTGTTGACGTTTTTGGTAATAGTGAAGTGGGGTTTTGGCCGTTATTTATATCCAATAACCGGTTCGTCATTGCCGTTTATGGCATACCCCATTTTAACCAACCCGAATTTGTGTCTTTGGTTTGGGCATTGAGCATACGTTATGCAACAAAGGAGAGTTAAATTGAACGTTAACATTACATTTTTAAAAAGTAAAAGAGGAAACTAAATTATGCGTGCAAACATGTTGACTTCTGTATTGACAGAACTTAACGGTACTTCGGCTGATATTGAAGCATCGGGAATCATTTCAACGGATGGCTTGATGATAGCGTCGGTTTTACCTGCATCTATGGATGAAGACAGAGTGGGTGCGATGAGTGCGGCAATGTTGTCATTAGGGGATAGAACGGCGCAGGAATTGGCAAGAGGCACCTTAGAGCAGGTATTGATTAAGGGCGCTAACGGGTATGTGTTAATGACGTATGCCGGCTCAGAATCGGTTTTGACGGTGTTGGCCAAGCCTAATGCGAAATTAGGCCTGATTTTCCTTGATGTTAAACGTGCAGCGGCCAGTATCGCTGATTTCCTGTAGACCTTTAAAAAATGCGCGACTTTAGACCCGAAGATGTGGTAGGTGACTGCAAGGAGGCGGTGCTTAATTTGTACGGCGGTTTGCGGCGGACGGTTTTATATTCAGAAATTGAAGTGCCTTATCCTGACGGTAAGCTGATTGTTTCGACCACGGACAAAAATGGCATCATTACCCACGTTAACAAGGCGTTTGTGGAAATGTCGGGCTATACCGAAGAAGAATTGATTGGTTCGCCGCATTCCATTCTCAGGCATCCTGACATGCCTGCCGTCGCATTTAAAGACTTATGGGATACGGTTAATAAGGGCGTACATTGGCAAGGCATTGTTAAAAATTTGCGTAAAGACGGTTGCTTTTATTGGGTAAAGGCGACGGTGATCCCGAATGTCCGGCAAGGCCAAGTGGTCAGTTATACGTCTGTGCGCCGCAAGCCTTCGCGCACCCGGGTTGAGGAATCCATAAAGCTTTATGCTTCGTTACGTTAGAGACAAACACCATGACTTACCAGTTTACCGTTAGCCCTGATTTTCCCCCCGACCATTTGTCGGGATGGTATATTTTTAATACGTGGCTACAGAAACAGACAGGTGAAGGGATTCATCTGGAAATGTACAACAGCTTTCAAGCCCAGCGGTCAGTCATTGAGAATGACGGCATCGATCTGATTTACGCCAACCCCTTTGATGCCGCCATGTTAGTCCGCGACAAGGGTTTTTTTCCGTTGGTGCGCCCTAGAGGCATTACTGACGAGGCAATTATCGCCGTCAATGCCGATAGCGCGGCCCATGATGTCGCAGATTTGTCGCCTGGCACCACGATTGCCATGACTGATGACCCGGATGTCCGCATGATGGGTATGATCTTGCTGGAAGCAGGCGACATTTACGCAAATAATTCCCAGACCATCCCTTGCGATGCCTATATTTTAGTCGCTAAGCAGTTATTGCAAGGCCATGCTGATGTCGGGGTGTTTCTTGCCGAGGCTTATGATAATTTGTCCGGCCTGATTAAAAGTAAATTACGGGTGCTGGTCAGAAGCGAAATTAGCGTTATTAACCATTCATTGATGCTAGGCCCTAAATTGGCGCATCGCCAGCACGAGTGGCAGGAACTGCTAGTGGCGATGGGTAGTGACGATAAAAGCACGGCTGTACTGAAAAGCCTGGGCTTTTCGGCATGGGAGAAAATCGAATATGAAGAAATGGAATTTATGATTGATTTAATGGATACCTTAGCGGTATAGGGGCCATTAGCCTGATAGCGGTAAACAAGCCCGTTCCTGCTGATGCAGGAACGGGCTTTTTATTGTATGCGGGCGGCGATTAGCCGCTGCAACAGACCCGCTTCAGCGGGAAGTGACAACTAAAGCAACTGCCTTTACCCAATTCACTGGTGATTGCTAAGGTCGCTTCATGACGCATCAGAACATGTTTGACAATCGCCAAGCCCAAGCCGGTGCCGGGTATCTTGCTGCGGCGCTTGTTCTCGACCCGATAAAAGCGTTCGGTGACCCTAGGAATATCAGACGCGGCGATGCCTTCGCCAAAATCTTCAATATCCAGGACAATTTCGTCTTTACCTTGATACCAGCGCACTTTCACCACCGAATCGTCAGGCGAATATTTTAGCGCGTTGCCGAGCAGATTGGTAAAGGCGCTGCGCAAGTCTTGTTCTTCGCCGTACAGATGGGCGGCGGTCTCCAAGGTCAACTCAATGCGTCGGGAGGCGTTTTCCATGGTGTCGCCTTCTTTACAGATCTGGCCTAATAGGGCCGGCACATCAATGCACTGGGTTTTTTTCTGTTGCGTCTCCAAACGGGTCAAAAGTAACAAGTCATCGACTAGATGTTGCATCCGCTCGGTTTGCCCGCGCATTTCCTTGAAAGAATTGGTCAGCAGCGGCGAGGTGTCGTCGTCCATATCCTGCAAAGTTTCCAGATAGCCTTTCAGGACGGTCAGCGGGGTGCGCAGCTCATGCGAGACATTGGCGACAAAGTCTTTGCGCATAATTTGCATTTTTTTCAATTGCGTCACGTCTTGCGCCAACAATAAGCGCAGGCCGGAGCCGTAACAGATAACCCGCACTTCCAAGGTGATGCGGTTATTTAACGGCGACGGCAAGATGACCGGTTCGCTGTAGTTGCCCGATTTCAGATAACGGATAAAATCGGGGAAACGCAGTAAGTTGACGATACGCTGGCCTTTGTCCGATTGCTGCAAGCCCAACACCAGCCGTGCCGCCTTATTGGCCCATTCAATCTCATCATTAGCCCGCAACACCACCGCCGCATCGGGTAAGGCTTCGGTGGACTGGCGGAACTGCTCGATCATTTTGCGCAATTTTTTCTTGCGCCGCTTATCGCTTTTTTTAATCCGGTAGATATGATAATAAATTTCTTCCCATATTCCGGTAGTTTTGGGATAGATGCCTTTACCCCCAGCACTGATCCAGCGTTCAAAACGGCGGATTTGCAACAGCTGGCAAATCCATAAGAACAGTGTGACCAAAAATAGGGCAGAGAACACCGCTCCGGTAATGGAGCCGATAATACAGGCGGATAACAATAGCAGTGAAGCGGTGATTAATTCTTTTCGCCAAACACTCATGCAGGTTATTCCATTAGGGAAAAGCGGTAGCCAAAGCCGCGCACGGTCTGCACCAAGTCTTCCCGCCCGTGTTCGCCGAGAATTTTGCGCAGGCGGCGGATATGCACGTCAATCGTGCGCTCTTCAATATAGACGCTACGCCCCCAAACTTGATCGAGCAATTGGGTGCGGCTGTAGACTTTGTCGGGGTGGGTCATAAAAAATTGCATCAGGCGGAATTCGGTCGGGCTGACCTCCAATTGCTTATCGCCGATGCTGAGCCGGTGTTGCTCGGTATCCAGCACTAAATCGCCCAAGGCTATTTGCGCCAAGCCTTGGATTTTGCCGCTACGGCGCAGCACCGCGCGGACTCTGGCCACCAATTCTTTCGGTGAGAAAGGTTTGGTGATGTAGTCGTCAGCGCCGATCTCCAGGCCTCTGACCTTATCTTCCTCTTCGCCGCGGGCGGTCAGTAAAATAATCGGCAAATCCCGGTAAACAGGCTCTTTTTTTAAGCGTCTCGCCCATTCGACACCGCTAATGCCGGGCAACATCCAGTCTAATAAGATCAAATCGGGTGAAATATCATTTAAGGCCTTCTGGGCATCTTCAGCATCTACGGCGGCAATGGATTTAAAACCCGCTTGCTCAAGCACCATCATCAGCATACCCCGGATGGCATCTTCATCTTCAACAACAAGAATATTCAATCTCGACATAAGTTATACAGCTAAAAAATAAATGATTATATCGTAACAAGCCCAGCATTGCTTTTTGATGACAACGCCACCGCTGCTTGCCACGCGTTTATTTGATGGTGATGGTATGCAATGCTTCCAAGGCAGCGCTGCTATATTCATTGAAGCTGTTATCTTGATTTTCGATAAACAAGGCGGCAATCCCGGCTTTATTGGCGGCGGCAAGGCCAGCCTCACGGCCCAGGCATAATAAGGCGGTGGACCAGGCATCGGCTTGGGTGGGGTCGTTATGGAGGACAGTGACCGAAACGGTGTTATGTTCTACGGGTACGCCTAAGCGGGCATCTAAGATATGGCTGTAGCGTTTGCCGTTGACATCAAAATAGTGCCGATAAGTGCCTGAAGTCATCACCGATAACGGCTCAGATTGGTTAATGGTGATGATTTTTTGCATGGTGCGCTCCTCGGACAAGGGTTTTTCCAACGCGATGCGCCAGGCTTCACCACTGGGCTTTTTGCCGCGTGTCTGCAATTCTCCGCCGATTTCCACCAGATAATTGTTAATGCCTTGCTGTTCCAATAACGCCGAGATACGCGCCACGCTGTAGCCTTGGGCGATGGATGACAGGTCTATGCGTAAATGGGGGTTGAGCTTGCGTAAATGGGTTTTGTCCAGCACTTCGATTTTGGCAAACCCGACTTCTTTTAAGGTGGCCTGTAAGGCCGCTGGGGTAGGGGCGGAAAATTTGTCGGCCTTAAAGCCCCATAAGTCAAACAGCGGCTTAATGGTCAAATCATAACAGCCTGCGCTGGCGGCACTGACGGTACGCGCTTGTTCAATTAGGCCGATGATTTCCTCATTGACGGTTTGCGGTTCGCTGCTGATCGTGGCGTTGAGCTGTTCAATCTCCGAATCGGGGCGGTAATTCGACAATAGCTTATCAAGGCGGCTAAATTCGGCATCCGCCAAAACCTTAATAGTGTTGGTGTCCAACGGCTGGGTTGTCCAAAAACTGACATGATACGTCGTGCCTTGCGCTGCGCCGGCGAATTTTTGTAGCGGCGGCTCCGAACAGCCGGACAATATGGCGGTTAACAAGAACAGTAGGGCGAGGGCGGCGTTGCGGTAGGGATAATGGCTCATGGGGATAGGGGGTTAATTTAACGGTAAGGGGGCATTATACCAAGCTGGCGGGGCTTCTAGGTAAAAGGCTGTCGCCATTTCATCAGGTGGCTGACGTATCTATCACCTTAATATATTCCCCTTTAGCCTCTCTGGTCGCCCCCACCACTAGCCGTTGCTGGCCGTCCGCCGTTTGTTCCAGCATTCCGGCGGCTTCGACGTTTTCTCCGGTTAGGGCTTGGCCGCTATAAGTGGCGGTGAAGCAGATAATGGTGGGGATGGTCGGGTGGTCGGTGCTGAACTGTGCCGGATAATCAAAGCTGTAGGTATCGTCGGTAATCCGGCAGTGCAGGGTCGCCGAGCCTAATTTTGTACAATCGCCGTCTTCGGCTACGCTGTCATGCACGAGGCTGAGGTCAAATTTACGCCCGTTAATCAGGCCTTTGTTATACTTACGCCGTTCATGCCAGAGGTATTCCGGGTAGCTTAACGCCGCTTCGCGGCGTTGGTAGGCATCTTGCCAGTCGGCTTCCGCCAATTCCGCCAACAGGCCTTGCAGGGTCAGTTCGCCGACCAACAAACGGCAGTGCTTGAAAACGGCGCGGTCGTAGCATACCAAGTCAATATCCGAGGCAGGGTTATGGGTGTCGACCAGTACCGAGCCGGTAATGCCGACCTCGGCTAAATTCACCCCGTGGCTTTGCAATAAATTGCCCAGTTGATAAGCGTCTTCTAACACGGCATCTGTCCGGGGGCTATGCAGCAGGGTTTGCAGGCGTTGGCGCGGGGTGTGGTGGCGGATGATCTGGGGCAGGGGGACAGCGTGCAGATGGGCGGCGAGGTGCGGCGAAAAATGCAGATACTGGGGATGGTGGGCGTGTAAAAACGCATTGGCGGCGGCAGTGGGGTATTTTTTCCAGCCGGACGCTTCCAAGACATAGCGCAGAAAGCACAGCACCTTACCGTTTTCTAGGCCTTGGCTGACGACGGCAAATAATAGCCCTTCAGCAGTGGCAATAAAATCTTTCGGGTAAAATAGCGGTGGTTTATTCATAAAATGGCAAGCACAGTAAGCACGGGTTTGCTGTTATTATGCCAGTTTCGGCTTGGGCGGGGGCTAAAATCTGCCCAGCTTGGCTTTTTTTATCGTTTTCTTATTAGTTGTCATGCAGATACTTTCACGCTATTTGACCCGCGCCGTTTGGCTTAAAATTCATCTCTATCTGGCGTTGGGCGGCGGCTTTTTTTTCGCTTTGATCGGCCTGACGGGCAGCCTGAATGTTTATCGGACTGAGCTGGATACTTGGTTGAACCCGCAGTTGCAGATTGGGCAGCCACACGGGCCATACCAGTCTTTAGATAAAATGCTCGCCGCCGTTAAGGCCGCGCACCCGCAACGCTATGGGAGTTGGACGCTGGAGTTGCCGGAGTCACCGGACAGGATGGTCATTGCGTGGTATGAAAAGCCTCAAGAGACTTATTTTGCCTATTACGCGCCGCTGATGGTGGCGGTCAACCCTTACACCGCTGAGGTCGTCGAAAGCCGTTTCTGGGGGCAAACGGCTATGACGTGGTTGCTGGATGTCCATACCCAGCTTAGGTTGGATCGGTTTGGTTGGCAATGTGTCGGGGTGTTGGGCGCGTTGCTGATGGTGTCGGTAATGACCGGCCTGTATTTGTGGTGGCCTGTAGGCGGCGACTGGCGGCGGGTGTTTGCCTTGCGCCTGACCCAAGGCATGATGCGCTTGCTGATGGATGTGCACCGTTGGCTGGGGCTGTTAAGTGCCGGGGCTTTATTGGTGTTGGCGTTTACCGGGCTGCAATTAAGTTATCCGCAGATTTTGGAGGCGTTGACCGGGGCTGAGGACATGGGACATGGCAATAATGGCAAGCCCGTATTGAGTACCGCCCGAACTAACGCGCGTCCGGTGCGTTTGGAAGAGGCCGAGTTTATCGCGCGTGGGCCGTTCCCCCGCGCCACCCTCAGGCGGGTAACTACGCCCTTGGGTGAAGACGGCACTTACCGGGTTAATGTCCGTCAAGCGGGCGAGGTTAACCAAAAGCATCCCTTTACGATGGTTTGGATAGACCGTTGGAGCGGGCATATTAAAACCGTCCGTGACCCTAACCGTTTTACGCGTGGAGAAACCTTGATGACGTGGATGTGGCCGTTACATACGGGCGAGGCCTTAGGGGCGGCGGGGCGGTTTGCTTGGTTTTTGGCGGGGCTGTGTCCGGGGTATTTTTATGTCAGTGGTGTGCTGCATTGGCTGCACCGCCGTGGCAAAGTCCAAGATAGGCCAGTGCCTTGGCATAAGCTGCGGCAAGCGGGGGTAATGGGGTTGGCGGCGGCGCAAGGGCTTTGGCGGTTCGCTTTGCCGTACGCGCAAGCGGCAGTGCAACGGGCTAGGCCTTTCGTCCAAGCACTGTGGCTAAAAGGTCGGCAGTGGTGGGCGGCGCGGCGATGAGCGAAGCCGATACCGCTATGGTTGAGTTGGCGCAACAGATCAAGCAATGGGGGCTGGCGTTAGGGTTTCAGCAAGTCGGTATCAGCGACACGGATTTGGCGGAGGCCGAAGGCCATTTGCAGGGCTGGTTAGCCCAGGATTTTCATGGCGATATGGACTATATGCAGCGCCACGGCCTGAAACGTAGCCGCCCGGCTTTGTTGCAAGAAGGTACCCGCAGTATCATTTCGGTGCGCATGGACTATTTGCCGGAAGCGGCGGCCGCCATGCACTCGGTTTTGGCGGACCCGGCGGCGGCGTATATTTCCCGCTACGCTTTGGGGCGGGATTACCATAAGGTGTTGCGGAACCGCTTGCAAAAACTGGCCGATAGAATCCAAGCCCAATGCGCCGACTTAGGCTATCGGGTGTTTGTCGACAGCGCCCCGGTGTTGGAAAAAGCCATTGCCGAAAAAGCGGGTTTAGGCTGGATAGGCAAGCATTCTAATCTACTGAACCGCAAAGCGGGCTCGTGGTTTTTTTTAGGGGAAATTTATACCGATTTGCCACTGCCCGCTGATACGCCCACAGCTAACCATTGCGGGGTGTGTACGGCCTGTTTGGCCATTTGCCCGACCCAGGCGATTGTCGCCCCTTATCAAGTCGATGCCCGCCGCTGTGTGTCGTATTTGACGATTGAACTGCATGGCCCTATCCCGGAAGACTTGAGGCCCTTGCTGGGCAACCGCATTTACGGTTGCGACGATTGCCAGTTAGTCTGCCCGTGGAACCGTTTTGCCCATTTCAGTAGCGAAAGCGATTTCCACCCTAGGCACAGGCTTAACAGCCAGCAATTGCTGGCGGTGTTTGCTTGGGATGAGGCCGAATTTTTACGCAAAACCGAAGGCTCGGCGATACGCCGGATCGGCCATGAGCGTTGGCTGCGCAATATTGCTGTGGCTTTGGGCAATGCCCAGCCCAGTCCGGCCATTATTGCCGCCTTAACGGCACGTTTGGCGCATCCCTCGGCATTGGTCAGGGAACATGTGCAATGGGCTTTACAGTGCCAGACAGGCCTTAATGATGGGTGATGCTAAACTTGCGGGCAAGATGCCCGCGCTCCAAGGCTTGTACCTTTTAGCCTTTGCTTAAGGCAATGGCTGTACCGGGTAAACTGTCCATTGCGCTCCATTAGCGGATTTTACGCCACCCGCAGTGGTATGGACAACCATGAAGTTATTGGTGACGGAACTGACCAATGCGGATGAAATGCCGTAGCAGCGGACAACGCGTCCCCATGAGGATTTGTTATTGACTTTCATAATGGCTTGTTGGGTGCTACAGCTAGAGGTCAGGTCATCTTTGTTGAGCTTGACTTTAAGCGTGCCACCTTTTAGCAGGGTCGGATCGGTTGCGGTTAAAATAATGTCAACATCAAAACTGCTGTAAATCGGTAGTTGCCCCGAAGCGGGGAATATGGCGAGGTCTACGACGTTGCGTTGATAAATGACGCGTTCAAAGGCATCGCTTTGCTCTAGTCCGGTATTTGCGCCGCACCGTCCGCCGTTAGTGATAGTGTCGTTAGCGGTTTGCCAGCATAAGCGGGTGCTTTGTCCGGTTGCGGAGGGGGCGTTGTCGCAAGCGTTACGGGTTAACAGATCCCCTTGATTGGCGAAGCCCCAAGAATAGTTGTTGTTGAAGTACCAGCTTGTGCCGTTGGCGTTGTGCGGAGTGTTGCTGGTGCCGGTGTCAAATAACACGTCAGCGCGTAACGCTTCCGACAATAATTGTACGGTATCGCTACCCGTCGGACGGCAAGCCAGCATCAAGTTGGAACCTGGGCATTGGTTTTGGATGGTAGCCAAGCCTGTTCCGGTAGTTTTATAGGTTTCACGGTAGCACTCATGCCAGCGGCTATTGGCGAGGGTGGCAACAGGGACATTGGTTTGTGGGCCGATAGGGTCGTAAGCATAGGTCGTGGTACTGGCGAAAGCCGATAATGCCAGTACCATAGCAATGTAATGTTTGTTTGTGTTCATGAAAACCTCATCCGATTAGTTAAAGTAGCTTATGTTTAAGCATAGAAGCTAAGTGCCCGCTATTCAACCTAGGCGAACGTTTTTGTGAAAAACTACCCAAAGGCAAGGTATCAGGATAATCTGACCCTAGGGTCAACCAACGTATAAGAAATGTCGGTCAGCAACAGCCCCAGCACATACAGCAAAGAGCCTAAGAACACCATCGCCCGGACAGTGGCAAAATCTTGGTTGTTGATGGCATCAATCGTGTAGCTGCCTAGGCCGGGGATGCTGAAAAACGACTCCATCACCAAACTGCCCAGAAATAAGCTTGGCAACACCACGACCACCCCGGTCAGGATCGGGATCATGGCATTGGGTAAGACGTGCCGGAACAGGGTCGCCGTTTCGCTCAGGCCTTTGGCGCGGGCGGTGCGCACATAATCCTTACCGACCTCTTCCAAAAACAGCGTCCGGTACCAGCGCACCCCCGAACCGATACCCGAAAACACGCCGATGATAATCGGCAAGATTAGAAACTTAACCGCTGCCCAGCCGTCGTCATAACCGGAAATAGGCACTAGCCTTAACAGCTTGCCGGCAAAAAATTGCCCGCCGATAATATAAAACAGCGACGACACCGACATCAGCAACACGCACAGCACCAGCCCCGCCTGTTCTAAATAGCTGTTACGGAACAGCACGATCAGTAACGCCAGACAGACATTGAGCAATAAACCCACGGCTAAGGTCGGCAAGGCCAAGGCCAAGCTAGGCAGCGCCCGTTCTTGAATATCCGCGCCAATATTCCGGCCACTGTCGGACGTGCCGAAACGGAACACAAATAGGCTGGCCGACTTTTGGAAGAAAATGGTCTGGGTCAGTTTTTCACCCCCTGGCGCGTGGCTATCCCATAGCAACGGCAAGTCATAACCGTGCTGGTGTTTCCAGTTGTCGATAGCTTGCTGGGTGACATGTTTTTGCCCCAGTTGTAGCCGTGCCATATCGTCGGGGCTATTGACGATAAAAAACAGCACAAACGTCAGGATGTTAACCCCCAGCAAAATAGGGAAGGCGTATAAAATGCGGCGGATGATATATTGGATCATGGGAGGTTGGGTGTCCTGGGGGAAGCTAAGGGCGGTTCGCCGCTATCATATCAAGGGCAAGTGTCTAAAACGCTATTCATGCCCATTCATCGCGAATAGTTTGTTGAAACTCTAAGGGATCTTGCGTTAAGGCCAGCTTTCCGGCATGGCGGTTTATGGAATGGAGGGCCGCGGGCCGGGCATTTTCTTCCGTGGCTTCATCCACCAGCACAATGACTTTAACGGACTTGCCTTCTTGCCAATTTTGGTAAGCCATGGGAAGCTGGATTAGGCCGTTATGTAAATGGGTTTCAAATTCTATGGCTTGCATAATTTTTCCTTCAAAATCTACATTAAATATCTGGGCATCAATTGCCCCGCAGCTTGCGCCGATAAGCCCTGGCCGCAGGTAAGGCCAGCAACACCAGCCCTGCCGCCAGCACCCCTAAAGGCCAGAAAATAGGGCGGTTCCATTGCGCCCGTTTTTGTGCCCGCTCTTGGGCATCAATGCGCGTGTATTTAAGCTGGTTATTCGCCATTAAATTGGGTTTCAGGTTTTTAAACCAGCTATGGTATAGCCCGAAGCTTTTCGGGTGGAGGCCGAACAGCCAAGGGGCATCATGGCGCACTTGCACTTCCAGTTGCTGGATCAGTTGGTAACGTTCTTCACTGTTGTCCATATTGCGCATTTTCTCAAACAGGCGGTCGAAGTTGTCGTTTTGATAATTGCTGGCATTTTCGCCGCCGAATTTTACCTTGGCATTGGCGCTGTAGAACAGGAACAAAAAATTCTCCGGGTCAGGATAGTCGGCATTCCAACCCCAGACAAAAATTTGTGCATTGCCGGTGCGGACTTTTTCTTGAAAACGGTTGTAATCCGTGACCCGGAGGACTAAATCGATACCCAGCTTGGCAAATTGTTTCCGATACCAGTTCAGCAGCGGGCGGTCATCGACCCCAGCCGCCATAGTATCAAAATATAAAATCAACGCCCGGCCAGTTTTCGGATCCACACCGTGGGCATAACCCGCTTCCGTCATCAATTGCTGGGCGACGGCGAGGGGTTTGCGGCGCGGCTTGCCGTCGCGCCATTCGTAAACGTTAGGGTTAATGCCTTGCTCGCCCTCGGCAAAACCAAAAATGCCCGGAGGAACGGCCCCTTGCGCCGGTACGCCCCGGCCATTGCGGAAAATCGAGATCATTTCTTCATAATCCACGGCAATGGCAATGGCTTGACGTAACTTGCGGGCATTTTCGCTGCTCCCGCCTATGGTCGCGTCCAGCATATTAAAGCCCATATAATAGGTCGACGTTTCGACGCTGGTCTGCAACTGCATCCCTTTAGCTTGCATGGCCGGCGTTAACGCCGCTTCGCCGCCGCCAGTAAATTGCACGGCTTGGTCGAAGTTATCCGAGGCAATGCCCGATAAATCAAAATAGCCTTGCTGGAACTTACTCCAATAGGGGATGGTTTCCTTCTCCAACATAAACACCGCCTTGTCGATAAACGGCAAAGGTTTGCCTGCATCGTTTAATAGGCCTTTGGCCTTGTCGTCCGGCTCGCCCTCAGTCGGGTAGGTTTCGGGATGGAAGTTAGGATTCTTCTGCAACACCATGCGCCGGTTCGGATTGTTTTCCGCCAGATAATAGGCTCCCGTACCGATAGGGAACCAATCTAAGGTGATGTTTTTATCTTTTAAGCCTGCTTGCCCATAAAACACATCGGCCTCCCAAGGCATCGGCGCGAAAAACAGCATCGCCAACCAATAACTGAACTGCGGATATTTGCCCTTAATGCGGATACGGTATTGCGTCGGGCTGGTGGCCTGTACGCCCGCCATGGCGATGTCCTTAATGGCGGTTTTGGGCTTGTCGGCGACTTGCTGGGCAAAGTCGGCAAAACCGACAATATAATTCTTCATAATCTCAGCAATCGGCGATTGGTTTTTCGGGTGCGCCAAGCGTTTGATCTGATAAACATAATCTTCGGCCAGCAACGCCCGCGTCCCCGTTTGCGGCAAATCGGCCAAAGTTTTTAGCGGCGCAATCTCATCAGGGTTTAGCTGATGATACAGATAAGTGCCGTCGGCTTTTTTCGCCAGGGCAGGGTGGGGCTGGTAACGCACCCCGTCTTGCAGGGTGATGACATAATCGGTAAAGGCAATGTCCTGCTCGGCAGCCGTGGGCGGCAAGGGTTGGCCTTGGGCGTTGATATAGTCTATTTGCGGTAAGCTCTTGGCGGTCAGCGGCGTTAGCTGATAAGGCCGTTTTAAGTAATGGTATTGCAGGGGCGGCTCATAAATCTGCGCGATAAACGTGTATTCGTTAGACGCGTACGACATCGCCGGATCCAGATGCTTCGGGCGTTCCGAGAAGGATTGATATAAAATGTTCTGCTGATCGTCAGCATCACTATAAGGATTATTCAATTGTGAGGGCTGGCAAGCCGTCAAGACAAGGGCGGCGGTCAGCAAAACGGCACAGCTTGATATTTTCATCACGGTTCGGTAGGTCTAAAGCCTCCCCAAGCGGGGATTGATTAACTGATATTACGCAGATATTTTCTGCGATTTGAAAAAACAAATAATGAGTCGCTATCGCGACGATTTTTTAATCGGGTTCTCGCACCCGAAGGCGAGATACTTTCTTTTGCTCCGCCAAAAGAAAGTATCCAAAGAAAAGGCGGCCCGATTACCGCTTCTTCCTGCGCTTCTCGGTTTTGTCGGGGGGTCGGCAGAGTGGGCTCCTGCCCACCTGCCGACGCGCGGCATCCCTGCCGCGCCCCTTCGGGCCAATCCCGAAAAAACCTGCGATGCTCGGCGCGGCAAACGGGAAAAAGATGTTACTGCGTAACATCAGTGATTAACATTGACAACGATAGCTTGGCATCGTTATCCTTCGCAATTGATTTTCCGCTTAAGGGCCGCCTGCTACAAGTGGTGGCTAAAAAGCAGTTACACAAGCCTCTTTATATAGCGGCTGTGCCAATAGAACAAACTTATTTTAACAATAAAAAGACGAGGCGATGATATGGGATTCATGCAAGGTAAACGAGTGTTGATAGTAGGCTTGGCGAGCAATCGCTCAATTGCCTGGGGGATTGCCAAAGCCATGCACCGCGAAGGTGCCGAACTGGCGTTTACCTTTCAAAATGAAAAATTAGAAAGCCGGGTGCAGGAAATGGCCACCGAATGCGAATCGTCCATCGTGCTGGAATGCGATGTCAGCTATGACGAGCATATCGACAACGTTTTTAAAGCCCTGGGCGAGCATTGGGACGGCCTGGACTGCATCGTCCACTCGGTCGCCTACGCCCCGCGTGACGCACTGGACGGCGATTATGTCAACGCCACCACCCGCGACAACTTCCGCGTCGCCCACGACATCAGCTCGTACAGCTTCACCGCCTTGGCAAAAGCCGGACGCGCCATGATGGCAGGCCGCAACGGCTCGTTAATGACGTTGACCTATCTGGGCGCAGAACGTGCCATCCCTAACTATAACGTCATGGGGGTCGCCAAAGCCAGCTTAGAAGCCAACGTCCGTTACATGGCGATGGCCTTAGGTCCCGAAGGCACCCGCGTCAACGCCATTTCCGCCGGCCCTATCAGAACCTTAGCCGCTTCCGGTATCAACAACTTTAAAGCCATGCTCAGCAAAGCCGCCGACACCGCGCCGTTAAAACGCAACGTCAGCATCGAAGAAGTCGGCAACGTCGCCGCCTTTATGTGTTCTGATTTGGCCTCCGGCGTTACTGGTGAAATCACTTATGTGGACTGCGGCTACAATATCGCAGGCTTAGCGGCATCGTAAAAACGCCGTGAATTAAAAAAAGATTGAAAACAGGCTATGCAGACGCAAAAAATTGTGTATAATAGCCGCTCTTTGCTGGTGTAGCTCAGTTGGTAGAGCAGCTGATTTGTAATCAGCCGGTCGCGGGTTCGAGTCCCATCTCCAGCTCCAAAGAATTCAAAGGCTTAGGCGGTTTCCGTCTAGGCCTTTTTTATTGCTTGTGCCAAAACTTTGTCCAAAACTTTTTCATTTTGGCCGATTTCCCCCCGAAAAATTCCTATTTTTTTGCCTAAAAATTTGGCGTTTCCATAGTAATGGACATGCTAAAAATCAACGATTATTCTGGCTGCTTAAGGGCATAAGATAACAATATTATCTCCAACAAATACCATGCTAAGATGACAGCTCTTTAGTTTTATCAGAAGGGTTAAAGCGTATGATTGATTATTTAATAGAACATAAATCATGGGAATGGCTATTCAGCGGGATAGGCGTTGTTGTGGTTGGCGGATTAATTGGCTTATTGTTTAGAAAAAAGCAGCCGCCGCAAACGACAACCCTAAACCAAACCGTAAACGGGTCGCATAACCACACAGCGCAAGCGGGCGGTGACATAACGGAAAGCAAATGAACCTGTTCAGATGGTTTAAAAAGCCATCCTTTGCCGAACAATCGGTAATAGGAAGTCATAACACAGCCCTTCAGGCAGGCCGTGATATTCATTACGGCATCACGCCAGAAAAATTTGAGGCACTTGCCAAAGAACTGGGAGTTACCCAAAACGCCTTGGCAAACTTTTTTAAAATCCTCGAAGAACAGGCCGTCCCTTATCAGGATTACGACCACACTCTACGCACCATTGCCGAGCGTTACCTGAACGCCTTAAAAGAACTCGCCAGCTTCCAATCGGAAGACCTGGAGATAAAGGCATTGTTGACCCAAGCGGAACAGGTTTTGGAACAAGGCGAGTTTGAACAGGCGGAAGTGTTCATTAACCAAGCGAAAGACAAGAATTTGTTGGCCGCAAAAAACCTGCTGGACAACGCCAAGAAATACCTGTTGTCCGCAGCGGCAAGCGCGGTACACAATGGTAGATTAAAGCTGGCGCAAATCAAATATGCCAAAGCCGCTGACTATTTTCAGGAAGCCGCCGATATTTTGCCGTCAGAGTTTGTAGAAGAATTAGCGTATTGCCTAAATCAAGCTGGAAGTGCTTGGTATAATGCTGGAAAATATGCAGAGGCAAAACCCTTTTTTAAGCGTAGCCTTGCAATTCGGGAAACGTTTTTAGGCAACGAGCATCTTGATGTCGCCGATAGCTTAAATAACCTGGCAGGACTTTATCAAACTCAAGGCAAGTACATCAAGGCGGAGCCCCTATTTCAGCGTAGCCTTACGATTCGGGAAAAGGCGTTAGGAGCAAATCATCCTGATATTGCTACCCTCCTAAATAATTTAGGAGGGCTTTACGGCATTCAAGGCAAGTACAGTGAAGCCGAGTTTTTGTTTCAACGTAGCCTTGTGATTGTCGAAAAGGCATTGAGCGAAGATCATCTTGATGTTGCTGGCACATTAAATAATTTGGCAGGACTTTATAAAGACCAAGGTAAATACCTCGAAGCGGAGCCCTTGTTTCAACGCAGCCTTGTTATTATAGAAAAGGCATTAGGTAAGGATCATCCTAATGTTGCCGTTAGCATAAACAATCTGGCAGTGCTTTATCAAATTCAAGGCAAGTATGGTAAAGCGGAGCCCTTGTTTCAGCGTAGCCTTGCGATTATGGAAAAGGTATTAGGTGAAGACCATCCTAATGTTGCTGCCGGCCTAAACAATCTGGCGGAGATTTACCTCATTCAAGGCAAGTATGCTGAAGTAGAACCCATGTATGGCCGCAGTCTTATTATTATAGAAAAGGCATTAGGCAAAGACCATCCTGATGTCGCCGCTAGCCTAAACAATCTGGCAGAATTTTTGCGTAGCCAAAGCAAGTTTGACGAAGCCGAACCCCTATTTCTTCGCAGTCTTGATATTAGCGAAAAAGCTTTTGGCAAAGAGCACCCTTCTATTGCTAACATCCTAAATAATCTGGCAGGACTTTATCATGACCAGGATAAGCTCCTTGAAGCGGAATCCCTGTACCAACGCAGCCTTGAGATTAAAGAAAATGCTTTGGGTAAAGACCACTCTGATGTTGCTATCAGTTTAAACGATTTAGCTGAGATTCTGCGTAATAAAGGCAAGTACACCGAAGCTTACTCCTTATTTCAGCGTAGCCTTTCAATTAGGAAAAAGGCCTTTGGCAAAAATCATTCTAATGTTGCCGACAGCCTGAACAACTTGGCAGAGCTTTATCAAGATCAAGGTAAGCATGCCGAAGCGAAATGCCTGCATCTCCGCAGTCTTGCAATAAGGAAAAAGGTCTTTGGCAGAGACCATCCTAAAGTAGCTGTAAGCTTAAACAATCTGGGAAATATTTACCAGACTCAAGGAAACCTTCCTAGAGCCGAACTTATGTACCGTTGCAGCCTTGAAATTCTTGAACAAATTTTTGGTAATGATAGTGCTTATTTATGTGCTTGTCTGAGCAATCTGGCACATATTTACCAAACTCAAGGTAAGTTTCCCGAAGCCGAACGCATGTACCGTCGCAGCCTTATAATTGTGGAGAAGACATTTGGTAAAGATCATTCATCTGCTAAAGCCATAAAAAGCAATATGCAGAAATTACAAGCGGGTATGTGCCAATATTCCTACAAAATAATTTAGTCCTTAGGATTGGCAGGCTATTTTGTCTTCTACAGCAGCGAACGTTACCGCCACGTTATCAAACAGAAATCGCTTAACAAGCCCCAAAAAAAATAAGCAGGAGATTTTACCATGCCCACCCTCAGCGAAGAAATACTTCATGATTTGGCCGGATTGCCCCCAGAAATGCAGGTGGAGACACTCGACTTTATCCGGTTTCTTAAGGCTAAATGGGCAAAAAACAATGCCCTGAACACAGAGGCCAAGCCCAATGGCTTTGCGGTTGCCGAACTGTTGGACAACGCCGCAAAAAATAATTTGTTTGCAAGCATTGATGACCCTGCCGCTTGGCAGCGTGAAATTCGCCAAGACCGTCCGTTACCCGGGAGGGAAGAATAATGGGTTGCTTGCCGTAAGCAACCCGGTGAAAGGCTTGCGAAGGTGCTGGCTCAGGGGGTATGCGCTTAATGATACAAATTCATCTAAGTAGGTGTTCATATATTTTTTAACATTTGTGAATTTTACCCCGCTTCTTGTTCCCTGGTCGAAGCCCCGCTCCCTTCGGCTTCGCTTAGGGAACGGGGCTTCGACCAGGGGCAAGTCGGAGATAAAAATATTAAAAGACTTATAAACCACTACTTAGGTGGAAATATGCACCGTTTGGTGGGGTTATCCGCTAAAATTTTAATGCGGACAATTTAAACGTTAGATTTTTATGAGTTCGTGAATTCACCTGTGATAAATTAGTGTCTATTCACAGCCGAACAAGCGGCTTCAATCAAATCATTGGATAAATAATAGCCAGCCTGTTTTAGCGTAATCAAACTGGCGCGTAAATCGCTTATTTCGCCGTGCCGTGCCGCCTCAACCAACAAGCCGACCGAACCTTTTACAGGCAACTGATAGACATGCTGGGCAATATGCCGCCCGCGCTTTTCATCGATAATTGCCATGCACGGATAATGCTTGCGGGCTAATGCGATGACCGAGGCTTCGCCAATATCTAATTCAGCAATCAATAGCGGGTCTAGTTCCGGTGCTGGAGCAAGATGCCGCTGCCAGATTGGGTTGCGTAAATCATCGGCCCCTGTCCGGCCAATACCCGCGATTGCGACTTCTTGATACACCGCATCGGGTATCCAAAATTCTTTGAATACCAGCGGCAAAATATCCAAACGGCCCAGTAACGATAAGGCAATCAACGGCCCGGAATTGATCACGGCCCGATCCAGCATCATGGCGCGAACTCGTCGATCATTTCCTCGGCGCTTAAATCGACGACTGGCACACCCGCTTTACCAACGGCCATTAGAAATTCAACGCGTGACTGGTTACAGAGTTTGCCTGCTTTACCCGAAGAGATGCGCCCTTGTTCAAACAATTTCAAAGCTAAAATAAAACGGGCTTCATCAGCAAAGTTACCAGGAATACAGGCATCTAGCGGCAAACCGTCCACGGGTAATTCGAGTGCGATGGTTTTCATATTTGACCTCGGTGAGTGAATGGATTAACGCTTATAAGTAGATGTGCATATATCTTTTAACATTCGCGAATTCAACCCCACCCCACCCCAGCCCTCCCCTTCGCAGGGGAGGGAGCATCTTCCCCGTCGAACAGGCGAAAAAGCGTTTGAACGCTGTTTGTGGTTCAGGGGCTTTCTCATTGAGATGGTATTTTTAGATAAGAAATCCGTAAAAATCAATTAACTCAAGTTGCAATTGCGAGGGCAATCCGGTGAGGTTGATTTGGGCCAACTGGGGTTGGCTGACTGCGGTTTTTTCATTATTCAACATAAATCACCTGATAGTCCAATGGTTTTTCCGTGGCTTAGTTTTCATGGCACACACCTCCAAAGTTCTGGGGTGAAATTACGCCACTTAGGCAACAAAATCAACAAAATTCCCGATTTATACGCACCCCATAATCCGGTACAAGCAGAAAATCCTAAGAAAAATGGTAAATAAAACAGTTGTTTTTATAGGTTAGTGGAAAATGCACTATTTTTTAGGTACTAGTTAATATCTTTCATGGGGGCTTAAATGCTATTGTTCGAACCGTTTTTGGGAAGTCAAAAAGGGAATGGCGATGATTGCCCTGCAAAGGATAAAAACCGCCAAGATCAATTGGCGAATTCTAGTCACCTTTAGAGGATATTATGAGAAAAATAATAGTGTATTTTTTGTTAACACTAGCAAGCTTTTCTGTCGTAGCAGAAGAAATTCCTAGTATTAAAGGCATTTATGGTGTTGCTTGGCGGGTTGGATTCATAACTTATCGGGGTCTTTTAGCTATGGAGGGCAGTAAAGGTGAAATGTGGGTTAGCTTTTTTGATACATCCCTTAATCAAACCCGAAAAATTAAAATGAACATGCGGTTTATTAGTTCGTCATCGGGTCATATTTTAGCCGGATACGATCCTATAAACATTGATGCTAATACAATGGATACCAATTATTCTCCAGATAATTTGATGTTCAATGTTTTACCGACGGGTAAATTTGAATTGTTCAATGTTAATGATAATGGGGTGGCTGCAAAAATCACTTATGAAGAAATAACGACCAAATCAGAGCTAAATGAAGTTCTTGGGGAAATGGGGGTGAATTCTGAAACCAGTAATGTACCCATCAACTTATTTAAAAGCGAACCCAAACGAACTGCATCTGTTTTATCAGAAGAAGCAAGTGAGAGTTATGTGGCCCGTCTTGGGATAAAAGACCACTTTAATAGCAAAGGTGAGCGTTTGAGTTCGGTCGCGGCAATTATCCGTCAGGATAGGGCTAATTTTCATGATTTAAACGTCCGTGATAGTGAGGATGAATCCGATAGCCTGTTCGGCAATAAAACGAATCGTGAGCATTTGGAAGGTATGTTGAATAGGGGATCTGTCGAAAGTAGCGCTAAAGAAGATATTCTTAACGGCACGCCGCTTATTTTGGTGAAAATTTACAAAAACTCTATTAAAGTGTATGCACAGTGAGAGCCCTAATTGCCCTTTTTCTTAGTTCTTTGCTGACGGATGCGTATGCAGTTTGTGATAAAAATGCCGACATTTTAGTCAGAGCTTATCCTGAGCATTTGGTTACCTGCAAAGATAATTATATTATTTGGCGTTCGGGTGAGCGGCAACTCTACGATGACCAGAAGAAAAAAGATGTTGACCAATTATTAGAACATCCCGATTTGGAAGATATGTTTACCTACTCCTATCCGGTAGGCATCCATTCATTCGGGGCACCTGCTGTCAATGTTGATCCGGGGCGCATAAGAAATGAAGCATTTTTTAAGCGCCTTTACGGCTCAAGTGCCGCAGAGGTCAACAGCCATTTAACCGCGCTGAGATGGATGCCAAAATCAAGTAAGCAAATTATTAAAATTCAACGCATCAATGGCGTTGCGGGTAAGCTAGAGCAAATTTCCCAAGAATTGGACGGGCTGCCTGCTGAACTGAAAAAATTTGTTAGCAATACTTCGGGTACGTTTAATTGGCGTGTCATTAGCGGGACAAAGCTATTAAGCAACCATTCGTTTGGGATAGCGATAGATATAAATACGAAATTTTCTAATTATTGGCAATGGTCCGGAAAAATGCAGTATAAAAATGCGATTCCGCAGAAAATAGTTGAAATATTTGAGAAGCACGGTTTTATTTGGGGTGGCAAGTGGTATCACTACGACACTATGCACTTTGAATATAGGCCTGAATTATTAATGAAATGATAAAGTTATCACTCGATCATCAAGTTTTTCATAAAGTCACCTCTAAATAGTGGAAAAGATTAGCGAAGAGCCAAGGCTTGTCAAGGTAGACGGCTCCCTCCCCTGATGGGGAGGGTTGGGGTGGGGAGAATAAAATCAATGACTTATACATATAGCTCAGAGATTTTAATCAGACTGATTTCAGTCCGTTTAATGAAAAAAGCCTTGTTTAGATTCTCCCCACCCCAGCCCTCCCCATCAGGGGAGGGAGCCGGATTCCATTGCAACTTGTTGTTTTAAATTAATTTGTTAAAACTTTCAATACCCAGTAGCTGAACTATTTATCCGAATGTTAAAAACTTGATGATCGAGTATCAGGATTTGTTGTGTCTTCTTGACAGCCTTTACTACGCGATAAAGCAAGTCTATGGATAGGGAGATGACTGGCACACAACACGTTGGAGGTGGTAGTAGGCTTGCGGCAAACGGGAGAAAGATATTCTCTAAAATCAATACTTTTGCCCTGTACACGGACTATCCCTATCAGCGGGGAGTAAATTATCTGGACGGCTGGCAAATATGGCCCGTACTGTTTCCGGTAGGTCAGCACCTACAATAGCAAAACGAAAATCCAAGCTGACCCTCGTCGTATCCGTGGTGTTGCTCACCGTGCCATGATCTAGGAAACCGCCGTCAAAAATCAGGGCTTGCCCATAAGCAACCGTGACAGGCCGATAGTCAGCACGGCCATAATAGGATTCTAGCCATAAACTGTTGCCGTCGTGGGTGTTGGTAAAAGGTAGCCAGACATTGATTTGTTCGGGCCTGCCAGTAATGTCGGCATCACGGTGCCATTTGCTGACTGTCGGTGTCCCTGCCAGATGCACCCGCATTTTCGGATGGCTGGAATAGGAAATTTTGCGGCCAAAAGCCGGCCCTATCACTTGCCGCACAAAGCTATGGTAGACCTTATAGAAAGCCGATTCGTCATCCAATTTTTGCAGCATGGCACGGAGCAGTAAGTTGTCGTTATAACCCAGTGCGGCAGGTTGGCCACGGCGGATTTTATGCCGCCGCCAATCTTCATGCAGCCGTTCTAGGGCATTGACTTTGAAAACCGAAGCCGCCAAGTTTGCAAAGGGGAAACATTGGGTGTCATAAGCCAATAATTTTGCGGTAGTGATACCGTCAATATCTGTCCACACTTGCGCCTTCACCTTTTTTGTATTATGGGGGATAGGTAGGCTAATAGCTAGCCTACCGCTTTCTTAAACAAGCCTTTAAGGTAGCCGTCGGCTTAGGTAGGCGTTGACAATCGTGGCTGCCAGATTAGCTTTTTCAACCTGGTACCACAGCATAGACCCGCCTGATTGGTCTGGGCGCATGGCAAGATTGACCAGCCGCTCCCAATGCCATTGGCTTAAGCCCATTTCCGGGCCAGCACGGCTCAAACCGGCGGCAGGAGGTACGAAACCGTGGCAGCGTGTCCGAACACCAAGCTGGTTTTCCACCGTACCAAATAAAAAAGGTAACAGGGTGATCGGATCCAGCAATAATGTCAGTTGGCCGCACCGCGCTTTTTCAGGGCCACCTGACCAGCTTACCTGTCCAGAAGCCAATTCCATGGTTATTGGCCGCACCCCATCGATAAGGATCTCATCTGGGCTAAGTTCCAGCAAATACCGTCCGCCACCTAAAATTTTTGTTGCATAAGCCCCGCACAGATCATAGGGGATAGCGTTATCTTTTTGCCAGACTGGCTCTAAATGGCCGTTTTCAGCCAAGGCGGTGCTGCCGGCCATTAAAAACGCCTGGCCGTTTACCGTCAGTTTCCGTCCTTCTAAACATAAAGCACCTTCCAGTATATCCCCATTCAACCGGATACCCAGATGGCGGGACTGTTCGTCCGCTGCCATGACCATAATATCCAATTGCTCGCGTTTGCCATTAACGTCACGGATATGGGTACCGACCAAAGAGGCCGGATGCTGATGGCCAAGCGGCACTTCGGTCAAGACTAAGCGGTGTTCGGCCGGAACCGTTTCGCCCTGTGGCCAGATACTGCCGATCAAGCGGCGGTGGCCACGACTATCAACATCAACACGCAAATAGCCGTTATCTACCCTGCCTAAGGTAGATCGCCATTCCAATGTCCCGCGTTTAAAGGTAAACCGCCGTACAGGTTCGCCATCAATGGACAAACGGGCTTTTTTACCGTCCCCGGTCAAAACGATCAAGCGCCGATTTTGCTCCACGGCATTGTCGCCGCTGGTTTCCGCACAATAAATGCCTGTCCAAGGAAATAAGCAGTCACGCAGGCACAGGTCAATATCGGTACGCATACGCTCCCAATCAGCAGGTAGGCCATTACGCTCTGACCACTGTTGCAATGCGGAAATAAGATTTTCGGCGGGTGCCTGACGGACATGCTTCAGTAAGCCCAATTGCAGGGTCTTTCTCTGGAATAATGTGGTCAGCATTGTCCTGTTAGTGATTGAGGCGACAAAAGAGCCTTTCGCCGCCACTTGGATAGCCCCCGGATCGCGGGTAATCAGCAAGCCGCGTTCGCGTTCGGTTAGGTTAGGAAAGGCCGCCGGGGATAAGGTTTCCCGTGGATTATGGGTATAACGCCGACATAAATCCAAGTCTTGGCGTAAAGCAATCAAAAAGCGGCTGGCACCGGTATCTTCCTGCCATTGGTAACCTTTGGGTACTTGAAAACGCCGAAAAGCCCGGAAAGCCTTCCGTTCACGGGAGCCATATTTGCCGATTTCCCGCAATGGGCCTTCCGCGACACGCAATTCTTGTCCCGGTTTCAGCAAGCCTAAACGGTATAGCATGTCGCGGTCTGCTTCGGCATTATCTTTCGGCGGCAAATAAAAAGTAGATACGCCCGTTACCCGTACTTGCACCCGAGGATCATGTAATTCAGATAACGGATAGCTTTCGATCAGCGGATCGATGGTAGGGTAGCGTGAAGCCACATAATGGATAATCGGATAATCGTCACCATAATATTTTTGGAGATATTCAATAAAAACGGAAAAATTCTCATTGATGTAACCCTTACGGCGAAAACCCATTTCACCAATTAAGCCGACTTGCCATAGCACGACATGCAAACTGGTGTCAGGGACGCGCCCACGGATCAACATATCTGTCGCTTCGTGGGTTTGCATTCCCGGATGGCAAGGGTCGACACCCAAATCGGCGCATAAGCAATCCAAGGCACAAACGCCGGGGCGCATGACGGCGCGGTGCCCTTCGCGTTTGGCGATTAAGATGGCGCGATGCGTGGACAAGACAAAAATGCCGGGATGGCCATAGAAAATCGCTACCACCCGCTGGCCTTGCCGGACAAAATGCAGCATGGCTTCGGTCATTTGCATATAAGTGGTGTACCGTACTTTATTGTCGTCATAAAGCACATATAAGTCATAAGCGTCAGGACGGATGGATTTCAGCCAGACGACGGTCGCAGGATCGGCGACGCAGAAAAAAACCGCATCGGCGGCACGGATCAGCGCTTCGTCGCCGAGGGCGAAACCGACGGTTTCAATGCCGGAGCCTATGATGGTCAAGTCACCACGCACAGCGGGTGGGGTAGCCGCCGTTTCGGCAATAGTATCGCTGTTGGCGGCGATAGCGTGGGCCAGCTCTTCCCATGCACGGGTATGGGCGGCTCTGCTCGGAAATAGGATTGGGTCAGTCACAGAATATTCCATTTGTCGTCAAAAAGTGGGGGATTTCCCCCGCCAAACAGTCCCTGGTTGGCGGGGGAAATTATCAAGATGCCGGAGTGATTTGGTTCAAGTAATCCAAGGCAACATCACAACCTACTTTCACAGGCAATACCGCGCCGTTGTAAGTCGCACTAGCCAACAGCAGATAGGCTTGATACTCATCGGCACTGGTATTGTATTGGGCCATCTGGTTAACCAGAGCCGTTTCGGAAGATGAAGGCCAGTTCCAGCTATTAGCGGCATTGTCAGCGTCCGTATTTTGGGTCATAACGATAGTCGTCAATAACATTTGCTGGGTGCCGATGTCCGGCAGGGTCTGCTGGACAAAGTCGGCAAAAGTTGTCCAGCGCGTCTGCACCGAATTATTTTCGTTCAGCATGTAATTGACCAATAACCCTAACCCTGTGCTTTGTGCCGGTTGCATGTTTTGCAGGTCTTGTTCGTCAGACTGTTGCCATACTTGCAGCAGTTTTTGGGCGGAGGTCATCGCGACAATAATCGCCAGATTTTTTACCAAAGCCGGGAAGGCTTTGGCCATAATCCAGTTACCTATTTTTGAGACTAAGCCATTGACCATGCCGGGTTCGACATTCACGTCCGTGTCAATATCGGTGTCGGTATCAACATCGGTGGCATTGTCGGTGTCGGTGACATTATCGGTATCCGTCACCACATCCGTATCAATATCGATGTCTACGTCCACATCTACGTCCACGTCGATGATGGCAAACACATCATCATCAATATCAATGTCTATATCAATGTCGATGTCCACATCCACATCCGTGTCGGTGA
This sequence comes from Methylovulum psychrotolerans, assembly GCF_002209385.1. Taxonomy (NCBI): domain Bacteria; kingdom Pseudomonadati; phylum Pseudomonadota; class Gammaproteobacteria; order Methylococcales; family Methylococcaceae; genus Methylovulum; species Methylovulum psychrotolerans. Next base: position 2,064,846 of record NZ_CP022129.1, read on the forward strand.
CATTGTCGGTATCTTCGACATTGTCGGTATCGGTATCGACATCGACATCAACGTCCACATCGACATCGACGTTAATGGTTTCAATTTCTTCGCCCACATCTTCGGCGACAGAATCGGCGCTGCTGCTGACCTCATTCAGGGCTTCATTATTTGAAGAAATGAACTGGCTGATTTTAGATGACAAATAAGAAATGCCATTGGCGACGCCACTTAAGACCTGTATGGCCATGTTTAAGAGCATGGCCAATTGTACGGTTTGGAAAGAGACGTAAGCCAAATTATAAGCGGCTATCCACCACGGCATCGTGGGGTTTTGGTAAGGCTGGGCCGTCAAATCGCTACCGTCTAGGCTACCGACAAAACACAGTACGACTTCTGGAGACTGGCCTTCCCACGTCAGGTTGCGGGGTACGGCGTTCGCATAAAAACCGCTGCTGGAACTTGCTTGCGGGGAACTGAGCAAGCCATTGACAAAACTGAGCGCCCCGACCCCCGCAGTGCCGCTTGCCGGAACATAGCTGGCTTGGCCACCCGTAACCGTCAGTGTGCCGCAAGGGCTGTCCGGCACGATAAACCCGCTGCTGTTGGTTTGTGGCAGATAGCAATAATAAGTGCCTTCCCAAGCATAAAGCGAATTGGTGGCCCAGAAACTGACAATGCTGAATTGGTCGTATGTGCAACCTGGCAAGCCGTTATCATTGAAAAAGGTGGCGACGCTATCTTCTAAGGTGCCGACATCAGTGACCCCTATAAAAAGCTCATTAAATTGCAATGCTTCAGGCGAATAAGGCTGGCTAAATAATTGTTGGTAAAACGCCCAAACGTTCTGGCAATCTTGTAAATCGGTTGCCGTGACCGTCGTAGAAGCGGTCATGGCCAATATAGGCGGAATAAAAAGCTGCACGGGAAAATCGTCGCTTTCTTGGCAGATGACCAAACGGCTCAACGCGTCGGGTGTTGTGAAATCCGTGGAACCATTGGCGGCAACCGTCGCTATTTGTGTATAAACGGGCAAATAATCCAGCGCATTGGTGCTGGGCGGATTGGCGGGCGGTGTGGGTGTGACTGAATTGTAAACAACCAATTCAACATCCAATTGGTTAATAATGGTAACTGGAATACCAGTTGACTCGGTACTTGACATAACAAACCCCTTCATATTTTAAGAAATGGTGCCCCCCCGCTGCCGCTAATTGACAGCGGGGTAAACACGAGTGCTGTTACAGATCTTCCAGATCCTCCAAGTCATCACCCTCTTCGGCCTCGCTTTCTTCTTTTTCTTCTTCTTCCTGCTCCTGCGCTTCTTCTTCTTGGGCTTGCTCGGCCTCATCAATGCTTTCTTGTTCCGATTCAGAAAGCTCACTGCTATCTTGTTCTTCTATGTTCGCCAAACTCTCGCTGTCCGCTTCATACCCTTCATCAATTTGCTCCAATTCATTTTGGGCTTCTTGGATATCCTGAGGGTTAATATTCTCCAGCTCTTCCATTTCTTCCCGTTCGTTGTTGGCAACCTCTTCCATTTGCTCATTAACCCCCACTTCGGCCAATTCTTCCAACTCTTCGGCCTGGTTGTTCAGTTGCTCTTCCTCTTCTTGGATTTGTTCTTCAACTTGCTCCTCTTCTTGCGCTTGTTGCAGCTCATTTTGCTGGTCAGCAAGCTCGTTTTGTTCAGGGACTTGGACATTATTTTCAGGCCCTAAGCGGTCGGCGATCTCCTGTTGTTCGCCTTGCATCTCCACTTCGGCATCTTGTTGTTCTTGGCGGTCTTGCTCGACTTGCTGCTCATTCGGATCTTCACCGTTATTTTCCTGTTGGTTTTTGGTGAACTTACCTTTTAGCCAACTCAAGCCTTCGTAAAGCAATTTGAGCCCCATGATGACACCCAGAATTTGCATCAGCAATTGCATTCCCGAGGAATTAAAGAAATTTTCAATGGATGTCAGCCAGTTAGAATTATCGGGTTCTTCGGTATAAATGCCGATGGCCTGCACGCCGTTGATACTGCCGGCAAGAATGGGTACTATGGTGGCGGCATCACTGGCATTGCCGCTAAATTGGCTAAGTTCCACATAACTGCATTGCAATGCGATCAAAGGAATGTCTTCGGTTGTGCTGGACACGAGCTGTCCGGCTGAAAAATACAGTGTGGTTGTATTTGAATCGGTATCGGTATAAACAATTGTGTAACCGCCGTTATAGTCGGTGAGCGAAGGTATCCCGTCACCCGCCGTTTGGGTAAAAGTGATAGTGCCCAGAGAAGTCGCGCTAGGGTTCGTGCCGCTACTGGGGGCGTTGCCGCTACTTTTATACATATAATAAGTATAAGATGCGGCAAAGTTTGCCCAGGCAAAAGCGAAGGCGGAAAGATAGCTGGTAACGGCAATGTAGCTATCGAAAGTGACATTTTGATAATCTTGGGTCCCGGCAAAAAATTGGTTCACTGATGAATCGATGCCACTGGCTGAGGTGGATGATTGGTTAGTGCTGTTAAGGACTTGGGTAAAGTTTTTCGCCAACGTCGATGATGGGAAAGCGCAGATATTTTGGTAAAAAAGCAAGGCGTTCGCACATGAGCTGCTGCTGGCAGTCGTGACGGTAATGGGCGGGTAGCTATACGGTTGCACAAACCCCAGCATTTCTGAGGTATCAAAGGCCGGAAACAAATTATTGGCCTGTGCAAAAATCAAGTCATAAAGGGTAACGTCTATGGTTTGGTTGTTGTCAACGATAGTTTGGTCTAAAGTGATAGTGCTGGTGCTGCTCTCTGGAAGCGTTGAGCCGCTAGCGAAAGGCAACAATGCTAGCGTTTGGGCATATCCCTGATAGGTATTGCTGCCTGTATTATAGGCGTTAATGGCGACAATACTGCCATCCCACCCTGTTTGGGCGCTGCTGGCATATTCGACAGGTATGCTAATGCTGTTAGTTACTGTGCAACTGGTATTGGTATTACTCATAGGGGTCTCCTTTATGGTTAGCCATTGGCTCCGAAATATCTTTAAAAAAAGGCGGTTGCGGCAAAGACAGCTTGCCAAGTCCGTAATCGCCTGTGTTACTGCATTACTCAAACCAACTGTTCTCAACTATAACGTTTAAATGCCCTAAAAAATATTAACTATTACCAAAAAATGAGTGACTATTTCACTTTGCAGACTTTTGTAATATCATATTATTGATTTTTAAAAAATTATTTTTCTACCCAATATGAAAATAATTTGCCAGCCAATTTTTTTACAATCTTGCCCAAGAAAGCAAAAATAAGCGGCGGTGAGTTATGCTCACGGCAGACACGGAAAGAATGCCTACCGACCAAAAAACCGTTATTTCCTTAGCGGCTTCCTTTATTGCCCCAAACCCACGATAAAATACCCCTATGTCCAAACTCAATCCCCAACAACAAGCCGCTGTTAAGGCCATCGACCATCCGCTGTTAGTGTTGGCGGGGGCAGGTAGCGGCAAGACGCGGGTGATTACCGAAAAAATCGCTTATCTGGTCAAGCAGGGTTTGCCGGCGCGGCATATTGCGGCGGTGACGTTTACCAATAAGGCGGCGCGGGAAATGCAAAGCCGGGTGGCGAAATTGCTGGACGACAAACTCAGCCGGGGATTGCGGGTGTCTACCTTCCATTCTTTGGGCTTGGACATTTTGCGCAAGGAGCATAAGACCTTGGGCTATAAGGCGGCGATTACGCTATTTGATGAGCAAGACAAGCAAACTTTGTTAAAGACGCTGATTAACCACAGCGTTAAGCAACACGATATAGACCACCTTGACCGCTATAGCCTGCACATTGGGCAATGGAAAAACGCTTTTGTCACGCCGGAGCAAGCGGTGGCGGCGGCTACTGCCGAACAATTACCATCCGCGACTTTATACGCCGACTACACCCGCAGCCTGAAAGCCTATAACGCGGTGGATTTTGACGATTTGATCTTGCTGCCCGTGTTGCTGTTCCAAGCCCATCCGGCGGTATTGGAAAAATGGCAAAATAAGATCCGTTATCTGCTGGTGGACGAATATCAGGACACTAACGTCACCCAGTACCAATTGGTCAAACTGTTGGCGGGCAGGTTGGGCAAGTTTACGGTGGTCGGGGATGATGACCAGTCAATTTATGCCTGGCGCGGGGCGCAACCGGAAAATCTGGCGCAATTGCAAAAAGACTTTAGCCGTTTGCAGGTGATTAAGCTGGAGCAAAACTACCGCTCGACCGGGCGCATCCTAAAAGTCGCCAACCAACTCATTGCCAACAACCCCCATGCTTTTGAGAAAAAGCTGTGGAGCGAGTTGGGTTATGGCGACCCGTTGCGGGTGTTAAGCCATAAGGACGAACTGATGGAGGCCCAGCAAATCGTTTCGGAAATTATCCACCACAAATTCAGGACGGGTAGCCGTTATCAGGATTATGCGATTTTGTACCGTGGCAACCATCAGTCACGCCTGTTTGAAACCGCCTTCCGCGAGAACAACATCCCTTATTTTATCAGCGGCAGCACCTCGTTTTTTGCTTATGCGGAAATCAAGGACGTATTGAGTTACTTGCGCCTGTTTGTTAACCACGATGACGATGCTGCGTTTTTGCGCATCATCAACACGCCGCGCCGCGAGATTGGCCCTACGACCTTAGAAAAACTCGGCGCTTACGCTAATGAGCGCCATATCAGCCTGTTTGCCGCCAGCAGTGAATTCGGCCTGACCCAAAAGCTTTCGGAAAAGTCGCGGCTGCGTTTGGGCAAGTTCCATGCTTGGGTGCTTGATACTGCCGGGCGTATCGAACGCGAAGACACGTTTGTGGTCATGGAAAACATGATCGACCAATTAGGTTACGCGCAATGGCTACGCGAAAACAGCAAAACCAAAGAATCTGCCGACCGGAAAATGAAAAACGTTTTTGAGCTGGTCGAATGGCTGAAACGCATCGCCGATAAAGACAGCAACGGCACACCCAAATCACTGGCGGAAATCGTCTCTAAAATCATGCTGATGGACATTATGGAGCGGAACCAGGAAGAGGAGGTGAACGACCAAGTGAGCTTAATGACCTTACATGCGGCTAAGGGCTTGGAGTTTCCGCATGTGTTTCTGATCGGTATGGAAGAAAATATCCTGCCGCACCAAAACAGCGTCGAAACCGGGGCGATAGAGGAAGAACGCCGCTTGGCCTACGTTGGCATCACCCGCGCCCAGCGTACCTTAACGTTTAGCTATTGCACCCACCGCAAGCGTTATGGCGAAATCAACGAATGTGAGCCTAGCCGCTTTTTAAGCGAATTGCCGGAAGAAGATTTGGAATGGGTCAATAAAAAGCAATTGGCCCCTGAGGTTGTCAAAGCGCGGGGCAAAGCCAGTTTGGCTAGCCTTAAAACAATGTTGTCGTAATTTTAAAATGGTTAGGGTATAATAATCGGCTTCGCGCCCGTAGCTCAGCTGGATAGAGCGCAGCCCTCCGGAGGCTGAGGTCAGAGGTTCGAATCCTCTCGGGCGCGCCATTTCCGCTTATGTCCCCCTATCCTTTTTAAGGTTGCTATTGCCCACTTTGTTGTAAGGTGGTCAGGCACTTTTCGCACCTTCTTTTTTCACGCTAAATATTACGCTTCACATCAATCACGTTCGCCAAGCAGCCGATTTTTCTCAGAATCCGGCTAAGTTGGTCGGTATTTTTGATTTGTATGGTCATCTTTAACAGAGCATAGCCGTCCGGGTGGGTGTCCATGGCTGCGTTGGAGATATTGATTTTCTCTTCGGCAAGCAGTTGCGACACTTCGTTGAGCAGGTTGCGGGTACTATAGGCTTTAACGATGATCGGCACAAAATAGCTGTTGGTTTGTTCGCCCCAGGCCACGCCGATTAGGCGGCTTTGCTTGTCGTGGTTTAGCTCCAGAATATTCACGCATTGTTTGTTATGGACAATAATGCCTTTTTTTAAAGAAATGAAGCCGATAATGTCGTCGCCCGGCACCGGGGTGCAGCACCGCGCTAATGTGGTTAAAACTTGATGGAGGCCATCAACGGATATTGCCGATTGGCCGGCCGCTTTTGCGGCATTGGCAGGCGGCGTTTTCGTTTTGGCGGCTTCCAATTCGGGTATTTTGAAAAAAGCCGCAAGCTGGCGGGTGTTAATGTCGCCGCGCCCGATAAATTCTAATAATTGCTCGGTATCCGGTTGGTGGAAATGCTTGGCAAGCTCGTTCAGGTTTGGGGTTTTAATGCCTAGGCGTTGGCTTTCCTTGTCTAAAATCGCTTTACCTGCGGCAATGTTCTGCGCTTCTTGCTGGTTTTTAAACCAGCTTTTGACTTTGCTGATGGCATTAGCCGATTTTAAGTAGCCCAGATTCGGGTCTATCCAGTTACGGTTCGGGCCGCCTTCCTTGGTGGTCAGAATTTCCACTTGCTCGCCTGATTTTAACAAATACGTCAGCGGCACAATCCGGCCATTGACTTTCGCGCCCCGGCAACGGTGGCCAATTTCACTATGGATGGCATAGGCAAAATCCAGCGGGGTCGAATTTTTGACCAAATCAATGAGTTTGCCTTTCGGGGTCAGCACATAGACGCGGTCATGGAACAGCTCATTGCGGAAATGTTCGCTAAGGGTTTCGTCATCGTCTTTTTCTTCCAGCAATTTGCGTAAGGAGCTGATGCTTTTTTCGACCGCCGCATCATGTTTGCCGCCTTCTTTATAAGACCAATGCGCCGCCACCCCGAATTCGGCAAAATCGTGCATTTCTTGGGTGCGGATTTGCACTTCGATACGTCGGCCATCCGGGTCAATGATAACGGTATGCAAGGATTGGTAGCCGTTTTCTTTCGGGTTGGCGATATAATCGTCAAACTCTTTCGGGATGGTTTGCCAGAGGCTATGGACAATCCCTAAGGTGGTGTAACAGGCGGTCAGGTTGTCGACTATCACGCGCACCGCCAACAGGTCGTACAGTTCTTCTATGCCCAGTTGTTTGCGCTGCATCTTTTTCCAGATACTATAGATATGCTTGGGTCGGCCATAAATGCTGGCGCTGATGCCTTCGTTGCCGAGCGTAGTTTTTAGCGTTTCTATAAAGCGGCCTATGCAGTTTTCCCGTCCGATACGGTTGTCGTTTAAGGATTTGGCGATATGCAGATAAGATTGCGGTTTCAGGTAGCGGAACGCCATATCTTCCAACTCCCATTTGAGTTGGTGTATGCCCATGCGGTTGGCGATGGGGGCGTAAATGTCCAGCGTTTCTTGGGCGATAAAACGGCGCATTTCATAAGATTCTTTCGGCAACACTCCCAGGCGCTTAATGCGGTAGGCAAGCTTAATCAATACCGCCCGCACATCTTGGGTCATCGACAGCAACATCCGCCGCAATATCTCCGATTGGCTGGGCTGGTCGGTCATGTCCAACGAGTAAATGGCGATGGTATTGAGCCAATTGACATCTTGCACTAAAGCCGCTACCGTTTCGCCAAATTGGGCCTTAATCTGCGGCAACAGCTTGAGGGCGGTCAGCCGGGGGTCGCTTAAGATAGCCGCCAGAATGGTGCTTAAATCGACGTTAAAGTCCATGAGTATCGTGGCGACTTCGATACCCTTAGGGCGATAATAACGCGGGTCATCCGCCAGTTGCCCAACGATTGCTAAGGCTTTGTCAATTTGTAGGCGGTCCGGTTCGGAAAAATTGCTAAATATAAGTTTGTCGGTGTTGATATTTTTTTTCATCAGAAGAATGTCGCCGATTCAGGAGCTTTAAATTTAAAGATAGTCATTATTGTGTGTGCCATGCGCTATTTGGGGGCAAAATCCGCCAATACCATGGTATTGGCGGATTTTTTAACCAGATCGCATCTTCAGAATAAGCTATATCCATGCCATTATTATGGGTTTATAAGCAATTTATGAAAATAACCCGTGCTGATAGCTTTCATTAAGTCGGGTTACAATGACATAATAACAACGTTTTTTGCTGCCTTATCACTATTAGAGACCTACTATGAGTTCCATTTATGGTTGGCTGTCAACCACGGCAACCGCCGCACCGCTCCCATTGCTGGATGCCCAGCGTCATGCCACCCGTGGTTTAAAAGCCGATGCCCCCAGTGTCCGCCGCCATTATAAAACGGCGGGGCTGGGCGGTCATGGCATTAATGCCGCGCCGAGCATTTATCAAGAGGATGGCTTGTTGGTCATCGTAGACGGGGCACCGCACTGGCAAGACCCCGAACTGGCGGCACTGGCGGGTAGCCATGATGCCGCTTATGCGCTGGCCCAGGGTTTTTTACGGCAGGGGCGGGCGGTGCTTGAGCAAATGACCGACGGTTTCGCCGCTTGTGTGCTGCACGCTGACCAGCATTATGCCTTGCTGGCTGTCGATAGGCTAGGTTTGCGCCCCTTGGCTTTTTATCAACAAGACGGGCTTTTGGTGTTTGGCAGCCAATTGGACCAATTGCTTGCCCATCCTGACGTGCGCCCGGAAGTGTCCCAGCAGGGTATTTTCAATTATTTGTATTTTCATGTGATTCCCAGCCCCGGCAGCATTTATGCGGGCATAGAGAAATTACAGCCTGGCGAATGTTTGGAGATCAGCCAAACGCAAAGTCAACGCCGCTTTTATTGGCAAAGAAGCTATCAGGATAGTTCCCTAAGCCGCCAAGATTTGCTGGCCCAACTGCATCATGAGTTGGAGCAAGCGACCCGACAATGTCTGCCCGACCAACAGACCGGGGCTTTTTTAAGCGGCGGTTTGGACAGCAGCACCGTGGTTGGCCTGTTCCAAAAACTGTCGGCGCAACCCATAGACACTTTTAGCATCGGCTTTGCCGCCGAGGGCTATGATGAAATGGCCTATGCGCGTATCACCGCCGCGCATTTTAAGGCTAAGCTGCATGAATATTATGTCACCCCCGCCGATGTCCTCGCCGCCATCCCGCTTTTGGCGCAGGCCTATGATGAACCGTTCGGCAATGCCTCTGCTGTGCCGGCCTATTATTGCGCGAAATTCGCCCATGAGCACGGCATGACCCGCTTGTTGGCGGGGGATGGCGGCGATGAGATTTTTGCCGGCAACGCCCGCTATGCCAAGCAAAAAATATTTGACCTTTACCGCCATATCCCTGACTTTGCCAAGGCGGTGCTGGCTCCTATCGCCGCGCACCTGCCGCCGCTACGCAAAGTGAACAGTTATATCGAACAGGCTACTATCGCCATGCCGGAACGCTTGGAGACGTATAATTTCCTGCATAGGACACCGTTGGCGGACATTTTTGCCAGTGACTTTCTTACCCAAATCAACCGTGACGCACCTTTAGAACTGCTGCAAAGCACTTACCGGCGCAGTGATAGCGATTTGCTGAAAAAAATGCTCTTTTTAGATAATAAGTACACCCTAGCCGATAATGACCTAAGAAAAGTCAACCGTACCTGCGAACTGGCCGGAGTGACGGTACAGTATCCCATGTTGCAGGAAAATCTGGTCGCCTTTGCCGCCTCAGTACCCTCAAAATGGCTAATGCAAGGCTTTGAACTGCGTTCGTTTTACCGCCAAGGCATGAAAAACTTCCTCGCCAAAGAGACCTTGGCAAAAAGCAAACAGGGTTTTGGCCTGCCGTTCGGGGTGTGGATGGGCAGTGATAAAGACCTAAAGGAATTTGCCGAAGCCAATTTACAAGGTATTGCCCAACGCGGCTTTTTAAACCCAGCTTACATCAAAAACCTTATCCAATTGCACCAAACTAGCCATGCTTCGTATTACGGCGTGATGATTTGGTTGTTGGTGATGTTGGAACAATGGTTACTAACCCATTAAGTCAAGCAGTGCAAACACAAGAGGCGGGATAAACGTGGCCGAGAAAAGAGTGCTATTAATTGTGGAAGACGACCAAGGCCTGCAAACGCAATTAAAATGGGGCTTTGACCGTTATCAAGTGGTTTTGGCAGGTAGCCGCGAAGAGGCGATTGTCGCTTTGCGGCGGTTTATGCCCGCTGTAATCACCTTGGATTTGGGCCTGCCGCCTGATCCCGCCAATGCCAGCGAAGGCTTGGCGACTTTAAAAGAGATTTTGCAATTGGCACCCGCCAGTAAAGTGGTGGTGGTGACGGGTAATGACGACCGGGACAACGCCATTAAGGCGGTGGCATTGGGGGCTTATGATTTTTACCAAAAGCCGATTGATTTGGATGTCCTTAATTTAATCGTGGAACGGGCTTTCCAGTTTGCCGAACTGCAAAAAGCCCATGCCCAATTGCAGCAGATTAACCAAGAGCCATTGGCGGGGATTATTACCGCCTGCAAAAAAATGCAGGAGCTGACCCGTATGGTCGAAAAAGTCGCCCCGACCAATGCGACTACCTTACTGTTAGGGGAAAGCGGTACGGGTAAAGAAGTCTTTGCTAAAGCCATCCACGGCTTAAGCCATCGCGCCAGAAAGCCGTTCATTGCCGTCAATTGTGCGGCCATTCCTGAAAACTTGTTGGAAAGCGAACTGTTCGGTTACGAAAAAGGCGCGTTTACTGGCGCGTCGCAACAGACTAAAGGCAAAATTGAATATGCCGACCAAGGGACTTTTTTTCTTGATGAAATTGGCGATTTGCCCATCGGCTTACAGTCTAAGCTGTTGCGTTTCCTTCAGGAGCGCAGTATAGAGCGCATTGGCGGGCGCAAAGAAATTCCGGTTGATGTGCGGATCATTTGCGCCACCCACCAAAATTTGCAGGTTTTGATTGACGAAGGCAAGTTCAGAAGCGACCTCTATTACCGTATCAGTGAAATCACCTTGAATATCCCGCCCTTACGCGAACGCGCCGGGGATGCCATCACCATTGCTAATGTCTTGTTAAAGCGCTTTAGCGAAGCGAATAACAAGGTCTTGAAAGGTTTTAGCCAAGAGGCTGTGCAGGCTATAGAAAGCTATCCATGGCCGGGCAATATCCGCGAGTTGGAAAATAAGATCAAGCGGGCGGTGATTATGGCCGACGATGCCCTGATCGGTTTTGATGACTTGGAATTGGGCGAAGTGACCGACGAGGCGATGCCGTTCAACCTGAAAAGCGTCCGCGAAGTCGCCGAAACCTTGGCGATTAAGCGGGCCTTGGCATTTTCCCACAATAACATCTCCAATGCCGCCAAACTCCTAGGCGTAACCCGCCCGACTTTGTATACCTTGTTTGAAAAGTATGGGATTAAGGTGAATGATTAGCTTTTGTCCGGCATAGCCCGCTATCAGCATTTTCGGCAGTTTTTTTTACAGCGTCAGAATGATGGCAAAAAACGTGAACTCCGTCACAAAAAAACAATAATGCCAAAAAAATTTTGTTAAAGTAATTTTCTGTATTAGACTTAAGGGCGATAATGACCGTGGTAGCGGTTTTTTTTATGGCTTATAGGGGCGGAATCGGATATGCGGACAATTTTGATGCGGGTGTTTGGAGCGGGCTGTTGCCAGTTGGCGGGGCTGGGTTTTGGTTTGGCTCCAAGCGGGGTGATGGTTGCCATGCGTCGGGAGGTGGCTTATGTTTGATCGGTTGACTCAGATGATTTTATTGTTTTTTTTGGGGTTGGGCGTTAGTCCATTAGCGAGCTCTCAAATTATCGGTTTTTATCCCCCCCCCCCTTTGTCTGGATCACTCCTCCTTTTTCCGGAGGAGATAGTAATCTTTTTGGTTCTGCGAGTACACCATATGCTGGCTGCGAAAGATCCATAAGTATTAGTGCCGCGAGTAATGTCAATATCACCTATGGTTCACCTATTGTTGAAGCTACTTATTATGGGTTTTACAATTCTGGTATACCGGAAGTACTTTATACTTGTAAGGCAGATGCTTTTGTCAAAAGCACAGGGGAAGCACTTCCAATTAGAATTATTTCTCTGATGTTACGCACCCCATCCCAAAAAGAGTATCATTGACGGATGGAAAAAGAAAAAATAGAACTCTACACAGACTACCTGATCTGCAATCAAGGCTTTGCAACGGCGACGGGCTTGTCGGCGATGCTTCAAGCTCGAATGCCTGAAGATAAAACATAAAACCAATCATTTCGCTATGCGGGCCAAGCTGTTCGTCAAGGCCAACCAAATGGCTTATGAAGAGTTGCAAAAACTAAGGGCTGCGTAACATCAGTTATTAAAGAATTTCATTATCCATCCCCTGCCGCAAAAACTGCGCAAAGCCCAGCAATGTCGGCACTCGCTTCATCAGCAAAACAAGCCTATCTGCGCACTATTTTTTTCTACCGACAACGGCAACGCTTGCCGACAGCCTTCGATTGGCGTAAACAGCCTTGGCAAATAGAGAGGAAACAGCGCAGAAAACAGCAGCAACAGACACTAAACCGCGCCCCGCCCCATTTTTTATGGCTTAATCGGAGAAAAGGCGAAATCACAGCTATCTATATAGCCAAAAGGAGGATTGCCGTTAACCAGCAAATGCAGACAAATCCAGAGCGGATAAGAAAATAAGGGGAGATAGCCGGACGCGCTAACGCATCCGGCTAAAATGACACGGCAGAGGACTATACCTTATGGTAAATGTCCGCACCTTCTTCAAGGAATTGCTTGGACTTTTCATCCATACCCGTCTTTAAGGCTTCCGCCGCATCTTCAATGCCTTTTGCCGCCGCATAATCGCGGACATCTTGGCTAATTTTCATCGAACAGAAATGCGGGCCACACATTGAACAGAAATGGGCGACTTTCGCCGATTCTTTCGGCAGCGTCTCATCATGGAATTCACGGGCTTTTTCAGGATCAAGGCCGATATTAAACTGGTCTTCCCACCGGAACTCAAACCGCGCCTTCGACATGGCGTTATCCCGCGCTTGCGCACCCGGATGGCCTTTCGCCAAATCAGCGGCATGGGCGGCGATCTTATAAGTCACAATCCCCTCACGCACGTCTTGTTTGTTAGGCAAGCCCAGATGCTCTTTCTGGGTGACATAACACAGCATCGCGCAACCGTACCAACCAATGTTCGCCGCGCCTATCGCCGAGGTGATATGGTCATAGCCGGGGGCAATATCGGTGGTCAACGGCCCTAAGGTATAGAACGGGGCTTCGCCGCACTCTTCCAACTGCTTTTCCATATTGACCTTAATCATGTGCAAAGGCACATGGCCAGGGCCTTCAATCATGGTTTGGACATCATGCTGCCAAGCAATTTTAGTCAACTCGCCCAAGGTTTCCAACTCACCAAATTGCGCCGCATCGTTAGCGTCGTAAATCGAACCGGGACGCAAACCGTCACCTAAAGAGAAAGACACGTCATAAGCCTTCATGATTTCGCAGATTTCTTCAAAATGCGTGTACAAGAAGCTTTCGGTATGGTGCGCCAAGCACCACTTCGCCATAATCGAACCGCCACGCGAAACAATACCCGTCATACGTTTGGCAGTCAGTGGCACATGGTGCAAACGCACCCCGGCATGGATAGTAAAATAGTCCACACCCTGCTCCGCTTGCTCGATCAAGGTATCGCGGAAAATCTCCCAGGTCAGGGCTTCGGCTTTGCCGCCGACTTTTTCCAAGGCCTGATAAATCGGCACCGTACCAATCGGCACCGGCGAGTTACGCAAAATCCATTCGCGGGTTTCGTGAATATTTTTACCCGTAGACAAATCCATAATGGTATCGCCGCCCCAACGGATGCCCCACAGCATTTTCTCGACCTCTTCCTCTATAGAAGACGTCACCGCCGAATTGCCCAAGTTACCGTTAATCTTCACCAAGAAATTACGGCCAATAATCATCGGCTCCAGTTCAGGGTGGTTGATGTTGGCGGGGATAATGGCGCGGCCTCTGGCGACTTCGGAGCGGACAAATTCAGCGGTGATCACCTCAGGGATGGATGCGCCAAACGAATCGCCCGGATGCTGGCCCTTCCACAACTCGCGCATTTCTTCCATCTTTTGGTTTTCGCGGATGGCGATATATTCCATCTCCGGTGTGATGATGCCCTGACGTGCATAATGCATTTGTGAGACGTTATGGCCGGCCTTAGCGCGGCGCGGCTTACGGATATGCTCAAAACGCAAGTGTGCGGTGGCCGGATCGGTCAAACGTTGCAAACCAAACTCTGAAGAGGGGCCAGTCAGCTCTTCGGTGTCGTTACGCTCAGCAATCCAAGCGGCACGCACGGAACGCAGGCCTTTTTTCAAATCCACATCGACATTGGGGTCAGTGTACACGCCGGAGGTGTCGTAAACATACAGCGGGGGATTTTTTTCGGCCCCAAAATGCACGGGGGTGTCCGATAGGGTAATCTTGCGCATCGGCACCTGAATATCAGGACGGCTACCTTGCACATAGATTTTTTCTGAGGCAGGGTAAGAATCTATCTTGACACTGCTGGCCGCCGACTCGGCGGGTTGTTCTTTGAGAACTGCGCTCATTTTCTTCTCCAAAACATAAAATAAAGCGCAGGAAGTCTTGCGGGCTTTCCTACGCTGGTATTAACCAGAGTCAGGTTCAAAGGGTTTATCTCAGCCGCTTGCTAAACAAGCAGCACCCCTAGCCTTTACCGATGTTAGCCTAAGTTAAAGGAAAAAATAACAGATTGCAAGTAGGGCCCAAGCTTAGGCCTATAAATGTTATCAAACCGTATAAAAAATAGCGTATTGGACAAATTTTCAATAGCTCTGCTGACTTACCGGCAGCCACTATGACTAAGCTAGGCACAGCACAACCTAACCCTGCCAGAACAGGCATTTTATATGCCTATCCCAACGACCCTGCAATAATCGTCAATCAAACCTTAAAAACCCTACTTATTTTGCAGACTTTATTATGACCTAACCGAAAAAATGCAAAAAAATAATTATATATCAATATGTTATAAAAACGGCATAGTTAATGCTTTTAGGTGGGTATCGTATTATCCCCACAACACCTGACGCAAGCCCATTCCATTCATGCCCGCTTGCAAAGATCATCACAAAAGCGGCCTATAGGCAGGTGAGCGGAACCAAGGCCAGCACCACTGAACTTGTCGGCGTATGGGGGGATTAACTCAACAGTATTTCGCTTATTCCTCCTACTTAAGGCTATATTATGCAAAACACACTTAAATCCCCCCTACGGCCACAACCGCTATTGGCCGCGTGGCTGGTAATGATGTCGGCGATTGTCCTCAGTATCAGCGATGCTAAAGCGGTACCGAGCTTTTCCAGACAGACCGGCATGTCATGCAGCCAATGCCATACCCAATCTTTTGGCCCCAATCTGACCCCGGTCGGGCGGGATTTTAAGCTCGGCGGCTATACCATGACGGGCGGCAGTGGCCCCAATGCCAAATTGCCCCCCATCAGCGCGATGATAGTCGGCTCCTTAACCCATACTGACAAAGCCCAAGATCCGGCTAATCTACAACCGGGTTACAGCAAAAACAATAACTTCACCTTTGACGAAGCCTCATTATTCTACGCCGGACGGATTTTTGACAAAGTCGGCGCGTTTAGCCAATTCACTTATGATGGTTATGCCGATAGCGTTGCCTGGGATAATGCCGATTTCCGTTTTGCGGATCAAACCGAAATCGCCGATACCCCAGTAACTTACGGTATCTCATTAAACAACAGCCCAACCGTACAAGACTTATGGAATACCACCCCGGCGTGGGGCTTCCCTTACACAGGGTCTGGCGTACAACCCGGCATAGCCACTGCCGCATTGATTGACGGCGGCTTAGGCACAGCCCAAGTGGGCGGCGCGACCGCTTACACCATGATTAACAACCTGGTCTATTTGGAAGTCGGTGCCTATGATTCGTTCTCCAGAAACTTGCAACGCGGGTGGGCAGGTGTGTTAAGCGACTCCTACATCAAACTGGACGGCCCCGCGCCCTACTGGCGTACCGCCTTGCAATACGACACCAAAGGCCACTTTTTTGCCGTCGGCCACTACGGCATGAGCGCGGATGTGTTATTGCCCAATTCGTTCGGCACTCCCAGCAGCGGCGCTGACCATTATACGGATGTCGCCTTTGATGCCACTTACCAATATATGGCCAATCCTAAGCATATTTTTGAAGCCAAAACGACCTACATCTACGAAGACCAAAACTTCGCGGTCAGCCGGACGGGCGGTACGGGCAGCACGGGGCTTAACACCTTTAAATTCAACGCAGCCTATACCTTTGACCAAACTTATGGCGTAACCTTTGCCTATAACAAACTCACCGGCTCACGCAACAGCAATGTTTACCCTGACTTTGCCTCCTATAAGCCTAACAGCGAATACTTCACCGCCGAACTGGTCTATGTGCCGTTTGGTAAAGCTAAATCGCTGTTAAACCCCTGGCTAAACTTACGCACCAGCTTACAATATATCGGCTATTCGCAATTTGACGGCACCAGCCAATATGTCAACGGCAACAATACCTTTATGGTGAATGGCTGGTTGGCTTTTTAAGCACTGGACCCTGAGCGGCAAGCATACGCTGCCCAATCAAAAAACCTTTGGGGCGTATTTTTCGCAGTGTTGAAAAATACGCCCAGACACCAAGCCCGTTACCCCGTTTTATAAAACCCATAAGCGCGTAACCCAAAACCAGACGCAGGCACTAGCACAGGAACCAATCGCCCCGCGCCCCATCAAAGTTGCTAGCTACCCCCATCTAACCCCCTTCTTTCCCTTCAGGCATTACCATGGCTCCAGAACGCTTCCGACGCTTTAAAGACATTTCCGTCAGTGAACGTATTTTAAATACCGTTTTCCTGCTCACCATCGGCCTCGGTTATCTGGCGGCCCTGGCTAACCTGTATTACACCCACCAAGGCCTGGACGGCAAAGCGGGGCTATCGATAGAAGATGTTGTTATCAGTTACCACGGCTCCACCACCCAAACCCGTTTAGGCACGGCAATCAAAGGCATTATGAAGCCCAATCTGAGATATGCGTCCGACGGACAAGTGATTGAAGAATGGATTAGGGCGGGCGCAGAAGAACCTGAGTACACCGATAAAATTGCCCCCATCTTAAACCGCGATTGCGTCATTTGCCATACGCCCAGCATCAACCCTACCCTACCCGATTTGACTAACTACAAAGGCGTAGCGGAAGTTGCCCACGGCGGCGGCGCCACCATACCGACTTTAGTACGCGTCTCGCACATCCATCTGTTTGGCATCGCCTTTATCTTATTTTTTATCGGCAAAATATTTTTATTGTGCGACATCAACATGTATCTCAAACGCATCGCCGTTGTGATCCCCTTTGCCGCCATGCTCTTGGACGTGGTGTCTTGGTTCATCACTAAATCCACCCCCTCATTTGCCTATGTAGTGGTTATCAGCGGAACGCTTATGGGGATTTCTATGGGAATGCAGATCGTCATCAGCATTTATCAGATGTGGTTTTATTCGCGGAAATCTGAGGTAGGATGTTAATCGCGGTCTAACATCTGACAAGAGGCTTAAAGCCCAAAAGGCAAGCGATGCCAACGTCAAAAAGCCGTTCGTGGAACTCCTGTCGAACCATAAGCGGCTTGTAGCCTTGGCCACTTGTAGAACTCGCCAGCAAAGCTTAAGCATGAAGCGGGCGTAGCCCGCTTCTAAACGTCCTTGGCAGTACACCGTACTGGGTTTTAAGCATTGGCTGCCTATTCGCGGTCAACCGGATCGCCCGCTTCCGGGTTAGGCACACTACCCGCATCAGTGTCATACGTTTCGGCATCCCTATCAGGGACGGCTTGGGCGGGCTTACCCGTCGCATCCAAATCCTCCGCCGCATCTTGGGCATCATACTGGGGATTAGCGGCAGGCTCTGACCGCGCTGACAGTTTCGGCTCAACCGCCTTAGCTGCCCTTGCCGATTCTTGTCCTGCCGCTGGGCTGTTAACCCCTTCCTCGGCATTGTCACAACCGGACAAACACACCAGCAACACCCACATCGCAGACATTTTCATACCGTACCCCTGCTTAACTAGCCAACCCAAAGAAAGGCAAAGCCAAGGCCGGGCCAGCAAAAGCCATTGCCCGACCCTTTACCGCCACTAACGCCTTACGCTGCCCCGCAGCATTTCTTAAACTTCTTACCACTACCACAATGGCAAGGCTCATTCCGCCCCAGCTTCACCGCACTGACCACCGGTGCGGTTTTCGCCGCCTTCGCCACCATCACCTTAGTACCATACAACTGCAAGGTATTAACGGCAATCGGCACATTCGGGAACAGCGACGCGGCCAGCATATCGTCGTTAGGCTCTTGGCCTTGTTCAACAATCAGCTTTTTCAGCTCAGCGACTTTCAACGGATCAAAGTTACTGAAATCCTTAGTGACCATACAGACAAACAGCTTCGCGCTATTGCGTACCGCCAACAAGTCCTGATCGCCCGCGCGTAAGCGCTCGCCTTTCTTGCCCAACCAGAACTCTTCATTAATCAACAGGCCGATATAAAAGCCTTGGCACCAACCGAATGCCGATTCCGCCATCGCTTCATCTAACTGCTCAAAATCGTAAGGGAACACCAATTGATTATTGACAAACAGCTCATGGTACGCCTCATGTACCGAGGCCGCCGTCGCGTCCAAACCATTGATCTGGTCTTCGGTCAAAGGCGGACGCTCACCGTAAAACAACGCCGACAACCAGACTAAGGGGTTGCTTTTATTCGGTGTAATCATCTGCGCGAAGAACAGGCCACGGATCTCATCAATGCCCAGATGGCTGTCTTCGTCAACAATAGAAGCCAAACAGTTCGCCAAACTCCCTTCAAGGTTGCTCAATAAGTCTTTATCAATCATAAGTCTTTATTTTAATTATTATAGGTCTATTAAAAAATCACCGTCTGCCAAAGCCAAGCGCTTACTGCAAAGTCGGTTTTGAATACAAATTCGTAAACAGGCGCACCACCACAAACAACATGGTTTTAGTCAAATCCACTGTACTGTCATCACTTTGCGTGTCAGCCGCCAAATCGTCAACGCCTTCGTTTAAAAATTGCAACAAGGCATTTTGCGCTATTTCGTTAGCCTTGGGCTTAAAAAAATCTTCCTTCATCTTTTGGCTGCGCTTGTCATTGACAAAACGGCCTTCCATCAACGGCTTCAACTCCTTATCCAACAAGCCCGCCTGACGCTCCATCCAGGTCGGGTCATCCTTAAACTTCGGCATCGCCCCGAACACTTTCTTGTAAACGCAAGCGACATCAAAACATAAATCCATAAACAAATTCGCCATATCTTCATTGCGTTCGGCAATAATCGACGGAAAAGTTTTGAACACCGTTTGGAAAAACATCGGTTGGTCAATCTCCATCTGAATCATCGTGCGCTTGCCGCTCTCCTGATCCTGGCTTCTGGCATATTCCAGAGCTTGATAAAGCTCCTGTGTATAAAGTGAGTGCATCGTTATCCTGTCATTTATAGGTAAAATAAACGCCTATCATATCATGAGCGGCAACGTTTCCTCTTTCCCACACGCCTCGTCACCGCCAATAAATTAGCGGGGGAACCTACCCTCACCTAACTCCCCTGCAAAGCCCTCAGCATCTCCCCCGCAATCGCCTTGATCACCGGCACCGACACCGAATTGCCCGCCACTTTGCGCAGCCCCGAATACGGCAAATTAATCGTAAAATCTTCAGGAAAGCCCTGTAACCGCAACATCTCCCGCGCCGTTAAGCGCCGCACACCGTTCACCACCAAATAGTTATAACTGCCGCCCGCGCGTAACGCGCAGGAATACGGTAACGCCGAGATATTGCCGCCGATATTTTGATGCCAGATTGACGGATACGGCGGCGTACCCTTAACTAAGGCAAAACGCTGCCGCCGGATATGCTCGGAGACAAAATAACAGGCGGGGATGTCGGCCTCTGGCTCCAGCAGTTCCGCCAAAGGCCGATAATAGCCCAAGGGCTGAGGAAAACCAAACGCCAACGGCTGTAAAAACCCGACAATATAAATACGCTCGCGCTTTTGCGGCACACCAAAATCCAAGGCATTGATGATTTTATGGTAAACCGTATACCCCAACGCCTGTAGCGTTGCCAGAATCACCCTAAACGTCCGCCCTTGGTCATGGGTCGTTAAGCGCCGGACATTTTCCAATAAAAATGCCGCCGGGCGTTTAGCTTTTAAAATCGCTTCAATATTAAAAAACAACGTGCCACGGGTATCGGCAAACCCCAAGCCCTTGCCCGCAATACTGAACGGCTGGCAAGGAAATCCCGCCAACAAAATATCATGGTCGGGAATATCGTCAGGGGTAATCAGATTAATGTCGCCATGCGGCTTCTCGCCAAAATTGGCCTCATACATTTTCTGGGCATCTTTATCCCACTCGGAAGAAAACACCGTCTCACACCCATAAGCGGCAAAGCCCAAACGGATACCGCCGATCCCGGCAAAAAGGTCGATGGTTTTATACATGTTGGCAGGTCACTAAAGCCGCCGCTTAACTATCAGGCCGCATTTTAAACCTATTGGCATAACAGTAAGCGGGATTAGGTCTAGCCGGGTGATGTTAGCCATTACGGAGACAGTTGATTAGTTTATGGCTTAAGGGGCGGTAATTTATGCAGGAGGGAGCGACGATCCTATCATGAGGGTTAAAGCTTGAATCGTCTATCGGGACACCAAAGGCCTTCCAGGCTGTAGCACCTGAAAGGCCAAATGGATAATATAAGCCGCTATACTGGCCGCATTAGTTAAACTTAAAGTCGCTCAACGCAAACACAGTCGAGGTATTGCCCGTCAAAACAATACTGAAATCGACGGTCGTATGGCCGGTCGTATGGCCATAGATAACCGTATCGGAGCCAGAAGTGACATACCTTAACTCCCCTACCGTCGAACTGGCAAAAGCCGCCCCACGGGTCGTCAATAATGTTGGTGCGACACCGCTAAAGTCTACCGTCAAGTCAATAATATCTGTATCCGATTGCTTAAAATCGGTAATGACATCGGTTGAGGTTGACGTGGCGCTCGTTTCGGTCAAACCAGTAAAGGTGAAGTAATCTTTGCCGCCGCCGCCTGTCAGGATGTCTTTGCCGCCATTGCCGTCCAAAATATTCGATGCCGAATTGCCGATAATGGTATTAGCTAACGAATTGCCCGAACCGTTAATAGCGTTAGTTCCGGCTAGGGTCAAGTTTTCCACGCCGACACTGGCGGTATCGTTCAGCGCATAGGTGGCAGTGGATATCACGGTATCCGTACCTTGACCGCTCAATTCACTTACCGTATCGGCAATGTTATCGACATAATAGGTGTCATTACCCAAACCGCCGATCATGGTATCGGCACCTAAGCCGCCATCAATAATATCATTGCCGTCACCGCCTGATAAGACATTACCGCCGGTATTGCCATTAAGATTGTTATCCAACGCATTACCGGTACCCGAAATGCCGTTAGAGCCGTTCAAGACCAGATTTTCGACATTGGCCCCCAAGGTAAAGCTAATGGCGGTTGAATACACCGTATCCGTACCGGCACTGGCGGCTTCGGTAACCGTATCGCCAACATTATCGACATAATAAGAATCGTTACCCAAGCCTCCGAACATAGTGTCGGCACCGATGCTGCCGTCGATGACATTATTGCTGTCATTACCCGTTATGGTATTGTTCAGGGTATTGCCCAGCGCAGAAGCAGTCAGAACCGCAGCCCCCAAAATCAGATTTTCGACGTTAGAAGCCAAGGTATAGGTAATATTACTGGTCAGGGTTACCGTATCCGTGCCTTCGTTCAGGTTTTCGGTAACTACATCAGCCGTGGAATCCACAAAATAACTGTCATTACCTTTACCGCCCACCATAGTGTCACCACCCGTACCACCATCTAAGGTATCATTGCCTGCACCGCCATATAAATGGTCGACACCATCCATGCCGTATAAGATGTCGCCGCCCGTCGCGTTGGCGGTCAGCGTATTGGCACCGCTATTGCCCGTACCCGTCAAACCTGCCGCAGTCATGGTCAAATTTTCGACATTAATAAAATTGGCAATGCTGTAATTACTGCTGGCAAACACCGTATCTGTGCCTTCATTGGCGTTTTCATTGATCACATCAGTCTGTTTGCTGACATAATAGCTGTCATTATTGGTGCCACCGACAAGGGTATTAATCCCAGTGCTTTGGCCTCTGAGAATATTCGCCAACGAATTGCCTGTCGCCGTTATAGATCCGCTGCCTGTTAAAGTGATATTTTCTATATTGGGTGAGTTTACAAGCGAATAACTGACGTTTACTTGGATGGTATCATTGCCTTGGCCGCCCAGCTCCGTAACCGTATCACTGGCATTGTCAAGCACATAGGTATCATCCCCCAGACCGCCAATCAAGCTATCGGCACCTGCCCCACCGATCAGCGTATCATTGCCGGCACCGCCATCAATAATATTGACACCGCTACCGCCCGTTAAGGTATCGTTATAAATACTGCCCGTCAGATTTTCAAAACCTGTTACCGTATCGGTGCCGGAGCCGCCTGTCACTTGCGCAGTGGTCAATCCCAAATTAATTGTTACCCCGCTGCTGGCCCCATAGCGGTAAGACAGGGTATCGCCTACAATGCTATTGGTGCCGCCATCCATCACATTATTGCCTTTATTGGCATAAATGATATTATCCAACGCATTACCCGTGCCATTGATCGCCGCCGTACCATAGGCCAGTTGCAGGTTTTCAACATACGTCGCCAAGGCCGTAATGCTGACCGAGCTGATAATCAGATCCGTGCCTTGACTAAAGAGCTCACTGACAACATCGCCGACATTATCGACGATATAAGTGTCATTACCCAACCCGCCGATCAGCGTGTCTGCACCAGCCGAACCATCTAAGGTATTATTGCCCGTATTGCCCGTCATGGTATTGGCGGCACTGTTACCCGTCGCATAAGTACCGCCGACCAACACCAGATTTTCGATATTCGTCGGCAAGGTATAGTAATCGACGCTGGTGATGATAGTATCAGTCCCGCCCGAATCGGTAACGGTATCGCCAGCCGTGACATAAAATGTGTCATTGCCTGTGCCGCCTTTCATAATGTCAGCCCCTAAGCCACCATCAATGGTACTGCCGACCGTCGCCAAGCCAATCAACACATCGTTATAGGCCGAGCCGATGATATTATCCATATTGAGCAGCTTATCGTTACCCGCCGCCCCATCGGTGGTGCCGACGGTGGTGCTTAAGTCAACCGTTACGCCATAAGCGGCAGTTGCATAACTCACGGTATCAATGCCGCCTGCCCCATCCATATAATCATTATATTCAGTCCCGGTCAGCGTATTATTCATACTGTCATTAGCCGTCGAAGTGCTGCCGTCACCGATTAGTATCTTACTGCCATCGTTAAAAATAAAATTGGTCGAGGCTATTTGGGTATTCAGAAAACTCGATGCCGCTGTGCTTCCTATTAATTTTAAAGAGACGGTGGTGCCGCCACTCGTATAGGAAATCGTCGTAGCACCGTTAGCAGTGTTGATCGTCAAATCCGCCGCACGGATGCTACCGCCAAACGTTAAAGTGTCAAGGGTAAGAAACACTTGGCTAGGGACGGTGCCAGTGCTAGCTAAAGTTAAAAAATCGTAAGAAGCCATAGTTAGAATCTCAAAAAAGGAAACTGCCAGATAAAACCAATAGAGGGATACGGCAACGAGACAAATATCTTGGGTTGCCCAGGCTAGTTAACACTAGCCCCTTATCATTTATTATAGAGATTGCCAAGCATTTGTAAATGCGCCGTTCCGGTAACTGTCTGCCACAAGGCAAAAACCTCCATTCGGTTACCCAAATGGAGGTTTATTGTCACACCCAAAAAGGGCTTAGGTGAATATTGCCTTTGACTTAGGGCTTATAAGACAAAGTCGGTAGCTGCCAAGACACCCGTGAAACCAACCAGATCTACTTTAAAGTCAATGCCACCGGTAGCGGAGGTATCATTGGCAATAATAAAGGTATCAGGCCCTAAAGTGTAATACTGTACGGTAAACGCCCCTAGCGTGGTAGGGATAGCGCCACTGGCAGCCCCCCCCCAAGACATAACGGTAGCACCACCCAGACCGCTGATGTTAATTTTGTCACCTGCGGTAAAACCTTGTATCTGATCAAAACTGACGGCCGATGAATCGCTTGCCAAACTAAAGGCAAATGTGTCAGTTCCGCCGCCGCTGATCAATGTATCCTTACCCGCACCGCCATTGATCGTGTCATTACCCGCCCCACCTGTGATGGTATTGACGGCACCATTGCCTTGCAATGTATTGCCGGCAGCGTTACCGGTAGCGTTAATAGCGGAGGTTCCGGTCAAGTTGAGGGTTTCAACACCATCACCTGCGGCAAGCACATAAGTTACCATACTGTTAACTACATCGGTACCCGTAGTGCCGGTATCGCTAATCACATCATTGGTGACAGTGACATAGTAAGTGTCCGAACCGTTGCCCCCATCCATTGTGTTAAAGAAGGCAGCACTAGTATTCGCCGGAAAGATATCGGCTACTGTAGCACTGATGCCGTCATACAAAGTATCATTACCTGCGCCACCATATAAATGGTCGGCACCCGAACCGCCGTAAATAATATTAGCTCCCGCATTGCCGGCGATGTAGTTGTCTAACACATTACCTGTCGCATTAATTGCGTTGGTGCTGGCTACATCTGAGACATTACCTGCGGCAGTTGTCGCATCAATCCCAGAACCCACACCTGAATTGTTCAGCACCGCCGTACCGCCAGTTGTTCCTAAGACCATGTTTTCGACATTAGCCGCCAGCAGATAAGTACCCACCACGGCAGGAGTTCCGTTAGCGGAAACATTCACAAATACCAGATCAGTACCGGCACTAGTGGCTTCGGTGATCACATCACTAGTGCTGTTGATAACATAAGTGTCATTACCAAAATCACCCGCCAGCAGGTCAGCAGAAGTGTCCGCCGCAGTATCGCTGACCAAGCCGGAGATTAGCGTATCATTACCCGTACCGCCTTTCAGAGTGTCCACACCCGCATCGCCAATCAGCGTGTCGTTACTGGTGTTAGCCACAGTAATGGCATTGTTTAGCGTATTGCCTTGGCCTATAACAGCACTAGATCCGGCCAGGATCAGGTTTTCAATTTGAGCCGACAAGGTGTAGTTAACAATCGTGCTGACCACGTCAGTGCCGCCAGCAGATAACTCGGTAATCGTATCACTTGTGTTGGTGACATAATAAGTGTCATTGCCCGCACCACCCGTCAGCGATGAAATACTGCTATTGGACGTATTCTTGTCACTGCTGTCATACAAAGTGTCATTACCCACGCCGGCCTTTAAAGTGTTGGCACCTAAGCCGCCGATCAGTATGTTATTGCCACCCAAAATATCCGTTAAGGTATCATCACCGCTACCACCAGTCAGGGTATTGTTGCCGCTATTGCCTATCAAAATATCGCCAGAATTATTTGCCGTCGCATTAACGGCAGCGGTTCCGGTCAGGGTAAGCTGAGTAATGCCACCGGAAGCGTTGGCGCTTAAATCGTAGGATACGATACTGCTAACTAAGCTAGTCGCGTTGCCGACAATAATATCGTTGCTATTAGTGACGTAAAAAGTGTCATTGCCCGCACCGCCAGTCATCGTGTTATGGCCGGAGGCTATAACATCGGCCACTGTCGCGGAAGTGCTGTCGTACAGCTTATCATTACCCGCACCGCCAGTCAGCGTGTCCGCGCCATTGCCACCGATCAAGGTATTGTTGGCCGTAAAGCCCGTTGTCAAATCGACGCTGATAGTATTATTTTGGGCATTGCCGGTAACGGAAATCCCAGTCGTGTTGGTGTTATGGATAATCATATTGTCAACACCTGCGCTACTGGCATCATTCAGGGCGTAACTGACCGTGCTAATGACCGTATCGCTAGTATATAAGGCATTGACTGCTTCATTGATGGCCACTTTTGAATAATTGACATAGTAAGTATCATTACCCAGCCCACCCGTCATAGTGACTGCATTGGTATCACCCACAAATTTGGCGATAGCCGCAGTTGCCCCGATACCTGCTATCAACGTATCGTTACCTAAGCCGCCAATTAAGACATCCGTACCCGTAATTGTGCCACCGCCACTGATTAGGGTGTTATTTCCTGTTTTTCCGGCTTCAGTCAGGGTGTCGTTGCCTGCACCACCATTCAAGGTATCACCACCGCCGTTACCGACAATTTTGTTACTCAAGTCGTTGCCTATACCGGCTTGTGCGGTACTGCCCACCAAAACCAAGTTTTCTACGCCTGATGCCGCCACTAAGGAATAAGAGGCAACATAGCTATTAACTTGATCGATACCGCCCACGTCGGTAATAGTATCATTGGCACTGTTAACAATGTAGGTATCATTACCACCAAAACTGTCAAGCATATTATTGACGTTAGTGGATCCTGCAGTATCTCCATCGTTCAATACATTGGAGGCCGAGTTACCGGTAATGGTGTTCGCCCCAGTGCTGCCTGTGCCATAGATGGCCGCAGCACCTGTCAAAATCAAATTGCTGACATGGCTAATATCTGTCAATATAAAATCTACCGAGGACTTGACCGTGCCGTTGCCAGCAGCCGTAGACGTTTCAGTTACAGTGGTATTTGAAGTGGAAACAACAAACGTGTCATTACCTGCGCCGCCAATTAATGTATCAACCCCGCCGTTGCCGGTAAGGATGTTCGCATTGCTATCGCCTGTCAAGGTGTCGTTGAATTTTGAACCGATAATATTTTTGATATTAAGCAGCGTGTCTGACCCGGCAGCGATAGTATCGGTAGTCGCGGCCACGCTAAGGTTACTTGTCGTTAACCCCAAACTAGCGGTGACTCCGGCACTGGCATTAGCATAAGAGGCGGTATTATTAGATCCCACACCGAACAGATAATCGTTATTGTCCGTGCTAAGCAAAACGTTGGCGCTGACGGCATCGGTCGTAGTCGAAACCCCAGAAACCGTAGTAGCGGCAAGACCGTCACCAACCACCAAGTTACTGCCATCGGCGAATGAGAACAAGCTAGTGGAAATTCCGTTAACGCCACCCTTAATGCCTGTAAAATTAACGGCTTGACCGCCAATCGTAATGATGACATCCGTAGCACCAGCACCCGCAACAATACTGGTAATGAGAGAAGCGCTCTGAGCGGAAAGGTCAAAGCTAAATGTAGAGGCGGTCAAATCAATAGGGGTAGCAAAATTGGTAATAGCAGAATAAAGTTTAGTAGCCATAATTGTTCTCTTGAAATTGAAAGTGGTGAATCAAGCCGAGGGTTAATCTTACGCCTGGGAAGTTTAAAATAAAAACTTTAAATGATTGTGAAAACGGCTTTTACAAGCGCTTCCCAAGCATTTTCAATGGTGGAGGGGAGATTAGACCATCTGCTTAACCCTACCCATCATCCGCATCAGATCACGGTAATGTTTATTTAAACTACATGCCGTGATCTTTTTAAGCAATATTTATACCCGGTCCATCAAAAAATCGGGTAATTTTTCACGTTTCCTTCATCCTGCTTATTTTTAAGGCGTTTTTTGCCGGGAGAATAAATGGACATAGGCCTTTAGATGACACGTTTAGGATAAAGCCTCGGCAAACACTAATCCATGACAAATAACGGCTACCCTTTTTTGGGCAAGGGCTGACTTTTTTTGTCACAAATTGACAAAAAAAGCTTATGTCTTGCCGTGTTAGGGCATCCCCTGCCAGACCGATAAATAGTTTGTGTTCTGGCTCCCTGCGCTTTATCATTAAAAATTTGCAGCGGCGTAAAGGCCTGTAGCATAGCCGTACCCTTGCCGCCGACAGAGCCTGCAAATCGCTTAAAAGCCATTATACTCCAAAAGCTTAAGCCGCCACCCACTATCAACAACAGGCAACCATCATGCAATTAAAACAAGCTGACGCTTCGGCAATTGCCGAAGCGGCGGCGCTCTTACGCCAGGGGCGGCTAGTCGCGTTTCCGACTGAAACCGTCTACGGATTGGGCGCGGATGCGCATAACGCCGAGGCGGTGCGGGGCATTTTTGCCGCCAAAGGCCGCCCCGCCGACCATCCGCTAATCGTCCATATTGCCGAAGCCGCACAATTGGACGACTGGGCAACCCATATACCACAGGCGGCGCGGCAGTTGGCGGCACAGTTTTGGCCGGGGCCGCTGGCATTGGTGCTGCCCAAGCAGGCAGCAGTACCGGAGGTGGTGACTGGCGGTCAGCAAACGGTCGCTTTGCGCGTCCCTGGGCATCCGGTCGCCTTGGCTTTATTACGCGCCTTCGGTGGCGGCATTGCCGCGCCGTCCGCCAACCGCTTTTGCCGCATCAGCCCCACCCACGCCGCGCATGTCGCCGATGAACTGGGCGACGCGGTGGCGATGATTTTAGACGGTGGTCCCTGCCAAGTGGGCGTGGAATCGACGATAGTGGATTTAAGCGGCACACAGCCGCGTTTATTGCGGCCTGGACATATCAGTCCGGCAGCGTTAGAGGCGGTGCTGGGCCAATCCTTGCTGTTGCCGGAAGCGGCCCCAAGCAGCGACATCCGCGCCCCCGGCATGATGGCGGTGCATTACGCGCCCAGCACCCCCGCCCTGCGCTGTGCGCCCGAACGGTTGCAGACACAAGCCCAAGCTTTGTTGGCAACACACCCCCACATCGGCGTATTGGCTTATCAACAAAACTTACCCGCTGATCCGCGCCTGCATATCCTGACCCTACCCACGGCAGCGGCAGACTACGCCCAAGCCCTGTACGCGGCGTTACGGACACTAGATGCCCTGCCCTTAGCACGGATTTTAGTTGAACAGCCGCCCCAAACCGAAGCTTGGCGGGCGGTGAATGACCGCTTAAACAAAGCCACAACGTGGCTGGATTAAGCTTGGCTTATGGAGGATTTATGAAGTAGGCCGAGCCTTCGGCTTCGCTCAGGCAACGGCCTACCCCCGCTCCCTGAGCGAAGCCGAAGGGAACGGGAGCGCGGGCAAGATACCCGCGCTCCTAGAGCTTACTTAATCAAACTCAATAACACCCCGGCGGCCACCGCCGAGCCGATAACGCCCGCGACGTTCGGCCCCATGGCGTGCATCAGCAGGAAGTTATGTGGGTTGCTTTCCAAACCTAGCTTATTGGCTACCCGTGCCGCCATTGGTACGGCGGAGACTCCCGCCGCGCCGATCAGCGGGTTAATCGGCGTATCGCTGAACTTGTTCATAATCTTCGCCATAATCACCCCCGAAGCCGTACCGATAGCAAAAGCAACCGCCCCCAAGGCCAAAATGCCCAAAGTTTGGAATTGCAAAAAAGCATGGGCACTCAGCTTGGAGCCGACCGACAAGCCTAAAAAGATGGTGACGATATTGATCAGCTCGTTTTGCGCGGTTTGGCTTAAACGCTCGACCACGCCGCAAGTGTTCATCAGATTACCCAGCGCGAACATGCCGATCAACGGGGTCGCTGACGGCAACAACAAAATCGACAAAAACAGTAGCATCAACGGAAACACAATTTTTTCGGTCTTGCTAACCGCCCGCATTTGCTGCATTTCAATCCGGCGTTCGGCCTCGGTGGTCAGGGCACGCATAATGGGTGGCTGGATCAGCGGCACTAAAGCCATGTACGAATAGGCCGCGACCGCAATCGCCCCCAGCAAATCGGGGGCCATTTTTGACGCGACATAAATCGCCGTAGGGCCGTCCGCCCCGCCGATAATACCTATCGCCGCCGCATCTTTGAGCGAGAACTCCAAACCCGGCACGGCATTTAAGGCCAACGCGCCCAGCAAAGACGCAAAAATCCCAAACTGCGCCGCCGCCCCCAGCAGCAAGGTCTTAGGGTTGGCCAGCATAGGGCCGAAATCGGTCATCGCCCCTACGCCCATGAAGATCAATAAAGGGAAAATCCCCGCCTTAATGCCGAAATACAAATAGTACAGCAAGCCACCCTCTTCGGCGATACCCGCAATCGGAATGTTGCTGAGAATAGCCCCAAAGCCTATCGGCAATAATAATAACGGCTCAAAGCCTTTTTTAATTGCCAGATACAAGAGCAAAAACCCGACCAGCATCATAAATGCCTCACCGCCGGTAAAGTTATAGAGCCCCGTACTGTGCCAAAGTGAAATGAGATTTTCCATAAATATCCGTTATCTATACAAGGTTATAAGGAAATCAGGGCATTGCCGCCAGCGACTGCACCGCCTTCCTTGACATGGACGGCACTAACAATGCCCGTATATTTGGAACGCACTTCAGTTTCCATTTTCATAGCTTCCATAATGACGACAATTTCGCCCTCAGTCACCACACTGCCCTCACTGACCAAAATCTTCAGGATATTACCCGCCATCGGCGCATACACCACCGCCCCGTCATGGGCGACCAGCACTTGCGGCGAGGCTTCTTCAACCGCCGCTTGAATAGCCAATGCAGAACCGCCCGGCCCTACCGCCACTTGGAAATTCCGGCCATCGACATTAACGGTATAGCTTTCGATGCTCTTTTCGGCCACCGGCTCAGCTTTCGGCGCAGCGGCGGCAGCGAAAGCTTCGGGGTTAGGCGCGGCCTCAAAAGCGGCGGGATTGCCACGGTTGGCAAGAAATTTCCAGCCCACTTGCGCAAACATGCCGTTAATCAGCGCGTCCTCTTCAATATTTGCCGCCAGCTTCACGCCTTCGGCTTGGGCTTTTTCCTGCACCTCGGCAATCAGCTTGTGCATTTCCGCTTCCAACAAATCCGCAGGACGGCAGACAATCGGTTGCGCCCCATTCAGCACCCGCGCTTGCAGCTCGGCATTGACGGGCGCGGGGGTCGCGCCATATTCGCCTTTTAGCACCCCAGCGGTTTCTTTGGTGATAGTCTTATAGCGCTCGCCGCTCATGACGTTAATCACCGCCTGCGTACCGACAATTTGCGAGGTCGGCGTCACCAGCGGAATAAAGCCCAAATCTTCGCGGACACGGGGGATTTCTTGGATCACTTCGTCAAACTTGTCGGACGCGCCCTGCTCTTTGAGTTGGCTTTCCATATTGGTCAACATGCCGCCCGGCACTTGTGCAATAAGAATCCGGCTATCGACACCTTTCAAACTGCCTTCAAACTGGGCGTATTTTTTGCGGATATCGCGGAAATACGCGGCGATCTCTTCCAGCTTAATCAAATCCAAGCCAGTGGCGCGTTCGGTGTCTTCTAAGGCGGCGACAATAGTCTCGGTGGCGCTATGCCCGTAGGTCATGCTCAGTGAGGAAATGGCGGTATCGACATTATCAATGCCCGCTTCCGCCGCCTTTATGATACTGGCGACGCTTAAGCCGGTGGTGGCGTGGGAATGCAGGTGGATGGGGATGTTGGTGCTGGTTTTTAGGCGGGAGACTAACTCGAAGGCTTCATAAGGCTTTAGCAAGCCCGCCATATCCTTAATACAAATGGAATGGGCGCCCATATCTTCAATTTGCTTACCCAAATCTACCCACGATTCCATGGTATGTACCGGGCTGGTGGTGTAGGAAATAGTGCCTTGGGCATGGGCATCGGTCACCAGCACGGCTTTGACGGCATGTTCGATATTGCGCATGTCGTTCATGGCATCAAAAATACGGAACACATCAATGCCATTGACCGCGCAACGCTCGACAAACTTATCGACCACATCGTCGGCATAATGGCGGTAGCCTAAAATATTTTGTCCGCGCAACAGCATTTGTTGTGGGGTCTTAGGCATGGCCGCCTTCAGCAGGCGTAAGCGTTCCCAAGGGTCTTCGCCCAGATAGCGGATACAGGCATCAAACGTCGCCCCGCCCCAAGATTCGATAGACCAATAACCAATATCATCCAGTTTTGCACAAATCGGCAACATATCTTCGATACGCAACCGCGTCGCCAGGATAGACTGATGCGCGTCCCGCAGGACGACCTCAGTAATCTTTAAGGGCATTGTTGTGGGTTTGACCATGCTGTGTTTCTCCTAGAATACTTTTATGAGTCTTTAATCATTTGACCGCCAAGGTCGGTTGAATACTGAGCGTAATGCGTTTTCTAAATAAAATCAGGTGGGGATTGCCTAAGATGAAGGCGTAAAAATAAGCGTGTGGCTACGCTAAGGATGGAGGTGGCGACAATTCAGCCGTCACTTAAGCCAAGTGACAAACTTATTTCATGCCCGCCCCTAAGCCACACTTGCCCCAACCATCCCAGCCTGTTAGGCTCTCATCAAAGGTATGGGCGGCATCCATTTAGGTAAGCACTGGGAATAAGTCGGCCACTTAAGGCCTTGCAGGTTTGCTTTCTCCCTTTATGCCGCCGAGGGCGTAAGAGACAAAGCAAAAACGTGAAAGGCCTGACGGGTAGTACCCTTTATACCCCATGCCTAGCCTTTAAGCCAATAGCCGTACCAGCGTTTATTTGGGCTGGCGGTACTGGTGTACAGCAGCAGTGATCGCCGCCACAGTCGCCTTGTCAGGAACATTATTGGTGGCTACCTGGGAAATTGCAGGCACGGGCGGCGCTTCGGGAAAAAAACGTTGCACCAGTGCGGACATTAGGTTAATGGCAAACACCAGCATCGTCAAAAATAAAAAGACAATACCCATTCCCGCAAACATCAGCTCAACGCCACTACTCATTAATTCTGCCATATCGCGTCATCCTTTTATATAACTTAATCTATTAAAGACACATTATCCATAAATCGCGGGGCGAAACAAACTTATGTGACGATTTGGGGAGCTAGAGACGGCGAAAGCGAGGTATTGATACTTAGGGGGCGGCATGGCAGAGGAATTTTACAGGCGATAAATCGGCTATTTTATGGCGAATACCCTATAAAAATGGTTTTGTGCCGCTCTCTTCTGCCGGGACTATTACGCCGGACTGGGCGGCCTTCGGAACGCACTGCATACCCTATTTAGGCCCAGCCGTAGCGGCAGGATGCGGGTTAGGGTGCGCTTATAGCCTATTACCGCAGAAACGGTGTAAACTCTGAACGGTCAAGTTTTCGGTTAATCCGTTTGTGGTGAGCCCGTCCCACAGGGACTTCCGCTGGTCGTCGAACCATGGGCGGATTAACCGTCCACCTTTCGAATTTCAGGCCGAACGGCTAATCCTAAAACCGAAAACTTGATCGTTTGAAGTATAAACTCAATTTGCCGATTACGGCTGTTCAGCTTTTAGCAACCCGAAAAATTCGGTCAGCTTCCGCCAAACATCATCGCCCGCCCTTTCTTTAAGAGGAAACTACCTAAGCTTCACCCCACCGCCGCCAACACCTTCAACACACTGTCATAATCCGGCTCATTCGCCAACTCTGCGACCAATTCAGTGTACAGGACGCGGTCATCTGCATCTACGACCACTACGGCCCGGGCGGTCAGGCCGGCGAGGAGGCTGTCGGTCAGGCGCACGCCGTAGTCGTCGGCGAAGCCGGAGCGGAAGGTGGACAGCGGAATGACATTATCAAGGCCTTCGCTAGTGCAAAAACGGCATTGGGCAAACGGCAGGTCGGCGGACACCAGCAGCACCACGGTGTTGGCGATAGCGGCGGCTTTTTGGTTAAACATCCGCGCGGAGGCAGCGCAAGTGGGGGTGTCTAGGCTGGGGACGATATTGAGGACTTTGTTTTTACCCACATAAGCCGCTAGGCCCACGTCTTCAAGCTTGCTGTTGACGAGTTTAAAAGCGGGGGCGATAGAGCCGACGGCAGGCAGTTCGCCATTGGTATGTACAGGGTTTCCTTGGAAGCTGAGAGTGGCCATAGTAGGGGGGATTGTCTAAAAAAGAAGTCTTTGCCAAGCGCAAGGGTAAACCTACGGTAACGCGCAAAACACTGATGAGGCCAAAACGGCTTCGCCATAACAACAACGGGGTATAGCACAAGGCAGCAACACTGGGCTAGGTAAATACATCACACCAACACGGTAAATAGAGCGCAGTTTTTTTCAACCCGACCCTATAAACTAAGCACCATCAAACCATTGACCTTTTATTGTATGGATCCCCAGCTATGAACACGATTTCAACTTTTAGCCGTCTCTTATTCGCCGCCAGCCTGTTTTCCGCGTCTGCCGCCTACGCCGACCCTGCCCATGTCGCCTGGGCCGACACCTTGGTCAGCCATATCACACCCGACAAAAACGAGTATGCCAACAACCCGACGTATGTCTATTGGGCAGGCGTGAACGGTGCCTTAACGTATGAAAACCGCACCCAATGCAGCTCTTTTGTGACCCGGCTGTTAAAACAGGCTTATGGCTGGACGGATAACAATTTCAGCCAATGGTTCGGCTCCACCAGCCCCTCCGCCGCCGCTTACCATACCGCCATCAACAACCAAAACGGCTTCACCACCGTTTCTGACATCACGCAGATTCAAAAAGGTGATATTTTCGCCATTGAATATAATGATGAAGATGCCACGGCCACGGGCCATGTCATGATGGCGGATGATGTCGCCAAGGCGCGGGTTGCCAGCGAACCCGTCATTGCCAATACGCAACAGTATGAAATAAAAATTATTGATTCGTCCAAAACCGGCCATGGCGCAGGCGATACCCGCTTACAAGCGGATGATACCTGGGATTCTGGCGTCGGACGCGGCAAATTACGCTTATACGCCGACAATAACGGCACGGTGGTCGGTTATGCGTGGAGCGCCAGCAAAAGCTCGGTGTATTACAGCTTACAATCAACCCGCCATTTGGTGATAGGCCGTTTAGCGAACTAAAGCGGAGCCGCCAACCCTAGCCTTTCTGCTTATTTTTCACCCGCTGCAAGATTTTCTCGCGGCGTTGCACTTGCCAGTCTACCTGTTTCTTTTTCTGCTCACTAAACGGATTAGCGGGCGATTTAAACTCCAAGCGGATCGGCGTACCGGACAGCTTTAACTGTTCGCGGTAATAGTTGGTCAAATAACGCTTATAAGAGATCGGCAGGGCATCCGTCTGGACGCCATGGACAATCACCACCGGGGGGTTACGGCCACCTTGGTGGGCATATTTCAGTTTGATGCGGCGGTTATTGACCATCGGCGGCTGGTGCGCGTCGGTGGCCTCTTTGAGGATGCGCGTCAAGACCGGGGTGGACATGTTAATCATCGCCGACTCGTACAAGGTGTTGACGACATCGAACAATTTGCCGACCCCGCTGCCGTGCAGCGCAGAAATGGGGTGTTTTTCGGCGAATTCCATAAAGGACAGCTTCACTTCCAATTGGCGTTTGACGGTCTCTTTTTGCGCGTGGTCTAAGCCGTCCCATTTATTCAGGCCGATAATCAGGGCGCGGCCCGCCTCAATGACCAACCCCAACAAATGCGCATCCTGATCGGTCACGCCTTCGCTGGCATCAATCAAATATATCACGACATGAGCTTTTTCAATCGCTTGCAGGGATTTGATGACGCTGAACTTTTCGATGGTTTCGGCAATTTTTGAGCGCCGCCGCATCCCGGCAGTATCAATCAAGGTGAACTGCTTGCCGTTGCGCTCGAAAGGGATATAAATACTGTCGCGGGTCGTACCGGGTTGGTCAAACACAATGACCCGCTCTTCGCCAAGCAGGCGGTTGACCAAGGTGGATTTGCCGACATTGGGGCGGCCAACCACAGCAATGCCCACGCCCTTGCGCTCACCCTCATCATCGACCAACGCCGAGGCGGGAGGTAGCAATTGGTTGACGCGCTCCAGCAGTTCCGGCACCCCCCGCCCGTGCGAAGCGGCAATTTGTGACGGCTCTCCCAAAGCCAAGGAATAAAAGTCGCTGGTGGCAATAGCGGCATCCAAGCCGTCAATCTTATTGGTTACTAAGATAATGGGTTTGGCCATTTTTCTCAGGGTTTCGGCAATGGCTTTATCGGAGGCGCTCAGACCTTCCCGCGCATCGACCATAAACAACACCACATCCGCCTCTTCTAAGGCGACTTGCACTTGTTTTCTGGAAAAGCTTTCGATGCCCTCGGCATCGTCGGCAATACCGCCCGTATCGACCACCAAGCAGGGGCGGATACCGTGTTTAACGCGCCCGTACTGGCGGTCGCGGGTCAGACCCGGCATGTCCGCCACAAGGGCCTCACGGCTGCGGGTCAAATAATTGAATAGGGTCGATTTGCCGACGTTAGGTCGGCCGACCAAGGCTATAACAGGTAACATAATTTATTGGACAGTTAAAGCGGCAAGTGTGCCGTCTTTGGCGTAGACGTAGACAATATTGTCCACGACCACAGGCTTAGCCTCGATAGGGCTATTAGATATTTGCACCCGTGCCATTTGATGGCCATCGGCGGTGCTTAACCAATGGACGTAACCCTCAAAATCGCCGACCACAACATAGTGGCCGTATGAGGCCGGTGCGGAGGTACGCCGTTGGTGCAAGTCTTTTTGCCGCCACAGCGACGCGCCGCTACGCAAATCTAACTGCCAGACATCGCTGTCGTTGTCTGACAAGTATAAATACCGCCAATCGTTGCTCAAGCCCGTAGAGGAAGACACCTCCTCATTGCGCCAGATGACATCGCCATCAACAGCGGACACCGCGCTGACCCCACCATGGAATCCGGCAATATAAACCACGCCCGCCGCTTCCAGCGGGTCGGTGTCCAAATCCACTAAGCGGTCGACTTCGGAACGGCCTTTCGGTACGGCGATGCTGCTTTCCCAGATATAGCGCCCGTCTTTTAATTCTAAGGCAATCAGTTTACCGTTGTCATAACCGCTGATCAGCTTATCCTCGACCACCACAGGACTGGCAGTACCACGGATGCTTAAGGCCGGCACCGCGACTTCGTAGCTCCACAGCTTCGCGCCCGTGGCTTCGTTAATGGCAGTGACTTTGCCGTCGGTGGTGTGGATAATGACGATGCCGTGGGCAATCGTCGGCACGGCCAGCACTTCGCTGGTGACTTTAGCCTTCCAACGCTCAGTACCCGTGTCGGCGTTTAATGCCAACACTTCGGCATCGCTAGTGCCTAAAATAGCGGTGTTATGGCCGATACCGGGGCCTGCGGAAAACGGCAACTCAGTTTTGGCTTCCCAGTGTTCCTTACCCGTCAGCAAATCCCTGGCTTGGACACGGCCTTTATGGTCAGCGGCGATGATCTGGGCACTGCCGATGCCGGGCACCAATTTTAAGGTTTGTTCGTCCGCCCCTGCGCCTACCGACTCTTTCCACAGCACTTGGATTTTTAGCTCTTGCGTATACTCGCTCAAGGGTTTGGGCGGATCGGTGTTATCGGCGCCGCCAGTAAAATAATCGCTGACCCCCGAAAAGGTTTCGCCAACGGTATCCCAAGCGGCACAACCCACTAGGCTTAAGCACAGCAGTAGCAACGTAAATAGGCGCATTATTGGGTCTTTTCCAGCTTTTCAGGCGCAGTCAAATCGTCAATTTTCATTTGCAACAGCGGCGATTGCTGGCCGTTGTGCAAGGCGTTTTGGTACGAGGTACGGGCTTGGTCGGGACGGTCTAGGGCGACGTAAATATCGCCGACCAATTCGTCATAGTGCGCGGAAAAACTCGCCGATTTCGCCGGATCAATATCATTAATCAATTTCAACGCCGCCTCAAATTCTTTGTTCGCCATCAGCAAATGCACCAAACGGATTTTGGCGATATTGCCCAATTCCTTATTGGATGCTTGCGCGACTTTTTCCAGAATGGTTTTGGCGGCTGCCAGATCACCTTGATCGACTTTCAGTTTAGCGACCGTCAGCTCGCTGAACAGGGCGTAATCGCTGGCACTAAAACGGCTTTCCATCTGCTCATCCAACTTGGCGACCGAGTCTTTTTGGTTAGCTTGCGCGGCCTTAGTCAATTGTCCGTATAAATTGGCGGCCTGCTCAGTTTGCCCGCGCTGATAATCCTGCCAATAGTTCCAGCCTAAAATGACCACAACACCCAGACCTAAGCCGACCAAGGTTGCCTGACCATTTTCTTTCCACCACGCTTTCAGCGCGGCAAGCTGCTCTTCTTCTGTTTCGTAAATTTCCACAATAACTCTCTTGTACGATGGGTTTTGTTGATTCTTGTGTTAACGCCAGCTATTTAACTGACGTTACGCAGTAACGTCGCTTTGCTCCCGTTTGCCGCGCCGAGCACCGCAGGTTTTGTCGGGATCAGCCCGAAGGGGCGCGGCAAGGATGCCGCGCGTCGGCAGGAGGGCAGGAGCCCTCTCTGCCGACCCCCCGACAAAACCGAGGAGCGCAGGATCAAGCGGCAACCGGGCCGCCTTTTCTTTGGATACTTTCTTTTGGCGGAGCAAAAGAAAGTATCTCGCCTTCGGGTGCGAGAACCCGATTTAAAAAACTTCGCGATAGCGACTCATTATTTGTTTTTCTAAACCGCAGAATATGTCTGCGTAACAGCAGATATTTAATATGTTACGCGCCGCGCTACTTTACCAACAAATAATCGCGTAAAAACTCAATCGCTTGGGTTTGCGATAAGGTTTGCTGGCCTTCTTGTCCGTTGCGCAAAGCTTTTAGGCTGACTTGTCCACAGGCCGCTTCATCATCACCGACGATAATCGCATAATCCGCACCGCTTTTGTCGGCTTTTTTAAACTGGCTTTTAAAACTGCCGCCATCGGCGTTCATTTGCAGTTTGAGCGCAGGCAACGCCGTGCGTAAGGCTTCGGCAAAGCGCAGGCCCACGCGTTCGGCTTCGCTACCGACCCTGACCATATAGACATCCACGGGCTTAGCCAACGGCAAATCCGGCACCGTTTCCATTAAAGCCAACAGCCGTTCCATACCCATGGCAAAACCGACCGCAAAGTTAGGTTTGCCGCCCAATTGCCCGATCAGACCGTCATAACGGCCACCTGCACAGACCGTACCTTGCGAACCGAGTTCAGTAGTGACCCATTCAAACACGGTCTTGCTGTAATAGTCCAGCCCCCGCACCAAACGCGGATTAATCGTGTAGGGAATCGCCAAATCCGCCAAAATATCGGTAATGGCGGTAAAATGTTGGCGACTATCTTCACCTAAATACGCCAACAACTCCGGCGCATTCGCCACCACTTCGGCCATCGCCGGATTTTTGGTGTCAAGGATACGCAAAGGATTGGTCAGCAAGCGGCGTTGGCTCTCTTCATCCAGCAGGGCAACATGTTGCTGGAAGTAGGTCACTAGGGCTTCGCGGTAAACATTACGCTCCTCTATCGTGCCTAAGGAATTCAATTCCAGATGTACTTTAGCGCGGATACCCAAGCGTTTCCAGAGGCGATCCATTAAAATAATCAGCTCCGCATCAATATCGGGCGCCGCCATGCCGTAAGTTTCCACACCCAGTTGGATAAACTGGCGGTAACGGCCTTTTTGCGGACGCTCATGGCGGTACATAGGGCCGCTATACCATAAGCGATGCACCTGCCCGTTCAGCAAACTATGTTCTAAACAGGCCCGCAGACATCCTGCCGTGCCTTCGGGACGCAAGGTCAGCGAGTCGCCATTGCGGTCGTCAAAGGTGTACATTTCCTTTTCGACGATATCCGTGACTTCGCCGATGGAGCGTTTAAACAGCTCGGTCTTTTCGACAATGGGCAAGCGGATTTCGCTATAACCATAAGAAGCTAAAACTTCGCGGATAATGCTTTCCGCATATTGCCAAAGCGGGGTTTGGTCGGGCAGCACATCGTGCATCCCGCGTATTGCTTGTATCGTATTTGCCATGCTGGGTTTATTTGCCTGTTACTGCACAGGCTCGGCTTTTTTAGCTTCGTCGGAAAGCGGAAACTTTTCCAACAACAAATTTTTATATTCTTGCGCCAGGCCAATATTGCCTAAAGCGCGTTCGGTTTGCATCCCGTACCACAACGATTGGGCGGTATGCGGAACACCGCTGGCCAGATAGCGTTGCAAATAACTTTTGGCCGGCCAATATTCACGGTTTTGGTAACAGATTTTTTGCATTTCCAATAGAGCCGGCGAATAATCGGGCTTGAGCAGCAGAGCTTCCTTAAAATACGCCTTGGCGCGGGAGTTCTGCCCGTCTTTTAACTCGCATAAACCGGCGTTAGTCACCGCCAACCATTGCCTATCATTGAGCAAATTGCCCATCGCCTTGCTTAACAGACCCATACCCTGACGGGTATCGCCATGATCGCACAAAAACCGCCCATAATTGTTTTGCGCACCCAGATCGTCAGGGGCAATCTGCAAAGCCTTTTTGTAATGCGCTTCGGCCTCCGGGAATTTTTCGATTTTCTCGAACAAATACGCCAACGCGTTATGTACCGCTGCATTGTTCGCATCATTCGCCAAAGCTTTTTCGAGATTTTCCTTCGCCAATTCCAAGCGGTTCATGTTCATATAACGGATACCCAACTGCAAATAGGTATCGGTCTTTTCCTTTTTTTCTTCCGTACCGGCGCAGCCCGCCAAAATGGCGACACCCACGCACAATAAAAGATAACGGCTTACGCTTGTCTTACGTCTCATGCTCAGTACCTGCCAAGTGCAATTTTAGGTGGCGGCGGCTTTTATCCTTTACTTGCCCGACTAACTGCCCACACGCGGCATCAATATCTTCGCCACGGGTTTTTCGGACAGTAGTGACAATACCGGCATCGTTCAACAAGGTTTTAAACTGATGGATGCGGTTATTGCTGGAACAACGGTAAGATGAATTAGGAAATGGGTTAAACGGTATCAAGTTGATTTTTGAAGGCACAGTTTTTAACAGCTCGACCAGCCCGTAAGCATCATCTAGGGAGTCATTCACGCCATCAAGCATCACATACTCAAAAGTGATGGTGCGGCGCGGCGCCAATTTGGCGTTCTCACGGCAAGCTGCCAACAGCTCTTGCAGCGGATATTTCTTATTAATCGGCACCAGCTCGTTACGCAATTCGTCAGTGACCGCATGTAAGGACACCGCCAAGCTGACATCGCAAACCTCGGTCAGGCGATACATAGCCGGCACAACCCCTGATGTACTGATGGTGACGCGGCGCTTGGATAAACCATAAGCGAAATCGTCCATCATCAAATTCATCGCGGCAACCACATTGTCGAAGTTCAACAACGGTTCGCCCATGCCCATCATCACCACATTGGTGATTTTGGCACTGCTACCTAAACGGTTTTGCGCAGCATACACTTGGCCGATGATTTCCGAGGTACTTAAATTACGGTTAAAGCCCTGCTGGGCTGTCGAACAAAACGTACACGCCAAGGCGCAACCAATTTGCGAAGACACGCACAGCGTCCCCCGCCCCTCTTCGGGAATGAACACGGTCTCGACGCGGTTACCGCAATGGGTTTGCAGCACCCATTTATGCACCCCGTCACTGGCAACCTGCTCGACCACAATTTCTGGGGTTTCGATACGGCAATGCTCGGTCAGATAACTGCGCAAAGGCTTGCTTAAGTTGGTCATCAGGCTGAAGTCAGTGACCCCTTCCTGATACAACCATTTGAGCAATTGCGTGGCGCGGAACGGTTTTTCGCCTAAGCCGACAAAAAAAGCCGCGAGGCCTTTTCTGTCGAAATCAAGCAAATTAGTTTTGTTAACCTTAACGGGTTCTGGCACAAA
Organism: Methylovulum psychrotolerans; assembly: GCF_002209385.1. Taxonomy (NCBI): domain Bacteria; kingdom Pseudomonadati; phylum Pseudomonadota; class Gammaproteobacteria; order Methylococcales; family Methylococcaceae; genus Methylovulum; species Methylovulum psychrotolerans. The sequence goes on from NZ_CP022129.1 coordinate 2,106,294, forward strand.
GTTCATCGGCTGAGAAGAAATAAGCGATTTCGCGTTCTGCGGTAGCTAAGGCATCGGAACCGTGCACGGCATTTTCGTCGATGCTGCTGGCGAAATCGGCGCGGATAGTACCTGCGGCAGCGTCTTTCGGGTTAGTCGCACCCATAATTTCGCGGTGTTTCAGGACAGCGTTTTCGCCTTCCAACACTTGCATGATTACAGGGCCGGAAATCATAAACGCGACCAGGTCATTGAAGAAACCGCGGGCGCTGTGTTCAGCATAAAAACCTTCTGCTTGTTCTTTAGTCAGATGCAGCATTTTTGCGGCAACAATTTTCAGGTCGTTTTTTTCGAAACGGCTATAAATTTCGCCGATAACATTTTTTGCCACTGCATCAGGTTTAATGATTGAGAAGGTACGTTCGATTGCCATTGTTTACAAAGCTCCAATAGGATTGATAAAAAGTGATTGCCAATTATAGCCGATTCGGGTGACGAATGTGATTAATCGTAAGCCCCAAGCCTTAAAAAGCCCCCAAGCGGGGGCGTGTTCCTAAGGCAAATTATCCAAATGCTCTTCCCTGACCACCGGAATTAAATCTTGTGGGCTAACCCCTAAAATCAACGCCATAGGGCTGGCGATGAAAATGGACGAGTAAGTGCCAAAAAACACCCCGAACAGCAACACCACCGAAAACCCATGAATAACTTCGCCGCCTAAGAAAAACAGCGACACCAACACCAAAATCACCGTCAACGAAGTCATAATAGTACGGCTTAACGTGACATTGACCGATATGTTAATCATTTCCTCAGTGCTTTTGTTGCGCAACTGGATGAAGTTCTCCCGAATCCGGTCATAAACCACGATAGTGTCGTTCAGCGAGTAGCCGATTAACGCCAACACCGCCGCCAACACCGTCAGGTCAAACTCCATCCGCAGCACCGAAAACACCCCTAAAGTCACAATAACATCGTGCAGGGTGGCGATAATCGCGCCTAAGGAGAATTTCCATTCAAACCGCCAAGCGACATAAATCAAAATGCCGATAGTGGAGTACAGCAAGGCCAGGAAGCCGTCTTGCGCCAAATCGTCGCCGACTTGCGGGCCGACAAACTCCACCCGCCGCAAACTGGCCGGTTCGGCGGTGTCTTTGTTAATCGCCTCCAGCACCTTATTGCTTAAATCGGCGCTGCTCACACCTTCTTGCAATTTCAGGCGGATCAACACATCTTTAGCCGTGCCAAAATTCTGCACAGTGGCATCGGCAAAGCCGGAACTGTCCAGCGTCGCGCGTAAAGCCGTCAGGTCGGCGGGCTTTTGGTAGCCGACTTCAATCAGCGTACCGCCGGTAAAGTCGATACCCATCTGCAAGCCTTGCACCGACAGGGAAATAATAGAAAGCAGCGACAAAATGCCGGAAAAAATCAGGGCGATATTGCGGTTGCCGATAAAGTTTATATTAGTTGTTTTCATCGTTTTGTTTGGGTAAAAATTTTCAGGTGAACAACGCCAAAGGAGCGGCCTGTTAACGCGGTGGCGTTAACTTAGAGCCGCCCACGCCAGCCTAAATAGACAACTTATCGACCCGACGGTCGCCATAAATCCGGTTAATCACCATCCGCGTACCTGTAATGGCGGTAAACATGGATGACAAAATACCGATGATTAAGGTCACGGCAAAGCCTTTGACCGATCCCGTACCAAAGACGAACAGCACGATAGCCACCACCAAGTTAGTGACATGCGAGTCTAAAATGGTCGCGAAGGCTTTTTCATAACCGATAAAAATACTCGCCTGCGGGGAGTTACCGTTTCTGATCTCTTCTTTAATCCGTTCAAAAATCAAAACGTTAGCATCAACCGACATACCCACGGTAAGGATAATCCCGGCAATACCCGGCAAAGTCAGCGTCGCTTGCAACAGCGACAAAATCGCCACCACAATCACCACGTTAAACGCCAGCGCCAAGTTGGCGATCATACCGAACAGGCGGTAATAGCCTGCCATGAACAGCACGACCAGCACGAAGCCGACGATGAACGACAAAAAGCCTTTATCGATATTATCTTGGCCTAAGCTAGGGCCGACAGTGCGTTCTTCAACAATATCGACCGGCGCAGCCAACGCGCCCGCCCTTAACAATAAGGACAAGTTGCGGGCTTCTTGCGGGCTGTCCAAACCGGTGGTTTGGAAGCGCTTGCTGAACACGCCTTGGATGGTCGCCACACTGATGACTTTTTCAACTTTTTCTTTATGGCGGACTTTTTCGCCGTTGACGATGCGGTTTTCCGATTTATATTCGATAAACACCACCGCCATCGGCTTACCGACATTGGCTTGGGTCATTTTACCCATTTTCGCCGCACCCGCGCCATTCAGGTTAATCACCACCGCCGGACGGCTGTCTTCATCAACGCTAGAAGAAGCATCCAAGATTTGGTCACCCGTCACGATCACCTGACGGTTTAACAAGATAGGCCGGCCGTCTTTCTCGTAATACAAGCGGCTACCGACCGGAGGATGGCCCTCAACGGCTTTTTGCACATCATGTTCGACATCAACCAAACGGTATTCCAAGGTGGCGGTGGTGCCTAAAATATCCTTAGCACGGCCTGTGTCCTGAATACCCGGCAATTGCACCATGATACGGTTTTCGCCCTGTTGCTGGATGACCGGCTCGGCTACGCCCAGTTCATTAACGCGGTTGCGTAAGGTGGTCATGTTTTGCGCGACGGCATTTTTGCGGGTGTCTTTCAACTCGCGTTCGCCGATTTTCAGCCATACTTCATCCGGTGTACCGTCCGGCTCGGTCACTTCCAAGGTGCGGAAGTTTTTGTCCAACACCTTAAACAAATTGGGCTTGTCGGCGGCTTCTTTCAATTTTATTTTGATGAAACCGTTATCTTTGGCGACCGACTGGTAACGCAAGTTCGCCTCGCGCAACGCCAGACGCAAATCGTCGTTATAGCGCTCTTCGGCCTGTTTCACTGCCGCGTCCATATCCACTTCGAGCAAGAAATGCACCCCGCCGCGTAAGTCCAGACCCAAATACATGGCTTTTGCGCCCAAGGCACGCAACCAACCGGGCGTGGTAGGGGCCAGATTTAAGGACACCGTGTAATCATTGCCCATTTTCTCGCGCAACAAATCGGCGATTTTCAATTGGTCGTCGTTACTGCCCAGACGCGCCAGCACCCGCCCATCGGCAACTTCAAACGCTTTCATCGGCGTATTGCTGTCTTTAACCAGTTTTTCTATGGTGCTCACCTGCGTTGGGGTCAGCGCGGTACCGGCGTGGCTGGACACCACCTGTACAGAGGGGTCTTCGTTGTATAAATTAGGTAATGCGTAAATAATCGAGACCAGAAAGACCAGCAAGATTAAGACATTTTTCCAAAGAGGGTAACTGTTATGCATTATGTTATTCCAATCATTAAAACCGCGCCGGAGGCCGTCGGTGGTTGCCGTTAGCGGAGAGCGGTTATTCTTTTATTATTTTTTTCGTGACCGCTTTATAGGTTCCCTTAGGCATCATGTTCTCAACACTTTGGCGTTGGACTTGAATAAACGTATTGTCGCAAATCTCAATTTTGACAAAATTGTCGTCCACATCGACCACTTTGCCTAAAATGCCACCAGCAGTGACCACTTCGATACCTTTTTTCAAGGTCGACATCATTTCTTTTTTCTCTTTAGTACGTTTGGCTTGCGGACGCAAAAACAGGAAATAGAAAAAGACTAAAATGCCCAGTGGGAACAGCATCCCTTCAATACCGGGTTGGGCGGCTGCGGCGGTGCCTTCAGCCAGCGCGTCGGAAATAAAAAAACTCATGGTCGTCCTCAATTATAATTGTTAAATAAAAAATCCCGCCATTATGCCATAATCGGCTTGGGTTTTCCTCGTAAACATTTATGCGCCCGAAAAACAAGGCTTTTTTTGGCAAACAAAGAAGACGGGAGACCACAGGGACAAAAGCACCAACCCCCACCCGCAACAAGCCAGCCTAGATGTGGAGGCGATTTTGCCAATATCAAGCCACAAGCGTTTGGTAAGCTGCGCTTTATACCACAAGATCATGATTTTTATTATTATAAGGGAATGTGTATCCGTTCCTTAACATGCTTAAGATAGGTCACAATGGTAAAAGTCATCACCACCAACAACGACCAGGAACTCCATTTGCCGACATGCACGGCAGACCATGCGCCGAGCTGGTTCGGGTACTGCCAAATGCCGAAAAACGTGCTGAGGTTTTCCGCCAGCCAAATAAAAAACCCGATCAAAACAAAGCCCAGCAATAAAGGCATCTGCCGCACCTTGTCGAAAGGCCGGAACACCACCGTCGTCCGCGCATACAAACCCAAGGCCGCCGCACCGATGTAGCCACGGTAATCGCCGATATAATGCTGGGTGAAAAAATTGCCATAAATCAGCAACGCGACCAAAGTCGCCATCCAATAAGGCGGATGGTGGCGCACCCTCAGATCCAACATCCGCCAAATCTGAATAATATAACTGCCCACCGCCGCATACATAAACCCCGAAAACAGCGGCACAGTCCCTATCTTGGTATAGGCAAAATCGTGATAGCCCCAAGATTTTATACCGCTGGAAGTCTTAAACAGCTCCAGCAAAAAACCCAAAACATGAAACAGGCAAATCGCCTTAAGCTCATCCCACGTTTCTAGCTTCGCCCACACCATCCACAACTGTATAACCAAGGCAATCAGCAATAACGCATCATAACGGGGTATGCCAAACACGCCCTGCCTGGGCAAGGCAAACACCGCCAGAAAAAACAACCCGGCAAACAAACACGCCCGCGCCTCTTTAAGGCCAAAAAATAACAATTCGGTAAAAAATCGTGGCAGCCCGCGTAGTTCCGGGCGGGCAGGCCTATCGCTAAGCCATTGGTCGAATGCGGAGAAATTCATAGGAGAAGGCGAGATAGTGGCAAAGCCGCCCGTTATACCTGTTTAGGGGAAGAAGCTCAAGGGAGAGTTTTGGTGTGCCGATTAATTTATACCGCCACCAGCCACCGCATAAAATAGCGTTGTTTTTATGATGACAGAAATTCGCAAGTTATGTATATTACCGACAAATCATGACTACGATTACTTTCGCCGACTTTCATCGGCATTTTTGACATTACCAGGATATAGCCATACCTCTTGATGCCAATAGCAACCCAACATCACGTTACTTAATTGACCTTAGGGGAAAGCAATGAAATTTCGGTTTTTTTTAGGCGTAATTGGCCTACTGTTGATGCAAGCCGCACAGGCGAATGAAGTATCGGGCAAGCAATGGAAGGCGATGATAATCACACACTTTCCCCCTGCATTTTGTGAAGATGACTCTTACTTTAGGCAATGTTTAAAGCTAAGTTCTAATGTTTGCCAAAAAGCAGCCCTCTCCGCGACAAAAACCTGCCTTACCACCCTTAAAGAGCGGATACCGACAACTTTCACCTCTAAAGAGCAAGCGACAGAAGTGGGAACAATGCTTGGGAAGTGCGTTGGCCTATCCTTGGACCTTAAGTTTGCCCATCAAAAATCGGCGGACAGTCAGTGCGCAGATGCTTCAAACTGGGAACAATAACGCTCAGGGCGATGGCGCATCCCTGCACACATTAAGGGTTACGACGAACGCCTTGGGGAAGAGCTTTTTCCCTTGATTTTTGCCTATACCACGAGGAAAACGCTCGCTCCCTCCCCTGCGAAGAACCCCTTCGGTTTAGCTAAGGGACCGAGGGGTGGGGTTTAACACGCAGAGGCGCAATGGAACGCCTACTTAATTCGATACTCCGCCGACCGCGCATGGGCGGTCAAGCTCTCACCCCGCGCCAGTACCGAAGCGATTTTACCCAAACTGTCCGCACCCGCCGCCGAGCAGTTAATCAAACTGGTGCGTTTTTGAAAATCGTAAACACCCAGTGGTGACGAGAACCGCGCGGTGCTGGAGGTGGGCAAAACGTGGTTGGGGCCGGCGCAGTAGTCGCCTAAGGCTTCGGCGGTGTAGCGGCCCATAAAAATCGCCCCGGCGTGGCGGATTTTCGCACATAAGGCTTCGGGGTCGGCGACCGACAACTCCAAATGCTCCGGCGCAATCACATTAGCGACATCAGTCGCCACGTCCAAATTATCAACCTTAATCAAGGCCCCGCGTGTGCTTAAAGACGCGCGGATAATGTCGGCGCGTTCCATAGTCGGCAACAGCTTATGGATGCTTTGCTCAACAGCGGCCAAAAAGTCGCCGTCATCGCTAATTAAAATCGCTTGGGCGTTTTCGTCATGTTCAGCTTGTGAGAACAAATCCATAGCAATCCAATCAGGGTTGGTTTTACCGTCGCAGATAACCAGAATTTCCGAAGGCCCAGCAATCATGTCGATACCGACTTGCCCGAACACCAGTTTTTTCGCCGTGGCGACATAAATATTGCCGGGGCCGACGATTTTGGCGACCGCAGGGATAGTAGCCGTACCGTAAGCCAAGGCCGCGACCGCTTGCGCCCCACCGATGGAAAAAGCGCGGTCTACTCCGGCGATATAAGCGGCAGCTAGCACCAGTTCGTTAGTCTCGCCGTTCGGAGTCGGCACCACCATAATCAATTCGCCCACGCCTGCCACTTTAGCCGGGATGGCGTTCATCAATACCGAAGACGGATACGCGGCCTTACCGCCCGGCACATACAGACCGACACTGTCCAACGGGGTGATTTTTTGCCCCAACACCGTACCGTCCGCTTCTTCATACTGCCAAGACGCAATTTTTTGGTGTTCGGCATAGGCGCGGACACGGTCGGCGGCAGTTTGCAGGGCATGGGCTTGCTCGGCAGGCAGATTCTCCCACGCGGCTTGCAAGGTCGCCTTAGGCAGTTCCAACTCACTGGCATCGGCAATGGCGCGGTGGTCGAAGCGGTTAGTATAGTTAATCACAGCGGCATCGCCATTGCTGCGGACATCGGCCAGAATCGCCAAAACCCGTTGCTGGATGTCCAGATCGTCGCTTTCATCCCAAGCTAACAGGTCTTTTAATTGCTGGGAAAAATTAGCGTCGCTGGCGTTAAGGTGTTTAATGGTTACGTTGGACATATCAGTTAAATTAGACAGAATGTTACAAAAGCAAAGAAGTCACTTAGACCAAATAAATGCGCAGTAGTTTGGACACAGTTTTACAATTGGGCAAGCGAATCTTTTTCCCAGTCTTTTCCGGTTACAGCAAATGACTTGGCGACACAGTTAATCCCAGACAATTTTCAACCCCGATATTGCCTTAGTGTTAAAATCTGCCCAGTCTTTTTGCCTGAGGCACTATCATGCGTACCATCCAACTTTTTCTGGCTTCTTCGTCCGAACTCAAAGCCGACCGTGAGCAATTCGAGCTGTTTATTAGCCGCCGTAACAACCAGTCGGTACCGAAACAGGTTTACCTAAAACTGATCATCTGGGAAGATTTTCTTGATGCCATGTCACGAACCCGTCTGCAAGACGAGTATAACCAAGCCATCAAAGACTGTGATATTTTTGTCATGCTGTTTTGCACCAAGGTCGGCATGTATACCGAAGAGGAATTTAACACCGCCTTCGGACAATTTCAGGCCACACAAAAGCCGCTGATTTACACTTACTTTAAAGATGCGGCGATAACTGTCAGTGCGGTTAACAAGAACGACTTAACTAGCCTCTGGGCGTTTCAGGAGCGGCTTGAGGCTTTGGGGCATTTCCAGACCACTTACACCACCACCGAAAGCCTGTTATTGCACTTTGGCCAGCAATTGGACAAATTGGCGGATCAGGGCTTTATCCCCTTAAACAACCTCGCCGCCGCCACTGCCGCGTCAGGGGTTAGCCAACACCATAGCGGCACAGGCGATAACATCGGCCGCGACCAGACCAAAATCGGGCGGCAAATCATTATGGGGCCGGGTAGTGTCTACCATGAGAACAAAGGCAAGGGGTAGCTTATGGAGGGGCAGGTGCATCGGGGTACGGGCGATAATGTTGGGCGTGATCAAACCAAGATCGAATTGCAAATCAATCAAAGTGCTGGCAGCAGCTACATCGGAAACCAATACCTTCCGCCAGCCGAAAAACCTATTCCCCATCACCTGACTTCCACGCCCTTCATTCCCGATGTGTTCCAAGGCCGTGATGCCGATTTAGCCGCGATACGCGCAACGCTGGAGATAGGTAACAAACCCTTGCTGTTAGTCAACGGCGAGGGCGGTATCGGCAAAACATCACTGGCGGCGAAGTATTGGCAACGCTACAAAGACGAATATAAACACACCGCGTGGCTCTACGCCCCTAGCCGCTTGGACGATGCTTTGCTGAGCTTGGCAAAAGCGTTGAAAGTGACTTTCCCCGACACCATGCCCACCGAGCAACGACTAGAAGAATTGCAAAGAGCCATTGCCAACCTACCTGAATTCTGCCTGCTCATCATCGACAACGCCAACAATGCCGAGGAGTTGGCGACGCAGTGGGGATTTTTAAGCAAATGCTCCAACTGCCATATCTTGCTTACCAGCCGCATTAATAGTTTTGACGATGCGGCCTGTTATCGTGTTGAAGCTTTGTCGGAAGCAGATGCTTTAAATGTGTTCAAAACGCATTATAAGCGGCATCGAATAGAGGATGACGAATTGTTTGGCAGTATCTACCAAGCGGTTGGCGGCAACACGCTAATGCTGGTGCTGTTGGCGAAGAATTTGGCAGCGGTGAATGACAACTCAGTGTTTTACTCGCTTAGTCAATTGCTTAAAGACCTGCAACGGCAAGGGCTGTTGCGATTGTCCAAAACTAAGCCCGTTCAAATCATGGGCAAAGGCTCACAGCCAGCCTTAGAAACCGTCGACCCCACTAAAATCATCGCCGCCCTATATGACGAATTGGAACAAATCAAACCGCTAAGCGAAAACGAACAATGGTTATTGTGCAATCTGGCGGTATTGCCTGCGGAAAACTTGGCTTACGGATACTTGGCGGATTTGCTGTTAATGGAGAGGGATGAAGGTACAGAAGAAGTATTTTCTGACATCCTTAGCGGCTTAGCGAAACGTGGCTGGTTAGAGCGTAGCCATCAGGATGGAATTAGCCATTATAAAATCAGTCCTGTGGTGCAGGATATTACCCGTTATAAAAATCTAGGCCGCTTGCAGAGCTATTGTGCTGGGTTGGTCTATAAGCTGGGAGAAAAACTGATTTTTGAAACAAACACCGGGCATTTGCTCAACGCTAGCTACGCGGACGCTGTGAATTACTGCCGCTATGCCGAAACGGCTACGGCTTTGCTACCGAAGGATGATAATATTGGTTTGTTGTGTGGATATATAGGCAGTTACCAATTGACATTGGGAGAACTGGACAAGTCATTAAGTTACTTTAAGAATAGTTATGATATTATGGCGGTACTTAAGTGCCGAAAACTGAATGATATTGACTGCAAAAGCCACTTGGCAGTTGCCTGTCAAGACTTAGGTATCATCTATACCACACTGGGCGACTTGAAACAAGCCTTGCGCTGGCATGAAGAACGCCACTCTCTGGGAGAGGAAATTCATTCCGCCGCCCCCGACCACTTTAGTTTTAAACACGATTTAGCGATTGCTTGCCAATACTTAGGCAAAACCCACTCCGCACTCGGCGATCTGGAACAAGCCTTACGCTGGTATGAAGAACACCACCGCTTGGAACAGGAGCTTTATGCTGCTGCCCCCGACCATCCGATGTTTAAAAATCAACTAGCGATTGCTTGTCAATATTTAGGTATTACATACGCTGCTCTCGGTGATCTTGAACAGGCCTTGCTCTGGTATGAAAAGCACCATAGCCTAGAACAAGAACTCCATGCTACCGATCCAGACCATCTGGGCTTTAAAAATCAATTGGCGATTGCCTGCCGATATTTAGGAATATCCCACGTCACTCTGGGGAATCTGGAACAGGCCTTGCGCTGGAATGAAGACTACTACCGCTTGGCACAGGAACTCCATGCTACCGATCCAGATCATCTGGATTTTAAAGATGGCTTGGCGACTGCCTGCCAATATTTGGGCGTTACCCATGCTACGCTGGGCGACCCGGAAAAAGCCTTGCGCTGGTATCAAGACTACCACTGTCTCGAGCAGGAGCTTCATACTGTCGCCCCCGACCATTTGGGTTTTAAAAACGGATTGGCGGTTGCTTGCCAATGGTTAGGCATCATTCATACCACACTGGGCGATTTGGAACAGGCCTTGCGTTGGAATGAAGACTACTGTCGTTTAGCACAGGAACTCCACACCGCCGCTCCCGACCATCTAGATTTTACTTACTGCCTGGCTGCTGCCCTCAATAATTTAGGCTGGAATTATGAACAACAGGACAATCTCCCCTTAGCCTTGAACCATTATCGGCAAGCCCAAGTCCTATTAGCGGAACTGGTCGCCAAATCGCCGCTTCATGTGGAGCTTAAAGAAACGTTGGACTGGCTCAATAGACGCTTAGAAGCATTAGATACCTAAGACCGCCCCCAAACTCATAGATAAAATCAATCGTTCCCATAAAAACAATCAATTTTCCAAGTCCCTCCACCCCCGCTAAACTATCCCTGTGCTGAACGCTAAGGGGGATTTTTCCAGCGCAATACCGCCCCACCCGCCGCGTCGGCATTACCCTATTATCTTAAAACCGGAGAACTGCAATGCCTTTAACTGTACCTCATGTTGTGTTTAAAACCCGTGTCCGTGACGAAAGCATCGGCGGGGATAACCCGTTCCGTTGGCAAGATGTCAGCACCGATGATATTTTCAAAGGCAAGCGCATCGTGGTGTTAGCGCTGCCCGGCGCGTTTACCCCAACTTGCTCCAGCACCCATTTGCCGGGTTTTGAAGCCCAGTACCAAGCCATCCTTGACCAAGGGGTTGATGAGGTGTACTGCTTAAGCGTCAATGATGCCTTCACCATGTTCCAATGGGGCAAGCATTTGGGCATTAAACAAGTAAAAATGCTCCCCGACGGCAACGGCGACTTTACCCGTGGCATGGGCATGTTAGTCAAAAAAGAAAACGTAGGCTTCGGCTACCGCTCTTGGCGTTACGCCATGCTGGTGGACGATTTGAACATTGTTAAAGTGTTCAGCGAACCTGGGCAGGCGGATAACTACCCTGAAGACCCGTTTACCGTAAGTGATGCAGGGACGATGTTGGCGTACTTGCAAGAGTAGGCTAACTATCACCCTTATTAAGAATAAGTGCTGGTTCCCAAGCTCCGGCTTGGGAATTTAAGCACGAGAAGCTCCAGCTTCGGGAATTTTGGACGCTAAGGAATGGGTAGGAAATAATTCAGGCAGATACAGGTCTTGGAGCGCGGGCATCTTGCCCGCCCTTGCGGGCAAGATGCCCGCGCTCCAAAAATGAGGATGCCGAGGTTATTTTATGCACGTTCCTAGCGTTAATTCCCGAAGTTAGAGCTTCCCGAATTTAAGTTCCTAAGCCAGCGCTTGGGAACTAGCGTCAGAATGCTTACCCAACAAGGAACCCAACATGATACCTTACGATTATGATTTATTTGTAATAGGCGCAGGCTCCGGCGGGGTGCGGGCGGCGCGGATGGCGGCGGGCTTGGGGGTGCGGGTCGCGGTTGCCGAGAACCGCTACTTAGGCGGCACTTGTGTCAACGTCGGCTGCGTACCGAAAAAACTCTTCGTCTACGCCGCGCATTTTCACGAAGACTTTAAAGCCGCACCCGGATTCGGTTGGACATTATCCGAGCCGCAATTTTCCTGGCAGCATTTACGCGCCCAGAAAGACCAAGAAATCACCCGCCTGCAAGGCATATACGGCAACTTGCTGGCAGGTTCCGGCGTGACCGTCATCAACGGCCAAGCGCAAGTCATCGATGCCCATACCGTGAGCATCGCCGGGCAACACTACCGTTGCGAACGGATTCTGATCGCCACAGGCGGCTGGCCAGAGGTGCCGGCATTTCCCGGCAGCGAGCATGTCGTCACCTCTAATGAAATGTTCGCCTTAGAAGCCTTGCCGAAACGGCTGCTGATTGTCGGCGGCGGTTATATCGCCGTGGAATTCGCGGGCATTATGCACGGTTTGGGTGTGGAGACGACCTTATGTTATCGCGGCGACAAGCTGTTACGCGGTTTTGACGAGGATATCCGCGACTTTGTCGCCCAAGAGATGCAGAAAAAAGGCTTGCGGATAGTGTTCAACACCGACATCGAACGCATCGAAAAAACTGCCGAGGGCTTGGTGGCGCAGACCAAACAAGGCCAAACCTTAACCGCTGATCTGGTGCTGTATGCGACCGGACGCAGCCCCAACACCGCTGGCTTAGGCTTGGCCGAAGCCGGGGTGGCACTGGACAAACGCGGGGCGGTTATCATTAATGACGGCTACCAAACTAACGTGCCGTCAATCTATGCTTTAGGCGATGTCACGCACCGCTTCAGCCTGACCCCCGTCGCCACCGCCGAGGCGATGGCGTTGGTGAATTTGCTCTATACCGACCAGCGCAGCCCGGTCGATTATGACCATATCCCGACCGCCGTGTTCTGCCAGCCCAATGTCGGCACGGTAGGCTTAAGCGAAGCCGAAGCCCGCCGCCGTTATGACGATATTGTGATTTATAAATCGGTGTTTACACCGATGAAGCATACCTTATCGGGCTTAGGCGAGAAAACCTTGATGAAAATGGTGGTGCGCCGGACTACCGACCAAGTGCTGGGTTTGCACATGGTCGGCGCGGAAGCGGGGGAGATTATTCAGGGCATGGCGGTGGCGTTACGCGCCGGGGCAACTAAGGCTGTGTTCGATTCTACCTTAGGCATACACCCCACCGCCGCCGAAGAGTTTGTGACTATGCGCAAGCCTGTGGGGGAATGATAACAGCACAGAAAAGGTACGCACAGTGTACCCTGGGCTTAGGCTTATTCGCGCGGCATTAAGTCGATGTCGTTAATGGTGTCTTTACCGATGGTTTTGGTATAGAGGAAATAGCCGGGGGCGTTGACGATCATCGCTTGGTCGGTGTCGGAGACTTCTAGGGTATAGCTGCCCATCGCATCGGTAGCGGTACTTTCTTTGCCGACGCTGACGGTTGCCGAGGAAATCGGGTTGCCAGTCGGCTTGTCGCGGACGACACCTTTAATTTCAACACCGGAACAACCTGCCAATAACATCAGGGTGGCGGCGGCAAACGTGGCTTTTACAGGGAAGTTCATAGCGGATTTTCCTTTGCAGGTCAGTAGTGGGGAGAGAAAACAGTTGGCGGCACTTAGACAAGGCTATCCGGCCTCAGTTCGGTAAGCCATTTTAACCGCTTATGCCCTGCATCGAAAATTTATCATCAACCGACTAGGCTTATTCGCAAGCATAGCACTCACACAATGCGGCGGGCGAATAAGGCGATAATCGGCACACTTAAGGCCAACCATGACAAGGTATCACCCAGGCCATCGGCTAATAAGGCCGCGCATAAGCCGATGAGGCTGCTTGCGCAAATGGCGATGGGGATAGGCCACGGCTTGGGGCGGATGGGGCGTAACTGCCGTTGGGGCTTAGCGGTTTGGGCGGGGCGGCGGCGGTGTTTCTTGCCCCAAAGGTATAAGCCGCCCACTAAAATCCCGATGCTGAGCAAGTCTAACATTGCCCAGAGAATTTTTAGCGGCAAGCCGCCGTAATCGCCAAAATGCAGGGGCTTGGACAGTAACAAGGCACTGACATAACCGGGCAGTTCCACCGTGGCGAGGACTTGGCCAGTTTGGGCATCCAGCACGACGGGCTTAAGCAATTTTGCCGTTAACGGGGTGTCACCCTGCATAAACGCGACAAATTGGTTAGGCCCTGCGAAGGGATTGCCCGGAAACGCCAAAAAACTCAACGCACTGTTTGGCACCGCCCGATAAGCGGCGTTAACGGCTGTTTGCACCGAACCGATAGGCCGGATAGGCGCCGCCGCGTAGGGGGCAAGCAGTTGCGCCAATTGTTCGCTTTGCCAGCGGCTAAAAATCGGCGCGGCAACCGTGTTAATGACCCCAGTGACCGTCACTACCGACAGCCACACCACAGTGACGATGCCGAGCAGATTATGCCAATCCAACCACGCCAAATACCCTTGCCGGACAGTGCCGAACGCGAGTTTGCGCATAAACGGGGCATATAACATCACGCCAGACACTATCGCCACCATCAAGAATACCCCCATTAAGCCTAGCCACAAACTGCCCCATAAGCCGGCAAACAAATCGACATGCAGCCTTAACGCGATATTCATCAAGCCTTGGTTGAGCGGATAGGCCTGTAAATACGCCCCGGTGCGGGCATCCATGCTATAAAACGCGGATGGCTGCGCCGCCGCTATGTCCGCCCCCATGCGCACAAACCACAGATCCGGCTCTTGGGGTTCGGCAACGAGAAATTGGACGCTATCGCCTGGGCGGCGGGCTTGGGCGGCGGCGATAACGGCATCCAGATTGGCGCGGGGTGGGATGGCGCTATCCGGCCAAGGCGGCGGGCTTATGCGGTAACCTAAGGCATGGTCGATTTCGTCGGCAAAAATCAGCGGCAACCCTGTCAGGCATAGCAGCAAAATAAAGCCCGTACAGATGAGGCTACTCCATTTATGGATAAAAGCCCAACGCTTGAGGGTGCGCGGCGTTAAGCCGATGCTCACGTTTTTCATAAAGTAACCACCAAAAGAAAATCACGCATAAAACAACAGCGGCAACGTTATTATGCTCTTGGAGCGCGGGCATCTTGCCCGCCCTTGCGGCCAGAATGGCCGCACTCTAAGGCCTGCGCCATTTTTATGCCCACACCGATTCGTTATAAGCAAGCCTCAGTATCCGCTTCCCGGTTGGTGCTTTTAGGACTAACAGGCCTAAACGCGGCGATAGGGTTGGCAAGTGTGCCGACAAATTGCAGGCTTTGCGCAGGATTAGCCAAGTCCACCATTTGCTGGTTATTGCGCAATTGCAAGCGGTTTAGGCAAGAGCGGATAAATTCCGGTGCGAACAGGTCATGGCGGGCGAATTTTTCGGCCAGTTCGGGGTGCGCCGCTTGGTAGTCGAGGATGCAGGCGGCGACCAGTTGCCAGAATTGGTGTTCGGGAAAGCCGTTATGGACGTACAAAATCTCCGCCAAATAGCGGAAAATCAAGTCAAAACAATCGGTAAAAATCGATAACAGCTTCAATTCTTCCGGCACATCTACCGCCAAACGTTGCACTTTGTCGGATAACAGCACATTGGGGTTCATAATAGCGGCTTCTTCGGCGATGTCTTTCATAATGGCGCGGATCGGCACTTGATTTTCCAGCACTAAAATGAGATTTTCGCCATGTGGCATAAACACCAGATCATAGGCATAGAAGCAGTGCAGCAACGGGCTTAAGTAGCAGTCCAAATAGGCGTGCAGCCAAGCATGGGTACTCAGGCCTGAGGCGGCTATCAAGGCGGGCAATAAGGCCGCACCTTGTCCGTCAGTATGCAGCAAAGCCGCCATGGTCATTAAGCGTTGCCCAGCTTGCAGTTGCGGCACGGGGCTGTCGCGCCATAAGGCGGCAAGCATTTTTTTATAAGGGCTATCTTGGCGTAAAGCGGCCTCGTAGTGGCTATGGCGATAGCCGATGGCGGCGACTTCCCGCAAAATACTAAAGCCTTTGGCGCTAAGATAAGGGTCTTGGCTAATCAGGCCGTTAATGCAGTCATTAATGGCGGGAGTGGTGCTCATATAATAAGGTGACAAACCACGCATAAAGCCCATGTTCAAAATCGATAAGGCGGTTTTGACATAGCGTTTATGCGGCTGGCTGATATTAAAAAAGGTGCGTATCGACTGTTGCGCCAGATAGGCATCGTCGCCATAGCCTAAGCACAGTAAGTGTTTAGCCGCCAAATCGGCGGCGAACAGTTGCACCAGTTTGTTATACCATTGCCAAGGATGCACGGGCAGCAGGTAATAGTCCGCCGCCACCAAGCCTTGTTGTTCCAATATGCGGGCAAAATTCGCCAAGGCCGCCGCGCCCAGCTCTTGCACCAGTAGATCTTCATAAGTCAAATCTTCACTACAGGCGAATTCCACTTTGCTTTTATGCGCCGCCAGCCAAATTAAGTTCACTGGCGTTGCCGCTTCGGGAGCGTAGGCCTGATAGTCAGCGGCATCAAAACCGATGCGGCCATTATTGGCGATAAACGCCGGATGCCCCGCCATCATCGCCGTTTCTAGCGTTTGAAAATCCGCTCCGACCAGTTCGGCCACCTTGCCGCTCTGTTTGCACAGTTTATAGGCGCTGCCATATAAGGTACTGGTGATTTCTTCCATATAGATAGGCAACAAAGCGGGGGCTATGCCCAAGCTGGCTTGATTTTCGGTGATAAAAGCCAATGCGTCCAAGGCCGCCAGATTGCCGCCCGCCCATTTTTCTAAAGAAGCCGGATCGATATGCCAGTGCTCTAAGCTTAAAAGCTGCGCCCGGAAGCGGTATTCGACAGCCGCTTGGTCGGTCGGCAAGCGGTAATACCCCCATTCGCCTTCCTGGTACTGATGTTCGGGGACAATCACCAGTTCATGGGCGAGTTCGCTGATAGCCTTAATCAACAATAAGGTGTTGGCCTGCGCCCAAGTGTCGGCCTGCAAATGCGCGGCACTGTGCTGCGGTGGGCTTTGGCGGCTGGCCTTGGCGAGGGCGGCGTAATAATGGTTACGCGTGCAAAAGGCCAAATAAGCAGTTTTATTCGGCAAGTTGATGGTCTTTTGATAGACAAAACCGGCACGTTTGTTCAAGGTATGGATGTCGGCGTTGCGGATGTCCGGCTCCACCACTAAGCGTTGCACACGACGGTCATCGAAGATAAACGCCATGATGACGGTGAACACTGTCCAAGTAAAATCGGCGACCCGTTGCTCGGCGGGGGCAACCAGAATGTGCATCCCCGCATCACCCGCTTGCCAAGCATAATGCTGATCCAGCGCATATTGCCGGGGGTCGTAACATTCCAATAAAAAGGCCGGGGCATTATTGCAAAAGCCCAGATAGACCTGCGCCTTGGTGCTGATGTTACGGTATTCCGCCTCCACCTCCGCCAAAGCCATACCCTGCAAACCCCAATAACGCGCATAGTCCAAATTAACCCAACGATGGATTAAGGCCATATCATCGGGGATTTGCAAAGGGCGTAACGAAAAGCTGCCGATAGCCGGAATGTGTTTTTGGAAACAAACAGGTGTTGGGTTCATAAAGGATACCTATAGAGAATAAGATAAGAAAGCTTACGGTTTACTGACAGCCAGGCTATGCAATGCCCTAGGCCGGAACAGCAACAGATAAATTAACAAAGTCGGTAAGAGTGCTGCCGCGCCGACCAGAAACGGGGCTGACAGCGGATAATCGGCGACTAAGCGGCCTGCCGCCAAAGCCGCCAGTAACGCCCCCACGCTTTGGCAAAAGTAAATTTTGCTAAAATCGCGGGTATAGGTGCTGGGGGTGCTGATGGCGAAGACGCAGACATCTAAGTACACCGTGGCTTGAAACAATCCCCAACCATAGAGACAACGCCCCACCAGCACCACAGCGGGATGTGGGATGGCTTGGCAAGCCAAGCCAATGGCGCATAAACCCAGTGCGGGGCTTACGCCATGCAAACCGCCCTTATTTTTGCCCAGGCACAAAGCCACTAAGGCTATAGCGCCGGGCAGGGCAAATACCAGCCCGGTAACGGTTTCGCCCTGCCAAGGGCTAAGCGTCTGCCAGTAGGAAGAAAAAAATGGCCGCCCCAAACTGACACTAAAATAAAACAACAACATCACCATACCCAGCGGATACAAGCCGACAGTGCGGGGCGGGTTCGCCATAGCCGTTTCGGGAAGTGGCACGGGAACCATGCGGACGGCAAGCAAGCCGCAACAGATCAGCATCTGCATAAAATCACCCGCCGCCATCAGCAAAAACGCTTGCCTAGGTGCTAATAATTCCAATACTAGGCCACCCGCCGCCGCACCCAATATCGCCCCCAAATGAACCAGCACCGCCAACAAGCCTACCGTGCCGCCATGTTTGTCTTGCGTTTCTAAGCTCATGATATACGGGTAAATCAGCAAGTAACTGCCTTTAAAACCCAGCATCAGTAACGACAACAGCCAGAAATCCGCCAAGCTTTGCGCCCCGTAACAGGCGATACTCAATAGGCCGGCGGCACATTGGGTGTACACCAGCAAGCGCAATACAGGAATGTGTTTGGCCACGCGGGCCCATAACACAAATGCCAGCATCACCACCAAACAGGTCGCGCTGAGATAGAGGCCGATATGCCACGGGTCATCCATGGCGAACGCGGCACGAAAAAATTGCGGATAAAACGGCAATAACAGGGCATCACTGACTACCGACACCGTAATTAACGTCACCAGAAAACACTTGAAGGGGTTCGCCATGCTAAATTCCGGTGGCCTCAGGGACGGCAAATTGCTGGAAGGCGATGCGCCGCTCAATGGGATAATGTGCCGTACCCGTAATGGCTTCAATAATGCAGGCATTGCGGTAACACACCATGCCTAAATCAGGGGTGGTGAAGCCGTGGCTGTGCAAGCCGACATTCTGGACAAACAACTCGTTGCCGTTCGGGTCGATGCTGTAATTGCGGTTGACGGCAAAACGGCCCTGCCCATCCCATTGGATGCGCTGTTCGATACCCGCCAAGAATTCCGGCAAGCGGTAATGATAGCCCGTCGCCAATACCAGACCGGCACTGTGGTGGCGAAAACTGGCGGCCTGCTCCTGATGCTCAAAATCCAAGGTAAATTGGCCGCTGGTGGTATCGAAAGCCGCCGCCGTTAAAGCGGAATGGGTCAATAAATTGGCCCGAATGGCATGGTTTAGGCTTTTGGCATAGAGCAAATCATAAATATCGTTAATCAACGCGCCGTTAATGCCTTTATAAAGGTTATGCTGTCCGGCGATAACACGGTCGCGTTGCCCAGCGGGCAGGCCATGAAAATAATCCACATACTCCGGCGAGGTCATTTCCAAAGTCAGCTTGTTGTATTCCAGCGGAAAAAACCGCGCCGAACGGGTAATCCAGCTCAATTCATAGCCATATTTATCAATATCTTGCAGTAAATCATAATAAATTTCCGCCGCGCTTTGCCCGCTACCCAACACGGTAATCGAGGCTTGCCGCTGTAAATCCACCTTAACGTTCAGATACTGTGACGAATGCACTGCCGCCGCCAAGTTTGCGCAGCACGGCGGCGTGTAAGGTACAGTCCCCGTGCCTAACACTAAGGCTTTGGCACGGTAAGTGCGGCTTTGCCCGGTTTGCGTACACTGGCTATGGATAAGATAACAACCTAACCCAGCGTGGTAATCCACTTGCTGGACATGGCTGTTAAAAACCACGTTATCCAGCTTAGCCACCGCCCATTGGCAATACTGGTTATACTCGCTACGCAACAGGAAAAAGTTTTCGCGGATATAAAACGCATAGATACGCCCTTGTTCTTTCAGGTAGTTTAAAAAGCTGAACGGGCTGGTCGGATCGGCTAAGGTCACTAAATCCGATAAAAACGGCGTTTGCAAATGCGCCGACTCCAACATCATGCCCGGATGCCAATTAAAGCCCGCACTGCTATCCAAAAACACACTGTCCACGCCTTTAATGGGCTGGAGCAAACACGCCAGACTCAGGTTGAACGGGCCGATACCGATGCCGACCACGTCATAAATTTTCTCAGGCATCACAAGCCTCCTTAACAAAATCATCGTTAACGGCATTGGGCAGGTCATCGGCATGGCCGTACTGGCGACCATAAAACAGGATCAATTTCAGCACCGCCTGCAAATCTTGGATGGTCGTTAAGGGATTGAGCAGGGTAAATTTAAGGTATTGTTGGCCATGCACTTTTGTCCCCGCAATAACGGCCTCGCCGGAACGGAACAAAGCCTTGCGGATAGCGGCGTTGGCCTTGTCCAACTCGGCGCCGTCGGCTTGCCGGGCGGGGCGGTAACGGAACACTAAGGTGCTAAGTTGCGGATGATGCAGCGTTTCGATAGACGGCTCCGACAGCAGCAACAAATAGGCTTGTTTGGCCAAATGGATGCAGGCATCAAAAGCCGCGCCCAATTGTGCCGCCCCCATCACCCGCAAAGTCAGCCACAGTTTCAATGCGTCAAAGCGTTTGGTGGTTTGGATACTTTTATTGACCAGATTAGGCACACCGTCGTTAGCTTGGCTTAAAGGGTTGAGATAATCGGCATGATGAGTCACTACCGCCAAATGGCGTTTGTCCTTCACCAAAAACGCGCTGCAACTGACAGGTTGCAAAAACGCTTTGTGATAATCGACCGTGACCGAATCGGCACACTCAATACCCGCTAACCAATGCCGGAATTTAGGCGACACCAATAGGCCGCAACCATAAGCCGCATCGACGTGCAGCCACAGGCCATAAACTTGGCAAAGCTGGGCCAGCTCAGGTAAAGGGTCGATACTGCCAAAATCGGTAGTGCCCGCCGTCGCCACCACCGCCATGGGGATCAGGCCATTGGCTAAAGCCCTATCCAGCTCATGCGCCAACGCCGCCACATCCATTTTAAAATAGCGGTCACAAGCAACCGGCACGACTGCGTCATAGCCCAAGCCTAAAATAGCCGCCGCTTTTTGGATGCTAAAATGGCTGGCTTGCGAAGTGAAAATCCGTAACTTGCCAAAATCAACGGGTAAACCGTGGGTTTTGGTGCTGTAACCCGCATGTTTGGCGCAACAGCTATCGCGCGCCAACAGCATCGCCATTAAGTTGGATTGGGTACCGCCGCTGGTAAAAATGCCGTCCGCCTGTCCGCCCAAGCCGATAATCTCAGTAGTCCAATCGAGCAATTTTTGTTCGATCAATGTACCGCCCGCACTTTGGTCCCAAGTATCCACCGACGAATTGACCGACACCAGCAACAACTCCGCCAAAATGGCGGGTATCGCTATCGGGCAATTCAGGTGCGCGACATACTGAGGATGGTGGAAGTACACGGCATGGTTAAGATATAACTGCTCCAGTTCCGCCAAGGCTTCGGCCAACCCGCAGGTCTGGCGTAAATCCACCGCGCGGAACTGTGCCGCCAGTTCGTGCGGCAAAATGCCGCTAAAAGGTTTATTGGCGGCGGCAACGCTTTTTTGGATCAGGGCGATACCTTGCAGCAAACTGGCTTGATAGTGGCCTAAGTTGCGCTCATTAAAGATAAAATCCGGGTTTAATAAATGGCCACCGGACGGTTCTGGGCAACATTTAACGGTTTGTAACATAACGGTTTCGTTATTCATAAACATCTCCAAAGTGGGAAGGAAGCCTTAAAAACTGTATTTAACCGAGCCAATAATGACCCGCCGCGCCCCGTAGGTGGCAAAGTCGCCGCCGCTGGTAAAAGCGGTGGCGACATATTCCTTATCGAGGGCGTTTTGCAGGTTGACGGCAAATTGGAAGGGTTTGAGGTTGAAATGCACAGCCGTGTCGAACAGCACGACATCGGGGATTTCGATGGTGTTTCTGGCGGCGTAGCTGTTGCCGACTGAGGTGCCGATATAGCGCGTCCCCGCCCCCACACCCCAGCCTTTCGCTTGGCCGGACGGCACGGTGTAATCCGCCCATAGCGTGGCTTTGTGTTCAGGCGTGTATTCCAAAGTTTCGCCCACTTCGGCACTGAATGAGCTTTTGGTGACATGGGCATCGGTATAGGCGTAACTGGCCGTGACATCCAAACCGTTATCCAGGCTGGCAACCCCTTCCAACTCCAGCCCTTGCGAACGCGCTTCACCGCGTTGCACATTGGCGAAGGTAATCGGGTTAGGGGTCAGGAAGCTATGCCGGGTCAAATCAAAATACGCTAAGGTGACAAAGCTATTGGACTGTTTGGGCTGGAACTTCACCCCCACTTCGTATTGCTCGCCCGTTTCCGGCGTAAACGCCACCCCATTGGCATCCGTACCTAACACGGGCAAAAACGATTGCGCGTAGCTTAAATAAGGGGCAAGGCCATTGTCAGCCAGATATACCAACCCAGCGCGGCCTGTGGCGGCGTTGTTGCCCTGTTGGGTAGTTTGGCCGCTCAGGCGGTCTTGGGTTTCGCTATCGGCCAAGTCATAGCGCCCGCCTAAAGTCAGCCGCCAGTGTTCGGCCAATTTAAGCTGGTCTTGCAAATACAAACCGATTTGGTTTTGCACAGCCGCTTGGTTCTTAAACACTGGGGCTGCCGCGACGGGGCTGCCATAAATCGGGTTGTAAATGTCCAGGTTAGGCGCGTCGCCATAGGTCTGCACCGTCGTCGAATGGACATGCTGGAAATCTAAGCCCGCCAGTAAAGAGTGGCTCACGGGCCCAGTGGTAAAGTTAAACTGGGCTTGGTTATCCAAGCTAACGCCCTGCACCTTGCCGAAACTTTCATATAAGGCGCGGGTGATAGTACGTTGGTCAGCCAGCAAGGCGGTGGTGTAAATCGTCCTGTCATCAACGGCATTATCGTAGTAGCGGCTTTTTTGCCGGAACGTCACCGCTTTGTTCAAGCGATGCTCCAATTCGTAGCCGACAGCAAATTCTTCACGGTTATAGCTATCTACAGTGGGTTCGCCAGTAAAGCGGTTGGTGGGAATTTTGCCGTTGGGATTGCCATATAAAGTCCCGACGGCAGGCAGACGCTGCGAGGGCTGGGTCTGATCTTTTTGATAGTGGCTTAATAACGTCAGGGTGGTTTGGCTGTTGGGCTTCCACGTCAGGGCGGGAGCGACATAGATATGCTTGTCTTGGATGTAATCGACTTGGGTATCGCTGTCGCGCACAACCCCGGTCAGGCGATAGGCCAAGGTTTTTTGTGCGTCCAATGCCCCCGTGGCATCCACCGCGCCTTGTAAACGCCCATAAGTACCCGCATCAAACTTAATCTCGCGGAACGGGTCGAACTGCGGGTGTTTGGAAATGTAATTCACCAAGCCCCCGGCACTGCTTTGCCCATATAACACCGAAGCGGGGCCGCGCGGCACTTCAATACGCTCCGCCCCGTAAGGCTCCAAACTGTAACCGACGACAAAGCCGGGATTGGCCAGTTTTAAGCTATCTTGGTACAGCCCTGTTTCAGTCGCATCGAAGCCGCGCATTTTAAGGAACGTGGTACGCGGCTCAAAGCCGAAAGTCTCGCTTTGGATGCCCGGCGTATAACGTAGCGTTTCCGCCAAGGTGGTGGCATTTTGCGCGGCTATTTGCTTGCGGGTAACGACCGAAACCGATTGCGGTGTTGCCAGCAACGGGGTGTCGGTTTTGGTGGCGGCGGTACTATTAGGCGCGACATAACCGACATCAGCCGATTGTTCCGCTTCGGCGGTGACGTTCACGGTGGGTAAGGTAGCCGTTTTTGCGGTAGTGGCTTTGGCGGCGGCTTTATCTTCCGCCCTACCCTCTTCAGTGGTTTCTGACGGCTGCGCCAATCCTGGCGTGGGTGCGGCAAGCAACAGGGCGACGGCTAATGCTAGCGGACGGTTGGTGTGCCGATGCGGCAATAGTAATGAATAAGACATCTGCTTGTCTCCAATAAGAAATGATAATCGTTCTCATTTGTAGACGCATGGCAATGGCTAATCCTGATATGGCGGGGAAAATAATTTTTTGCGGGCGATGCTAATGGCCGGCAGGCAAAGGCAAAATCATCAGCGATAAGCGATAAGCCCTAATCTTCTCGCGCATAAGGGCAATTCTTACAAGCCAGCATCCCCGTATTGATATGTTTTTCGACCATATTGGCCGATATGCCCATACGCACGGCGATGGTGGCTTGCGGTAAACCGACTAACTTATAGAGCACAAAAGCCTCTTTACAGCGCGGCGGTAACTGGGCAATGATTTGCAATACCGCCTCGGCGGCTTGTTGCCCAGCGATAACCGTTACCGGATCACAGGCTTCTGAAGCCAGCAAGCCGATTTCGTCAACATTATCATAGCCGCGTACCGTTTCTTGCCGATAGCGGTCAATGACGATATTTTTGGCGGTTTTAAACAGCCAAGCACGCGGTTCCCGGATTTGGGTTTCCGGCTTGGCGGCCTGGGCTTCCAACACCCGCACAAACGCCTCTTGGGCAATATCTGCTGCTGTGTCGCGGTTGTCGGTAATACGGAGCAAATAATTTAACAATTCGTGATAATGATGTTCTAGCACTGTAGTAAATAAAGGCGTTATTGATAATGATTATCAATTATATTATTGGCTATGACGTATTGGCAATGTTTTCCCGCCAATTTGCCCAACAGCACTTACTATGGGCATAAAATAACGGGTGGATTTATTGATACCAGTACCGTAAGGTATAGCGTTCCGCCGTCCACCAAACCTAACCGTTTATGCCGCCCACCCCAAGCCCATATTTTACCCCTACGCTCAGCCGCCGCCATTTTCTCCGCCTAGCCGCCACAGGCCTTAGCGTCACCGCCAGTCAGCCGCTACACGCAGACTGGCTACGCCTGAAAAACCACTGCCTAGACCCGGCGGCAAGCCCAGCTAGCGCGTTAGAACAAGCGGCATGGCAAGGCATTAACCCGGCCGATTGGTGGGATTGCCATGCCCATATCGTCGGCTCCGGTGACGGGGGCAGCGGCATTAGCCTAAGCCCCGATTTACAGTCGCCGTTTTGGCATCCCTGGCAATACTTGCAACAGCGGACGTTTGCCAATGCCGCTTGTGCCGAAACGCCGGGGCATCAAGACGAAGCCTTTGTCACGCGGCTGCGGGCTTTAATGGCAACCCTACCGAAAGGGGCGAAAGTATTGCTGTATGCGTTTGATAAGGCGCACGGGGCCAGCGGTGAGCCGGATGATGCCCATACCGCCTATTTTGTCCCCAACGCTTACGCGCAAAAACTGGCGCAGCTTTACCCTGATAGCTTTGAATGGGTCGCCAGCATCCATCCCTACCGTGCCGATTGTGTGGACGTATTGGCGGATGCGGTCGCGCACGGGGCGCGGGCGGTCAAATGGCTTCCGTCCGCTATGGCGATTGATCCGGCCTCACCGCAATGCGGGCGTTTTTATCGGGCGGCGGCACAGCTTAATATCCCCATCATTAGCCACGGCGGCGAAGAAAAAGCCATGCACGGTGCGGCTCAGGCCGCATTCGGCAACCCTTTGCGCTTGCGCCGGGCCTTAGATGCCGGGGTGAGAATAGTGGTCGCGCATTGTGCCAGCATCGGCAACGATACCGACGACAACGGCAAAACTGTCCGAAGTTTTGACTGTTTCGCCAAGCTCATGGCGGAACCACAATGGCAAGGCCGCTTATTCGGCGACATCTCCGCCATCACCATGCTTAACCGCGATATTAACGTGCTAAAAACCCTACTGACCGAAACCGCGTGGCATAACCGCCTGTTATATGGCTCAGACTACCCCTTGCCAGCGGTACTGCCCCTCATCTCCGCCCGCGATTTTGCCCACGAAGGCCTGTTGCCGGAAACGGCAGTGGCCCCATTAGAAGCCCTGCAAGACTACCATGCCCTACGCTTTGATTTTGTGTTAAAACGCCATTTAAGCTGGCAGGGCAAACGCTTTGGGGATAGCGTTTTTGCTACACGGCAGTTTTTTACTTAACAAGCGGCGTAAGGCATTCTGTCGATAAGTGACTACCTATTAGCCGACGATTAATCTTACAGGCTTGCCGATACGGGCTAACATATTGACCAATGCGTCCAAAGTGAATTTATTGGCTTTTTTGTTAACCAAATCAGAAACCCGTGGGCGGTTAATCTTCAGTATGGCGGCGGCTTCGGCTTGCTTTAGATGTTGTTCGGCAATCCAGTCTGATAACTCCCCCATTAGCTGCTCCTTAAGCAACAACGCAACCTTAATGCGCTGTTGCGAATCGGTGTGCAATAGTTCGGCTTCATCCGGTGGGAAGCCCACTTCCAAGAAAAGATTGCTTCCTGGGAGCGTGACATGGCGGATTTCAGTATCTATTTTTGTTTCTGCCATATTAAAGCGTACGCATTCCCTAGTCGTTTTGACTGCCCAAAATTGTATAAAACTTTATACCAAGCCGTTTTTTTGTCAAGCCATAACCCTCGCTAATCTCTCCCACCCTATTATCTCTTTTCATCAGAAACCCAGCCCTTTTATGAAATAATGTATAATCGTGGGTCACTATACGATTAACGGGCGGTTTTTACCCGACCGACACGACGGGGGCTGCGCCAAGCCGTAAAGCAGGGCGTTAGTCAGGGCAAGTCTTGTGATTTTGCCGACAAGATCAACGTAATATCGACAGTACAGCCACCATCAGCCATTCAATCATGACGTACTTTCTACAGAATTTGGGTAAATCCACCCGCTCCTCCTTTACCAAACTGGGGCGGGCGACGTTTTTTTTATTGCAAACCTTGGCGGGCATCCCCAGTGTATTGCTCAGGCCGCGCTTATTGCTTAACCAGCTCTATTCGGTCGGGGTATTATCGTTTTTGATTATTACCATTTCCGGCCTGTTTGTCGGCATGGTCTTAGGTCTGCAAGGCTATAATATCCTGTCCGATTTTGGCGCGGAAGCCACCTTAGGGGTAATGGTCGCCGCGTCGTTAGTGCGCGAATTGGGGCCGGTGGTATCGGCACTGTTGTTTGCAGGCCGGGCCGGGTCGGCACTGACAGCGGAAATCGGCCTGATGAAGGCGACCGAGCAGCTTTCCGGCATGGAAATGATGGCGGTTGACCCGATTAAACGCATCATTTCGCCACGCTTTTTGGCAGGCTGTTTGGCCATGCCATTACTGACAGCCTTATTCAGCGCCGTCGGGGTGGTCGGCGGCCAGATGATCGGCTCCGGCCTGTTAGGGGTCGATGAGGGGGCGTATTGGTCACAAATGCAGGCCAGCATTGATTTTTGGGACGACATTGTTAATGGGGTCATCAAAAGCGTGGTGTTTGGCTGGGTAACGTCTTGGATCGCCTTGTTTGAGGGTTACGACACTCTGCCCACTTCGGAAGGGGTTAGCCGCGCCACTACGCGTACCGTGGTCAATTCCGCATTCAGTATTTTAGGGCTTGATTTTATTCTTACCGCTCTCATGTTTGGAGACAATTAACATGCAGCACACCAATACCCAAGACACCCTAGTCGGACTTTTTGTCGCGGCCGGGATTGCCGGGCTGTTTTTTCTCAGCTTCCAAGTCAGTAACTTAAGCTCGTTCACGCAGAAAGCCACTTATACCGTGACCGCCCGCTTCGACAATTCCGGCGGCTTAAAAGTCAAATCCCCAGTATCCGCCGCCGGGGTGAAGATCGGCCAAGTCAGCAGCATCAGCTTTGACCCGAAAACCTACCAGTCGGTTGTGGTCTTACAGATTGAATCGCAATACAACACCTTACCCGACGATACCACCGCCAGCGTCTTTACTGCCGGACTGTTGGGAGAGCAATACGTCAGCCTAGAGCCGGGCGGCTCGGAGACGTTTTTAAAAGATAACGGCACTATCGACATTACCCAACCCGCCATTATTTTAGAAAAGGCGATTGGCCAATTTTTGTTTAAAGCGGCGGAAGAAAAAAAGTGAGCGGCTTGCAGATTCTTGACCAAGGTGGTGGCCATATCCTCATCGACGGTGATTTGACTTTCGCCAGTTTGGATAAAAATGCCGGGCAGCCCTTGGCCTTTTTACAGGCAGGCCAACCCATCACCATCGATTTGAGCCGGGTCGCCAATGCCGACAGTGCCGGACTGGCGTTGCTGATCGAATGGGCGAAATACGCCCACCGCCACCAGACCCTGCTGAGTTTTGCCCAAATCCCCCAGCAGTTGCTTAACCTTGCCAAGCTGAGCGGCTTGGAAGACACACTCTTATTTCACCCGTCAGCCTGAGTGCTGATTTAACCACTGACCGCATCTAGCAGGAACCTCAAAAGCATGGATAAATTAATCATTACTGGCGGCACGCAGCTTTCAGGACAGTTGCGCATTTCCGGCGCGAAAAATGCCGCCTTGCCGATTTTGGCGGCGACATTGCTGGCGGAACATCCCGTCAGTGTCGGCAACATCCCGCATTTGCACGACATCACCACCACCATGGAATTATTGGGGCGGATGGGCGTGCATTTGCTGGTCGATGAAAAAATGAATATCGAAGTCAATAGCAGCACCATTAACAGCTACGAAGCCCCTTACGAGCTGGTCAAGACCATGCGGGCTTCGATTCTGGTGCTAGGGCCGTTACTGGCGCGGTTTGGCGAAGCCCATGTGTCCTTGCCCGGCGGTTGCGCCATCGGCACCCGTCCGGTTGACATCCATTTGAACGGCATGATCAAAATGGGTGCGGACATTACGGTCGAAAACGGCTATATCCACGCCTACGCCAAACGCCTGAAAGGTTGCCGATTAGTGCTGGAGCAAGTCACGGTAACGGGCACGGAAAACCTGTTGATGGCGGCAACCTTGGCGGAAGGCATAACCATTATCGAAAACGCCGCGAAAGAGCCGGAGGTGACCGATTTGGCGCATTTTTTAAATGCGCTGGGCGCGAAAATCACGGGTATCGGCACCGATGTGCTGATCATTGAAGGCGTGGAGAAATTGGCCGAGCAAGGTGTCCACTATGACATCCTGCCAGACCGTATCGAAACCGGCACTTATCTGGTGGCGGCGGCGATTACTGGCGGCAAGGTCAAGCTGAAACATACCCGCCCCGATATTCTTGATGCGGTTTTAGATAAGTTGATTGAAGCGGGTGCGGACATCACCACGGGTGACGACTGGATAGAATTGGATATGCACGGCAAAAAGCCCAAAGCCGTCTCGTTGCGCACCGCCCCGTATCCGGCTTTCCCGACCGATATGCAGGCGCAGTTCATCGCCATGAACACCGTTGCCGAAGGCGTGGGCGTGATTACCGAAACCATTTTCGAAAACCGTTTCATGCACGTCCAAGAACTGCACCGCATGGGCGCGGATATTAAATTGGAATCCAACACCGCGATTTGTACCGGAGTTGCCCGCTTGACCGGAGCCCCCGTCATGGCGACCGATTTACGCGCGTCCGCCAGCTTGGTGATCGCCGCGCTGGTCGCCGAAGGCAGCACCTTGGTAGACCGCATTTACCATATTGACCGTGGTTATGACCACATTGAAGAAAAACTGACGCAATTGGGCGCTACCATCCGCCGCGTCGCCAAATAAAAGGTTGCCCCATGCTGACGATTGCCGTATCCAAAGGCCGTATTTACGAAGAAGCCCTGCCGTTTTTGGCGGAGGCGGGTATTGTACCGACCGATGACCCTACCACTTGCCGCAAATTGATTTTACAAACCACCCGCCCCGATGTGCAGTTGGTCATTATCCGCGCCACCGACGTGCCGACCTTTGTCGAATACGGCGCGGCTGACCTAGGCATAGCGGGTAAAGACGTGCTGCTCGAACACGGCACGGAAGCCTTATACGAGCCGCTCGACCTGAACATCGCCCGTTGCCGCCTGATGACCGCCGCCCACAAGGACGCGCCGCCGATTACCGGACGGGTGCGCGTCGCCACCAAGTATGTCAAAACCGCGCAAAGTTATTTTGCCAGTTTAGGGATTCAGGCGGAGATTATTAAGTTATACGGTTCGATGGAACTCGCCCCGCTGGTCGGCCTCGCCGATTGTATCGTCGATTTGGTCGATACCGGCAACACCTTAAAAGCCAACGACTTGGAGCCGCGCGAACTGATTATGAACATTAGCTCGCGCTTAGTGGTCAATAAGGCCGCGATGAAAATGAAGAATGCCGATATTGCCCAGTTGTTGGCGCAGTTTGAGAAGACCTTGGCGCAACGGGTTTAAGCATTAAACGTTAAAGGTACCTTGTTGCCGAGTTGGGGTGGCGGGTTTTGGTCGGCTTAGTCAAGGATTGCGGATAGGGTGGGGCATGGGGCAAAAAGACATTATCTCCAAGCAGATTTTTAAGCGCATCCTCGTGGATGTGGCGACGTATATCTTTAACTTGCCCTTGGCGGCGGCCGAGCTGATAGAAACCGAGCAGCAACGCCTGGAAGACAGGCGGGCAGACTTGCTGGCGCGGGTTAGCGACCATAGCGGTAAGACGTTCATCCTGCATATCGAAATCCAAAATCAAAACCAAACCGATATGCCGGATAGGATGTTGCGGTATCTGACCGACATCAGGTTGTGCCATCCGGGCGAGGAAGTCTGCCAATATTTGCTGTACATCGGCAAATCCGCTTTGGCGATGCCCGGCCATATCCAAACCCCGCAGTTGCACTACCGCTATACGGTGCTGGATATGCACGAGATGGACTATCGGTTTTTTATCAACCAAAACAGCCCTGATGCCATCGTGCTGGCTTTGTTATGCGATTTGCAGGGTACCGACGCAAAAACAATCATCCATGACATCATCACCAAGCTGATCGCCATTACCCAAGACGACAGTAAGCGGCTACGCGAATATCTCAGCATGTTGGAGATATTGGCCAGTAACCGGAACATCCACCTAGACATACAGCAGGAGTTTGCAATGTTACAAATAGAGATAGAGAAACTGCCTAGCTTTATTTTGGGGCAGAAGAAGGGCATTGAGCGGGGCATCGATATGGGCATGGATATGGGTGAACGGAATAGGGCCATCATGGTCGCCAAGCAGCTAATCCAAAGAAATTTTTCTGTAACGGAAATCGTGGAAATTACAGGCTTGGACGCGAGTGAGTTGCCATTTATTGACGAAGAGCGTTAATGTAGGTTTTTTTGCGGGAAGAACTTAATAAGCTAGCTGTTCTGTCCACGCGCTTTTAGCCAAACAATCGGCGTGTTAAGGTGTAACATCTTAAATGGAACCACCTTAATTAGCTGCACAAAACAACTCACCCCGAAACACTTTCAAGGTTAGCTACGCGAAGTTAATGTCCTTTGCACAATGGCCGAACTGCGTGTACAAACGATAAGCTGCAACAACACACCATAAACGCGCATAGGGTGAAAAGCTCGACCATACACCCTACCCATTGCTTAGTTTCCCCAAAGACAGTCAATCTTTAAGGCTCTGCCCCAAAGCCTGCAAAAACGCCGCATTTTCTTCCGGCGTACCTACCGTAACGCGCAGGCAGTCGGCCAATAGCCCGCCTTGGGGGCTGAGGTTTTTAATCAACACCCCCTGCGCTTTCAACGCGGCAAAAATAGCGTCGGCTTGACCGCTGGGCGTTTTAAAGAGGATAAAATTCGCCGCGCTAGGATAGGCCAACAGTCCGGGCAAGGCGTTGATATGTGCCATAACCACCGCCCGTTGTTCACAAATGCGCTGGGTTTGCCCGTCAAACAGGGGCTTATGGCGTAAGGCGAAGTCGGCGGTGATTTGGGTCAGGCTGTTGATATTATAAGGCAAGCGGATTTTATTCAACTCGCCTAGCCATTTCGGCTGGCCGACCAAATAACCTAGGCGCAGCCCCGCCAAACCTAACTTAGACACCGTGCGCATCACCAGCAGGTTATCGTAAGCGGCCAGTTTGTCCATAAACGTGGCGTGGGCAAACGGCGCGTAGGCTTCATCAATCACCACCAAACCGTATGCGGCTTCGATAATGGCAATCATGGCGGCGGGGTCGAACAGGTTGGCGGTCGGGTTGTTAGGGTAGGCGAGAAAAATCACCGACGGCTGGTGTGCGGCAATAGTCGCCAACAGGGCGGGCAAATCCAAGCCAAACCCGTCGGCGACTAGGGGGATAGCGTGGTAACGCAGGTTGAGGCTGTCGCTCAGTTGTTTGTACATGACAAAACCAGGCGCAGGTGCCAAAACGCTGGCGGTCGGCGGCAAGGCCATCAAAAGCATTTGGATGATCTCGTCGGAACCATTGCCCAGCAAAATATCAAAGTCAGCGGGGATTTGCTCCACCTCCCGCAAGGTCGCCGCCAACTGCCGCGCTTCGGGGTCGGGGTAGCGGTTAATCGGGCAATCTTGGAGTTCCGCCAACCACGCGGCTTTAATGTCCTCAGGCCAATGGTAAGGGTTTTCCATCGCATCGAGCTTGACCATACCGCTGGCATCAGCGACTTTATAGGCGGATAGGGCGAGGATTTCTGGGCGGAACAGGTCGGTAGGCTGGCGTTTTTCGGTCATGGCTGGATTGTGGGGTTAAATAAGGTTTTGCTGATATAAGAGAGTACGCGGGTCAATTCGGGATTCAGGACTGACACCCGATGCTTTTCAGGTAGGCAGGTAAGGCAAGCGGTTCTGCCCGACGTTTTCGCAAATCCGCTTGCGTCAATCCGGCCATCTTAATAGCCTTAAGCACAAGCAGAAGACCTGGCAAAGGTCGGGCAGAACCGCTTGCCCGACCTACAGCCACATAGGCTTCCCGCTGTTAATGGCTTTGCTTAAACGCTAGTCCCGCCCACCGTCAAGCCGTCAATTTTCAAGGTCGGCTGGCCTACGCCTACGGGTAC
This sequence comes from Methylovulum psychrotolerans, assembly GCF_002209385.1. Taxonomy (NCBI): domain Bacteria; kingdom Pseudomonadati; phylum Pseudomonadota; class Gammaproteobacteria; order Methylococcales; family Methylococcaceae; genus Methylovulum; species Methylovulum psychrotolerans. The sequence continues at coordinate 2,138,708 of NZ_CP022129.1, forward strand.
ACTTTGCCCGTCTTTACCGCAGGTGCCGACACCGCTGTCCAGTTCCAAATCGTTGCCGACCATGGAGACTTTGGTCAACACATCCGGGCCGTTGCCGATCAGGGTCGCGCCTTTGACCGGACGGGTGATTTTGCCGTCTTCGATCAGATAGGCTTCGCTGGCGGAGAAGACGAATTTGCCGGAGGTGATGTCCACTTGCCCACCGGCAAAGTTTTTCGCGTACAGACCTTTTTTCACCGATTTGATGATTTCTTCAGGGTCATGCGCCCCCGGCAGCATATAGGTGTTGGTCATGCGCGGCATGGGCAGGCTGGCGTAGGACTCGCGCCGCCCGTTACCGGTCGGGCTTACGCCCATCAAGCGGGCATTTAGTTTGTCCTGCATATAACCTTTCAAAATGCCGTTTTCAATCAGTACGGTTTGCTCGGTGGGTGTGCCTTCGTCATCAATGCTTAAAGAGCCGCGACGGCCTGACAAAGTGCCGTCGTCGACCACGGTGCATAAGCTGGAGGCGACCCGCTCGCCGACACGGCCACTGAATGCGGAGGTGCCTTTGCGGTTGAAATCGCCTTCTAAACCGTGGCCGATGGCTTCATGCAGCAAAATCCCCGGCCATCCGGGGCCTAAGACGACGGTCATATTACCCGCCGGGGCTTCGCCCGCCTCCAGATTGACCAATGCTAAGCGTACCGCTTCGCGCCCATAGTCCAAAGCGCGGTCTTGGGTAAGGAAATAGTGGTAGTCGGCCCGCGCCCCGCCACCCATGCTGCCCTGTTCGCGTCGGCCATTTTCGACCACGATTACGGTTACGTTCATACGCACCAAAGGCCGGATGTCCGCCGCTAAAGAGCCGTCTTGATTGGCGACCAGAATGCTTTCGTGGACACCGATCAGGCTGACGATGACTTCTTCAATCCGGCTGTCGAGCTGGCGGGTAGCGGATTCCACCGCTTGCAGCAAGGCGATTTTTTCTTGATCCGGCAGGGATTTTAGGGGATTGGCAAACGGATACAGGCGGTTCGGGCTGGCGGCAATTTTTAAATTGACTTGCGCGTCTTGGCCTTGTTTTAAGATGGCATTAACGTTAGTCGCCGCCGCCAGCAGCACCGGCAGTTCTAAGCGGTCGCTGTAGGCAAAGCCGGTTTTTTCGCCCGCGACCGCGCGTACCCCCGCCCCTTGTTCGATGTTGTGGCTGCCTTCTTTGATAATGCCGCCCTCCATCACCCAGGATTCGGAATGGCTGGTTTGAAAGTAGATGTCGGCGGCATCGACAGGCACGCTAAGCAAGCGGCTCATGATGGTTTCAATATCGCGGTCTTGGAGGCCCGCAGGGGTCAAGATAGCGTCTCTGGCAAGGTTTAATAAATTCATAATAAGATCCGCGCCAAAGGCTGATACCGGCACAATAGCGGTTTGGGTTAAAGGGTTGGAAGGATATGACAGCATGGCAAAGGTTTGTCGGGCGGGCGTTGTTGTTGCCCGACAAACCCATATATTAGGTTGCCCAAAGCCCGTCAACAAAAGCCACTGCTATTAAACCTGCCTCGGTTTAACAGCGGCGCGGCGGGCAGAAACCGCTTGCCCGACACAGTCGCCTGTTGCGCCTTAAGTCCTTATATCATCTTCAAATCATCATGCAAGGTTTCGAACAATTGGTATAGCAGGGCTTCGGCATCATCAGCGGCATCTTGGTCGATATTCCGCGCATCCAATTCGCTGCTTTGCTCGGCTTCACTGGCTTTTTTAACGCTGACCCGGGTCTCTTGGCCGTTAGGTTCGACGCTGATCACATAAATGACCTGCTTTTCTTCCTTAATAACCAGTGAGGCGACCGCACCTAACAGGGATTTGGGGTTGTAGGAGACAAAAAACAACCCCTTATCACGCACAGCGTCAGTGACTTTGATTTCACTTTGGGTCAATGCCAATTTCAACGTATCCCACGCAATCCCCAATGGTTGTTTGATGTTAAGCACTGGCGGCTTGGAGGCAGTAACATAAACATCGTCTTTCAAGCCTTTTTTATGCTTGGCCTTAGGGACAATGCTATCATCTTTGACTACCGCAAGCTCGGCCTCAGTCGCGGGGGCCGCAGTAACGTCAGCATCTACGGCGACTTGTTCCGCCGCCGTCTTATGGGTTATCAAAACAGGCGGGCGTTCGAGCATTTCGGTGTTGTGATAACGCGGGTCATCGCCGCTACACGCGGCCAATACCGCCAAGGCCAACACACCCATAGTTTTTCTGGCAACTTTCATATCATTCACAGTTAAAACGTCGATGGTTTAAGACAGGAAACGCCCCGCGCACTTGGCTGAGGCGGGTTAGATCAATATCAGCCAAAGCAAAGCCTGGGCCTTCGGCGTGGCAATCCTGCACCGCCCCCCATGGGTCAATGACCATACTGTGGCCAAAGGTCTTGCGGCCATTGCCGTGCAAGCCGCCTTGATTGGGGGCAATGACGTAGCAGAGGTTTTCAATAGCCCGCGCCCGCAGCAGCACTTCCCAATGCGCCGCGCCCGTAGCGGCAGTAAAGGCGGCGGGAAATACCAAAATGTCCACGCCTTGCTGACTCATGGTGCGGAAGAATTCGGGGAAGCGCAAATCATAACACACCGCCAAACCGATACGCCCGAACGGGGTATCGACCACCACCCGCTCTTGTCCGGCTTCAATGGACGCGGATTCGCGGTAGACTTCACCCGTCTCCGGCACACTGACATCGAACAAATGGATTTTATCGTAACGGGCGACCCGCTCGCCCCTGTCGTTATACACCAAGCAGGCGGCGCGGACTTTCTCCTCGGCCTGTGCCGCTATCGGCATCGTACCGGCAATAATCCAGACCGCGTGTTGCCGAGCGGTGGCGGCAAGAAAATTTTGGATGGGGCCACTGCCATCGGCTTCTTTCACCTTGACCTTATCCAATTCATGCAGCCCCATGAGCGCGAAGTTCTCCGGCAACACCACCAGCTTCGCGCCCTTCGCGGTGGCGGCGGCGATCAGTTCGCCAGCGGCTTGCAAATTGGCGGCGACATCCGGTGAGGATACCATCTGGATAGCGGCACATAAGGTCATAGTTACTCCTTTTTGTTAGTTTTTTTAGGGTATGGCTTGCCTACACAGGACACAATGCGTTAAACCGGAACCCAAAGCGTAAAATCATTTCGGCATTTACCAGCCATCTTTTATCTTAGTGGCGCTTACCGTCATCCAGCCAAGAAAAGTCCGTCAGCCCACTCCACAATTTCGGTACCACGCCGTCGCTTTCATGCTCGGGAACCACTTGCAGCACTCCCCATTGGCCTACCAATTGGTATTGCGATCCCAGCAAGAAGCCGTCCTGATCACTACCTGTCAGGGTATGCGCCACCAAACTGGTAAATTTATCGACAATTGTACCAGCAATAGGCAAGGCATCGGCACTTTTGGGAATGACGCTGGCTTGAATATCCAAGGTTTTATTAACAAAATCAGTGCCGCCGCTGAGGCTAATCCGTGCCGGAATCGCATCCATCAACAGATCATGGGTCACGGCTTTACCATTGGCAATTTGGAAATGGCCTTTGCTAAAATTAAACATCAGGCCTTCTTCGTACAGGTCGCGGAAATCCAATTGCAGCCGTTTCGCCCATTGATCTATCGCCAAAATGCCCAGCACCCGCCCCAAGCCTGGTTCGATACTTAAAATCCGCCCTTCGTTGGCATATACATCCAGCGAACCTTGCAAGGCCGCCAAGCTAAACTGGTGCGGCGCACCGCGCCAGTGTCCGGTAAAATCGGCGGTGGCGTGGCTACCGACCAAATCATGGGTCAAATCCAACTCGGCTAAAGTGCGCCCGGCATTAGGCAAATCCAGATGCCCATGCAATTGGGTTTGTTGCCGACCGTCTCTGACCGTCCACTCCCCGGATAGCTTCAGGGTCTGTGCGGCATTGCCCAGTGTCAGCGCCGTCAAGGCAATGCCGTCCGCCAAGCGTTCGGTACGGATATCCAAACTGCCTAAATCGGCGGCTTCCCAACGCGTTTTATGACTGTGCAAGCTTAATAACGGCAAGGTTTGCGGTGCTGGTGCCGAATCCGCCGCCGAGGCCGTAGCCGCCGCTATATGACTAGGGCGCTCAGTCCCTTGCAGTTTTTTAATGACCGCCAAATCTAGCTGTTCCATCGCCAAGGTAACAGTGCTAACCGGAGTAACCGCTAAAGGCACAGTCAGCGTACCGACGGCAAAAGCACTGTCAATCTGCCCCTGCCAATGCTGCGGTTGCGCCTGTAGGCGTAAATCAACCGCCCCTAACGGGGCTTGCGCCCAAGTAGCGTTGTCAGTATGCAAATGGACGCTTTGGACGGCCAAGCCCTGATTTTGTCCTGAGCTGCCCGCCAGCCCGCCTAGCATGGCTTGTAAATCCACCGTCGGGCGGTTGATGCCGATACTTAAGCCGTGGGCGGTGGCGTCGGGTAACACGGCACTGCCGGCCCCTAAGATCAAATGCCCTGAGACCACCCGTTGCTGGGCGGAGTCAAAGCGCAAGGCGGCTTTTAGGGTATCGGCGTAATTGAGCGTGATCGGCAGGGTTTGCGGATTACCTAAGCCAAACACGATACTAAAGGCCTGCTTCTCACGGCGGGGTTTAGCCAAGAGTCCCGGCAGCTTGACTTCGACCCCCAGCAAATCCGAATTGATCGTTATCTCGGATGGCTGCTTGTCCAACGGCAAGGGGAAAACCAATTGATAATCCAGGCCACCGTCAGCGTAGGCGGTATGCGGCAAGCCGAATTGCGCTTCCAGATCACCCAGCTCGGTATGGCCTGCCGCCATTAAAGTGGTTTGCCCGTGGTTGCTGCTAACAGTAACGGCCACCGGATAGTTTAAGGTTTCCGCCTTAATGGTATCGCTGTAAACACCCTGTTCGTTAAATTTTAACAAGCCGTTGATATGCTGCATCGGCAAGTCCAAAGCCACTATTTTTAAGCGGGCATTATTCAAAGTCGCCTTGCCGTCCACTTTAGGTTGCGCCCCCAAGGCCAAAGGTATGCTTAAGTCTAAGCTAACCTCAGTGTCGCCTTGGGTGCTGATGGCATCGGCCACCGCCCCAATACGGCTTTGCAAAGGTGAGGCTTTTAAAAACGCCAACGCATCGGCAATTTTGCCGTTGACCAAGCCCTGCACCAGCAAATGGTCGCTGACCCCCACCGCCGGATTAATCACCGTCACTTGGCTAGCCTTTAATTGCTGGCTATGGCCTTCGTCGCCGTGCACCACCAAACGGTTTTGTAAAAAGCGCAGCTGACCATTAACATCGGTCAATTGCGGCCAACCGGGCGCATAATTCAGTTGCAAATGCCGGACTTCCATTAACGCCTCAAAAAAACCGCCGCCCAGCGGTTCGCTAGCGATAACCGTATCGGTAGCGCGGGCAGGTTCACCGCTAGCGGCCACGGCCGTGTCCTTCACTTCAAAATCTTGAATAGGGCTAGCCAGCGCTTGCCCCAGATATCCCGTATACACCAGCTTACCTTCAGGAATTTGTCCCTGCACAAATGCCCCGTCCAGCCAAACGATGTCAGAGGGCTTCATTACCCCGACCGGAAAATAGTGTTTTAATTGACTGGCATCCGTGCAAATTAAGGCCGTTTGTAAATCCAAAAACGGTAAAGCTGACACTTGTTCGGGTAAGGTCAAGCGGAGCTTGTTAACGGTTTGCACCCCTAACAGCTCAAGGGCAAGTCGGTCGCTGGACAAGGTTAAACCACCCGCCTGGCGTTGCCAGGCTAAACTACCGTCCAAGCGTTTAATCACTAAGGCCTTCCGAAATAATGTTGGCAAAAGTAACTGGGCATCACCAGTGCGCAACTGAAGCACTCCGCCTTGCCCAGTACCGTGCAGGTGGCCGCTGAGATTCTCCACGCCCGGCAAGGCGGCGACGGGAGCAAAGCCTAGATGGTTAATATCGGCGTTAATGGCGGCGGCGCGGGTCGGCACATCTACCCATAACGAAACATTATCGACCGTACCTTGGGCAGTGCCGGGCAATTGCACCGCCAGTGCCGGCGCAAAAAATTGGACGGTGCGTAATAAGGGTTGGATATCCAGTTGACGGGTCACTAAAGCCAGTTGTTGCGGGGCAAATGCGTCGGCGCTTTGTCCTGACAGCCGGAAACGGACATCGGCGAGGGTTGCCTCGTTATGGCTTAAGAGCAAACGCGGCACTTCCAGCCGCCAAACGGGAGCCAGCGCCTCCTGTTGCCAAGCAAAAGTGCTGTGCAATGCTGTCAGTTTCCAGATCGGCTGCTTATCGCGCTGCACCTGCACCTTATGCGCCGACACCGCGCCAGATACCGCCATCATCCGTGATTGGGCAATATGTCCCCAGACCTCGATATCCGCCTGCCCGGCACGAATGTCCAGACCTTGGGTCTGCGGCCACTGCCGGAGCGGCACAGCGGCAGCGTTCAATTGCTTAGCGGCCAAATACGCCGTACCGTTGAGGCTACCACTGGCAAAAGGGTTGCCAGTAAAGTCCGCCACCAGTGTTAAAGCTTGCCCATAAGCGGCGGGCAGTTTCGCCAATAGCTTGATGCTGTGCTGTTGGCCTCGGTTAAACACCACCAAATCCACGCCTTTGAGACTCAGCGGCTGGTTAGAGTTAAGCTGGCCTTGCCAGAGAATGTCGCTTTGCAATAACTCGAAACGGCGGCCTTGCCATAACCAGTCCGGTTGCCCGCCCCCCGCTTTCAGGCCGACAATGGCAATCCGCCCATCCACTTGGCGTTGCACCGAAAGCTTAGCGCCCACCAGCGTCACCCAAGCGGATGACATAACCTCGCGGTTCGCCGCCATCGCCAACAAATTCACGCCGATACGGACTTGCCGCAAAGCCACAGCAGGGCTTTGGCCAGGCGTAGACGCGGCGACGGTAATATTGTCCAAAATTAGCTCAGGGGTAAAGCCGCGCAATTTGGCACGGAACCGTCCGATACTGACTGGCGCACCGACTAACGTGCTGATTTGCGCCGCCAATTCGCGTTGGTAATGCTCCAATCCCACCAACGCGACACGCAATCCCGTCAGCCCCACCGCCACCGCCAGTAAGCTCCAGAAAATAACGTGCCGTGATAAACGGGTCAAGCGTGGGATCATGACATTATGCCGGGCTTAAAGGGTCGTCAAATAGTCCCAAGATCGTGTCAACGTATTACGCTGCACACAAATAAAGGCCTCGACGATCTTGAATATCGGCTTACAACAACACCACATCGTACTGTTCCTGATTATATTGCGCCTCGGCACGGAATTTTATCTGCACACCCAAAAACGTCTCCAGTTCGGCGAGCATGTTCGCCTCTTCATCAAGCAGCATTTCCACCACGGCATTAGAAGCCAACACCAGCAGGGTTTGCACTTTATATTGCCGCACTTCGCGGATGATTTCGCGGAAAATCTCCAGACACACAGTTTCGGCGGTTTTCAGCACTCCCCGGCCACCACAAGCACTACAGGGTTCACACAGGATATGCTCCAAGCTCTCGCGGGTACGTTTGCGGGTCATCTCCACCAAGCCTAAAGCCGACACCTCGGTGATCTTCGTTTTGGCGCGGTCTTTCTCCAAATGCCGTTCTAAAGCCTGCAACACTTGCTTTTTATGGTCTTCACTCTTCATGTCGATAAAATCAATAATGATGATACCGCCCAAATTGCGCAAGCGCAGTTGTCTGGCAATGGTTTGCGCCGCTTCCAGATTGGTCTTAAAAATGGTCTCTTCCAGATTACGCCCTCCGACATAGCCGCCGGTATTGACATCAACCGTGGTCATGGCCTCGGTTTGGTCAAACACCAAATGCCCGCCGGATTTCAGCTTAACCTTACGTTCCAAGGCTTTTTTAATCTCATCCTCAACGCTGTAAATGTCAAATACCGGACACTCGCCGCTGTAATGCTCCAGCACCGGAACAATTTCCGGCACGAACATTTCCGCAAATTCGACCATACGCAAATAAGTCTCACGCGAATCCACGCGCACCCGATCAATGCTTTCCTTATATAAATCCCGCAAGGTACGTACACTCAACGGCAAATCGTTATGGATAAATTCCTTCGGTTTGGCGGTGGCGATTTTTTCCGAGATGGCTTCCCATAATTTCAGCAAAAACGCCATATCGGCCAGCAACACCGACTCCTCCGCGCATTCGGCAGCGGTTCTGGCGATAAAACCGCCGCAGCCATGTTCTTTCCGAAAACCGTCCAAACAGGCACGCAAACGGGCGCGTTCGGCATCGCACTCAATGCGTTGCGATACCCCCGACGTTTGCGAAAACGGCATATACACCTGATAGCGCGAGGGAATGGCGATTTCGGTGGTCAGCCGTGCACCCTTAGAGCCTAACGGATCTTTGACCACCTGCACGATAATGGCTTGGCCTTCGTGCAGATAATGCTCGATATTTTCCGAACCTTTCTTTTCCAGCTCTTTGCTGCATAAATCGGACAAATGCAAAAACGCCGCCCGATCCAAACCAATATCGACAAACGCCGCCTGCATTCCGGGCAAAACCCGACAAACTTCGCCTTTATAAATATTGCCGACCAACCCGCGTTCGCGGCTACGTTCGATAATCAGTTCCTGCACCACACCATTTTCAATCACCGCCACCCGGGTTTCTGGCGGGGTCACATTAATTAAAATCTCTTCGCTCATTATAAATACTGTCCATTATGGGGCTAAGTTTAAGCCATTACCGACAGGCACAGCCTGACGCTTAAGCCCTATCGCTGGCATCCTAACCTTATGGCTAGCGGCATACTTTCAGTATGCCGCCCCCTGTTATGTCCCGCAATAGACCGCCACTGAAATTAAATTTTGGTTATGGTCGAGCAGGATACAGACAAGCGGCGACTGATGCAATCGGGCGATTGGCAGGGCTATGCCGACCAAAGCCAACTGAGTTACCGCATAGAGTCTTAGGAAGGGAATTAATTCACAGAGATTAGGTGAATCGTTGACAACGTGATGCTCAGTTGGCAGTGTGGGTAGCCGCTGCCATTATAGGACAAAGGGTTAGGCTTGCCAGGGGGAAGAGGCTTTTTTCCCTGCGAAGGGAGGCTGGGGTGGGTTTAACATGCTGTGGTGCAATGAACGCCTGCTTAACTTTATGCACATCCCTAAACTTAAAAGACCTTAATCCCCTGCGCGGCTAACAATTGCGCAGTTTCAAAAATCGGCAAGCCGACCACACCGGAAAAGCTGCCGTTAAGGGCGGCGACAAACACCCCGCCTTGGCCTTGGATGGCATACGCCCCGGCCTTGTCACGCGGCTCGCCGCTGGCCCAATAGGCCAGCAGTTCCGCTTCCGCCAAAGGCCGGAACGTCACCGCGCTAATACTGACCGCCTCGCCATGCCTAAGGCCGCGTAACGACACGGCGGTATAAACCTGGTGGGTCGTCCCCGATAAACGCCGCAACATCGCCAGCGCGTGGGCTTGGTCTTGGGGCTTGCCCATGATCTCCCCATCTAAGACCACGCTGGTATCGGCCGCCAGTACAGGAATATCCGTGCCGAAGCGCAGCACAGCCGCCGCCGATTTTTCTGCCGCCACCCGTTGCACATAAGCCAACGGGGCTTCATCCGGCCTAGGGGTTTCATCAATATCGACCGGACAAACCCGATAGCGGATACCGATTTGGTCGAGCAGTTCGCGGCGGCGCGGCGAGGCGGAAGCTAAAATAAGCGCGGCAGTCATTAGCGGTGATAAGGGTGGTTGTTTAATAAAGTCCAAGCACGGTAAACCTGTTCGGCGACGATGATGCGGACCAACGGATGCGGAAAAGTCAGTTTCGACAAACTCCAAGACTCTTGCGCCCGTTGCCGCGCCGCGTCCGCCAGCCCTTCGGGGCCACCGACCAGCAACGCCACGGATTGCCCGCTGCCCATCCAGCGGCGCATGGCTTCGGCCAGTTCGGGAGTCGTCCACGGCTTGCCCGGAATATCCAAGGCCACAACCTGCGCCCCGGACGGAATCGCCGCTATCATCCGCTCGCCTTCGTCACGCACTAACCGCGCCACGTCGCTGTTCTTGACCCGTTTGCCCGGCGCAATTTCCTTAAGCACCAGCTCGCATTCACGCGGCATCCGCTTGGCATATTCATCGTAGCCTGTCAGCACCCAGCCCGGCATACGGTTTCCTACTGATATGAGATGTATTTGCATAGGCGGGCAGGATACAGATAAGCGGGGCTTGATGCAATTAGGGCGTTAGCATACCCGCACTGCTTGCCGGGTTACCTTCGCGGTTTGCCCACCCCAACGAAACAATTACTTATAAAATACAAGAACCGAAACAGACTAAAATAGCTTGCTAAAGGGCAAACCCATCAGCACAGGCAGTTTTAAAAAGTGATATAACTCACATTTTAAAACACTTAAAAATCACTTAGCGGTGACAAGAGCACATTTGGAGGCTATGATTAAGGAAGCAGACCTTTCAACTTTTTAGAGAGATTTATGAAGCTACCTTACGCCCTCATCGCTTGCCTTGCCTTGGCAACCGCCCCTGCCCACGCCCGCAGTTTTTCCAAGCAAGAAGCTAATCTGATGGCAGCGACCATAAAAACCTTACAAGCCTATAAAGACGCGGGGTTAGATGGGGTAATGGAAAGTGTCAGCGGCTGCTATAGCCGTCTCCAACAGAGTAACCCGGTCGTGGCAAAAGAAGCCGAGTTTTGTATCGCCAGCGACCTTAGCGCCTTTATCATCGACAAAGATGTGGCCAAAGCCAACGGTTTACCCATCGATCCGCGTTTTACTGACCGGGCACGCGCAGAGCGGGCCCATCCCATACTGGTACGCGCAGGCTTGGCAAAAGACCCTAAGGACAGCCAAAATTATTTACTGGCGCGTCTTGAAAAAGTGCAACGTTATACGGCACATGGCATAGGCCAAGAACCATTAGAAACCACAGAAACAGAAACCGACAAATAACCGCCGCCACACAGCTTAAGCAGAACACGGAGAAGCCAAAAATCTCGTGAGAGAGGGGGATTGCTGGCAATAAGCCCGGCTTGGCCGCTAAGGCGGACGGTCACTTGTGCGGTTAAGAGGGGCAGTTATCCGGCACTGGCTGGCTGTCCAGCAGCGCCGACACTGCGCTTAGGGGATGATCAGGCTTTAGCCAAACGCTTTTCTAAGGCGGCGGCAAGGCTGGCGTTTTCAGTGCGGATCTGGGTCAGAAAATGCCGTCTGAGGATAGAGTCTTCAGGCACATCCAGTTCTTTTGCCAATTTGGCGACATTAAATTTGTTAATGAGCGGAAAACAACTGGCGGCAACCGCAACAGCCAGCAAACCATAGATAATAATCTCAATCATATCAACACCTTTAGACAAGTGAAAAAATAATGCGTCACACGCATTGCACCATGCTATAAAAGCGCATGGCCTGTTTAGTCGTGCAAAAAAAGTGCCACGCCTCTCCAAAATAGCCTGTACAGGCCGCAGAGCCTGCCAACACTGGGCTTACCATCAGAAATGGCGATTGAATTAAGGCGGTGAGAGCACGGCTTGCTGTTGGTTTTGTGACAATGCACCAGAAAAAGGGTTGGGATTGGTGGTTTTAACCATGTGTGGGGCGATTATGCACCTATCAGGGCAGACGGATACCCAAATAGCGTCAAAGCGCACGGCGTATTAGTGCCAGCACACTCCCCAAGCATTCTTTGCGGCCAAGATAATTCATTTCTTATCCCTTGGTCTAGTTTGTTATGATAACGCCTTGGTTGCTTAGGCCCTAACGCATTATCCACCCTCCAGGATCAACCTTGAAACACGCTTACACACAACTGCTCGCCACACTCAAACAATGGGATTACGAATACTATGTACTCGACAACCCCAGCGTACCCGATGCCCAATACGACCAAGCTTTCCGCGACTTGCTGGATTTGGAAGCGGCGCATCCCGATTGGGTCACGCCCGACTCGCCTTCGCAGCGGGTGGGTGGCCAGCCGATTGATGAATTTACCAAAATCGAACACCGCGTCAGGATGCTGTCGCTGGCAAACGCCTTTTCTTTAGAGGAAACCTACCAGTTTTTTGAAAAAGCCGCCAAAGACCTCGATGTCGCCACCGACACCCTCCCCATCATCAGCGAACCCAAGTTGGACGGGCTAGCAATCTCTATCCATTACGACCATGGCCAGTTCAGTTACGCAGCGACCCGTGGCGACGGACAAATCGGCGAAGATGTCAGCCATAACATCAAAACTGTCCGCACCGTACCGCTGCAACTCGCCACCGCCAACCCGCCCGCTATCCTAGAAGTGCGCGGCGAAGTGTTTATGCCCAAAGCCGCATTCGCCAAACTCAACCGCTGGGCGGAAGCCAATAATGGCCGCGTTTTTGTCAATCCCCGCAATGCCGCAGCGGGTACAATCCGGCAAATGGACCCGAAAATCGCCGCCAGCCGGGATTTGCGCTTCATCCCTTACGGCCTGGGCGAATACCAAGGCGACCGGGAATTTACCTCCCATGCCGAAATACTGGACTATCTGGTCAGCTTAGGTTTCCGTAAAAATGCCCCTTGCCAGCAATTTTGTGGCAGTTTCGCCGAATTTAGCCAAAACTACGCCATGATGGAACAAGCCAGAGATGGCTTGCCGATGGAAATCGACGGCATTGTCTACAAAATCGACACCTTAGCCTTGCAAAATGCCTTAGGCTTTATCGCCAGGTCGCCAAAATGGGCGGTGGCGCGTAAATTTCCCGCCCAAGTCGCGGTCACAGCCTTATTAGGGGTAGATTTTCAAGTCGGGCGCACCGGCGTATTAACTCCCGTCGCGCGGCTGGAACCCGTCTTTGTCGGCGGCGTCACCGTCAGCAACGCCACCTTGCACAATATGGACGAGATCGAACGCCTGGGCTTGTGCATCGGCGATAGCGTCGAAATCCAACGCGCGGGCGATGTCATCCCAAAAATCACCAAAGTCGCCCACCACGGCGATACCAGAACGCCGATTATCATGCCTACTGAATGTCCGGTCTGTGCGGCGGCAGTTGAACGCACCGCCGGACAAGCCGCGTTCCGCTGCACGGGCGGCCTAAGCTGCGCCGCGCAAGGGGCGGAACGCATCCGCCACTACGCCTCGCGCAAGTGCATGAATATCATCAACCTCGGCACAAAACTGATAGAAGCCCTCTACAGCAAAGGCAGCCTACAGACCATTGCCGACATTTACACGCTCCAGGCCAACGACATTGCCGACTTGGACGGGCAAGGCGAAAAGAGTGCGCAAAACGTGCTGGACTCCATCAATGCGGCTAAAAACACCCAACTAGGCACCTTTATCGCCGCCTTAGGTATCCACGAAATCGGCGAAGAAAGCGCCAAAGCCGTCGCCAAGCATTTTAAAACCTACCCTGCCCTAGCCAACGCCAGTTACGACGACCTGCTGCAAGTCCCCGACATAGGCCCAGTCATGGCGCAAAACATCGTCGATTTTTTTGCCGATACCAAAAACCAAGCGATAGTGCAGGCGATTATCGACGCAGGCGTGACGTGGCCGGAAATCAGCGCCGACCCCGCCCAAGCCCAACCCTTAGCCGGGCAAACGTGGGTCATTACCGGAACACTAAGCCTACCCCGCGACAAGGCCAAAGACTTACTGGAAAGCCTAGGCGCGAAAGTGTCCGGCTCCGTCTCGAAAAAAACCACAGCCGTGCTGGCAGGCGAAGAAGCCGGATCGAAACTGGCGAAGGCGGAAGAGTTGGGGGTTAAGGTGTTTGATGAAGTGGCGTTTAATGCCTTGCTAACGGAATTGGGGGTGGCACAAGCCTAGGAGCACGGGCATCTTGCCCGATATTATCCCCTAAACCCTTGCCAATAACAGCCTTTACAAAGGCGATTCCGGCGGCTCTGTCAGCATCCAGCCGTTTTCGGTTTTGATAAAGGTCAGGTGGTCTTGTTTGACGAAGCGGTCACCCGCCTTAAAGTTGCCGTAGGTGACGTTTAGCCCCAACAAATTAAAGCCCGTAATCACGCTTTGCAGGCCTTCGATCAGGCCGTCGGGGGTGTCTTTGGGCATAGATGTTTTCGCCAAATCGGCATAATTGACCTTAAACACCAAGTCGTAAGCAATATCAATGGTATAGGTGTTGCCGTCGGTTTCATAGCCGTTGGTTTTGCGCAGGTTTTTAATGTCGGCAATGTCTTTGGTGCTGGCGGTGGCGAGTAAAGGCAGCACTTGGCTTTGTATTTCACTGTCGCCGGGTTTATTAGAACAAGCCGCAACCATTAGCAGCAAAAATAAGATAAGGAAGCGTTTCATTGGGCAATACCTAAAAAAGGGCAGATGAAGCCTAAGATTATAGTTACCCGGTTACGCCTTGGGTAGTGAATACTTTGCTATGGGCTATAACCCCGACTGACAAGCCAGTCAGCGCTTTAGAGATGCAGGTATCTTGTCGGCTTTTGCGGGCAAGATGCCCGCGCTCCCAAGCCAAGCCGCATTAAATCGCCCTATTAAAGCAGCAAAATACTGAGTTAACTTAAACGCCCCTTTTTTAGCAACAGCAACGCGTTCATCATCTCCATAACCGCCTGCATGTCTTTCATATCAGCATCTGGAATAGGAGCCGAACGCTTAGCATTTTCTTTATCGATCAAAACATTAAGCGTCCACGCAATCGGATAGTTTTCTACCGTTTGTGTGTATCGGGTCAGCAACCGGTTGGTATCCATGCCGGGAATCGTTAACAGACGGTCAAGCATAAAGACATTGACTGGCAGAACGTTCACTTCATCACCTGCCACAGTGACTTCGGCAACCCCTGGGAAAACATCGCCATTTTTTAACTCAATTGCCGCCGAAACGATAAATTGCCCAAAACTTAATCTGGGCACTTTGTAATGGTCAACAAAAACCGGACACTTTCTTAGGCAACCTTGCTGTAAAATTCCCGCTCAAATTCCAAAGGGGTTTTATAGCCCAATGTCGAATGCGAACGTCTGCCGTTATAAAAAGCGAAATAATCAATAATGCTTAGTTTTGCGGCTTCTTTTGTCTTGAACCTTTCGTAGTTCAATTGCTCGTGCTTTAGGCTCGAATTGTCGGCACAAGGCGCGGATGTTCGCCCCTTCTTGGCAGGCCAATAGGACAAATTCTTTTCGGGCTGACATTAGGGTGACCTCTTTCCAAGGCATGAACTTTTTCCGGTAGGTTAAAATTCACGCATTCTAAAGTGTTACCCATGTCCCCGAACATGTGTTACCTATGTCTCCAGTCCATACACCCTTCGCAGGGGAGGGGGACGGATTCCATTGCAACTTGTTGTTTTTACTTAATTAAAATACTAATCCAATATTTAGTGGCTAAGTTGCTTATTCTAATATTAAAAACTTGATGATCGAGTTATAAGAACCATTAAGAAGTAGGACTATGAAAATGCTCATGTCGAATATTGCCGAGACTTCAACCAGTCAATTCAAATCATGGCTAGGTTACGGCTTGGCAGTCCTTTTGCTGGTCTATAACACCGTGTATACGGTTGACCCCTCAGAAATGGCCAATGTCCGCCGCTTAGGCAATGTCGTTTATGAACAGCCGATTAAGCCTGGGCCGCATTTTAAAATCCCGTTTATTGATACGGTCGATAAAGTGCAGGTGAGCCTGACCACGCTGCATATCCCGCCTTTTGATGTCAACACGATTGACAATCAAAAGATCACCTTAGATATGAATTTCAATTTCACCATCCCTAAAGACAAGGTCAACCACTTGCTTTATGAGGTCGGCAAAACGGGTGATGTCGATATTGCCGACAGCATTATCCCCATTGTTAAAGACCGTGCCGGACGGGTATTTAACAAAAAGAACACCACGACCATTTCCCAAAACCGCGAAGCCATACAGGAAGAAGTCACCACGATTGTTTTTAGCGCCGTCGTCGAACTGTTTGGCCTCCAGCCGCATAGCCTGCAAATTGCCCAGATTGTCTATTCGCCTGCGTTTGTGCAGTCGAACGAAAATGCCGTGAAGGCGAAAAACGATGCGGTGGCGGAACAAAACAAGCAAGTGGTGGAAACCGCGAAAGCGCAACAAAAAGTGATCGCTGCCAAAGGCGCGGCAGATTCCGCTATTGAAGCCGCAACCGGGGCCGCCAGATCGGTGGTGATTGAAGCGGAAGCCAATAAGACCAAGCAACAGTTGGATGGTGAAGGGCAAGCCGCCCGCCTGAAACTGGAAATTGCCGCGTTTAATAATAACCCCGAATTGTATATCCGTTATTTGCAAGCCCAAGCCCAACTGCAATGGGACGGGCAAGCCCCGCAAGTGGTCAGTGCGGGTGGCGGTGCGGGGCAGAATGCCATTATTGTCCCCATGACGCTGCCGTCTGGGGTTAAGTAAGATGACAAAAATTCCTTGATAATGAAAAAAACCTACACCTCACGCCTCAACCTAAGCACGGGCAAAGTCGATTTAAGCCACGGCGGTGGCGGGCGGGCAATGGCCCAACTGATTGACGAATTGTTCATCAAACATTTTGATAACGACTGGCTGCGCCAACGCAACGACCAAGCCTTACTCAGCCTACCCGCCGGGCGGCTGGCGATCAGCACCGACGGCCATGTGATTTCGCCGTTGTTTTTTCCGGGCGGCGACATCGGTTCGCTGGCGGTGCATGGTACGGTCAATGATGTGGCGATGTCGGGTGCGCAGCCGCTGTATTTGGCGGCGGGCTTTATCCTCGAAGAAGGTTTGCCGCTGGCGGATTTGGAGCGCATCGTCATCAGTATGGCCGCTGCCGCCCAAAGCGCAGGTACGCCTATTGTCACGGGCGACACCAAAGTCGTCGAACGCGGCAAGGGTGACGGCGTGTTCATCACCACCACTGGGGTCGGCATCGTCCCGGAGGGTGTCAATATTGCCGGCCACCGCGCCCAACCGGGCTGTGCGGTATTACTGAGCGGGCCGATAGGCGACCACGGTGTCGCCATTATGGCCGGGCGGGAAAACCTGCAATTTGCCACCCGCATCCTTTCCGATTCCGCCGCGCTCAATGGTTTGGTGGCGGCAATGGTCGCCGCCGCGCCTGCCGATATTTTCTGTTTGCGTGACCCGACCCGGGGCGGTTTGGCGACGGCATTAAACGAATTGGCGCAGCAGTCGGGGGTCGGGATGCTCATCGACGAAACCCAAATACCGATCAGGCCTGAAGTGCAAGCCGCTTGTGAAATCCTCGGCCTAGACCCGCTGTATGTTGCCAATGAAGGCAAGCTGGTCTGTATTTGCCCCGCCGCCGCTGCCGAACGTTTATTGGCGGTCATGCGGGAACATCCCTTGGGGCGTGATGCCGCCATTATTGGCGAAGTGGTCGCCGATGCCCACGGTTTTGTGCAGATGCGCACCGCTTTTGGCGGCAAGCGCATTGTCGATTGGCCGGTGGGCGAGCAATTGCCGCGTATCTGTTAATGCCGGGTAAGGCGATACGGATACGCGGGCTGGTTCAAGGGGTCGGCTTTAGGCCGATGATTTGGCGGCTAGCCAGGCAACACCGATTAGGCGGCGAAGTGTGGAACGATGGGCAAGGGGTGATGGTCCATGCCTTCGGCAGCGCCGAAAATTTGGCCGCCTTCATCCGGCAAATACCGCTGCATATCCCGCCCTTGGCACGGCTGGACAGTCTGGACGTGCAAACCTTGGCTGGCTTGCCCGCTCCTGATAGCTTCCGCATTGCCGCCAGCCAAGACGGCGGGGCGCAAACCCCTATCGCCGCTGATGCCGCCACTTGTAGCGATTGTTTGGCTGATATTGCCGACCCTGACAACCGCCGCTACCGTTATCCGTTCACCCATTGCACCCACTGCGGGCCGCGGTTGTCCATCATCAGGGCAATGCCTTACGACCGCGGTCACACCAGTATGGCCGACTTTGTTATGTGTAGGCACTGCCAACAGGAATATCAAGACCCCAACGACCGCCGCTTTCATGCCCAAGCCAATTGTTGCCCGGACTGCGGCCCTACGCTATGGCTGGAGGATAAGCACGGTCAACGCTTGGCGGGCACTGACCCGCTCAGCCTAGCCGCCGAACTGCTCCGGCAAGGCCATATCCTTGCCATTAAAGGGGTGGGTGGTTTCCATTTGGCCTGCAATGCCGCCGATGCCGCCGCCGTCAGCCGCTTGCGGGCAGCAAAGCGGCGCGATGCCAAACCGTTCGCCTTAATGGCTAAGCATATCGGGATGGTGTCGCGGTATGCGCAGGTCAATGCGCAAGAAGCCTGCTTACTGCACGATAAAGCCGCGCCGATTGTCTTGCTGGCTGCACACGGCGCAACGCTTGCGCCAGGCGTTGCGCCTGATGATGACAAACTCGGTTTCATGTTGCCTTACACGCCGCTGCACACGCTGTTAATGCAGGATTTGGCCGCCCCTATCGTGTTGACTTCGGGTAATCTCAGTGACGAACCGACCTGCACAGACAACACGCAAGCCCGCGCAAACTTGACCGCTATCGCCGACTATCTGCTGCTGCACAACCGTGTCATCGTCAATCGTCTGGACGATTCGGTGCTGCGGGTAATGGCCGGCGAAGCCCGCGTGTTACGTCGGGCGCGGGGCTACAGCCCGGAGGTGTTGGCCTTGCCGCCCGGTTTCGGGGAGGCAAACGCCATTCTGGCAATGGGCGCGGAATTGAAGAACAGTTTTTGTTTATTGAGCAATGGCACGGCCATTGTCAGCCAGCACATCGGCGATCTGGAAAACGCCGCCGTCCAGCAAGAGTACCGCCACCTGCTGGAGGACTACGGCAAGCTGTATGGCTTTAAGCCCCGCGTTATTGCCGTTGATCGCCACCCCGGCTATTTATCGACGCAATACGGTTATGCACTGGCCGATACTTACGGCGCAACCGTCATACCCGTGCAGCACCATCACGCCCATCTGGCGGCGTGTTTGGCCGAACAGGGGGTGGCCTTAGATGCCCCGCCCGTGTTGGCGGCTTTATTTGACGGTTTAGGGCTGGGCGATGACGGCGGCTTATGGGGCGGCGAGTTTCTGTTAGGCGATTACCGCCACTACACCCGCCTCGGCCATTTGCAGCCAATGGCCTTGCCGGGCGGCGCCCAAGCCATGCGCGAACCTTGGCGCAACGCCTACGCGCACTTGCTGCATTATTTTACCTGGCCGTACTTGCAACAAACCTATGGTGAGTTGGAGATTATCCGCTTATTGGCCAGCAAACCCTTGGAGACCTTGGCGACCATGGTCAGCAAACAGCTCAATTCCCCACTAAGCAGTTCTTGTGGACGTTGGTTTGATGCTTACGCCGCCCTGCTTGGCCTGCATAGCGGTCGAATCAGCTACGAAGGCCAAGCCGCGATAGCCTTGGAAAAGTTGGCAACCCCGCCGTTTGCTGACGAACAGGCTTACCCGGCGGCTTGGGTGATAGCCGAGGATAACGGCATGGCGGTGTTAAGTTGCCAAGGCTTATGCCAAGCGGTGTTAGATGACTTAAAGCGCGGGGCCGATAAAGCCCGGATTGCCGCGCGTATCCATCACAGCTTGGCTGACGTGACCGTCAGGGTACTGTGCCAACTCAGTACCCAAACAGGTGTTGACCGCATCGTGCTGAGCGGCGGGGTGTTTCAAAACCGCCTGCTTTTGGAGGCGGTGACCGGGCAATTGCACAAGCACGGCAAAACCGTGCTGTTACCACAAGCCTATCCCCTAAACGATGGCGGCTTAGCCTTAGGGCAAGCAGTTGTTGCGGCGGCACAGGGCATTAGTCCCGAAATCTAGCCATTGGTTGGCAAATAAGAAGGTTACTGTGTAACTTTAGTGATACCCCAACTAAAAAATTCAAAGCTCTCTATGGGTTTCAAGGTCTTTTGATAAAATGCGCGAATGGAAACATCAATTATCACTCAACTGATTTTACCCGCGCTGGTGACGGCGGTGACGGGAATGCTGCCGTTGGCGGCAAAGCCTATGGTGACGTTGAAGTCGGTGAAGCCACCCACCCAGTTTTTAAAGGCTTCGGCAGGTTTTATCATCGGGTGAATCCAAATAAACACAAAATATATATCGTTATAATCGCCAGCATCGCAATGATTCCTCCATATAAGAGGAAAATAAGTTGAGATCTTGATAACTTATCACAATAAATATAAGCAATTCCAATTGAAAATATTCCTATGGCACTAAAAACCATAAAAACGTATATATTAATATTCATGAGTCAGTGCAATTTTGTATAACTTCACTAGGTGCAAATAATCCAACCCCTCCTGAAATGACAGTTGCCAATAAAGCCATAAGGGCATCAAACATGTCTTTGCGCAAATTTCCAGCAGAAAATGAACCCAAAGAATTGAAAATCATCATCACTTGTCCTATCCCCGCCATTACTGATGTGAATTGAGCTCCAGCACTAATGCCTTGCCCGTTCATTAAGCTAAAAGTAAAAGTGTAAATAACCGATGCCCTACAAAACAGGCGGATAGGGCCGCCTGTTTACACGTTTACTTTAACGCATTTAAATTAAAAGCGTAAAAAAAAACGCGGGTTGAAATGACGGTTTAAGAAATGTGCTTAAGGGTCCGCCCCGCACCCGCCAACCCGCCGCCGCCCGTGTGGCGGCGGCCTCCGCGTCCGCCGTGTTTACAAGACATGTTTAATTCCGGTGACACTTTTAGTTTAACGGACGGCCGGAAAAACCGGCAGGATACCCACGGCTTCCTGTATAGATTATGGGGATTATCTATACCGGCATGACCTATTAGTGAAATTTAACGGCCTTAGGCTGAAAAAATTATTCACCGGACCGCCGGGTGTTGGGCGTTTTTGTAGAGGTAGGGGTGTAGGGTAGAATAAATGGCTTTGGGCCGCCCCAAACCCCGCCTTCAGGATGCCGGCGCCCTTAACGGCCTATAATGGAAAAGGGGTTGAAAAATTGCCTGCCCCAGAGCAGGTTCTTGTCGGTTTCGGACAGCCGGGCTTCGGCGCACACCCCGTCCCAGTGCGTTTCGATGGCCGCAGCCACCCGGTCAATAATGGCATGCGCCTCGTCCTTGCCGAGCAAGAAATGGTGCGCCGCCGCCAGGCAGGTGGCGAGCTGGCTGAGATTGTCGGCGCCGGTGATCCGCATCGCCTGGGAGGCCTCATAACCGGTGCGGGCCTGCGGGCAGATGTCATACGCCGGGGTCAGCCTGAGCGTTTGGCCGTCCCAAAAGGCCGCATGGTTGCGGGCGTGGTCGTCGGTGTTGCCGCACAGGACATTGAACACCAGGCGGGAGAACAGCTCCCTGAGCGTGTTTTTGGGGTGGGCGAAGCGGTGCCGGATGATCGCCGCCAGCTCTTCGTAACTGGCATAACGCGCCGCCAGCTCATCCAGCCCGAACAGGGTCAACGCCGACACCATCGCCTTGCGCGACCACCCCGCCGCAGTTTTTTCGCGGTCAAACCGCTCGACCAGCAAAACGTCCTTATGGGCGGCTTGCCCCAGCCGGACGGCGGCCACCTCCAGCCCCGCCAAGGCCGCCAAGCGCATGGCAACGAATTCCGCCTTGACGACGCTGTACAGGTCGGTGCCGGAAGAAAATTTGGCGATGTATTTTTTGCCTTGGTCTTCGACCAGGGCTTTGGGGCGTGCCCCGCCAATGGAACTGCCGTGAAACAGGGCCAGGCCGAGTTCCGGCGAAAGCGGCAGGCCTTTTTCCACACGTTCCGCCGCTTCCAAGAGCTCCTCTATGCTAGCGTTAGTGTAGGCGCGGGGGCTATATTCTGAGGGTGACCGCTGAAAATCCAGGGCGCCGATGCGGTCGGAGCCCGATTCCAGCAGATAGGTCAGCTCGTCCAGCACGGCGGTATCCGCATCGGTGCCTTTCAAGCCCCATTTTTTGTTGATGATCACCCGCCGCCCCCACGCATCTGGGGCGGCATCACGGATGCAGCCGGGCATGCTCAGCCCGTCCACTAAAGGCAAGACCCCCCGTCTTAAAGGCAATTCCGGTTCGTAAATGGCGATGGCCGGGGTGCTGTCCTTGACGCGTTCCAGATAGCTTTGGCCGTAATTGAAGTGTATTGTGCCGCCGCCGCCCTCCAGCTTGCCCGCGACGACCGGTTCGGTCGCGCCCGGCAGCCAAATCCAGACGAAGGCCTCCCTCGCCGGTTCAGAACGCATCATCGGCCACCTGGGTCGGTTTCCGTACGGATTTGGGCAACAGCACCAGTTTGGCCTCGGTTTGGCGCAGCTGCTGGGCCAGGGCGGGGCCGTCGGCGTCAAACAACCGGATCCCCACAATGGCGGCGACCTCAAAGACGACGCCGACCTCGCACTTCATGTCGCCCTTTTCGATCCGCTGTAACAGCCCTCGGGATATGCCGGCGCGGTCGGCGACGTCTTGGACGGTGAGCTTGCGCTCCTTGCGTGCCGTGCGGATCAGCCCCGCCAACAGGGTGGCCGCCTCGCGGCTGTGGCGGGAATAGGTGCGGGTGATGGATTTTGGCATGGCGGTTAATTAATCCTTATATGGATCATAATAGGCTATTATGGCCTCTTTATAGGGCAAATTAACATGATTTGCTTGGATAAACAAGGTGGATTTGTAAGGGGTCTTGAAGCCCGGGTAGTTTCTTGGCCTGTTGTCGGGTAATTTCATGGCGAAATGAAGCCAACCAGAATATCGGCAGTCAGCTGTAGGAACGCTACTTTCCACAAGAAGGGGAGTCGCTATTTTTGCGAAAGATTGCTTCGGCATCCTTGCCGGTCAATCAGCAAAAATCACGCGACCGCTTATGCCTTCGGCTGCCCCAGCCGTCCTGGTCACTCGCTCGCCACCCAACAAGGGGTGGCTCACATGCTCTCCAATGACTAGACGCGATTTCGTATAGCCTGCATTTTCACTTCCGCTTCGCTTCGTGAAAACTCAGGCACTATCGCTTCTGGGGACTACTCGACTCCTGTCTCGCAGCGGCGGAAAAGACGTGAAATGTGCACATAATCATCTTCGTTACCCCAACGTCACCCACAAAAATAGATAAAGCATCCCCGGTCATCGGTATGGGTTATGGCGGTTTTTTATCTAATTTAGCGTGATTCTACCTAAAATTGCATATGGCAGAGAATAATAGGATTGGTAATTCGAAAACTATCATGTTAATAATCAATGACATGTAAGTAAAAATAGGATATTGTGAAAAAGTCCACTATTTTTTTGGTAATCCTTAATAGTATTTGCGCAAATCTTTTGCTACGCTCTGCTAAAAGATTCATTTTGATTGAATCAAGCGTAAGCAAAGTGAGTTTTTATAATTTCGATTGGCTTACCCGGGTTCTGTCGCAAATATTTACAAGAGCCGAGCCCGGCCTGATTGGCGGGCAAAACTAGCCTGCCAAATTGATAAATTGCTGGTAAGCGGGAAGTGTCTTCCCGGCGAGTTGCCCCTTGCGGATCATGTGGGCGGTTTCTATCCCGTCGAGGGTCGCCTGCGCGGAATGGAAGGCTTTGAACCCCAACATTGGCCCGGTTATCTTTTTGATGAACCGGTGATCTTGTTCCACCCGGTTATTGAGGTATTTGACTTGGCAAATGTCGACCATCAGGCAAAGCAGGCCTTCCAGCACCAGCAAGGCGTTGATGTTTTCCAATCCGGCCAGGTTGGCACCGCTTTTGTCCATGACCACTTTTTCTGGCAGGCCACTGCCATCAATGGCTTGCTTGAAGAAGGCGGTGGCCGCCGCTTCGTCACGGCGTTCGGACAGCATAAAGTCAACGGTGTCGCCAAACTTGTCGACCGCGCGGTACAGGTAAACCCATTCGCCTTTGATTTTGATATACGTCTCGTCCATACGCCAAGAGCCGGCAACCGTCCGTTTGCGGCTTTTTGCCGCCAAAGCGATCAGTGGCGAATAGCGGACAACCCAGCGGTTCAGGGTCGCATGATCCACGGCGACACCGCGCTCCGCCAAAATTTCTTCCAGGTCGCGGTAGGAAACGCCATACCGGACATAGAAGAAAACCGCGTGCAGGATAACGTCTTTCGGATAGTGGGCACCTTTAAAGCTGATCTTCATAGTCTGGCAACAAAAATTGGCGGATTATCCCCCAAAATTAGAAAGTTTGCGACAGAACCAATCAGGCCGGCCCCAGCTTTTGCAAATATTTGCGACAAAACCTTCTTAATCAATACCAAGAGGTACAAAATGGCATCTGCTCAAAAAGATTATGATTTTAAACCCACTAAAGACATAATTGATGAAATTACCGAGCAGTCTAGGCATAGGCCAATTGTACCTTTTATAGGTTCTGGCATTTCTGTTGCGGCTGGTTATCCTTCAATTGGTTCGGTCATACACTATCTGGCCAAAGTTCTTTTTGCCATTGAGTTTGGAGTCTACAAAGATCGGCTTCCACAACTTGATGGCGATGGTAAAGATAAACTTTTAAACAAGTACAGGCAACATCCTAGTCAATACATGCGAGATTTCGGTTGGCCTAACTTAGGGAACTTAGATACCGATCTGTGGAACTGGATTGATAAAGATGAAAATAAAAATTTTTTTAAGGCAAACTTTAACGATGAATTGGAAAATGACGAACTGGAAGTAGAATACCGTGATTCACTACTGGCTATAGTCCAATGGGTTTTGCGCCGAGAACAGCGTCAACGGGATTCAGGCACAACTAGGGGTATAGAAGAAGAATGGCGTCGATGGAAATGTAGGCGAAAACGTAGTTTATCATCTGAAGAATGCAAACCTGAACCTAAACTATTGTACGGTGATTGGGAGATTCTTTTAGATAAACTTTGCGAAGGCGATTTTGCCTTAGCAGACCAGTTATTCAGTGAATTTGAACAAGGACTCTACCCCACTCAAGCACATCGCTTGTTAGTATTTTTGCAAGCAAAACTGGGTATTCCTTTGATGATGTCCACTAATTTTGATTCCTTTCTAGAGCGTGCCTTTAATGAAGAAGGAATTAACCCTAAAATTTTCGACATACACCGTGATGCCGAATTGCCAGATTACAGCCTTGTCAATCATCAATTTTCTATATTGAAATTACATGGCTCCGCTTATGGATTACGCCTTGGTGAACGACTCAAACTTCAGTTAGAAACAGATGCCCGCCAAAACGCCCTAAAATATCTACCTAAAAATGCGTTAATCTTAGTCATCGGGTTTTCTGGTTCTGAACGGCGCATGATGCAATTGCTGAATGCATTTATAGAGGCTGACAATGAAAATACAGAAGAACTCGATTTTTTAGAAGAGAATAAAGAAAAAAAGAAACTTAAATTAATATGGATTCAAGGTCCAAGTAATCCTGGTCCTTTATACGACGAGTTAACAATAAACCATGGTGAAAAAATCACAGCTTGTCAAATTAGACATGCCGATACGTTTTTACAAGAACTTTACTTTCAAATTGCGAATAGTCATCAATCTGCTAACAATCCATACTCTAGCCTTCCAGGCCACAACTACCTAACTGCATTGAGCCTAAACCTCCCGAAGGAAGATGATAATGCTGTTGATCGACTTAAAGCGATACAGATTTTTTACGACGATCAATCTGAGGAAATTAATTTAAGCGGTCAAACAGAAAAAAATATTTCAAAAAGCTGGGCAACATTAGCCG
Organism: Methylovulum psychrotolerans; assembly: GCF_002209385.1. Taxonomy (NCBI): domain Bacteria; kingdom Pseudomonadati; phylum Pseudomonadota; class Gammaproteobacteria; order Methylococcales; family Methylococcaceae; genus Methylovulum; species Methylovulum psychrotolerans. The sequence goes on from NZ_CP022129.1 coordinate 2,164,342, forward strand.
GTGCCGCTTTTGTGCAATCGTTAGCTGCGGAAGGTTATAGAATTATTTGGATAGATGTTGAAAACCATAGGACACTTGAAAGTGTATTGGCAGAAATTTTTTTTCGGATACAACTTATCGATTCACTTGCACCGGGTTTCAATATTTCAATCCCCTTGGAAATTTCAGATGATAATGCTAATAAAGCTATTAATAAAGCAGCCAGCAGAATATTTGACGTTTTAAAAAGAGGTAAATTTGTGCTTGCGCTTGATTCACTTGACTCTTTCGGTCGTCAACCATTAGGTCATCATGGCATACCTAATTACAAGCATAAAGAAGAAGAGTTAGATAATACATTTAAGCAACAAATGAAGCGTTTAACGTCTTTAATTGAAAAGCTTATTCTGGATCATAATAAAAACCACGATGATAAAAAAATTCACGATTCTTACATTGTTTTAACCATTGAAAAACCATCGATTAGGCATCCACTAAATAACAAAGATGAAAAATTAGAACGAACATATAAAGAAACTCAAGAAGCTATTAGAAAAATTATTGACATAGCAGAAAGACATGACATAAGCGTCTTTAAAAATCCCGATGCGCCTTTTTGTGATTACAGCAAATTTAATAAGGAAGCTTTTAACGAAATTCCCACAGACAAGGCCACTAAAAACTATAGCGAAAATTGGCTGCTTAAAGAAGTTACGCAAGAAGGACATCTTATGCGTGCCCTAAAGCGAAGTAAAGATGTTTACGATCTATTGTCATTCATTAAAGCAACAAAAAAAGAAGGTAATCCCGTTGATGAATTAAATCGTAATCCTGATGGAATTTTGACTGCTTTTGTATGCTGGTTGTCAATTTTCAGACGGCCTAGAACCTTGCCGGTTTTACGAGGGATGGTTAGCCAATGGGCGATTGGACAGGATTTTGTACCAGAAGAAGATGAAAAGTCCTATCATCAAAATTTTCGAAATTTATTGGCATTAATCATGCCGCATAAAAAGTGCAGTCATAAGCATAATTCTAACTTCATAGGTGAATACGATAATTTAATAAGCCTACAAAACCGGATTGGCATTGTTGCACAACAACTTGAAGGCGGCAGTATCTGGCTGTTTAGGGAAGCACACGAGGCATGCTATGAAGCGTTAACACAAAATGTCCATCTTCAAAAATGGGTTGATGCTTGGCCTGAGAAAGCTCGCCCTGATGACCTTTCTGCTGAGGCGGCGATTTTAGACGGTATGATTGTTGTCAACTGGCATCTGCAAGCTGCCATAAACTGCCATGTTAACGTATACTTACCGACAAAGGATGTTCAGGCATTTTATGAATACTTTTACCATCGAATCTCTGCGTTAAGAGTGATCACATTACTCATTGAAATTATTTGTTGGATAAGCAATGACGAATGGAAAGATATTGAAGACAAAGTCGTCCATGAATCCCAGAAAATGTCCTTAGATTGGTTGCGTCCAAAAGACAACGAAAGCATTTTCTATTGTTTTGCTCAGCAAATTGGAACGTTTTCAGAAATATCCGATCCTGATCCGAAAACACTCGAAGCTAAAAGAGAGCATTTGTTAGTACGGTTATTAAAACTTAGGTGTAGTTTATTCAAAAAGACATATATGTCGCTGAAACGTAACGTAGAGCCTCTAATAGCATATTCCGTCCCTGAAATTGTTTGGTCTTGGTCAAGACACATATTAACCCGTGACTTACCTGAAATATCCTTTAAAGAACCTTTTGAAAGTAAACTGGTAGAAGAAAAATATGATGACTCGGCATTCGATCAAAGAGCTGTTAAATTTAAAATCTTACTAAAAAACTTAGAGCTCAAGGCACTGTATGCAAAATTAGATTTTGATTTTGAAGGGCTTAGAAAAGAAACCCTAGAAGACAACTTTGAAGAAAAAATCGCTAAAATAAGATGCTTGTTGCAACAAAACAATATTGAAGCATTAAAAAGAATACTAGAAGAAGAAAAATATCTTGAAAACAAGATTAATAACGAGAAAGAACAAAAACTGGATATTGAAAAAACAATTACCAGACTAGGATTTATGATAGAAAAAAATACTTATAAAGTAATGACAGAAGACGAATTAAAGTTATTGCAAGAGTTCCTGAAGAAAAATGAAGCTAATGAACCCTCTGATACAGAAAAAAATCTCAGAGATTTATACGCTTATGGAGCTAAAAGTATTTTGGCAAAATGGACAGTTTGGGGATATTTCAATAAACGTATATTTTTTAACTATAAAGAAAATAGAGAAATTAAAGCTTTATTAGAAAACTTAACGGATTACACCAAAAAATATGAACTTTTTTTGCGAAAAACTTGCGACTCCAAAGATGAAGAATTAATTCATCGGAATGAATGTTTTGCAATTAAGGCAAGGGTTTTATACTTACAAGAGCAATTTCAAAAAGCACATGGATACTTGGATTTGGCCGGTTCCAATCATCAACCCAAAGAAATTGAACATAGGGTAAATGCGGGCATGGTGCATATTTTACGCGCAGAACTATTAGCTATAAGTGCCGATAGCCACTATAAAATATGTTTAGAACAAAAAGAACAAAAATTATTTTTAAATCAAGAGATTGGAGCATCTTTAAAAAAAATAGACCGAGCTGAACAAGAACTAAATTTAGCCAAAAACGTATTCGGCACCATGTCACACCAAAAGCTTTGGCAAGTATACATGGAATTAGGTTTTGCACGATTAAAGCTAGAGCGCATGTTATTCGAGTTGGAGGAATTGTATTTAAATTGGCGACAACCAAACCAAGATGAATATTTAAAAATAAGTGGCAAAATTGAACAGACCATAATTGATACTTTAGGTTATTTGCGTAGTGTTTTTGATTTATTGCCTTTCAATTCTTCAGATTGGGCTAGCGCATGCAAATCCGAGGATGTTTTTAGCAATGATCTTCCATCTTTAACAAAAATAGAAATTATAAGTTATGCGCTTTGGAATAGTCTATTTATAGTAGGAATATTTTATAGTGCTTTACTTGGCTTATCAGAAAAAAAAGAAAATAAAGAGCAAAAGTGGAAACTACCACCAACCATTCACGAAGCGTTTAGCAATGTTGTTTGTATACAATTTATGCCTTATGCTTTGCGTTGGAAAGCATGGAATAAATCAATGCGTTTCCACAAAATGCATACTATGCCATTGACATTGGAGCTAGGCCGTGAAATGCGATGTGAGAATGGTAAGGAAACAGTGCAAGAAATCCCTGAAATATCGGGATGCTCTATAAGAGAAATAGTGATACAGATAATTGAATATCAAAACACAAAAACCAGAATCGGTGAAATTTGGGACAAACGGAGAGAAGAAACCTCGAAGCAAGCTGAAACTGGTAAGAAATTTTGACGGTTTTGTCGCAAATATTTACAAGAGCTGAGCTTGGCCTGATTGGGTGAATTTAAACAAACGACAGAATTGTTTCATAGGATTTCGAGTATCTTTTGCCGCCTGCTCCAGAAAAAACGCTCAGGGTAGAGAGGGAATCAATCCACGGTAAACGTCTAACCCAGCCACCTAGGCAAACCTGATACGAACTGTCATCCTTGCCCTTTTGTATGGGGAATGACGATAGCATTATCAAAGAAGTGGATTGGGCATATTGAAGCATGGCGGCCTGGCGCAAGCGGATTATTGCCGACAACAGCAGTTAAACGCCAAAACTTTTGCGGCACGATTGTGCGAATACCGTCGGGTGCAACCGGCATTGCCGCCTCCGGCCTTCATTCCGGTACAAGTCCAAGTGCCGGCATCCGAGCCTTTGGTGCTGCGGCACGCGGGCGGCCACAGTCTTGAGTTGCCGCCGGGCGTGTCGGCGGCTTGGTTGGCGGAGCTGTGGCGATGCCTGGGCTGATCCCATGCCCGCCGCACATTTGGCTGGCGGTGTCGCGCAAGGGTGCCGACGGCCTGTCGGCCATCGTCCAGCAGGCGTTGGGGCATACGCCGTGCGCGGGTTCCGCGTTCGTGTTCCGCAACCGGGCGGGCAACCGCCTGAAGCTGTTGCTGTGTAAACGTCTAACCCAGCCACCTAGGCAAACCTGATAGGAACTGTCATCCTTGCCCTTTTGTATGGGGAATAACGATGGCATTATCAAAGAAGTGGATTGGGCATATTGAAGCATGGCAGGCCAGCGGCCTGCCGCAAGCGGATTATTGCCGGCAACAGCAGTTAAACGCCAAAACCTTTGCGGCACGATTGTGCGAATACCGTCGGGTGCAACCGGCATTACCGCCGCCTCCGGCCTTCATTCCCGTACAAGTCGATACGGCGGCACCGACCCCCTTGGTGCTGCGGCACGCGGGCGGCCACCGGCTTGAGCTGCCGCCTGGCGTATCGGCGGCTTGGTTGGCGGAGCTGTGGCGATGCCTGGGCTGATCTCATGCCCGCCACAGATTTGGTTGGCGGTGTCGCCCGTAGATATGCGCAAGGGCGCCGACGGCCTGTCGGCCGTAAGCGCGTGTCCCTACCACGTTGCCTTTTCAGGTAAAGTTTGTTTGATCGCCTTTATTTGTTCGGGTGTCAAAGGCAACAATTCATCAATGCGGCTATTAGGCCACACGGGCAGTTTTTCTAATGTTTCTTTCAGCCATGCCGCCGGGTTTAGGCCATTAAGCTTGGCCGTGCCCAGTAAGGTTTGGATCGCGGCGGCACGTTGCCCGGCACGTTCGGAGCCGGCAAACAGCCAATTTTTCTTGCCCAACGCAATGGGCCGGATGCAGTTTTCCACGGGGTTGTTGTCAATCGGCAGATGTCCGGTTTCCGCATAACGGACTAGGGCGGGCCAGCGTTTTAAGGTGTAATCCAAGGCTTTGGCGGAAGCGCCGCCGGGGGCGGTGACGGTACGGGTTTTCAGGAGCCAGTCATGGAAGGCACGCAGTTGGGGCTGGCTTTTTGCCGCCCGCAGTTGTTGGCGTACCTCAATGCCCAAGGCTTTGCCTTCCGCTTCGATGGCATAAAGCACGCTGATGCGTTGTAATGCTTCCCATGCCATTGGGCTCTGGTTGGCTTGGTGCAAGTCGAAGAACTTTCGCCGCGCATGGGCAAAACAGGCCAGCTCGGTGCAAGGGCCGCTGTTGCCGGTGTCCGTGAACAGGGCTTTGTAACCGGCATAGCCGTCAACCATCAGGTGGCCTTTCCACACGCCCAAAAACTGGCGGGCATGTTCGCCGCTTCGGCCTTTTTGGTAGTCGAAGACGATCAGCCGGGGCCCGGCCTCCGCAAGGTCGTTGCTGCGGTACGCCCACAGGTAGGCCTTACGGGTTTTGCCGCTGCCGGGGTCAAGCTGCGCCACGGGGGTTTCGTCGGCATGTAAGGCGCCGCCCTGCAACAGGTGCCATTTCAGCCGCTCCGCCAACGGCTGCAACGCGACGCCGACACGCCCGACCCAATCGGCCAGGGTTGACCGGGACAGGATGACCTTGTCGCGGGCGGCGATTTGTTCGAGGCGGTACAGCGGCAGGTGGTCTTGGTATTTGCTGACCATCACCCAGGCCAACAGGCCGACGGCGGCCATGCCGCCATCAATCACTGCCGGCGGAATCGGTGCCGCCGTGACGGTTTCGCAAGCGCGGCAGGCATATTGGGGACGGATATACCCGCAGGGCATAAATGGCGGCGGACAAAGAATTTGGCGGGCTCGACATCCAGTTGTTCGGTGACATCCTCGCCGATTTTGACCAAGTTTTTGCCGCAATGCCCGCAAGTGCAGGATGCCGGCTCATGGAGGTGGTCGACACGGGGCAGATGGTCAGGTAAGGGTTGGCGTCCGGCGCGGGGACGTTTGGGTTTCGCCACTGTACCGCTGGGCTGGCCATCCTGAAGCTGTTCGGCCTCCGCTTCGATGGCGGCAAGGTCGGTGTCCAAGGTTTCCTCGAACACGTCACGTTGCAGCGGCGGCAAGGTTTCGCTTTTCGCGCCGAAGCGGATACGCCGGATATGGGCGAGCTCGTGGGTCAGGGCTTCGATTTTGAGGTCTTTGGCTTGGATTTGCGCGTCTTTGAGATGCAACAGCTCCGCATCATGTACAGTTTGCTCAAGCAACGCCCGGATCATACCCGCCACTTGGCTTTTGGCAGCGGGGTCGAGGTCTAAACTGTCGAGTTCGGCGAGTGGGTTCATAGGTCATATTATACCAAAAAAACACCTGTATGCCTTGTCAATACTGGGTTTACCCCAAATTTTCGGCGTGCTTTTTAGGTGCCGGAACCTGTCTGTTCAGGGTTGCCAATGTGCGGCTGGGGCCGCCGACAAACGTTGCCAATCCACCCCGGCCACCAACCAGCGCCATTCGTCCGGCGTCATCGAAAAACAACTGTCCGTGGCTTTTGGCCAGACAAAACCGCCCCGGTGCAAACGGCGTTGGCACAACCAAACGCCGTTGCCGTCCCACAGCAACAGCTTCAGGCGGTTGCCCGCCCGGTTGCGGAACACGAACGCGGAGCCCGCGCACGGCGTATGCCCCAACGCCTGCTGGACGATGGCCGACAGGCCGTCGGCGGTAAACGTCTAACCCAACCACCTAGGCAAACCTGATACGAACTGTCATCCTTGCCCTTTTGTAGGTTCTGTCGCAAACTTTCCAATTTTGGGGGATAATCCGCCAATTTTTGTTGCCAGACTATGAAGATCAGCTTTAAAGGTGCCCACTATCCGAAAGACGTTATCCTGCACGCGGTTTTCTTCTATGTCAGGTATGGAGTTTCCTACCGCGACCTGGAAGAGATTTTGGCGGAGCGCGGTGTCACCGTAGACCATGCGACCCTGAACCGCTGGGTTGTCCGCTATTCGCCACTGATCGCCTTGGCGGCAAAAAGCCGCAAACGGACGGTGGTCGGCTCTTGGCGCATGGACGAGACGTACATCAAAATCAAAGGGGAATGGGCCTACTTGTACCGCGCGGTGGACAAATTTGGCGACACCGTCGACTTTATGCTCTCCGAACGCCGCGACGAAGCGGCCGCCACCGCCTTTTTCAGGCAGGCCATTGACGGCAACGGCCTGCCCGAAAAAGTGGTCATGGACAAAAGCGGCTCCAACCTGGCCGGGCTTGAAAACATCAATGTCCTGCTGGTGCTCGCCGGGTTGCTGTGCCTGGCCATTGAGATTTGCCAAGTCAAGTACCTCAATAACCGGGTGGAACAGGATCACCGGTTTATTAAGAAAATCACCGGGCCAATGCTGGGGTTCAAATCCTTCCGTTCCGCGCAGGCCACCCTCGACGGGATAGAAACCACCCACATGATCCGTAAAGGGCAACTCGCCGGACGGGCACTGCCCGCCCACCGACAATTTATCAATTTGGCAGGCTAGTTTTGTCTGCCAATCAGGCCAAGCTCAGCTTTTGCAAATATTTGCGACACTACCCATGATCGACTCTCACTGCCACACTTTCTATTCAAAGCATGCGACTGGCACTGTCGACGAACTGGTTCGTGCCTCGATCGCAGCTGGGGTGACCGTGCTGACGATCACCGATCATGCCCCTTTTCCGGTTGACAGCGACAACCGCCTGCTGGAGTCAGAACTTGAACAATATTTTGCCGACATCGACAGTGTGCGGCAGACCTATCGGGGGCAGATCACAATTCTTCGGGGTCTGGAGCTGGATTACATGCCTGGCACCGACAATTTCAATCGCGAATTGCTGGCACGTTACCCAATGGACTTTGTGATCGGTTCCATTCATTACGTGGAAGTTCCAGACGAACCCATGGTGAAAGTCTGGGAACTGTCACGACTAGCTAGTCCAGCGTTCCTGGATCGTTACTTCGCCAACCTCGAAGCGTTGCTGGATAGTGGTTTGGTTGACGCTGTTGGGCATGCCGATACTCTGCTGCGTGGAGTGCCGGAAGATATTCTCATCCGTCGTTTCGAGCCCTTGCTGGAGTTACTAGCCCGAAGTGGCATTGCATTCGAGCTCAATGCTTCCGGCCTCCGCAAGTCGAGTCTGGATTCCGTAACGGGGATGGAGGTGCTGGGCTTATGGACTTATCCGTCGCGGGAATTGTTGGGGCAGATGATCGCTCGTGACGTACCTTTCACAATCGGCTCCGATGCCCACAATCCTCGCGATGCCGGCGCAGGCATTGCAGACATGCTCGCAACCCTGCGACCGCAGGGGCTGCTCCAGCGTATCAGTTACTACGAGCAGCGCCGACGAATCGATGTCGCTCTTGACACTCTTGTATCGCCAAGCAATCCATAACCTTATAAGGATTTATATAGTCTTGAACATGATGTCCCCTGAGAACTCAATACGGTGGCCTGAGGTACTTAAGGAGCCGGTCGATTTCCAATTGTCCATATTCCAACAGGCTACTGCTCGAATCCATGCTGATCATGTGAAGTCCGGATTTCGTGCGTTCGCGGCCGACCTGTTTGCTCGCGATCAGATCACCATGGCCGACTATGTCGCGATTCTCGGAGGCAATGCCCTGAACTACCTGACACCCGACAAGTCGGGTCTATTCCTTGACATGACTACAGGCACAGATGCATCGACGCTGGCCGGGATCTACAGCCGTGCCAAGTACGGCAGTGTGAGTGACATCCATTATCTCGCACGAGAACTGATCGATTACCTGTGTCGCGAGTTGGATAGCTCAGACTCTCAATGGTCTAACCTGTTCCGAAACGCCAAGGCGTGTGGCGACACCGTGGTGATGATGACTACAGGTTGGCGCAACGTGCCCTCCATGGCGAACGTGCTCTACCAAATCGTGGTCGAGGAGGTCAACGTTAAACTGGCGCATATGGCGTTGCCAACGATCATCAACGTTAAGCTTCCCAGGATCGCACCGCCCTGTGAAGACTACGCCATCCTTAGCATTGAGGAGCGCGAGCGCGTCAATTTGATTCAGGATCATGTCATACCTGCCGAGAACTTCTACCGTTGGAGCGGCGTGCATGTGATTTTCGGTGACGATGTATTGGTCACAGGCTCGACTGCGGACAAAGTGCTTTTTGAATCCATGCACTGCGGTGCCAAGTCGTTCCGAGCGATCTATCCGGTGGCAATTGACCCGCGTGTAGCTCTGAGCGATGCCTCGGTTGAGGATCGTCTAAATAACGTGGTGGTCGGGGAGATGCTGGACGATACCCTTGCTGATCTATTGTCTTGGCCCGACTACCAACCCATCCTGCGTACCCTGCGTTTGCTATTCGGAGAAGGCAACAGGGAGTCGCTCGCGGCTTTCCTACCCAAGGTTCCGGCGTCGACATGGTTGAGGCTGTATAAGTCTGCTTTAGGTAACGAATTCCTCGGTCAAGCGCAATGTACGCAGTCCTTAATGATATTAATGGCCTATCTGACCGAACTCGGATTGCTGAATGCTGATGGCAGGGCAATGTGTCAATGAACAGATCTGCTTGCGCTTCCGTGCGCTATGTAAGCTATTGGGAAAACGCCCCCGGGCAGATCATGCCAGCCTACGTCGCGCTGGCACTGGTTTCGATGCGCAGGGCCTTGGGTGAACGCTTCTCTTTGCTTACACCACGAACGGTCAAGGACCAGATCGATCCGCTCATCCTTGGCAAAGCGTGGGCCTTTGAACCGTTGCCTTTCACGCTGGCAGCGGGGATCGAGGCCATAGTGGCCAAGAGCGACTTCATTCGCATGGCCTTCGTCCATCGTAATGGAGGTGCCTGGGTGGATGCTGACACACTGCTCTTTCGAGACCCAACCAATTCGCTGTTCCCGACAGGCTTAAGCCATAAGCTGCATTGGAATAGTGAATGTATTTTCGCTTCTCAACCGGGTAACGCCTTACTTTCCAGGGCGTTGGCTGTTGGACTTGATGGGGGGGCTCATGCTTGGGGTAATCCCGGCTGCATCAAGGACATCGTGGCGCAGGCAGATGACACTCTGGTGCCTATTTCAGAAGATGTCGTCGACCCCGGCTACTGCCCACGGTATAAATTCGCCAGTTGCGAGGTGATGCGTCGTCAGGACGTGAGTGTTGAGGATTTCCTGCTGACCGATGTGGCTATGCTGAAGCTCTACAATACTTACTTTCGGCGTACATCTAAGCGCATAGAGTCCGTTGAGGAGTTTCTCGCTGGCGGCACTCTGCTAGCAAAGTTGTTTCTGCACATTGAGGCGGATCCTGGCTATTGGCTAGGTGAGAGTGAGCAGTTCATGGATGCCGTTTCTTGATCCGTACATGGTGTTAACGATACGGCACTAGCGCGTACATGAAGTCGGCACTCACTGGCATTGCTCAGGTTTACTTGCCGGGCAATCACCTCATGAATATTCGACGTGCAGCGGTGAGGAGACCCATGGGCAACGTACAGCCATGCTGCCACGCGTGCTGGTAACTGGTCGAATTCGAGTTCAACACGCACTAGGTCGAATATTTCGGTAGTTCGTTCGCTTGGCGTCCAAGCGAGCGGAAGGGTGCGGTGGTCGGGCTGTGTCACTTCTATTGAGAATTCGAATTCCAAATTTATAGTCCCGGGATGGCAATCGGCGACTTCGGGGAAATTTTGGCTGATTAGCGGCAACTGGCGTGCGAGAGTTCCCTGCGCAACACCCAGGCCAGGTACGATCCGTGCTCTGATCGAGAGAATGGACTCCGGATCCGGTACTGTGGCTAAAAGCTCTTGGAGGTTGTTGAGCAATTCCTCGATCGAGAATGCATTCATGTCCTTTTTACCTGCGCGCAGATATTGGCCAGGAGGTTGCCGGCTATAGACCACACGGGTCAAAGGGGACGGGGGAGGCAGCCACAGGCTGGCTTGTTTATCCACGGTTGGGTAGATTGCCACCAGTCTTGTGTCCAGACCAACTGCCATGTGCACGATTGCCGTATCGACAGTGACCACTGCTTGCGCTTGGTTTATAACCCCTGCAACGTCCTTGGGTGATACCAGTCCATTGATTAATCTGACGTTCTCCCGTGCCACGGTGATTTCCATTTGCAGCGCATTCCCATGGGTCGCAGGGCTACACAGAATGCCAACAGATCGGTTTGGATAAGTATCGGCTATCGCACGCAGCAAGCTCACCGATCGGTCGAAGGCCAAGCTTTTGTTTGGTCGGCTGGCGTAAGGATTGAACAGGATATGCGTGGCCTGTGCAATATTTTGTAGTGTCTCAGGAAGAGGGACGATGTACTTCCTATCAACCACGTTTGCGCCTAGGTCTGTAAGGACTCTCCGGTAGAGTTCGGCCATGTCTAGTCCGGCTGTCGCTATGCCAAATTTGCGATTGACACAGCGCAAACGGTCATCGAGCGAATAAACCCAAATCGGGCACAACAGTCTCAGAAAAAGGATTTCCGCAGGCTGAATCCTCCAGACCAGATGCACCACTACATCGATCTGCCCAAGCTGGCACGCCAGACGGCAGAGCTCGCGAACTCCGGGGTTAGCGTTGGTGATTACAACTTGATCTACCGCAAAATCAATAGCATACATCTTGGCAAGCTCTGCGACCGTCAACACGGTCACTCTGGCGTTAAGTCTGCGAGCCTCCCGAAAGAAAAATGACGAAACGATCGAGTCACCTAACTTGGCATCCCACCGAGGAACGAGAATGTGTAACCTTCCTTCCGTCGCCCTGGGTGTCAGCAACCGATCGGCCAATAATCGAAACACCACTCGTGCGCATGCTTTGCGTGTATTCCGCAGGGATAATATGTTATTCAAAAGTAGTGTCAATTTTTCCGAAACAGATAGTAGTTGGCGGGCTAGTTTTGTTCGCCAATCAGGCCAAACTCAGCTCTTGTAAATATTTGCGATAAAGCCATTTGGACAGCCATTAATCGTCGCCGCCACCCCTGCCGCTTTTGTTGGGCTTCATGCCGTTAACCCGGTGATGCGGACGGGCTCCCTGTCCCCTTTGGCGACCCAGTTTGCCATAACGGTTGGCGGGCGGCGGGGTTTTGTAAGTTGGGTAGTTGCTCCCGTAACCGGGGGGAACTTGTTGGCCATTACCCAAATTGGAACCGTTTCCGTACGGGTTGCCTTGTGCGGGGTAGGCTTGCCCATAAGCACCATTTTGGACGTTATTGCTATTATCATTATCGTCATCTTCATCCGAAAGGGCTGGGAATGACAGGATCAAAAGCATCACCGCGATCAATTTATACATAGTATGCCCTTACTGCAAGGTTAACGGAAAGTCAGGCCAAAGCCTGCTTGATATGCTCCGGCGGGTTATCGGTTGTTGTTCTACACCATCCGGGCAATATCGTAAAGCAGCAGGTTTCAAACATTCTTCGGCCAAGCACAGCCAAACCTGTCTCTGGCAACAGGTCATATTCTAAAGCGATGCGGCTCTTGACCATTTATTCAGCCCCCAACGCCTTAAACACCGCGTCAACCGGATCGGCATAAAAGCTGATTTGGAATTTTGCGAACAGTTCGCCCCTGACGGTCGGAATATCGCTGACACTGGCCATCGGCAACAATATCCGCTTGCCCCCCGAATCAAAGGCCATCTGTAACGTTTCCGCCAGATTTTCAACAGGGATAATATTTCCGCCCAAGGTCATGGTACCTAAAATAAGCATCTGGCTTTGCACGGGCTTATTCAGGATGCCTGAACAAAAGGCGATAAAACCCGCCATTGTTAGGGTAAGTGATGGCCCGCTGTTATGCAATTCAACCAGATGCAAATGATAGTCGCGGTCTGCCGCTTTGGCGGAACCGCTGACCCTGGAAATATTGCCTTTATAATAGTCAAATCCGACTTTGACGGCTTCTTTGGCTTGGGTGTTGCTGCCAAAACCGGACAGGTTCAGCTTGCCATTGCCGGCGGACATTTGCGTTTCAATCCTGAACAACCCCAAATGGCCTTTGGCCCCTTGGGAAATGGTATGCAGCACGCCCGCTTTTAATGTGCCTTCCGGTATCAGCTTATCGCCGCCTTGCTCCGGGACGGCCACAAATTTTTCCTCCAGCGTTTCTTGGTCGATATAGCTAAAATGCACGTCAAAAAACTCCATGCCGCCGAGCTTTTTTAATTGCTCTTTAACACGGCGGCGGGTTTCCAACGCGTACTCAAGGCATTGCGCAACGGCGGCCTTGTCATAATCGCCATGCGGGTAAAGCAGCTTTAACAAACCCGATACCGTGCGCCGGACGGCAATGGTGTCGCGTTGGTTGAGGTTATTGCCCAGCTTGAAATGTTTATCAATGGCATCGGCAAAGCTGCGCTTACGCATTTCGCGCATAAACTCGGCCAAGTAATCGACAATAAAGCCATATTGGTTGGTGAAAAACTCCGGGCGCATTTTGGGGATTTCCCAACCAGGGATGTAGGCATGGAAGCGGTCAAAAAACGCGGTGTCAATCATCACATCCGGGAACGGCGTCAATAAGTGGCTGGTTTTGACCAACGTATCAACGGATTGGTTGATGTTGCCGATGAACACCATACTGGCCGACGCCACAATGGAATCCCGCCCTCTGGCAAACGAGCCGGAGGCCATAAAGTCTTTCATGATCTGGATGCCGTCCTTGTCCTTAAAGGCTATGCCCGCCACCTCATCAAACGCGACGACATCCCATAACCCCACCAAGCCGATGCTTTGCCGCCCCAGATTATAAAAAAGGTTCGCGACGGTGGTCTGTCCGCCGGAAATCAGGATGCTGTTGGGGCTGACCTCTTTATAGATATGGCTTTTCCCCGTACCGCGCGGCCCCAATTCGCAGACGTTATAATTGTTCTCCACAAAAGGGATCATGCGTGCCAGCAAATGCCATTTGGCACGGCCAGTAAAATGTGCAGGCTCCATGCCGGTCGAGCGCAGCAAGACATCCAACCATTGCCCGGCATCAAAAGCCTTACGCCCTTCAAATAAGGCCTCCATATCCATATTGGGCATTTGGATGGGCTTTAATTCGGTGATTTGAAAAGGCGACCCGGCCTGCCCTTCCTCAAACACATAATGCAGCGTGATGATGCACCAGATACCCCCGGCCAACAGCTTTTCATACGCCTTAACCAAGCGGTCAGAAATTTCAACGCCCTTAACCCCCAGATTGAACAGCATGGCTTCGTAGACATCACGGCGTTCGTTCAGCTTGACGGCGACCTTATCAATCACCTTATAACTGCCGCTTTCCCTGATTTTGGACTTGATCTTTTCGGCCTCATCAGGGCGCACATAATTATCCGCCAAGATGCGCTTGACACTGGCCAAACCGGCCTGGATAGTCTGCTCGTCATCACTGGCGCAATACATGCCCAGCAAATATTCCAACACATACACCGGCACATTCGCGCCTTCCTTGACCAGCTTGGTCAAATCCTTACGGACGACCTTGCCGGCAAACGTGTGGTTTAATAAAGCGTCCAGACTCGTGTCCGTCCCGTTAGGGGGTGGTTTCCCGTCCATCATTCCTCCTAAAAATCGTTACTAAAGGCCAGATCAACTTGCAACGGCACCCGCAGCATTTCGACTTTGGTCGTTGCGTCACGCGCAACCAGGAAATAATCTTTGTTGCGGTCATAAGCGCCCGATAACACGGTCAGCACGACCGAGCGTTTGCGCTCATCCAGCAATTGGGAAGGGCTGTCAAAAGTGACCGTCTGTTCATTACTGATGGGCTGGTCGCCATCGCGTAAACAGACCACCACCGTGCGGGGCAAGACCCGTTCGGACACCGCCTCGTTCTGGATAAACTCAAAACGTTGGGTATTGGTGACGACCTTATTGGATGCGCCAAGCAAACTGATACTGGCCGCCTTAGTCTTAGCCAATTCCGATTCGCTCGCCCGGACGGTGATCACCGGCACCACAATCTCCTGGGGCATGGCGCCGCCATGCACAAACCGTGCGCCGCCCGTAAAATGAAAGCGGTTAATGCCTTTGGGTAGCCAAAAATCCAAGCTGCCATCCGCCCCTGTGCCCGCCGTCAACGCCGTATTGCCAGACCAAGCCTTGGCATTAGTGCCCAGACCTTGACCCAACACATAACGCTTTTTCGCCAGCAATGTCCCTTTCGGCTTATCAGCCAACACCGATTTGTCGGCTTCCGCCAAAGCCGACTCCTGATAGATAAACCCATGATCGGCGGTCACCAACACGTTATAGCCGTTCAGGCTATTGACGATAAAGCCCACCAATTGCGCCAATTCAATGACGGTATCGGCGGCGGCTTCAAAGGTCTTGGTTTCAGAGGCTTGTTTGTCGCCAATCAAATCAATCCGGTCGTGGTAAATATAAATAAGCCGACGGTCACGGACAAATTCGCGGCCTTTCTCTTTGCCCATAGCCACCAAATCTTCGGCCTTAATGGCCGCCCCGCCATGCAAACCTAAATAAGCGCCGCGTTGCTCCATTGACGACACCGGCTTGCCGTCCGCGCTCAGCTCCAGATTGCTGTTAATCTTATAGGCCAAGCGCTGATGGGGTAATAAAGCCGCCATGCCCAAACCGGTATAACTGGGCAATACGCCCAGCATAGCGGATAGCGATGCCTTAATCCGGCTCTTACTGTTGATGGCCTGCACCAACTCCTCGGCCACCTCAAAGCGAAACGCATCAGAGATGACGACAAACACCCGCTTGGCGCCGTCATCGGATAGCGGCGCCACCACTTTGGCAAAAAAATGCTGTTGGTTAATGACACCGGGTAGCTGCCAAGATGACAACAACCCTGACCCGCCTTCGAGAATATTGCCCCAAGCCGAACTGAGCTGGGGCATAAACCAACCCGAATAAGCCGCTTCAATGCGCTGTTTCACCTCATGCAGGACTGACCAACCCATCGGCTCGACCAACTCGTAGGCCCGGTTAAAATGCCGGTAGCCTTGGTCAAACCTAAACAACCCGGTTTGATAAGCCGAAAACCCCGCCTTACCCGAAGCAAAACTAAAGCCGTCCTGATACTGGTCTTTCAATGCCAAAAAGTGGATGGCGGCTTCCAAGGCATCATAACTGGCGGCTAACGCCCGGTTGACATCATGGGTGTTCGCCAAAACCGGATTGGCCCAATGCCCATCCCTGCGCCGGGCAATCAAAGCCAGCACCGCCTCCAAAGCCGCCCCCGCCCCGCCCAAAACCCGGTCTTTCAAATCACTGATGATCCGGCGTTCCACGTCTTCAAACGTCATCACCTCAGCCAAGTCATCGGCGGACAACCCGGACAACAGGTGCGCCAAAGCCAAATCCTGGCCGACAGCGGCGGACATCAGGTTATAGCTTGAATAATGCGCCATATCCGCACGCCAGCGTGACGCGAAGACGGACGCATTGGCGGCAAGACGGCGTTCCGGCAAAACAAAATGTTGCAACGCCCCGACCGGCTTGGCGCCGACAGAGCGGGAAAAATCGGTCACCAAAATGCGGAACAACAAATCCCGCAGACCGGGCTCGGCTTCCGCGTAACCCAACTGTGTTTTCACCGCTTGCCAAAAAGCCTCTTCCAAATCATTGGCGATAATGTCCTGCCAGATTTTCGGTTGGGCATTCAGGTCAACCTCGCCTTCCTGCACAAAAGCCACGAACAAACGCAGCAGGATGGCGAACAGTTCCGGCTGGTCGGCACGCACTAACACCGCCAACATTTTCCGGTCAAGGTCATCGGCGGTGTCACTGGCAAGCACCAGCCGTTTTAAGCGCCCGACCCGTGCCGATGAGCGCAAAAACTTCGCCCGCGCCTTTAAATGCCCGCGTAGGTTTTGCGACGCCAACCCTAATTCCGCCAACAAAATAGAAGCCGAATCGGCTTTAAAAGACTTGCTGCGCAGGCGGATATCCAATAACCAATCGGCATAAGGGTCAGGTTCGGGCTGGGTGCTGTACAGCAGCCAGCATTGCCCAGGCTGGCGTTCAATAGCCAGTTTGACTTGTAACGCGGGCGTGTCCTGCAACCGGACAAGCGCGGCATTCTCCGGTACGAGATTGTCCACCGTTGCGGCAAACTCGCCTTCAGCATCGTGCCAAAACACGATGGGCTGCACGGCAAACAAGGCCGCTAGAGAATCGGTGATACGTTGTAGGCTCAAACTGTTAGCTTCCGTTTAAAAATTATTCTGGGACGGTGTGGGAATGATCCCTTACAACGCCGGACGTGCGGGAATCACCACCCGTAAATGATCGTCAGTAAGATCAAAATCCGCCTCTTTTCCAGAAAACAAACGTGTCAGAGGAATTATTTTTCTCCTAACCCCCATGCCGCGGGCATCCACATAACCATAATCACGCATAATTTCAACAATGATGGGGTTTCTGGCCGAACGCTGGCCTGCGAGCATTTTCTCGACCGTCATGGAGTTTTGCAGTGTGCCGGGGCTGATGACTTCCAGCCGATCGGCATAGTTGACAACTTCAACCTCGGTTGAGCGCGTCCAATCGCGATGTACAAATGCGTTTAAAATGGCTTCACGGACAGCATCAAGCGGATAGCGGTAACGCGGATCACGCCGGAGTCCTGCATTAACTTCGGAACTGTCCTCCGAAATGAAAGGCCGCATCCGGTCAGACAGGCGTTCAACCAAACCGTCTTCAACCAATGTCCGGCCTTCACCAGGCCGCACTTCCCATAAAGCGATCAATGGGCCATCTAATACCGTATCGTCCTGAGCCTGATAAGCTTTCTCGGTGCCGGCAAACGACATCCAACGGACCCCGGCATGTCGGAGGCTCCGTCTTGGGCTACGGCCAAACAACACCAATCCGGCCACCGTGCAAACGGCAGGGTCGCCATCCGGGCGCCCCACCATTAAGCCCAAGCCTTTTAAACGTTGTTCCCATTCTTCACCCGATTGCGGGGGCGTCAAATCCCCAATGACATTCAACAAATAATCCGATAAACGGCTTTGGTCAAGGTCTTCCAGACGGCTGCCTGAAACCGGCAAAACTTCGCTGTGCAACATACCCCCGCTCTCAAACAAGCGGGCTTGTTGCTCCCGTGTGGCCAAACGGGACGTGCTGCCGACACGGACATAAATGTCCTCCCGATTGTCCTTGCGTAGCACATAAGGTTTTGCCGTACCTTGGGTAAAAGAAATCACCGCAACCCTTTTGCCGCCATCAAATTCAACTTCTTCATAGAAGGGCAGGATCATAGGATGGACATAGCGGCCAAAAACCGTATCCATAACCCATGTTTCCAGGCCGTCGCGTTGGATGCCGCTAATGCTGCCGTCGTCTTCAACCCCTAACAGCAGCTTACCGCCTTGAAAATTAGCCAAGGCGACTATCTCTTTGGCCAACTGCTCCGGCCGCAAATCGTCCCTTTTAAATTCCACGCCGGAGTTTTCGCCATTGGCAATGATTTCCAGCAACTCACTTTTCAACATAAAAACGGCCTTTAAAATTCATACTTTTCTTTACGCTGGATAAAGGCGGCACGGCCACCTTCCAAGATAGCGGCGACTTGGTCACGGATAACCGGCACATCAATCGAGCCTTGTGCATCCGCATCCAATGAACCGCGATTGTCCACGGCGGTAAACACACCAATCCACTCGGCATCACCGAAAACCGGGATATTGGCATTGTGGGTGGCAAACAAAAATTGGCGGGTTGTCTTGGCGGCCCGCAACTCATGGACGATACGTTCGGCAATGAACGCATTATCCAGATTGTCTTCCGGCTGATCCATAATTAACGGGTCAACATTCTCCAACAACAGCATGTGCAAAATGGCGGTGCACTGCTGGCCTGTTGAGAGTTTGTCCAGCGGTTTGAATAGGGCTTCTGCTTCACCATGGGCAATGTTCAGCAAAATATCAATCCGATGACCCAGTTCCAAAGCCTCCAGCTCCATCAATTGGGACAAGTTTAGCTTACTCAAAGCCGTAGCGACCAATTGAGATATTCCATAGTTGCTGAAGAGTTTTGCTTCTCCTTGCCTTATAGCATGGGCAAGAGCCAGTGGTTTGATGGACTCAAGTTCATCAATCCAGGACAGTCTTTTTTCACCAACCCCATCAAGCCGACAACTTAACAAGAAAGTTTTTAACGGGGTTCGGTCAGCTTCAATGACAACCTCAACTTTCAATTTACCTTTAAGATGTTTGTTTAACTTTTTTGCCGCCGCATGTAGCGACTGGGTGCGTTGGTCACGAAGATCAGACAATTCTGCCAGCAAATTACGCCGTTCCTGCTCCTGTGCATCTTTTACTTTTTCAAAGTTGGCGACGCGGCTTGCCAAGGGCTTGATCCGTTCAATTTCCTGTAACAAACGTTGATAGGCCGTCCCTACTTCCTGACCGCTTTTCCCTGATAGGTCTGGAAGGTTGCGTAAAGCGGATTCCAGCTCCTTTTCACCTATTTGTAGCGATTGTTGCCAAACGTTAAGATGGGTCGATAACTGTTGGTCTGCTTGGGTCAGCCCACCTTGCAAATCACCAATAGCTGTCTGGAATTTGTGGTGAAGATGCAGCAAGGTTTCACGGATAGGTAAGAATAACGCCGCATTCGGTAAACCCTCCAACGCTTTGTCGCTAAGGAAAGCCAGGTCGGGAAGATTGTCGCGTAATGCGCCCAGGCCAATTTGCAATTGGTGGATTTCCTCAGTGGCACGTTGGGAAATTTGCCGTTCGCGGGCAAATAAAGGGGTTTTTGACAATTTTTCTTTAATACCCAGAGCGTTATAGCCCTGCAATTGTTCTTCCAATTTTGGCAACCGTGCGACCTGTGCTTGCAAATCATCCAATTCACCTACCGTCTGCAAAAGCTTCTGTTGGTTCTCATGCAGACGTTTACGCAACAAGGTGTTTTTATCGGCATAGTCGCCATCGTTCGGCAGAAACCGGTCTAAAAGCCGGAGCCGGCTTTGTTCATCCTGTGCCAATTCGTATATTTCGTTTTGACCGTAAATGTCTATGCCAGGCAATAAGTCACGGGGTTGCAATGTTGAAACATTGCCTTCCATATCCCGCACAATGGGCATTTCACCAAAACGGCGGGAAACCCGGTAACGGCGGCCATGTTGGGCTGAAGACAAAATTTCCATTTCAATCCGCCCCGAGGCTTTACCTAAATTCTCCTTGATAATATCGGCATGGAGTTTTTGCGCCTGTTTGCTTTTAGGTTGGATGTCTAGCGCATAACGTAGGCATTCCAACAAAGTCGATTTGCCCGTACCGCGCCCTCCGATAACCGTGTTCAAATGGGGAGAAAAGGTAATATTCAGCCCATCCAGATAACCGCCAGACACGCTCATTGATACAATCTCACCCGTAGGCTGTTCTTCACTTTGAGAATTCAACCGGATACGCGATTCTGGATCAAGGAACGCCACCTTAAAAGCATCAAAACATGGCTTAGTCATTTTGACCCGACAGGTGACGCCGGCCTCATCCAGATCGGCGGGTTTTGCCACATCTTTGGCGTTGATGACTGCGAGCGGACGTTCGCGTTGCCAGTTTGCGTCCACATTTTCAACGATCCGCTTGAATTGGAATGGCAACTCAGAAATTGGTCCGGGTATTTGTCCTGCACGGACTAAAGCATGATTTTTCCAGACATGCACCAAACCGCCGCCGTCTTGGTTTAGGCGAAGCAGGCCGTTTTTGCCGGTGATATGTGCCGCATACCAGAAGCCGCCAAGGTCACTTATTATTCTGGCCAGCTTCAGGCATCCGAGGTTTGATGGCGATACTTTTTCTTTGGTGTCGGTTAAATCAAGTTTGCCCAAGTAACGGTTCAATTGATCCTTACTTGTCCCTTCCGGGAACAGGCACACCATGTGGATTTTCTCGGTCGAAGCAATTTCAAAACCGGGAAAAACTACAATGCCATAGGGTTCCAAAAACGAGCGCAAGGCATCGACACTATCCACACTGCCATGATCGGCAATTCCTATGACTTTAATGCCATGTTCCAGACACTTGTCTAACAACTGTTGGTTATAGGTTGCCTCAGTCAAGCCGTGTTCGCCGCCACGGTAGTCTCCGTGGTAACTGAACGGGTTGACTTGTAAGGCGCAACGCCAAAATCGCGCTTGGTTGTATTGCTCGCTCATAGACATACCTGGCTCTTAGCATGTTTAATCATTTGCACTCCCAGTCACCGTCTTCACCTCCGCCAATAAATCCCCAAATTTGCCGTAATTGACTTTTACGCCTTCATCCAAGTCAAGCGCGATGCGCAGGTCGGCGTAGTGGCGGAGTTTTTCATCGTAGGCCAATAGCTCAAGGTGTTTTTTTCTGAGCCTTTCGCTGTCTTTGTTCAGCTTGCTGCGGGTGGCGTTGGCGACAGCGGCGGCGGCATCTTTTTCCAGCATATCAAGGCGCGATTGCAGTTTTCCGGTCAGCGGCACGACATATTCGGTGCGCATTCGGGATAATGTGCCTTCGTGGTAACGGTGCAAATACACCAAAGCCTGGAATGCGCCGTGTTTACCGCTGGAGAACAGCCAATAAATCGGGCGTTTTTTGTAAGTTTGCAGATGGTTTTTATAAAAGCTCCCGGCAAGATAACGGCGGATGGTTTCTTGGGCGGTTTCGGTCGGTTTTTGGCCTAAGCTTGCCGCCAGCCACGCGAGATTTTCATCCTGGGTGTCAGCCCCCCACACCGCCAGTAAAAATTCATTGAGGCGGTTGGCGGCATCGTCCTCAAACCAGAGTTCATCCGTAATCGGCACAATGCCATCGGCATCGGCGGGAAAGCTGGGGTAACGGTCAGGGTCAAAACGGATATTACCCGCATGGGCGTAGATTAAACCGGGTGCATCCAAGCTATAACGCCCCATCATACAGCCGACGGCATAAGAGACTAGGCGTTGGCTGTCTTTTTCACGGTCGGCGCGGGTTAGGGTGATTTGCTCTTCGGGTACGTCGGGCGACAGCTCATCTTGCAGGCCGTAGGCTTCGATGAATAGGCGGTTATTTTCTTCTTCTAGGCGTTGCATTTCGGCAATGGCGTTGCAGTTTTGTGTTTGCCATTGGTTAAAGCAGAGTTCAAGGTTGTTTGAGGCGTAGGTTGGGTTAGCGGCTTTATCGCGTAACCCAACATCGGTGGCTTCGGTTTGTTGGGTTACGCTATCGCTAACCCAACCTACGAAGTTTTGTTTTTGGCGAATCAGCGGGTTGTCGGTAAAATCCCATGAGGTTTCGAAATTGTTCCAGTCGGTTATTGCAATTAGTATCGCGTTTTTAACAAGCTGATTTTGTTCGTTTTCCAAATTTTCATTTAGTTTTGAGATTGGTAATCTAGCAATATCTCCAGGATTAGTTGATAAAGTCGGCGCGAGAATGGCTAAAAGAACACCAGAAACTTTTGAATTAAGAAATCCAAGAATGCTAAAAAAATTGTCATCTTCTGTGAAGCAGGATAACCCTGTAGAGGCAAATAATTCTCCTCCAGGAGATGCTCTAAAAGACAATTTAGAAGATGTAATACTGTTCCAATTGATGTTTTTTTTGAATATAAAGTCTAAATTAAAATTAGTAGCCCATACTCTATTTTCAACTGGGTGCATTTTTGTTTGTATATCAACACCGTCATTCTTCCAATTTACAACTTCATTTCTATTTCCAAACCATTTTCTATACTCACCTCCCATAATGTACGGAAACCATTTTTTTCCAGAATTTATAGCAAATTCTCTGTCATTGGCTTCACTGCAAAAATTTGAAATGGCTATTTCAGACCAAGTACGAACGAATAAATCATTATTAGCTGTTACCATTCCTTTCCGAGTATTAGCTAATTCGCCTATATTTTTATTTTCAAAAATAAACCGAACTTTATCACTCACCCAATAAGCCACAGGACTACCTGAAATTTTTTTGAAATTATCCTGACAAACATCGTGAATTAACTCTTTTGTATGTCCTAAAAAAACTTGATTTTTATCAGCAGATTGTGGGGCTGAATTTAAATCTATATAGCGACCAGTGAAATTATTAATATGCGTAGCAATAACACTAAATACACATGCTTGGGCAATTTTGGAGTTCATTTCAGGAAAACTATTGTAACCAACCTGCACAAGATTAGAGATCGTTCTACTTACCAGTAATTTCTTTCGCATTTCCTCAAAGGATGACAAAAACATCCAGCTCTGCATCGTCACCATTGCGTTAAAGCCCGACGATTTGCACCACTGAAAACCACACTCCATAAACATCGCAAACAAATCGGATTTGCTATCGGGAAATTTGCGTTTGGCAAATTCCTTCAACGCCGGATTCATACCCTTGCCGCCCATGTACGGCGGGTTAGCCACCACCACATCAAACTGCATCGCCAACACACTCGCTTGCCGGATAAACGGCAGTAAGGTGGTCGCGGCGGTTTTTTGGAAACTGTCGCCTTGGCTTGCCAAGGTTTGGCATTGCGCCAATAGGTCTTGTAAAGGTTCGGCGTATCCGGCGGGGATTTGGATCAAGGCTCCGAAGGTTTCCGCCTGTTCAAACAAGGCCAAGGTGTTTTTGATGAGCCGGTATTGGCTGTCATCAATGGCCTGGGTCAGGTCGGTTTGCGGGTCTGCAAACAAGGAGCTGGTCGTGCCGAGTTGGCTTTGGCGGTTTAAGTCCAGTTGTTGCCATAACAGCGGCAGGTTCAGGTTGTTGCTGGCTTGGATCGCCAGCACATTGAGTTGGGGCGGGTTATCCAGCAAGCGCCTGTCATCGGCGCGGGCTTTCATCAGCAAGGCGAAGCCTGCCAGTTGCGCGGCGCGGTCGTCAATGTCCAAGCCATAGAGGTTTTTTTCCAGTATCAGGCGGGGTATGCTGCGGAGCGGGTAGCCGCGTTCCAAATAAATGGCTTTTAATACAGCGTAAGCTTCCACCAAGATATGCCCACTGCCACAGGCGGGGTCAAGTACGGTGATGGTTTCGGGATTGAGGCTACCGCCATCTTCTGCCCTGCGGGATTGGATGAGCGCATCCAGTTGCGTCTGCACTTCAGGCGTTTGCTCGGCGGGTTCGATGTAGTATGCCCATTCGTTTTTTAGCGTCGATTCTGGATTTGCCATTGTCCATAACCGCCCGACACTGTTTTGCACCAGGTATTTGACTATCCAGTTCGGGGTAAAAAGCTGGGTGGCGGCGGGTATGTCTTCGCTTTTGACCACTTTGCCGATGACTTGGTCTTTTTTCTCGCTGATGTAAAATTGGTACAGCCAGCCGATGATTTCGATGTCTTGCCAGTCTTGTTCGGGAATGGCGGCGACCAGTTTGGCAATGACCGAATCGGTCAGCAATAAGTTGTCGGGCAGCAGCAGTTCGCTTTCGTTGTCGATACGCTCAAACAGGAACGGCATGGCCTTGGCTAAGGCGTTGCATTGGGCAATCAGGGCCAGGCGGTATAACTCGCCGTCTTTGTCGCCCGCCAGTTTGAGCGCGATGGCTTGCTCGGCGTTCAAATCGGGCAAGCCGCCGTTTTGCGCCAGTTCCGCCGCCGCGTTCAGCAGTTCCGGCAAGCCGCCGTCCCGGCTGGACAGGGCGCGATAACCGTGGCTGAGGTAGTCGTGGATTTCCATATAACGCAAGGCGGCAAAACGGTTAAACCAGGTGTAGGCCACGGCCTCCAACGTCTGGCTAAAGCCATCTTTGTCGATACGGGCCAGCAGTGCGTCCCGTTGACGGCTGATTTTGGCAGGCCAGGACTGTCCGGCAATGATGACGAAATCACCATTTTTTTCCGCTGGCGCAATGGCCAGTGTGCCGTTTTTCTCCGCCAGCCCGATCCGGTTGGCGCGGGCGGTGACGGCGGCGATAAAGTCTTTCCGCGCTTGGGGGGCGTAGGTTTTGAGTTTGGCTTTGTTCATCCTGCGTAATCCTGTAAACGCACAATATGACCAATGTCTTGTGCTTTGCGGTAGTAAACTTCATCGGCAGTGATGAATTTTGAGCCGGGGGTGTGTAATGCAACGGCGTGGTAGAGGGTATCGAACAAATGATGCCGATAACGGATGGAGAGATCGATGGCTGTTGTATAAATCTCTGGCCCTTGGGTGATGTGACATTCGACGCACAACAAATCAAACAGGTCATCTAGGGCTTCATCGGGCTTTTCGCGGGCCAGTACCGCCGCCACTTCCGCAATAAAATGCGGCGGTTGCAGTAGTTGGATTCGTCCCGCGCCCACACTTTCCAAAATGCCCAATGCCAAGTCGCAATCAGTTTCATTATCCCGACCCTGAAAGAACCATTTGATGGCGACGCTAGCATCGACCACCAATATCATGGACGGCCTTCTTCGCGTGCTGCACGAAATTCTGCTTCGGTGATTGCCGGCGCATGTTTGCGCCGTTCTACTATACTTGCAATCGCATCGCGGCTGCGTTGTTTACGCTGGGCACGTTCAACGGCTTCGCGCATCAGTTCGGCAATGACGGCACTCTTGTTTTGTCCTTGGTAAGCGATGTTAAACGCTTCTTTAACATCGTCTGGGATGCTGAAATTCATAGTGGCCATAGTAATCTCTCTTAGCTTGTTGAAATTTTCAACAAATTATTGAGTATCGCCGGATAAAATGCAAGTCATTGCGGATTTCACTGAATCCGGGCTTTTTTGCCTTCCCGCAGTATGGCCATCAGGGATTGCCTGAGTTTGGCAAGGTAAGCGTCCACTTCCGCTTCGGTTTCCAGATAGCTTTTGTCGCTCAGCGCTTGGGCATTAAGCACTTTAACAGGTTTTGGCGCGGTGTGGTTGCTGGGTTTGCCGACGGTTGCCGTGCCGGGCGCTTTATCGCCAACCAGCGGCGGCTTTTGGCTGGCGGCAATCTTATCCATTGCCGTATCCAATAAGGTGCCGGTCTGTTCGCCCAGATAGCGGATTTGGGGGATGCTGGCCAATCCGGCAATTTTGCTTTTGAGCTGTTGCAGCGGGTATAAGGCCTTATTGCGCAAAGCCATATCCGCTTGCACTTGCGTCAGGGCGGTGTCAATTTCGGCCAGCTTCTCCCCAATGGCCAATAAGGCGTTTTCCCGTTCGCTGTCCGCCAGTCGCCCGTTAACCGCGTCGACCGTGCCGAGTAAAGGGGCGATACGGTTGATCTGGCCGTATGGGGCCGGATTATCCCGGATGAGATTTAGCTCTTTGAGGGCGTTGGCGGCGTTACTGTCTTGCTGCAAGGCTTCGTGGTTGTCGGCAAAATTAGCCAATGCGTCGAGCATTGTTTGCCAGGTTGTCAGTTGGGTTTTATAAAAGCTGGTGACATCGTGGCTGTCTTCCCGCAAATCCAGCCAATCGTCTTTGCCCGCCAGGAAGGTGTCGATGAATTCGTAACTGTCGCGGATCGCCAGTTGTTTGCCTATCTTGGCAAGGGCCTGGTCAATGACGGTTTTGCCGGGATGATATTTCCCCGCCGCCACATGGCTGGTGTTTTTGAGTTCGTTTTGCCAGAGCGTGAAGCTGTCACGGATATCCGCGACCAAGCCGTCCTCTTCTTCCCTAGGCAGTTTGGCAAACAATTCACGGTGCAAGTCGCGTGCGCGTTTGAGCGAGACGCTATCCGCCGATTTTCGTTTGAGCAGGGAGACTTGTTTAAAACGGACGGCTTTGATCAACGGGTCTATGGCCGCTTTGGGTTCAATGTCAGCGCCTTCGAGCATCAATTTGATCTCACCCGCCATGTAAAGCCGGGCGACCAGCAAGACAATCTCCCATTCCGGTTTCCAGCCCCACGGGATGCCGGTAAACCGGTCGATGAGGTCGGACAGCAACACGCGCTTTTCTGAAGCCGCCAGTAACAGGTATTGGCGCAGTTCGTTGACCGCGAGCGGGTTGAGTTCTTCGTTTTGGGTATCCTGCAACAGCGGCCTAATGTCATCGCCGGCAAGGACGGCTTTGATTTCGGCGACGGGGTCAGGTGTGCGGTATTTGAGATAGGGCAGTTTGTAATAGGTGTTGCCGATCAAATAATTGCCCAGTTCATCCAGCAAGCCAGTCGGGTTAAGTCCGGCTTTAATATCGGGTTTTTGCCCCAGCACATAAAAATCCCCGGTCACCATCAGTGTGCCGAGCTGTTCGGTCAGGCGCAGTTTCCGCTCGCGGTTTTCATCCTTACGGTCAGCGAGGATGCGTTTTAATGACGGCGTGGCCTGGTCGGCCTTAGGGCTGATGATGTATTTTTCAATTTGCAGGTACAGCGTCAGCTCTTCATAAAGGCGTTGGCCTTCGGCCATGCGCAAGATGGCCCGGCCTGCCGATTCGCTGCTGCGTAATATACAGGTGGCCTCGTACAGCTTTTCATAGTCATCGCCTAAGGGCGTGAGTATTTCCAGCGTTAAGGCATGGTGGGCGGTTTTCCACGGCGCACCATCAAGCAGGCGGTTAAATTCGTAGTCGCCTTTGGTGTCACGGTGGCGGACTTTGGTTTGGCTGCGGAGGATGTCCTCGAAAACCAGTTCGGACAGCAAACGGGCCCGTTCTGAGGCTGACACGTCGACATGGCCGAGTTCCCTGGCGACATCGCGCTCTTCATTGGTCAGGAAAAACCAGTGGTCGCCGTTACGGCTGACCAGTTGCTGTTGCTCCAGCCGGGCCAAGGATTCTTGGATACGGCGTTTGAGCTTGAGTTTGTCGGCATCCACTTCCTCAAGACACAGCGTCGCCAAATTGTCGATGGTGGGCTTGATGGTTTCTGAAATGTAGCGGATCAGGAACAAGGCCTTGAGCAATTGGGTGTCGTAGGGTTCCAGCGCCGGGTTATCCGGGGCTTGGTCAATCGACTTTTTGGCGATGCTGTCAATAAAGCTGTCGATGGACGGATAAAAGTCATACAAAGGTATCAGGGCGTTAATGGCCTTGCCGGCGTTTTGCACCGCCGCCGACTGGAAAGCGTCCAATAAGGAGCGTTCGCCGCGTGACAAATGTTTGCCGGTCGCCCCCACTTTGCGGACCGACTCGAAGATTTTTTGTAAAAGTTGGAATTGGTAAGGGGTAAACGGATAAAAGGCGACAAATTCCGCCGCATCCTTAAAGCCCCGCAGGTGGGCGGCATTGCCCTGAAATGACAGTTGGTTGTTGATAATGTCGCCTTTTTGGGCATAGATGTCGCGTAAGGCAATATGGGCGGCTTCGGTTTTGGACAGCAAACGCTCGCCAATCACTTCGTCGGTGTTGGAGCTGGCCAAGGACAAGCGGGTATGGAAGCGGGCTTGGATTTTGGAAAAGTCTTGGGACTTGGTTTTGTTGGTGCCGCCGATGGCGGCGTCAATATCTTCCTGGCTGGTGACGATCACCCAGGCGCGTCCTTGGCACAGCGTGCCCAACTGCTCGACGATGGTTTGCAGGCTGAGCATCAGTTGGGTGTTGTCGCCGATAAACTGCCCGACTTCATCGGCCAGAAAAATGACCCGGTGGCCGTCGGGTTTGCTGTCCAAATACTCACGCACCAACTTTGCCAAGCCTTCAATGTTGATGCGGTAGCTGTCACGGGCGTTGTCAAACCAACGTCCGGCGGATGCTTCCGTCATGTTGAGGGCTTGCGCCAAGGCGGCGACCACGTCATCACGCAGGAAGTCCACCGCATCGCGTTCCTGTTCCCAGGCATTGCCGTTTTGGCTTTGGAAGACGGTTTTGAAGGTGCCGTAAGCCCCTTTGGCGATCAGGTAACGCTCCATTTCCGCGATATGCGGGGCATCGCCACACAGCCCCAGCTTTTCGTTAAACACCCGCAGAAACACTTGGACAATGGCGTCGCGTTCGGATTTGGCATCCGCTTTGGCATCGATATTAAACAGGATGACATCGGCAGTCCCTTTAATGGCCCTATGGATGTCGGCCAGCAGCAACGGGTCTTTGATTTTCTGTCCGTCAAAGAAATCCGCCGCTTTTTTCCGGTCGCCGGTGTTGGGGTCAACCGCCTCACGGTTTTCCAACAAGTAGGAGAGGATTTTGATGTAATGGGATTTCCCTGAGCCGAAGAACCCAGAAACCCAAACGCCCATCCGGGCGGTAATGGTCGGGTCTTTGGGCTGTTCGGCGGCGGCCAAGTAAGCGTCGAAGAATTTACGGAAGTATTCGGTGAGCTGTTGGGTGACGACGTACTCTTCCAATTCCTGCCAGATGCTTTCCGCATCCAATTGGTCGGCCTTGATGACCCCATTGATCGGGCGGTCAATCGGCTTGGTGAACAGTTCCTTTATTTCCATCGGGCTCTTTTCTCTATTGGCGGCGGTGTTATTGCGCTTCAGGTATCAACCTGAAGGCACGGTAGTAATGGTCTTCGGACAGTTTGTTGAACAGGCGCAATGAATAGCCGTCGTAACGGCCAGGGTAAAACATCAGTAACGGTGTCCTGCCCATTAAGGGATGCAGCGCCGACAGCAAGGTGTGCGTCCTCAGCAGGGGGTACGCGCTACCGACGCCCCACAGGATCAGCACGTCGCAGTTGTCCAGACCGGCCATCGCCACGATTTTCTGCGCCAATTTGTCTTCCTTAAGCACGGGGCGTAAGGCGGACAGGATGGCATCGTCACCTTTAGTGCGCTGCATTTCGATAGCCTTGTCGAGCAGCTTGCGTTCCTCAAGCACTTGGATCACGAGGTCAAATAAGTTAACGGCTGCCGCACGGATGGGCGGTTGTGACTTGTTCAGCCGGGCGATCACCGTCCGGGTCAGAAAATCCCGCATGTCCAGTTCGCGTTCGGGCGGATAGTCAAAAATCCAAAAGCCAATTTCATTGCCGAGGCCTTTGCTGTTTAAGAAGTCATCGGAGGCAATTTTCGGCAGGATTTGATTGAGCCGTTCTTCAAAAGTCAATGCCATCAAACCCGCTCCAAGAGTCCGATTAGGGTGGTGTCGCCATGGGCCGACAGGTAATGCCGGACATCGGGATGTAAAGATTGCGGGGTCAGTTTCATGCTGCCGGAATTTTCAAGATAGTTGGCTTCGGCCAGGATACGGCGGATAACCTGGAATAATTTGGCTTGTGTTGCGGCCGACCAGTGCGCCACGGACGGGTCCCTATGCCGGCATTCGCTTAAGAAGCCGTCCCAATCCAGCGGGGATAGCGCCAAATCTAACCGGCGTTGATGGCCGATATAAACGTCCCTTATATAATCGGCCAGCAATTGGCTGTGCTTGGCGGCGGCAACCAATAAAAGTTGGATGCTCACCTCTTTTTCCCGATGGGCGATCATATCCCAACCGGTGTCATCAAGCGTCTTCAGGCGTTTTCTGATCAAACCGGCCTGGCGTAACGCCGTGGCCGGCGCTTTCTTTTGCAAGAGGTTATCGTCAACTAAAGCCTGTTTCCAGGCCTTATCATCAGGACGGCCCAATAAAAATGCCGCGATACGGCGGCTTTCTAGGGGCATCAGGGAACCGGCGGAAATTTCTGCGTTGTAATAAGCGTTCACAGTGTGTTCAAAAAATTGCCCATCATGTAATCCCCATCCGTTTTTCGGACGGCTCTGTTAAAGCTATAACGGTGCCTCGTACCCAGGCGCAAACACTGCGCTTGATACGTTATATAAGGCAAGGTGGTTCCTAAGCCAAAGCCGATATTCATTGCCTTTAAGGCGGTGGTTTGGCGAACAATCGACAAGCCAATGCCGAAGCACATAGCCGGCGGTGGCCGCCCTGACATTTATCCGCAACACCCCCGCTATCATGCCATAGTCGCCTTCAATAATTTGGGAATGTTCCTGGTTTGGGTGCGGTACCAAGTCCAGTTCCACTATCCGGTTCCATTGTATATCCGCCCCAGGTAGCTCATGGCTTTCAATGGGGCTATTGTCAACCGACGTGGTTGCCAACATCCTGGTAAGGACAAAGTCACGGAACTCGGAGGATTTCCGGTCATACGCACGGACATGCCAACGGAGGCCATCATTGACTAAGGCGAACGGAATGATTTCACGGACGGTCGCCCCGCTGGTGAACGATTTATATTCCATGCGGACGGCTTTTTTATTATAGATAGCCCGTGTGACCGGCGCGAGGATGTCGATGGACGGGTTATTTAACGTCAGCGGAAGTTCGCAAGCCAGCAAAGCGCCCATGCTAGACCCGCCCTCACCAAAACCTTGTGATAAGGCCGTTAACACCCGCTCCGAAGCGTGTCGGAACGCCGCCGTGAAACCATCCCCCAACACATAGCGTTTAGTTTTGCTGTCGAAATTGATGTTTTCCGGGAAGGTGTCCCGGTATTGGGCAAAGTCCCTGGTGGCGACGGCAGGCGCTGTCCCAAACCGTTGGATTAAATCCTGGCGCCGCGCTTCCCCAAGGAAATACAGGCGGAATTCAATGTAGGCCAAACGCTCCCTTTGTGCGCGGCTTAAATGGTCAAGCCCATTCGGAATAAAGTTTTCTAAGTGATTATTTTTCATGGTTTCAAGTATAGCCAATAAGACTATAACAAGCAATCAAGCACATTCATTGACATAACTAAAACGATTACATAGAATAATCGAAAGAATCTTTAAATAAAATAATTATTACTTAGCGTCAGGTCATAATATTGACAATCGACCAAACTTAAAAATTTCTTTTATCTTATGGGTAGTGATGAAGATAGCCCATTTACCCTTATAGGGGAATGAGTCCGTAAAATCAGTTATCTTCAATGTATACGAGGCCTAAACGAATCATTCATGAATAAATCTTCCCAACTTGCTACAAATCCCACATCTAAGCAACCTATTGACGTCATGCTCATTTGCGCCCTCAAAGACGAATACGACCAAGTTCTACAAGTGACAAATGGTCTTGTTAACCCTTGGCACGAACATTCAGACGCTAACGGCTGGCTAGTTGCCGATGCCAGTTTTGCCACCCCATCCGGTAATCCGCTAACCATTCGTGCTACCCATGCCAGCTATATGGGACGCGAACAAGTCCAAGCCTTTGCCAGCAAACTGATTAACGACAATCCAGCCAGTTGTATTGCCATGAGCGGCATTTGCGCGGGACGACGTGGCAAGGTGGATTTAGGCGATGTGATATTCGCCGAACGACTGTGGTCTTATGATGTGGGCAAAACAACGATTGAAAACGGTGAGCAACGCTTTCAAGGCGATATGCTGCAATATCGGCCTTCAACGCTTTGGGTGCAACGGATGCAACATTTCAACATCACTCCAGATACTGATTGGCTGACGTTACGCCCTCAATTGTCCTACGAATATCAAGAAGATTGGGTTTTATTAAGACGGTTAGCAGACGACAGCAACCCTAGCCTACACCCTGATTGCCACAAAGAATGCCCCGATTGGAGCGAAGTTTTAAAACGTTTATGGCAAAAAACGTGGTTAGAAAAACCACTGGTTTTAACTGAGACAGGCCGCAAACGGGCTGAAGAACTGCAACTGCTCCATCCGCTCGGCCTACCAAAACCAGCCAGCTTTAACATTCATACCGCACCTATCACCACAGGTGCAACCGTCACCGAAGACCCCAAACTTTTTGACCGCCTCGCCGACTCCATGCGCAAAGTGCTGGGCATAGAAATGGAAGCCAGTTCGCTAGGGGCATTGGGTGATATTCATGACATCCCTGTGCTGGTGGCAAAAGGTGTCTCCGACTTTGGCGATGCGTTCAAAGATGACCGTTATCGGCCATTTGCGGCAAGGGCATCGGCGGAGTGTTTGATCGCGCTATTACGCGATGGCGAAGGCTTGTTACCTAACCGAGCAAGCAGAAACACTGGTATTTTGGCGGCATCTAGCCCTTCATTACCTGACTTATCCGGTATCCCGCGTGATCTTATCGAAGTGCTGGCGGAGCAATACCCCGATGTCCGTGATGCCCGTGCTTTGTGGCAACGGGCAGGCGGTAAAGCGAGCCAAGTTGAGAACATTCCTAATCCGCGTGATTTATGGCAACGGCTTTGGCAAGCCAGTACGCAAGGTGCGGCGGCAAGGCGGGAAGACATTTTGGCAGAAGCATTGGTGGACTTGCCGGCTAACCCGACCCTACAAAATTACCTTGCCGCACTGAAATTAAACTAACACACTTAAACCAATGCCTTGGAGGCTTTGCATGACGGACTTGTTGACTCAACTGTTGAACGCTGGACTGATTGATAAACTGGATGGCAACGATGACCGCTTTACCAAAATGGAAAAAGCCGCCGAAGCGATTGCCCAAGAACTGCGCGAGCAGCCTCCATTATTGATTCGCGCTATTTTAGCGGCGCTTGATCCCAATATACCTCCTGATGATCCGGCAATTGTCCAAGCAGAACAGGCGTTAATTGGCCAATGGCCAACCATGCGTTCGGTACATACCGACAGGCCAGTTAATTTATTGCGTGCGATCTTATTGGAAGCTTGCAACCAAGCTACGGATGATTACACCAAGGTAGCTATTCTTTGGCTGACGGTTGCGAATACGTTGCCAATGTTGCGGTTGGGGAAAGAGGAAGCAGTGGTGCTTCAGATGCTGGAGGTATGGGCAAGACGTTCAGAGGAAAATGCGCTTATTGGCCTTACAACGCCTTCCAAAAATTATTTGCAAGCAACTATTGGAAAATTGGAACCAATTGAACTTACAACTCATGAATTGTATAAAGTTGACCAAGATTCATTAATAAATACAATAAGAACATCATTTAGTAATAATAGTTATCATGGTGTACAATATAATGGTTTTCATGAGAATATGGCCCATATACTTACAACTGAAATTAATGGCTGCTCTGAAGCATTACATGATGGCTTACATGAATCTCAAACAGAAACCAATCAACAGCTACAAAATAATCTAATCGAACTCAGTGAATCAGTAAACAAGGCATTAACATCTCAACAACACTGGGTTATCAAAACCCAACAAGCCGGACAAATTTGCCTAAACGCCCTCTGGTGGTCAGAAGCACTCTATTCATCCTCCTTAACTTGCAGCTATCGGGAACTACCCCAAGCCATCGCTACCGTGGTAATGGCAATAGACCTGCTTAACGAAGTCACCAAACCTACCCCCGCCAGCGTCGGCTATTTGCTTGCTGAAGCTGTCAACCGCCTGCCCGAAGCCGGATTTGACCGTAAACTGACGCTACAAGATTTATTGGCAGCACTGGCCAAAAACCGCACCAAATTACCCAAGACTTGGCTGGAAACATTTATCCCGCCACCCGAAATAGGCCGCTTAAGCTTGCGTGATTTAGTAGTGTTAGTACTGGCAAACCCGACCTTCGATATTGCTGCCGCCATCAAACGCACCGGAGCCAGCGGCGAATTTGAACTAAGCTTACCCAAATTCGCCCATGCCTTGTTTCGGCAAGAACAAGCCGTGCAATTGGCGGGGAGTATTCAATGAACCTAAAATGCTCCAATACAAGTTGTAACGCTCATAGGGGAATAACATGTGTTTTAGGTGAAATACTCCATACCGAGTGCTTGGCTTGGAAACAGGGTTATTCTGACGTAGAAGTCAAAACCAAACCTTCACCATATTCCCAAGTCTCGGCACGGGTACCTTGGTCGGGAAGCACCTTAGGTTTAACGGATATTGCCAACCTAACCCCACGTGGGCGATCTATTTTAATTGGCGTTATAGGCCCTCATGATGCAGGCAAGACGACGTTGTTACTCGGCAATTATTTAAAGCTTATGCAAGGCCGATTATTGGCAGATGCGCAGTTTGCGGGCTCGCGTACTTTAGGTGCTTGGGAATCTCTGGCAGCTTGGACTCGTTTTGATGATCCTGCCAGAACGCCTTCTTTCCCTCCTCATACCGAACGTGGCATAAGTAGAGTTCCTGGGATTTTACATCTCGCGCTGCGCCGTAAAAATGATGAATTTAGGGATGTGTTATTAACCGATGCACCGGGTGAATGGTTTAACCGTTGGGCGATTAAAGAAGAAGCTCCTGATGCAGAAGGTGCTCGATGGGTGGTTGACAGAGCCGATGCGTTTTTGGTGGTTGCTGATTGTCAACGGCTTTCTGGTTCTGAACGGGGAGTTGCTAGAGATGGCTTACGTGAACTTTTGGAACGCTTGAGCAACCATGTCAAGAACCGACCTACGACATTGGTTTGGGCAAAAGATGACTATGAACCTAACGATAAAATACGTAATTCCATTCGTGCAACCTTGGACAAACAAATTCCGCACGCCAATGAAGTTAGCTCAAGCAGTAATCGCCCCGAATCACTTATGAAGGCGCTTGAGTCTGTACTTTCGCCTGCATGGACAGGTATGCAAGCCAAACCAATCGTTGAGCCAATTATTCAACATCAAGCTTTTGCGGCTTACCGAGGCCATTATGCATAAGCCTGAAATAGTTTTGCTAGGTGGCCCCAATAGCGGAAAAACCCATTATGCTGGACAGCTTTATGGGCGATTACGTCGTTGTTCTGGTTTATTGCAATTACGCCAAGATCAAGGTACACCAACTGACCTGAGTCCATTTGAAGAGGTTTTTCGCTGTTTATCAAGTGGTCGTGCCGCCAATCATACAACAGCAGGCACTTGGGTCGAGGTGTTATTACCACTTATTGACAAACTAGGCAACGCATTAGATTTGCGCTGGCCAGACTACGGCGGTGAACAAATCAAAATTGTTTTTGAACGACGCGAAGTACCCGAAGAGTGGCGACAACGGTTAATCAATGCGGATGGCTGGCTGTTACTTATCCAGTTACAGACTGAAACAGTTTACCTCGATGCCCTTGACCAACTGACAGAACGGGCTAAACATAGCTGCGACAGTAATGCAAGGGCGAGCAATTGGGATGCTAACGCCAGATGGGTGGAGTTGTTACAAATATTGTTGCAAGTCGCAGGGTTGGGAACTGTTGAGCGGCTTCATGCACCCCGGCTGGCAGTTTTGCTGTCTTGCTACGATGAGATCGAAGCTAATGATGAACCACCGCCAAACGTGTTAGCTAAAAGACTGCCCATGCTGTCAGCTTTTATAAACAGTGTGTGGGCTACCGATTCTTTAAGCGTATGGGGGCTCTCTGCACTAGGTTGCCGTTTGGAAAAAGACAGCAATAATGAAGACTTTATAGATGGCCCTGAAAACCAAGGTTGGGTAGTTGCCCCTGAAGGTGGTGAACCGGATTCCGACTTAAGCCGCCCATTGGCTTGGTTGTTGGAAACGCCATGAAACCGTTGCGTGCAAGTTATGGTGTAAAGAATAAGGGTCATGAGCTATTGGCTTGGGAGGGCGACCCAACAGTATTGCCTTATCAATTAATTGGCTTAACTGATAGACCAGGTAACCCTGCTCCAGGAGATATTTGGTGGCCTTCTGTTGGGTGTGAACCCTTAGGGGATTGGTGGGCTTTATGGTGGACTGTGCCTGATACCAAAGAATCTCGTCCGGGCATGGTAAAAAGTGAAGTGGCATTATGGCCATTGGATGAAGTAGGCAATATAGATGATTTACGTCCTATATTGGGAGCCTTATCTGATGGCGAGGTAATACTTCCCGTATCCATAGATGTATTACAAGCTGTCGTAAAAGCGTTAATATCACAAACTACAGAACAACCACCTGTGGTTTTAGGCTTAGATATTTGGCCGAGTATTATTGCTGATCTTTGGCTACGGCTTT
Source organism: Methylovulum psychrotolerans (assembly GCF_002209385.1). NCBI lineage: Bacteria > Pseudomonadati > Pseudomonadota > Gammaproteobacteria > Methylococcales > Methylococcaceae > Methylovulum > Methylovulum psychrotolerans. The sequence continues at coordinate 2,200,748 of NZ_CP022129.1, forward strand.
GGCCGGAAGCGCGGAGAAATTTTTCTGCTAGAATTGCGCTTAGCCCCTCTCAAGGTTTTGATTACATTGAATTGCCGTGGCTTTTTTGCATACCAGTTACACGCTCACAGGAATGGTCTACACACCAATTGGTTAAGATTAATCCCACATCAAACATTACAAATCGTGCGGCAGCTTGGTTGGTTGGGCATGATGACTCAATTTTTGATGTCATCCTGACATCATGTAATTTCCAATCAGCTAATTTAAAAGAGCTTGATTTAGTTGCTAATGCCGCAGACCATTTGGAAAGGATACGAAAACAAGCAAACCCTCAGCAAGCATTGGATTTATTGCGAATTCTTTCATTTTTGGCTTCAAGTCCAGATTCAGCCTTTGATCTAAAAACAGAGGCCTTGCAAATGTTTTCTGCTGGTTTTGCCAATGGCTCAGCAACATGGGTAATGTCTCTAGCCAATCTGGGTTCCGCCTTACCCGAAGCATATCTACCAAAATCCGCACTTTTACGATGGACTAGCCAAAACGCACCCACGCTTTCCACCCCAGAATCCGCTAAATTGCTGGAAAAACTCTCTCCTAACCGCGCGGAAATTTGGTGGCAAGACGCGGTGCAGAACGCCCTTTCCGAAGGCTTGGCTAATCCTGATAAGCGTTGGGCGAAAGCTGCGCTACATTGGTTAAGTCTGGCAAACTGTACGCAAGTGCTTAAAGTGATTCTGCCCGCAACTGAAAAGCTTGAAACAGGTTTGCTGGCAGCTACTTCTAACGTTGCCTTATCCGATGCCGAGTTACAGCAAATCAGGGCGCAAACCATAGAACGTGGCTGGTCATGCCTACACGCTTGGACGACGGAAAACTTGTTTTCAGCCCATGACGCTTTCCAAGCCCAACGCATATTTACTGGCGATCCGTTACCTGGATTGGCTTACTTGGTCGAGCATTTATCAGGCTTGGCGGTTATTGAAGAGGCCATTGCCAACCCAAATCAACAATTTATTTCGTTAGTCGCCCAACGTACCGCCAAAGAACCGGAGTTATTACAAGGTTTGGATGTTGTGCATTCAGCTTGGCGCAAACTTTGGGCGGCGCATGTCAGTGCGGGCGGCATACTTTGGCCAGCAAATGCCAATCAGGAAATATTGGGCAATGAGCTATTAGATGCAGTGTTGGCAGGTGACGAACCACTCGCATTAATTGCAAAATTAGCAGTTGATTTGGCGGAGTTGGTTTTCTACCATCCTAGACGAGCAGAGCTTTGGGGTAAGCTCAGTGTTGATGGGAGCACGGCATTGCTACCTAACGTGGCGGATATTCTGATTGGCCAATGCAATGCCGGACAAACTGTCGCCATGCCAGAACCGAAATTATTAACAGCCGTTGTCAGCAAAGCCCGCAAAAACCGCCCATCCGTAAAACTGTTTGCCGCGCTCTTGTCTTGGCGTGTGTCTCTGGATGAGCAGGAAGTGGTCACTTGGCTTTCATGTTATTCGGGAAGAGATTGGGATACGGCTACAGCAACGGTGATTGGTAAAGCAGTGTCTAGCAATCGATGGAAACGTGCAGCTGATAAGCTCTTTGATTTATATAAAAGAAATAAAACTTACGAATTGGGGCTTGCTGTAGACAGTTGCCAAGATTTGCTTTCTATATTACAAAGTATTTGGCTGTCGTTTAATCATGTTAGCCGCAGTCCAAGTCATCTTGATAGAGATAGGCTTATTAGAGTAGTTGCAGACTTAGGTGCAAATATCGCACCCGATGAATTGGATAGTATTTGGGAACGCGCTGGTGGAAAGAAGAAACAACTTACTTCTGGCGGTACACCCACAGTCCGCTGGCAAGAAGCGGCTAGTATGGCTAACCAAGGGGCTTTAAAAAATGGATTAGGTGATTTAGTTAAAGAGTTGAGAGAAATTCGTGTACATAACCCTGATTTGCAAGCGATTGAGCAATTAATTAATCAATATTCGCAAAAAACCACAAAATAATTTATTCAACCTTATCTACGGGCTAATGGTTTAACTGTTATGAAAAATTCTTCATCAAAAGTAAGCGATTCAGTTGATGTACTATTAATCTGTGCTCTCAAAGATGAGTATGATGAAGTTTTAAAAGTTACGGATGGAATTGTCAAAGTTTGGGACGAACATCCAGATGCTAACGGCTGGATAGTTGCCGATGCCACTTTTAAGGTTCTGTCGCAAACTTTCCAATTTTGGGGGATAATCCGCTCATTTTCGTTGCCAGACTATGAAGATCAGCTTTAAAGGCGCCCACTATCCGAAAAACGTTATCCTGTACGCGGTTTTCTTCTATGTCCGGTATGGCGTTTCCTACCGTGATCTGGAAGAGATTTTAGCAGAGCGCGGTGTCACAGTGGACCATACGACCCTGAACCGCTGGGTTGTCCGTTATTCTCCATTGATCGCCCTGGCGGCAAAAAGCCGCAAACGGACGGTGGCCGGCTCTTGGCGCATGGACGAGACGTATATCAAAATCAAAGGCGAATGGGTTTACCTGTATCGTGCGGTCGACAAGTTTGGCGACACCGTTGGCTAAGGTACTCCCCATTGTCTAGACCAAAATCTCATAAGATTAAGATAGAAGCCGGCTGATAAAAATGGGTTGTTTCATCTTTTTCATATTTTTCATAACGCCTGGCTAAATACACGTCAGCGGGTGTCCGATAGCCCAATGATTGATGCAGCCGTTCATGGTTGTAAAAGTGGAAGAAATCCCTCAGTCCTACCCACGTTTCTTGGACGGTGTGCCTATCCTGCAAGTACACATGCTCATACTTGACCGTCCGCCAGAGCCGCTCGACAAAAATATTGTCCAATGCCCGACCACGCCCGTCCATGCTGACCTTTATGCCTTTGTCCAGCAGCGGCTGGGTAAAACGGGGCGTGGTGAACTGCGAACCTTGGTCGGTGTTGAAGATGTCGCATTGCTGGCGTTCGGTTATATTGCCGACGGCTTCAATGCAGAAATCCGCATCCAAGGTGGTGCTCAACGCCCAGCCCAGGACGTACCGGCTGTACCAGTCAATCACCGCCATCAGGTAGACAAAGCCTGATGCCAGCCGGATATAGGTGATATCGGTGCTCCACACTTGGTCGCAACGGTCAATCACCAGTCCGCGCAACAGGTAGGGGTAGACTTTATGTTCCGGGTTCCGCTGGCTGGTGTTGGGTTTCTGGTACACCGCCTCCAGCCCCATCTTCCGCAGCAAACGCCTGACTCGCTTGGCGTTCACCACATGACCCAGGTTGCGCAAATGCGCCACCATTTTCAATACCCCATAACAGGGTGTCCGGGTGTATTGTTCGTCCAACAGCCGCATCAGCGCCAGGTTTTCCTGGTTTTCACCCGCTGGTTGGTAGTAAAGGGACGAACGGTTCAACCCCAGCAGGCCGCATTGTTGCCGAACACTGAACTGTGGGTCTTGCGGGTCAATCCCTAGTTGCTTTGCCGCTAATGGTTGGCCGAGGACTTTTTTTTCAGCCAGTCCCGTTCGGCGATGAGCTGGCCTATCTGACGGTGCAGCTCGTCAATGTCCTGTTGCTGGTTGTCCCGTGCCTTTTCCTTTTTCCCGCTGAAGGCTTCCGGGATCACCGCCAACGCCTGCTTTTTCCAGAGGTTGATCTGGCTGGCGTGGACACCGTATTCGGTGGTCAGCTCGTTAACCGTTTTTTGTTGGCGGATCGCCTCAACGGCCACTTTGGCTTTAAATTCCGTTGTGTGGTTCTTGCGTACATTTGCCATAGTTTAGTTTGCCTTTTTGGGTAAGGCTTTCTATCTTAACTGCTGGTCTAAAATATGGGGAGTATCATAGACTTTATGCTGTCCGAACGCCGTGACGAAGCGGCGGCCACCGCCTTCTTCAGGCAAGCCATTGATGGCAATGGCCTGCCCGAAAAAGTGGTCATGGACAAAAGCGGCGCCAACCTGGCCGGATTGGAAAACATCAACGTCTTGCTGGTGCTGGCAGGCCTGCTTTGCCTGATGGTCGACATTTGCCAAGTCAAATACCTCAATAACCGGGTGGAACAGGATCACCGGTTCATCAAAAAGATAACCGGGCCAATGTTGGGGTTCAAAGCTTTCCGTTCCGCCCAAGCCACCCTCGATGGGATCGAAACCGCCCATATGATCCGCAAAGGGCAACTCGCCGGGAAGACACTTCCCGCTTACCAGCAATTTATCAATTTGGCGGGCTAGTTTTGCCCGCCAATCAGGCCAGGCTCGGCTCTTGTAAATATTTGCGACAGAACCTGGACAACATCTATATCTTAAACCGTCTTAATCCCTTCGGTACAGGGATGCCTATCAAACAAAAAAAACTTGGTAAATAGGAAGTGATGAGCCTGGTCTTAATCCCTTCGGTACAGGGATGCCTATCAAACGGAACAGACTTTGTGTTTAAGATGGGCAGTTCGTCTTAATCCCTTCGGTACAGGGATGCCTATCAAACCCCATTAGCACCATATTTAATAAATATATCAATATGTTATTGGGCACTTTTAGGAGACCGTTTTTGGCTTTTTCAGTTAACTCAAAAAAACCATACGGTAAGGCCATTCTAACAAAAAAATTAACGGGTTGCATGGGGTCATTTTTTCCTAAAAACGCCACTGGGGCCGGTTTCAACCCAACACGATGGTAAAACGGTCCGATGTGCCTCACACCAACGGGGCTATTGTTGATAGTGATAAATCTGTCAGCTGATTTGATAACGCCCCATGCCAAACGTGGTTTTGTTGCCAATGTGTAGCCACTGCCCGGCTTGCAGCATGGGCAAGAAAGGCCGCAAGTCGCCGCTTAAGCTTATCTGCCCTAACACGCCATCAAAGCGCATCTTTTGTTGTTGCCTATTGGAATAGCGTTGCCAATGGCACCAATGGAATGCCGTTTGGCTGCGTATCGTTTCGGCGTGGGCGGCAAGCGCTGAAAACGGCGGGGCTTGATAGTTGTTTCCGTAAAACTCATGCAAAAGGTAGTGCCGCCGTATTAGGGCCATTAAAAAATCTTTGGCGGTCATATTGTCCGCCAACACTTTGCCTTGCTTTTGGATATGTAAGGGGGTGAGGAAGGCGAGGGCCAGTGTTTCTTGCCCGGCCAATGCCGGTATATGAACGGGGGCGTGGGCTTGCATGGACGGTTGTGTTTGCGGGTCATAGACAAGGTGGTGGCGGTTTTGCGTGTCCACTACGCTTACCGCCTTTAGCCGTGCGGTGCTTTGGTATTTGCCGACCCCTTGGGCAAAGGCCTGTTGCCAGGCAAAAATAATCAAAGGCAGTTGGGCGATGGCGGGGCCGATCAATACCATCGAAAAACTTAGCGCCTCACCCGCTTTGTAGGCCTTATGGCCCAAGGCTGGCGGTTCCAGCAGATACGGGTTGGGTATCTGGCTAAACTTTTGCAGGTTGTGGTGCAAGGGTGGGGGGCTTTCAAAAACGGTGGGGTAAGGGCAGGTGCGGTATAAAGGGCATTCGGCGCACACGTTGAGTTTGGTCATGCAACTGACTTTCCGTAAGGCGTGACCAAACACGCCGCGCAACAGCGAACCGGCATAAAAATCCAAGTGCAACGGGGTGTCTAGGGTAAAGTTGAATTGGTAACGGTGGAAGCTGAGCCCTGTCATGATAGTCCTTGGGCAAGGCGCTTGTGTTGTTGCCTGGCTTTCAATCGGCAATGCCAGCCGCTGCTTTTGTTGCCGCACCGGTTTTTGATCAGGCCTTTGGGCATTTGGTGTTCTCCTGGTGTGATAACATGGGCAGAAATGGGTTGTCGGGGATATGATGTCAGCCTTGTAACGTCTTTAATCGGTTTTTGACATTTTTGTTGTTCCAAAGCGTTTCGTTGATTTTGGTGCCGAGCGCCCATAAGGCTTGTCTGTCTTCGCTGGGCCAACCGCCAGATTGGTTAATGGTCTGGGTCAATAGTTGGTTTAATTGGCCGCCTACAGGCTGCGTTTTTGGATGGGCTTTGGCCTGTCCGTAGTCTTGTGCCAATTTAAACACGGATTTTTGGGCATCGGTCAGGGCTGCGAATTGTGCGGCTTGGTCGTCTGCGTCTTTCTGGGCTTGCAGTTCTAGGATAAAATTTTTATCCTCTGTCATATAACCATAGCCTGCCGCTGTTTTCGCCCCTGCGCCTAACCAAAGCAGGGCATTGTTTAACGCGTCAAAAACCCGCGCCAATTCCTTCACATCATCGGGTTGCTTGTCCGGGTTACGGGCGGCAATGCTAAAAATGAACGGCGCTTTTTTGACCGCCAGAAACGGTACGGGAACCGGTTCATGCCAATCGGCGGGAATGGCGTTAGGATTTAAGCTGCCTGAATCACCTTGTTCGTACCATTTGCCCATGTGCGGGGTCATAATGTCACACAACAACACGGGCGGCTCGCCGGGTAGGGCGTCAAAGAAAATAAAATCCCCCGCTTGTTCTGCCGCTTGCCCTTTAGCTTCGGTGCCGAACCAGCGTTTTAAGAGGGCTTTGTTTTCATCTGCACTTAATCCGTCCTCATTCATTTCTACCCAGGCACGAACCAAACCTTTTACGGCCGAACCCGCCAAATAGGGTACGGCTAAGGTCGGATGCCAAGCAAAGCCATTTTCTACGGGATGTGGATTGCCCATGCCGGTTACGAAGTGCCAGTCGGTGCTGTAACAATGGCTTTCGCCTTGTAAGGCGGCGATTAATGTTTGCTGACGTTGCTGAAATTCATTTAGCTGTTTTTGTGAGCCTATTTTGCCTGTAACCGTATTGATCCAGTCTTTTTTAGGGTCGTGTTCTTTACCGTCTTTCCCCTTAAGCGGTTTGCGGATTTGCCAATGGTTGTCGTCATCAAATTGATTAAAAAAACGTTCGAACCATAAGCCTGAATGCGCGTTTTCTGGTTTTTTGGCCGGCATGTTATGATCTTGGTATAAGGGCGTTGTCATGATTGGCTTTCCTCTTCGGCTAAAAAGGCTTTGGCAAATTTTTTCACCCAAGACATCAATACCAAGGCTTCCGCTTGCGCCAGTTGATAACTTTGTATCTGTTCCTGAGTAATGCCTTTTAATACGTCATCGTAATTTTCATAGACTTGCGGCGGCCTACAAAGCCAATCGGAAACGATTTTGTACAAGGCGTTATAGCTCCTTTTCTTATCATCCGTTTCATTCAGCGCGTTGTTGCTGCCTTTCGCTTTATGAAATGCCATGGTTTGCCCCAAACCGTTGGTATGGATCATTGCGGGTAAGCTATTGGCATAACTGATAAAATTTTTCTGCTGCTCTTTAGTAAAATGGTGTTGTCCTGTCAATGCGGTGACACACTCTAGCGCGTATTTTGCCCGTTGCTGTTGTATGGTTTGTGCCATGTTAAGCCCCTTTGCTGATTTGAACTTTACACCAGCCCATGCCTACCGTTTCATTGCCGCCGATTTGCAGATAGGGTTTAGCCAACAAAACGTCGGTGATACTGGCGAGCACCGCTTCCGCCTTGCTGTCTTTAACGGCCTGATTTTCAAATTTCCCTTTAACGTCTTCGCCTTTGTCATCCCTAACGGAAGGGTCGCGTACCGCACTCGCTTTTAAAGCCAGATAAAACACGGTTTCTGGCGGCAAAGTTTCTTCATACCACAACGCACCTTTTTTCACCGTTTTTGTGGTGTTGTCTATGGCAATATGGGCGGCGACCGGGGTGGCGTATTGGCACAAATAAGTAAACATGGCATCACTGACCAGCACCAATTGCGCCCTTAAATCGGCTTCTTCAATGCCTGACAAGCCACTTAATAGGTTGACGATTCCGTTTAATTCACCGCATTTTTGGGTTGTCAGGCGATATTCTTCTAAAAATAAATCGCCTTCCGCTTGTGGCTGTAGGCCTGACTCTAATGCTGAGACGCAGACGCTTGGGACAATGAAAGCATTGATTGCCACATCAAAGCATTTGGCATCGTTTTGTAGCCGTTTTAGCAGTGCGGGACACGTCACCCATTTAAAATGGCCTGTTAATGAGCGCACAGGCAGCAGTAATAAGCGGGCATCGCTAACCATTATGGCGCCTGCGTGCTCCGAGGCTTTGTCGCTGTCAGAATCAGGGCCAAACAAATACCGCACGCCGTCATTTTTACCCCATAAATCTTCCGCTTTCGCGCGTAAAGCCCCTTTCACTGACGAGCCAAACACACAAGGCCAACCGTTATGGCTTTCGCGTTGGATGGGTAAATCAATGCCGTCTATTGAACTGCCCGCCCCGGCGTGGATGCTGGTTTGCGCCCATAAACCCAATAATGCTGTTGTCGTCGCCATCATTTATTTCCCCTGTATTTTCGTGTCATTCCACACGCCGATTAAAATTTGTCCGCGCCCCCATTCGGTTTCCGCACCGATAGATTGGCCGTGTAACTTTTCCAGCAATTCTTTATTTGAAATTTCCGTCACTATGCGGCAAAACCACGCACTACCCGCCGGAATATAACTTTTAACCGCACGGGGCTGATGTTTTTGCATATCCCATCCCCCTTCCCGATGCGCTTTACCGATCACGGCGGCTTCAATGATAAGTTCTATACCGAGCAGGGTGCCTTGCCAAACGGTTTGCCCGCCAATCTCCCGTTTATCAAACCCTTTTGGGAACATTAACCCGTCAAAATAGGCGGGCGTGATAATGTGGACAATGATTTTTTTCGCCGGCCAATCGGGCTTATTGGCCGTCAACGTGGGCAATTGCCCATAATGGGAATTTTTTGCCAACACCGCCATGCGCCCTTCGCCACCTAAACGCAAAATTTGGTGTTTGCTTGCGATGGGTAATTTTTCAGCTAAACTTTCATGTAAACCTTTGACATCAAGCTCGACAGTCACGTCATTTTTTAAGCGCAAGTGTTGGGTTTGATAAAGTTTGCCTTCCAGCACGCTACGCGTCTGATTATTGCGGGCAATCCCTAGGCGCGGTTCCTTACCAAATAAATCCTCTGCTTTAACGAGCTCTTCTTTTGTCGGCGCATCCCCTTGCAATAATTTTTGCCAGCCTGCGGGGGTAACCCACGTTTGTTCCATGTTTTTATAGCCCGCTTTGCCTTTCGGCAATTCGGGTAAGCGGACGTTGCCCAAATCACATTCCACCACACCGCCTATTTGCAAGCGGACAAACTCATCGGTCTTGTGCATTAAATAGCCAGGCGCCGGGTATAAGCGTTGGCCGTTTTTACACACCCACGCGCCGTTAATGAATAACGCGCCTAACGATTCACCCTCCCCTATGGCTTGTTTCAGTTCAGTGTATACGCCATTGCGGTTAAATTGCCGCCAATCAACCCCAAGATTATCGCCTAAAAAACTTCGTACTGCCCCCATTAACGTACGCACAGGGGGCGGGAATAGGCTGCTCAGTTCGCTTGCGCCCGCCGCGTCGTGCGGACGGGATTCCCTAAAAAACCAAGTGTCGATAGGCGCGAAAGACAAATTGACTGCCCCCTCCCCGCAGGGTTGAAAAACCATTGGTTTTGCCGCATCTGTTGTTACGGAAGGCGGGGGTGATTTTTGTTGGGCTTTGGCTTTACGCGCTTGTTTTGCCTGTTGTTTTTTGTAATTAACCATGCCCAACCCCTTTGCCCACTAAAAAACGGATGAAATGGGCGGCATCGATATTGAGTTGGTTTACGTCTTCAAAATCCTCTTTATCTTCCGCCCCCTCCTTACCTTGTTCAAAGAGACGTTTTACAGGCATACATTGTGTGACCAATGGCCCGATGCGTTCTTCGGCTTGTGCGAACGTAATGCCTTTATTATCGATGCCTGAGTTTAGGTATTCTGCGGCTATCAATTTTTTAATGGTGGGGGTGTCAAAACCGTCCGCTAACGCTAATTCACCCTTTTTGTCTTTGGTTTGCAGCATGGCAAAACGCGCTTCGACGTTAAAGAAGAACGAATTGGAAAACGGCGTTTCCTGTTCTGTTTTCTGAAAGTCTTTCACCAATTCATCAATAATGACTTTGTTATGGGTAACCGCTTTTTTCCAAGGCCTTGCCCATTGCAAATGCTGTCCTCCAGGCTTCCAAACCCGGACGGCAATCGAATCGCGCCCACAGCCGTCCTTAGCGACATCGTCTAATAAACGGTGGGCATCGCCCAATACTTTGCCTAACGGCATTTTGATGTGGGCGTATTCAATGGCACCGGAAAGCGTGGAACTTACGTTGCCTTTTCCGTGTTTTGCAAAGCAGTCAAGATACAATTGCCGCAACTGATAAGCGCAGCCCATGGCAAACTCTACCGGCAATAAGGCCAAGACATCATCACCGCCCGCATAAATTAAAAAGCCGCTATGCCCCTTAACAACATGATCAACGCCGCTAGTGAACGCATTTAACGATTCGCTAATGGCTGCTTGTTTAGCCGTGTGGCCCATTTGGCTGCCCAATGAATCACCGTCCATCATCAATACGGCATAAAACGGGCTGACAGGCGCCAATAGCGGCCTATTATTTGCCGCTAACTGTTTATTGGCGGCATTGCGCAACGCACAAAGCGCGTGTTTGACTTTTTGCGCTTGGGCTTGGTCTTCATGACGGTTTTTATTGTCCAAAGCCGTTTCAAAAAACACATCCCCATCCAGGCTTTTCACCTGCCACAACAGCCCTTTGTCCCCCCGTTTCATCAAGGCCTGATCAATGCAAGCCAAACGGGTGTCATATTCGCCATAACAATTTTGCGTCAACACCTTGGCGGCGTTATGAAACGCTGACAATTCTTGCTCTGGCGCAACTGCCAACACGTTAGCCAACCAAGGCGCGGCCGCCATATAACTCACCGACGGCACGGATGAATTGACCTGCCAACCATGCGCCACCCAGCCGTTGGGCATGGCTTGGGATAAATTGGCAAAACATCGGGAAAAACGCCGTTTGATATAAGCGACCGCGCACAGGTATTCATGTTCGCGTAAATCGGTTTTTAAAGAACCGCCTTTATTCCGCAAGCCTTGCCAAAACAAAGCCAGCCCTTTTTCATTCGGTGTGTTGATGCCCGATAATTCTTGCCAACCGTCCATCATCATGCACTTTACGCCCGCCTCTTCGGGGGGCAGGTAGGAGCGCCAGTTTTTGCGCCGGTCCAATAAATTGCTTTCTGTGCCGTCGGCAGTTAAAGCCCAGCTAATTTCCCAAAAACACTTAACTTGCCTGTCCCAAATAACACGGGTTTGTGGTGTGCAATGGCTTAAATCCTGTTGCCAAACCGCTTCCGCCAAACCTTGCCAAGCCAATTGCACGCTTTCGGCCACTTCCTGGGCATTAAAATCAGCCGGGACTGTGGCGACCAAACCTTTAAATCGGTTGGGGATACAGCCTTGTTGCGGCGCGGGGGCATGTTTGTTGTTACCTTCGCGCAACCAGCATAAATAATTGCCGTCAGGGATGGGGAAACTGACTTTGCCGCCTTGGGCCTTAACCGCCTGTATCGCCACCGCCGACAACCAAGACAACAAAAAAGACCCTGCCCAAAAATCGCGTGTCCGCCGTGCTTGGGCAACAAAGCTTTGTACGGGGCCTAAGGTAAAATGAAAATAGCGGTTGCTCATATAATGGTTTCCTTAGTATTAAATCGGTCTAAATACTGATTGATGACGTTCCAATCAACTGAACAAGCCAAATTGAGCGCTGTTTTTGCCTTTAACTGAATTTTGTCAGTAGCGGGTAAAAAATTGGCTTTTAACAAACTCTGGACGGCAATACAGTCACCTGAAGTAAATTTGTGGATATGAATAAAAAGTGGTGATGACCGCCGATGCTCTGAACCGGTAGTCGCATCTACCGCGTGAACATCAACTTTAGCCCCATTTGAAAAAAAGTAGTTATGAGGCAAGCCGAATATCACCCGCTCAGGATGGGTAGTAATGCTTCTGTGACCAAAAAAATCTAAAATCAGATCGTGATCGTTGCCAAAGTTTTGTTCCGCAGGCTGATTTCCTACAACATGATTACCTTGTCGGTCGCGTCTTCCGTAACTACGGTACATCTGCATTTCTTGACCTATCCCGCCTAATAACGTTAACGCGTTGTTTCCTATTTTAGATAAATCAATCCGCGTTTTTTTTGAAAATGCCGTAAACGGCGGCAAACAGGGCGCTAAATCCATCAATAATTCTTGAACTTTTGTTTTATAGGTGTTGGTCGTGTCGGGGACCTCAATTGCCCGGCCATCTTCGCCCAGGCTTTTTTTATAGATAAGGGAGCGAATCGCAACCGAACCCCAGCCTTTTCTTGACCGGCTACCCAGCCCGCCCAACAAGCCCCAAATTAACAGCGTGTTTAAAACAGGTTCGGGTTTAACATCATTAGCCAGTTTCAGGTGAATGGTAAAATGTTGATTGGCGTCCAACGCTTTCTTCAGAAGCCCATTATCGAAATGATAAAGCCCTTGCCCAAGCAAATAAGCTTGTCCACTCGGAAGGTTAGTTGGCCGAGGATATTCCCTGAGATTTTCTTCCAGCGTCAATCTGATTTGTAGCTTACCCTGACCATATTTATCGTCATTAGCCGCCGCACCAAATAAGGCCGCTTCCCGCTCATGCAATAACGTTAAAGCATCGCTGATGTTGTTATTCTGAATGCCCAAACACTGCCCCCAATGCAATGCCCGCCACCAAAACCGCAATGCCCCCTTAATTGATGGGGGGCGTAACTCAACTTCGTCAGGATTGCCCCCACCGATAAACATCGGCGTAACAATTTCAAAACGGGCTTCAATGGTTTGCATAACCTTTCCTTAATGTTTAGGTAATAACCGTTCAAATAATTGCTCAAGTTCAGTGTGTAAATTGTCCTTATTGCTCAAAGCACGCTGTACCTGAGCCTTATCGCTTCGTGTGCCATGTGCTAAAGCGTTCCGCAGGTCGTTTAGTAGCTTGTAGCCGTCATTTTTCTTTAGCGTGTCTTTCGTTTGTTGGCGATGCTCATAATTTTGAGGGTCTAACTTGGGTACGGACTTGTCTTGTTGGACACAACGGGTAATAAATGCCTCGTAGCCTAAAGCCGCCGCGCGTAAATAATCGCCTTGCTGCAAGTAAAAACAGGCGTTACTGCGTTGTCTCAGATACAAATTGTCTTCTTTATGCCAAGCAATACGTTCTTTTAAGCTGGACTCAAATAATGCGCCAATGCTTGGTAATCCGTCTTTAGTCGCTGCGGTAAACTTTTTTAAAGGCGTGCGGGCGTTAGGGATATTCAGCGTATTTTCAAAAAATGCCGCCTCTTCCAAACAGTTCGCGATTTCTGGCGCCATGCCGTCTTGTTGCAATAGCCCAGAAAAGGGCGCGAGATTGCCGGTTTTGTTAAAACCGTCCAAAGCGTGCAGCCATTGGGCTATGTTTAACAAACCGTTGAGTTGCATCACGGGCGTTAAATTGTTTTTTGTCCTGTCCAATGCGCCGTAATAAATGCCGTTTATTGTTGCGGAACGGGCGGTTTGCAGATACATGGCGCTGAGCAGGCCGAGCATGGGCAAATGCCGCAAGCCATGCGTCAGGTCTAACGAGACAGTATCGCCCGCCTGAATGGCCGCCGCCATGATTTGCAGGATTTCAACTTGCTCTGTGATGTCGTCACCATAGGGGATGCGTTTTAACTGGCAATCAACGTGTAACGCCAAGCCGACCGGACAAGAAAACGCGTCAAGCTGTGCTTGGGTGACGGCATCGGCCTCCACCGCTTCACTTAACGCCGCCCACTGGTCATTACCGTCCGTGCTTAAATGTTCGCATAACACATCCCACATGCTCCCTGATGTGCCTAACATAACCAAGCGGTCCGGTTGAATGTGCCCGTTTAACGCCAAGCTGAAAAAACGGGCCGTTTTTTGGCTGCCGTCAGCAAAGCAATAATTGGCCTGCCGGTATTGTCCGTTTTGCTTTACGGATTTGCCTAAAAAACTGATGAGAATATGTGCCATTGCGCCCGCCCGGTTTTAAGTTGTTGGCGTTTATTTTACTTTAGGGCAATTCATCATTTGCCAATTGACCATTTTGTCAGGCCTGAACGCCTTGGGATCACCATTAAAACGTGCCCCTAAAGGTAGTGGATTTGTTCGGGCTGCAAAGCCAAGGAATAGTATTTTTTGTTATTGCCGCCTAACGCTTGGACGATATACGCTTGCGCCGGGGTTTCGCCCAGCGCTTCTTTAAAAGACTTTTTGACTTGACTGATGCGTTCCGATAACCAATTTTTATCCATACCTTCTTTACTCAGAATATCAATCGTTTTATCGCCCTCAAGATAGGGCGTGGGATGATAGGTTTGGTAAACCTTAATAAAAGACGCCGCATAAACTTTACTGGGGTCAACCTGCCGCTCAATCCAGTCGCCATTGTCTATGGTCTGTTGAATCATCCAGACATAAAAGGCAAAGTTGATATAGGTTAATTTGACTGTAATGCCATTCGCTGATAAATGGCGGCCCGTAAAATTGACTTCAAGCTTGGGTGGGGCTTCCAATTGTCGGGCATAGTGGATGCTCTCGTTAAATCCCACCTTTCCTGACAATAAATGTGTGGGGATGCCCGAACGTAATCTGACAAACGGGATTTCGGCCAACAGGACTTTCGCTTGTTGGGTATCCAAAGGTTTGTTGGTTTTGTCATAAATGACCCGGCTTTCAGGGGTCGGATAAAAAAAATCGTGCAACCCTTCAAAACGGTCAGTCACCAAGACATGGGACAGCCGATCTTGAGGGCGGCCATAAAGGCTAAGCGCATAGCCCAAATAATAGCCCATAGTTTTGCGGCCACCGGCAATGGAAACATGTAACGCCGAGTTTGCGTCACGCGTCAGATCGGCCACTATTTGGGTGATGAAATCGGCCGCCGCCTCGTTTTGTTGGGGGGTGGCAATATCCGCTAGGGGGGTGCCGTTGGCGTCTGTGATGACATGGAGGTTTTGTTCGGTAAATTGTATGGCGTTCAAATGGTAATCATGACAAAACTGGCCGAATTTCCCCGTTTTTGAGTGTAATAATTGCAGTTTTGCCCTTTCCGCCCCCTCAATGGTTGTAATCAAATGCACCTCGGTCGGCACAAAAGCGGGCTGCCCGCTATCCACCGCCAAAGCATACAATGTTTCGGTCAAAATCTGTGGGGACATGCCGCTGACGGCCAACAGTACGCGTTTGTCAAATTGCCAAGGTGCTTTCATAGTGTCTGGTTCTAATAAGTGACGGTATTGATATGTCTCTATTAAATAGCAATTACCCTAAGAATTCCAGCCTAACAAATTATTTAGACAATAAGCCAGCCATTGTCGCTATATGAGGTAAAGGGATATAGCGTATGCCGAAAAATGATTTTGCCCGCCTTGCTGCGTTATCTGCTTATTTTTTATAAAAAATATGTTCAAGCCTTTTCTCCCCAATAAGTATGTTAAGTGTTTTGGGGCGTCAATACGGGATGCTAAAAAACGCCCCTTACTTGAGCGCCGTAAAGAATGTCACGGTATGCCTGACAAATTTGTCAAATAGGCGCTCCCCCAACAAAATGGCGTTAAATACGTCTGCGTCAACAGTACCCCTTGTCAAGATAACATTAACGATGAGTAACGCTATGACAAATACAGCCATTGTCGCCTATGACATTGTCGACAATAAAAAACGGCGGAAAGTATTCCGTTGCCTTCAAGCTTGGCAATTAAGCTGCCAATACTCGCTTTTTGAATGCCAACTGAGCCAAAAGCAATCGGAAGAATTGTTATTGCAGCTTTGTGCACTGATAGACATAAGCCAAGACAAATTATTATTTGTTTGGCTTGACCAACAGCGTCCGGCAAAGGCTTTGACGAAACGGGCCTTAATCAACTTTAAAAAGCCCGCCAATTACATAAAATGAAAAAGCACTGGTACTTGTTAAGTTACGATATCGTTAATGAAAAGCGTTTGAAAAAATTCCATTACCGGTTAAGCAAGCACGCTTTAGCTTTGCAAAAATCCGTATTTTTACTGGAGGCCAGCACCCCCGAACTTCAACGCATCATCGAATTGGTCGCATGTCATACCCATACCCAAGAAGATGACGTGAGGCTTTATCCGATTTCGCATCCGAAAGCGATCTGGAGTGCGGGCATACAGCAACAGGTTTTTTTAGGGCTAAATTGCGCCAATACGGTAGAGCCACAGCGGAAGACATTGGATTTGGTCAGTTACGTCAAACAGCTTTGCCATCTATCGGCTTAGCGCCATCCGCCAAAAGCGTAAACCGAATAGAGAAAAACCGTTATTTAACTTAATGCGGAACGCGGGCAAACAAACTTGCGCTTTCCGTCCGTTTATGGGGGCATCGTTAATGATCCTAATCGTTGATCACCGGGAAATAACCGTATCTTATGAAAATAACACGCTATGTGTTCGGCGTGAAGGCGGGAAGCTGCAAAGGATACCTGTCGCCCTGCTGGAGCAGGTCATCGTATACGGAAGTCCGACTATTGAAATGCCGGTTTGGCGGGCATTGTCTACAGCGGCCGTTCCGACAACCCTGTTGTCACAAAGGGGTTCACAAGAACCGGCAATAATGGCAGCAGGGTTGGCGGTTCGTTTGCCGCTTAGACGGCTGCAATTTCGCTGTGCCGAACATACCGGTTGTGCCGTGGCCGTGGCCCGTTGGTTTTTGCAGCAAAAATTTGCCGCCTATGATTTGCCGCTAAGCCATTTTAATGCGGAACAGCGGCAACCCTTTAAACAACAACGGGCAGAATTGCTGGATAAACTTAACCAAGCCGATAGCATAGCCAAACTGATGGGGTATGAAGGGGTATTGGCCGCGGCTTGGTTCGCCCTGTTGGCACATGGGTTACCTGACAAATGGCGTTTTAATGGCCGTAACCGTAGGCCGCCACAAGATCCTTTCAACGCCCTATTATCGTTAGGATATACCTTGCTAATGGCCGATATTCGGCAGGTATTGGTTTGTGAAGGTTTGGATCCGGCTTTTGGGTTTTTACATCAACCCGTGGCCGGACGTGAAGCCTTGGTTTTAGACTTTGCCGAAATTTTTCGGGCCGCTGTAGATTTTTCGTTATATGCGTTTTTAGGGTGCTTGAATCCTAAAGATTTTTCCTATAGCCAAGCGCATGGTTGCCGTTTGACCAAAGACGCAAGGCCGACATTTTATAATTTTTGGGCAGAGTTCCGTGAGCAATGCCCCCGACTAAGCGCCGATGATGAGGGTGATATTACATTTTCTTCATTGGCCGAACAGATACGCGGAAAAGTGGCTGGTTTTCGGGGGATATTAAACAATCAGGAGCAAGACAATGGCTAAAGGGCTTTTGGAATTGGCGATGTCGCCTGATATTTTGGATCAAAGTTGGCGGCGGTTACAGTCGGAGCATACCCCATGGTCGCCCACCGTGTCTCGAGATGAGTTAGAACACCATTTTGTCGGCCATTTTCTGGCTTTGCGTGATGAAGTACTGGCCGGCAGCTACCGCCCTAAGCCTTTGCGCCAGTTCCCTATGCAAAAGCCCGATGGTAAAAGCCGTATCATTACCGCACAATACCTTGCCGATAAGGTTATCCAGCGTGCTATTTTGACTGTTTTAGAACCCAAGGCGGAACAATTGTTTCATGACAGCAGTTTTGCTTATAGGCCAAAACGCAACGTCGAACAGGCATTAAATAAAGCCAAGGAACATATCCGCTGTGGCCGTGATTGGTTGGTCGATGCGGATATTGAAAGTTTTTTCGATACGATACCCCATGTGCTTTTGTTAAAGAGACTGAAGCCGTTTGTTGCCGACAATAAGGCCATGAAATTAATGGCGCTTTGGTTAAAGCAAGGCGCCCACCAAAAAAGTTTGTTGGGTAAGGTGCGGGGTATCCCACAGGGAAGCGTGTTGTCGCCGTTATTGTGCAATTTATATCTGCACGATTTTGACCAGTCATTAAGTCGTGCCAATATCCCTTTTGTACGGTTCGCCGATGATTTTTTACTGTTCACCGACAGCAAAATGAACGCTTTGGCGGCAAAAGCGTATGCAAAAAACCAACTTGGCAAACTGGATTTGAATTTACATCCTGTTAAATCACGGATTGTCCAAAGTGGCCCCCATGTGATATTTTTAGGCCAAAAATTGCCCTATGCAACGCGTTAGTTTTTTGGTTAGAATAGCCTTGCCCTATGGGTTTCAAGAGTTAACTGAAAAGGTTAAAATCGGTCTCTTAAAAGTGACTTGTAACATATTGATATATAATAAAAATATTGTATGCGAGGGGTTTGATAGGTATCCCTGTTCAGAAGGGATTAAGACGTAGGATCAAGACCACTGTCGGCATTGCGGATAGCGTTTGATAGGTATCCCTGTTCAGAAGGGATTAAGACGCGGCTGGTTTCTAATGTTGGGAATAATGCTGTTAGTTTGATAGGTATCCCTGTTCAGAAGGGATTAAGACAGCGGTAACATGCCCGGTTGAACTTGTACCACCCGTTTGATAGGTATCCCTGTTCAGAAGGGATTAAGACGGTTAATGACCGCCCGTTTGTTGAGCAAGAAGCGTTTGATAGGTATCCCTGTTCAGAAGGGATTAAGACCCGCAATCAGCCTGACTTCCGTCTTTCAAGAAACGTTTGATAGGTATCCCTGTTCAGAAGGGATTAAGACGTGGAGAATCTTAGCCGTTGCCAGATAATATCTGTTTGATAGGTATCCCTGTTCAGAAGGGATTAAGACGTGGAGAATCTTAGCCGTTGCCAGATAATATCTGTTTGATAGGTATCCCTGTTCAGAAGGGATTAAGACCATTCTTTTGTTGCTCTCTTTCCACTTCAACAAGAGGTTTGATAGGTATCCCTGTTCAGAAGGGATTAAGACCATTGGGTCTTCATACAACGAGATAGCAAATTTGTTTGATAGGTATCCCTGTTCAGAAGGGATTAAGACAGATACTTTTTGCACCATTGTTGATGGTGCAAAAGTTTGATAGGTATCCCTGTTCAGAAGGGATTAAGACACCGTTACCAAGATCATTAACACTAATGTCAGACGGTTTGATAGGTATCCCTGTTCAGAAGGAATTAAGACGAGGGCTAAAGTGACCAGTTCGGGGCGGCGGTGGTGTTTGATAGGTATCCCTGTTCAGAAGGGATTAAGACCCTCATAACCATGGACGTTGCGTGGACTTGGCAGTGTTTGATAGGTATCCCTGTTCAGAAGGGATTAACGGGCGGGCGATCTACATGTGGAAATGACTGATTATCCGTGCAGTTTTATAGGCTTGCGAAAAACCTGTCCCTTCAAAAATATAACCTTTGCTTTAAATGGTGTTAAGTAATGGGATTTGGTTTAAACTGGTCGATAATTAATTATTCAACAAGGGTCAGATAGGATGCAAATCAGGTTTGGATTCGGTTTAGACGGCATTAAACCCAAACGGACACACACCGCTATCGGCGAAAAGGAGGTCGGCCCGATAGGCTTCCTGTCCGTTCTGGAGACACAATGCGGTATCGCCCCGGTAACAGACTCACTAGCCACGCGTATTATCCAGTATCTAGGTTGTCTGAAAGCTTGTGACACCCCCGACCGTTTTTATCATCTCTCTTTGGCAACCGATCAGTTCAATGTGGCCAAAACGTTGCTGCAATGGCGTGATGGCTGGTATGAATCCGGTTGGGACGGCCTATTTTCAAGCGGGGTATCCGGCCGTTTGGCGGATATGGCGGCGGTTGAACAGTTAGCGGCGAAAAAAGTCAGCCTCGGCTTCGGCCAAAGGCAGCAAACCATTTTGGCGATGTTAAAAACGCAAAAGACGCAAATCGAACGGGTGGTTTTGCTGGACAGGCCGAGTGATTTTTCACCCCTTTGGCGACAGATATTGCAATCATTTGACGTTACCGAACAGCCTGCCTTATTACCCGCCGCCCCCTTAGGTAAGGATCTTCACCGCTTACAAAGCACGTTGGCGCAATTGGCCGCCGAAAGCTTAAATAAAGGCGAAGACGGTTCCGTCCATAAAACGAAGCTGGTCGGGGATCATAGCTTCGTTGTGGTTAAAGCCCGCTCCAAAGCCATATCCGCCCGTCTGATCAGCCAATGGCTGGCATCACAAGCCCCTAACAATAGCGATAAAACCGTGGCTGTGTTAACTGGCGGTGACGGTGTCGCCATGGACGACGCTTTGTCCGCCGTCCACTTGCCCAGGCTGGGTTTTGAAAAGGCGTCACCTTGGCGGCCCATCCTGCAAGTTTTACCGGTCGCACTGGAATTGCTTTGGGAGCCTTTGAATCCGGACATGTTGTTACAGTTTTTGATGCAGCCTGTTGGGTTGTTGCCCGGCAGAATCCGCCACCCGTTAGCCAAAGTGGTGGCAAACGCCCCAGGCATAGGAGGCGAACAATGGCGGCAAACATTAACCGATCTGCTGGAAGCGGAAAAAAACCGCGAAGATTACAGCGACGGACGCTTTAAGCAATTACAAGCCGACCTTGCCTATTGGTTTGCCGCCCCCCGTTATACGCCCAAAGCGGGATTGCCGCTTGATATCGCCAAACAACGTACCCTAAAAGTCGCCAGCTGGTTGGAGCAGCAACAACCGCGTTGGGAGGATGAAGCGATGCGGGCGCTATTGGGGGCCGCATACGGCCAAGCCAGTGAATTGAACGCCGCGTTAAGCAATTTACTGGCTGACGGTACGACGCACATCCAGCCGGAACAATTACGCTATTTATTGGACCAATTAACCGGTTCTGGCATCGGTATCGTCGACCAATACGCCGAATGTGTCTCCGGCCAACCTCAATGGTTGGTCGGCGCCCGCCAGCCGGACAGTTTTAACCAAACCGTCAATACGCTGGTTTGGTGGGATTTTCGGGCGTTGCCTTTACAGTCCGCCTATCCTTGGTCCAGGCAAGAACGGCAACAATTAAACCGGCATGGCGTGCTGTTGCCTGATCTTGACAGGCAATTGCAAAGGCAGGCCTTAAGCTGGTTAAAACCCATCAATGCGGCTTCGGAACGTTTGATTATCGTTTTGCATGAAGATGAAGAGGCCTACCATCCGTTATGGGACCAAATTTGCAGTTGCCTCGAAAACTGGCAGGAAATTAAGGCGGAAGACAGTGTGCTGCGGGGAGACCCTATCCGCGTATTCGATAGCCTTACGCCCGTAAAAGCCGATGATAAACCGTTAGTCGGCTTAAGCCGCTGGTGGCGGTTGGGTGCGGGCGAGGGGTTGGCGCCGCGTGAACAGGAATCTTATTCCAGTCTGGAAGCTTTCTTTTACAGCCCTTATCAATGGGTGTTGCGCTATAAAGCCGGTTTGACGGCCGGAATGTTACAGTCTTTAGGCGACGGTAATTTATTAAAGGGTAATCTGGCACATCACCTTTACGAGCGGTATTTTATCGAAAATGGCGGCCTATTAACCTCTGAAACAGCCGATAGGGCGGCGCTCAATAACTGGTTTGATCAGGTTATCCACACCCTGCTGGCAGAAGAAGGGGCCGTGCTGTTGCAGCCCGGCAGGTTGGCGGAAAAGGAACAGTTTATAGACACCGCAAGAAAATCCTTGTATGAATTGATCCGCCAGTTAAAGACGGCAAACGTGGTGCATATTGAAATGGAACAGGCGCAGGAAGCCCCGTTTTTTGGCGGCAATTTGCGCGGCTCCATTGATATGAAAGTCACCAATGCAGACGGTAAGGAGGCGGTGGTGGATATTAAATGGGGCGGGGCAAAATACCATAAAGACAGCTTGCAAGGTAATACGCACCTGCAATTGGTGACGTATTCCTATATGCGGCAAAAAAACAGTGCGGCAAAGCAATGGCCGGCGGTGGCTTATTTTGTTATCAAGGACGGCGGGGCAATGTTGGCGCAAAATACCGATTATTTCCCGGAAGCCATAGCAATAAAACCGGATACGGATGAAAGCCATGCGGTCATTTGGCGGAAAATGCAAACAACATGGGAATGGCGGCGTAAACAACTCGACCGGGGCTTGATTGAAGTTAGCGTTAGCGGCACTGAAGCCGCCGCCGATTCCGATCCCGGTGAGGCGGCCCTGACCATCCCGAAAGCCAGCGATGCTTTTAACGATTATAAGGTGCTGACCGGTTGGGGTGAATGGCGATGATGGGACATATCACTTTTATCAGCGCCGGGGCGGGCAGCGGAAAAACCTACCGTTTGGCCGGTGATCTGGAAAAAATACTGACCACGGAACCGGCGGCCAAACCGTCTGGTATCATTGGAACCACGTTTACTAAATTGGCCGCCAGGGAATTGCGGGAGCGTGTCCGGCAACGCCTGAACGGACGCGGGTTTACGCAAATCGCCAACCAAATGGATCAGGCCATGCTCGGTACGGTGAACAGTGTCTGCGGGCAATTATTGGGCCGTTTTGCTTTTGAAGCCGGGCTGTCGCCCAACCTTAAGGTCATTGAGGAAGCCGAAGCGGGGCATTTATTTAGTCTGGCGCTTGAACAGGTGCTCCCGGTACAAACGGTGCAGGATATGAATGGGTTGGCTTACCGTTTAGGGCAGGATGATTGGAAAAGTACCGTTAAGGCGATTGTCAACACCGCCAGAGCCAACGACCAGCCTATCGGGCGTATTGAAGACAGCGGTAAAAGCAGCGCCGATGCCCTATTGGCTTTTTTTCCGGAACCCACAGCAAAAACACTGGATAGCGCGTTGTCTGATGCGGTGGCGGCCGCCATAACGTATATCAAAAACAGTGAAGACAGCACTAAAGGCACCAAAGAGTATCTGGCTTTGTTACAGGATGTTGCCGACCCCATTAAACAGCATAATCTGACTTGGGCAAATTGGGTAAAATTATCGAAGAGCGCCGCCACAAAGAAAAGCCAGCCGGCTTCCGATGCCGTGCAGCGGGCCGCCGCTGATTTTGAAAGGCATCCGCGTTTACATGCCGACATCCGGCGCTATTGTGAGCAGCTTTTTAACATCGCCGCCGCCGCATTGGCAGAATTTCAGGCTTTCAAAAAAGTCCGGGGGCTGATCGACTTTACCGACCAGGAACATTTGCTGTACCAAGCCTTGGACAACCCTTTGGTGCAAGAGATGTTGCAGGACGGGCTGGAGGTGTTGATGGTGGATGAGTTCCAAGATACCAGCCCGATTCAACTGGCGTTGTTCCTGCGCCTGGCGCAATTGGCTAAACAGGTCATTTGGGTGGGCGATGTCAAACAAGCCATTTATAGGTTCAGAGGCTCCGACCCGGACCTGATGCAGGCCATCCTCCAGCATTTGGAAGCCAACGGCGGCAAGACCGAAGTGCTGGAAACCTCATGGCGTTCGCGTACCGAGCTGGTCAACTATGTCAATGAAGTGTTTGTGCCCGCTTTCGCTAATTCGTTGCCGCAAGGACGGGTTGCGTTGAAACCGAAACCGGGCGATGAACAACGCCCTCAAGCGGCGGTCGAACATTGGCGCTTGGCAGGCGGCAATCAAGCCAAACGGGCGCTGGCGTTGGCGAAGGGCTTACAAGAATTTATTGCCGACGGTTATCGGCTCAAAGATAAGGATGACGGCCAATTTAGAATGGCCCACTATGGCGATGTCGCAGTATTATCCCTAACCCATTCCAATCTGGCTCAAATTGCCGACGCCCTATTGGCTTTCGGTATCCCTGTTAGCCGCAGCCAAACCGGCTTGCTGGATACGCCGGAAGCCGCCTTAGTGCTGGCCGCCATGCGTTATCTGGTTGACCCTTCCGACAGCTTGGCGACGGCTGAAATTATTTGTTTGTCACAAGGGGATGCCCCGGAAATCTGGTTGCAATCGCGCCTGGATTATATGGCTTGCGAAGATAAACAGAGCCGCTGGGGTGATGACATAGCCTTATTGGCTGCCTTAGCCAAGCAAAGGGGGCGGATCCAATACTTGACACCATCGGAACTGATGGGGCAGGCAATCCATTCCGCCGACATCCGCCGCGTGATTTTAAACTGGCAAACCGACGCCGGACGGGCCGGGCAGCGCCTGGCGAATATCGGGCAATTATTGGGTTTTGCCGAATCCTATGAAAGCCAGTGCGGCAATGAAGGCCGTGCCGCCACAGTGACCGGCCTGCTTTTATGGCTTGACCAACTGTCTAAAGGCCATGAAGATACCCAAGCCGGCAATACCCAAACCCATGCCGTGCAACTGCTGACCCATCACGGCGCCAAAGGCCTGGAATGGCCGATAGTGATTGCGCTGGATCTGGATACCCCTATCAAAAGCAACGTGTGGGGCTTGTCCGTTACAGCCGATCACGATAATCTGGACATTACCCGGCCATTACAAGGCAGAAGCCTGCAATATTGGTTATGGCCGTTCGGCCAGCAGGCTAAAGGAATTGCCGTAAAAGAGCGGGTGGAGCAATCCGGACACGGCCTGTCCGAACAGTTCCGCGCCCAAGAAGAAGCCAAGCGTTTGCTCTATGTCAGCCTGACCCGCCCCAGGGATTGCCTGATTCTGCCGTTAAAAGATACGCATGGCGAATGGCTGCGTGTCTTGGCCGCCGATTGGATGCTTCCGGATGACCCAAGGGATAATGGTTTGACTTTACCTATCAGCAAGGAAAAAATCCCGGCAACCTTTAAAACCCTGTTACAGGAAGAAGCCCCGGAAACGGCCCGAACACAACAGCATGACCCACACTGGTTCGCAAACCTAACATCCACCCAAATCCATTTGCCCGCCAAACTGTCGCCGTCAGCAGCCGCGCCTCTGAAAAACGCCGCTATTGGCGAAGTGCTTACCTTAGGCGACAGGGTTAGCCTACAAGGCAGCCCGAATATGGCCCGCTTGGGCGAGGCCGTCCATGCCCTGATCGCCACACAGATGCTCAACAATCCGGCCGACCCGACAATGCTCGCAGAACAGGTGCTTGAAAGCTACGCCGTCATGGGGCATATCAGTGTCGGGGACGCACTGCTCTGCGTCGCCCGATTCAGGCATTTCATTGAACAACGGCTTAACGCCAAATCCGTCCAAATTGAATGCCCGATTGAATACCGGTTGCCCAACGGCCAAACCGCCAGCGGTTGGATCGATGCTTTAGCCGAAACCCGACAGGGGTATGTGATTATCGACCATAAAGCCAACCCGCAATCCAAAGCCGATTGGCATGAAGTGGCATTAAAATATTCAGGGCAGTTGGCGCTTTATAAATCGGCGGTGGAAGCCGCCACGGATAAGCCTGTGGTCGGCTGTTGGGTGCATTTTGCGCTGACCGGCGGATGTCTGAAAATAGATTTTTGATGCTGATGGGGGGTTGGCATATCATGCCGTTCCGGTATTGAGGGATGATGAAAACCTTTTTGGCGATCCCTATGGGATGCTCACCTGAACATTAAGCGCATCAACAGGTCGGTTTTCATCATTATTCTTAATCCGGTTTACGCTTGCCGGTTCTATAAACGTCCGCCCACGCCCTTAGGTTGGGCGGTCAATTTTACGGCCGGCCTTTTGGTGTGGGTGCGGGCGCTATATTGCCGATGAGCTGGCAACGGCTATCCAACAATTGGTTTTCCAATTGGCCGGCTTTGTTCAAATAGGCGGCTATTTTGTTTGATACGGCGGCCATTTCCCCGTCAATTTCCGTAACCTTGACCGCCAATTGCCCAAGCCTGGCGGCAATCACTGACCGGGCTTTTTTATTGTCGGCGATCTGAGTATAGGAAAGGTCTGTTTTTGCTTCTATAGCCGTTCTGGCCAAACCTAATTGGCGTAAGTCTTGGCTTAAGGCCGCCTCGATATTATAAATCACCTCCAGATGCTGCGGGTTAGCAATCTTTTCATGGATATCTTCGCCTTGGTGGTTGTAAAAACAGGCCAAAACATTTTTCAGCTCCGCCGTCGCGTCGGCCTGTTCTTGCTGCAACTCGCCTTGCCCGGCCAACAGGCTGTCATAGCTTGTTTGGAGCCGGCTGGCTTCATCCAGCAAAATGTGTTGCCTGTCTTTTAACGCTTCCATATCGCGGAACCCTTCCGCCAACTGTCTGGCCAACTGTAGGCTGCCCGCATCGTCCAATAGCCCGGCACGGTTAAGGCATTCTTGCAATCTGGCGGTAATGTCCGCCTTTATTTGTAAGGCCGAGTTCACGCGCCCTTGCTCGGAGCGGTTAATGTCAATATCCGCCCGTAAATTTTTGAGCTGTTCCGCAAGTTCTGCCAACTGCTCTTGGCGGCCGTCAAAGCCTAGGCGGGCACGTTCTTCAATTTCAAACGTGATGGCTTGGGATTTGAGGTGCAGTTGTTTGATGTGTTGTTCTATTTGGGACTGTTCGGCCTGATTGGCTTGATGGGCCGCCAACAGGTTTTGGTGCGCCCCTTCAAGTTGGCCTAGCTGCTCCGTCAAATCGGCTTGTTCTGCCTGGGTCGCCGCAAGGTTAGCTTTTTGCGTTGCGAGCATGTTTTGCTCGGCCACCATAATATTTTTCAGTTCGCGGATAGCTTCTTCCATTTCGGCGCATTGTTTTAAGGCCTGATTGTGTTTGAGTTGCTTGTCGTCTTCTTGGGCATCGCTGTAAAAGGCATACAGCACCCGTTCAAACTCAAAAGGGGACGGTTTTCCGGTAAACAGATGGCTGTATTTGCCGCCAAGATAGGCGTTATAACATGCCTGAAGCTCCTCATTATAATAAAGCTTGACCCCTTTGTTTGGCTGTAGTTTTAATAACAGCATGATGGTGCATAAGGCGATAATAAGCAGGCGGGCAAACTCTTCTTCTTTTGGCGTTTGGCCTTTGCTCAATTGTTGGTACAGCCTGTCACGCACCGCAAAAGTGTCCTCAAAATAATCGATCGGGTATTGCTTAAGCAACTCCGCAGGCGGCATGGTTTTGATGGCGTCGAGTTCGCGCTTTTTATTTGTTTCTAGCGTTTGCACTGAGGCTTCCAGCTTGGCGATATAGCTGGCCCTATTTTTGGCACTGGAGCCAATACCCTTTTTTTTGCTGCCCTCTTTGCCGTCAATTTCCCGTTGCAAGGCCTCTTGCGCTTGTTTGATGTCCGCCAATATTTGTTTGCCCTGCTCATCATAACGCCGCGCCGTATTGGCGAGCAATTGTTGCATCTGGGCGTTATTATGTTGCAGCCTTTGGCTTTCAATCTCCCCGGTCAAAAATACCTTCCCTAACAAAGGCGCCGTATAGTGGATGCTTATAAACACCATGACCATGCGGACGGTGAGGGAACCCCAAAATTTAAAATGGCTGAATTTTTTTTGGTTTTTTATTAAAGGCTCGGACATGTCCGTTGTTATCAGGCTGTTATCCAACCAATAGATGGCCACTAAAACAATGCCGCCAAGCACCGCACAGCCTACTTGGCTATAGGCTTTGGGTAACAATTGCTCGGCGATGCACGTCCAAACCGCCCCTTCCAATAAGGCGATGGATAAGGCTATCAGGAACATGAAAAGCAGCCACGCCCTGGTTTTTTCCAACATGAGATGGTTTCCATAAGTAAACAGTGACAATGTCTGGAATATTTTGCCTAACGTTACGGTTAAACCGGCTTTAGGGGCGTTTTTTTCTGTTTGGAACGCTTTCGGTGAATTCATGGCTAGCCCTTGATGTTGAGTGGTTTGATGTGTTCAAGAAGGGGCTGCCGTTCCGGTATAGAATTTCTGATATGGCGCACAGCAGATTCTTACGTTAGGGCGGATTGCCGTCTAAGCCGTTTTGGATAAACAGTAATGCTTATCGTGTTCAAATGGTTTTAACTATACTTCCCTCTTCTTGTGGGGCTATTTTAAATACCTTTAAGCGATTGAGGGGGGGATGGCAAATTCTTTGTGTAAAACTCTATATGGGGAAGTTAACGCAGCCAACATTAACGCCATATAGTTTTATGGCGTTAAAAAAACTGGGCATGAAGCCCTTAAGCGCTTATCAATAGCTGAGAATTTTGACTTTATGGTCACGATCGGATGGCAAATTTGTTGCGCTGTTGAGGGGGCTTTTTCGATGTTACTCTTTTCTGGAATTTAATCAGGGGAGGTTGTGATATGAATAGTGCCGTTTATGTATTGCCTGTAGTAGCTGCCGTCTACTTGTTTTACCGGGTATGGAAGTCGTATAGGGTTGATCCGGATGCTTTTATGACGGTCTTGACGTTTAAGGCGTTTTCGTTTTTCTTTACGGTGTTGCGGTATGTTTTTCACATCGGTAAAGGGTTATTGGTGTTGCTGTTGAGTGCGGTATATGCCATTTCACCGATTGATTTCATCCCCGATGTGATATTGGGTTTGGGGCAAATTGACGATGGCTTGGCGTTGGTGGGCAGTTTTGTCTATTTTTTCAAACAAACGGTGACGTTCCCCCGTTCTGACAAATAGGGAGGGGTTGCAATGGCAGTGTTTTTTGGTTGATTTTCTATGGCTCGGGGTGGCTATTCGGCTACCCCGACCCATAGGTTGGGCTTATTCCGATTTTTCTGTTATTTTTGCCATTATGTGTGCACAGAAACCTTTAACTTATATTATCAACAGTCCTATTTTAACGAATTATGGGATTTGGTCTTTTGATGGCCCGTTGTCTGTTGAGGCCGCTAAAACGTTTTTGGCCGACAGCTTTATTTCGGCTGTTGGGCATACGGCAACCGCACAATTTCTCAGCCAGCTTTTAGGGATAAGCATTTCTGCCAACCGTGTGCAAATTACCTTGGCGCCAGGGGATCGGGCGTTGGTGTTGTGCCTAAAAACCCGCTTGCAAGAAGGGCGTGTACTCAATGCGGAAGAAATGGCGGTTATTCCCTATGAAATTGGTTTGATTACGCGACGTCAATAAAAGCCCTTTTATTATAAGAGCCGATTATCGGGAGACCGCTTCCCTAACAGCAACACCCAAAAGCCAATGAAGCTAGCCATTGCAAGAGCCGATGGGCTCAAAAGCCTGTTTGAGCGCTTTTTTAAACGTAGGATTGTTTTATGCAGCACACTAATTTTTCGGTTAGAATAGCCAAGCCTGATAGTTTTTTAGGGTTAACTGAAAAAGCCAAAAACGGTCTCTTAAAAACAGCATATAACCTACTGATATATAAATTAAATATTTATCGTCAGGGGTTTGATAGGTATCCCTGTTCGGAAGGGATTAAGACAAAACATTTTTGCTGTATGGAAGTTGACAACGTTTGATAGGTATCCCTGTTCGGAAGGGATTAAGACAATCTTCTTGTGGATGTTCTGCTGCCCACTGTTGGTTTGATAGGTATCCCTGTTCGGAAGGGATTAAGACCCTGTAGCAGTCTCTTTTATTTCTTCTCTCGTCAGGTTTGATAGGTATCCCTGTTCGGAAGGGATTAAGACATCATCAACCGAGTCAAGCCGGCAATGTGGCTAGTTTGATAGGTATCCCTGTTCGGAAGGGATTAAGACATCGACTTCGTAAGGGCGAATGCTATTTACACTTACGGTTTGATAGGTATCCCTGTTCGGAAGGGATTAAGACAATGTGATCTGCGTATATAGCCAATACGATATAAATTGATGATGCCAAAAAGGGGACAAGAAGGACTGTACGTCCTTGAAGGACGGGCAGTCCCTTATCGGCTTATATTGGATTTGTAATGGTCAACAAAAACCGGACACTTTCTTAGGCAACCTTGCTGTAAAATTCCCGCTCAAATTCCAAAGGGGTTTTATAGCCCAATGTCGAATGCGAACGTCTGCCGTTATAAAAAGCGAAATAATCAATAATGCTTAGTTTTGCGGCTTCTTTTGTCTTGAACCTTTCGTAGTTCAATTGCTCGTGCTTTAGGCTTGGGGGCGGGATAGGGTGCTTGAATGATGGCAACAATTTTGTTGTGCAACAAAATTGTTGCTATGGTGTAGGATCTTCGATCAGAAGGTTAATGTCATGTCACCACAAGACCCTATGCACATCACTATGATGCATCAGTTAGCGATGCCTGCCGAACATCACCCGAATGAGTCTATTTGAATGAATCTATTTGGTTGGGGCAGGTCTAGCTACTGCGGGCTAATGCCAATCTGGGTATCCGGTTTTACGGTTAAGATTAGGCTCGTCAATTGCCCACGTCTTTGGCTAGCCTTTGCAGGGCTGGTAAAAGGCCTTTTTTCTATTAAGGTGTCTTATGAAAATGAAAACAATCGGTCTGGCTTCGCTTTTGGGGGGCTGTGCCATTATGTCGGGGTGTTTGGCCAATTCAGGCGGGGTCAGTGAGGCGGTGGCGGATACGGGTGACGGCATTATGATCGATGCCCGTTGTTTTGATGAGGGCGGGCCGTTTTTGTACCAAGACAATGCCGACAAATATACGTTTTTTTCTGGGTCTAAGGGCGAAACGGCTTATAAGCCCGGCCAGTGTGTGTTTGGGCAATGGAATAAGACGGAGTTTATCAATCCGACCCATAAAATGCCTGCGGCTTTGCAGGGTGAAGATGATCCGGTCTTTAAAAACCCGGAATCTGTGCTGTATTCATCGCCCGATAAAGCCAGGGCGGAATCCCGGTTTCGGATTTATCGGGATGCGAAAAATGGCCGGAAAGGCGAGTATGTTTATGAGCTGATGAGTGCGAACGGTTTTGGCGATGCGGGCGGCGGTACGGCTTTAGGGTTGCAAGCACCGTTGCCTGACAATAACCGAAGCCCCGATCCGTATCTTATGGACCAACCGGTTTGGTATAATATCCGCCTAAAGCTCAAGCAGTTGTCGTTAACCTATAATGATGACTCCCCGCACCATAGAAAATTAGTCGATGGCTTTTTTAATAGCGGCATCACCTTCCATTATTTGGTCAGGGACGGTAAGGGCAAGGTCACAAAAAGATACCCGCTGTTTCTGCAAATCAGGCACGCAACCGCGAGTGTGGTTGGTAGCCAGCAGATGGTGGGGAATAATTTCTCTGTGACCAATAAGGGGCATGGCAACCAGCCGTCTGGGTTTTTGTGGGGTGGGGTTTTGGAACCCGATAAATATATCACCGCTGTGGCGCCTGCTAATGCGGGTCTTACGGCCTATCGGTTTAAGTTAAATGATTATCTGTGTAATGCCGCGCGTAAAATAGCCGATAAGCTGCAATGGACGGGTGAGGAGAGAGCGAAGGTGTTGGATTTGCATAATTGGGAGGTGCGCAGTAACTATATGGGACTGGAAACCGCCAATGGCACCAAAGACCCGGCACAGGCCGCTAGGTTGAGTAAGGTGGCTGGGCAAGCGATAAAAGTCGGTACGGCTTATGGCGACATTAAAATGACGGTGCAAATTGCCGAGCCGCATGTTTTTAAGAATAAGGCCGTACATTTGGATGCCGGTTATTGTGCCAGTTCGCCATTTATTGACGATTAGGCTTTTACGGATGGCTTGGGCAGAGGGCAAATTGACTGGGAGTGATTGGGTGTTTTTGTGCTGTTGCCGGGCTTGAAAGGCAATTGGTCGCCCAAGCCCATTTTTGATAAAATTCTTAGCTTTTTACTAGCTAAGGCGAAGTGATGAGGGGGAGTGGGTATTATGAATAGGGCAGAAATTGAACAGGCTGTATTAAAGGAAATGCACGCACTGCCTTTAGATAAAGTGGAGGCTACGTTAAGCTTTGTTTTGTCTTTAAAGGCGAAGCCCGTTAATAAAAGGCCATTAGGTCTATTAAAAGGCAAAGTGGCTTTTGCTATTGAAAAAGATTTCAAATTGACAGATGAAGACTTTTTGCGCTCATGAGAGGCTATTTGCTTGATACACATAGCTTTTTATGGTCAATATGGGAGCCTGAAAAATTAGGTTCACAGGCCGTTGCTGTAATAGAAAATGCGGATAATGAGGTTTTTGTCAGCTGCATTTCGTTTTGGGAAGTTTCTTTAAAATATGCCTTGGGCAAGTTGAGTTTAGGGTGTAACCCTGATACGTTACTTAAATTGGCTGATGATATGGGCTTTACAACAATACCGTTAACGCCGAAGGAAGCTGCTCTGTTTTATCAATTACCGAAACTTGCACACAAAGATCCTTTTGATAGGATGTTAATTTGGCAAGCTGTCGCAAATGATTGGGTATTAATTTCTAAAGATAGCCAGTTTGATGCTTACGGATCTTCTGGCTTAAAAACTATTTGGTAAGTTACTGTTGCGGTTTATCTGGCCGCGAAGCCTGTCTGTAGCTGTACGCTTTCTCCCCCGTGCGTTATTTTCTAAGCCCCACCCAATTTCTGATAGAATCATAAGATTTAATTGGCTGTCACCACGGCTGTTTGCCGCTTATCTGCCGCCGTGCCGTTAAGTGCGGGCGGGTTTTACTAACGGGCGGGCATATCCGGCCTGGTCATCGGAATAATAGCAACTTTATTGATGAAAGCATTATCTATTCGTAACCTTAAAAAAACCTATGGCAATGGGTTTCAGGCCTTAAAAGGCATAGACTTGGATGTCGAAGCGGGGGATTTTTTCGCTTTGCTAGGCCCTAATGGGGCGGGTAAGTCCACGGCGATAGGTATTATCAGTTCACTGGTTAATGCCAGCAGCGGTTCGGTGAGCATTTTTGGCCATGATTTGGAAAAAGAGCGTTCGCAAGCGAAAAGTTGCATCGGCCTAGTGCCGCAGGAGATTAATTTTAACCAGTTCGACACGGTACAAAGCATTTTGCTGAATCAGGCGGGTTATTATGGTACGCCGCGCAAGCTTGCGCTGCAACGTACCGAGCAGTGCCTTAAGCAGATGGATTTGTGGGATAAGCGTGACACGGTGTCACGACGCTTGTCGGGCGGTATGAAACGCCGGGTGATGATTGCCCGGGCGATGGTGCATGCGCCGAAGCTGCTGATTTTGGACGAGCCGACGGCGGGGGTGGATATTGAAATCCGCCGCTCAATGTGGAAAATGATGGAAGAGGTCAACCAACAAGGCACGACCATTATTCTGACTACGCATTATCTGGAAGAGGCGGAAAGCTTGTGCCGTAATATCGCCATTATCGATCAAGGCCATATTGTTGAGCATTCGGATATGAAAAGCTTGCTGGCGCGGCTGAATGTCGACCATTTTGTCTTGGATTTGGCGGAGCCTTTGGCGGCTGCGCCCGCGCTGGCCGGGTTTAAGGCGGAGTGGGTCTCGGCGAAGGTGTTGGAAGTGGCGGTGCCGAAAGAAAGCGGTCTGAACGAGTTGTTCCGGCAGTTAAGTGAGCAGCAAATTCAGGTGTTGAGCCTGAAAAATAAAACCAACCGTCTGGAGCAGTTGTTTATGGATTTGGTGGACGCAAAAAATGCCGGAGGGGCCGCATGAATAATTGGATTCCGTTCCGCACGATTGTCGTTAAAGAAATTTACCGTTTTGTGCGTATTTGGCCGCAAACGCTGTTACCGCCCGCTATTACAACGACGCTGTATTTTTTGATTTTCGGTAAGCTGATGGGCGACCGGATCGGCCTGATTAACGGTGCCCCTTATATGGATTATATTGTGCCGGGGGTGATTTTGATGTCGGTGATCAGCCATGCCTATTCGAATGTGGTGTCGTCATTTTATTCGACCAAGTTCCAGCGTAATATCGAAGAGTTGATTGTCGCGCCGGTGCCGAACTGGGTGATCTTGTTGGGCTATGTCAGCGGCGGCATTATGCGCGGTTTGTTGGTCGGTACGGTAGTCGGCCTGATCGCCATGTTATTTGCCGATATTTCAATTCACAGTATAGTGATTACGTTGGCGATGGCGTTTATGACCGCGACCTTATTTGCTTTGGCGGGCTTTATCAATGCGGTGATGGCGGAGAGTTTTGATGATATTTCGATTATCCCTAACTTTGTCCTGACCCCGTTAAGCTATTTGGGCGGGGTGTTTTATTCCGTATCGATGTTGCCGGGGATATGGAAAACCATTTCTATGGGCAACCCGATTTTGTATATGGTCAATGCCTTTCGGTACGGCTTTATTGGCGTGTCCGACATTGATGTGCGGCTGTCTTTTTTGATGACGGGCGGGGTTATCTTGGTGTTGGCCTTGACTAGCCTTATCTTGTTGCGCAAGGGGACGGGGATTAAGCAGTAGGGCAGGGCGTAACGTTAGCGCTTAACAGTTTTTGTTTAACTATTTAGATACAGTAATTTAATGGAATCATTTATACCCGGACAACGTTGGATCAGTAACACCGAATCGGAATTAGGTTTGGGGTTAATCCTTGATGTCAGTTTTAACCGCGTCACTGTGCTGTATTTGGCTTCTGACGAGCGGCGCATTTATGCGCGTGATAATGCCCCCCTGACCCGAGTGGTGTTTTCGGTCGGCGACACCATCGAATCGGTGGATGAAGATAAGCTGACGGTAACGGAGGTCATTGAGAACAATGGCCTGATGACATACATCGGCAAAACCGCCGATGGCGAGGCGATGCAGTTTGAAGAAGTGGAACTGAACCACCGCATCCAGTTTAACAAACCGCAAGACCGTTTGTTTATCGGCCAAATCGATCCGAACGATTGGTTTTCGTTACGTTACGAGACGTGGCAGCGCTTGCGCCAGCACCAACAATCCCCAGTTAAGGGCTTGTTAGGTAGCCGCGCGTCGTTAATCCCGCACCAAGTGTTTATTGCCCATGAATCCGCCAACCGCATCGCCCCAAGGATTATGCTCGCCGATGAAGTCGGTTTGGGTAAGACCATTGAGGCGGGGCTGATTTTGCATCATCGCCTGATTAATGGCTTAAGCCAGCGGGTGCTGATTATTGTGCCGGAAAGTTTGTTGCACCAATGGCTGGTGGAAATGCTCAGACGCTTTAATCTGCGTTTTAGTTTGTTTGACGAAGCCCGCTGTTTGGGCGAGTTGGGCGATGACGGTATGGACGAAGACGATGCCGACAAAGCGGTCCTGAGCGGCAACCCATTCGTCAATGAGCAACTGGTTTTGTGTAGCCAACAGTTTTTTGCCCAGCATCCGTTGCGGCAACAGCAAGCTTTACAAGCGGGTTGGGATATGGTCATTGTCGATGAGGCGCACCATTTGGCATGGAGCGAACAGGCGGCCAGTTCGGAATATTTGTTTGTTGAGCAATTAGCGTTGGCTACGCCCAGCTTGATTTTGCTGACGGCGACCCCGGAGCAATTAGGTAAGGAAAGCCATTTCGCCCGCTTAAGATTGCTGGATCCTGACCGTTTTTATAGCTTTGCGGCATTTTTGGCCGAAGAAAAACAGTTTGAGCCAGTCGCCGATGCCGCGAAAATCCTGCTGGCCGACAAGCCGTTGGCTGAGGCAGACTCCGCCTTATTGGCGGGGTTACTGAAAGACGATAATGTCGGCACCTTATTGAAAAATCTCGCGGATAGCGAAAAATCTGCCGCCGCCCGCGCAGCGCTGATTAAAATCCTCCTCGACCATCACGGCACGGGGCGGATTTTGTTCCGCAATTCCCGGCAAACCGTACAAGGTTTCCCTGAGCGCGAACGCCACGGTTATCCATTGGAAGGTGACGAAAACACGGCGGACTTGCAAAAAGATCCGCGCTATTTATGGCTGGTGAATACGTTAATCTCCGCAACATCGGCATTGCGCGACCAAAAAGCCTTATTGATTTGTAAACACGCGCAAACGGCAGTTGATTTGGAATTGACGTTGCGGGTGCGTGGCGGTATCGCCTCGGCGGTGTTCCATGAAGGCATGTCGATTATCGAGCGTGACCGCGCTGCCGCTTATTTTGCCGATCAGGACAGTGCCGCGCGGTTGTTGATCTGCTCGGAAATCGGCAGTGAAGGCCGTAACTTCCAGTTCGTCCACCATTTGATTCTCTGGGATTTGCCGACCAACCCCGATTTGCTGCAACAACGCATAGGCCGTCTTGACCGTATCGGCCAGCAGCATGTCATCCAAATCCACATCCCCTACTTAGAACACTCGCGGCAAGCGCTGTTGTACCGTTGGTATGACGAGGGCATGAATGCGTTCCGTGCCAATTGCTCGGCCGCGCGTCCGGTCGCCGATGTGCTGGCGGATGAATTGGAGGCGATGTTGTTTCAGGATGAGGCGCAGATTGAGGCCTTTATCGCCAAAACCCAGGCTTTAGGCCGGGAAATTGCTGAGCAACTGCATAATGGCCGCGACCAGTTGTTGGAATTAAATTCCTTCCGTAAAGACGAAGCCGAGCTATGGGTGGAGCAGCTTAAGCGTTACGAAAAAGAGGCTTTGCTGTGGCCTTATATGGAGGCGGTATTTGAATGCTACGGGGTCGATACCGAATTCCATTCGCCGGATTGCTTTATTGTCCGCCCTAGCGACCATCTGCGCATCGCCCATTTTCCGGGCTTAGATGAAGACGGCGTGACCGTCACCGTCAAACGCGCGTGTGCGCTGGCGCGTGAGGATATGCAGTTTTTAACCTGGGAACACCCGATGGTGACGGCGGCTATGGATTTGGTGTTGTCCAGCGAGACCGGCAATGCCGTGGTCAGCGTCGTTAAGCACCGCGATTTGCGGCCTGGACAATTTTTATTGGAATGCCTGTTTATCGTCGAATGCAGCGCCCCGGCGCAACTGCAAATAGGCCGTTTCTTGCCGCCCACGCCGATACGCATTTTAATCGACCAGCACCAGCAGGATTTGACCGAGGTCTTTAGTCATCAGCAATTGCCGGAAACGGGCAAGGCCTTTGATAAGCAACAAATCGCGGCGTTCTTGAATAGCCAACGCAAGCCGTTGAGCAAGCTGCTGTATAACGCCGAAGAATTGGCGCGGGTGC
This sequence comes from Methylovulum psychrotolerans, assembly GCF_002209385.1. Taxonomy (NCBI): domain Bacteria; kingdom Pseudomonadati; phylum Pseudomonadota; class Gammaproteobacteria; order Methylococcales; family Methylococcaceae; genus Methylovulum; species Methylovulum psychrotolerans. Next base: position 2,237,408 of record NZ_CP022129.1, read on the forward strand.
GGATGCAGGCCTTAACGGCGGAAGCTAACACCACCATGTTGGAATCGTTGTCTGCCGAAGTGAAGCGCATGGCGAGGCTGAAAAAGGTCAACCCTAGCATTAAGGCCGAAGAGATTGAGCAATTGAAGGATTTGACCATGCTGGCGCATGAGAGCATCCAGGCTGCGCAATTGCGTTTGGATGCAGTGCGGTTTGTGATTGCCAGTTAAAACTAGGCTGGTTTAAAAATAGTCAGTAGGTGTGTTATGTTCGTGTTAAAAAAACGGTTGCACGCCTACTTATATTCCCTTGCTGCGGTTCTCCATGCGCCGTAAAAATTCCGTCATTATCAGCCGATACAGGTTGTCGCCCAGGTATTGGTCTTCAATGCCGCTGTCGATGCTGGGGTTGTCGTTGACTTCTATCACATAGCCTTTGCCGTTCTTCTCCTTAACATCCACCCCGTACAAACCGTCGCCTATGTGTTGGGTGGCTTTTAAGGCCGCATCCAACACGGCTTTGGGCACTTCAAAGGTGGCCATGGTCTGAAAATCGCCGCTATCCGTCCGGTTTGTCCCGTGCCGATAAATTTGCCAATGGTTCTTCACCATGTAATAGCGGCAAGCGTATAAGGCTTTGTTGTTAAAAACGCCGATCCGCCAGTCAAAATCTGTGTACAGGAACTCTTGGGCCAGCAGGAGTGCCGATTGTTGGAATAATTCGGCGACTTTGTGGTTCAGTTCTTGGCGGTTGTTGACTTTTTCAATGCCCCGCGAAAATGAGCCGTCGGGGATTTTAATGACCACGGGGAACCCGGCTTCCGCTTCCAATTTATCCAAATGGCCGGCATTGCCTTTGTGCAAAATCCAGGTTTTCGGCGAGGGGACCCGGTGGGTGCGGAACAAATCCGCCAGATAGACTTTATTGGTGCAGCGCAGCATGGAGGTGGGGTCATCAATCACCATCAGGCCTTCGGCTTCGGCTTTTTTGGCAAAGCGGTAGGTGTAATGGTCTATGGACGTGGTTTCGCGGATGAACAGGCCGTCAAATTCCGGCAGACGGGCAAAATCCTGCTTGCCTATCAGTTCCACATCAATGCCCAGTTCGGTGCCTATTTTGATGAATTTTTTCAGTGCCGCGCGGTTGCTGGGCGGGATTTTTTCTTCAGGGTTAACGAGCATTGCCAAGTCGTACCGGGCAATTTTCCGCGCCCGGCCTTTGCGCCAGACTTTTTTGCTGAACTTATCCAGGGCTTCGGCAAACAGGGTTTGCTGGGTATCGTCCAGGTCGAGGTAGGAGATGGCTTTTAAGTGGGTCACTTCCCATTGGCGGCCAAAATGCAGGGTGGCTTCCAGTACCGGGAAGGGGAAGCGGTCGAACAGGAGCCGGGCCAATTCCTGTAAGGCGGGGTCGGGTGTGGTGCCGAAATAGCTGAGTAAGGTGAGGGCGTTATCCTTGCTTTGGCCTTTGAAGGCGCGTGCCAAGGGTTGTGACAAATCATCCAGTTGCAATCGGTACAGGGCATTTTTGCCTAAGTCATTTAGGGCTTTGACCGATGGGATGACATGATGGCTACGCGCTTCGGCCAATAATGAGCAGTAATAGCCATCGGACAGGTAGCTGTAGCTGGCGCACAGGTTAATGATGCGGACGCGTTCTTCTGCGGGGCCTTGCCCGGTTGCCAGATAGTTTTCAAAGGTGATAACCTGATCACTGGGATAGTAGGGGTTCCAGTCGGAAAGGTCGTCAACGACCAGTAGGGTGCGCGCCATAGCAAAGGGGTGTCCTTGGAAGTGAGTGGCTATAATTTTGGAACCAAGCGGTTTTTTTCACAAGCGGTTTCTTGGCTTGGAGAAGCCTATTTCTGAAACAGTGCATATAAAGGGCTGGCGAGTCTGGCGGGTTTAGTTTACGGTAGTAAGCTGAACATCGGGTGAAGACTTTAGCGATGAATTTATAACCCTTCATTTTTCTGGCCTAGCCTCTTCCGTTTCCGCTTTCAGTCGTGTCCCCATAAATTAAGGTAAGGTGTAGTATGTCATCCCATTTTCCTTTTACGGCCATTGATACCTCGCTGTTTTCAGACAGGTATGCAGTCGGCAGGCAGCGTTGGTTGGCGCAAGTGGCGCAACTGCCCGGCCATTATCGGCATATATCTTACCCTTGTGCCGGGTTGGGGCCGGAAGGCGAGCCTTTGCTGACCGATACGGTATGGATAGGGGCTGAAGATGCCACTAAGGTGCTAGTATTGATTGCCGGAACGCATGGCGTTGAAGGTTTCGCTGGGAATGCCGTTGAAATTGACCTATTGCGCCTGATGGCGCAAGAGCAGATCGTTATTCCGGCTAACGCTGCCGTATTGATGGTCCATGCCTTAACGCCGTGGGGCTATGCTTGGCGGCGGCGTTGTGATGCCGATGGCGTGGACCTTAACCGTAATGTGGTCGATTTTGCCCAGCCTTTACCCGAAAATCCCGGCTATGAGCAGCTAAGGCCAGCGTTATTTCTGTTTGATATCCGGCAGCGCCAAGCCGCGTTTGCCGACTTTACCCGCCAGTACGGGCGCGAGGCTTTTGAAAGCGCCATCAGTGCCGGACAATATACCGACCCTGTCGGGCCGTTTTATGGTGGCCGTGCGCCTGCCCATGGCAGGCTGGTTACTGAGGCCTTGCTTAGCCAGTATGCGTTGTCCCAACGTGATTTGGCGGTGATTGATTTGCACACGGGTTTAGGCCCCTTCGGTTACGGCGAAATTATTTGCGACCACGCGCCTGATAGTGCGGGGGCCGCTGTGGCAAGGCGTTGGTATGGCGGTTCGGTCACCTTGCCTTTGCTTGGTACGTCGACATCTGTACCTAAACTGGGCTTGCTGGATTTTGCTTGGCACCGCATTATGAATGCGCACAGTTGCTATGTGACCCTGGAATTCGGCACTTACCGGACGTTGGAGCTGTTTGAGGTGTTATTGCAAGACCATTTGCTGTGGGCGCAGGCCGATAATATACCCGCGCGTATTGCGCATAGCCAATTGATGCTCGAGCATTTCTGCCCGAATGATGTGGCTTGGCAAGAAATGGTGCTGGTGCGGGCGCGGCAAGTGTTTACCCAAGCGTTGCGGGGGTTATGAACTTGGCCGCCGTGATCCGCGCCGCCTTGCCCGATGATCTGGAAGAACTGGTCAGGCTTGAAAACGCCAGCTTTACCACAGACCGGTTAAGCCGCCGCAGTTTCCGCCATTGGCTCAGCACCGACCAGCGGGTCTTGCTAGTGGCGGAGGTCGGCAGTAGCTTGGTGGGGTATATCCTCATTATTCAGCATCCGGGGACCCGTCTTGCCCGCATTTATTCTATTGCGGTCGCCGCCCCGCATCGGGGTTTGGGGATTGCCAAGGCGTTGATGTTAGCCGGGGAGCAGGCCGCGCGTGATAATGGCAGGCTGTATTTACGTTTGGAAGTCAGTGCCGATAATCTGGCGGCCATCAAGCTCTACGAAACATTGGGGTTCCAAAAATTTGGCATCTACCGGGATTACTACCAAGACCATAAGGATGCTTTGCGTTACCAGAAACGTATCCGCCGTTATGGCGACACCTTACAGCACCGTACCGTCCATTGGCTGAGGCAAACCACGCCGTTTACTTGTGGGCCGGCGGCGTTAATGATGGCGATGCACGGGCTGGATAAAAACTATTTGCCGTCACGCGAGGAAGAGATCAATTTATGGCGTGAAGCCACGACCATTTATATGACCTCAGGTCATGGCGGTTGCCATCCGATTGGTTTGGCTTTGGCGGCAAAGCGGCGGCATTTTGCGGTTGAAGTGTGGATTAACCAAACCGGGCCGCTTTTTATTGACGGTGTCCGCAATGAGGCAAAAAAACAGCTGGTTGAGTTGGTCGACACCTGCTTTAAACGTGAGGCCGCCGGACAGGGTATCCCTATCCATTACGCCAATATCACTCAGAATGAACTGATTAGGGTATTTCAGGCCGGGGCGATACCGTTAATCTTGATCAGCACCTTTTTGATGGACCGCAAAAAAGCCCCGCATTGGCTGGTCATGAGCGGTTTTGATGACGATTGCCTGTATATGCACGATTCCGACCCGGACGACGGGCGGCAAACCGAAATTGACTGCCAATTTATTCCCATTACGCGTGGGGATTTTGACCGGATGTCCTGTTTTGGCAAAAATAGGTTGCGGACGGTAGTGGTTATTTGGCCGGATGGGGGGCTTGTGTAAAATAACATCGGTAAGTTGGCCGATTGCCTTCTTGGGTGTGGGCAGTTTGGCCGTGAGGGCGGGCAAGATGCCCGCGCTCCCGTTGTTTTAGCCCTGGTAATAAGCCAGCATCCCTAAGGCCTCGGCGACGGCTTGGCAGGTGATTTTGCCGTTGTGGACATTGATGGCCTTGGCGAGGGCGGGGTCGGCCAGTAAGGCTGCGGTGTCGGCGATGTTGGCAATTTTCTGGATGTAGGGCAAGGTGGCATCCATCAGCGCGAGCGTTGAGGTTTGCGGATAGGCACCCGGCATATTGGTGACGCAGTAATGGATAACGCCGTGCTTAATAAAGACCGGCTCGGAGTGGGTGGTCGGTCTGGAGGTTTCGATACAGCCACCTTGGTCGATGCTGACATCGACCAGCACCGAACCGGGCTGCATGGTTTTTACCATCGCCTCGCTGATGACTTTAGGGGCATTGGCTCCCCGGCATAAAACCGCGCCGATAACCAAATCGGCATCGCTAAGGTGTTGGGCGAGCACCGCCGGGCTGGAGAGGAAAAATTCGGCCTCCGGTAAGACGGTGGCTTTGACCTTGGCCATAAAAGCGGTGTCTATCCCCGCCACCCAGACTTGCGCCCCCATGCCGCAGGCGGTTTGGGCGGCATGTTGTCCGACCACGCCATCACCAATGACGACCACCTTGCCGTGGCGTTTACCTAGCACCTTGCCAAGTTGTACGCCCTTGCCGCCGTTAAATTGAGCCAGGTAATAGCTACCCATTAAAGCGGCCATATTGCCCGCCACCGCGCTCATAGGGGCTAGGATAGGCAAGCGTCCAGCACTGTCTTCTAGCGTTTCGTAGGCAATGGCGGTAGTGCCTTTGCTGAGCAGTTCTTTGGTCAGCCGAGGGTCTACCCCCGCCAAATGAAAAAAGGTAAACACCCGTTGCTTGTCCAGATAAGGATATTCGCAGGCCATAGGCTCCTTCACTTTTACTACCAGTTCGGTAGCCCAAGCTTCGGCGGCGCTCACTAACTGCGCTCCGGCCTGTTGATATTGGCTATTGCTGAATCCTGAGTGCAGGCCCGCATCCTGTTCGACCAGTAAGATATGGCCTTGGGCGCATAAGCTTTGTACGCCTGCCGGACTGATCGCCACTCTGCCTTCTTGGTTTTTGATTTCTTTTGGGACACCAATTTTCATCGCTTTTCCTCTGCTGTCGCTTGCTTAAGTGAGTTGCTGGTTAGGGGCGGCGCACCGCCTTTGTTTTGATCGTGTCCGTGGGTGGCTGGGTGGCGGAATATAAAAGGCGTTAAGCCTTTGCCGCTGTAGGGATAGTTATAAGAAAGCGGGTGGGCGTTTGGCAAAGCGTAATAGCTGCTTCCGGTTACTGCCGCCGCAGTTGCGCGTAGGGTTGCCGCCAGTGTCCTTATCTTAAGGGCAGTGGGGCGTTGCTGGCAAGTGCGGTTTAGGAAATGCCGTAATGTTCCAGTTTTTTGCGCAGGGTGCTGCGGCTTAAACCGAGTATTTTCGCGGCTTTAGTTTGGTTGTGTCCGGCATGGGCGAGAGCTGCCTCCAGCAAGGGTTTTTCCACTTCACCCATGACCATGGTATGCAGGTTAACGGCATCATGGTCTTTGAGTTGGGCAAAATACAGCTCCAAGGTTTGGGTCACATAAGCTGATAAGGGTACGGGCGTAATGTTGTCGGTGTTGATGGATCCGGCAGGCTGTTTAAATGCTTCCATATTATGCGGCACGGGCGTTAGTCAGATAATGAAAAAAGGCGTTGATTTGCGCGATTTGTTCGGCGGGCAGTTGCGCCTGATTGATGGCGGTGCGGGTGTCCCCAGATAGGCCTAGTGCCTGGCAGTACCATGCGATATGTTTGCGGGCTATTCTAACACCACTGTTATCCCCATAGAAGCGGTACAACGCTTCTATATGCCCGATAAGGGTTTGCTGGATACAAGCTAGGCTCGGTTTGGGCAAGTATGTGCCGGTGGTGAGGAAATGGCTGGTTTGGGCAAAAATCCACGGGTTACCTTGGGCGGCGCGGCCTATCATAACGGCATCCGCGCCAGTACTGGCCAATACTTGGCGGGCTTTGTCCGGCGAGTCGATGTCGCCATTGGCGATAACGGGTATGCGTATGGCCTGTTTGACTTGGCGTATGGTCTCATATTCGGCGGTTCCGGCAAATTTACAGGCACGCGTGCGCCCATGTAGGGTGAGGGCGGCTATGCCGGCGTTTTCGGCGATCTGGGCGATGGCCAAGGCGTTGCGGTTTTGTAAGTCCCAGCCCGTGCGGATTTTGAGGGTGACGGGGATGGTGACGGCGGACACGACGGCGTTGAGGATTTGTTTTACCAGTTCTTCATTTTTTAGCAAGGCAGAACCTGCGGCAACCGAACAGACTTTTTTAGCGGGGCAGCCCATATTGATGTCGATGATGTCAGCGCCGCGTTCGGCGTTAAAGCGGGCGGCATCGGCCATGTCTTGTGGGTTGGTTCCTAGAATCTGCACTGAGCGTATTCCGTTTTCACCGCGTTGGTCGGCTTTTAGGACGGTGCGTTGGTGGTGGCGCAAGGCGGGGTTGGAGGCGACCATTTCCGAGACGGCAAGTCCTGCGCCCCAGTCCCTGCATAGATTGCGGAACGGGCGGTCGGTGATGCCTGCCATGGGGGCGAGGATCACGGGGCTGGTAAGCGGGTAAGGGCCTATGTGCATGGCGGTTTATAGCTGTGGGTAATACGGTGGAAGGGCGCGTATCATAGCTTAAAACGCCGAAGGATTCAGCAATTATGACGGGCTAGGCGGATAGGGTGTAATTAGATGGCGGGGTTGGGCGTGAATGGTGCGTTTATATTGGCTTAACGGCCTTATCCCCCCGGCTTGCACCGCTTTTTAGCAGTGGAAGCCGGGGGGATTTTAAACGCTTAGGGCAGGCTGGTTTTGCCTTATCCCAACGGTTTTACGGATTGCTTGGGCCGTTGTGGTCGGCTGAATCGTTCCAAATGGGGTTGTTGCGGTCTTCGTCGGTCAGCTTGGCGTTGTCGTCGGGGTAGATATGCCAGAAAGATTGGTCGATTTTGGCGTTGCTGTAAGTGTCTTTTTTCTCATGGCCGAACGGGCACCACCAGTTTTCGACGATTTTCACCATATAGGCGTGCCATTCAAATAAGGCGACGCTGTAGGGGCAGTACCAGGTGCAGTTGAGTATCCAGAACAGCCGGTATTGTGACAGGCTACCGAGAAACGATGGTTTCATGGTGATTTGGTTTTTTAGGGTGTAGCGGTGGCTGGCGCGGTCGGGGATGAAGTCAGACCATTTTTTCAGGTTTTTCGCGCCGATAAACAGCAGGTGGTAATAGGTCAGATAAGCGCTTAAGATGACGAACGGCAAGGTCAGGATAGGCAGATAGACCAGTACCATGCCGACGGCGCGTTGCCAGACGGGCATGTTGTCGTGGTGTTTGCCGATTTCGACGCGGCCGGCGCAGGATTCGCAAGCTTTCATTTAGGGTGTCTCCTCATTATCAGTCGTGGTTACATTTTTTATAGTTGTGATTTCGTTATCGGGGTGCATAAGCCCGAATAGGCTTAGGCAGCCCCCGCAACAAAATTTTTTGTTACCGTTGCTATCGGTTAGGGTAAATCCTTTCAGGTATACGGGCTGTCCGCACAGGGCGCAAGGGTCTGTTTCCATAGTGGCAAGTTGCCTCAATGCGTTTACGCTTTAATGGCTTTACAAGCTGGATGATACTGAACAAAAAAACGTTTTTAGGTAGTCTGTTTCGGGTATGGCCGGATCAATCGGGTGATCTGGACCTTGACCTAGGCTGGCGAAAAAGGTCAGATGGCGGTCGATATGCCGCCCCGATGAACGTAAAATTTCCTGCAAATTATCACGGCTTAAGTGGAAAGAGCAAGAGGCGGATACGAGTATGCCGTTTTTTCCCAGCACTTGTAAGGCCAGATGGTTGAGGCGGCGGTAGGCTTCGTAACCTTGTTTAAAATCTTTTTTGCGTTTGATTAGGGCGGGCGGGTCAAGGACGATAATGTCGTAGAGTTCGTTATCCAGCCGTGCCTGCTTTAAAAACTCAAACACGTCGCTACGCACAAACTGCATCCGTTCCGCCACGCCGTTGAGTCTGGCACTTTCTGCCGCCAGTGTCAACGCACCTTCCGAGGCATCGACGCAGGTCACTTCGGCAGCGCCCGCTTGCGCCGCCGGAATGCCCCATGCCCCGGTGTAAGAGAATAAGTCCAGTACGCGCAAGCCTTTCGCCATGCTTGCCAATTGGGCGCGGCTGTTGCGGTGGTCGTAAAACCAGCCGGTTTTCTGCCCATCAAGGATATTGATGTTAAAGTGTGCGCCGTTTTCTTCAATGGTCAGGGTGTCCGGCAGTTCGCCGTAGGCAATTTCCGACTCCAAAGACAAGCCTTCCAATTCGCGTTGGCCGTTGTCGTTTTTTAAGACGATGGCGGTTGGGGTGAATAGTTCGACCAGTGCGTCGAGGAGGGACGTTTTACGTTGCTCGATACCTGCGGTGGTGATTTGTACCGAAAAGACGCTGCCGAAGCGGTCGATGACCACACCCGGCAAGCCGTCGCTTTCGCCGAATACTAGCCGATAATAGGGTTGGGCAAAGGCTTTTTCGCGTAATGCTAGGGCGGTGCTGAGGCGGTCTTTAAAAAAGTTTTGCCCGCATTTCAGGTTGGCTTTGCGCGACAGCAGCCGGGCGCAGATTAGGGTGTTGGGGTTGACGTAAGCCGTACCCATGGCTTTGCCGTCGGCACTGTGGATTTGCGCCAAGTCCCCAGGGGTAAATGCTTCTAAAGGCGAACGTTGGGTATCGATTTCGTTGCTGAACACCCATAAATGGCCTTTGCGCAGGCGTTGGTCTTCGTGTTTTTTTAGATAAAGTACAGGATGTGCCATATTAATAAGTCAAATCAAAGGTATAGCCGCCCACGGTTTCGGTGGTCGGGGCGATATGTAGGCTCAGTTCCACGGTGGCATCGGGCCGTATCAGTGCGTTTTGTGGGTTGAGCAGGTAATCTTCGGGTTTAAAGCGGCGCTGGGCGACGGCGTTGCCGCCATAATCTTGCAGCGTCAGGACAATGGTCGGGTAAGCTTGGGAAAAAGCCGCTTGGTTGTTGACTAGGGCTTTAAACAAATAGCCGTGGCTAGCCAAAGGTTCCAGTACATTGTGTATAACCGCCAATTCGGCGGCGTTACGGTAAGGCGGTAGCGGGCATCTTAGGGGCTGGCATAAACGGCGTACGGTAGCATTATTGCTGATGGCATGGCTGTGAAAATAGCCCAGTTGCCCGATGAGCAGCAGTACGCCTCCGTAAACACCCGACCGCCAGTGCGGGCTGGCGATGGCGGTCGGTTTTTCCCAGGGCAAAACGCTGGGTGTGTCCGTTGCCGATGTCGGCTCTTGGGGCGGTGCGGGTTCCGTCTCTGGCGCGGCCATTGCCCTCGCGCTTAATTGTTCTAAGGCATCAAAATGGCTGGCGCAGTGTGGGCAATAAGTGATGGCGCGGGTGATGCGCAATTGTTCTACCGTCAGCGTCTGTTCTGCCAAGCAATTAGGGCAACGGGTAAACATCGCGGCAGGTCAGCGTTTGCCGCCGTCCAGCCTTAGCCAGTCCTCTTGTTGCCGGGGCGGGTTAAAGGCGATGGCCTGTTGGTAAGCCGCCATGACCGCGTCGCCTTGGTCATGCAAAATCCCTGATAAGACCAATTGCCCACCCGCCGCCACTAAAGCGCTAATAGGCGTGGCCAGATCAATCAGCGGTTTGGCCAAGATATTGGCTAACACCACATCGGCCAGTACAGGCGTGAACTGTTCGGGCAGATAGCCGCTTATTTGCGCTTGGACGTTATTTTTTGCGGCATTGTCTTGGGTTGCGGTCAGTGCTTGCGGGTCAATGTCGACCGCGTAAGCGTGTTTGGCACCCAGTAACACCGCCGCCACCGCCAGAATGCCGGAACCGCAGCCATAATCAATGACGGTTTTGCCCGTCAGGTCATGGCTGGCCAGCCATTCCAGGCATAATGCGGTAGTTGGGTGCGTGCCTGTGCCAAACGCCAAACCGGGGTCTAGGGTCAGGCAGACGGTTCCGGGTTCGTGCTGTTCTTGCCCGGTCGGGCAGACCCAAAGCCGGTCGGCGAATTTCATCGGGTGATAAAATTCCATCCACGCCCGTTCCCAGATTTGGTCGGCAATTTCTTCGTATTGCCAATCGAACAAGTCTTGCGGCGAAAATTGCTGGTAGGCGGTCGCTTTTAACTGTTCCGGTTCGGCATCGAGCTCATATAGGGCGATCACTTGGGTGCGCGTCCAGATTTTGGTCTCACCGATGGCCGGCTCGTAAACCGGCTCGTCTTCGGCATCCATATAAGTGACCGACACTGCGCCTAACTGGTCGAAAAAATCGGCAAGCTTAGGGGCTAGGTGTTCGTGGGTGATAACGGTGAGTTGATGCCAGGCCATAGTGGGTGGGGGGTGAGGGTGGACGGGGTGGAAATCGGTAGCCCACAAGTTGGCTCCCCATCACAATGCGGTCTCTGTCAGGGGGATTTTTTACGGGTTATCTGTTTCTCTGAGGTATCCGGTCGGAACTGGAATATAGAAGGACAAACGCTGGCACACATCTAAAGCCAACGCTTATCCGTCCTACGGGCTTATAAATTAATAAAGCCCCAACTTCTTTTCCAAATAATGGATGTTTTGTCCACCTGCGGCAAAGGCGCTGTCGTTCATGATGTCTTGTTGCAGCGGGATGTTGGTTTTGATGCCGTCAATAATGATTTCGCTTAAGGCGGTGTTCATGCGGGCAATCGCGCTGCTACGGGTTTCGCCGTGAGCAATCAGCTTGCCGATCATCGAGTCATAATAGGGCGGCACTTTGTAACCGTTGTAAATATGGGTTTCGCAACGGATACCGGGGCCACCCGGCATGTGGAATTGCTCAATTTTGCCAGGGCAGGGCATGAAAGTTTGCGGGTCTTCGGCGTTCAGGCGGCATTCAATTGCGTGGCCTTGGATTTTGACTTGGTCTTGGGTAATGGACAAGCGTTCGCCTGCGGCAATGCGCAACTGCTCTTTGACAATATCAAAACCGGTGACCATTTCCGTGACCGGATGCTCAACTTGGACGCGGGTATTCATTTCGATGAAGTAAAACTCGCCTTTTTCGTATAAGAATTCGAAGGTGCCGGCACCGAGATAGCCGATGTCGATACAGGCTTTGGCGCAACGTTCGCCAATAAGCCGACGTTGTTCTTCGGTAATGCCGGGAGCCGGGGCTTCTTCAACGACTTTTTGGTGGCGGCGCTGCATGGAGCAGTCGCGCTCGCCTAAGTGGATGGCGTTGCCGTAGGAGTCGGCCATGACCTGAAATTCGATATGGCGGGGGTCTTCAAGAAACTTTTCCATGTACACGGTCGGGTTGCCGAACGCGCTGCCGGCTTCGGCTTTGGTCATGGCAATGGCGTTGATCAGCGCGGCTTCGGTGTGGACGGTACGCATCCCGCGTCCGCCGCCGCCGCCAGCGGCTTTAATGATGACCGGATAGCCGATTTCTTGCGCCAGCTTAAGGTTCTTTTTATTGTCGTCGGAAAGCGGGTCGTTGTTACCTGGGACGCAAGGGATGCCCGCTGCCAGCATGGCGTTTTTGGCGGAGATTTTGTCGCCCATCATACGGATGGTGTCGGCATTGGGGCCGATGAAGACAAAGCCGCTTTGTTTGACTTTTTCGGCGAAATCGGCGTTTTCCGATAGAAACCCGTAGCCTGGATGGATGGCTTCGGCATCGGTGACTTCGGCAGCGCTGATAATCGCCGGAATGTTCAGGTAACTGTCGGCGGAGGCGGCGGGGCCTATGCATACCGATTCGTCGGCTAGGCGGACGTGTTTTAAATCGCGGTCAGCTTCGGAGTGGACAGCGACCACTTTAACGCCCAGTTCCCTACAGGCGCGTAAGATACGCAGGGCTATCTCGCCGCGGTTGGCAATAACAATTTTATCGAACATATCTTCTTTTTTCCCGTGTTATTCAATGATGAATAAAGGCTGTCCGTATTCGACAGGTTCGGCGTTATCCACTAAGATTTGCTTGATGACACCGCTGTGGTCGGCTTCAATTTGGTTAAGAATTTTCATCGCTTCGATAATGCACAATGTGTCGCCGGTTTGGACAGTTTGGCCAATTTCGACAAACACTTTGGTGCCGGGTGAGGCGGAACGGTAAAATGTGCCGACCATTGGCGATTTGACGACATGGCCGCTGACCGCCGTTTCTTCGGCAGGGGCGATTGCAGGGACGGCAGGAGCGGGAACTGGGCTGGCCGGGAGCATTTGTTGCGGGTAGGCAATCTGGGTAGGTGCGGCGGAATAGCGGCTGATGCGGATGCTTTCTTCGCCTTCTTGCACTTCCAGTTCGGCGATGCCCGATTTTTCGACCAACTCGATCAGTTTTTGAATTTTTTTAATATCCATTGTTTTTATTGTCTCTCGGCTAATAGTTGATGCGCGGCCTGCAAGGCCAATGCGTATCCGGTTGCTCCCAGTCCACAAATAACGCCTTTGGCAATATCTGAAAAATAGGAATGTTTTCTAAAAGGCTCACGTGCATATACGTTGGAGAGGTGAACCTCTATAAAAGGGATTTGCGTTGCCAGCAGCGCGTCACGGAGCGCGACGCTGGTATGGGTAAAGGCGGCTGGGTTGATGATGATAAAATCAACGCCGTCACGGTAGGCCTGGTGGATAAGCCCGATGAGTTCATGTTCGGCGTTGCTTTGGTAAAACGGCAAGCGATGGCCAAGCCCGTCGGCCTGCTCTGTTAAGGAGGCCTGGATATCCGCCAAGGTTTTGTTTCCGTAATGGCTAGGTTCGCGCAGTCCCAAAAGGTTGAGGTTGGGGCCATTTAGTACGGTGATGGTTGCCATTAAAGTAGGTGCTGGTTGACGGGGTTAGTGGGTCATTTAGCCCTACAATTTTACCGTTTTAGCAGATTTTGTCCATCTATTGTTTTTTGCCTAAAATAGCCCACCGCAAGAAAAACATCGCGTAAAATGACGAATAACCTAGCAATAGAGTAAACTAATGACAATTGATTATAGCGTTTGGCACAATGATGACAACAGATAACGTACACTTACATGAAATCCATAAATTCGGCGCTATGGCCGAGCGTTGGTGGGATCCGCAAGGCGAATTTAAAACCTTGCATGACATTAATCCCTTGCGGCTGGCGTTTATCCAACGCTATGCCAATCTGGCGGGCCAGCGCATCGTTGATATCGGTTGCGGCGGCGGCATTTTAACTGAAGCGTTGGCGCAACACGGCGCCCATGCTCTCGGCATCGACTTGAGCGAGGAGTTGGTGGATATTGCCGATTTGCATGGCTTGGAGTCCGGCAGTACCGCCAGATACCAAAAAATCAGCGCCGAAGCTTTGGCCGAACAGGAGCCGGCCGGATTTGACCATCTGACTTGCATGGAAATGCTTGAACATGTCCCTGATCCGGGTTCAATTATCACGGCGTGTAGCCGCTTGGTAAAGCCGGGCGGCAAGGTGTTTTTTTCGACATTAAACCGCCAGCCTAAGGCTTATCTGTTAGCCATTTTGGCGGCGGAGCATCTGCTGCAAATGGTGCCTAAGGGAACGCACGATTATAAGACTTTCATTAAGCCGTCTGAGTTATGCCAGACGGCACGGACAGCGGGTTTAAGTTTGCAGGGTATGGTCGGTATCGGCTATAACCCGCTGAATAAGCAATTTAGTTTGGGTAAAGACATCGGCGTGAATTATATCGCCGTTTTTGAGCGTACCGGGTAAACCGTTATGGCGACTGATTTTAAGCTCGCTTGTGTGCTGTTTGATTTGGACGGCACTTTAGTGGACACGGCGCCCGATTTGCTGGCTTGCCTTAACCAGGCTTTCCGTCAGCACGGTTTTGCCACGGTTGATCCGGTGGCGGTCAGGCCGTTCATCTCCTACGGTGCGGCGGCGATGATTAAAGATTGCCTAGGCGATAGCGCCACGGCGGCTGAGCAAGAGGCGTTGTTAAACACGATGCTGGAGTGCTACCAAAACAACATCGCCGAATACAGCGTATTTTTTAGCGGTATGGCCGAGACTTTAGCGGCACTGGAAGCGCGTGGCCTCAAGTGGGGAGTGGTGACTAACAAGCGCGAACGCTTCACGTTACCGTTAATGGCGGCCTTGCAATTGGCAGGACGTGCGGCCTGTATCGTCAGCGGCGATACCACGGCCCACCCTAAGCCCCATGCCGAACCGATGCTGGAAGCGTGCCGCCGGGCGGCCGTGCAACCGTGGGAGTGCGTTTATGTCGGTGATGCCCATCATGATATTGTCGCGGGTAAAAATGCCCAAATGAAGACGCTGGCGGCGGTTTATGGTTATCTCAAACCGGATGACAGGCCGGAAACATGGGGAGCCGACGCGCTAATTAGTGCTCCGACAGAACTTTTAACTTGGATAGATACCGCTTTATGTTACTGAACGATAATGTTATTTTGATCACAGGTGCGGGCGGCGGCTTAGGTTCGACAGCGGCTTTGGCTTTAGCCAAGCACGGTGCGCATATCATTTTGCTGGACAAGCAAATCCCCAAACTGGAAGCGGTTTATGATGCCATTACTGATGCGGGCGGACCGGAGCCGATTATGTATCCGTTTGATTTGGCCGGGGCGAATGAAAGCGACTATCAGGAGTTGGCGGATAGGATTGAGGAAAAATATGGGGCTTTGCAGGGCTTGCTGCATTCGGCGGTCGAGTTCAGCCATTTTACGCCGCTGTCACAAATCAGCACCAAGGATTGGTGGCAAAGCCTGCATGTCAATCTGAACGCGCCTTTTTTGCTGTGCCGGATGTTATTGCCGTTATTGGAAAAAAGCCCGCACGCTTCGGTAGTAATGACCTCCGATTCTTCGGCCCGCACTGCACCGGCCTATTCGGGCGCCTACGGCGTGGCCAAGATCGCTTTGGAAGGTTTTGCGAAAATTCTGGCCGAGGAATTGGAATCCGCCAATACCGTCAGGGTCAATACGCTGATTCCGGGGCCGGTCAATTCGCCGCTCAGAAAGCGGGCGTATCCTGCCGAAGATAAAAGCCGTCTGCCGGCTATGGAGTCGTTGGCGGCGGTTTACCTATACCTGTTTAGTGCGCAGAGTCTTGGGGTGACAGGGCAAACGATAGACGCGCGTACGTTCCATTTATAAAAACACGATTGAATAAGAAGCGACTATGACAGATAAAGAAAGCGTTGTTTTAACCCGTGATGTCGATATTGTCACCATCCCCGACGGTACCACCGGGATGTTACGGCAAGGGATGATGGTCACTGTCCATCAGGCCTTGGGCGATAGCTTTACCGTCATCACCGACTATGGGCACATGGTGCGTATTGCCGGAGGCGATGCCGATGCCTTAGGGCGGCAGCCGCAGCGGTTGCAAACCTTGGTGTCGGAGGACAGTGCCGAGGCGATCGAACAAAATTGCTGGGAAGTGATGCGTACGGTGTATGACCCGGAAATTCCGGTTAATATCGTCGAATTGGGTCTGGTCTATTATTGTAAGGTCACGCCCATGACGGACGGCCATTATGCCGTTGAGGTCATTATGACCCTGACGGCGCCAGGTTGCGGCATGGGGCCTGTGATCCAAGGCGACGTCGAGCGGGGTATCCGTGCTTTGCCCGGTGTCGGCAGCGTTAATGTCGAAGTTGTCCTAGATCCGCCCTGGTCGCGTGACATGATGTCGGAAGTGGCTAAATTGCAGTTGGGTTTGTATTGAAAAATAGGCCGCCCTGCGTAGCTCTTCAGATTTAAATCGTGGAGAGATTATTTTTAAGGTAGTTCTTATTTACTTGAGGAAAAATAAGTGCTAAAGTTTTTATATGCCGGGTATTTTAAGGGGTGCTTTGTCGGTAAGTGTGACGCAGTTGGCAGATCCCATGAAATTCTTGGTGATTTCTTGCTATTGCCGCCAACAAATTCTATCCTTAGCGCCTTTAGGCATTTACAATTAAAAACAGCAGATGTCCGCCTTACATGACGAATTAGTCAAGATCCTTGAGAATGAGCACCTGACACCTTATTTTCAGCCTATCGTTTCTGTTACGCACCAAAAAATTATCGGTTATGAGGCGCTGATACGCGGCCCTTCGGGTAGCCCGTTGTATACGCCTTTTGTGCTGTTCGCCACGGCGGATCAAGTTAATTTAAGCGGTAAGTTGGAATATTTGTCGCGTGAAATTAGCCTAAGGCATTATGCCGATTTGAATTTGCCGGAAAAGCTGTTTATTAATGTTAGCCCCAATGTCTTGTTACATCCGGATTTTAAGGAGGCGATTACCCGCCATTTCCATGCCCACCTGGGGCTTAAGCCGGCTTCGGTAGTGATCGAAATTACCGAGCATCAGGTTACCGATAATTATGAACGGATGCGCGACGTGATCCGGCACTGCCGTGACATGGGGTTTCAGATTGCCCTGGATGATTTGGGGGCCGGTTATTCGGGGCTGAGATTATGGACGGAAGTGCGGCCTGATTATGTCAAAATCGACAAGCATTTTATTGAAGGCCTGCACAATGATGCCGTCAAAACCCATTTTGTCCGCTCCATCCAAACTATTGCCAGTTCCATGCACTGCCAAGTGATTGCTGAAGGGGTCGAGACCACCGATGAGTTTAGGGCGCTGGAGCGTTTGGGTATCCGCTATATGCAGGGGTTTTATTTTGCCAAACCAGCTTCCGTGCCTTTAGGGGCGTTGGATGCGGCGTTATTTCAGATGACCGGAAGCCGGCGCGTCTCAATCCAACCTTTGCGGATGGTGGCGGTCGCACAGATTACCCAACATCTCAGCGCCTTGCCGTCTGGCACTTCAGTGGCTGATGTGCTGGACTGGTTTCAGCATAATCCAGAATTGAATTTTTTGCCGATAGTCGATGGCGTACAAGCGGTGGGGGTTCTGTTGCGCGAGCGGTTTTTTGCCAAACTGTTTTCTAGCCGGTATGGTTTAGAGTTATATGGCAAAAAAAGTGTCCGGTCGTTTCTCGATAAGCCGCCGTTAAGTTTTGATCAATATACTCCTGTGGAAATTGTCAGTCAGCAGCTTACCTCGAATGCCGACCATGATAAGGTGTTTATTGTCACGCATAACGGTGAGTATGCCGGTATCGGCACGGTTTGGGATTTGTTGGAAGAAATTACCCGCCAACAAATCCACCATGCCCAACATGCCAATCCGCTAACATTATTGCCGGGTAGTGTGCCGATTAATGATTATATTAACCGTTTATTGGCGGAACAGCAGGCTTTTGCGGTGGGTTATTTTGACTTGGACAATTTCAAGCCTTTTAACGATGTCTATGGCTACAATGCGGGCGACGGTATTATCAAAGCGGTCGCCGATACGTTACAACGCGCGGTGAGTAGCCGTTGTGGGTTGGTAGGTCATATTGGCGGCGATGATTTTATTGTCGTGTTCACGGGTGAAGATTGGCTGGGTTGTTGCGAAGAGATGTTGGCCAGTTTTGCCGAACAAGTGCCGCACCATTACCGTGCCGACGATGTTAAGGCAGGGGGGATCTATGCCGAAGACCGCGCCGGTGCCGGCTGTTTTTTCCCGCTGATCAGTTTGTCGGTAGGCGTTGTTGCCCCCAATATGACAGAGCGCTGCCAATCTCATGTCGAAGTTGCCGATTTGGCCGCCGTTGCTAAAAAGTCCGCCAAACAAATAACGGGAAATAGCTGTTTTGTTAGCCGCGGCCAGAAGGTTTTGCAATAAAAGCATTTGCCGCTGGTTATGTTGAACCTTTCAGCTTCTTGCAGGTAGTATTAAGGATGCAAAGAAACTTATCGCTATGAGGTTGCCTTCCATCGATAATGTGCTTAAAACTATGGCTTTCTAATATGTTTAGGTAGGCGATAAAACTTCACCGCCTATCTTGATATGGATAGGCTTGATACGACAAACATAATCTAATCTGTTAAACAATAACTATGAAAGAACCTCTCCCTATCGGGGCGGTCATGCTCGACCTTGCCGGCTTGGCCTTAACCGCACACGAACACGATTTGCTTGGGCATCCCAATGTCGGTGCGGTGATTTTATTCGCGCGTAATTTTCAAGATGCCGACCAAGTGGCCGCGCTTATAAGGGCTATCCGGGCGGCGCGGCGCGGGGATATTTTGATCGCGGTCGATCAAGAAGGCGGTCGGGTACAGCGGTTTCGGGACGGTTTTACCCGCTTGCCGCCGGTAGCCCGTTTTGCCGAAAATAAAGCCTTGGCGCAATCGGCAGGCTGGCTGATGGCGGCGGAATTGCGGGCTGTCGATGTGGATTTTAGTTTCGCACCGGTGCTGGATGTTGATTGCGGCATCAGCACCATTATCGGCGATCGGGCTTTCTCCCGCGATCCTTTGGAAGTCGTCGAGTTGGCCGGGCTGTTTCGCCAAGGCATGAAAGTGGCGGGCATGGCGGCGACCGGCAAACATTTTCCGGGTCACGGGGCGGTAGCGGCCGATTCGCATCTGGCCTTACCCGTTGATGAGCGGGACTTGGAAACTATCCGTATGCAAGATTTGCAGCCGTTCCGGCAATTGATTGCGGCAGGTATGGAGGCGGTGATGATGGCGCATATCGTCTATCCTAATGTCGATCCCTTGGCCGCAGGCTTTTCGCCGTTTTGGATAAAACAAATCTTACGCCAAGAACTGGCCTTTAATGGGGTCGTCTTTAGCGACGACTTAAGCATGGAAGGGGCCGCTTCGGTAGGGGGCTTCCCCGAACGCGCCCGCCTTGCCCAGGCGGCGGGTTGCGATATGATTTTGGTGTGCAATAACCCTAGCGCCGCCGAACAAGTCTTGGAGACATTGCCGGTCACCGATGACCCTGTCCGTGAGCAACGCTTATTACGGATGAAAGGCAAGCCGTTAATGGGCCGTGAACAACTGCACCAAGCGCAAAAATGGCAGATCATTAGTGGCCTTATTAAACAGTTTACCGAACAATTATCATAACTATCGCTCATGCTTAACGACATTCAATTTATCCAAGACCATGCCGAGCTACTGCACAGCCAACAAGAAGTCGAAGCGGCATTAGATGCTATGGCGGCGCAAATCAACCGCCAATTGGCCGGCACTAACCCTTTGGTGTTGTGTGTGATGAATGGCGGTGTGGTGGTGGCGGGACAGTTGCTGACCCGTCTGACCATGCCTCTGAATGTCGATGCCATTAATGCGAGCCGCTACCGGAACCAGACTTCCGGCGGTACGGTTGAATGGGTGCTGAAACCGCGCTTGCCTTTGCAAGGCCGCACTGTGTTGCTTATTGATGATATTCTGGATGAGGGTATTACCTTGGCGGCAATCCATGCCTTTTGTTTGGGACAGGGTGCAGTGGCAGTCTATTGCGCGGTCTTGGCCGATAAACTGTTAGGGCGTGCCAAACCGATTCGGGCGGATTTTGTCGGCCTTGAGGTTGTTGACCGCTATGTGTTCGGTTACGGTATGGATTATAAGGGCTATTTGCGCAATGCCCCCGGCATTTACGCTTGCCCAACAGACAATCAGGAGTAGATGTATGACGAAATTGGCTTTTATCGGCGGCACAGGCCTGACCCAGCTCAGCGGTTTTAATATCAGTCGGCGTGAAACCTTAAAAACCCCTTACGGCAATCCTTCCGCCGAGTTTCTTATTGGTGAGTTTAATGGTCATCCGGTGATTTTTTTGGCGCGGCACGGTAATCCGCACACCCTTGCCCCGCATAAAATCAATTATCGGGCGAATATCTGGGGCTTAAAGCAATTGGGTGTTGAGGATATTGTCGCGGTTGCCGCTGTCGGTGGCATTACCGAAGCGATGGTACCGGCGCATATCGCCTTTCCTGACCAACTCATTGATTATACTTATAATCGGATCCAGACATTTTTTGAAGACGAAAATTATCCGGTCACCCATATCGACTTTACTTTCCCGTACAGCCCCAGTTTGCGTAATGCCCTGATCGGCGCGGCCGCCCAGGCCGGTATCGCCATTAGTCCGCAGGCAACGTATGGCTGTACCCAAGGCCCGCGTTTGGAGACTATTGCCGAAATTGCCCGTATGGAGCGTGACGGTTGCGATGTAGTGGGCATGACCGGAATGCCGGAAGCGGCGTTAGCCAGGGAATTGGGGATGAATTATGCCTCGGTGTCAGTGATTGCCAATTGGGCGGCGGGGAAAAGTGCGGGCGAAATCACCATGGCGGAGATTGAGCAAAATCTGCATCTGGGTATGGCCAATACCGCCCAGCTTTTGCAGGCCTTTATTGCCGGGCAGTAGCTCCGGGTCTGGGTGATAGCGATGACTAACGAAGAATTTGGTGATTTGCTGACGCAAGCCTTGGCTGAGCTGACTGTCAAGCAAGATCACTTACAGGACGTTTATGACTTGGGCCAATGGGCGAGTTGGTGGTGTGACCAGGAAGCCGAGCTGTTGCAGTTTTTTGACGGTAATGACCGAGTTGCGGTTGAAGCGGACATTATCAATTTGGGCAGTTATTCTGCACCCAACCACAGTTGGAAATGGGGTTGGAGCAATCCGTCCATATTGAAGTCTTTGCGCGAAAAGGCCTTGCCCATTAAGGAGCTGGCAAAAATAACCGGTTTCCCCCTGTTTGCCAATGAAGCGGCGTTTGAGTTGGATGAGCCGATGGTGTGGGAAATGATGGCGATTGTCGTTAAGCATTTGGGGGCGATGGGCTGTTACCGCGCCCCTACCGAAAATGGTCTGTATATCTTTTTGGCGATCAACGCCTTGCGGATACTGACACCTAGGACATTGCACTGATGCCGGGTGTTTGTTTACTGATGTTGCACAGACCTATTCTGCGATTTAAAAAAACAAATAATGAGTCGCTATCGCGAGGTTTTTTAATCGGGTTTTCGCACCCGAAGGCGAGATACTTTCTTTTGCTCCGCCAAAAGAAAGTATCCAAAGAAAAGGCGGCCCGATTGCCGCTTGATCCTGCGCTTCTCGGTTTTGTCGGGGGTCGGCAGAGAGGGC
This sequence comes from Methylovulum psychrotolerans, assembly GCF_002209385.1. NCBI lineage: Bacteria > Pseudomonadati > Pseudomonadota > Gammaproteobacteria > Methylococcales > Methylococcaceae > Methylovulum > Methylovulum psychrotolerans. Next base: position 2,258,711 of record NZ_CP022129.1, read on the forward strand.
TCCTGCCCACCTGCCGACGCGCGGCATCCCTGCCGAGCCCCTTCGGGCTGATCCCGACAAAACCTGCGATGCTCGGCGCGGCAAACGGGATAAAAGCGACGTTACTGCGTAACGTTAGTTATTTATGAACGCCAGCAAACGCTTGGCGTTGTTTGAGCGCCTCGCCGCCGCGATTCCTGAACCGGCCACCGAGCTGAATTACCGTACCGATTTTGAATTGCTGATTGCCGTAGTGCTGTCTGCGCAAGCGACCGATAAGGGGGTTAATAAGGCGACCGCGCAGTTGTTCCCGGTCGCCAATACTCCGGCAAGTCTGCTGGCGCTGGGGCTGGATGGCTTAAAAGCGTATATTAAAACTATTGGCCTATTTAACAGCAAGGCCGCAAATATCATGACTTTATGCCAGCAATTGTTAGACAGGCATGGCGGGCAAGTGCCAAATACCCGTGAGCAATTGGAAGCGTTAGCGGGGGTAGGGCGTAAAACGGCTAATGTGATTCTTAACACGGCGTTTGGGCAGCCGACCATCGCTGTCGACACCCATATTTTCCGGGTCGCCAACCGAACCCGTCTGGCAGTCGGCAAAAATGTCCTGCAAGTGGAACAAAAGTTAGATAAATCGACTCCAAAACACTATAAGCAAACCGCCCACCATTTGCTGATTTTGCATGGGCGCTATACCTGCACCGCCAGAAAGCCGCGTTGCAGCCAATGCGTGCTGGCTGACTTATGTGAATATCCAGAGAAAACGTCTGCCGCTCAGGTGCTTAGTGTCCATTAGCCTAGATTGGACAGGCATTTTGGCGGCGGATACCCCGATTTAAACATTGTAATTTTTTGCAATCCCCTTATATTTACCGCGTGTTCGGGTATACTTGGACATGCACGGCGACACGGGCCCCGTGCCGTTTTATTACACAACCCACTTTTAGGAAGGATTTACCATGAAAATAACTAACAATAAATCACCGTTGATCGCTGCTATGGGCGTAGCCATCATGTCCTCTTTTTCAGCCTCTGTCAGTGCGGAAACTAACCCTTTCGGCATGACTGAGTTGTCATCCGGTTATATGCAGCTTGCCGAAGCAAAGCCTGCTGAAGCCAAACCAGCGGAAGCCAAGCCAGCCGAAATGAAATGCGGCGCGTCCATGAATATGGGCGGTACGGCAAAAGCGGCCGAAGGCGCTTGTGCGGGTGCTAAAACGCCTGCGAAAGCCGCTGAAGGCAAATGCGGTGAAGGTAAGTGCGCGGCCATGATGGAAGGCGAAAAAATGAAAAAAGGCATGGAAGCCACTTGCGGTGAAATGATGAAAGGTAAAGAAGGCAAATGCGGTTCGGCTAACGGCAAAATGCCAGAAGGCAAGTGTGCGGCGCAATGCGGCGAAGCCATGCAAAAATGCCCAACCGAAAAAGCTAAAGACGGTTCTTGTGGTGCGCAAATGAAAGGTTGCGGTGAAGCGATGCAAGGCTGTGGCGAGATGATGAAAGGCAAAGAAGGCGCTTGTGCCGCCACTAAAGCTGTACCTGCCGTGCCTGCTGCACCTGCGAAACACTAAAAGGTTTATAAGCCAGGATGGTTTGGGGTAATTATATCGGTTAAGACTTTTCAGGTTACCAAAACTTGGATGGCTACAAATATTTCATGCCCCTTCCTAAATGGGGGGATAGCGGTTGCTGTCCTCCCTTTTTCCTTTAATTTTTGCACAGGTGTTCTGATGGACACGATACAACCCGCTTTGAAGGGGGCTGGCTTAGGCTTGCGGCGTAGTTTTTTGAGTGAAGTTGTCGGTTCGCCGCCTGCTGCGGTCGATTTTTATGAAGTCGCCCCCGAAAACTGGATAACCATGGGCGGTAAGCTCGGCAAGCAATTTCGTGCCATGACCGAACGCTGTGCTTTTGTCTGTCATGGTTTGTCGCTGTCTTTAGGCAGTACTGACCCGCTCGATGAGACCTTTGTTCTGGCTGTTAAGCGGTTCATGCGTGAGCATGGCATCAGGCTTTATAGCGAACATCTGAGCTATTGTAGCCAAGGCGGGCATTTGTATGATCTGCTGCCTATTCCTTTTACCGCTGAGGCTGTCCGTCATGTCGCGGCACGCATCAGGCGCGTACAGGATATTCTTGAGCAAAAAATGGCGATTGAGAATGTGTCTTACTATGCCGCCCCCGGTCAGGAAATGACTGAACTCGAATTTTTTAATGCCGTTGTGCAGGAAGCCGATTGTGACGTGCTGTTAGATGTGAATAATATTTATGTCAACAGTGTCAATCACGGCTATGATGCCGAGGCCTTTTTAAAGGCCATTCCCGCACAGCGTATTGTCTATGCCCATATTGCCGGGCATTATGTGGAAGCCGAAGATTTTTTGGTGGACACCCACGGTGCGGAAATTATCGACCCCGTGTGGAAATTGCTGGGCAAGGCTTACGAATGGCATGGCGTGTTTCCGACCTTGCTGGAGCGTGATTTTAATATCCCTCAGATGGCCGAACTGATCCGCGAAGTCGATACGATCAAATCCATACAAGCGGCATGGCAGCACCATCATGCCCAACAATCCGCTTAAGGGCTGCGATGAAAACCGATTTTGCCGCGACGCAACGCAAATTTGTCGCCCATATCCGCGACCCCGACCACCAGCCTGTGCCTGCCGATGTGCCGCCACCGCGTATGGCGATGTATCGGGAGTTGTTGTTTAATAATATCGACAATTTTTTGGCCAGCAATTTTCCGGTGATAAGGCAATTGCTTGATGATGCCCAATGGTACGCGTTGGCGCAGGATTTCTTCGCCCGCCATGCTTGCAGTTCGCCGTATTTCTCGCAGATACCTGAAGAGTTTTTGGCTTATCTGCAACAGGAGCGCGATAATGCCGGGGACTTTCCGTTTTTGCTGGAGTTGGCGCATTATGAGTGGGCGGAAATGGCGGTCGCCGTTGCCCAAGAACCCAATCCGGCCATTACCCTGCTGCCGGACGACTTGGCGAGGCAGGTGTTAGCCTTATCACCCGTCGCTTGGCCTTTAGCCTATCAATACCCCGTCCATAAAATCGCCCCGACGTTTTTACCTACCGAAGCCCCCGCCCAAGCGACGTTTTTAATCGTCTACCGTAACGTCTTGGATGATGTCCAATTTCTGGAGATTACGCCGATGACCTACCGCCTGTTAGCGCTCTTGCAGGATAATGGGCAAAGCCCAGCCATTGCCAGCCTTGAGCAAATTGCCGCCGAAATGCAGCATCCCCAACCTGAGTTGGTGATTAACGGCGGTTTGCAGATATTAAGGGGCTTGGCGGAAAAGGGTATTGTAATTGCCGCTTAGCGTGGTTTAAGCCAGCCGTTCACGGTACGGCAAGGTTTTTCGCCTTGCCGTAATGGCAGTAGCCTAGAGTCCTGCTAGCACGTCCGCCACTAGCTGTGGGCCGCGATAAATTAATCCGCTATACACTTGCACCAAGCTTGCGCCTGCCGCGAGTTTTTCTTGGGCATCTTCCGCACTGATAATCCCACCTGCCGCGATGATCGGCACCGTCCCATTCAGTTCTGCCGCCAAGCCGCGCACGACATAAGTCGCCTGCTCCTTAACCGGCGCACCGCTCAAACCGCCGGTTTCCTTCGCTAAGGCATGGCCCGCGATGTTGGCGCGGGCGATGGTGGTATTAGTGGCGATGACCCCGTCAATGGCGTAGCTTTTTAAGAGCTGGGCGATGTGGCGGATTTCTTCGTCGCTTAAATCAGGGGCTATTTTCACCACTAAGGGCACATAGCGGCCTTGTTCTTGGTGCAGCCTGAGCTGCTCTTCTTTTAGGTGGGCGATGAGGTTTTTGATCTCGTCGCCTTGCTGTAACTGGCGTAAGTTTTGGGTGTTGGGTGAAGAGATGTTAATGGTGATGTAACTGGCGAGCGGGTAGGCTTTGCGTAGTCCAATCAGGTAATCGTCCGCCGCATCGGCAATCGGGGTGTCAAAATTTTTGCCGATGTTAATGCCCAATATGCCACGGTACGCGCTCTTGCTGACTTGTTGCAGCAAATGGTCTATGCCCAGATTATTAAAGCCCATGCGGTTGATGATGGCTTGGTGTTCGGGAAGCCGGAACAGGCGCGGCTTGGGGTTGCCGGGTTGGGGGCGCGGTGTGACGGTGCCGATTTCGATAAAGCCGAAGCCTAAGGCGGCGAGGGCATCAATATAATCGCCGTTTTTGTCTAAACCTGCGGCCAGCCCGACCGGATTTTTAAAGGTTAAACCCATAATTTCGACGGGGTGGTCGGCCAAGCGAGGGGTGGTTAGCTGGGCTAGTCCGGTGCGGTGTGCGGTTTGGAGCAGTTTTAAGGTGACTTCGTGGGCGGTTTCCGGGTCTAGCGCAAAGAGCAGGGGACGTAATAGCGGGTAAAGGTTCATAAGGTGGGCTTATAGGTAATACGGGGGCAAAAGACGATGCTGTTGTCCCCGTTGGTTTTAAAAAGGGGGTTATTGCAACCTGCCGAATTGGTATAGCTCAGGGTTGACGTGGGGCTGGCGGTTTAGCACTAAATCGGCCAGCAATTGTGCCGAGGCCGGCCCCATGACCAAACCATTGCGGAAATGCCCGGCATTGATGCTGACGTTATCAATATCAGGGTGTCGGGCGATATAGGGTATGCCTTGGGTTGTGCCTGGGCGTAAGCCTGCCCAATGTTTGACCAAAGGGTAGTTGTGCAGCGCGGGCAACAGGTTTAAGGCAAACTGGTTCAGGTCGGTTTTGGCGGTGGCGGTAGTGGTTTTGTTAAAGTCGTCATGTTCGACGGTACTGCCGACCAGAATTTTGCCGTCACGGCGGGGGATCAGATAATGGTCGCCTTCCAGCACCATAAACGGCAAGGTGTCGGGCTGGGCATCGAACAGCAGCATCTGGCCTTTAATCGGGGCAATATCGGGTAAGGTGTCGGTAAGCCCTGCAAACAGGCGTTGGTACAGGCCGCCGCTCCACGCGCCGCTGGTGATGGCCAGATGGTTGACGGCAAAGCGTCCGCGCGTGGTGTCAATGGCTTCGACGTGCTGGTTACGGCAGTGCAGGCCGGTCAGTTCGCAGTGTTCATAAACCGTGATGCCTTTGTTACGCAAATCTTGTTGCAAGGTTTTTAGCAGCCGGGGATTGCGTACTTGGGCAATGTCAGGTAACCATAACGGCTTACTGGGATTGCTGTTGAGATATGCAAAGTAGGCTTCCTCCGGCGCACTATAAGTAACGCCATAGCGTTGGCACCAGCTTATTGCCGCCTGATCATCGGGGTTTTGGGTGATTAACATGCCGCAGGGGGTCCATTCGGGATCCAGTCCGGTATCGGCGAACAATTGCGCCATCAGATTAGGGTAGATTTTCAGGCTTTGCAATACCAGGTCGCTAATGGCTTCGGCTTGTCGCCAAGGGTAGATTGGCAGTAAAATGCCGCCGCCGGCCCAAGAGGATTCTTGGCCGATAAAGCCTTTTTCAATGAGCGTGACGCGGGCGCCGGCGTTATGGAATTCGCGGGCGGTCAGTAAGCCGATGATGCCGCCGCCGATAAGGGTAATGTCTGGAGTTAGGGTCATGGATGTCTGTAAGTGTAAGTGTGCCGCCCCAGTGGCTCTGCTTGGCGTTAAGGCCAAAGTTAGTAAAGTAGTGGGGTAAAGGCGCGTTCAGTGCCGATTATAAGCCAAACTGACAGTGTCCGAAAAAGTATTGCGGGCCTTGGGTGGGGGGATTATTTGTTGTTTTTCGCAGACATAAGGCTTGTTTTAGCTGATTTTTGCTGTTACCTGTTGATAAATAATAAAATATTTGTTAATAAAAAGTTACGTTAATGCTTGTGGGGAAATAGATTTACTGCTAACATGTGTTCCGTCACAGACATTTTGTTGTATTTTAACAAAAGATAACTATAAACAACCTTCACGAGGTCGAAACGATGATGAAAAAAACTAAATTAGTTCTTGCTATCGCTACCGCAACATTAACCATGGCAGGCCTGTTAGTTGCGCCGCAAGCGGATGCAAAATCTAAAGCCAAAAAATACAAACGCAGTGTCACCAGCAGCTACTCCACTAGCAGCTCAGTGCAACGTTATGCAGTGCCTAGCTCCAATGCCCGTGTTGAAGCCTTAGAAGCGCAATTGCAAGCCATGCAATATGAAGTGCAATCTTTGCGCTCACAAGTTAACCGCCCTGCGGTTGACCCAGATTCTGCCAAAGTCCAAGAGTTGGACCAATGGATGAACACGGTTAAGGCTGAGCCTAAGTCTAACGCCAAAAACAATATGGTATTCTTCCGTGGCGGTTATGGTCACGCAGACAGCAACAGAGGCGGCACATTGGATCCTACCGCAGCAGGCGGCAATTCAGGTGGTGTATTGAATGGCGCGATCGGCAATCAAGATGCATGGTACTTTGGCGCTGGTTTTGACTGGAGCCTGAATGACAATCTGTTTGGCATGATGAGCGGCACTGAAGTGTTTGCTGAATTGATGTTTGATTATAAAGAATTGGGCGACCGTGCCGCTAACGGCATTACCCCAGCGATAGGCGCTGCTACAGGACTGCCTGGCGTTAACACCCAAACCGCAACTGTCAACCAATTGACTTTAGCGGCTTCACCAAAAATCAAATTCTTCAAAGGCCAAGCGTTCAGACCATGGGTAGTGCCTGTCGGTTTCGAACTGAGCGTCATCAGCCCACCATCTGACGCGATTACCGTATTAAACCCAGGTATGCAGTTCGGTCTGGGTGCTGACTATAAAGTCTGGCAAAACCTGTATGTCGGTGCGGATGCCCGTTACCACTACGCCCCAGACAATGTTGACGGCATCAACACCAACGGCGTAACTGCTGGTGGTTACCTCGGTATCGGTTTCTAAGCACAACGCTTAAAACCCGGCCAACAAAGGAGGGCGTAACAGCCCTCCTTTTTTTATGCCCGCAAAACAGGTTTTTATTGAGCTGTCGTGTGCTTTGCTTTAGACTTGTACAGATTAAAGTACAACTACAAGGTGGGCTATGCGTATCCTCTCGTTTACCCAAGCAAGAAATAATTTAAAGTCCGTGCTCGATGATGTCATCAACGATGCCGATTGTACAGTTATCACCCGCCGTGATGCCGCTGATGCTGTGGTGATGTCTTTGGATTACTACACGAGTTTGATGGAAACTGTCCACCTGCTCAAATCCCCAGCCAATGCGGCTCATCTCGCCAAATCAATTGAGCAATATCAGGCCGGACTGCTAACCGAGCGTGAGTTGCCGGATGAATAGGCCGGCCAACCACTGTTTGGCGTGGACAGATGCGGCTTGGCAAGATTATTTATATTGGCAGGAACAGGACAGAAAAATCCTAAAACGCCTCAACAAACTCATCGCCGATACGCAAAAAAAACCGTTTACCGGCATAGGCAAGCCGGAACCGCTGCGCGAAAACTTAGCCGGCTTTTGGTCACGGCGCATTGATGAAACCAACCGCTTGGTCTATGTGGTTAATGATAGCCACTTGACTATTCTTGCCTGCCGCTATCATTATCAATGATTAACTGACTCTCCTTTACCTCATGAAGACTCTCTACCCAGAACTCCAACCTTTCCGCACCTTTTTCTTAGAAACCAGTTCGCCGCATTCGGTGTATGTCGAACAAAGCGGCAACCCTGACGGTATTCCGGTCGTTTTTTTACACGGCGGCCCCTGTTCCGGCACCAAGCCCGACCATCGGCGGTTTTTTAACCCCGAACGCTACCATATCATTTTGTTTGACCAACGCGCTTGTGGGCAATCGTTGCCGTTTGGCGAGTTGGAGGGCAACACCACGCAGGATTTACTGGATGATATGGAGCGTATCCGCCAGCATTTAAAATTAGAACAGTGGCTGGTGTTTGGCGGCTCTTGGGGCGGGGCGTTGGCCTTGTTGTATGCCCAACAGTACCCGGTGCGGGTGTCCGGCCTGGTTATCCGTGCGGTTTTTCTGGCACGGCAACAGGATTTGGATTGGTATGCCAAAGACGGCGCCAACCGGATTTTCCCTGAGCAATGGCAAAAGCTGCTCGACAGTTTGCCGGACTCACACACCGGGGATTTGTTGGCGACCTTGTATGTGGTCTTTTGGGGTGAGGATACCGCACTGCAAACGCGGGTCGCTAAGGAATGGTTGGCTTGGGGGGCGTTGACTGCCTTAGGGACAGCTTATCCGTCTAGGGATATGGAGATCACCGGACGCACGTTTGAGCAAATCCGCATGGAATTGAATTTTGCCCGCCACCGTTATTTTATAGCAGAAAATCAGATTCTGACGCGGTGCGGGGTATTGCAGGCCATACCGACACGGATTATTCATGGCCGCCAAGATTTTCTCTGTCCGCTGGAAGCTGGCCATAAACTGCATCAAGCCTTGCCTAACGCCGATTATGTTATCCTGCCCAACGCAGGGCATGTCGCCCAGCATGAGGAAATGATCGACGCGCTGGTCACCGCCACGGATGACTTTGTCCGCCAAGGTGATTTTGGTACGCCGTTATGAGCGCGAAAAAACGTCTGATTATCGCCATGACCGGGGCGACTGGAGCCATTTATGGGGTTAGGATGTTGCAAGTGTTACAGGCGCAGGAACAGTGGGAAACCCATCTGATTATCTCGTCGGCGGGGGTGGTCAATCTCAAGCACGAGTTGGACATGAAACGCGCCGCCTTGTATGCGCTTGCCGATGTCACCCACGGCATTAATGATATTGCCGCGAGCATTTCCAGTGGCGGCTTTAAGACCGAGGGCATGATTATCGCCCCTTGTTCCATGAAGACCTTGGCTGCCGTTGCGCACGGTTTCGGCGATAACCTGATTTCCCGGTCTGCCGATGTGGTGCTGAAAGAGCGGCGGCGCTTGGTGGTGATGCCGCGCGAAACGCCGTTGAACCTGATCCATATCCGCAATATGGCCAGCGTCACCGAAATGGGCGGCATTATGTTTCCGCCGATGCCGGCGTTTTACAGCAAATCCGACTCGATGATGGCGATGGTGAATGAAACGGTCGGGCGGGTGTTGGATATGTTTGGGGTTGACGTGACGGGGTTGTATACGCCTTGGGAGGGGCTGTAGCGGTAGCTAGGGGCGAGGTTTTTAGTGGTTTGCAGGATTGCCCGGCAAAAATGCCGGGCAATAAAAAGCCCGCATAAAGCGGGCGTATTGAGTCGTTATTATTGTTATTATTAGTTAAAAAATTTAACTTAACCCAACTAAATTGACTGATTTTTATTATTGTTATATTGAGCCTTGCGGCTCCTCCTCCCCCTTCTTAGCCAGCTTTTTATGCTGGTCTAACTCTCTAAAAGGTGAGCTATTGTATCCTGAGGAAAACTACCCTGTCTATAAAATGGAAACAGTTTATTTGTAAAAAATCTGTAATAAATAAAAAGCCTAATAAATAGAATTTGTTAGCGAGTCGATAAAATAAAAAAATTTAAAAGTCGGCGGCAAAGACTGCGTTTTGTTAAGCTTGCGTTCAGTTAACGTCATAATGCTTTAGCGGTTTTGTCGCGCTTGTATTTCCTCGGTCATGAAAAAATTAAGCCGTTCGGCCAAAATCGCCGACAATCGTTCGGTCAGGCCTTTGGATTTTTGCGCCAGACGGATTTGCAGGATAGCATCGCGCACTTGTCCGGTCGCATAATAATATTCTGCCAGATAGCGGTGCGATTCGGCGGGTTGGTTGAGGCGGCTATAGACTTGCGCCAGCAGTTCCCAATAAATCGGCAACCGCTGGGTGTTGAGGTTGAGTTGGCTTAAGTTGTCTTTGGCCTGTTCGGCTTTGCCGACTTTAATCAGGGCGCTGATATAGTCGAGCTTGAGGGCTTCATTTTCGGGGTATTGTTCCGACAGTTGCCTGTAGCGTAGCACCGCCGTGCTGAAATCGCGTGCCTCTAAGGCTGTCCGCGCCAGTGCCGTGGCATATTGCATCTGGTTGGGGAAGTTTTTGTGCAATTCTTGGAAAATGGCTTCCGCGTCTTTAAACTTCTGCAATTTTAGAATGCTTAAGCCTAAGCCATAACGGGCGACCAAGCGTTGGTCGGCGGTACCTTGGTTGAGATGTGACTGGAAATATTTTAGGGTATCGGTATCATCAGTAGAGGTGATGACGCGGATTTTGGCTTTGATGAGCTGATACGCCAGCGAATCGGGGTATTGTTTATAGGGATAGGTTTCGGCGCGGCCACGCGTATCGGAAATCCGCGAGGTGGTGACCGGGTGGGTGCGTAAAAATTCCGGCACGTTTTGGCCATAAAAGCGTGTCGATTGCTGCATCCGCTCAAAAAATGTCGGCATACTGCGCGGGTCAAAGTCCGCACCCGCCAAAGTTTGCATTCCTACCCGGTCGGCTTCGGCTTCGTGTTCGCGGGTAAAGTTAATTTGGAATTGGGCGTTGCCCGCTTGGACGGCGATAACGGCCGCCTGTGCCGCCGCAGCGGATTGGGTGCCGAGTAAAATCGCCGCCAGCGTCGCGGCCATGGTCGGGATGGACATGCGGCTGGCGGCTTCCGCGCTACGGTATAGATGCCGCTGGGTAACGTGGCCGATTTCATGGCCGATAACCGAAGCCAGTTCGCTTTCGGCTTCGGTCATTAAAATCAGCCCCGAATTGACCCCGATATAGCCGCCTGGGCCGGCAAACGCATTGATGTCGTTTTCCATAACCACAAAAAAATAAAACGGGTAGGCGGGCGCGTCGCTGTGTGCGACTAAGCGCTGCCCTAAGGTTTGGATATACTGTTGGATTTCGGCATCTTGGCTGACGGTGATTTGGGAATGCAGGCTACGGAAAAAAGCTTGGCCCAATTCTTTTTCTTCTTCGCCAGTCAGCAACGAGCCGGAAGAGTCGCCCAGTTCCGGCAGGTCGATTTTGCCGTTTTCCAACGCGTAGTGGGTGCTGGGAAAAAGGGCGAGGCTTAGCCCTAACAGGAGTGTGGCAGGTTTCAGTGTCATGGTGGAGTATCGGCAAGAGGGGTGGAACATAACGTTAAACTAACAGACCGCTGAGGCCGGAGATAGTTTTTAGGATGCGCAAACGGGTAAAATAATAAGTTCCGATTATAAATCATCCCCACCCTTGTCGCCACTGCCATTACGGTAGTTAATTGCCATTAAAATCATATTATTAGGCTTTTGTTAATTCAGGCTTGCCGCCGTATCGTAGAAATTATGAAATTTGTTTTGCAAATCAATTCCAGCCCTTACCAAGCCAATGCCGGGCGTAGCGCCTGCGCGTTTATTAACGCCGCCTTGGCACAGGGCCATCAGATCCGGCAGGTGTTTTTTTACCATGACGGCATTTACCATGCCCTGAAATATGCCACACCGCCCGATGACGAACCCGCGCAAACGCTGCAATGGCAGGCTTTGGCGCGGGAACACCAAATTGATTTAGTGGTGTGCATTTCCGCCGCGCAACGGCGCGGTTTATTGTGTGCCGATGAGGCGTGGCGGCAAGGCAAGCAGGATGATGATGTCGCGGAGGGCTTCCGTATCGGCGGCTTGGGGCAATTGCTGGCCGCGACCTTAGAGGCCGACCGTTTTATCGTCTGGGGTTAAGATGAAAAAGTATTTGTTTGTGTTGCGCAAACCCGCCCATAGCGGCGCGTTTGTCCAAGAAATGCTCGATATTATCCTCACCACGGCGGCGTTTGACCAAGCTGTCAGTGTGTTATGGTTGGACGCGGGGGTGTTTGCCCTTAAGCGGCATCAGCAGCCTGAGGGTTATGGTTTTAAGGATACCGCCGCTAGTTTGGCGGCGTTAGCCTTGTATGATGTCACCGATCTGTACACCGAAGCCGAAACCTTGGCGGAATATGGCTTGGTGGCCGATGATTTGGCCTTGCCTGTGCAAGTGTTGCCACGTCAGGCTATCGCCGCGTTTATGCAGGATTTTGAGGTGATTTTTTCGGCTTGATCTAACATCCGTACTGATAAAAATAAGCCTTTATGGGGATTTGCGCCATAAACCTTTTATAATGGCTGGTTTTATTGACAAGGAATCCGCTATGGAAAATTTACCGCCCAAAACCTGTGCAATTGAGCGTCTGGTCACTCAGCCTAAATTAGTCGCCGCCGTTAAGGCAGGCGCTAAGACCCAACAACGCCGTGATGGTGTGTATGGTTGGGTTGGCGAGTGTTTCGACTTGGAAGGCATGGCCTTTATTATCACCGATTTAAGCCGCCAACGTCTGGGGGATATGACCGATGAGGATGCCCGTGCGGAAGGCTTTCCGGGTTTGGCCATGTATAAAGACATTATCTTAAAAATGCACACGGGTATGAGCTGGGATGACGACCACTTGGTGTGGGTGCATAGCTTTGCCGCCAAACCGGAAGTTTGACCGATAAGCATTGGTTTTGTAATAGGCGGTGTTAGCGGTAGCCAAGGCTAAGGCCGTTGCAGGGGTGTTTATAGCGGGGCTGTCGCCGCTAACCATCACCCTCGCCGCCGTAATTTCTGCCGGATTTGCCCTTGTTCTTCCGGGCCGCACATAAAGGCATAGAAAAAGCCTGCCGTCAGCAAAACGTAAGCCACGCCCAGCACCCCTAAAATACCTATCCATTGCCAGCGGTTGGCCTGTAATAACCCTAACCACGGCAGCAGTGCGGCCATTAAGCCATAGCCGAACAGGTAGGGTATGATGCCGGGCATGAGTACCGAGCGGATAAAGCGCCAGAGCGTAAGCTTTAAGCGGAAATTGCCGACCAACAGGTAAATCAAGGCGCTGAGGATACGCGCAGCCATGACCAGTACGGCGATGGTGACGACAGTAAAGCTAAAATACTGCCAGACGGTGATTAAGCCGACCCCGACAAAAGCCGCTTGCCAGCCGATGTAGCCAAAGGTGCGGGCAGGGTGGTTGATGCCTTGATAATACGCCGATAAGGGGCCGGTCAGGACGTGCAACTGATAACCCGCACAAGCACAGGCCAGCACTTTGACGGTGTCGGCCATGTTCATTGTGGTAGAGTTGCCTATCCACGCAATAATCAGCCAGGTTGCAAACGGGGCGAGAAAGCCCATCGCCAAGCCATTGAGCAAGTTCAGGTAACGTAAACCTTGGGTGTACAGGCGTTGGATGTCTTCCTGTTTGCCTAAATGATGGGCTTCGGTGATGGCGGGTAGGAAGCTGGCGTTCATGGAGGAAAACACTTGGCTGGCCATGACCGGAAATTTTTGCCCCAAATCTAAAACGGCAATCGCCGCCAAGCCGCTTAAGTAGCCCGCCAGTACCCGTTCAATGGAATACATAGCGACACTCAGCAAGCCGGACACTTGCAAGATGCCGCCATATTTTAAGAAGGTGCCGAAAAATTCGCGGTTGACCAGCCGTAGGCTAATGCGCAAGTCAGGAATGGCACGGTAACACAGGGCGATATAGATCAGCGTGGAAAATATATACCGTGCGAAAAACGCCCAGAGCAACGCTTCGATACCGTAATGCAGGAGCAGTAAGGTGACGATTAAGGCGGTTTCCAGTAAGAAGCTGATAATCCAGACCAGGGTTTGCTGGGCGATTTTTTGTAGCCCGTGCAAGATATAGGCAAACGCGCCGAGGGTCATATCCAGCAACATGGTCGCTAAGGTGCCGAGGATCAGCACTTGCGCGGTGTGCTGTAAGTACGGTGCGACCTTGAAGGTTTGCAGCAGCCACGGCATAGCCAGCCAAATGCCTGACAACGCTAGCACGCTGAAGGTGAATGTTAGCAGTAAGCCGGTGCTGACTAGGCCGCTAATGGCCTCGTGCTGGTTTTTGGCGTTGTATTCGGCGACATAGCGGATATAGACGTTAGACACACCAAACGCGCCCATGCTGACGTAACTTATCAATAAAAAACAGGTCGCCCACAAACCGTATTCTTCCAGTGACACATAATGCAGAATTAACGGCGGCAGGCCGACGCGCGTTAACAGGTATAACAAACGGCCTGCGGTTTGCGCTAAGGTGTTACGGAAAAAAGAATTGCCTGAACGGGGCTTTTTCATAGTCGTCACTGTAATTTTAATAGGCGTTGGCGTAGAGTATAGCCTTGTTGCCCGGTTATCAATACAGGCGGGATTAAGATGCCGTAAAGTTGCGGCATAACAATAATTATAAGGGGGTTACTGATGCGCTTACTGTTGCGTAAATTATGGTGTGCTTTTTTGAGGAAAAATGCCATGCAGTCGGGGCGTTTTGTCGGCCTGTACCGCAAGTTTTGTCGGCCTGACGGCGAGGAATGGGCGCAGTTTTTAAAGCGCCACCATGTCCTGTATCAGATGGGTGAGGATTGTGTCGTTCAGATGAATGTCGAAATCACTGACCCTAAGCATGTCCGGCTAGGTAATAATGTGCGGATGACCGGTTGCACCTTGTTCGGGCATGATGGCTCTATCAATATGTTGAAAAAAATGACCGGACGGTGTTTGGATAGCGTCGGCAAGATAGACATACGCGATAACGTGTTTATTGGCCATCGGGCGATTATCATGCCGAATGTGACGATAGGCCCTAATGCCATTGTCGCGGCGGGTTCGGTCGTCACCCGCGACGTGCCGCCCAATACTATCGTCGGCGGCGTACCGGCCAAGCCTATCGGTACGGTCGATGCCTATCTTCAGCGTTGTGAAGAGCGCACCGAAGCGTTGCCGTGGCGGCATTTGTTGGCGGCGGATAATTTTGCCCCGGCTACGGAGGAATTGACCCGTTTACGTTGTGCGTATTTTTTCCCGCCGGAGGAAAGTGCCGGGTAGTTGGGGGGATACGCTGAAGGTCGGGCTTGCTATTGGCGAAGTTAAGGATAGAATGAAACGACAGCCGAATAAAAATTAAAAATGGCGTTAAGCTAGGAGAAAAAAACATGTTTCCGTTTGACACGACAAAGCCCGTAGTGGGTGAGGCCAGTGTGCTGATTAATCAGCCAAGCACCGATATTTTTATTTTTATTGGCGAGCGTTTTTTTGAAAATTACCCAAAATGGGCGTTGGAAGTTACGCAATTCCAACCCCTTAACGGTTTGACGGTGTTTGTCGGCGCTAAAGCCGAGCAATTGCGCCGTGACCAAGGGCAGGAAATAAAATCCGTTTTTGAAATCACCGAATTTCATCCCTTCATCAAGCTGACCTTCAAAGGCCTTACCGCGCCGTATCAGAATACCTATTATCTGGAGCCGGACGCTAGCGGCGCAACCTTATTGACTTTTAGTTTCGCGCTGTTGGAACTGGAATTGTTCATGCGGCCATTTGAAAAGCTGATCCGTTCCGCCATTGAAGAAGGCGCGGAAAACACCGTCGAAAATATTAAAAAACTCTTATCGGATGATATTGAGGCTTATCACAATCTTGGAGCGTAACCATGAGTTTTGTTGTTGAAAAAGATAATGGCTTAATACCACAAATCCTCTCCGCCATTTTAGACGAGTGCGTCAACGGGGTGACTTTGGCCGACCCGGATATTGAAGGGGCGCCTATTGTCTATGCCAATAAGGCCTTTGAGCGTTTGACGGGCTATGGTAATGACGACATCATCGGCCATAATTGCCGTTTTTTGCAAGGCGTGGACAGGGAGCAGCCGGAGCGTTATCTGATTGCCGAGGCGATGAAAGCCGGGCAAGGCGTTGAGGTGACGTTACGCAATTACCGTAAAGACGGCCAGCTGTTTTATAACCACCTGAAAATAAGCCCTTTGTATGACCGTAAAGGCCGGGTGATTTATTATCTGGGCGTGCAGTACGATGTGACGTATCAAGTCAATGCTAAGCTTGAGATAGCGGAATTGACTAATTTGTTAGGCGCCCTTTCGGGTAAGGGCGAGTAACGGGGCAATGCCAGGTAACGGCTTGGTATTGGCTAAGCCGACACAAACCATCATCCTATAGGTATCATAATGAGTCCGGCAGAATCCCCCGCGCTATTGGCAGAAGCCAGCCAACAGGCCAGTTTGTTGTTTAATGAAGTGCTGTTTGGCTTGGCGATGCTCGCCTTTGCTGTGTTGATGGTCATGGAGCGTGTCCAGCCTTACCGAAAATTTACGAATAAAATCAGTAAGGAATCGTTTGTCACCAATACGACGGCATTTTTGTTCAATAATATTATCCTGACCGCTTTACGCGCTTCGTCGCTGTTTTTTATTGCCCAACGCTTTTCCGGCTTTGGCTTGTTAAGCGAGATGGCGAATGGCCCGTTAAAATGGCTGTTATCGTTTGTCTTGTTCGATTTTTCGATTTATCTCTGGCATCTGCTCAGCCATAAATATGAATGGCTATGGCGTTTCCATAAAGTCCACCACAGCGACAAAAGCTTTAATGTGTCGACGGGCTTCCGTTTTCATGTCTTTGACCTGTTCTTGGAAATTTTATATAAATGCCTGTTTGTGATGATTATTGGCGTGGATGCCTACTTGGTCTTGGCGATTGAGATTATCGAACTGTTTTTTATCTTTTTTCACCATGCCAATTTGGCCTTTAAATACGAAAACCTGATTTCCCAAGTCATCATCACGCCGTCTTTGCACCGTGTCCACCATTCCGCCTTACGCAAAGAGCATGACAGCAATTATGGCATTGTCCTGTCGGGTTGGGATAAACTGTTCGGCACGCGTAAGGAATTGGTGCCGGAAAAAATTGGTTTGGATACGATTGTCGCGGAAAATTTTTTACAGTTGTTTTTTCTGGCTTTTGTCACCGAGCGGCATATCCGGCGGCTGTTGCAGATTATCCCTAAGGGGAAGAAGTAGTTTAAGTGGTTGATGAAGGCAGAAGACGGATAAGCTTAATCAGTATAAATTTTTAACGCCTTTTCAATAAATAGGCAGTCCATGAATAATAACAATAAAATCCGTCTGTTACTGTCGGCTTATCAATGTGGTGTCGGGATGGGGTCGGTATCGCAGATTGGCTGGGAGTGGTATAGCCGCTTGAGCGAATCTTGCCATGTTACTTTGCTGACCCATAGCCGCAACCGTCCGGCTCTGGCCGCTGCGGGTGCGCCATTGGCGGATTCCGAGATTATTTATATTGATAGCGAATGGTTTGCGGGGCCGTTGTACCGCTTTGCGGGCTGGTGTTTTCCGCGTAGTGAGCATCCTAAGTTTCTGATCGCTTCGTTAGATTTTTTCGTTTATGACTGGCTGGCTGTCCGGCAGATGCGCCAACGCCTGAAAGCGGGGCAAGCGTTTGATATTGTCCATGCGGTGACCCCAGTTTCGCCGTTGGCGGCTACCCGTTTGTATAAGCTTGGTTTGCCTTTGGTGCTGGGGCCTTGGAACGGCGGTTTGGCATCGCCTAATACGTTCCCGGAAATTATGCAGGCAGAGTCAAAATGGCTGTATTCCTTACGCAATTTGGGGCGGGTGTTTGATAGGTTGGTGGGGTCTACCCGTCATGCGGCACTGATTTTTACCGCCACCCAAGCCACTTTTGCGGCGATACCCGTACAATATCAGAGCAAATGCCGCTATTTGTTGGAAAATGGCGTTAATTTGGACTTATTCCCGCCCGCACCCTATCCGCCCACCGCTTCCGCCAGCAATCCGTTACAAGTGGTGTTTACCGGGCGGTTGTTGCCGTTTAAAGGTGTGCCGATGTTATTGGAAGCGGTAAAGGCTTTGGTTTTTCCGGTGCAATTGACGATAGTCGGCGAAGGTTCCGAGCGGGGCCGCTTGGAGCAAATGACCGCAGAACTGGGTTTAAGCGATACTGTCCGTTTTACGGGGAATTTGCCCTTAGCTGAGGTTGCGCAGATTATGCAGCAGGCGCATGTGTTTTGCTTGCCTTCGGTGCGCGAATCCGGCGGGGCAGTGTTGCTGGAGGCGATGGCGGTGGCGCGTCCGGTGATTGCTGTTGATTTTGGTGGGCCTTCGGAAATTGTCGATGCGGCGGTGGGAGTAAAGTTGCCCGCCACAGGTAAGGCGGCGGTGGTGGAGGGTCTGATTGCCACATTGACGGATGTCTATGAGCGTCCGCAACATTGGCAAGCTTTGGGGGCAGAAGGTCGCCGCCGGGTTGAGGACAATTTCAGTTGGGCGGCGAAAATCGCCGCCGCTATCGGGTTTTACCGTCAATTAGTGGAAGTACGCCAATGAGCCATTCTATCGCCTATTTAGTCAGCCAATATCCGGCCTATTCGCACACCTTTATTTTGCGTGAGGTGTTGCAATTGCGCCAAGCGGGTATGGCGATTGCCGTCGCTTCGATTAACGCCCCTGATCGCCCCTTGGATAAGCTGACCGAGATTGAACGTGGCGAAGCGGAACAGGTTTTTTATGTTAAAGCCCAAGGGATGTTGAAAGCGGCCTTGGCGTTAGGCAAAACGTTGTTTACCCATCCGGGCGGTTTGTGGCGCGGCGTACGCCATGCCATTAAGTTGGGCGGTTGGGATATTAAGCGCTTGTTGTATCATGGTTTTTATCTGGTCGAGGCCGTACTGGTCGGCCAGTGGTTGCGTAGCCGCCAGCTTAAGCATCTGCATGTGCATTTCGCCACCCCCGCCGCGTCGGTGGGGATGCTGGTAAAAACGGTGTTCGGCACGCGGTTTTCTTTTACTGTCCACGGCCCTGATGAATTTTATGATGCGGCGGGCTATAACTTGCCGGAGAAAATTTTGGCGGCGGATTTTGTTTTCTGCATCAGCCATTATGCGCGTAGCCAAGTGATGAAGCTGTCGCCTGTGCAGGCATGGCCGAAGTTTGATGTCTGCCGTTTGGGGGTCGATACCCAACGTTTTACCCCCAATCGGACTTCGCGCCCTGCTACGCCTTATTTGGCCGAATTGTTGTGTGTCGGGCGTTTGACACCTGCCAAAGGCCAAGCGATTTTACTGGCGGCGGTGGCGCAATTGCACAGCCAAGGCTTTCCGGTCAAGTTGACCTTGGTCGGCATGGGGCCGGATGCCGAAAGCCTGCAAGCTTATGCCGAGCAATTAGGGATTAGCGGTCAAGTCGAATTTACTGGCGCGGTCGATCAAGACCATATTTTGGCGTTTTACCAAGCGACTGATATGTTTGTCCTGCCCAGTTTTGCCGAAGGTTTGCCAGTGGTATTGATGGAGGCGATGGCGGTGGAAATCCCTTGTATCACCACGGCGATTACGGGTGTGCCTGAGCTGATCCAAAACGGTGAGGATGGCTTGTTAGTCGCCGCTTCGGATTGTGATGGTTTAGCGGCTGCTATCCGTGCTTTGGCGACCGATGCCCGGTTGTGTGGCCGCTTAGGAGCAGCCGGACGGCGTAAGGTGTTGGCGGAGTATGATTTATATAATAATACGCAGCATCTGTTGGCGGCTTTTGACAAGCGGCTTAAGGGGTAAGCTTGTTGCCTCTGATGTTGGAAAGCATGGGTAGGACGCACTTTAGCCGCTATGGTTATGCTTTTTGCTGCGTGGTTTTCTGCTGTCCGGTGCTGGCGGCTAGTCCTGAGCGGCATTATCAGGTCGAACCTCAGGCGATCAGTGCCCAAGTGCCGCGTCTGGGCGTTAATTTGGGTGAATGGGTGGCTTGGGGAGCGGGGCAGTTATCCGCGAATGTCTTAAAAAATCCGGGCTTTGAGGGCATTATTGACCGCGCCATTGTGCTGGTGAAGGCAGCGGACGGTGTAAGTTTTAGCGATGATACCGCCTGGACGAAACGCCCCGATGGTTTTTGGGCGGGGGCGCGTTACGATGTGCGTAGCGGCGGGGCGGTCGGACAGCAAGGGTTACTGTTCGATTCTAAAGCGGTAGGCAAAATGGGCTTGCCGGAATTTACCGTCATCGGTAATGCCCCGCCGTTAAGTCCCGGCGATGTGGTCAGCTTGACCCTGACCAATGATAGGCGTTTGCCTAGCCAGTGGTGGTTTGATAACGGCTTATTGCCGGGGCAGTTGACAGTAGTCTCGGAGGATGTCCGCCCGGACAGCCCTGGCTTAAGGTCGCTGGCGCTCAGTCCCTTGCCGGGCAAACCTGTGGAGGTGTTGTCTTATCTGGATAGCATCGGCGACAGGGCAGGGAAGCTGTTGCCCGTTAACGGTAAATGGCAATTGCGCTTGTGGCTGAAACAAAAGTCCCCTGGGGCTAAGTTGACGGTCAGTTTCCGCCGCTTAAACGGCGGGCCGGCTTTTTTTCAGGAAACCCTATCGGCTAGTGGGCAGTGGCAGCAGCTTGAGCGTGAATTTACCGCTCAAGATGTCGGCGCGGCGGGTACTTTATCGTTAAGCTTGCGGGTTGAGGGTACGGAAGGCCAGATAATTGTCGATGATATTGAGTTGGGGGCTGTGGTTAACGCCGCTGAGGGGGCGTTCCGCCCGGAAGTGGTCGCGGCTCTTAAACGTTTGCAGCCGGGCTATTTGCGTGATTGGCAAGGCCAATTGGGCGATACCTTTGCTAACCGCATTGCCGATAGCTTTGCCAGACGCGCCAGCCGTTACCGTCCTGGCGCGGAAAGCACCTTTAGTTATGGTTTGCCGGAATTTTTGCAGTTAGCCGCGACGGTGGGCGCACAGCCATGGGTGATTGTGCCGCCGACGCTAGGGGATGAAGAATTGCAGCAGTTTGGACGTTATTTGGCTAGCCAAGCCGACGTGTGGCATTTTAAAGACGTGCTGGTGGAGTTCGGCAACGAAAATTGGAATTCCGTGTTCCGTCCGGCGGGTATTCCCGCCTATCAGGCGCATGGCGAAGCTGCTACCCGTGCGTTCCGGTATTTGTTGGAAGGGGCAAACCACCATCCCGCCTTACATACCGTGGTCAATGGCCAGTATGTCAACCCGTGGCTATCAGCCAAATATCTCGGCGGTGTCAGTAATGCCCAAACCTTGGCGGTCGCGCCGTATTTTTTGTTTAAACTCAATGCTGATGATGACCTGTTAAGCAAATTGTTTAGCCAAGATGATTTTTACCGTGAGACCCGCGATGCCACACGGATGCAGGGTAAGGAGCTATCGGTTTATGAGGTCAATTTGCACACCACCTCAGGTACGGCCTCTGTAGCCAGCCGCAATACCGCGACCACCAGTGCGGCGGCGGGGGCAGCGTTGGCCCAGCGTTTGTTGACCGGGCTAAATGCGGGCATATCCCGACAATGTTTATATACCTTGGCGCAATACGATGCGTTTGTCGAAGGTCAGCAAAACCCGCGTGAGTTGGTCAAATTATGGGGGATTGTCCGTGATCTGGGGGCTAGCCCCCGCCTGAGGCCGACGGGCTTGGCAATGGAAATGCTGAACAGGGTGTTACCTGCGGCAGTGTATCCGCTTAGGCCTTTAGAGCCGGAAGATAAGACGCTGACCTTGACGGCGTTACAAACCCCTAAAGGCTGGGCGTTAGCCGCCGTTTCCGCTAAGCCGGCCGTGCAAACGATTAAAGTCCGGTTTCCAGATGGGGCAGACAAGCAACATTGGCGGTTGTTAACGTTGGCGAGTGCGGCACCGACTGATAATAACGAAGATGCTGAGCAGGTGCGGATTTTGGAAACGCCGTTGGCGGCTCAGGGAGGGGAGTTGGGTTTTGCCATACCTGCGTATGGGTTTGTGGTGGTGTCGGCGGGGCAATGAAGGGCAGTGAGGCGTTGCCAAGCAACGCCTTACCGCCAGCCGTGGGTTTTTAGGTTACAGAATAAAATCAGCGGCGGTCAGGTTGGGTATTTGGCCTGACAGGTGGATGATGAAATCGCTAGAATAATCGCCATCGACATCACCGTCAATCTCTGCACCGTTCTGCACTAATTGTCCGGCAACACCGGTAAAATAAGGTGAATTGTCATGAAATGTGAAGGCTTGGTTGCCTAGTGTTGTGGTATCGGCATCTGCACCCGACAGGTCGATTTTGTCGCCTGCCGTAAAATCAACGATGGTTTTTTGCGGAGAACCGCTGGTTACATTACCCAGTTCGTCTAATGAACTGAACTTGAACACATCATTGCCTGCGCCACCCGTTAGGCTATCGGCACCTAAGCCGCCGTTTAACGTATCATTGCCGTCACCACCATTGAGAGCGTCCGCGCCATAACCGCCGTTGAGGATGTCATTGCCGGCATTGCCGTTTAAGGTGTCGTTACCGTCACCACCCGTCAAGATGTCATTGCCAACGGCGCCATTTAAGATTTGGTTACTGATGACATGGTAGATATTTGAGCTTGGGGCCGTTTCTTCGATGGTCAGATTGCCAGTAATATTCAGGCTATAGTCGACGGTGCGGTTGCCATCGGTGTCAATTGCCAATTGGGTGGTGTTTGTGTTCGTATTGTTGGTGATGATCAGTTGGTTGGCCACTCCGGTAAAACCCTTGCCCAGTCCGGCAAAGGTGAGTCCGGCTATCGCGCTCATGTCGATAGTATCTCCTGCGCTCAGGTCAGTAATGGTATCGCCACCGCTGTAGTTGTAGCTATTATTGCCAATTTCCTCGGCGGAGGTGTATTGGAATATGTCATTACCCGCACCGCCAGTCAGTGTATCTATACCTAAACCGCCGCTCAGCGTATCATTGCCGTCACCGCCATTGAGTATATCGGTGCCATAGCCGCCGCTGATGCTATCGTTGCCGCCATTGCCGCTTAAGTGGTCGTTGCCGTTACCCCCTGTTAAGATATCGTCACCAGCCGTGCCATTGCTTGCTTTGTCTGCGGCGACTTGGAAAATAGAGGAGCCTGGGGCGGTTTCTTCGATAGTTAGGTTGTCGGGAATGGTCAGCTCATAGTCGGCAAAGTTGTCGCCGTTGGTATCAACCCCGATAGAGCCGTTAAGGCAGGCGAGTTGGTTGGCTACCCCGCTAAAACCGTTGCCTACGCCTGCAAAATTGAGGCCTGCTATTAAGCTGAGGTCAATCCTGTCGCCTACCGCCAGATCGGTGAGGGTGTCACCGGGGCCGTAATAGGTGTGGTTGTAATAATTGTTATGCCCAATTTCCGCTAAGGAGCTATATTTAAACGTATCATTACCCGCCCCCCCGGTCAGGGTATCGGCACCAAAGCCACCTGTTAGGGTGTCGTTACCGTAACCGCCGCTCAATGTATCTGTGCCATAGCCGCCTATCAAGATGTCATTGCCCGCCAGACCGTTTAAAGTGTCATTGCCGTTACTGCCAGTTAAGGTGTCATTGCCCGTTGTACCAGCTAAAGATTTATTGGCGGCAACTTGGTATATCCGCGAGCCCGGTGTGGTCTCTTCAATAGTCAGGTCAGAGGATAAGTGGAGGCTATAATCGCTTTGTTGGTCGCCGTTGGTGTCGACTTGAAAATAAGTCCCATAATTATAGTCATTAGTGATGGCTATTTGATTGGCGACACCTGTGAAGTTTTTACCGACCCCGGCAAACGTGAGTCCGGCAATCGCGCTTAAGTTGATTTGGTCGCCCACGGAAAAATCGGTTATGGTGTCACCCCATTCGGTTAAGGAAAAATATTTAAAGACATCGTTACCTGCCCCGCCTGTCATAATGTCAGCACCTTGGCCACCGACTAAGGTGTCGTTGCCGTCGCCGCCGTCAAGGGTATCGGCAGAGCCGCCGCTTGCGAGGTAATCATTACCCGCATTGCCATTGAGGATGTCAGTACCGTTGCCGCTAATTAAGGCATCATTGCCCGTGCCGCCATTTAACACTTTGTTGGCGGCGAGCTGAAAAATCAGCGAACCTTTGGCGGTTTCTTCGAGTACCCCGTTGCCTTGCAATACTAGGGTGTAATCTGCCGATTTATCGCCGTCAGTATCAATTTGTAAAAAAATGCCCTGTGAAGTGTAGCCGTAGTTAGCCCGTACTTGATTGGCAACGCCGCTGAAATTATTATCCACCCCGACAAAACTGAGTCCGGCGATGGCGCTCAAGTCGATTTGGTCGCCTACCGTAAAGTCTGTGATGGTGTCGCCGTTATAAGCAGAGGAGAGGCCAAACTCGGCTAACGAGCCGTATTTGAAGCTATCATTGCCTGCCCCGCCCGTCAGGGTATCCATGCCTAGGCCGCCAATTAAGGTATCGTTACCCGCGCCACCTAATAGCTTATCCGTGCCATAACCGCCAATCAGTGTATCGTCGCCGCTATTGCCGCTCAAGAAGTCATTACCGTTAGCGCCGGTTAAGGTGTCATTGCCCGTCGTGCCGCTGAGCATTTTGTTGGCGGCGACTTGGAAAAGCAATGTCCCTATGGGGGCTTTTTCAATGTTCAGGTTGCCCTTGATATCGATGGTATAGTCCGCCACTTTATTGCCGTCATTGTCAATTTGGAGCAGGGTATCGGTGTCGGCATTAAAAATACGGATTTGTTTGGCGGCACCGCTAAAATCCTTGCCGATGCCGACAAAGCTTAGCCCTGTTAGCGCACTCAAATCGATGGTATCGCCGACTGTCAAATCAGTGATGGTCTCGCTGTTGACAGAATAGCCGTTATTAGTGCTCATATCCGCTAGGGAGGTATAGGTGAAGGTATCATTGCCCGCACCGCCCGTTAGCGTATCCGCTCCTAAACCACCGACCAAGGTATCGTTGCCGTCACCGCCGTTCAGGGTGTCGGCATAAGCACCACCTGATAAATAATCGTTGCCCGCATTACCGCTGAGGTTATCGTAACCGTTACCGCCGAGTAAGTTGTCATTGCCCGCCGTGCCGATTAAGGTCTTATTCGGGGTGATAATAAGCCGATTAGAGCCGGGCGAGGTTTCCGCCAAGGCAATCCGCGCGGCGCTTAGATTGGGTAAGTAAATATTGGTATCAACGGTTTTGTCACCGTCAAAGTCAAACTGTAAAAAGTCACCGCTGACATTATATTGTCCTGGCGTGCCGGTAAAAACACCGGCGCCTATAAAGCTGAACCCTTGAAAGGCAAAGAAGAGCTGGTCGCCGCTATCATGGCCAAAATCGGTGATGGTGTCACCATGAGAAATGCCGGGGCCGATAAAATAATCGCTACCCGCGTTAGGGGAAAAGTCAGCCGTGTCGGTATAACGGAATATATCCGAGCCGTTACCGCCTGTTAAGGTATCGAAGCCCACCCCCCCGGTAAGGGTGTCGTTGCCGTCACCGCCTGAGAGGCTGTCGTTACCCTCTCCCCCATTGAGGGTATCATTACCCGCCAAGCCTAAAAGGGTGTCATTGCCGACTCCACCTGTTAAGGTTTCGGCATTATCGGTGCCGGTTAGGGTTTGGTTGGCGGCGATTTTTAAAATTTTTGAGCCGGCTACGGTTTCGGTGAAATTGAATCCGCCGTTAAAGGTTAAGGTGATGTCGCCTTGGGCATCGCCATTGCTATCAATGATGATGTAGCTATAGGGGGGATAGGTGTAGAAAGATGAAGAATCGGGATAATAGCTATAGGAGCGGATTTCTCCCGCCACGCCATTAAATTGGGCGTTGCCGATAAATTTAGCATTGGCGATTGCGGACAAGTCAATGCTGTCTTCGGCGGTCAAGTCGATAATTTTGTCGCCATTGACATCGTCAAAGCTGGCGTATTTAAAAATATCTGTCCCCGCCCCACCGTTTAAGGAGTCGGCGCCTGCGCCGCCGCTTAAGGTGTCGTTGCCGTCGCCACCGGATAAAATATCATTACCCGTACCGCCCACTAGAATATCATCGCCTGCTAGGCCATAGAGCGTATCCCAACCTGCTGTGCCTGTTATCGTGTCATTACCTGTTGTGCCTAATTTGATCGCCATTATTAAACCTAAATTATTGAATTGATAAAGGGAATACAGTTTATTTATCGGTCACTTGCCGAAACCTGAAATATTAATGCTATATTATGACGGCGGTAACTATAACTGATTTTAGCTACTAATTGTAGTGCTAGGCTTATCATTAAGCCAGAGGTATTGAAGGGCGCCGTCTAAGGGATGATGCCAATTCCAATAACGGTGTGGATAGGCGGCTAAGATTAACAGAAAGTAAGCGGTGGTTGGATATGCCTGTTATGCTTCAAGAGCAGGCATCCTATATAATGGGCGACATATCTGTTTTTGGGCGCTTTCCTATTCTTAACCCGCCATGATGACTTTGTTTTGCCAACACCCTAGCAAGAAACTGCAACGGTTAGTGTTATTAGGCTGGTTTTGCTGTTTGCAAGGCTGCGTGTCTTCGCCCGCCTTGCTCGATGATGCGGTGATTTCTTATGACAAATCCATTACCGAAACCCTATCTAAGCAATTGTTGCTGAATATCGCCCGCGCCCATCAGCACCAACCAATGCACTTTACGGGCATCTCTAATATTGCCGCGACCTTCGGCTTTCAATTTACCGCCGGGGCGGGGCCTGCATTTACGGGCGATAGCGGGGCTTTATTGGTGCCGTCGTTTGGCGGCAGTATCTCGGAGAACCCGACCATCAGCATCGTGCCGATGGAGGGGGAGGAGTTTACCCGCCGTTTGTTGGAACCTTTGCAAGAAGCTAAGCTTACTATGCTGTTGCGGCAGGGGGCGGATGTGGATTTGATCTTGCGCCTGCTGATTGATGAATTGCGCCTTACCGATGCTACGGGTGATCGGGTTTATCCAAACCAGCCTGCCGATGCGCCAGGTTATCGGACATTCCGGCAAGCCATGCTGCATTTGTCGGCGATACAAGACCGCCATGCCTTATATGTGAATCCTTTGCTGTTTGATAGGAGCTGGGTGTTGCCAGCGGCGACCTTTAGCACCGACCAATTTTCAGACCTGCAAAACGAATTTACCGTACACTACGATATTGAACACCAGCAACTTAAGCTGACTAAACGCGTTACCGGACATATCATCTTAAGCAACTACAATCCGGTCAGCCTGAGTAATGCGGAACGCGGGCAATTGCAACAAGAAGCGGACAGCCTGCACAGCAATGAAATTATGGTTGATATCCGTTCGGGCTATCCGGGTGGCGAGTGGCCTTGGCACGGGACATTGCGCCTGCGCAGTTTTCATAATGTCTTAAACTTTATTGGCCAAGGCATCAGTGACAGCCCCGAATACGCGGTTGCCCAACATCCGCAAACGCCGCCCGTTAAAGAAAACCCTGCCCAGACCTTGGCGGTTATGGTATCGGATAACGAGCCAAAGCAGGCGGATTTAAGCGTTAAATTTGCTGGCCGTTATTATGCGGTTAAGCCGGAGGTGGGTTATCAATGGAACCGCGAGGGTTTTCGCCTGTTGTATCAGGTGTTTCAAATGACCATGAGCGAATTGTCGCAACAAGACGCGCCCAGTATCACTATTGCCAAATAAGGAGGCTTTTTGAGTTTTAATACGGATCCCAGTATGATTATGAAATGTGTAGCTTATCGGCGCGGCATCAGTCTTGGCGATGTCACCATCGAAGATATTAGCGAAGTGCTAAAACACCCGGAAACCTTTGTTTGGCTGGGGTTGCGGGAAGCCGACACTGAGTTGTTGCTGAAAATACAAGAAGAATTCGGCTTGCATGAATTGGCGATTGAAGATGCCTGTGCCGCCCATCAGCGGCCTAAGATAGAAGAATATGGCGACTCGGTGTTTTTGGTTTTGCATACCGCGTTGTTGACGGTGGACAGTGTCGAGTTTGGCGAAACCCATATTTTTGTCGGGAGCCGTTTTGTCGTCACCGTCCGCCATGGCGCGTCGCTGGATCACCGGAAAATCCGCCAGCGTTGCGAATCCATGCCGCACCAGCTCGCCAAAGGCCCCGGCTTTGTCTTGTATGCGATCATGGATTTTATCGTCGATAATTATATGCCGGTGATTGACGGCCTACAGCAACGCTTTGAAGGTTTGGAACTGGCGATTTTTGAGAACCGCTCCAGCCGTCAGACCTTGGAAGATTTGTATGAGTTAAAACGGGAATTGCTGCTGCTGAAGGCGGCGATCATGCCGATGATTGATATTTGTAATGAGCTGATGCGCTTTCACAGCGGTATTGTGCCTAAGGACGTGCAAGTGTATTTCCGTGACATTGCCGACCATATTAAACGTGTCGACCAAGCTATTGACGGTATGCGTGAGATGCTGGTTTCAGCCATGCATGTTCATCTGACCTTTGAAAGCGTCCGGCAAAACGAGGTGGTGAAGGGCTTGGCGGGCTGGGGGGCGATACTTGCCATCCCGACGATGGTGTTCAGTTGGTATGGGATGAATTTCCGCTATATGCCTGAACTGGCGTGGGAGTACAGCTATCCGTTGGTGATGGGTAGCGTTTTGCTGGGTAGTTTGTTGTTATATCGGCGTTTGAAGCGGTCGGGATGGCTGTAGGTGTTATTGGGGCTTGCTTATGGTGTGCTAGGTTAGCAAGCTGCGGTATAAATAGAACGGCTGTTTGCTTTTATCGTGGCGAGGATTATTTCTGCCCGTTTCTCGCCCGTGTTGGGGCGGCTAGATAGTGTGAGGACACAGATTAACTGCCGAAGAAACCGCAAGCAGCCACCAGATAAGCTAAGTGATGATGCAGAAGCTTTTTGACATAAGTTTTTGCAAGGCTAACGCCCTAATATTTTCATCAAAAAATTAAGGAAGCGTCGTCATTCCGGCATACCCACGGGGCATAAGATGCGGTTTTGCGTATGGTCTACATTTCCGAAATTGTTGGTGTCAACGCTTTTCTGGTTCACGCGCTTTCCGGGCAAACGGCGTGCTTTTATGATGCGAGTGGATTTTATCCGTCACCAATCAATGCCAAAGCGCTGTTTTTGCCCTTATCCGAAGTATAGGCGCTACGTTGATCACTTAATTTTTACCAACCAGCCATCCGAGCCTTTGCAGTTGTTTTGCGCTTCGGCGTTGATCACAATCCGCGCATAGGTGTTGCTTAAGGCGGCGGGGAGGGTGCCGCTGACTTGGAAGCTGCCGTCGTTATCGGGAGTGATGCTGAGTTGGGCGGGTAGGTCTTTGACGGTGGCGGTCAGGGTGCTGGGATAGGTGTTTTTTGAGGCGCTAAAGCTAAAACGGCTTTGTGCCGCCACTTCGGCATTGTCCGCTGGCGCAAACGCGGTGAATTTGGGTTTGCTACAGGCTTTGGTGCTACTGCTGCTGCCGTAAGGCCAAGCGGCGGTGCTGGCTAGCATCAATACTAAAAATCCTAGGCTGTGTTTGGCGTTCTTCATTGTGTTGCTCCGGTTGTTGTTATTATGTGGGGTGCGATGACTGTCAGCTTATCGGTTTTCGTGCTATTGTCAAAATTTAGGGGTTGCGCGGTATTCTGCGCTATTGCAATTTTTAAGGTGAAATGGGATATTTGCCTTGTCAGTTTTGGCAAGTAGGGTCTTAGGGGGGGGGGCGTGACCGCTAATAGCGGTGTAAAAACTCATGGGTTATGCTATACAGATATTCCCGTTTTACTATCCGCCTGATAAGGGGAATTTATGATTACTGCTTCTGTTTTTATTGTGACGCAGAATAGTGCGCCGTATTTGCGGGCGTGTTTGGAGAGCTTACGCGCCCAATCGTTGGGGGATTTCGAGCTGATTGTGGTCGATAACGCGTCGTCTGACAATACCGTTGATCTTATCCGTCATGCTTATCCTGAAGCACAAGTGTTAGCGAATAATTATAATTTAGGGTTTGCTAATGCGCATAATCTGGCCTTGACTTTGGCGCGGGGGCGTTATGTGATTTTGTTGGATCCGTCGGCGGCACTGCCGCCCGACCTGTTACAGAGTGCTGTTAAGTCTATGGAAAAAGTGCTTGATGCCGGGATAGGCGGGGCGCTGCTGCAAGACCGGCATGGGCAAACATTGCTGTCGGCACAGTTGTTTCCGTCGTTATTCAATGAAATTTTGGCGTTAGCTGATTTGTCTGCATCCCATTTTTGGGGTCGGTTTGTGCGTTTTGGGGCGAATCCTGCCGAGGCGGCCGCCGTTGATTGCTTGCCTTGCGGTTTTACGATTTTACGCCGCAGCCTATTGACCGAAATTAGGCTGTTCGATTCGCGGTTTTTTATGTATTACGGTATGGTTGATTTATGTCGGCGTATCCATGATGCCGATTTTAAGGTGTATTATTGGCCGGATTTACAAGTGACCCTTTTGGGCGACGCTAGGGCGGGCACTAGGGTGGACGGTGATAAGCTGCTGGCTTTGTGGCGGATGCGTAGCCAACTGTTGTATTACCAGAAATGGCATGGTGTATTGTATGCGCAGTTAGTGAAAGCATTGGCGCAAAATTGCTATAGGTTTAAGGCGTGGCGTAATGGCCGCCGTGCTCCGAATGCCGCCGCTGAAGCGAGGCTGAT
Organism: Methylovulum psychrotolerans; assembly: GCF_002209385.1. NCBI lineage: Bacteria > Pseudomonadati > Pseudomonadota > Gammaproteobacteria > Methylococcales > Methylococcaceae > Methylovulum > Methylovulum psychrotolerans. Next base: position 2,288,832 of record NZ_CP022129.1, read on the forward strand.
GGTGCAGTTATGGCGGCAAGCGTGGCAAGAGACGAAAGGCGGTTTGATTTCTCCGCCGCAGCCGTGGTGAGTGCCCGGATTGTTTGCCTTGGTGTGGGCCGCTTGCACGGTGCGGCTATTTAGGCTGGTTGTCAATAGCCGTTGTCGGGTCGGTTGGTGGCCCAAAATTTTTTTAAAATAGCCTAAAACCATGATCCGTTCTAAACTCATTTGCGTGCTGTTAGTTGAAGATGACCCTATAGCGGCACAGCGTGTCCAAGTATGCCTGCGGCAATTTAAAGAAATTCCTTTCGAGGTCGTCCGTGCGGGCAGTGCCGAGCAAGCCCCCACCAAAACCGTGGATTCCAGGGCTAGGGATATGCGTTTTGAAATTGTTTGGGTGCAGTCTTTAGACGAGGCTTTGCCTAAATTGGCTGAATTTCATTTTGATGTCATTGTTTTGGCCTTATCGCTGGCCGATTCCCAAGGTTTGCCGACTTTACAGGCCTTCCATCAACAGAATCAAGCTTTACCTGTCATTGTGTTATTGGGCAACGATGATGACCCGCTTGCCCAAGCGGCGTTGAAGGCGGGCGCAAAAGCCCATGTCGTCAAAGATGATGCGGGTTACGAGGGCTTGGTACGGTTAATCAAGTATGTTTTGCACCGTGCCGATATTGAAACCCGTAACCAATTGCTGATTGCCGCTTTAAAAGCGACCTCCAACGCTATTATCATCACTGACCGCGACGCGCGGATTGAATGGATAAACCCTGCTTTTACCCAGTTGTCCGGCTATAGCTTTCAGGAGTCTTTAGGCCGCCGTCCTATTGATTTGCTAAAGTCTGGTGTCCATGATGCCATTTTTTACCAGCAAATGTGGGCTAAGTTGGCGAATGACGAGCATTGGCAAGGCGAAATCGTTAACCGCCATAAAGACGGCAGTCTTTATAATGCCGATGTCGGCATTTCTCCAGTCTTCGATAACGCTGGCGTATTGTCTGGTTATGTGCAGATACAACGTGATATTACCGATAGTGTGGTATTGCTGAACGTCTCTGAAGTGTTGCAGAAAACCATCCCTTTAGCGACGCGCTTTGGGCAAGTGTTGCTTATTCTGTTCAATCTTAAGGCCTTCGACTTGGCTCATAAGGGCTGCGTGTTGTTACGTTCAGCCGATGATCCGCTGGCTCTGGTTGAGTTTGTGTTGAGCGGCGACTTAACCCCAGCGTTTCTCGATAGGGAAAAGCGCCTCGATCACCGAGCCTCTTTATCGGGACAAGTATTGCAGAGCGGCGAAGTATTGGTGGCCGATGACTGTTATTGTAGTGTCAGCGACCAGTATCAACTGCTGGATATGCAGGCGCATGGGCATTACGTTGTGCCTTTAGTATTAGGTAATGAAGTTTTGGGTACGCTGTTTTTATTTACCGACTGTTATCCTTTACAGACTGAAAGCCGTTTGACCATGTTAAAGCAAGTGGGTGAAATGATGGCTTTAGCTGTCCGGCAAGAAGAAACCAAAGTGGCTTTGGAAACGGCCCGCGACTTGGCGATGCAGGCTTCATTGATAAAAAGCGAGTTTTTGGCGAATATGAGCCATGAGATCCGTACCCCCATGAATGGGGTGTTAGGTATGTTAGATTTATTGCGCGAGACCAAACTGAGCCCTACCCAACAAGATTGGGTGGATACCGCGTGCAGCTCCGCCGAAGCCTTATTGGATATTATTAATGATATTCTCGATTACTCTAAGCTGGAGGCAGGTAAGTGTGCGGTTGAGCAGATCGAGTTTAATCTGGCCGATTTGGTTGATGATATTTGCGCCTTATTGGCTGTGCGGGCGTACGGCAAAGGTTTAGAACTGAATTGCGCCTTACCCGTGCCTATGCCTTTACAGTGGCTTGGCGACCCTATGCGCATTCGCCAAGTATTGACCAACTTGGTGGGCAATGCCGTCAAGTTTACCGAACAGGGTGAAATTTATATTAAGGTGAGCCGTACGCCACTGACAATGAATCAAGATGAAGTGCGTTTTGAAGTCCGCGACACGGGTATCGGTATCTCTCTGGAGGCGCAACGCCAGTTATTCAAACCTTTCTCGCAGGCGGACAGTGCAACGTCACGGCGCTTCGGTGGCTCCGGCTTGGGGCTGTCGATCAGCAAGCGCTTGGTCGAGCTGATGGGGGGGCATATCGGTATGGATAGCCATCCGGGGGCTGGCACTTGTTTTTGGTTTACCTTACCGCTGACCTATACCCAAACTCAAGAGACGCGGCAGTTGTCTTGCGATTTGTCCGGCAAGCGCACATTGGTGGTCGATGATAATGCCACTAACCGCGAAGTGTTGGCTAATTATTTGGCGAGTTGGGGATTGGCCGTTTCGGAAGTCGATAACGGTAGTGCCGCGCTGATGCAATTGCAAACCTCGGCCTTGCATGGGATTATTTATGACTTGATCTTACTCGATGTACAAATGCCTATTATGGACGGTTTGACGTTGGCGAAATGTCTGGCGCATATCCCCACGTTAGCCGCCATCCCTATTATTTTGATCTCTTCAGGGGATCAGTTTAATAGCGATGATTACCAAAACACCGCGATTGTGCAGCGTTTGTTAAAGCCGGTCCGGCAGCTGCAATTGTTTGACGTTATCGTTAATGCCCTGCACTGTGTCGATGCGCCGCCGACGGAGGCTGCCGCTGAGCCGCCTGTACCCTGTTATCGGGGTAAAAATATTCTGGTTGTTGAAGATAATAAGATTAACCAAAAAGTCATTACGGCTAAGTTGGCAAAATTTGGCCTAGTGCCTGAAATTGCCGAAAACGGGCAGGTCGCCCTTGATAAACTGGCCCATCAGCCGTATGACCTGATTTTGATGGATTGCCAGATGCCTGTGCTGGATGGCTATAATGCCACCCGTGAACTGCGTTTGTTGGAACACCGTCAGGCATGGCCACGCCAGACGGTTATTGCCTTGACCGCGAATGCCTTGGAGGGCGAGCGGGAAAAATGTCTGGCGGCGGGGATGGATGATTATTTGACCAAGCCCATTGTGAGTGAACAATTACAAGCGGTTTTGGCGCGGACTTTAGGTGGCTCTGATGATGGCGGCGTACCCGACCCGGGTCTTGCCGCCACACAAGCGCCTGTCTGGGATGAAGCCCGCGCTCTGAAGCAGTTGGATGGTGATCAGGAGTTGCTGGATGAGATGATTAGCTTGTTTTTGGAAGAAGGCGCTAAGCAATTGGCCGTGTTAATGGCAGCGCAGGGGCAAGCGGTGGCGGTGGCAAATGCCGCGCATACCATTAAAGGGACTTTAGGGCATTTTTGTGCCGATACGGCAAAAACGGCGGCCAGTATATTGGAGAATGCGGCGCGTAGCGGCGAGGTAGCCGATTTAAGCGATCTGGTTGAAACGCTTAAGCAAGCCGTTACTGTGCTCATTGGCCAATTGCAAAATCGCTAGGGGCGTTAACGCGTGGCACTGGCTGGTTTTTCTACGGGTTGAGAATTAGGTGCTTTAGTTAATAATCCATTCATAATAGGGTCTGTATAATAAAGCTGGGATTTACACGAGTAATAGGCCGTAGTATAGTAGTAAGGTAACAATAATTTGACAAAGTAAACGGTATTTTACCCCTTCCCATAATCCAGCATATTTTTCACCTTTAAACAATAAGGCAGACATGGCGACCCAACTTAAAAATCTGGCTGATGCGACAATTATTTTCGATAGCCAAACACCGGCTCCACAGAATAATACCGATACGGCGTTACCCAGCATTATCCCCGCAGCAACTGACAGTGCCGATACTACGGACAACAGCACGATGAATACCGGACAAACGGATACCGTTGCTACAGCGGCGGCTGATAATGCGGCAACCAGCACTGCGCCAGTTATTGGTAGTGACAGCACAGCGGATGAAGTGGTGGCAGGTAACGATAGCCCTGTTGATGCTACTGGTGGGTCGCCTTCCGATATAAATGCAACTGTGATTGATAGTGGTGCGGATACCATTATGATGTCTCATGGCGCTGTTTTTGAAATGGTTAATTTTTATTCGTCCGTAATCGTGACTGATATGCCCGATACCACCAGCACGGACGGCGGCACGATAACCGACCTGACCGACCTCGGCAGTGTAGACGGCACGGACGGCGGCGCTATGACCGACCAAAACGACACCGTTAGTGCGGACGGCACGGACGGCGGTGCTGTGACCGACCAAAACGACACCGTTAGTGCGGACGGCACGGACGGTGGTGCTGTGACCGACCAAAGCGACATTGTTAGTGCGGACGGCACGGACGGCGGTGCTGTGACTGACCAAAACGACACCGTTAGTGCGGACGGCGGCGCGATAACCGACCAGACCGACACCGTTAGTGCGGACGGCACGGACGGCGGTGCTGTGACTTACCAAAACGACACCGATAGTGCGGACGGCACGGACGGCGGCGCGATAACCGACCAGACCGACACCGTTAGTGCGGACGGCACGGACGGCGACGCGATAACCGACCCGACCGACCCCGGTAGTGTGGGCGGCACGGACGGCGGTGCAGTGACTGACCCGACTGATCCTGCTATAGTGGACATTACGGATGGCGGCACGGCAACTTATGGCATAATATCTTGGGTTATTTTTGATGAGCCCATAGAGATAAGCAGTCTGGTAGATGTTTCTTCTGACGGGGATGGTGCAGTTGCTGCGGATGCTGGTACTGATACGACAGACAGCAGTGTGGCAACCGATGACACCATTATTTCGCTAGACGACGGCAATATAGATTTATCGGCTTATACGCCTGATTATAGTAGTACCTGGGGTACTTATGCTTGTATATTCACGATAGCACAAGTTGATATGTTTATATCTTTTGATGCTAATGGCACGGCCTTACAAGATTCAACCTCTTTGAGTGCTGATGCCAGTCTGCCGTTAGTCGGAAATGATGCCTCCTTAAGCTATATTGGTGTTGCGGATGCCAGCAGTGTCATACCGTTAATCGCCTAGTTTCGGCCTATTGCGGTTGCGGTCAAAAAGCCCCTTTTTTAAGGGGCTTTTTTATGGGTTTTGCTGAGTAATTCCCACTTGAGCCCCTACATTAACACGGATGCTTTTTGCAATGGTGCAAAAATAATGCTTCTCCGTTTTGAGCGTCTTATGGTCACCTGTATTTTTACACGCTTGCCATTTTTAGCCTAAAAATCTAGCTTATGCAGTTTAGTTGATCCGCGAAGGCACTTGTATAGCCTATTGCTGTCGATAGGTCACGGTGGTTTAAACAAGAGTAGGCGATGAAAAAATATACCTTGGCGGTAGTGTTACTGGTTGTACTGGGCGGCTTGTCCAGTGAGGGTTGTTGGGCAGAAGGTCATGGCGGAGGCCATGGTGGCGGGGGCGGTGGAGGCGGTGGGCATGGAGGTGGAGGCGGTTATGGTGGAGGCGGTGGACATGGTGGCGGAGGCGGTGGAGGCGGTGGCCACTTTGGGGGTGGTGACCATGATCATGGCCATTTCGGTGGCGGTCATTTTGGCGGATATGGAGGTGGTCGCTTCGGATACGGCGGGTATGGTGGCCGTTTCGGCTATGGCGGCTATGGCTATGGCGGTAACCGTTTGGGCTTTTATTTTGGCGCACCGTATTATACTTATCCCTATTACGGCTATCCGTACCGCAATTATTATGCGCCGCCGCCTGTGGTGATTACTGTGCCGCCCACGCCGCCCGTCTATATCCAGCAGCAAGCGGCCCCGGATTATCCGTCCGGTTCTTGGTATTACTGCGACGATCCGCAAGGCTATTATCCTACTGTCAGAGAATGCCCGGACGGTTGGCAGCGTGTGCCGCCGACAGTCCCCCCGCCCCGTTAAGGAGTTTGTTTATGTCTATAAAGTTGAAAAGTGTGCCGATACTGTTGTTAGCGGTCAGTGGTTGTGCCAGTGTGCCGGAAGGGCCCAGTGTGATGGTTTTGCCGGGTAATGGGCTATCTTTCGAGCAATTCCGTAATGATGATGCGGTGTGCCGCCAATTTGCTTTTTTTCAGTCGGGTGGGGTAGACAGCAATTCGGCTGGGATGAGTAGTGGGGTCACCAGTGCGGTAGTCGGTACGGCGTTAGGCGCAGCGGCGGGAGCGGCGTTTGGTGGTGGGCGCGGGGCGGTGATTGGGGCGGGTAGCGGGTTGTTGTTGGGCAGTGTGGTCGGGTCGGGTGCGGCTGGCGATTCCCAATCGGCGGCGCAACAAGCTTATGATAATGGCTATGTCCAATGTATGTACGCTAAAGGCCATCAAGTGCCTATGGACGGGCAGATTATGCAAGCACCGCGTTCGGCGGCGCCGGTAGCTGACGACATACCGCCACCGCCACCCGGATTGCCACCGCCGCCGCCTGTGCGCTAAAGCCGGGTAACATTGCCGATGGCCTTATAGGAATGTGCATGAAATTAAGTAGGCGTTCCATTGCAACACAGCGTGTTGAACCCCACCCCAGCCCTCCCCTTGGCAGGGGAGGGAGTTTATGCCTTTCCCGTCGTACAGGCGAAAATCAAGGGGAAAACGCCCCTCTCCCTGCCAAGGGGGAGTCCTTCGGCTTCGCTCAGGGAACGCGGAGGCTGGGGGGTATTTTAACGCAGTTCCCACTTAGGCCGGAAAGAGGTTTCTTTATCGAAATCCTGCCAGATATAATCGGGGGTGACGATGGGTTTGGTGGGGATGAGAAACGTCGCCATATCGTAAGCGCCGTTTAATGTACGCGCTACCATGTAAACCATGCCGGTGAAAAATCCGGCGGTGGCCGCATAAGCCCAGCCTTGTCTGCGCTTGGTGATGATAATGGTTTTAGGCACTTCGGCTATGCCTGTTACGGCATTTGCAACGCCGTTGCCGAATTTGCTGCTAAAGCGGGCAGGGTAGCTGGAGGCATTGGTATCGTAAGCACTGAGTAAGGCCAGTACCAAAAGAATTTTTAACAGAGGTTTCATAAGGGCTTCCAAAAGGGTAAACAGGCGGGTGGTGAGAGAGGTTAATGTCAGGGGGCATAAACCCTAACCGTACAGCCGTAGCTCTTTTTTAAAACGCGGTTTCGGCACCAATGAGAAGAAGGCCACAGGTTGGGCAAGCGCCAGCGGTTTGCCCAACCTGTGGTGTTATGCCGATTTGCCTATCAGTCCTTAACCCAGCCGTCGCGTAGGGTGACCGTGCGGTTAAACACCTTTTTGCCGTCCACGCTATCGACGGTGTCCAAGCAGAAATAGCCGGTACGTTCGAATTGGTAGCGGTGTTCGCCTGTGGCTTCGGCAAGGCTGGCTTCGATGCGGCAATCTCTCAAGACTTCTAAGGAATTGGGGTTTAAAGCATCCAGGAAGTTGGCCTCGTTATCCGGTTGCGGGACGCTGAACAGGCGGTTGTATAAGCGTATTTCAGCGGGCAGGGCGTGGGCTTCGGAGACCCAGTGGATAACGCCTTTGACTTTCCGGCCTTCGGGGTTTTTGCCTAGGGTGTCGGGGTCGTAGCTACAGCGCAGTTCGGTGATATTGCCGTCGGCATCTTTAACCACCTCATGGCAGCGGATGACATAAGAGCCGCGTAGCCGCACTTCTTCGCCCAGCACCAAACGTTTGTATTTGGGCGGTGGGTTTTCGGCAAAATCATCTTGTTCGATCAGGATGGTTTTCGCAAACGGCACACTACGCTTGCCCAGTTCATGGCGTTGCGGATGGTTGCTGATTTCCAGGTTTTCGGTTTGGCCGTCGGGGTAGTTGGTGATGACTACGCGCAATGGCGCCAGTACGGCCATGACCCGCAGGGCGTTTTCGTTCAGGTCTTCGCGGATGCAGTATTCCAGCACCCCCATTTCTATCCAAGAATTTTGCTTGGTCAGGCCGATGCGTTCGCAAAAATCGCGGATGGCTTTGGGGGTCACGCCTGCTCGGCGCAAACCCGCCAAGGTCGGCATCCGTGGGTCATCCCAGCCGTTGACGTGTTTTTCTGTGACCAGCAAATTCAGTTTGCGCTTGCTGACGATGGTGTATTCCAACTGTAAGCGGGCAAATTCGATTTGTTGCGGATGACTGGGGGTTTCCACTTGCTCCAGCACCCAATCGTAGAGCGGGCGGTGGTCTTCAAATTCTAGGGTACACAGCGAATGGGTGATGTGTTCGAGCGCATCCGAAATGCAGTGGGTGTAGTCGTACATCGGATAAATGCACCACGCGTCGCCGGTGCGTTGGTGGTGGACGCGGCGGATCCGGTAGATGGCGGGGTCGCGCATATTGATGTTAGGCGAGGCCATGTCAATTTTGGCGCGTAACACATACTGCCCGTCGGCAAATTCGCCCGCCCGCATCCGTTGGAACAGGTCGAGGTTTTCGGCAATCGGGCGGTCGCGGTCGGGACTGGGTTTGCCCGGTTCGGTCAGCGTGCCACGGTAGGCGCGGATTTGTTCGGCGGACAGGCTGTCGACGTAGGCCAAGCCTTTTTCGATCAGAACGACGGCGTAGCCGTACAATTGCTCGAAATAGTCGGACGCGTGACGCAGTTCGCTCCAGCTAAAGCCTAACCATTGCACGTCGCGCATGATGGATTGCACATATTCGTCGCTTTCTTTTTCGGGGTTAGTATCGTCAAAGCGCAGGTTGCAAGTGCCGTTGTTTTCTATCGCCATGCCGAAATTAAGGCATATCGATTTGGCGTGGCCGATATGCAGGTAACCGTTCGGCTCCGGCGGAAAACGGGTGGCGACCCGGCCTTTATGTTTGTCGGTTTTCAGGTCATTGGCAATAATTTGCCGGATGAAGTTGGGGGCTAGTGAAGGTTCGTGTGTAGACATGCAAATGTTATTATTAGTTATTGATGTTACGCAGACATTTTCTGCGATTTGAAAAACAAATAATGAGTCGCTATCGCGACGTATTTTTAATCGGGTTCTCGCACCCGAAGGCGAGATACTTTCTTTTGCTCCGCCAAAAGAAAGTATCCAAAGAAAAGGCGGCCCGATTGCCGCTTGATCCTGCGCTTCTCGGTTTTGTCGGGGGTCGGCAGAGTGGGCTCCTGCCCACCTGCCGACGCGCGGCATCCTTGCCGCGCCCCTTTATGCCCTATGGGTATTCGGGCTGATCCCGACAAACCCTGCGATGCTCGGCGCGGCAAACGGGGGTAAAGCACGTTACTTCGTAACGTCGGTTAGTTATTGAAATAATTCAAAAACTTGTCATTGAGGGTTAATGGGGGGCGGAACGCTGTGGAAAGTCCGCAAGACGGGTATCAATACTACTGTAATCTGTCAAGCCAGTAAAGCGTGAGTCTTGATATTGGCTGATTTTGCTGGGGGGAAAGCTAGGTATGCCCGCTGCCCAAAGGCTTGGGTAGCGGGTTTATGGGGGCTGGACTTTGTTACGCGGCGACTGGGGCGTAGCGGTTGAACAGCATCGCCAGCATATCGCATTCGTCCGGGGTGGGTTTGACCCAGCCAGGGATACCTAAATCGGCTAAGACCTGTCGGCCTTGGCTGTCTTGGTTCATGTCCAGCAGGACTTCGGCCAAGGCGGTGCCTACGGCTTCGCAGCGGGGCGAAACGCTGAAAACATGGAAAGCGAAGGCGGTTTCGCTTTGGTCGATTTCGCGGAGCATTTTGCGGGTCAGGCCGGATAGGCCTTGGTAGGTATCGCTGAGCATGAACAGGATGTCCGCCGAGCCTTTCAGTAACATTTGCAAGGCTTTAATATCATGGCCGGAGAAAATGTACTCCATGTTACTGAGTGAGCTTTCGCTTTCTTCCAATAAGAAGCGGCCCAGCAGATAGACAAAGTTGTCTTGGGCGGCGGTGACGATCTTGCCGCCTTGATAGTCCGCTAAAGTGACCCGTTTGTCTTCGCTACGCACCAGAAGGGTGACTTCATCGGTTTGGTCGATAGGCCGCAGCAGGGGCTTATACTGGTGTTCCAGCATCAGGCGCGTCGCTTCAAACGGTTTGGTGAAGACGATGTCCATTTCTTCAATTTTTTTGCGCCGCTCCGTCATAGCGCCGTGGCTGAGTTCCAGATGCACTTCGCGGCCTAAATGGCGTTGCAGGTAAGTGTTGAAGAAATACCAGCCGTTCATTTGTTGGCTGCTTTGCGCACTGACCCAGAGGTTCAGTTTGTCGCTGGTGTTGGCTTGGATGATAGCAGGGGCATCACTGATGCGGCGTTGCACTGGGGCGGCAACGCTGGACTCGGTGGCACGGGCTTGCGGTACGGCACTGCCTGGCGGCACGATAGTGGCTTTGGAAGGGGCTTCATCAGCCAGAAAACGGGTCAGTCCAGTCATTTTGAACAATACGCCGATCATTCGGTTGGCATTGACCACGCGGATGCTAATATCCCGCTCTTGCCAATGCTGAAACAGTTTGAGCAATTGTGCCAAGCCCATCGAGTTGACCCGCGCGACCTCGCTAAAATCTAAGGTTACTGAGGCGTTTAGCGGCACTATATACAGGGTTTGTAAGGCATCAACAGCGTTAACATCGACCATGCCATACAGTTTGAAACGTTGCTCAGGGTTGGTGCGTGAGGGCTGTGGCTGGATTTGCAGTTTTTCTGACGTTAAGATAGTCGGTGGTACGGCGGCAGGCTCAGACGTAGCTACGGCGGGAGTTGCTTTGGCAATTTCCATACCTAGGTCTTCCGCCAAAAATCGGGTCAGGCCAGTCATTTTAAACAATACGCCGATCATGCGGTTGACATTGGTGACGCGGATTTGGTTATTGCGGTGTTGCCATAGTTCAAACAATTTCAGCAGTTGTGCCAAGCCCATCGAGTTGACCCGATCCACTTGGGAAAAGTTAAGTTCTACGGTACAGTCGGGGGGGAGGATATAGAGCGTCTCCAAAATATCGACGGCTTCGATATCGACAGTGCCGACCAGAAAAAATTGTTGCGACAATTTGTCGGCAGACGGTTGCGGCAGTATTTTTAACTTAGATGTATTCATGGTTAATCGCCTCAAATAATTCGGTATGGTAAAGGAATTGGAAACCTTTATCCGCCTCTGGGTCAAAAGGATTGTACAAATCAAGGAAAACGCATACTTGGGTTTGCCGGTTTGGCAGTACCCGCATTTGCAGGTAATCGGACATGCGCCAGATCAGGTACAGGCCACCGCCACCTATGCCGGCATCCAAACCTAAGCCTTCAATATGACGGGTCAGACGGTTTAAAAAGACTTGGGGGGTTAACGTTCCCCAAGAATCCGTCAGAGAGATGCCCAATAAATTGCCTTGTAGTGAGACATCTAAGCGTAATTTTTCATCTTCGGCCAATTCGCGCGAAGTGCCTTTGGTGTATAAGGCGCGGCCTTTGCCGTCACGCGGAGCGGCGCACAAGCCATTTTCAATCAGTTCGTCCAATAAGAACACGGCGGCATCTAGGCGGTCAGGGTCACCTGTCGCCATTTCTTGTAACCATGCATCCACTTCGGCAATTATAAATGCTTTGTCATCGCTATGGGTGAAATCAAATTCGCGGCGTTGTTCGGGGTGGCGCAACAACATGGCTAAATCATCTGGCCAAGGTTTCTCATGTTGGCTGAGTAAAATATCCCAACCGAGTTGGTGGTTAATGGGACGGTCTTGGGGGAGAATCCGCCGGATGCCCTGTTGGGATAGGCTGGGGATTAAATCGGCAAAACGGTTATTTGCCAAGAACACCACTTCTTGGCGGTTAAGCTTACTGGACACGGCGACGGGATTGGCGCGGTAATCGGCATCGAACAGATAAGTTTGCTCCGAATCTTGGGCTTTAGCGGTAAGGGTGTTTTCAGTGGTGGCAGTGTCGTAGGTTTTTTCCAGATAGTCAACGGAAAATAAGGTCAAGTCGTCTTCAAAAGTGCTGCGTTGTAAAAAGTTAGTCAGCTTAAGCAAAATAATGTCGTGTAAAGTGGCAATGTCGCTGTCGGCATGGTCGGTCAAGAGGGCTTCTAGGCGTTCATAACCGAAACATTCGTTGGCGGCATTCTCTTCTTCGACAATGCTGTCGGTATATAAAAATAAGCGGTCGCCCACATCCATTTCGGTGGCCGCTTGTTCGTATTCGGTGTCGGCATTTTTGCCTAAGGGCAAGCCGCCGATTTCCAGGCAGTCTAAAATTCCCAGCATGGGTCGGTAGAGGTAGGCGAACTGGTGGCCGGCATTGGCGTAGCGCAATTCGCCGGTTTGGGTGTCCAAGCAGATGGCGAACATGGTCATCAGCAAAGATTGGTGGGCGGTGTTAAAGATGATGTGGCTAAGACGGCTAAGGATTTTATGCGGTTCTTTTTCCTGCTCGGCTTCTAAGAAGTTGACCGCCGCTTTGGCGGCGCAGACGATAGTGCCGGCGGCGATACCGTGGCCGCTGACATCGCCGACTAAAATAATTGCCCAGCGCTGAGCGACGATGTAATAGTCATAAAAGTCACCGCCCACTTCGCTGGAGGTGAGCATGGTGGCCAGCCCGGTTATGCCTTGTAAGCGGATATGTGCCGGGCGTAATAAGTTTTGCTGTAGGGCCGCCGCATTGGCGACTTCGTCATTGAGCCGTGCGCTTAATTGCTGCATGGTCTCGATCAGGTTGCCTTGGGATTGGGAGATTTTCAGCATCATATCGGCGATCTTAACAACGCCGACGATGCCTTTGTCATCAATAACGGGCAAGGCTTCGTAACGGATGCTGGGGTCTTTGTTGAGGAAGTTGGCGATGACTTTGTCGATACGGTCGTTGACATCGACGATCATGGGGGCGACAAAGATGTCGCTGTTGCTTTCCAGCAAGATGGCCAGCGGCTTACGCGCGTACAATTCGCGGGCGAAGGCGCGGGTCATCAGGTTAAGATAGTTGCGCCGCGAAATAATGCCAAAAAACAGTTGCTCGTCGGTGACGACGGGTAATGCCGCCAGTTCCGGATTTTCCTGGAATAAGCCCAGCACATCCAGTATTGCCATATCCAAGGTGATAGGCTTAACAGTCTGCGTCAATTCCATAACGCTAGGGGCTGTGAAGGTGACGGAACCGTTAAGGTCGCGTTTGTTTTGGGTACGACTAAGCATAGACAACCTAAAAAACTGTACAAAAAGCAGGAGAGTGAGTCATTCACCCGCTATTTTATAAGGTTTAGATGACAGCTTGGTTACAGGAGGGGGGTAAATAAGAATAGTTCGTATTTGAGAATAATCAAAGGTAAGGCCAGTTATTAAATAGTTGTTGGGCGTATCGTCTATAGCGGGCTATATCCGCTCAATTAGAGGGTTTAAGCGCTAATATTGCCTTTTTATCATGACATTAGCGGATAATTGCGCTATCAATGGTAATCAATTGCGGCCGGTTAAAAAGATTGGGTGCCGTCCTGATGCGGTCGTATTAGCCACATCAGGCGGTAACGGCAACCGTAACTAGCGGCTCTCGGTTTGCGGTTGCAGTTGCTCTAGCTGCTCTTCCAAGTATTTGACTTTTTTCAGTAACTCCGGCAATTTGCTGAGGGCAACCTGTTCTTTATAAGCGACGCGCTTATCTTTAGCCGGGCTACCAAAGACTTGGGTTTGGGCGGCTATGTCTCCCGCCACGCCTGCGCGGGCCATCACCACCGCCCCTTGGCCAATATGGACATGGTCGGCGATGCCGGCACTGCCGGCGAGTATGGCGTAGTCGTCAATTTGGCACGAGCCGGATACGCCGACTTGCCCGCACATGATGACATGGCGGCCGATTTTGTTGTTGTGGCCAATCTGTACCAAGTTATCAATTTTGCTGCCTATACCTAGCGTGGTACTGCCCAATGCCCCCCGGTCGATACAGGTGTTGGCGCCGATTTCGACATGATCGCCCAGTACCACGTTGCCGACTTGCGGGACTTTGATATGCTGGTGGTTGCGGAATTTATAGCCAAAGCCATCGGCACCGATGACTGCCCCGGCATGGATGATCACATGATCACCAATGACCACATCGTCATAAATAACCGCGTAAGGATGGATGCGGCAATGCTTGCCGATGGTGACATGGGCACCGATATAAGCTCCGGCCAGCACCGCGCTATGGTCGCCAATTTGGCTATGCTCGCCCAATACCGCATAAGGGCCGATGGATACGCCTATACCTAGGCTAACGGTATCTGCCAACACGGCTTGCGGAGCAATGGCGGGTGGGTAATGGCGTTCCGGGTGCAGCAAGGTGATGGCATGGATAAAGCCCATTTCCGGGTCGGCACAGACCAATAAGGCCATTGTAGGCGGCACGTCGGGCAGGGCGAAGCCTTCGGCGACAAAACAGGCGCTGGCCGCCGAGCCTTTGATATATTTGTTGTAGCGGCTATTGGTCAGTTGCGTGACTTGCCCGTGTTGTGCGGAGCTAATGTCTGCCGCCGAGGTCAGCAAAGCCGTAGGGTCGCCGCCTTCAATACGGGCGTTACACGCTTGGGCGAGTTCTTCTAAAGTCATTGGCATAGGGAATCCCTGTGATAAGTTTTAAATAGGAGGTGAGCGGTCAGGATACGGATGCTGGTGGCCGGGCTTCACGTCCGTTGCCAAGTTCCCGATTTGCCGCCCGCTTTTGCCAGCACTTGTAGCGAATGGATAACCATGCCCCGGTCAACTGCCTTGCACATGTCGTAAATGGTCAACAAGGCGCAGGCGGTGGCGGTTAACGCTTCCATTTCCACGCCGGTTTGGCCTTGAGTTTTGACGGTGGTTTGGCAGCGGATGTGGTTAAGTTCGGTATTGGGGCTTAGGGCAATATCCACATGGGTTAAGGCTAGCGGGTGGCAGAGCGGGATCAGGTCGGCGGTTTTTTTGCTGGCCATAATCCCGGCGATGCGGGCTATCCCTAAGACATCGCCTTTTTTGTGGCCGCCGCCGATAATCAGCGCTAAGGTTTCCGGCTGCATGTCGATGTAGCCTTCGGTAATGGCGGTGCGTTGGGTAACGGCTTTGTCGCCGACATCGACCATGTGGGCTTCGCCAGCTTGATTAAAATGGGTGAGTTGGGTCATTTGTCGGTAAAATTAGCGCAAAATGTTGGTTGTGTCTGACATTATCCTTAGATTTTGTAGCCGCGTGAATGAATATGTCAATTAAAGTACGTTATTTCGCCAGTTTAAAAGAACAGTTGGGGCGTTCGGATGAGACCTTGCCCGCCGTCGGCATCGCGTCGGTACGGCAAGTCTGGACTGCCGCCAATCCCCAACAACCCTTGCCGGACAATATCTTAGCGGCGGTCAATATGGATTATGCCGACTTGGACAGCCCTGTCCGGGCAGGTGATGAAGTGGCCTTTTTCCCGCCCGTCACCGGAGGCTGATGATGGCGGTTATTGTGACGGGAGCTGGCTTCGACCCTTGGCAAGAACTCCAAGCCTACCAACAAGCCGCGCAAGGCCTGGCCGGGCAAGTTGGCGCGACCAGTGTTTTTGTCGGTACGATGCGGGATTTTAACGAGGGCAGCGGTGTGCAAGCCATGACCTTAGAACATTATCCGGGTATGACCGAAAAGCAGTTAGCGGCGATTGTCGCCGAAGCGGGGCGGCAATGGCAAGTGCTGGATGCGTTAATTATCCATCGGGTCGGCGAGTTGTTGCCCAATGACCCGATTGTGTTGGTGGCGGTATGGACATCGCACCGGGGGGATGCCTTTGATGCCTGCCGTTACATTATGGAGGCGTTAAAATCTAAAGCCCCGTTCTGGAAAAAAGAACGCTTGCTGTCAGCCGACGAGCGTTGGGTGGGTAAGAATACCGATGGCTATCATCGCGCCCCTTAATGATGATTGCCGTTAAAAATCCCGCCAGTGTAGAGATTGTCCTGAAAAAATCCCGGTTTATTGGGGCATTGATCCCGTGTGCTGATGAGCAGGACGTGCCGCGCCATCTTAAGGGCTTTGCCGATGTGCATCCCCATGCCAGCCATATTGTCTATGCGTACCGCATGAAAACCGCCAATGGCATCATCTACCGCTTCCATGATGCGGGTGAGCCGACCGGCACGGCGGGCAAGCCGATTTTTCAGCAATTGGAAGGTAAGGAACTGATTAACGTCTTGCTGGTGGTGGTGCGCTATTTCGGGGGCGTTAAGCTGGGAGCAGGGGGCTTGACCCGCGCCTATAGCAATACCGCCAGTCAAGTGATCGCCGCCGCCGAGCTGTGTCCGTATATCGATTGGGTCACCGTGCCGTTGACGTTGGATTACAAGCAAATCCAGCCCTTGGAATATTTGTTGAAAAAGCTCGACGGGCGCATTGTCGCGCAAGATTTCGCCGGGCAGGTCAAGGTGCAGGTGCAGGTGCCCGCTGGGCAGGTGGCGGTGTTGTTGGCGGCTTTTGCGGGATAGTTTGGGTGATGTTTTCCGGCACTTGGGAATGCGTATAAAGTTATCGGACAGGATTTTTTGTGAATTTCGTACAGATGTTATAACTAGGGCATTGCTTTCGGACGGATTAAATTAGCTCGTACTGTCAATTTACGAAATAATGCCATAAACCCTATTCCTACCAGCCAAATTGTTGAAGGAATTGGAACTGAATTAATCGGATCGATTTCAGATAGGCCATAAGTGCTAACATTTCCAGCAATGCCGTACAAAAAATCAAAGTTAAGCCCAGTCCCCGCTGTTTTTGTATGCAGTGAAAAATCAAAAGTCGTTAAAGCTCCTGTGAAATTATTGAATACCCGGTCGTCAAAGAAAGCGTGCGCTAATTCCAAATCATTAAATGTATATGTTTCATTTGTAAATACATCGGGCAAGTCATGATGTGTTATGACTGTACTCACCATTAAGGTCAGCGTTTCATCTGGCGAGGTAAAATTGTGTGTTCCTATAATCGAATCCAGCAATCCAATTGACCTTGTAGAATAAGGAGGTAGATTATTCGTTAGAATACTATCTTTCGTGCCAACAGGAAGAGAGGAAGTAATTTCTATTTTGCTTTCATAGTCATGAAATAATCCGTCCGTGGCCGTATTCAACAACTCCATATTGCCCATTGCAAACACCCGCTGGTCGTCATGTAAAGCAAAAGCTTGGGCGACATTATGATGGTTAGCCAATACTGCATTAATGTCCGCAGTCAATGGCAATAAGGTTGCATTAGTATAAGCTTGCTTGTCCGGCGCATTGAGCGTGGTTAACATAGACTGAGAAAAACTAGCGTGTCCTTCGCTAACTCCAGCAGCTCTGCCTGAGCCATGAAACAAATCCACATTTGCAGTACTGTTCAATTGATTGTGGCTCGTGATCCCATTAGACGAATTCGTCGTATTGTATAAAGCTATTGCCTGAGTTCCAGTACCTGCACCCCCGTTGGCAATCGCATCGCTTTCGATAATTGGCATTGCTTTCCCCTCGCCCCCAGTAGCGTAAGCAAAGGACTGGGCGTAGTCGCCAGTGCTTGTTGCATTACTATAGGCGATGGCATTGCCCCCTTGCCCTTGTTTTTGCATATTCCCGTCATCATGGCTGGCACCGCGCCATTGCCACCAGTTGCGTAGGAAGTGGCGTTAGCGTCCCTATCCCCATTATTAACGACCACAATACTGGAATAGGCATTGCCGCCGTTTCCTGCCGTAACTTGACCCGATGGGATGCCGTTATTCTACCCGGCAACACCGCCATCTCCGCCTTGTGCATCATTTTGCGAACGATTTAACTCATTGATAATATTGGCTCCTGGCGGTACGCTCATGGCAGAGTTAACTACAGTTGTACTGACGGCATTGCCACCATTTCCCCCATTACCATTTGTTGTATAGCCACCACTACCGCCACGTGCTAAGTTGTATGTATAAATCGGCATGACAACCGTATTATCATTTACTCCCGTTGTGCTTATTGCTGTGGTTGCAGATGCATTTCCACCATTCCCTGCATCAACTTGGGTGCTTCCTGATGCGTAGTTATAATGCCCCCATCCACCTTGTGCAACATTACTTGTATCGATTTCATCTTCAACTAAATTCGGTTGGATAATATTTGAAGCCGCATCGCTACCATCCCAATTAACAGCTGATGTTACGCAGCCCTTAGTTTTTGCAACTCTTCATAAGCCATTTGGTTGGCCTTGACGAACAGCTTGGCCCGCATAGCGAAATGATTGGTTTTATGTTTTATCTTCAGGCATTCGAGCTTGAACTCGCCGACAAGCCCGTCGCCGTTGCAAAGCCTTGATTGCAGATCAGGTAGTCTGTGTAGAGTTCTATTTTTTCTTTTTCCATCCGTCAATGATACTCTTTTTGGGATGGGGTGCGTAACATCAGTTAATAAGCGTAGCAATCTGCCGACATATCCAGTAAACTACAAAGTCCACGGGGGCGACATGGCTTCGACGTGGGTAGCGAAACCTAGAGTGCATGCCGAGGACTGTACACCTCGTAAAATCTACAGAAAAAAAGTATTCGCAAACGACGAAAACTACTCAATGGCAATCGCTGCGTAAAAACAGCTTCCATTCTTCTGACTGCCTGTGCTTATGCGGGTAGAGTCCGGTTCGCCGGACGCTCAGGAGTCATTTACATAAGCTCGCGCTGAAGTCTGTCCGGAATGGACGCGCAAAAACCTTACGGAATCGCTGATGGTTTTCTTGGCCCGACGGGTAGTCATCGGTTAAATCAAAAGTGCGGGATAAGCATGTAGACCTTGTGGCGGAGTACTTGCGGACGCGGGTTCAATTCCCGCCGCCTCCACCATAACACGTTGATTTATATATTATTTTATATAAATATTGTTCATTTGCAAAGCAAATTTGCGGTGAATTTGCGGTATATCAATTTAAAATGCCGCTAAAAACACAAAAACCCGCAAGCCATCGGCTTGGCGGGTTTTTTTTATTGTCCAATAAAGCAATCTTATGCTTAGTTTGTCCAGACAAGTATAATACCCGCAGACAAGACGCAAAAAGGGGCTAAATATGACAACCTTAGAACTCGACAACGAAACCAGCACCTTGCTGGCCGAAATGGCAAAGCAAGAACACACCACCCTGGCGCAACTGGCAAACAGGCTCTTGACCGAATGCCTTGAGGATTGGCAGGATGCACAAGCCGCCGACAAAGCTTATCAGCGTCATCTTGACAGTGGCGAGATAACCCATAACCTTGATGACATGGTGAAAGAATTTGGCTTAGACAGATCCGCAACTACAGTTCATCCCCTACCAACCGCAACCTTAGCCAACACAGCAGCAAAAGCCCCGCTATCCGCCCGTTGCGCCCTAGCCTGCAAATAATCTTCCGTTGCCAATGCGGATATTTTTTCCGCCACAACTGTGGCAATAAACTGGTTGATAGACACCCCTTCCTTTATGGCAACTGGAAAATTATATATCAGAGGGATTGGGCAGATACTTATGCCCGCAAAATCTCCGTCTTACCACTGGCGCACTTTCTGCGGCACTACCAACCGGTCTGTCCAGTTTTTTCCGCAAAACATGGAAGGGGGGCGGGTGTCGCCGCGTGGCAGATCAGCCTGGTTTAGGTGAATGTCCGACAACTCCACAGGTTTTCTTGCCACAACAATCTGCTTATCCGGCTTGATATGTTGTAGGCCTATCAGTGTTTCGGTGCCATTATCCATTGTCCAAACCACCTGAGCTTTGCCTTTAAGCTTGGCATGGGGAAATTTAAACGTCACAGCCATGCCTTCTTCGAAACCAAAGGCAATAGGCAAGCGGATCATCAAGCCATCAACCGACATGTTGACCGTCATAAAATCCAAACAATAACCGTCTAAAAACAACTGCCCAGGAATGGCTATTTCGGCACGATAATTTTTACGGTTAAAACAAGGCTCGTCTGATGAATGGTTCAGGTCTTGAAACGCCATCGCAAAAGCTACTTGACCTTGTTGATTAACCGCTACCCGGACTATTTTGCCAACACCGGATAATTGCAACGGGGACAAGAAAAAATCAAGCCGTTTAGATAAGGACAAACTTTTCAAGGTTTGCTGATGATCATCGTTAAAGCGTAAAACCTCAGGGGTTAATATAGCCAATGCCCCTGATATGGAAAGGTTTTTAACGGTAATCTCACGCATTTTGCCGCCAAAATAGACCCAACCCTCTATGTTGGTAGTTTTACGGTAGGCGCGTTGTTTTAGCTTGGTATCCATACATCCTCATATATTTTAATGCTTCTTAAATAATTTCTTTTGTTTTTGCTGATTTAACGGTTTTCCACCCATTCATAATAGTGAGCGAAATAACGCTACAGGTACACTCTCTACTGCAAAAATCAGCACTGGCAATAAGGCAACGCATAGTATTGATTTATAAATAAAAATAAAACTTCTCGGCTTCGCCATCAACATTAAAATAGTGTAGCAATTTAAAAAAAACAATTCTATGAACTATTACCATTTTCATAAAAAATATGAAAAATAATCCGTTCACCCCAAGGCAACAACGGCATAGTAGATTTTTTGGCGAATTGCTTTTGGATTAGGGGCGTTCCCCTGATAATGCTGGTTGACTTGCTATTTGCCAGATGTAGGTAAGTGGAGTGCTTGATTTAGCCGAGAGGAACAAACAAAAAGGGGCTTGCAGTCAGCCTGCCAGCCTAAAGGATTACCGCCACCATAAGAGATTGGCCATGCCCGCAAACAGCCAGGATAAAAAACGGGCGTAAGGCCGTCCGTAGGCATACCCCTTTTAGGTGCTGTCTACTTTGATGGGTTTTATGAAAAACTTGAACATCGGACAATAGTGCTTATGCACAATAAGCAAAGCGGGGTAATTTGCTATCGCGCATTCCGGGCAAGGTTGGCCGGGCTGCACGATAGCTTGCATAGTGGAAGCAGTGATAATAACAAAATAACAACAATTTCAGATAGTTATTCTACGGCCTTTCATCCGCAATTTTGCCTGTATTGGCTAATAGTCCCTAAAATGCGCATCGCCCAAACCTAAGCAACCGACAGCTCAGGCATCTAACTGCCCCTCAACCCAGCCGAAAACCCCCTGCAAAGCCCCTGCCAAGGCCGCTGGGTTATTGCCGCCTGCCATCGCCATATCAGGCCGTCCGCCGCCTTTGCCGCCGACTTGGGTAGCGACAAAGTTAACTAAATCCCCGGCTTTAATCTGCGCCATTTTGTCTTTCGTAACCCCCGCCGCCAAGCTGACCTTGTCGCCTTCGACCACCGCCAACACCACTGCTGCACTGCCGAGTTTGTTCTTCAGTTGGTCAACCATATCGCGTAGGGATTTAGAATCGACGTTATCCAGTTTGACCGCCAAGACTTTCATGCCTGCGACATCGACCGCTTGGTTGCCCAATTCATCCCCTGCGGAGCTGGCGAGTTTGGCGTTGAGGCGTTCCAGTTGTTTTTCCAGATTACGGGCTTTTTCCAGCAATTGTTCGACTTTTTCCGCCGCTTTATCCGGCGCACTTTTCAGCAGTCCGGCAATGCTGTTCAACACTTGTTCGCGCTCGGCCAACCACGCCAAACAACCCGCACCCGTGACGGCTTCGATACGGCGGACTCCGGCGGCTACGCCGGTTTCGCTGATGATTTTAAAACAGCCGATATCCCCTGCCCGTTCAACGTGAGTACCGCCGCACAGTTCGGTAGAGAAATCGCCGATTTTTAACACCCGTACTTCTGCGCCGTATTTTTCGCCAAATAAGGCCATTGCCCCCGCTTTTACCGCCTCATCTTTCGCCATGACTTGCGCGGTGACGGGTTGGTTAAGGCGGATTTGCGCGTTAACCAATTGCTCCAGGGTGGCGATTTGTTCAGGCGTGACCGGCTCAAAATGTGAGAAGTCGAAACGCAGCCGCTCAGGATTCACCAACGAGCCTTTTTGCGCGACATGGTCGCCCAAGGTTTGCCGCAACGCCGCGTGCAGCAAATGCGTGGCCGAGTGGTTCAGTTCGGTGGCTTGGCGCTGTTCGGCACTGACTTTGGCGGCGCATAACTGGCCGACGGTCAACGTACCTGACACGACTTTGCCTTTATGCAGGAATAAGGTGCCGCCTTGTTTTTGGGTATCGGCAACCGCAAACACCGCATCCCCTACCAACAATTGCCCGCAATCGCCGACTTGACCGCCGGACTCGGCATAGAATGGGGTTTTATCCAACACCACCACACCTTCAACCCCTGCGCCTAAGCTTTCGACTGGCTGGCCTTGTTGGTACAGGGCGACGATATGCACTTCGTCATCAAGCTGCCCATAGCCCGTAAATTCGGTTTGGCTATCGAGCTTAATGTCTTGGTCATAATCGGCACCAAAGCTGCTGGCGGAGCGGGCGCGGTCGCGCTGTGCCGCCATGGCGGTGTCAAAGCCGTCATAATCGACTGTCAGTTGATGCTCGCGGGCAAAGTCGGCGGTCAGATCGACCGGGAAGCCGTAAGTGTCATAGAGTTGGAACACGGTATCACCAGGAATAACTGTACCGTCCAGTTTAGCGACACAGGCTTCGAGAATTTTCATGCCCTGCCCTAAGGTTTCGGCAAAACGCTCTTCTTCTTTTTTCAACACCCGCTCAACTTGGGCTTGGGCATTTTGCAATTCGGGATAAGCCGCGCCCATTTCTGCTACCAAGGGTGCAACCAGTTTGTAGAAGAACACATCCAAAATGCCTAAGCGGTAGCCGTGGCGGATGGCGCGGCGGATAATACGGCGCAACACATAACCCCGGCCTTCGTTAGACGGCATCACACCATCGGTAATCAAGAACGCGCAAGAGCGGATATGGTCGGCAATCACGCGCAAAGAGCTGTTCGCCAAATCATCGGTTTTCGCCAACGCGGCGGCGGCGTTGAGCAATTTTTGGAACAGGTCGATTTCGTAATTGCTATGTACGCCTTGCAACACGGCGGCGATACGCTCCAAGCCCATGCCCGTGTCAACCGACGGTTTCGGTAACGGGGTCAATGTGCCGTCCGCCGAGCGGTCATACTGCATGAACACCAAGTTCCAGATTTCGATATAACGGTCACCATCTTCATCAGGGCTACCCGGAGGGCCACCAGCAATATGCTCGCCGTGGTCGTAAAAGATTTCCGTACATGGGCCGCAAGGGCCAACATCGCCCATAGACCAGAAATTGTCTTTCGTGGCGATGCGGGAGAAGCGCTCAGGATTAATGCCGACATCTTCCAGCCAAATCGCTTCGGCTTCGTGGTCTTCGGCGTACACCGTCACCCACAGCTTTTCGGTGGGGATAGCCATTGCTTTGGTCAAAAATTCCCACGCATAATGAATGGCTTCTTTTTTGAAATAATCACCAAAACTGAAATTGCCGAGCATTTCAAAAAACGTGTGATGCCGTGCGGTATAGCCGACGTTTTCCAAGTCGTTATGCTTGCCGCCTGCGCGTACACAGCGTTGGCTGGTTGCGGCGGTGCTAAAGTCGCGGTGTTCGCGGCCTAAAAACACGTCTTTAAACTGCACCATACCCGCATTAGTAAATAATAGGGTCGGGTCGTTGCCGGGCACTAAGGAGCTGGATGGCTCGATGGTATGGCCACGTTGACGGAAAAACTCCAGAAAGGCGGCGCGTAATTCTGCGCTAGTCATTTTGTTCATGATAGTAGATAGGGTTGTGAGACTAATTCTTAACTGATATTACGCAGTCATTTTCGATACTGGAAAATGTAGCGATGAGTCGCTGTCGCGACGGTTTTTTTTAATCGGGTTCTCGCACCCGAAGGCGAGATACTTTCTTTTGCTCCGCCAAAAGAAAGTATCCAAAGAAAAGGCGGCCCGATTGCCGCTTCTTCCTGCGCTTCTCGGTTTTGTCGGGGGTCGGTAAAATGGGCTTCCTGCCCATTTACCGACGCGCGGCATCCTTGCCGCGCCCCTTTGGGCTGATCCCGACAAACCCTGCGATGCTCGGCGCGGCAAACGGGGGTAAAGCACGTTACTGCGTAACGTCAGTTTTTAAAGAAAACGGATTGCCAAGTGCTTCGGTAAGGCGTTGACCAAGTCAGCGGGAAAGCCCCGCTGGATCAGAAAACGGCTACGTTTCGCCCATTCCTGGCGGCTTAACGGTTGATCGCCGGAAAATTTTTTATGGTACACCTGCACCAAGGTGTCCAGCCAACTGTCCTCATCCGGTTGCAGTGCGTCCGCCTCCATAGCAACGCCTTTTTGCTGTAAGGCATAACGCACCGCCAAAGGGCCGTAACCTTTTTGGATACGCGCCCTGGCATAACTTTCGGCGTAGCGGGCATCATCTTGCCAGCCTTGCTCGGCCAATTCGGCCAGTATCGGCACAATGTCGTTTTTAGGAAAGCCTTTCAGCAGACATTTGTTGCCCAGTTCTTGGCGGCTGTGCTCGCGTTGCGCCAGTAAACGCAAGCAATACGCGCGGATGGCTTTCGCCGTGTCCAGTTCAGCCGCCATTACGGTTATTCTTCGTCAATAAAAGGTTCTTCTTCGGTCTCTACTGAATTATCGGGCGGCAGTATCTTAGAAAACGCTTCCGCGCGGATTTTTTGTTCAATATCCAAGGCTTTTTCAGGATGTTCTTTGAGGAACTGGCGGGCGTTTTCTTTGCCTTGGCCAATTTTCTCGCTGCCATAACTGTACCAAGAGCCGGACTTTTGGACAAAACCGTATTTAACGCCTAAATCTACCAGTTCGCCGACAAAAGAAATGCCTTCGCCGTACAAAATATCGAATTCGGCTTCTTTAAAAGGCGGGGCGACTTTGTTCTTGACGACCTTGACGCGGGTTTCGTTGCCGACAAACTCCTCGCCTTTTTTAATCGAGCCGATGCGGCGGATATCCAAACGCACCGACGCATAAAATTTCAGGGCATTGCCGCCGGTGGTGGTTTCCGGGCTACCGAACATCACACCGATTTTCATGCGGATTTGGTTAATGAAGATGACTAAGGTATTGGAGCGTTTAATATTCGCCGTCAGCTTTCTTAAGGCTTGCGACATCAGCCGCGCCTGTAAGCCCATGTGCGAGTCGCCCATATCGCCTTCAATTTCCGCTTTCGGGGTCAGGGCCGCAACCGAGTCAATCACCACCACATCCACCGCGCCGGAACGCACCAACATATCGGTAATTTCTAAAGCCTGCTCACCTGTATCCGGTTGCGAAACCAACAGCTCGCTGACATTGACACCGATTTTTTCCGCATAGCTGGGATCCAGCGCGTGTTCGGCATCGACAAACGCTGCCGTACCGCCCAGTTTTTGCATTTCGGCAATAACTTGTAGGGTCAGCGTGGTTTTACCGGACGATTCCGGCCCATAAATTTCAACTACGCGGCCGCGTGGCAGACCACCGCAACCCAAAGCAATATCCAGCCCTAAAGACCCAGTAGAGACCACATCTATGTCACGCGCTGCCGCGACATCACCCATGCGCATCACCGAACCTTTGCCGAATTGCTTTTCAATTTGCATCAGTGCCGCGCCAAGCGCTTTCTTTTTGTTCTCATCCATTATTCATGCCCTTATGTGCGTTGACCCCGCCAAAAACGGGGATTGTGAAAGCTTAGCAGAAAGAAATACCGCAAAATCAAAGCCCTTTATTATTACATAGGCGCATGGCTTCGGGTAGTGTTGATTTGTGCCAAAAGACCGGATGGCTGGCCTGTGCGGCGTTGGGGACATTTCTTAAATGCCGATAATCGGGTACTATAAAAGCCAAGCTCCCACCTGTTGCCGACAAGATGCCCAAGCTATGCCTACAGTCACCCAATTAGGACAACTAGACCCAAACCTAAGCTACAGCTATGCCGACTACCTAAGCTGGCAAATAACTGAAACCGTTGAGCTGATTAAAGGCAAAATTATGCCGATGTCACCCGCACCGACCTTGCAGCACCAACGGATTTCGGCGGATATTACCGGCCTGTTATACAACTTCTTTCGGCACAAGTCCTGCCAGTTTTTTGCCGCCCCGTTTGATGTCAGGCTTTATGAACGCAACCAATCGCTATTAGCCAACCAAGACATCCATACCGTCGTCCAATCCGATTTGTGCGTCGTCTGCAATACGGCCCTATTAGACGCACAAGGCTGTAACGGCGCACCGGATTGGATTATTGAAATTTTGTCGAAAAGCACCGCCAAACGCGATATGCAGATAAAATATGAGCTCTACCAAGAAAATGGCGTAGCGGAATACTGGTTAGTTTATCCCCATGAACAGGTTATCCAGCAATTTGTCTTAGACACAGGCCAGTACCGCTTGCACGGCCTCTACACCGACGATGACATTGCCACGCCGCTGTTATTTCTTGATTTGGCGATTAGCTTAACAGACGTGTTTGCATAGCGGCAATAATCTTTAGATACCCCAAACAATCGGACAGACCTCCCATGACCCACTACCCTATCGCCATTTTTGGTGAAGTGCTGTTTGACCAATTCCCTGACGGACCAGCCATCCTCGGCGGCGCACCGTTTAACGTTGCGTGGCATTTACAGGCCTTCGGCCAACGCCCCGGCTTTATCAGCCGCGTCGGCGACGATGCCTTAGGGGTAAGCATCCGCACCGCCATGCAAGACTGGGGCATGGCGGACGCTAACCTGCAAACCGACCCCGAACACCCTACCGGAACCGTGCAAGTCACCTTCCCTAACGGCGAACCCGCTTACCAGATTCTCGACCAGCAGGCTTATGATTATATAGCGGAACCCACCGCCATCACCGCGCCCCTGCTCTATCATGGCACTTTAGCTTTACGCTACGCCACTTCGGCGCAAGCCTTGCAAGCGTTGGCGGCGCGTTTAGACTGCACCGTGTTTATTGATGTTAATTTACGCGCCCCGTGGTGGCAAGCAGAGCAGGTCAAAACCTGGCTGGCGGCAGCCGATTGGGTCAAGCTGAATGAAGACGAACTATACCAACTGACCCGCCAACAAGCCACCCTTAAAGAAACCTTACAGGCTTTTTTGCAGGAATTGCAACTGACCGCGCTGATTGTCACACGCGGTAGCCTAGGCGCGGTGGCGTTAACCGCTGGCGGTGAATTTATTGAAGTCGTCCCCAGCAGCCAAGCGGCCATTACCGACACTGTCGGCGCAGGCGACGCGTTTGCCAGTGTGTTGTTATTAGGCCTGCAAAAAGCTTGGCCGCTGGCGTTGGCGATGACCAGGGCGCAAGAATTCGCCTCGGCTTTAGTTATGCACAAAGGCGCGACGGTACAGGATAAGGGGTTTTATCAGCGGTTTATAGCGGGCTGGGGGTTGTAAAGGCCAATACCCTACCTTAAAAAAGTGCGCGGATAATAGTTAATAACACTTATAGTCCATAATGATTAAGCCTTAAAGTTTTCGGTGTTATTATATCGGCCTAGCCATCAACCAGCCGATGCCCGCTTTAGGAAACGTTACAATGCCCCAACATAACCACAATGATGTCGCCACATCAGCAGCGGCAAAACCAGTGCCTTACTGCAACTTCGCGACGAATTGCAGCCCGTAACATCCAATAGGGATATTATGCCTGTCTGGTTTGAGGCTTGGCGTTACCAAAACGAAGCTTTGCCAACCAACAGCTTAGCGAATTGCTAGAAGAAGCGATTGACAAAGCTCTGGGAAAAAAGGCCGGAAATTAGTGATTTTCATTGACGATCTGGATCGCTGTATGTCGGAGACTGCCTTAAAATTATTAGAAGGCATTAAGTTGAGCTGCACAACCGTCACAGACCTGTCACCGCTGGCCGGGTTAACCCAGTTGGCCGAACTTAACTTGGAAGGCACAGCCGTCACCGCTGGCTGAATTAAGTCAGCTACACATTACTCACAATTAAGCAACTCAATCCAGCAACCCCACCAAAGCCCCCCTAAGCTCCCCCAGCCGCCCAGCCAACTGCTCCGGCGTATAAGCCACAGCGGCAAACTTCCCCCACACGGGCGCGGGCCAAGCCTTATCGGTTTGGTAGCGGACAATATGGTGGATATGCAGTTGTGGCACCATATTGCCAATGGCGGCAATGTTCATCTTATCGGCCTGATATAAACCCGCCAACTGCTGAGCCAAATAACACGATTCTTCGGTAAACTGCTGGCGCTGTTCTGGGCTTAGCTCGTAAAGCTCGCGTAGCCCCGGCACTTGCGGCACGAGGATACACCAAGGATATTGGCTATCATTCATTAACAATAACTGGCACAGCGGGAAAGCGCCGACCAGGATACAGTCTTCCTGTAGGCGCGGATGCAATTGGAAAGCGTCGGTCATGGTCGGGATCTAGGGTTACAGTTGTTTAAAGATCGCCGCCGCTTTGGCGATGGTGCTGTCGATGTCGGCATCGGTATGGGCAATAGAGACAAAGCCAGCTTCAAACGCCGACGGGGCCAGATACACGCCCTCCGCCAACATGGCATGGAAAAAGCGTTTAAAGCGTTCCTGATCGCAGCGCATCACTTCGGCGAAGCGGGTGATGTTGGCGGTTTCGCTAAAAAACAGCCCGAACATGCCGCCGATGTTATGGGTACTCAAAGGAATGCCCGCTTGTTGCGCCGCCGCTTTTAAGCCCGTCACCAAACGCTCGGTTTTCGCGCTGAGAGTGTCGTAAAAACCCGATTGGCTAATCAGCTCTAAAGTTTTCAAACCCGCCGCCATCGCCACCGGATTACCCGACAAAGTACCCGCCTGATACACCGGCCCTAACGGGGCCAGTTTTTCCATAATCTTCCGGCAACCGCCAAATGCCCCCACAGGCATCCCGCCGCCGATAACTTTGCCCAAGGTAGTCAAATCTGGGGTGATACCATAAAGGCCTTGCGCCCCTTGCAAGCCGACCCGGAACCCGGTCATCACTTCATCAAAAATCAACACGCTGCCGTGTTCGTCGCAGACTTGCCGTAAAGTTTCCAAAAAGCCAGGCACGGGTGGGATGCAGTTCATATTACCCGCCACCGGCTCGACGATAATGGCGGCAATTTGCCCGCCGCATTCGGCGAACAATTGCGCTACTGCCGCGCTGTCGTTATAGGTCAGGGTAATGGTGTGTTCCGCCAGCGCGGCGGGTACGCCGGGCGAACTGGGTACACCAAACGTCAACGCGCCCGATCCGGCTTTAACTAGCAAGGAATCGGAATGGCCGTGGTAGCAACCTTCAAACTTAACAATCTTATCGCGTCCGGTATAGCCCCGCGCCAACCGTATCGCGCTCATGGTCGCTTCGGTACCCGAACTGACCATGCGCACCAAATCCATAGACGGCAACAAGCGGCAGACGGTTTGCGCCATAAGGGTCTCCAGCTCAGTGGGCGCACCAAAGCTTAAGCCTTTTGCAGCGGTGGCCTGTACCGCCGCGATGACCTCAGGATGGGCATGGCCTAAAATCATCGGCCCCCATGAGCCGACATAGTCAATATAGGCCTTGCCATCGGCATCATAAATAAACGCGCCGCTGGCATGGTCAACAAACACAGGCGTGCCGCCCACCCCGCTAAACGAACGCACAGGGGAATTTACGCCACCAGGGATAACTTGCTTAGCATCGGAAAATAATAAAGTCGCATCAGTCATAATCAATAACCAGGAAAAAAGAAGGGCTGAAAAAAAGGGGTTACCCGATGATCAAGTTTTTAATATTAAAATCAACAGTTCAGATTTTAGGCGAGCCAGAAAAACCCATAAACCCGCCAATAGTGCGATTGCCTGCCACTTATGATGTAGGGGTATGTCATTGTACTTCACCGGACAATAAAAAACCCGCTAAGCCTTACGGCTTGCGGGTTTCGGTACTTCTTTGCACCCCGGCGGATGCTTGTTTGGCGGAGAAAGAGGGATTCGAACCCTCGATACGTTACCGTATACACACTTTCCAGGCGTGCGCCTTCGACCGCTCGGCCATCTCTCCTGATACTTTCTGTAGAGCTACAGATAGCCCGATAGGATAAGGCAAATCGGGCTGTTTTGCAAGCGGTTTTGGTATTTTTACGCTTCGTTGGCGGCTTCCAGATCGTTCCAGCGTTGGTAGGTCTGCTCCAATTGGGTTTCCAGTTTCTTTAAGTCATCCAACGTTTTATTGACTTTATCCGGCGCGTTTTTATAAAAGCCGGGGTCGCCGATTTGTTGGGTTAAGGCGGCTTGCTGGGTTTCCAGTTGGTCTATCAGCTCCGGCAGTTGCTTAAGCTCTTGTTGTTCTTTATAGCTGAGCTTTTTCTTTTTCGCACCGCTGCTGGGTTCCGGTGTTGGTGCTGCTTGGGCGGACGGATTTTTTTTCGCGGGTGCGGGGCTGGCGGGTTTGCTTTGGCAATAGTCTAGCCAGTCGGTATAGCCACCGATAAATTCCTGCACTTTACTGGAGCCGTCCAGCACGAAGACGCTGGTGACGACGTTATCGAGGAAAGCACGGTCATGGCTGACCAGCAATAAGGTGCCTTCGTAGTTAATCAGTTTTTCTTCCAGCAATTCTAGGGTTTCTAAGTCCAAATCGTTGGTCGGTTCGTCCATGACGATGAGGTTGGCGGGCTTGGTGAACAGCCGTGCCAATAATAGGCGGTTTTTTTCGCCCCCTGACAAGCTTTTGACGGGCGAGCGGGCACGCGCGGGGGCGAACAGGAAATCGCCCAGGTAGGACATGACGTGGCGTTTATTGCCTGCTATTTCGACGTAGTCGCTGCCATTGGCGACGGTTTCGGCGACGGTGGCTTCGGGGTCGAGTTGGTCGCGCAATTGATCGAAGTAGGCAATTTCTAGCCGTGTGCCCTGCTCTATGCTGCCCGTGCTGGGTTCCAATTGTTTGAGCAGCAGTTTTAATAACGTGGACTTGCCCGCGCCGTTTGCGCCGATCAGGCCGATTTTGTCGCCGCGCTGAATCAGGGCGGAAAAGTTGTTAATGAGCATTTTTTCGCCATAGCCAAAACAAATGTCTTTAACTTCGATGACTTTTTTGCCTGAGGCATCGGCTTTTTCCATTGCTAAGCGGGCGGTGCCTTGGGTATTGCGGCGTTCGGCGCGTTCGGCGCGTAATTTTTCCAGGGCGCGGACGCGGCCTTCGTTGCGGGTGCGCCGCGCTTTTACGCCTTGGCGTATCCACACTTCTTCATCGGCGAGTTTTTTGTCAAATTCGGCGTTTTGGTTGGCCTCGTCTTCCAAGGCGGCGGCTTTGCGGCGCAGATAGTCGTCGTAAGTGCCTTGCCAAGACACGAGGTTGCCGCGATCCAGGTCGACAATACGGGTGGCCAGACGTTGCAGAAAGGAACGGTCATGGGTGACGAACAAGACCGCGCCTTGAAAGGCGAGGATTTGTTCTTCCAGCCAAGTGATGCTTTCAAAGTCGAGGTGGTTGGTCGGCTCGTCCAGCAGCAGGACTTCGGGGTCTATGACTAAGGCACGGGCCAGGGCGACCCGGCGTTTCCAGCCGCCGGACAGGCTGTTAACGTCTTTTTCGCCGGGTAAGCCGAGTTTGCTAAGGGTGGTTTCGACCCGTTGTTGAAAGTGCCAACCATTATGGGCTTCGAGCTTGTGCTGCAAATCGCCCAGTTCATCCAGAGCCTTAGGGTCTTCGTAGTCCATCGTCATGGACAGGGCATGGTAGCGGGTCAGCCAATGCCCCAGTTCGCCCAGGCCGTCGGCCACGGCATCGTAAATGGTCGCGCCGTCCGGCAGTTCCGGGGCTTGTTCCAGCCATGCCAGACGCAGTTCGGGTTGCCGCCAGATGTCGCCGTGGTCGGCGTAGATGTTGCCCGCAATAATCTTCATTAAGGTCGATTTGCCTTCACCGTTGCGTCCGAGCAAGCCGACACGCTCCCCTGCATCCAGTTGAAAATCGGCGTTTTTGAGTAAGGCGTGGGTACCAAATGCGATGGAGGTGTTGGTTAAACGTAATAAAGGCATGAATGAATGTCTACAGAAGCTAAGAGAGAGGATAAAGCCGTCTATTATATAGAGTCAGCGGCTTTGGGCGCGGTTTTTTAGTGCCGTTGTTTTGTTAGAGGCCGTACAGGCGGTTATCGCTTGATTTTTGGATGGGTGCAGCCTATGCAGATGTTACCTAGGCCTTTCAGGTTTCTTGCGCCCTTGCGGGGATGAAAATCTGAAAGGCCTAAGCCCATTACTGTTAAACCCTTCTAAGTGCTTTCTTTTAAAGGCTCGTCTTCTTCATAACCGTAAACTTGCGCGGTGAAGAATTTTTTAAACTGCGGCATAAAGCTGGCGGTAATGGGGATGGAGTAAAAGCAGTAAATCGCCCCCGCTTCGCCGGTGTCCACGCCAAACAGCCATTGCGGTACATACAGGGTAAAAATCGCCATGACGAAATGGTAAGTGGCGATACGCTGATTGTTTTTCCAGACAAAGCCGCTCAGCGCTAAAGCGAACAATGAGCCGTACATAATCACTTCACCATAAGCGCTGGCAATCCTATAGGCAATATGGTATTTGCCCATTTGCATACAGGCGATGATATTGCCTATAAACGTGCCGGGCTCATTGGTAAGCTGTAAGGTGGTCGGCAGCGTACTACAGACCAAAAAAATGGCGCTCAGCCCTCCCCCTAATAGGGCGGCTTTTTTTAGCGCAGTAGGGTCGGATGAGTAGGTCGCCAAGGCGGGCATGATGGCAAAGGCTTGTAAACAGATATGGTAAGTCGACAGCTCGCTTAAGAATAAATTCGAGCCATAGCCGCACTGGTCAGCGACCGGATAGGCAAAATATTGGATCAGTTCCATTAAGGAGAAGTGGAAGATGGCATACGCCCTAGCGGAGCGTACCCACAAAGGTTCTTGTTTATCGAAAAAGGTTACGGCGGAGGCGGCAAAACCGACCACACCTAGGCCGAGCGACATATTTGCACTGAAACACATAAGTAAACCTATACTTTTAAGGTTGATGAAAAAAGGGGTAACCTCAAGTCGTATGACTAACCGTAGAGTATAATCGGGGCAATTGTGAGTTGTCGATAGCTAATAGCACCTAATTTACAAGGTTATTGGTTACTGCCCTTTAGATTATGGGTTTTTTATTGCGGATAGAGTGGGATAGATGGCGCTGAATGCCCCCATAAGCTGGCTTAGCTTTGACTGCGGGCGGCGATAGCATAGATCGCCGCCCGCAGTTTTGGGCATTTTGCCCTACTAACGAGGGCGGATAAGCTTCTAGGTTAGTTGGCGCTTATCGGTCAGGCGTGTCCAAAATACGGTTAATCATGGGGGTTTGTTGCGAGACCCTATCATCTAAGGTTAAGTCAAGCATGGTTTTAAGTTCGGCAAAACGTTTTTCAGCTTCTTTTAGTTGCTCTGTTGCTTTCGGCAAGTCACCCTCTTTTACGGCTCCCCGGGCTTTTTTCAAAGAATCATTGGCACGGTTCCGGTTCCGGTCAACTTTATCGTTGGCATTGATTTCTTTGCTTAACTTTAAAGCTTCTTTGATATTTTCGATAATCGCATCAGCCCCGGCATTATCATTGATGGATTTCAACGCTTGTGTAATTTCCCCCATAGTCGCGTCAATCCCTTCGACAGGAGTCATTCTGTTGTACATGCAGGCCATGCCTAAACACACATCGGCGTTCGCCGAAAACGATCCTAAAGAAAGAGCCAATGTAGCCGCTAGCGCAGTGCTTGTTAATAATTTCATTAATAAACCTCGTTTGTTGTTATTATTCTTTTGGGTCTGCAACT
The DNA here is from genome assembly GCF_002209385.1 of Methylovulum psychrotolerans. Classification (NCBI taxonomy): domain Bacteria; kingdom Pseudomonadati; phylum Pseudomonadota; class Gammaproteobacteria; order Methylococcales; family Methylococcaceae; genus Methylovulum; species Methylovulum psychrotolerans. The sequence continues at coordinate 2,322,360 of NZ_CP022129.1, forward strand.
GCTTAGATATAAAGCGCATTTAATTAGCCACATGACGATGCGGACTTTAGCATAATTTTTATGAAGATTAAACGAATTAACGCGGTTTTTGCCATTCAAAACATCAAAAACCGTATTATTAATAGGGATTTAAGTGTGCCAAGCGTGTTGTCGCTCCCTTATCCGATAGCTGGATGGGGTCGGGTAAGTGCTATGGCGTTGGCGTTTCTCAAGCCGGAAATACGGTAGTGGGTACGGTAGGGCGGGACAGGCAATAGGCTAGTGGTGTTGGTTGCTGCTGCTGGCAAAGTGCCTAAGGAGAAGAGGAAGTTGCGACATATCGTCAAACGGCACTCCGCTTCGGCAGGGTAAAGCGTCACCGTTGGGCATATATTGGAATGCAGCCATTCCTGCCGCCTCGGCTGCTTCAATCCCCACATCGCTATCCTCTACAACCACGCATTGGCTGGGCATAAAGCCCATCGCGTTTGCTGCGTGTTGGAACAAGCCCGGTTCGGGCTTCCAAGAGCCTACTTCATAGGAACTGAAGATGTTGTCCCCAAAGTAAGGTGCGAGGCCGCTAATTTGCAGTGCCTGACGGATTTTTAAAAGCGGCCCGCTTGAAGCAATGCACTTAGGAAAGCTGATGTGTTCGAGCATTTCAAGCACACCCGGCATAGGTTTCAGCTCATGTGAAAACAGTTCCGCGACACGCTGGCGATAACGGGCTTCAAACGCGCTTGGCAGCGTCTGGCAAAGCCGATGCTCAATATCTGTAAGAATTAAGGCTAATTTTTTGCCGCGATACCGCGCCGTCAATGACGCAACCGTATCATTTAGCTGTGGCAGCAGATCAAGAAAGGCTTGATTGCAAATTCCCTCGCTGTCAATCAGTGTGCCGTCCAAATCAAAAATCACACAGATAGTGGTCATGGCTTTATTGGGTTTTGGAAGCTGATAATGCCGTCTTATTTAAAGGCTTTTGGGCAGGCTAAGGATTTTTTCAATGGGAATGCGATTTTTTTGTACACTGATAGCAGTGTATATGATAAAACGATTTTTAGTTTGGATTTGCAACAGGGCTGTTGCATAAGATAAAGGTGGGTGGGTAAAGCATGGGTTATAAACTTAACTATTATTCTTAACCATAAAGATTAATAGCTTACATAATTAAATGGCGGAGAGGCAGGGATTCGAACCCTGGGAGGGGATCAACCCTCAACGGTTTTCAAGACCGCCGCATTCGGCCGCTCTGCCACCTCTCCAACAGCCGTACATGATATACAGTACAGGTTGTCTTGTCAAGCTTTGGTTTTATTTATTGCCGGATAATCCGACAAAGGCTTATCAAAAAACGGGTGCGGACACCCGTTTTTGCTTCGGATGACCTTGCAGATTTTTAGTCGTGGTAAGCGGATTCGCCATGCTCGGACACGTCAAGACCGATCCGTTCGACTTCTTCGCTGACGCGCAGGCCAATAACCATATCGACCAACTTGTAGGCGACAAAAGACACGGCACCTGACCAGACGATGGCTACGCCGACACCCCAAGCTTGGTTGATTAACTGGGTCATGATGCTGTAGTCAGGGGCGACAGCATTAGTGACATAATCCCAAACGCCAGTACCGCCTAACGCAGGGCTGGCGACCACCGCCGTACCCAACGCACCGATGATACCGCCGACACCGTGAACGCCAAAAGCGTCTAAGGAATCGTCATAGCCGAATATGTTTTTCATGCTGGAGACCGACCAGAAGCAGACCGCGCCAACAAACAGGCCTAAGAAAATGGAACCCATAGGGCCTGCCCAGCCGCAAGCGGGAGTGATGGCAACTAAGCCGGCGATAGCGCCTGACGCGCCGCCTAACATGCTGGGTTTGCCGCGCATCAGCCATTCTGCCGCAACCCAAGACAAGGTCGCCGCTGCGGTGGCTAATAAGGTGTTAATAAAAACCAATGCAGCAAGGCCGTTAGCTTCCAAGTTTGAGCCGACGTTAAAGCCAAACCAACCCACCCATAACAAGGAGGCACCGACCATGGTGAAGGTAACGCTGTGTGGGGCGAGGGATTCTTTTTTATAGCCCAAGCGTTTGCCGACCATAATACAGCCGACCAAGCCGGCAATCCCAGCGTTAATATGCACAACTGTGCCGCCTGCAAAATCCAAAGCGCCTTTTTGAAACAGGAAGCCGGCGGTTGCGCCTGCCGTTTCTGCCGCTGCCGCATCGGTATACGCGTCAGGGCCAGTCCAGTACCAAACCATGTGGGCGATGGGTAAGTAAGCGAAGGTAAACCACAACAGGATGAAGACCAAGATGGCTGAAAATTTGACCCGTTCGGCAAACGCACCGACAATCAAAGCAGGAGTGATGCCTGCAAACGTCAGCTGGAAGGCAACATAAGCAAATTCCGGGATGGCAACGCCTTTAGAGAAGGTTGCCGCCATAGAGTCGGGCGTAATGCCTGCCAAAAACATTTTGCTAAGGCCGCCGAAGAAAGCGTTACCTTCGGTAAAGGCGATACTGTAACCGTAAATGGCCCAAAGGATAGCCGTCATTGCAAAAATGACAAAAACCTGCATAAGGATTGACAGCATGTTTTTGGCACGCACCATACCGCCGTAGAACAGCGCAAGACCCGGCACGATCATGAGGATGACTAAGACGGTCGAAACCATAACCCAAGCGGTATCGCCTTTGTTGACGGTCGGAGGCGGGGGGGCATCGGCGAAACCGAATTGACTAAACCCTAACAAGGCGAATGCTAGCAGTGTAGTGATGAGTGATTTATGTTGTTTCATGTTTTCTCCTTAACTACAGTGCTTCATCGCCAGTTTCGCCGGTACGGATCCGAACAACCTGCTCTAAATTAGTTACAAATATTTTGCCGTCGCCAATTTTGCCGGTGTTGGCGGCTTTAGTGATCGCTTCAACAGCGGCATCGACCAAGGCTTCGCCCACAGCGACTTCAATTTTGGCTTTTGGTAAAAAATCAACAACATATTCTGCACCACGATACAGCTCAGTATGACCTTTTTGGCGACCAAAGCCTTTGACTTCGGTAACGGTGACACCCGAAACTCCTATGTCTGAAAGAGCCTCGCGGACATCATCCAGCTTAAATGGTTTAACAATAGCGGTTATTAGTTTCATTTCATCCTCTTTGCGTATAGTAACGATTCAGAATTAGCTAAAGCATGGAGTGTGCCAATTGTTCAGGGTAATCAATAGGCTTGTTATCTGGCTACCTTCTTTGATACCTTGCCAATAGCGCACTAAAATAGAGCGGTTTGTAGGATTAAGGTGCAAAAAGGGGCGGACGGGTATTTAATTTCGAGTCGATACCATGTATCATTCCCTGCCAGAGGGGCTTGCCGCCCCTCTCCCCAATGCTGTTAGCCCAGCCCCATTCCGCCAAAGCGGCTTTATCGCAGAATTTGCCGAAGGCGAATTAAAATCTGCCAGCGGATCTGCCATCCGCTGGCGGATTAGGCCAACAGGATTGTTACCACCCTACCCTATTAAAAAAATCATATTATGGAAAAATATATGGCTCACCACACCTTCTCCGCCTGTCGGCATCTGTTACCCTTACTAGGGCTTATCCTGTGTCTGTCGGGCTTTTCTTCGGTAAGTTTTGCCATGCCGCAGGTGGCGCAGCCGCCGGAGATAAAGGACTGTCGGTATCTTCAGGACGTTGTCGGCAATTCGGGTTATGGTAAAAATAATGGCTGGCAGAAGCTGGCTAAATACGCGGTATTTAGCCAAGCCGAGCGGATAGCGGCAACCCATCTGGTGTGGGTGCGCTTTGATGTGGTGGGCGCTTTTAACGGGGTTGCAGTGGCAAAAGCTTACCGCTGCGGATCTTAAATCAAGGGGTGGCGGCTAATAAGGCCCGCTAATTGGCGGGCCTTATGCCAAAGCGGCGTGGTTAGAACGTTACTGTCACGTCGGTAGAGAAGGTGATTTGATCAGTAACATTGTTGCCGGGGGTGGTGGCGAAGCTGTTGCCACGGATAACAAACGGCGAGTAGCCATGTGAATCGCCAACGATGTCATAACGGACGTTTGGACGCAATCTCAGCCATTCTTTAGGCTTCCAAGTAACACCAGCAGTAAATTCATAATAAGTGGCTGGGGCGCAGCTTGACAGATATTGTCCGGCGGCGGCATAGCTGACGCCTTGGTTATCGGTAGCGGCGCCAATTCTGCCGGGCGAGCACACTCTCAGGCCATTTTGGTCGCGGAACCATTCGGCACGGATACCGGCGACCACTTTGTCGCTGATGTCATAGTACAGATGGGAGTTAACGCCATACCATTCGGCATCCACTGAGTTGGGTGTGCTTGTGGCATAGTTATAGGTATTGTCGGCAAAGCCGTGGTCATGTTGCAAAACCAAATGGGTTTTTTCGTTAATGTTATGCTTTAAGACTATGCTATACAATGCCCAAGTGGCTTTGCTGGTTTCGGACGTGTCGCCATAAGTACCCGCGATGTTCAAAGAAGTCGCTTTGTCATCGGTGGTGTAGGTGGCGCCCATAATGCCGGACCAATTGCCCAACTGGCGATCCCAGCCGCCATCCCAGCCGCCTGTTGCACTGCCGGTCAACAGGCCGCCCATCAGCGCCCAGTTGCTGTCGACGTTGTAATTGCCCAAGATGCCGGTGTGCGTGAAAGGCTCGCCGTATTGCATGGTGTAAGCATGGGTGTAGAAGAAATTATCAGGTGCAGGAACGGTTTCATAACCAATCGGCGTGTAAAAGTGACCTACTTTCAGGTTTAAACCCGTTCCGACTGGCACATAACTTTCTAGGTATGCTTGTGGCAAGGCGATATCATAGAAGCGGTTGCTGTTGCTGCCCAGCATGCTCAAGTCCCAGTCGCTACGTTGCAACGCCGCAGCGCTGTTAACATCAAAGGACGGTACGCCATAAGCTTGGGTAAAGATGGAGTCGGTGCCGTACATAAAGTCGAAGCGGCCGCCTAGGTCAAATTTGCTGCCTTCAGTCGCTACAGCGCGTTGTAGGTACACGTTCAATTGGTTGACTTGGAACTCGGCAGCACGGTCGCCGAACGTTACCGGGCCATTAAAGTTATTTTGGGGTTCGTTGCCGTTGTAGGTGACGCCGGCATTCGCCCAAGCGCCGACGACGAAACCGGAGTGGTCTAACGCGCTTTCAATTTCCTTATAGGCGCCACTAGCGTTTGCGTCTGTCATGCTGGCTGTTGATAATATGCCGCTGATCGCCGCAAACAATATCTGATTTTTGCGTTTTAAAATAATTTTCATTTTTGAAGCCCCCTTAAAATAAGGTCTGAATAATAAGATTTGTTGTTTTTTGGCAACAGTTTCAGTATTTCAGAAAAACACTGAATAAAGTTTAGCAAGGGTTATGCCATATATAAATTTACTTTAAAAACAAATTGTTAATGTATTTTTAATTGTGATGGATTACCTATAATGCACTGTAATGGTGCATTATGATTATTTAACGCCTTTTTTGTGCGCAATTAAGTTGCAGTACAGCCACAATAGCAACAACTGTAGCTTTCTGTTAACTTATTTGCTATCGGCAGTGATTTTTTATACATTTCAATAAAATGCCTAAATCAAGAGGGGGATGCCAACAAAAATGCGTCCCTAAACGCTCTCCCGCACAGTGCATTTTTTATTGGCTAAGCCAGCAAAAAAAATGTTATCGTTATGAGTGTTCAGCAGTAAAAATGCTGGCTTCATTATAATAACCATAAATAGGAGACAACGATGTCTGTAGAAAATGTACTTAAGATGATTCAAGAAAACGACGTGAAATTCGTCGATTTCCGGTTTTGTGATACCCGCGGTAAAGAACAGCATGTTACCTTCCCTGCTCATACGATTGATGAAGATACCTTTGAAGAAGGCAATATGTTTGACGGCTCTTCTATCGCGGGCTGGAAGCACATCAACGAATCCGACATGATTCTGATGCCTGATCCGTCAACCGCTGTTATGGACCCTTTTTATGACGACAACACGCTGATTATCCGTTGCGATATTATCGAGCCTAAAAACATGCAAGGTTATGAGCGTGACCCCCGTTCATTAGCCAAACGCGCCGAAGCTTATTTGAAATCAACCGGCATTGCCGACACGGCATTCTTTGGCCCAGAAAACGAATTCTTTATTTTTGACGATATTCGCTGGGGCACTGACATGAGCGGCTCTTTTTATAAGATAGATTCGCAAGAAGCGGGTTGGAACTCAGAAAAAGTCTATGAAGACGGCAACATCGGCCACCGCCCAGGCGTTAAAGGCGGTTACTTCCCCGTTCCGCCAGTCGATTCGTTCCAAGACATGCGCTCTGCCATGTGCTTGACTTTAGAGCAATTCGGCATGATGACCGAAGTCCACCACCACGAAGTGGCGACAGCTGGCCAATGCGAAATCGGCGTTAGATTCAATACCTTAGTTAAAAAGGCCGACGAAGTGTTGGGCCTGAAATATGTGGTCGCCAATATCGCCCACGCTTACGGCAAAACCGCTACTTTCATGCCTAAGCCTATGGTCGGCGACAACGGCAGCGGTATGCACGTCCACCAATCTTTGGCTAAAGACGGCGTTAACCTGTTCTCAGGCGATTTGTACGGTGGCCTGTCCGAAACGGCCCTGTATTACATCGGCGGCATCATTAAGCACGCTAAAGCCTTAAACGCGTTCACCAATGCCTCAACCAACAGCTACAAGCGTCTGGTTCCTGGCTTTGAAGCCCCTGTTATGCTGGCTTATTCAGCGCGTAACCGTTCCGCCTCTATCCGCATCCCTTTCGTCAGCAACCCTAGAGGCCGCCGTATCGAAGTGCGCTTCCCTGACTCCACCGCCAACCCTTATTTGGCGTTCGCTGCAATGTTGATGGCCGGCTTGGACGGCATCCAAAACAAGATCCACCCAGGCGAAGCGATGGACAAAGACTTGTACGACTTGCCGCCTGAAGAAGAAAAAGCTATCCCACAAGTATGCCACGCTTTCGACCAAGCATTGGACGCGCTGGACAAAGACCGTGAGTTCTTGACTCGTGGCGGCGTTTTCACGGATGACGTAATCGATGGTTATATCGAACTGAAAATGCAGGAAGTGACTCGTTTGCGCATGAGCACACACCCTGTCGAGTTTGACATGTACTACAGCCTGTAACGTTTGCGCCTGTTCCATACAGGCTCACGCTTTATACAATGACCCCGCAAGCCCTTTGGCTTAGCGGGGTTTTTTATGCCATGATTACCCTTGTGCTAAAGCATTAAATCCGCTATTTTTGCCCCCCTGCCCCATCCGTTTCCTGTAGAATTATCGGCAATATCAAAAAATAGGGGGTAAAAATGGCGCTGACCGATACGGAAATCAGAAAATTAAAAGCGATCGGCAAGGACTACCAAAAAGCCGATGCTAAGGGGCTGGTGCTAGTGATACGGGCAGCGGGGGGGAAGTTTTGGCGCGGTGAATTACGGCTTAACGGTAAAAAATTCCGGTACGGATACGGCAATTACCCAGAAATGACCTTGGACAATGCGCGTAAGATTCATGCGGTGGCCAGGCAGCTTGTCGAATTTGGCAAGCACCCGGCAACGCTGCTCGACCATCCGCAAGCCAAACGGATGGTCATTGACGGCTGCGGCATTAAAGAACTGGAAATTCAGGCCATCGCCCACCAAAAAGCCGAAGCCATCCAAGCCATGATGACTTTTGGCGAAGCCGCTGGCAAGTATAAAGCGGAGTGGGTGGATAAAAAGTGGAAAGCCCCTGATAAAGGCTGGGCGCCGGTCAGATTGCACTTATTGCCAAAACTAGCAGATACCCCGCTGGAATTAATCGATGTGGCCTTGCTGAGAGAGTTAATTTATGACTTGAGAGAGCATAAAGGCGTGGTGACCGCCCTTTCCTGCCATGGTTGGGCGAACCGGATATTCGGCTATGCCGTTGAGCATGACTATTGCACGCACAACCCGGCAGTATTGATTAAGGCCGCTAGAGTCGGCAACCGCACCAAGCGCACCCGCTGGCTATCGACACCGGAAATCAGGCGTTACCTAACCGGACTGTACCAAGCGGATTGTTATCGGGGCTACAAACTGGCTCTGCACCTGCTCTTAATGTTGACGTTACGCAAAAGCGAATTATGCGGCGCGGCGTGGTGTGAAATAGATTTCGACAAAGGCGAAATGCTGATACCCGCAGCGCGTATGAAAACGAAAAAAGACCACTTGGTCATGCTGCCTGCTCAGGCGGCAGAAATGCTGCAAGAACTGCAACGCCTTGGCGGCGGCAGCCCATGGGTTCTGCCCATGCCCACCAACCCAAACCGAGCCATGCACAGCAATAATCTTGACGGCGCTCATAACGCGGCCTTGGCAGCGGGTGAGATTGCCGATTACAACATCCACGACCATCGCCACACCGCATCGACACATCTTAGGGAGCAAGGCCACTCCCCCGAAGTGGTGGAAACGGCCTTAAGCCACGCCATCCCCGGCATGGCAGGTACCTATTCTCATGCCCAATATAAAAACCAGCGGCTAGAGATGCTGCAATCATGGGCCAATTTTCTTGATACTGTGATGACCGAGCGGACGGTGATACAGGCGACCTTTAGAAAAGCCTTGTGATCACCGCAAACACTGCTTTCGGGTAAGTTTCTGCGCAAAATGACCGCCCCGCACAAAAGCCCCTCATTTAGCCCCCTGTTTTCATTTATTGCCCCTATAGGCCTTGATAAAAATAGTGCCATGTACTATCTACCCTAGTACATGGCACTATGTCGTGCCAAGATCCCGATAGCATCCCTTTCGCTCGGATTTTTTGGAGGGGGACTGTAAAAACCGATACCCCACAGCACAGCACAGCACAGCACAGCACAGAAAATGTGGTGGTGGACGGAGGGCTCGTTTTCCCTGCCCCATTAAGCCAAGCAACATCCATTTAGTTATTATTGCCGTATTTTCTTAAAAATGCCCCGAATGGGGGCGTTTTTTATTTATCACTTTTTATAATCCTATCCGCACTATTTTAGCCAAGCTAAAACGCACCACTATGGCGCATTTTTTGCCTCATAGGTTATACTTGTGCGGCTAAAAGCCTTCTGATTCGCCTAAGGTGCAACTGCAATAACCCTTACACGCACCGTAGACAATTGGTCTAATAATTGCTATACCCTAGCGTAACTTAAAATGGACTTACCCACATCATGTATAAACGCATTCTTGACCACCTTAACACCGCCATTTTGCTATTTAATAGGGATTTAGTCCTTACCTATATCAATACGGCTGGGGAAATTTTGCTGGCGGACAGCTTCCATCACTTGGTCGATCAAAATGCTGGCGATTTGTTTAAGTCGTCTGACTCAGCTTTGCTGTTAAATCTAAAACAATGCTTGACCATGGGCGAGCCCTTGGTTGAGCGGTCATTAACGCTCAACCGGATGAGCCAGAATATCACCGTTAACCTCAGCGCCACGCCGCTGTTAAATAAAGATGAAATTATCGAAATTCTGCTTGAGCTTCAGCAAGTGGATTCACATTTGCGCATTTCTAAAGAAGAGCGCCTGCTGACCCAGCAAAATACCGCCAGATTATTGGTCAGGGGCTTGGCGCATGAAATCAAAAACCCTTTGGGCGGTTTGCGGGGGGCTGCGCAATTGTTGGACTTGGAATTGCACGACCCTGAACTGAAAGAATACACGCAAATTATCATTGCCGAATCTGACCGCCTCCAAGGTCTGATGGATAAAATGCTTGGCCCTAATAAGCTCCCCAATAAAAAATCCCTGAATATCCATGAAGTATTGGAGCGCGTCAGGCAATTGGTGCAGGTCGAATCCAGCGGCAATCTCATGGTAAAACATGATTACGACCCAAGTATTCCAAATATACTCGGTGATAAGGATTTGCTGATCCAAGCAATTTTAAATATCACCCGTAATGCAGTCCAAGCCACCGAAGGCAAAGGGCATATTATTATCAAAACCCGTATCCATAGGCACATGACGATAGGCCGCAAACATTACAAGCTGGCGGCAAAAGTGGACATTATTGACGACGGCCCAGGCATAGATGCGGATATGCTGAACCAAATTTTTTATCCCATGGTAACAGGCCGGGCCGAAGGCACGGGTTTGGGGCTGTCAATTGCCCAATCCCTGATTAACCAGCATAACGGCATTATTGAATGCAACAGCGAACCTGGCAATACCGTATTTTCAATCTATTTACCCGTGGAGACCGGCAATGAATAACTCCGAAACCGTCTGGATTGTTGATGACGATAAATCTATCCGTTGGGTGGTGGAAAAGGCTTTACAAAAAGCCGCCATCAACACCCGCAGCTTTTCGGGCGCGAAAGAGTTGCTGGTTGCCTTAGAGCATGATATCCCCGACGCGTTAATTACCGACATCAGAATGCCGGGCATGGATGGATTGGAGTTATTGAAAAGAATTCAAGACAACCATCCTAAGCTGCCCGTCATTGTCATGACGGCGCATTCTGACTTGGAAAGTGCGGTGTCGGCTTTTCATGGCGGGGCTTTTGAATATCTGCCGAAGCCTTTTGACATTAAAGAAGTGGTGGATTTGGCGCACCGTGCCTGTATCCACGGGCGGCAACAGCATTCTGTTACCGAGGAACATGCCACGCTGGAAGCGACACCGGAGATTATTGGCGCGGCCCCGGCGATGCAGGAGGTGTTTCGGGCCATTGGCCGCTTGGCAAAGTCCCATATCACCGTGCTGATTAACGGCGAATCCGGCACGGGCAAGGAATTGGTCGCCAAGGCTTTGCATCGGCACAGCCCACGCGCCAAAAATCCGTTCATTGCCCTGAATATGGCGGCGATTCCTAAAGATTTGATGGAATCGGAATTATTCGGCCACGAAAAAGGCGCGTTTACTGGCGCGGCGGCGCGGCGGGCCGGGCGTTTTGAGCAAGCCAACGGCGGCACTTTATTCCTTGACGAAATAGGCGACATGCCCGCCGAGTTGCAGACCCGTTTGTTAAGGGTCTTGGCCGATGGCGAATTTTATCCGGTCGGCGGCCATGCTTCGGTAAAAGTCGATGTGCGTATCATTGCCGCCACCCACCAAAATCTGGAGGTGCTGGTACAGCAAGGCCGTTTCCGTGAAGATTTGTTCCATCGCCTGAATGTCATCCGCATCCACATCCCGCCCTTACGCGACCGTAAGCAGGACATCCCGTTATTATTACGGCATTTTTTAAACCAAGCCGGACAAGAGCTAAATACCGAGATAAAGACGTTAAAAGCCGAAGCGGAAGGTTTTTTAAGCACGTTGGAATGGCCGGGTAACGTCAGGCAATTAGAGAACATTTGCCGTTGGCTAACCGTGATGGCATCAGGGCGGGAAATCCATCTGCATGATCTGCCCCCGGAATTGCTTAATACCCCGGCGGAAAAAATCACCGCCGGTTCCGATTGGGAATCGTTACTGAGGGTTTGGGTCGACCAGCAATTGTTTAATAAAGAAAACGAAGTCGCCAAACAGACGATCCCGACGGTGGAAGCCATCTTAATTAAGTCGGCACTGAACTTTACCCATGGCAAACGCCACGAAGCGGCCATTTTACTGGGTTACGGGCGCAACACCCTGACGCGTAAGATAAAGGAATTGGGGATAGAGGATTAGTGCTTAGCGGGTTGGCAGGATACTGCTGACCCGCCAGTCCATGCCATCCCTAAGCCCCGTTTATCGTTAACCAGCCACAAAAGCCCTTTCTCTAGGCGCATCGACCGACCATAATTTTTCCAATTGGTAAAACTCACGGGTTTGGGCGGTCATGGCGTGGACAATCACATCACCCAAATCCAATAAAATCCAATCGGAACCCAAATCACCTTCCATACCCAGCGGCGTTAAGCCCTGTTCTTTCACGGTCGAGGCGACATGCTCGCACATGGATTTTAAGTGGCGGTCGGAGGTGCCGGTCACTAATACCATATAATCGGTAAAACTGGTCTTTTCTTTGACATCTATCGTCGTGATGTGTTGACCTTTGCGGTCATCCAAAACGGTTTGGACGATTTTCAATAATTCTTCTGTTTGCATTCAATTTCCTGACGTTAAAAGTGTGCGCCCGAAGCTTATTCGGGCACTTGATAAAGTTGGTGTTGCCTGATGTAGGCGATAACCGCATCAGGCAATAAAAAACTGGGGTCTTGCTGTCTGGCGATACAGTTTCTGATGGCTGTCGCAGAAATGTCCAAGGCGGTGACGGCCTGAAAAAACAGCTTTCCCGCTAAGACACCGCATAAGTCTTGGCTATTGCGCGTACAGCGACCCCGTAAGAACCCCTCTACGCGCTTGGCCGTACTGCCGGGTCTGGTCATCACGACAATATGCGCGTAATCGAACAACTGTTGCCAACGGTGCCAGCCGCCCAGATGGTTAAAGGCATCGTTGCCGATAAACAGCAGCAAAGGCTGATCGGGAAAATCGCCGCGCAACGAGGCCAATGTATCGACCATAAAGGAAGGCTGTGGGCGTTGTAACTCACGGCGGTCACAGATTAAGCCAGTATGGCCGACCAACGCCAAGTCCAGCATGTCAGCACGCCTTTCGGGGCTGACTTGCGGCGCTTGCCGGTGCGGCGGCTGGGCGTTGGGTATTAGCCGCACTTGCGCCAAACCGAATAAGTCCCTGACTTCGATGGCACAGCGCAAGTGCGCATAATGGATGGGATTAAACGTCCCGCCTAACACACCTATCATTATTGCCGGATATGCCCGTCACCTAACACGATGAACTTTAATGAGGTTAAGCCTTTTAGGCCGACAGGGCCGCGGGCGTGCAACTTGTCGGTGCTGATGCCGATTTCCGCGCCCAAGCCGTATTCAAAGCCATCGGCAAAACGGGTGGAGGCATTAACCATAACTGAGCTGGAATCGACTTCACGCAGAAAACGCCGCGCTAAGGTATAGTTTTCGGTGACGATGGCTTCGGTATGCTGCGAACTGTAGTGGCTGATATGCTCCATCGCTTGGTCTATGCCATCGACAATACGGATAGACAAAATCGGCGCGAGGTATTCGGTATGCCAGTCCTGTTCGGTGGCGCGGCTACATTCGGGAATTAGTGAGCAGGTTTTTAGGCAGCCCCGCAATTCGACCCCTTTTGCCAAAAAAATGTCCGCCAATAACGGTAACACCCGATGGGCGATGCTTTCGGCGACCAACAGGGTCTCCATGGCATTGCACACGCCATAACGGTGGGTTTTGGCATTATCGGCAATCGCCACCGCCTTAGCAATATCGGCTTGGTCGTCGATATAAACATGGCAAATGCCGTCCAAATGCTTAATGACCGGAATGGTCGCTTCTTGGCTGATACGCTCAATCAGGTTTTTGCCCCCGCGCGGCACAATAATGTCGACATAGGCGTTCATGGTGATCAGTTCGCCGACGGCGGCCCGGTCGGCGGTGGCGACAATCTGCACGGCGGTGTCGGGCAATTCTGCCGCTTGTAAGCCTTGGCTAATGCAGGCGGCAATCGCTTGGTTGGAATGCAGGGATTCGGAACCGCCGCGCAAGATGCAGGCGTTACCGGATTTTAGGCACAACGCCGCCGCATCCACCGTCACATTCGGACGGGATTCGTAAATGATACCGATAACGCCTAAAGGCACGCGCATTTGCCCGACTTGGATGCCGCTGGGACGGTAACTTAAATCGGTGATTTCGCCGACCGGATCCGGTAGGGCGGCAACTTGCTTTAAGCCTTCGATCATCGCATCAATGGCTTTGGGCGTTAAGGCCAGCCTATCCAGCGCGGCGGCGGGCAGGCCATTGGCCAAGCCTGCCGCCAAATCTTTTTGGTTTTCGCTCGCCAAGACACTGCGGCTGTGGTCAATCGCGTCGGCGATAGCCAGTAAGGCGCGGTTTTTTTGGCCTGATTCGGTGCGGCTGAGTACCCGCCCTGCGTGCTTGGCATTACTGCCCAGCGTTTGCATATAGTCTTTAATGTCCATTTTTCACCAACAGGTTGGAGGTTAACGGATGATTATAACGGCTAATGCTTAGCATTAACAGCCTCTCTATCGGTTAAGTCACTGATTTTGCATTTTTAATGTGACGAAGGCTTAAATGGCGGCAAACGGTAGAGGTTATTTACTAATGTTACGCAGTCACTTTTGCGATATTGAAAAATGTAGCGATGAGTCGCTATCGCGATGGTTTTTTTAATCGGGTTCTCGCACCCGAAGGCGAGATACTTTCTTTTGCTCCGCCAAAAGAAAGTATCCAAAGAAAAGGCGGCCCGATTGCCGCTTGATCCTGCGCTTCTCGGTTTTGTCGGGGGTCGGCAGAAGGGGCTCCTGCCCCTCTGCCGACGCGCGGCATCCTTGCCGCGCCCCTTTATGCCCTATGGGTATTCGGGCTGATCCCGACAAAACCTGCGATGCTCGGCGCGGCAAACGGGGGTAAAGCACGTTACTTCGTAACGTCAGTTATTTATCAATCCCTGTTTATTTGTAATAGAATAAAAGGGTTTTGCTGGATGCCGGACTGTTTGGCAGGCCTTAAAGACGCTAAAATGGGTAGCCGGGCTTTTCGGGTTGACACAACCGGACAAGCCTAGGGCAAAACGAATTTTATACCCGTTTAAGAAAAGGATAGTACCGTTATTGCAGCCCACACCCTTTGGAGGTTGTGTGAACTGGCGGTATGTACATAATAATAAATAAAGAGGTTAAGTTTTATGTGTTGGAGTGGAGAAGCGTCAGGCGTTTTGGCCGCCGCAGGTCTGAGTACCGCTGTCTATGTTGCTATGAAGGGCGAATCCAAAGAGTTATGGATTCCGCTGACTTATTTCGCCCTAATGGAATTGTTACAGGCATTTACCTATGTCTATATTGATTTGTGTGACAATCCGAATAATCAGATACTCACCTTGTTTGGCTATCTGCACGTCGCCTTCCAGCCGTTTTTTGTCAATATGGTGGCGATGTATTTTATTCCCGAAGCGGTAAAGCTGAAAATACGCACCGCTGTGTACACAATTTGTGCCGTAGGCTCTTTGGCGATGCTGGTAAAAATGTACCCGTTCGTCTGGGCGGGGACATGCAATGTCGGCATTGAAGGCTTTTGCGGCCCGGAAGTGTGTTCTACCCACGGTGCATGGCATATCGCCTGGCACATGCCGTTAAATGGCCTGTTATCCGATCCGATTACCTGGTTGTTTGATTTTCGATGGGGCTTACATGCCCTCACCTATATCCTTGTCGCTTTCTGTTTGCCGGTCATTTACGGCTCTTGGCGGTTCGTCGCGTTCCATTATGTGATTGGCCCTTGGATATCCGATGTCACCACCAATGACCCGAATGAGTATGCGGCGGTGTGGTGTCTGTTTTCAATCGCCTTGTGCGTATCGGTCATTAAAACGCCGATTCGGAAACATCTGCATGTAAAAAGCTGGCCGTTTTATAACAAAGCCGCCAGCGACAGCATAGAAACAGGTGTACCATCTGTCCTCAAGCCATTAGACTGATTAAGCATCAGGCGGTTTTTTTCATTGATAAGCCGCCATTAATCTTTTATGCTCAGGGCTGAAGGTTTGACTATTTTCATAAACCTTTGGCCTTGGTTAAACATAACTCACAGGAGACTGTATGAAGATCGGTATACCTAAAGAAATTCACCGGGGCGAGAAGCGGGTCGCTACGACCCCGGAAGCCGCCGCCCAGATTATCCAGCTTGGCTTTAGCGTCATGATAGAAAGTGGGGCGGGGCTAGCCGCCAACATTTCCGATGAAGCTTATCAAGCGGCAGGTGTGGCCGTGGTTGACCAGAAAACCTTATGGCAGGATGCCGATATTGTCATGAAAGTCCGTGCCCCTGAACGCCGTCCGCGCTTAGGAATAGATGAACTGACGGCCTTGCATGAAGGCCAGACGCTGATCAGCTTTATCTGGCCTGCCCAAAACGCCGAGTTGATGCAAACCTTAGCGGATAAAAACGCCACTGTGCTGGCAATGGACAGCGTACCGCGCATGTCCCGCGCCCAAAAAATGGACGCGCTCAGCTCTATGGCCAATATTGCCGGCTACCGGGCGATTATCGAAGCCGCCCAGCATTTTGGCCGCTTTTTTACCGGGCAAATTACCGCAGCGGGTAAAGTCCCCCCCGCTAAGGTCTTAGTTATTGGTGCCGGGGTCGCCGGTTTGGCGGCAATCGGTACGGCGAAAAGCATGGGGGCGATTGTTAGGGCCTTTGATACCCGTCCCGAAGTGAAAGAGCAAATCGAAAGCATGGATGCGGAATTTTTAATGCTCGATTTTAAGGAAGAAGGCGCGGGGGTTGGCGGTTATGCCAAAACCATGTCACCGGAATTTATCGCCGCCGAAATGGCCTTATTTGCCGAACAGGCCAAAGAAGTCGATATTATCGTCACTACGGCGTTGATCCCCGGTAAACCCGCCCCTAAACTGATTACCGCCGAGATGGTGCAATCCATGAGAGCGGGTAGCGTCATTGTCGATTTGGCGGCAGAACAGGGCGGCAACTGCGAATTGACCGAGAAAGACAAAGTGACGGTAGCCCATGATGTTACTATTATTGGCTACACCAATTTGCCCAGCCGCTTAGCCAACCAATCCAGCCAACTGTACGCCACCAATTTGCGGCACTTATTGACCGAGCTGTGCCCGGGCAAGAATGGCGTTATTAACGTCAATATGGAGGATGAGGTCATCCGGGGTGCAACCGTCATTAAAGAAGGTAAAATCACTTGGCCACCGCCCCCCCCGACTCTCTCCGTCGCGGCGGCAAAACCTGCGGCGGTAGCCGAAGCGGTTATTAAAGCCCCGCCCGCTCCACCTTCTGTGCTGAAGCAACTGTTACCGTTACTCATCGGCGGCTTGGCCTTGTTCGGTATCGGGGCGGTCGCGCCCGAATCGTTCATGACCCATTTTACGGTGTTTGTTTTGGCCTGTTTTGTCGGCTATCAAGTTATCTGGAATGTTTCGCCCTCCCTACATACGCCTTTAATGAGCGTCACCAATGCCATCAGCGGCATTATCGTCATTGGCGCGATTGTCCAAGTATCGTCACCCGCAGTCGGCTTACTGGCGGGTTTGGCGATCTTGATTGCCTCCATCAACATCGGTGGGGGCTTTTTGGTCACGCGCCGCATGTTAGACATGTTCAGAAAATAAGCGGAGAAGCGAAATGTCCCATAGTTTAGTTACAATGTCTTACATTATTGCCGCCATTCTGTTCATTCTGAGCTTAAGCGGTTTAAGCAACCAAGAAACCGCCCGACGCGGCAATTATTACGGCATGGCAGGTATGGCGATTGCCATTATCGCCACCGCCTTAAGCGGGGCGGTGAGCATTTCGGCTTATCCTATCTTAATCATTGCGATATTAATCGGCGGCACAATCGGCTCTATGTTGGCCGCTAAAGTCGCCATGACACAAATGCCTGAGCTGGTCGCCATCATGCACAGCTTAGTCGGCATGGCGGCGGTACTGGTCGGTTTCGCCAACTTTATGGACAGCGCCAGCGGCTTGGAAGGGGTTGAAAAAACCATCCATGAAATCGAAATTTATATCGGCATCCTCATTGGTGCCGTCACCTTTTCGGGTTCAGTGATCGCCTTTTGCAAGCTGAGCGAAAAAATCAGCGGCAAACCGCTGTTACTGCCTGGCCGCCACTGGTTTAACCTGCTGTTGTTGGTTGCCGTGTTCATACTCGGCGCCCAATTCCTGGGACAAACCGAAGAGGGCGGCGGCAGCTTGCCGATGCAGTTCCTTAACCATAACGGCGCGTTGCCCTTGTTGATCATGACCGTCATTGCCTTGGTTTTTGGGGTACACATGGTTATGGCAATAGGCGGGGCCGATATGCCAGTGGTCGTGTCCATGCTCAACAGCTATTCCGGCTGGGCGGCGGCGGCGACCGGCTTTATGTTAAGCAATGATTTGCTGATCGTCACTGGCGCGCTAGTCGGCAGCAGCGGGGCAATCCTGAGCTATATCATGTGCCATGCCATGAACCGTAACTTCCTCAGCGTTATCGCGGGTGGCTTTGGTACCGCCTCAGGCGGTGCAGCGGCGGTGATCGAAGGCGACGTGCAGCCGATTGATGCCGACGAAACCGCACAACTGTTGCTGGATGCTAAAAATATCATGATCATCCCCGGTTACGGCATGGCCGTCGCCCAAGCCCAGCACACCGTCTACGAAATCACCAAACTGTTGCGTGAGAAAGGCAAAAAAGTCCGCTTCGGTATCCATCCGGTCGCCGGACGTATGCCCGGCCACATGAACGTACTCTTGGCAGAAGCCAAAGTACCTTATGACATCGTGTTTGAAATGGAAGAGATTAACGACGATTTTGCCAATGTCGATGTCTCCATCGTCATCGGTGCCAACGACATCGTTAACCCCTCGGCCCTAGACGACCCAAACAGCCCGATAGCCGGAATGCCCGTATTGGAATGCTGGAAAGGCAAAACCACCATCGTCCTCAAACGCAGCATGGCCTCCGGTTATGCCGGCGTAGGCAACCCGCTGTTTGTCTTAGAAAACACCCGCATGTTGTTTGGCGATGCCAATGCGACCATGCAGGCGGTTTTGAAGGCGTTGAGGGGTTAAACCACACCTCCCTGGCGGCATAGGCCGTCAGGGTTCCTTGCCCATGCCATTGGGTGGGAGCCTTTCCCCGCTACGAAGCCCTTTATCAAAACGGTATATCTGCTAGTTATTGCTTTAGCGATAATCCTTGCGCAACACATCTAAGCGAGCAGACGATGAATAGTAACCCTTATAAAATACTGCTGGTTAACCCACCCCATACAGCGATAGGCAGCCGTATCCCCAAAGAGCAGTTGCCGCCCCTGGGTTTACTGAGTGTTGGCGGGCCACTGCTAGATGCGGGCTTTAATGTCACATTGTTAGATGCCGAATTCGGCCCGCTGCCATTAGCGGCGATTACCGGACAGATTAAAGCCGTGCAACCGGATTTGCTGCTGATGGGGCATTCGGGTTCCACGTCAGCACATGAGACCATCATGCAGATTGCGGCCTTGGCTAAAGCCGCCCTGCCCGCCATCCAAATAATTTACGGTGGCGTGTTTCCGACTTACCATTGGCAAGATGTGCTGGACGGTAACCCGCAAATCGATTACATCGTGCGCGGCGAAGGTGAACGCACAACCGTTTTATTAGTTCAGGCATTACTGGCAAAAACCGATCTGGAAACCGTGAAAGGCATTGCCTTTAGGAAAGCGGGTAAAACTGTCGGCACGCCGCCTGCGGAAATGCTCAAAGATTTGGATGCGTTCCGTGTGGGCTGGGAGCTGATTGACCATAGCCGCTATTCGTATTGGGGCCACCGACGGGCGGTGGTAGTGCAATTTTCGCGGGGTTGCCCTTATTTATGCAGTTATTGCGGCCAGCGCGGCTTTTGGACACAATGGCGGCATCGGGATCCGGTAAAATTCGCCAAAGAACTGGCCAGACTGCATCGGGAACAGGGTGTTCAGCTGATTAACTTTGCTGATGAGTTGCCGACCGGCTCGAAAAAAGCATGGCGGACTTTTCTTGAGGCGTTGATTGCCGAAGATGTCAACTTAACGCTGGTAGGCTCGACCCGCGCGGGCGATATTGTCAGGGACGCGGACATTTTACATTTATACAAAAAAGCTGGGGTCATCCGTTTTTTGCTGGGCATTGAAGGCTATGATGCAGAAACCTTGCAAACCATCAAAAAAGGCACGACTATAACCGAGGACAAGGAGGCTATCCGCTTGCTCCGTCAGCACGGCATCATTTCTATGGCGACTTACGTTATCGGTTTCGAAGAAGAGACCGACCGCAATTATTGGCGCTCATTACAATTTTTGTTGGCCTACGATCCTGACCAAATCCAATTGGTTTATGTGACCCCGCACCGTTGGACACCCTATTTTCCCACGGTCGCCAGCCGAAAAGTCATCCAAACCGATACGCGTAAATGGGATTACAAGCACCAAGTCTTAGCCACCACACAAGTGCCGGCATGGCGGGTGTTTTTATGGGCAAAAACGATTGAACTGGTCATGCAGGCCCGTCCTAAAGCTATCTTGCGGCTTATTTTTGGTTATGATGCAGAATTCCGCCATGCCATGCGCTGGTATACCCGCATGGGCAGACGGGTATGGTTACATGAAATTAAAGCCTTTCTGTGCCGGATTAAGCCCTTAGCAGACGGGCCAACCTTAGAGGAATTCTGGGGGACATCGCTGCATAAGCAAGAACAAGCGTTGGCTAAGGGACATAAAAAAGTGGCTGCCCAAACCAATATCTCCCTTTAGCTTACAGTTTCTGCAAAGCTACCGACAATTCCGAGCAAAACTGCCCCAATACTTGGCTGAGCGCGTGTACGCTAGCCGGATACGAGGTGTCGATCAACGCATGGCTAATTTTACTACGGCCATTATCAATGATTTTGTGGTTACTTTCATCCATAATTGCCCACGTCGCTTCAAAATTAACCGCAATGCCCGGACGGGTATCAAAGCGGGTGATGTCCACCAGCACCCGATAATTGACCGTGCCGTAAGCGCTCCACGGATAGGGCCTAATAAAATTTTCCGGTTGTAATTGGGTCAGGTTTTGGGTCAGCACATCTAAGACATTATCTTTTAGCGGGGCGGCCCATTGATGGAATTCCGCCACGTCAATTCCGTTCATCAGAGTGCGGGTGACTATTTGTTTACGGTCTAATAGGGGCGGCAGGGTAATGGGGCCGACACCGATCAGGCGTTTTTTCATATCCTTAACGGTGGGTGCGGCAGGTTGGCTAACCGCTTCCAAGACATAAAAATGCGTCGCCGGGGTCGAAGCGCACCCGGCCAGTAGCATAGCCAATAACGCTAGAGATTTTTTTATCATGATCAATCGGCCTTTTTCCCGCGAATTAAGGTGTCTGGATGTTGTTGCAAATAGTCGGCTAACTGTTTGACCGAACTGGCGGTTTGGGAAAACTCTTGCAATAGCCTATCTAATTCATAATGGGTTGTAGAGCCCGGCTCCAATGAATTTAATAACTGGTGCGCGGCAGCGATAGTCTTATCGGCATTGACCAATGTCTCTTTAACACCGGACAACGTATCTTTAGCGCCGACCAAGGTATCGGTGGCCGCTTTTGACGTCGTTTGCAAGGTCTGCATCGTTTTCGTCGTTTCTTCGGTCAATTCTTCCAAAGGCAATTTAGCGATTTTATCCATAATGGTTTGGGCAGAATGGGTAAATTGGTCTAAAGAACTGGGTATGGTCGGAAACTCAGGATAGATACTGGAATTGTTGCTGGTCAGGCTAATTTTATTTTTGGGGTGAAAATCCAAATCAATCAGCAGTTGTCCGGTTAATAAACTGCCGGTTTGCAATTGGGCGCGTAAGCCTTTTTTAACCAATTCTTCCATAATGTCTTTATGGCTGATGTCCGGCAAATTATTGACCGTCTCAATACGGTTAGGTTGCAGCTCTACAGTAACCGGAATGCGGATTTCGGCAGTTTTTTCATCCAGTTCCAGTTTGATATGGGACACTTTGCCGATAGGGATACCGCGCAACTGTACGGGCGCACCTTCGGTCAGGCCGCGCACGGAACCGTTAAAGTACATGACGTATTTTAGGGTGTCGCCGGAAAAGACTTCTTCGGACTGCTCATAATTGTCGTATAGAGTAAATTCGCTGTTCTCCGGTTGCACATCGCCGGCCTTATCATAAACAGACGTGCGGAAAGCAATGCCGCCGCTCAATAAGGAAATCAGCGGGCCCGTGCGGACTTTAAAGCCGTCGGCACTGGCGGACAAATCCACGCCGCTATCCATCCAAAAGCGGGTGTTTTTTCTGACAAACTGATCGTAAGGTTTATTGATGAACACTTTTAGCTTAATGGCATCGGCGGCAGTGGACAATTCATGACTAAGCACTTCACCGACACTGATGCCATGAAAACTGATCGGCGTCCCCGCATGTAAGGAACCCAGGTTATTGGTTTCCAAAACAAATTGCCGCCCTTCGGCATTGGTTTTCAGTAATGGCGGGGCAACTAGGCCGACAAAGTGTGTTTGGTCGCCGCCATCGCCGGGCTTCACTTCAATATAAGGCCCTGATAACAATGTACCCAAACCCGACACGCCCCCTAAGCCGACTTGCGGCCTGACCACCCAAAAACTGGTCTGTTCTTTCAGATAACGCTCCGCCTCACTGTGCATTTGGGCGCTCACTTGGATAGTTTGCAGATCGTCGCTGATGGTAATATCGGTCACTTTGCCGACTTCGACATTCAGGAATTTGATTTTGGTTTTGTCCACTTCCAAGCCGTCGGCATTAGGAAAGCTGATGGTGATTGTCGGGCCTTTGGCGGCGACCGATTTATAAATCAGCCAACCGCTGATAAGCAGGGCAATCAGCGGTAACAACCACACCAAAGGGAAACGGAGTTTTTTATCAATGACAGGCTCTTCGGCCTGATACGCATCGGGGTCAATAAAATCGTTCATAGCTTATGCTGCTTATCCCAGATCAGACGCGGGTCAAAGCTTTTTGCCGCCAGCATGGTCAACACCACTACCGCCGCAAAAGCCGTTGCCGCCGAACCTGCGATCACTTGTGAAACGCCGCCGCTTAAATCGACCACGGCAACCAGAATGGAAATCATAAAAATATCTAACATAGACCAACGCCCAACAAACACAATCAGGCGATAAATGCGCATCCATAAATGTGGCCGGGCTTGCCAACGTAGTTGGACATTGAGCAGTAATAAGCTCAGCCCGATTAATTTTAACAGCGGTACGACGATGCTGGCTATGAAAACCAGCACCGCAATAGGTGCCATGTCTTTTTCCACCAAGGCGATAATGCCACCGATAATGGTGTGCCGTTCGGTCATACCGAGTTGGGTGACGGTCATAATCGGGAAAATGTTGGCGGGGATGTACAGCACATAGCTACTGAGCAATAAGGCCCAGGTTTGTTGCAGGCTATGTGGCCTGCGGACATGCAACGGCTCCCCGCAGAGCGGGCATAAACGGGCGTGGCGGCGGTTGAGCAGTTTGCACAGATGGCCGCAAATAGGGCAACGTAGCAAATGTTGGGCTAAGGCGGTTTGCTCAGGGGTTTTCATGGGTTTTCATGGGTTTTTTTGTCTAAGTCGGCGATGCTTTGCCAAAACAAATAACTGTCTAAGCTGGTTGCTAACATGACATTGACCAGCAACAAGGCGATAAAAGCATATAGGCCAAAACCAAACTGCACATCGGCGGTGTCCGAAAGTTTAACGCAAGCGACGATAATGCCCAGCATATACACTTCCAGCATCGCCCATTCCTCCAAATGTTGCCACCAGCGCAACCAATGTGCGAGATGGGGATGCGGGCGTTTCAGGTAAAGGTGCAGGCTGACCAGAAAGGCCAAGGTAATGTTCAGCAACGGTACAAAGATGCTTGCCAGAAACACTAATAGGGCCACCAACCATAGACCTTCGGCAAATAGTCCGACCGTACCCGCCCAGAGGGTGCTTTCGTTGCTGTTGCCCATAAAACGGATGCCGATCAGCGGCAAAAGATTGGCGGGGAGCACCAAAATCAAACCGGCGACGGATAGGGCCAAAACTCGCTCAATACTTTGGGGGCGCGGCCTATGCAGTAAATAACCGCAACGCGGACAATCGACTTTTGTCCCGATGGCCGACTGCACAGGCTTTAGCAGCAAATCACATTCAGGGCAGACATCTAGCGGCTTGCTCATAGGGGGGTGACGGTACATCTGATATTGGGTTTTAATAAGAGGGGCCGTGTTAGCGCACACAGCCCGTCTTGCTTACCACTTCATCCAACGTAAGCGGTTGGCATTGGTGACAACGGTCAATGACGACATAGCCATTGCCGCCCCTGCAATCATAGGATTTAACAGAATGCCGAAAACAGGATACAACAATCCGGCGGCGACGGGAATACTGAGGACATTGTAAAAAAACGCCCCCACTAAGTTTTGCCGGATGTTGGCGACGGTGGCTTTCGATAAGGCGATGGTTTCCGGCACTTTCAACAAGGAGCCTTGTAAGATCACCACATCGGCGCTTTCTATCGCGACATCGGTACCTGTACCTATCGCTAAGCCGACATCGGCCTGTGCTAAGGCGGGCGCATCGTTAATCCCATCCCCAACCATGCCGACAATTTCGCCGCGCTCTTGCAAGGCCTTAATTAAAGCCGCCTTATCCTGCGGCAACACTTGCGCATTGACTTCGGCAATGCCCGCCTGTTTGGCAATGGCATGGGCGGTGATCTGGTTATCGCCAGTCACCATAATAATGCGGATACCCAAGCTTTTCAATTGCGTGACCGCAGCTTGGGAGTCTTTTTTCAGCGCGTCGGCGACGGCGATCATGCCGACAATCTTATCATCTACCGCCAATAACATCGGGGTTTGCCCTAATGCCGACAATTTTTCCAATTTGTTATTATAGCGGGTAAATTTAACGCCTTCCTTATCCATTAACGCCTTATTGCCGAACAACAGGCGTTGGCCTTCACAGATTGCGCTGACACCTAAACCTGTAATGGCGGCAAAATCGCTGACGGTTTTAAGGGGCAACTGTTTTTGTTTGGCAGCAGCCAAGATGCTTGCCGCTAAAGGATGCTCGGAAGCCGCTTCAATACTCGCCGCCAATTGCAGCACGGCGTTTGCGTCCAAGTCGGCCATCGGTTCAATCACGGCGACGGTCGGCTTGCCTTCCGTCACTGTGCCGGTCTTATCGACCACCAGACAGGTCAGTTTGCCCGCCATTTGCAATGCGTCGCCGTTACGGATCAAGATGCCCGCTTGCGCCGCCCGCCCGACCGCCACCATGACCGAAATCGGTGTCGCCAAACCTAAGGCGCAAGGACAAGCAATGACCAACACCGTCATTGAGGTGACAAACGCATAGCCTAATGACGGGGCTGGCCCGAACGACCACCAGACCAGAAAAGTCAGCACAGCGATACCGATAACGACCGGCACGAAAACACCGGATATTTTATCCGCCAAACGGGCAATATCGGGTTTGCTGTTTTGCGCTTGGCGGACGCTTTTAATGATTTGCGCTAAAGCCGTGTCTCGGCCTATGTGGGTGGCGGTAAACAAAAAGCTACCGGATTGGTTAACCGTGCCGGCCACCACTTTAGAGGCGACGGCTTTTTCCACAGGTAGTGGCTCGCCCGTCAACATAGATTCGTCAACCGTCGAGTGGCCTGAGAGCAACAGCCCGTCCACGGGGATTTTCTCACCTGGCCGAACCCGTACCGTTTCGCCCAAACCGACCAGCTCTATGGCAATGTCAATTTCCGCGCCGTCCCGCAGCACTCGTGCGGTGCGCGGCTGCAAACCGATTAACTGGCGGATTGCCCCAGAGGTTTTGCCTCTAGCGCGGGTTTCCAAGGCCGTACCCAAATTAATGAAGGCTAAAATAACCACCGCCGCTTCAAAATAGGCGTACTTTGCCAGTGACGGCAACACCGCATGGTAATCAATGACCACACAGGAATACAGCCAAGCCGACCCCGTACCTAAGGCAATCAGGGTGTCCATATTGGCTTGCCCCAACTGCAAAGACTTAACCGCCCCGCTATAAAAATGCCAACCGGAATAGGCCATAATGCCTAAGCTGATTAAGGCCAGTTCCGGCCACAACCATAAGCCCGCCGATGAGCCTATGGCGGGTAACCATTGCCAATGGTCGCCCAACATTAATAACAGCCCAAAACCGCCCGCCACCATGGCTTTGTTCAGCAACTGCCGATAACGGACAGCCTCTTGCTGCTCTTGGGCGCTCAAGTCTTCAAGCCCCTCCATCACGGCGGCATCGTAACCCGCCTGCCTGACCGCTTCAGTCAATAACCCAGCATCCGCTGAACCGCTGACCGAAGCCGAATGGTCAGCAAAATTAACGCTGACCGCCGTAACGCCAGGCACTACCGCTAAAGCGCCTTCCACGGCACTGACACAGCCCGCACAACGCATACCCGCAATAGACAGGCGCATAGCATCGTTATGTTCTTCAGTATTCATGGGTCACCTAATGCCGGACTTAAAGGGAGACAACGGTATAACCCGCATTGGTAATGGCATCTTTAATCGCGGCAAGCGTGGTTTTTTCAGCATTAAAATCAACTTGCACTTGTTGCTCTTGGCTGGAAGCCTTAATGTAGACCACGCCATCAATATCATTCAGCTTATGGGTCACATTGGCTTCACAGCCGCCACATTTCATGCCAGTTACTTTTAATATGACCGATTCACGCATGATTTCTTTCTCCAATGATGATTTATTGTTATTTTTATGGACAATTGCCAACTGTAAGCTATAAAGTTCTTAGCATGGCCTATATTACGCCCTTTATCCGCTAAACTAAATTGAACAGCGGCGTTTATTCTTGATACGATAGCAACCCTCCCCAACCATAGCAATAACTATGCAATTACAAACCATCACCCACCAGACTATCGCGCTAGCCGGAGTCGCCCAAGCCGCCGCTTTGGTGCAGCAGCTAGCCACCACCGGAACCGCCGATGCCACCGCTATGGAGGCGAGTATAGGCAGTGTGTTAAAAATAGATACCGATACGGTGCTTGACGTTTATGGTAGCTTGGCGGGGCTTCATTTGGGGCTAGTGCAACTACAACAGCAAATGACCAACTATAAAATCGCCAATGCCGAACAGGCGCGTTATTCCGCGTCATTAGTGTTTTTGGAAAACCAATTGTCCAAACAACCCAAATCGCTCAGAATTATCACGACAGGCGTTGAAAAAGCCCAGATACAAGCCGGCCATTTCGGTTTGCTGCATGAAAATGTCATTGCCAACCTTGCCGATATTTACAGCAACACTATCAGCAAATTGCAACCCAGAATCATGGTCAACGGCGATAGCCATTATTTGACCAATACCCATACTGCCGATAAAATCCGCGCGTGCTTGTTGGCGGGCATCCGCTCCGTTATCTTATGGCGGCAATGCGGCGGTACCCGTTGGAAATTTTTGTTTTACCGGAAAAAAATCCAAGCCGAATTAGAGAAATTGTTAACTCAGGTATAAGCCCCATGACCTTATTGATAGAGGCCGAACATCTTTACCGTTATTACGGCAAACAGTGTGCTGTTAAAGATGTGAGTTTTACCCTTAAACGCGGCGAAGTGCTGGGCTTTTTAGGCCCTAACGGTGCGGGCAAGACCACGACCATGCAAATGCTCTGCGGCTTACTGACCCCCAGTTCCGGCAGCATTAAAATCAATGGTGTTGATTTGTCGGCAAATGCAAAAACCGCCAAACAAAGCCTGGGTTATTTGCCCGATACCCCGCCACTCTACAAAGACCTGACTGTACAGGAATATTTACACTATTGCGGACAACTGCACGGCCTCAGCAAAACCGCGTTATTGCCCGCCATTAGCCAAGCCCAAGAACGCTGCGGCCTTCTGGAAGTCAAACGGCGGCTGATCGGGCAATTGTCTAAAGGTTTCCAACAGCGCTTAGGCATCGCCCAAGCCATTTTGCATAACCCTGACGTGATTATTCTCGACGAGCCTACCGTCGGTTTAGACCCCTTACAAATCCGCGAAATCCGCGCCTTAATCCGTGAGTTGGGGCAAAGCCACGGGGTTATCCTCTCGACACATATCCTCAGTGAAGTACAGGACTCCTGTACCCATGTGCAAATCATCCACCAAGGGCAACTTATCCTGCATGAAAGCATTGCCGGACTGGCACAATTTATGGACACGGGCATTTTGCAAGTGGCCACCCGGCTTGCCCCCGATACCGACAGCTTAGCCACCATCCCTGGCGTACTGCGCATTGAAGCCTTAACCGCCACGCATTTGCACATCCATTATCGGCTCAGCGCCAACCCCAGCCAAGCCCTGACTGCGGCCATTATCGCCGCCGGGTGGGAATTACAGGAACTCACCCCCTTGAAAAAATCGATGGAAGATATTTTTATCAGCCTGACCGAGGATAAACGGCCATGATCTTGACCATCGCCACACGCGAATTTAAGACCCTGTTCATCTCCCCGATTGCGTGGAGCATTTTGGCGGTATTGCAGCTAATATTGGGCTATTTGTTCCTAAAACAAGTGGAGACTTTCATGGTGTTGCAGCCTAAATTGTCGGCCATCCCCAGCGGTCCCGGCCTGACCGATATTGTGGTGCCGCCGCTGTTCGGCAATGCCGCCATTATTTTGTTACTGGTCGTACCGCTGCTGACTATGCGCTTAGTTGCCGAAGAACGCCGCAACAAAACCTTGCCGCTGTTGTTGTCGGCGCCGCTTGCCAATAGTGAGATTATCATCGGCAAATTTTTAGGCTGTTTTGGGCTATTGGCGGTGGTGGTCTTATTAATCACTATTATGCCCTTATCGCTATTATTAGGCGGCGAATTGGATATGGGCAAACTGTTTTCCAATGTTTTGGCCTTACTGTTGCTGGTAGCTGCCCTGACCGCCGCCGGACTGTATTTATCCTGCCTCGCCCAGCACCCGATTGTTGCGGGTATCGGCAGCTTTGGCCTGCTATTGCTGTTATGGCTAGTTGACACGGGGACGCAGATGCGCGACACGCGCAGCGCTTGGCTGGACTATGTGTCTTTGTTACGGCATTTCCAAAACCTGCAAAGCGGTTTGCTTAGCTCTGTTGATGTCGGCTATTTTCTGCTGTTCATCGGCGGCTTCCTCTTGCTCAGTGTCCGCAGCTTGGCTAACCTTCGCTACCAAAAATGAACTTATTCCTAACCCGCTACCCGCGTTTAAAAAACCGTTTGTTAACTTTGGCGATACTGGGCTTATTGGCCTTAGCCGGTTGGTTAAGCACCTTGTATCCGCTACGTTGGGATATGACCGCCCATGCCGGCAACACCTTGTCGGTCGCCTCGCAAAAATTATTGGCGGCCATGCCGGACGACGTTAAAATTACGGCCTATCTGAAAAAAGGCCAGCCGGTACGCTTACAGATTGCCCAATTGCTGGAACGCTACAGCCGCCACAAAGCGAATTTTTCGCTCAGTTTTATCGATCCTGACAGCCAGCCGGAAAAAACCCGTGAATTGGAAATCGGCCCGGAAGGCATGGTGCTGGTCGAGTATCGCGGACATACGGAAAAACTGAAGTTTGTTGACGAATCGACCCTGAGCAATGCGTTGCTGCAACTGAGCCACGCCGAGCGGCGCTGGGTGAGCTTTTTGACCGGACACGGCGAACGCGCACCCGACGGTGTCGCTAATTTTGCCTGGGGGCAATTCGGCAAAGAATTGGCCTTGCGCAACATCACCGCCTTACCGCTGAATCTGGCGAATGTCACCACCATTCCCGACAATTCCGGTGCCTTAGTGATTGCCGACCCCAGTGTGCCGCTGTTGCCGGGCGAACTGGCGATGCTCCGTCAGTATATCGATAAGGGCGGCAATCTGTTGCTGCTGGCCGAACCGGGCAACCAGCATCTGGCGGCTTTGCAAAAAAACCTGGGCTTGCAGCAAGCGCCCACGGCGATTATCGACACCAGCACCCGTCTATATGGCATAGACGACCCTAGCTTTGTGATTGCCAGCGCTTACCCCGACCACCCGATCACCCGTGGCTTGCAATTGATTAGCGTTTATCCGGCGGCGGTGGCCTTAAGTGCCGATAAAAGCAGTTCCTTCCAGGCCAAGCCGTTGTTGGAAAGTGCCGGGCAAGTCTCGGCGACGGCCGCCAACCCTAGCCAAGTGTTTGCCTATACCCTGACGCGTAATGTTGATAAAAAACAGCAACGGATAGTGGCTATCGGCGACAGTGATTTTCTGGCTAACGCTTATCTGGGCAATGTCGGCAATTTGGATGTCGGGATGCGCATCATTAACTGGTTACTGCAAAATGACGAATTTATTGATATTCCCATCCAAACGGCGACCGACAAAAGCTTAAACTTGCCGTCTCTTGCCGTTGCCGTCATCGGCTTCGGTTTTCTGCTCGGCCTGCCGCTGGTCTTGGTGGTGACAGGCTTTGTCATTTGGTATCGGCGTAAAAGCCAGTAGAGAGCAATGGTGGAGCGCGGGCATCTTGCCCGCCCTTGCGGGCAAGATGCCCGCGCTCCACCATCCTACATTCTTTAGCGTTTGACTGACTTATTTCCTAGCCATGCCTTAACGCAGTCCGTTACGGCAACTTGCCTTTAGGCCCTATTAAAACAAATATCTGACCGCGTCCCGCTCTTCTTTCAATTCCGCTTCCGACACGCGCAAGCGTTGCAAGCTAAACTCGTTAATATCCAAGCCTTTAACAATGCTGACTTCGCCGTTAAGCACAGTGACCGGATACGAGAAGACCAGCCCGGCTTCTATGCCGTAGCAGCCGTCAGACAAAATCCCCATGCTGACCCAATCGCTGGTATCGGTGCCAAATATCCACGTCCGCATCTGGTCGATGGCGGCATTGGCGGCGGACGCGGCGCTGGACTGCCCTCTGGCTGTCAGCACTTCCGTGCCGCGTTGCTGGACGGTGGGGATAAAATCCTCAATAAACCATTTTTTCGGCACCAACGATAAGGCATCTTGGCCTTTGACTTTGGCATGGTGCAGATCCGGGTATTGGGTGCAGGAATGGTTGCCCCAGACGGTCATATTTTTAATGTCGGTGGCCAGCACCCCGCATTTTTCCGCCAGGTGGCTGATGGCGCGGTTATGATCTAAGCGGCTCATGCAGGAAAAGTTTTCCGGCTTTAAGCCAGGGGCGTTTTTAATGGCAATCAGCGCATTGGTATTGGCAGGGTTGCCCGTCACCAACACTTTGACACCCCGGCTGGCCACGGCATCTAAGGCCCTGCCCTGCACGGCAAAAATTTCCGCATTGACTTCCAGTAAATCTTTGCGCAGCATACCCGGCCCGCGCGGCCGCGCACCGACCAAAAACGCGTAATCGACATTTTTAAACGCCACCAGTGGGTCGTCTGTCACGACAATACGGTGCAATAAGGGACTGGCGCAATCTTGCAGTTCCATGACCACGCCTTTTAAGATGGGCATTGCCGGGGCAATTTCCAGCAAATGCAAGACAATGGGTTGATCCGGGCCTAACAGCAAACCTGCCGCCAAACGGAATAACAAAGAATAACTGATTTGTCCGGCGGCTCCGGTCACTGCGATATGGATAGGGGTTTTCATCTATGTTCCTGTGCTTTTATTGTTATCATTATTAACTGCTACCTTTCTGACCAAAACTAATCGCTACAATTCCTGCAATCGTATCACTCATAGCTGAATAAAATCACGCATTATCCATTTTAAATCCTAACTGGCTTCAGCCTAGCAGGGTTACAATATCGCGTATAATACCGAACCCCACCTTTTTTCACACAGACTTATCAGGTTAATCATGAAAAAGTTGTTATTTCAGTTCGATACCGATCTGCACCCGGCCGTTTTTGATACGGTGGTCGGCTATGACG
Source organism: Methylovulum psychrotolerans (assembly GCF_002209385.1). Lineage (NCBI taxonomy): Bacteria > Pseudomonadati > Pseudomonadota > Gammaproteobacteria > Methylococcales > Methylococcaceae > Methylovulum > Methylovulum psychrotolerans. The sequence continues at coordinate 2,353,835 of NZ_CP022129.1, forward strand.
GCGGTGCCGATCACGTTATCGGTTACGGCGGACTGACTCCAGAAACTGTCAAACCCTTGGTGGAAGGCGCCATTTTTACCCGCGCCCCCAAAGACAAAAAAAATACCGCCATTTTTATTGGCGGCAGCGATATGATTGCGGGGCAAACCTTATTGGTCGCCGTGCAAAGCCATTTTTTCCCTGGTTTTCAAGTGTCGGTCATGCTGGACAGCAATGGCAGCAACACCACGGCGGCGGCGGCGGTCGCCAAACTGGCGGTTAGCGGTACGTTGGCAGGCAAAAAAGCCGTAGTCTTAGCGGGTACTGGCCCGGTCGGGCAACGGGCGGCAGTCATGCTCGCCCAAGAAGGTGCCAGCGTGTCCTTAACGGCGCGGACCTTAGCGCGTGCCGAACAAGCCTGTGACACGATGCGGGCGCGGTTCGGGGTGGAGTTGACCCCTGTGGAAGCGTTCGGCCATGAAGACCGCGCCGCCGCCATTGCCGATGCCCAGATTGTGTTGGCGACCGGAGCGGCCGGGGTTGAATTGCTGAAACCCGAACATTGGCAGGATAACCCACACCTGGAAATGCTGGCTGATGCCAATGCCACACCGCCGTTAGGGATAGGCGGCATGGATATGATGGACAAAGGCATTATGCGGCACGGTAAAATTATGTGGGGAGCAATTGGCTTCGGGGCATTAAAGCTAGCCTTGCACCGCGCCTGTATCGCCCGATTATTTACTGATAACAAACAGGTGCTGGATGCCGAAAATATCTTCGCCTTAGCCAAAGAAATGGCTTAATAGCTGATGCCCTTAACCGCGCAATTAAGGCAACACGCCCAAGCTATTTTTCAGGCGGGTGTTGCCGCCGCCGATCCTTACCAAGCCGTTAAACGCTGTTTGACGGCTAACGGCACCTTGCTGGACATCCGTCTGAATGACGGCAACACGCACACCCGCCGCTGGACAAAAATCCATCTTATTGCCTTCGGCAAAGCGGCCTGTGCGATGGCAAGCGCCGCACACGACAGCATTCCCCCCTATTTGCTGGATGCTCACCCGATTGCCGTGACCAATTATGAAAACGTCACCGATTTGGCGGCCATTAAAGTTGTCGGGGCAAGCCACCCTTTGCCTGATGCCGAAGGCTTTTATGCCGCCCAGTGCATTGCCGAGATAGCCAGTGATGCCCAGCAAGGCGAACTGCTGTTAGTTTTAGTCAGTGGCGGCGGCTCCGCCTTAATCCCCTACCCTGTACCCGGCATCAGTCTGGCGGAAAAAGTCGCCACCACCGATGTGTTGCTGGCGAGCGGCGCGACCATTAATGAAATTAACTGTGTCCGCAAACATTTGTCGCAATTAAAAGGTGGTGGCTTGGCAAAACTGGCTTATCCCGCCGATGTCCATGCCTTGATTTTATCGGATGTGTTGGGTGACGACCTCAGCGCCATTGCCAGCGGCCCTACAGTCGCCGACCCGACGACGTATAGCGATGCGGTTGCCATTTTAAAAACCAGACAGGCTTGGGACAAAATCCCCGCCGCCGTGCAACAGCATTTGCACCAAGGGGTACAGGGTGCTATCGCCGAAACCCCCAAAGCGAATGGCACGATTTTTTCGCGTAACAACCAAACCTTAGTTGGCAGCAATGCCCTCAGCGTCAATGCCATGCTTCAGACGGCACGGCGACTAGGCTATCCTAGCCAGTTGTACAGCGGCCATTTATGCGGCGAAGCCCGCACAGTTGCCAAGGATTGGGTGACGTACGCCAAAACCCTACAGCAGCCTGTGGCGTTAGTGGCGGGCGGCGAAACCACCGTCACCTTACAAGGCAACGGGCGTGGCGGGCGTAACCAAGAAATGGCCTTAGCATTTGCCCTGGCCGCACAACAACAAGGTTTAGGTGGCCAATGGGCTTTCCTAAGCGGCGGCACTGATGGCCGCGACGGCCCGACCGACGCGGCCGGGGGCTTGGTTGACGCAGGCACAATAAGCCGTATGATAAGCCCAGACTCGGCAGCGGCCCACTTGGCAAATAACGATTCCTACCCAGCTTTACAACGCGCCGGCGACTTGTTGGTCACTGGCGCGACAGGCACTAATGTCGCCGACCTGCAAGTCCTATTACTGATACCCGCCGCTGTTTAGGAAGGTGCATGAAATAAAATCGAAAGTACAGCAACCCCCTCCCAGCCTCCCCCTTGTCAGGGGGAGGGGCTTTTTCCCTAATTTTTGCTTGTACGACGGGGAAGCCATAAGCTCCCTCCCCTGCCAAGGGGAGGGCTGGGGTGGGGTTTAACACGCTGAGGCGTAATAGAACGCCGACTTTATTTCATGTACGTTTCTTAGCGTTATGCCCCTTACCGAACAACCCACAATCAGGAGATACCATGTTTAATAAATCCATGTCCATCCAAGGCTTTGACGATGACTTATTTAACGCTATGGAAGAAGAGCGCCAGCGCCAAGAAGACCATATTGAGCTGATCGCTTCAGAAAACTATGCCAGCCCACGGGTGATGGAAGCGTTAGGGTCACAACTGACCAATAAATACGCCGAAGGTTATCCTGGCAAACGTTATTACGGCGGCTGCGAATTTGTCGATAAAGCCGAACAGCTCGCTATTGACCGCGCCAAGGCGTTATTTGGCGCAGACTATGCCAACGTTCAAGCCCATTCTGGCTCACAAGCCAATATGGCCGTATTTATGGCGATGATGCAGCCGGGCGATACCCTTCTCGGTTTAAGCCTAGCCAGTGGCGGCCATTTAACCCATGGGGCAAAACCGAATTTTTCCGGCAAACTCTACAACGCGGTGCAATATGGGCTTGATGCCGACACTGGCGAGATTGATTATGAGCAAGTCGAAGCTTTAGCCTTGGAGCATAAGCCGAAAGTATTGGTTGCGGGCTTTTCCGCCTATTCCAGAATTTGGGATTGGCAACGCTTCCGCGATATTGCCGATAAAGTCGGGGCTTATTTTGTCGTCGATATGGCACATGTCGCAGGTCTGGTCGCGGCGGGTTTATACCCCAACCCCGTGCCTTTTGCCGATGCCGTCACCAGCACCACGCACAAATCCTTACGCGGCCCACGCGGCGGCTTGATTGTTTGCCGTAGTAACCCGGATCTGGAGAAAAAAATCGACTCGAACATTTTCCCCGGCATCCAAGGCGGCCCCTCCATGCACGTCATCGCCGCCAAAGCCGTGGCCTTTAAGGAAGCGATGGAACCGGAATTTAAAGCCTACCAACAACAAGTCATCACCAATGCCCAAGCCATGGCGGCGGTGTTTATGGAACGCGGCTTTGATGTGGTGTCCGGCGGTACTGATAACCATCTGATGCTGGTGTCCTTGGTTTCTAAAGGCATTACCGGCAAAGCTGCCGATGCCGCTTTAGGCCGAGCCCATATCACCGTCAACAAAAATGCCGTACCCAATGACCCGCAATCGCCTTTCGTCACCAGCGGCATCCGCGTCGGCACCCCCGCCCCCACCACCCGTGGCTTTAAAGAAGCCGAAGTGACCGAAATTGCCCACATGATGTGTGATGTGATGGAAAACCTGGACGATGAAACGGTGATTGCCTCTGTACAGAGCCGGGTCGCCGAGCTTTGCGCTAGGTTTCCGGTTTATGGCTAATCAATGGTTGTGCCTAATGCAACCTATAGCACCTAAACCTATGACTTAAAGATCATTCATCACGAAGAGGACACGACGTTTTCAGTTAGCCTCTTCGTGTCCTTCGTGGCGGATTATGTTTAACCGTTTTCAGCTTGGTTAGGATTTAACAAACACTAAGTCCGCAATAAAATAGCTTAATCTATGCCCTACCCTACCGAAGCCTCTGCCACCCTAACCGTCTCCCAACTCAACCGTGCCGCCGGGCAATTGCTGAGTGAGCATTTTTGCTCGGTATGGGTGGCTGGGGAGATTTCTAATTTAAGCACGCCTTCTTCTGGGCATTGGTATTTTTCGTTAAAAGATGCCCAAGCGCAGGTGCGCTGTGCGATGTTTAAAAATTCCCAGCGCGGCGTAAAGGTCAGGCCGGAAAACGGTAAGCAGGTACGCGTAAAAGCGCAAGTCAGTTTGTATGAGCCGCGTGGCGATTATCAATTGATTGTCGAAAGTCTGGAGCCAGCCGGTGAAGGCGAACTCCAACAGGCGTTTGCCGCGCTTAAACGCAAATTGGCGGACGAAGGCTTGTTTGATGCCCGCCATAAACAGGCTTTACCTGCCTTACCCAGCACTGTTGGGGTGATAACATCGCCTAGCGGCGCGGCGGTCAGGGATATTCTGAGCGTGTTGAAGCGGCGCTTTCCGGCGGTGGCGGTGCTTATTTATCCCGTTTCGGTACAGGGCGACAATGCCCAATACGAGCTTGCCCAAGCCTTGGCGACCGCTAATGCCGACGGGCGCTGTGATGTGCTGATCGTCGGGCGCGGCGGCGGTTCTTTGGAAGATTTATGGGCGTTTAATGAAGAGCGGGTGGCGCGGGCGATTTTTGCCAGCCGTCTGCCGGTGATTTCGGCGGTCGGCCATGAGACTGATTTTACCATTGCCGATTTTGTCGCCGATCTCCGTGCGCCGACCCCTTCGGCCGCCGCCGAACACGTTGTGCCGGACGGGCAAGTCTGGTTGGCGCAGTTTGCCGATACCGAACAACGCTTGCAGCAACTGATGCGCCGCAAAATTGGCCAGCAGCAGCAACGCTTGGCTTGGCTGGCACAACGCCTGCAACAGCAACAGCCGGGGCAACGGCTGGCGCGTAATGCCCAGCGCTTGGATGAATTGGATATGCGCCTAAACCAAGTCATGGCGGCAACGTTGCGTGGGCATCGGCATTGGCTGGAAGCGAAACAAGCCCGGTTATGGCAACACCATCCGGCGGCAAAAATCCGCCAATTAGGCCAACGCCAGCAGTATTTGCAACAACGGTTGGCTCAGGCTATGGCGCATAAACTGACGGGCTTTAGGCAACGCTTGGCGGCGACCAGCCAAACCTTACATGCGGTCAGCCCGTTGGCAACCTTAAGCAGGGGCTACGCCCTGGTCAGTGCCGCCGAATCCGGCGAGATTATCCGCTCCAGCCAACAGCTTAAGGTCGGCGATAAACTGGCTGTGCGCTTAGGGCAAGGTAGGGTGTCCAGTGCAGTGCTATCGGTTGAGGAATGATGCGAGGCGGCCAATAGCGGATAAACCTGCATTTACCTCAAATAATAGGGCTTATTTACGCCAAAACTCCGGCACAAACAGGATGACGATGGAGAAAATCTGTACTCGCCCCAAAAGCATGGCGAAGGTGCAGACGCTGGTTTGGAAATCGCTGAGACTAGCGTAATTACCGGCAGGGCCGACTTGGTTAAGGCCGGGGCCGGCATTGTTAAAGCAGGAAATAATGGCGCTGAACGCGCTAATAAAATCCATGCCGCTAAATAATAAGGTGAACACCAGTATGACAATACTGATGAAATATAAGAAGATAAAACCCATCACCGAGGTGACGATGTTGTGGTTAATGACGGTATCACCGATCCGTAATGACCGTATCGCCGCCGGATGAATAAACTTGAACAACTCCATCCGCGCCTGTTTCATTAAAATAATAGTCCTGATCATTCTGATACCGCCACCCGTCGAACCGGATGATGCGGACAAACAGCTTAAAAACAACATCCACATCGGCACAAAGATAGGCCATTGGTTAAAATCTTGGGAAGCAAAGCCGCAATCGGTGGCGATGGTCACCAGATTAAATGTCGCATGGCGTAAGGCAGTCAGAAAATCAGGATAAGTGCCGCTACGCCATAAGACCGAAGCGGTTAGGACACAACTGCTCAGTACCAGCAATAAAAACGCTTTAGCCTCCATATCATAAATATACGGCTTGAAAGACCGCTTTCTTAGGGCGATAAAATGGGAGGCAAAATTAATGGCGGCAATCAACTGGAATACAGTTAGGACGATTTCAATCGGCAAGGAATTAAAATACCCGACACTGCTGTCATGGGTTGAAAATCCCCCTAAACTCATTGCTGCAAAAGCATGGCAAATGGCATCAAACCAATTCATGCCCGCCAGTTTTAAGGCCAGAATACAAACCAGCGAAATGCCCGCATACACCATCCATAAGGCTTTGGCAGTTTGGGCGATACGCGGCGGTAAATCCGATTCTTTAACCGAGCCCGGTGTTTCGGCGATATAAAGCTGCATCCCGCCTATGCCCAAAATCGGCAAAATGGCGACCGCGAAAATAATAATGCCCATGCCGGCAATCCAATTCAATTCATGCCGCCACAAGTTGATTGACATGGGCAAGTTATCAATGCCGCTCAAAACCGTCGCTCCCGTGGTGGTCAACCCTGAAACGACCTCAAAATACGCATCGACAAAACTGAGTTGCGGCATATAAAACAGCAGCGGCAGCGTACAAAAAACCGGGATTAACGACCACGTCATCGACACCAATAAAAAACCCGCTTGCCGCGACACTTTTTTGGGCGTTTTTAAGGTCGGAAGAAACATGGCCATGCCCGCTAATAACGTAATGGGCGCAGACATCAGAAAGGCATTGACGGCGGGATCGGCAGCAAACAATGCCGTTATTAAACAGGTTAGCATAAGACCGCTAAAGCCCATTGTCACTAAGCCGAAAATATGGATGATAGTAAAAATGACATTCATGGCAATGGTAGGATGAAATATGCCTAGCGGCTAATGGGGTGGGAGCTGTAGTAAGCTACGCGGTTAAATCGGCTGAAAGGTTTTTTCAATACTGGAGACCAGCTTTTTATCAATGGCGAACATGACTACATGGTCATTTTCTTCAAATAAGGTATCGTGATGGACGGGAATAACCTGTTGGTTGCGGATTAAAGCACCCAAAACAATGCCTTCAGGCAGGTTGATACTGTGGACAGGCCGCCCGACCACAGAATTAAGGCCTTTGCTCTTATGGGCAATCGCCTCGATGGCCTCGGCAGTACCGCCGCATAAGGAACTGACTTGCGCCACATCACCACGGCGGACATGCTTAAGGATACTGCCCAATGTTTCTTGATTGGGCAGCACGGCGACATCAATGCCCGTCCCCGGCAATAGCTTGCTGTAGGAAACATGGTTAAGTAAGCAAATGGCCTTACGCGCCCCTAAACTTTTTGCCAATGATGCGGAAATGATATTAACGCCATCATTGTTGGTAATGGCGCAAAACAAATCGGTGCTTTCAATGGATTCATCGATCAATAGTGTTTCATCGGCACAATCGCCGAGTAAGATGGTGGTGTTGTGCAGATCATCGGCTATTTTCTTAGCGCGGCGGCTGTCTTTTTCAATAATTTTGACCTGATGGTCTTTTTCCAAAGCCAATGCCAAGCGTTTGCCGATATGCCCGCCACCCGCAATAATAATGCGTTTTAAGGGGGCTTCCAATTTGTTCAGCTCTTTTAAAACCCGCCGCACTTCTTTACGCGGGGCGACAAAAAACACTTCATCGTCGGTTTCTATGGTGGCCTCGCCGTTAACGACCAACGGCTGCCCCTGCCGGAAAATGGCGGCGATACGGATTTTGCCGTTCGAGAATTTTTCTTTTAAGGCCTTAATTTTTTTACCCGTCAGAAAGCCGTCGGCAACCACTTTGACGGAGAACAGCCGCACTAAGCCGCCGGCAAAATCGGAAATATGCAAGACACCCGGAAATTCAATCAGATTGCGGATGGATTCCATAACGATCTGCTCAGGGCTGATGACAAAATCGACGGGGATGCCTTTGGGGCTAAACAAGTGGGGATGGGTCAGGTAATCGATGGCCCGGACACGGGCAATGGTTTTGGGGCGTTTATAGAGCGTGTTAATGATAAGGCAGGCGAGCATATTGGTTTCATCCCGGTCTGTGACCGCAATGACAATGTCGGCGATACCAACCCCCGCCTGTTCAAGGACGCTAGGATGGGCGGCGTTACCCGTGACCGTGGCAATATCGACCCGTTCTTTTAGGGCCTCTAACAGCTCCGGTTTAAAGTCGATGACAACAATATCGTTTTCTTCGCTTGCCAACGCTTCGGCAACCGAGGATCCTGTAACGCCTGCGCCTAAAATCACTATTTTCAATGTGCTTATCCCTTTTGTAAACCGTCAGATTTTGAGAATGCCGTCACAAAAATTTAATAATTATAGCGGTAATAGGGCTTTTTTTCAATTTCCATCTGAACTATCTGCGCTTATTTGAGTCTTTGCTAACCCTTCCCATTGCTTAAAACCTTGCAGGACAGCAGATTGGGTTTGCTATAGCCCTAAGAAAGTACAGCGTCTTCTTCACTTAAGGGAGGGTGTTTTCTTAATGCACTCATAGCGCCCGCTCCTGCCTACACTAAATAAGCTCCAGCCAAGCCGATAAAAACCGCCATGCCAAACCAGTTATTGTTTAAGAACGCTTGGAAACATTGGGCTTTTTGGCGCTGAAAAATCAGCTTTTGCTGGTAGGCCGACAGGCCTGCGGCAACCAGCACCCCCAGATAATACGGCCAAGCCAGGTGCTGCCACTGCCCTACAGTCAGTAACAGGCCGATAATAATAACTTGTAACAGGCCGATAATCTGGCGGTCATAAGCGCCAAACAAAATGGCCGTCGATTTAACGCCAATTTTCAGGTCGTCGTCCTTATCGACCATGGCGTACATGGTGTCATAAACTAAGGCCCAGAGCATTACCGCCAAATATAACACCCAAGCCACTGCCGGAATCGTATTGGTTTGGGCGGCAAACGCCATAGGTACCGCCCAACCGAACGCCATGCCTAAATAGGCTTGGGGCAATTGGGTGTAGCGTTTCATAAACGGATAACTGGCGGCCAAAAACGCCCCCGCAAAAGACAGCAAAATGGTGTAGGTATTCATCAACAAGACCAGTGCGAACGCGGTCAGGCATAATACAGCGAACACCACCAAGGCTTCTTTGGGGCTGACCTTCCCGGCGGCAATAGGCCGTTGTTTGGTACGTTCCACATGCGGGTCAAAATCGCGGTCGGCATAGTCATTAATGACACAGCCCGCCGCCCGCATCAGCACGACCCCCAACGCAAAGACGCTAAAAACCAGTGTATCAGGTTTTCCGTCGCTGGCTACCCATAAGGCCCATAAGGTCGGCCATAATAAAATTAGGATGCCTATGGGGCGGTCAAAACGGGCCAGTACTGCGTATTGTTTGAGCCTTTCGATTATCATTGCCAAACCTGCTGATACTTTTTCAGCGTATGAGTTGAAGTAAAAATGCTATTATAGCCTTTGTTTCGCTAAGCGTGTGCTTGGCCTATCTGCCGCTCTTTCCGTTGCCGCAACCATCACCCATGCGCATAACCCTGTTCTGACCATTAAGAGGCTGTTCTATGACTACAAAAATCCTGATCCTCTATTTTTCCCGTCATGGCACGACAGCCACTATGGCTAACCATATCGCACGCGGGGTGGAGTCGGTACAGGGTGCAGAAGCCATATTGCGGACAGTACCGGATGTCTCGGCGGTTTGTGAAAAACTCGCCGACACCATCCCTGAACATGGTGCCTTGTATGCCACATTGGACGATTTGCACAACTGCGACGGTTTGGCACTCGGTAGCCCTACGCATTTCGGCAATATGGCCGCACCGCTGAAATATTTCCTTGATGGCACCACCGCGCTGTGGTTTACCGGGGCGTTGGTCGGCAAACCGGCCGGGGTATTCACCTCTACAGGCAGCCTGCACGGTGGCCAAGAAAGCACCTTATTAAGCATGATGTTGCCCTTATTGCATCATGGCATGTTACTGATGGGTCTGCCTTACACGGAGGCCGCCCTGCGCGAGACCGCTTCCGGCGGCACACCCTATGGCCCTAGCCATTTGGCTTCGGAAGGTGCGGGGCTGACCGACCACGAAAAAATCTTGTGCCAAGCCCTAGGCGCACGCTTGGCAAAAACCGCCCTGTCTTTAAAATCTGTTTAACATTGCCGCTACCTACCCCATGAAACTGAACGCCCAGTATTTTTACATTGCCGCCCTGATTGGCTTTTTTGGGCTGTTTGCCTTATTAATGCTTTGGCACACTGTTCTTGCCCCTTCCGGCCAACTCCCGGTAGCTTTAATGTTATTGCTGAGTGTCACGCCCTTACTGTTGCCCATGCGCGGCTTGTTAAACCGCCATCGGAAAAGCTGCACTTGGGCGGCCTATATTAGCTTGTTCTATTTCATCCACGGCACCATGGAAGCTTACAGCAATGCCGATGAGCGGCTGTACGCTTCTTTAGAAGCCTTACTGAGCTTTATGCTGTTTCTCGGCACTACCCTGTATTTGCGTTTTTCACCCCCTGCCCCCTGATTATGGCCGAACAACTCCCCGTTAATTTTGAATTTAGAGCCAATCAGACCTTTAACGATTTTTTTCCTGGCGGTAATCAAGAAATTATTGACCATCTGAAAAAATGCCTGGACGGTACCGGCGAACAGCAAGTGTTCATCTGGGGTGATAAGGGCTTAGGCAAAAGCCACTTATTGCAAGCCTGTTGCCATCAGGCACACCAATATAACCTGGATGCGTTTTATTTTTCCTTGCCTGCACAAGCCGCCCTGCCAGACCCGGCAATACTGGCGGATTTGGACGAATTTGATCTGGTTTGTGTCGATAATATCGGCCATATTGCCCATGACACGGCTTGGGAACAAGCTTTTTTCAATTTTTTCAACCGCCACCGTAGCTATGAGCATAAGCTGATACTCTCCGCTAATGCCGCGCCGCAAACGCTGGACATTCAACTCCCTGACTTAAAAACCCGCCTAAATTGGGGCCTGACGCTCAAGCTAAAGCCCCTGACCGAAAATGACAGCATCAATGCTTTGATATTTAAGGCCAACCAAATGGGCTTTGAAGTATCCCCGCAAGCGGGGCGGTTTCTGCTGACCCATTACGACCGCGATCTGGCTTCGCTCTGGCGGTTGCTGGACACCTTAGACCGCGCCTCGTTAGCGGCGAAGCATAAGATTACCCTGCCTTTTGTGAAAAAGATTCTGCAACATCCCGTATGAGCAAGGTGTTAAGTGTTTATGTACGCGCTTGTGCTTGACGCTTTTTTTACTCAGTTTCTGAAGGCTTGATTATGACTAATCCCTATCGCATAGAAGCCCTAGCTTTACATCAAGTAGGCGTGTTCACGGACTAAACCTGCCCGCCAGAACCAAAGCCAGAAAAAGGGAATGGGAAAGTTATCACCGTGACCCTGAGCCGTTTTTGGATGATTACAATTACCGCTTTTTTCTGGATATGGCTTAGGCTAATCTGTTAATTGGAGGTGCAAGGACTTTAACCTTTACACCCCAATTTGTCATAAGCCTTTCACTGCCGCTTGGGCATCTTCCAAACCGATAAATTTTTGCTTACTGGCAAGTGCCTTGTTTAACAAAGCTTTTGCCTGTACTTTATCGCCCTGTCGTAGGTAAGTCATGCCCAAATGATAATTGAGCATCGGGTTTTCTGCATTCAGCTTTTGGCTTTTTGCCAAGAGGCTTTGGGCTTTCGGATAATCATTTTGCTGATAGGCAATCCATCCGGCGGTATCAAGCATTTGCGGGTCTGGGGTATTCGCCAGCGGCTCGGCAATTTTGGCGGCTTTCGCTATATTGGTAGGCTCTGGCGCGTACAACGACAAGTAGCTGGCCAAGCGTTGCCGTATCGCTAAGGCGTGTGGATAGAGCTGATAGAGCTCTTCGTATAAGGCAATGACTTGTTGGTGCTGGCCAGCCTGATGGTAGACCGCCGCCAAATCCGTCACAACATCCAAGGCATTATGGGTGTTGCGCTTGCCTTCATTGAGGATTTCCAGCATTTTATCGGTTTGTTTATGGTTAAGGTACAGCACCGCCAAATGCCGATACGCATCAGACCATTCGGGCTTGATGGCAATAGCTTTTTGATAGGCAGCTATCGCCTCGGCGGTTTTATTGCTGTTGGCATAAACATCACCGAGCAAGGAATAGGCATAAAAATGTTTGGCGTCTTGCACGGTCAATTCGCGCAGCTTTTGCACCGCCTTATCGGTTTGCTTTAACGCCAAATAGGTTTTTACCAATTGGGTCAGCGGTTCAACCGCCTCCGGCTGCTTAGCAAGGGCTTGGGCAAAACTGGCGGCACTTTTATCCAATTGCCCGGCGGCTTGGTACACCAAGCCGGTCATATAAAAGCCTGACGCGTCGTCCTTATAAGCGGTTTCCAATTGCTTGGCGATGTCCAGTGCCTGTTGCCATTGTTTTTGCGCCATATAAATCCTAAACAACGCTTCCAAGCCGTTTTTACTGTTAGGATTGCGCTTAAACAAGGCATTAAGCTGCTCGGTGGCTTGGTCTTTGGCACCGGTTTGAAGCAATAAATTGACCAAATCTAAGCGGGCGGCCTCATCATTGGGTACCAATTCGATAACTTTAGCTAAATTTTCCCGGGCTAACAAGGGTTCGTTATTGGTGACATGCGCCGCCGCCAACAGTTTGAGTAACTGGGTATTGTTAGGGTATTCAGCAAGCAAGTTCCTAAAGCCGCTGATCGCTTCGCCTAAGCGGTATTCCGCCAAGGCCATTTCATTGTCTAAAATCCGCGCATCAAGGTCTTTGGCATTGGCGGCCAATAAAGTTTTAATTAAGGCCTTGGCCTCATCAAAACGTTGGGTCGCCTTATACAAACGCGCCAATTTATTACGCGCCTTCGCAGCCTCTTTGCCGTCCTTATCCAAGCTGATAATGTCGTTTAAGGTTTCTTCGGCCTTATCCGGTTGTTTTTGTGCCCATTGCAAATCGGCTAGCTTAAAGCGCAACGCATAATAAGGCGTTTCAGAATCCAACATGGGCAACACTTCTGCTATCGCCACTTCCGGCGAGCGGTGCGCGGCTAAAAATTCTATCAGCAGCAATTTTGCCGATTCATTGTCGGGTAAGTCGGTTACGGCGGTACGCAAGACCTTTTCGGCGGCATCGGCCTGTTTATGTCCCAACAGCAAGGCCGCCAAGCGTTGGCGATGGTCAAGTTGCTGCGGTTCGGTTTTAATCAGGGCAGTCAGACTGGCCTCTGCCTTATCGGTTTGCCCCAATTGGTTGTACAAATTCGCCAGCATGAGTTGGGCGGCAACATGTTCGGGATGTTTGCCGATAAACTGTTGCAGCAACTTTAACGCCGCATCGGCTTGGCCGGTTTTCGCGTGTAACGAGGCCAATAACAGCGTCGCGGCGGCATCGTCGGGCTTTTTCGCCAATACGGCTTGGGCTTGGACAAAAGCGCCGTCGCTATTGTTTTCTGCCGCTAAGACACTGCCCATTAAGACCATGGCATCCGTGTCATCGGGGGCGATAGCCAAGGCTTCTTTCGCCATTTGTTCGGCCAATGCGGGTTTACCCGCCAGCAAGTAAATATTGCCCAGCTTTAACCGCGCTTGCAAATGCTTGGGATCTAGCTTAGCGACTTCTTGATATTGGCTGACGGCGCTTTGCACATCGCCTAATTGCCCTAATGCTTCGGCAACGGCAAACCGCCCAGCCGTATTTTTAGGGTCATCGCCAATAGCTTGCTCAAAAGCCGCTTGGGCGGTTTTATAATCACCCGCCTTAAAGGCTTGGCGGCCTTTTTCGATAGCTTCCGAGCTTTTGGAATTCTGGTCACAAGCGGATAAGCCATTGAGCAGGGAGGCAAGAAGTAAAAGTTTTACAGAATGTGCTAGTGTCGGCATAGTCAAATCCTATCGCTAGCCATTGGCAAGCGACATCATGAAAAAGAGGGGGAAGTGTGTAAGCAAAACGGCTGGATCTGCTGATTTAGGAAGGATAAGGCTTATTAAAGCTGTTCCGGGCATAAATATACCCGTATTCGATAAAAAAAGCCCTACCTGAATGCCGTGGCATTCTCCGGTAGGGCTTGGCAGTAAACAAGATAACCCGATTATTTGTTGCTTGGGGCGGGTTGTACAGCAGGTTTGGCCGCGTTAGGTACGGCTCCTGGCTTGGCAGTTTGTGCTGTAGGGGCGGCGGCAGTCGGAGCCGCTGGTTTTGCCGCTTGTCCGGTAGGCGGAACTGCCGGTTCGGCCTGCTCTTCTGGTGCCTGCGCTTGTGCAGGCGCTGAAGACGGGGCTTTTTTACCTTGATACTTTTGCTTTCTCAGCTTATCTTCGTAATCTTGCATGGCGTTTTCAAATTCGACATCCTTGACCTGAGAAAACGGTTCCGAGCCGATCAGCGTATCGACAATGCCGCGTTTTTGGCAGCTTTGGTAGCCGTCCATGACCGCTTTCGCGCCTTCAAACATCTTAACGTTTTTGGCTTCGCAGGTTTTTAAGTCTGACGATGTCGCTTGCTGGGCATTTTGCAACGCCGTATAGGCCACTGCCAAATCATTTTTGGCTTTATTTAAGGCATTGTATTTATCCACCACTTCGCGCAATTTTGCGGTGGTGTTGTCAAGGCGTTGATGGACTTCTTCGGCGGTGGATTTTTGCGCCGCCAAATCTTCCGCCAATTTATTTTTCTCAAGCCCTGCCGCCGTAACAGCATCTTGGCTTTGCTTTTGTTGGCCTTTTAAAGTCTCCAATTCGGCGGCGACTTTGGCGTTTTCGGCCTTTAGGGTGTCGCGCTCGGTGGTGATTTCTTTCACCATCGTCTGTAATTTATTGACCGCCGCCTTCGCGTTGCCGCCGCCCGCGTCACGCGGTGCGGCAGTCGCCGCACCTGTCGCTACCGCCGCCAGCAATATAACCCTAGCCACTGATTTCATAATAGTGTTATCCGCAGTCATTAGAAGCTCGTGTTCAAATCCAATTGCAATACGTCATTGCTGTATTGTGGGCCAGTAATCACATCGGTGCTTAACCAGCGGCCAGTCGCCCAAACATTTTTCATCAGACCATAGTTTGCCCCGATGACCCAACCTTTGGCGTTCGTACCGCCTAAATGGAAATCAGAATCAGTAAAGGCACTCAAGACGGCATCGCTTTGGACATATTTGTAAATACTAAAGACGTTCCATTGATGCGCACGGTTTACCCTTGGCCAACCGAAATCGACCCGCACTTGCCAAGCATTGGTATTGTCACCCACCGTAGTCTTCGCCAATCTTTGCACACTCGCCTGGTCAAAGCCGACGTTTTTCGCATAATCCGCACCGACAATCAAATGGTGCGGGGCAAACATCGCAAAGTCGTATGCAAGATTAGCGTTCACGATCCGGTAATCGGAGGCTAAACCATAACGGGCCGGAATGTTGTTGCTGTCATAACAGATAATGCCGACCGTGTTGCCAAACTGCATGTATTGTGGCACCGAAAAATTGTTATTCGCGTTATTGGTGTCACAAGTGGCTGGCGTATTGGTGTTGGGTTTGGCTTTGATATTTTCATAATCATAAAACGCCACGGCCATTTTAAACTGGTCATGGTTGGCAAAGCCCCAATCCACCCCTACTTGTGAGCCATACAGCCATTTATTGCCTGAGCTTAACGCCGATTCCTGTAATGGGAAAGCGCCGACAGTGGCAAATAACGAATGGCCGTTATTATTGCCTAACGCCTTACGCGCCGTGGCGGCAAAACCTTCAAAGTTTAAATCCGTATCCCAAACCAATTCGCTGCCGCCGCTGAACTCACCGCCGCCGACATACCAAGGGCTGGCAATCCGACCGCCTGTTAAGGTCAACCATTTAAAGCCGTCTTTATCGGTTGCGTCGTATTTAAGAAACGCCCGGTCGACTAAGAACTGATACTGGCCGCTGTAATTGCCCAGCGTTTGGTTGGTCGATGTCGGGTCATACCATAGATTATTACCACCAGCGGAAACGTTTGCGGTCGCCATACGCACACTGGCTTTCAGGCCTTCGGTGACATCGGCGTCGACCACTAAACGCAAGCGTTCACGAAAGCGCTGCCGATCTTGATTGGTGTTTAAGTAACCATTTAAGCCCGCCGCCGTCAAACCGCCGAATTGGTTGATATTTTGGAAGTTAGCATAATAAGAACCCAGCGGCGCGTTACCCTGTGCCATTATTTCGGTTTGCGAACGCAGGCGTAAATCGCCGGATAATTTAAAGCGGCTAATCCATTCAGGTAAGGCTTCAGGCATCCCCCATTTTTGGGTTTTGGCTTGTTGCATGACATCTTTGACCACATCGCCGCGCAATTCGTTACGGACTTGCTGGCGCAACTCGTCTTTGATGAAGTCGGGCACATAAGGCACCCTGACTTCACCTTGTTCGGGCGGCACATCTTTGCCCGCCGGTTTAGCGGCCTGCTGGGCGGCGACTTGTGCCTCTGCGTCAGCCTCGGCCCGTTTGATCATTTCTTGGGCGGCCTGCTCAGTCAACACATGCTGTTTGACTAATTCTTTAATCAAATTGGTCGTGGTATTGCGCAATTTGAGCAATTCTTCCTTTTCGCCCGCATGAGCCATGCCCACCATACCACAAAGCACCATGGTCATTAGCTGCTTTTTATTATCCATTTGTCTACCTGTACATTAATTTAGATTTTTGATGTAATTCTTAGCTTAATCGGCTGTTCCATCCCCACGGGGAGCGGTTCGTTGACCTTTTTGTATTTGGTCAATAACTGATTGATCAGCTCGTCTATTTCGCTGTCATTACTGCCTTTCGCTAGCTCGAAGCGGGAAATGGTGCCATCTGCTTCAACCCATAACTTGACGATTGCGGTGTAGCCTTTAATGCGCAGCTCTTCGTGTTCGGAAAGAATATCCAAAATATCGTTTTTAATAATACCGCCATACCAAGCGTTAGGATCGCCGCCGCCACCGCCACCTAATAGGCCTTTGCCGCCTTTACGCGCCGCCAAGCCAAAGCCGTCAGAACCCGCCGAACCTTCGGCATCCAAACCTAAATCACCGGGCGGTGGTGCATCGGCGACATCAGGCATTTCTTCGGGTTCCGGTTCAGGCTCTTGCTCAACCTTTTCCTCCATCTGCGGCTCAGGTGGTTTTTCCACCTTAGGGGGGGGAGGCGGAGGGGGGGGCGGTTTAGTTAAGGTAATCTTTTGGATGGTGCGTTCTTTTTTCTCCGGCTTATCTTCCATATTACTGATCGCCCGGACAATAAGTACCGTAACGGCCAGCAAGATGAGGCCACCGATAATGGTGGGCAAATAAACCCGAAAATGTTTCTTCTTTGTCGTCATTGGGCGTTTTTATTTAACCAGATTTTGCGTAACCAACCCGATCTGGGTAATGTCCAGTTTACCCAGCAATGCCAGTACATCGACGATCTTGACGTACTGCACGCTGGCATCGCCCTTAATAACCACGGGCAAGGCAGGGTTGACCGCCTTAAACTGTTGGAGCATAGATTCCAGTTGCGCCATATCGACCGGATAAGTATCCAAAAAAATAGTGCCGTCAGCGGTAACAGTAATGGCCTTGGTCTGTGGTTTGGCAAGGCTTGGCGCATCACTGGCCTTAGGCAGATCAACGGTAATGCCTTGCACCGATGCAGTACACATCAGGATGAACACTACCAATAACACATAAGCTAAATCCAACATCGGCGTGACGTTAATCTCGTCATACGCCGCATTCTCTTCTTGTACTTTCATAACGGTTGCTCAGGTACGGGGGATGATCCTAGGTATGCTGTTCGGACATTTTTGCGATGAACTCATCGACAAAAACGTGCATGTCAGCCGTAATGGATTGGATGCGTCCGCCCAAATAGTTGTAACCGAACAGACAAGGGATAGCCACCATCAGGCCGGCAACGGTGGCCGTTAACGCCGCCGCAATACCTGGGGCGATAGAGTTGACGTTAACCTCGCCGCTTACGGCAATTGCCGCAAAGGTAATCATAACCCCGACTACCGTACCCAACAGCCCCAAGAAGGGGCCACCACTAATAGCGATGGTCAACAAGACCATTTGTGCATTCAGCTTTTGTAATTCCCGCACCACAACCGCATCCATTGACGCTTTAACCGCATTCATGGCCTGGGCGCTCAACGCAATATCGTTAGTTTTGGTTTTGTTTAAACGACGGTTCATTTCTTCGACACCGACATGGTAAACGCGGTACAGCGAAGAGCCAGTGAATTCGCCGTGGCTCGCCGTCAGCGACAATAACAAGGGTGATTCTTCATAATCCGCATCTTCGTCGGTGTCTTCATGATTTAACGAGGCCATATCTTGAACGTTTAAAGAAGCAAAGGCTTCTTCAAACTTTTTATTTTGTTTGGCGGTGCGGCTGAGGATAATCGCCTTAGAAATCATTACCATCCAACTGATGACAAACATCACGCCCAAAATGCCGATAATGACCCAGCCGTCGATGGTCACGCTGTTAAGCGTACCCATAATATAAGATTCGCCTTCTTCACTATCAGGCGTAGCGTCTTCGCCGTAAGTCAGCATCGCCGAGTTTGCGCCTTGCATTTGCGCGTCAAATTTAACGGAATTGGCATCGCGGGTGATTTTGTAGACCACGAATTGGTCTAACGCTCCAGTCAAGCCTCTAGTGCCGCTAGTGTCAGCCCCTAAGGTCAAATCGCCTGTCAGTTCCGCTAGCGTTACCGGAAAAGTACCCGCCGCCGCGCCATTAACATAGAGGGTGATGTCGCTGGCCGTGGCTACCACCGCCAGATGTTGCCAAGTCGCGGCGGTTAACGGCGCAGTGGCGGCAAATTCTTTTTTGCTGCCTGAAGCATCGGTCACTTGCAAAGTGGGGGTCAGTTCTTTTACCGCCAAGGTAACGCCTGCCCGTTGGAAAATAACGGCATTTTGCTGGGCCTGTTCAACTTTGGCCCAAGTTTCCACTGTCCAGCCAGTCGTTGGGGACATTGCCAGCGACGGTGCGCTGGCGACACGGATAATTTGGCTACCTTGGAAAGTGGCGGCGGCACCAATCAAGCCCCCTTCGCTATTCGTGGCCGTCGCGTCTGAGGCGACATGCGCGTAAGCGGTCAGATCTTTAATGGCCGCTTGGTCAAACGGATACGCCAAGATTTCGCTGGCATCGAAGGCGTTAGCGGCATCTTGGCCATCAACCGCTTCGGCATTGCCATAGTACAACCAGAAACTGGGCTCGGGGTCTTTGCTAATGTCTTTCGGCAATTTCACCCAGATAAAGGCCATTTCGTTAACGGGGTCGAGTTTTTCGATATAAAATTTTAACGGTGTCGCTTCATCAGCCGCCAAGACACGGATATCTTTGCCTTTTTCGGCAAGATCTAAGAAATAAGTAAAGTTACCTGTATGCAAACGCACCAAGGCAAAAGCATCTTGGGGCATAGTGACCCCGTCTTGCTGCATTTTTTTTGCATCAAAGCTTATTTTCTTCTTATAGCCCCAATCATCGTTCCACCATGCAGAGGCGAATGACGGGAAGAGTGTTAAAAGAATCAGTAGGAGGCCAAACCGTTTCATTGCTATTCTCAATTTCATAATTAATGACTCAATTATCACAAAATTTCGTTACAGTATTATGAAATTGGCGGGTTTTCTCAAAAAACCCAGCCATAACGGCTAAAATTAACGGACTATAGACGTTAGTCGATGGGTATAAGCGCAGATTTGTGCGGAATAGATCATATAAAAGGTATATATATTGCTTGGACAATGACACCTCCTAAAATGACTTGAAAGCCGTAGTTTAAATTTAATCCTTTTTATTATGAAGAACTCAAGGTTAAGGCTTGAAAAAGGCTATGGCCTTTGCGGCGAATGACTTTTAAACTATGGGTTTCAGGACAAATGGGGTTTAATAGGCATAAGACGGGCAAGCGTCAACTATTTTAAAAGCTTAAATACGTTAGTGCTGGGGATTACGGCTGTCTAGCTAAAGCTGACCATCACTGTCATGCACCATGATGGCTCAATAAAGCCTGCCTTAAAGGCATTAACAAAGGCGAAACAGCCAAGGCCGCCCTGATAAGCCCCGCCCTACCCCGTAATAGCAACCAAAGATCGGCAGAGCCTTAGTCAATCCCTCTTTATAGAGAACCTAATATTATGAAGTTTATATATTTATTAATAGCATTGCTGTTAGCCCCATTAGCTGCCGCGCAAACGCCCCTCACCGTTAAGGCTTCGCCACTGCTGATGCAACAAATAAAAATCATTACCTTAGGCTCCAGCCAAGTGCATGAATCCTTGCGTTTGCCCGCCAGGGTCGAACTCGACCAAGAAAGGATAGCCCGTATTGGTGCGACCGTCACCGGACGCATTACCGAAACCCAAGCGGTTATCGGCCAAGAAGTCCGTAAAGGCGAACGTTTGGCGACCCTCAACAGCACCGAACTGGGCATGGCCCAATCGGCTTATTTAAAGACCCGCTCGCAATTGGCTTTGCGACAGTTGGTCGCCAACCGTGCCAAACGCCTGTTTGCTAGCGACATCATCCCCAAGGCGGAATTGGAGGAACGGGAAAGCCTGCTGAGCGAAGCCGATATTGATTTGCGTACCGCGACCGACCAACTGCGGGTATTTGGCATGTCGGACGCAGATTTGGCGCGTTTGGCAAAAGAGCGGAAAATCCATTCGCTACTGCCGATCACTGCCAGCATCCAAGGCACTATTGTCGAGCGCACTGTCACCTTAGGGCAAGTGGTACAGCCTAGTGATGCGCTGTTCACGGTCGCCGACCTCTCCCATGTCTGGGTGGTGGCCGAACTGCCCGAACAGCAGGCGCATTGGGCGCATGAAGGCGACGAGGCTTTGGTTACCTTAGCGGCTATCCCCGAACAAGAACAACGCGGGCGCTTGATTTATGTCGCCGATATGGTCGATCCGCAAACCCGCACTGTCACCTTGCGCATGGACATCCCTAATCCCCTGCGCATTTTTAAGCCGCAAATGCTGGCTACCTTAGTCATCTACAAGCAAAGTACGCAAGAATTGGCACTGCCTGATTCGGCAATTATCCGCGTTGATGACCGTGACCATGTTTTTGTCCAGACCGCGCCGGATGAATTTACCTTAAAACCTGTCAAACTCAGTGCGCGTAATGGTGCGGTGCGCCAGGTTCTTGATGGTTTACAGCAAGGCGAAAAAGTCGTTATCGAGGGTGGCTTCCACCTGAACAGCGAACGTCAACGCAAAGAACTGGGGTAAACCATGATTGAAGCCTTGATCCATGGCGGTTTACAGAACCGTATTTTGGTGCTGGTATTGGCGGTGGGCTTGGGTCTGTTTGGCATAAAAGCCCTGCAATCCCTATCGGTTGATGCCTTTCCTGATGTCACTAACGTCCAAGTGCAAATCGCCACCGAAGCCACCGGACGCTCGCCTGAAGAAGTCGAACGCTTTATCACCGTACCGCTGGAGATTGCCGTGACCGGCTTGCCGGGACTAACGGAAATGCGCTCGCTCAACAAAAACGGCCTGTCGCTGATCACCCTCGTCTTCACGGATGACACGGACGTGTACTTCGCCAGGCAATTGGTCATGGAACGGCTGATGGAAGTCAGCCACACCATGCCCGAAGGGGTTATGCCTATTTTAGGCCCCGTTTCGACTGGCCTGGGTGAAGTCTACCAATATACCTTGGAGCGGACTGATGACGGGCAACGCGCCTTAAGCCCCGAAGAATTGATGCGCCGTCGGGAAGCTCAAGATTGGGTGGTGCGCCCCTTATTGCGTGGCATTGCCGGAGTGGCGGAAATCAACTCGCAAGGCGGCTATAACAAGCAATATCAAGTGCTGGTCAATCCGGACCGGATGCACCATTACCATATCGCCCTTAGTGAAGTGTTTGACGCACTTGCCCAAAACAATGCCAACAGCGGCGGCGGGGTGTTGCCGCATTATGCCGAGCAATACCTGATCCGTGGCGTGGGTCTGATCCGGGATGTCACCGATATTGGCAATATCGTCCTGAAAGAAGAAAACAGTGTCCCCATTCATATCCATGATGTCGCCGAAGTGAAAATAGGCCATGAAGGCCGGGTGGGTGCTGTGCTAAAAAACGGCTATACCGAGGCCGTAGGCGGTATTGTCATGATGCTGCGCGGCGGCAACGCCAAAGAAGTGGTTAGCCGCATCAAGGCACGGGTTCAGGAAATCAACGACAAAAACATGTTGCCGGAAGATTTGAAAATTGTCCCTTATTATGACCGTAGCGAACTGGTGGATGCGGCCTTGCACACCGTCACCAAAGTATTGCTGGAAGGGGTCGCCCTGGTCGTCGTCATCTTACTGCTGTTTTTAGGGGACATACGCTCCAGCGTCATCGTGGTCTGCACCCTACTCATCACTCCGCTGATTACTTTTATTGTCATGAACCAACTGGGGCTTTCCGCTAACTTAATGTCCTTGGGCGGCTTAGCGATAGCCATCGGGTTGATTGTCGATGGTTCGGTGGTAGTAGTCGAAAACGCCTTCACACTGCTGACCTTACGCAAAGGCGGCACGACCAGCCGCCTGAAAGTGGTCATGGCGGCGGCGGAAGAGGTCGCCACGCCGGTCCTGTTTGGGGTCGGCATCATTATCGTGGTGTTTTTGCCCTTAATGACCCTGCAAGGCATGGAAGGCAAAATGTTCGCCCCCCTTGCCTACACCATCGCCATTGCCTTGTTGATTTCGCTCATCTTATCGCTGACCTTAACACCTGTGCTGTGTTCGTTTCTGCTCCAAGGCCACTCTCATAAAGACCATGACACCCGCATTATCGCGGTCATGAAAAAGCCCTACTTGCAACTGCTCGACTTGTCCTTACAGCATGGCAAGCTAGTTGTTGCTGTGGCGGCGGCTTTGTTTGCCGGTACGCTAGCGTTAATGCCGTTCTTGGGCAGTTCCTTTATCCCGGAAATGAAAGAAGGCTCCATTGTCCCCGCCATTAACCGTGTCCCCAACATTTCCTTGCAAGAAGGCATTAACATGGAAATGGCCGCCATGCGCATGATTATGGACATTCCCGGCGTAAGCCTGGCTGTGACCAACATCGGACGTGGCGAAAGCCCCGCCGACCCGCAAAGCCAAAACGAATCCACCCCTATCGTCAGCCTGAAACCCAGAAACGAATGGCCAAAGGGCTGGAATCAAGACACCATCGCCGATGCCATCCGCAATAAACTCAGCACTAGCCTGCCCGGTGTGCAAGTGGTCATGGCCCAACCCATTTCCGACCGCGTTGACGAAATGCTCACCGGAGTACGTTCCGACTTGGCGATAAAAGTCTTCGGCGATGATTTGGAACAGCTTAAAAATACCGCCAATACCATCGCCAAAGTCGCCGGTACTATCCCAGGTGCTCAAGACATCCGCGTCGAACGCCTGACCGGACAACAATATCTATCCATTACCGTCAACCGCGAAGCTATTGCCAGACACGGCATTAACGCCGCCGCCATCCATGATGTTATCGAAACCGCCATCGGCGGCAAAACCGCCACCGAAATCTACGAAGGCGAACGCCGCTTTTCCGCCGCCGTGCGCCTACCCGAAAGTTTCCGCAATAGCATAGAAGCTATTGATGCCATCTTGTTAACCTCTACTAACGGCGCACGGGTCCCCTTAGGCGATTTGGCCGACATCCGCCTGAACGACGGCCCCTCACAAATTAGCCGCGAAATGGGCAAACGCCGGATTGTCATCGGTGTTAACGTTAAGGACAGGGATTTGGGCAGTTTCGTCGCCGAACTGCAACAGGCCGTCGGTAGCCAAGTCAAACTACCGGAAAGCTATTATCTGGAATGGGGCGGACAGTTCCAAAACATGGAACGGGCATTGGGGCACTTAAAAATCATCATCCCGATCACCATCGGTGCCATCTTCTTTTTATTATTCATGCTCTTTAACTCGCTACGTTTTGCCAGCCTTATCATCTTAGTCCTACCCTTTGCCTCCATCGGCGGCGTAGTGGCGCTGTTCATCAGCGGCGAATACCTGTCCGTCCCCGCTTCGGTTGGCTTTATCGCCTTATGGGGTATCGCGGTGCTGAACGGCGTGGTGCTGGTGTCCTACATCCGCAATTTGCGTGATAGCGGCCTCAGCCAACTGGAAGCCATCCGCCAAGGCTGCGCCCAACGCTTCCGCCCCGTCATGATGACCGCCACCATCGCCCTGCTCGGCCTCGTACCCTTCCTGTTCGCCAACGGCCCAGGCTCGGAGGTGCAAAAACCCCTAGCCATCGTGGTTATCGGCGGCCTAATTACCTCAACATTGCTGACTTTGGTGATGCTGCCGACGCTGTATCGGTGGTTTGAGGAAAAGCGTTGATACTGGCAAGTATTCTAAACGGTTAACTTTTAGTTTCTGTACACATGGCCATTCATAGTTCGTTAAGCCTTTCATGATAAAGTCAACCTGAAAGACATCGAGAAACGACTTAAAAAATTCGTGTCCTTCGTAATAAATATCTGTTTTAAATAATGAATTTTAAAATATGCTGGGTTGGAAAATAAAATGGCAAAAAACCAAATAATGGGTAAAACTATGGGGCCGACATTCAGCAAACGACAGAATAAACATACAGGCTAACGGTCGGCCTTAAAGCCGGATTGGTCTGTGCCGATTAATTGGCGATGGCATCCCTATCTTAGGCATACAGTATAAGACGCAGTATAATATCGAAAAAATAACAATATTATCAATACATTAATGTATTTTAAGGATAAGCGATGGCAACCTATAACGGCAATAACAATAATAACACCTACAATGGTACAAGTGCGGCGGATACCATTTATGGCAATGGGGGCAATGATACCCTTAATGGTGCAGGGGGCGATGATTACATAAATGGCGGTAGTGGTAATGATATTTTAAAAGGCGGTACGGGCAACGACTACCTGCAAGGTGATGGCGGGGCGGACACCTATGTGTTCGGGATAGGCGACGGGCAAGACGAAATTTACAATGACGACACCGACAACAGCATGGACACCGTGCAGTTCACCAACCTCGCGTCGTCCGGCCTGACCGCCCTGTTTGACAACGGCAACTACGGCCTCGTCCTCCAGTACGGCAGTGGCGACCAGGTCACCATCGACAATTATTTTTATTACAGCGACACCAACTGGCAAGTCGATAAAATACAGTTCACCGATGCCACTTGGGGCTTCGCCGACCTCCTCCAGCGGCATAACGGCACCTCAGCCGGTGACACCCTGAACGCGATGGACGGTATGGTAAACACCCTCAACGGGCTGGGCGGCAACGACATCCTTTATGGCGGCACGGGCAATGACACCCTGGCGGGCGGCACGGGCAACGACTACTTGCAAGGCAATGGCGGGCTTGACACCTATGTGTTCGGCATAGGTGACGGGCAGGACGAAGTTTACAATTACGACACCGACAACAGCATGGACACCGTGCAGTTCACCAACCTCGCGTCGTCCGGCCTGACCGCCCTGTTTGACAACGGCAACTACGGCCTCGTCCTCCAGTACGGCAGTGGCGACCAGGTCACCATCGACAATTATTTTTATTACAGCGACACCAACTGGCAAGTCGATAACATACAGTTCACCGATGCCACTTGGGGCTTCGCCGACCTCCTCCAGCGGCATAACGGCACCTCAGCCGGGGATACCCTGAACGCGATGGACGGTATGGTAAACACCCTCAACGGGCTGGGTGGCAACGACATCCTTTATGGCGGCACGGGCAATGACACCCTGGCGGGCGGCACGGGCAACGACTACTTGCAAGGCAATGGCGGGCTTGACACCTATGTGTTCGGCATAGGTGACGGGCAGGACGAAGTTTACAATTACGACACCGACAACAGCATGGACACTGTGCAGTTCACCAATCTGACACTGTCCGGCCTGACCGCCCTGTTTGAAGACGGCAACTACGGCCTCGTCCTCCAGTACGGCAGTGGCGACCAGGTCACCATCGACAATTATTTTTATTTCAGCGACATCAACTGGCAGGTAAATCAAGTTCAGTTTACAGGCGGCGACACATTAACCCACTTTATCGTCGGCACTACCGGAAAGGATATTTTGGTGGGTACTGCCGGCAACGATGCGTTGAACGGACTTGCAGGTGCCGACACCATGAGCGGCGGAACGGGTAACGACCTTTATTTTGTTGATAACGTTGGTGATATTGTCAATGAAAATCCCGCCGCAGGCATCGACACGGTGCAAAGCTCGATTTCTTACCAGCTAACCGCTAACGTTGAAAACCTGACCTTATTGGGTTCTGCCGCTATTAACGGAACAGGCAACAACCTTGCCAATACCCTCATAGGTAACTCGGCAGCTAACGTGCTGGATGGCGGAACGGGGGCAGATAGCTTAAAAGGCGGACTCGGTAATGACAGCTATATTGTTGACAATATCGGCGACACGGTGATTGAAAATACCAATGCAGGCATTGATACGGTACAAAGCTCCGTCACTTACACCTTGGCCGCTAATGTTGAAAATCTGACCCTGACCGGAGCCGCCGCCATCAACGGTATCGGTAACAGTTTGGCAAATACGGTCATTGGCAACATTGCTAATAATACGCTGAATGGCGGTAAGGGTGCGGACAGCCTGATAGGCGGTTTGGGTGACGATATTTATATCGTTGACAATATAGGCGATACGGTCACGGAAAATATCGGCGAAGGCACAGATACCGTGCAAAGTGCCATCTCCTGGACGCTGGGCGCGAACCTGGAAAACCTGACCCTGACCGGGATTGCCGCCATTAACGGTACTGGCAACAGCCTTGCCAATACCCTGATCGGCAATGCTGGGGCAAACATACTCAATGGCGGCTCTGGTGTCGATAACTTAAAGGGTGGCTTAGGCAATGACATCTATGTAGTGGATAATATTGATGACAAGGTGTATGAAACTGTCGACGCAGGCATCGACAAAGTGCAGAGTTCGGTCTCGTATGCCTTGACGGCGAATGTCGAAAACCTGACTTTGACCGGCAGCAAGGCCATTAACGGCACCGGAAACCTGTTCGCCAATGTGCTGCTCGGCAACACCGCCAACAATGTCTTGAACGGCGGTGGCGGAGCGGACACTCTGACAGGCGGCGCGGGCAGCGACACCTTCGTGTTCGGCACGGTGACAGGCGGCTCTGACAAGGTGCTGGATTTTGTCTCCGGCACCGACAAGCTGCAAGTGCTGGACGCGGCGCTGGGCCTGTCCATCGGCAACGGCGACCATAACATCGACAACGCTGCGCTCATCAACGGCCTAGGCGGTTTTTCCGCCTTATCCGAACTGGTGGTGGTCACTTCCAACATCATCGGCGCCATCACCACCGCTACTGCCGCCACCGACATCGGCAGCGCCGCCAGCAGTTACGCGCTGGGCGACACCCGCCTGTTCGCCGTGGACAACGGCGTGGACAGTGCTTTATACCTGTTCAAATCAGCGGGTGCAGATGCTGTGGTCAGTGCCGGTGAATTGACCTTGTTAGGTACGTTGCAAGGCACGGCACAAACGGCTCTGGCGGATTATGGGTTTGCCTGATAAACCTCAAACAGAGGGGTATCTACACCCATCCTTAAATTAAGGGACGGGCAGAAAATAATTGCGGGTAAGGCCTTTCACTCGATCATCAAGTTTTTCATAAAGTCACCTCTAAATAGTGGAAAAGATTAGCGAAGAGCTAAGGCTTGTCAAGGTAGACGGCTCCCTCCCCTGATGGGGAGGGTTGGGGTCACTGCCATTAAGTTAAGGAAATTCTGTTCAGAAACAATGTTTTTTCTTCCTTTTATGGAAGTTCAGCAACCCCCTTGCCGATGTCTTTTGTCTGGGCGGGTTACGGTGCTTTCGTTCCAAGCAAGGATTACGGCGAAATGCGCTTCCATGACAACCTGAAAATCTTTCTTTATGGCACGCCCGGCCAAAAACGCTTTGATTTTATGAGCCAGTTATTATTTGATAACGCCTGGGGCGCCGTGCTGCTGATTGATAACCGCGAAGACGACCCGTTTGCCGAATTGGCCTATTATTTGGATATGGTCAAAGATTTCCGCCATAAAATTCATTTGGCGATAGGCATAACCCATTATGACCTCTGTGCAACCCCCTCCATTAAAGACTATGCCGACTATCTGGGCCAAAATGACCTGTCTTATCCGGTGATGTCGGCGGATGCCCGCGATATCAGCAGCTTAACCCATGTATTAGGCAGTTTAACGCATCAGCCCGCCTTGGCACTGGCTAGCTAAACGAAATAGTTTGATACTACCTTAAATCAACGGGTTACTCATGATGCAACTAATATGCGGGCATTTGCTTTGCCGGATAGGGCTTAAGCGGGTTATTACAGGATATTTGCTCTGTGTTTGATGGTGCGCCATGTTAATATCAAATTTTTAACACATCCCATAAGCCGTTACAATCCTTGGCATTACGCTTTCAAGGATTTAGTTGGGGGGCTAGATAATTACTAGATAACAATAACAACATGGTCACATAATTTAGCAAAATTTTTATTGTCAAACCAACCTAGCCCGCCCAACGGTTAAAAATCCCTGCTTGCTTAAACGCCACCTGCCGCCCAAACACTATCCACCACACACAACGCCGTCATATTGACAATCCGCCGCACCGTCGCCGAGGCGGTCAGGATATGCACGGGCTTAGCGCAACCCAGCAACACCGGCCCAATGGCAACGCCATTACCCGCCGTCGCTTTCAGCAGATTGTAAGAAATGTTAGCGGCATCAATATTCGGCGAGACCAGCAAGTTGGCGCTGCTGGTTAAGGTGGTGTCAGGCAGGGTGTGTTTCAGCATGGCGTAATCAATAGCGTTGTCGGCGTGCATTTCTCCGTCCACTTCCAAATCGGCATCTTTAGCGCGGATAATCGCCAACGCCTTGCGCATTTTTTGCGCGGACAGGCTGTTGCTGGAGCCGAAGTTAGAGTGTGACAGCAACGCCACTCTAGGGATTAGGCCTAAATGGCGCATTTGATCCGCCGCCAGCAAAGTAATTTCGGCAAGCTGTTCGGCGCTGGGGTCTTCGTTGATATGGGTATCGACCAAAGCGATTTGCCGATCCGCCAGCACCAGGTAGTTCATCGCCGCGTATAAGGTGCAATCCGGGCGTTTGCCCAGCACTTGGTCGATATAGTGCAAATGCAGCCTAGGGGTGCCGAACGTGCCGCAGATCAGACCGTCGGCATCGCCTTTATGGACGAGCATCGCGGCGATCAGCGTATGCCGGCGGCGCATTTCCAGCTTGGCATATTGTTCGGTAACGCCTTTGCGTAGGGTCATATTCAGATAGCTTTGCCAATAATCGTGGTAACGCTCGTCCTGATCGGGGTTGACGATAGAAAAATCCACCCCCACTTTCATGCGCAGGCCTAATTTGTCGATATGTTGCTGGATAACAGCAGGGCGGCCTATCAAGATCGGCACCGCAATTTTTTCATCCAACACAATTTGTACCGCGCGTAACACCCGCTCGTCTTCCCCTTCGGCAAAGGCGATGCGCTTGATGGCGGCATCGGTATTTCTCGCCTTATGGAAAGCGGGCTGCATAAACGAGCCGCTATGGTAAGCGAACTGGCGCAGCCGTTCGGTATAGGCCTCCAGATCGGCTATCGGCAGGGTGGCGACCCCCGATTCGGCGGCGGCTTTGGCGACCGCCGGGGCGATGTGGCTCATCAGGCGCGGGTCAAACGGCAGCGGGATCAGGTAATTCACCCCAAAGGACAGGTCTTGGCTACCATAGGCATTGGCGACCACATCCGACGGTTCCGCTTGCGCCAATTGGGCGATGGCGTGAACCGTGGCGATTTCCATTTCACGCGTGATGGTGGTCGCACCGCAATCTAAAGCCCCACGGAAGATATAGGGGAAGCACAGCACGTTATTGACCTGGTTAGGGTAATCCGAGCGGCCTGTGGCAATCACGGCATCGTCACGCACGGCGCGGATTTCTTCGGGCAGGATTTCCGGGGTCGGGTTGGCTAGCGCCATAATGAGCGGGTTGGCAGCCATGCTTTTGACCATCGCCGGCTTTAACACCCCGCCCGCCGACAAGCCCAGAAACACATCTGCATTAGGGATAACTTCCGCCAAGGTACGCGCGGGGGTGTCTTGCATAAAACGGGCTTTGTCGGCATCCATCAACTCGGTACGGCCTGTATAAACCACTCCCGCCAAATCAGAGACGAAGATATTCGCCAGCGGAAACCCCATATCGACCAACAAATCCAAACAGGCCAACGCCGCCGCCCCTGCACCGGACACCACCAGCTTACACTGGCGGAAGTCTTTGCCCACCACTTTCAGGCCGTTGAAGATCGCCGCGCTGACGATAATCGCCGTGCCGTGCTGGTCATCATGAAACACCGGGATTTTCATACGGCTACGCAATTGCCGCTCGATATAGAAACATTCCGGGGCTTTAATATCTTCCAGATTGATACCGCCAAAAGTCGGCTCTAAGGCGGCGATAATATCGCAAAGTTTGTCCGGGTCAGACTCGTTAATTTCAATGTCAAACACATCAATCCCGGCAAACTTTTTAAACAGCACCGCTTTGCCTTCCATCACCGGTTTCGCGGCCAGCGGGCCGATATTGCCCAACCCCAGCACCGCCGTGCCGTTGGTGATGACCGCCACCAAATTGCCCCGCGACGTGAAACGGGCGACATTGTGCGGGTCTTCAACAATTTTTTCGCAAGTGGCGGCCACGCCGGGCGAATAGGCCAAGGACAAATCGCGCTGGCAGGTCAGTTGTTTGGTCGGGGTGACGCTGATTTTGCCAGGCGTTGGAAATTCGTGGTAATCCAAAGCGGCTTGGTTTAGTTGTTGGCGGCACTGTTCTGCTTTCGGGAGAGAATCATTCATATTGGGTAGAAATCCTATTACGGTAAGACGTTGGGCGTAGCCGTCCTGAGCCTGTCGGGTAGGCTATGACGGCAGGATAAAATAAGTGCGGCTCGCCGTTTATGGTTTGACCACGCTGGTTTCAGGGGCAACGGGTTCGCTCAAAGCCGCTTGGCAGCCTTGGCGATAAAATTGCAATGACGGGGTAAACGGGGTAATGTCGATAGTCAAAGTAGTCTCTTGGGTAAACTTGGCGATAGCGGGGGCTACGGCACGTTGGAAGTTCACGCTTAAGTCTTTGGCCAGCCCCTCTTGGGCTTCGTCTTGGCCTAAAGCAAACGGGTTATCATCCAGGTTGGTGGCATTAACGGCCTGTTGTAAGACATCCGCCGAAAAGGCTTGGATGCGGTCAGAAAATTCGGCAAATACCTTATCGCCGCGCTCACGCTTGATACGCTCTATATCTTCAGGATAGGCGTAAATCAGAAAACTGCCTTGCGCCCCTTGCGCCGTGTTCTTACAAGCCAAACCATCCATAATCCTGACCAGATGTAGCTTTTTGCCGCCTTTATCCAAGGTCATGGCGGGGTTTTGGCCGGAAGCCGACGTTTTGTCCGGTTGGGCGGCGGGCGGCGGAACCACGGCGGCAGGAGCTGGGGTGTCACGTTTGACTTCCTGGGTGGAGCAAGCGGCCAACGCTATCAAGACACCAACCGTTAAAAAATTTAAGCTTGCTTTCATAAGAATGTCCTGCTGACTTACTATAAGGTGGGATATAGGCTTATTATAATCGGTAAGAAAGCATAACGGTTAAGAAAGCCGCTAAGATGTGCCATTTTTTGTTATTATCGCCCTTTCGTCTCCGGCACATTTGAACCATCAGCACCAATTGACTCTAACCGTATACCCTTTCCTCCCCCCTCTTTTGACCCTAGACCTACCCTAACCTTGCTTTTGCCTTGCCTAATGAAACAGACAGATAAACGTAGACCTTATTTTTACGCCCAATGGCCCTTGCTGACCGTGTTATTAATACTGGGCATAGGAGCCGTCCAAGCGGCTAACACCCAAACCGGACAAAACCCCCCCGTATCGGCCAGCACCGCCCTACAGGCGAAAATTGATGCCGTTACCGCCCGCCAAGATTTTGACGAAACCACCAAAACCAGCGTCTTAAAATTTTATCATTCCGCGCAAGATAATCTGGCAAATATCGAACTGTTTAACTCAAAAACCGAAAGCTTTAAGCAAGCCACCAAGCAAGCACCCGAAGCGATCAAAAAACTCCAAAAAGACCTCGAACAAATCCAACAAAAACAAGCCAAACAAAAGCCGGAAAGTTTTACCGACATCGCCACCGACGAACTGGAGCAACGCCTGATTATCGAGAAAGAAAAGCTCAGCAACTTGGATGAGCAACTCAAAAATCTCGATACCGAACTGACCCTGCAAAACAGCAGACCGCCCTTAATCCGCCAAGAAACGCTCACCGCCCAGCAGGACTTAGATAACAGCCAGAAAAAATCGGCAAGCCCCGCCACGTCCACCACCTTAAAAATAGAGTCAGAAGCCGAGCAACTTTATCTAAAAACCCTCATTGATGCCCGCACCGCCGAGCTGAAAATGCTCGATATTGAAGCCATCAGCAACCCCGTCCGCGTTGACCTGTTAAAAGCCCAGTACCAACTGTTAGACTCACAAAGAAGCATGGAAGCGCCGATCTTGACCGCCATCGACAGCATTTTGGCAGAACGCCGCCTACAGGCCGCTAAAGAAGCCCAAGATGCGCTCAGCCAAGCAGAAAAGGACTTGGCAGGCAAACATCTGGTCATTCAGATGCTGACCCGCGAGAACATCCAATTCAGCAAGGATTTACAGGCGACCACCAGCAAAACCGACGCGTATAACGAGCAAGAAGCCAAGCTCGACAGCCAAGTCACCGAAATTGACAATGACTTTAAAAGTGCCGAAAAAAAAATCAGTCTGGCGGGCTTAAGCCCTGCCCTAGGCAAAATTCTCCGCGAGCAGCGGCGTAACCTGTTGATCGACATCCAACAAGGCCTACAATCGGAATCCGTCCAAAACGAGACTGCGTTAACCAGTCTGGAATTGTTTAAGGTGGAAGACAAGCTCCAAAAACTCGCCGATGTCGACCATGAGCTGCAACAGATCATGTCCGCGCAGGTTGACCCGCACATGCCCAATGAGCAACGGATGATGATCCAAGCAGAATTGCGGGTCTTGCTGAACAACCAGAAAGAACTGCTCAATAAAGTCATGGTCGCCGATGACACTTATCTGCGCTCTTTAGGCGATTTTGATTTTGCCAGACAACAAATGGTCGCCCAAGCCACAAAATATGCCGCTTTTTTGGACGAACGCCTGCTCTGGGTCCCCAGCTCCGAACCCATTAACGCCGATTTTTTGCCCGGCCTTTACCACGCCGGGCAATGGCTGTTATCGCCGATGAATTGGGCGGAGGTCATTAAAGACACCCTAAAATCCCTGTATTACCACGCGTTTGCCGCCGTCTTGGCAATTGCCAGCTTATTGGTCTTGGTGTTTTCCCAACATTGGAACAAAACCCATTTACTGGCCATTGCCGAACAGGTCGGTAAATTTTATAGCGACCATTTTCTGTACACGGTTAAGGCCTTACTGCATTTGCTCCTGCTTATCTTACCGTTGCCGCTACTGCTGTTTTACTGGGGTTGGTTTTTAAGCCATACCTGGAATATCAATGAATTCAGTAAAGTGGTGGGCACAGGCTTCCAAGTCTCCGCCGTGCCGATGTTCTTCTTGCAATTTTTTTACCGCCTGTTTGCCCCGCAAGGGATTGCCCGCAAACATTTCCAATGGCAAGCCGAAACCGCCAGCCTGTTCCGGCGACAAATCGCTTGGCTACGCTTCATTGCCGTGCCTAGCGTATTTCTGATTAACAGCACGGGCGCATCCGGTGTCGCCTTATACAGCGATAACATCGGACGCTTGGCTTTAGTGCTCAGCATGGTCGCGATGGCGGCGTTTTTCCGTAACATCCTGCATCCGACCCGCGGTCTCTTACAATATGTCATTGCTGCTGCCCCACAAGGCTGGCTCCACCAATCGCGGTATTTTTGGTATCCGGGGGCGATATCCTTACCCCTCATCATTATCGGCTTTGCCGTGGCCGGCTATTATTTAAGCGCCTTAGAGTTACAGCAACAACTGATCATCACCTTACGGCTAGTGTTTGTGCTGGTGGTGATACACTCGCTGGTGTTCCGCTGGCTGACCTTGGTCAATCGGCAGTTAGCGATAGCCAACGACCAGCAGCGCCGCAAATTGGCGGCACAGCCAGAAAAGCCCCATATTGTCGGCGCTGAAGATGTGGTTGTGCCGATTGAAGAACCGTTGATTGACATACCTAAAATTAATGCGCAAACCATCAAACTGCTGAATGTCTTTATCTGTGTGGCCTTGCTGATCGGCATTTGGCTGATTTGGAAAAATATCTTGCCCGCCTTCTCGTTCCTCGACCATATCCAACTCTGGGAATATCAGGTGACTGAAGGCAAGCAGGACACCATGAAACCCGTCACCCTAACTAACCTGCTGTTAGCTGGGGTCTATGTGTTTATCACCGTGGTCTCGGTAGTCAATTTTTCTGGGCTGATGGAAATAGTCTGGTTCCGCCGCCTATCGGTAGAGCCGGGCAGCCGTTATGCCATTAACAAACTCGCCAAATACCTGTTAATCTCCATCGGCTTCCTCTGTGTCGCCAATGAATTGGGCGGCAGTTGGACGCAAGTGCAATGGTTGGTGGCGGCGCTCAGTGTCGGCTTGGGCTTTGGTTTGCAGGAAATTTTTGCCAACTTAGTGTCCGGGATTATCCTCTTGTTTGAGCGGCCTATCCGCGTCGGCGATACCGTCACCATTGGTGACGTAACCGGCAGAGTCAGCCGCATCCAAATGCGGGCCACCACTATTATGGACTGGGACCAAAAAGAATTAGTGGTGCCGAACAAAACCTTCATCACCAACCAATTGGTTAACTGGACGCTCAGCGACTCCATCACCCGCGTGGTGATCCCCATCGGCATCGCCTACGGCACAGATTTGGAAAAAGCCCACCAGCTCATGCTCGAAACCGTGCAAAACACACCAATGGTACTGACCGACCCGGAGCCAGTGGTCGTATTAACCGGATTTGGCGACAGCTCACTGATGTTTTCTATCCGCGTGTTCGTCAGTGAAATGGCGCACCGCCTGCAAGTCGTCCATAACCTGCACCTGCGCTTAGACCGCGCCCTACGCGAACATAACATCGAGATACCTTTTCCGCAGCGGGAAGTGCATGTGCGCGAAACCGTGACGACCCAGGAGACACCGCCAAAATAGTCGTGGCAACCTTTAAACACCCATTTTTTAGTACGCTATCAAGCAGATAAACCAACAAGTTAGCGATGCCGTCCTGATCCGGCACGCGGGATTTTCGCACCCGCGCGTATTTAATCTGTCTATTATTTGACAGATGTTTGCCGTAACAGTACCTTAGATAGCTTTTTAACATTACCCCACCCTGGTTGCCCAAGAGTTGTACATGGAACAATTTCAAAGAATAAGTCGCTTACCCCCTTATGTATTTAATATTGTCAACGAGCTGAAAGCCAAGGCGCGAGCGGCGGGCGAGGACATTATTGATTTTGGTATGGGTAACCCCGACCAACCGACCCCCAAACATATCGTTGATAAAATGATAGAGGCAGCGCAGCGTGACGACACCCACCGCTACTCAATGTCTAAAGGCATCCCCCGCCTGCGCAAAGCCATCTGTAACTGGTACAAAACCCGTTTCGATGTCGACCTGAACCCCGAAACCGAAGCCATCGTCACCATCGGCTCAAAAGAAGGTCTGGCACATTTGGCCTTAGCGACCCTGGGGCCTGGCGATGTCGTGCTGGTGCCTAACCCCGCCTACCCTATCCACCCTTACGGCGTGGTGATTGCGGGCGCAGACTTGCGCCATGTCCCGCTAATCCCTGGTGTGGATTTTTTTGAAGAACTGCACAAGGCGATTATCGACTGCTGGCCTAAGCCGAAAATGCTGATCATCAACTTCCCCGGCAACCCGACCGCCCAATGTGTCGAGCTGGACTTTTTTGAAAAAATCATCGCCTTAGCCAAAGAGCATCATATCTGGGTCGTGCATGACATAGCCTATGTCGATATTGTTTTTGACGGCTACAAAGCCCCGTCCATTTTGCAAATCGAAGGCGCGAAAGACATTGCCGTGGAATTTTTCTCCATGTCAAAAAGCTACAACATGCCGGGCTGGCGGGTCGGCTTTATGTGCGGCAATAAAGAATTGGTGTCGGCGTTGGCGCGGATTAAATCCTATCTGGACTACGGCACCTTCACCCCGATCCAAGTCGCCGCTATCGCCGCCCTGGAAGGCCCACAAGATTGTGTGGCGGAAATCGCCGAAATGTACCGTAAACGCCGCGATGTCCTGTGCGAAGGCTTAGCGTCGGCAGGCTGGCCGGTCGAAAAACCCAAGGCCACCATGTTTGTTTGGGCAAAAATCCCCGAAGCCTACCAAGCCATGGGGTCATTGGAGTTTTCTAAAAAACTGCTCCTGGAAGCCAAGGTCGCGGTCGCGCCAGGCATCGGTTTCGGCCAATACGGCGACGACCATGTCCGCTTCGGCCTGATCGAAAACGAACACCGCACCCGCCAAGCCATCCGCGGTATCCGCATGATGATGAAGAAAGACAAGGTTATTTAACGCCACCACAGGACAACCTTTCCCGGCTACACTCAGGTAGCTGGGAAATTGCCTGACAGAAGCGGACTTATTCACCATAAAATAGCCGCACTATCGGGTCTTCATTTCGCGTATTTGGGCTGAAGCTGCGAAAACAGACAAGAACGCCCATCATTAGTGGCAATAGAAAGTCAAATGCGATTGCCCCGCATTAATACGTCCTCTATTGCACGCTTTCCCACAAATTCTTACGGCCACCCGCATTGATCCAACTTTTTTAGCAAGGCTGATAATAGTGCTTGAATTATTAAACGATAATCATTATCATTAATATCAAGCGATGAATGACCTCTCGCTACTTCTCGTTTAACGCACAGGCGCATTGGTTGTGCGTTAAACATTTTTTGGGCATTCAACCCGAATAGGCGAGCCTTATGCAGCAACAACAATATACCCCTGAAAAAACCGAATTGATCCGGCTCCATGCGGCAACCTGTTTCTCAATGACGCAATTTATCAATGGTCACCATTGCCCGAAACTGGCACATCTCATCGTGCGGCAATTAAGCCTGTTGGTTGCGCATCCTGATTTAGAAGAAGTGTCCGCTAGCCGTGACATGTATTTGCAACTTTTGGAACACTGGCAAAAAGTAACGTCCCATTTGTTGGAACAGCAAGCTATCCGTAGTCAGACGGCGAAATTTCACTAACATTTTTACATCCGAATTTATGAAAAACAATACGAATACCATTACCCTGAGGAGCCATCCCAGTGTCGTGATCTTGGAACAGGAAAATTCCCCAAGCCGACGGCGGGTCAGCAGCGGCGAATTGTTCGGCAAACAGCAAGAGCTGGTGATCGAACACAATGACGAAGAATACCGTTTGCGCATCACCAGCAACGACAAATTGATTTTAACCAAATAACAACACCCCGCAAGCCACCCAGCCCCATCGGGCTAGGCAGCCAGCCCAACAAACTACCATGTAACCATGAGAGGCGGCCATGCCTAGACCTGCTTTAAAAATAGTGCCGTTTCCGGTGCGTACCGACCCGATAATTACGGCGCAAAATAATTCCGACCGCCGTGTGCTGGCCGTAGTCAAAACACGTCCGCCAGTCTCCACGCCACTTGATACCCGCCCTCACTTCATGCGTCATGGCGGCTATGCCTTGGCGGTAGTGGCGACCATCGCCCTGCATGGCTTATGGCTTAGTACGGCGACCGACAGCGTGCCGCACCCGCAAGCAACAGCACCGACGATACTGAAGGTATCTTGGTTGCCTGCGCCTGTGGTGCAAGCGGCGGCAACACTGCAACCAAAAGTCAATGTTCCGCCCAAGCCCCAGGCCAAATCCCAAGCCTTGCCGAAAGCGCGTAACAAAACGCCTGATAAGCTGTTAGCCAAACCAAGCAAAAATGTGTTTGCCAGCAACCAAGGCAAGCGTAGCGTGGCGAGAAACACTACCGTCGTAACGCCGCCTAACTTTGTGCCTAGCCACGTCGCCGCTATCGCCAATCCCACGCCTCCCGCCAGTGCCGCGCCTGAGCCTAAAGCCATTGCCGAACCCATAACCTTGCCACATCTAAATGCCGATTAT
This sequence comes from Methylovulum psychrotolerans, assembly GCF_002209385.1. Classification (NCBI taxonomy): domain Bacteria; kingdom Pseudomonadati; phylum Pseudomonadota; class Gammaproteobacteria; order Methylococcales; family Methylococcaceae; genus Methylovulum; species Methylovulum psychrotolerans. Next base: position 2,391,903 of record NZ_CP022129.1, read on the forward strand.
CTGCACAATCCTGCCCCGGATTATCCGGCGGCTTCGCGGGAATTGGGCGAACAAGGACGGGTGTTGGTACGCGCCAAAATCAGTGCCGACGGCAAGGTCGAGCAAATCCTGCTCCGCAAAAGCAGTGGTTACGCCCGGTTGGATGAGGCGGCATTGGCTGGCGTCAAACAATGGCGATTCGTACCCGCACGGCAAGGTGCAGAACAGGTTGCCGCTTGGGTGGTCGTGCCAGTCGCCTTTTCATTGGAGGGTTAATATATGGATTTACCACATTTTTTAGCGCAGAGCGATAGCGTCGGGCAAACTTTGTTTGGGCTATTGCTGGGCATGTCGATGGCAAGCTGGTTTTTCATCCTTGTCAAAGCTTGGCAAGGCCGCGTGGGCCGTCGCCGTAGCCAACGGTTTTTGGCGCAATTTTGGGAAGCGGCCTCTTTGGATGATGTCGCCCAGTCGTTAAACCGGCATCCTGCCAACGAACCCTTTGCCCATTTAACCCACCACGCCATCAGTTCCTCCCGGCATCATGCCGTTCACGGTGCGCATCGTCTGCATGAAGCGGGTTCGGCTACGGAGTTTTTGACCCGTGCCATGCGTCGCGTCATTGACGAAGAAACCGCTAAGCTTGAGTGGGGGCTAACCGCTTTGGCTTCCATCGCCAGCACTGCGCCGTTTGTCGGTTTGTTTGGCACGGTATGGGGTGTTTACCACGCACTGATCGGCATCGGTAAAGGTGGGCAAGGGACGCTGGACCAAATCGCCGGGCCTGTAGGCGAAGCATTGATTATGACCGGATTGGGTTTGGCAGTCGCCATACCCGCTGTATTAGCTTATAACGATTGCTCACGCTCGAACCGCTTGACGTTGGCAAAGCTTGATGCCTTTGCCCATGATTTGTTTGCATTTTTGACCACGGGTGCTGCCGTGCCGCCACAAACGGGAGGCCAATGATGGCGTTCGGAGGTTTTGACCACAACAAAAATGCGCATCCCGTTGCGGAAATTAATATGGTGCCGCTAATCGACGTGATGTTGGTGCTGTTAATTATTTTTATGATCGCCGCACCCTTGATGACACATACCGTGAAAATCGACTTGCCAAAAACAGGTGGCGCACCGCAACCCGAACAACCGGAGGCGGTCAGCTTGTCAATCAATGCCGACCAACATTTGTTCTGGAACAACAAGCACTTGTCACGCATGGAGTTCCAACAACATCTACAGGAAATTGTCACACAAACCCCGCAACCGGAAGTGCATATCCGTGCCGACCAAGCCGTGCCGTACCGACTGATAGCCGAAACCTTGTCAGACGCCGCCCAAGCGGGCGTAACCCGGATTGGCTTTGTCGCCGCGTCTGAATCAAGCAAGCAATAATAGTTTTAATTTTATTGAAAATTTTATTTTAAATCAGCCACCCAGCATTTCCCCAGCTAGGCAGCCATTTTGAACACTATAAACCTGAGGGGGAAACATGAATAAGGCTATAAATCAAAAAGCCAAATGGCGGTTAGGTACGTTCGTGCCGCTGGGGGCAATGTTGAGCGGTTTAGTCATGGCAGGCGAGCCTGCCGTCACTTATCCTGCCAAGACGGACACCCGCCATTATCAGCCGCACCGCCACCCTGCGGAAGACGACGAAACCGTACTGGAAGATGTCAAAGTCAAAGCCGCACAAGCGCCGAAACCCAACCGCTTCAAGGCTGAAACTTCCACCACAGGTAGTAAGGCCGAGATGGCACTCCGCGATATTCCGCAATCGGTCAGTGTCGTCACAAAAGAGCTGATCAAATCTCAAAATGCGTTCAATTTGCGGGATGCACTAAGAAACGTCAGTGGCCTAACCATAGCTGCTGGTGAAGGTGCACGCACAGGCGATTCCATCACTTTACGCGGATTTGCAGCCAATACCGACAATTATTTGGATGGTGTGAAAGAAAATGGGCAATACAACCGTGACACTTTTTTTATCGAGAAAGCTGAAGTGCTGAAAGGCGCGTCATCCATTCTATTTGGGCGCGGAGCCACTGGTGGGGTGATTAACCAAGTCGCCAAAAAACCGACGGGCAAAACAGGGGTGACGGGTGCTTTCACTTACGGGTCTTATGATTTTAAGCGCACGACCCTTGATGCTGAATCGGCTTACCAAAACCTGTCGGCGCGGCTGAATTTCCTGTTCCAAGATAACGGATCGTTCCGCGATTACAACGACACTCAGCGGCTAGGCTTAGCACCGTCGTTCCGCGTGAAAGTTGACGACGACACCAGCATGGATTTGAGTTTGCTGCATCAGGAAGAACAGGGGGTGTTCGATTACGGTGTGCCGATGTATCGCGGCAAACCCGCCGATGTGCCGATTAACACCTATTACGGTTTCACCGACAATCGCTTGCTGGATACCGACACCAACGTCGCTACAGTCGCCCTTAACCACCGGTTCAACAGTGATTTTTCAGTGAAAAACACCGTGCGGGCCGGAGCGTACCAACGCGATTACCTGACCCATTTGTTCGGTGCGGTCACAGACACGGGCGCAACGTCCACAGTGGCGCGTACCCAAGCCTTGCGCCGTAATGAGCAGGACAATGTCTATAACCAGACTGATTTTACCTATAAAAAACCGTTATGGGGTTTCAACAACACGCTGATGTTCGGTAGCGAATTCGGTTGGGAAAATTACGGTTTCAAATCTAAAAGCTCAACCGGAGTCAGTAGCATTTCGATATTTAATCCGGTGATAACCGCCAGTAGCACGGGTTTGGCGAGCGATTTTAGCGGCACATTGGCAACTGACCGTTACACCAAGGCACAAACTTACGCGGGCTATGTGCTGGATCAGTTTGAAATTACGCCGGAATGGAAATTATTGGCGGGTACGCGCTATGACCAATTTGATGCCCAGCAACTCGACCGCATCAGCACCAATAATTTCAGCCGCAGCGATAGCCAATGGAGTCCACGCAGTGGCTTGGTTTGGCAACCGGACAAAGCGCAGTCGTATTATTTTAGCTACGGCACTTCGTTTAACCCCTCGGCGGAAAGTTTATCTATCACTGCCGCCAACGCTAATTTGCCGCCGGAACATAACCAAAATTTTGAAATCGGCGCGAAATACGATGTGTTTGGCGGACGTTTGGGCGTGACCGCCGCCTTATTCCGTCTGGAAAAAACCAATGCCCGCACCACTAACCCCAACGATTCCGCGCTGAGTATTTTGGCGGGCGAACAGCGCACCGATGGTTTTGAATTCGGCTTGGCGGGTGAGGTATTGCCGCGTTGGGATATGTCGATGACTTATGCGTATTTGGATGCCAAAATCACCAAATCGACCACTACGGCGGTGGGCACGGTCAGTGGCCTGACCAAATCGTTCGAAGGCATGAGCGCAACCAACGTGCCGGAACACAGCGGCGTATTTTGGAACAGTTACCACATTACGCCGCAGTGGGAAGTCGGGGGAGGCGTGTTCTACGCTTCCGACCGCTATGCTGATAGCGTTAACGAAGTGACCTTACCCGCGTATGCACGTTTGGATGCTGTCGTTGCGTATCACCAGAAACATTACGATGTGCAGATGAATGTTTTTAACTTGGCGGATACGGTTTATTACGAATCAGGGCAGACAAGCTCGGCCTTACCGGGCGTACCGTTGTCGGCGCAGGTGACGGTTAATGTGAAATATTAATGTCGGTTAGCAGACCTAACCTATTATTTTGCACCGATTGCGGCGGGTTACACGACCGTTGCCCCGCCGCCCTTTTGTTCATGCCTTTTGGATATGACACATCCTATGCCATTCAAACAGCTACCCAAAAACATCACTTAACTCACCCAATGAACACCAGCCAATCTACAACCACCCATTCCCCTAAAAAAACGCAAGGCGGCTATCTTTTTCTGCCCAAACCTTTCGCCCGTGGCGCATTCTTAAAATGGTTACGCCGCACCCATGCCTGGCTGGGCTTATGGGGCGCGATGCTAGGGTTGCTGTTTGGTGTGTCAGGCATCCTGCTGAACCATCGCGACATCCTAAAAATCCCCGCCGTCAAAATCAGCCAACACGAACTGCAATTGCCATTGCCCGAACCGCACCCCAGTGATCCTAAAGCCTTGGCGGCTTGGTTGGGCCAGACTTTAAATATCGACATCAAACACGCCAAAATTCGCCTAGAACCCGCCAAACAGATCATCTGGAACAATACCGATTTCCGGCAACCACCACTGTGGCAAATTACCGTGCGTAATCCCAAACGCATGTTACAAGCCGACTATTGGCAAGGCAACGCCTTTGTCAGCGTCAAACAAGGCGAAGGCAATATTTTCGCCTTGTTGACCAACCTACACAAAGGCTCAGGCATGGGCATCGGCTGGATATTATTGGCGGACACGCTGGCGGGCAGTTTAATCATGTTGAGTTTGACCGGAACGTTGCTGTGGACAGGCTTGCACGGCAGACGCATTGTGGCAGTCGGTTTAGTGCTGGCTTGCTTGAGTTTGGGTGTGTTTTTCACCTGGCAAGCGATAGGCGAATAACCATGCTGATACACATTCCTGAACTACTCAGCCCGCAAGCTTTGCAGCAATGTCGTGACTTGCTCACTGATGCCGCTTGGGTGGACGGGCGAGTCACCGCCGGAACGCAATCGGCGCAAGTTAAAAACAATTGGCAATTACCCGAGCAAAGCCCCGAATGTCAGACCTTGCGCCCGATTATCGCCGATGCCTTAAATCAAGACGCATTATTTTTATCCGCCGCATTGCCGAAACGGATTTTTCCGCCTTTATTCAACCGCTACCAAGGTGCGCACAACGCCTTCGGCAACCATATCGACAATGCCATCCGCGCTTGCCCCGTCACAGGGCAACGCATCCGCACCGACTTGTCGGCAACGGTGTTTTTAAGCGACCCGGACAGTTACCAAGGCGGAGAGTTGGTGATTGAGGACACTTACGGGCAACACGCGGTGAAATTAGCGGCGGGCGATATGGTCCTGTACCCTGGTTCCAGTCTACATCGTGTCGAACCGGTCACCAGCGGTGTGCGGCTTGCGTCGTTTTTCTGGATAGAAAGCATGGTGCGGGAGACTGAACGCCGCCGCCTATTGTTTGAGATGGACATGGCCATCTTGGAACTGCGCAACACCCAAGGCGATACGGCCGCTACCGTCAATTTGACGGGCTGTTACCACAACTTATTGCGGATGTGGGCGGATGTATGAGCCCCCAATAATTAATCACGGGTAAACCCTCGGCTCTGCCGGAGAGACAGCAAAAGTTTGACATTAAGCGGTTAATCCGTCCATGATTCGACGACCATCGGAAGTCCCTGTGGGACAAGCTTAGGCCGAACGGTTAATCCTAAATCCGAAAACCTGACCGCTTAAAGTATACTTATGCCAGGACAAAGGGATAGGAGCCTAAGCTAGCAGGGGAATTGCCCAGCAGAAGCCGACTTATTCTCCAGAAAATAGCCGCACTAGAGGAGTCTGCGGAGAAATGACACTGGCACACAGCATGGATGTGGCAATCAGCCATTCCTCATACGGCGGTATTCCGACTGCCAGTGTTGTTTGCAGAAAATTATCTGAGACCCGTGATGCCCAGCCACCTTCAAGTACCTTGAACACAAAATAGCCCTGTTCCAGCCCCCCTTCATGCCAAAACGCCAGCATATCGCCTTCATCCATGACTTGAAAGGCTCGCGGATACTGAAAAAAAACCTCAACAAACGCTTCACTCTCTTGCGCCCGACCAATCAATAGGCGCAACCCGTGGCGCGAATACGCGATTTCCACTATTTCCGCACCAGCACTCCAGTGACAAAACGCTCCAATCGGTTCAGTGCGCATTGTCATGAATTCCGCACTATCGCCATAAACCGCGCCAACAAAGCATTAGCCGCCTCCGTATCGGCAACCGCCGCCTGTAAGGCCGTCACATCCACCGCATTAGCCCTTAACGCCCCTGCCTGTTCGTCGATATACGCCCGCATAATCGCCGCCGAAAATTCGGGATGGAACTGCACCCCCCACGCATTAGCGCCCAAACGGAAAGCATGGGTCGCCTCAAAAGCATTCGCAGCCAAACACACCGCCTCAGCGGGTAAAGCACTGACGGTTTGGGCATGGGTGACATGCGCCAGAAACGTGGTCGGCAAACAGCCTAACAGAAGGTCTGCCCGCCCCGCTGCCGTCAGTTGCACGGCTACCGTGCCTATCTCCCGCCCTTGCGGATGATAAGCCACCTGCCCTGCCATCGCCTGCGCCAAGAGCTGATGACCAAAGCAAATCCCTAGCAACGGGATACGCTGTGCCAACACCTGCGGCAACCATGCCGCCACCGCCTGCATCCACCCAGCCTGATCCGTCACCATCGCGGGCGAACCGGTAATGATGACCGCCGCCAAACTTTCCGCCGCAGGCAATGTCGCCCCGGCGGCGACATCCACCACCGCCACCACATCGGCGGACAGTCCGCAACCAGCGATAATCCAATCCTCAAAATCCCCCGACCTTTGCCGGATACCCGGAAAAGTCGATCCCGTTTTGATAATGGTTAAGGCAAACATAACGGCTTAGTGCAACAAATTAACGGGCTTTAAAAAACACATAATCCGCCGTATAAGCGACGCGCTTTTCACTGCCCAAATGGTTGCTGTTGCAACCCGACACAGGCGGCAAACCGCCGACCGTTTTAATGCGGGTGATAAAACGGGTTTGTGCCAACAAGCCTTTACCTTCATGGCCGACTGCTTCCAGCAATAGCCAAGGCACCGACGTGTCAGGGCTTACATCCAATTTTTCCAACACCTTGCCCGTCACCTTACTGCCGTCCGCTGCTTCCCACGTCGGCCCCGCAAAATGCTTGCCGATGACCTGGCCTTGATTATTGCGCAGCACCGCCTCCGGTGCTAGATATTGCCAAGCGTATTGGCCTTGGCTAAAGGTACACTGATAAATCTGCTCACCCTGGGCATGGGCCGCCCCAAACGCTTCATGGCCGACAGGCGGCTTAATCGCCGCCGGGCCTTGGCACTCGGCAAAGGCCGTTCCGGCGAGCAACAGCGTCCCTAACAACAGCATTCTTAACATAGGCTTCACCACGGCATTACGTTGCCATCATACTTAATAAAATCACCCGATTGTCCTAAGGTGAACCGGGCGATGACTTGGCGCATTCCGCTAATGCTCTCCTCTTTTTCGATTAAGGCATTAGGGCCGCCCATATCTGTTTTAACCCAACCGGGGTGCAGCGTCAAGACCCCAATGGCTTGCGGTTTTAAGTCGATGGCTAAGCTCTTCATCGCCGCATTCAACGCCGCCTTACTGGAACGGTAATAGATGCTGCCGCCACTGGTGTTGTCGGTAACGCTGCCCATCAGGCTGCTGACATTCACCACCAATTTCTGCCCACCACGCAGTAACTGCGGCAAAAACGCCTCGGCCATTTTCATCGGCGCTTGGGTATTGATGACAAACGACTGCAACCAGAGCGGATAATCCAGTTCCCCAAAAGCATTCGTACGGTTATCGCCATATACGCCCGCATTGTTCAGCAACACATCCAGCTGAATATCCGCCAATTTCGCCGCCAGGGCATCAATAGCGGCGAAATCGGCCACGTCTAAGGCCTCCACTTGGATGCCGGGTATTGCCCCGCCAACGCCAATAAAGCCTGCGCTTGGGCAGGCTGGCGGCAACAAGCGATCACTTGCCAACCGTCTTGCGCATACTGGCGGCAAAACTCCAACCCTAAACCCCGGTTAGCACCGGTTATTAATACTGTAGCCATGTTTTTCTCCCATAAAAAAGCCCCCTGCATCGGCAAAGACACAGAGGGCTAGATAGCAACCGTAAAAACCGGAACTTACGCGGCGAAATTAGCAGCGGCGAAATTCCAATTTACCAACGCCCAAAAAGCTTCTAAATATTTAGGACGCGCATTGCGGTAGTCGATGTAATAGGCATGTTCCCAAACGTCGCACGTCAACAACGGCGTTTGGCCTGTAGTTAAGGGGCAACCGGCATTGCTGGTGCTGACTAAGCCTAAGCTACCGTCGGCATTTTTCACCAACCACGCCCAACCGGAACCAAAGGTGCCGACCGCGCATTTAGTGAATTCTTCTTTAAACTGGGCAAAAGAGCCGAATTTTGCATTAATCGCCTCAGCCAACGCACCGGTAGGTTCGCCGCCTGCGTGAGGCGCCAAGCTGTTCCAGTAAAAGGTGTGGTTCCATACTTGTGCGGCATTGTTGAAAATGGGGCCGGAAGATTTCAGGATGATTTCTTCCAATGATAAGCCTTCAAATTCGGTGCCAGGAACCAAATTGTTCAGGTTAGTCACATAGGTTTGGTGGTGCTTACCGTGATGAAACTCTAAAGTCTCTTCAGAAATATAAGGGACCAATCTGTTGCTAGCATAAGGCAAAGCAGGAAGTTCGAAAGCCATTTGATTATCCTAAATAAACGTTAAAAGAAAGGGGTCGGCAAACCACTGGCTACATGAAATACCCAGTAATGTGCTAAGCTATAACTGTAGCATTGCTGGACAATTAAATAAAGCCGGACTTGCTTAAATTGTCTGCCAGAGCGCAATCCAGTGCCGCCCAAGCCCCGCCGCGCCAGTATTTTCCGTCCAAACCCACCAAAAACGTAAAACCTAAGCGACTGTTTTAGTATAAAAACCTGATAACAGTGCTACACAGTATCGGCCAATATCCTGCTTTTTTATAAAAAAATCATCCTCAGGACTGGTTTATTTTTATTCTTGCTATATAATGCCCCGCTTAACCAAACAGTTTCTATGCCTCGGTGGCGAAATTGGTAGACGCAAGGGACTTAAAATCCCTCGGTGGTAACACCGTGCCGGTTCGACTCCGGCCCGAGGCACCAAAAAATTCAAAGGCCTGTACAGCTTATGTACAGGCCTTTTTTATTGCCTGTCGAAAATGTCGCAACGGACACACCATTTCAACACCGAGGCTGAAGCATGAAACCCATCGCCACCGACCCTAGCGCCGCGCAAGCACTGCTAACCGATATTCGCCAGCTCATCAGCAAAAGCCGTGCGCAACTTGCCACCGTTGTTAATAGCGCGTTGACTGTACTTTATTGGCATATTGGTCGGCGCATCCAAAGCGAAGTGCTCAAAGGCGAGCGGGCCGAATACGGCGAGCAAATCATTGCAAGCTTGTCAAAGCAACTGGAAAGCGACTATGGGCGCGGCTTTTCCAACAAAAACCTACGCCACATGTTGCGTTTTGCCGATGTCTTTCCGTCCGAGGAGATTGTCTACGCACTGAGTAGACAATTAAGCTGGACTCACCTGCGTAGCCTGATCTATATCAGCGACCCACTGAAACGAGAATTCTACATCGAGATGTGCCAAGCTGAGCGTTGGAGTACCCGCACCCTGCAAGGGCGTTTAGATTCCATGCTGTTTGAACGCACGGCGCTATCGCGCAAACCTGATGAGGCATTGACTGCCGAACTGTCAGCATTGCGTGAAACGGGCGAAGTCACGCCCAATCTGCTGCTCAAAGACCCCTATGTGCTGGACTTTCTTCAACTCAACGACCGCTATCTGGAAAAAGACCTGGAAGATGCCATTCTGCGGGAGCTGGAAAACTTCCTGCTGGAATTAGGCGCGGGTTTTACCTTTGTTGCTCGGCAAAAACGCTTGCAAATCGACAACGACGACTTTTATATCGACCTGTTATTTTACAACCGCCGCTTAAAACGGCTGGTGGCTATCGACCTGAAACTGGGCGATTTCAAAGCTGCCGACAAAGGTCAAATGGAGCTTTATTTACGCTGGCTAGCCAAATACGAACAAGAACCCGGCGAAGCCTCCCCGCTGGGCATTATTCTGTGCAGCGGCAAAAAACAGGAACAAATTGAATTACTGGAACTGGATCAAACCGGCATCCATGTCGCCGAATACCTGACCGAATTGCCGCCTAAAGCCGTATTGCAACAAAAACTGCATGAAGCCATCCGTAACTCTCGGCAGCGGGTCGGCGACGTGCAAATGGAGGAAGATTGATGGATGCACAACAGTTTTTGGCTGAATTTGGGCATATTGCGGGTGCGCCGGAGGATTTGTGCGGTTACGGGAGCTAACTCTACAATTAGCTATTCAAAGGAAATTGATCAGTTTAGTCCTTGCAATAGCAGTTATACCCCAACTTGCTTGGATTATTTGTGTAGCTTTGTGAAAAATAAAGCCGCACTCCTTGCCAAATTCAGGCACAAAAAACAGCCCGAAGACGGCTTGTTTATAATGGCAATTCCGGTCACTTTCCGGCTCAATCGCCGTTCTCGGCCTTGTCGATCTGCCCCTTAGCCAAGCGATACCGCGCAGTTCCAGAAACTGCTTATGCTGTGCCGTTTTCAGGCGGATGGACATGTTTTTTGACCCTGCTGTAACGGTTTTCTGCCCGCACCCTTGGCGCGTGCATTCTTGGGTTCCATCGTGTCGTTCCCCAAAAGTTTATTGGCGGTCGCCGCAACCATTGTGCCCGGTCGGTGGCTGAATCCGCGAGTGTTTGTGGCCTCCACTACGGACTCCTTAACCTATCTTCACGAATCACCGTGCAATAATAATCCGTGTTAAACAAGCTTTTTATTGCCTGCCACTTTCAATTCCCGAATAGTTCAAATTTTGGTAATTTCAATATACAAAACCACTTACGGCAGTTAACATTTAGCCCTCAAACACGGACAGCGAAGTAAAAACCATGAAACGAGACTTTGAGTTAATAAAAACGATCTTGAAAGAGGCGGAAAGTATTTCGGTGGACAGCCCTGTTAGTAGCTTTGAATATCCAGGTGAATATGACCAGGAAGTAGTGGACTATCACACCGAGCTGTTGATAACGGAAGGCTTCCTTAAAGGGGAAGCCCTTTTCTGTGTCAGTGGTTATCAGTATTTTATGGTTTATGGCTTATGCTGGAAAGGCCACGAATTTATTGAAGAGGCGTTCAGGGATGAAAGCATTTGGGAAAAAGGGAAGGCTTTTGCCGCTTCTCAATCTCCTGCAATAAGTGCCGCCATATTACTCGAGGCTCAATATGGGTTTTGAGGTCTTTTGATAAAATGGTCGGATGGAAACTTCAATCATAACCATCAAACAACTAGTCAGCGAAGCCCAGTGTTACGCGACCATCCGCCAGTTACGTTGGGCAGACGGTGTCACCTGCCCCCATTGCGACAGCGGCGACACGATCCGGCGCGGCTTCGACAGTCCGCAACGCCTTTGCCAGCGTTACCAATGCAAGGCTTGCAACAAACGTTTCGACGACTTGACCGAAACCGTGCTGTCAGGGCATCATCAGCCGCTGTCGGCCTGGGTGCTATGCCTGTATTTCATGGGGCTGAACCTGTCCAACCAGCAGATCGCCCAAGAATTGGATTTGAACAAGGACGACTTGCAGTATATGACAGAACACTTGCGCTTAGGTCTGGATAAAAAAAAGAGCGGGTAACCCTGTCCGGCGTGGTCGAATGCGACGAAGTCTACATCGTGGCGGGCCATAAAGGCCAGCCGGACAAAGTTGCCAAAGCCGGAAGGAAGCCCCGTTGCCGCCGCCTAAAAGGTGCACCGGGGCGTGGCACGGCGGAGACCGAGAAGCCGCCCGTCTTCGGCATGATCCAGCGCACAGGTGAAGTCGTCATCAGGATGCTCGAAAACGTGCAACAGCCCACCATCAAGCCCTTGATCTTACAAACCATTATGCCCGGCACACAAATCTATACCGACGAATACAACATCTATAGCCGCTTGGAGGCTTGGGGTTACCCGCATAAGACGGTCAACCATTCGGCGGGGGAATATGCCCGTGACGAGGACGGCGACAGTTTTTGCGAAGTCCATTCAAACACCATGGAAGGCTTCTGGTCGCTGCTGCGTTCCTGGCTACGCCCGCATCGCGGCATATCACAGGCCAAGTTGCCCCTGTACCTGAGCTTTTTTGAGTTTGTCCATAATGTCAGAAAACGCGGGAAAAGCTTGCTGTCTTCGTTACTGGCTGTTTTAGTTAAAAAGACCCCGAAACCCATATAGAGCCTTACTCGAATGGCTAAAAGAACAACTTTTTTAGGTGTTAACTCCTGTCGCACCCGGCGGACACAGTCAGAATAGCATTCAACGCCATACCTGAGCAGCGGCTCTTCAATTGAGCATTTGCCCTCAAGTATCTCGCTTTTGCCTTGGGCGATGCGCCTATCCCATATATTAAGCAGGCTCAGCAGACCCTCATCACGACGTTTCACGGGAACAAGGACTAATCTATTCATCATGGCATTCACCCGGTAATCTGTTAAAAGCTCTATTATCCGGTCACGACTCGCCAACCTGAATTTTTCTACCAATTAGGATAAGATTTAGGCTTAATTCATTACTAGGTGGTGTTATGGGAAGAGTTATTATTTTTGCGGTTCTTTTTATGATTGCGGGGTGTTCGGAGAAAATAGTTTCCCGGTCTATTACCGTGCCTTTTGATATTGCGTTTATACCGACCGCCCTTATTCCGGGAGTGCCGCTATTTCCCATAACTAGGCAAGTGATTGCAGAAGAGGATTTTTCAAAATTATCCGCCAACTGGCAAGAAGTCAAATCGACTGGCGACCCAGAAAAAATAATTGCCTTTGTTGCCAGCATTGGCGAACTGAAAGAAGAGTTGAATTGTGACACATGCTACCCATCGCCCAATAAGGCCGAATCGCCAATTTACACCGAGATTAGGGATGCTTCTGGGCTAAAGCATCACTACGATGCCGCCAAGAAAACAAACTCCCGTGCAGGTTATTTGTCTCTTATTGGGTATGCCAAAAGCAATACTTTTTACAAGCTAATGCAAGATTATGTCAAACCGCCAGCCAAGCATTCAGCCGAAGCCTTTAATATCGCAAAAACCGCCAACTCCCAAAGCAGTTATGAGGAATTCCTAAAATGGTATCCCAATGGGCCGCTAAGCGACCAAGCAAGGGCGGCTATTGATGATTTCGTTTTTGCCGCCGCCAAGGATGCCAATAGGCTTGCCGATTATGATGGCTACCTAAGCCAGTATAAAAACGGAAAACATACTTTTGAGGCAAGCACACTAAGGGAGGAGGCCGCCTATCGCAATTCAACAAGAAAAGACAGCCTTGAGACTTATCAAGAATATTTAGCAGATTATCCGTATGGTAATTACTTTGCCGAAGTGCAGAAATTAGTCAGTATAAAACTTGCCGAGCAAGCGGAAGATAAGCGGATAGGCGACTTAAGGGCGGTCATCATTGACACGCTTTCCGTTAGCCGGATAGCCGAAGAGACTGAAGGAAAAAGGGCGCGAGAATACAAAATAAAGGCCATGTCTGGCGTTATTAGCACCAGCAATCTATACCGCTATGCATCCTTGCTACTGGACTGCAAGGAACGACTTGCATCAAACTGGAAAGTATATAAACGACTGGGAGGCAAAGCTGACTCGATTAACGAACTGACCGCAAAAAACAAGCAATCCTACGGCCTAAAGATATACTTTATCCCTTATTGACGGGGCTTGGAAGATTGTATAGTCTGTTTAATATCTTGAATAAGACCAACGGGCGGCGGTTCCGGTTGTCCGTTTTGGCTTGGCATGGGCAGGACGGCTCCAACGGCTGCCTTAAAATCCCTCGGTGGTAACACTGTGCCGGACTACCCGAATCAGCTATTATTCAACCTTTTTAGCAGCCCGTCAACTACAACCTCTATTATCATGGGACACAACGCTAATGGCCTTGCCGAATGGAAGAACAAGAAATACAAGCCGCCCTATAACATCGCTACTTCCTCGCCTCAATCAGCTTAATCATATCGCCGCTTTGCTCATCCACGCGCACCGACACAAAAGGGCACGCCTTAACGTTCTTAACGGTATTGCGGTCGATATTCGCGCCGAACAGGCGCAAGACCAGCGGGTTGAGGCGGTGCATCAGCCACGCCAGCGGCGGCCTGGAACTGAGCACATGCTCCAGCAATAAAACTTGGCCGCCGGGCTTGCAGACCCGGTGCAGTTCTTTAAGGCCTTTTAAGGGCATGGGTACAGAGCAGAATACGAAACTGGCGACCACTGTGTCGAAACTGTTATCGGCAAAATATAAAGCCTGCACATCCATCAATTCCAGATCGACCACCACTTTTTTGCGTTCACGCTGCTGCTGCGCCTGCTTCAGCATCCCCGGGCTAAAATCAATCGCGGTGATGCGGGCGTAGCCCGGATAATGGGCAAAATTTTTCCCCGTCCCCACCCCAACTTCAAGGATATGATAACCGTCCACTTTCGCCCACAGGCGTTTGCGCCATCTTTTAAAAAACAGGCCTTCGATAACGGCCTCTAAGACTTCAAAATAAGGGGCTATACGGTCATAGCGTTTTCTGACGGTTTCGCTATCGGTTTTCATAAGCGCTCAGGGGTTGGTAACAGGAAAGCGGGCATGGTACAGCGGGATAGGCGGGGGCGGCAATAGATTTTGGCAAGGCCGGCAAAGGGGTGGGCTTATGGTTTGCCGTAGATTTTCAGGACTAAGCGGTAAAACCAAGCGGGGCGGAACACCACCACCCACATCAGCCATAAGCCGGTAATGGGGATGGGGCCGATTTCCAGCAACGTAACGACCAGCAATACCAAAAGGCAAACAATGCGTGTCATTACGAAGCCCCCCTGAGGCTAATTAGAAATTGATAAACACCGACCCCATAATCAAGTGTCGCATGGTGTCGCTGGTGTGGGTAAGATTCTCCACATATTGGTTCATATAACCCAATTCGGTACGGACATTTTTATTAAACGACCAACCCAAACCGGCAAACGCGCGGTTTTGGTCAAAACCCGCCTGGCCGCCATAAGGCGTGTCGTTAAGGCGGATAAAAAACTCATCCCAAGCAATCAGGCTCAAACGCGGCTCGGCTTGCAACGGGTGCATAAAGCGCACCATTTGCCGTGGCCGGACACGCACATTGCTGTCTTGTAAAAAGTTACTTTCTACCAACGTCCGTAAGGATAAGGTACCGAAGCTGGTCGGCAAAACATAGCGCAGACCCGGCCAAACATCTTGCTGGGAGACAAAGCTCTTGCCGATATTTTGTGTCGGCAACCAAGTGTAACCCGCCCAAACAGTAAGGCGCTCAGTGAGCGAATAACCCACTGCCGCCCGCACCATACCTTGATACCAATGGCTAAAATCGCCGTCATAACGGGATTGGCCTTCCAGCCAGATACGGGTTTTTTCCAGTTTCGGGTCAATAATTTTTAAACTGCCCTCACCTACCATTTGCAGCCAGCTACCGTCATCCTCAACAAAGGTGGGGGCAGGGCCTGCGGCAGTGGCTGGCGGCGCTAAAGCGCCAAAACCCATTATCATGGCTAATGCCAGTAATTTTTTCATAGTATACGCCTATTTGCATTCACAATCGTTGTACCAGTGATGCGGTTATCAGTGATGTCGCACACAAAATAAAGCTGATCCAATGTGCGGCGGCTATCAGCTCATGACGACAAGAAAGGTGCGGGCATCAACAGCCCGCACCAGAATGTTTAACTAAAAGACAGCGTCTTATGCTTACGCGCGGCTAACGGGTGTTGCGAATAGGCTTCATGGTATTCCAAGCCGTAAAACTCGCATTTGCCGCCTTGGGCTTCATAGTCATGTTGGAAGTGGTGCATATATTCCATAAAGCTGTGGTCGAGCAAAAAGGCATCGTTTAACTGAAAAATGACCGTCTTACCTTGCCCTACCGTCATCATGGCATCTTTTAAGGCCATAAAATTAGAGAAAATGGCCGCACCGCTGATTTTTACCCATACCGTATTGTCATCAGCCTGTTGGATTTCAAAGTGGATTTTAAACAAATTATTAAACTTAACGCCCCGGCTGATATGGATTAACAGCTTAACAACAATCCCTAAGGCAACCCCGACCAATAAATCGGTGGCGATAACACCGACAATCGTCACCACAAACAAGAAAAACTGCTCTTTACCCAAACCCAAGACTTTGCCGAACTCTTTGGGCGAAGCCAGACGGAAGCCGGTAAAGACTAATAATGAAGCCAGTGCCGCTAAAGGAATACTATGGATCAGGCGCGGGAAGAAGGCCACAAACAGTAACAAAAAGACACCGTGGAAAAAGTTCGCCCAACTAGTTTTAGCGCCATTAGTGACATTGGCGGAACTGCGGACAATCTCGGCGATCATCGGCAAACCCCCGACCAAGCCAGCCACCAAATTGCCCGCACCCACTGCCATTAAATCCTTATCCAAATTGGCTTGGCGTTTATAGGGATCCAGTTTATCCACCGCCATCGCGCTTAACAAGCTTTCTAAGCTGCCGACCAAACAGATACTGACCACCGCTTCCCAAAATTCGACGGTGGCGAATTTTGAAAAATCAGGAAAGTAAAAGCTGGACATAAAATTATCAGAAATGGCCACCAAAAACTTCGGCCCTATAGTCGCTTCATGATGCGGCAAAATCGTCGCATCGGGCAAAAACAAATACACATGCTCATGGTCAAGGTCAAACACCTTACCCAAACCTATCCCGACCAACACCACGATTAACGGGGCGGGGATCATTTTCAGATAGCGGTTTTTCACCACCGTCCACAGAATCAAAATAGCCAAACCGGAAAAGCCAATAATGGCAATTTCAGGATTCATATTAATAAAGCTATTGGGAATCTGGGCGATAGTAGAAATCAGACTGCTGCCTTTGGTAGGCGCACTGCCAAGCACGGTATGGATTTGTTTCGCCATAATAATGATGCCGATGGCCGCCAACATTCCGTGGACTACCGAGGCCGGAAAAAACGAACTCAGCCGACCAGACTTAAAATAGCCCATCAGAATCTGAAACACACTGGCGACCACAATCGCCGCCAAGGTGTAACGGTAGCCCGCCATGGCATCGCCTTCGCCTAAAGACTGCACAGCTCCCAAGACCACGACAATCAGACCTGCCGCCGGGCCGTTAATAGTCACATACGAACCACTGATACGCGACACCAATACCCCGCCAATCACAGCGGTGATGATACCGGCTGACGGCGGAAAGCCAGAAGCCATAGAGATGCCTAAGCATAACGGCATAGCGATCAAAAATACCAGAAAACCCGACAACAAGTCACTGTGCCAGTTTTCTTTTAATCCGGCCAAGCCGGTTTGCGGCAACGCGGATGGGCTTACCTTACTCATAAATGTTTCCTCAGATTAATCGGGCTGTTTAGAGCTTAAATTGCAATTAACATGCCAATATAATTTATTTTATACCTCATTGGTTTTAATGTTTTTTTTTGTAAAAACCACCCATTATGGGCATCCAAAAGGGCAAAACAACCGATTTCCGGTTGATTTCAACCGCCCACCACCAATACTGATTGCTTAGCAACAAATTGCTGGTACGTTTAAATTTGCAACCATCATTGCCTAATCATTAGGCGTTGCGTATCATTCTGGACTAACACTAACTACGGCAGGAAAAAACGATGTCCCAGATTCCCGAAAACAAACGTCGGCATGTGCGTGTACCCACTAATCTGGCGTATCGCTTTGTTGTCGAAAACCAAGAATATGTCGGTCAAGTCGGTAACATCAGTTTAAGCGGTGCGTTCTTATCCGCACCAAACCCTCCGCTAAACCCTTCGCATCTGTGCCAATCAGGCATTCTGCAAATCTGCCTGCACCATGAGGCCCTGACACTAAAATGCGACATTATCTATGCGGCAACCATCGAAGGGACTTTTCCGGTTGGTGTCGGTGTCTGTTTTAGCGAAACCGACGCACCAACCCAGCAGTCCATAAAAGCATTAGAGGCGGCACTAGGATTAAAAAGTCATCCGCCTCATTAAGCTACTGGCACGGTTCCTCGCCTAACCCTGGGTAAAATGCGGAAATCGTCAGGCCAATGCCAATAAACTCATACTAAAAACGCGCAGTTAAGCTACACTAATGGAATAGATTACTTTCCCCACCTTTGGAGCTAAAGATTATGAGCGACACTATCTCAAATAACGCCGTCATTTACGCCACCCTTGCCTTAAACAGCGAAGTCGCTTTACAACGCGAATACTTGGCATCAGATGATGTGCCGGAAGACGAGCGCGAAAATGAAGAAGACATTCTTGCCGACTTAGAACAGGCTTTCATGGAGTTTATCGACATTTACAAAGTGCGTTGTAAAGCCGACCCTGAACTGCCCACGTTAGATGAACTGTTAAACAGCCAACTCTAATGCCAGATGACCACCGTCTTAACCTTATATGGCATCACCACCTGCCAATCTGTTAAAAAAGCGCGGCGCTGGCTAGAGCAACACCACAAACCCTACCGCTACCACGATGTCCGCGCCGATGGCCTCAACGCCGAGCAACTGCATGATTTTGTTGCGCGTGCCGATTGGAAACTGCTGCTTAACCGCAGCAGTACCGCATGGCGGCAATTATCCGCCGAACAGCAAGCCGACCTTAACCAAGAAAAAGCCATCGCCCTGATCTTGGCAACCCCCACCCTAATGAAACGTCCGGTATTGGATACCGGCGTGCAACTACTAGTCGGCTTTACTGCCGAACGCTACGAAACCGAACTATGAGCGACACTTTAGACCTGCTTAAAACCCTGATTAGCCGCCCCTCCATCACCCCGCAAGATGCCGGTTGCCAAGATTTGCTGACCGAACGCCTGACCCCATTGGGTTTTAGCGCCGAGCGGCTGGATTTTGCCGACACCCAAAACATTTGGCTAAGACGCGGCCAAAGCCAACCCTTATTGACGTTTCTGGGGCATACCGACGTGGTGCCGACCGGCGCGTTAACAGCGTGGGATTCGCCACCGTTTGAGCCGACCCTACGCGACGGTAAACTGTACGGGCGCGGGGCGGCTGATATGAAAGGCGGCATCGCCGCGTTCGTTACGGCGGTGGAGCGTTTTCTCAAACAGCACCCCGACCACCAAGGCTCGCTGGCCGTCATGATGACCAGCGATGAAGAAGGCATTGCCACCCACGGGGTCGTCAAAGTCGTTGAAGTGCTGGAAGCGCGTGGCGAAAAAATCACCTGGTGCTTAGTCGGCGAACCGTCCAGCGACAAACGCATCGGCGACGTTATCCGCGTCGGACGGCGCGGCTCTTTGTGCGCCCGCCTGACCGTCATCGGCATCCAAGGCCATGTCGCCTACCCCGAATTGGCCGAAAACCCTATTCATACCTTCGCCCCAGCCTTAAAAGCCCTGACCGAAGAAGTCTGGGATCAGGGTAATGCTTTTTTTCCGCCCACCCGCCTGCAAGTATCGAACATCAACGGCGGTACGGGTGCGGAAAACATTATCCCCGGCGAACTGGAAGTGCAATTTAACTTACGGTTCTGCACCGAACTCAATGCCGAAACCATCCAGCAACGCACCCGTGCCATCCTCGACCGCTTCGGCTTTAACTACCGCTTAGACTGGCGCTTATCAGGACAGCCGTTCCTGACCGCCTCCGGCGATCTGGTGGCCGCGACCCATGCCGCGATCAATAGCGTCACTGGCTACGAACCTAAAGACGACACAGGCGGCGGCACCTCAGACGGGCGTTTTATCGCCCCCACTGGCGCACAAGTCATCGAATTGGGGCCGCTCAATGAAAGCATCCACAAAATCAACGAGCATATCGGCGTGGCTGATCTGGAAACCTTATCGGCGATTTATGAGCAAATTTTAGTGAATTTGTTAGTCCGCGCTTAGAGACAGCCCTAAATAGCCAATCATGTACCGCAATATTCTAGGCCAGCAATTTATTCCCTAACTACCGTGGCAATTCCCTATGGATATGCTAACCTTAATGATGTTATGGGAAAGCCATAGCAGGGTGTAATACATTGCAACATTTTTATTAAATGGGTGGTTATCATGGCAATTTTAAAAGGCGATAAGCAAGCAAATATTATCAACGGTAGTGCGGAAAATGATGCCATATTCGGTTATGGCGACAACGATGTTTTGACGGGTGGCTTGGGTAATGATGTTTTGAATGGCGGAACGGGTGCCGACCAGTTAAGTGGCGGCGATGGCAACGATATTTATATCGTGGATAATGTCGGCGATGTGGTTTCAGAAACGCTAGGGGCGGGATTTGACGCTGTCCGCTCCTCAATAAACTGGACATTGGGCGACAACGTAGAAAAATTGGTGCTGATAGGGAAAGCGGCCATTAATGGCACGGGTAATGGCTTGGACAATAATCTAGTCGGCAACGCCGCCAACAATATCTTGGTAGGCGGTGCGGGTAACGATTTCTTGGAAGGTGGCTCAGGAGCCGATACCTTGATGGGTGGCGCAGGTGACGACCACTTAACTATCGATGACTTTAACAGTGATGTCATCGATGGCGGCACAGGCATGGATAGCCTGCAAATAAAGGCCAGTAACCAAACCTTGGATTTACGTTATGCGCCAACGATAACCAATATAGAAACCATCCGCTTGGCGGACAGCCACAGCACCTTGATGGTGTCGGCAGAAAGCATCATTAACCTCAGCAGCGATAGCGATACGTTAAAAGTTGACGGCAGCGCCAATAACACGCTGATGATGGAAAACGGCTGGGCAGATAACGGCATTACCGGCAATTATCATATCTTCACCAAAGATAATGCGGTTTTGCAAGTCAATGCCGCCATTACCGATATCGAAATAATCCCTCACTTCAGCGCTTACACCATTTCAGATGTGGCAACCGCCGCCCGTGTCGGCGGTAGTTTCGATAGCGGCGTGCAGACAATCACGATTGACTTTGGCGGCAAAGCTTATAATAATTGGGCGTTAAGCTCCATTGACCTGAGCGGTTTTGGCTTGGAAGATAAGCTGGTTATTGCCCAAAAAGATGGGGCGATCAATTATAGCAGAGCTTATTACCATAACGGTTCGCACGAGCGGACAAAATACATCAGCCAATCTATATCCGCTACGTCTTTTATAGGCTTCCATTTTGTCGCTAGGGATAGGGTGTCTTGGCAAGCTGGGGCAACCCATGCTTTACTCGTCAGCTCATCTTCTACATTTTATTCTTCGACACGCACCAGTTCTGCCCAAGCCCGTCCGGGCATCCCCACCAATCAAATCCTGCTCACAGGCCTGCCCACAGGCTTGGCCGATAGCCACTTTGTGTTTGTGTAACAGACCACCACACTAAGGAAACCTACCATGAACCCCGCCGAACCCCAAGCATCATCCCCCGTCAAACTGCCTTATTTTGATTACCTGCTCACTTTGCTCAAAGACGGCAACGAAGCCGTAGCCAAAAGTTTTGGCCGGCACGTCCACTGGGGCTATTGGGAAACGCCTAAACAAGCCACCCTGACGACCGACGACTTTGCCGAAGCCGCCGAAGCCCTGTCGGCGCAAGTGTGCTTGGCGGGCAACATCCACAACGGCCTCAGCGTGCTGGATGTCGGTTGTGGGTTTGGCGGCACTATCGCCCATATCAACGAGCGTTATGTGCGCATGGACTTGGTGGGCTTAAACCTGGACGAACGGCAACTGCAACGCGCCCGCGCCACGGTACTGGCGACCGAGCAGAACCAAGTGGCGTTCCGGCAAGGCAACGCCTGCGCCCTGCCCTTTCCCGACCAGTCGTTTGATGTGGTGCTGGCAGTGGAATGTATTTTTCATTTTCCCGACCGCAAGCAGTTTTTTCAGGAAGCCTACCGCGTCCTTAAGCCCGGCGGTTATTTGGCCTTATCGGATTTTGTCGCCGACACGAAACTCTTACCGCTGACCCGCCTAAAACTGCCGGACTGGGCATTCTACGGCAAATGCAATTTGCAATTTTCCGCCGCCGATTACCGGCGGCTCGCCGGAGCAACCGCGTTTACTGGTGCGACCGAGCGGGACATCACCGTAAACACCTTGCCCACTTATAGTTATCTGAGAAAATTAGCTCGGCAACAAGCCCGGATTATCAGCAAAAGCGCGGTGCTCGAAACCTTAGCGGCGGAAATCGCCAGCCGCTTGGCCTTATTGAACTATATGGTTTATGGTTTTAAAAAGAATTGAAGCAGCACAGCCTTGCTGCCCAATCGGCAGTTTCCCTGCCCTTGGTTGATACGGTGCAATCCATTATTGGTGAGCGGGTGAAATCCAGACATTACAATTCCCACAGGTAAAATTTCGCTTTCGCTGCCTCGTCTCCCGCGTTATGATTCTGATAGGCCTATGTCACTAACGACTAAAATAAAAGGCAGGGCATATTAATGGACAATCACCTTATCAGCCAGCTTGAGAAACTCATCGATATTGGCATTGCTTTGTCTGCCGAACAGGACAGTAGCCGACTGTTGGAAATGATTTTACAGGGGGCAAAACAAATCACCCGTGCAGATGGGGGGACGCTATACAGTATCGAAGGCAATGCCATAAAAATGGCTATTGTGCTGTCCGATAGCTTGGGCATCAATTTGGGCGGCAGTTTTGGCGTTCCGGTGACGATGCCGGATATTCCTTTGTATTTTGAAGATGGCGCACCAAACTTAAAAAATGTGGTCAGTTGTTCTTTCCATCATAATAAAACCATCAATATAGCCGATGCCTACCATAATCAGGACTTTGATTTTGCAGGCACGAAAGCGTTCGACCTACAAAACCAATACCATTCAAAGTCTTTCCTGGCCGTACCGATGCGCAACCATGAAGGTGACATTATCGGCATTTTGCAGCTTATCAATGCCATAAACGCAAGCGATAATAAAGTGATGGGGTTTGATGAAATATCCCAACACATTACCGAAGCTTTGGCATCACAAGCGGCGATTGTCCTGACCAAGCAATGTCTGATCGACGATTTGGCAAATATGTTCGAATCGCTGGTGCAATTGATCGCTACGGCGATTGACAATAAATCCCCTCATACCGGGGAGCATTGCCGCCGGGTGCCGGAATTGACCATGATGGTCGCCGAGGCGGCACATAATACCCGGCACGGTTATTTGCGTGATTTTGTCATGACCGATGCCGACCGCTATGAGCTTAAAATTGCCGGCTGGCTGCATGATTGCGGCAAAATCGCCACGCCCGAATCGGTCATTGATAAGGCGACTAAATTACAGACGATAGTTGACCGGATAGTATTGCTGGAGACCCGTTTTGAGGTAGTAAGGCGGGATATGGAAATTGCTTTGCTGAAACAACAAATCCAGGCTTTAGAGCAAGGGCAGACACCGGAGAGTGCCGGCACACAGGCCTATTTGGCGGCATTGGCCGAACTGGATGAAGATTTGGCTTTCATCCGGCAGGCCAATAAGGGCGTGGAATTTATGCCACCTGAAGACCAGGAGCGTATCCGCGCCTTTAAGCACAGAAGCTGGCGCTTAGGTGGCGAAATGCAGCCTTTGCTAAGCGATGATGAAATTGATAATTTGACCATTGCCAAAGGCACGCTGAATGCTGAGGAAAGGCGCATCATTAACCAGCATATCGATGTCACGATTGCCATGCTGGAGAAAATCACGTTTCCTAAGCATCTGCAACATGTCCCCGAATATGCCGGCGGCCACCATGAAAAAATGGATGGGACGGGATATCCTAAAGGCTTGTACCGTAGCCAGATGTCCATCCAAGCCAGAAGCATGGCGATTGCCGATATTTTTGAAGCCTTAACGTCTAAGGACAGGCCTTACAAGCAAGGCAAAACCTTGTCCGAATCCTTGGCTATCTTAAAAAAAATGAAAGAAACCAACCATATTGATCCTGACCTGTACGATGCGTTCATTGAGCAAAAGGTTTACCGGCATTATGCCGAAAAATTTCTTGATGATTATCAGTTGGATGTTGAGTAGGGCTGCTGTTGGCAGCTACTGATTCTTGCTTTAGGGTAAGATCGCTTTTTCCCCGTAAAGTTTCCGTTTCCCATGTCGACTACCCTCTCTTTAAGCTATTTACATGCCGCCATGCGCGAATGGCGGCGGCATTTGCACCAATATCCCGAAACAGCGTTTGAGGAAACCCAAACCGCACAATTTGTCACCGCTAAATTGCGTGAGTTTGGCTTAGATGTACATGAGGGCTTGGGCGGGACAGGCGTAGTGGGTACGTTGCGTGCCGGCACGGGCGGGAAAAAAATCGCCTTACGCGCGGATATGGACGCACTGTTTATTCAGGAACACAACGGGTTTGCCCATAAATCCCGCCATGACGGCAAGATGCACGCCTGTGGCCATGACGGGCATACCGCGATGTTGTTGGGGGCGGCTTGTCATCTGGTGCAACAGCCGGATTTTGACGGTACGGTGTATTTTATCTTCCAACCTGCCGAAGAATGCCGAGCCGGGGCGAAGGCGATGATTGATGACGGTTTGTTTGCGTTGTTTCCGGCGGATTGCGTGTTCGGGATGCACAATTATCCCGATATTCCGCTCGGCCAGTTTGCCGTTAAGCCGGGCGCGATGATGGCGGCTTTTGATTGCTTTGAAATTATCCTGCAAGGCCAAGCCACCCATGCGGCAATGCCGCATTTGGGCAATGATGCCGTGGTCGCCGCCGCACATTTGATTACGGCCTTGCAAACGATTGTCAGCCGTCACCTTAACCCTGCCGACGCGGCGGTGGTCAGTATCACGCAAATCCATGCGGGTAACACTTGGAACGCCATTCCCGATAGCGTGACCTTAAGGGGGACGGTGCGCTGTTTTAAACCGGAACTGCAAACGCAAATCGCCGCCCAACTCCGCCATCTTACCGGGCAGATTGCGGCGGCGTTTAACGTCAGCACCACGGTTGTGTTCAATCCCGAAAATCCCGGCTATCCGGTGACATGGAACAGTGCCGCAGAAACCGAGCTGGCCCGCCAAGCCGCGATTGCCATAGTAGGGGAAGCGGGGGTTGACGGACAACCCGCTTCCAGCATGGGGTCGGAAGATTTTGCCTTTATGTTACAGGAAAAGCCGGGCTGTTATCTGTGGATAGGCAACGGTTCGTCCGCCAATAGCTGTTTGCTGCATAATCCGCATTATGATTTTAATGATGCGATATTGCCGATAGGGGCAGCGTATTGGGTGGCATTGGTGGCGACGGTATGTCCGGTATTATAACTTAAAAATGTTGACAAGCCGCCTAATGTCCTGCAAGGTTAAGCCTTTTTTGCCTGATAGGGAGTCGCCATGCAAATATGGGTCGATGCCGATGCTTGTCCTAAGCCGATTAAAGATATTTTATTTCGGGCGGCGGAACGCACTGCCATTACCACCACACTGGTCGCTAACCAACAGTTGCCGATACCGCCGTCGCGTTATATCAAAATGCTACGCGTGCATTCGGGCTTTGATGTCGCCGATAATGAAATCGTCAGCCGCTTAAGTGCGGGGGATTTGGTGATTACCGGTGACATTCCTTTGGCTAGCGAAGTGCTGGCTAAGGGTGGTCATGCCATTAATCCGCGTGGCGAACGCTATAACCAAGAAACCATCAAGGAACGCCTAAATATGCGGGATTTTATGGATACGCTACGGGCCAGCGGCATTGATACCGGCGGCCCCGCCGCCTTAAGTGCGCGTGATGTGCAGGCCTTCGCCAATCAGTTAGATGGGTTTTTAGTCCGGCGACAACTTAACGGTCAGGTTTGATACAGATTTTTAAGCCAACGGTTTAACGCTGTTTTACCGACTTGTTTATTTTGGGTGTTTAGCCGCCGTCACTGCGGCCAGTTTAGCCTCCAGTTTATGGCAACGGTCCATAGATAGGTGCCATAAGTCCAGTACCGAATCCAACATTAAATGGGTAGTCGCTGCGTCATAGTTGACGGCGTGCCGTGCCTCGTAAGCTTGTTCGGGTGTCGCACCGTGGTGGATGGCAAAAATTTGTGCCGCCATAATCCGGTCTATGCCGAGTATGTGGTAGATCAGCCATGAGGTGATGAAGCTCACCAACTTTTCTGCAATATCCCCCACCTCCTCTTCCGAATACAAATGTTCCTGCATGTTTTGGATGTCGTAGATAAACGATTTGTGTTCCATCCGGTGAACATTGATATGGCGGGGGTCTAGGTGATGATGTTGCATCAGCAGTTCTTCATCGACAAAATGCTGGCCGGCGTAT
Source organism: Methylovulum psychrotolerans (assembly GCF_002209385.1). Taxonomy (NCBI): domain Bacteria; kingdom Pseudomonadati; phylum Pseudomonadota; class Gammaproteobacteria; order Methylococcales; family Methylococcaceae; genus Methylovulum; species Methylovulum psychrotolerans. The sequence goes on from NZ_CP022129.1 coordinate 2,417,986, forward strand.
GCCATTAATTCTGTCAGTATGGCATCGATCGGCGCTTGTCTGCATACCCCTTCGGTCACATTTTCGGGCAATAGGTTAAGTAGTTCGAATAATTTTTTATGTTGTATATCGACAGATTCTATTTTTACCGAAAAATGGTCTGACCAAGTTAACATCCGCTTCTCCAAATAATGTGCCCAACTAGCACATACATTGTATGTGCATGATAGATAAGACTATGGTTTTTAATGTTTTTTTCGACTTAAGCAATGTTTGCCAGTTTTTTTATATTATCTTGTTGGGTATTTATATTTTTTCATGGGAATTGCCCAATTTAAGCGTCAGTTCTGGTGTAAGCTATTTTACCCCTTATATTGTAGGGTTAAAAATTTATTAAATCCCTACAAGCAATCGGTGCGGCTTTAACCTTGTGGGGCAATTGCCGTCATTATGCTGTCTTTTCTAAGTTCTTGTTATGCTCAATCGTATTTGGAGTGGTTTTTTTCTGGTGGCTTTTCTTGTCGCCTCAATTAAGGTGTTATACTTTGGCGACCAGCAAGTATTTGCCGAGATGTTGGCGGCTTTATTCGCGCAAGCCAAAGCGGCGTTTGAGATTGCCTTGGGGCTGACCGGGGTGTTGGCATTATGGTTGGGGATTATGCGCGTTGGCGAGCAAAGCGGTTTTGTCCGCTTGCTGACCCGTGGGCTTACGCCGCTGTTTAGCCGTCTGATGCCGGAGGTGCCGAAAGACCATCCGGCGTTGGCGGCGATGGTGATGAATTTGTCGGCGAATATGTTAGGCTTGGATAATGCCGCGACTCCCCTGGGCATTAAGGCCATGCAGGAGTTGCAAAAGCTGAACCCCAAACCGGACACCGCCAGTGCCGCGCAGATTCTGTTTATGGTGATTAACAGCTCCAGCGTCACTTTGTTGCCGGTGACGATTTTCAGTTACCGGGCGCAATTGGGGGCGCAAAATCCTACCGATGTGTTCATCCCTATTTTACTGGCGACCTATATATCGACACTAACTGGATTGTTAACGGTGGCTTTTATCCAGAAAATAAATTTGCTCGATAAAGTGGTATTGGCGTATTTACTGGGTCTGACTGTGTTGGTGGGCGGTTTGTTAGGCTATTTTTCGGCGTTACCGCAAGTGCAAATGCTGGCACAATCGGCATTGTTAAGCCAAGTTTTACTCTTTAGCCTGATCGTGGCGTTTATTGCCGGCGCGGCTTATAAAAAAGTGGACGCTTACGCGGCGTTTATTGACGGGGCAAAGGATGGTTTTCAAACGGCGGTGACGATTGTGCCATATTTGGTGGCGATGCTGGTTGCGATTGGCGTGTTCCGTGCCAGTGGGGCTTTTGCCCTGTTAGCGGAGGCATTGCGTACCGTAGCGGCCGCCTTGGCACTGGACGGGCGTTTTGTCGATGCCTTGCCGACCGCCTTAATTAAGCCGTTTAGCGGGAGTGCGGCGCGGGCTTTGATGATCGATACGATGCGGACGGCGGGTGTGGATTCTTTTGCCGGACGCTTGGTCTGTATTGTCCAAGGCAGTACCGAAACAACGTTTTATGTGCTGGCGGTGTATTTGGGGGCGGTCGGAGTCAGGCATAGCCGTTATGCGGTTACTTGTGGCTTGCTCGCCGATGGGGCTGGCGTATTGGCAAGTATTGTGGTGGCTTATTGGTTCTTTGGTTAATGACTGTAATACTTTGATATTATTTGTTATTTGTATTTGTCATCGGCTATTTCGGAACAAGGCAAGAGGGGGCCGCAAAAAAACGGTCTAATTGGGCAAGTTTTTATTAAAACTGTGAACTGGTTACTTGAATTTAAATGCCATTCTGTTATTAATGGGCTACATGGAATTTTAGTCGGAAGACGGTTATTATGCAGAGTTTGCTAGACTTTTTATTGCCCACTAATAGCTTTATGCCCCACGGCTATTGTTTCTTATGGCAACCTGGGTTGCTGTGGCTGTTGGTGGCTTCGCATTTGCTGACCGCTTTAGCGTACTTTTCCATCCCTTTGGCCATTGCCTATTTTCTCGAAAAGCGTAGCGATATTGTTTTTAAAGGCCTGTTCCGCTTATTTAGCGGCTTTATCCTGTGTTGCGGCATTACCCATGTCTTTGCGGTCATTATGATCTGGCAGCCCTATTATGCGTTGGAAGGGATATTGCTGGCGGTAACGGCGGCGGTGTCTTTGTGGACGGCTGTCGTTTTGTGGACGCTGATCCCCAAAGCCTTGCTGATTCCCAGTCCGGCCATACTGCTTAAGGCCAACCAACAATTGCAGGATGAAATTTTCGTCCACCAACAAACCAAAGCGCAATTGACCCGGATTAATGCGGATTTAGATCGGACAATCACCTTATTACAAGCCAGTAACCAAGCTTATCAGGAAAGTGAACAGCGTTTTAAGGCAGTGGTCAATCTAAGTCCGGCGGCTATTTATACTTCGGTACTGACCGATAAGTTACGCTATCTGTACCGCAACACCTTTGTCAGCGATGCATTTTTGCCGATAACAGGTTTTACCCCTCAAGAGTGGCACGATAACCGTTATCTATGGGTCGACCGTGTCCATCCTGAAGATTTAGCCGGGTTGCTGGACAAAGTACAGCGCTTGCCTGAGCTTGAGCACTTGGATATGCAGTACCGTTTCCGGCATAAGGACGGCACTTACCGCTGGGTATACGATAAAGTGAATTTTTTGCCCTCGCTGGATGGCCTCCATGATGAAGTCATAGGGGCATGGATGGATATTACGGAAGCGAAGAAGAATGAAGAGGAAATGCGTTTGGCGGCAATCACCTTTAATAGCCTGCAAGGCATTATGATTACGGATGCACAAACCCATATTTTGCGGGTAAATCCTGCCTTTAGCAAAATTACCGGCTACACGGCGGAAGAGGTCGTCGGCAAAAAACCGACTATTTTGCGTTCCGGCTTACATAATGATGCGTTTTATGATGACTTATGGCAACGGCTGGATAATGAAGGGCGTTTTGAAGGCGAGGTCATTGACCGCCGCAAAGACGGGGCGCTGTTTACCAAATGGCAGTCCATTACCGCCTTGAAGAACAGTGACGGAGCAGTGACCAATTATGTGTCGATGTTTACCGACATCAGCGAGAAAAAAAAGTTTGAAGAGCATATTAAGCAATTGGCTTTTTATGACCCTTTGACTAACCTGCCTAACCGCCGCTTGTTAGAAGACAAAATTGAGCAAGTGTTGACCGATTTGCAGGCGGAAGAGTGTTTTTTCGCCATCCTTTTTCTCGATCTTGACCATTTTAAATGGTTAAACGACTCGTTAGGCCATCATGCGGGGGATGAGTTGCTAAAGCAGGTAGCCGGACGTTTGCGCAGCGGCATTAATGAACAAGACACTGCCGCCCGTTTCGGGGGCGATGAATTTGTCATTTTACTGAATACCGCGTCAAGCCTTCAACATGAGGCCACTGATATTATCATCAGCCGCGCCACTCAAATTCTGTATGACTTGAATCAGCCGTACCATTTAAGCAATAGCGGGCATTATTTTTCTACTAGCATAGGTATTACCTTATTTTCCAATAAACTGGTCTGTTTGCCGGAAGAGCTGTTACAACAGGCGGATACCGCGATGTACCGCTCAAAAGCCAAAGGCCGCAATACCATCAGCTTTTTTGATTACAGTATGCAGGAAGCGGCGGATAGGCATCTGCAATTGGAATCTAATTTGCGGCTAGCCTTGCAAGAGCAGCAGTTTACTTTGTATTACCAGCCCCAGGTGGATGCCAATGGCGAGATGGTCAGTGCCGAAGCCTTGATCCGTTGGTTGCATCCTCTCCAAGGATTGATTGCCCCCAGTGAGTTCATTCCCTTGGCCGAAGATACCGGATTGATTGTGCAACTAGGCCAATGGGTGCTGTCGGAAGCGTGCCAAAACATAAAAAGATGGTCAGAACAAGGCCTCATCTTTAGGCATATTGCCGTCAATGTCAGCTCCAAACAGTTCCAGCAAAGCGATTTTGTCGAGCAGGTGGCGGCTATTGTCAACAATAGCCAAATTGATCCAAGGCAATTAATGTTGGAACTGACGGAAAGCGGGCTGATTGATAATATCCTGCAAACGGTGGAAAAAATGCGCCGGTTAAAAAAGCTGGGGCTGAGCATTAGTATCGACGATTTCGGTACCGGCTACTCTTCTTTAGCATACTTGACCGCATTTCCGCTCAGCCAGCTAAAAATAGACCGGAGCTTTGTTAATGATGTGACGGATAACCGCAGCAATGAAATTGTTGTCGAGACCATTATCCACATGGCGGATAACCTAGGCTTAGAAGTGATTGCCGAAGGCGTGGAAACCCAGGAGCAAGTGGATTTTCTGTTGCAAAAAGGCTGTAAATTGTTTCAGGGCTATTATTTTAGCCGTCCGGTGCCTGCCCAAGAGTTGGCGGCGAAATGGTTACGCAAACCGAACGGGCTTGTTTAAATGCAGGAGCAGGTTAGGAAGGAACGGCCAATTAAGGTGCCTTACCCTAGTCAGAAGTAGGCTACCGTTTTCAGGCTGCTTTTTTGGCACATAGCCGGATAAGAAAAAAGCCCGCCAAGTTTACTTGGCGGGCTTTTTTTATACGCGCTGGAGCCGGGTGTAGCCTTAGCTTGGTATATCGGCTGGCTTTTCTGTCACGGCTTCCGGTTCGGTAGGCGCTATGACTGCCACTAATGCTGGCGCGGCTATTTCGCTCAGCGGCGGTTCGGCACTGACTGCCACTGGCACATCTTGGACTGGCACTTCCTGCACAACGTCGGAAACCGCCGCTACAGGCACATCAACCCCGGCAGGTTCAGATGCGGTGCTTTCAGGCTCTGGTGCAGGCGCAACAGCTAACGCCGCTTCGGCCGCGACAGGTTCAGATATGACACTTTCGGGCGTTGCAACAATCTCAGCCATTGGTGTAGCTTCAACAGGCTCAGGTGTTGGCGTAGGCGCGGTAGCGGCCACTTCAATCGGCTCAGGTGTGGCCGCTTCAACAGGCGCTGCCAATTCGCTAATCGTTTCGATGACAACAGCCGCCGGTTCCGGTTCCGCCGCTTGGCCAGTATCGGCTACTGATGCGACGGGCGTTACGTCGGTAACCGTTACAACCGCCGTCTCCGCTTCCGCGACGATAACAGGTGCAGGCTCTACCGGCTTAACCTCTGTTTCTGCTTGTGCAACGGCAACAGGCATGGATACTTCTGGCTTAGCGTCAAAGTGGCTGAAATGTTCGCCGTGTACCTGTGCCGCCACTTCAAAGTCGTCTTGCGCCGCCAATTGCGGCTCTTCATCACTGTGCCCCTCATGGTTGTCTTCGGGGCGCTTGTAATTAGGGTTACGCGGTCTTCTGCGGTTAGGGCCACGGCGGCTCGAACGTCTGGAAGACGACCGTAGGCTGGCCTGCTCTTCGGCGGATAATTCTGAGATATGGTCGTCGGATTCAATAGCGGATGCGACTAATGTATCCGAACCTTTAGCCTCTGCCAGCTCTTTATGGGCTGGTGCGGCGGATGCCGGTTTATCCGGTGCATCCACTTGGGCGGTTGCCGCCGCTGGTGCGGGAAGGATAATGTTCGGTCTGACATTACGGCCAGGCCCCCTAAATTGGCGTTGCGGCTGAGTTGCTGATTCCGGTTTGTCCTGTTTATCAGCTTTTTCTGGCTTGTCCGCATCCATAGCCGGAGCCGCTACAGTTGCCGTTTCACGGTCACGGTCACGGTTTCTGTTACGGTTGCGTTTACGGTTGGAGTTGCGGCTACGGCTAGGCACGGCTTCGCCGGTAGTCGGCAAGGCCTCTTCAAGGTCGGCAATGGCAGGTGCGGCATCTTTGTTATCCGGCTCATTCGCCACGGCACCGACCAGCTTATGCCAGAAGCGTTTAATCAGGCTGGCCGCTTCGTTTTTCTGGACAATGGGTTCAGGCACGTCATGAACAAATTCTTGGATGACCGGACGCTCCACTTTGCTCTTCATTTGCTGGGCAAATTCAGGGATAGTGATCTCTTCGGCCTTAATTTGGATATAGCTAGGCTTATCGTCAGGTGCCGCTTCTTTTTCCTTAATACGCTCAATCTCGTAGGCAGGCGTTTCCATGTGGCGGCTAGGCAAGATAACGATGCCGACTTTCAGGCGGTGTTCAATTTGCTCAATGGCACTGCGTTTTTCATTGAGCAGGAAAGTGGCGGATTCAATCGGCAAGTGGACAATGACTTTTTCGGTGCTTTTTTTCATCGCCTCCTCTTCAATCAACCGCAACACCGACAACGCCACGGATTCGACGTTACGGATAGTGCCTTGGCCTTTGCAACGGGGGCAGATGATTTGCGTGGAATCGCCTAACGAAGGCCGCATCCGTTGCCTGGACATTTCCAGCAAACCGAAACGGGAAATTTTGCCGGTTTGGATACGGGCCCGGTCGATTTTGAGCGCGTCACGCAGATGGTTTTCAACGCTGCGCTGGTTTTTGTTGGACATCATATCGATGAAATCGATGACGAACAGACCACCTAAGTCACGCAGACGCAATTGCCGGGCAATCTCTTCCGCCGCTTCCAAATTAGTGTTCAGCGCGGTTTCTTCAATATCATTGCCTTTGGTGGCGCGGGCCGAGTTAATATCGATGGAAGTCAGCGCTTCGGTATGGTCGATAACGATGGAGCCGCCGGACGGCAACGACACTTCGCGGTTATAGGCGACTTCGATTTGGGCTTCGATTTGGTAACGGTTAAACAGCGGTACGGCATCTTGGTACAATTTCGCTTTAGGCAAGAAATGCGGCATGACTTGCTTGAGGAATTTTTGCACCAAAGCAAAGGATTCTTGATTGTCGATCAGAATTTCATCGACATCACCGCGTAAATGGTCACGCAGGGCGCGGATGATGACGTTGCTTTCTTGGAACACCAAAAACGGGGCTTTTTGTTCGCTGGACGAGCGCTCAATGGACTCCCACAACTGCATCAGGTAATTTAAGTCCCATTGCAGTTCTTCGGCATTTTTGCCGCACCCGGCGGTGCGGACAATCAACCCCATATTATCGGGGATGGTCAAGGAGGCCATGACTTCGCGCAATTCGCTGCGGGTGTCGCCCTCAATGCGGCGGGAAATGCCGCCCGCTTTCGGGTTGTTGGGCATCAGCACCAGATAAGTGCCTGCGAGGCTGATATAGGTGGTCAGCGCCGCGCCTTTGTTGCCCCGCTCTTCCTTTTCAATCTGAACGACAATTTCTTGGCCTTCTTTAATCAGGTCTTTAACCGCCGCACGACGGCCTTCTTCGGCGCCTTCAGGCGTGTGCCGATAAGCGGGGGAGATTTCCTTAAAAGGCAAGAAGCCGTGCTTGTCGGCGCCGTAATTGACGAAGGCGGCTTCTAAGCTAGGTTCTACGCGGGTGATGATGCCTTTATAAATATTGGATTTTTTTTGTTCTTTTGATGGTACTTCTATGTCAAAATCATACAGTTTTTGACCGTCTACCAAAGCGACCCGCAGTTCTTCCGCCTGCGTGGCGTTGATAAGCATTCTTTTCATTGTGTATCCTTGTAGTGTCCTGCTCCGTGGCCAGACTTTATTAATCAGACGGGCTTAATTCCTAGTGCAAAGTGAGTAATCAAGACAATAGGCCTAGTGGGCGATAGTGGTTAAAAAACACCATCAATCGGCGGTTTACCGTGCTATTGTTGGTTTATCGGCGTTTGGTTTATCGGCGCATTATTGTCGGTAGCTTGGCTGCAAATCATGAAGGCAACGGTACCTGCGCTCACAATACTAAAAACTTAAGTCAAATCAGTCTTAAGGGTAAATTCTGTTGTCAGCAGGAGTTTAAAAATCGCGCATCAAGGGTCGAGCGATGAACCCAAAAAATCTTGTCTTATGCGGCCTAAACAAACGGGCGTGATGAGTCTGCCCTGTTAGCCGCATGGCTTTGCCCCAGCCCGTGCCATCATGGCAAAGTGGGGCGGGTTATGTTTTTTTTGAAAACATGCTTAATATAGCAACCTTATCGCCCTACAGCAATTTAAAGAATCAATCCAGACCATAATACTGATATTATTTACTTATGACCACAGCAGAACAGGGCGGAACCCCAAAAGTCCAACTGATCGACATTACCGAAGAACAATGCGACCAGCGTTTGGACAATTTTTTAATCACGTTTCTGAAAGGTGTGCCGAAAAGCCATATTTACCGTATTGTCCGCAAAGGCGAGGTACGCGTCAATAAAGGCCGTGTCGATGTCAAATACCGTCTGGAAACAGGCGACCAAGTGCGGATACCCCCGGTGCGGGTAGCCGAAAAAGCCCCTGAAACCTTTGTCGGCCAGCATTTGCAAGACGCGCTGGCGGCCAGCGTGTTGTTTGAGGACGAGGCGTTTATGATCATCAATAAACCTGCCGGGTATGCGGTACATGGCGGTACCGGCATTAACTCCGGTATTATTGAGGGTCTGCGTTCGGTCAGGCCGAATGCGCCGTTTTTGGAGTTGGTACACCGATTAGATAAGGACACCTCCGGCTGCTTGCTGATCGCCAAAAAACGCAGCGCCCTAAAAAAACTCCATACCCTATTCCGTGAAGACCAAGTGCAAAAGACCTATCTCGCGCTCTTGGCGGGGCAGTGGTTGCGTAAAAAACTGCTGGTCAGTGCGCCGCTGCAAAAAAACCAAACCCAAGGCGGCGAACGCATGGTATTTATCAGTAAAACGGGCAAAGAGGCGGAAACGCTGTTCCGACGGCTTAAACTGTTTCCTGACTGCACCTTGGTCGAAGCCGCCCCTAAAACCGGACGTACCCATCAGATCCGTGTCCATGCCGCCAGCAGTTTGGGGCATCCAATAGTCGGTGATGAGCGTTACGGCCAAGATGACGTCAATAAAGCGTTCCGTAGCCGGGGCTATAAGCGCATGTTCCTTCATGCCGCCACCCTGCAATTTACGCATCCGGTCACCGGCGCGTTATTGACCGTCTCAGCCCCTTTACCTCAACAACTGGACGATTTATTAACTTATGAAGAACGCTTATGATTTAATCATCTTCGATTGGGACGGCACCTTAATCAATTCGATAGACTGGATTGCCGACTGCCTGCAACAGGCGGGGGAATTGTGCGGTATCGGCGCTCCCGAACGGCAAGCCGCCAAAGATGTTATTGGCCTGAGCATAGACAAGGCGATGCAGGCTTTGTTCCCGGCCGCCGATGACCAAAAAGTGGCTGTGCTGGTACGCCATTACAGCGCGGCCTATTTTTCCAAACCCATCAGCCCTGACGATTTGTTTGCCGGCGTTTACGACATGCTGGTGCAGCTTAAGGACGACGGCTACCAACTGGCGGTGGCGACCGGAAAAACTCGTGCAGGCTTAGATGAAGCATTAGCGGCGACGGGAACGGCGCAATTGTTTTGCGCGACCCGGTGCGCCGATGAGACCGCCTCCAAGCCTAACCCGCTGATGCTGCATGAGCTGATCGCCCATGCGCAGGTGGATAAAGACCGGGTGTTAATGGTCGGCGATTCCATACATGATCTACAAATGGCGCAAAATGCCCAGATAGCCTCAGTGGGCGTGGCCTGCGGTGCCCATAGCGAAGATTTTTTGCAACAATACAACCCTTTGCGTTGTCTACAAAAACCGACGCAATTACTGGACTATATCCAAGGTTAACCTAATGGACAATCAAGAAAAAGACAATTCGCAACACCCGACCGATAGCGCCCATTGGGAGCGCAGTGTTTTAGAAAAACTGGCGTTTGCCGCGCTGGACGAACAAAAAGCCACCCGCCGCTGGGGGATTTTCTTTAAATCCTTAATGTTCGCCTACATCCTGGTATTATTGGGCGTGGCGGTTTATCCCAAACTGAAATTGGACAAAAACTCTTCCGGCGAACACACCGCCGTGATCAACTTGGTCGGCATGATTGCCGAAGGCAAAGATGCCAATGCCGCCGATTTGATTGAAAGCCTGCGTAATGCGGTAAAGGACGAGCATACCAAGGGCATCATCATCCATGCCAACTCACCTGGCGGTAGCCCGGTGCAATCCGCTTATGTCTATGACGAAATCCGCAAAATTAAGAAAGAGCATCCGCAATTGCCGATTTATGCCGTAGTCAGCGACGTTTGCGCATCCGGCTGCTATTACATTGCGTCCGCCACCGATAAGATATTTGTCAATCCCGCCAGCCTGATCGGCTCTATCGGGGTATTGATGGACGGTTTCGGTTTTGTCGATGCCATGAAAAACCTGGGCGTAGAACGGCGTTTACTGACCGCCGGGGCGCATAAGGCCATGCTCGACCCGTTTTCGCCGCCTAAGGAAGACGAAACCGCCTATATGAAGGAGTTGCTGGGGCAAGTCCACCAACAATTTATCAGCGCCGTTAAACTGGGGCGCGGCAATCGCCTGAAAGAAACGCCGGATATGTTCTCCGGTTTGGTCTGGACGGGCGAAGCCGGCGTGAAAAATGGCATCGCCGATGATTTTTCCGATGACGATAAGGTGGCCCGCGATATTATCGGCGCCGAAAAGCGGGTTGATTTCACCCAACAAGAAGCCCTGATCGATAAATTGGCGGGCAAGTTGGGCGCGTCTTTTGAACACGCGCTGAGCAATGTCTTGCAAACGCCGTCCTTACGTTAAGGAACGTGCATAAAATTAAGTAGGCGTTCATTTTGCACCTCAGCGTGTTTAACCCCACCCCAGCCCTCTCGGCAACCGCTCCTGCGTTGCTCTACCTCCTGCATCCATGCAGTCGCTCTTCGCAGGGGAGGGAGCGAACGGCTTCCCCGTCGTACAGACGAAAGTTAGAGGAAAAAGCCCCTCCCCCTGCCAAGGGGGAGGCTGGGAGGGGGTTGCCGTACTTTCGCCTGTACAACAGGTTTTATTTCATGCACGTTCCTAAGTAACGGCTAGCTTTTTTCACACTATTGGCAATGTAAGGCAGATTAAGCGCAGGTTCAGGGTCAGGCGAATACACTATGAGCCATAGACAAAGAAAGGTCGCTTTCTTGGCAGTCCGCCTAATTTTATTCGCATTTGCAGGAAATTTTATGAAAAACGTCATCCGTATCAGTATACTGGCCTTGCTGTTAGCGGGTAAGGCCAGTTTTGCCGAAGAGGGCAGCAATAGCTTTGCCAATCCCGTCAGACTGACGCAAACCGCTGCCGTGGACTTGGCCGCCAGACAATTGAACCAAGATAGCCATAACCGGGTCTTAGGGGCTGAAACCGAGCAGATTGATGATAAACAAGTCCATGTCATTCGGGTCTTGACTACCCAGGGCCATATCCGCCATTATAAATTTGATGCCGAAACCGGCCAATTACTTAACTAAGTTTAGGTTAACAGACTATGCGCATTCTGGTTGTTGAAGATGAAGTGATCCTATGTGAACAGATCCAGCACTTTTTTGCCGAACGGGGCTTTGCGGTCGATACCGCCCATACCGGCGCCGACGGTTTTTATATGGGCAAAGAATTCCCTATTGACGCGGCGGTGATCGATATTGGCCTGCCGGATTTTTCGGGTATTGAGCTGATTAAACGCCTGCGCAAAAACAAAGTCACCATCCCGATCCTGATTCTGACGGCGCGGAGCCGCTGGCAGGAGAAAGTCGAAGGTCTGGAAGCGGGGGCGGATGATTATCTGGTCAAACCGTTCCATTATGAAGAAATGCTGGCGCGTATTAACGCCCTGATCCGCCGTTCGGCAGGGCAGGCACATCCAGTATTGACCCATGACAATATCGAACTGGATACGGTCGCACAGGAGGTCAGTGTCGCCGGCGTTAAATTGGAACTGACCGCTTATGAATATAAAGTTTTGGAATACCTTATGTTCCGTAAAGGCGAGCTGATTTCCAAATCGGTATTGACGGCGCATATTTATGATGAGGACTTCGACCGCGACAGCAATGTCATTGAAGTGTTCATAGGCCGATTACGCAAAAAGCTTGACCCGGACGGTAGCCGTAAACCCATAGAAACCTTGCGTGGCCGCGGCTACCGTATCCCCCTGACTTCCTGAGCCTGAACTTTGCGCCTAAAATCTTTAAGTTTCCGTCTCTTAGTCGCCGAAGGCTTGGCGCTGACCGTGTTCTTTGGCTTGGTCGCCATTATCCTTGAGCAAGGTTTCCGTGACAGCGCCGAGCAGGCGCTGCAAGAGCGCTTGCAGGTGCAAATTTATTCCTTATTGTCTTTGGCGGAAATTAATAATGCCGGACAATTGAAGATGCCCGACTATTTGCCCGAACCGCGCTTCAGTAACCCAGGTTCCGGCTTATATGGGTTTGTCCAGCAAAAGCAAGGCGAGGTGCTGTGGCGCTCTACCTCCGGCTTAGGCTTGGATGTGATCAGCCCGCCGCCGCTTAAGGTCGGCGAATCCTTGTTTGCCTTTGATAATCATGGCAGGTATGTACTGCATTATGACGTGGTGTGGCAAAACGTCTCCGGTGTCGAGCGGGAATATATTTTTACCGTCGCCGAAGATGCCCAATTCGTCAGCCATCAAATCGAACACCTGCAAAAAACCTTGCGCATCTGGCTGCTGTTTATCGGCATTGTTTTGGTGACTATCCAGTTTGCCCTGTTGCGCTGGAGCCTTAAGCCGTTGCGCAGTATCGCCACCGATTTGGCGGCGATAGAACATGGCACCAAAACCCATTTGGATGGCTCCTACCCTAGCGAACTAAAAGGTTTAGTAGGGAATCTGAACGCCTTTATCAGTATTGAGCGGGCGCATCTGGAACGCTACCGCAACAACCTTGCCGACCTTGCCCACAGCTTAAAAACCCCGCTCGCCATTTTGCGTGGCTGTGCCGAAACATTCAGCTCCAATACCGACACGGTCAAAGAGCAGATTTCGCGGATGGATGAGATTGTCGAGTACCAATTGCACCGCGCGGCCGCCAAAGGCCAGCATAAAGCCATTAAAACCGTAGATTTGCCGGTGATTGTCAATAAGATTACCGCATCGCTTAATAAAGTCTATCTCGACAAAGGCATTACCATTGCCGTAGCGATACCCGACTCCTGTTTAATCTATTGTGAAGAAGGCGATTTATACGAAATTGTCGGCAATCTGCTCGACAATGCCTGTAAGTGGTGCCGGCAGAACGTCAAACTGAGCGTGTCTTTAAATGTCCGCAATAACCGCCGCAACTTTTCCGTCCAAATACAAATCGAAGACGACGGCCCAGGCATTCCGTTAGGCAAATATAACGAAATTCTCAAGCGCGGAGTGAGGGCGGATGAAAATATCCACGGGCATGGCATCGGCATGAGCGTGGTATATGAATTAGTCACACTGTTAGGCGGCAAACTGGAAGGCGGCAAAAGTAACGCCTTAGGCGGAATGCGCTGGAACGTGTATTTCCCTTAAATCCGGTTACCCCCTCCCCTATTTATCCGTTTTTGTGGCTCCACGAGATTGAAAGACGAAAACACCACGATGACCGTAGCCTTTTTGCGCCGCCGCCAAAATTAACAGGTACGGCAGAGCAAAGGCTTACGTTTTACAAGTTAAAACCAATCATTACAAGAGGATAAAAATGACTACCCTATTTGAACCTATCACGGTTGGGGCACTGACGCTGCCTAACCGGATTATCATGGCACCACTGACCCGCTGCCGCGCCAGTGCCGGAAGAGTGCCTAATGCGCTGATGGCGGAATATTACACCCAAAGGGCGGGAGCAGGACTGATTTTAAGCGAAGCGACCTGCGTTTCCGCACAGGGCGTAGGGTATCCGAATACCCCCGGCATTTGGTCGGAAGAACAAGTCGAGGGCTGGAGCAAAGTAACGAAAGCTGTACACGCGGCAGGCGGGCGGATTTTTTTACAGCTATGGCATGTCGGCCGGGTTTCCCATCCCGATTATCTCAACGGCGACTTGCCCGTCGCACCCAGTGCCCTTGCGCCACAAGGCCATGTCAGCCTCTTGCGGCCTTTGCGGGATTTCGTGATACCAAGGGCGTTAGACACGGCTGAAATTCCCCAGATTATCGAAGATTATCGTCAAGGGGCGGAAAACGCCAAACAAGCCGGTTTCGACGGTGTCGAGCTGCATGGCGCCAATGGCTATCTGCTCGACCAGTTTTTGCAGGACAGCACCAATAAACGTAATGACAGTTATGGCGGCCCAATAGAAAACCGTGCCCGTTTGCTGCTGGAAGTCACCGATGCCGCGATTGCAATCTGGGGTGCAGGTCGCGTTGGGGTGCATCTTGCGCCTAGGGGTGATGCCCATTCCATGGGCGATTCAGATCCCTTGAGTACCTTCGGTTATGTGGCCGAGCAATTAGGCCAGCGCGGCATCGCCTTTATTTGTACCCGCGAATCCCTAGGCGAAAACCGCATCAGTCCGGCCTTAAAAAAACGCTTTGGCGGCGTTTTGATCGCCAATGAGGGCTTTAACCGCGAAACCGCCCAACAGGTGGTTGCCGCCGGAGAAGCAGACGCGGTGGCTTTTGGCAAAGACTTCATTGCCAATCCTGATCTGCCCCGCCGCCTGCAACTGAACGTGCCGCTCAACCCCTATCACACCGAAACGTTCTACAGTTCCGGGTTGCAGGCACCTGAGATAGGCTACACCGATTATCCTGATTTGGTGGCGGAAGCGGGTTAAGATTAGTCCAAGAGCAAGCGCAACATCAGAGCTAACAACATGTCGGTACAACGCGAAACAATTACCGCGCAAATGGAAAGTAGGGTTAAAGTCCAAAGTTGAGTCCGGCAAGTTTTATGACCATACCAAGAGAAGATCGATTACGGCAATTAAAAAAGGCTTTTATCTAAAAAAATATAAAAGCCTTACTATTTTTTCTCATAATTAAGGAACGATAATTTGTAGCCTAACAGAACTCTCCCCAGTTAGTATTTAGCTCATAAAACGGGTATATTTCTAAAAATCGGCCTAAATCCTGTCCAATTACAAAGATTCATTCCAAGCTGAAGCTCTTTAATCTTATTTATTTTCACCCCTGAAACCGCGAAATCTAATTTTATATCTGATGTATCATTCGGCGAAAATGCCATATCAAATTCACCATTACTCACATGGTTGCCGCGGGTTGTTTGCGCTAGCAAATACTCATTATCGCCATCATCTCGAATATTGCCTGGGAATGCAGAATTTCTGCAAATCCCAGCACATTGAGCCGCCCTAATAGACAAGCATCGCTGTGTACTTAGGGTATTTGTGACTTTTAAAACACATCGTAAATTTTGACCTTTTAAAGAACAAGAGCTTAATTCAAAATCAAAACCATGATCCGTTACGGTATTCGCTGAAGAAGTTCCAAGTGCTTCGGGTTTCTTTCCTTTTTCCAATAAATAGTCTTTTATACAACTTCTTATCTCATTAAATTCTTGTTTCTTATCCCCATCGGGCAAATCAACAGTATCTAGATTTTTTTTAGTTATATTAAGCTTCCCTTTCCCATCAATATTTTTTATAGATATAGTTCCATTTGCCTCAGTCATGAATTCAAAACTACTTCCAACGAGACAAGCCCCCTTAACTAATTCTAAATCTTCTTTAGTAAAATCAATATCTGCGTGGCATGTAAATGCCAATATAGCCAAAAAAAACCCTACTAATCCTCTTTTTTGTATTTGCATGTAATTGCCTCTTTAAAATGTTTTTTGTTAGCAAATTAGCATAATGTTAAAGAAATTATTCCAATTTTGTAAAAAATACCCCCCCTTCCTCCTCGCCTGCGCCTAAAGCCTAATCCACAAAATAATAAATAGCCCCCAACAACGGTGTCCGGGGGTTCAGCGACACCTTAACCGACACCTTATCCAACAGCCCGGCAAACCGCCCTTTAGCTTTAAACGCCGCCAAGAACCCGCCCTTTTCAATTACGGGCAGTATCTTCGGGGCGATGCCGCCGCCGATAAACACCCCGCCTATCGCCAAGGCTTTTAAGGCCAAATTACCCGCTTCCGCGCCGTACAACTCGACAAACAGGCGCACCGCTTCGGCGCACAGGGTATCTTCGCCGCTGACTCCCAAACGGGAGATCACCGCATTACGGTCTATGCCCGCCTCGTGGTCATCAATTTCCGGCACCGCCAAACAAGCAGTGGCGAAATCGTGTTCGCACAAAAAATCATACAAATGGCTAAAGCCGATGCCGGAAATCAGCCGCTCACAACTGACGTGCAACGGATAGATTCGGCGCAAATAGCGCAACAAATCATCCTGCTGTTCGTTTTGCGGGGCAAAATCGCAATGCCCGCCTTCGGTCGCCATCGGCAGGTAACGGCTGCCGTCCCAATATAAAATCGCCTCACCGAGGCCGGTACCGGCGGCAATGACCGCGATATTGCCGATTTGGGCTTGGGCGTTAGGGTTCAGTTCCAGCAACTCGCTATCCGGCAAATGCAGCATACCCAAGGCCATCGCTTCCAAATCGTTAAGCAGTTTGACGTGTTCGGTACCTAACAACGTTTTTAAGGCCGCCCCGTCCAGTAACCACGGCAAGTTGGTGGTTTGGCAACGTTGCTCGACCACGGGGCCGGCGACCCCAAAACAGGCGGAACTGATGGCCGTTCCGGGGGGGATAAATTCTTTCAGAATATCGGTAAACTCCAGATAGGCCAAACTGGAAAAGGTCTGCTCCTGCCTGCAAACCAAGGCTCCTGCCGCGTCTTTGCTTAATAAGGATAAAACGGTTTTGGTTCCACCTATATCGCCTGCCAGTATCATACGTTTGCCTCTTCTTTAGGTAAGCTATTATTATTGAGTAAATGTACCAGCGCGTCTAAAATGCCGTTGGCGACCCGATGCGGCGGCAGTTGGTAAAATGCTTGCCAAGCAATCGACACATGTTCTTCGTAATGGTCCTGGTGCAGCGGGTGCGCTTGCAGCCAGCAAATCCGCACGGCATGGCCGATAATGACATCGGTCACTAGCGTATCGTTAATATAAACCGAATTGGTATGGAAAATCGACGCAATGGCCTTAATCGCCTCCACCGTCAGTTGCCGATACACGGGCGACTGGATTTTGTTCAGCAAATGGCTGACATGTATCTTAAAACTTTGTTCACCCGATGTCATTTGCGAGAGGATAATCTCGCTGTCCAAGCGGCGTTTGCTGTTGAGCTTTTCACCTATCATCAAGCCGCTGCAATGGTGCAGGATAGTCCAGACACTGGCAAAAAAGGCATCATTCTCGCGCCCGACGCTGCCTTGCCGCTCACGCCAGTCATACCAATCGGCATTGCCGACATGGTCTTGCGCGTCCATCGCCTTAGAAAACCGCGCCTGCCCCAAATCCGCACAATCGCCTTCATGGTTAAGGGCTTCGACTTGGCTTAGCTGGCTTTCGGTATTGCTGTAATCGGCCAAGGTTTCGCGGACTTTTTGCGAAAGCTGGTAAGGCGACAAAAACAGAATATCGTTAAACGCTTGGTCTAAAGTGCCGCCTGTTTCGCGTTTTTGCCTGACCAAGATCAATTGCAGGATATGCCCTACCCTGACCGTGTGCATGTCGGCAAACAGCTCCGGTTTGGATTTGATTAACATGCCCAAATAGATAATCAGCTCTTGGATAATAATCAGCTCGCTGGCATTGTTATTATTGTAGGTGCGGATAATCTGCAAAATCTCCCACGAATCGGTGGGGCGGCTCAAGGTGGCGCGGCCACTGTAAGCGCGGCCTACGGTCAGCAAATGCTGGCGCACCAAAATATCGGTCGCCGCCTGCTCCAGATTGATGTCGTATTTGCCCAGCAAGCCGGCACAGCGCCTGACCACATACCACGCATGTTGGTCGCCGGCCCGTTGGTAAATTTCTTCCAACAAATCCCGCACTGTGCCGTTGGGCTGATCGGCGGCAGTCAATTTAGGCGCGTAGTCCAAACCGTGGCGCAGCCCCAATTGGCTTAGCACCTCCAATTGCACATACAAATTGCTGTTAACCCGAAGCTGTTCCAGCAAAGCCTTATCGTCACTGATTTCCCAAACCGTTAAAAACAGTGTGTCTAAAGGTTGGGATTCTTTCGCGTCAAACGGCAGGACATCAAAAAAAGGCCGCTCGCTTTCCTGCCAAGTGGCTTTGGAAAACTCGAAGTCATGCAGATAATTGATTTTTTCTTGGTTGGAAGTCGCCGTAAAATCGCCAAGCAAACCTAAGGTGATCGGCACTTGGTTGACCGTACCTTGTTGCAGTTCTTCGATAAAATCAATCAGCACTTGGCGGTTATAGCTTTCCAGCATATTGTGCTTAATGGTAATCACCACCAATGGATTTTTGGGCTTATCCCAATGCTTGTAAATGTACGACAATTCCAAGCGCAGGCGATCTATCAGCAAACGGTTATCCATCGCCAAATAAAAGCCTTTTTGGTTAAGGAATTGCGGCAAGAACACCAACTTCTCGCCGGACAGGCTATACAGCTTAGAAGTTGACAAGGTGCGTAACTGCCGCAACGGGCGGCCTGTCAGCCCGTAACAGTCATTCCGGCCGACATGGGTATAGGCCGCCGCCAGTTCGCTGGCATCGCGGATTTGGATCGGCGACACTTCGGCGAGGGTTTGGGTTTGGATGCCACAAGCCAGCAAATCATTTTGGACACTGCCGTCCTGCGCCACCAAAGCAATCTGCAAACGGTAGTCTTGGCGTTGGCTGAGCATCTTATAACGGCCCAAGGGGTCGATGTCGTCAATACCGAGCAAGCCGTCTTGGATCAGGCTACCTAAAATAAACAAGCTTTGCGCCCATACCAAAGGGATATTTTCGTTAGGCACACGGGTTTGGCTATTAGGTTGGGCTTTTTCGGCGGCAATGGCTTCTTTAGGGACGATATACAGTTCCGGCAACAACTTCTGGCCGTTATGTTCGACCAGCAAGCCTTCCAGCTTGGCGCGGTATTCCGCCGCCGCGTCAGTATCGCCAGAAAACAGCTTATTTAACAGCAAATAGCTGAAAAACAGCGGCCACTCACACTCAATGTGCATAAACTGCTTCAGCTCCTGCGGATTATAATGCAGGCGCTTACTGTCTTCGATAACGGTTTGGTGGCCGTCCAATAAAAAACGCTTGCAACCGTAACGGCCTTGTAACTTATCGCAAATCAATTTTTCGGTCTTGTCACGGATTGCCTTATTTTCGACCGCAAAAGCCGGAAAACCGGTAATGCTCAGCACCGCCGAATCGGCTTCTTTCGAAATGGACTCGCGGGGCAGCAAGGATTCTAAAGTAATGCGGGTACGCGCAATGTCATCACTGATGACATGCACCACCGAGGCCTGCCCACCGCCCTTACCGAACAGGTTAAAGCCTGACATCACTTCTAAAGCCGCTTTCGCCATGCCGATGGAACTGGCGTTCAGTTCGGCAATGCCGTGATTAATCTTATTGCCGCGCTCCCAAATACCATAGTCGGGGGTGCGGTAAGTCCGGCTAACATAATGCACCAAATTTTGCACAAAATTGACTTCGTCAATCGTAAAGACAATACGCAGGCCAGATGCCGTCATTTGCGCCAGCATCAGCAAAAATAAAGAAGTGGCATCCAATTGCAAATGCCCCCACTCATGGTCACCGACCACCACCGCTCCGGTTTTGGTGTCATACTTGGCATGTAAGGCATCTAAAGGGTTTTGTGTGTGCTTGAATTTTTCCACTTTCGGGGCTTGGCGCATCATCGCCGCCAACAACCCCCGCATCAGCTTAACCACGCTCTGCTCCAGCAAATAAGCGCGGCCCTTATTGGGATTATCCGGCAAATCTTCAACCCGCCTATAGGCCAACCCCAACCCCCAGACCGCCAAAATGCTGTACACATTGTCCCTGACCCAAGCATCGGTATAATTGCCATGGGCGGTGACCGCCGTACTGGCAGGCAATAAACCGCTGATCCAATGTTGACGGCTCAGGATAATATCCTGTACTTGCTGGAAATAAGGCTCTAACTGCTCAAGCTCAACAGATTGCTTCATCTTTTATAGTTATAGTGGTGTATGGAAGATTAACGGGATAAATGCAGATATTATGCCAAACTTAAAAGCCCAACCCAATCAGGCCAGACGCAAGGACGGCAGCCGACATCCCTGTTTTTTGCGCGTAATCCCTTACCTTTACTCTGCCTATAGGCCATTAGCGTAGCCTGCACCGCCCCTAGCACACCACGCCAGACAGCGTGTCGACGCACCAAGATAAACAGGCTATTGCACTGAAAAAGACCATAAAATCGACGGTTTGACCAGCATTGCGTACCCTATTACTAGCAAAGCCAGCCACCGCCGTGTGTTTTTCTAAAAATTCCAACCCTTCTATAAAGTTGGTTCGCTTATTGCTTTTGCTTTTTATCAATTCCAACGCCAATCAGGAGCAAATTAATGACTGGAAATGCCGCACGCGTCCAAGCGATCCAAACCATCACCAACCGCCAACCGATGCCCCCTAAAGCACCGTCTTCTTTGGACAGCTTATGGGCCAGTGATGTTTTTACCTTAAATAAAATGAAAGAAAGCTTACCTAAGGAAGTTTTCAAATCATTGAAAAAAACGGTTGAAACCAGTTCGGAATTGGATGTCTCCATTGCCGATGTTGTCGCGCTCGCCATGAAAGACTGGGCCTTGTCAAAAGGCGCTTTATATTATGCGCACGTTTTTTATCCGCTGACCAATGCCACTGCCGAAAAGCACGACGGTTTCATATCCGTACAAAGCGATGGCTCGGTCATTTCCGAATTCAGCGGCAAAGTCCTGGTACAAGGCGAGCCGGACGGCTCCTCTTTCCCTAACGGCGGTATCCGTTCGACGTTTGAAGCGCGTGGCTACACCGCGTGGGATGTCACCAGCCCTGCTTTCATCATGACCACCGATAACGGCGCGACGCTGTGCATACCCACGGTGTTCGTGTCTTGGACTGGCGAAGCGCTGGATAAGAAAACCCCGCTGTTACGCGCCAACGCCGCCATGAACAAAGCCGCCAAACGGGTGTTGTCACTGCTGGGCCATACCGACATTGCTCCGGTTAATTCCAGTTGCGGTGCGGAACAAGAATACTTTTTGGTCGATGCCAACTTCGTCAGTGGCCGCCCTGATCTGTTACTGGCCGGACGGACATTATTTGGCGCTTCCCCCGCCAAAGGCCAACAGTTTGATGACCATTATTTTGGTGCTATCCCTGAACGCGTCCAAGTCTTTATGCAGGATGTCGAAGAACAACTCTATAAACTGGGCATCCCCGCAAAAACCCGCCATAACGAAGTGGCTCCCGGTCAGTTTGAAATCGCGCCGTTTTTTGAATCTGCCAACGTCGCCACCGACCACCAGCAACTGCTGATGACGGTACTGAAAAATACCGCGAAAAAACACGGCTTAGTGTGCTTGCTGCATGAAAAACCTTTTAAAGGCATAAACGGCTCAGGCAAACACGTCAACTGGTCAGTCGGTAACGCCACCCAAGGCAACTTATTAGACCCAGGCTCCACCCCACATTCCAACACCCAATTTTTGCTGTTCTGCGGAGCGGTTATCCGGGGTGTGCACAAATTTGGCCCTTTATTACGCGCCGCCATCGCCACCGCCAGCAATGACCACCGCTTAGGCGCCAACGAAGCACCGCCAGCGATTATGTCGGTCTATTTAGGCTCACAACTGGATAACGTGTTCGAGCAAATCAGCAAAGGCGAAATTACCGGCTCCTTAAATGCCGGAATTATGGATTTGGGCATCAAAACCCTACCGACCTTTAACAAAGACGCTGGCGACCGTAACCGCACCTCACCGTTCGCTTTTACCGGCAACCGCTTCGAATTCCGCGCGGTCGGTTCCGGCCAATCAGTAGCCGGCCCTTTAGTCGCCATGAACACCATGCTGGCCGATTCGCTGAACTGGGTTGCCGATGCGCTAGAAACAGAACTGGCTAAAGGTGCGACCTTAGATGCCGCTATTTTGGCGGTATTGAAAGAAATCATCGACAACCATGGCGCGGTCGTGTTTGGCGGTAACGGCTACTCCGCCGAATGGCATAAAATGGCGGTTGAAGAACGCGGCTTAAGAAACCTGCGTACCGCCGCCGATGCCCTGCCCGTTTTGAAAGAAAAACCGATTGAAGCATTGTTTGAAGGCTTAGGTGTGCTGTCGCCCGTCGAGTTGGCCAGCCGTTTCGACATTTATGCCGAGCAGTATATTCTCGCGATTGAAGTGGAAGCCAAACTGGTCGTCAGCATGACCAAAACCGGCATTTACCCGGCAGTCGTCAAATACTTGGCCGAGTTGTCCAGTACAATCAGCAGTTTAAAATCTAACGGCGTTGAACTTGGCAGCGAAACCCTGATCAAAATCTCCACGCTACTGAATACTCTAATGGCAACCGTTGACAAACTCAGCACCGCTATCGGCCAACACGACTTTGCCGACACCGAAGCGCACATGCAGTTCTGCGCCCAAACCATCCGCCCCCTGATGGATGAAGCCCGCAGCTACGCCGATGCTTTAGAAAGCGAAGTCACCGACGAATTATGGCCGTTCCCGACTTACCAAGAAATGTTGTTTATTAAGTAGTAACCGCTCTGGCGCAATGCTAGGAAATCCCGCCTCTGTATAGCACAGGACTTTGGCTGTTTGACCAACTGCCAAAACCCTGGCGCACTCTAAATGCCTCAGTGAACGGCTTGCCCAACTGCCCAGGTTGGTCAAGCCGCCTCCTAATTTAAGAAAAAAGCGCCGCTAATTCGTGCTTTTCCTTAGCTATTGCATTAAACTGGCTAGCAATCGGATCAGTTGCCCAACTGATTTTACCTGCATTACCCCTCTTTACGCGGAATTCCCATGTCCCAACTTACCCCTGAAGGCCAACAAATCATTAATGCCATCGCCCAACGTTACCATTTTAGCGTCGATGCGGTGCTTAGCATGTTGCAATCGGTGCAAAACGGCAACGGCTCTATGGCCCAGTTCAGCCACCCCGAATTCGGCGGTTCCGGGCAATGGATGCGCGGCGGCATGACCATGATCGGCGATATGTTCAATAATGGCCTCAAAAACAGCGTCAGCAATTTGTGCCAAGAATTGTCCACGCTCTTGGCTAACCAAACGGCGATCTGGCAACCCCCTACCATCCAAAGCCAAGGCCATGGCCATGGCCAAAACGTCAGCCTGTTTGCCGCTTCGGCGGGCGGCAATTGGTGGCCGCAGGGCTTGATGAACCCGAACAGCACCGGCTCGCAAAATCACATCCGCTACGCGTATTTTGCCTCTATCCGCCGTTTAGCCATTGAAGCTAATGGCCACGTTACCCTTTACGACACCTTAGACCACCAGATCGGCGGCTTTTCCCAGCAACAATCGGGCGGCAGCTCGGTCACGTTCAACAGCCAATACGGCATGGTCGATGTCCAAAACTTACCCGTCATCTCCATAGATAATGTTGCCGTTACGCCGTCCGGCAATACCGCCAACCTACCGCCCCTGCCCACCGCCCCGGCACAAACCGCACAAGAGGGCGATATTTTTGCAGCCATTGAAAAACTGGCCGGATTGCGCGATAAAGGTATTGTCAGCGATGCGGAATTCAGCAGTAAAAAAGCCGAATTATTAAGTCGCCTATAGGCAAAACGGTTGGCAAAGGCGATGAATAAAACTTGGTAAAATGCCATAAAACCCTTAAAATGCCCACGAAGAACAATGTTTCTTAGCGTTCTTAATTATTTCAACTACTTAACGTAACGTTTCGTGAAAAATAAATTTTATACCTCATTGTTGATAGGTGTCGGTTTAGTCATAGCAAGCACGTCTAGCTATGCCAAACCCGCTCATGCCAGTGCTAAAAAAAGCCCGGCAGCGGTGGCCAAACCAGGCCGTAAGCATAGCGTCATCGCGGTTAAGCAAAGCGAGCCACGAGTACGCCCTACAGCCAGTGCAGCGGCGACTAAACATGCCCAAGCCCGTGTGCCCCAGCATAGCGCCACGCTAAAACACGCCGCTTTCCGCCCCAGCAGCCACGCGCTGATACCGGCCAAACACGCGTTCTTGCGCCCGCAAGCCGCCCATACCTTACGGCCACTGCTGTCGCAACTAAAGCGTGGCCATGCCATGCGTGATGTACCCTATACGCAAAAACGCCTGTTCAACCACAGAAGAACTCCGAACGCAGGCCGCCGGCATCTGGAAGCCATAGTGCCGCCTTTAGTCACTATCCCGCACATCCCCTCAAACAACCAATTTCTCCAAACCGAGGCAGATGATGATGCACAACGCCAATTGGCACAACCCGCCGAATGGGTTGACCAAAATCCATTAGCCACGCCAGAAACCGCCGAAATGGCCGCGCTTGAACCGCTAGCGCCCGCGAATGGCGCAATGCAGGCCTCGTTTAACAACAACAGCTTCGCGGAACCTAGCGAAACCAACACCCGTATCCATTCGTTCCTACCGAACAAACAGCCGTCAGAAAACATTGACAACGCTCCTCCGGTAGACAACGGCCCGCACGACTACACCACCACCCACGGCGTGATCACCTCGTCATTGGCCGATGCTGGGATGGAAGCCGGTTTATCGGAAGCGCTGACCGACCAACTGACGCATATTTTCGCGTGGGATATCGACTTCGCCACCAACCTACATGTCGGCGACGAATTCACCGTCCTCTATGAAAGCGATGGCGCAGACGGCGAACAAATAATCGCCGCTGAATTTGTCACCGAAGGCCGTGTCATGACCGCCGTGCGCTACCAAGACCGTGACGGCAACGTCAACTATTACACGCCCGAAGGCAAAGCCATGCGCAAGGCCTTCTTAAGTACGCCCGTGGATTATGCGCGGATCACCTCGCATTTTAACGCCAACCGCCGCCACCCCATCCTTAACCGCATCCGCGCCCATAAAGGGGTCGATTACGCCGCTCGTATCGGTACGCCCGTCAAAGCCGCAGGTGACGGCACGGTCACCTTCATGGGCCGGAAAGGCGGTTACGGACAAGTCGTCATCCTCCAACATGGCGAACACTTTGAAACCGTCTATGCGCATTTGTCCGACTTTGGCCGCTCCCTGTTAGAAGGCGATAGCGTCAGCCAGGGCGATGTGATCGGTTATGTCGGCCAAACCGGCTTGGCGACCGGGCCGCATCTACATTATGAATTCCGTGTCGACGGTGTCCACCGCAACCCCGAAACCGTCAGCTCCGGCGCCTCCCGCAATGAGATGGCCTTAAATGGCTATGCTTTGCGTGACTTTAAAGACCAGACCAAAGTCGCCGTCGCGCAACTGTATTCTGCCAAAGCCAAGTCCTTATTTGCCAAAAACCAACCCAACTACCGCTAATGCCTGACTATTACATCGGCTTGATCTCCGGCACCAGCATTGACGGCATTGATGCCGCCCTGGTCGATTTCAGCGGCAACCACAGCCGATTAGTCGAGTTTGAATACCAGCCCTTCCCTGCGGCGCTAAAAGCCGCCATAGCCGCTATCAGCGCCGCCGATGCCGCCGTCCCGCTCAAAACTTACGGCGCACTTGACCGGCAACTCGGTGGCCTGTTTGCCGAAACCGTCAACGCCTTACTGGCCAAAGCCCGTTTGCCCGCCGCCGCCATCACAGCTATCGGTAGTCACGGCCAAACCGTCTACCATGCCCCCAACGGCGACTATCCCTTTACCCTGCAAATCGGCGACCCTAATGTCATTGCCGAACGCACCGGCATAACCACCATCGCCGATTTTCGCCGCCGAGACCTAGCCGTTAACGGCCAGGGTGCGCCGCTAGTACCCGCATTCCATCAAGCCGTGTTCAGTGTCCCTGGCGAGCCGCGCTGTATTATCAATATCGGCGGCATCGGCAACATCACCCTCTTACCCGGCAACAACCACGATCCGGTCATCGGTTTTGATACAGGTCCTGGCAACGGCTTAATGGACGAATGGATAGAGCACCACCAAGGCCAACGCTATGACCAAAATGGCGCTTGGGCAAGAACAGGGCATATCCAACCCGATTGGCTGGCGGCTTTAAGCACCGACCCCTATTTCCGACTTCCGCCACCGAAAAGCACCGGGCGCGAGTATTTCTCCTTGGCATGGCTGGAACAGTCGGTAGACCCTACAGGCTACCGCCCCGAAGACATCCAAGCCAGCTTGTGCCAACTCACCGCCCAAACCCTAGCCGACGCCATCCAACACTACGCCCCCGCCACCCGCCAAGCCATCGTCTGCGGCGGCGGGGCGCATAATAGTTATTTGTTGGAACTGTTGGCGCAACAACTGCCCTGCCCGGTACAGTCCAGCGCCGCTTTCGGCATCCACCCCGACCATGTCGAAGCAATGGCCTTTGCATGGTTGGCACGGCAAACCCAACTGCGTTTGCCAGGCAACCTGAAAGAAGTGACCGGCGCCGATAAAGCGGTGGTCTTAGGCGGGATTTATCCGGCTTGCTAGCAGATAACGTCCCTTAATGACGTTATCTGCTGCGCTTGGAAACTACATAGAAAACGACGACCCGCATCCGCAAGTGGTGGTGGCGTTGGGGTTGCGGATCACAAACTGCGCACCCGACAAATCTTCTTTATAATCGACTTGCGCCCCCGCCAAATACTGGATGCTCATCGAATCGATCAGCACCGTCACCCCGCCGTTAACGACGCTGGTATCGTCTTCATTCACTTCTTCATCAAACGTAAAACCGTATTGGAAACCGGAACAGCCGCCGCCTGAAACATACACGCGTAACTTCAGGTTATCGTTACCTTCTTCGGCGATTAATTCACTGACTTTGCTGGCGGCACTGTCGGTAAAAATGATTGCATCAGCCATAAATAAACATCCTCTATCAATAAAACCAACCCTGATTATGACTATACCCAGTAGTTTAGTCAACAATTACCCGCCCGCTTGGAAAAATTCCCCCAGATTAGCTCAGAAGCAGTAAAATAGGCGTTTAAAATGTCCGGTAAAATGCCTCAGGCCACCCAGCAAAGCCGTGTAAACCGCTTGGCTTTATCAGCCCCCCGCTGTGTGCCCTTTGTGCAATACACCCCACCACTCAGGATAAAGAATGTCTGATATAGAAATCGCCCAACAAGCTAAGATGCAGCCGATTATCGGCCTTGCCCACCAACACTATGGCATAGCCGCCGAACATCTTGACCCCATCGGCCATTACAAGGCGAAGATCTCGCTGGAATACATCAACAGCCTCACAGACCGCACCGACGGCAAATTGATTTTAGTCACCGCTATTAGCCCTACTCCAGCCGGCGAAGGCAAAACCACCACCACCGTCGGCTTGGGCGATGCCATGAACCGCATCGGCAAAAAAACCATTATGTGTCTGCGTGAGCCGTCTTTAGGGCCGTGTTTTGGGGTTAAAGGCGGGGCGGCGGGCGGCGGCTACGCGCAAGTCGTGCCGATGGAAGACATTAACCTGCACTTTACCGGCGATTTCCACGCCATTGGTGTGGCGCACAACTTATTGTCGGCGCTGATTGATAACCACATCAACCACGGCAATGCCCTGGACATAGACCCACGCCGCATCCAATGGAAACGGGTAGTAGACATGAACGACCGCGCCCTACGGCATATCGTGGTCGGCATGGGCGGAGCCGCCAACGGCTATTTGCGTGAAGATGGCTATGATATTGTCGTCGCTTCCGAAGTGATGGCGATTTTATGCCTGGCGACCAGCCGCGCCGATTTAAAAGCCCGCTTAGGGCGTATCGTCATCGGCTATAAATCCGACCGCACCACCCCCGTTTATGCGCGTGACCTGAAGGCCCACGGCGCTATGGCGGCCTTATTAAAAGATGCGATCAAGCCGAATCTGGTGCAAACCTTAGAGAACAATATCGCCATCATCCACGGCGGCCCGTTCGCCAATATCGCGCACGGTTGCAACACCGTCACCGCCACCAAAACCGCCTTAAAACTGGCCGATTACGTCGTTACCGAAGCGGGCTTCGGTGCGGATTTGGGGGCGGAAAAATTTATCGACATCAAATGCCGCATGTCCGGCTTGAAACCTGCCGCCGTGGTCTTGGTCGCAACGGTCAGGGCGTTGAAATTCCATGGCGGCGTAGCTAAAGAGACCTTGAACCAAGAAAATCTGGCCGCCCTGCAACAAGGCTTTGCCAATCTGGCACGCCATTACCACAACATCACCCAACATTACGGCCTGCCCTGTGTGGTCTGCATCAACCATTTCACCTTCGACACCGAAGCCGAAATCGCCCTGCTGCAAAACCAATGTGCGGCCTTAGGTGCGGCCTGCGTGGTTTCCAAGCATTGGGCGGAAGGCGGGGCCGGGGCGAAAAGCTTGGCGGTGGCTATCACTGAGATAGTCGATAACCGCGAGCCGGCTTTTACCTTCGTCTACGATGCAGAATTAGGCTTATGGGAAAAAATCGAAGCCATCGCCACCAAGCTGTATGGGGCGGCAAATGTCACCGCCAACGCCAAAGTCAAAGCCCAATTGGCGGCTTGGCAAGCCGATTACGGCACTTTCCCGATTTGTATGGCCAAAACCCAAATGTCGTTTTCCACCAATCCGAACAGCAAAGGCGCACCGTCCGGGCATACCGTCGAAATCAGCGATGTCCGGCTCGCCAACGGCGCGGGCTTTATCGTCGCCATTGCGGGCGATATGATGACCATGCCGGGTTTGCCGAAAGTACCTGCCGCCGAACGTATCGACATTGATGATGACGGTAGGATTACCGGGCTGTTTTAAATAAGGCTATTTTTCAGTAAGATAGCCCAAGCGGCGTAGGTATACGCCGCTTGGGCATAATCGGAATAACTTTTGAGGTGATAGCAATGAGTAACCAGACTTCTTTTACAACAAGTTTCATAAAAACTAAACTTCATCATAAAGATACGTCAACAACGGATATTACCCCTCCCCTTTTAACCGAAAGCAAAAAACAACTCTTACAAACGATTAAAAACCGCTTTGCAGGCATACCCAAAGGGGTTAGTTTGGCGGAAGAATTGATTGCAGAACGCCGTATAGAAGTGACTAAGGTAGAGGAATGAACAGTATTTTAGATGCGTCGGCTTTGCTGGCTTGGCTACAAGAAGAACCAGGAGCTGACTAACCCAATCAGCCATTTTAAACAAAGCCGCCATATCGACCGTAAATTGGGCAGAAGTGATTGAAAAAGCAATTGCTCATGGCATCAATATTGATAATCTGGATGATGAATTAGCCGAATTAGGGCTATCTTTTATCGATTTTGATAGGCGGCAAGCTTATATAGCGGGTGATTTACGCCAAAAAACTAAGACTCAAGGACTGTCTTTAGGCGATAGGGCCTGTTTAGCATTGGCAATTCATCTTAATTTACCTGTTTTAACGGCAGATAAGATCTGGCAGCAGTTGAATATTGGTGTTTCCGTCCAGCTTATCCGCTAAAAAGACTTAGCCTAAACGGAACCCGCCAGAATCCTCTTAACAACACATCTATTTTTCCGAACACTGAAAGCCATTGTGACGCATTAACGTTACCGATTGTTTTTTTCCGACACCCATTATGGCTAACATGGTCTATAATCTCCCATAATAGCCAATCACCCTGATTGCTAATAATAGCCTTTTTTTCACTTTCTACGAGTTAACACCGCCATGATAAATTTAGTGATTTTACTTGATGACCCCGATTTTATTGAGTCAGTGCAATTTAGCAAAGTCAAATATCAACCCGATGACATTATTTTAAAAGAAAATGAAGTCAGCCAAGATGTCTACTTTATTCTGGACGGACAAGTACAAATCAGCACTTGCATCGGCGGCGAAGTTGACCGGGTGTTGCCGGGCTTGGCGCGTTTGGCGAAAGGCGATTTTTTTGGCGAACTGGCAATGTTCGACGGCGAACCGCGCAGCGCCGAAGTCACGGCACTGACAGCTTGTGAAATAGCCAAGGTTGACGGCTCACAAATGTTAAGCTTTATGGAAAAATATCCAGAGAAAGGTTATTTTGTGTTGCGTGAGCTATTTATGAATTTAGTCATCCGCATCCGCCAAAACAACCTGCGCACCAAAACAGTACTGGAATTGTATCTGAGCGAACACAACACACCTAAATCATAAATACGGCTATTGGCGTTATGATTAAACAATGGGCATGAAATAACCTAGGCAAATACGGTCTCGGAGCGCGGGCATCTTGCCCGCCGCCTTTGGGATGACAATATCCCCAACTCAAAACGGCCTCAGATAAGCGCCGATGTTATTTTATGCCTGCTAAAGGATAGGACGGGCTAAAACAGCTTTCTTATCCCTCCGCGTTACCCGCTAATGCGTACCTCAATACCGCAAGATAATACTGGCATGGATACGGCCATCACCGGCGCGGGTGGACACCGCATCATCTAGGGCATCGGCATAAGCCACTTTGGCCTGGAGGTTTTGCTGCCATTGCCAAGCCGCCCCGACCCCCGCACTGCTTAACGACCAATCCCGCCGCTGGCCAGGCGTGTAGCTTTGCAGCACACCATGCCCGTAATCATAGAACACAAATAAATTGACATGCTGCCAAGTCGGGGTAGTCGCTTCAATTTTAACAATTTCGCCCCGGTCGGCACTGGTTTCCCGCTCCTGATAACCACGGATATCATAACTGCCGCCTATGCCTAATTGCTCACCGGAAATCAGTGAATTGCTGGTGTATTGGGCGATAAAAATAGTCTGTAGCTGCCATTGCTGGAGATTAATGCCCATATTGGCGCCGTAACGCAACACATTCCATTCGGGCGAAGCCCCAGAACGCACCGCCGTATAATCCGTAGCGCTATTGTGGTCGCCTAATTGGGTATTGCCCGCCCATTGCGCCTGATAACCGAACCGGGCATTACGCCACGGGTATTCGGCCTTGTACTGGATGCTGAAAGGCACACTGCGGACATGGGTTCCGATAGGCACATTCTGAAAACGGATGTCGCTGACAAAATCGCGGTTATCCAGACCTATATCCAACCACTGCTCATAAGCCCCCCATTTTGGCAAAAATTGCTGGTAGTGGATACCGTACATTTCCCCCGATCCGGTCACGGTCAAATCACTGGCGATTGTCCCGGCATTGACGTTGGAATAGGCGTAATAAGCGCTCAACCAACCTTTTAGGCCATACAGCGGCAAGCTATAACTGCCCCCGTATTGTTTGACGGTATCGGCATGGTCGGGCGAGGTCGTGTAACTGGCGTTAACAATATGATCTAAGCCCCACAGGTTACTGTACTGCAACGCACCGATCAGCCGAAAATTACCCGTGCTTTTAGTCCCTACAGTGTTTAAGTTCAAAGTCGCCTGATACGGGCGTAAGTCTTTAACATTAATTTTCGCATCCACCTGCTCGGCTTTTGCCCCTGCCTTAAAAGTGACTTGGACTTGCTTGGCAGGATGCTTATTGGCAACTTTGACCGCTTGCGACAAATCGCCGGGCACAGGCGGCTTGCCCTGTTGCAGATTGGGCAAACTGGCGACAATATTGTCTTTGCTGAAATAGTGGTTGCCTTGCACCGTGACTTCGCCTAAAGCGACAGGTTTGATAAGAAACTTAACCGTACCTGCATCTAACGTTTGTGGCGGTAATATGACGCTGTAAAACGGCAAATTCGCATCACGCAACAAAGCTTCCAAGCCTTTGCTGACATCCTGCAACTCTTTAAGGGTGTATTGGCGTTGCTGTAAGGGCTGAAAATACCGCTCCAGCGCCTGCACCGTCAGCGGTGCGGCACCTTCGATACTAAAGCGGTTAACCATAAAGCGGATAGCAGGCGGCGGGGCGGCCCACGTTACGGCACTGGACAAACAGCACACAGCGGCCAGCAACGCTGAAGATAAACAAGTGGGTAGTAATAATTTCATAAATGCGTTTTTGCAGAAGGGTTAAACTGCCGAAAATTACTTATCACAGCTATTCGCTGGGATTCCGGCCATATCGGCATCAGAATTATCTTGTTCACCCGCCTCTAAATAAGGGTCATCTTCTTGGAATGGCTGCACTTTTGGCAATACCGCCATACGCTCCGGCGATCCGGCGTAAGCCACTTGATCCTTGCCGACCTCCAGATGGCGGGCATTGTTCTGCTCCAAATTCACCCGCCCACCATGGACATCCACATAAAGCCCTGTCGGCACTTTAGCTTCGGAAGGCTTAACAAACAGCTTATCAACAACGCTATGATCTTTATCTGGCCTTGGGGTCAGATTATCGGGCAAGGTTGCGGGCAGTTCGGGCAGTTTCCAAAGCCCGCCGTTTGGGCCGCCAATATAGCCGTTTTCCGGCACGGTCAGGACATGTTCACCTTGAGTATTTTTAACGACAATTTCCCCTTGCCAAACATGACTATAAAGGCCGTCGACTTGTCCGGCACTGATCGTGTCCATATCCGTATCGGCCGCCGACGCACTGACGCAAGAGCCGATACAGCTTAAGTCAAAGCCCGTGCCACGGATACCAATCGTACCGACTGGCGTATCAATCGCATAAGCCGCCTTATTCGTTTTTCCGATACTGCCCGTCAATGCCCGTAAGCCCCCCACGGCCAAACTGAATAAAGCATGGTCAGGTTGGCCTGGACGCTGGTAACTGTATTCGGCGATGCGCAGCGTGCTGCTGGGCTGTAAAGTGATTTTCTCACCGTCACGAAACACCATCAACGCATAACTATTGGCTTGGCTCTGCACAGAATCACTGCTGTAAAGTGGGCTGCCCAAGGTCAATTGCCGCTCTGCCGCCCCGCCGCCCGCCTGTAGGTTTTTAGCGGATACCTGGCCTTTAATATCAACAATACGCGCCACAATAGTTAGCTCGGCTTGATCTTGTACCGCCTTATTTTCTTCTTGGCAATCTTTGCCACAAATCCGTAGCGAATAATCCGCTTCCTGGGCTTTGACTGTCGCCAAGGGGGTTTTAATTTGCAGGCCATCAGGATTTTGTTTGGCAAGCGCTCCGGTATGGGTTTGCAAGCCACCTTCATGCAAAGTCAATTGCGCCTGTGGGTGGGCAGCCTGCTGGCCGTATTGGTCAACACTAAAATTGCTGTTGGGGCGCACAGTCACTTTAGCGCCATCATTAAAATCAATAATAACGAAGCTACGCTCAGTTGTTTGGATATTATCGCCGACAAAAATTTCGGCATTGTTACCTAAAATCCTCGGCGTACCCCCTGGCTGCTGGGCGGCGTTACTGCCGCGCGAAAAACTGACTTTGCCGACCACTTTCGGGTCAGCCATAGCGGCGGAAATGCTCAGTCCCAGCCAGCAACAAAAACCTAGCCGCCTGATAGTGAAGGAAATAGGGGTATACATAAGAAATTTTCGCCTAACGGGTTAATTACATTGTTTCTGCGGCTTATGGCCCGCGGCTCTTACCGCGCCTATAGCGGTGTTGCCCAGATTTACGTCATCCTCCCCATCAGTCGCTATCACAACGGGGCCTGAACTCACCGGCCCGAAAGCGCCAGCTACGCTACCCGATGGTGAGGGACCAAGCAAAACCAGCGTTTCATTTTGTTCCTTGGCGGATTCTTGGCTTACCGTTCCGTCAGGAAGTACCGCCGACGCGCTATAAAGCACGCCGTTATCCATAGCCGCCGCAACATTAAAGCCGTCATCCCGGCACAAACTGCCGAATGTACAGCCATAATGGCTAAATTTAGCCATTAAACCGCCCAAAACCGTAGTGTCCGGAGCAGTGCTGTACACTAGCCAGCGGCCATGCGGGGTAGCCAGCTTCGCGCCCGCATCATTGATAAACTGCGTATCCGCAACCAAGACAATGGCGCTATCGCCCCCATTTGCCGTAATATCGCCCGTCAACAGCAATTGCCCTGAAGACTTAGCCGTCAAGCGGTTGACGGACGGCATCGCCGGCAAGGTCAATAAGCCGCTATAATCGGTAATCTGCACCGTACCCGTCGCCGCCATTACGCCGCCACTATAGGCAAAACCGTTAGCAAACTGATAATGGCCAGCCCCTGCCAACGTCCCACCCGACCAAGAAAACTGCGAACTGGTCGTCAGACTGTCCGTATTGTCAAGCAATCCGCCTGTCATGGTCAATTTGCCTAAGGACAAAGCGCTGTAAAGATTAAAAGTGCTGCCGTCAAGCACCGTTTCTGGCGCATCCAGTACCGTATTGCCCGTAACAAAAACCTTATCATTGCTAAAACTGACCGGTGTCTCGCTACTGATGTTTGCCCCTTTAAAGACGCGGGTGCCGTCTTGGAACTGCAATTGTCCGGTCGCCGCTATATGATAACTTCCGGTGTCAGCGCCGTCACTGGTAATTTGGACGCTGCCGTCGGCAATATTTACTCTGCCGTTATTATTAAACTGGCCTAACGTTATTTGCCGGACACTCCCCGCCCCCGTACCGGTAAATGAAATGATGCCACTGGCTTGGTTAGTTAAAATAATCTGGCTAGCTAAGCTATTGTTATCCGCCGCTGCGCCTTGCCAGACAATCGTGCCATAGTTATCCCAATTTTTGACCGATGCCAGTGTCGAGCCATTATTAAGGGGTTTAGTCCCTGCTATCACACCAAAATTGACTTGCCCGTAATTGGCCCAATTTTTATACAGCCCAGCCGAACCATCCGCTAAGGTAGTGGTAGAGCCTGCTTGGGTCGTTAACAAACCATTGCCCAAAAAATACCCGGAAGAAAACCCTAGGCTTTGGCTAATCTCAACATCATCCTTACTGGTTAAGCTTGCATTATTGCTGATGCTGACTATAGGCAGCACCAAGGTGCTGCCGGTCTTAAAACTCAGCGATGCCCCGTCAATATCAGTCTCAGCCGCCTGATAATGCGACCCAGAGACAAAGCGATACTCACCGCCATCGGTAAACACCACTTTAGCCGCATCAGCCGTCACCGAAGCCCCGGTGCCAAATGTACGGTTTTGGCTTGAAAAATACAGCGCCGAACCGCTATCCACCACATAGCTGCCGGTATCGCTATGACCACTGGCCGCCGTTATTGTTAAGCTTCCGCCACCGGACAGATTAACAGCACCATCATTATTAAAAACCGTAGTGGCGATTTCGCCAGCCCCGTCGGTAGCCATGTTAATGACCCCACCGGAAAAATTGTTAAACGTGCCGCTACCCGTTAGCGTCAACGCTTGCTGCCAAACCACAGTGCCTTTATTATTCCATTGCTTAGCCAGCGTCAGTGTACCCGAATCTTTAAGCGTCGTGGTGGTCTTGGCCTCCGTCACCAAAGTGCCAGTCCCCGCTAAACTTGCGCCTGCATAAAAATTAAAGGCCTGCGTCACATCGACAACACCGCTGCCCTGTAATACCGCACCACTGTACAGGTTCAAAGTCTCCATACCCAAATACGCATTATTATTCAGCGTGCCGCTATTGCTGAGCGTACCAATAATCGCGCCGTGATTCAGGGTTAATGTCGTGCCTTGCCCAACAGTCACCGCCCCTACCGAAACCAACAGGCCATCGGCTTGCACCGCGCCTTTAACGATAGCCAAATCGGCATTACTTAACACGCCAGTATGGTCGCCATTGATAATACCATTACCGTCAAAGGTCAATGTACCGCCATTTAAGTCGATGAGCTGGTTGACCGCCGCACTACCCTCGCCCGAACTGTCCGAATCCGGTGTCAACCAAACACTTAATGCCCCACTGTCGCTGCCTTTAGCTACCCTTATCGCCGCATCAATAATAATGTCATTATGGGCTTCTAAGGTCAGCGTCGCTGCCCCGCCCGCACTTTTAATGATTTGGTTCAATACCGTGATATTGCCGTCTTGGCTACCGTCAGTCCCGGTCATCACCTTAACCGACGTGCCCGCATTCAGCGCCGCTTCCACACTGCCGGTAGTTAGCCAACCCTCGCCACCATCGTTTGTCCAATTTGGGCCATCTTTCAGATGGGTATCGGTACCACGTTGCTGAATAGTAATGTTGCTGGGATCCAGCAACCATTGCCCCCCTTTGCCGTGCGCGGCTGAAGCATCAACCTGAATGCCTGACGCATCCAAAAAATGCCCTGATGTCTCGACAAAACCGCCATTACCGCCCTGACTACCGCCTTTAGCGGAAATCTGCCCATAAGCACGGGTGGTTTTATCCGCCCAAACAACCACCTTACCACCATCGCCCTGAGTCTTGGCATCAGCGTGAATCTGGGCATCCGCCGCCACAAACGTAGCTTGGGCATTATGGACTTGCGCATTTTTGCCTTGCCGGTCACCTCCAACCAAAACCTCGCCGCCACTCTGGCCACCGCCCGCATCTACCCGCGCTTTAGTCAATAGGGCAACTTGTTCGCCTAAAATCTGTACCGTACCGCCTTTACCCGCCACCGCGTCAGCCTGTACGGTTCCGGCAACCGTCACACTGCCTGTCTTGCTTTCAAGCAACACCGTACCCGCATCGCCATGGCTATTATTTGCCGACACCTTACTGTTTTCGGCCAACGTAATGTCTTGTTGGGCAACTAATCTGACATGGCCTTGACTATCAACTTCGACACTATCGACATTGATTTCACCTTGATGCTTGATCGTGCTGGCAAAAACATTAACCGCCCCACCTTCCGTCAGTAACTTGCCCAAATTTAACACGGTATCAGCCGGCGCTTGGATCTCAAAACGAATATCCGGGTCATCCAGATTAGTCAAAATCAGCTCTTGCCCAGCCGCCAAGGTAATTTGCCCACCTTCGCTTTTGATAATGCCATTATTAGTGATCGATGGGGCTATCAAAATAATATTGCCATCCTTACCCGCACGGATCAAACCTTCGTTGACGATAGCCCCTGCACTTGACCCGGCCATAAAATGATAATTACCCTTTAAAAAATCCTCATCACTTAAATTTAGGCTAGAGGCGACCAAGCCTTGGGTATCAATGACCGAATCGGCACCAAACACAATGCCGTTTGGGTTAATCAACAACACTTTGCCGTTAGAAACCAATTGTCCCAAAATTTGACTGGGGTTTTCGCCGATAATCCGGTTAAGTACCGCGCTTTGACTGTTTTGTTGGATAAATCGGGCGATTTCATCCTGGGCAATATTAAAATTTTGCCACTGGATAATCGCATTAGGACTATTCGTGACGGTAGTCACGCCAGGCGTGGAAGTGTCGATTCCGACATGGCCGCTGATAATGTGCGCACCATCCGGGTTCGCATATAAGGTCAGCGGAGACAGGGCGGCCAAGACCGCCAAATTCACTATTTGGCGGACAGAAAGCCAAGTGCCAAATACTGTTTTGCCGTGCTTTAACGGTTGCCGAATGGATTTCAAGCTGATCTCCTGGAAAAAGTTGCAATGACTAACTGATCATCAATAAGATAAGCGATACGCAGAACACAGGCCTATTTTTCAAACATGAGAAAAGACCCTGTTTAGCATCCCCGTAGCCAGTTGCTGTGGCTTATAAGTTTGTGTGCAAACGCACAAGTAGTTAAATGTCAGACTACTATTTTGCCGGCCAGGCCAAGGCAAGATATTCATTATCCAACAATTTCTAATGAGAAAATATCAAATTTTACCTAATTGGGCAATTATTTTACCCAAGCAAAAATAGCCATTCCACAGGCAAAAAAAAACCCCGGCCTTAAAAAGGCCGGGGTCTTCATTTTGGGAGCTTGGCGATTCCCTACTTTCGCATGGCAAACTGCCACACTATCATCGGCGCTAAGCGGTTTCACTTCCGAGTTCGGGATGGGGTCGGGTGGTTCACGCTCGCTATGGTCACCAAGCAATTCGGGGATTGCCTTTATTGACCTAAAGGCCCCACAATAACCCGAAAAAACCGTCACCCATGTCCCCGAACATGTGTTACCTATGTCCCACGTCCATACACCCATCAGGGGAGGGGGACGGATTCCATTGCAGCTTGTTGTTTTTACTTAATTAAAATACTAATCCAATATCTAGTGGCTAAGTTGCTTATTCTAATATTAAAAACT
Source organism: Methylovulum psychrotolerans (assembly GCF_002209385.1). Classification (NCBI taxonomy): domain Bacteria; kingdom Pseudomonadati; phylum Pseudomonadota; class Gammaproteobacteria; order Methylococcales; family Methylococcaceae; genus Methylovulum; species Methylovulum psychrotolerans. The sequence goes on from NZ_CP022129.1 coordinate 2,455,900, forward strand.
TGATGATCGAGTATTAAGAGATGATTTTTGCCGAAGCTGCCGTTAATATCCGACTTTTGGTGAGATCAGTTGTTGTAGTTGTTTTAATTGTTTTATCTGTTTTAATGTTTTCGGAGGCTTTTTTTCTTTTAAAGTCAATACATTACAGATGTAAAGGCTTGGAATTTGTTGTGAAAGGCTTGGAATTTGTTGTAAACTGCCAGAAATTCGGATTTATAGTGGCTTTTTTGCTGGTTTGATTGTGATATTTACTGGTTTCACAACAAATTTCAAGCCTTTCGCGTTTTTTTGCAAAAAGCTGTGCTATTTTTTATAAAATTGATTTATATATCAAATGGTTAAATTTAAACCTGTGAAATTTCCTGTTACTTTTATTTTAACAAACAATAAGTTATTAGATTATGGCTAGGAAAAAACAAAAACCACTACCAAATTCTTTAATCGTCACACAAGCAAATGAATTGGTTGAGGTTAGGTATAACCTGCCTTTAGGCGAACAGCGTTTAGTGTTGACTATGATTTCTAGAATTCAGCCTGATGATGCAGATTTTAAACCTTATCGTGTCAGTGTCAGTGATTTTGCTGAGTTTTTGGGGATATCTAGAGATTCGGCGTATGCAGAGTGTAAAAAAATAACAGCAAAATTATTGACTAGAGTATTGCATATTAGGGAAGAAGGCAGATTATTGCAAATTGGCTGGATGTCGTCCGCTGAATATATTGACGGCTCAGGTGTAGTTAATTTGACTTTTGATCCTTTGCTTAAGCCTTATCTCTTACAACTGAAATCCAGTTTCACTAGTTGCAAGTTAACGATGCTGTTGAGTTTTAAAAGCCAGTATACCATGCGAGTTTATACCTTGCTCAAGCAATACGAGAAGTTGAAGGTGCGGGAAGTTGAAATGGAGTCGTTGCGGGATATCTTGGGAGTAAGAAAAGATTTACATGTGGAATACAAGAATTTTAAAATTAATATCCTTTTGCCTACACAAAAAGAACTCGCAGAGAAAGCAGATTTAATGTTTGAGTTTGATGAAATTAAGTACGGTCGCCGTGTCGGAGCGATACGTTTCCGAATATCTACCAAAAACCCAGCGATTCCATTATTGCCTAGTGATGACATGTCGGCAGTTAATGAGGTTAGCTATCTTACCCTTGAACTTAGTTCTGTTAACAGGTTCTCTGACCCTTCAGTTCAAGACTTATTGTCGCTTATTTCTGAGCAGCACCGAAATAAAAAAACGGTACATACGGCGTTAGAGATTTTTAGCAAAAGGCATGGTTTTGACTACGTCAAGCGCAATATTTTGTATAGCAACGCTAAGGCAGATAAATCTTACGCCGGGTTTTTAAATAATGCGCTTAAGGCGGATTGGGGGCATGATTGGGATTTGGAACAGCAGGCATTACCTAAAAAGAAACCAATGGAAGTATGGGAACGAAATGGATTTGTGAGTAGGGAACAATATGACGATTTTATGTATAGAAAGCAAATGGAGAATTATGGCCCAGCTATTAACTAGTACACAGCTCTCGAAATAGATCGGATAATTTACAAAACTAAAGGCTTCCCAATATAAGTCCAGCGAAATGGCTTAGCCAGATACACTTTTTGGGATGGGGTGCGTAACATCAGTTTTTAAACAAAAAAAACCCGCTATAAAAGCGGGTTTGAGCCGCCTAACGATGGAAGGCGGCAAGGGGGGCAAACTTTAAACAATAATCAATTTTCAATCCAAATCAGTTCAACCCGACGGTTTTCGGATTTTCCTGCTTCAGTGGCGTTATCGGCAATCGGATGGTCTTCGCCATAACCTGTTGCTCTTAAACGGTTTCTGACCCCTTTGGCTCTGAGGTATTCAACCACGGAGGCGGCACGGCGTTGTGACAATTTCATATTGTACGCATTGCTGCCTTCGCTGCTGGTGTGGCCTTGGACTTCAATATCGTTTTTCTGCGGGTAAGCAGACAAGCTTTCGGCAACGCCGTTAAGAAGTTCTTTGGCATTCGGAGTCAACTCGGCGGAGTCAAACATGAAATGTTCGCCTTTGAGCACCAATTTGACCGGGCAACCTGCATTATCGACAGCGCTGCTTTCTGGAGTTCTTAAGCAACGGTCTACGCAATTGTTGACACCGTCGTGGTCGTCATCCAAGGTGCTGCAATCTGGGGCGGCTACAGCCATAGGCGCATCGGCGACGGGGGTTTCGGCCCGTGCGACATAAGTCGGTTTGGCGCCAAACGGGATAACAAAACCGACATTGACTGTCATGTCGTTGAATTCGGTCGTGCCGCGTTGGACATGGGTCTGGTTGTTATCATAGCGGTAGCGGACATCACTGCGCAGCAGGAAGTTGTCGGTCACGGCATAAGTCAAACCTAAACCCGCTTCGGCAATAAAGCCTATGGCGTTACGGCCACCAAGATAGGTGTTCATGCCACCTGCGGCAACCACTGCATAAGGCGCCAATCTTTGGCGGGAAAAGAAATACTCCAAATCGACTGTACCGCCCGCCAATTCCCAATCTTTACGCGTGCGGTCACGATCAAGCTCATTGTAAAAACCCTTGATTTCCAAGTTAATGTGCTGGTTGATCATTTTACCCAAACCTAGGCCTGCGCCCCAACCGTCATCGGAATGGCGGTCGCTGTCAGTCTTGATAAACGTACCAAATGGGGCAAGATACCAACGGTTATCTACAGGTTGGTCGGCAGCGTGTGCAAGCGGCAAAAAGCCCATGCTGGTGAGTGAAGCGATGGTAAGCAAGCTTTTTTTCAACATAATAATTTCCTTTAGGTGTAGTAAAAAGTGGCGATTCATACAAAGGCTGTCATAGTGCCGCCAATTCAGGACGCAGGTTTAACGTGCTTCGTTTTTGCAATCATTTTGGCTGATGTCCACTCTGAGAGAGCACACCCCCGACACTTAAGTAGAGCCGGTATTGTTAAAGAAAATTGAGTCTGGCCACCGCCATAAAATACCGTTTGGACAAGAGGTGTTATCAAAAATCTTAAGGCATAGCGTAAGCCTAACAACGGCTTTGGTCGGTGCGTTAGCGAACATAAATGGGGGTTTTGGCAAAAAATTTGTGGGGTTTGCCTAACTTATGTTGTGTATAGGCCACGATAATCCGTGTTAGGCGTGTTTACGCAACAATAAATGACCAAAAAATGTGGCTTAATTGGGATATTTACCGCATCCCCAGACGTAATGTCAGTGGCTTTGCCCAGAACAAACAGCGGGAGGGTTGCCTGATAAGTAGGTGTTCATCTATTTTTTAATATTTGTAAATTTTACCTCGCTGCTTGTTTCCTGGGCGAAGCCCCCGCTCCCTTCGGCTTCGCTCAGGGAACGGGGGCTTCGCCCAGGGCAAGTCGGAGATAAAAATGTTAAAAGACTTATGCGCCACTACTTATAGCCAATACGATATAAATTGATGATGCCAAAAAGGCGACAGAAAGGACTGTACGTCCTTGAAGGACGGGCAGTCCTTATCGGATTATATTGGATTAGCTATATGTGCGTTAGCGAACGGTTTTTGCTGGATTTTGCCGTTACAGTAGCTTTCAGTTTGTGCAGCCAAATACGCCGCCTATCATGAGCTTGAGTACGCTTCCGGTACGTCGGCCTTTGGGGATGCACAGGAAGGCCCCGTCAAAATCACTTAAGCGGCTACGTTACGCTAAGGCGGTTTGGTGCCCTTTAAGCTCGCCTACACCCAACCATTGACTTAATTAACCAGGAAATCCTTATGGAAACTATCGATAACGCTTTTACCTCCGCCCATGAAGCGGTTGACAAAATAGCCACCGCCGCCAGCCAAGCGGTTGACGCACTGGGCGAAAAAGGCGAACAACTGAAAGATGCCGAGCATCGCCTAATGGACAATTGCCACGGCTATGTCCGCGCCAACCCAGTCGCCTCAATAGGTATCGCCGTAGCGGCAGGCTTTATACTGAGCCGATTATTAAGTGGCCGTTAAGTCTGACCATAATTAACGCCCTTTCCTAACCAATAATCCTACCAATACGTTACCTATAAGGTATTGGTAAACCGCATTCTGTCCGCCACCCCGCTTTAGCGGCGTTAAAACGAAGGGCACGAGGTTTTTGCCGCTTACCGCTTGGCATACCTCGATATTTTTCGGGTTTGGCGCTTTCTGAATGTAAGCGATGGTTAGCCGCATTGCCGGAATTTGATACCGAAAACCGCTTCGGGAAAATGTGATGAAAAACCCCAACTATTTACCGTTACTGTCCTGGGCAGTAATCGGCGCACTGTATGCTTTCCCTTCGGTTGCGTCAGCAGCCATTTTGACTGCGGCGCAAAGCTTCGCGGTGTTAGGCTTCGCGGGCGTGACCAATGCCCATAGTGACCCTAACCCACAAACTAAAATTTGGGGTAATGTCGGGACAGACCCGTCAGTGCTGTCCTCCATCACAGGCTTTCCTCCGGGTGTTGTGACAGGCGGGGCGATCTATGGCCCAGGCAGCCTCTCTTTAGCGGCCCGTAACGATGCCGACAACGCCTACCATTTTTTGGCGGGCCTGCCTGGCGATAATGTCAGCAATCCCCAACTCGGCGGCCTCACCCTGACTCCGGGTGTTTATCATTTTGACAGCTCAGCCCAATTAGCCGGCATATTGACGCTGGATTTTCTGGGCAACCCCAATGCAGATTTTGTGTTTCAAATAGGCAGCACCCTGACGACCTCAAGCCATTCCGCCGTTAATGTGATTAATGGCGGCGCACTCAGCGGCGTTTATTGGCAAGTCGGCAGTTCCGCTTCATTGGGTGCGGACAGCTTTTTTGCAGGCAATCTTATTGCCCAAGCCAGCGTCAGCCTTGAGCCACGCGCCGAAATCCTGTGCGGGCGCACCTTCGCGTTAACAGGGGCGGTGACGTTGAGCGACAACCGCATTTCCAGCAACTGTGCCGCCGAAAACTTCGCTAGTGGCCACGTTGACTACCAGAGCATTGGCTTTAGCGGTAGCCAGAGTGTCCCCGAAGCCCCGACCCTAACCCTGATCATTATCGGCGCCAGCAAGTTATTGCGCAGGCGTTCGGTATTGGCCAAAGAGTAAAAAAGTAAGGCGGCAGACTTAATGGATACGGACACAGTAAAATCAGGACAGGCCGCATCTGGTGGCGCGGCGCGGCAGGATGCCAGCATCTGGGAAGACGTTGAGTCCTTATGGTACCAGTGGCGGGGTCTAGGTTATGAACAATTCCACCTCGCCGCCTTAGAAACCCGGCGGGCGGGCGAAAGCTTGGTGGTGATGCTGATAGCCGGCGTAATGCTGGCGGTATTGTTGCTCGGTGCGTGGCTGGGCATCCTCGCCGCTGCGGTCTTGGCGTTAATCGGCCAGGGCTGGCCTGCCAGTGGGGCGTTATTAGTGGCGGTCATGGTCAACCTATTGCTGGCGCTGGTGCTGGCTTGGGTGATCCGCCGCAAAAGCCGTTTTTTGCAATGGCCCGCACTGGTGCATAGCCTGCAACCCAAACCCGCCCAGCAACATCTAAACAAGGCCGCCCGATGATTTTTTTGCCTAACCGCCGCCAAACGCCGTCCTTGTCCGCACAAATCCGTGCCAGCGGACGGCGGGTGGCGCACCGTCAAAAGCGCATCAGCGACGATACCGCGATACTCAGCCAAAAAATTAAACGCCAGCTCGCCGCCCCACCCAATTTGCTCTTGGCAAGCGGCATCGGTTTCATTATTGGCGAGATAACCTATCGTCCCCCAGTAAAAAGCGGCCAGCCCGATAACAAAAGCACCACAACCCGTTCGCCTTTGACAATCGCCCTGAGCCTGATTTCATCAATCCGTACCTTATACACGGCTTTGCCGTTAGTTTGGCTGATGAAAGCCGCCAAACCGAAGCCGCCCAAACCAAAAACCGCCCACCACTTGCCAGCGTCCCGTCAACCTTGGAATGGGTAAGAAATCATTTCGGCAAACGCTAAAGGGTAGGGGGCTTGGAGTGGGGCGGGGGCATCTTGTCCGCAAAACCCGCGTTTTAAAGTACGGTTATGCCGACGTTATTTTAGGCGGTCGCTTCACCCGATCATCGGGTTTAAGCCCAACGCTTTTATGTATCCCAGCGTACAGACACTTTTTAAAGATAAGCCGATAATCTGTCTGCAAGCAGGGGAACCGCCCGCAAATCCTCTAAAACTGCCGCACGGCAACAGCGCGGCGCTTTATCCCAACAACTCTTTTTAAGAAGATACCCTATGAAAGCAATGCCCATAGCCATTTTTATGGCTTTATTTTTAGCCGGATGCGCAGTGGCGCCCGTTGGTGGTGGCGCTATCGTTGGTGGCGGTGGTGGCGTAGTCAACGTCAGACCCGCTTACCCACGGCCTGGCCCCGGTTATGTTTGGCAAAACCATCCCCGCCAAGGTTGGGGTTGGCATCATCCCAATTATGGCTGGCACAGAGGCTGGCGATAAGCCCCGCCTTTACAGCGGACAAAGCCTGCACGGCAAGGCCGGAAGGCCTTGTTGTGGTGACTTAATACTTAGCCAAAGATGGGCTTAAAGGCCAAAGCACCCCGATATAGCCATTAGAGACCCCATTATGTTTAGAGATACCACATCATCTTCGTCTGCGGATTCTGCCGCCCCCGACAGCCAAGGCCATCACCCCACACGGCTAGACCAAGCGATTGCCCATGCTAGGGGGCCACTGCTGGCGTTACAACAGGAGGAGGGTTATTGGGTGTTTGAGCTGGAAGCCGATTGCACGATTCCCGCCGAATACATATTGATGATGCACTTCGTCAATGAAATAGACGGGCCGCTCCAAGCTAAAATTGCCAATTTCCTGCGCCGGCACCAAAATGGTGACGGCAGTTATCCGCTGTTTAACGGCGGATCGGGTGACCTTAGCTGTACCATCAAAGCCTATTACGCGCTAAAAATGGCGGGCGATACAGACCAAGCCGCCCATTTGGTCAAAGCCCGCGAGTGGATATTAGCGCAAGGCGGCGCGGCGCGGGCCAATGTCTTCACCCGCATTCTGCTGGCGATGTATGGCCAGTTGCCTTGGCGTGGCGTACCTTTCATGCCCGTGGAAATCATGCTGCTGCCCAGATGGTTCCCTTTCCACTTGGACAAAGTGGCCTACTGGTCGCGTACCGTCATGGTGCCTTTGTTCATTCTCTGCACCTATAAAGTCCAAGCGCGTAACCCCCATAACATCAGCGTCGCCGAGCTTTTTATCACGCCGCCAGAGCAAGAAAAACACTATTTCTCCCTGATTAAAACACCGTTAGGAAAAGCCATTTTGGCGTTAGACCTGATCGGGCGGCAGTTGGAGCCGTTAATCCCCCACTTTGTCCGTCGCCGGGCCACCGCTAAAGCCCTCGCTTGGTTTATGGAACGCTTAAATGGCTATGATGGTTTGGGCGGCATTTTCACGGCGATGGTCAACGCCTATGAAGTGATGGATTATTTAGGGGTTCCCGCCGACGACGCACAGCGGCGCATGGCCAAAGCCGCCATTGACCGCTTGTTGGTCATTAAAGAGGATGACGCTTACTGCCAACCTTGTGTCTCCCCCGTCTGGGATACCGGATTGGCGGTTTTAGTCTTACAGGAACTGGCCCGCTATGGCCCGCACCAAGCGACCCAGTATAGCCTCACGTCGGCATTGTCTTGGCTGGCCAGCAAACAACTGGGTGATGAAGCGGGTGACTGGCGACGTCAGCGGCCTGATTTGCCGGGGGGCGGTTGGGCTTTCCAGTTCGGCAACAGTTATTATCCCGATGTCGATGATACGGCGGTCGCGGCTTTAGCCTTGATACAAAGTGAAGACCCGGCTTTTAAGGGCCATATCGACCGGGCCGGGCTATGGATAGCCGGCATGCAATCACGCAATGGCGGCTATGGGGCGTTTGATGCGGACAACGGCCATTTTTATCTCAATCATATCCCGTTTGCCGACCACGGTGCCTTGATCGACCCGCCCACCGCCGATGTCAGCGCCCGCTGCCTGTTGCTGCTGGGCAAGCAAGTCCGGCAATACCCGCAATACCGTGGCGTGATTGACCGCTGCCTTGTATTTTTACGCAAAGCGCAGGAAGCCGACGGCAGTTGGTTTGGCCGTTGGGGCACGAATTATATCTATGGCACTTGGTCGGTGTTGACAGGCTTTGCCAGTGTCGGAATACAAGCCAGTGACCCTAGCGTCCGCAGAGCCGTTGCTTGGCTAAAATTAAAGCAACGTGACGATGGGGGCTGGGGTGAGGATAACCGCAGCTATGAGCATACCAAACTACGCGGAGAATTTTCCGCCAGTACGGCATTCCATACCTCGCTGGCAATTTTGGCCTTGCTGGCCGCAGGGGAAACCACGGGCGCGGAAGTTGCCGCAGGCGTGGGGTATTTACTGAAAACCCAACAGGCTGATGGGGTTTGGCACGATGATAATGCCAACGCGCCTGGGTTCCCCAAGGTTTTCTACCTGAAATATCATGGCTATAACACTTATTTTCCACTGTGGGCATTGGCACGTTACCGGAACAGCCAAATTGCCGCCCTAACCCATTGATGCATAATTGTGAGGCGACTTTCTCTTGGGAGTGCGGGCAAGATGCCCGCGCTCCCAAGATCTGTACCGTTTAAGGTGTACCTGAATGCTTTCCTACCCATTCCTTAGCCGGCGTTAAGGCCAGTTTGAAGGGCGAGGAATCAAACAGCGGCCTTTGATTCCCCGTAAGAAATAACCTAAGGCTGGGCTGGCGGTGTGACAATCACCGTAGTGCTGTCACCTGGTTTGCCGGCTTCGCCTTTATTGCCCGTATTGCCTTGAGCACCGGTATCGCCTTGGTTGCCTGTTGCCCCCTTAGCGCCAGCAGGACCGGCAGGACCTGCCGGGACATTGACGACAGTAGGTTGGTCACAAGCAGTAAGGCCTAATACGGCCAGCAGGGCAGAGAGTATCATCAATCGGTTCATAGAAAATCCTTAAGCGAAAAGAGTAATAAAAATGCTTGCAAAGCGTCAGACCGCACCTAAGCGGTTTGCTTTGAGCGTAGAAAGCATAAACTTTTCTCCCCGGCAATTCCGTTCGTTGGCACACATAAGCAGGTATGCACCTGCTTAACACCACTTAGGAATGTGCATAAATAACCTCGGCAAACCTTAGCGTGAGGCCGTTGCCTGTTTGGAACGCGGGCATCTTGCCCGCACGGGCAGGCCGCACAGGCAATAGGCTTGCTGGACGTGACCACACAACAGGTGTTGTGTATGGACGTGGGGCAGAGAGAAAAATGGTAAGGTTTTCTTATCCATGCCGACTGATAAGTTGGGTAAGTGCTTGATCAACATAAATCCTTCCTAGCGTCTTATCAACTTGTCCGAGAGAACTGACTATGAACATGCAGCCATTCCAATTCCATCTGCTAGGGCAATAAGGATGCCTCCGAAAAAGTGTAACAAGTTGTTACACTTTTTCGCTTTTGATAAAATCAGCAAAAAAGCGCTTTTTTTCCTTATGACGTTTTTATGCGCCTATCCTTGTATGGCGGTTGGGTTTATTGTGCTAAGGATAGCATCTAAAAGACAGTCAACGGCACACGGACACCTTGGCTATACCTGCCTTAAGTGTGTTATTTATCGGCCTTTTTTAATGAACCTATGGCACTATCTCTCGAAAAAGACGGCATCCACCTGTGGTTTGCTTATCCTGACGAAATAAATGATCAGGCATTGCTGTTAAGTTATGCCGACCTGCTCAATGATGAAGAGCAAAACCGCTGGCAACGGTTTCATTTTGCCCGGCATCGGCAGCAATATCTCATCACGCGGGCATTGTTGCGCACCACGCTGTCATGTTATAGGGATATTGAACCTAAGGCTTGGCGTTTTGACTTCAACGCCTATGGCAAGCCCGAAATCGCCCAGAGCCAGAACCAAACGGGTTTGCCTATCCGCTTTAACCTATCGCACACCGATGGCCTGATTATGTGCGGGATTGCCTTAACGCATGATGTGGGTGTGGATGTAGAACATAAGGCCAAAGACCGTGCTAGTCTGAATATCGCCGAACATTATTTTGCCAAAGCAGAAATTGCCGGGCTCAAGCAAATCCCTGAACACCAAAAGCCGCAACGTTTTTTTGAATATTGGACATTAAAAGAAGCGTATATCAAAGCGAGGGGCATGGGCCTATCATTACCCTTAGACCAATTCAGCTTCATAATGCCAGAACAACAACGGGTACAAATTGCTTTTGAACCGGGTATGCAGGATAATCCCGACCATTGGCAGTTTTGGCGGTTATACCCGTCACCGCAGCATATCGCGGCGGTGGCCGTTAATGCGCCGCCCCATAACGGCTTCCGATTGTCCGCCTGTAAAGTGGTGCCCTTGCAAAGCCGCTTGCCGCTGCCGATATCCGCTATGCTGGCTTCTTCCAATAATCACTCCCTTGCCTAAGCATAGGTGCTAGCCCTGCCATTAAGTTAATGGATTATGCTTTGTATTTCAACAGTATAGAGATTAAGAATGTCGTAAGTTAATCCTATCTTGTTGAAATTATAAGTACAATTTCTTAACTTAATGGCAGTGACGCGCTGCGTACCCTCAGAGGCATAAATGGGAATGCAGATGGGACGCGCTGCGTCCCGTCACGGCTAAGGTGTGTTGCATGGATGCTATAAAATGCCCGATGGTTTGGTGTTACGCCGCAACATCTAGCGTCCCATTTTCATCAACTTATGCACCGATTAGGTGTTTTTGCACCATTTCAATAAGTGCCAAGCCCATTTTTGAACCGTAATATTAATGGTTCTCACTGTAGAAAAAATAGAGCCTTTATTTTATCTGTTTGAATTACAATTTATTTTTTTAAGAACTAGGGATCGCTGGCGAAATAGTGGAAGTTGTTCAGATTTTATATCGCGGTATAAATATTGCTTGTTATTAAGCATCACGTTATTCACACGTCCCCATCCTAAAAGCTAAATGCCCCCGTCTGTGCTATCCATAAGATTTAACCCCAGTCTGAACAGCTTGCTGGAGGACAGGGAACGTATGTTAAGTACCCTTATGAGCAATCTTAAGGGGATGGTCTACTGTTGCCTGCCGGATGAGAACTGGACAATGCTGTTTGTCAGCGACGGCTGTAGGCGGCTGACGGGTTACGATACCGAAGACCTGATTTTAAATCAGCGGATAAGCTATGAAGAGCTAACGTATAGTGATGACCGCGCCTGGGTGCGGACGCTAATAGAAAATGCGCTGCACCGCCGAGAACGCTTTGAACTGGAATACCGGATTGTCCATGCCGACGGGACTATCCGTTGGGTACAGGAAAGCGGTAGCCCGCTATTTGATGGCAATGGGGCGTTATTGGCATTGGAAGGCTTTATTCAGGATGTCACCCGCCACAAGCAAAGCGAACAAGCGGCCCGCGATGCCGAAGAGCGTTACCGTTCCATTTTTGAAAATGCCAGTGAAGGCATATATCAAACCAGCCCCTCCGGGCAGTATCTTAATTTTAACCCTGCCTTAGCCCAGATTTACGGCTACGACTCCCCGGATGATTTGGTGCGGGGCATACTCGACATTCAAAAGCAGTTGTATGTCGACCCTAGCAAACGCGCCGAATTTATCGCTTTAATGTCGGCGCACGGAAAAATCCAAAATTTCGAATCACAAGTTTACCGTAAAAATGGCGACATCATTTGGATCAGCGAAAATGCCCGCGAAGTCTATGATGCTGAGGGCAAGCTGCGCTTTTATGAAGGGACGGTCGAAGATATTTCCGAGCGTAAAAATTACGAACAAATGATCGAATATCAAGCCACGCACGACAACTTGACAGGCTTGCCTAACCGGACAATGCTTGCCGATAGGCTGTTGCAATGTATGAGCTTTGCCGATAGCAATGGCAGTAAATTGGCGGTGGCCTTTATTGACCTCGACCAATTTAAATTCATCAATGACAGTATGGGGCATCATATTGGTGATGGCTTACTGGTGACGATGGCAAACCGCCTGGTCCGGTGCGCCCATGAAACCGATACTGTGATCAGGTTAGGCGGGGATGAATTTGTGCTGATCCTGACTGGCCTGAAAAAAATTGAGGACATTGCCAGAAGCATGGAGTGCATCCTCACCGCAGTGGCCGCACCTTGTATGATTGAAGGGCGTGATTTTGTGGTTTCATGCAGTATTGGCATTAGCGTTTACCCTGATGACGGAGCCAACCCCAATACCCTGCTGAAACATGCCGATTCGGCGATGTACAAGGCTAAAGAATCAGGCCGCAATAACTTCCAATTTTATACCCGCCAGCTGAATAAAGTCGTGACTGAGCGCATCGAAATTGAATATCGGCTTCGGCGGGCAATAAAATTTGATGAATTCATTCTGCATTACCAGCCTCAAGTCGATTTAAAGAGCGGTGACGTGTACGGTGTCGAAGCCCTGATCCGCTGGCAACGGCTGGGCGAGCCTTTAATCCCGCCCGTAAAGTTTATTCCGATTGCCGAAGAGACCGGGCAAATTGAAGAAATAGGCCGCTGGGTGCTGGAAACGGCGTGCCGGAAAGCGGTCGAGTTCAAAAACGTTTTAGGAAGACCCATCACTATTGCCGTTAATGTCTCGCCGCGACAGTTCCGCAAAACAGACTTGGTCAGTACGGTAAAATCCGTACTCAAAAGCTCGAAATTGGCGCCGGACTGTCTGGAGTTGGAAATTACCGAAAACTGCCTGGTCCAAGATACCCGCCACTTCATCAAAACTTTGCATGACCTTAAGGCGTTAGGTATCAAGTTGGCAATTGATGATTTTGGTACCGGTTATTCCAGTATGGCGTATTTAAAAGATTTTCCGGTGGACAGGTTAAAAATTGATAAAGTATTTGTCGGCAATTTGGAAACCGAGCCGACGAATGCCGCCATTCTTAAGGCCATCGTCGCACTGGGCCACAGTCTAAACCTGAAAATCGTCGCCGAAGGTGTGGAAACGGCTTATCAGCAAGCTTTTCTGCATGAGCTAGGCTGCGATGAATTTCAAGGCTACTATTTCAGCAAACCCTTATCGGCAAAAGCATTGATGGTGTTACTGAATAAAAATAGAGCTTAAAAAATATTAGGCCGAAACGGTGAATCCTCAAACCGAAAACTTAGCCGTTCACAGTATAAGTGCAAATTAATGAGAGCATAATATCGCCGATAGGGCGGCGGCAGATCAGCAAGTTTAACAAAATAGCAGCATTTCCCTATCATCGGTAATTTGCTAAAATTATTTTTTATTTATGGTAAGCTATTGAAAAATAATATAAAAAATACATAAAAACCGCATGGCATGTTTTCTGCGTTACTAGATAAACACCTGTTTAATGAAAATCAGTGTCTTTAATCTAAAACTCAGGAAAAAATGCTATGAATAACTTACCTACCAACCAACCCTTGCACGACAACAGGCAAGCACTTGCCTATCCCTATCAAAATGTCCGGCACGGTGTCAGTTACGCGCTGATTGTCGGTTGCATTTTGTCGCCTTCTTTGGCATCGGCCAAAGGCGTCAGCAAGGAAACCGTGCTGCTGCGCAAGCAAATGCAGGAATATCAACAGCAGCTTGATGTGACGAATACACGCCTGCAAGAATTGGAACAGCGCGAAGCCGCCAGGAATGCCCCTAAGTATCAGGATACTGTCGGCAAGACCGCAGTTGTCCAGGACACGCCGACGGCCAAGGGCCGTAATGTCCAAGAACAAGCCGATGTGGAAGATCCGGTGGCTGCGAAAGTCCCGGTTGAACGTTATCTGAAAGGTTTTTATGACGGCGGCTTTAGCCTGCGGACGCAAGACAATAAATTTTCTTTGACCATCAATGGGCTGGCCCAATCCCGATATACCTTGAGTTTGCCCAACAAAGCGGCTGGCAATGATAACCAAACCTTCGACTTGGCACTGGGCAGGTTGTTTTTCTCAGGCACGGCATTTGACCCCAAACTGTCGTATTTCTTTTTCTATCAGACCAGCACGCTCAGCAATAACAGCAGCGTCAGCACCATTGACTGGTGGGGCAAATATCAATTGGGTGATGTGGGCATTAAGACCGGACGTATTTTGCCGCAATATTCCCGGCAATTTTATACCGACATAGGCAAATACTTGTTTATGGACTTACAAGCCCCCGAATATGCGTTTAGTTTACAGAGAACGCCCGGTGCCGAAGCGATGTGGAAACCCGGCAAATGGACATTGAGCCTGACCGCAGGTAATGGTGTTAGGGCGTTGGATTCAGGGACGCAACAAAATGTCGGCACTAAAATTGCCGGGATCGGCCGTATCGTCTATGACGTGCTGGCCCCTTATGATTATGTGCAGGAAACCTCCCCGGCGGGTATCGGCACGCCGCAATTATCCGTCGGCGCCGCGTTTGGTTTCAACCCGGTTGATGCCAGTTCCGGCTTACAGAACGTCAGTGTCGGTACGGACACTTATAACGGCACGGCGGACATCGGTTATCGGTATCAGTATTTCAGCACGGAAGCGGCGTTCTTTTGGCGGCAAAACAATCGCCTGCAACGCATTGTCGGCCCCTCCACGACCAACGATTACGGTTGGTATTGGCAGGCGGGTTATTATGTGTTGCCAAAACGCTTAGAATTGGCCGGTACCGCCAACCAAGTGTTGTTCGAATACCAAGACGGCAGCCCGTTCAAAAATCAAACCGTCGGTTCAGTGGGGCTGAACTATTACTTCTACGAGCACAATTTCAAGTTGCAGACCGATTATAGCTATATAACAGGTAAAGATTGGGCAGACCATACCTTGAACGATAGCCGTTTACGCGTCCAAGCGCAGGTTTATTTTTAAATGCCGCTCCCCCCTTTGGTACGGCTAAGGTACCAAAGGGGGGAATTTGCTAGGCTTTTATACCCGATCATCAAGTTTTTCATAAAACCCGCCCCGAATAATATTACAGACGCTGGTTCCCAAGCGCCGGCTTGGGAACCTTGCTTTCCGAAGCTCTCGCTTCGGGAATTCTGGACACTAACATTTCCCTATGCCGTTCAGATAGGCTCGCAAAGTTTGGCGTAGCCGCTGAGTCTTTTTGGAATTCTCGAAGCAGGAGCTTCTTGTAGGCTGGTTGCCAAGCCGGAGCTTGGGAACCCGCACAAAAGGGGGAATTTGTTAGGCTTTTATACCCGATCATCAAGTATTAGGAATACAACCAAACTAAGGGCGACAAAAAAGTAGCCATTTATCTGATTGCACTAATCGCCCCCATTTTGATTAACCGCGCCCTGACGATATTACGGCTAACCCCCAGTAATTTGGCGGTTTGGGTCGCATTGTTATGGCAATAGTTATAAGCCGCCTTAATAATGCTTTCTTCCAAATGGTTATAAAGGTCTTTTTTTTCCGTCTCAAACAATTGGTACAGGGCATCATTCAGGCGTGAATTAGATTCCGCTTCATGGCCATAGACATTATTTTCCCTAGGCTTTTGTAGCTGCATACAGGACAATTGCAGGTCTTCGCTGCGGACGACATGGTTTTTGCAAATGAGCAGGGCATAATGTATGACATTTTCCAATTCCCTGATATTGCCCGGCCAAGTATGTCTTAACAGCTTATGTTTGGCCTGTTCGTCCAAGGTGATGTCATTATAGCCTAGCCTGCGCCGGTATTCGGCAACGAAGTATTCCGCCAAAGGGAGAATATCCCCGGGGCGGTTCCTTAAGGTCGGCAACTCCAGATGCGCAACCCGCAGGCGATAGAACAAATCCTCGCGGAAATGCCCCGCCAGCACGGCTTCTTCCAGGCGCACATTGGTCGCCGCCACCAACCTTAAATTAATGGGGATGGGTTTCCTCGCCCCCAGCCTTACCACCTCGCGTTCCTGAAGCACCCTGAGCAATTTCACCTGAATGCTCAGCGGCAAGTCGCCGATCTCATCCAGAAACAAGGTTCCGGTATCGGCGGCTTCAAACCAGCCGGCCTTACTGGAAAATGCGCCCGTGAACGCACCTTTTTCATGGCCGAACAATTCGCTTTCCACTAAACTTTCCGATAAGGAACCGCAGTTTACGGCGACAAAAGGCTTATCTTTGCGGTGGCTCAATTCGTGGATATAGCGGGCAATCAGCTCTTTGCCCGTCCCTGTTTCGCCGATCACCAGCACATTGGCATCACTGGGGGCGATCATTTTTATCTGGTTAAGCAGGGCGATGGATTTGGGGTCTTCAAAGACTTGTGCCGTCGCCCTGATGGAGGTCGTCAGTTCATGGGGGTTCGGTAGGGTAAGCAAGTTATTTTGCTTCTCTATCGGCTGGTTCGCTATTTTTTGCTCAGGAAAAAATTCGAAAAAAGGTTTGCTAGTATTATTCATGAGTAAAATGTCGGTTTTGGGTAAGCTTTGTTCAGTATCCATTCCCCTAATTCCTTAATTTTGTAATCCAAAGGGTCATGGAGGGTGTGTGTCCGTAAATTCCGCCAATGGCGGTCTAGCCTTAAGCCGCCGTGGGTGGCCCTAGAGCCCATCACTTCAAACATATTGCTGGTGATGTCCATCCCTGTGCGGGTCGCCAGCACTTTTGCCGAGCTGATGGCGATGGCAACCTCGCCGCGTTCTTCTTCGCCCAGTTGCGTGTCTTGTTGCCAAGCCTTGTCCAATTTGGCCGCAGCCAGGTCGCTTAACACCCGTGTGCTCTCAAGCCCGACATAAAAATTGCCGTAATGGTTGAGGATATACGGGTCTTGGTTGGCCGCCGCCATGTTGGACGAATGCCAAGGCCTTGCTTCGTTTAAGGTGTATTGCCGGGCATCCTCAAAAGCCCCTTCGGCAATGCCTAAGTAAATGTTCGTCAGGATCAATTGGGCAACCAAGGGGCGTAAGCAAGAGAAAGGGGTGCTTAACGGCCCGGGTTCGGCAAGTATTTCATAGTCTTCAACACGGACTTTTTTAAAAATGACACTGCCGCTATCGGTTTGGCGTTGGCCGATATTGTCCCAGTCCTGTATGACCGAAACGCCTGTCCTCGTGGTCGGAATGGCGGCAATCAATAGCTTGCCGTCCGTTGTGGCGATGGCGGAGACGATGAGCATTTCCGAATCGATCGCCCCCGAACAAAAGCTTTTTTTGCCGGAAAATTCGTAGCCGCCAAGAAAAGGTTTGGCGGTTAAGCGGGTGTCCAGCGGATTGAGGGCATTGCCCCAAAACCAATTCAATTGCGCGGTTTGCTCAAACCAACGCTCCCATTGTTCCGGTTTTGAAAATAGCCGCACCGTCGCCAGCATCAGATGCTGGAACCCGAACACATGCGCCAGCGAGCTATCGACAGTGGCGATTTTCCTGACGATTTGCATGGTATCGACCCAATTCGCGCCTTGTCCGCCGTACTTTTTCGGGATAATTAACGCCAACAAGCCGCTGTTGCGGATTTCGTCACGCTCCTGCTTCGGTGTCCCTCCCAGATAGTCCCTTTCGACGACGGTCAGGGCAAATAGCTCAGCTAAGCGCTTGGCGATAGTAAAGGGATCTGGTTGTTCGGCGGTATTTTCTTGAGAGTCGTTGTCAGTGAATTTATTCATATCCATACAGTGTTCCTAGCCATTTTTAAGGCAAAAGCATAATCAGTGCCAATTTTTTCATTCAAACAGCTTTATTTTATAAAACTCTGTGCTGTTAAAGCAGTGAAGGCCTTATCTGAGTTTCTATAACCCTAGCTGATTTCAATATCGGTGTCATTTGCTGATAATTTAACGGTATGGATAGGCAAAATGCTGCCAGAGAAGCAGGTGCGGTACAGCATACCGACAAAATAAGCGGCCGCGAAGCTTACGTCTTGGGAATCAGGTGACTTGCAGATGGCAGGTGGCGGACTTAGCTGCTTTAGCAGCAAAATGCTGATAAAGCAGCGACGGATGGGCGTGTCTGCTTTATCAGCAGCAAAGTGCCTAGGCCAATCGCAGTAGCACCATGAAATTATTAAGAAATTTTGCTGGCATAGTAACTGCTTCTCTCTAGCAGAGGTTTTTTTACTATAGGTTATTAAAATGGAAATATTCTGGTTTTTACCCACACATGGGGATAACCGTTATCTGGGTACCGAAAAAGGTGTCAGGCCGGTTACTTACTCCTACCTTAAGCAAATTGCCCAAGCTGCGGACAGTCTAGGGTTCAAGGGGGTATTAGTGCCGTCTGGACGCGCTTGCGAAGATCCTTGGGTGATTGCGTCATCCCTGATTAACCAAACCAAGCAACTAAAATTTCTGGTTGCCGTCCGGCCAGGGTTTACCTCGCCCACGGTGTCGGCGCGGATGGCCTCGACGCTGGATAGGATTTCTGGTGGCCGATTATTGGTTAATGTCGTGGCCGGGGGCGACCCGGCGGAACAGCGGGCTGACGGCAGCTTTTTACGCCATGACCAGCGTTATGCGGAAGCGGGGGAGTTTTTAACTGTCTGGAAAGCAGTGCTGGCAGGCGAGGAAATCGATTTTTCCGGGGAGTTTATCAACGTCGAAGGTGCCAGTTTGCCGTCCGGTGCGGTACAAAAACCCTATCCGGCCTTATTTTTGGGCGGCTCCTCCGATGCCGCCATCAGCTTAAGTGCCGAGCATATTGATGTGTTTTTGACGTGGGGTGAACCGCCCGCCGCCGTGGCGGAGAAAATAAACCGGGTACGCGCCGAAGCGGCCATATTAGGCCGGACAGTAAAATTTGGTATCCGTTTGCATATTATTGTCAGGGAATCCAGCAGCGAAGCTTGGGCCGCCGCCGACGGGCTGATCGCCCAAGTGACGGATGAGACGATAGCGGCGGCACAAGCCGCCATTGCCGGATTTGAATCGGTGGGGCAAAAAAAAATGACCGATCTGCATGGCGGTAAACGCGATAACTTGACCGTGTCGCCTAATTTATGGGCCGGCGTGGGTTTGGTCAGAGGTGGGGCGGGTACGGCCTTAGTCGGTAATCCGCAAGAAGTGGCAAGCCGGATAAAAGAATATGCCGACCTTGGCATTGAGTATTTTATTTTTTCCGGCTATCCGCATCTGGAAGAGGCTTACCGTGTCGCCGAGCTGTTATTTCCCTTATTGCCGGTCGAATTGAACCCGGAGCTTGAAACGGGTATAAAAACCAATCTGACCGGCCCGTTTGGCGCGGTCAACGTTAAACGTCAACACCCAGTAACCGCAGAATAAAACAAGGATTGCCCCCATGGCTGTAGTCGCTCAAGAAATTCCCATTAACCCCCGTTTAACCGAACCCACCACCGCGCAACTGTTTGCGCAAGCGGAGCAGCTTAGCGCGTATTTCTATGAAACCGCCGCCGAGCGCGATAAACAAGGCGGCACTCCTTTGGCACAGAGGCAGGCCATACGCGATAGCGGTTTGCTGAAACTGTCGATTGCTAAAGAATTCGGTGGCTACGGTTTGGCATGGCCGGACATTTACAAAATCATCCGTATCATTGCCCGGGCTGACAGCTCCCTGGCCCATGTGTTCGCCTTCCAATTTTTGATGTTGGCATCAATCCGTTTATACGGTAGTGGCGAGCAATGGCAAAGCTTGTTTAAAGAAACGGCGGCGCAGAATTTATGGTGGGGCAATGCCCTTAACCCCTTGGACACCCGAACCATCGCCAGCGAAGCCGCAGAGCATCTGCTCTTTAATGGCTTTAAGAGTTTTTGCTCAGGGGCAACCGATTCGGATCGTCTGATTGTGTCGGCCATCACCGCCGATACGAAAAAATTTATCGTCGCCGCCGTGCCAACCCAGCGGGCGGGCATTTATGTGCATGACGATTGGGATAATATGGGGCAACGCCAAACCGACAGCGGCAGCGTTGAATTTAAAGGCCTGAGGGTGGAAAAGCAGGAATTGTTGATTAATCCGGGGCCTTTAAGCTCGCCTTTTTCCAGCCTCAGGTCTATGGTTGCCCAATTGATTTTTACCAACATCTATATCGGCCTTGCTGAAGGGGCGTTGCAAGAAGGTAAAAAATACACCCAAACCAGCTCCCGCGTTTGGTCCGGTTCTTTAGCCCAGACTGTTCAGGAAGATCCGTATACGTTGTTACATTATGGCGAATTTTGGGCCAGCATTGATGGGGCGAGGTTACTGGCCGATCATGCCGCGGCCTTGTTGGACAATGCGTGGGGCAAGGGGTTGGCCTTGACCGATGCCGAACGCGGCGAAGTCGCCCTTGCGGTGTTTTCCGCCAAGGTCAACAGCACCAAGGCGGGCTTGGACGTGACCTCACGCATTTTTGAAGTGGCGGGCGCCCGGGCGACCACAGCCAAGCTGGGCATGGATAGGTTTTGGCGCAATTTGCGGGTCTACACCTTACACGACCCTATCGATTATAAGCTAAGGGATTTGGGGGATTGGGCCTTAAACGGCAATTATCCTGCCCATAGTTTTTACTCATAACTGACGGAAAGACAACACTATGCAAAAAATAATTGATATGCGCAGCCGTCCGGCTTTTCTCCACGACTTTTTCGGCGCTAACCCCGATTCGGCGGGTTATCAGACCGCCAAATGGCTTAATCAGCGGGTGGGCTCAAAAGAGCCGGAGCATTTCCGGCGTTCCTATACCTTAGAAGGTTATCTTGCGGAAATCGCCCAAGCTGGCGTGGATAAGGCGGTGATTGTCGGTCGGGAAACGCCCGGCCTGACCATCGATAATGATACCATTGCCGACTTAGTGGCCAGCAGCGGGCAATTTGTCGGTATCGGGTCGGTGGATATCCTCCGCCGGGGCGAAGACGATGCCATTGCCGAGCTTGTCCGGGCAGTTAAACAATTGGGCTTTAAAGCCATTAATATCGAGCCGGGCTTTGCCGAGCCGCCCGTACAGGCCGATGATCCCGCGCTGTTTCCGGTTTATGAGGCCTGTATCGGTTTGGATGTGCCGGTATGCCTAATGAGCGGCCCGACCACGCCCAATTTTGCTTACGCACACCCCAATGCCGTCGCCCGCTTGGCACGAAGATACCCGCTGCTGAAAATCATTTGTTTTCATGGTTACTACCCTTTTGTCAATGAAGTTATCGGAGCGGCATTCCGCTATGCCAATATCTATCTGGTTCCCGATATGTATATTTTTCAACCGGGTTCGGCCCTTTATGTCGAAGCCGCCAATGCTTTCTTAGGCGAGCAATTGCTGTTCGGGTCGTCTTATCCGTTCCGTGACATGAAACAGACCGTGGATGACTTCGCCGCATTGGGGTTTAAAGACGCTGTTTTGGACAAGGTGTTTTATCAAAATGCCGGGCAGCTGCTAAAAATCGCCGTGTGAAAATGAGAGCTTGTAATTTGATAAATTAAGTTTGGCCCTCTATTGAGTTATCTGCCAGATAATGCCGGAAAACCGCCATTAACGCGGTGATTTTTAGCTGCAACTCTGTACACAATTGTCCATAATCGGCGGGGGGTTGGTTACGCACCGCCGCTTCAATAGCCCCGGCACAGGCCCGCGCGTCTTCCGCCCCCAAATAGCTTAGCGAGCCTTTCAGGCTATGGGCGGTATTAGCCAATAAGGGCAGGTCAGCCGTTGCCGCCCCTTTTTGCACGTCGGCCAGTTGCCCTGGGGCTTGGTCGAGAAATACCGCCAGCATCGCCAGTAACAGCTCTTCATCATCGGCCAGGTTTTGTAGGGCCACCGCCCTGTCCCAAACCGGGGTGGTGGGGGCCGGCAAGGCTTGCGCGGATTCGGTATCAGGGTACTCTGCTGCATCTGCCCCTAACCAGCGGGCTAACATGGCCGTCAATTGCTCTTGGGTAAAAGGTTTTGCCAGATAATCATCCATACCCGCCGCTAAGCAGTTTGTCCGCTCGTTGTTATCGGCGTTGGCGGTCAAGGCGACAATGGTCTGGCGGGGAAAATTACGGCCTTTTTCCAGTAACCGCAGTTCGCGTGTGGTCTGATAGCCATCCATCATGGGCATTTGGCAATCCATCAAAATGAGGTCGTAGGTGGTTTGCAGCAATTTGTCAAAAGCCAGTTTGCCGTTATCGGCCAGATCGGGGGATACTTGGAATTTCGCCAACATACCGATAATGACTTTTTGGTTAACTTGATTATCTTCAACGACTAAGACCTTTTTACCCGCATAACTGGGTTTGGGCGGTGGTTGTTTGGCTTTGGGCGAGAGGGTTTGTCCATCGTCGCATAAGGCATGGCTAATGGCATCGAACAATTGGGTTTGTCTGGCGGGTTTGAGCAGACATTGCGCAAGGCCTAAATCCCGGCGTTCGGCATCGTTGAGCAGGCCGCCGGATGTCAGCATAATGCGCGGCAAATCGGTTAAGGCGGGCGTGCCGGTGATCAGACGCGCTAAGCTTAGGCCGTCCATTTGCGGCATGTGCATATCCAATAACGCCAGATGGTACGGCGTGCCGTCGGTCAGGGCTTGGTGGAGTTCGGCTAAGGCGGCACTGCCGCTGTCGGCGGTGTTGGCGACAATCCCCCAGTAAGTCAGGTAATGTTTTAAGATCATCCGGTTGGTGGCGTTGTCATCGACAATCAACACCCGTTTGCCGACAATATCTGTAGGCGGCTTGTCCGTTACCGGCACTTGGCCGGGCTGTAGCGGCAAGGTAAACCAAAAACAAGTGCCTTGCCCTGAGGCGCTTTGCAGACCGATGTCACCCCCCATCAGTTCGACCATTTTTTTACAAATCGACAAGCCCAGGCCCGTGCCGCCAAAACGCCGTGAGGTATTGCTTTCGGCTTGGGAAAACGCTTGGAACAATTGCGCTTGGGCGGGTTCGGCGATGCCGATGCCAGTGTCACGCACCTCAAAACGCACACGATGTTGCCCTAAGCTGTCCGGCAAATACTGCGCGGTGACCGACACTTCCCCGTACTCGGTAAACTTGACGGCATTGCCGATTAAATTGGTCAGCACTTGGCGGATGCGGCCCGGATCGCCTTGCCAAAAGCTAGGCAGTTCGGTGGGCATAAAGCAGTTGAGTTCCAAATTTTTGGCATGGGCGCGTACGGCTAATAAAGCGCAGACATCTTCCGCCAATTCCGGCAAATTGAAATCAATGTGTTCCAGTTCGACCTTACCCGCCTCCAGTTTGGAAAAATCCAGAATATCGTTGAGGATGACCAACAGGGCTTCTGCCGAAGAATAGGCGGTTTCCAGTAAACTCCATTGGTTAGCCGACATATCCGTATCGCGGAGCAAATCCAGCATACCCAATACGCCATTCATGGGGGTGCGGATTTCATGGCTCATATTGGCCAAAAACTCGCTTTTTGCTAAGGCGGCTTGCATGGCCATATCGCGGGCTTTTTCCAAAGACGCTTGGGCGCGGTCTTGCAGGACAGCGATACCGAGCATTTCGCCGACCTGTTTCAGCATGGCGATGCGCTTGGGCAAATGCGCAGGATAGGGTGTGGTATACAAGAAAATGATGCCCAAAACCCCGCCTGTGGCGACAATCGGTACAATGTAATGCCCATGCGCCTGCATCCCTTGGAAGGTGTGTTCATGGCGGGGATCACAGAAACAATCGTCGGAAATCAGCAATTCGCCCGATACGGCGGCACGTCCGCATAAACAGTCGCCCAAGGCCACGCGCTGTTCTTTGCGGATGAATTCTTCGCTAAATTGTCCGCGCAACACAAACAGGTGGAGGCAATCCTCTTCCGGCGGGCGCAAAAACACCCCGCCTTTACGTTGCAGCCCGAAAGCCTGCAAGCTAAAGAGTATATCCAGCACTTGCCCGCACCGCTCGGCCAAAGGGGCGGATTGTTGTAACAGCTCGGCAATGGCGAGGCAGGCGGCGGTATCTTCTATTTCCATTTGCCGGGCAATTTCCTCTTGCACTTGCGCGTTGATGTCGCGTTGGATTTGCACATAGCCCGCCAAACTGCTGTCCCTATTGACGACTGGGCTAATGTTCAGTTCCACCCAGTAGTCTTGCGGATCTGGCGGCGGCGTTTGTCCGGCGATGGCGAAGGGCAACGGGGCTTTGCGCCGTTGCAGCAAACGCCCTGACCAACTTTCGCCTTTCCCCAAGGCGGCATCCATGGCCGCCAGAGTGGCCTTGTCGCAATGGGGGCTATCGAGAATATCGGGGGTTTTACCCTGCAACGCCATTTCCGGCCAGCCGCTAATGCGGCATAAGGCGGGGTTGGTATAGTGGATGTGTCGGGCCGCATCGGTCAACAGGATCATATCGGCACTGGCATTGACCGCCCGCATCAGCATAATGAGTTGTTCATTCGCTTGTTTTTGGGCGGTAATGTCTTGGCGCACGGAAATATATTGGTAAATCAGGCCATATTCGTCCTTTAACGGCGTAATGGTGCTGTCCACCCAATACAGGCTACCGTTTTTACGACGGTTGCAAAACACCCCTTGCCAGATTTGGCCTTGGCGGATGGTTTGCCACATAGTACGGATATAGTCTTTGTCGTGATAACCGGAATTGATGATACGGTGGTCTTTACCCAACAATTCCTCTAAAGAATAGCCGGACACCTCACAAAATATTTTATTGGCATGGATAATCTGCCCTTGGGCGTTGGCGATGCTGACCAAGGAATGATAATCCATCGCCCTACGCAATTCGGCATTCAGGCGGGTTTGTTTTAGCGCCACGTCACGTTCTAAGCCGATTTGCACGACTAACCTGCGCAGGACGAAAAACCATAATAACGGTGCGCTGATCAAACACATCAGCAACGCGTCGATTGCCGCTTCTTGGTACACCGTTAAAGAGGCGATATGCTGCCGATAAAAATCCAATACCAGCATCACGGCAATTTCGACCAAAAAAATGGTTAGGCTGATGGTCAATAACGACAGCAGAAACCGGCGGTTTAATTGTTGCGTTGCGCTATGCCGTTTGTTCATGGTCAGACCTTTAGGGATAAGTTGTTGTCGGCTTTGCCAAGTCCAATTAACCGCTTTTAAGGGACATGGGGTTGGCTAGCTGCGGCATAGTGCAGTAATTTAGCAAACAGAGTATTGGTGTTAATAGGTTTGCTTAAAAAATCGTCCATACCTGCGGCTTTGCAAGCCTGTGCGTCTTCATCAAGGGCGTTGCCGGTTAGGGCAATAATGTAAGGCTGGTGGATATGGCCCATGGCACGGATATGGCGGGTTGCCGTCAGGCCGTCCATATTAGGCATCTGCATATCCATTAAGATAATATCGTAAGTATTTTGCCCGACTTGTACCAACGCTTGTAAGCCATCATTTGCCGTATCCGGCTTAATGCCTATTTTTGCGATGAGTTTGCCGGCAATGGTGCGGTTTAGTAAGTCGTCCTCAACCAATAAGAGCCGCAAATGCGCCAAAGCCGCCGTGTTGTCGGTATGGGTAGGGAGCGGGGCGGTCTGTTGCGGTGGGCTTTGCCAAGACAGAAAGGTAAAGTGGAACGTCGCCCCTTGTCCGGGCTCGCTGTCTACCCAAATTCGTCCGCCCATCATCCGGGTCAGATGGGCGCAACTTGCCAAATTTAAGTCTATGCCGCCAAACGGGTGGGGCGTTGCCATGTCCGCTTGGCTAAAGGCGGTAAACAACGTGTCTTGGGCAGGTTTGCTAATGCCGATCCCGGTATCTTTAATGCTTGCTTGGATTAAGCCGGGCGTTGCGGTGGCTTGTAAGCGGATGCTGATATGGCCGTTTTGGGTGTATTTGATGGCGTTAGACAGCAGGCCGGCGATTATTTGCCGTAAGCGCTTAGGATCGCCCACTAAGTTTTCCGGCACAGCCGCATCAATATCGGCCAGCACCGCTAGGTTTTTACCACGCGCTGGCGGGCGGAAAATGTCTAACAATTCCGCCAGCAATTGCCGGGGGTTAAAGGGGATGCGCTCAAGTTCCAAGTTACCTGCTTCGATTTTAGCAAAATCGGGAATGTCGTTAAGGCCATCAACAAAGTTTGCTTAGCGCTTTGCTGACCTGTCAGTGGTGTATTCACGCGCTTTTTAGGCGATAAAGCCCTGCATTGATTAGTACGGATCGCGTGAGGTGGCGGACAAAACCTATTATAGGCTTCTTAGGAGGCGATGTCTTATGAACTGCCGACCATTCCCAAGTAACCGAATAGGCCATCCACAATTACCCTAAAGCTGATCGCCCAGATTCTACCACTTTTTTGAGACGCTTCGTTACGGTAAAAACGGCGGTTTTTTTAGGTTATCATTTTTCCCGGCAAATCCTTAAGGCTTTGGCCTGTCCACATCTTAAATCTTGTGAAGGCTGCTATGGGAAGCCATTTCTTTTTTTTACGGTATTGGCGGCTAGGGTGGCAACATCCACGCCGCCGATTTTTTAAACCTCAGAAAATACCCGCGTCACATCAGTCCAAACAATAGACGTTAGCAAATTATCTCCCAAGATTGAATAATTTGCGACACCAGCAAAAAATCCTACCCTTCTCATACAAGCCCAGTCTTGTGCTTTTTCATCAACACCCACGCATTTCCCCCAAAGCTATTCGCTTAATCGGTCTAGGCTTTCGGTAAGCCCGGCCATAGGTCGGGAATAACAAATATATCACTGATGTTACGCAGTAACGGGCTTTACCCCCGTTTGCCGCGCCGACCCCCGACAAAACCGAGAAGCGCAGGATCAAGCGGCAATCGGGCCGCCTTTTCTTTGGATACTTTCTTTTGGCGGAGCAAAAGAAAGTATCTCGCCTTCGGGTGCGAGAACCCGATTAAAAAACGTCGCGGCAGCGACTCATCACTACATTTTTCAATATCGCAAAAGTGGCCGCGTAACATCAGATATATCATTTAAAAAAAGCCAGTGCTGCTTTAGCAGCGATAGAGCAGCAACGCCGCCTGATATTCAACGCCTAAAGGTTTTCTAAAAACGCAATAATATATTGATTTTAATGGAAAAAATAACTGGCATAGTAAGTGCTTTTGTCAATATAAGCGTTGCTTTCGCTTTATCTGGCAATGACTTAAGCACATTTAAACTAGGAGTGAATAATGAGTGAGAAATTAAAAGTGACGGCCGTTTCCGGCGGTGCGGGTAAACCGTCCAGAACCTTGGCCGTTGTGGAAGAGATTATTGCCCGTCTTGGCCAACACATCGCCATAGACCTGCATCTGATTGAACTGGGGGCAATAAGCCCAAGCCTAGGGGCGGTTTCGGCACGCGCCCAATTGCCGGACAGCATCCAAAACGATATTGCTGCTATAGAAGCGGCAGATTTTCTGGTGGTGGCGACACCTGTTTACCGCGCCTCGTATACGGGCTTGTTTAAGCATTTGTTTGATCTTGTCCATCATGAGGCCTTGTTTGATGTGCCGGTATTGTTGGCGGCCACAGGCGGCAGTGACCGCCATGCCTTGATTATTGATCACCAACTCCGCCCCTTGTTCAGCTTTTTCCAAGCCTTAACGTTACCGGTTGGCGTTTATGGGACAGAGGCCGATTTCACCGATTATAAAGTCACCAGTAAAGCCTTGGATGAGCGCATTGACTTGGCGGTAGCCAGAGCCTTGCCGTTCTTGAAGCCCAGGCAACAATAACAGCGCGTTGTTTAGGGCAACCTAAAATCTTTAAACCATTAATTAAGTGAGAAAAATTATGAGTTCCGAACCTATCAAATTTGCTTATTGGGTGCCTAATGTCAGCGGCGGCTTGGTGGTGAGCGACATTGAGCAGCGCACCAGTTGGGATATTGATTATAACCGCAAATTGGCGCAAATCGCCGAACAGAGCGGCTTTGAATATGCCCTTACCCAAATCCGTTTCATCGCCGGTTATGGCGCCGAATATCAACATGAATCGGTGTCATTTTCCCATGCCTTATTGGCGGCGACCAGCCACCTGAAAGTCATTGCCGCGATTCTTCCGGGGCCTTGGGACCCGGTTTTGGTGGCTAAGCAAATAGCCACTATCGATATTCTGACGGCCGGACGGGTGGCCGTGAACATTGTTTCGGGCTGGTTTAAGGGCGAATTTGTCTCCATAGGCCAACCGTGGCTGGAGCATGACGAGCGTTACCGCCGTTCTGAAGAGTTTATTGATGTCCTTAAAGGCATTTGGACGACCGATAACTTTTCCTATAAAGGCGATTTTTACCGCATCAACAATTTTTCCTTAAAACCCAAGCCGCTGCAAGACCCGCATCCTGAGATATTTCAGGGCGGCAGCTCGCGGGCGGCGCGTGACATGGCCGCCAAGGTGTCGGACTGGTATTTCACCAACGGGAATACCGTAGAAGGCATAAAAGCGCAAATTGATGATATTAAGGCGAAAGCCGCCGCCCATAAGCACCCGGTCAAAATCGGCATTAACGCCTTTATTATTGCGCGGGACACCGAAGAGGAAGCCAAAGCGGTACTGGCGGAAATTATCGACAAGGCCAACCCGGAAGCCGTTAATGCCTTCGGCCACGAAGCCAAACAGGCGGGCGCATCCAGCCCTGAACGCGAAGGCAACTGGGCCAAATCCACGTTTGAAGATTTAGTCCAGTATAACGATGGCTTTAAGACGAATTTGATCGGTACGCCGCTACAGATTGCCGAACGCATCGTCGCCCTTAAAGCGGTTGGTGTCGATTTGATTTTGTCAGGATTTTTGCATTTTCAGGAAGAGGTGGCTTACTTCGGCGAGAAGGTGTTGCCGCTGGTACGCGAACTGGAAGAACAAAAAATCGCCTTGGCGGCCTAGGCGGCATTCTGATTTATCCCCGATCCTCAACTAAGGAGCCCGATTATGACAGCGGATACCTTGCCTTTTTGGCTAAATTATCAAGCCAGCGAACAGCCTGTTAAGGTCGCGCTACGGCATAAACAACGGGGTATCTGGCAGGAAAAACGCTGGCTTGAGCTGCGCCATGACATCGCCTCGCTGGTGTCGGCGCTCCAAGCCAAGGGCTTTGCGCGGGGTGACACCTTGTATCTGCTCTCTGACCCAAGGCCTGAAGCCCTGCTGCTTGCCATTGCCGCGCACTGGTTGGGCGGCAGTGCTACCCCGTTAGACCCTAATGCTGGCGAGGCGGATACCCTGAGCCTGTTAGCAAGGTTACAACCCGCTTTCATTTTTGCCGAAGGGCAATGCCAAGTCGACCTCGCCCTAAAATCGGCCCTTAAGCCGCCGTTGATCATTTATGCCGATGCACGGGGCTTGTCCGGTTATCGGCAAGGTGGTTTACAGCCTTATGCCCAATGGCTGGGCGCGGCTAATGCTGGCTCTATTAGCCCGCCCATCGCCCAAGCCCATGATGATGCGTTTGTGTTTTTTCGTCTGGACCCGCACGGGCAAGTGGAGCGGCTAAACCTGACCCACCACCAGTTGTTAAACCAAGGCCGCGAGCTGGTTAAGCAGGAGCGTTTGACAAGTCAGGAAGAGGCCTTGGCCGCTAGGGCGTTTGCCGCCAGCGGACATCTGCGTTACTTGCTGGCGCCGTGGCTGCTGGCTGGGTTTACGCTGAATTTTCCCGAAAATATCAATACCCGCGATATAGACAGGCGCGAGCTAGGGCCTACCCTAGTGGCCGGCACTAGCCAAACCTATCAACGTTTGGAAGCGCTGATCTACGCGCGGTTGCCGTTGCCGGGTACAGTCCGGCGGGCTTTCTTGGATTGGTCGCTGACCGCACCGGCCCAGACCAAGCCTTGGTATAAATTGTTCGCTTATTGGTTAACGATAAGGCCGCTGCGGGATGTGATCGGCTTTAGCCGCACCCGCGTCCCCTTATTGGTCGGGGAGGTGTTGCCGGAACCGTCCGCCGCATTTTTTGCCGCCCTAGGTATCAGGGTCAGGAACTGGCCGGATGCTTGCGATTGGCAACCCTCCCCCAATAGCCCCAAGCCTAAACATGTCCTTCAGGATAGCTATCTTGATGACAGCCTCACCCAGTTGGGGGCGCAAGCATGACGGCCCGCGACCCACTGTTAACGCTTGAGCATATCTCGCTGTCGTTTAAAGGCGTTAAGGCGATTACCGACATGAGTTTTAGCGTCGCCGAAGGGGAAATCTGCGCCTTGATCGGCCCTAATGGGGCGGGTAAAAGTTCGCTGCTTAACGTGATTAACGGCGTTTATCAGCCTGATGACGGCATCATTACTTATGACGGGGAAATCCGCACCGCCATGAGGCCGCACCATGCCGCCGAGCGGGGCATTGCCCGCACCTTCCAAAACATCGCCTTATTTAAAGGCATGAGCGTACTGGATAACGTGCTGACCGGGCGCAACCTAAAAGTCCAAAGCAGTTGGCTGGAGCAAGCCTTTAATGTCGGCCGTGCGCCTAAGGAAGCGCTGGTGCAGCGGCAAAAAGCCGAGGAAATCATCGAATTTTTAAGGATTCAGCCGTGGCGGGGCAGTTTGGTGGGTGGCTTGCCTTATGGCCTGCAAAAACGGGTGGAATTGGCCAGGGCATTGGCGGCAGAGCCTAAGTTGCTGTTATTGGATGAACCGATGGCGGGGATGAACAGGGACGAAAAAGCGGAAATGAGCCGTTTTATTATCGATACCCAACGGGAGTTTGGCACCACCATTGTCCTGATCGAACATGACATTGGTGTGGTGATGGCACTGTCACAGCACTTGGTCGTCTTGGATTATGGCAAAAAAATTGGCGATGGCCCGCCTGAGGCGGTCCGTAACAACCCCGAAGTGATTGCCGCTTATCTGGGCACAAGACATTAATAATAGGGAGTGACGACGATGAGTTTTTTCTTTGAGGTATTGCTGGGCGGTTTGCTGGCCGGGGTCATGTATTCTTTGGTCGCCATTGGCTTTGTGCTGATTTACAAAGCCTCCGGGGTGTTTAATTTCGCCCAAGGCTCTATGGTGCTGTTCGCCGCCCTGACGTTTGTCAGCTTGTTGGAGCGCGGCATTAGTTTCTGGCTGGCCTTTGTCCTGACGCTGCTGGCGATGGTGGCGCTAGCTTGGACGATAGAGCGGTGGGTGCTGCGCAAATTGGTTAACCGCCCGCCCATCACCCTGTTCATGGCGACCCTGGGTTTGAGCTACATCATCGAAGGCTTGGCGCAATCGCTGTGGGGGGCGCAAGTGCATGGCCTGGACTTGGGCATCAATGATGAGCCTTTCGAATTTCAGGGCATGTTGCTGTCGCAGTTCGATATTTTTGCGGCTTGCGTCGCCGGGATCTTAGTGCTGGTGCTGTCGGTCTTTTTCAATAAGACCCGTACCGGCATCGCGCTTCGCGCTGTTGCCGACGATCAATTGGCGGCGCTGGCAGTCGGCATCAAACTGGAAAAACTCTGGCTAATCGTTTGGACGGTAGCCGGATTTGTCGGCTTGGTGGCTGGGCTGCTTTGGGGCGCACGCTTGGGGGTGCAGTTTTCCTTATCGCTGGTGGTGCTGAAAGCCTTGCCGGTGTTGATTATTGGTGGCTTTACCTCCATCAGCGGTTCGATTGTCGGCGGGCTTATTATCGGCGCTTCTGAAAAGCTCGCGGAAGTTTTTTTGGGGGCTTATATCGGTGGCGGCATTGAAAACTGGTTCCCTTATATGCTGGCGATGCTGTTTTTGCTGGTCAGGCCTACGGGCATTTTTGGCGAACGCCAAATCGAACGGGTGTAAAGGAGGCGACCATGTTGTATAGGGAATCAGGCCAATTTAGCACCAGTTACCCAGCGGATCGGCGGATATTTCGCTTGTATCAGGAGCGGTGGGCGTTTTATTTGTTGTTGGCGGCGGCGTTTTTGTTAATCCCCTGGCTAGGCAATGACTATTGGTTCAGCGCCATTTTAATCCCTTTTCTGGTGTTGTCCTTAGCCGCCTTAGGACTGAATTTGTTGACGGGCTATGCCGGGCAGTTGTCTTTAGGCTCGGCGGCCTTTATGGCCGTCGGCGCATTCGCGGCCTATAACAGCCATTTGCGCATCGAAGGCTTGCCGTTTTTATTGAGCCTCCTTTTGGGCGGCGTGGTGGCCGGGTTGACCGGGGTGGTGTTTGGCTTACCCAGTTTGCGGATTAAAGGCTTCTACATTTTGGTATCAACCTTGGCTGCCCAATTCTTTGTGCTCTGGGTATTCACCACCTTTGCTTGGTTTTCCAATGACAGTTCGTCAGGGGTGATTACCGCCCCGCCCTTGGTGATACTGGGCCACGATTTCAGCTCACCGCAGGGACGGTATTTATTCACCCTGACGGTCGTCGTGGCACTGGGATTTTTGGCAAAAAGCATCGTCGGCAGTGAATTGGGCAGGAACTGGATGGCGGTGCGTGATATGGACAAGGCGGCGGAGGTGATCGGCATCGCCCTTCCCAAAGCCAAATTATTGGCCTTCGCCATCAGTTCCTTTTATCTGGGCATCGCCGGTTCTTTATGGGCTTTTTGCTATCTGGGCACGGTGGAGCCGCATGGTTTTGATTTGAGCCGGTCTTTCCAGATTCTCTTCATCATCATTATCGGTGGTATGGGCAGTATTTTGGGTAATTTCTTAGGAGCCGCCTTTATTGTCCTGTTACCTATCTTGCTCTCCCATATCGCCAGCGGTTTGTTGGCCGATACGATTGACGCGGGGCAACTGGAGAACTGCCAAAAAATCATCTTTGGGGGCTTAATCATCTTTTTTCTGATTAAAGAACCCGATGGCCTGGCAAAGATTTACCAAACCTGCAAACAACGTTTGCAGGTCTGGCCGCTACGTTTTTGACAGGTTTAGCCAACTATCCCAAGGAAAGGGACAAATTTAACAATCAGCCGTTTTAATTTTTAACTGTCTTACTCAACTAAATGGTATCAACTTATGAAAAGCACTTTAACCAAATTTTCAAAACTGGCTATTGCGATAAGCATAGGCGCCGCACTCACCGTCAATGCCGCCCACGCCGAAGGGGAGCAATATTTTCCGTTGCAAAGCTATAGGATAGGGCCTTATGCCGCTGGCGGATCGGGGTTTTTTGGCGGGTTTATTGATTATCTCCAGTATGTCAACCTCAAAGATGGCGGCGTTAACGGTGTTAAGCTGACTTGGAGCGAATGCGAAACCGAATATGTAGTCGAAAAAGGCGTGGAATGCTATGAACGCCTCAAACAAGGCTTAAACGGTGCGCCCGCAGCGGCCACCAACCCGTTGTCAGTGGGCATCGCCTATGCGACGCTGGACCGCTCGACCGCCGATAAGCTGCCCTTGATTACCATTAACCACGGCAGGACAGATTCCACCGACGGCAGCGTGTTCCCTTATGTATTTCCGCTGCAATTAAACCCCTACAGCGAAGTGTCGGCCATCATCAATTATATCGGCACCCAATCCGGCGGTTTGGAGAAGCTGAAAGGCAAAAAAATCGTCACGCTGTATCATGGTTCGCCTTACGGTAAGGAAACCAACCCTATTTTAGAACTGTTGGCGAAAAAATACGGCTTTAAACTGACCTTGTTGGAAGTGCCGCATCCGGGTAACGAACAACAATCGCAATGGCTGAATATCCGCCGTCTTAAACCGGATTGGGTGATCTTGCGCGGTTGGGGCGTGATGAATCCGGTGGCGTTAAAAACCGCCCAAAAAACTGGATTTCCTGCCGACCACATTATCGGCAACATCTGGAGCAACTCCGAAGATGATGCCGCCCCTGCGGGCAATGCCGCCAAAGGCTTTATCGCCATTACTACCCATCCGTCCGGCACCGATTTTCAGGTCTTGCAAGACATTAAAAAATACGTTGTCGATGCCCAAAAAGGCAATTTGGAAGACCCCAAACGCTTCGGCACGGTCTATTACAATCTGGGGGTCGTGAACGGCATATTAAATGTCGAAGCGGTGCGGGTGGCGCAAAATAAATACGGCAAACGTCCGTTAACCGGCGAAGAAGTCCGTTGGGGTTTTGAAAATATCAAATTGGATGATAAGCGTTTGGCGGAATTGGGGGCATTAGGTCTGGTCCAACCCCTGACCTTAAGCTGCGCCGACCATGAAGGGGGCGGGGCCGTGCGTTTCCAACAATGGGACGGCAGCCAATGGCATGTGATTTCGGATTGGGTGCAGGCAGACCGTGAGTTGCTGCGGCCTATTATTGAAAAATCATCCCATCAATATGCCAAAGAAAAAGGCATCACCCCGCGTGATTGCGCCAAAGAATCTTAAGCTTGCTTTACCGGGCGCAGGGCAAATCCTGCGCCCGCTGCCTAACACTCTAGGAGATTGCCCATGCCAGTCGGTGCGCTATTACATATCCAAAATATTGAAGTGATCTATGAAAAAGTGATTCTTGCAGTACAAGACATTTCGCTTTCGGTTGCCCCGCAGAGCATAGTGGCGTTGCTGGGTGCGAATGGGGCGGGGAAAAGCACCACACTAAAAGCCATTTCTGGCTTGGCCTCGGCCCAGCGCGGGGAGGTTGTCGATGGCCGCATCGAATATCAGGGTAATGACATCACCACTACGCCGCCTGCAACCTTGGTCGAAAGGGGCTTGGTGCAAGTCTTGGAAGGCCGCCATTGCTTTGCCCACCTGTCCGTTGAAGAGAATTTGCTCACGGGCGGTTTTGTCCACAACCCCTCCCGGCACAAATTAAACCAACTCTTAGAAAGCATCTACCATTATTTTCCACGGCTTAAACTGCTACGGAAAAATTTGGCCGGGTACGCTTCCGGGGGCGAACAGCAAATGGTGGCAATAGGCCGTGCTTTGATGAGCGAACCTACATTGGTATTACTGGATGAGCCTTCCATGGGTTTGGCACCCCAGATTGTCGAAGAGATATTTGCCATTGTCAAAAATCTCCGGGACGAACAGGGCATGAGTTTTTTAGTCGCCGAACAAAATGCGGGGGCAGCGCTGAGGTATGCCGACTATGCCTATATTTTGGAAAATGGCCGAATTAGTAGCGAAGGCGATGCCGGGCATATCAACCAATCAGAGGTACTGTTAGCGTCTTATCTTGCAGGTTAAGCACATAAAACGTCATAAAGAAACCCTAAATTTATCGCTTAAGGCGGAGATAAAGCGTTTTCGTTTGCTATTCTTTTAGTAGGTGCAACTCGATCATCAAGATATTAAGGGTATACGCTAGCTTCCACATCCACACCACATCCGCATCGCTTAAATCTGGTGAGCCTTTTGATCCGCTTTGGGCGGATGCAATAAGGCTTGATCTTTGGATTTTAAGACGGCCTCTGTAAATAAATGCCCGTAACCAGAGGGCAACAGTGGCGGCATCTACGCCCTGTACGTTGTTCCACAACCGCCATTGTGCCACTACTTCACCGTCTTCGGTAAGGGTACTGCTGGCTCTCCGCTTTGCTGTCGCAAGAATGCCGGGTTATGTGCTTTTCTGCATGTAAAAACCACCGCTTCCATTCGCCATACCTTCACTATGTACGATACCGTACAGACCTGGCCTGTCCTTATGGCTAAGATTTAGCTGAGTTTTTAAACTGCTAGGCGCGACCAAAAAAGCGGCATTTCCCCAAAAGGAGGCCGCATTTTGCCAATAACCCAACAGCTACTATCAAAATACCTAAGGAACACCCCCATGAACACGACAAATAGCTATTTATATAAGATAGCCGCCCATAATTTTCTGATACTTGCTTGTGCATCTTGTCTCGGCTTTGGTTTGGCGGGTTGCCAACCGGAAGGGTCTGCCGAAAAAACCGGCAAAAAAATTGATAAGGCGGTTGGTCAGGTTAAACAAAAAATTGGCGATACGACAGAAAAAGCGGGCGATGAATTAACCGAGGCCAAGCAGTCGGCTAAAAATAAGGCCGATATCGCCGAAGAATATATTGATGACGCAATGATTACCTTAAAAGTTAAGGCGGCACTGGGCAACGACGCTATCCTTAAAGCTTCCCATATTGAAGTGGTAACCGCCAATGGTGTCGTAACCTTAAGCGGCACAGTAGATTCTGAGCCCAGCCTAGGCAGGGCGATGGAAGTTGCCGGGAGCCAAGCCCATGTCAAATCGGTACAAACTCAACTGATAGTGGATGCCAATGCAGGGAGCAAATAATCATGATTAATTTGCGTTTATTGGCGATCACCGCCGCTATGCTACTGCCTACGGCTTTTGCCCAAGCAGACGAGACGGAAAATTTATATCAGCAGCCTGTTGATCCTGCCGCATCCAAAACGGAAAAAACCGTTTTATCGACCGGGTTGTTACCCGCCGGGCATTTATTCAAGCCTTTATTGGCCGATCCGCGCTGGGCGCATTTCTCGGCTTCTTACCGCAATTACCAAAACAATAGCTTTGATGGCTCAGACATTGCCTCGGTCAGCTTTGGGGAAACCATACCCTTTTACCGCAGCAACTTCGGGCAATCTAATGCCCAATGGGAAGCCGGTTTACAAGCCGGGGTTTTTAGTGATTTCAACATCGGCACACCGTCAAAGGATTTGGTCAATACCGATTTTATCGCCTCGATGTATACCAGTATCCGCTCAGGAAACTTTTCCGCATTTGGACGGCTTTTTCATCAGAGTTCGCATTTGGGCGACGAATTTTTGTTGCGCAAAACCAACGAAAAATTTCAGCGCGTCAACTTAAGTTATGAAGGCGTGGATATGAAGCTGTCTTATGAATTGCCGTTTGGCCTGCGTCTCTACGGCGGCGGCGGCGGTCTGTTTGATAGGGAGCCATCCAAGCTGAAGCCTTGGCTGGCGCAATATGGCGCTGAATTCCGTAGCCCTTGGCGGTTAAATTTCGCTTCCCTAAGGCCTATTGTGGCGGTGGACATTAAGAATTTTCAGGAAAATAACTGGAATAATGACCTTTCCGCCAGAGCCGGGTTTGAATTTGAAAACTTGAAGGTATTAGGGCGCAAGCTCCAAATCTTAGGCGAATATTATAACGGCTACTCACCTAGCGGCCAATTTTATAGAGAAAAAGTGGAATATTTCGGCATCGGGGCGCATTATCACTTCTAACCCAAATAATGGGTCATGTCCGTCCGCAAGGGCGGACAGACAGGGCTTTAAGCCCGCCCATTCCCTAAGATAGGATTGATCATGATGCACCGCTTGCAAATCAAACATATAACGACTTACCAATACGCACAGACCGTAACCCTGTTACCGCACAAATTGCTGTTGCGGCCCCGCGAAGGCCATGACATCCGTATCGAATCGGCGGAACTGACAATTGCGCCCGCCCACCAATTGCAATGGCAGCGGGATGTCTATGACAATGCGGTGGCGTTGGCGACCTTTACCGAGCCGTGCAACCAACTTTTGATAGGCAGCCATATTGTCCTCCAGCATTTTGCCCACCAGCCGTTGGATTTTTTTATGGCCGATTATGCCGTGTATTTCCCCTTCCAGTACGATGCCTCCGAACGCATTGACCTGATGCCTTATCTGTCATTGCTTTATGAGCAAGACCGCCCGGTGTTGGGCGCATGGCTACGGCAATTTTGGTATTCCGGACAAATCGTCGAGACGTATATGTTATTGGATTGGCTCAATAAAGCGATAGCCACCGGGTTCATCTATCAACAACGTGAAGAGCCGGGTGTGCAATCTCCGGCGGCCACCTTAAAAAGGGGCATCGGTTCCTGCCGGGATTTTGCCACCTTATTCATTGAGTCTTGCCATAATCTGGGGTTGGCGGCACGCTTTGTCAGCGGTTATTTATTTTCCCCAATATCCCCACAAGACCAAGGCGCAACCCATGCTTGGTCGGAAGTTTATTTGCCGGGGGCAGGTTGGAAAGGTTTTGATTCGACATCCGGCCAAGTGGTCGGCAACGACCACATCGCCGTCGCGGTAAGCCGCCACCCTGAATTAGTCCCGCCCATATCAGGGGCTTTTATCGCCCATCCCCCGCAATCCCCGCTGATGAGTGTTATGGTCGAAGTCAGCCGTGAACCCGATGCAGCAGACGACGAGGAGGAGGCAACATTTTCTTAAGCTAACAGCTTTTATGTATCTATAGAAATTTTTACATCAACCTGGAATAAGTGAGTATTTATGAGTGATTTAGTTGTTACAGAAAATGATATAAGCAATGAAAAATTAAAAAACCTAACCGTAACCGTCTATATCTGTCAGATCCTAACGTTTGCTTTAGCAGGCTTACCCTTGCTGATCGGCGTGGCGATTAATTTTTACAACCGCAATGAGGTACAAGGAACATGGCTGGAATCGCATTTTAATTGGCAAATTAAAACCGTTTGGATCACTTTGGCAGGTTTTGCTTTGGCAGGTTTGGTCTTAACCATCAATATGGAAATGGCCCTATTTATTTTAATCCCGACCTTAGTGCTGCTGGTTTACAGAATTGTTATCGGTTGGACGACGCTTGCGGCTAACCAGCCCATTAAAATATAGGCTAGACGTTACGCAGTAACGTGGTTTACGCCACTTGCGCTTCACTGCCGAACGGCTTAAGAAACGCGGGCAGCGCTACAAGTCCGATAATGAAAACTAGCTTTGGCCTTGCCAGTTAGGTCTTGAGTGTCTATACTAACGGACAATAAAACTCATACTAGGTATTCTCAGGGCATTGTCCTGGGGATTTAAACGGGAAGCCCGGTGCGTTTGCCTTAAGCGCAAACTAATCCGGCACTGCCCCCGCAACGGTAAACAAGTATAAAATTTGCAACAAGCCACTGTGGTTTCATGGGAAGGCGCAAATTTTGGGAATAATCCCAGCTTGTCAGTCCGGAGACCGGCCTCGTGTTGATGATCAAATTTGTACGCGGAGGGCGTTCAGATGGATTGCCGTTCGCTTTGTCCGACTCTCTGTCTGTTCTTTCTCCCGCGTTAACCTTTACCCGATGGGCGTGCCAGTATTGGCAGGTTTAAGGGGGTATTCACTGGGTTCGCCCTTAACAGGAGAAAGAAACATGTCTGTTGCACCTCTATTGACGGCTGCCGTCACCGCCCCTTCCCAAACCCGCCTGAGCAAAGATAAGTTGGCCTCCAGTGTGCTGACGGCCTTATTAGGCTTAGTGCTTGTTTATGCGGCAGGTTTTGCCGAAAGCGCAATCTTGCACAATGCCGCCCACGATGGCCGCCATTCCGCCAGCTTCCCTTGCCATTAACCATGCCGAACCTTGCTAACGCCCGGCAGATGCTGGTCGCCGCCTTATGGGCGGGGCTATGGGCGGGGCTGTTTCTGACCGCTATCCAACGCCTTCAAGTCTTGCCGCTGATACAGCAAGCCGAACTGTATGAGGTTCAGGCAACGGCAATCCCTAGCCATACCCCTGCCGAGCATGCAGTGCCCCATCAAGCTGAAGAAACGGCTTGGCAACCCCAAGAGGGTTGGGAGCGTACCGCCTATACGGCGGTGGCCAATATCAGTTTGGCGGTCGGTTTTGCCTTATTATTGGCGGCGGCGGGTAATCTGCGGGGCGGTTTGAGTGGTTGGCGCAAAGGCTTAGCGTGGGGCTTGGCGGGTTATGTGGCTTTTTTTGTCGCGCCATCTTTAGGCTTACCGCCGGAATTGCCCGGAACGCAAGCGGCTTTACTAAAAGACCGCCAATTCTGGTGGGTGTTGACCGTGGCCGATACGGCTCTGGGTTTATGGTTGTTGGCTTTTGCCAAAACCTCCACTAATAAGCTGTTCGGCTTAGTATTGCTGGTATCCCCGCATCTTCTGGGGGCTCCGCAACCGGAATTCCATGATAGCGCCGCACCCGCCGAATTAGCCCGACGTTTTATCATCGCCACAACCATTGCCAACGCCCTGTTTTGGCTGGTTTTAGGCGGTTTAATAGGCCGGTTTTTCGCGCCGCACACCGATAATAAGCCCGTATAATGCGCAGCCATCACAAACATGTCCTAATGTGTACCGGCCCGCGCTGTACCGAAGGCGGCTTGCAAGCCGAAAGCCTATTTCAAAAGTTGGGTAAGGCTATCGATAGCCGTCCTGGCCTTACTGTCAAGCGCACCCGTTCGCATTGTTTTGCCGTCTGTAAGGATGGCCCGATTATGGTGGTATACCCTGAAGGGGTATGGTATCGCTGCGCCGATGAAGCCGTGTTAGAGCGTATCGTCGAAGAGCATTTGCAAAATGGCCAAGAACTTAGCGGGCATGTCATCCATCGTTTAGGGGTCGGCGATGTCTAAACCGCTGATTGCCTTGTTAAGCCATGCGCCCAGTGATTTGGCGGTTTTGCACAGTGCCTTGCTGCAAATGCCGGATAGGGCGGTGCAGGCGATTGCCATCAATTTGCAAACGGTGGCGGACGACGCTGAAATGTCGGCCTTGCTGGCGGACATGTTGCAGCCTGTGCGCATTATTGTCTTACGGGTATTAGGACGGCTAGGCAACGTGCCAGGTTTTAGCGAATTGCGTAGGCACGCACAACGCCAAGGCCAACAGCTTTTAGTCATTAGCGGTACGGGCGAGCCTGACCCCGAACTGGCGGCGGCTTCAACGGTCGCGGTGGATGTCCTGCATCAAGTGCAAACCTATTTCCAGGCGGGTGGCAGCATCAATATGGCACAATTGCTGCGCTATCTGTCCGACCATTTCTTATTAACCGGATTGGGTTTTGAGCCTGCGCTTGCCCTGCCTGAACACGGCATTT
Organism: Methylovulum psychrotolerans; assembly: GCF_002209385.1. Lineage (NCBI taxonomy): Bacteria > Pseudomonadati > Pseudomonadota > Gammaproteobacteria > Methylococcales > Methylococcaceae > Methylovulum > Methylovulum psychrotolerans. The sequence goes on from NZ_CP022129.1 coordinate 2,496,328, forward strand.
ACCATCCTGATCTAGGCCAAGCCGCCGAGATTGATGAGTGGCTGGCAATCCGCGACCCCGCGCGGCCCAGTATTGGCATTGTCTTTTACCGTGCGCATTGGTTAAGCGGCAATACCCGTTTTATTGATGCCTTAGTGACGGCTTTGGAACAACAAGGCCTGAATGTTTTGCCTGTGTTTACCGCCTCGTTACGCGCGGGCGGCGATAATGGCGGGCAGTTGCCGACCGCCTTGGCCTATTTTAGCGGCGCTCAAGGTGCCCATATCGATGTACTGATTAACACTACGGCGTTTGCGATGGGGGAAATCAGCGCGGGCGGCCCAACTCCGGCGGGGTGGTCGGTAGCGGTGTTGGAACGGCTGAATGTGCCTGTCTTGCAAGCCATCACCAGCGGGATGACCGAAACGCAATGGCGCGGTTCGGTGCGGGGCCTTAATCCTTTGGATGCGGCCATGAATGTGGTGTTACCTGAATTTGACGGCCGCATTATCACCGTCCCCCTGTCCTTTAAGGCCAAAACCGAAGGTTTGCCTCATGAAAGCGTCGAATATCGCCCTGTGGCCGATAGGGTCACGCGCATAGCCGGTTTGGCGGCACGGTTCGCACGGCTTAAACGCCTGCCCAATACCGACAAGCGGGTCGCCTTTATTTTTACCAATTCCAACAGTAAGGCTTCGCAAATCGGCAATGCTGTCGGTTTGGACGCACCTGCTTCTTTGCTGCATATTTTGGCGGCCCTACAAGAGGCGGGTTATCAGATCGGTGAGTTGCCGGACACCGGCACGGCTTTAATCCACGCCCTGATAGACCGTTGTGCTTACGATAACACTTATTTGACCAGCGAACAGTTGGCCAATGCCATAGGGCAGGTGTCGGCGGGGCAATATGCAGAGTGGTTTGCCGAACTGAGTGAGTCTATGCAGGCAAAAATGACCGCACAATGGGGCGAGCCGCCTGGTGCCGCTTATTTGCACAATGGCCAACTGGCTTTGGCGGGGCTGCCCTTCGGTAATGCCTTGGTGATGTTACAGCCGCCGCGTGGTTATGGCATGGACCCCGATGCCATTTACCACCAACCGGATTTGCCGCCTACCCACCACTATTATGCCTTATACCGTTGGCTGAAAGATGTCTGGCAAGCCGACGCGCTTGTCCATGTCGGTAAGCACGGCACCTTGGAATGGTTGCCCGGCAAAGGTGTAGGGCTGTCTGGCGACTGCTTCCCCGACGCGCTCTTGGCCGATTTGCCCTTGTTTTATCCTTTTATTATCAATGACCCCGGCGAAGGTTCGCAAGCCAAACGCAGGGGCCATGCAGTGGTGGTTGACCACCTGACCCCGCCGATGACCACGGCGGATACTTATGGTGCCTTGGCGCAATTGACGCAATTGGTGGACGAATATTATCAGGTCGAAATACTGGACCCGGCAAAATTGCCGCTGTTACAGCAACAAATCTGGGAGTTGGTCAAAGCGACTAATCTTGATGCCGATTTGCAGGCCCGTTTGCTCCATGAGCATCATGACCATGACCATGAACACCCACATGGGCATCATCACCCTCATACCCATCCGGCCAGCAAGCCTTTGTTATCGCCTAGTGTGGCAAAAGTGGGCGGAGGCTTAAGCCCCGTTATGCTAAAACCGCTTAAGATGGGGCAAGGTGTGTTCAAACAGCAAACCGTTGTTGCTGCCCATAGCCATGCCCATGATCCCGAACAATTGCCTGCGGTACTGAAGAAAATGGCTGGCTCTGATGTCGCCCATTTAATCGAAGATTTGGACGGTTATTTGTGCGAATTGGGTGCGGCACAAATCCGCGATGGCTTACATATTCTGGGGCAAGCGCCGGAACAGGGGCAGCAGCTTGACATGCTAGTGGCGATCACCCGCCTACCTAACCAGGACATACCCGGTTTGCAGGCGGAAATAGCCCGCCTATTTGGCTTTGATAGCGGGGAGTTGCAGGAACATCCAGGCCGCCGCCTTAAGGGGCGTTGCCCCGCACTGGAAGCCTTACAAGGCCGGGCGCTGATGACCCATGCGGACATAATGGACAGCATTGATGCTTTAAGCCAACAACTGTTTTGTAATTTGCAGGCTAAGGGCTTCCAGGAAACGGCGATAGGCGATATGGTGGCGGCTACGTTTGCCAACCCCAGTGCCGATCTTCAGGCCATCAGGCAAATAGCGGGTTTTGTTTGCCGCCAACTTGTCCCTAAGTTAAACCAAACTCGCGCTGAAATCGACCATTTATTAGCCGGTTTATCGGGCGGTTATATACCCGCCGGCCCTAGCGGCTCGCCAACGCGGGGCATGGCGCATATCTTACCGACCGGACGCAATTTTTATTCGGTTGACCCGCGTAGCGTGCCTTCGCAATCGGCGTGGCGGGTCGGCCAACAATTGGCCCATGAAGTGCTGGCCCGTTATCAGCGCGAAACAGGTGCTTATCCTGAAAGTGTCGCCATCAGCATTTGGGGGACCAGCGCCATGCGCACTCACGGTGATGATGTCGCGCAAATTCTGGCTTTGCTGGGGGTACGGCCTGTGTGGCGGCCAGAAAACTGCCAGATAACGGGCGTGGCGGTAATCCCACTTAACGAACTTAAGCGCCCGCGTATTGATGTCACTACCCGCATCAGCGGTTTTTTCCGTGATGCCTTCCCGCAATTGATTGATTTGCTTGATGATGCCGTCCATGCCGTGATCGCCCTAGATGAAGCGCCGGAAGACAATTTTGTCCGCAAACATTATCTGGCCGAATTGGCGGGCTTGGTCGGCAGTGGTTTAGCGGCTCCCGAAGCCGCACAACGTGCCGCTTACCGGATTTTTGGTGCGAAACCCGGCAGTTATGGGGCGGGCATTTTGCCGTTGATACAGGAAAAAAATTGGCAGACCGATGCCGATTTTGCCGAGAGCTATATCAATTGGGGCGGCTACGCCTACGCGCGTGGGCAACAAGGCCATGATGAGCGCGCCGCTTTCCGCACCCGTTTGGCGGGGGTGCAAGTCGCTTTACACAATCAGGATAACCGTGAGCATGATTTGTTTGACAGCGACGATTATCTGCAATTTCATGGCGGCATGATCGCCACCATCCGCGCCCTGACCGGCCAGCAACCGCGCCATTATTTCGGCGACAGCCACGACCCGTCCCGTGCCCAAGTCAGGGATTTAAAAGAAGAGACGTTGCGGGTATTCCGCTCCCGCGTGGTTAACCCGAAATGGTTGGCAAGCATCCAACGCCACGGCTACAAAGGCGGTTTGGAATTGACCGCGACCGTCGATTATTTGTTCGGTTACGATGCCACCGCGCACATTATGGATGATTGGATGTATGAACAAGTCGCCGCTACTTACGCCTTAGAACCGGGCTTGCGAGATTTTTTGGCGGCGGCTAACCCTTGGGCGCAAAACGCCATTGCCGAGCGTTTACTGGAAGCCGCCAGCCGTGGCATGTGGGCTAACCCTGAGCAAACGACGTTAGACGCACTGCAAGCGCTTTATTTGCACAGCGAAACCCTGTTGGAAGCGCGGGGCGAAACCCCACGCCTGGCTTGAGATCATGATGAATTTTCCTTTTACCGCCATTGTTGGGCAAACGCAGTTAAAAACGGCCTTATTAATGTGCGCGGTTGACCCTTCCCTAGGCGGGGTGTTGATACGCGGCGATAAAGGCTCCGCCAAAAGCACCGCCGCCCGGGCGCTGACCGATATTTTACCGCTGATAAGCCGGGTGCCTGGCTGTGCTTTTGTTTGTAGCCCTGATATACCCAGCGAACATTGCCCCGTTTGTAACGGCCTTGATGTGGTGGCCGTCGCCAGTCCGGTACCCTTTATCACCTTGCCCTTAGGGGCAACCGAAGACCGGGTGGTCGGCACCTTGGACTTACAGCAAGCCCTAAAAGGCGCGGAGCGGGTATTTCAGCCCGGCTTGTTGGCCGCCGCCCATCGCGGCATACTCTATATTGATGAAGTGAACCTATTGCCCGACCATTTAGTGGATGTGCTGCTGGATGTCGCGGCGATGGGGGTTAACTCGGTGCAACGGGAAGGCTTGTCCGTCACCCATCCGGCACGGTTTAGCCTGATTGGCACCATGAATTTGGAAGAAGGGGATTTACGCCCGCAATTGCTGGACCGTTTTGGCCTGATGGTCGAAGTGGCCGCCCCGCGCGACAAAACGGTACGCGCCGAAGTGGTACGCCGCCGGATTGCCTTCGAGGCCGATACCGCAGGCTATGCCAATAGCTGGCAAGATTCCCAACACAGCTTGCGCGGGCAGTTGGTGGCCGCCCAGCAACTGTTGCCGCAAGTGCTGATGGCCGATGCCTTATTAGCGTTAATCAGCCATATTTGTTGTGAATTTGAGGTAGCCAGCCTACGCGCCGATATTGTTATCCATAAAGCCGCCCGCACCTTAGCCGCTTTGGCCGGGCGCATTCAGGTCACGCCGGAGGACATCCGCACCGCCGCCGAACTGGCCTTACCGCATCGGCGGCGGCGCAAACCTTTCGAGCAACCGGGCTTGGATCAAGAACGTTTGGATGAATTGATGCAAGCGGCTTTGCCGCCGCAACACAGCACTGATGATGGCGAGCCAGACCTAAACACGCCGCCACCTGAAACCGATGGCTTGGACGCGCCGCAGCAAGTTTTTGCCGCTGACCCGGCTACGGCAATGGCCACTATTAAAGTGGACAGCCCTGCCCGGCACTCGGCTTCCGGCAAACGCAACACCGCCTTACATGCCACGCGAGGACAAGTGGTGCGCTCCGTACCGGATAGCCAGCCTAGCAGTTTGGCACTGGCCGCCACGTTACGCAGCGCCGTGTTGCGTGACGGCAGTGACTTTCATATTCAAGCCGATGATTTACATCAACAAATCCGCACCGGCAAAACCGCCAATTTGATCTTGTTTGTGGTTGACGCGTCCGGTTCTATGGCGGCACAACGGCGCATGGCGGCGGTGAAAGGCGCGGTGTTGGCTTTGTTGACCGATGCTTACCAGCACCGCGACCAAGTGGCGGTGATCGCTTTCCGTGGTGAGGCCGCTTATTGGCTGTTACCGCCTACGCGCAGTGTCGAACTGGCCGAACAGCAGTTGCAGGATTTGCCTACTGGCGGCAGGACACCTTTGGCACACGCCCTGCATTTGGCATTGGAAACAGTCGGAACCCGCCAAGGCCTGCCGCCATTATTGGTGCTGTTAAGCGACGGCAAAGCCAATGTGGCCCTGCAAGAAGGCGGCGACCCTTGGCAAGAAAGCCTGGCCTTAGCGCATTTGTGTGCGGATAGCGGCTTACCCGCCTTAGTGCTGGACACAGAAACGGGTTATCTGCGCTTAGGGAAAGCCCGGCAATTGGCGCAAGCGTTACGCGCAGACTGTTTGACCTTGGAAGAATTATCGGCAGAAAATCTGGTGTTGACGATACGCGGACAGCTGCACTAAAAAGCTACCGCTTAAACCATATAAATATACTGTGAACGGCCAAGTTTTCGGCTTTTACCATTCACCGTAGGGTACGCTGTGCGTACTTTTTGCACTGATTTTATGATGGTTTTTTAAAGGTACGCATTATGCCCCTGAGGGTACAGCGTACCCCACCAAAAAACCGAAAACTTGACCGTTTGAAATATAACTTCACATATAGTATTAAATGATTATTTGCATAGGTGCAGGCCCCGGCGACTTGGGCTATTTGACCCGGCGGGGTGCGGAACTGATCGGTAACGCCGATGTGGTCGCTGGCTTTGACGCGGTCGTTAACGTGGTTGCCAGCCTGATTCCGGCGACCGCGCAAACGGTGCTGATGAATTACCGCGACCAAACCGCCCAATTGGCGATGGTCGCCGCCGCCCATCATGCGGGTAAGCGTTGCGTGGTGGTGTTTATGGGCGACATCCATTTTAGCGGTTTCCAATATTTGGAGCGGGTCGAGCGGGCTTGTGGCCATCCGGTGGACACCTTGCCGGGCATATCTTCGGCACAAATACTCGCCGCCCGTGCAAAAGTCTGTTTTGATGAAACCACTTTTATCACCTTCCATCGCCGGGGTGACTTAAGCCCTTTCAAACGCCATTTGCTGCATGTGCTGCAAGATTGTCGCAATGCCATTGTCATCCCTTGCCCTTGGGATGCCGCCCGCTCTTTTATGCCCTGCCATATCGCCGCGTATTTGCTGGAAAATGGCATACCGCCTGAGCAACCTGTGGAAGTGTGGGAAAACTTGACCCGTAATGAGGCCGAATGGCGCGGTTCGCTATCGGCGTGTGCCGGACAGTCATTCAGCGATATGAGCATTATGTTAATCCGCACCTTAAGACCTATGCCCAGTCAAATTGAAGCGCCATGACACCTATAGAACCACACGCGCCGCTGGCGATTGTCATAGCCGGACATGGCAGCCGTGATCCTGATGGCTTGCGGGAATTTGAGGCGCTGATGGCTTTGATCAAACAGCGTGCCCCACACTTGTTGGTCAATCATGGTTATTTGGAATTTGCCAGCCCGACTATTGAAGAAGCCATCGGCGAGCAGATTGCGGCGGGTGCGCAACGCGTGGTGATGGTGCCGGGTGTGTTATTGGCGGCGACCCATGCCAAAAATGATATGCCCAGCGAATTACTGGCGTTCGCACAAAGCCATACCGACCTTGATTTTCATTTTGGCGCACCGCTAGGTTTGCATCCTTTGTTATTGCAAGTTGTCCAGAGCCGTATCATCGCCGCCGAAGCCCAATCACCCCGGACAGTGCGCCGTGATGACACCTGCTTGGTGGTGGTCGGGCGCGGTACCAGTGACCCTGACGCTAACGGCGAAGTCGCCAAGTTTACGCGGATGCTCGAAGAAGGCATGGGCTTTGGCAGCTCTTTCGTTTGTTATTCCGGCACCGCCAAGCCCTTGGTGGCCGATGGTCTGAGGGCGGCGGCGCAACTGGGCTTTACACGCCTGATAGTCGTGCCGTTCTTTCTGTTCGATGGCGTGTTGGTCAAACGCATTTATACCGCCGCCACCGCCCTGCAAGAGCGTGAGCCTGGCGTGGAAGTGTTGCAAGCGGGCTATCTGGGGGTACATCCCTTAGTGGCCGATGTCTTGCTGGCACGGGCGCAAGAAGCCGTGGAAGGGCGGGCGGCAATGAACTGCGCCTTATGTAAATACCGGGTGCAGATTGTCGGTTTTGAAGAACAAGTGGGAGAGCCCCAGCGCCCGCACCATTGGCAGGTACGCGGCCTGTCGGCTAAGGAAGCGGCTCCCGAACGCACAACTACTGGCGTGACGGAGTTTGCGGCTTATCTTCCCCATCCTATTGAGGCGGAAAGCTTCCGCATTATCGCTGCCGGACGCGATTGGTCGGCGTTTCCACCTGACCAATTGACCATTTTACAACGCTTGGTGCATACCAGCGGCGATTTTCATGCCGTTGATGACCTTTATTTTTCGGCGGGGGTGGTTGAGATCGGCATCCGTGCCTTATTGCGTTGCAAATGGGTGGTGACGGATGTGACGATGGTACAAACCGGGCTGAAACGGGCGTTATTGGCACAATTGGGTATTGAAACCTGGTGCGGTGTCCATGATCCAGAAACAGTGTTGATGGCCGAAGCGCACGGCATTACCCGCTCGGCGGCGGGCATCCGCCGCGCTTGGGAAAAATTCGGCAATGATATGGTATTGGCCATTGGCGATGCCCCCACCGCGATTATGGAAGCGACCCGCCTGATCCGTACACAGGGCTGGCGGCCACAGCTGGTGATTGGTTTGCCGGTCGGTTTTGTCGGCACTTGTGAGGCTAAGGCCGACCTTCAGCGTTGCCTGCAAGTGCCGCGTATCACCAATAGCGGAACCCGTGGCGGTTCGCCGTGGGCGGCCAGCGTCGTTAATGGTCTGATGATTGATGCGGTGAACCAGCTTGCAGCCAGTACCGCCCCCTGATTTGCAAGAATTTTCCCTCGCCGAGCTGGCCCCTAATGGTTTGCGGCGCGGACGCACCACCGGCAGCTGCGCCACGGCGGCGGTTAAAGCGGCGTTGACCTTGTTGTTGCAAAACCGGATTTGCCAGCAAACTGCCGTGACCTTGCCTGATCAGCGGCATTATCTGTCGGTACCGATTGAGGCGGTGTTTTGGCTGGATGCACACAGCACCCGCGCCGAAGTCCGCAAAGACGGCGGTGACGACCCCGACAATACCCATGGCGCGATCATTTTTGCCGAAGTGCGCAAAAATGCCGTGGCCGACATCCGCTTTTTTGCCGGGGCTGGGGTCGGTACCGCCACCCAACCGGGTTTGCGGGTGGCGGTGGGCGAACCGGCGATCAATCCGGTGCCACGGCTGATGATGCGGCAAGCCGTTATGGACGTGTTGGAACAATTCGGTTTGACGGCGCAAACGCCGGGGTTTGATTTGACTATCGGCTGCGAAAACGGGGCGGTTATTGCCGAAAAAACCTTTAATCCCCGCTTGGGTATTGTCGGCGGCATTTCCATTTTGGGTACATCCGGCATTGTCGAGCCCTTATCATTGGCTTCTTGGTTAGCATCCATCGACGTATATATCCGGGTGGCTTTAGGTGCCGCCGCACCTGGCATCGCCTTATTGCCGGGCAAGATAGGCCGTGGCTATGCCCAACAGGTGTTGGGTTTATCGCCGCAACAAGCCGTGCAAATGGCGAATTTTTTCGGTGAATCGCTGGATTTCCTCCAGCAAGCTTTACGCGAAGAAGACCGCCAGTTACAGGTGTTATGGCTATTGGGCCATCCTGGTAAATTGGCGAAAGTCTTGGCGGGCGCTTGGGATACCCATTCCGGCAAAAGCGCGATGGCCATGGCGGCAGTGGCGACAGTCGCCGCCGATTTGGGCTTTACCCACGCACAAGTGCAGGCCATTACCCAAGCCAATACCGTCGAAGCGATTATCGGCATTGTGCCGCAACCGCAAGCGCGTGTGTTGTGGTTGGAAATAGAGCGGCGGATTGCCGTATTAGTCCGGCAACGTACCCCAGCGGTAAAGCGTGTGGAAGTGCGTTTATTTAATTTACAGGGTGAAACATTAGGCAGCGCATGAGCAATTTAGGGACATTTTGGGGTATCGGCGTAGGCCCTGGCCCTGCGGGGTATCTGCCGTTGGCGGCGGTGGCCGCGTTACAGGCGGCGGACATCATTTTTGCCCCGAAGGCGACCACTGCCGATAGCTCCATTGCCGTACACTGTTTGGCGGGTATTGCTATCGAGCCAAGCCGGATACGCGAGATCGCCTTTACGATGGACCCGGACCGTTCGGTGTTGAGCGAACATTATGCGGCGTTGGCGGAGACTATCGCCTTGGAATTACAGGCCGGCCACTCGGTTGCTTATCTGACCATCGGCGACTCGCTGACCTATTCCACTTATGGTTATATCCTCAGCGCCTTACAGGATATTCTCCCCACCGCCCCATTACACACCTTTCCGGGCATCACCAGTTATGCGGCAACCGCGGCGGCCTTAAATTGGCCGCTGGGCGAAGGCAAGGAGCGGGTGTTGATTTTGCCCTGTCCTGAGCAAGCCGACGCGCTTCGCGCCGATATTGCCAGCCACGATATTGTTATCCTGATGAAAATTGGCAAACGCTTGCCGTGGGTATTAGCGTTGTTGCATGAGTTGGGCATTAGCCAGTATTGCGCGTTTGCGCACCGGATTGGCTTGGCCGATGAAATCCTCAGCAATGATCTGGACACCTTAAACACTACAGCGGCGACGGGTTATTTGGCCACCTTACTGATCCGCAAAACCCCCAAAGGCAAACGTTAATGAAAGTCTATTTTATCGGTGCAGGCCCAGGTGCCGCCGACCTGATTACCGTGCGCGGTGCGAACGTGCTCGGACAAGTGGAGATGCTCTTATATGCCGGTTCCTTAGTATCGACAGAGATGCTGGCTTATTGCCGTGCCGATGCCGAGATCATCGACACTGCCGAGCTTGACCTGGAGCAACAGGAAGCCTGTTACCGCCGCGCCCAAGCTGAAAACCTTAACGTGGCGCGGCTGCATTCCGGCGATCCGGCCATTTATGGCGCGACCGCCGAACAAATGCGCCGTTTGGAGGCACTGGGCATAGATTATGAGATTATCCCCGGTGTGTCGTCATTTACCGCAGCGGCGGCGACCATTAAGGCCGAACTGACTAAGCCGGAAGTGTCGCAAACCATTATCCTGACCCGCGTTTCAGGCCGCGCTTCCGCCGTGCCGGACAGCGAAGCCATCGCCTTGCTGGCAGCACACCGCGCCACGATGGCGATTTTTTTGTCCGGGCCACATTTGAAGAAAATTGTCGCCGATTTGCGCCTGCATTATCCCGACAGTACCCCAGTGGCGTTGGTGTATCGGGCCAGTTGGGCGGAAGAAAGGAGCTTACAAAGCACTTTAGGGCAATTGCTGGGCGAAATTAAGGCCAGTGATTGGAATCTGACCACCATGCTTTTGGTGGGGGCGGCGTTAAGTAAGGACATTGCCGCCGAATCGCGTTTATATGCCCAAGATTACACCCATATTTTTCGGGTTGTGAAGAAACGGCCAGGCCAGCCGCCCGGCGAATGAACGGGGAACTGGGCATTTGGTTAGTGCGTCCGGCCAGCGAAGCCTTGGCGGAGCGGTTACGACAGCAATTAGGCGGGGTGTTATATCGGCCTTGGCAACAGAGCGGGCAACCGCAACAGGCACTATTCGCCCAAGCCTACCGCCAGCATCGGCAATGGCTGATGTTGGCGGCCAGCGGCATTGCCGTGCGTTTTCTTGATGGCTTGAGCCATGATAAGCACAGCGATCCGGCGGTGGTGGTGATTGATGAGGCCGGGCGGTTTGCGGTGTCCTTATTGGCGGGGCATGAAGGCGGGGCGAACCGTTTGGCTTACCGTGCCGCCAATGTGCTGGGGGCAGTGCCTGTGATTACCACCGCCACCGAAGCCTTAAAGCCCTTGGTGGTCGGTATCGGTTGCCGTAAAGATGTGGGCGTGGCGCAGATTAGCGCCGCCGTTCAGCAGGCACTAGGGCTACGGGCCATCATAGAAATCCGCGAACTGGTCACGATTGACCTGAAAGCCCAAGAACAAGGCTTGCTCGAATTTTGCCAACACTATGATCTACCGTTGCGGGTATTGGCCAGCGAAACCGTCGCCGCACGCGAATGGCTGACCCAGCCTTCTGAGTGGGTACAACAGAATATCGGTTTGGCGGGGGTATGTGAGCCTTGCGCTTTGATCGCCAGTCCGCGTGGGCGGCTGATTGTGCCAAAGACCGCCTTGGCCGGAGTGGCGGTGGCGATAGTGGAAGATACGCTGGCCTGATAGGCCACCATCACCAACAACGGCATCCTCCGTACGGAAGGATTTTCAAACTTTACTATAAACAGCAACATGAAAGGTGTCTTAAATTTAGTCTCGGTAGGCCCCGGTTTTGCCGATTTGATTGTCCCCCGTGCCGAGGCGGCTTTGCGCGGTAGTGAGGTGATTGTCGCTTATGAATTGTATTTGCGTTGGATAGGGCCGTGGCTGGACGGCAAAGAAATCCATACCCCACCGCTAACCCAAGAGCGTGAACGGGCGTTGTTGGCGATAGAAAAAGCGCGGAGCGGGGCAAAGGTGGCTTTGCTGTCCAGCGGTGATATTGGCATTTATGCCATGGCGGCCTTGGCGTTTGAAGAAATGCGCGAAGATGACGGCTACGAAGTGAATGTGATACCCGGTATCACTTCCGCCAATGCCTGCGCATCTTTATTAGGCTCGCCTTTGTCGCATGATTTTGCCACCCTCAGCTTATCGGACTTATTATGCCCCTGGGAATGGATTGAGCAACGCGGTAAGCATATTGCCGAAGCGGATTTGGCTTGTGTGCTGTATAACGTGCAAAGCGTGGGCCGGATGGAAGGGGTGTACCGCATCCTTGCCATTATGCTGGCGGCAAAATCCCCGCAGACCTTGTGCGGTGTGGTGCGTAATGCCTATCGTCCCGATCAGGCCGTCAGTATCCATACGCTGGCGGAATTGCCGACCTTGCAGTTTGATATGTTGACGACCATTGTTATCGGTAACCGCTTTACCCAATGCAAACGCGGCTTTATTTTTACCCCGCGCGGTTATAACGCTTGGGCGGCTCCGGTTGCCGCCGCCCCCGCCCCAGAGCCGCCATCACAAGCATTATGGGTATTTGCAGGGACGAGTGACGGCAATCGGCTGGCGGCGCAGTTGGCCGGACAGGGTTATCCGGTGGTGGTGTCGGCGGCCACCGAGTATGGCGGACAAATCGCCGCCGAGCATTGCCCTGATGTGTTCGTCTGGGCAGGACAACCCGGCGTAGAGGCGCGTAAGCAAGCCTTGCAACGCTATCGGGCGCGGGGGCTGGTTGATGCCACCCACCCTTATGCCCAACTGATTTCCGGGCAATTGCTGGCCTTAGCGCAACAGCTAAAGTTACCGTATCTGCGTTATGAGCGCGGCAGCGCCTTTACGGCAGATTCCGGGCAGTTGTGCGCTTCCAGCCAAGCCGCCGCCACCGCCGCTATTGCCCAAGGGCGGCGGATTTTTCTGGCAACTGGCTCCAAAGACTTGGCGACCTTCCTGAACGCCCCAGGGGCACAGGCTTGCCAATGGTTTGTCCGTATTACCCCAGAGCCGGATTTTATCCGGCGGACATTGGCTTTAGGAATACCGCGTAGCCATCTGTGTGCCATGCAGGGGCCTTTTTCAGCCGCTTTTAACGAAGCGTTGTGGCGGGATTGGGCGATTGATTGTGTGGTCACTAAAGATTCGGGCGAAGAGGGGGGGTATCCTGCTAAAGCCGCCGCCGCTAAGGCCTTGCAAATCCCATTATTAGTGATCCAGCGCCCACAATTGGCGTATCCGGTGGTCGCCACCGATTTCGGTGCGGTGTTAAGGCAAATCCAAGCGTGGCAACCGGACGTATGAGCAATTTAATTCCTGTGACGATAGTGACCGGATTTCTAGGTTCCGGTAAAACAACATTACTGGGCAACTTGGTGAAAACCAAGCAAGATCGTCGGTTGGCCTTATTGATTAATGAATTTGGCGAAGTTTCGATTGATGGTGCGCTGATACGCGCCGACAGTAGCGGGCAGGCACATATCCAAATCCATGACTTCCCGCATGGCCTGATTGCGTACGGCGATGACCGCCAATTTGTCCCGACCCTGTTGGCACTGGCCGAACGCCGGAGCCAAATCGACCATTTACTGATTGAAACCTCCGGTTTGGCCTTGCCCACAGCGGTTATGGCATTACTGCAAAGCCCGGAATTGGCCGCGCATTTTATTCTTGATGCCACTTTGGCTATTGTTGACACGCCCTTATTATTGGCGGATGCGTTTGCCGGACAGCTAACGCCCGCCCAAGCGGCTGTCAGTGATTTGTTTGCCCGGCAATTGGAATACGCCGATGTGGTGGTGCTGAATAAAATTGACGGTTTGGCCGAAGAGGACTTGCTTGTCGCCGAAGCCCGCATCCGGGCAGGTGCGCCTAAAGTGCGGTTTTTGGAGCTGGCCTATCAGGCCAGCTTAGATAGCCGTTTGGCCTTAGGTTTGCGTCTGCATCAACCGACCTTGTTGGCGCAAACCCACCGCTATACGCCATTGCCTAGCGTACCCGGCGACACGGCCCGTGTTTTGGCTAACCAGCATTTGCTGGACGGCCATGCCCATTCCGGCTTAGCCAGCCATAGCCACGGCTTGGCAACCCATAAACATTTTCACGAACAAGATCCGGGCTGGCTGTCCTTTGTGCTGCGTAGCCAAGACCCGCAACAGCCGGAGGTGTTAAAGTCGGCGTTGTTTGAGACGGCCAAAGCCGATCCTATTTTGCGCATTAAAGGCTTTATCCGTACCGGGCAATCCGAACAGGCGGTACTGGTGCAAGGTGTGCGCACCCGTATGGTTATCAGCCCTTATGCCGCCCAGCCAGTCCGGCACGGTTCGGAAATCGTCTTTATTGGTTATCACCTGAACCGTAAACAAGTGGCCGCCAGATTGTCGGCTTTGACGGCGACCCGGTGGCTATAAATACGCCTTATTACGCTTGCCTAACCGTTATCAGCCAATGACCGCCGCCCACGCCGAAACCCGCCATTGCCCCGCCCTGTTCATTACCGCTCCCGGTTCCAACCACGGCAAAACCACGGTGACTGCTGCGCTGGCCCGTTACCATCGTGACCAAGGCCGCCAGGTCAGGGTGTTTAAGGCCGGCGCGGATTTTCTTGACCCGATGATCTTAGAGCAGGCGAGCGGCCAACCCGTTTACAGCCTAGATTTGTGGTTGGCAGGGGCGGACGAATGCCAACGCTTGCTTTATGACGCGGCCTTGGTGGCGGATGTGATATTGGTTGAAGGGGTGATGGGGCTGTTTGACGGCGAGCCATGCAGCGCCGATATAGCCCAACGCTTTGGCCTGCCCGTCTGTGCGGTGATTGACGCGGCAGGAGCGGCGCAAACGGTGGGGGCGGTGGCTTATGGTCTGGCGCATTATCGCCCGGGACTGGGTTTTGCTGGTGTGTTGGCCAATGGTGTCGCCTCGTCCCGCCATGCTGATATGATTAAGCAAGGTATGCCGGATACTCTCCGTTATTTGGGCAGCTTGCCGCGTGACCCGCAAATGGTCTTGCCTGAGCGGCATTTAGGGCTGGTGCAAGCGGCGGAAATTGCCGATTTGGATGGCCGCCTAACCCGTGCGGCGGAGGCGGTGGCCGTTACCGAACTGGCCGGCCTACCGGAAGCCGTGGCCTTTTATCCGGCCAATTGGGCCGTCTTGCCGCAATGGTTGGCTGGGGTGCGTATCGGCATCGCCCGCGACAGTGCGTTTTCCTTCATTTATCCCGGCAATCTGGAGTTGTTGCAAAAGCTGGGAGCCACTTTGGTGTTCTTTTCGCCCCTGGCCGATAACGGCTTACCCGATGTCGACAGCCTCTATTTGCCGGGCGGTTATCCAGAGCTGCATATAACGGCTTTAGCCGCCAATCAGGCGATGCAAGCGGCATTACAAACGCACTTTAGGCAAGGCAAACGCATCTATGCCGAATGTGGCGGGATGTTGTACCTACTGGAATCGCTCACCAATAAGGCAGGGGAAGTGGGGGCAATGGTCGGCTTATTGCCCGGCCATGCGGTTATGCAAAACCGCCTACAAGGTTTGGGCTACCAATCCGCCCCATTCCCAGGCGGCTTATTGCGTTGCCATACCTTCCATCATTCGCGCATCGACACCCGGCTGGAGCCGCTAGCCTATGGCGAGCGTTTATATAACACCTCGCCGGGGGAAGCCATTTTCCAAAGCAAAGGCTTGACCGCCTCTTATTTGCACGGTTACTTTGCCTCCAACCCGCTGGCGGCGGCACAGTTATTTTTAACCACCTCTTATAGCCTGTAATGCCTTTATGAATCATGGCGGTAACATTTATCAGTTTGCCCGGCAAGTGGGCTGCTTGCCCGACCAAGTGCTGGACTTTTCGGCGAACATCAACCCCGAACAAGCGGTCAGTGCGGACAATTTGCCGGTAACCGCCCTAGGGCCGTATGCCGACCCTGATTATCCGTTGTTAAAAGCGGCCTTAACAAGCCGTTACCCCTACCCTGACGGGGTTGACATAGAAGTGTTTAATGGTGCGAGTGCGGCTATTTTTGCCGTTTTACGCTGGCTACAACCCCAAGATGTCGTATTGTACACGCCGTTATACGGCGAATATGCCCAGATTGCCAAGCAATTGGGCTGTACCGTGCATACCGTTGACCGCTTCACCGATGTAGGCGCTGCCGTACCTAAGAACAGCACGGTTATTTTTGTCAATCCGGCGACACCGGACGGGCAGCTTTATGAAATGCAAACCCTATTAGGGCACTGGCGGCAAGCGGGGTGTACGGTGTTGGTCGATGAATCGTTTTTGGATTTTTGCCCTGCCGAGTCTGTCAGCGCTTACCTTGGCGAAGACGATAAGCTATTGCTCGTCAAATCCTTAAGCAAATTTTATGGCTGTGCAGGCATCCGTATCGGCTTTGTGTTGGCAGCCACCCCCGTTATCCGGCAATTAAGGCGTTTAGAACCCGCCTGGAAACTCTCCAGTTTTGACATGGCCTATATGCAGCAAGCCTTGGCGAATACGGCATTTATCGACCAAACCCGCCAACAAACCCGCCAGCGCCGCGAGTTACTGGCGCAAACTTTGGCCGATTCCGGTTTATTCACGCATATCTACCCCAGCCAAGCTAATTTCTTATTGGCGGAACTGGCGGCGGATGGCGATGGCCAGCAATTACAAGCCCGGTTGGCGACCGCGCGGATTTTAATCCGGGTGTGCGCCAACTTTACCGGCTTGACTAACCGCCATGTCCGCTTTGCGGTTAAGGATGAGTTAGCCATCGCCCAACTGGCAAAAGCCCTGCAAGGCGGCGTGTCATGAAGCCGTTGGCGGTCTTAGGCACTAGCTCGGACGCGGGCAAGACTACGGTGGCGATGGCTTTATGCCGGATTTTGGCGGATCGCGGCCTGAAAGTCGCCCCGTTTAAAGCCCAAAACGTCTCCAACAATTCCGCCGTCACCCACGAAGGCCGGGAAATTTCTAGGGCGCAGTGTTTGCAGGCAGAGGCGGCGCGGGTCGAGCCGAGCTATCTGTTTAATCCGGTACTGCTCAAATCCCACGGCAATGGTAGTGTGCAAGTGGTGGTCAACGGCTTGGTGTACCAAAACCAATCGGTTGCCGATTATTATGATGGCATTGCGCATTTGAAAACCCAAGTGGAACAGGCTTTTTTACAATTGCAACGCCAGTATGATGTAGTGGTGGCCGAAGGGGCTGGCTCGCCGGTGGAATTGAATTTGCTGCATAAAGACTTATCCAACACCTTTGTCGCCAACACTTTTTCCACCCAAAACATTTTGGTCGCCGATATTGAACGCGGCGGGGTGTTCGCGTCCATTTATGGCACGTTGGCGTTGCTGGACCCGCATATCCGCAGTAACCTGATGGGTGTGGTCATCAATAAATTTCGGGGCGACCGGCGATTTTTTATGGACGGCGAAAAAATCATTACCGAACGCTTCGGCATTCCCGTCTTGGGGGTGTTGCCGTTCAAGCCCTTGAACATCGACATGGAAGACTCGCAATCCTTGCGCAATTATCGGCAACGCTTGCAGGCGATGAGAGTCCGTATCGCCGTTATCTCCTATCCCGGTCTGAGCAATTATAACGACGTGGATGTGCTGATGGCGGATCAGGAGCTGTACGTCGAATGGGTGGATGCTTACCGCCCTTTAGAGAGTTTTGATATGGTATTGTTGCCGGGCAGTAAAACCGTCATCCGCGATTTGCGCTGGTTGAAAGCGCAAGGGCTATTTACGGAAATCCGGCAGTTCAAAAAAGCCCTGTTCGGCATTTGTGGCGGCTACCAAATGCTTTGTAAAACCTTGCATGACCCCGATGCCTTGGAACATGACACGCCCAGCATGGAAACCGGCTTAGGCCTGATTGACGATGAGGTGGTTTACCAAAGCCCTAAACTGCTGACGCGCGGGCATTACCCGCTGTTCGGCTATCCGGCCATTAAAGGCTACGAAATCCACTGCGGGCGCATGGCCCGCTATCCGCTGTACTATCAGGATAGCCCTGCCAGCGGCTTGCGGACGGTGGCGGGTACGCACGTCCACGGCATTTTTGACGATGACCGTTTCCGTGGCGATTATTTCCGGGCCTTACACGCCGATTATCAAGGCTATGCTTACGGCGCTTACCGCGAGCAAGAAATCCAAGGTTTCGCCGACGGCGTCGCCGAAAATTTGGATATGGATGTCATTTTAGCGGCGTTGGCGGACTGATGTTTTTTGCTTTGGCGTTATTGGCGTATATCTTGGATAAAGTGTTTGGCGAATTGCCGGGCAAACATCCGGTAATGTGGATGGGCGATTTTATCCAAGCCTTTGAGCGGCATTTTTACCGCAATAGCATTTTATCCGGGGGGCTATTAGTGCTTGCCTTAGTCGGGCTGAGTTTAAGTCTTAGCTTGCTGGCCGTTTATGTGTGCGGGTTGTTGCCCGCTTGGTTGGCCTTGCCCGTCCTGGCGTTGATGGCTTCGACCGGATTGGCGATGAATATGCTACATGCCTCAGTGGCGGCGATTCTGACCGCAGACCACCCCCGGCAAGCCATCCGCCTTTTGGTCAGCCGCGACACCGATAGCATGGACGAAACGGCGGTGTATAAAGCCGCTTTGGAAACGTGGGCGGAAAACCTCAGCGATGGGGTCATCGCGCCCTTATTGTATTTATTGCTGTTTGGCCTGCCCGGCCTCGCCGTTTACAAAGCCATTAACACCCTGGATTCTATGGTGGCCTACAAAACCGAACGTTACCTGTACTTTGGCCGCGTCGCCGCACTAGCCGATGATGCCGCCAATTATCTGCCCGCCCGCCTGACCGCCTTAGGTTTAGTCCTGGTGTCGGCTCAGCGGCGGCGGGCGTGGCAATGCGCCTTACGCGACGGCAATAAATTGGACAGCCCTAATGCCGGTTGGCCGATTGCCGCCTTGGCAGGGGCTTTAGGGGTCGGTTTGGCGGGGGAGGCTTTTTATCATGGCCAGTTAAAACCTAAGCCTATCCTCGGTGACGCACTTGGGCCCGTTACTGAAGCGACCCTGAGGCAAGGCCTACAACTACGCGCTACCATAGACGGCTGGCTGATTGCCCTGTTGGTTTTAGGCGTGTTATTTTCATAAAGCCGTAGGTTCCCGTGTCCGTCTACTCCGTCGTCAGCCCCGCCCAAATCAACGCGTTTTTCAGCCATTATCCGTTAGGCCGAGTCTTAGGCTTTAGCGGCATCACAGACGGTATCGACAACACCAATTATTGGGTCAGCACCTCAGAAGGCGAATTTGTCCTGACCGTGTTTGAATCGATAAGCGCCAGTGATTTGCCGCATTTTATGGACTTGTTAGGCCACTTGGCCGCACAAGGTTTGCCTTGCCCTTACCCCCTGCCTGATCGGCAAGCCCAGCACCTGCGCCTGCTTAACCATAAGCACGCGGCGGTGTTCCGCCGCTGCCCAGGCCGGGCCGTACTCAAGCCGGGTATGACCCATTGCCGGCAAATCGGCTGGCATTTAGCCCGTCTGCACCAACATACCCAAGATTACGGTTTCCCTATCGCCAGAAACCATGATCTGCCGGGTTATCTGCACCTGTTCGCAAAAATTGCCGGACAACTTGCCGCAGCGGACTTGGCAGTCATCCACGAGGAACTGGCTTTCCAAGCGGCAAACAGCCATGCGGGGCTACCGACCGGACTGATCCACGCTGACCCGTTCAGGGATAATGTCCTGTTTGTCGGCGATAAGCTGAGCGGTTTGTTGGACTTTTACAGTGCGGGTAAGGGGGTGCTGTTGTTGGACCTTGCCATAGCCGCCGCCGACTGGTGTCATGATGACGGCATAGTGAATGGTGCCAAATTAGCCGCGCTCTTGGCGGGATATGAAACGCTGAGGCCTTTGCACACATTAGAAAGGCGTTTATGGCCAACTCTGCTCCGTGCCGCCGCCTTGCGTTTTTGGTTATCCCGTCTGGTCCATCAGCTTCATCCCCGTTCCGGCGCAATCACCCAAAATAAAGACCCTGGGGTGTTCCGGCAACTGCTTTGCCAGTATCGGCAAGCGCACCGCTATAGCTAATCCGATATAAAAAGATGTCCTGCAACGGCCTCAGTGAAGAGGTCGTCAACGGAACATCGTGCTTGGTTGCGGGGATTTAAGCTGTGCCCATTTGTGTGCGATAGGGTTAAGGTCTGATGAGTATGGGGGCAAAAACGCCTGCTTTCCCGATACAGCTTTTCAATGATTCTGAGCGCCATAATCGTCTCACCCTTGCCATTTCCAGTTGCGGATTTCCGGCATGTCCTGGCCATATTTGTTGATGTACAGTCTGTGTTCGACTAGCTTATCTTTGAGATCCCGCTTTAGGCTGATACCTAGATCGCCGGTCTGTGGCAAACGGTCAATGGCGTCCATCACCAGATGGAAGCGGTCCAGATCATTCAGTACCGTCATGTCAAAGGGCGTGGTGATGGTGCCTTCCTCTTTGTAACCACGGACATGGATATTGTCGTGATTGGTGCGGCGGTAAGTCAGCCGATGGATCAGCCATGGATAAGCATGGAAGGCGAAGATGACCGGTTTGTCCTTAGTGAAAAGCGTGTCGAAATCGGTGTCACTCATGCCATGAGGATGTTCGAGTTGCGGCTGCAATTTCATCAGATCGACGACGTTGACCACGCGGACTTTCAAATCGGGCAAACGCCCGCGCAGGATGGACACGGCAGCAAGCGTTTCCAGCGTCGGCACATCGCCGCAGCAAGCCATGACCACATCGGGTTCAACGCCTGCGTCACAGCTCGCCCATTGCCAAATGCCGATGCCGGCGGTGCAATGTTTGATAGCTTCCTCCATCGTTAGCCATTGCGGGGCTTGATACTTGCCCGCGATCACGACATTGACATAATGGCGGCTGCGTAAACAATGGTCCCAGATTGAGAGCAGGCAGTTGGCATCCGGTGCCAGATAAACCCGCACGACCGAGGCTTTTTTGTTGACGACGTGATCTATGAAACCGGGGTCTTGATGGGTAAAGCCGTTGTGCATCTGCTGCCAGACATGCGAGGCCAACAGATAATTCAGCGAGGCGATCGGCCGTCGCCACGCTAGCCCGGCGGTGACTTTCAACCATTTGGCGTGTTGGTTGAACATCGAATCGATGATGTGGATAAACGCTTCGTAGCAATTGAACAGGCCGTGCCGGCCCGTGAGCAGATAACCTTCGAGCCAGCCTTCGCATTGATGCTCGCTCAACATCTCCATGACCCGCCCGTCCGGGGCGAGGAACTCATCGTTGTCCTGCTCCCTGGCATCCCATTGCCGGTTGGTCACCTCAAACACTGCGCCCAGACGATTGGAAAGTGTTTCGTCTGGACCGAAAATCCGAAAATTGCGCTGCTCAAGGTTAAGCTTGACGACATCGCGGAGAAACACGCCGAGTTCATGCGCGTCAGAAGCCTTAACAGATCCGGGCGACGGCACGTTAACGGCATAGTTACGAAAATCCGGCATAATCAGATCATGTAGCAGCATACCGCCGTTAGCGTGAGGATTTGCCCCCATGCGGCGGTCGCCTTTGGGCGCGAGTTCAGCCAGTTCCGGCTTCAGTTTGCCCTCTGTGTCGAACAACTCTTCCGGTCGGTAGCTCCGCAACCAGTTCTCCAGCAGTTTTAGATTTTCAGGATGGGCGGAAGGGTCGGAAAGCGGTACCTGATGCGCCCGGAAAGTCCCTTCAATTTGCAGGCCGTCCACCCATGTCGGCCCAGTCCAGCCTTTCGGTGATTTAAGGACGATCATAGGCCAGCGCGGGCGCATAGTGTTGCCGTTGACGCGGGCTTCGTGCCGGATGCGTTGGATTTCTTCCACCACCACGTCGAGTGTCGCGGCCATCGCCTCGTGCATCAATGCCGGCTCATGCCCTTCGACGTAATAAGGTGTCCAGCCATTGCCGCGTAAAAACTGGTCTAATTCTTCCGGCTCTATGCGTGCAAGCACGGTAGGGTTGGCGATTTTGTAACCGTTGAGATGCAGGATAGGCAGCACTGCACCATCCGTAATGGGATCGAGAAATTTATTCGATTGCCAAGCGGTTGCCAGAGGCCCCGTCTCCGCCTCGCCATCGCCGATACAACAAGCCACAATAAGATCAGGATTGTCGAACACCGCGCCGAACGAATGGCTGAGCGAATAACCCAACTCCCCGCCTTCGTGGATCGAGCCTGGACACTCCGGCGAGGCGTGGCTGGGAATGCCGCCCGGAAAAGAAAATTGGAGGAAAAGCTTTTGTAGGCCAGCCTCGTCCTGGCTGATGTCGGGATAGATTTCGCTGTAAGTACCTTCAAGATAGGTATTGGCCACCACGGCAGGGCCACCATGACCGGGGCCGGAGACGTAAATCATATCGAGGTCGAATTTTTTGATAATCCGGTTCAAATGCACATAAATGAAATTCTGTCCGGGGGTCGTACCCCAGTGGCCCAGTAGCATGTGCTTAATGTCTGAAAGCAGCAGTGGCCGCTTTAACAAGGGATTGTCGAAAAGATAAATCTGGCCGACCGACAGATAATTGGCGGCACACCAATAGGCATCAATTTTTTGGAGCAGTTCTGGCGTGAGTGTGTTAGTTTTCAAGGTCTACATTTCCTGTATAAAAATTAAGACGGATGGCGCAAAGCTTTATCTTTGGTTTCAAGGCAACTTATTCTTAGTGCCATCTTCATCAACCCAGTAGCCTTGGCGGTCGTAAAGGCGATGCAGCCCAATCTCATAGTCTCTCGTCAGCTCAGACGCATCAGTAAATTCCGGTGATTCTCTGATGATCTCGCGGGGAAGGCCGACGAAGACGGTTGATTCGTTCCAGCTAACGCGCTCAATCCATTGCGGCGCAATCAGCACCTTTTTTCCAGGCCACCAGTTGTTGGTATCAATCACCAGATAACGGATCGTCCAAGTCGCATCGTCGATGATAAAATCATCAACATGCCCTATATCGCCGTCGGTCGCCTGGATGTGATAGCCGCTGACATCATGCGTACTGCGCAAATGCGAATCCCAGGCTTTCCCGCCTTGGTTGCACGTTAGCCTTTTTTCAGGATCACGCTCAATGGCAGCAAATTGCCCCCAGTCGTAGGGGCCGTCCCAATATTGCGGCCACCGATAATATTGGAAGTACGCCTCCTCGAATTGCTGTGAGACAGGTTGGTCAGTGTTCAAGGCGGGGCTGTCCTCAATCTGTTTTTTGGTCAAACTGATTGTAATGTATTCGTCCTTTTGATCGACACCGACCAACGCATACGGGGAGATCAACACTTGCCGGCCCAATAAGTAATTTCCCGTATCAGCGACGAGATAGCGTACCGTCCAATAATGGTCATCGAAATAAAATTCTTTGGCCTTGCCTATTTTTCCATCGAGACCGTGTAAGGTATAACCGCGCAGGGTTTTGGCTTTGTTTAGCATGGTAGTAATCCTAGTTTTTTGAGTTTGATTTTTGTACGCTGTTGTCGATCAACTGGCCGTCGTATTTGAACAATAGCTCTGCTTTTATCCACAGCGGCCAGTGTGATCAATCAGTCTGATGCCGCTTCCTTCATGATTTTTACAATGGTGTTTTCCACATCCCGAGCCACTACTTCCAGTTGCGGCACGTTAAACATGGCCAGAAGAGTGGTTGGTTTTAATGTCGCCAGAACAGTTTTACCTCCCTCCTCGTAAATGCTGATTCGGCAGGGCAAGGCAGTGGAGACGCTCATGTCTTGCTCAAGCACTTTTTTGGCCTGTTGCGGGTGACATACTTCAAAAATCAGGCATTCGCTGTTGAATTCCACGCCCTTTTTGTTCATAGTCTCTTTGAGGTTATGCACCTGCATGACACCAAAATGATTGGCCTGGACGGCATCTTGCAAGGCCGCCGCCGCTTCTGTTACGGTTTTATCAGTAAATAATTTGACTAGCATAAAATGGCCTCCGATTGATAGTTCACTTAATTAACAGGGCGGTGTGCGCGGAATTATTTTTTAGACAGTTTGATTAATCAGGGCGGCCAACAGGACGACCATCAGCACACCGATGACCGTCCAAACCCACATTCCTCCGCCCATCATGCCGGTCATCCAACCCTCTGTATGATTCATCATAATTTTCCTTTTGTTGCACTGAGACTAACGTATATGTTATGTTTTGAGCCGCCGCGCATTAACCGTCAGGATGCGTGGGTTATCAGGTTTCATGGCTGACACCCTCGTCATACGGCAATCCGAAGGCGGCCAATTGTGCGCAGGTGGACGGGTAATCCGTGTGCAGGATGCTGCGGATTCCTAAACCTTCCGCGATCTCGGCGAACATCAGGGTGTTTTCGATATAGATGATCTGTCCGGTCGGCACCTGGGCGAGGTCTAGGGCAAGCCGGAAAATGTCCGTGTCGGGCTTGCGGAGATGGACAAAGCAGGAGGAAACAAAAAAATCCACGAAACTGTTCAGCTTGAACTGATGAATCCGGTGTTCATTCAGTTCTCGTGCTTCGTTGCTGACCACGACAATTTTCAAGCCATATCTTGCTTTCAGTTTGCGGACCAGCCCGATCATTTCGGGAAGCGCGTGTGACTGCGCGAACATGAATTCCCGGAACTGTTCCCGTGTGAACGGACGCTCCTCATAGAAAACCGTCCGGCTCAGATAGTCTTCCAGGCTGAGCTTGCCCTCCTCATAGGTGGCGAAGTTCAGGCCATGCCTATCTTCCATCTCGGCCCATTCCAGTTTGAAATTCGTTGCCGCGCGTTTGCGGGCAAGATGGTCCCAGCCGTTGGTGAGCAGGACACCGCCGATATCCAAAAATAATGCCGTAATGTCTTTGTTCATTTGGCCTCCGTCAATGCTGTTTACCGTCTTTCATTGTTGATTCCCCGAACCGGCAATAGGGCGGGGCTGAGGTGGTAAGTTGGTCGATATTTCCAAAGCGGCTTCCCGCCAGCAACACACAGACCTTGCGGCGACTCGCAGGCGGATGCGGTCAGGCTCCCGGCAGGTACACCACGAACGGATTAACCGTCCACCCTTCGATAGGCTCAGGGCGAACGGTTAATCCTAAAACCGAAAACTTGACCGTTTGAAGTATATATTCAGCAACGCCGTATTTATGGCACAAGAACCGCCGCACCGACAAACCGGCCTGCCCGCAGGTCGGCAAGGGCTTGGTTCGCTTGCTTGAGTGGATAGGCGGTTGTTTGGGTGACAATGCCCATCTCAGGTGCGAGACGCAGAAAATCAAGGCCATCCTGCCGGGTGAGGTTGGCAACCGACACCAGTTGCCGCTCTTCCCACAATAGCTGATAGGGGAAACTAGGAATATCGCTCATGTGAATTCCTGCGCAGACAACCCGCCCACCTTTGCGGACAGCTTTTAATGCCAGCGGCACCAGTTCTCCCACAGTAGCAAAGATGATGGCAATATCCAGTGGCTCTGGTGGCATTTCTTCCGAGCCACCCGCCCAAACAGCACCGAGTTGCCGGGCAAAACATTGTGCCGTTATATCTCCAGGCCGGGTAAACGCAAACACCGAGCGGCCTTGCCAGTTGGCGATTTGCGCAACGATATGGGCAGCCGCACCAAAACCATAAAGCCCCAGTTTGTTACCCTCGCCTGCCATAACGAGCGAACGCCAACCAATCAGTCCTGCGCACAGCAGCGGCGCCAACGCTATATCACTACCCCTTTCACCCAAGGGCAATGCAAAGCGGGCATCGGCTATTACCTTAGTCGCAAAGCCGCCGTCGCGCGTGTATCCGGTAAATAAGGGCTTATCACAGAGGTTTTCATGGTGCGTTAAACAATAAGGGCAGTTGCCACAGGTATGCCCCAGCCAAGGAATACCCACCCGTTCACCAAGTTGAAAACCTGTGACATGAGTGCCAATAGCATCTACACGTCCGATAATTTCGTGTCCAGGAATGATGGGAAAAACGGGGTGGGGTAATTCACCGTCAAGGACATGCAAATCGGTACGGCAAACGCCGCAAGCCAGCACCTTGACACGAATTTCACCAGATTCCGGTTGCCTGTCAGGAAGCTCTGTCCATTCCAAAGCAGAATGGGCTTGTTTTAACACCATGGCATACATAGTCTGTTTTCGCTTATTAATTGATGTTACGCAGACACATTCTGCAATTTAAAAAAAACAATAATGAGTCGCTACCGCGACGATTTTTTTAATCGGGTTCTCGCACCCGAAGGCGAGATACTTTCTTTTGCTCCGCCTCGGCAATTGCTCTGTCTCCAGACCACCCTGAGGTGGCATTGCTCTACCTCCTGCATCCTTGCAGTCGAAAAGAAAGTATCCAAAGAAAAGGCGGCCCGATTGCCGCTTGATCCTGCGCTTCTCGGTTTTGTCGGGGGTCGGCAGAGTGGGCTCCTGCCTTTATGCCCTTGGGTGCACCTGCCGACGCGCGGCATCCCTGCCGCGCCCCTTTATGCCCTATGGGTATTCGGGCTGATCCCGACAAAACCTGCGATGCTCGGCGCGGCAAACGGGGGTAAAGCGACGTTACTGCGTAACGTCAGTTATTAAACGTTAATCTTTTGGAAAATCCGCACCACGGGTCACTGTTTCCCACGCGGCAAACTCTTTCTGCAAACTGGCAAGTTTGGCTTTTGCACCTTCAAAAGCGTCATTACCTAAGAGCAAATGATGCGGCGGATTATCGGAATTGACCGCTTGGACGATGGCATGGACGGCGCGTAGCGGGTCGCCCGACTGTTTGCCGGAAATGGCGCGGATATTTTTACGCCATTTACCTGCGGTCTTCGCATAATCGTCAATAACGTGCTGGCTTTCATTGGCTGACCGGCCTGCCCAATCGGTTCGGAAACCGCTAGGTTCAACGACCATCACTTTAATCCCCAAGGGTTCCACTTCTTGCCACAGCGCATCGGACAGACCTTCCACGGCAAATTTAGTGGCGTTGTAATAACCTAAGGACGGTAATCCGGTCAGCCCTGCAATGGAGGATAAATTGACGATAAAACCTTTCCGACGTTTACGCATGGTCGGCAAAGCCACATGAATCATGCGGCACAGGCCAAAGAAATTGACATCAAACATTTTCCGCACTTCATCTTCTTCGCTTTCTTCCACAGCGGCGAAATAGCCGATGCCCGCATTGTTGACCAAAACATCAATATGCCCAAAGGCGTCTTCAGCGGCTTTTATTGCCGCCTCGGCTTGAACATGATCGGTCACATCAAGTTTAAGCACCAAAGCATCGCCTAATTCAGCCAAATCTTTAATGGCATCAGGATCACGCGCAGTCACTACGGTGCGATAGCCCAGTTCCAGTACATGGCTGGCAAGTTCGCGGCCAAAACCCGTTGAGCAACCGGTAATAAACCAAACAGGTTTGTCGTTGTTTGTCGTTGTCATTGCAATTTATCCTTGTGGTGTTATGCGGATGCGTCAATCGCATCAACTCGAATCAGTTTTTTGTTGACGAATTCCTGAATGCCCAGATGGGAAAGCTCCCGCCCGTAACCGGAATTTTTGATGCCACCAAACGGTAAGTCTGAGGTTGTCCAGGTCGGATGATTGATGAACACCATGCCGGTTTCGATACGGCTGGCGACAAATTTTCCCCATTCGACATCTTGGGTAAAAATAGAGCCGCCTAGCCCAAAATGGGAGTCATTGGCTAATATCACGGCTTCATCTTCATCTTTGACCCGAAAAAAGAGCGCGACGGGGCCAAAAAATTCTTCATTATAGGCAGGGTTGTCGGGTTGAATATGGGTGAGGATGGTCGGCTGCATAAACGCGCCTGGACGGTCAATCCGTTTGCCGCCCATCAACACAATAGCGCCGTGCGCAACGGCCAGTTCTACTTGCGCTAACAGATGTTGCAGGGCATCTTCGGTCGATAATGGGCCTAATGTGGTTGCTATATCCATTGGGTCGCCACATTTGAGCAAGGCCAATGCCGCGCTAAATTTTTCCAGAAACCGGTCCGCCAATTCATCGACAACGATGAAACGTTTTGCCGCGACGCAGCATTGGCCATTATTGTTCATCTTCGCCCAAACTGCCCATGCGACGGTTTTGTCGAGATCAGCATCATCAAGCACGATAAACGCATCGCTTCCACCGAGTTCCATGGTCGATTTTTTAAGATTTAGCCCTGCCCGCGCGGCAACACTCTTTCCGGCTTGTGCGCTACCTGTTAAGGCTACGCCTTTTATCCGAGGATCATCAATGACCCGGTTGACCTGATCATGGGAAATCAATAAATTGGTGTACGCACCGATGGGTGCGCCTGCATCCAACCAGAGCTTTTCAAACGCTATCGCGCATTGCGGCACACAGGACGCATGTTTCACCATGACCACATTGCCCGCCATTAGATTAGGGGCAGCAAAACGCGCAAGCTGGTAATAGGGGAAATTCCAAGGCTGTATGCCAAACAATACCCCCAGTGGCTCATTCACCACCATCGCTTCACCCGTGCTAGGTGTGAGATGTTCAGTTGCCAAAAAATGTTCGGCATGTTGGGCATAATAATCGAGGATGTCGGCGCTCAACACGACCTCACCATGCGACTGGGCAATCAGTTTGCCCATTTCCAAAGTCATTGGCGTTGCAAACTGCTCACTCTGTTCGCGCATCAGCACTGCCGCTTTGGCAACAATCGTCGCCCGTTCGGCAAAGGTCGTTTGCCGCCAGGTATCAAAACAAGCCGAAGCTGTTGTCAGCGCCGTTTCAAGCTGTTGGTCAGTGAGTGCGTCGAACGTTTTTAGGGTGTTACCGTTGTAGGGATTGATACTTTGATAAGTCATGAGAGTTCCTCTGTCTTGCTGATCGTAATGATTGCGTCAGTGGGTACGGTGAAGGTTATGTGGGTTTGCCAAGCTTTTTAGTTTAGCCAAAATAACCAACTGCCCCATTGGTTTCTTAGAATCCTGTTTTAAAAGCGCCGATACAATTTAGGATTAAGCCATCATTTAGCTAGCAATGCTTTATGGACTTCTGCTGCTTTAGCTTGGTTTTATAGTAGAATGGCTTTTGCCTGTTCTACTTCAGCCAATATTCCGTGAGCGATAAGTAGAAATTTATGGGCTTTAAGTGCTGTTTCGTAACGGATGATAGCGTCCTGACCAAAGTGCTGCCCAAAATAGGCCAACAGCTAAGTTGTGACTTTGGGGCATGGCACTTCTCCAATTAATATCAGTAAATAATAGCCGCCTTGAGTGTGTTAGGGTCAGAACAAACCCCAAGGCTTGTCTTGCCCCCGGCAATCTCAGTAGTCGGGTTACTTAGGGTTGGCTACTTTTTCATGTTCGGCGGCTGTTTGTTCATATTCTTTTGCCAATGCGTCTTCATGCACTGCGATGGCTTCTTGTCTATCGCCTAAAATACGTTGACCGTTACTTTGATACACTGCACCCACTGAGCGATGATGTTTAGCCAAGCCCAAATAGTATTGGGCGTGTTTTAAATTCAGTGCGGCAGCTGCTTTATGTTCAACGGGTGTTGTTGCAGGTGCCGTGATTTGCTCAGGTTGTACAGGTGCGGGAATAACTTCCGCCAACACTGACGCAGACATAACGCCCATACAAATTGCCAAAGCCAAACCCAAGTAGATATTTTTAGTCATGATTTTTTTCTCTGAATGAAGTTAAAAAGTGATAAGCCACGTCCGTCCACGCCAAATCTTTTCTCGGTTAGCGTGTCCGCTAGATTTATCAAAAACTCTCTACAGATGGGCTTCCAATACTAATAACAAGGTTATTGCGCATCTGCGTCGCTATGATCTTCGTTCCGCTCAAAACAGTCTGTTTGCCAACGCACATAGGCGAACCATGCCAAACGGCGGTGAGGCGGCCTTGGCCGTCGTAGTCTTGGCTGGCGGTGGTGACGCCGCGCGGGTCGGTGTAGGCGGCGAGTCCGCCTTGGGGGGTGTAGCTGTACTGGAGGCTTTGGCCTTGGGGGTCGGTGATGCGGGTGATGCGGCCTTGGCCGTCGCGCTGGAAGGCGACGCTGAGTCCGGCGCTGTGGACAATACCGTTTTTGCTGTAGGTCAGGGTATTGCCGAACGGGTCTTGGACTTTCTCCAAACCCACGCCTTCGGTGAGGAAGTACACAGTGCCGTCTTCGGTGGTCAGTTTGAAGTGTTTGGGGTTCCTTTTCCTTTGCTTAAGTACACTCTGTCACAGTTCCACAAAATGGACATAAAGCTAATTTTTCAGAGCATGTCAGTTCCAAACCGCATTCAATACAAATACCATTGTGCAAAAACTCGGTCTCATTAGTAAAAACAGTCAGTGGCAATGCCAAATATTCAGGATCCAGTAAACATTCCGCTTTTAAATAGCCTGTATTGGGATCTAAAATGCCACTATGCTCTACAACAAACCAGCGTCTTACTTCAAATTCAGTGTGAGCAAGCTTGTAATCGCGTTGCCTAAATACTTCCTGTAGCAAAGCGAGGAGGCGATTACTGGGCAGTGCCGCCAGAATTTCCACATAATCGCTATCATCTGGGTCATAATTAATCATGGCCATGGGAAAATATTATCATCTTCAAGTATTATCATTACTTCGTCAATACGCTCTCTTCGGGAAGCCTGCACTTTATTCCAGCCTTTTTGAAAAGTCTCCCAAGTCAGATCGCGCCCCGTCCGTCCAATACTTGTGGCATGGCGGACGGTAGCTGTCACGCCTTGCCGCGACTCCGCCGTTGGATAAGCTTCATCAGAAAGTCTTGTCCCCTATAACCGCCTCGGCATTTATCGGCTTTACTTTTATATCTCAATTTTTACGTTTGCACATAAAAAATTCTTTGAAAAAATAAACAAACAACGCGGCAATAACACCCCATAATAAGCATACTTTGATAACAAATGCGTTTGAATCCGCAATTGAATAGGCTTTAAACCAATTTATTACGCTTGCCTGATCTTCAGTAACAAGCAGTGTCAGTAAAATGCAAGTCCATAACAGACTACATAAATTACTGATGTTACGCAGCCCTTAGTTTTTGCAACTCTTCATAAGCCATTTGGTTGGCCTTGACGAACAGCTTGGCCCGCATAGCGAAATGATTGGTTTTATGTTTTATCTTCAGGCATTCGAGCTTGAAAGGCTATAACCGCCCTAGTTATCCGCAACCCGGCCCTGGTTATTCATGGACGAACCACCCCACCCAGGGCTGGGGTTGGCGGCATCCACAGAACGGTTGGCATCAAGGTTGGCAAGATCGGGATGATAACCGCCAGCGGCAACAATGGGGTGGGCAACAGAACGATGACCGTCGGCAGCAGCAGTGGGGCGGGCAGCAGAACGATGGTCGTCAGCAGCAGTGGGGCAGGCAGCAAAATGATGACCGCCAGCAGCAGTGGGGCGGCGGGCAGCAGAACGATGGCCGCCAGCAGCAGTGGGGCGGGCAGCAAAATGATGACCGTTAAGTAACCTGCGGTATGGCTGATCTGTAAATCGCGTTGTGATGAGGAATTTAAGGGTAAGGTTATCTTCTTAAGCCTTCCGCCCAGCAGCCGAGCGCTGTCTTGATGACAGTGAAGCAGTGCTGATAGGCGGTGGGGGCTTTATTATACGGGTCGGCAATTTCCAAAGCCTGCGCCGGATTTAATGTTCCCAACAAAAAGCTTTTGTCCGCCGTGCCGGGGAAGGCGGCTTGCAAGCGGCTAAGTTGGGCCAATTCCATAACAAATACCACATCTGCCTCGGCAAGCATGGCGCTATCCAAGATTTTCGAGCGGCAAGCGGATAAATCCACGCCCTGTTCGGCGGCGACCTTGACCATAGTGGCATCCGCCGGACGGCCCGCAACAGGATGGAATCCGGCGGAGGCAAACCGGATGCCCGCGTCCGCCAGCATTTGTTCGGCGAGAACCTGCGCGACGGCACTGCGGTTGATGTTGCCGTAACAGACAAACAGTACCTTATCGGCTTGCTTAAGCCGTTGTGCCAAGCGGTTTTGCATGGCGGCGGAGCGGTGCTTGTTAACTTGCCATTTCTGCGCCAATAAGCCCGCCACGCGCTGATAATACGCTTGGGCAATCTGCACTATATCCATCAGCCCCGGCAAGGGGTCGCGCCATTGTTGCACGTCAAAGGCATGACGGCTAGGGTGCAAGACCCACAGCGCGTCCTTGAGCAGTTGCCCGGTGCTGGGGTAGGCGAATAGACGCGGCTCTTCCGAGCGTCTGAACACCTGCTCATACCAGTAAATATCGCTGGCGAGTTTCCGGCAATAAATGGCAGGGCGATAAGTCTGGGTGGCGGGGCGTTGCCCGTCCACCCAGAGTTGGTATAACAGCCACGGAAAATCCGCGCCTGCCGCGCAGGCCAGCGGTAATGACCCCCAAAACCGCCCGTTAATCTCCATCAGGGTATACGCACCCGTGTCCGGTTGCCACTTAAATTCGACCATCGCCACGCCATGCCAGTTTAAGGCTTTTATCAGCCGTGCCGCCGCCGCTAACAAGTCGGGGTCGACGGCGATGCTTTTGCGGAAACTGCTGCCGCCGCCCGTCAACGGTACTTCATGCAGGCGTTGGTGTTGAAAAGCGTAGACGATTTCGCCGTGGTCGGCCAGCAGTTCGATGCCTGTGCCGATGCCTAGGCTATAGCTTTGCACTAAAACTTGGCAATGGCTGAGCAAAGCCGCGCCCAATTCCAGCAATTCGGTGGCGTTAAAGGCGTAGGCGACGCTCAGTTGCTGGCGGCTGTCGGCATTGGGGATGGAGCGGCCTGGCTTTAACACTACCGGAAAGCTTAAATCCGGCAATAGGCGCTGGATGTCGGCGACGCTATCGACGGCTTGGCTTAGCGGTATGACGACCCCGCATTGCTGCGCTACAGCCATGGTCTGTTCTTTATCTAAAACCTTATTTAGGCTATCGCGTGGGGCGATTGCCAGAATGTCCACCCACGGCTGCATTTTGGTGCTGTGCGCTAGCGGTATGAGGCTGCGCTCGGTGACGGGAATCACCAAATCATAAGTATGGCACTGCAAATGCCCGGCGATAAAATCCACAAACCCGTCGGCATCGCTTAAGGGGTTAGGGTGGCGGAACAACTGTCCGGCGTAGCGCGAATACTGGCTTAAGGTCGCTAGGCCGGTACTGGCGGCTATATCGCAAATAATGCCATGGCGGGCTAAAGATCTGACGATGCTTAGACAAGCGATCATGTCGGCATCTAAGACTAAAACGCGGCGGTGCACGGCCATCAGAACCCCTTAGCGGCTAAAAAACGTTGGAATTGCGCGTTCATGGCAATGGCCTGTTCCATCGGCAAGGGATGGGAGACTTTTTGGTGTTCGCGGGTATTGGCTGGGGCGCTGATTTTTGTCAGCAACGCCGCTTCGTCAAAAATTACGCCTAATTCACGAAGCAATCGGCAGGTTTTTTGCGGATCGTTAAAGTCTTCGGTCTGGAATTCGACAAACTGGACATTCGGTAAGGCTTGCCGCCAGTGGGCAATGCGTGCCTCCATCTCATACCAATACCATAAGCCTTTGTAGAAAGGGTGCTTAAATTCCGGGTCATTATCCAGAACCTCGGCGATACGGATATGGTTACTTGCAGCGGTATAGTCCAACCACCATTTGTTGCCTTCTTCGGTACCGGGAAAATCCTGTAAGGCATAAATGGAGTTGGCGACTTTGACCGGATCGCGGATTAAATGGATGACGGCGAGCTTATCGCCAAAATCGGCTAAGGCGTATTCAATATACGTTTTAATGAACAAATGGTTGGCTTCGCAATAAAAAGCGTAGCCCGCCGCACCGCGCCTGAGGTTGATGGCTTTTTTTTGCCAATATTCGGCGCGGACGACAGCTTCGTCGCCAGCGGCCTTGGCTTTGAGTATATCCTCACTCATGGTCGGGTACGGCTCGTGTTCGGCATGACAGCCTGGGATATGGTTAAAAACTTCCGCTAAGGTCATAGTGCCGCTACGCCCGGTGGTGGCGACAAAAATAATTTTCTGCAAGTTTCGGCAGCGCCATTGGTAATAGGCTTTGCAGATGGCTACCGTCAGCGGGTGGTATTTAAGGGTAGTGATCAGTGGGTGCATGGTCGGCTTAAAACAAGGTACGCAACGACAAGGCTAAAAAACGCAACTGGTTTTTTAGCGATAAATGGGTAATGCCCAAACGCTGCGCAATGCGCTTAAGGCTGGGCTGGTCTTCGGCATAATAGGCCGCCAGAAAGGCTTCCTGCAAGGTCGCTTGAACGGTCTGCCTAATGTCGCCGTGCCAAGCGGCGGGGGCTATGCCCAAGGTGATATGGTCTTCTAAAATCTGGCATTTGCCCAGTAAACTTTTTAAGACGGAACCGGATGTATTGCCGACATAACGGCGCTGCCTGCTGGTGATAGTAAAATCGCATACCGTTTGCCCGTGCAAAACCGCTTTGCGGGTCATGTCGGCATCTTCATTGACTAGGCGCGAATAGCGCGGGTCAATGCCGCCAATTTGGTTATATAGCTCGCGGCTCAGCACGGTGGTGCTGGGCCAAGCCGGATTAAAGGCCAGTAACTGCCGATAAAATTGCCCGTCTAAAACCAAGCAGTTGTCGGCATTGGCCGTTCCTAAGGCTTCCCACCATCCCTTCGGGGCATCATCGGAAAATATCCGCGCACCAGGCCGGGCGCCTGGGCCGAAAAACTCTGCGTCGGCAAAGCTGAAATTGGCTTGCGGATAGTGGTTTAACAAGGCCACGCGCCGCTCAAGATGTTCGGGTAACCATAAATCGTCATGGTCACAAAAAGCCAGCCAAGGGCTGGTGGTGGCTTCCGCCGCCATTTTACGCGCCATACTGGGGCCGCTATTGGCAATACGCAGGGATTTGACGCGTGGGGCGTATTCGGCCAGCACCGCCGGGGTATGGTCGGTGGAGCCGTCGTCAACGACCATAATTTCCGCCGCCGGATAACGTTGGTTTAAGATGGCATCCAGTGTCTCCCTGAGCAGTTCGGCATGGTTGTAGGTGGGGATGGCGACGGCAATATCCATGTTACGGTTTAATCTGGCGATAAAAGTTAAGGAAAGTAGGCGGCAGCATACTGGCAAGACAGCGTAAGCGGTTTTTACCGGACAAGCGGCGTAGGCCCAGTTTACTGACAATATCCCGCATCAAGGGCTTATCCTCAGCATAGTACGCCATGGTCAGCGCATCATTCAAGGTTTCCGCAATGGCGTTGTCGATGTCCGTGTGCCAGTGTTCAGGGGCAATGGCCAACTGGATGTGATTTTGCAAAATCTGGTATTTGCCGAGCCGCGATTTTAGTTCTGAACCGGAGGTGTTGCCGGCATGTCGCCGTTGCCGGACAGTGACCGCAAAATCGCACAACGTCGTGCCATGCAAAACCGCTTTGCGCATGATGTCGCCGTCTTCTGCCACCATATAAGCGTAGCGCGGATCAATGCCGCCCACTTTATCATATAAAGCCCGGCTCAGCAGCACGGTGCTGGGCCAAGCCGGATTAAAGCGCAACAGGGGCACATAGAAGCCTTGGTCTAATAATAGGCATTGGTCGGCATTGGCTACCCCTAAGTTTTCCCACCAACCTGCCGGGGCATAATCGTAAATGCAGCTATCGACGGCGGTCGGGCCAAAGAATTGGCCATTGGCAAAGCTAAAATCCACCGCCGGATACTTTTCCAATAAGGTGACCCGCCGCTCAAGATGGTGCGGCAACCAAATGTCATCGCTGTCGCAAAAGGCCAGCCAAGGGCTGCTTGACGCGTCGACCGCCGTTTTCCGCGCGACTGTACAGCCTGAATTGGTAATGCGGATGGCGGTTATCCGTTTGCCATAACGGGCCAGTATGTCGGGGGTATGGTCGGTCGAGCCGTCATCGACAACAATAATCTCGGTTGCCGGATAGGTTTGTCCTAAGATAGCCTCCAGTGCTTCTTCGAGATACTCGGCACGGTTATAAGTCGGTACGGCAACGGCAATGTCGTATTTCATGGCGGCGGATAGGGCTATTTTTCTGCTGGTGGGATAGATAAACGGGGTGTGGCTGTTAGGGAAAATCTCTCATCTGCGCCGATTAAACTGCTTTAAATTGTACGTTAGGTATCTGTCCGCGCAAAGTCCATGTAGCCTAATTTAGGCAAAAATACACTTTTTCTGTCACCGATTCTTGACGGGAAAGTGCTTTACCACGAAGCCGATGCACGGCTCCGTGGCGGAGGTTTTATAAGGGATGGGGCATTTTAGTGGGTAAACTTTTGCTTATCCCTGGCCTGCCAGTAGGCGGTCGCCAATTCTTGCGCCTGCTGTTGGCTATCGGCTTTACCCAATAACTTTAAAGCCACCGCCGCCGTGCCGATCACCGACGCTTGCGCGAACTCATCGCTATACCCGCCTTGCCAAAGCTGAGCCAATTGCTTAGGGTCCAATTCTTCGGGCTTGATATGGCGGCGCGGGAATAGGGCAGGCCACAGCTCGTCGCTTAACTCGCCGTGGTGGACGCTTTGCACCAAGCATTCCATATCCGGGTTGCGCTCAGTCTCGCCACCTTCGCCTTTTAACACCGCCATGTGCGGCTGTTGTAATAAGGCGGCGGCTTGTTGGTGGACGGGACGGTAACTGGGATGGAAAATGCCTTGGATGCTGTACGCGGCATTAAACGGGTTAAGTAACCTGACCAAAGTATGCACAGGCGAGCGCAAGCCTAAAATTGGCCTCAGCTCGATAATCTCATGCAATTTAGGGCAAAAATGTTCTAAAGACAAATAGCTAAAACGCTGTTCCTGCAATTGTTGCCGCGCTTGCGCTAGCGATTGCGCCGGGCTTAAGCCGAGATAACCGAGCATATTTTCGGTATACAACCGCCCCGCCGAATGGCCGCTGGCTCCGTGCATAAACACACTGATGCCGTTCTCCGCCAATAATAAGGCCGAGAGCAGAAACCACGGCAAATGCCGCCGCTTACCTGCATACGATGACCAGTCCAAATCCACCAGCCCGTCATTGCTGATATGGAACGACTCCCACGCCGCTTGAACAAAACCCGCCAATTCCTCCGGCGTTTCTTCCTTAACCCGCATCAGCATTAAAAACGCCCCCAACTGCACAGGCAGCACGTCGTCCGCCAAAATCATGCGCATGGCGCGGAAAGCTTCTTCTTGGGTCAACGGTCTGGAGCCTTTTTTGCCTTTGCCGAGAATGCGGACAATTTCCGCAAAGGGATGCTCTTCGTACGGGGTTTCTTCGTGATGGGTAAAAGTGGTCATAGCGTCAGGAGAAAATAATGGTCGATGAGTAAGGCGGCAAACAAGACGGTGATATAGACAATCGAATAGGCAAAGGTCTTCATGGCCGTTTTATTGTCTTTGGTGCGCATCATCAGCACCGCCAGATAAATGAAGAACAAGCCGAGCGGGATGGCAGTACCCAAATAAATCAGCCCGCTCATGCCCGTTAAGTATGGCAACACCGTAACGATAAATAATAACACGGTATATAACAGGATTTGCAAGCGGGTAAATTCCACGCCGTGGGTGACCGGCAACATCGGGATATTGACCTTAGCGTACTCCTCACGGCGGGCAATCGCCAGTGCCCAAAAATGCGGTGGGGTCCAGACGAAAATAATCAGCACCAACAGCAACGCATAAGGATGGACGCTATCGGTCATCGCGCACCAGCCCAACAGCGGCGGCGTCGCGCCAAACGCCCCGCCAATGACGATATTTTGCGGGGTGGCGCGTTTTAAATATAAGGTATAGACAATCGCATAACCGAACAGCGACAAAAACGTCAGGATAGCGGTCAGGGTATTCACCAAGAACACTAAAATCAGCATCGAACTGACTCCCAACACCACCGCAAAGGCCATGACATTAGTCGCGGTCAGATTGCCCTTCGGCAAGGGGCGGTTTTCGGTGCGGGTCATCTGCGCATCGGCCTTACGGTCGATAAAATGGTTAATCGCGGCGGCAGAAGAGGCGGCCAAGGCAATGCCTAAGGTACTGTAAAAAACAGTGGCCAACGGCGGCATACCGGGCACAGCCAGTAACATGCCGACCACGGCGGTGAACAGCATTTCCAGAACCACGTTAGGTTTACAAAGGGTGAGATAGTTTTTCCAGGAAATATCGGGGGTTTGGCTAGACATGGTATAAGCGTCAACAGGGTAATGATTTTTTATAGAATACAGGGAAGTGGGGGTTATGGAAAGTGGCGGGGCTTTTAAGGGGGCGATTTGGCGGCATAACGCCGTAAGCGTGACGAATATTGGCTGATTGGGTTAAGGCTGGTTATCCCGTAGAGGCCGTTTCGTTGTCCTTCGGGCGGAATTTGCCATCGACGAAAAAAAACGAAGCGTTGCAGCCTTGTGAACTGCTGGGGGCTATTTTGGCGTGTTGGGTAGGAGCAAGCCAATCGTCACTGAGGGATGTAATTACCGGAAGGCGTTTGGGCAGGATAGGCGTTATCCGATTACGTCGACGAAAAGTCAACGACTTAAGTTTATGAACAGATAAATTGTCTGGCGGGTATTGCATAAGTTATCGGATGTGCTAAATTCTGCTAACCTTATAAAAGAAAAGAAACTTTGCATCTTTAAAGAACTATAGACAAATGGATGCCGCAATATCTTGCGTCAATTAGGCTGTCTACTTCGTTGGGCAATGACTGGACAAATAATTCAAATTTTGTTTTTAGCTGCCTTTCATTTTTAAGCCAAGCTTTAAATTGCGTTCTCCCATGAGTGTATGGATGGATTTTTGTTATGAGTGGGATTTTATCGATTATTTTGATCTGTGTTATTGTTTTTCCGACTATGCGACGGATAGCAGCTCTTTTATTCATAGTATGGTATTTTGGCTGGCAGATTGTACTCGGAATGTTTGTGTTCGTTGTTGTAACTTCAATAACATTAGCTTTAGGAAATAAGAAGCAAAAATTAAATTATAAAAATAAAGCTGGAGCATCTAAAAATACGGATTTAACTTTTTCAACTCAGGTTTATAAAAAGCAAGGTAAACCTCCAAAATTAACTAGTGAGCAACAACTTTGTTATAGGTGGGCAACTGAGCATAAATTTTGGCGAAACTCAATTCGAGATGAAGCAACATTTTTAAAAATTCTGAATAATCCAAAAGTAAAATTAGAAAAACAGTATAAAAATTATTTACAGAAAAAAGAGCATGAATCGCGATAATACGCAAAATTTTTACCAACGCGTAACCCTAACCTAACGCTCTATCGGAGCTTCTCTATCGCTTGCCCGCTGAGCTTTGCGTTGAGCGGCTTTAGCCGGGTAGGGAACGCTGTGCGTACCTTTTGATGTTTGTTGTTGATCCGTGACAATGGCACACACAGCGTTTCCTACAACTGCTGATTCTGCCAGCAATTTCAGGGTTTGCTATCGCCAAAAGTGCCGCATCGAGGCATAGCGGCTCAGGAAGTCCAGGC
Organism: Methylovulum psychrotolerans; assembly: GCF_002209385.1. NCBI lineage: Bacteria > Pseudomonadati > Pseudomonadota > Gammaproteobacteria > Methylococcales > Methylococcaceae > Methylovulum > Methylovulum psychrotolerans. The sequence goes on from NZ_CP022129.1 coordinate 2,535,373, forward strand.
CGCCAAGGTTAAAATGAAAGATTCAGAAATTTTGAGCCTGCTTGCCAAAGATGACTGGTATCTTGTAGCTACACGCGGTAGCCATTTCCCGTTCAAACACCCTGTAAAATCTGGGCGCGTAACCGTTCCCGGCAAACCAAGCGATGATGTGGCTCCTGCAACGTTAAACAGTATTCTTAAGCAAGCGCAATTAAAGGGGTAAACTATGCGTTACGCAATCATCATTGAACAAGCCGAAGGCAATTATTCCGCTTATGTGCCTGACCTTCCGGGGTGTGTTTCTACCGGGGCTTCGCTTGACGAAATAGAGCAGAACATCCGTGAGGCTATCACGTTTCATCTTGACGGTTTGCGGGAGGACGGTTTGCCTATCCCTATCCCTTCAACTGTCGTTGAATATTGCGAGCTTGCCGCCGCTTAATTGTGCTGTAAAGACTTTCAAGCCCAAAAGGGACGCGCCGCCCGTTGGCAGTTTTGACATTTCATTTTTTATCAATGTTCGGCGGCTTCGTTTAGCTTCCGCTAGCGTCAGCCCCTCACCGTAACGTTGGGCAACCATAATGGTATTTCTCGTGAGTGGCAGTGGTCTAAATAACGGGTATAATTTCAGCTTTTATTAAGGAGCGGCCAATATGAGTGAAGTTGAAGAGCTTGAAACACGCGTCCGTAATTTACCTAAAGAAGAGTTTACAAAATTCCGTGATTGGTTTTTGGGGCTTGAAAATGAACTGTGGGATAAGCAAATTCAATCGGATTTTCGGGCGGGGAAATTTAATAAGCTGATTGAAAAGGCTAGGGAAGAATTTGCCCAAGGGAAGGCCCGCGAACTTTGAAGCATTTTACCTCATCCGACTTTTGGGTTCTGTATGGGCGGCTTCCCAGCGAAATTCGGGAGCTTGCAGATAAAAATTACGAATTGCTGAAAGAAAATCCCCGGCATCCATCTCTTCAGTTGAAACGAATCGAAGAGCTTTGGTCGGTGCGCGTGGGACAAAATTATCGGGCTATTGGCATTGATGCTCCGGGTGGCATCCAATGGATTTGGATCGGTTCCCATGCTGACTACGACAAAATTATTGCTTAAAATGGCCCGCTGCTGGCAACAAGAAAGATTGGGGTGGGTTTAGGTAGGGTACGCTGTGCGTACCTTTTGAGGATTGTTATTGATATGTGGCTTTGAAGCATTTGGCTTCTGGCTTCTGTATAAGTTTTCAATTTTTTGGAGCGCGGTCATCTTGACCGCAACCAGTGGGCAGGATACTCGCGCTTCTCTCAATAAAAACCGAAAACTTGGCCGTAAGCAAGTGACAGGCGTTGGTACACACGGCCACACGTCATCGTGCAAAAGCTAAAGAATTTTGCTCTCCGCTCTATGCCGCCCTGGTATCGATAACACCCAAAGCCCCACGAACAAGGCTATAATAACGCCATGACCTTTTGCCCGCCCGACAAACTTAGCCAACCTCTTATCTTATGTCCTTAAAAATCGCCCTAGCCCAAACTAATTTCTTGGTCGGCCATATCGCCGCCAATGTCGAGGCCATTATCGCCGCCGCCCTCACGGCGCGGGATGATTTACAGGCCGAACTTGTCGTTTTCCCCGAACTGAGCATTATCGGCTATCCCGCCGAAGATTTGTTGCTCCGTGCCGACTTTATCGCCGCCGCCAATAACGCCATTTACCAAGTCGCCGAGCGGGTGAGCGGCATTGCCGTAGTCATCGGCTTCCCTGAGTTGGACGGCGATAAGCTCTATAACAGCGCAGTGGTTTTGCACCAAGGCGCGGTACTGGCACGTTACCGCAAACAGGCCTTGCCCAATTACGGCGTGTTCGACGAACAACGCTATTTTCAGGCCGGACATAGCCCTTGCGTATTCGAGTTTAACGGCACGTTTATCGGCCTGACCATTTGCGAAGATGTCTGGCGTGACGGCATTATCGAAGCCACCCGCGCCGCCGGGGCGGAACTGGTGCTGACCCTGAACGCCTCGCCCTATCATGCCGGGAAAGTCCGGCAACGCGAAGCGGTGGTGTGCGGGCACGTCAAAGCGGCGGGTATCCCTTTAGTTTATGTTAACCAAGTCGGTGGCCAAGACGAGTTGATTTTTGACGGCGCGTCGTTTGTCGCTGATGCCCAAGGCGAGGTGGTGTTCCGTGCCGCCGAATTTGCCGAACAACTCAGCGTGGTCGACTTTATCGGCGGCCACCCGCAAGCGGCGGCTTGCACAGAGCCTTACCCGGAGGTGGTCAGCGAATACCACGCCCTCGTGTTGGGCGTTCGCGACTATGTGCGTAAAAACGGCTTCCAAGGGGCTATATTGGGGCTATCGGGCGGGATTGACTCGGCGCTGGTCTTAGCGTTGGCGGTGGACGCGTTGGGCGCGGATAAGGTCGAAGCGGTGCTGATGCCGTCGCGTTACACCCATGATATGAGCAATACCGATGCGGTCTTAGAGGCCGAGGCTTTAGGCGTTAAGTACCATAGCATCCCCATCGAACCTGCCGTGCAGGCGTTTACGGGTATGTTGGCCGAGGTATTTGCCGGAACGGCCAAAGATGCCACCGAAGAGAATATCCAAGCCCGCTGCCGGGGTGTGGTGTTAATGGCGATGTCCAATAAACAAGGCAAGCTGTTGTTGACCACGGGCAATAAAAGCGAGATGAGCGTTGGTTATGCGACCCTGTACGGCGATATGGCGGGCGGCTTCGCGCCGATTAAAGACGTGCCGAAATTGCTGGTCTACCAATTGGCGAACTACCGCAACAGTGTAAGCCCGGTTATCCCGGAGCGGGTCATCACCCGTCCGCCCTCGGCAGAACTCGCCCCCGACCAAAAAGACGAAGACTCGCTGCCGCCTTATGAGGTACTAGACCCTATTTTGGAGCGTTATGTCGAACTGGACCAAGCCGCTGAGGACATCATCGCCGCCGGTTTCCGCCCCGAAGACGTGGCGCGGGCGATTAGCTTGGTGGACAGGAACGAATACAAACGCCGCCAATCGCCGCCGGGGATTAAGATCACCGGGCGGGCGTTTGGCCGGGATAGGCGTTATCCGATTACTTCGGGGTATCGGGGGTAAGGTGGGGGTGTTTGCTTGGGGCGGCAACTTCGGCTTGGTTGGGGTTGGATTCGCATTACCGTCCTTGTCTGTTCTGGATGAATTTGTTTTGTGCGGAGGATTTAGTGCTTAAAAATAGCTATTTACATGACTTAGGGTTGGTTATTTAGGTTGTTGGATAGATAAATTGTCTGATGGGTATTGCATAAGCTAAATTCTGCTAAGATTGAACGTAACTATCGTTTTTTTGAAATGCTATAGGCAAATTGATGCTGCAATATCTTACGCCAATTAGGTAGTCTATATACGTTAGGAATTAACAATATCTCGATGAAAAAAAATGAAATATTCACTGGAATACTTTTCTCTTCATTACCTCAATATGTGGTTAAGACATGACAGGTTTTATCATGAGTCAATAAACAACGGGACTCGCAAAGAGAAGTTAGTTTCCATAAAAAAAGCGGCGACATACTACAAAGTTGCCCGAAATCTACCAAAAGAATACGACGAAGATATTGGCTATGAGAGATATGAGCCGATTGTAAAAATACTAGATAAGGCAATCGCTTCTGATTTTTCTGGCGACACAGTGAAGTCTATCAGTAAGGTTCAGGATAAAATATCTAGAGCTTATGGTCATAGATGCGTCCTTTCGGTCACTACCAAATTGCTATGGCTAAAGATACGCGACCCAATCATCATCTACGACTCTCAAGCACGTAAGGCATTAAATACTGAGGACGGGGATTTGTCAGGATTCTGTGAAGCATGGCGGGACGAATACAGTAGGCATGATAAAACCATAGTCTCTGTATGTGGCGGGTTGCATAGGGTTGCAAAATACTCTTGTGATCAATCAATTGCTACTCCAAAGTATGTCCAAGAAGTATCAGCGCAGCCTTGGTTCAAAGAGAGGGTATTTGATGTGTATTTGTGGCATAAAGGCCAGTAATGTCCAGTATCCCGCTCAAGCGGGATGCGTCTTGTTCAGCGGCTTCGCTTAAGTCCTGTAGACGGCAGGCCTCTTACCGTTACATTGGGTAGTGCGAATGCTCTTGTCTCTTGTGATCCACTGGATTACACTAGCAGCCATGCTTACTACCGTTACTGAACTTCCCGAATATATTCGCCGCGCTGACGAACTGCTTAATGAAGCAGAGCGTAAGTCCGTTATAGATTACCTTGCCGCTTATCCGCAGGCGGGAGACCTTATGGAAGGGACTGGCGGTATCCGCAAACTTCGTTGGGCGCGGGGCGGCAAAGGTAAAAGCGGAGGTGTCCGGGTCATTTATTATTACCATGACCAACGCATCCCGCTCTATTTGCTCACCGTTTTTGGCAAAAATGAAAAATCGAATATCACAAAATCTGAACGTAACGGGCTTGCCAAGCTGGTTGGGTTGCTTGTCCACGTTGCGCTAGAGAGGGAACATGTCTGAGGCATTTGAAAGTATTGCACAAGGTTTGCGTGAGGCCATCGCCTTAAATGAAGGGCAAGCCATCCAAGCCAACACTTATCGCCCTGAAGCCATTGATGTCGGGCAACTGCGCCACAGCTTGGGGCTTACCCAAGCTGAGTTTGCGGCTAAGTTTTGCATTAGTCTTGGAACGCTTCGGCATTGGGAACGCGGCGACCGTAAACCGCATGGGCCCGCATTGGCTTTGTTGCATGTGGTTGCAAAAGAACCGCAAGCCGTACTTCGGGCATTGGCTTAACTGAGCTTAGTTTGTAATATCTAACTCAACAAACCAGTTAAGAGGATTGCCCGCCATTCCGGTTGGCAAGGTTTATATTTTTCAAAGGTAAGCGGCTTTGCTGTAGCTAACCAAGTGGACTGCCTCTCCCTTACTATCGTTTTTAATGAGAAATCTTAGAATCATCACCTTGCAACAAAACCAAAGGAGGACTTTATGGAACTTTCGGCAATCTTGACACCAGCCCCAGAAGGCGGTTATGTCGCCTTTAATCCTGAAACGGGAACAACCACGCAAGGCGAGACTATTGAAGAAGCGATAGCCAATTTAGCCGAAGCCACTGAACTCTATCTTGAAGAGTTCCCGCTGGCATTTCACGCCCGCCCATTATTAACAACTTTTCAGGTGGCTGGACATGCCTAAACTCCCCGTCGTTTCGGGCGCGGAAGTGATACGGGCTTTGGTGCGTTTGGGATTTTTGGTGGTTCGTCAACGGGGTAGCCACATTGTCCTCCGCATGGGTTCTTCCGGCTGCGTCGTTCCCAACCACAAAGCATTAAAAGCCGGAACTCTAGCCGGAATACTCAAGCAAGCCGATGTGTCACCGGATGAATTTATTAAGGCACTACGCGCCTAACCGTCCGTTAATGAAAAACGATCATTTCAATGAATTAATAGCCAGCATCAAAGAAGCTGGCAAAATACAGCGGGGGGAAGCAGAAGCCTCCCGGCTACACGAATTCCCAGAACCTGACGTTAAGGCTATCCGTAAAAGCATCGGTTTTTCCCAAGTAAAGTTTGCCGCTCTGATTGGCGTAAATGTTAGGACGTTGCAAAATTGGGAGCAAGGCCATCGGCATCCGACAGGCCCCGCTAAGGTTTTGTTAAGGCTGGTGCAGGCTGATCCCCATTCAGTAGTAAAAAATTTACCTGGCTGTTATCTTTAATAAGCCGCCGCGCCAGTTAAAGTAACTGGCACGGCGGCTTCGCACTTACGGCAAACTGCCGTTCGCTTTCAAAAAGACCAGTAACTGCCGTAACGCTTCCGGCGGGTTGGTGACGGCCGGATGTCCGGCCTGATCTGCGGTATTCGGCGCATGGCAAGCTGGGCAAGTGCGGATTTCTCCCGGTTGCAAGGTCAGCCAGTTACGTTCGCGGACGACAAATTTGCTGGCGGGGTCGGTGATTTGCCAGCTTAAGGCGCGGCGGGTCGGCAATAACATCGCCACTGAGCCGTCGCTGGCGATTTTGACGCTGCCTTTCGGTGCGCCCGCGCTCAGGGGCGGATTGGCGGTGACGCTATGCAACGGCTCCGCCAACACCCGCCGCCCGTCTTTGGGTGTCGTCGAACCGCAGCAACCGAATAAGCCTCGGATCTGGTCGGCTTGGAAGGCTTGGAAATGCGCCACTTCATAAAGCTTGCCAGCGTTACCCAAGGTTTGCGTCGCCGAACCGGCCACCGCCAAATTATAGGGCTGTTGCTTGTCGCTGTGGTCGCGTTGCGTGACATTGCGCATAATCGCCAACGCCAGACCTTTGCTGGCTAAGAATTGGCGCAAGCTGGCTTCGCTTACCCCTTCTTGTTGCAAGATTTGTTGCTCCGGTGCGCCTAAAGAGGCGACACGGCGGGCAGGTCGTGGCCGCGCCTTCACTTCCACAGGCTGCAATTCCCATAACGCTGTTGAATAATGCCGTAAGGTATCTGGGCTAAAATAGCTGATGTCTTTAGTGATGCCTGCCGTCAACGGTTGGTCGGCTGTCCAAGTACCATTCGGCAATTGCTTTAAGGTACGCAAGCGGAAGGTATAGCGTGATTTCGGGAAGGAATTGGCGTTATCCGCCGAGGTTGTGCCTTCATCCTTATCTTGGCGGGTCTCTGCTGTATGCGCGGCGATCAGCGTACCGTCAGACAGCACCGCCGGGTCGCGGTAATGGCCGGAGTCGGCAGGCGGCGGGGTTTCGTTATCCCCCACAGTCGAAAAGGTCGAGACATCGGTCAGATAATCAATGCGCATTTCATCGGCATTGTGGACGGGGTCAACATTGGTTAAGCGGACAATTTGCCCGGACGCATGAGTGCCAAATTCAGGCGCGTTGATGCCGATAAAAAAGTTAGGGTTAGTCGGGTCTTGTTTGATCTGGAAAAAATTGCTGATTTTGTTCTGGTTAAGGCTATTGATTTGGAAGGTCAGGTCAGGATCATCGGTAAACACCGCATCGACAAAGGAGCCGCCCAACTCGTGCCGCCCGATATGGTTGACGGTTTCCATTTCCGTGCCGTCCTCGTTAATTTGCCAGGGGAAAAACTGGTTAAAACTGTGTCCGGTTAAGTTAGTCCCCGCCAAAGAAATGGTGTCGCGGCGGATAGGCTCAGGAAACACTTCTGTCCGGCTGTTTAAGATTTTTGCCGTGGCCGATTCGTTAGAATAGTTAAATGTCCCATAATCGCCGCCTGCCCGGTCGGCAGCCGCTTGCTGGTCTTGCTGCAAATGGTCCCAACGGGTAAAAACAACCCGCCCAAAGCTGTCCACCATCGGGCTAAAATCTCCCGAAGGGGCGTGGGTCAGCATTGTCAACGCACCTGTATTGGGCTTTAAGCTCCACAAACCGCTTACCGTCGGGGCTTCCTCATACTCATCCAACTGCGGATATAAATGCGCCGCACCCCCACGCGGGCGGTCAGACGCAAAAATGATGCTGTCGTCTGTGCCATAAGTCGGGCTGACGTTGTTATAAGTGGCGGGTTGTTTGGCGACTTTGGTGATCATTGGCGTGTCATTTTTGCCCAAGCCTGTGATTTCATACAATTGCCAATTGAAGCGTTTGACTTGGAAATGTGCGGGCGCACCGATAACCATACTAAAGATCACTTTAGTGCCATCCCAATGTACCGAAGGGTCACGGACGGCGATGCTCCGGTTGCCTTGCAATCCCGTTTGGCCTAAGCCCGCCGCTTGGGTCAAGTTTTTTAAGCTGCCGTCGGGATAGCGTATCCATAAATCGCCCCCACGTCCGCTGCTGTCAATGTCGCCTTGTTGGTTGCAAAAAGTCGAAGTCAACGCGCAAAAATCGCCCGGTATCGGCACTTGGGTGACGAAAACGATGGGGTTGTTAATGGCCGCGAGACAAGGGGTTGTTAGCTGGGTCAGCAGCAATAGGCTGAACCCGGTCAGTTTTTTCATCATGCCAAACTCCTAAGTGGATTTTCATTAAAGTTAAGGGGGTTTTGATATATCGGTTTGGTGTACGCGCGGTTACTAAACAATCCTCTGATTGTCCGGTAATGGATTCCGTCGCGTTTAAGCAAGGTTCAAAGTCTGTATTGTGATTTATTTACTTATGTCAGCCAACTATTGCCAAAAAGATGGGTGACATAGCCGTGTATTAAGTTGCAGCGGGCTGGTAAGTGAAAATACTTTACAATTCAAGACTGGCCGCTTATTTTTTAACAAATTGGGTTTTTTTGTCTAAAGTGATGAATGTCGCCGTATAAGTTAGCCTTTTAGGCTTTTGTTATAGCGGATGCCTAGAGAAGCCGATAGGCCAACTTATGGGGCGAAGGCTATCTAACAGGAGATAAAAAAGATTTACCACACAGGTAGATTTGATTAAGATACTAGAGGAACAGTTAATGGAATGTTAATGGGAAAGGCGACCCATCACTATAACCGATGTTACGCAGGCGGGTTCGATCATAAAAAACGGGGGGCTTAGGGGTGTTGGGGGCTTGTTATCGTTAATAAATGCCCACCATTGAAGCCAAGGCACAGTTCGGCCTTAGCCTTTTTGCTTTTCAGGCCATTTAATAGCATTTTACTATTCAAGTCGGTGTATGGGATTGATTTAATTAGTGCTGTGGAAAAATTATGTACTGCCCGATAGGTCAGCTAAATCCGTCCAACGCGCTACAAAAGCCTAATTCAAGCGTTGCCCATCAAACCCTAACCAGCAACGGTTTTCAAAATCGTAAAGCTTGCAGATGCGGGTGCATTCGGCATACCACCGCCAGGAAAAATCCTGCACTACGATAATATCCGGCACCAGCACCTCCAACTGCCGTTGTGCGGCTTGTAGTTGGTGATAAGGGATGCCGGGGCAAAGATGATGTGCCGGATGTTCCATAATGTAGTGCAGGCCTCCGCTCAACCACGCCGGGAAACGGATGTGTACGGTCGCCATTAATGATGGGGGCGCAGACAGGTAGGCCGCTCCCATCGGCTGTTGTTGCCAATTGACTTTGGGGTGGGTGTGGTGGAGATAAGACACGAACCCTATCACGGTGTTGGTGAGGGCCAGCGGTAAAATAAAGCCAGCCAGCCATAGCGGCATATACGCTTGGCCAGTTTGGGCGGCCAGTCCGTATAAGAGCAGAGGCCAAGCCACGGAAAAGCCTATCGCCAGCAAGGCATCCGGTAAGAGGCGGCGGGCCAGGTCGTTGCCAAACTGTTTGGGGGAAGGATAATAAAAATATTGCCACCAAACTTCCACCAAATAATAAAGGCCGACACCGCAGGGGCTGCGGTACAGACGGTACAGTCCCCGTTGCCAGGGGTTGAGCGTCCGGTAGCGGTCAGGGGGCAATGGCGCCCACAAATCACTCGGTATGGAATTGGCATAATTATGGTGTTGGTTATGGCTGAAAACCCAGCTTTGGTAAGCGGTCAATGAGGGTAGGAATGCCAACCTTCCCAGCCAGGCGTTAAGGGGCTTAAAATGGGACAGCAAACCATGTCCGGCATCATGCGCCAAAAAAAACAGCCGGACGGCGGCCATAGCGGCAATAAGCCCACCCAAGGGCTTTAATAGGAGAGGGCTGGCAATAACGGCATATTGTCCGAAAAAAAACAGCAGCATGTTGGCCAACCAATCGCTATACGCCCGCCAGTTGTTCCGGGTGGTGTAAACCTGCAAAGATTTGCGTAACGCTTTGGCGTTATAAGCGGGGGGATTTTGGGGTAAAGGGGGGCTAAACAATGTGCCTGCCCATTGCTGGGCGACCCTTTGGCTGTGGCGCCGAATTTGCTTTTCGTTCATGTTTGCTAGGAGGAGTGGCAGGCCGCTAAGGGGCGGCAGGATAAAATGGCATTATGTGGCAAATGCCCCCTCCCTTTCTTAGCCTAAGGGCTGGGCATAAAGCAATGCCGACATCCCCGCCAGAGGATTAACAATACCTGTTTTATCCATAAAAATAGATAAAAATCAATCTATTGTTGTTCTGTGCGGTTGTCATATAATACCAGGAAGAACTGGGCAACCCCGTTCAACTTTCGACGAACACGCGCCCGGAACTGGAGCGCCACACCGGACGGACCATATAACAAATTTTGGCAGATAGCCATGCCCCATCCGCCACCACTATCTTGATGCGCTCCAGTGACACCATTAGCCGTAGCAGCGCAGGTTGGCCATCAAAGGTTGCACCTCCCGGTACGGGTATCATCAACGGCGGTTGTTGCAACATCAAGGCGGTATCCGCATCTACCATGCCCCGCTCCAGCAATGTGCCGACCAAAGGTGCCAAGGCTTCGTGGGGTTTCGCGTGCATTCTGGCCACCACCGGCACATGCCAGGTTAAGCCCGGATCAAGGGTTGGCGGCACAGCCACTAGAGGTGGGACAGCGGACAGGCTGGCGATTTCATCAACAGCCGCCCAGTTGGGGTGGCCGTTCCAGTCGCGTTCTGGGCCAATCGCGACAGTCGCCCGCACCGGCATGTCCTGTCGTCCAAGATAAACCCCCAACCCGACGATGTTGGCATGGGGGGCGGTGGCGGCACGTTGCCAAGCCTGGGCCAAATCGGCATCATCCAGTTGCCCGGCAAATTCTCTGACCACCGCCTGCCAGTTGGGTTGGTTGGGCGCAAAGGTCAGGAACACCTGCGGCTGCGCTGAGCCAGTACCGATCTGTTCATCCCACATGATCATCAAATGTAAGGGCAGGCAGTCTTGACAGGTAGTCCGCCAAGCACGGATGAGAGGGGCCAAAAACGCCGCTCTGGGCATATTGGCGGCACAGGCTAAGGCGGCATCCATGCACCATGGCCAAAGATGAAAGCCAAATTGGCTGATGGCGGGCGAGTCCAAGGTGCGTTCGAAACCAAACGCGGCTCCGGGCAAAGCGGGCGCAGCGTTGGCCAGCCTGTCCCAGGATGCGCTGTCGACAATATCCGAGGGGACGTAGTTTTTCAACAACTCCCAATAATCACTGGCCGTTCTGGCCGGATAAAGGGAGGGCAAAGCGAATCCGCTCATGCTGATGTCTCCTTATAATTAATGGCAAAAGTGAAGGGCTATCGGTAAATGCAATCGGAAATCCGTTGCACAACTGATTTTATTGTCGCCGTCCATCTGGGTGTGGTCTTGAGATGGACGGCAACGGAAAATGGCTGGCTCTGGCACTGACGCTATCAGGTGCTGGCGGAACAACTGCTGCCGCCCGTGACAACCCCTAAATCCTCATCGCTCAGTTCGCCTTCCGCCGGTGGCGGCGGCAATACCAAGTTGACTGTGGTGGCGGTGTTTTCCAGCACCCGCAGTTCGATGCCGTCGGGCACGGTGATACCTTCGGCGGCCAGCGTGGCTAGCGGATCGCCCATCAGCTTGGCCTTAAATTCCGCGTCCGCCCAGCATTTGGCGACGATTTGGCTGTATTGCTGCATTTGTTCTTCGTTCATAGTTTGCTCCTGGCCGTTATCTGAGGGAGTAGGTGGCCTACCCCCAGTTAAATTTCAGCGGTTTAGTGTTACCTTTTAGAGATGAGTTGGGTAAAGATGGCTGGCCGGAACGGCCCGCGCGTATCTCCTGTCTAGAGACCCTTTGTCTAGCAACTAGAACAACCACAGCCACAGCTACTGCCGCCCGTGACAGTTCCTAAATCTTCATCGCTCAGCTCGCCTTCCGTCGGTGGCGGCAGCAGCACCAAGTTGACTGTGGTGGCGGTGTTTTCCAGCACCCGCAGTTCGATGCCGTCAGGCACGGCGATGCCTTCGGCAGCCAGCGTGGCTACCGGATCGCCCATCAGCTTGGCCTTAAATTCCGCGTCCGCCCAGCATTTGGCGACGATTTGGCTATATTGTTGCATTTGTTCTTCGTTCATGATCGGTTTCTCTTAGTTATGGCGTGGGGATAGGCTTTGGTCTACCTCCACTTGGGTTTCAATGATATTGTGGTGCTTTGGGGATGCGGATTGGGCAAGTGTAGCGGTGATGGCCGGATTACACGCACCCACATCCCAAGTGAACCCTTTTAGGGGGCATTGCTGCAACCGCCGCCGCCTGTGACGAACCCTAAGTCCTCGTCGCTCAGTTCGCTTTCTTCAGGCGGCGGCAACACCAGGTTGACTGTGGTGGCGGTGTTTTCCAGCACCCGTAGTTCGATGCCGTCAGGCACGGCGATGCTTTCGGCGGCCAGTGTGGCTTTGGGGTCGGCTATCAGTTTGGCCTTAAATTCCGCGTCCGCCCAGCATTTGGCGACGATTTGGCTGTATTGCTGCGTTTGTTCTTCGTTCATAGTTTGCTCCTGGCCGTTATCTGAGGGGTAGGTGGCCTACCCCCAGTTAAATTTCTTACTTTTTAGAGATAATTTGGATAAAGGGCTGGACGAAACGGATCGCGCGTATCTGCCACCTAGAGATCCTTTATTTGGAACTACAGGCACAGCCGCCACCGCCCGTGACAGCCCCTAAATCTTCATCGCTCAGTTCGCCTTCCGCTGGCGGCGGCGGCAGCACCAAATTGACAATCGTGGCGGTGTTTTCCAGCACCCGCAGTTCAATGCCGTCAGGCACGGCGATGCTTTCGGCGGCCAGTGTGGCTTTGGGGTCGGCTATCAGTTTGGCCTTAAATTCCGCATCCGCCCAGCATTTGGCAACGATTTGGCTGTATTGCTGTGTTTGTTCTTCGTTCATAGTTTGCTCCTGGCCGTTATCTGAGGGGGTAGGTGGCCTACCCCCCAGTTGCATTGCAGCGGTTTAGTGTTACTTTTTAGGGTAAAGATGGCTGGCCGGAACGGCCCGCGCGTATCTGCCGCCTAGAGACCCTTTGTTTAGCAAGTGCAACTGCAACAGGCACAGCCGCTGCCGCCCGTGACAGATCCTAAATCTTCATCGCTCAGCTCGCCTTCCGTCGGCGGTGGCGGCAGCACCAAATTGACAACCGTGGCGGTGTTTTCCAACACCCGCAGTTCGATGCCGTCAGGCACGGCGATGCCTTCGGCAGCCAGTGTGGCTTTGGGGTCGGCTATCAGCTTGGCCTTAAATTCTGCGTCCGCCCAGCATTTGGCGACGATTTGGCTATATTGTTGCATTTGTTCTTCGTTCATGGTTTGCCCCTCAATTTTAAAGTGTTGGTTTGGTATTGACATTAGTGTTACGGACAGATGGAAAAAAGCTTAAACCGCAGGCCTAATAAATTAAGGCATCAGAATAGCTTTTTCAGTCAATCTAACAGCTTGCATAACAAGCCTCGCCGCCTCCAGTGACGGCACCTAAATCCTCGTCGCTCAGTTCACCTTCCGCTGGCGGCGGCGGCAGCACCAAGTTGACGGTGGTGGCGGTGTTTTCTAGCACCCGCAGTTCGATGCCTTCGGGTACGGCAATGCCTTCGGCGGCCAGCATGGCTTTAGGATCGGCGATGAGTTGGGCCTTGAATGCTGCATCCGCCCAACATTTGGCGACGATTTGGCTATATTGTTGCATTTGTTCTTGGTTCATAGCTTGCTCCAATGGTATGGGATTGTGTTCTGCATATTCTGTTTGCCTAGGGATCAGACCCAATAGGTGGTGGGTTACCATCCCTGATTTTAGGAGTATAATGTTGATTTACAAGCTAATTTAATTGAGAGGGAGGGGCAGCTTTTACTGCCATCTCTCTAAATGCTTTCAGCTCGCGATCTTTTTAGCATCCCCAAAGCCTGTCTTTTAGGTGCAGCACATGCAGCCTTGGCTACTGCCTCCGCCCGTCACTGTACCCAAATCTTCATCGCTTAGTTCGCCCTCTGACGGCGGCGGCGGCAGCACCAAGTTGACGGTTGTGGCGGTATTTTCCAGCACCCGCAGTTCGATGCCTTCGGGTACGGCGATGCCTTCGGCGGCCAGTACGGCTTTGGGGTCGGCGATGAGCTGGGCTTTAAAGGCGGCATCAGCCCAGCATTTGGCGACGATTTGGCTGTATTGTTGTATTTGTTCTTCGTTCATAATGTGCTCCGGTCGTTATCAGCGGGGGGCAGGTTGGCCTGCCCCCCGGTTAGATTTTAGTCGTATCGTCTTGTCGGTTGGGCAAAGATGGCTGGTCGGAATCGGATCATGCATCCCCCTTAGAAGCCTGTTTTTAGCAGGTCGATGAGGCTTCACAGCACAAACCACCGCCTGTGACAGCCCCCAAGTCCTCGTCGCTTAGCTCGCCTTCCGCCGGGGGTGGCGGCAGCACCAAGTTGACGGTGGTGGCGGTATTTTCCAGCACCCGCAGTTCGATGCCTTCGGGTACGGCGATGCCTTCGGCGGCCAGCGCAGCTTTGGGGTCGGCGATGAGTTGGGCTTTGAAGGTGGCGTCCGCCCAGCATTTTGCGACGATTTGGCTGTATTGTTGCATTTGTTCTTCGTTCATAATGTGCTCCGGTTAGATTTCAGTCGTATCGTCTTGTGGGTTGGCCGGAATCGGATCACGCGTATCCATCCCCTAGCGGCGTGTTTTTAGGTGGAAGCACCACAACAGCCACAGCCGCTGCCGCCCGTGACAGCCCCCAAGTCCTCGTCGCTCAGCTCGCCTTCGGCCGGTGGCGACGGCAGCACCAAGTTGACGGTTGTGGCGGTGTTCTCCAGCACCCGCAGTTCGAGACCTTCGGGCACGGCGATGCCTTCGGCAGTCAGTGTGGCTATCGGATCGCCCATCAGTTTTGCCTTGAATTCGGCATCAGCCCAGCATCTGGCGACGATTTGGCTGTATTGTTGCATTTGTTCTTCATTCATAATGTGCTCCGGTCGTTATCAGCGGGGGCAGGTTGGCCTGCCCCTCGGTTAGGTTTCAGTGGTATCGTGTTATTAGGTTAGGCAAATTGGATCACGCGTATCCGCCCTTTTGGATACCTGTTTTAGCTGGAGACGGCACAGCAGCAACTACTGCCGCCCGTAACAGCACCTAAATCCTCGTCGCTCAGTTCGCCTTCCGGTGCTGGCGGCAGCACCAAATTGACGGTTGTGGCGGTGTTCTCCAACACCCGCAGTTCGATGCCTTCGGGTACGGCGATGCCTTCGGCGGCCAGTACAGCTTTGGGGTCGGCGATGAGCTGGGCTTTAAAAGTGGCATCGGCCCAGCATTTGGCGACGATTTGGCTGTATTGTTGCATTTGTTCTTCGTTCATAGGTTGCTCCTAAGTTTGCTTAGTGGTTATGGCCCGGTTGTTGCCTTCTTCCTGCGTAGGGCCGGTGACAGGTGAAGATCCGTTTAACTGTCTAAGCCACTTGACAGTCGGCCTCCCAGCATGAATTCGCCGATGGCGGTTTCTTGGTAATAATCCAGCCCTGCCGCTTCGGCGAATAAATCAGAATCGCCCATCCCCAATCCGCAAGGAGCCAGGCCCATCACGGTAGCTGTCAGGTATAGTTGGTGGTAGAGCACGCCCGTGTTTTTGAGCATCAAGGCATAGGCCATGCCTTGGTATTTCCACGCCGGACGTTGGCAACGCGCCACTAAGGTGAGCAATACCGGGGGCTGTGTGGCCGCGCCTGAGTTTAGTCTGGCGTTGTCCAGCAATTGTTGGACATCGGCGGTCAAACCGCTGATGGGTAAAAGCCTGTGTTCTAGGGGTTTGTAGTAGTACAGACCAGCGGCCAAACCGGTACAAGCCCCCACCGACAAATACAGTTCCAGTTCGTACATCGCCCCGCCGCTAGGATAAGGCCGCTGCGTGATAGGGTAGGGGCGGCCTGGTGGGTTTGCATTGGTTTGGGCTTTGACACGGGCCGCACGGTACAAAAACTCACCCAACAAGTCCACATCCAACAGCCTGCCTGTGTAATCACGGATAGAGCGGCGGTTTTCCACCACGGCAGCAAACGGCGGGTCTTCCTGTTGTATGCGTGCCATATCAGGTATGGGTAAGGGAAGCCCGGCATCTGCCGCAACCGATTTGAGCGCGGGTAAGGGGTCTATCTGCCCTAAGAAACGGAATGTCGCACCGCAAAAACCGTCGTGCCGACCGGGTCGGCTACGGCTATGGAACAGCAAATCCACACTTTCCCATTGCCTTAAGGCGATGTTGCCATCCTCTGGGAGTTGCCCGACGGCATCACAGGGAGCGGCGGCCCCGGCGGTGACCAGCAAGGCCAAGACAGCTAGGGCCGTATCCGGTTCCCAGTCCGGCACGGCACGGCACAGCGTATCCAAGGCTGTCGGTTGCGCCAAGCAAGCTAACAGAGGCAAAGCTTGTCCGGCATGTAGCCACAGTTTGGCGGGGCTTAACGGCGTTTCCAGCAACCACTGGCCTTGCTCTGGCCGCAAGTTGACAAAACGGGATAAGCGGTAATGGCTGGCTGGGCTAAGTTTGGGCAATACAAACTGAAACCGGGCGGTCATGGGCTGCAAGGTCGCCAACACGGTGTTATTGCCTAGTACGGAGCGGCTTAACAAGCCTTTTGCATCCAGACGGCCTAGCATGAAATGCAATTTTGCCCAGTCAACGCCGCCATCTTGGGTTTGCAAGATGCTTGCGATGCCGTCTAGGTCAGCACCGTCTGCCGCCAAACAAGCTAAGGCCTTGCGCCAACCTAGTGAAGGGGTGCGCCAACGTAGGCCTTGGCTGCTGCCTTGCACGGGGAAAATCAGGTCATCACCCTCGGCATAAAAGGTTGTGGCGGATTTAAGGCCGAAGGCAAACGGGTAAGCGGACATACTACACTTACCTTTAAATGAACATGGCGATGGGGTTTAACGCCTCTTCCGGCAAAGGTTCGGCTAACCAACCCATTTGCACTGGCACATCATACAGGCGGCCTGGGGCGAAACGCGCCCAAAAATGCCGTAAGCCCGGCACGATGACCTTGACCACCGCCAGCCCGGTGTCCGGTTTGGATTGGTCTAATACCAACATTTCCATGCCTTTGCCTTCAACAATGCGTTGGCATAGCAGGATGTCGGTTAACAAGTCGCCGCTGGCCAAGCACGGATAATCGTCGCGCCGTTTGGCGGCAATGGCCGGATCAGGCAATAAATAAGGCTGGTTGGCCACGGTGGCGGTCTGTAGCCAAGCCAAGGTGTCGGCATCGCCAAGCTGGCCTTGGCTTTCTAGGCAACCGTTAGCCAGCCCCAACATTTGGTTCATCTCGGCGAATGCCCGTTGCAGGGCGATGCGGGCATCCAAATGGCAGCCAAAGCCAAACAGAATATGCTCTTTGCCTGTGCGGACGCGGGATATGGCGACAAACACAGGCAGACCTAAGTCGGAGGTCAAGTCTAAAGCCCAAGCATCACGGCCAAGGCTGCCGTAATAGGTGATTAAGTCTAATAAGTACGGTTCGCCAAAGCTAGCAATATCAACACCCGGTTTGGCTAAGCGGTTGTACCACCACAAGGCGACGGCATCGCGCTCCACCAGTTCACAAAAGCCTTGCAACACCGCTTCTTCCAGATTATTGCCGGAAGCGTTGCCGTTGGAGCAGCCGAAGCAATAAAAAGTGTCGCAGTTATCGCCTGCTTTGGCTTGGAAATACAACAATTGGCTAGGCAAGTATTTGTGGCGTTGCTCGGTCAATGACCAAGCGGCTGACCAGAATAATGGCCGCTCATCATCGAAGGGTTCCGGTATCCGGTTGAAATGTGAGCCTTGGGCATTGCAGGCCTCACGGCCTGCAAATTGCCGCTCGCTGTACAACATGCAGGCAGCAGGATGGATGGCGGCATCGCCTAATTCCCGGTAGCTGGCGGTAATCCGGTGTTCTTGGCCTGTGAACAGCCCGGCATCGCGTTCGATGGCTTCACACAACGCGCTGACTTTGGCTTGGGTGTCGGAAATGCCTTTGCCGCTGCTGGCTTGGCGCAAATTACGGCGCAAAAAAGCTAAGGTGTCCATAGGGACGGCATAATTATGACCGGCCACATAGACATGGGCGATGCCGTCTGCTTGATGTACCGGTTCTAACACCCTGACGATGCCGGTGATCGGGCTGACCAAATGTTGGTATTGGCGTAGGGTCTGATCTGGGGACACGGCGCGGTGGCCGCCGTCTTGAAGGAAGTTGACTTTGCGCTTGACCAGCGCGATGGGGGCGGGCAAGGTGGCAGGCATCGGTTCGCCGCATCCGTTGCAACAGGGGTTACGGCTGAGGGTATGGCTTTGGCTTTGCAAGGTCGCCAAATTCAGGCTCAGCACTTTGCCCAGCAGCGGCTGCTCAGTGCAGCCCGCCAGATGCTTGGCGGTTTCCAAAGCCAGTAACCGGGCCGCCAATGCTAAGGACATCGGTGACAGCACCAACGGTAAGGATGCCAACCCTACGCCCAATTTGTCCGCAACAAAGCCCCGTGCCCGTTGATGCCGCTCCAGACGTGAGCGCAGGCACTCGTAGCAGCCGGTTTGTCCGGGTACGAATATAGGCCCTAACCAAATCTCATTACCGGACAATTTGGCCAGCAGCCAAGGGCGGCCAGTGGCAAGAGCTGTACGGTTGTGCGCCGATAAGGCTAAGTCCAGATAATCATCGGCCAATACCACGTCCAAGGCCGATTGCCCGGTTTCAGCAACGGCGATGCCCAGTTCGGCAAAGACCTGCCGCACCGGCTCGGCAAATGTAGGCTGTAAGGCGATGAGGTTGACCGGTTGCTGTTGCAGATGTTGCTGCATGGCTTGCGGGTCTAACCCTAAACCGTGCCAAAATGCCGCCACTTCGGGGGCGATGTCAGTAAGCTCGGTGGTATAGCCGTTTTGCTCCAAACGCAACAAGGCATAATAAACCTTGGCAGGGTCAATGCGGCCCGCCAAGGCGGCAACCACGGCATCGGCGCTGCGGCCATCCAACAGCGGGGCCACTGCTTCATAAATCGACCCGTACAGGGCTTTGCTGTCTTGTTCGGACAGCAGCAATACGCCCTCGCCGCGAATGGGCGTAACTTGGTAATGGTTCTTGAAAATGGGGCGTTTGAGCATGGCAGATTCCTGTTTTTAAAATTGTCAGTGTGGCGCTATATTTACACTGCCCCCAATTTGGAGGCTTGGCAATGGGTAACACCGCACTGGAAAAAGTTCGCCAAAAGGGTGTTTTTTTTTTCGTTTGCAGGTTAACGGTTGCCGAAATTGCCGCCCGGATGGTTAGGGTTTGAGTAATTTGTCCAAAAAATGTCCGCCGCCGCCGGTGCCGCCGACGACAGCGTCCAGTTCAAGGTCGCTCAATTCCCAATCATTGGCCGCCATACCCATGTGCCGTATCAGTTCTTGGTCGCTAAACCGGAAGCCTGAGGCATTGCCTAGTTGTACATAAAGCTGGAGAAAACTGCTCAGGTCTGTCGTTTGTTTAATCTGTCCCTGTAAGCGAAAGTCGTGGGTCACTTGCCTGTTAAATTGCCGCAATGCTTCTTCTGGCGGCAAGCGTACGGTTATCGCCTCCTCTAGGCGTTGGCCGAAATTGCCATCCAGGGTATGGCCGCTATACATGCCGTTCAGGCTACCGATCCAGCCCATCACCACCGCCAGAGCGGCCTGGTGTGTCCGGCACGCCGGGCAATCGGCCAGATGCCCGGCCAATTGTTTGGCCTCGCCGTCATCTAAGTCGTGCTCGGATGCGCGGCTTATCAAGAGCCGGATGTCATCACACGTCAAAACTTGCATAACCAGATACCCCATAAACAAGTGGAAAATTGTTGGCAAATAGCTATTGTCAGTAACATTTCAATATGTCCGGTTCCCCGCTCCTCAGTTTTTAACATGATCCGCTGGCGGCTATAGTGGGCAAAACCGCATCTGAAGGTGTCAGCCCCTGTACTTGGAGATAATCGGCCAATAAGCAACGTGCCCGGTTGACCCGGCTTTTGGCCGTACCTACAGGGATACCGAGCAGATTAGCGGTGTCCTGATAAGACAGTTGTTCAAAAGACACGAAAATAAGGGCTTCGCGCAAATCGGTCGGCAACTGGGCAATGCCTTGGCGTACGGTGTCCAACACTTGGCGTTTTTCCAAATCCAGGCAAGGCATACTGTTGGGACTGGCATGGTTAAACAGGCTATCGTCAGATTCCCAATGGAAACGCCGTTCGGGTGCGCGGTTGAGATAATTTCTGGCCTTGTTGAGGGCAATGCCCAGCAGCCAAGTGGCCAAGGTGGAGTCGCCCCGAAAATTAGCCAAGTTCAAATAGGCTTCGATGAAGGTATCTTGAGCCAGGTCTTCAGCATCGGCGACGTGGTTAATGTGCTTGAGGAGGAAGCGGTAAACGCGGTTTTGGTGGCGGCGTACCAAATGCAAGAAGCTTCGGTGGTCACCGTCCAGCGCGGCATCGATAAAGTGACGTTCGGATGGCATATCGTCATCAGGAGAAGTTGCCATCGGCACGATTTTGCGCTCCAGTGGTGAAAAGTTGCATGATTATTGATTATAGTATTGTAGAATTCAATCATTATCGCCACACTGAAATAGCACGCCAATTTGTGCCGGTGGCTCTGGCCTTACCGAAAGCGGTTTTGTGGATCTGTGCCCTAAACGGACTCTATAACAACAAGAAAAGACGGGGAAACCAATCATGACCTTGCCAATTGATAGGGAAGGCATCAGGATTTTATGCCCTGATGCCACATCCCATACGTTTTGTAAGCGGCGGAGCCGCTATAAAACCCCACTGGTGTTACTGGGGCTATGGCCTTTACTGGTGGGGCAGCCCTTACAGGCGGCGCAATTTGACGGCCATTTGTTGGAAGCGGTGCGCCTTACTTTGGCGAACGCGCCTGATATCGCCCTGAGCGAGCAGCAAATCCAGGCCAGTCAAGGCCGTTTGCTGGCGGCGCAAAGCGAATTTGTCCCGGTCATTTACTCTGGGCTGGGCGGGCAGAGCATCCATACCCCGTTGCCGCAAGCGTTGCGGTCGGGCGGACAAACCGAAATCAACGGCGACCTATTCAACTACACCGTTGGCGCAAGCAAAAAGCTCTATTCCGGGGTCATCGTTAACCCTGAATTGAGTGTCATCCGCACCAGCGACAATTACGGCAACACCACTATCCCTAACAGCGGCAATCTCGCCCTCAATTTTACCGTGCCGTTACTGAAAAACAGCGGCACATTGGTCAATACCGCCAATATGACCGCCGCGCAACTGGAGTTGGATTCCGCCGCGCAGGATTACCGCTTCACCTTGTCAGCTAAAATTGCCTCCACCGTTATTGCCTATTGGGATTGCTTAGCCGCCAAAAAACTGTTGGACATCAGCGCCGCCGCCGAGAACCGGTCTAAGGAGTTCCTCGACAGTGCCCATAAACTGGCTAATGCGGATGAAATTCCGCAAGCGGAAGTGAAGCGCTACGAGACCCAGCTGGCGGGGGATACCATTAACCGTATCTCTGCGGAACAGGCCTTGGTTGTCGCGCGTGCCGGGCTGGCCTTGGCCATGCAGTTGCAAAACCAAGACCCCGCCGCCGTGGCCTTGCCTATCGACGATTTCCCCGTTGTGGAGCCTGCGGACTTGGCAAGCTTGGACAATGCCGTTTCTGTCCAGAATCTGATTGAAACGGCCGCCCAACAGCGTTTGGACGTGCAAGCCATCAGCATACGCCAACAGGCCGCCAACACGTTGTTGGCTGCCGCGCAGCAAAACAACCGTACCCAATTGGATTTGAACCTCAGCTTTGGTTATAGCGGCCTGACTGAAGGCAGTGCCGTTGCCAATACTGTCACGGCCTTGCAACCTAAGGGTAACGGCCCTAATGCCGCCGTCAGTGTCAATCTGGCGTTCCCGGTCACTGACAACGCCTACCGCAGCGCTATTGTCCAACGTGCCGCCGCCGCCGAGCAAAACAGTATCCAAACCCGTGCCTTGCAAAACGCCATCCGCAATAATATCCACGTCCACATCAATGCCTTGCGGCTGAGCGCCGCACAATGGGCAAAAGCGAAATTTCAGGCCGAAACCCAATTCCAAGTGCTGGAAAACGAAAAAAAACGCTATAAATTGGGGGTCGGGTCAGTGCTGGACATCATTTACAACAACGGGCAACTGAGTGTCAGCCAAGCCAATGCCGTTTATGCCGCCCGCGATTTTTTCCAAGCCGTCATCCGCTTTAGGTTCGAGACCGGGCAATTGCTTGAACCGTTGCATGAACAGCAAACCTTGGATATGGCAGAACTCACTACCCTTCCCGATCACTGATTTTAGGACTGATGCACCATGAATAACGGGCTGTTTCGCCAATCCGCTTTGCAGGCGCTCGCCAGACCGGAGCAACTGGACCAATTTTTGACCCTAACCCGGCCTCGGGCTTGGCTGGGGTTGGGCGCGTTGGCGATGATTCTCGCCGCCGTGCTGATTTGGGGTATTTTTGGTTCTTTGCCCACCACTGTGGTGGGTACTGGCATTTTGATCAGCCGGGGCGGGGTTTTTAATGTTGTCGCCCTAGGTAACGGGGTAGTGACGGAAATGGCTGACCTGAAGGTCGGCGATCCCGTCCGTAAGGGGCAAGTGCTGGGGCGTATCGACCAACCGGCCATGGCACAACAAATCCAAGCGGCCCAGATAGAACTGGAGCGGCTGGAAAAGGAAGAGGCCGAAGTTATTGCGATGATACATGCGCAACAGACGGCTCAAGAGCATTCTTTCATTTCCCGGAAAAATGCGCTGCAAAATATCATCCATGCCAAGGAAGAGCATTTGCGTTCGTTGAATACGGTCAAACAGTCACGGGCCGGTTTGGTCAGCGAAGGGCTGATTACCAAGCAAGGCTACGAAGAAACGCAACAACTGATTTATGCCGAAGAAAACGCCATTGATGAGGTGCAAAGCCAGTTGCAACAACTAGGGCTGGAAAAATTGGGCAATGCCGACCAGCATAGTGAACGTTTGCGCATGTTGCGTTCGCGTATCCTCCAAGGCCAAAACCAATTGCAAGACATGCAATTGCGCCAACGGCTCGCTGTGGACATTATCAGCCAGCATGACGGCAATATCATTGAAACCATGACTACCCGTGGCAGCACCATCACCACGGGCCAAGCCATTTTGAGTTTGGAAATCACGGCCAAAAACTTGGAAGCCGTCATTTACCTGCCGCCTCTGAGCAATGCCAAACGCCTGCAACCGGGTATGACCGCGCGTATTTCCCCCGTCACTTATAAAAAAGAACGCTATGGCTATCTGCTTGGCAAGGTCAAAGGCGTAGCCAAGTATCCTGCCACCGCCGCCGGCATGATGGCGATGTTCAATAATGAATCGTTGGTTGGCGCCTTGTCGCAACAAGGGCCACCGATTGCGGTGTCGGTAGATTTGCTGACCGACCCCAGCACGGCGAGCGGCTATGCTTGGTCATCGGATACGGGCGCGAAGCTGGAATTGAGCGGCGGCACGATGGCAACCGGCAATTTTATCATCGAAAGCAAACGGCCCATCAGTCTGGTGTTGCCGTGGCTGAGGGAACTCACTGGCTTGTAAACAGAAGGAACTCACATGTTAAAAGGGTTGTTGAAAAAAAGCTGGTTTGCTAACGGTAAAGCAAGTGGCGCACGGGTGCGGACACCCACCGTTTTACAAATGGAAGCGGTGGAATGCGGAGCGGCGGCTTTGGCGATTGTGCTGGGCTATTATGGCCGCTTCGTGCCGCTAGAAGAGCTGCGGGTGGCCTGCGGCGTGTCGCGTGATGGCAGCAAAGCCAGTAATGTTGTGCGGGCAGCACGCACTTATGGCTTGATCGCCAAAGGTATGCGCCTGGAGCCGGGCAGTTTGGCTGCACAGAACAGGCCGCTTATTGTGTTTTGGAATTTCAACCATTTTTTGGTGTTGGAAGGCTTTGGCAAACAGCGGGTTTATCTGAACGATCCGGCCACCGGGCCGCGCACGGTCACGGAAGAAGAGTTCAACAAGGCTTATACGGGTGTGGCACTGACGTTTGAGGCCGGACCGGAATTTCGCCCCGGCGGGCAAGCCCGCAGTTTGCTCAGATCGCTTAAGCCCCGCCTGAAGGGTACGGGGACGGGGCTGGCGTTTGTGCTGTTGGCAAGTTTGGCGTTGGTCATCCCTGGGCTGGTCATCCCCATCTTCACCCAGGTCTTTGTCGATAATATTCTCATAGACCACATGGGCAATTGGCTCAGGCCGTTGTTGGTGGGTATGGTGGCCACCGCTTTGTTGCGCGGCCTGTTCACGTTATTGCAACAAACGTATTTGTTGCGCTTAGAAATGCGCTTGGCGCTGACCTCGTCCAGCACCTTTATTTGGCATGTGTTGCGCCTGCCCGTGGAGTTTTTCAACCAACGCTATGCTGGTGACATCACGATGCGGGTTTTCTCCAATGACAGCATCGCCCAGATACTGTCCGGTGATTTGGCCACCAATGCCGCCAATATTGTGTCATTGGTGTTTTTTGCCTTGATCATGTTCCAATACGACTGGATGCTGACTTTAGTCGGCATTGCCATCACCGCGATCAATTATGCCGCCTTTAAAACCGTGGCGCGGCTACGCAAAGACAGCAACATGAAATTGTTGCAAGATCAAGGTAAGCTCAATGCCGTAACTATGGGCGGTGTCCAAGCCATAGAGACCATCAAGGCCACGGGTGCCGAGAGCGATTTTTTTTCCCGTTGGGCTGGCCACCGTGCCAAGGTCAACAACACCGAGCAGGGACTGGAATTGTACAACTGCTTGTTGGCGGCTTTGCCGACGTTGCTGTCAGGGCTGACCAGCGTGGCCATCTTGGGTTTGGGCGGGCTCAGGGTCATCAATGGTGAACTGACTGTGGGTATGTTGGTGGCATTCCAAAGCCTGATGAGCAGTTTTACCCAACCTGTCACTAATCTGATGGGGTTAGCTGGCAAGTTACAACAGGCCGAAGGCGATTTGGCACGCTTGGATGATGTCCTGCATTATAAGGCCGCAGACTGGGAAGAGTCTGCCAGTACCCTAGAAACGGAGGCAAAATTGCAGGGCGAGTTGGAATTACGCAATCTTTGTTTTGGCTACAGCCGTTTGGACCCGCCGTTAATCGACAATTTCAACCTGCACTTGCAGCCCGGCCAACGGGTCGCCCTAGTGGGGGCATCCGGCAGCGGCAAGTCCACTATCGCCAAGCTGGTCATGGGGCTTAACGCGCCCTGGTCAGGCGATATTTTGTTGGATGGCATCCCTAAGCAAGACTTGCCGCGTTTGGTCTTACATGCCTCCTTGAACGGTGTTGACCAAGATGTGTATTTGTTTGAAGGCACGGTGCGCGATAACCTGAGCTTATGGGACGACACCTTGCTTGAGGTGGACATCATCCGTGCGGCTAAAGATGCCTGCATCCATGATGCCATTATCAGTCGGGCCGGCGGTTATGGCAGCCTTGTCGAGGAAGGCGGCACCAATTATAGCGGCGGCATGGCGCAACGTCTGGAAATCGCCCGCGCTTTGGCCAGCAACCCGCGTATTTTGGTCATGGATGAGGCCACGGCGGCTCTAGACCCCAGTACGGAAAAACAAATTGATGACCATATCCGCCAGCGTGGCTGTACCTGCCTGATCGTCGCGCACCGCTTATCCACCATCCGCGATTGTGACGAAATCATCGTCATGGAGCGTGGTCGGATTATCGAACGCGGTAACCACGAGCAGTTGCTCAACCTGAAAAAAGCCTACTACCGTTTGGTTAGCGAAACATGAACATAAGCGCCTTAGAAACCCTGCCCTTAGATAGTAACCAGCCGATATTGCTGAACGGGCGCGGCGAACTGTGGAAGGTCGCACAAGGCCAAGTTGACTTGTTCGCTGTCGAAGTCAGGGACGGCAATCCCGTTGGGGTACGCGAACATATCTGCCGTTTGCAAGCGGGGCACTATTTGCTGGGCTTGGGGGAGGGTGGCGGCGCGGTCGGAATGGGTCTGTTAGCGGTGGGATTACCGGGCACCCGTCTGGCTTGTTTGGCTTCTTCCCTATCAGCGCGTGCCGAACTGGCGGCAGAATCGCCCGAAGAATGGGTAGCCGAGTTGGATGAATGGCTAATTATGCTCAATGTGGTGTTGCGCCAATCATCGGCTATGGATTCGCTGTTTGAAGAAGCCGATAAGGAAGACCACGAAGGCGTGGTTTGGCTAGTTGACCCTAGTGGTGAGGCATTGATACCGGTGCTGGTGTGGATGCCCATGCAGCAAGTGCGTTCGCGGACGGTGGTGTTGCCGTTAAATTTGCAGGCTTGGATGGAAGCCAGCGTGGACGGCGATTTGGTGTGTCAAAGCAGTGCGGTGCTGGCCAGCACCGGGCATTTGCAAACCGCCTTAGATGCCTGCCATAGCGCCTTGCTGGAAGCCATCAAAGAGCAGCGCGACCAACGCCAAAGCGCGGAAGCGCAACGCTTGGTATATAAGCAGGAACTGGAAACGCAACGGTTCGGTGATGCCTTAGCAGGGTTGACCCACATCATGGATGCCTCGTCTGAACAGTATTTGCCGTTCAGCGATTGGACAGGGCTGGCGGCTGTGGATGCCTGTTTGTTGGTGATGGAAGCCAGCGGTATCCGTTCGCCTTTGCCCAGCGGCGAGAAAATTGATCCTGCCATCCACACGGTGGAAAATTTGGCCTTACGCAGTCGGGTCGCCCTGCGCCAAGTGACGCTCACGGGTGAGCATTGGTGGCTGGAGGATGCCGGGGCGTTGCTGGCCGCCCGTAAAGACGGCAGTCCGGTGGCGTTGTTGCCGCGTGGCCGCCAAGGCTATTGGCTGGTTGACCCTACCGATAAATCGCGCGTACCTTTAACCCAGGAGAATGCCGCCGGGCTTGGCGATACCGCCGTGACGTTTTTCCGCACCTTCCCGATTGGACAGCCGATTGGGATCAAAGAGGCTTTGCGTCTGGGTAAGGTGGGGAGCGGTGGCGACTTCCGCCGTTTACTGGGGGTGGGTGTATTGGGCGGCCTATTGGGGCTGTTAGTGCCATTCGGCACCGGCTTGCTGATCGACAGCGTCATTCCCAACGCCCAACACAGCGAACTGGTGCAACTGGTGTTGCTGTTGTTCACCGCTACCCTAGGTATCAGCGCCTTTGAACTGACCCGCGCCATTGCTATGTTACGCATTATGGATGGCCGCATCGGCAATGCTGTGCAAATGGCGGTGATCCATCGCCTGTTGTATTTGCCGACGGTGTTTTTCCGCCGCTATTCGGCGGGCGATTTAGCCAACCGCGCACTGGGCATCGGCATGATCTTCCGCCAATTCAACACCACCACACAAGCGGCGGTACTCAGTTGGTTTTTCGGTTTGGCCAGTTTAATCTGTCTGTTTTTCATCAGCCAAAAGTTGGCTTGGCTGGCGGTGCTGTTGGCGGTGTTGATTATCCTGCTGTTTTCCGGCCTCAATTACTGGCGGCTTACTTTTGAGCGGCGTAAATATCGGTTGCAAGGCACGCTTGCCAGCCGGGTGTTCCAGTTGCTCAACGGCATCGGCAAACTCCACGCCAACGGTGCGGAAAAACGCGCCTTTGCGTTGTGGGCGACCGATTTTGCCAAACAAAAAGCCTTGGATTATCAGGCTCGCCGTATCAGCAATATTATCATCGTTATTGAGTCAAGCTACCCGGTTTTGGCATCGGCGCTGTTATTTGGCATCACCGCTTTTGCCCTGCCTAACCTCAGCACCGGCGATTTTGTTTTTTTCAACACCGCTTTCACGCAGTTTTTGGCTTCCACTTTGGCGATGTTCAACGCCCTGACGATGCTAATCCCCGTTATTCCGCTATACGAACGCGCCCAACCCATTTTAGAGACTTTGCCGGAAATGAGCGCCGCCCACAAGTCCCCCGGCCTATTGACCGGGGCGATTGATCTTAATTTGGTTACATTCCGTTATGTTCCTGATGGGCCGACCATACTCCACAATTTGTCAATCAACATAAAATCTGGCGAATTCATTGCCTTTGTCGGCCCGTCAGGTTCGGGTAAATCCACTATATATCGGCTGTTACTGGGGTTTGATAACCCTGAATCGGGTGCGATTTATTATGACGGCCAAGACCTGTCCGGTCTGGATATTGGCGCAGTCAGGAAACAACTGGGCGTGGTGTTGCAAAACGGCAAGCTGATGTCAGGCGATGTCTTCAGCAATATTGTCGGTTCCGCACCGCTGACCTTGGATGATGCTTGGGAAGCCGCCCGTATCGCGGGTTTGGAAGCCGACATCAAAGCCATGCCGATGGGTATGCACACCGTTATCGCCGAAGGTGCGGGGACGCTCTCCGGGGGGCAAAGACAACGGCTGATGATTGCCCGCGCCGTGGTCAACAAGCCCCGCATCTTGCTGTTTGACGAGGCCACCAGCGCCCTTGACAACCATACCCAATCCATTGTTTCACAAAGCATTGAACACCTTAACGCCACCCGCATCGTCATTGCCCACCGCCTATCCACTATCCAAAAAGCCGACCGCATTTTCGTCATCGAGGCCGGACAGGTCAGCGAATGCGGGACTTATGACGAACTGATGGCAAAGGGCGGCGCGTTTGCGTTGTTGGCCAAGCGGCAATTGTTGTAACAGCGCGTTAAGCTATGACGTTATTTTATGCATATTGCATAGCGGATGATATGTCCGGTATTACCATCATTAAATTATTTCACACGATGTTGGAGTAGGTTACATCCAATGACAAGGCTTTTGTGTTCTTCTGCACTGCCGCCTATCCGTCCCTAGCCCATATACTCTATAATGGTAGCCATTTTTCCACCCATTCCACTTACTCCACATCTAAAGGAATTGTTACATGGCTCACCCTGACGAACCTACTTCTAACACCCGCACCTTTTCATCACAAGTTGTCGATGGCATGGAGCGCGCACCTAGCCGCGCCATGTTACATGCGGTCGGCTTTAGCAATGAAGATTTTAAAAAGCCGCAAATCGGCATCGCTTCAACATGGAGCATGGTCACGCCTTGCAATATGCACATCAACAAACTGGCGGACGATGCGGCGGCAGGGGTTAATAACGCCAACGGTAAAGCCGTGGTGTTCAACACCATCACCATTTCTGACGGTATCTCTATGGGTACTGAGGGCATGAAATACTCGTTGGTGTCGCGTGAAGTGATCGCCGACTCGATAGAAACCGTGGTCGGTTGCCAAGGCTTCGACGGCGTGGTCGCTATCGGCGGCTGTGACAAAAACATGCCCGGCTGTATGATCGCCATTTCCCGCCTCAACCGTCCGGCGATTTTCGTCTACGGCGGCACGATTATGCCCGGTTGCCATAAAGATAAAAAACTCGATGTCGTGTCGGTGTTTGAAGCGGTCGGCGCACGCGCCAATAATAAAATCGACGATGAAGAGCTGGCGCAAATTGAAGCTAAAGCCATTCCTGGCGCGGGTTCTTGCGGCGGCATGTATACCGCTAATACCATGGCCTCGGCGATTGAAGCCTTGGGCATGAGTTTACCGAACAGCTCCGCGCAAGCCGCCATTTCCAACGACAAGCGTTTGGACTGCGAACGTGCAGGCGCGGCGGTGTTGGATTTGCTGAAAAAAGGCATCAAGCCCAGCGACATCATGACCAAAGAAGCCTTTGAAAATGCCATCACCGTGGTCATCGCCCTGGGCGGTTCCACTAACGCAGTGCTGCATATTTTAGCAATGGCGAATGCGGCGAAAGTGGACATTACCTTAGATGATTTTACCCGTATCGGTAAGCGTGTGCCGATGTTGGCGGATTTGAAACCCAGTGGCCGCTACCAAATGGCGGAATTGATCGAAATCGGCGGTATCCAACCGTTAATGAAAGTCCTGTTAGCCGCAGGTTTGCTGCACGGCGATTGTTTGACCGTGACCGGTAAAACCTTGGCGGAAAATCTGGCTGAGGTTGCGCCTTACCCGGACGGTCAGGACATGATCCGCGCCTTAAGCGACCCGATCAAAAAAGACAGCCACTTGGTCGTATTATACGGCAACCTTGCCCCCGAAGGCGCGGTGGCAAAAATTACGGGTAAGGAAGGTTTGTGCTTTACGGGTACGGCGAAGGTGTTCGATGCCGAAGAGCAAGCCCTGCAAAGTATCTTGAACGGTGATATTGTTAAAGGCGATGTGATTGTTATCCGCTACGAAGGCCCTAAAGGCGGCCCCGGAATGCGTGAAATGCTCTCACCCACCTCGGCGATTATGGGCAAAGGTTTGGGCAAAGAAGTCGCGCTGATTACCGATGGGCGGTTTTCCGGCGGTACGCATGGCTTCGTGGTCGGCCACATCACCCCAGAAGCTTACGTCGGCGGGCCTTTAGCGATTATCGAAAACGGCGACACCATTACTATTGATGCGGAAAACAACGCTTTGACCCTGCATGTTAATGAGCATGAAATGGCGCGGCGCATGGACAAATGGCAACAACCTGCACCCCGTTATACGCGTGGGGTGTTGGCTAAGTATGCTAAGTTGGTTAACTCGGCTTCTTTGGGGGCGGTTACGGATAATTAGGATAGGGTAGGGCTAAGCCTGTTTGTTAAGGTTTGGAGAAAGGGCCGCTTCTGTTCCGGTATGTTCTGGAACAGAAGCTTTATCATAAAGATCTATCGAGTAATTGCCATGTCTAGTTTCTATAAATTCATTGATAATAATCTTGATGTTATTCATAGCTTAATTGGTGGCAGTATCAAATTCACGCCAATACCGGAACTGAACGATCCATCCGAGCTTGTGCCGAATCTCGATATTGACGAGATAAAAGCTTCACTTCAGTACCTACGTCAGCATGGTTATAGCGAACAAGATATGATTTATCTCAGGCAACAGGGCAACCTTTTGCAGCGTCTAGCACCAGAAGTTATGGTTATTGGAATACCTGCGACACAAGAACAGGCAAGCCAAGTTATCCGCTTACCATTTTTTAATGATATACAAAATTTAGAACCGCAGCTTTACAGAACTGCCACAGCAATTTCCTCCAATGTCGGCATATTCTGTCTTTCGCAACGATATGACTCACTTCCTATGTGGGCGCATTATGCGGCTAATGCCAAAGGATTTGTGGTTGAGTTTCTAGAGTCCGAATTAAAAAATGAATTTTTGGGTGACAATACTGGTGTGTTGAACCAGCTTATTCCAGTACGCTATGGACAAGAAATATCAGGTGTAACTTTTGACCCAAAGTCCCACGAATCACTTTTTTTCGATAAATTCCAAGATTGGCAGTACGAACAAGAAGTGCGCATTATAAAGCCGCTCAAAGAATGTAACAAAGTAGAATATAAAAAAACAGAATGCCAAGAAACTGGCATCATATACTTACATCAGCTTCCTTTCACTTGCATAGGGCGTGTGATATTGGGCTGGAACATTTCTCCAGAGCATCGGAATGCTGTAGTTGACTATGTTCATAGCCTTGATTCGCCAGTAGAAGTTGTGCAAGCAAGATTTTCAATCAGAACAGGGGTAGAATTGATGAGCCTAAATGATTAATGCCATTAAACGCCTTGACGAAGAGCGGTTAACAGACTGTCTGGAAGATTACGCGCTGGGTGAGTATGGCAGCAAAACATTATTGGTGGGCGGCATTCACGATGATACGCTGCTTTGTTATTTGCGAAGGGCAAGCCGAAGAAATCTATTTGACCGAATTGTATGCCTGTTAGCCGGACAATCACAACTATAGGGGCGGCCAAGCCGCCCCTATGGCTAAAAAAACCGCTTATTTGCTGCTGGCTTTAATGTGTTCCACTGCCTCTTCCGCCGATTTGGTGGCGGGGGCGGTTTGGTCTAGGCCGCCTTGGTCAATCGCGTCTTGCAAGGATTGGGCGGCTGCGTCCAGATGGTTTTTGGCTTTGCCGTGGGCGACTAAAGAACCTGCTAAGGTATGTTCTAAAGCCAATTTGGCGTGTTCTACCAAGACGGGCGGGTGGCCGGCTTTGCCGTGTTCTACGGCGGCTTTAGCGTGGCTTAACGCTTCGGCGGCGTGGTCTTCGGCGGCGAAAGCGGCAGTGCTCAAAATCAAGAATAAGCCTGCACAAATAGATGCTAATTTTTTCATTATTCTTTCCTCATGCTAGTTAAGTCGATATATTTATTATAGTTGCCGGGATTGCCTGTAGCGATCCGACACTACTATTCTAAATAGCTGGAGGATTATTTTCAATAGCGTAATACAAGTATGCCGCTCTTTTTAATTGCTAGGCTTGGCAATAACAGCCCGCACTTGGGGTTGCCGTCCGCGCCACCAAAACACCAGCCGAAAGCCCAGCAATACCGCCAAAATGGCCGCAAATGTTATGGGGTTGGTCAGGTCTTTTTTTACCAGCCACCAGTAATGCACCACGCCGCCGACCCCGATCACATAAATCAGGCGGTGCAGCGCCTTCCAACGTTTGCCGCCGAGCTTTTTGATTAAGGCGTTGTTGGACGTGACCGCCAGCGGGATCAGGAGCAGGAAGGTGGGGAAACCGACAGTGATATAAGGGCGTTTGATGATGTCCTTAAGGATGCTGTCCCAGTCAAAAAATTGGTCTAAGACCAAATAGGTCAAAAAGTGCAGGCAGGCGTAGAAAAACGCGAACAGCCCCAGCATCCGGCGGGTACGGGTCAGCCAGTGCCAGCCTGTCAGTTTGCGCAATGGGGTGACGGCCAGCGTCACCATAATCAGCACCAATGTCCAATAGCCCGTGGAGCGGGTGATTTTTTCGATAGGGTTAGCCCCTAAGGCATCGGTCAGGCCGCCGATTATCAGCCGGGCTAAGGGGATTAAGGCGACTAAGAACAAGGCCACTTTAACCCAGGTCAGGGTTTTGTCGGTTAATTGTTTCATGGTCATGGCACTTAAAAATAGGTTTTTAAATCCATGCCGGTATACAAACCCGCCACTTCGTCGGCATAGCCGTTAAAGGGCAGGGTAGGGCGCTTGAGAAAGTCACCGATACGGCGTTCTTTCGCTTGTGTCCAGCGCGGATGGTCAACTTCGGGGTTTACGTTTGAGTAAAAACCGTATTCGCTAGGCCCGGCCTTCATCCATGAGGTGATCGGTTGCTGTTCGGTAAAGCGGATTTTAACGATGGACTTGGCGCTTTTAAAGCCGTATTTCCACGGCACGACCACGCGGATCGGCGCACCGTTTTGGTTGGGCAGCATTTCCCCGTACAAGCCGAAGGTCAGCAAGGTTAAGGGGTGCATGGCTTCGTCCATGCGTAAGCCTTCGTTATACGGCCATTCCAGCACGGCGGAGCGTTGTCCGGGCATTTGCATCGGGTCATGCAGGGAGATAAATTCGACAAACTTGGCGTTGCCTGTCGGTTCGGCTTGTTTAATCAACTCCGCGAGCGGATAACCTATCCACGGCACGACCATAGACCACGCTTCAACACAGCGCAGGCGGTACACCCGCTCTTCCATCGCCGCCAATTTCAGCAATTCGTCTATATCCCAGGTTTTGGGCTTATGCACTTCGCCTTCGATGGTCACTGTCCACGGGCGGGTTTTTAAGCTGTGGGCATTTTGCGCCGGGTCGTCCTTGCCAGTGCCGAACTCATAAAAATTATTGTAGCCCGCCACATCTTTATAAGGGGTCTGCTCTTCGCTTAAGGTATAAGCTTGGGATTTACCTGCCGCCAGCTTATCGCCCGCCCACAGCGGCGCAGGCAACAGGCTGGCCGCTGTCGCCCCCGCCGCCATTTGCATAAAACGCCGACGATCATAATAATATTCGCGGGGGGTGATGTCTGAAGGCAACAGGTGGGGGTCGGGTCGGTAACTCATAACGGCGTTCCTTTTTTATGATAAGTGGATGGCTTTTATAAGTAGTCGTAAGCAAAACGTTTTGCTTACCGTTTTTTTTTCGGCGGTTCGGTTGGCGATAGCGTCGGATGCTGCTATCGCCGTTATGTCTTGGAGGGCAAACCCGACTCACCGGCAGTTTTTTACGGCCATCTAAATTTATTTACCCGATAATCGCCAGAAGGCAAGCGGCTTATACCTTGAGCCAGCGCCACCAGAACCAAGTGCGCACATGCAAATAGTCCCGAATCGGGGTTTTGAGCAGCAACAGCAACAGGCCGATAGAATATAAACACCACACAGCCGCCCATTCGTTGGGGTTGTTGGTGCTTAAATAGGCCAAAAACGGCCCGGTCACGATGTGGTAGATTGTTATTTTCCAAGACCCGTACAGCACCGGCATAATAAACGCGGCGATGACGTACATATTAAACAGCACCAAGTTGGCGATGGCCGGAATTTCCCAGGCAATATGCCACTGCCCCGACACCGAGCAAATATGCTTGCCGCAAAAAGGCACGTTAAACGATTCGAAATAATCGCTGAACAGCACTACTTTGGTCTTTACTTCATAGCACATCGGTGCCCAATCAAACGGATATAAGCGGATCAACAGGCAAACCGTGGCGACAAAGCAAATAAAATACACCGTCGGCGAAATTTTCTGCCGGATAATGTCAGGGATGAAATACATGGACACTGCGTTGACAAAGAACGGTTGGAAGGCGATGTGGATATAACCCAGTAAGGTGGCGATCTGGTTGCCCGGATTGGCGCAATCGTCGATCACCGTATAGGTATAAGCCTGCAAGGCTTCCATCAACGAAAAAAATCCCAACGCCGCACATAACGCCAGCGGTTCTTTTTTATAATAAAAATACACGGTACTGCCTAAGCCCACCGCCGCTAAAACGGTGGACGCTTCGCCACTCCAACACATTGCCTTGCCCCTTGTTATTGTTATTATTTATCCTTTTTAGGGGATGGTGTGATGCCAGTAGCGGAGCTGTTTCCGATAAGACCTGTGGTCTGAACG
Source organism: Methylovulum psychrotolerans (assembly GCF_002209385.1). NCBI lineage: Bacteria > Pseudomonadati > Pseudomonadota > Gammaproteobacteria > Methylococcales > Methylococcaceae > Methylovulum > Methylovulum psychrotolerans. The sequence goes on from NZ_CP022129.1 coordinate 2,570,048, forward strand.
AAATGGTTTTTGCATCTGCACCCTGCTTGGTATATGGCTATTGTGGCCGTATATGCGGGTAGGATGCCCGCGCTCCCTGGCGTGTGCCGCCGCTGCTATTTTATGCCCATTCCCTCTTTTACACTAGGGTTCGCAATAGCCGATGGGCTTAGATAATAGTTTTATCGCTGGTCTGTCATTTCCATTTTACGCCACGCGCAAATGAGGTTTTCGCCATTAGATAAACTATATCAATATAGCGGGTGGTCGGGTTATGTTGGCAGGTTTGGTAGGCCAGCGATAGGGCGTAATCGGTACTTTTAAACGGCCAGACTTTATCGCCATGCTCCATCATAAAACTGGCAAAAAAACCGCTTAATGTACCGCTAAAGTTGCCATAATCCTCATAGGTTTTCTGTAGCGTAGCGGAGTCTTGCACTTCGTGGCGGTTAATTTTTGCCATTGTTTCGTAAGTGCTGACAAATGCCGAGCAAGGGGCGTTACCGATGCCGACCATGGTCGCGGGCGGGCGGAAAAAGCTGGCGGCAGAGGCGGCGCAGGGTAGGGCTAGCAGTAACAGTATGGGAAGTTTGTGCATGGTTTAATCAGGTTGTGGGGGAGGGGGCATTTTATCCGCCGCCAGCCGCTTAAAGAATTCGCTTTCGGCGACAATATCCAAGCTGCTTTCCACCCTATCCAAATAGACTTTACCTTCCAGGTGGTCATATTCATGCTGGAAAACCCGCGCGACAAAACCGTCCAGCGCTAGGGACACGGCTTCGCCTGCCGTGTCGGTATAGTGTACGCTGATGTGTTGGTAGCGAGGTACTAGGGCGCGTATCGACGGTATGCTCAAACAGCCTTCCCAGTCTTTTTCCTGTTGGGCTGAGGTAATGTCATAACGGGGGTTAACCATCACTGTCGGGGCCATCAGCGGCGCGTAAGGATAGCGCGTGGTGGGGCGCGAGGCGACAATGATAATGCGTTGGCTGATGCCGATTTGCGGCGCGGCCAGACCGACACCCTGGCTGTTGGCGAGGGTGTCTTGCAGGGCGGCAATGGTCGCTAAAGTGTCAGCGGCGTGGATGTCGGCGACCGGGGCGGCGATTTGCCGCAGTACGGGCGCACCCAATTGGGCGATGGCATAAACGGGCTCTGGGGTCATGCTTGTAACTCATTTAGGAGTAAGGCTTGCGCCTGCACGGAGGTTTCGTTGTCATGCAACTGGTGTTGCCGATAAGTGCCGTCGGGCTGTAAGAACCAGACTTGCGAGTTGTCTTGCAAGTAGAGGTTCAGGTCGTGCAGAATCCGCGCCGCGAGTTTTTTGCTTTCAATCGGGAAACAGACCTCGACGCGCTTGAACATGTTCCGGCTCATTAAATCGGCGCTGGAGGCATACACTTCTTGATGGCCATCATTGGCAAACACATAAAGCCGCGCATGTTCCAAAAAGCGGCCAATGACGGCACGCACTTCGATATTGTCCGATACGCCGGGGATGCCGGGGCGTAGGCAGCAAATACCGCGCACAATCAGTTTAATTTCCACCCCCGCTTGCGAGGCCCGGTACAGGGCCTTAATCAGTTGTTCTTCAACAACGGCATTGACTTGGATGATGATTTTCGCGGGCTTGCCGTTTTTGGCATGTTGGCTTTCACGGTCGATTTTTTCCACTAAGCCCTTATGTAAGGTAAACGGCGATTGCAGCAATTTGTTCAGCTTGGTCACTTTACCCAAGCTGGTCAACTGGGCAAACACCCGCCGCACGTCTTCGCCCAGTTCCTTATCGCAGGAGAACAGGCCGTAATCGGTGTAAATTTGCGCGGTGCGCGGATGGTAGTTACCTGTGCCCAGATGCACATAGTTACGCAATTGCTTATCTTCGCGGCGTAACACCAAACACATTTTCGCATGGGTCTTATAACCGACCACACCATACACCACATGCACCGCCGCTTCCTGCAATTTGGCGGCGAGGTCGATATTGGCCTTTTCATCAAACCGGGCGCGTAGCTCAATCACGACGGTGACGACCTTGCCTGCCCGCGCGGCTTTAATCAGAGCGGCGACGATAGGCGAATCGGCTCCAGTGCGGTACAAGGTCTGCTTAATCACCAACACATCAGGGTCGGCGGAAGCTTGCCGCAAAAATTCCACTACGGGTGCAAATGACTCGAAGGGATGGTGCAATAGCACATCGTTTTTTCTGATGGCGGCAAACATATCCTTGTCTTTACCAAAACAGCTCGGAATGCTGGGCTTAAACGGCGGAAATTTTAGGTCGGGGCGGTCGAGACAGTCGTTGACTTCTTGGATACGGTTGAGGTTGACCGGACCATTGACCAAAAACAGGCGGTCACGGGTCAGATGGAAACGCTCCAGCAAAAAATTGACGGTATCATCGGGGCAGTTGGCATCAATCTCCAAACGCACTTCATCGCCATAATTGCGCATCGCCAATTCGCCCTGTACCGCCAGTAACAGGTCGTCAATGGCATCGTCATCGACAAAAAAATCACTGTTGCGGGTGACGCGGAATTGGTAGCAGCCTGTAACATTCATGCCGCTGAATAAATCGTTAATAAATTCGTGGATAATCGACGACAAAAACACGAAATCATGCGGGCCGCTGCTAGTCGCTTCGGCGGGTAACTGTACAACTCTGGGCAGGCCGCGCGGCGCTTGCAATATCGCCCGGCCACTGTTACGGCCAAACGCGTCTTTACCGGTTAAGGAGATAATGAAGTTAAGGCTTTTGTTGAGGATGCGCGGGAAGGGGTGTGCCGAATCTAAGCCTACCGGGGTCAAAATCGGCAGCAGCTCTTCGTTAAAATAAGTGGTCAGCCATTGGTGTTGGGCTTTTGTCCAATCTTTACGGCGGATGAAGCGGATATTGTGTTCGGCCAGCGTCGGGATGAGGATGTCATTAAGGACTTGATATTGCTTATCGACCAACTCGTGTGCATAGATGGCGATTTTTGCCAATTGTTCGCTGGGGGTAGTGCCGTCAGCGCTGATGGTGTTGGGGTCGATGCTTGCCATTTCGATGATACTGGCGACCCGCACTTCGAAGAACTCATCTAAATTGGAGCAGGAAATGCACAGATAATTGAGCCGTTCCAGTAACGGCACGGCCTCGTTTCTGGCTTGCGCCAACACCCGCTTGTTAAAGGCCAACAAGCTCAGGTCGCGGTTAATATATAACTCAGGGGCATTCAGTGGGAGGCTGGTTTCGGTTGGCTTGCTATCCATAGGGGTTCCGTCAATGAAATGTTCAGGGTAGAGAAATTAGGCTAGTGGGTTAGGGGTGGAAAATTTGGGGTTGCGGGTATTGGCGGCAGTGGATTGGTACAGCCCCTTCAAGCCATCACCCCGGCAATAAACACATGACGGTCGCTGGTTTGGCTAACGCTTAGCGGTAACTGCGCCGCCGTCAATTGGGCGGTGATTTCCTCAAGGCTAAACGCCGCCAATAGGGAATGGTAAAAATCCCGCCGCAAGATGTCCGGCTCATTGCCCGCATAGCTATCCACCAGCCGTTGGGCGGTGGCGGGGCTATCAGGGCGTAACAAATCCATGACGATAACCCTTGTGCCGCGCCGCGCATACTGCCGTACCGTCTGCCAAAGTATTTGCGGGTCTGGCAGATGGTGCAACAGGCTATTGCTAAAGATAATGCCATAATCAGATTGTGGCAAGATGACAACAGGCAAACGACCGAAAATATAACGGATAGTTTCCGGTTGCGGACACAACAGCGGATTTTGCGCATACGCGAGCATGGCGGCGGAACCGTCGACGGCATGGACTTGGCTGTTGGGGTAGGCATTGGCAAAGCGGCGGCTAATGTCGCCCGCGCCGCAGCCCAAATCTAAGGCGACACCTTGATAAACGTCACTGACCACGGATTGCAAGCGGCGGATAAAATCACTATGGGCTTGGCTAAAGTCGGCCTGGGCGTAGGCTTCTACTTGCTCAGGGTCTTCCATCAGTTCGGGTTCTAATTGTCGGTGCATGGCGGGAAGCCTCGATTGCCTTGTAGGCCGCCGGTATGGACGGCAATGATGGTGGTACCGGGCGCAAATACGCCGTTGTTAATCAGCTCATACAGCCCTAACAGCATCTTGCCCGTATAGACAGGCTCTAAAGCAATACCATGGGTGGCCTGAAAATCGCGGATAAACGCCAGCAGTGCCGGGGTCGTTTGGGCAAAGCCGCCGCAATGGTAATCTAAATTGATGTGCCAATTTTGTTGGGGCTGCGGCAATAACTGCGCGATATCGGCACGCAAAAATCCGGCGTTTTTTAAGGCCGCAAAACCCAGCACTCGGCTAGGTGGCGCGACGGCTGCCGCCAACCCCGCTAAGGTCGCGCCAGTGCCGCACGGCACACAAAGCCACTGGTAGGGGATAGCCAATTCCGCCACCAATTCGCCGACCCCTTGCAAGGCCAAGGGCTGGGCGCCGCCTTCGGGCAGCCAATAGTCGCCTACTTGCCAGCCGGGCAAGCTGTCCCACGCTTTATAAGGCCTGAGTATACGGTAATCACCGCGCGAGATAAACTTTAGCTGCATACCCCAGTCTTGGGCATCTTGCAAGGTCGGGGTTAACGGGGTGGGCGGCTCACCACGGATATAGGCGGTAGTCGGCAAGCCCAGTGCCTTACCCGCATAGGCTAAGGCGTGGAGATGGTTGGAATAAGCCCCGCCCATACTGATGAGGCGGCGGCAACCCAGCTCTAAGGCATGGTTGAGGCTATATTTTAGCTTGCGCCATTTATTGCCGGAGAGGATGGGGTGCAACTGGTCGTCGCGCTTGAGCCATAGCGTCACTTGCTTTTGTTCAAGGAGCGGATCGGTGATACGGCTGAGGCCGGAAGGCTGGAATTGGGTTTCCAGGCGCTTAAGTGCAGGGTGCATGGGAGAATAAAGGGAGGGGTAGGGTATAAAGCCGCCCAATCCGGGCGGCTTTATACCAGTTACAGCTTACTTATCGAGCTTTAAGGCAATATAAGACGTACCGCCACGGCGTTGCACCAGTACCGCTACCGATTTGCCCACAGGCAGGTTTTTCAGTGCCTGCTCAAAGTCGGCAAGACTAGAGATAACTGTGTTTTGGATGCGTAAGATCACGTCGCCGCGTTGGAGGCCTGCGTCTTTTGCCGCGCCTTTGCCGACCTCGTCAACAATGACCCCACCCTTAGGCAATTCTAAGACGGCTTTTTGTTCATCGTTTAAGGCACTGACCGCAATGCCGATTTTATTCATCGGTTTGGCTTCGGGTTTGCTGGCTTCAGTTTTTTGTTCAGGCTGGTCAGGCAATAATCCGACTTTAAACGTCACCGTTTTGGCGGCACCTTGGCGGATGATTTTTAAGGTCGCGGGGCTGTCGATGGCGGTGATGCCGACTAAAGGCGGCAAATCGCCAGAATTTTCAATGGTTTGGCCGTTGAACTCGACAATCACGTCGCCCAGTTGCAGATCGGCCTTAGAGGCGGGGCTACCAGGAATAATCTTGGCGACTAACGCGCCTTGCGGACGCTTCATGCCGAACGACTCGGCCAATTCGCGGGTGACATCTTGGATTTGTACGCCTAACCAGCCGTGGGCGACTTTGCCCTTGGTTTTGATTTGGTCGGCGACATTCATTACCACATCAATCGGAATGGCGAAGGACAGGCCCATAAAGCCGCCGGTGCGGCTGTAAATTTGCGAATTGATGCCGATGACTTTGCCGTCCATATTAAACAGCGGGCCACCGGAGTTGCCGGGGTTGATCGCCACGTCAGTTTGGATAAACGGCACATAGTTGCCGCCGGGCAGGCTGCGGCCTTTGGCGCTGACGATACCCGCCGTTACCGATTGTTCAAAACCGAACGGCGAGCCGATCGCCAATACCCATTCGCCGACTTGTAATTTATCCGGTGCACCGATGGTGACAGTCGGCAAATCACTGGCGGTGACTTTTAACAAGGCGACATCGGTACGCGCGTCGGAGCCGACCAGTTTGGCGACCAGTTCGCGGTGGTCGGAGAATTTGACGATAATCTCATCGGCATCTTTCACGACATGTTGGTTGGTCAGTACATAGCCGTCAGGGGAAATGATAAAACCGGAGCCTAAGGATTGGGTTTCGCCCGCGCCGTAACCGTCGCCGTTTTCGTCGGGGTTATTGTAAAAGCGTTTGAACAGCTCTTCCATTTCCGGCGGCATACCTTCGGGCATTTGTGGCTTGGCGGTTGCTTCGGGACTGGGTTTGGGTTTCTGGCTAGTGCTGATATTGACCACGGCGACGCCGTTGGTTTTGACCATTTCGGTAAAGTCCGGCAGTTGAGCCAAGACGTTTTGGCTTGCCAAGACCGCCAAAAACACACATAAACTCATAATTCTGAGCATATTATCTCCATTTTGGGCAATTAAAATTAGTGGTAGGTCGCTTGATAGCCATTTTTTAGATTTGATGGGCAATTGGAGCGTAAAGGCTTGTTGCCTTTGCTGAGAGCTTTAAGGGGGGCTAAACTATAAGACATTACACGCGGCCCGTTCAGGCAAGCCATTAAGTCGGTATCTGTAAGGCCTATAGCCCATGCGCTTCTGGCGTTAGAGGCTGCCATACCCCGTTTACCGCAACCGGACATTATCGGCAATTAGGCGGATGGTTTCGGGCGGCACTTCCCCCATCACCGTGATCTGGTAATTGCCTTGGGCATGGCTGAAAAAGTTGATGGCATCAATCGTTTGTACCCCTTCGGTACTGTTATTGACAGGTGGAGGGGTATTATTCCTGGGTTCCATATAAATGGATACCGAGGCTAGACCATCGCTCAGCAAAACATGGTCGACCGGCTGCTCGGCGACATGGATGGGCTGGCGGGAAAAAAACACTTCCGTGAAGCCCTTAGGCAGGCTGCTGAACGTAAAGGCCGCCTGTTGCGGGGCGGTGGCGTTGGTTGCGGCTGGCGGGGTGTTGGTGGCTGGCGGCATGGCAATAAAAGGCAAATTGTCTTTGACTTGCAACTCGGTGAACAGCCGCTCTTCGACGATTTCGCCGCTCAGACCATATACCTCCACCTTAAGCGGTAAGGCCCATTGCTGGCTTAACCAGATTTTCCGGCCATATCTAAGGCCGTCTTTAGGCTTGATGGCGACCACATTAGCGGGCAATAAAGCGACGCTTTCTTCGCCCTGCATTTCAATGTCGTAGGCGGCGTCCAGTTGCGCCAAGTCGGTGGGCATGTTAACTAAGAACGAGCGCTCAAAGGGGCGTTGATCAACGACAAGCTGGTGAGTCGCCTTATAGAGGCAACTCACCTTGCCGGTTTCGCGTACCACTTCGCGTAACGGCGAATTAAGCGACAGTAGATGTTCTTGCTCTTGGCCGTTGTTGACGGCATGGGAATAACGCATCGGTTCGAGCTTACCGTCCCGCAGAAACGCTACTGTCCCTTGATAATTAAGGGTCTGCATGGCGGTCACCATATTTTTTAACGCCTGTTTACCATTTTGCAATTGTCCGGCGGAGTGGCTCCCGGAAATAAGGGAGGGTAGGTTTTCTGCCCATGCCGTGACAGTGGACAAAACGGAGAGGATAAGAAAAAACCACTTTACCACAATCATTTTTGATTATATGCCGTAAGACGCGCCATAGATTGTAACTGTTGGTTATCCGCATAAGCGCTACCATTGTGGGCTTGCAGATAATCGTTGATGCGGGCATTTAACGGTTGCTCGGTATTGCTGCGGGCAACGGTAGTGACGGGCGAGTGGGGCAAGGTGGGCACAGCGGCATGTTGGGCAATTTGTAGGGTGGCCGGATTGGCGTTGGGGCTATGCTGCCCTAACAACGGCAAGGAGCGGACTGCCACTACAGATAGCACCGCCACCGAGGCCGCCAAAGCCAGCCATTGGTAGCTGCGCTTGGCGGCAGGCTTAGGGCGCGGCAATAGGTAGGCCGGTTCCGCCTCCAGCCGTGCGGAAATTTGCGCCGAAAAATCTGGCCGTAAGGCGATAAACTGCTCGGTTTTTAACGCATGGCTGATGGCGGCATAGCGCTGCAATTTCTCCGCCAACGCCGCATTGGTACGCATTTTCTGCAATAAGGCCAAGGCTTGGTCATGGGGTAGTTCATCGTCAAGAAATTGGGAAGTTTTCTGATTTAGCTCGTCGTTCATCAAAAGTCACCGTGTGTGAGCAAAGGGTTTAATTTACTATCTATGGCCTCCCGCGCCCTAAAGATGCGCGAGCGGACCGTTCCGACCGGACATTCCATGGCCTCGGCAATTTCTTCATAACTCATCCCTTCAAATTCGCGCAGCATAATTGCGGTGCGCATTTCTTCGGGCAAATGGTCAATTGCCGCCCTGATGGTCTTGATGATTTCTTCATTCAACAACAATCTCTCAGGGGTGTCGATACCTTGCAATTGCGGGGCGTTTTCTATCGCCTCCGCATCTTGGATATCGACTTCATATTGGGAGCTACGCCGTGAGCGCGACACCAGATAATTTTTGGCGGTGTTGATGGCGATGCGGTACAGCCAAGTGTAAAACGTCGATTCGCCGCGAAAACTGCCAATGGCGCGATAGGCTTTAATGAACGCTTCTTGGGCGACATCCTGCGCTTCGCTGGGATCTTTCAGGTAGCGGTTAACCAACTGGACGATTTTGTGCTGGTATTTAATGACCAACAAATCGTAGGCTTTTTTATCGCCTTGCTGTACACGCGCCACCAACTCTTCGTCGAGATGTTCGCTAGTCCTATTTTGACTGTTCACTACTGCTCTTATATGTTGGGTAGACAGGATTAAACTGAATAAGTTCTTTTGTGACAAAATTGTGTTATCACTTCAAAAAGCGGTATTATCGCCAATCTGCGTTAACTAAGCCACTTTCATAAGCTGGCTGCCCATACTTTTTGTTGATTTTTTATGCCCTATTCAAGTAGCTATGATGTTTTAATTATCGGTAGCGGGGGTGCTGGGCTAAGCCTGGCACTGAAGCTGGCAGACCACGGCACACGTGTTGCCGTACTGTCAAAATTTGCCTTGACCGCCGGCAGCACCTATTATGCCCAAGGCGGTATTTCGGCCGTTTTTGATGCCGAGGATTCTATCGAGTCACATATTGAAGACACGCTGGATGCGGGGGCCGGCTTGTGTAATCCGGAAATAGTCCGGCTGACCGTCACCCACGGCAAAAGTTCCATCGAATGGCTACGCCGCCAAGGGGTCGCCTTTACCGAAGACGTTACCCCCACCGGTGAAAAAGTCCTGCACCTTAACCGCGAAGGTGGGCATTCGCACCGCCGCATTGTCCATACCGCCGATGCCACAGGCAAAGCGGTGTCTTTATCGCTGATCGAACGCGCCCAAGAACATGACAATATCCGGCTGTTCGAGCATCATAACGTCGTCGAACTGATTACCCAAACCACCCCTTCGGGCAGCAAAACCATCGTCGGCGCTTATGTGCTCGACTCACAACGGCAAACTGTGAATACTTTTACCGCAAAAGTGGTGGTCTTGGCAACAGGCGGGGCAAGTAAAGTGTATTTATATAGTACCAACCCGCAAAGCGCCACGGGTGACGGCATCGCTTTAGCATGGCGGGCGGGCTGTCGGGTCAGTAATATGGAGTTTATGCAGTTCCACCCGACTTGCCTGTTCCATCCGAAAGCCCAGTCGTTTTTAATCAGCGAGGCAGTCAGGGGTGAAGGCGGCAAACTGATCTTGCCGGACGGCTCACCGTTTATGCACCACTTCGATCCCCGCGCCGAACTGGCGCCACGCGACATTGTCGCCCGCGCCATTGACCATGAAATTAAAAAACGCGGCATCGATTGCGTGTATTTGGACATCCGCCATAAGTCGGAAGACTTTATCCTAAAACATTTTCCGACCATCCATAAAAAATGCCTTAAATTCGGCATTGATATTTGCAAACAGCCGATTCCGGTCGTACCGTCGGCACATTATACCTGCGGTGGCATTTTGACCGACAGCTATGCGCGTACCGACATCACCAACCTTTACGCCATCGGTGAGGTCGCCAGCACCGGCCTGCATGGGGCCAACCGTATGGCCAGCAATTCGCTGTTAGAATGCTTGGTCTTTGCCGACCGCGCCAGTATTGATATTTTGGCTAAGCTGGCTAGCATCGCCGCGCCGCCGTCCGTGCCGGATTGGGACGATTCGCAAGTCAGCGACTCTGACGAAGAGGTGGTGGTGTCGCATAATTGGGACGAACTACGCCACTTTATGTGGGATTATGTCGGCATTGTCAGGACGGACAAGCGCCTGTCCCGCGCCATGAGCCGGGTCGAATTGCTAAAGCAGGAAATCAACGAATATTACCGCTATTTCCGCGTCACCAGCGACTTGCTGGAACTGCGCAATCTGGTCATTGTCGCCGAGCTGATTATCCGTTGCGCCATGCAGCGCAAAGAAAGCCGGGGTCTGCATTATACCTTAGATTATCCCGAACTTGACAACAGCAAGCCGCCGCAAAATACGATTTTAACACCCTAACCAGTGACGGATTCCTATATAATGGGCTTGTTTCGGGTGTATACTTCGCCCACTCCTTAACTATAAAAAATAATAAAGACGGGGATCTTCTGATGACTGAAAAGACCGCTAGCAAATACCTGCTGAACTTAGAAAAACAATTCGCCCACGACAATCCGGTCTTGCTGCAAGCCTTAAAAGTCTTCCAAGAAGTTGACCAATTCGAATATGATTTAGGGCTGATCGAAGCCGAGGAAACCACCGCCAGCAAACATTCTTGGTGGCCCATCGTTAGCCTGGTCGGCGGCAATTCCACCGCCAAAGCCCGTTTTATCAACAGTTATTTGGAAACCGGGCAACAACTGGCTGGCGTGCAAAGTGCCGGACATAAATTTACCGTACTGCTGCACAACAACCAAACCAATTCCACCACGTTGCCGGGTACGGCTTTAGATGTCGACCCGCGCTACCCGTTTTACAAAATCAGCAGCAAAATCGAGCAGCAAAAAGCCGGCGAAGGCAGCCGTATCAATTCCTACCTGGAATTAAAAACCCTGCACAGCGACCGCCTTAAAGGCAAGCTGATCATCGACATGCCCAATGTCGCCACCGCCTTGGTAACCCCTGTCATATCTTTACTGACCCGCCATACCATCGAAACGTCGGATTTGGTCTGTGTGTTCAGCGATGTGTTCGAGTCCGATAGCCCGCTCGCCAAAGAACTGATCGGCTTGGTTGCCGCCCATCAGGACACCAATAAGTTTGTGTACCTGATCGACGAGCCGACCGCCAATTTAAGCACCACCAACAACAACGCCATCATTTCCCTATGGCAACGTAAATTGGCGGAATTAGGCCTGAACAGCGGCCAATTCATCGTGCTGACCAACCAACAAAATTCCGCCAACCCCTCCGGCAGCGGTTATTTTGCCGAGATAGACCACCGCATGGCCAATGTCGCCCACGGGCGTTCATACCGTGTCTTGGACGCGCTGGAAAAAAATATCAACGATATTAAAGATGTGGTTATACCGGAAACCCAAAAAGGCATCGCCGCCTGGAAAGACCGCGTCAATATGTCCACGCTGATGATTTTAGGCTTTTTAGGGTCGCTGGCGGTGTTGGCAGAAATCCAAATAGGTATTTTAGAGTTTATCATCGACCCCATTATTGGCCCTATGGTCGGGGTGGCGTTTTTGGTGGTGATGATCCCCATCCATTTAATCAGCAGTAGGCTGCAAGGCCGCATCATCAGCCACCGTTTGGCGGCACGGCAAAAAGAACTGCATTTGCTGGAAAATCTGGCGAACCTGTTTGAAAAGAACCTGACCTTCAGACGCATGATGTTTACCGTCAGCGACCCTGTGGGTTGGAACAAAAAGAGCAAAGCCCGCTTATTGCATCTGCGCGAAAAGACCGAAGAGCTGGTGCAATCCTTAAACGACCATTTCAGCAGTTATCAGGAGCCGCCGCCGAGCAACGGAACGTCCAGTTTTAAAGAGTTTCCATAGCGTATCCCTTCCCATCCGTAGCACTTAAAAAAGGGCGTTATTATTCTATAGCAGTTAATCAGACAGCATTCAATGCTAAAAAATACCTATGGATACTTTAAAACACTATTTGCCGCTCTGCTGGTTTACGCTGAACCCGCTCGAGCTGATAAGATCAGTCAGTTTCTTCAAAAATAACCTTATTTTTTATTTTATCGTTGAGTTTTTTTTGCAGGCCAATATGACCGACGACCCGATTGAGTCGTTTTATGAAGTCAGTTTTGAGACGCTGTTAACCTTGCTGTTTATTTGGGTCATGTTGGGGCTTAACCGTTCCCTGTACGGGTTTATTCAAGTCACCGCCGCCGTGGTATTTTGCTCTAATGTGGTGTCGTTTTTTATCATTCCGGTGCTGGTTTGGCTGACCATCAGCGAAAACACCATCAGCTATTATCTGGTCGGTATCCTGCTGGCTTGGGACTACGCCCTGACCACTTACATCTTCAAGCGCGTCTTAGTGCTGAACATCCCCGCCAGTGCCGTGGTTTCGCTGATTTATGCGGGGTTTACTTATTTTGGCGCGTATACCTTGGGGCAGTTGGTGCAGTGAGGGGGTAAGGAGTGGCGGTAGTTGTGTAAACATCCCCGTTACGGCAACAGACGATAAAGCTTTATCAAGCGGTTGTGCGCAAATAGGTTCGATTGGCGGCATTGAAACGGACGAACAGTCTTCGGCGATGTATGGGGGGCTGGCAGGGTGATGGATTGCTGTCGGTAAAAATGGTTTTTAGGCATTAGGTTAGGAAAGTGAAATCTATCATTTCTAAATACAAAACATTGGAAGGCGTTTGGCATTTTACTGACCATGCAAATTTGGAATCGATCAAACAACACGGTTTGCTTGCGTTATCGGAACTAGAAAAAAGGGGTATTACAATACCTGCTCCAGGCGGTAATGAATGGAGCCACGATGCAGATAAAATGAAAAAGCTTGATAAATATGTGCATTTGGCTTTTGTTGATGAGCATCCAATGGCCTATCGGGCAAGGGAAGATGGCAGAATTAAAAATCTTATTTGGTTAAAAATTGATGCGTCCGTTATTTTAGGTGGCGATGTGTATTTTTGTGCCGATGTTGCCAATAAATCCGGTGTCAGCGTGCTAACTGCCGAACAGGCAAAAGATCATATAGATTTTGAGGTGCTGTTCACTTACATGGATTGGCGTGACCCAGCGATTCAGAATAGACGGCAAAGCGCGAAAAAAGCGCAAATATTAGTTCCTAAAATGATTCCTATAGATAAAATTTTGATGGTCAAAAATGGCTAAACGTCCTGTTTTTATTCCGCTATACCAACCTGAACATTTAGTTGATGAAGTTCAAGTCGATTTTAAATGGAATCCTGGTTTTGCCGTTGTTCAGAAGAAGAAAAATGTCGCCGCTTTGCATGAGTTAGCTAAAACGAAAGGCCTATTTCCCTTATTAGAGGTTTCGACAAAATCAGATGAAAAACTGGGGCAAAGGCTTAGCGCGTTTAGTCTGAAAATCGATACTACAATTGGGGCAATCAGTATTGAAGCGGCCTTTCAAGGTAGCAAGGTCTTTGAGTTAGGGGGGCCTTACACGGATATTTATAAAAAAAGTAGCCTTGATGCCAAAAGGGATGGGCGCTTAAAACAATCTGGCAAGCTAATCGGTTTTAATTATTTTGGTCAAGAATGGCCGTTAATACCTAAAACAGCCTTTTATGATTGGCTATTTTTGTCCGCATTGCAACCGCACCAAAATTATTTACAGCGTCTTTTTGCCTATAAAGGCTTTACCGATATTGAATTTAATCCAGAAAAGTCAATTAACTGCCAAGCAAGAACCTGTGCCCTTTTGTTATCGCTGCTAAAGTTAGGGCTTTTAGATGAGGTGTTGGTTAGTCAGGAGAGCTTTATAGCCTTTGTTGCCGCCGATTCGTTAAAACAACCGCACTCATTGGGTAGTATTCGCCAAGATTCAGGACTTTTTGGTAATGGAATCTACTGATTGTACCGGATTATGGATTAATATCTTGATACCATTTTCAATGTTAATATCTTTATAAGTGTCTTATTGAGCAAATGGGTTTGGCTAAAATCATTATTTTGACTACACTAGCCATTACTTGAAGCCAAAATGCCAGTACACATGAAATATAACGCATTAACTTTGCTTTCCGAACAACTTACCCAAAGCCTAACCAATTGCTTACCTGCCCTTGCTGAAGACTGGTGGCAAAAATTGGTTATAGACCAATTGACGTATCCACAACAAAATTACGCCCGCGAACATCGCTACCAAACTATCGCTCAGCTTGATTTGGCGGCACTGCTAAGGGTGGCGGATCAAAATTGGTACGATTTATCACGGCACTGCCCAATTCAGGCAAATCAGGCAAACGTCAGAAACTGGCTGAAAGAAGCACAAACCCTTCGGAATCGTTGGGCACATGCACCTGCTGAAGGATTTCCAGATGACATGTATTACCGCGACCTCGACACCATTGGCAGATTGCTGGAAGCATTTGGCGCAAACACGGAAACCTTGGAAAAACTCAACGTAGAAAAAACAACGCTACTAAACAAAATCGCCAACAGCAAAATAGCCGTACAAGAGCAGCAAGCGCAAACTGCCAGCACAGAAGCCTACAAACCTGGAGACATGGTTTTCTTGAAAGCCGAACCCAGTAAAACGGGTGCAATTATCACCGTATTATCAGGCGACCCAGAAAACCGCTACCAAGTATTTCACGACGGCAATATCGCTACCTATTACCAATCCCAGTTAGGCTCCGTCAACAGCTCGCCCACACGCGTCACCGTAGTATATGATGCCCTCCATGCCGCGATGACGGCCCTACAACTACGCCACCCTAGCACTACGCACCTTTACTCGCTGTTCGCTTCGCGTATCAATTTTGTGCCATACCAGTTTCGTCCGGTACTCAAGCTAATACAAGCAGACCGCCCCAGAATGTTAATTGCTGATGAAGTCGGTGTCGGTAAAACCATCGAAGCAGGGCTGATCTTGAAAGAGCTGCAAGCGCGTCGCGAACTGAAAACGGTTTTAGTGATTTGTCCTAAGCCCCTGGTTGCCGAACGTAAATGGCAACAGGAAATGAAACGCTTCGATGAGCGGTTTGAGCATTTAAACAGCGCAGCCTTGCGCTACTGCATTAACGAAACCCATGGGGATGGTGTTTGGCCGCAAAAATATGCACGGGCGATTGTGCCGTATTCGTTGCTGGACGAAAGCCTTCTGCATGGCAAGGGCAAACAATACGGATTGCTGGCACTTGACCCACCTCCTATATTCGATTTAGTCATCGTCGATGAAGCCCACGCCGTTCGCAATAGCGACACTTGGGCGCACCGTAATGTCCGTTATTTTTGCGAAAACGCCGAAGCGGTTGTGCTGATGTCAGCAACGCCGATTCAATTGCGAGACCACGATTTATATAACCTACTAAATTTGCTACGCCCTGATGTCATCACCAGCAAGCAAGCTTTTCTGCAAATGGCAGAACCTAATCCGCATTTAAATGCCGCAATTGCTGCGGCCCGTGCGGCTACCTCCGATTGGAAAGGCATTGCCTTGGACGCAATCGACCATTCTCTGGCAACGGACTGGGGGCGCGGCGTATTAAGCAATGACCCGCGTATGCAACAAGCTACAGACGTGCTCTTGGACGATGACGACAGCTCAGAGACACGCTTGGCACTCATCCGGCAACTAGAAGAGCTTTACACTTTTGCCCCCTTCATTAACCGTACCCGTCGGCGTGACATCGGCAATTTTTTCACCCTTCGCAAACCGGAAACCGTTACGGTCGAATTCACGCCAGAACAAGCCGCCTTGCACCGTGATTTAATCGACTTACTGGCACGGATGCTTATCATTCGCCACGGCAACGTCAACTTAAAATTTTTGTTATCCACCGTACGGCGGCAAATTTCTAGTTGTGTCTTCGGTTTGGCACCGCTATTGAAAGCTTTGCTTAACCGCCATTTGTCACAATTGGAATGTTTGGAATGTGATAATGACGATGAAGGCAGTTTAGAGTTGGCAAGCCAACTACTCGCCGAATTCCGCGCCGAAGTTGATGGCATCATCAACCGGGCGAATCAGCTTACCCAAGGTGAAGACCCTAAGCTACAAGCCTTTTTAACAGTGATTGCCGACAAACAAGCTCTGGAAAACAATAAATTGCTAGTGTTTACCTGTTTCAGCCACACTTGGGAATATCTTCATGAAAACCTCGAACGTAAGCAAATTCGGGTTGGCTTGATTAACGGGACAATCCCCGATGATGAACGCCGTACCTTACGCAACCGTTTCAGCCTGCCGAGAACAAACCCGCAAGCGATTGACGTACTGTTATCGTCGGAAGTGGGTTGTGAAGGCTTGGATTATCAATTCTGCGACGCACTGGTCAATTACGATTTGCCGTGGAATCCGATGCGGGTTGAACAACGCATAGGCCGTATTGACCGTTACGGGCAAAAAAGTCCCAGTGTGGTTATTTATAATTTCATCACGCCTGGCACGGTTGATGCCGAAATTTACGACCGCTGCTTGCTACGCATTGGCATTTTCCAACAAGCCTTGGGTGGCAGCGAAGAAATTCTTGGTAGGTTAACCCAAGAAATCAAAAATATCGCTGAAAATTTCGAGCTGACCGCCGAAGAACAAGCTGCCCGCTTGCAACAGCTTAGCGATAACGAAATTCGTGCCATTCAAGAACAAGCTAAGCTAGAAGAAGAGCAAAGCAAACTCTTTGGACTTAGCCAACCGCAACGCGATGAGGACATGATCAAACAAGCCTCCAGCTTCTGGCTGGCACCTGTCATGCTTGCTAACTTAATCAGCCGTTACTTGCAGACCTTAGGCGCAAGCAATATCCCCGCATCGTTGGGACAAAAGCCCGTTACCACCTTGCAACTCGGTCAGGAAATCCGCGACAAACTGCTTGCCGATGTCCAAAAACTCAAACTAAGCGGCGAAACCGCACAAAGCTGGACGCGCTGGCTAAAAGGCAATAACCCGTATTTAGAAATAACGTTTAATCAAGCCGCCGCCGCCGAACAACGCGAACTGCTGTTTGTTACACCTAACCATCCTTTGGCGCAACAAGCCGCACGGTCTATTGAACCCGTCACGCCTTTAATGTGCAACCTGAAAGCAAGCAGTAATACCTTGCCGCAAGGCCAACACCCTTACGCTATCTACCGCTGGCAAAAACGAGGTTTAAAAGAAGACTTCACGTTCCAACCGATAGCCGCGACACCGGAACTGACCGCCGAAATGTTGGCTTTGCTAGAATCGGCACAAGCACTGGAAGATGACGTACCCACCATTACCAGTGAACAAGAACAGGAACTGGAAAAAAGCCACTATCAACTTTGGCAAGATGCCCGTGCCGAACATATCGAACAGGTAAAACAACATGCCCGCGCTCGGTTAGATTCATTAACGACTACCCATAAAGCCCGCATCGCATTATTGCAAGAACAACGCGATGCCAACCCCAGCGACAAAATCCAGCGCATGAAAAACGCGCAAATAGACGCAGCGGAGCGGGATTATCGGCAACATGCCGGACAATTGGAAGAAGCGGCACAGCAGGCGGATATTTTGGCTGAGGCGGTGGCGGTAGGGGTTTTGATAATTGAGGAAAAACAATGAGAAAAGTCGATTACGCAAAAATCCGTGAAGAAAACATTAAAAATTACGGCACAAAAACACATCACCTAGCATACTTTGCAGACATTTATTCCGCCCGAACACATTTTATTTTTGAAGTTCTGCAAAACGCTGAGGATGCGCTTTCGCGCCGCCCGTTACCCAGCACTTTAGGATATGTGCGCTTTCATTTGCATCACGATAGACTTGAAATTTATCATAATGGCAAACCATTTGATAATCGCGATATTATTGGTATTTGTGGTATCGGTGAAGGTACTAAAGCGGGCGATTACACACAGATTGGAAAATTCGGTATAGGTTTTAAATCCGTTTATGCTTATAGCTTTTTTCCGCAGATTCATTCCGAAGATGAACATTTTGAAATAAGGCGATTCGTTGAGCCTTATGAAATTACAATCACGTTAAGCGAAGATACGCTAATTGTTTTACCTTTCGACCAACTGGACAAACGGCCAGAATGGGCGTTTCGGAAGAGCGTAAATGCCGACCTAGCCCAATTTGAAATTAGTCAAGCGATAAAAAAACTGAATATCCGTACTTTATTGTTTTTGAACAATATTGAAAAAATTGAATGGATATTGCCAAATGGCGAACAAGGTTTTTTGACCAAAGAAAATAAGCTAGAAAATAAACAAAATCATTGGCGTATTGTTGAAGTCAGAGATCATCAAGGCAAGCGTGAGCAATGGCATATTTTTGCGCGTACTATCGCGGTTATAGACGAAGATAAAGAAGAACAAGTTACTGTTGAAGTTGCGTTTTTAATGGATAAAAACGGAAAAATCACTAGAGAAAACGATACAGAGTTAGTTATTTCATTCCCTACCGAAAAGAAAACTGAACTCGGATTTTTGATACAAGCACCGTTCAAAGCGACCAAATCGCGAGACAATATCAAAAGCGATGATCTAGCGAACCATCAAATGATTCAAACTGCTGCGCAGCTTGCAGCCGATAGCTTATCTGTTTTACGAGATGCCAACCGTTTGGCTGTAAATAGCTATAACGCGCTCCCTTTAGACGAAAATGATTTTCCCGAAGATAATTTTTTTCGTCCCATCTATAACCGAATATATGAAGCTTTAAAAAACAAATCGTTATTACCTGCTCACGGCGGCAGCTACATTACATCTGATAACGCTAAATTAGCGCGTGGTAAAGAATTGGTTGGATTAATTTCATCCAAGCAGCTAGGTGAATTATTCAATAAAGAAAAAACAACTTGGCTGGACGCTTCTATTACTAGCGACACTTTACCGGAGTTTCACTCTTATTTGCGTAATTTGGTGGACAAAGTTGAAGTTACCCCTGAATCTTTGGTACCAAAACTGACGGCTGGTTTTTTCAGCAAGCAATCTCTAGCGTGGCTAATCCAGTTTATTCAATATGCCGATGAAGGAGCTAAGATACTTAGACGGACGCCATTCATTCGGCTTGAATCAGGTGAACAAGTGGCTTTGCCTGAAATCTCAAACTCAAAACCAACCGCATGGTTTGTGCCTAGTGAAGCCGAAAAGCTGGATTTATCAGCCTTTGCATTAGTTCATACCGAACTTGCCGCAAATAAATTCGTCAGGACATTTCTTGAAAAAGAAGGTGTACGGGAAATTGACTCAGTGGACATGGTGGTCAAAAGCATTCTACGAAAATACCAAAAAGAACCAATTCCATTTATTGAAGCTGATTATAGGGCAGACTTACGTCAAATTCGCAAGGCTTTTGCTGATAGTAATGATGATGCAAGAGTAAAGTTTGTTGGCGAACTCAACACCGTTACTTGGTTGGCTTGTGTTTATGCCAGCGGGAAAGAATCCGATAAAATTTTTTGGAAGCAACAAAATACCCCAAACTTATATGAGCAGCCAAATTTACCTATACCCGATAGGGTCAATGCTTATTTTTTACACCCATCAGTCAGTGAAGAACTAAACACAATTGAATCTACTAAAGATTTTTTAAAAAAATGTCTCACCAAAATAGTTCCGCTTGATTTTGTTGAAAGGCATATTTTACCGACATATCCAAAAAATGACTCTACTTTCGACGAATCTAATTATCGAAATGATTTGAATTGGATACATAAAGCATATATCGAAGGAGATATTTCTGCAAAAATAAAACTTAAAAACAGCCTAAAAGATAAAAACTGGCTTGTATGCCATAAATTAAATAACAATGGATACATTCATTATAAGAACCAAAATGAGCCAAATTTGTTTAGCAATAACTTAATGCTTACATGGTTTCAAGGTATAAGTAACGAAATTAATGCTTACTTTCTACACCCGACAGTTACATCAATTTTGCGAGATGTAATTGATAATTTAGCTTGCACAAAAAACAGCCCGGTTATAACAAAAACGCCTGACCATGAAGGATATATAACTATTCTGTCTTACAAAGGAAATCATAAACGGGGGCTTAACGGGTTTGACCCTGATTGGGAAATCGTAGGGCTTGATGAAGTAATCAACAATCCAGATTTACTGGATAAGCGAGATGTCCAATTATGGGAAATATTGAAACAGCACAATCAATGTATTCGAGGAAAGATAATAACGTCAAAGCATAATGATTTTAGAAATCCAAATTATGAAGACGATATAATTTCAAAAATCGGAAGAAAACTTATCGAAAAAGCGTGGCTACCGGATAAAGATGGTCAACGGTATAAACCTAGCGAATTATTGCTTACAGATTTGCTTGAAAGGTTTGATAGCAGCTCTATTAACGCCAAAGAAGTAGCAGAAAAATTGGGCATGAAAAAGCCTGGGTTTGAAAAAGCGGCTGACGAATTATCAAAAGGCAATCCACGAAAAAGAGAATTATTAGAATGGATTTCCAATGCGTCTGAAGACGAACTCGAAAAATTTGAGAAACTTAAGCCCAAAATGGTTATGCCTCAACCAGCCCCTTCTTTTAAAGAAGGTATTGGTAATTTGTACCGACCACAACGCGGCGGCATTGCATCAAACGAAGCGCATAATTCAAACAATCCGTTAAGTAATCCAGAACGCTATCAAAAAAACGCCAATCAAGAAATTGAAGAAAAAGTAATCCAGCATAAAATTACCCCGCAAATTATCCGTTTTTCTTTAGTACGCGAATCTCCATCGAATCAAAAAGTGCGTGATTTTCTCTATGAAGAATACCAAGGACGATGCCAGATTACCAACAATACGTTTCTTAAAGCATCGGCAAATACTGATGGAGATGCTGAAAATTATTTTGAAGCATGTTCGTTACTTCCATACGGCAATGCAGATTATTTAAATGACGCAGGCAATATGCTATGTGTCAGTGCTGATACGTTAGCAAAACTTAAAAATGCCAGTTTTGTGTGGTTAGAGGATTTGAATCCTATTATTGAGAATTTTAAAAATAGACGGCCTGCGAAAATCGAAAGTGTAAAGGTCAAAATTAACTTGGCAGAAGATGAATGCGAAATAACTTGGAGCGAACGGCATTTTGCGCGTTTTGTGGCTTTATGGGATAAAACTTAATTATCCTAAGAAACTGGCATAAAATAATTCAATCAATTGCAGACCCGGCCTTTCAGGTTTCTAAGATCTGAAAGGCTTTAAGTGACGAATTTATTCCATACCCCTTCTAAACTGCAACTTTATGTAAACGGGGTTAGCCATAGGCACAGGCTATCCCCCCTGCCGTTACCCATTCACCCCTCGCCGCAACACTGGCAACGGCGGCTTACCCAATACCCCACGCAAACCCCAACAACCCGTCACGGCAACACATAACGCGCCAATCAGCGGCACGGCGACCCATACATACAGATTAGGCTGGTAGGCCATGTTCATGACCCGCGTGTATAACCCCCACAACAAAGCTTCGGATAACAGCACCGCGACTAACCCGGCAATAAACCCTACGGCGGCAAATTCGCTGATCTGGTTGCTGCGCAATAAGCGGCGGTTAGCCCCTAGGGTGCGCATTAACGCCCCTTCGTAGATACGGCTGTCCAAGGTGGCGTAAACGGCGGCGAACAGTACGGTAAAGCCCGCCAGTAAGGCGAAATACAACAAATAGTTAATGGCTTGGGTCAATTGGCTGATAATGGTCTTAAGCTGTTGGATAATCGCATCCACTTCCATTAAGGTGATGTTAGGATACTGTTTTACCAGCGCATTCAAGCGAAGCTTTTCGGTGCGCGGCAGGTAAAAGCTGGTCAAATAAGTGCTAGGGAAAGCCTCTAACGTGCCTTTGGAAAAGATCATATAGAAATTCGGCTTCATAGTGTCCCAACGCAAACTGCGCAGGCTGCTGACGGTGGCGGTGAATTGTTCGCTGCCGACGGTAAAGGCCAACACGTCGCCGACTTTAATCTTTAGGCTATCGGCGAGTTTTTGCTCGACTGACACCTGCCCGGCTGGCGCGTCGGCATGCCAGATGCCGGCGGTGATTTTGTTCTCGTCCGGCAAGGCCTCTGTCCAGGTCAGGCTGAGTTCGCGGTGGGTGGCGGCATCGCCTTGGCTGTCTTTACTGACCCGTTTTTGTACCGGGGTTTGGTTAATCGTTACTAAGCGTCCGCGCACCACCGGATAAAATTGACTGCCGCTGATGTGTTGTTGGCGCAAGGCCTCGGCAAACTCGCTTTGTTGCTGCGGGAAGATGTTCAGGGCGAAATGGTTGGGGGCGTTGTCCGGCAATTGCCGTTGCCAAGTGCCGAGCAAGTCGTTACGCACGGTAAAACTTAAGATCATGGCGACCAGGGTCAAGCTAAACGCCAGAATCTGGCTGACACTGGCTTGGCGGTTTCTGGCCAGCCCTTGCAAGCCAAACCGCCAGTATAGGCTGGTGATGGGCAGGCGGCGTAAGCCTGTCAACAGGGCAAACACCACGCCGCCCAACACCAGCAAACCGAACGCCCCACCGCCCAGCAGGGTGGCGGTCATCGGCAAGTCGTCGGTGTATTGCCAAATCAGCACCCCAATCAGCCCCAAGGCTAAGCCATAGACCAGCCAGGCACTGGTGGGCAAGGGTTCCAGTTCGCGGCGTAACACCCGCAATGGCGAGACGTGTTTAAGGCGCAATAAGGGCGGTAAGGCAAAGCCCAGCAACACCGCCAGACCTACGGCAAAGCCGGACAGCAAGGCGGGCCAGCCGGGGGCGGCGAGATGCTTGGGCAATAAGTCTTTTAACAAGTAAAATAAGCCTTGTTGCGCCAAGCCGCCCAAGGCGCTGCCCAGTAAGCTTGCCGCCAAGCCCAGCACAGCGAACTGGCTGCCGTACAGCCACAAAATATCCCGTTGCTTACAGCCCAAACAGCGTAACAAGGCGGTATTGTCGAAATGGCGTTCGCTGTAACGGCGCGTCGCCATGGCAATCGCCACCCCGGCGATGATAATCACTAAGGTGCTGGACAGGCCTAAATAGCGTTCGGCCCTATCCAAAGCCGAACCCAATTCGGGGCGGTCATTATGGATGTCCATCAGCCGTTGCGAGGCGTTGAGCTGGGGCTTAAGCCAGCGGTTAAAGGCCAGCAAGTCTGTGCTGTCGCCGATAAATTGGAAAAAATAATGGACATGGCTACCCGGCTGGATAATCCGGGTCGCGGCCAGATCGGTGCTGTTCATCATGACGCGCGGCGAGAAGCTGTAAAAATCGCCTTGTTTGTCGGGTTCGTAAGTGAGGATGCGGGTCACGGTCAGGGGGTGTTCGCCGACGGTGAGGGTATCGCCCAGTTGCAGCTTTAACGCGGGTAAGACGCGTTTTTCCACCCAGACCGTACCCGCCGCCGGGCCGGTGCTGCTGGGGGTTTCTTGGGCATAATCGGCGGTGCTGGTTTTCAGTTGCCCGCGCAAAGGATAATTGCTGGTGACGGCCTTGATGCTGGCTAAGAGCATTTCCTCATGCTCAATCAGGACGCTGGAGAACTCAACCGTTTGCGCACGGGTCAGGTGTTGTTTTTCCGCCTGCTCTGCCCACGCTGGGGGCAACTCAGTCGGACTGCTGACCACCAAGTCCGCCGCCAGAAACTCGGCGGTCTGTTGGGTCATCGTGCGTTGCAGGCGGTCGGAAAATAACGTGATGGCGCTGGAGCAGGTCACGGCGATGATGAGCGCCGCCAGTAAGATGCTCAGCTCGCCGGAACGGCTATCGCGCCAGAGCAGGCGCAAGGCTAATGTAAAACGGTTCATACCAGCTCTCCGGCGGACAGGCGGATGGTGCGCTGGCAACGCGCGGCCAGGGCGTGGTCATGGGTGACTAAAATCAGTGTGGTGTGGTGTTCTTGGTTCAGCTCGAAGAGCAAATCAATAATATGCGTCCCGGTTTTGCTGTCCAGATTGCCTGTGGGTTCGTCGGCGAACAAAATCGCCGGACGGGTGGCGAATGCCCGCGCCAACGCCACCCGTTGCTGTTCGCCGCCGGACAATTGCTTAGGCGTATGGCTCAGGCGTTGCGCCAAACCGACCCGTTCCAGCAACTGCGCCGCGATGGTTTTGGCCTCCGGGTTGCCGAGCAGCTCTAAGGGTAGCATGACATTTTCCAGCGCGGTTAGCCCCGGCAGAAGCTGAAAGGCTTGAAAAACAAAGCCTATCAGTTGGCTACGCAAAGCCGCCCGCCCGTCTTCGTCCAACCCGGTCAGGCTCTGCCCGTTCAGGTGGATAGTGCCGGAAGTGGGCGTATCCAAGCCTGCCAATAAGCCGATTAAGGTCGATTTGCCGGAACCGGATTCGCCCACGACGGCAACGCTTTCACCCGATTTGATTATCAGGTTTATTGCTGACAAGATATGTAAGTTTTTATCGGCAGTGGCCACGGCTTTACCGAGATTTTCCGTGACGATAATGTTGTTTAACAAGTGTGTTGGAGAGTGCATAATGTCCCGATTGTTTGTGGCTTTAATCATGATGTGGATGCCGATGGCTGTGATGGCGAAATCTATTGTCGTCTTGGGTGATAGTATCAGCGCCGCTTATGGAATGGAGGTAGACCAAGGTTGGGTGGCATTGTTGCAGGCTAAGCTCAATAAAGACCAGCCGGGCCGCCATAGTATCCATAACGAAAGCATCAGTGGCGACACCAGCGCGGGCGGCTTGGCACGGATAGACGCAGCTTTGGCCTTGCACAAGCCCGACCTGGTGTTGCTGGAACTGGGCGCTAACGACGGCCTGCGCGGCCTGTCGCCTGTGACGATGAAAGCCAATCTGACCGAAATCATCCGCCGCGCCCAACAGGCAGGAGCCAAAGTCCTGTTGCTAGGCATGAAAATCCCGCCCAATTACGGCAAGCGCTATATTGATTTGTTTTACAACGTCTACCCGCAATTGGCAAATGAATTAAACCTCCCCCTCGTTCCGTTTATTCTCGAAGAAGTCGCGCTCGACCCGGCGCTGATGCAGGCGGACGGCCTGCATCCCAACGCCAAGGCGCAGCCGATTATCGCAGACAAAATAGCGGCTTATGTTTTTCCTTTACTGTAACCAAGAGCCTAAACAATGACAGACTTAACTTTGCAACAAGCCAACCAAATCATCAACCACGCCATTGCTATCGCCCGCGAGCTTAACATGAACCCGCTCACTGTCGTGGTGTTGGATTCTTCCGGCCATCTGAAGGCCCTGCAACGCGAAGACGGTGCCAGCATGATCCGCCAACAGATCGCCACCGCCAAAGCCTGGGGTGCGGTTAATATGGGGGTGTCTTCACGCGGTTTGGAAACCGTCGCCCAACAACGCCCCGATTTTATGAACGCCTTGATTACCATTGCTGACGGCAAAATCATGCCTGTTCCTGGCGGGGTGTTAATCCGCGATGCCGACAATCACCTGCTCGGTGCGGTGGGCATCAGCGGCGACAAATCCGATCAAGACGAACGCTGTGCCATTGCCGGGATTGAGGCGGTGGGATTTTTTGCGAGTATTTAAGCGTTAACCCCCCTGTGTGTTAGCCCGCCCCGGATGTGCATCATGATTCTTTCAAGGACGTGGCACATCCGTATCACCTTACTTTATCAGGATGCTAACCATGCCAAAACCGTTCCGCAAACTGACCCGTGCCGACTTCACTACCTCTCCGATTTGGGAGTGGCTTATGGACGAAAATACAGAAGATGAAGAGAGCGATGAAAGCTATGTTCAGGCAACGTCTTATACGCAAGTGAAATGGTCTAATAAAGCCGGACACTTCCAAAGGCATATTATAATGTCAGCAGAGGTGAAAAATGAGCAAAACAGATAAAGTCAAAAAACCCAAATTTACCCTGGAATTTAAGCAAGATGCGGCCACCGCCACAAGCACCCACACACATTATTTCGATCCGGTCTGTTAAAGAGCGTCGGGGTTGTCACCCCGGCTAAGTCCGACTATTATACAGAGCCAAACCAGCTTGTCAAATCTTTTTTTTCGTGCCGTCCCGAAGCAAGCTTCAGAACGGCCTCAGGGCAACCATCCCGCCCCCTTTCCGCCCCGTGGGGCGCTTCACGTTTCCGGTGAAGAGCCGACTATTATACTGACTTTTCCCCGCCCGTCAAACCCTTTCGCAATTTATTTCTTTAGCACCCTATCTTTTCCTGCCAACGCATTGCATTAGCGTTGTTTTTTAAAGACTTTCTACTACTAATTAATTTAACTGCCGTCCGGCAAGCCCTGCCGCAACTGCGCCCTGAATCTGCCTAAAAAATAACGCTCCATTAGGTCACACGGGGCAATTGATTGCCGCAACGCTTGCCGTATTGGGTTTTTAGCGGGAAGCCGTCAGTTTAATCTTGGCGAATTTGCGTTTGCCGACTTGGTAGACATGCTCGCTATTAACGGCAATCTCCAATTTAGTATCGGAAACCTTTTCGCCATCAAGCTTAACCGCGCCTTGGTTAATCATGCGGATGGCCTCGGAGGTGCTGGCGGTCAGGCCGGCATCCCTTAATATAGCCGTAATGGCGTAGCCTTCGCCCACTACGGTTAATTCCACTTCTTCTATATCATCCGGTATTGCGCCCCGTTGGAAGCGGGCTTCGAAATTGTCCAAGGCTTTAACGGCGGCCGCATCATCATGGAAGCGGGCAATGATTTCTTGCGCCAGTTTGACTTTATAATTGCGTGGATTAGCCCCGTCTTTACAGTCTTGCGCCCATTGGTTAATCTCGCTCATCGGCCTAAAGCTGAGCAATTCAAAATAACGCCACATCAGTTCATCGGAAATGGACATGATTTTGCCGAACATATCATCCGCCGCGTCAGCAATACCGATATAGTTATTTAAGGATTTGGACATTTTTTGCACCCCGTCCAAGCCTTCAAGAATCGGCATGGTCAGCACCACTTGCGGCTTTTGTCCGTAAATTTCCTGCAAATGCCGCCCCATCAATAAGTTAAACTTTTGGTCTGTCCCGCCCAGCTCAACATCCGCCTTCATGGCAACGGAGTCGTAGCCTTGTATCAAAGGGTATAAAAACTCATGGATAGCAATGGCTTGCCCGCCTTTAAAGCGTTTATTGAAATCGTCGCGTTCGAGCATTCTGGCGACGGTGTGCTTGGCGGCGAGTTGGATAAACTCGGCGGGCGACATGGCGTTCATCCAAGTGGAGTTGAACATGACTTGGGTTTTGTCAGGATCAAGGATTTTAAAAATCTGCTCCTGATAGGTTTGGGCATTCGCCAACACCGCTTCACGGGTCAGCGGTTTGCGGGTGACGTTTTTGCCGGTCGGGTCGCCGATCATGCCGGTGAAGTCGCCGATCAGAAACAGTACTTCATGACCCAAATCTTGGAATTGTTTGAGCTTGTTGATGAGTACCGTATGGCCTAGGTGTAGGTCAGGGGCGGTCGGGTCGAAGCCCGCCTTAATCCGCAAGGGCCTGCCTTCAGCCAGCTTCTTAACCAGTTCCGCTTCGACCAGCACCTCGTCGGCGCCCCTTAAAATTGTTGCCAATACATCCGCTTGCAATGCCTTTCTCCAAACTTGTCTTTGATAAATGCCGCCATTATAAAGTTAATGCGCGGCGGCTTTGAAAAAATTAACTTCTGTTACGCAATCATTTTTACGATATTGAAAAATATAGCGATGAGTCGCTGTCGCGACGGTTTTTTTAATCGGGTTCTCGCACCCGAAAGCGAGATACTTTCTTTTGCTCCGCCAAAAGAAAGTATCCAAAGAAAAGGCGGCCCGGTTGCCGCTTGATCCTGCGCTTCTCGATTTTGTCGGGGGTCGGCAGAGTGGGCTCCTGCCCACCTGCCGACGCGCGGCATCCCTGCCGCGCCCCTTCGGGCTGATCCCGACAAAACCTGCGATGCTCGGCGCGGCAAACGGGGGTAAAGCACGTTACTGCGTAACGTCAGAAATTAACGCACCCATCCTGAAACTTTGCCACTAATCCAGTGACCCGCGCCACTTTTTGGGCAATGGCCTGCATCCAGAGGGCTTTATCGGCCACTATTTTCACAGTGGTTTTGGCACGCGTGATGGCGGTGTACAGCAGTTCTTTGGTCAGCACCGGATTAATGGCTTCCGGCAGGACAACCAGCACTTGGGCAAATTCTGAACCTTGGCTTTTGTGGATGGTCATGGCGTAAACGGTCTCGCAGGGCGGGACGCGGGCGGGCAGGTACTTTTTGACGCTGCCATCGGCGCGTTGGAAGTACACCATGAGCTTGCCCTGTTGCCCCTGATGCGGCAAACACAAGCCGATGTCACCATTATAGAGCTGTAAAGCGGCGTTATTTTGCGTCACCATAATAGGCCGCCCGACATACCACAAGCCCGTAACATGGATATGGCGTTGCTCGGCGAGCTTTTGCTCAATCCGCTGATTAAGGTCAGCGACGCTGTGCTTGCCTTGGCGGTTGGCGCACAAAACCTGAAATTGGCTAAATTGCTGGTAAAGGGTAGGAAAATCCGCGCCGCTGTGCAGTAACTGCAAATAAGTACGGTATTGGGCGGCGGCATAGCTAATCGGGTCTTCGCTTAACAGCAGACAAGCCGGGTCGCCTTGCTGCAATACCTGCCAAGCCTGCTCGGCCTCTTGCTGGTTGACGGCATCCGCCAAGCGTTTAATCACGCCACCAAAGCGGTGCGAGGTTTGCAGCTCTAAGGTTTGTTCAGGCAGGCTATGGGTCATGTCTGCCAGCACCGCACCGGATTCGACCGAGGCCAACTGGTCTTTATCGCCTAATAAGATTAGCCGCGCGGAGGGCTTAAGGGCATCCACCAACTTGCTCATTAAGGCCAAATCGACCATAGACGCTTCGTCAACCACCACCAAATCATAAATTAACGGCTGTTGGGCGTGGTGGCGGAAATACGGTGACGGCGGCCTTGCGCCTAACAGGCGGTGCAGCGTGGTGACAGTTTCGGGAATCTGGTTTTTTATCGCTTCGGAACAGGGCAAATCGGCCTTGCGGCTACCGATGGACTCTTGCAGGCGCATCGCCGCCTTACCTGTCGGGGCGGCTAAAGCGATTAATAAGGGCTGAGCCGCCAGTTCTTGCAGCACCGCGAGGATTTTCACCACAGTCGTAGTCTTACCCGTGCCCGGCCCGCCCGTAATGATGCTAAAAGGTTGCTTAACCACGACCTTGGCGGCTTCGCGCTGCCAGTCGATAGCGTCCGATAACGGCGGAAAATACCGCGCCAGTAAACTATCGAGCCGCTCCGGGGCGGGCGTGGCATTGGCCATCATGGCCTTAAGCTGCCCGGCCAAGCGTTGTTCGTACTGCCAATAACGCTGTAGATACAGGCGGTTTTGCTCCACCACCAAAGGCCGCCCGCCTTCATCATCCGCCAAACCGGAAGCCGCCACCAGCGCTTGCTCAGCCGCGCTGATGGCAATGCAGTTATGGCCTTGGTTCTGCTCGTAAGACAAGCGGATCAGCAATTTTTCAAAGGCTGGCCGCTGGCTGTCTTCTAGGCGGCTACGCTGGCTAAGGAAACGCGCGAACGCGCTGTCTAGGCGGGTATAGGGTTGATGTTCTAGGCTCATGTTCTTAACAGTCAGGTTATCTATCATCAGGCGGCAGGCTCCACTTGCCAGCGGCGGGTTTTTCAGGAAGAATCCCCACTAAAAAACCCGTAATTAAGGAGGCTCCATGACTGAATCCCGCTTTAACCCCGCCAAACCTTTTGCCGTGACGGCCATTTGCATTATCGGCCTGATTAACGCCATCCAAATCCTGAATGTGCTGCTGTCGCCTATGGTCAAGCAACTAGGGGCTTTTTATCCGTTGTATTTCGGCACTTCGGCATTAATTAGCCTAGCCTGCATTGTCGGTTTATGGCTGTTACGCCGCTGGGCGGCCTTGACCTATATATTGGTATTGCTGGGCAACCAAGCCGTTTTGCTGTCTATGGGCTTATGGGAACCGACCGCCTTGGTCGTGCCCATTGTGATTATCGGCGTAATTCTTCGGCATTTTAAACAGTTGCGGGACTGATCTCGTCATCACTCAAATAGCAGCCCGGATCCTCCGCCCAGACATTGCCGGTCGTCTGCATCGCCCTGACGCGGGTGTTACCGTTGCAAATCGCCTGATAATGGCAAGTGCCGCACCGCCCTTCCAAGGGCCTAGGCTGGCTCTTCAGCCCCGCCATAACAGGGTCTGACACATCTTGCCATAATTCTGAAAACGGGCGTTTTTTGACATTGCCCAAATCATAATGCCACCAAAAGGTATCGGGGTGGACGTTGCCGAGGTTGTCGATATTGGCGACGTTGACCCCAGAGGCATTGCCGCCCCATTGCATCAGCTTGGCTTGGATATGTTCGGCTTGTTCCGGGAAGCGGCGGCGCACCCAGTGTAAGAAGTACACGGCATCGGCATCGTTATTGCCCGTGACGAATTCGCGGTCTTTACCCGCCGCCAACCAAGCGTAACAAGTCTCGAACAACAAATCCATCGCCGTGCGGGTACGCGCAAAATGGGCATCGTCTTTGCGGTTCCGGTTACCGCGCCCGCCGTAGTTCAAATGCGACAGATAAAATTTGTCGATGTCATGGTCATCCATCAGCTGCAACAGGGCGGGGAAATCGTGATAATTGTCTTGGGTTAAGGTATAGCGTATGCCGACCTTAATGCCCTTATCCAAACACAACTCTACCCCACGCAGGGCTTCGTCAAACGATCCCGCCACCCGCCGGAACGCATCATGCGTACCTTTAATGCCATCCAGACTAACGCCGATATACTGATAATTCATCTCGGCAATTTCATCGATATTATCTTTAGAGATTTTCGTGCCGTTGCTGGACAGGGCGACATAAAAGCCCATCGCTTTAGCGCGGCGGGAGATAGCAAAAATGTCAGGATGCAGCAACGGCTCGCCCCCGGACAAAATCAGCACCGGGACTTTAAAGGCTTTCAGGTCGTCCATCACCGTGTAAATCTCCGGTGTGGTCAACTCGCCCGGAAAATCAATATCCGCCGAAGTGGTGTAGCAATGCTTGCAGGTCAGGTTACAACGGCGGATCAGGTTCCAAATCACCACCGGGGCGGCGGGCTTACGGGCCGGTTTAAGCGGGGTCGGCGCGATAAGCTCGCGCATATACTGGCTGAGTCTGAACATAAAGGGTATTAAGATAAGTTTGCCAAGGACGGGTAAGGCCACCTTACCCTACATCGTTACCATTATACATGAGCCGATAAGGCAAACTGAGGAATGGGCTTTAAATAAGAGGGTGCGGGCAAAATGCCCGCACGCCCAAAAGGGCTACCCTTAGCGTTGGCAAGCCTGACAAAACACCGTCGTCCGGTTCGCCAAGCGGATCTCCAGCAAGTCTTGTCCACAGCGCAGACAAGGCGAGCCGCCCCGTCCATATACCTTAAGCTGCTGTTTAAAATAACCGGGCTTCCCCGTCTCATTAACAAAATTGCGCAAGGTCGTGCCGCCTTGGGTAATCGCCTGTTGCAGCACCTCACGGATACAGTCCGCTAAGGTTTCATAGTCGGCCAAGGCGATAGTACCCGCGTGCCGGGCCGGCAACAGCCCCGCCATAAACAAAGCCTCGTTAGCATAAATATTGCCCACACCGACAACGACATGGCTATCCATAATAAACGTTTTTACCGGGACTTTACGCCGTCTGGACGCTTGATAGAGCAACGTGCCGTTAAAGTCCGCCAGCAACGGCTCAGGCCCCAAATCCTTTAACAAGCTATGCGCCTCAGCGGGCTGGTCAGTCCACAGCATCGCGCCAAAGCGGCGTGGATCGTTAAAGCGCAACACCGTATCCTCGCAAAACACCAGATCAATATGGTCATGCTTGGCAGGCTCTACCTCGCTACTGACAATGCGCAAACTGCCCGACATGCCCAAATGCACCAGCAACGTGCCTGCGGCGGTGTGCAACAGCAAATACTTACCGCGCCGACTGACTGATTGCACCGCTACGCCGATGAGCAATTCCGCCAGATTAACCGGCACAGGCCAGCGCAACCGCCCGTCGCGGACCTGCACGGCGGTGATGGTACGGCCTTGGATATGGGGCGCAATGCCCCGACAAGTGGTTTCAACTTCGGGTAATTCGGGCATAAGTTAACACGCGATAATCGATTGCCGCGCCAGGCGGGATAATAGGCGCTTATTATGCCATTATAAGGACAAGCCAAGCACATCTAAGTAACCGTGCAAATAACATCTGATGTTACGCGGTCATGCGCCTTACAATTCCTTCGCCAAGCAGGCCTTCTTTTAAAATCAGCCAGCTTTCTTATGGCTTGCCGCAAAATGTATTAAATAATTTTATATTATTTATCAAATAGATAACGGCATTATATTGGTTTTTGTGAACAACTTCACAGCTTTTCTGGTTATAGTTAATTTTATTCGCTGTCCGGTTATTATATAGTACGCAAAACATTTTTAGGTTTGGCTCTATATGGGGTTTAAGGTCTTTTTACCATTAATACCATATAGAGAGCCTTAGGCTTTATCCTTAGCGGGGATAAGCATTGCCGTTATGCTATGGCAGCTCGCGGTTTTTTTCTGTGGACGGTATAAGGGTATGCCAAGTAGCCCAACTGAAATAGCCTTAAAACGGCGTTTTTCATCGGCTTACCCAAGCCCAGTTACTGCAACGTTAGCGTTACTGGGATGGGAGTAATACCTTACCGCCGCCTATTAGCCGCTGTTTAGGAACGTGCATAAAATTAAGCAGACGTTCCATTGCGCCTCAGTGTGTTAAACCCCACCCCAGCCCTCACTGCCATTAAGTTAAAGATTTATTCTTTATATTTCAATAATGTAGATATTAAGAGCGTAGTAAGTTAATCCATTCGTGGTGAGCCTGTCGAACCATGGACGGATTAACCGCCCACCCTTCGACGACCATCGGAAGTCCCTGTGGGACAAGCTCCCCCACAAGGGGGGTCTGGGGACAGGCGAACGGTTAATCCTATCTTTTTGAAATTACAAGTACAATTCCTTAACTTAATGGCAGTGACCCCAGCCCTCCCCTTCGCGCAGGGGCAGGGGTAATGCCTTCCCCGTCGTACAGGCGACAATCAGGGGAAAAAGCCCCTCCCCCTGTCTTCTTCGGCTTCGCTCAGGGAACGCGGAGACTGGGAGAGGGTGTGCGTCTGTACAACAGATTTTATTTCATGCGCGTTTCTTAGCTGACCGCCCGATTTTACCAACCTCCTTACCCCCAACTCATGAAACCATTACCGCCGCTGTCTTTGCTTATAGGCCTGTCTTGCCAAGATGCCGCCAAGCCCCCTGCATCCGCTTCGGGACATTTGGCCTATTTGGACGGTTTGCGGACGCTGGCCATTATTGCCGTGTTGGCCTATCACCAAGATAACGCTTGGTTGCCGGGCGGCTATTTGGGTGTGGAGGTTTTTTTTGTCATCAGCGGCTTTATCATCACCCGCCTGCTCCAGCAAGAATGGGCAAACGCCCGACACATCAATTTTCAGCGTTTTTACTGGCGGCGGTGGTTGCGGCTGTTCCCATCAATGCTGGCGATGGCCTTGGGGGTTTGGGTATGGCTGGTACTGTTCCATCCTAGCGATAGCCCGCAAATCCGCGCCGACCTGCCTTATGCCCTCAGCTTTACCGGCAACTTACATTACATCTTCAATCAGGTCTCCTATTTTGAAGGTATAGGACGGCCTCCGGTCTTTGAGCATTTGTGGTCGTTAGCGGTCGAATTCCAGTTTTACTTGCTCTGGCCGACCTTCTGCCTGTTGCTGTTCCGCTTGCCCACACGCTTGGCGGCACTCATGCTCGTGTTGGGCAGTTGGGGCAGTTATGCATGGATGGCGAGCCTGTATACGCCGGATGCGGATGCGTCGCGGCTTTATTTCGGCACCGACACGCGGGCGGGAGCTTTTCTGATCGGTGCGTTGGCGATGCTGGTATCGCAACATTGGCAACCCCGCCGCCGTGTCCAGATGGTGTCCGCTCCGATTGGGGCGGCGGCGTTTGGCGCGTTGGCGACAGCCTTGTACTTCTTGGAAGCCAATGACCCGCGCTTATATTCTGGTGGCTTTGCCGCCGTTGCTTTGCTCACTGGCGGGGTGATTATCCATTGCCATGCGAGTCATCGCTACGACCCTGTCCGGCTTATCTTAGGCAACCGCTTGACAGCGTGGCTAGGCAACCGTTCCTACAGCATTTATTTGTGGCATTGGCCGGTATTCTGTTTAAGCCTGCCGTGGGTGGATATACCTTTTGAAGGTAGCGAACTGTTTTTGTTACGGCTTGCGGTAACGTTAGCCTGTGCGGAAATTTGCCACCATCTGGTCGAAGAGCCGTTCCGCAAAGGCTTATTGGCGCGGACCTGGCAAGCGCTCAGCCAAGGCGATACCCTTCGCCGCTTGCAAGCGGCGGGCTTTTCCGGCTTGGCATTGGCCAGCACCGTCGGGGGCGGCTACTATCTGGTGCGCTCCACCGAAGCCGCCATACGCCAAGCCACTTCGGAAGTGTCCGAAGCCGCCAGTTTTGGCGAAGCACTGCCCATTCCGCAAGTGTTTGATGTGGTAACGGTAGGCAACACCCGCTTTAATAGCCGCTTGGGTACATTCCTTAACAGTGATTTTTCTATGCCGCCTGCCTTATTGGGGCCGACTATTCCGCCACCTGCGGGCGGCAATGCCGAAGAGGAGGAAGAGGACGATACGCCCGAATCTGTAACGGCGATGTGCGCTAACGCGGGGGGCAACACACGCCGAAAAGTCGTTTGGGAAAAAAATAACTCGAACGGTTATGTGACGCGTGTCCACACCAGCTCGAAAAAAAAACCGGCCATCCTGGCAATTGGCGATTCGGTGATGGTGGGCGCCGCCGCCGAATTGTTGCGGAAAATGCCCGGACTCATGCTTGATGCCAAAGTGGGCAGGCAGTTGGGCGATGCCCTGCAATTGTTGGACGGTACTTATACCCCCCAAGCGGACGGTACGGTGTTAATCCATCTCGGTAATAATGGGCCATTGAACAAAGCGCAAGTCGATAAACTGATTGGCCATCTGAAAAGTAACCAGCAACTGATTTTGGTCAATTTAAAACTGCCCCGCAATTACGAGTCGGCTAATAATCACCTGCTGGAAAAAGCCGCCCAACATGCGGGGGTTAAACTGCTTAACTGGCGCTCGGTAGGCTTGGCGGGCACGAAAATCTTTGCCGACGACGGCCTGCATCTGACCGGGAAAGGCATCAGGCTATATACCGAAACCCTGCTCAAGGCCTTATGCGTCGCCAGTAAATAAGCCGCGCCAGAAATTCCGCTGCCCTTAAACGAATAAATACCTATAGCTTTCAGTTTGTTAAAACCGTTATCCGATGCGCAAGTTTTTCATAAAGCGGCCAATATGGCGTAGAATGGGCAGTGAAGGCAAGCCTTAATAGCCACGCCCAAGCGTTTGGGCAGCAGTAGCGTTATTAATCGGCAAACGCCTATGTTTGGTGTTTGATGAAAAATCAGGCGACACCTGTCACTGCCCACCCGCAGCACCAGGGCTGTTGCCTAACGATGAGGTTTTAAAAATGACTGTTTTACCCCCTGTAGCCAAGACCCTGTCCGCTTTGGCATTCGTATCCGTTATCCTGACGGCGTGTTCCACTACCCCTCCGGCACCGGAAACAGACACGGCTAAATGGCTAGTGCCACAAAATAATGCCGCTAATGACCTGAATAATCCCGCCGCCGATGCCGATGCCGACCGGGGGGCGCAAGCCGCGGCCCGGTTGTTGGAAAAAGGCCCTATAAAAGTGCTAAGGCCCGCCGCCCCCTCCCATTACAACGATGAGCCGCTAGCGCGGCACAAATCCTATTCGGATGGTTCGTTAGCGCAGTTGGGCACAAACAAAATGGTCGCGTACGCGCCTATCAACAACAAGCGGGCGGACATTCACCTGCCCAATACTTACGCGGGTAAACGGCCCGTGCTGTTTATCGGCGACTCCCACTCCACCGCCGTATTTGGCGCGACGCTGACCAATTTGATCGAACAGGAAATTCCGGGGGCGCAAGTCACCGCCATTGCCAGTTGCGGCAGCTCCCCCGATTGGTGGCTGAACGGCAACAAGGCGACCCGTTGCGGGTTCTGGCGGCACAATGCCGACGGCAGTGAAGAAAAGGGCTTAAGGGGCATGACCCCGCAGGTTGACGAACTGCTAAGCTCGCTGCAACCGCAAACGGTTATCGTCGCCTTAGGGGCGAACCTGATCCCGCAACATCAGGAGGAGCGTATCCTCCAGACCGAAACCCTGATGCGGCAAGTCGCTGGCGCGGGCCGCCAATGTTTTTGGATAGGCCCGCCGGATGCGCGTAAATTCACTTCGGCGCAAACCGATGAAGTCTATGTCTTGCTGGACAGCTTAGCGCATAGCTATAACTGCCAGCTCATCGACAGCCGCAAATATACCCATTACCCCAGCAGCGGTAGGGATGGCCTGCATTACAGCGGCAAAGAAGGCGAAGCTATCGCCAGAAGCTGGGCGACCCAGATTTTCCAAAACCATCTCCAAAACGGGATGCTATAAGACCGTTGGCCGTAGCTTTTCTGCGGAGTGCGGGCCGTTTTTGCCCGCACTCTCCTCATCATTCCCCCGCGATAGCCATTTTCTCCAGCAAGATTGACCCCGTGCGGACATTGCCGCGATAGTCGATGTCGTTGCCGATGGCGACAATCTGCTTAAACATGTCTTTAAGATTGCCGGCGATGGTGATTTCTTCGACCGGATACTGGATCACGCCATTTTCTACCCAAAAGCCCGCCGCACCGCGCGAGTAATCGCCCGTAACCATGTTCACGCCCTGTCCCATCAGTTCAGTCACCAGCAATCCGGTATCGAGCAGCTTTAACATCGCGGTAAAATCCCCGCTGTTAGGGGTGATGCTCAGATTATGGACTCCGCCCGCGTTACCCGTGCTTTGCAAGCCCAGCTTACGGGCCGAATAAGTGCTTAACACATAGCCACGCAAGATGCCGTCGCTGACCAAGTCGCGGGTTTGGGTAGCCACCCCTTCACCGTCGTAAGCGGCACTGCCGAGCGCACCGATCAGATAAGGCTGTTCGTAAATATGCACAAAGTCGGGGAAAATTTGCGTGTCCAGCGCATCCAACAAAAACGACGATTTGCGGTACAAATTGCCGCCGCTGATTGCGCCGATAAACGAGCCGAGCAAGCCGGAGGCGATTTCGGCACTGTACAGCACCGGACATTGGCGG
Source organism: Methylovulum psychrotolerans (assembly GCF_002209385.1). NCBI lineage: Bacteria > Pseudomonadati > Pseudomonadota > Gammaproteobacteria > Methylococcales > Methylococcaceae > Methylovulum > Methylovulum psychrotolerans. The sequence continues at coordinate 2,607,379 of NZ_CP022129.1, forward strand.
GTGCTTAAGCTACGCGCCCCCAAGCGGCGCACGGTGCGCTCCCCGGCTTTCTGGCCGACACTAACCGCCGACTCCAGTAGGGCGGCGTTGCGGGCGACCGTGTACCAATAATCACGCTGCATACTGTCGCCGCGTTGCGCCAGAACCGAGCAGCTTAAGGAGTGGCGGGTAGAGGCATAGCCTTGTAGAAAGCCTTGGGTGTTGCCCAAGACCCGGACACCTTGGTGGCTATTGACGGACGCGCCTTCGGAGTTGCTGATTTCAGGATGAAAGCCCCGCGCCGCAGTTTCGCATTCGATAGCCAAAGCGATGGCTTGGTCAGCACCGAGTTGCCACGGGTGATAGACATCTAAGTCAGGGAATTGGGTTTGCTGAAGGGCGGGGTCAGGCAAGCACGCATAATCGTCGGCACTGGTGTAACGGGCAATGCTGCACGCGGCGCTGACGGTTTCTTTGATGGATGCGGGCGACAGGTCGGTGGTGCTGGCCGAACCTTTGCGTTGGCCAAAATAGACGGTGATGCCTAAGCCTTGGTCACAATGGTGTTCGATGGTTTCGACATCGCCTAAGCGCACCGACACCGATAGGCCGTTTTCTTGGCTCAGCCCCGCTTCGGCGGCACTCGCACCTTGTTGTGTCGCCTCGTCCAATAAGTTTTGGACAAGGTTTTTTAGCTCGTTAATGTGTTCTTGTGGTTGCACAGGTTGTCCTTATTCGACAATGGGGTTGCAGAGGTGTATTGGGCGCAAAATGGCAAGCGGCGAAGCTTAACCACTCAAAAGCCATATCATGGGGTTAGTCTGGCGATTTAGCAAGCCGCCCCTGGGCTTAACCGGGCTTATCTTAGCGCCATGGCCTAAACAGCGTAACCGCTATCGGCCCAAATGCCAAACCTAAGCCTTACTTACCTCCCGACAAGAAGTTGTATCGGCTGAGCCAATAAACGTTAGCAGATGATTAACGGTAAGCCATGTAATTTGTTTAATTCTGTGTGATTTTAATTTATTATTAAGGTTATTCAAGTTGAGGGGGCGTTATGGCGTTAAAACGTTGTGATAATGGGCATTATTATGATGAAAATAAATATAGCGGTTGCCCATCCTGCGGTATACGCGATTTGGACATGGAAACCACCAAGCCGTTACGGTCGATGAATTGGCGGAACGCGTCGCTGGATGTCAGTGATGACGCACCGCCCGCCGATGCCGCACCCACCCGCCGCCGAAACGAGGCCAAACCGGAGCGGGAACTGGGCGTGACCCAAGCGTTTTGGTCGGCCAAGCTGGGTATTGATCCTGTGGTCGGCTGGCTGGTCTGCATTGAGGGGGCCGACAAAGGCCGGGATTACCGTATCCGTAGCGAACGCAACCTGATTGGGCGCGATCCCAGCATGGATATTTGCATTAACGGCGACGCCACTATCTCTAGGGAAAAACACGCGGTCATCAGCTTTAACCCGAAAAAAAACGCGTTTCTTATTATTCCTGGAGATAGCCGCGGTTTGATTTATTTGAATGATGACGAAGTCGCCATGCCCACCGAGCTAAAGCCTTACGACACCATCGAATTAGGGCGGACAAAATTGCTGTTCGTACCGTTTTGTGGCGTACAGTTCCAATGGTCTAGCGAGGGGTAAAGCCTGCTTAATCAGGTACACTGTAAGCGCTGCACCAACAAAAAACCACGATCTTTTACCGGGCATTCAGACGCGCTTGCCCTAGGGAGCGAACAGGCAATGACAATAAACTGGGCGGTATTATGTCCTGGCTGTTTCCAGGACAAGGGCGGGGTCACCGTGTGCCCCCATTGTGGTTATGATGAAACCCTCCGGCGCGGCCCGTTGGTTTTGCCGCATCGGACGCTGTTGCAGGGGCAGTATTTGCTCGGTGCGGTGCTGGGTAAACCGGGCGGTTTTGGCATTACTTATTTGGCGTTTGACACCCGTTTGGAAACCCTGGTGGCGATTAAAGAATATCTGCCTAGGGATTTGGCCGGACGCGAGACCGGTACCTTTACGGTCAGCCCCCATTCCCAAGATGACGGCCAGTTATTCCGCTTTGGCCTGGAACAATTTTTGAGCGAAGCCCGCACCTTAGCGAAGTTTGACCATGCCCATGTCGTGCGGGTGCGCAACGTGTTTGAGGAAAACGGCACGGCTTATTTAGTGATGGACTATTACGAAGGCATCAGCCTGGCGCAATATCTTGACAAAAAAGGCCAGTTAGCCGAGCAAACAGCGGTCGATATTATGATGCCCATCCTTGATGGCCTGCGCGAAGTGCATCATAAAGGCTTTCTGCACCGCGACATCAAACCGCAAAACATTTATATCACCCACGATGGCCGACCGATTTTGTTGGATTTCGGCTCGGCGCGGGTGGCGATGGGCGAACACAGCAACACCTTATCGGTGGTGTTGACCCCCGGTTACGCGCCGTTTGAGCAATACCACCGCAAGGGTGAACAAGGCCCATGGACGGACATTTACGCCTGCGCCGCTGTGTTATACCAAATGCTCACCGGGCAGATTCCGCCGGAAGCCCCGGAACGCGCCGAGTACGATAGCCTGATCGCCCCCAAGACCTTGGTTCCCTCCCTGTCCGCACCGCTTAACCAAGCCATTATCGACGGCTTGGCGGTCAAGGCGCGGGGCAGGCCGCAAACCGCCCGCGACTTTCAGGAACGGCTGAGGCCGCCAAGCCCCAACTTCAACCCCAGCACTAGCACTAGCACCCAAACCGTTACGCCGCCCAATCCCAGCGGCTATGCGGGGTTTTGGCGGCGCTTTGCCGCCGCCCTCATTGATGGCGTGGTAGTTCTGATTATCAACGTGCTGGCCTATGTCGCCATTGCTGCCGGGGTGGTTTTCAGCGGTTTCAATGAGGCCATCATGAGCGTCAGCATCCTAGTTTGTGCCGTTAACTTGCAACTGAATTGGTTGTACTTTGCGGGTATGGAAAGCTCAGGTTATCAAGCCACACCCGGCAAATTGGCGGTAGGCCTCAAAGTCGCCGACCTTGAGGGTCGGCGGCTTTCTTTTGCACGCGCCAGCGGGCGGTTTTTCGGCAAAATCGTCTCTTCGCTGACCTTAGGCATTGGCTTTTTAATGGCGGGCTTTACCCAACGCAAGCAAGCCCTGCACGACAAAATGGCCGGGGGCTTGGTGCTGGACAAAGCCGCGCCGCTGCTCCAAGCCACCCCTACCGCAACCGGCTTAACCGCGCCCGTTTGGCTAGGTATGGGCGGCGTTTTAGCACTGTCCGGCCTACTGTTTGTGATGGGGGCGAATAACGAACTCCGCCACCAGGCCGAACAAGCCGCCGCCTATACGCAAGAACAAGAGCTGGATCAAGAACAACGTGCCGAGCAAGCCGAACAGGCGCAGCTACAGGCGCAACGCGAAGCGCAAGCTGAGCAAGAGCGGCAGCAGCAAGTACAACGCGAATACCAAGCCGAGCAGGAACGGCTACAGACACAACGCGAAGCCCAAGCTGAACGGGAAAGCTCAAGGGAGGAGCCGTCTGGTGACACCAAAGATGCAGACATCCGCAAGGCCGAGCAACTGGCCGTCAATGTGGTCAACCGCTATTTTCAAGCCATGGGCAACGATACCGAAGCCGCGCTCAAACTATGGACTGACCCCCATAGCCGCAGCAAACTGGCCAAAGCCTTGGCGAATACTGAATCTGCCGAATTAGTCAGCCCGCCCAAGTTTTACGATTTTGTTCCCGGCCCTAAAGCACGCGTGTGGGTTGATGTTTGGGTACAAGCCAAAAGCGCCACCCCGGCGCAACGTTGGCGGGGGCTGATGATCTTAGAACTCGGCACTGACCGCTGGTTGATTGCTAAAAATGAATTGGTAGAGGTGCAATGAAGCATTTACACGGATTATTCACCGACGCGGCCAGCGTCGCCCGCTTAACCGCCTGTGGGCTAAGCTTACTGGGTTTGCCCGCCATTAGCCACGCAACCGCCGATGCTCCTGAGGCGGTGTTCATGGCATTCTACCAACACGTCGCCGACCATGACTGCGCGGCGGCGGTGGCCTTAGCGGAAGGCTACACCCTAGCGGACTGCCAAAATGTGCAAAGCCTGACCCCGCCGCCCATGCCGAACAACATAATGGTCAGCCGCAACAACCGTATCACCTTTCAGACCCAACTGGACTACACCAACAAAAATCCGGCGGCAACCTATAGCTGCGACTATGCCGTTACCGTACAACGGCGGCAACAGTGGCGGGTGATCATGCCCGCCAAAGCCTTGAAGGCCTGTCTGCCATCCTCATCAGCCCCACTGCCCTTAACGCCCGCCGAGCAATTGCCTGCCGTGCCGCCGCAACCGGACAAGACGGCAGACCAAACCAAACCCGCCGCGCCGCCACCGCCCGCCCTGCCCGCTGCCCAAGCCAAACCGACCAACAGCCTATTAGGCTTATGGCCCGCCGAAGTATTGCGCGGCAAGCCCGGCGAAGAGCGCATCACCCATCTCGCCAAACCGAACGTAGACCCGCCCGACTATCTCGAAGCACCGACAAAATTGCCCGCCTTGGCTGAGGCGTGGCAACACTCCATCCGCCGGGTACGCTTACCCGCCGATAAGCCGCTGGTTGCCCTGACCTTTGACTTGTGTGAGCAAGCCGACGATGTGACCGGCTATGACCGCGACATCGTCAATTATTTGCGCGACCAACAAATCCCCGCGACTTTTTTTGCGGGCGGTAAATGGATGCGCTCGCACCCCGACAAAACCCAGCAATTGATGGCCGACCCGAATTTTGAGATCGGCAACCACGGCTGGACGCACGGCAACTTACGCGTCTTGGGCGGCCAAAAAATGCGTAACCAAATCACTTGGACGCAAGCCGAATATGCCATACAGCGGGATAACCTGAACGCCAAAGCCCAACAAGCCGGCTTAGCGGCACAGATGCAGCACATCCCCCATCAGCCCATGACCTTACGCTTCCCCTACGGCACTTGTAACAAGGCATCCTTAGAAGCGGTCAACGGTCTAGGTTTGGCGGCGATCCAATGGGATGTGGTCAGTGGCGACGCCGCCCCGCGCATCGCCCCGACCGCGTTGGCGAACGGGGTCATCCGGCAAGCGCGGAGCGGCTCGATTATCGTTTTCCACGCCAATGGCCGCGGCCACGGCACCGCCGCCGCATTACCGAAAATTGTCAGTGCTTTACAAGCCAAAGGCCTGCACTTTGTCACCGTCAGCCAATTACTGCAAGCAGGCAGCGTCGAAACTGTCCAAGACTGCTACGAAATGCGTCCTGGCGATAATCAGTATATTGACGCGAAATTTGGCGAAGGCACCCAGTAAGAAATGGGTAAGAAATAATTCGGGCAAATACTAAAACGTGATGTTCAACCATTAACAATAACCTAAACAACTAATAGGCAGGTAAATAATGAGTGTGGATTGGCAAATGCTCTGCATGGGCTGTTTCCGGCAGAAAGGCCCGCAAGCCGTTTGTCAGCATTGCGGCTATGACGAAACCGCCCCACGCGGGCCGTTATTGTTACCGCACCGCACCCGACTGCATAAGCAATATCTGGTCGGGCGGGTCTTGGGCAAACCGGGCGGTTTTGGCGTGACCTACTTAGCCTTTGATACTGGCTTGGAGACCCTGGTCGCCATTAAGGAATATTTACCGCGCGAGTTGGTCGGGCGTGAAGCGGGGCGGACGACAGTCAGCGCCCATTCGCCGGAAGAAGGCGGGCTGTTCCGTTTCGGTTTAGAGCAATTTATCATCGAAGCCCGCACTTTGGCAAAATTTGACCATGCCCATCTGGTGAAAGTACGCCACGTTTTTGCAGAAAATGCCACCGCCTACTTGGTCATGGACTACTACGAAGGCATGACGCTGGCCGAATACTTACAACAAAAAAACCGCTTACCCGCCCCAACCGCCTTGGCGATTTTAAACCCCATCCTCGACGGCTTGCGCGAAGTGCATGAGAAAGGCTTTATCCACCGCGACATCAAACCGCAAAACATTTACCTCACCCGCCAAGGCCGCCCTATCCTGCTGGATTTTGGTACGGCACGGCTCGCCATGGCGGAACGCAGCCGGAGCATGTCGGTGGTGTTAAGCGCGGGTTACGCGCCGTTCGAGCAATACAGCCGCCGCGGCGGGCAAGGACCGTGGACAGATGTTTATGCCTGTGCGGCAGTCTTGTATTTTATGCTCACCGGGCAAACGCCAGCGGAAGCAATGGACAGGGTCGAAGACGATACCTTAATCCTGCCGCAACGCTTAGTGCCCGATTTGTCCGAACGCCTAGCCAAGGTCGTCGTGCAAGGCTTGGCAACGGAGGCCAAACAACGCTATCAAACTATCCGGGCATTTCAAGAGGCGTTACTGCACGCGGCGGATACTGACGCAAACCCTAAAACCCAAACCAGCCGCATCCCATTAGCTAATTTGGGCCATAACAAGGCCGCTGCCAGAAAACCGTTGCTAGGCATCGCTTTACTTGCCTTGGTCGGTATTGGCTTTGTTTACTTGTTGCCTGCTGCCAAGCTCTTGGTCTCTCTGCCTGTTGCCGATTCTATTGAGATGGCCGACCGAAAATTCTTCGCCCATCAATACAACGAAGCATTGCCTATCTACCAGCGTTTGGCGGAAAAAAATAATGGCTTGGCGCAATTTCGCTTAGGTAGCCTGTATGAAAACGGCTTCGGCGGAGTTGCTATGGACACGCATCAAGCTGCTGTTTGGTATGAGCGTTCGGCCAATGCAGGTAACCCATTCGGCCAATACAGTGTCGGCAGGCTGTACCATAATGGCCGGGATAAACCGATAGACGAAAACCAAGCCCAGCACTGGTTCGACAAGGCCATGGCCAATGGCCTAAAAGCTGCGGCCGAACCGCTTGCCAAAGCCGACGACCCGATTATGTCATTTATTGCGGCACGGATTGCCGGCGATGAAAAGCGCTATTCCCAAGCTTTTGCGTGGTATCAGTCGGCTGCGGAGCAAGGCTATGCAACCGCACAATTTAATTTCGCCATGATGTACAAGGAGGGTCAAAGCGCGGTAAAAAACGAAGCCGAAGTGCTAAAGTGGTGTACTGCTTCGGCGGAACAAGGACTAACATTAGCACAAAACTGCCTAGGAGAAATCTATGCTCAGGGAGCAGGGGTAAAACAAAACGACACCGAAGCCACACGATGGTATCACCGGGCGGCGGAACAAGGACATGCAGTTGCCCAATTCAATCTGGGCTGGATGTATGACGCGGGAAAAGGTGTTGATAAAAGCGCTACCGAAGCGGTGTATTGGTATCGGCTAGCGGCGCAACAAGGCTATGCGAATGGTCAATTTGCGCTTGGGGTAATGTATAAAGCGGGTACTGGCGTTAACCAAAGCGACACCGAAGCGGCACACTGGTATCGGTTAGCGGCGGAACAAGGTCACGCTAGCGCCCAAAATAATCTTGGCAGTATCTATTCCGCTGCCCATGATTATCCAGAAGCCATAAAGTGGTTCAAAAAAGCCGCCGAACAAGGTGAAATGATTGCCCAATATAATCTTGGCAATCAGTATTCTTCAGGAACCGATCAGAACCTGGCGGAAGCCAAATACTGGTATCAGAAAGCGGCGCAACAAGGTTACGCCGCTGCTATCGAAGCCCTAAAAAGATTGAAACACTAAATGGCTATGGAAAATCGCGCCGTCTATTTACCCCCCCTTAAACTCCGCGCCGAAACCGTGCGATGGCGGATGACATTGCGCCCTATACAAGCCAATGGCTTGCATCCGCCACCCATAAAGCGCGTGGGTCAGCTCGTCTTATCGGCCATTTATCTGGGGCTAGCCACCACTGCCTTAGCAAACCCGCCGCCTGCCACCCTACAGCTCAGCCAAGCGCGGCAGGCCAACCCTAAGCTGATCGCCTATCTGGACGTGCGCGATGCCGACGGCAAAGCGGCGGACGCTTTAAACGCCGCGCAACTGACCGCCAGCTTGGCGGACACTGCCGTACCCGTCACCCATGTCCAAACTTTTGCCGACAGCCAAGAAGGCGTGGCGTATATATTCTTAGTCGATGTCTCATTATCGCTGCCGACTAAGCAATTCGCCCACATCCGCACCGCCTTAGCGGCTTGGGCGGACACGCTGGCAACCGCTGACCGGATGGCCCTATTGAGTTTTGGCGATAGCGTCAAGACTGTGACGGACTTTAGCGGCGACCCCGCCGCCCTCAAAACCGCCATTGCCGCCTTAAAACCCACCGACCAACACACCGCCCTGCATCAAGGCCTGATCCAAGCCCTGCAATTGGCGCGGCGCGGTGATGCCGACCTGCCGGGGCGGCGGGTGCTTGTGGTGCTGTCCGACGGTTTGGACGATTTATCCGGCGGGGCGACCCGTGAAGAAGTCCTTAATCGGCTGGATACCGACCGGATACCGATTTACGCCTTGGGCTGGGATACGCCCAACGCCGCTGCCCGGCAAGCCGAAGGCATTAAGGCCTTAGGGCTGTTCGCCCGCCGTTCCGGCGGTGCGTATGTCGGGGTCGGTAGCCGCCACCTAAGCCAAGCCTATAGCGAGTTGCGCGACCAGATTAAGGCCGTGGCCGTAGCAACGCTGGATTGCCGGGCTTGCCGCACCGACGGGCGCGTCCAACGCCTACAAATCACTTTACGCGCCGAAGACGGCCTGGTATTAAATGACGGCATGGATATACGGCTGTTACCCGCCTTGCCGACACCTACACCGCCGATTGCGCCCTCAGAACCCGCACCACCGACCGCGAACGGCTGGCCAGTTTGGCTGTATGGCAGCATAGCCGGGGTGCTACTCTTGCTGGTAACAGGTGTGATACTGGTAATGCGGCAGCGACTACCCCAAGCCGTCAGCCCACCCCCGGTTAGCGAAGACTTTTGGCCGGACGACGCTTCTTGGGACGCAGTTGCCTTGCCCGACACGGCACACCAAACCCCAGCGATAGGGCCGGGTTACGCTATTGAGTTGGCCGAACTGAATGCGGGCGGGCACGGCAAGACCTATCCGCTGCATTTATCGGGTGAGGCCGTTATCGGGCGCGGTGCGGATTGTGCTGTCACGCTGACCCGCGATGCCGAAGTTTCCGGCCACCACTGCGCCTTGGTTTACCACGCGAAGGCGGTTATGCTCCATGACCTAGGCTCGACCAACGGCACTTACGTCAATGGCGTACCCATTAGCGCGGCTTATCGCCTGCAAGAAGGCGACATCATCGGAATAGGCCGCACACAGTTGCGGGTGTTACTTTTAGGGGAAGCATAATGCACATACTGCCCGGCAATGCCCAAGCGATAGGGCAACGGCACAGCCAACAAGATGAATTTTGGTTTTCCGACATTCACGACCACGCGTTTATTGCCCATGGCGGCGTGTTAGCCTTAGTCGCTGACGGCATGGGCGGCCTGGAAAAAGGCGACGAAGCCAGCCGCTTGGCGGCCAGAACTTTCGGCACCGCCTATCTTGGCAAACGCCCGAAACAAAACATCCCCGATGCGTTGCTCTACGCCTTACAGCAGGCGAATACCGCCGTGTGCGAACTGTCGCTCAGTGTTGACGCGTTTAGCAATGTCGGCACGACCTTAACGGCGGCGGTCATCGCCGGACAATCTTTATTTTGGCTATCGGTAGGCGACAGCCGTTTATATTTATACCGTCAGGGTGAATTGACCCAACTGACCCATGACCACAATTATGGTGAGCTGTTACAGGAGCAAGTGGCCGAAGGCCGCTTGTCGCCCGCCTCGGCGGCTAACGACCCTGAGCGCAATGCCTTGACCAGCTATGTCGGCTTGCCGGACATTGTCCTGATTGACCGTAATATCCGGGCTTTTCCCTTAGAAGCGGACGATTGGTTACTGCTCTGTAGCGACGGCCTCTATGGCTACCTCAGCCACCAAGAAATAACCGATGAGCTGTTCGGCTCGCCACAGGAAGCCGCCGACTCGCTAATCCAGCGACTTTTAGAGCAAAACCATCCCCAACAAGACAATGTCACCGTCGTGATTATGGGTTGCCCAGCCGCTACACCACCACCGCCCCCAGCAAAAAAGCACGCTAAACGGCCTGCGCGTGCCGGGTGGCTACTGCCTTTACTGGGTAGTGCCATCGTCGCGGCAGGCTGGATCGCCAAGCCGTTTTTACTGCCCGCCACCCCCGCCGCCCCACCCGCCCTCATTGCCCCCGCACCTGCCGCACTGGCACAAGTGCCCGAACCGCCAGCCCCAGCCGCCGATACGCCTAGCCCCACTAACGAGGATGCGCGTATCGCGGAACTGATGGCGCAAGCGGCAGCGGACAGCCAAGCCGACCGTTTGACGACGGGACAAAACGGCAACGCCTTGGAAAAATACCGGCAAATTTTGGCGCTCCGCCCCCAGTATGAACCCGCGAAAACCGCGTTAAGCCAAATGGCCGAGCAATTGCTGGCGCGGGCCGAGCAAGCCAAGCAGGCGGGCGACGTGGCACAAGCGCAAAAACGGCTAGAGGAAGCCGGGCAAGTGCAACTGACTTTAGATCCCAACAATAAAGCCAATGAGGCGCAACGGCGCTTAGCCGCCCTACGCAGTGCGGCCTCCCCAACGCGGAAAAACCCCGCTCCCGCCGCCAAACCTGCACCGCCGCCTAAGCCTAAATCCAAGCCGCCCTCACCAACCCCGCCTAAAGCGGGTAAAAAAACCCCACCGAAACCTAACAAAAGCCAAGTGGCCCCTAAATAATGGCGTTCTATTTTAACATCACACCCCGCCCTTATTGGCATGGCGAGGCGGCAAACCGCTATTTGCCTAGGGCGGGCACGGCGGGAGTCCTGCCATGCGATTAAGCACCGCGACGCTCACCAGCGCAGGAGGCCGCCCCTACAATGAAGATTGTTTCGGCCACCGCACCCTTGGCGGCGCACAATGCTGGCTGGTCGCCGATGGCTTAGGCGGCCATGTCGGCGGCGAGGTGGCCTCACAAGCTGCCGTCGAAGGCTTTCTGTATAGTTTTGCCCAACAACCCAGGCCGCTAAGCGCCGAGTCTTTAGAACGGCATTTACAAGCCGCCCACGCGGGCGTTTTAGCCGGACAACGCGACCACCCGGACTTGGCGAACATGCGCACCACTCTCGTGGCTTTGCTCAGCGACGGCACGGCGGCACTGTGGGCGCATATCGGCGATAGCCGCTTATACGGTTTCCGCCACGGCAAACTGGCGGAGGCGACCCAAGACCATAGCGTCCCCCAAGCCATGGCGAATGCCGGAGAAATTCCCCCAACGGCCATCCGCCACCATGAAGACCGCAACCGCCTATTACGCGATGTCGGCGGCACTAAAGGCATTAGGCCGACCATCAAAGCCACGCCGTGGGTGCTGCAATCCGGCGACGGGTTTTTATTGTGTACGGATGGGTTCTGGGAACACGTCACCGAAACTGCGATGGCAATAGAACTGGCAAAATCCGCCACCCCCCAACAATGGCTGGACAATATGGCCTGGCGGCTCCAGCACCTCGGCCTACAAGGCCATGACAACTACACGGCTATTGCCGTTTTTGTGGATTAAGCAGGTGTGCATAGATCTTTTAACCTTTTTATCCCTGCCGTTCCTTAAGCGCAGCCCGCGTTCCCTTCGACTTCGCTCAGGGAACGCGGGCTGGGCTGGGATTAAATTCACAAATGTTAAAAAATAGATGAACGCCTACTTAGCTTGGATTAACAATGATGATACCTAACCAACTATACGCCCGAATGGCCAACCTACTAAAAGCCCTGCCGCCCCGCATCGGCGCCTACGCGCTAGGCTTGGCACTGTACGCCACCGCCTATCAAGCCTCAGCAGGAGTCTTGGAAGACAAAATGCTCCAAAGCACCGTCCGCCCGCTCTGTATCAACGGCGAGAAAAAAAATTCCGGTTCCGGTTTTGTGGTCGGTGACGGCAGCTATGTCGTCACCAACTGGCATGTCACAAAATGTATCGAGGATGGCGGTCAGGCTTGGATCTTCCTGGCCATAGGCAATGCCGTCAAAGCCGAGGTGATTTGGCATTCGGACAAGCGGGATCTGGCGGTATTACGGCTGGAGAAAAGCACCAACCGCCCGGCGGTGGAATTTGCCACCCATGAGACCGTGGAAATGCGTGATGCCGTGACCGCATCGGGTTTTCCTGGGGCGGCCGATGATGTTGACCGCGAAGAAGCCGCCTCCGTCACCTTAACGACAGGTATCGTCAGCCGCATTGTCGCCAAAGAAGGGGTTGCCCTCTACCAAGTCGATGCCTCCATCAACCCCGGCAATTCCGGCGGCCCGCTATTCAATGAATACGGCCAAGTCATCGGGGTCAATGCCATGAAAGCTTTGGCTCTGGTGGCGACCGTCAGCGAAGGCAGCGACGGCCCAACTTATGGCGTTGACCGGGTGCCGATAGGCGAAGGCATCGGCTGGGCCATACAGGCGGACGAACTGTTTCCCGCCCTGGACAAGCTGCATATCCCCTATAGCAAATCCAGTGTCCGGCCTAGCCACCTGCAACAGGAATGGCAACGGGAACCGTGGCTGCTCAGTGCCGTTGCCGGCACCTTAAGCTTAAGCTTATTGGCGGTAGGTCTGGTGCTGTATTCGCGCCGCCCGGCCAAGCCGCCGCGCAAAACCATCACTTATCCTCTTACTGCGCCGCGCCCCATTTTACGCGGTATAAGCGGCCATTATGCGGGTGCGGTGTTAGAATTACAGCGGGAAACCATCCTGATAGGACGCGACCCGCAAAGCTGTCAATTAGTTATCCCCAGAGATAAATCACAAACCAGCAAACGCCATTGCAGCATCCGTTACGACTATCAGCGCAAGTGCTTTCTCTTAGAGGATTACGGCTCCACCAACGGCACGTTCACAGCCAACGGCGAACGCCTTACCCCAAGGCAAGCCCTGCCGCTGCAAGCCGGAGAACGCTTTTATTTGGGACAATCCGGGGAAATGTTTGAAGTCGGCTTTACCGACCCCTCTTAAAGGCAAAATGGGCTACAATGGCCAACAGCCTCTTAGGGGCGCGGGCGGCCTGCCCGCCCTTGCGGTCAAGCTGGCCATGCCCCCACCAAGGCAAAGCCGCCTTTAACTTCCGTCACCCTATTAAAAAAAACCGATGAAACACAGCACCGATCAAACCGACCCGTCTGCCGTCCCAGCCGAACCAGCCCCCGCTGCGCCGCTTAAGCAACGCCATAACCCCTTACATGGGATTACCTTAGAGACTATAGTCACAGAACTGGTGGCGCATTACGGCTGGGCTGGCTTGGCTGAACAGATACCGTTACACTGTTTCAGCAAAGACCCCAGCATCGCCTCCAGCCTCAAGTTTTTGCGGAAAACGCCCTGGGCGCGGGACAAAGTGGAGGGCTTGTATGGTTTTATGCAGCGCGAACAACGCCGCTCAGCCACCTGACAAATGGGTCGGCGGCGCGGGTGAATGCCGTGCTATCTAGGCGGCGCGGCTCAGTGGGAGCGGAACACATCTTCTAAGGTGACGGCATCCAAGGTGTTGTCCAGCCATTGCTCCAGTTGTTCTACGGGGGCGGTTTCGATGCGGGCCAGCACATCGGCGGGTAGGGTTTGGAAGCGGCGGGTCAACAGGCGTTTGAGCGCGTGGTATTCGCCCTGATGAAAGCCTTGTTGGATGCCTTCTTCTTTCCAGCTGGTCGTCAGTTCCATCGCTTGCTCCTGTTCGGTGGGTAAAAATTCGGTGGTGATCAAATGGTCAAAAACTTGCAGCTCTTCCTGCCGCAAACGCAAATAAGTGTCAATAAAGCCCGATATAAAGCGACGGCGTGCCGGGTCAAGTTTGAGCGTCACTAGCAGACGCAGACATTCTGCCTTTACCCGTGGCCGGTCTTTCGGGTCTATCGCCATTTTCGCCATCAAAGCGCTGGCAACTGGGTTGTGGTTGCCCAGATAATCGCGCCAGTTGGCGGTTCAACTGCACAGTCCCGATTAAAAAAGCCGTCGCGACAGCGACTCATCACTACGTTTTTCAATATCGAAAAAGTGACTGCGTAACATCAGTTATTATCTGCGCAATGGCGGAGAATGGCAAATGGCTTGGGCACGGTCCCGACGGCATCTGCAAAGGCCTGACCGATAAGGATAAGCACCCTGTGTGAAAACGTCTAAAACGCCACCAAAAAAGTAATACACACAAACAGCACCAAGTATCTGGGCCGTAAGATCAGCCGCTCAAACTGGTTGACCGCATGGCCAAATTGCCGGGCAGTGCGGTTACTGTGCGGGTGGCTACTGCGTTGCACTAAGCGGCTTTCAAACCAATGCAGCAAGGCCGACAGCCATTCGGTCAGCTTACCCGCCACGCCGCTGCTATTGGTGAACGGGATGGCGGCGGGTGGGGCGATGCCGGCTTCCCAATCTTCATAATGCACCAACAGCGGCAATGCCCCCGCCGAGGGTAAACCCACCACGCGGTCGATGATGCGGTCATCGACATAACTTAAATCCTGTGCCAGTCCGCACACGGGCTTGACCAAGGCCCAATCGGCAATCGGCTCCAGCCAAAATTGCTGCAACGACAATAAATACAATCTAGCCGGCACCAAACGCGGCGGATGCGCAGCAGTGAGCGGCGCGTCCGCCAATACCAGCCGCTGCACACAACTTAGCGTCAGGTTAGCGGCCAGATGCCAGCTTGCCAGCGTCCATAACCCCAAGCCGCATTCGATAAACATCAGTCCGACCTGTGCCAAACAGCCAAACAACAAAGCACTGTGCAACGTGGTTTGGGTTTTGCCGACGATAACCGCGTACCCTACCGTGACCAGCCCCATCAGCCCCAAAACGGCACGCGCAAATGGCGACTGCATAAACAGCACCTCTAACACGATCACCATAAACACGCCCAAGTGGACGAGGATCAGACTGACCGGAACAGGTTCATCCAAGGTTCTGACCAGCCACGGCGAAAAAGGTACCAATGCGGCTTTGGCGAAAGCCGCCAGCGCGAAACACAAACTAACCCCGGTTGCCTGGGCAATCGACAATTCTGTGGCCGACACTTGCAACTGCGCCCAGTTGACGCTATCCGTCCACGCATAACACAGGCTAATGCCTAGCATAAAACCGACATCGCCCAAGCGTTGGCTAAGTAAAGCCCGGAGCGCGTTAGTGCCTGCGCGTGGCTGTTGGTAACCGTGCGCGATCAGCCCTGCGCCGCACAGTTCTGCCAGTATCCAGCCAGCTAAGCTACCGACCAGATTGGCGGACAGTAACACGAATAACACGG
The DNA here is from genome assembly GCF_002209385.1 of Methylovulum psychrotolerans. NCBI lineage: Bacteria > Pseudomonadati > Pseudomonadota > Gammaproteobacteria > Methylococcales > Methylococcaceae > Methylovulum > Methylovulum psychrotolerans. Next base: position 2,622,662 of record NZ_CP022129.1, read on the forward strand.
CGGCGGCGAACAGGCTGAACAAGGCAAAAAACCGGGGGCGACCGATTGGCAGATTGGTCGTGGCAAAACGGCTGCCCGCCGCCAATAATAAGGCGAACACCACCGCTAGCCACACGTTCAGGCCATGGCTGGTAAAGTTAACCCGCACCGTTAGGGTATCACTGCTTAACCAAGCGCCCATGCTGAAATAGCCGTGGTTCTTGCCCAGTAAGTCCGTCGTGGCTAAGGCCATCGCCATCAGGCAAGCCAACGCCAGTGCCCACAACGCCAGTTCGGTGCTGAAAGTTTGGCTGGGGCGGCGGAAGCCGCCGAACAACAGCCCGACACCGATAATAACCGCCGCCAGCAAGGGCAATAAAGGAATTAAAATGACCAGCGCATCCATATATGATTGTCTTAAGGATTGTCTTCAAGCAAAGGGGAAACTGGTGGTTATTGTAGCAAATGGGCGGCCATTTCATGCGGACAATGCAAGCTGTGTACCTATCGGCGGGCTAAGCTCACACAACGTAAAAAATTTGGCGGCAATGGCTGCACGTTAAGGTTGGACGTAATACACCCAGTATTTTATGGTTTCTTCCATAATCAGATAGCACGATAAATAAGGAGCATTGACAATGTTTGTCCCCTATCTTATCTGCTGATGTTACGCAGGCACATTCTGTGGTTTAAAAAAAAGCTCGTGATAGCGGTTCATTGCTAGATTTTTCAATATCGCAAAAATGACCATGTAACATCAGTTACTTTACCAAGCACAATGCTTTATCATTGACGTATTCCTATTGCGAGTTAACGTCCATGAATTCTGTGCCAGAGCTACCTACCGACCGCCGTTTGTCCCTTATTTTGTTGTTTGCCACGACCTTATTCACCAGCGCGTCGCTGATGTTTGTCTTACAACCCTTATTCGGCAAAATTTTATTGCCTTTGTTGGGCGGCTCTCCGGCGGTCTGGAACACTTGCATGGTGTTCTACCAAAGCATCTTATTTTTGGGGTATCTGTACGCCCATACACTATCGACCCGTTTAAGCGCCAGCCAGCAAATCCTTGTCCATGCCAGCATCATTTTATTGAGCGTATTGGCCTTGCCGGTCGGATTACCCGAACAGGTTACGCCACCGACAGAAGGTAACCCCACCTGGTGGCTGCTGTCGACCTTAGGCTTGGCCATCGGCCTGCCGTTTTTTGTCCTCTCCACCACCGCGCCGCTGATCCAAAAATGGTTTGCCCAAATCGGCCATCACAGCAGTCATGACCCGTATTTTTTATACGCCGCCAGTAACACCGGCAGTTTGCTGGCGTTACTAAGTTATCCGTTCCTGTTGGAGCCGAATATCGGCCTGGCCGCCCAGCAAACCGACTGGAGCATGGGCTACGCGCTGTTAGGGGTGCTGATCGCCGCCTGTGCCGCGATGCTGTGGCGCAACCGCCAAGCCGCCGCCACCGTAACAGCAGCAAGTGCCGATACCCTGCCTTGGCTGACGCAACTGCATTGGCTGGCTTTGGCCTTAGTGCCATCCAGCTTGTTGCTGGGGCTGACCAACTTCATCAGCACCGACATTGCCTCGGTGCCGCTGTTGTGGATTATCCCGCTGACCGTGTATTTGTTATCCTTTATTATTGTGTTCTCGAAATGGAATGATGCTATCCATCCATGGATGGTGCGCATCCAGCCGATTTTTTTAATCCCCTTTATCGCCTACGCCTTTATTAATCCGGCGGATTTGCCGTATTGGGCGTATTTAATCCTCCATGTCATCGCCTTTTTCTTGGCGATTATGGTTTGTCATGGCGAATTGGCAAAACGCCGCCCACCGACCCAATATCTGACCCGCTTCTATCTGATCATGTCGTTTGCGGGCATGTTAGGCGGCATGTTCAACACCTTTGTCGCGCCGTTTATTTTTAACGGTATTTACGAATACCCCATTATGATCGTCGCCGCCCTGCTGTTACGCCCAGGCCTGCCCTTAGCATTAAACCGCCGCCTGCTCTGGCAACTGCTCCCGCCCATCTTGCTGTTGAGCGTTGGCTTGGGGCTGTACGCGGGGGTCGGCAATTTGCTGGATTATTTTGATGCCATCGCCATCAGCCTGATGCTGCTGACCTGTGCGGTGTTTTTCCTGCGCAAACAACCGCTAGGATTTGCCTTATCGGCGGGGGTGATTATTTTCCTTTCCCTAGGGGTGCATAGCCTGTCCTCGCATACCTTATACCAAGAACGGACGTTCTTCGGCGTTCTGGCGGTACGCGAAAGCACCCTCACCGATGAGCAAGGCCAAGCGGAAACCTACCACGAACTGTTCCATGGCACGACCAAGCACGGGGCGCAACGCCTGCCCGCCGCGCTCAGCACCATCCCATTGACCTATTACAGCCGCCCTGGCCCCATGGGGCAATTGTTTAAGGCTTATGATGCGGTTGACCAAAACTGGCATATCGGTATTGTCGGCTTAGGCGCGGGCGCGCTGGCCTGTTATGCCAAACCGCAACAAAGTTGGACGTTGTATGAAATCGACCCGCTGGTGGTGGAGATCGCCAGCAATCCGCTGTATTTCACTTATCTGAGCCAATGCAATAAGACGGCGCAAATGCGTATCGGCGATGCCCGGTTATCGTTGGTGCAAGAACCCGACCATAGCTTTGATTTGCTGGTTATGGATGCGTTCAGTTCCGATGCTGTGCCAACCCATTTGCTCACCGAAGAAGCTATCAAGCTGTATTTCCAAAAGCTCAAACCCAACGGCATTCTGGCCTTCCATATCACCAACCGCCATTTGGCGCTGAAAAAAGTCCTGTCCATCCACGCCGAACACTTACACCTTGCCGCATTGCTGGAAGAATTTACCGCCCCCGATAATATGCCGCTGGTGGTGGCGACCGATTGGGTGGCGATGGCCAAGCAAGCGCAAACCTTAGAGCCGTTACAAACGGGTCTGGGCGGCTGGCAAAAAATGCCGCTGTATTTTGATATGCGGCCTTGGACGGATGACTTTACCAATATTGTCGGGATTTGGAAATAGGGGCTAATAGGCGGCTTCTTTAAGTGTCTGGCGCAACTGTGTCAGCGTTTTACTTTAGCCGCCATTGCGCAGATAATAACCCTATCATTCTAAGCCACCTTGGCCGCCCATGCCCATAGACCACGACCGCCTGTTTAAAGAACTGCTGACGATATTCTTTACGGATTTTATCGCCCTGTTCCAACCGGAGTTGCACGGCTGGCTGGAACCGGACAGTGTGGCGTTTTTGGACAAGGAAATATTCACCGACATCCAGGGCGGCGAGCGTCATGAGGCGGACTTGGTGGCGACCGTGCGCTTTAAGGGCGAACCCGCGTATTTTTTGGTGCATATTGAGGCTCAGGCGAAACGTCGGCCCGCGTTTGCGCGGCGCATGTTCAAATACTTCGCCCGCCTGCACGAAAAGCACGGCTTGCCGGTGTATCCCATCGCCGTGTTATCCTACGACACGCCGAACACACCGGAACCGGACAGCTACACGGTCAGTTTCCCTGATAAGGAGGTCTTGGCGTTCCGTTTCAGTACGGTACAACTGAACCGTTTAAACTGGCGGGATTATCTGGGTAGCCATAACCCGGTCGCCAGTGCCCTGATGGCAAAAATGGCGATAGAACCCAAAGATAGGCCGCGCGTTAAGGCCGAATGTTTGCGGCTGCTGGTCACGCTCAAGCTCGACCCCGCCCGCAGCCGCTTTATTTCGGGCTTTATCGACACTTATTTGCGCTTGCAACAGGAAGAGCTGCAAATTTTTGATCACTTAATCCATACTGAATTTTTACCTACCGAACAGGAGCAAGCGATGGAACTGACGACCAGCTGGAAAGAAGAAGGCATTCAACTCGGTATCCAACAAGGCCTCAAGCAAGGCATTGAGAAAGGTATCGAGCAAGGCATCGAGCAAGGCATCCAACAAGGCGAAAGCCGTTTGCTCAAAAGGCAGTTGATTCGGCGTTTTCGGACGCTGCCGGATGAGCTGCAAGCCCGTATTGAGACGGCTTCACCGGAGCAACTGGGGCAATGGGCGGACAATATCCTAGAGGCCACCACCTTGGATGACGTGTTTAAAAGCCATTAAGCCCCAGCTACACGGCAAAACCCACAAAAGCCAGCCGACTTTGGCGTACGCTTGCCATAAAAGGGCTGGCTTTTAGCCAATATCCCTACGGATAAGCCCTAGCCCCAAATAATGCCGTCCCTATCCTTACCACCGTCGCCCCTTCGGCAATCGCCGCCTCTACATCGCCGCTCATGCCAAACGAAAACGTATCAAAATCCGCTGCCTTAAGCGCCATAACCGCCTGCATTAAGGTGTGGTAAGGCAAGCGTTGTTTGGCAAAATCCGTTTCCGGTGCAGGGATGGCCATAACCCCGCGTACCTTTAGATTAGGCAATTGGGCAATTTGCTGATATACGTCAGAGAGTTCAGATAAGCTTAAGCCCGATTTGCTGTCTTCGGTGCTGATATTCACTTGCAAGCAAATATTCAACGGCGGCAGGTTGGCTGGGCGTTGCTCACTGAGCCGCCGGGCGATTTTAATACTGTCGACGCTATGCACCCAAGCGAAGTGACGGGCAATCAATTTAGTTTTATTGGTTTGGATGGGGCCGATGAAATGCCAAGTCATATCAAAAGCCCCTAACTGCTGTTGCTTAGCCAAGGCTTCTTGGACATAATTTTCGCCAAAATGCCGTTGTCCGGCCTGATAAGCGGCGGCAAGGGCGGCGGCGGGTTGGGTTTTGCTGACCGCCAATAAGGCCACGGTGTTCGGGCGGCGGCCATAAGCGTCTTCCGCTAGGCGGATTTGGCGGTGTAGGTTTGCTAAGTGCTGAGCTATCATGGTTGCTGAATCATAGAGGTTAAGGTAGCCTTATCCGCTAGGCGGGAAACGGCTCCGGGGTTTAAGGGCTTGTCCATTTTCCTGTCGGTTGCCGGACAAGAAAACCGTACGGTCTGGGCGGCTTTGGCAAAATTATGGTGCGCCCATTCCTATACAAGTTATATATGGTATAAAGTAACACTATTTTTACTTCACTTGGCAAGAGGAACTTATGGATATTAGCGAATTATTGGCGTTCTCGGTTAAAAACAAGGCATCGGACTTACATTTGTCGGCGGGCTTGCCACCGATGATTCGGGTGGATGGCGATATTCGCCGCATCAATATTCCGGCTTTAGACCATAAAGAAGTCCATGCGTTGATTTATGACATCATGAACGACAAGCAGCGGCGCGATTACGAAGAATTTTTAGAAACAGACTTTTCGTTTGAGTTGCCGGGCATTGCGCGGTTCCGGGTTAACGCCTTCAACCAAAACCGTGGGGCGGGTGGGGTGTTCCGAACCATTCCCTCCAAAGTTTTGAGCCTTGAAGATTTAAACGCACCGAAGTTTTTTGAGGAATTATGTAAACGCCCGCGCGGCCTCATTCTGGTGACAGGGCCTACAGGTTCGGGCAAATCGACCACACTGGCGGCGATGATTAACCACATCAATAACAATGATTACGCACATATCCTGACCGTTGAAGACCCTATCGAGTTTGTCCACGAAAGCCAAAAATGCCTGATTAACCAACGCGAAGTCCACCGCGACACGCATGGCTTTAACGAGGCCTTACGCTCAGCCTTACGCGAAGACCCCGACATTATCCTGGTCGGTGAAATGCGCGACCTGGAAACCATCCGGTTGGCGTTGACCGCCGCCGAAACGGGCCACTTAGTGTTCGGTACCCTGCACACCACCTCGGCGGCAAAGACCATCGACCGGATTATCGACGTGTTTCCGGCGGCTGAAAAAGATATGATCCGCGCCATGTTGTCGGAATCGTTGCAAGCGGTCATTTCCCAGACTTTAATGAAGAAAAATGGCGGCGGGCGGATCGCGGCGCACGAAATCATGGTCGGTACGCCAGCCATCAGAAACTTGATCCGCGAAGCGAAAGTTGCCCAAATGTATTCGGCGATTCAAACCGGGCGCAAAGACGGTATGCAGACGCTAGACCAAAATTTACGCGAACTGGTCGACAAAGGGCAAGTTGCGGCGAAGACGGCGATGGTCAAAGCGGTTAATAAAGACATGTTCTTGTGAGGTTGTAGTTATGGATTTTAACGCGTTGCTGGCGTTGATGGTGCAAAAGAAAGCCTCGGATTTGTTTATCACCGCCGGGCGGGCGCCGAGCATGAAAATTGACGGCAAATTAGTTGAGGTGTCGAAAACTACGCTGACCTCTGAACAGTCAATGGCTATTGTCCTGAGCATTATGGACCAACGCCATAAAGATGAGTTTTTGCAGACCTTAGAGTGCCAGTTTGCCATCGGTGTGCCCGGCTTAGGACGGTTTCGGGTCAGTGCCTTTACCCAACGGACTTCGGCGGGCATGGTGTTACGGCGCATCGAGCACGATATTCCCGATGCCGACAGCCTGTATTTGCCGCCTATCCTAAAAGACCTGATTATGGAAAAGCGCGGCTTACTGGTGTTTGTCGGTGCGACCGGCACAGGTAAGTCAACTTCTTTAGCGGCACTGATCAAACACCGTAACCAACACAGCAGCGGCCATATCATCACCATTGAAGACCCGATAGAGTTCCAGCACCAGCATTTAGGCTGCATCATCACCCAACGGGAAATCGGCATCGATACCGAATCTTATGAAGTGGCGCTAAAAAATACCCTACGGCAAGCCCCGGATGTGATTCTGATCGGTGAGGTGCGGACGCGCGAAACCATGCAGAATGCCCTCACCTTTGCCGAAACCGGCCATTTATGCTTGACGACTTTACACGCCAACAATGCTAACCAGGCTTTAGACCGTATCCTGCATTTTTTCCCCGAAGAAATGCACGGCCAGGTGCTGATGGACTTGTCGATGAACTTGCGCGGTGTGGTGGCGCAACAGTTGATTAAGCGTTCTGATGGTAAAGGCCGTTATCCCGCCGTGGAAGTGCTGATTAACACGCCACTGGCGAAAGATTACATCCGTAAGGGCGAAATCCATAAGCTGAAGGAGTTGATGAAAGACTCGCGCGAGCAAGGAATGCAAACCTTCGACCAAGCCTTGTATGACTTATATGCCGAAGGCAAGATCAGTTATGAAGATGCCTTGAATTCGGCCGATTCCAGAAACGAAGTCCGCCTGATGATTAAGCTGGGCGCGGAAACGAACGGGGCGTTTAATGCCGGGATGGCGTTGTCGGATACCGACGACGATAGCGGTGTCTTTAAGACGTTCTGATGTTATTGCCCTTTTAAACTACCCTTTGTACACGATAAGAGACTTTATGACCGCACCACACGCCCTGCACCAATCCGCCCTGACTTCCTTGCCGCTGCTTGCCCGCGGCAAAGTGCGGGATATGTACGATATTGACGCGCATACCTTGCTGATCGTCACCACTGACCGCCTGTCGGCGTTTGATGTCATTTTGCCAGACCCTATTCCTGGTAAAGGCCGGGTTTTAACGCAGGTGTCGAACTTTTGGTTTAACAAAATGCGCGACATTATCCCTAACCATCTGACCGACATTCCCTTAGCGCAAGTGGTTTCGGATGCAGAAGAACGGGCACAGATTGAAGGCCGCGCCATTGTCGTGAAAAAACTGCGCCCTTTGCCCGTAGAAGCGATTGTGCGCGGCTACCTGATCGGTTCCGGCTGGAAAGATTACCAAAAAACCGGGGCCGTATGCGGCATTACCTTGCCCGCTGGCCTGCAACAGGCGCAAATCCTGCCGGAGCCGATTTACACGCCGTCAACCAAAGCGGGTGTCGACCAACATGATGAAAATGTCGATTTTGCCGCGACCGTCGCCCTCATCGGCGAAGACTTGGCCGAGCAAGTACGCGCCGCCAGCTTGCAACTCTATAAAACTGCCGCCGCTTATGCCCAAGAACGGGGCATAATCATTGCCGATACGAAGTTTGAATTTGGTGTCGATGAACAAGGGACATTGTATTGGATCGACGAAGCCCTGACCCCCGATTCATCACGGTTTTGGCCAGCAGATCAGTATCAGGTCGGCATTAGCCCGCCCAGTTTCGACAAGCAATATGTCCGCGATTATCTGGAAACTTTAGATTGGGATAAAACCTACCCGGCCCCCGCCCTGCCCGCCGATGTCGCGGAATTTTGCGCGGCGAAATACCGTGAGGCGGCAAGCAGACTGACCGAGGCTTAAGGCCAGAGTCCGTTGTACGCAAATGACAAAAGCATAAATCCCGCCCGTGCACCACGGGCGGTTTAGGCTAGCTCTAATCGGCTACAAAGCAAATAAAATCAGCGGATGGTCAGTCAGATCCTGGTAAATGGCATCCAGTTGCTGTTTGCTGTGGGCTTGGATGGTGGCGGTGATGGCCAAAAAATTGCCGTCTTTACTGGGTCGTGCTTTCAGGTCGGCGGGACTGATGTCGGGGGCGTGGCGGCTGATGATTTCAATAATCAGCACATCCAGTTCCACATCGTTTTTGCCCATTGCCTTGATAGGGAACGCGCAGGGAAATTCAAATAAGGTGTCTTCACTCATGATAGGGATTGTTTATAAGCTTGAAAAAGGCTATTTAGCGTTTGCCAGAGTGGCCCCGGTTTTCCGTCGCCCACCACCGCACCGTCTAATTCGACCACCGCAATAAGCTCACGGATTGAGCTAGTGACCCAAATCTCGCTGGCAGAGTTCAATTCTGCGGCACTGATCGCGCTTTCACGGCAAGGGATAGCATTTTTCTGAGCCAACTCCAAAATCACCTCACGCGTAATGCCGGACAATAGCGCAGGGCTTGGCCCAGGGGTGACCAGCACACCGTCAAGTACGGCAAAGACATTACTGGCGGCCCCTTCGGTGACGTTTCCGTCCTTAATCAGGATGGCTTCGCCGCCGCCCTGGTCTACCGCCGCTTGGCGGTGCAATATATTGGCCAATAAGGTGATGGTCTTGGCATGGCACAGCCGCCAACGGCTGTCGTCCATAGTGACGGCGGCGATACCGTCCTGCGTACCCGCAAACGGCACAATATCGGCGCACATCGCAAAGACGGTGGGCGCAGTATTTTCAGGAAAAGCATGGTCGCGTTTCTCGGCTGCCCCACGGGTGATTTGCAAATACAGGTATTGGTTTTTATCCGCCGCCACCAGCGGTGCGAAAATGTCCCGCCATTCGCTGCGGCTGTGCGGATTTGGCAGGCGTATAGCCGCGAGGCTGTTATCCAAGCGCTGCAAATGGCTGTCAAGACGGAACGGCTTGCCATAATACACCGGGATCACTTCATACACGCCATCGCCAAACAGAAAACCCCGGTCTAATACCGAGACTTTGGCTTCCTGTAAAGGCAGGTAGCTACCGTTTAAATAGACGGCCTTACTTGCCATCGTCAGATTTCTCGAAGGACATCAGCGCCCCATCGTAAAGACGGCGAAAAATATTGCCGGAATCGATGGTTTTTAACGCCACCAAGTCTTTGCTGATGAGCGGTTCGCCTTTTAAGGTGACATTGACCGTGCCGTGTTTTTCGCCCTCGGTAACCGGCGCGGTGATCTTTTTATCGACGGTAACGACCGCTTTCAAATCGTTGTAATGGCGGCGCGGGATCGTAACGTACAAATCTTCCGGCAAGCCTAATGGCAGTGTTTGCTCCGCACCTTTCCACAGCCGCGCTTCGCTTAAAGATGTTTTGCCCTGATAGAGGCGGTGCGATTCGTAGAAGCGGAAACCGTAATTGAGCAGGCTTTGGTTTTCATTGGCGCGGGCCTTACTGCTTTTCGTCCCCATCACAATGGAGATCAGGCGCATATTCTCCCGCAGGGCGGAAGCGACCAAACAGTAACCTGCCTCGTCGGTGAAGCCAGTTTTAACACCGTCCACCGATTCGTCACGCGACAATAATTGGTTGCGGTTATGCTGGGTAATATTGTTGTAAGTGAATTCTTTTTGCGAAAACCACGGATAGTATTCAGGAAACTCTTTAATGAGCGCCGAAGTCAGGATCGCTAAATCACGGGCGGAAGTGTAATGGTCGGCAATCGGCAAGCCGTCACTGTTTTTAAAGTGGCTATTGTTCATGCCCAAGCGTGCTGCCTGTTGGTTCATCATTTCCGCAAAGGTCTCTTCACTGCCTGCAACATGCTCGGCCAAGGCGACACTGGCATCGTTACCCGATTGGATAATCACCCCTTTGAGCAAGTCTTCGATTTTAACCCGCTCATTCACCTCGATAAACATCCGCGAACCGGAAGCCGCCCGCGCTTTGGCGCTGACCGTGACCAGATCGTCAAGGTGTAAGGTGCCTTTTTTGATTTCGTTAAAGACCACATACACGGTCATGATTTTAGTCAAGCTGGCGGGTGCGAGCTTTGCGTCGGCATTGTTTTCCGCCAAAATCTTACCCGTATTAGCATCCTTTAAAATATAGGCGGTTGCGGCGATTGTCGGTGGCGGCGGGATAGCCATATCAGGCTCGGCGGCATTAGCGGGCAAGAGCGAGAATTGGAAACCCAGAAATAAGAACAAAGTAAATTTTTTGAATGGCATCATTGCTGCTCTGCGGGGGATAGGACGGAATAAAACAGCCCTTATTGTATCATGGCGCAGCCTATTTGTTGGGTTTCAGTAGCAATTTTGGCGGATGACGGCGGGTTAAAACGCAGCAAAGTTACGCGCCTTGCTGTACGGCAAGGACAACAGGGGCGGTAACGGGGGGAGGCAGACTTAAAAAAGCTTAATTCATCGCTAAGGGCGTGATTTTGATCGCCGCAGTACCTGACTTATGGATGCCTAATTCTTTGGCGGCAGCATAAGACAAATCCATCACGCGGTTGCCGGTGTACGGGCCACGGTCATTAATGCGTACCACGACTGTCCGTTGATTGTGCATATTGGTGACTTGGACATAAGAGGACAGCGGTAGCGAATTATGGGCGGCGGTCAGCTCGTTCATGTCGTAGCGTTCGCCACTGGCGGTAACGTGGCCTTGGAATTGGTTGCCATACCAAGAGGCGATGCCTTCATTGCCACCGTTACGCGAGCCTGAATGATGGTGACGGTAGTGGTGAGGGTGTCTGGCGGTGTGGTGCTGATGATGCCTACCGCTGTGCTTGGCCGCCGCCGCTGTTGAAATCGGATTGCTAAAAAAACTGCATACCACCAGATAGAGCATTGCTGTTATGAGTTTGTTCATGGGTCTGTCCCCTTTGATTTAAGATAAATTCACTGAGTTGACACACAGCCATGGCATATAAGGCGCTATGGTTATAACGGGTCAGACAATAAAAATTGTCGGTAACCGCCCATAATTCCACACCTTGCTCTTGATTTAATTCAAGAATTTTGACTTTTTCGGTCAAAACCAAGGGCTGCGATATTTTCAAGTTGAGTGATTCTAACCCAGCGAGTCTTAAATCCGGCTTAAGGTTATCATTAAGAATCGATTTATATTGCTCGCCGACCGCCTGCACAGGGCTGGCGATAGGCTGTCCGCTACGCCAGTGGAAGCGGCTAAAATAAGTCCCGACACTGGCAATCACATCGGCGGGGTCATGCCAAATGTCGCGGCGGCCATTATTATTAAAATCAGCGGCATAGCGGCGAAAACTGCTGGGCATAAACTGCGGCATACCCATCGCCCCAGCATACGAGCCTAACGGTTGGCGGGGGTCGATATGTTCCTCGCGGCAGAGCAATAAAAACTGCTCCAACTCGCCTAAGAAAAAATTGCTGCGGCGGGGGTAAGCAAAGCCCAAGGTTGCCAAGGCATCCAGCACCCGATAATGGCCGGTATTTTGCCCGTAACTGGTCTCCACACCGATAATGGCGACGATAATCTGTGCCGGTACGCCATAGCGGCGTTCAGCCTCCGCCAAGGTTTCGGCGTTGTCAGCCCAAAACTTTACCCCCCCGGCAACGCGCTTATCGGTCAAGAACAACTTCCGGTACTGATACCACGGCTTGGCTTCGGCAGGTTTGGCGATTTTTGCCAGAATATCGTCATTAATCACCGCCGAGGCCATTAAGGCCTTCAGTTCGGCGGCATCAAAATGGTGGACGGCGACCATATTATCGACAAAAGCCGCCATCGGCACTGTAGGTCTGGCGGTATGGGTACAGGCGCTCAGCCAAGCGGTGGCCGACACCAGTAGAAGACTGCGGCGCAATACGGAAAAATAAGTAGTCATCAGCGTGATAGGCGTTTTTTGTGGGTGTGGATGGACATTAAGATACCGAAACCGGCCAATAAGGTGACTATCGACGTGCCGCCATAACTGATCAGCGGCAACGGCACGCCGACCACCGGCAAAATGCCGATGACCATGCCGATATTGACAAAAACATAGACAAAAAACGTGAACGCCAGACTGCTGGCCAATAAACGGCAGTAAGTGTCATGGGCTTGCGAGGCGATATACAGGCAACGCGCGATAATCAGCACATACAGCACCAACAGGCTGACACAGCCGAACAGGCCAAACTCCTCGGCGAAAACGGCAAAAATAAAATCAGTGGAGCTTTCCGGCAAAAAATCCAACTCCGATTGGGTACTGCCCAACCAGCCCTTGCCGTAAATACCGCCCGAACCAATGGCGATTTTAGATTGGATAATATGATAGCCGCGCCCCAACGGGTCGGCTTCCGGGTTTAAGAACGTCAGCACCCTATCGCGCTGGTAGCCGTGCATAAAATGCCAAATAATCGGCAGCAAGGCGCCGACAATAGCGGCAATGCCGATAATAAACCGCCACGACAGCCCAGCAAAAAACAATACCCCTGCCCCCGAACTGGCGACCAGCAACGCCGTACCCAAATCCGGTTGCTTAGCGATCAGCAAGGTCGGCAATAAAATCAGCCCCGTAGCAATTGCCAGTTGCTTGATTTTCGGCGGCAAAGCGTGTTCGGACAAATACCAGGCCACCATCATCGGCGTGGTCAGCTTAATCATCTCAGAAGGCTGAAAGCGGAAAAAACCCAAATCCAACCAGCGCTGCGCCCCTTTACCGATTTGCCCCATGATAAGCACGGCTATCAGCAAAAACACGCCCATACCGAATAATAGAGCCGAATAGCGTTTGAACTGGTAGGGGTTAACATGCGCCAGCGCTGTCATCAGCACAAACGCCAACCCCATCCGCGCCGCTTGCCGATACAGCACCCCCATATCCTGCCCGCCTGCGCTGTACAAAATGATAAAGCTAAGCGAGGCCGCGAGGATTAGGCCGAGAAATAAAGGGATGTCGATATGCAGCCGCCGCAGTATCGTGCCGAGGATGGAAGGCGGTTCAAAATGTTCGGAACGGGTTTCGGTTTTCATGGCTTGGAGGCAGTCATAACATAAATGATTATAAAATACGGTTCCTTAATTTAATGGCGATGTCGGTTGCTGTGGGGCAAAACACCTGTCTTGCTACCGCGCCTCCCTATACGGGTTGCCACTACCGTTGTGGGCGAACCCTTGTTAACTTCCCCGCCCCAAGAAAAACGACAGGATAGCTTGTCTTGTATTTTCGCGCCTTGGTGTAGATGTTTGCTTGGCGAGTTGGTAGGCGGCGTTTATTGAAAATAAAGGGCTTAAGGCTTTACTTGACATTTGCTATATAAACACATAAACATATAGACAGACAATTTATTCGTGCGAGTTATTTTTATGGCCAATCCAGAAACAAATGCCCGTTGGAGCCTTGTGGTTTCGCGTGATACCGATCAGGCACTCCGGCAATTTCTTGCCAGCCAAGGCGGTGGGCATAAGGGCGACTTATCGCGTTTCGTTGAAGAAGCGGTACGCAGCCGTATCTTGGATTTAGCGGCTACGGCAGCAAAGGCAGACAACGCCACCTATTCCCAAGCCGAGATTGATAACGCCATTGATGAAGCGTTGGCATGGGCAAAGCAATAAATGCGGGTCATTTTGGACAGTAATATCCTGTTTAGTGCGCTGATCTCCCCTAATACGCCCCCGCACCGTATTTATCAGGCGTGGCGGCAAGGCGTTTTTGAATTAGTTACCTGTAATGAGCAATTAGAGGAAATCCGTCGAGCCAGCCGTTACCCAAAATTCAAAACCATACTGCAACCGCACCGTGTCGGGCTAATGCTCAACAATATGCAGAGTGCAACCGTCATTGACCGCTTGCCGTCAGGATATGAAGCCGCCGACCCTAACGACGCATTTCTTTTGGCATTGGCAGACAAATCACAAGCCCATTATTTGGTCACGGGTGACAAGCGGGCGGGCATCTTATCTCTGCTGGCTATCGGCCAAGCTCAGATTGTTACTGCCTCGGTATTTTGCGATAAAGTGCTTTAATTCGCCGTACGGCTTCTTGTGCCGCGAGCAGCGTCACCCGCAACCAATTTCTGCACAATCAAACTGCCGATCATATCCCCCTGCACATTGACCATCGTCCGCACGGTGTCCAATATACGGTCTATGGGCAACAAAATGGCGATGGCTTCGGCGGGGAGGCCGACCGATTGCAGCACCATGACCATTGTCACCATGCCCGCGCTGGGGATGCCGGGCGCACCGATGGCAGCAATCATGGCGGTGCAAAAAACAATCAATTGTTGGACGAAATTCAGTTCCACCCCGGCCAGATTGGCGATGAACAGCGCGGCGGCGGCTTCGTAGAGCGCGGTGCCGTCCATATTAATGGTGGCGCCTAGCGGGATGACAAAGCCTGCAATGTCCGGCTTGACGTGCAAATGCTGTTCGGCACAGCGTAAGGTGACAGGCAGGGTAGCGGAGCTGGAGCTGGTGGCGAAGGCGGTAATCAAGGCCTCGCGAGCCCCGCGAAAGAATGCCAGCGGCTTGACGCGGGTCACGGCGTACAGCATCAGCGGCAAAACCAGCACCGAATGCAAGAGGGTAGTACCCACAATTACGGCGACAAATTTCGCCAGACTGGCTAATAACGCCGTGTTTTGGCTGGCGACCAGTTGCGCCAATAAAGCCATGATGCCGAACGGGGCCAAGCGCATAATCCAACCGACCATCCGTAGGGTAATTTCCAGACCCTCTTGCAACAAGGCCAAAACCGTGCGGTAACGCTCGCCGCCCAGCACCAGGGCGACCCCTAAAAACAGCGCGAACATGACAATGGCCAACACATTGCCTTGCGCCAACGCGGCAAAGGGATTGACGAACAGGCCATGCAAAAACTTGCTGAAAAAGTCCGCCAAAGTCATTTGCTTGGCATCAAAGCCGTGCATGGCAGTCTGGAACATCGCCAGATTTAAGCCCTTACCCGGCTCAAACAGGTTACAGGCGGTCAGACCCAGCACCATCGCCGCCGCCATCGACAGCACGAAAAAGCCCAAGGTAGCGACCCAGACACGGTGCATTTGCTGGTGCAGACGCAAATTGGCGACCCCGACAGCAATCGAGGTAAACACCAGTGGTACTAACACCATTTTTAGCAAATCAATAAACACGGTACTGATTAGCCCACCCACATACAGGCCGTGGCGGCTTAAGGTGGCTTCTGTGCCGAGTTGGGCAAACAGCAAACCCAGCAGCACGCCGAGCAGCACCCCCAGAAAAATTTGCGTATTTAAGGACAGGCGCATGGCTATTTGCTCTCTAAGTTGGCTGACGGGGGGGCATTTTGCTGGCTTACCTCTATACGGCAAAACCTTTAACACGATTTTAACCGATTGCCCAGTTCCGGCAGGAAAAAATTCCGCGTGGCGCTTAGAGCCATCCCCACCTACACCCCGCCGCAGGTTTGCTATAATACTCACTTGCAATATATTGGTAGCTGTGTGATAACCCTGCCAGCATCCCTGATTTTCCAAAAGAACTATAAAAAAACAAACTATCGTGCAAACTCCAGCCCCCCGTTATCTGGTCGGCATCGACTTAGGGACGACCCACACTGTGGTCGCTTATGCCCCTATCGACAAATCCGCCGACATTCACATTTTTTCTGTCGAGCAACTGGTCGCCCCCGGTCAAGTGGCCGCCCGTCCCCTCTTGCCTTCGGTGCGCTACCATCCGGCGGAAGGCGAATTGTCGGCAGCGGATGTCAGCTTCTCCCCTGCCGGGGCCACGGCGGTCATCGGCGAGGCGGCGCGGGTTTTGGGCGCGAAAACCAAAGGCCGCTTTGTCACCAGTGCCAAAAGTTGGCTGTCACACCCGTCTGTAGACCATAGTGCGGAGATTTTGCCCTGGGGCAGCAGTGAAGACATTGCCAAAGTCTCGCCGATTGATGCCAGCGCCAGTTATTTGCAGCATATCCGCACGGTCTGGCGGCATAAATTCCCCGACGCGCCCTTAGAGCAGCAAGACATTGTCATTACCGTTCCCGCGTCCTTTGACGAGGCGGCGCGGTCTTTGACCCTAGAAGCGGCCAAACAGGCCGGGCTTAGCCAAGTGCGCCTGCTGGAAGAACCGCAAGCGGTTTGTTACGATTGGCTGCGCCGCAATACGGGTAATCTCCAGCAAGCCTTAGCCCAAGTGCATCTATTACTGATTTGCGATGTCGGCGGCGGCACCACCGACTTGACGCTGATTAAGGTCGAGCAGGGTCTGCACGAGCCGAAACTGACCCGCATCGGGGTTGGCGACCATCTGATGCTGGGCGGCGATAATATCGACTTGGCCTTGGCGCATCTGGCGGAAAGCCGTTTGGGCGCGGCGGACAAACGCCTGTCGGCGGCGGACTTTTCGCAATTGATCGAGCAATGCCGGATTGCCAAAGAACGCCTGCTGGCCGAAGACGCGCCCGAACAGGTCAATGTCACCTTATTAGGCGGCGGCTCGAAACTGATTGGCAGTTCGCGCTCGGCAGTGTTAAGCCGCGAAGAAGTCCGGCATATCGCCTTAGACGGCTTCTTCCCTTTATCCGGCTTACACGAACTGCCAGAGCGCAAACGTAGCGGCGTGGTCGAGTTTGGCCTGCCTTACGCCGCCGAACCGGCGGTCAGCAAACACATCGCGGCCTTTTTAAAGCAACATACCTTGGCGGCACAAGAAGCCTTGGGCGGCGGCGTGGGCGTACCGGACGCGCTATTGCTGAATGGCGGGGTGTTCCGTAGCCAACCGATTACCCAACGCCTGTTGGCCTTAATGGCATCTTGGCGGGAGCAACCGCCGCTGCTCTTGGAAAACCTGCATCCCGAACTGGCCGTAGCCTTTGGCGCGGTCAGTTACGCCGTCGCCCGCCGCGACAAAAAGCTGAAAATCGGCGGCGGCGCGGCGCGTAGTTATTTCCTCTTAGTCGATACCGATAGCACCGACCACCAGCAAGGTGTGTGCATCCTGCCCAAAGGCAGTGAAGAAGGCGACGAAGTGCTGTTGACAGGCCGCCAATTCGCCTTGCGTCTGGGGGTTCCGGTGCGTTTCCACTTAGCATCAACCACGGGCGACAATAACGTGAAGCCCGGCGATGTCGCGGCGATTACCGATGATTTCCATTCCCTGCCGCCTTTAGCGGTGGCCTTGCACAGTGACGGCGGCGAAGTCGCCAGCGAAGTGGTGGTGCAATTGGCGGTGACCCAAACCGAAGTGGGAACCTTAAAAATCCAATGCGTCGCGGTCGCCGACCCTAAGCAACGCTGGGATGTGGAATTTCAGATCCGCAAGAAAAACCGTACCGTCGGCAACGCCGATGTGGCTTTGCCCGCCGACAAGCTGTTGCGCTTGGAAGAAAAAATCCAAACCATCTACGGCGCAAAATCCAAACAAGTCGACCCTAAAGCGGTGAAAAGCCTCCGCGCCGACTTAGAAAAAATTGTCGGCACCCCGCGCCAAGACTGGGAAACCCCGCTGTTACGGACACTGTTCGGGCAATTATTGGACGGCAGCAAATACCACCGCCGCTCCGATAACCATGAGCGCATCTGGCTAAGCCTGATAGGTTTTTGCCTGCGCCCCGGCTTTGGTTATCCCTTAGACGATTGGCGGGTTGAGCAATTATGGAAACATTACCCGCACGGCATCCAATTCGTCAACGAGATCCAAAATTGGACAGAATGGTGGACGCTGTGGCGGCGCATTGCCGGAGGCCTGAACGCCGCCGCCCAAGAGCAATTGTTCAACGACATCAGCAAATACATCAACCCCGCTTCGGCACGGCAACCGGGCATCGCCAAACAACTTAAAACCCGCAGCTATGACGAAATCGTCCGCTTGGCGGCGGTGCTGGAACGCTTACCCGCCGCGCAAAAAAGCCAATTGGGCGACTGGTTGCTGCAACGTCTGCAAAAATCCGGCGAACCCGACCAAACCTGGTGGGCGGTCGGGCGTATCGGCGCACGCGTCCCGTTCCACGGCAGCAGCCATAACGTCATCCCCGCCGAAGTAGTAGCGGTCTGGCTGCAACAGATGCTCGGCCAAGATTGGAAAAAATCCCCGCATATCGGCTTTGCCGCCACCTTGATCGCCCGCATGAGCGGCGACCGTAGCCGCGACATCGACGACAGCCTGCGCGTACAGATCAGCGATAAACTAAAATTCAGCAAAGCCCCGGCCTCTTGGGTGGAACTGGTCGAGCAAGTCAAAGAGCTGGATGAAAAAGACGAGAAACAAATTTTTGGCGAAGCCTTACCGCCGGGTCTGAAATTGATTAACGCTTGAAGACGGATACTTAGGAGCGTGGGCATCTTGCCCGCAGGTATGGACAAGATGCCCGCGTTCCTAAATAAAAACCATCTATACAGACAACCCAGTGCCAACTTTTTTTAACCCCCCCACCTTATTCCCACAAGCGGATAGGCATAAAAGCGTATAAACACTTCTTATTTGCCAATATGTTACAGAATTTATAAATGGCAGTTGAATTATCGGCTAACGGTAGTATGCTAACCGCACTCTATTAAGCCGCTGCCCACCCGATAGGTTCCTAAAATGGCTAAGACTAAAGAAATTGTTACCGAAGCCCTCCCCACCATTGCGGATAAGCCTTTTTTTGAAGAAGACACGGATTTCAAAATAGTTGCCGAAGATGCCCCGGTCATGCTTTGGCTGACCAATTCTGAAGGCAAAGTCGTCTTTACCAATTCAAAATGGAAAAAATTTGTCGGGGCGACAACGGAGGGGCAATTAAGCGGCGAAACGTGGCTAAACGCATTACATTCTGACGACCGTGACGACTGCCTGCATGTTTTTCGGGATGCGTTCCAGTCCCACCAGCCTTTCGAAATGGAATACCGCTTGCGGCGGTTTGACAGCCAATACCGTTATATCCTCGATACCGGCGAGCCTTATATTAACAAGGAAGGCAAATTCTCCGGTTTCATCGGCTCGTCCACCGACATCACCGACCGCAAAAACTACGAAAACCGCCTGCACCTTTCGCAACTGGAGCTGACCCAGCATAACCGCGAAATGGCGCTGATTAACGAACTGAATTCGTATTTGCAGGTATGCCGTTCCTTAAAAGAAACCCATGCCATTGTCCATTATTATGCCAAGCGGATTTTTACCGACCAGTCAGGGGCGTTGTACCTGTTCAATGACGACCACAGCCTGGTGGAGGCGGTGGCCACTTGGGGCGAGGCGCAGTTTTTCTCCTCGCTGGCGATTGCCTCCGATGACTGCTGGGCGCTGCGCCAAGGGCGGCTGCATATTGTCGAAGATCCCGACAACGCCATCCTGTGCCACCATGTCCTGCCCAACATCAACCAAGGCTATGTCTGCTCCCCCGCCATCGCACAAGGCGAAATGATCGGCTTTTTGTGCGTAACCTTGGGCGATAAGCACGACGATAAGCGCGGGGCATGGACATCGGTGGAATCACGCACCCGTTTGATTTCCCTGGCCGCCGACAACTTGGCAATGGCGTTGGTCAGCCTTAAATTGCGCGAAGCCTTGCGCAACCGCTCATTGCACGACCCGATGACGCAATTGTTTAACCGCCGTTATCTGGATGAATCCTTGGCCCACGAACTGGCCAATTGCCACCGCAACACCACCGCTTTAGGCTTGATTATGATCGATATCGACCATTTTAAAACCTACAATGACACCTACGGGCATGATGCAGGGGATTTTGTCCTGACCGAAATCGCCGAAATTATGCGTTCCAAACTCAGGGAACACGACATCGCCTGCCGCTACGGCGGCGAAGAGTTGGTGATGATTTTGCTCGGTGCGAACAAAGAAACCGCCGCCATCCGCGCCGAAAGCGTCCGCGCGGCGATAGAAAAACACGAGTTTACTTACAAGGGCAAAGCCTTAGCGAAAGTCACCGCGTCGTTTGGGGTCGCGGCCTGTCCTGAGGATGGCCATAGCAGCCACGCACTGTTAAAAGCCGCCGATGTCGCCCTGTATCAGGCTAAAGACACGGGGCGTAATAAGGTGGTGCTTAGCCAAAGCTAAACAGCAGAGCGAATGGGAATTGCCTATCAGGCGACCTGCTGGCTCCGCGCCGTCCAATACCGCCGCAATCGCCGCGTAATCTAATGAATATATTGCAAGTTATCGAGAGTGCATTTCCAGGGTCAAGTCATTTAGCAATTGACTTAGATGCGGAAATCCAAGCAAACCAGAATCCTATGGAACTGCCAGGGAGCCCCGGCCTTTTGTCCCTAATACCCGCTTATATGCAATGGGCTGTCCTGAATAGGGATAACTACGGCCAATTGGTTACCGATTGGACCTTAAATGCTTTGGCTGAATATGGCCGGGCTAAGTCGGAAGAATCGGCACACTTGAATTTCAAATTTTTGTGCACTGAATTACAACGGTTAGCAGTTTGCTCTTTTTTGGAGTGGAGCCTGTCGACCCTCGTGATAGTTCCCGAAGAGCAAGTAAAGAGAGCCGTCAAGCACTGGCTTAAGTCGGTTGGCAATCCAACTTAAGCCGACACCCATTGCGTTGCCGGGCAAAATGCGCTTGAGTCATGCCCAATAAGCCAACCCCAGCGTTTCGGCCGGCGAAGCTTTTAGTTTTCACTGGCAAGCGGTTTCGCTGTAGATCATCGGGTGGGCAGCCCCTTACCTGTAACGCCAGCCTTTACACTGGATCAATATGCTACCAAAACACGCAGAGAAGATTGTTAATCTCCTACGAGATTTTGCAGAACTTGGACAATCGCAGTTTACATTTCTTGAGATAGACCAAAGTCGCGAGCTTTCAAAATTTCATAAGTCGGTTGATGGAAAGCCTTGTAAAGGCAGATACCTAATAAGGGACTCCACTGGTTGTAAATTATGGATTATCATTTTTGAGCAGTATCAGAAACAACCGGATAATTACTACCTAGTGCTTTTTCCAGAATCGAAGACTAGACGATTCGCCGAAATTCACAAGATCAGTGACACGAATAGCGAATTGACGTTGCATTGGACTTATAATCCGACAAAACAAGATAGAATGAATCCGAAGCGTCATGCTTATTTTACCCAAGCCTTTCTCTCTGACACCATCAACATATACGTTCCAAATAATGTCTTCGAAGCCAGTGATTTCCTAACAGAGCTATTTTTCTTGGCTGAGAGTCGTCAGAAAGCCGACGATCTCGACAAAAACATGCCAGCTATTAGAGACGGTTTCCCTGAAGGTAAACTAAAAGAACGGCTGCATTTGGCTAGGGAAAGAAACGCTGAACTGGCATACCGTGCTAAAGAAGAGGCCTTGCGTCTGAATGGTTGCCTCAGTTGTATGTGTTGCGGCTTTAATTTCTTTGAAAAATACGGTGAGTTAGGGAAGGGTTACATCGAGGCTCATCACACAAAACCAGTTAGCGAACTTCACGAAGATGGAGAAACAACAAAAATTGAAGACCTAGCACTTGTTTGCTCAAACTGTCATCGTATGCTTCACAGACGACGGCCTTGGCTTAAGATGCACGAATTAGTAAATTTGTTAAGCGTGTCAAAATAAACATATTAATAGGCTGTATGTCGCATGAAAAAAGCATTGTTATTCTTGTCCGGTGTCATCGTAGTAGCGGTTGCCGCATACTTTGTTTTGTTTCCGCGTGACACTTTCATTAGCTTTTCCGGGCCAAACAGCGGCATAGTCACTTTTTCAAGTTCTGGTGTTTCATTCGAGTCCGCCCCAGACCAATACGCCTCCAACGGCTTCGACCACATCGAGCCATACGTGGCACGCTTGCTCGTCCCCTCGAAACATTTCCAGTTTCTGCACATTTTCACACCAGATGACACCCGAAGCTTTAGCTTAAGTGCAAGGGACGGTGTGGTGGAGGCGGGTCTGTCATTTGAGTGGCGACAGGAGCCACAGCGAGAGGCTGCTATCAGAAAATTTTTCAGTTCACTGGGCATTGCACCGTCAAAAGACTACCTTGCCAGCAATGGCGAGCTGCCAGATGCCATTCTTTTTTTGAAATATCCAGTCAGCGGTAACACTACCGAGATCACGGCGCTCACAAAACGCATTTTGCAGGAGTTATGCGGCATTTCAGCAACGGAAGCACTGAACATTTCTTTGCAAGAAAAATAACCTGGTCAGCTAAAGGAATGCGGTATCATGGGTGCGCCGTTTTTCACCCTTAGCCGAACCTTGCTTGTCACGGTGCGAATTGCTGGCGTTCTCCGCCAATCAGAAAAAAACATGGCGTTTCTTTCGAAGAAGCCAAATCCGTTTTTTATGACGAATTTGCAATGCAGTTTTATGATGACGGGCATTCGGAAGAGGAACACCGTTTCTTGATGCTTGGTTTTAGTTGTGAATCCAGAATGCTTCTTATCTGCCACTGCGAACGCGATTCAGGCAATACAATCAGGATAATATCAGCGCGTAAAGCAACTAAACGCGAATGCAGCCATTACAAAGGTAACATGCCATGAAAGCGGAATATGATCTTTCCCAAATGAAGTCCCGAAAAAACCCTTATGCCTCCAAGCTTAAGAAGTCGGTTACTATCCGGCTGGGAGAGGATGTAGTTGATTATTTTAAAGCAATGGCGGAAAGTACGGGTGTGCCTTATCAAAGCCTTATCAATCTCTATCTTCGGGACTGTGTACATCAGCACCGGACAATTGATATTGCTTGGCAATCAAGCCCAAAGGCAAGTTCGGGGCAATGAATCGCCTTTGCTTTTTTCGGCTGATTAGCCAATCATGCCCTATAAACCAGCCCGCTGTTCCAGCTTACATTTTCAATAGTGAGCGACTTCGCTGTAAGCCATGTCCGGGTAGCCCCTTACCGTAACGTTGGGTTGCAAGGTAAATATGACCGAAAACGAAATATACCAAATACAAATACTTGCACACCTTTTGCCCGACGATGACCCTGAGTTTTGGTCAACTCTCACCGATTTTATGCTGCATCAAGTTGAGGCCGAGTTGGACGGGGTCGCTCAGGTGTTTGAGGTCTATGCACAAATTGGAGCATGTTCTCATTGGCTACGGCCTCACCAGACCCGCTGGACTGCCGCTGGAGGTTTTGCATATCCAAGCGGGTACGGCGGTTCGGGTTACTCACGCAATGGCCTTCCCGAATTCGATTGGAGTGTCACTCTGTATCGCCAACGGGAAACAAACACTTGGCAACTGGTTGAAAAACCAACTGGCAATAAATGGTTGCTGTTTCGAGCTACGTTTCCCACCCATACACGCCGACACGCCCAGGCCGCTATCCATACACAGTGGACACCGAGTAATCCGGCCAAAACTGGCCCTAAACCAGTTCGCTTTTTTGGTTTCCGTAAAATCAACGGTCACTGGAGGTGTGTAGCTGATAGCAATGACGAGTGAAAAAGCAACCCATAAGCCAGGGTTGTTCGAAAATAGAATACTGCATGGAAGTCAAGCTTTTTTATTTTTAAAAGAGATGATTTCGTGCGGCACAACGACAGTAACAAAGGTTAACAAAAAGGGGTTTACTTTTCTATGACAGGGACACGTTGGCGGTTTTGAGGTTTAGTTTTTATCTAGGTTCGGTGGCTTCGCTTGGCTTTCGTGAGCGGCGTATCCTTACCGTAACGTCATGCCCACTAATCGAAAAACATTCGATACAATGTAACCATCACTTAATTTGCGATTTATACGGCTTTGCCGTATTATCATGGCATGTACACAGTCGCCGAAACGTCTATTTTCCGCAAATACGCATCAGAAATATGGTCAGATGCCGAAGTGACGGAATTCATCAACTGGATTGCTGCAAACCCTTATTCGGGTGCGGTCATTTCTGGTTCTGGTGGTTGCAGGAAAGTCCGTTGGTCGCGTTCGGGCAAAGGTAAGCGTGGCGGAGCGCGGGTCATTTACTTTGTTATTGAAAATGATGCCATTTGGCTGTTGATTGCTTACACTAAAGCAAAATTCGACAATCTGCCAACGGCGTTTTTAGCAGAACTGAAAAAAGAGGTGGAAAATGGACTCTGAAATGGAACGGTTTCAGCAAGATTTGCTTGAGTCAGTCAAACAAATGAAACGTGGCGAAGCTGTCAGGGTATCTAACGTAGCCCTTACTGAGGCCGCACAGGCCCGGTCGTTTGTTGGCCTTTCCCAAACTGAGTTTGCAAAATTGCTTGGCGTGTCAGCACGAACTTTACAAGATTGGGAACAAGGCAGGCGTGAACCCACCGGGGCCGCTAAAACCTTGCTGAAAGTGGCAGTAAGCCACCCAGAAGTGCTTAGGGGGCTTCATGCTTAATGTCGCGGCATTGTTGCTAGGCTCGCATTTTTGTTTTACGTCAGCATCCAAAACATAACAAGCCAGTCAAAAGGACGCCCCGCCCGTTGGCGGTTTTAGCGTTTAGTTTTTATCAACATTCCGTGGCTTCATTGGCTACCACTAGCGGTACGCCCCTGCCATAAAAAAATCCTCCCAAATTAGTCATCCCCCAGC
Organism: Methylovulum psychrotolerans; assembly: GCF_002209385.1. Classification (NCBI taxonomy): domain Bacteria; kingdom Pseudomonadati; phylum Pseudomonadota; class Gammaproteobacteria; order Methylococcales; family Methylococcaceae; genus Methylovulum; species Methylovulum psychrotolerans. The sequence goes on from NZ_CP022129.1 coordinate 2,647,421, forward strand.
AAACAACCGCGCCAAGTCCTCCACCCTCCCCCTATCCGGCCTATCCCAATAAACCCCGCTCATCGGCTGCTCCGGCTGCATCCCACGCACGAACAAATAACACACCCCACCAAAATGACGCTCATAGTCATAATCCGGCAAGCGGATTTGTAGGTAGCGGTGCAAAACAACGGTGTATAACCAATATTGCAAGCCGTAGTTATGTTCGCGCATGGCGTGGGTGAGGGTGTCGGGTGCGTAATCGGGCAGGCTGTTGGTTTTGTAGTCCATCACATAAAAACGGCCTTGGTAAGCGCAGATCAAGTCGATAAAACCGGTCAAAAAACCGCACATTTGTTTGCTGCTCAAGGGCTGGTAGGCGGGGCTGTCTTGGAGGATGCGGTTTATTTGGCTGGCATCCATGCTCTGCATCGCCAGATAAAAGGGCATTTCTTTTAGGCAGTGCGCGTCGTCAAGGTTTTTTAGGCAAAAATTAGGGTCGGCGCTTAAGGGCGTGTTGACCACCGCTTGCAATAATTCATCCAGCAAGGTCGGTTGCGGCAGTTTTAGGCCGTAGCGTAAGCAGGCTTTGTCGCGTTGCTCGCTGATGTCCAGGCCGTTTGCCAAGTCGGCGAAACGGTTGTTTTCTAATAAATCGTGGACGACGTTACCCGTATGCGCCCCGCGCGGCAATTCGGCGGGTTCTTGCTCTGCTGCGTTGGCGGGTTCGCGGGCTTTATCGGGCGGCAGTTCCGGGCTGTCGCTTTGGCTGAGTGCGGACAGGGCGGTGTAGCTGCTCATTTGCCAACGGGTATATAAAGAGCGGTTAAGGCTACGCGCCTGTAAGGTGCGGGCGGTTTTGCCCGTTAGCCTAAGCGGGGCGGGGTTGCTGTCGGTGTCTGCCGTTAGCAGGCGGTAGGCGAAGGTGTCGGGGGCTTGGTCTGCCAGGTCTTGTAAAATGGCTTGCTGCCCAGTAAAACCGCTGTCGGCAAAGTCCAGTAACCACGCCATCGCCGAGTTGTTGGGGTTGGCTTCGCTGCGGACATTGCCCCAGACCAGATAGCAACGGTATTTGGCGCGGGTGACGGCGACGTAAAACACCCGCAAGTCTTCGGCCTGTTCTTCGTATAGGGCTTGGGCGCGGTGGGTCTCAAAGTGTTCGGAGCCTAAGTCAACGTGCATTTGCCCGTGCAGGTGGCAGGTCAATAGCTCGGTTTCATTGCTTAACCTGTCGTTGCGTTGCCAGAGATAGGGGCAAAACACGACTGGATATTCTAGGCCTTTCGAGCGGTGCATGGTGACGATTTTCACGGCATCATCATCGCTTTCTAAGCGCAATTGGGCGTTTTCGTCGCCGCTGGTGCTGGCGGCGGCGATGGTGGCGCGGAGCCAATCCAGGGTTTTCATCATGCCCAAATGCTCATCTAACACCGCTTGTTGCAGCAATTCTAAGATATGGTGCAGGTTGGTCAGTTGCCGTTCGGCCATGATGCTTTGGGCGATAGTCAGGCGGATGTTTTCGCGCTCTAACAGTTCCATCAGCATCGCCATTAGCCCAGCGGTTTGCCAGTCTTGGTAGTAGCCTAAAAAGCGGGCGTGCCATTGGTCGAGCTCGGCCTCGTTGTGGCTGAGTTGGTAGAGGCTTTGCCCGTCTAAGCCTAACCAGCTGAGGGTGAGGGCTTGTTTGAGCAAGGTGCTGTCGCCGGGGTTGGCGACGGCTTGCAGTAACAGGTATAAATCGCTGGCTTCGGGGCTGGCAAATACCGATTCGGTGCTGTTGATGACGGCAGGCACGCCCGCTTGGCGCAATTGGGCTTGGTAGTCGCGGGCTTGGCGGTTGCTGCGCACTAAAATGGCAATGTCTTTGGCCTGTAGTGGCGTGTGTTCGGGGCGGAAATCATAGTCTTGCGACAATAAGGCCACGACTTCATCAATAATATGGCGGCTGATTAACTCGGCGGCTTTGCCTGCTGTCCAATACCCGGATTTGCTGTCGCTGTCCGGCAATTGCCAAAACATCAGCGGCGGCACGGCTACCCCGTCCAGATACAGGGCGGTGCTGGTGGCGGCTTTGGCAGCTTTGACGGGATAAAAGTCTAAGTCGGGCAGTAAAAAGGCCTGTTCGCGCCGGAATAGGGTGTTGACGGCGGCGACCAGCAAGGGCTGGGAGCGCCAGTTTTTATCCAAGGTGTAGCGGTGTTCGGCCTGTTTTTGCGCGGTGAGGTAAGAATAAATGTCCGCGCCGCGAAATTTATAAATGGCTTGTTTGGGGTCGCCGATCAGGTATAAAAACGGGCGGCAGGTCTCTTCGCCTTGGGCTTCCCCGGCAAAAATGGCGGAAAAAATCAGCCATTGCTTGTCGTCGGTATCCTGAAATTCGTCAATCAACGCCGCCTGGTAGGTTTGCCGCAATTCGGTGATTAAGGCCGCACCCAACTCGGTTTCCAACACGTCGGCGAGGCGGCTTATCACATCGTCAAACGATAATAAATTCATTTGCTGCAAGCGTTTATCCAAATCCATACGCAAGGTTTCCAGCAACAGCCGCCTGAACAATAAGGGGATTTGTTGGTAAGCCTGGGCTAAGTCCTCAAAAACGGCGGTGTCGATGCCTAGCCCTTGCAGATAGGCGGCTTTGCGCTCGGCACTGGTTTGGCCTTTGGCGGCACGGAATTTATTGCCGTGCAACGCTTCCAGCAAGCCGTTTTCGGTCAACAAGGCAAACGCTTCCGGGTCGGGTATGTCGGGGCGGCCTTCTTGCAGCCAAGCGGCTAAGGCTTGGTAATGCAGCTCAAAATTGTCTTGGTAACTGCTTTTAAACTTATCCTCGGCAAAGGCTTGCCGTAGCCGTGCCGCTGTCGGTGCCAGCACACTGGCGGCTTGTTGGGCCAGGCTGGTTAGGGTGTTTAAGGCCGCGTCCAAGTCGCCGTGTTCGGGGTGGATTTTTATCCGCGTGGTTGGGCTAAGACCTGCGCTAGGGAAGCCCGCCAAACTGCCGAGCAAGGCATCGGGGGTGTTAAAGCGGGCGGTCAGTACCGCGACTTCCCATAAAGGCCGCGCCATTTGTTGCCGCCAAAAATCATCGGCGCACGCTTGTTTGATACTGGCCAAATCACCCGTCAGCTCGGCATCGAACAATTGGCCGGTTTCCAGCGCGTAGTGGTGCAAGACGTTTTGGCAAAAGCCGTGGATGGTAAAAATCCCCGCTTGGTCGATGTCCACCAAAGCCACCGCCAGCCGCTGCCGGATGTCTTCGGGCGGGATGTCTAATTGCTCTAACCAATCGCGGATGGCGGGATCGGCCAAATGCGGCGCGTTCAGTGCCCGCTTAGCTTCCGCCAGACGGCCACGGATACGCTCTTTCAGCTCTTCGGTGGCGGCTTTGGTAAACGTCACCACCAGCACTTGCTTGATACTAATGGCGTTTTCGACGACAAAGCGCAAGACCAGCATGGCAATCGCGTATGTCTTACCCGTGCCGGCACTGGCTTCTATTAAATTGACCCCCTGATGCAAGCGGGCGCTAGTCGGATCAAAATGTTCTGGGAGCATAAGCAGGGCTGTTGAGGGCGAATAACGCTATTATAAGTATTCGCCCACTATAATACAGCTTCGCATCGTTCGGGTTATGTATTACTATCTGGGTTTACGCACACGCATTGTCCCACCAACGCTTAGACCCGCCAGCCGATCTTAACGCCATCGAGACCCGTGTTTTTTGTGGGCAAACGTCCGTGCCATCAACCCAGTGCTATTGCGGAGAAAACATGCAGCCCCTTTGCCTACCAAACACCCCTCAAATCCTAGCCGCCATGGCTTTGCTGCTCTGTTCCTGCCCAGTATTGGCTGTGAATGCGTGGAATTATCAGCGGGAAACCGATGTGGTCAATAACCAAACCTACAGCACTGCCATGTCACCGATGCCGCGCCGTGACCTGTATGACGAATTGAAGCTGGAAGTGGTGTGCCGCAACCAACAATTGCAGGTTGACCTGACCGCCGATAACCTGATCGCCTCGCAAGGCAGCCAATTCGACATCAGCTACCAGATTGACCAAACCCCGCCCGTCGGCTTGCAAATGACCACGTTCCCCGACTCCAAACGTAAAGGCTATACCGATACCGACGCGCAAACGCTAATTAAAGCAATGTTAGCGGGCAAAGAGAGCATTTTTCTTAAAGTCCTCACCATGACGCGCAAAGAATTGGCAGGATCCATTCCGCTCGCCGGGGCCAGTGAAGTGCTGCAAAAAGTGGTCAGCGATTGTGCCGCCGGAGCGGCGATTGCCGCAGCCGACCCGCATCCGAAACCCCTAGAAACCGCTGCCGACTATGATTTTAAAACCTTCCAGCAAGATTTTAACAAGCTGTCGGTGGGGCAGCAAAGGCAGCTACTGGGCCGTATTAAACAATTATTGGAGGATATGCGCTAACTCAGGCTAACGTGCAGAACCCAAAATTGCGGCTATAATGAAGACGGCTCTTTACTCCGATTAAAAGGGCTTTGATGGACTTACATTCTAACTATAACGGGCATATTATGAACACATACAATAATTTGGAGCTAAAACCGCTGGCACTGCTGATCTTGGCATTAATGCCACTCGCCGCTTCTGCACAAACCTCCCAGCACTTTGGTTTAGGGATGCCAGCACCTTTGCAAATCAGTGACTTGCCTGCCAGTCAGTTCCGCGCCAAACTCAATACTTTGCCTGCCAAAGCCCAAGCTAAAGCCCTTAACACCCTACGCGGCCTGTCTTTTACCGATAAGGATTTGCCTTACTTACAAGTCGATAACACGGGCGGCATATTATATGTGGACAGCTTTTTGCCGCCCGCCGCACCAGCCACCGCTTTAAGCAGCACCGCTGAAACTGTACCGTTAATCACCGCCGCCGAGGCGTTTGCCTTGCACAGCAAAAAAGGTGCGAAAAATATCATTTATCTGGATTTTAATGGCATGGATGTCACGGGGACAGCGTGGAACGCCGGCACTGTGACGACTTACAAGGCCTTAGCTTATGATTTAGACGGCTCACCGGGTACGTTCAGCCCTACCGAACTAAACAATATTGCCGATATTTGGCATCGGGTTGCGGAAGACTATATGCCGTTTAATGTCGATGTCACCACCAAACAACCCAAAACTTTCGGGCCGACGGTCGGACGCATCCTCATCACTAAAAACGTCGATAAAAACGGTGTGGCCATGCCTGCCTCCACTGCGGGCGGAGTGGCTTATGTCGGGGCTTGGGGAGACTCTAATTATGGCTATTATTCGCCCGCTTTAGTCTATTACAATAATTTGGGCAGCGGTTATCCGCCTTATGTCGCCGAAGCCGCCGCCCATGAAATGGGCCACAACCAAGGCTTGTCACATGACGGCACATCGACAGTAGGCTATTATGCCGGTTTAGGTTCCGGCTATGTGTCGTGGGGGCCAATTATGGGCGTGGGTTATTATACTAACGTCACCCAATGGAGTAAGGGCGAATACCCCGATGCCAACCAAAAGCAAGATGATGTCGCCATTATCGCCACCAATATGGGCTACCGCCCCGATGACCACGGCAAAACCTTAACCACAGCCACGCCTCTGGTGGTGAACGCGGCGGGGACTATTGCCGCAACCAACCCCGAAACCGACCCGTTTAACAGCAACCCCGCCAATAAAGGCGTTATCGGCAAGCTGAATGATGTCGATATGTTTACGTTTTATGCCGGGGCGGGTGCGGTGAACATCACCGTGACCCCCGCCTGGGATGCGTTTTACCATAACAACCAACGCGGGGCCAATCTTGACATTAAGGCCACCTTGTATGACTGGAATGGCAAAGTGGTGCAGGCAATCGATCCTTTAGATGAAACCAAAGCGGTGTTGAGCGCCACGGTGCCTGCGGGACAATATTATTTGTCCGTCAAAGGCGTAGGCAATAGCGTCACTCCGTATTCCACCTACGATAGCTTAGGCCAGTATTTTATCAGAGGCACCGTTACGCCTTAAAGGTAAAGAGATTTAAAGGCAGGGCGGCGCTGCACTGCCGCCCTTGTTCCGGTCTGTTGGAGCAAACGGGGCGGCAAAGCGTCTGGCCTATCCGTTTATAAAATAGCGGCAGACTAATCCCCGCAGTGAATTTTTGGAAAATCAATATGGATAACGCAATTAAAGCTTCCTCCCCAGCCGTTTTTTTGGCCAGTTTAACCGCTCTCACGCAATTTATATTCGGCCTTAGTAGCAAGCCAGCCCCCTAAAGTAGGCCGATAAGGCAATCCACCTAGTATGCTTTTTATTGCCTTTTTTCCTGCAAATCGGCAAATGAACCGCCACGTTTTAACGCCGCTGAATTTTACAAGCAAGGGTAAGACTCGCCTTTTTATTGAGTTTCTCAGCTGCGGCTTACTTTAGCCCGTATCACGATTTGTATCACGCATTTGGGTGCATTGTGTGGGATTTTGTGTTTCATTGGGCAATAAAAAACCCGCCAAGCCTTGCAGCTTGCGGGTTTTGTAATTCTGTAACGCTTAAAGCAGCTTATGGTACCGAGGAAAGGACTTGAACCTTCACGAGCTTGCGCCCACTAGCACCTGAAGCTAGCGTGTCTACCAATTTCACCACCTCGGCAAAGGTTGCTGTAAAGCTATAGTGAGGGCGCATTATACTGACTGGGGCCGGATTTATCAACCCTAATTCTAAAAAATTGCTGTTCAGCTTAGGTTGCACAACGTTCGGGTAAGCTTATGGCGAAGGGTAAAGCTTGCTGCTGCCGTCCATATCGCCGGTTTGCCCATAGAGCATCGGTTTGCCGTCGTGCAGTTTTTGCGCCGCGACGACCTCGCAAAAGACCAGTTTATGGTCGCCTGCGTCGGCGTAATGGCTGACGCGGCAATCGAAATACGCTAAGGCGGAGGCGAGGATGGGTGCGCCGGTGCGGTCTTGTTGCCAAACAAAGCCGGCCATTTTATCGGGTAAATCGGTGCGGCCAAAATGCTCGGCAACCGCCAGTTGCTGGTGGTTTAGGACATTGACCGAACACACTCCGCCCGCTTGCAGTAATTGGTAGGAATGGTTGTGCGGGTTGACGCTGATGGCCAGCAACGGTGGCCGGAACGACACTTGCATGACCCACGCGGCGGTAAACGCGTGTTGCTGCTCGCCATTACTGACACCGATGATGTAAACGCCGGAGTTAATGTGTTTTAATAAGGCGGATAACGGTTCATTCATGGCAAAGCTCCAAATCAATACGCATGGACAAGTCGATGGCCTTGAGGTTTTTGGTCAAAGCTCCGATGGAGATATAGTCTACGCCGGTTTCGGCGACGCTTCTGATATTTGTTAAGGTGATATTGCCGGAGGCCTCCAATTCGGTGCGGCCTGCGGTTAAAGCCACGGCGCTGTGCAGGTCGGCCAGCGTGAAGTTGTCGAGCATGATGCGCTCAGGCCGGGCGGCTAGGGCTTCGGACAATTCCGCTAAAGACTCCACTTCGACTTCAATAGGGGCGGCGGTCTGTTGCCGTGCCGCCTGTACGGCTTGGGCGATGGAACCGGCGGCGATGATATGGTTTTCTTTGATTAAGACACCGTCATAAAGGCCCTGCCGATGATTATGGCAACCGCCGCAAATAACCGCGTATTTTTGGGCTTTTCTTAGCCCTGGCAGGGTTTTGCGGGTGTCCAGCACCTTGCAGCCTGTGCCTGCGATGGCTTCGGCGTAACGGCTGGCGATGGTGGCGGTGGCGGATAGGGTTTGCAGCAAGTTTAGGGCGGTGCGCTCGCCGGTCAGCAAGGCTCTGGCGTTACCGCTTAAGGTGCAGAGCAGGGTGTCGGGGGCGACTTGCGCCCCTTCGGCGACGTGCCAAACAATGTCAATATCCGGGGCTAGGGCGTTAAAAATGGCATTAAACCAAGCCTGTCCGCACAGTGTCGCGGCCTCGCGGGTAATCACCTGCGCATGGGCGGTTTGCCCGCTTGGGATGATGTTGGCGGTCAGATCGCCCGCCCCGATGTCTTCGGCAAGAAAAGCTTGGATGTCGGCGGTGCTGATAGGGTTAGGTATCATAGGTAGCTTGGGGGTTGGGGTGTAAACGCGACGGCTGCTGCTGCCGACAGTAAGGGCATTATGATAAGATGTTTTGTAGGTTCAGCCTATATGGTAGACTCACTTTATGAAAAGGGCTTCTGTTGCCCTTGGCACAATGCTGTAAATGTTAACCCCTTTTTACTGGTCTTTGTAAGGAAAATAGTATGATCCCCGTTGTTTTGTCAGGCGGTTCGGGTACACGGCTGTGGCCTTTATCGCGCGGGCACTATCCTAAACAGTTTTTGCCTTTGGTCACCAAACAAACGATGGTGCAGGAAACTTTACTCAGGTTAAGCGGTCTTAAAGGCCTAAAAGCCCCTATTGCGGTGTGTAATGAAAGCCACCGCTTTATGATGGCGGAGCAGCTCTGGGAAATCGGCATTAAACCTGCGGCTATTATTCTCGAACCGGTCGGAAAAAACACCGCCCCGGCGGTGGCAATGGCGGCACTGTCGGCCACCTCGCCGGATGATGTCCTGCTGGTGTTGCCTGCCGACCATGTGATCGCCAATATCCCTGCGTTCCATCTGGCCGTCAGCCAGGCCAAAGAATTGGCGCAACAAGGCTTTTTGGTCACCTTCGGGATTGTTGCCAGTACGCCGGAAACAGGCTATGGTTATATCAAACGCTCTGATACCGCGCACGGGGCGGCGTTTGCTGTCGAGGCGTTTGTCGAAAAGCCGGATCTGGCGACGGCTACCGATTATGTGCAAAGCGGCGCGTATTTTTGGAATAGCGGCATGTTTGCTTTTACGGCGGGGAGTTTTCTGGCCGAGTTGGCGGCGTTTAATCCGGCCATGCTGGCGGTGTGCCGCCAAGCCTTAGCCGCCGCCAAAACCGATTTGGATTTCACCCGTGTCGATAAGGCCTTGTTCAGTACCTGCCCGTCCGACTCGATTGACTATGCCGTTATGGAAAAAACCACCAAAGCAGTGGTCATTCCGCTGGATGCGGGCTGGAACGATGTCGGCTCTTGGTCGGCCTTATGGGAAGTGACCGATAAGGACGCGTTCGGCAACGCCATCAGTGGCGACGTACTGACCGTTGACAGCCACAACTCGTATATCCATGCCGGCAATAAATTGGTTGCGGCCATCGGTGTTGATAACTTGGTGATTGTCGAGACCGATGACGCGGTGATGATCGCGCCTAAAGACCGGGTGCAGGAAGTGAAAGATATTGTCGCCCAGTTAAAGGCGGCGCGGCGTAGCGAAGCCGATATCCACCGCAAGGTGTACCGCCCGTGGGGGCATTATCAGGCGGTGGATGAGGGCACACGCCATCAGACCAAGCGCATGGTGGTCAAGCCGGGTGGCAAATTATCGGTACAAAAGCACCACCACCGCGCCGAACATTGGGTGGTGGTCAAAGGCACGGCTCTGGTCACTAAAGGCGACGAGCAACTGTTGCTGACCGAAAACGAATCGACTTATATTCCGTTAGGTGTTGTCCATTGCCTGGAAAATCCCGGCGTCATTCCGCTGGAAATTGTCGAAGTGCAGTCCGGCAGTTATTTGGGCGAAGATGATATTGTGCGTTTTAATGATATGTACGGACGAGTTTAACCCCTCCTGCTACGCTCTGACGGTGTAGTGTTTATTGTGAATGCTGAAAGGAAAAATAAATGAGTAAAATAATTACCAAGGCCGTTTTCCCAGTGGCCGGTTTAGGTACACGCTTTTTGCCTGCCACCAAAGCCAGCCCGAAAGAAATGCTGCCGATAGTCGATAAGCCACTGATCCAATATGCCGTCGAAGAAGCGGTGGCGGCAGGTATCGACACCATGGTTTTTATCACAGGCCGTAGTAAAAATGCCATTACCGACCATTTCGACAAAGCTTATGAGCTGGAAAAAGAGCTGGAAGCAAAAGGTAAGAATGAATTGTTAAGCATTTTGCGCGGTATTGTGCCGCCGCATGTGTCGTGTATTTTTATCCGTCAGGCCGAAGCGTTAGGATTGGGCCATGCGGTGTATTGTGCCCGTCCTGTTGTCGGTGACGAGCCGTTCGCGGTGATTTTGGCGGACGACCTGATTGAAGATGCCGACCGTGGCTGTATGGCGCAGATGGTCAAGGTTTATCAGGAAACCCATAGCTCGGTGTTGGGGGTTGAACGTATTAATCCGGCTGACACCGGCAGTTATGGTATTGTTAAGACCGCTGATTTTGTCGGCGCGTGCGGCGTGGTCGAAACCATCGTCGAAAAGCCCAAGCCCGAAGACGCGCCGTCTAACTTGGCGGTGGTGGGCCGTTATATCTTAACCCCAGCGATTTTTGATAAGATTAAAACCACTGGCCGAGGCGCAGGCGGCGAAATCCAACTGACCGACGCTATTGCCGCACTGATGAACGACGAGCAGGTTTTGGCATACGAGTTTGAAGGCCGCCGTTATGATTGTGGCTCTAAGCTGGGTTTCTTAATCGCTACGGTTGAACATGGATTGCTGCATAAAGATCTGAAAGATGATTTTTTGCTGTATCTGAAAAAATTGGTTAAGACCCAAAAAATTGCTTCTTAACGGCTAAGCCGTTTTGTTAGGGATGGGCGGCCTATTTTTACCGCCCATTTCCTCCCCCGCATTTTCTACGCGCTGATAAACAACCGCCAGTCAGCCAGTCAAAAGCCCGCTCTTTAAAGACAAATAGCCATCCTGCAATCAGATTGGAAAATCAGACCCATTGTCGGCTAGTCACCACAATGAGCGGTTTTTATCCCTATTTTGAAATTATTCCTGCCGTTCCTGAAGAACTAAAGCAAGCAATTGATAAATGCGCGTTATCCAGACATGTTGCTTCGAAATGAATACCTGTCTGTGTGCCGAAAAACGTTCAAATAAGCCTGATACCACAGAGGCTATCAGTGAGACAGCACAGGGCGAATACTGCCAATGCGCAAAGTGGGGATGTGGAAGCAGATACAATGGGATCGTCAGGTACTGTCGCTCCCGCGTAATGGCGGTAGCTAAAACGTTACCGCGTCGCGAACTATTGCCCTTAGTCCGCTCAATTGTCAATGGCTTGACTTTTAAAAAAACAGTGTTTTTAACCAAGACAAGATATTGAATGAAATTCTTTAAAAATGGGGAAACCAAGGGTTATTAGTATGACAGATATGATGGATGTTTTTAATCAGTTTTTCGAAATGGTGCCGGCGGTTTCAGCAGAGCTTAAAGATGAAGCCTATAAATTGCGTTATCAAGTTTATTGTGTCGAAGTTACGGGGTTTAGCAACCCCGACGACTTTCCTGACAAACGGGAATACGATGAATATGATGAAAACGCCGTCCATTATTTAATCCGGCACCGCAAATCTGGGGAGTATGCGGCTACGACCCGGCTGATACTGCCCGATAGGGCTTGTCCGGCACGGCCATTTCCGCTAGAGGCTTTTTGTGACCTTGATGAGACGTTAGTGCCGCAAAGCATTAATCGGACAAAACTAGCGGAAGCTTCACGGTTTTGCATATCAAAAGCGTTTAAACAACGCAAAAATGATGCGCAGACCTTAACGGCAATTGATTCTGCCAATTGCGATAGCCAAGCTTATTTTACCCTCGCGGAGCGGCGGGTTTTTCCGCATCTGAGTTTCGCGCTGATTGCCTGTTTAATAAAAGGCTGCTGTGAAAATAATATCGATCATTTTTATGGCACACTAGAACCTGCTTGGTTTCGGTTTTTGTCATCAGCGGGTATCCATTTTACTAAAATAGGGCCGCTAGCAGATTATCACGGTTTACGTTGGCCGGGTGTTATAAAAGTCACCGATTTGCTGGAGGGTGTGGCGCAGAAAGATCAGCAACTCTGGAATTTATTGACGGACAAAGGCCGTTTTATTGGCGCTTAGGAACGCGCATGAAATAAAATCTGTTTTACAGGTGAAAACATCCCCCCCTTCCAGTCTCCCCTTGCCCAGGGCATAAGCCCTCTACACAACGCCCCCCAAAATTGCTTGGCGGTGGCCTTGAAACCGTCCAACTCCTTTTAGGAGTAAGCATCCATGATTGTAGGCATGGCCAGAAAAAACCACCGGCCCGCCAATAGGGCGGGATTGCTGAACGCCCGTTTATGACGCATTTGCTTGCCGCTTTCAATACCACAAAAATGGCTGCATAACGTCAGTGAAGCGTTACGGAAATTACAGGCTGCGTAATATCAGTCAGTAAGCTTCTACGCTCGCCTTATTTAGCCCGCTTAGTCGAGTTATAGTTAAACGAACTCACCACGCCGCGCTTATCAAACTTAATCACCAAGTCTTCGGTTTGGCTTTCGGAGAAGGCACTGTACTGATAATTGCCGTACGTCCACGTTTTCAGACCATTTTCAATACCTGTGCGCCACGGTGTGCCAAAGGTATTGGCGATGTCGGTTTGGGTAGTTTCGCCGATGCGGATGCTTTGCACTTGCCCGGCCGGAAATTCATGTCCCATTGATGCGCAAGCGGCGGTGGCCAGCACTAAGCCTACGCTTACGCCACGGCCTGTCCACCGCAGCATCTCAGAAAATACGGTATAGCCCATAGTAGATTTCATAACGGATTGTCCTATAAAAAGAATTACCCCGATTGTACATCAGGTTACTGGTAAATTTAAAAAAGCCTTTCTGTCTAAGCCGCTCTTGAACCGCTCTTAGAGCGTTTCTTAGGGCCGTTTCTTAGGACATTTTAAGGCCGCGCCTTTATCGTTAAATCAACTATCATTGCCAGGCAGCATTTTCAGCAGCCAACTGGCAAAGTTTTCCCGGTTGCGCGAGCAAATAATGACCTTGCCGCGTCCGGAAAATTTCAGCACCATGCCTTCGCCGCTGGTGACGCTGTTGACTAGCGAGCCGAAAAAACCGCCGCCGCTGGTGGCAACCGAAATCTCATGTTGTAAACGGCTATCCCAAGCGATCACATGGGCGTTATCAATAATAACGTCCTTGCCGGGCTCCACATCAATGACAAAACTGGAGCCAAAACCGGATACGGCCAGCTTGCCGGTGCCTGTCGCTTCCATGATAAAAAATCCGCCCGTACCGCCAAATAACGCCGAACCGACATTTTGGGTGCGGACTGTGAGGTTAACGCCTGTTTCCGCAGCAACAAATGCGCCATCGGTCAGCTTATAGCCCGCACTGCTGTTAACATCTAATACCTCAACCGCCCCGGGCAAGGTAGGCGAGAGCAGGCAATCGCCGTCGCCGCGCACCGCTTCGATATGTTCTTGGAAAAACGATTCGCCATTGGCAAAGCGGCGCATCAGCGCCGCGCCGATGCCGCCGGTCATTTTGCCTTTTAAATCTAACGTGGCCTCCATCATGACCATCGCATTGGCTTCGCAGTAGATTTTCTCGCCACGTTTTAGGCTGATATGTAAGAATGGGTCAACATCACCCGTAACGGTAAAAGTGGCCATGATTTTTGCTCCTTAAGAGGGTTTATAGGATTAAACAAAAGGCCAACAGGACAAAGCCGCCCCTTTATTGGCCCCAAAATAAAGGCTGCCGCTTAACTATGCACCAAAAAGCCATGCCACAGCGGTAACGCCAACAGACTGGCAAAGGTGGTGACCGTTACCGCCATCGCATAAAGCGGGCTGTCTAAGCGGAAGCGGTCACAAAAGACAATACCCAGTAACATGCTGGGCATGGCCAGATCCAAGACGGCGGCAGCCTGATGCGGCGCGTCCAAAGCCAAATGACTGGCCAAAAACCAAGCGCCAAACGGCATGGCGAGCATTTTTATCAGTAGAACAGGCAGCATATAGGGCATATTCCGCCAACTTACCGTCCGCCAATCCAGGGCTAAACCTAAGGAAAAAATCATCAGCGGCGCGGCGGCCGCGGACAGTTTTTGCAAAGCCCCGACCAACCAATCCGGTGCGGGTACGCCGCCCATATTCAGTGCTATTGCCAGCGCCGCCGTCCAAAATGGCGGCGCGTTCAACGCCAGCCACGGCGAGCGCGGTTTCTCTTCATCACCATAGTGGCGGGCAATCAGCAGGCCAACCGTAAACAGATAAGGCGCGGCGGAAATGACATCCATCTGGATCACTACTGACCGCGCCCAAGGGCCAAACGTTTGCTCGATAATCGGTAGCCCCAAATAAGTGACATTGGGGAAAGCACTGGCGAGGATGACCGTGCCGAGCCGCTTATTATCAAACCGGAACAACCATCCGATCAGCCAAGCGCAAACAACGGCAAAGCTCAGGCTACCCCAACCGAGCAGGGTGTATTGCAAAGAATGGATACCCATATCCGTTTGCCACAACACGTCCAAAATCATCGCGGGCATGAGCAGGTAATAGACTACACTGGTCAGTACCACGCGGGTTTGCATAGCGGACAGCCCGGCGGGCTGTAACAGCCGCCAGACCACACCGCAAGCCGTGAGCAGGGTCATTTGGATCAGGGTTGAATTCATGGCGCAGAGATAATTAGGTTAAGCAAATGGCGGTTTAATCAGGCTGTTAGGCGGCTTAGATTCGGGCTGGTCGGCATTAAATCAGACTTTGGCTTATTTTAACATTCACCAGGGCGACAAGTTCCGGTAATATAGGCACATTTAACCGTAAATTCCGGGGGTTCTATGCGTAATCTTGTAAAGTATTGTGGCTCAGGCGTTTTCGCCGCTTTGTTATGGGCTTTGACCAGTGTCGCGGTGCAGGCGGGCACGGGTGTCGCCGTGGTCGTGTCACCGCAACAGGCCGCTACCCTGCGGTCTAACCAAAAAGCCATTATTATTGACGTGCGCGAAGAGAGCGAATGGCAAGAGCAGCATATCCCCGGCGCTTTGCACATCCCGCTTGGCCAATTGGCCAACCGTTTAGGTGAATTGGATGCATATAAACATAAGCCGATTATTATGCAATGCCGAAGCGGCAAACGCTCCGCCGCCGCCCAAGCCAGCTTAAAAGCGGCGGGCTTTACCGAGGTGTATAATATGGAGGGTGGCCTGATGGCTTGGCAAGCGCAAGGCCTTGCCACCGAATAACCCCTTCCTTTCCGTTTTTACTTTTAAAAATATAGCGTTACGAAGTAACGCGTTTTATCCCGTTTGCCGCGCCGAGCATCGCAGGTTTTGTCGGGATCAGCCCGAAGGGGCGCGGCAGGGATGCCGCGCGTCGGCAGGAGGGCAGGAGCCCTCTCTGCCGACCCCCGACAAAACCGAGAAGCGCACGCAACCTTTCACGCAGCGTGTTGTACTTTTTCCCCAGCAGCGGCGACAACACGTCGGCCACGGCGGTCAGGCTGCATGAACGCGCGACGACCATGCCAAAACTCCACAACGCCAAGCCCAATGCCTGTGGCTTGCTGAGGGACGGAAAATGCATGGCAATCGTGTCGATCCATTGGTATAGTTCTGGATGGCGGGGCATGGCGGCACCTTCGGTAAACGGATGTTGATGACACTCATCAATTTACTCTCAACGCTTTGCCCCGTCACTTTTTAAAAACCTACACTTGTAAGCTCCCCCTGCCCCCTTCGGCTCCGCCTAGGCGAAGAGGCACTGCCATTAAGTTAAGAATTTTTTCTTTATATTTCAATAATGTAGAGATTTGGCTAATCCGCTCGTGGTGAGCCCTTCGGCAAGCTCAGGAGAGCTCTGTCGAACCATGGACGGATTAACCGCCCACCCTTCGACGACCATCAGAAGTCCCTGTGGGACAAGCTCAGAGCGAACGGTCAATCCTACTTGGCGTTATATCAAGATATAACATACTGATTAATAATACCAAACCCTTAACTTAATGGTAGTGAGGAGAGGGGGCTACCGTACTTTCGCCTGTACAACAAATTTTATTTCATGCGCGTTCTTTACTATTTTCGGTAATAGGCGGCAAATCCAGTTCTTGCAAGGCCTGTAAGGTCGGCAATTCGTTTAAGGTCGACAAGTTAAAATAATCCAAAAACAGCTTGGTCGTGCCGTACAGGGCGGGGCGGCCTGGGGCTTCTTTATAGCCCAATACCCTGATCCACTCGCGCTCCTGTAAGGTTTGGATCATGTTAGAACTGACGCTGACCCCACGGATGTCTTCAATATCACCGCGCGTGACCGGTTGCCGATAAGCGATAATCGCCAAGGTTTCCAGTAAGGCTTTTGAGTATTTCGGCGGTTTTTCCTCAAACAGCCGCGCCACCCAACGTGACAAATCCGAGCGCACCTGAAAACGGTAGCCGCTGGCGACTTTCACCAAGGCGATGCCGCGCGGCTGGTAAGCTTCTACCAAACCATCCAAGGCCGCTTGAATGTCCGCCAAATCGGGCTGTTCCAGCTCAGGAAACACCTCCTGTACCTGTTTGCAGGTCAAGGGCCGTTTCGCGGCAAATAAAATGGCTTCGATAATGCGCTGGAGTTCCACGTTGGCAGACGGTGCGTCAGGTAGCGTTGAAGGCAGCGCGGGTGGCTCGGACTCGCAGCTCGGCGAAGGGTTCGGCTTGGCTGATTTCGATGAGCCCTTCTTTGCCCAATTCAAGTATAGCAAGAAAGGCGACCACCACGCCGGATCGGCCTTCACGGTGGCTGAATAATTCTGTAAATAATCGGCTATCTGTGCCTTTAAGGTTTTCCAATATCGTAGACATGCGTTCACGGACTGATAATGCTTCTTTGGTTATGGCGTGGTGGCTAAGTTGTTCGGCGCGTTTTAGGATGCCCTTAAAAGCCAGCAACAGCTCGCTTAACTGCACATCCGGCAACGCTTGTACTACGTCTATCATGGAGGTGTCCACCTCGACGCTAAAAAAATCGCGTTCCATGCGCGGCAGTTCTTCCAAGGCTTCGGCGGCATATTTTATCGCCTCATACTCTTGCAGGCGACGGATTAAGGTCGCACGCGGGTCTTCTTCCTCATCTTCGGCATCCGGTGGACGCGGCAACAACATCCGTGATTTGATTTCCGCCAGCCATGCCGCCATCACCAGATAATCCGCCGCCAATTCGATTTTCAAATCGCCCATGAGCTGAATATACACCATATATTGGCGGGTGATTTGGGCGATAGGGATAGCGATAATATCCACGTTTTGCCGCCGGATCAGGTACAGCAACAAATCTAAAGGTCCGGTAAACAGCTCCAAAAAGACTTCCAGCGCGTCCGGCGGAATATACAGGTCATCAGGGATTTGCGTAAACGGCGCACCGTTGACCATCGCCAGGGCGATTGTGTCGGGGAGGGTCTCAGGTGTTTCGGTCATGTTTTTGATAGTGTCGGCAAGGCCAATGAGGTGTTAAGCAAACGGTGGGCTAAATGTCGGCACTCTCGGTTAAGCCCGTGCAATGGCCAAAGGCCCTTGCACGGGGTTCGGCGTTATAATCCCGCCAACGAAAAAAACAGCTTTTGGGCGATATACAAAGGGTACTGCAAAATGGCATCCAACACGCCCGTGTACAGTAGTGCCAAGAGGATAATAAAACCATACCGTTCAAGCTGGTTATACGGTACGGCTAAACGGTAAGGTAACACAGCGGTCATGATGCGGCTACCGTCCAAAGGCGGAATAGGCAGCAAGTTTATCAACAGCAAAGAGGTGTTGATAGACATCCCGGCAACCCCCATGTAAATTAACGGCATAGAAATCGCTTCAATACCGACCATAACGCCTAGCCGTGCCAGCAAAGCCCAGGCTACCGCCATCAGCAGATTCGCCCCAGGGCCTGCGGCGGCGACCAAGGCCATATCCCGCAAAGGTTTTTTAAAATACCGGCCATCGACCGGCACTGGTTTCGCCCAACCAAACACAAAACCCGTCCCGGTCAACAACAACAGGCCGGGCAAAATCAGCGTCCCCAGCGGATCAATATGCTTGAGCGGGTTTAAGGTCAAACGTCCGAGCATATAGGCGGTGTTGTCGCCGCATTTTTTCGCCATCCAGCCATGGGCGGCTTCGTGGCCGGTGATGGCAAAAATCACGGGCAAAATCCAGACAATAATGCGTTGGATTTGAGTCAAATCGTCCATCATAAGAATGGCCTCCTTTATTGGGTCAGCAAGGTGGCGATGCCTTTGCCTTGTCTGACGATGACGGGCCCGGTACGGGTAAATTCAATCATAGTGGTCGGCTCAAAGTGAATGATACCCGCATCGATAATCAAGTCCAGCTCATGGTCGAGTTTTTCCCTAATGTCATAAGGGTCGCTGAGCGGTTCGCTGTCGCCCGGCAAGGTTAAGGTGGTGCTGAATAAGGCCTCGCCCAACTCCTGCACCAGCATTTGCGCAATGGGATGATCGGGGATACGGATACCGATGGTCTTTTTCTTCGGGTGCTGCAAGCGACGCGGCACTTCTTTGGTGGCATCCAGAATGAACGTAAACGCTCCGGGGGTCAGGGCCTTAATCAGGCGAAAGGCATCATTGCCGATTTTGGTAAACATCGACACTTGCGTCAAATCTTTACAGACCAAAGTAAAATCATGCTTATCATCCAATTGCCGGATGCGGCGGATATTGTCCATCGCCTGTTTATCGCCGACATGGCAAGCCAACGCGTAAGAGGAGTCGGTAGGGTAAGCAATGACACCGCCTTGCTGGATAACGGCCACGGCCCGTTGGATCAGGCGCGGCTGCGGGTTTGCGTGATGAATTTCAAGATACTGTGCCATAGCGTTCTTATCAGGTTGGAATCTGGCTATTATAGCCCAGATCGCCCTAAGCTTGCAGATTGGCGGTGGCTGGCGGGTTTATCGAATGAATTTAGGCTGTGTGCCGAAGGTTTTTAACAGCAGATGTCGGGCCATTACAAAAACAAACATCATCTTAAATACTAGGATACAAATTCCGTCTATTGTCTGTGGCGTGTTAGCAATACGACCTAAGCGGCCAAGCCATACTGAGGCAGACAGCCGAGCCAACTCACATTCATCTTAATATAAAACAATAAGTTACTACTAAAAATAAAAACATCGGCAAGACTATTAGGTTTGGCAAAAATTTTGCTTAATTTTTGCCAAACCTAACTTTTAAATTTAGGATAGGGCGCATTACCCTTAGATAACATGAACGCTTATGCCCACACTGACACACACTATTCATGCCAAAAACACGAAAATAAAAGCCTTATGTTGTTAACAAACTATTTTTCGTTATTAGCTTGCATATAGCGCAAAAATTAACTACCTTACTTCACAAAAGGTAACGTTTAGCTATCATTTAAGTTCGTCGGCAATTTAGGAATTTACAATGGATATCCACCCGCATAAACAACACTTATCGGTTACTAATAACCCGCTAAAAATCATTATTGTCGGCAATGTCGGCTCAGGCAAAACTACCGCCATCTCCGCCGTCAGCGAAGTGCCGGTTATCGGCTCGGAAGCTAAAGCGACCGAACAGGCAGCCTTGCACCGCAAAGCCACCACCACGGTCGCCATGGAATACGGAGCTATCCATATTGACAAAACCAAGGTGCATATTTATGGCACCCCCGGCCAACGGCGTTTTGAATTTATGGCGGATATTGTCTGCAAAGGCGCGGCCGGCATGATTGTCATGATTGATAACGGCCACCACCAACCGCTGACCGAAGTCGATTATTTTCTCCAACTCCATAAAGACTACCTAAAAAAGCATCCGGCCATTATCGCCATTACCCATTACGATGATAACGCCACCAATACCCATCTGATCGAATACCACAGCTACATACGCAAACATGGCCTGCCCTGTGCCATTATGTGTGTCGATGCCCGCGAAAAAAACCAAGTCAGGCGGGTGATTGAAAAGCTCTATACGGAAATTAAAAGACGTCCTGCCTTAACTGCCCATGCACCAACCCTGACAAATCAGGCGGCATAGGCTTGTGAAGCCTAACCATATGTTTTTGCAGTCAAAATGACAAAATACTCAAGAGGGGCATTATGATAGCCATTTGCCGATATAATGTGACACACACGCCCTGTTAATGCTAGCCGTTGGGCATTCGGCTATAGCCCGAAGACAGGAAAGGCCTCCCCTTTTGGGGCAAATTCCGCACTAAAAATAGGCTTATGCCGTTTTTTAGGCAAATCGCCCCGCCGCCCTGGCATTTCTGTACAATAGCGGCTTTATTGTCTGCTTTCTATCCGTTGTGATTATCCGAATTTTCTTGCTGCTACTGGCCTGTGCGGTGCTGGCCTTTATCGCTGGCGATGTCTTGCTGCGGCTCAGGTTGCCGCTGCTACCCGAACTGGTTACCCAACTGGGCTTGGCGGTATTATTGCTCGCCTTCGGCTTATTGGTCATCAGCGGCTTGGTATTGCTCGGCAAACGTATCGGCTTGGCGGTGGCCGAGTATTTCTCGCAACCGCAAACGCATTTACGGCGGCTATGGTTCAAGCAAAACCAACAGTTGGCCATTGCGCAACGCTTCCGCCTGCAAAAGCTCAAGCTGCATTTTGGCTTTGAAAACCAACGCCAACGCTTGCTCAAAGCCGATAACCAACGGCAAATAAACCGCTTGGCAAAAGCCGTCGGCGACGAACTGCGCCGCCAGAAAAAACACCTGCCCAAACCTCTATATCGGCAATGGCGGCAAGAACTGCTATCCTGCCAGCACCGACAGGATGGCGCGGGCCTGTTAAAATTACAGCAAACCATCACCGCTTGGATGCCGACATGACGCGATTACACAACGCTTTTTTGTCCTTGCTACACATTTGGCAAGGGCTAAAAGACGAGAACCTGCACTGGCAAAGCAACCGCCACGCACAACAGGCGCGGCTACGCCACGCCCAAGCCTTGGCCGACCAAGCGCTGACAGCGGAGTTGGCGCAAAAAACGGCCCAATTGGCGCATGACCTCGCCCTATTGAAAACCCAACACGACACCGAACTGGAATTGCTGAAAACCCGTTGCCAGCAGGATATTAAAGATTATCGGCACTATTTAAAGTCCCTAGACCAACTCAAGCAGTCCATCGCCGCCAGTTATCGGCACTTACCCGAAGCGGTAGTTTTTACCATCCACCACCACGCCAAGCAACTGCTCAACCAGATGTGGGAATGCGACGATTTCCAGCAAAAAATGCACTATGAAATGCAGTTGCTGCACTTTATGACCACCGTCCATGACGAAGCGCGGCTACATAAAGAAGGCCAAGGCCAAAGCCGCCTACCCGAAAAAACCCTCAGCCTGCTCCAACAGGATTAGCGGCAAGAATGCTGTCACTTATCGGGCAGGGGTTGCCCGACAAGTGACTGCCCATACTTTTAAGCCTGCTTTGCCGAATCGGCGATGCGTTCGCGCAATTGCTTGCCCGCCTTAAAATGCGCGGTATAACGCGGCGGCACATGCAGCGTTTCGCCGGAAATAAAATCGCGGCCTTTGCGGGAAATGCGGTAATGTACCGAGAACACGCCAAAATTACGGATCTCCACCCGCTCTTTTGCAACTAAGGCCTCGGCAATATGGTCTAGGATACAGTTGACCGCTTCTTCGACGGCTTTTTTACGCAAATGCGGGCGTTTTTGGGCGAGGGTTTTAATCAGTTGGTTTTTCGTCATCGCAAATTTTCCTGTTAAAGTGCTTGCCATGTAGAGGCCGGTACGGGTCAGCAGACGTACGTAACCGCGTATCTGGGCCAATAACTGCGGCATATCACACAGTCACTAGGTGATATGCCACAGTGATTCTGCGCCGCTCTGTATAAAACACGGCAAGCTTATTGTTTTTAATGGTTTTTTCTTTCTCAACAGGCAATAAGTGCAATTGTGATACCAGTTTGGCAATACGCGGGGTGGAGGCGGGATTAAAAAGCTCAGGAGAAGGCAGAAAACACGCAGGCCGACACCCGTTCCGCCCGCATTTTACCCATAGCCAAAACTACTGCTTATAAAAACCGCTGATTTTGCGTAAAATTACGCCCTGCGCCAGGCCGTTTTAAAACGGCTATTAACCCAACCAAACTGCTTATGACTATAAACCCGCAACTGCCCCTCTCGTTTTCCCGCACCCATCGTCTGCAATGGGAAGAAGCCCAGCAAAAATTTGTCATCCTGTATCCTGAAGGCATGGTCGAGCTTAACCAGAGTTCGGCGGAAATTTTAAAATGTTGCGATGGTGTGCGGACGCTGGCTGATGTCGTCAGTGCCTTGGAAGAAAAATTTGCCACCACCGGCCTGCATCACGATATTAACGCTTTTTTGGAGGTCGCCTTAACCAATGGCTGGATACAACAATAATTCTGTAAACATCACCCCGCCGCGTTGGTTACTGGCAGAACTGACCTACGCTTGCCCTTTGCAATGCCCGTATTGCTCTAATCCCTTGGATTATGCAAGCTATAAAACCGAGTTGAGCACCGACGACTGGAAGCGGGTGTTAAGCCAAGCGCGGCAAATGGGTGCGGTGCAGTTGGGCTTTTCCGGCGGCGAACCGCTGACCCGCCAAGACTTGCCCGACTTGGTCAAACATGCGCGGGAGTTGGGCTATTATTCCAACCTGATCACCTCAGGTTACGGCATGACCGAAGAGAAAATCGTCCAACTGAAAGAGGCGGGGCTGGACCATATCCAAGTCAGCATCCAAGCCAGCAGCCAAGAGCTCAACGACCATATCGCAGGCACTGCCTCGTTTGCACACAAACAAGAAGTCGCCCGCCTGGTCAAAAAGCACGGCTACCCGATGGTGCTGTGCGTGGTGCTGCATAGGGAAAATATCCACCAAATGCCGGAGATTCTGGCAATGGCGAAGGACTTGGGCGCGGATTATCTGGAGCTGGCCAATACCCAATATTACGGCTGGGCGCATCTGAACCGGGATTTATTGCTGCCGACCAAGGCGCAATTTGAGCAGGCCGAAGCCATTGCCCAAGCTTTTAAGGAAACCGTCGCGGGGACAATGAAAATCTACTATGTCGTGCCGGACTTTTACGAAGACCGTCCCAAAGCCTGTATGAACGGCTGGGGCACGACTTTCTTGACCATCGCCCCCGACGGGGTGGCTTTGCCCTGCCATTCCGCCCGGCAATTGCCGGGGCTGGACTGCCCGAATGTCAACGACTTCAGCGTCCAAGAGATTTGGCACGAATCCAAAGCCTTTAATTTTTTCCGGGGCGATGACTGGATGCAGGAGCCGTGCCGCAGTTGCGACGAAAAAGCCAAAGACTTTGGCGGTTGCCATTGCCAAGCCTATTTATTGACGGGGGATATGTACGCCGCCGATCCGGTATGCAGTAAGTCGCCCCAGCATGGCGTGATACAGGAGGCTATTGATGCCGCGCAAGCGGCGACGGTAGCGGCAGAGGAAAAGCCTTTGGTGTTTAGGAACAGCAAGAATTCTAAGCTGTTTGTTTGAGGGTTATCCGCATGGGTTGCTTTAGGGGTGGGCAGGGAATTATTTCAACCCCATCCCTTTTATGGTTAGCCAGAGTATTCATAGTATATTCAGCTTACGGCCCTTATTATAAAAACAAAATAACTTTCATCGGATAAGGGATATGGGTGCTTTAGCCAAAACGTTGTGTTTAACCGCGATAGGGTTTTTGGCGGCTTGTGCGGTTAATGACCCTTACCGTTACAATAACTATTCTTCCTATTCTTATTCAAGACAATACTACCCATCAGGCGGTACTTATTGGACAACAGGGAGAACTTATCAGCAACCCGCTTATGGCGTGCCGAATAACGGCTATGACTATTATGAATACAGGGATAATCGCCAAGACTACTACCCAAATGGCGTAGACCGTGATGGGCGCGGCTATCAATGGGAAAATTATCAGCGCGGCGAAGCAGGCCGCGACCACGACCACAGGCACGAGGGAAGGGCTGACCGGGACGACGGCCCGCATGATAATGGCCATTCAGGTACGGGCGCTAACGGTTGGCAGCATTCCCAGCACCCGCCTTCGCCGCACGGCGATGGCAGAGGGGAACACCCAGAACCGATGCACCCTGAGCCCCCGGCCTTCCATGCCCAACCGCATCATAATGCCCCTATTCCCCGCCCCGAACCTGCGCCCATGCCGCAGCATGAAGTGCCAGCTTTCCGCCCCGAACCCGCGCCCATGCCGCAGCATGAAGAGCCGGCGTTCCGTCCCGAACCCGCGCCTATGCCACAGCATCAAGCACCAGCCTTCCGTCCCGAACCTGCGCCTATGCCGCAGCATCAAGCGCCAGCCTTCCGTCCCGAACCTGCACCCATGCCACAGCATCAAGCGCCCGCATCTTCACCTTCTGTGCGTCATCCAGGCCAACATCATGAGCATCAGTAGGTTAAGCTAGCGATAAGCACCAGCAAAAGCCCCGCTATCTGCGCGCTAGGCTCTGGCTTGCCAATAATTTTCCGACGCTGCTGAAGCAAGATACGGGTTAATAGGCGCTCTCTTCCTTTTGGGTAAAATTCCCGCCCACATCCCGGCGTTGCGCATAGCCTAAGCACATAAACAGGAAAAACTGGCAGCCGAAGATCATATTCGCCATCAGCAAATGGATGGGTTGGACGACAGCGGGCATCCCTAAACGGTCAAGGCAGACCCCCGCCAAAATGGCGGTGACGATCAGTCCGGCCAACGCATAACCCGTGCGCAATAACAGCGAGCCTGGGGCGACGTTTTTACGCAATTGCCAAACAACCCATAAATTCGTGAACAAAATCAGTGAAGAAAACGAGCGGTGGACATAAAAAATGATCGGGAAATCGTCGCGCCAGTATTGGCGTTCGATATAGCTGTGTTCATGGGCGATAAAATCCACCGCCTCACGCACTTGCGTACCCATCGCCACTTGCACCAACGTCATCGCCATCGCCACTTTTAGGACAGTCCGCACGGCTCTGGATACGTTGCTGCCGTCTAGCTGGCCGATCACGTCACGTTGCGAACGGGTAATGGTGTAAATGAGCAACGCGACAATGCCTAAGGCCAGCAACATGTGCAGGGTAATCATAATCGGCTTGAGGTTACTGGCCACTACTGTGGAGCCTAGCCAGCCCTGAAAGCCCACCAGAAAAAAGCTGCTTAAAGCCAAGTAAAAAATAGTTTTGTCGGTGCGTAAAAAAATCCGCGACGACCACGCGGTCAGGAAAATCAAAAAGCCGATACTCACCCCGACTAGGCGGTTGGTGTATTCTGTCCAGGTTTTCACCGGATTGAACTGGGTGCTTTCATAGCCGCGTTGGGCGTAGATTTCGTGGTAGTTGGCGGGCAACTGCGCTTCTTCGGTGGGTGGCACCCATTGCCCGAAACAGGTCGGCCAATCCGGGCAACCCATCCCCGCCCCCGATGCGCGGACAATGCCGCCGACGAGGATAACCAGATAAACCGCAAAGATAGTCAACGTACCTAAGCGGCGGAAACGGGCAATGGCTTGAGGGTCTAAAGATAGGGACATAGCAATAGGCAAAAATAAGGCGGCAGGTCAGGCAGTTGCCGACCGATGCCACGGTTAATGAAAGTTTGGTGTTCAGGTTTTGGCGTGACGGTAAATAACAGTACTTTGTGAGCTTTAGCGAAGCGGCTTGTTAGGCCGGAGCTTAACGACAAAAACTACTGCACTATTTTATTCGCCAATTCAGCACCTATTTTTTCAGCCAACAACACAGGCACCGCATTGCCGATCTGGCGCATAGCCTCGCCCCACGCGCCTTTAATAACAAAGTCATCAGGGAAGGTTTGTATCCGTTTCGCCTCAAAAGCGGTGAAATAACGGACGCTACCGTCATTGAAGCGGATCATATTTTCTCCGCCCGGAACACCATGCCCTCCGGCTTTGATGGTTTTTGACGGCCAATCAAAATGGCTGCCTGTATGTCCTGAATAGGTGCGTGCGCCAGCACGAAAAATATGGTCAATTATGCCGTGATTTGATGTCGGGTCCGGCACATCATACAAGGCATCGCGTATGGTTTGCCAAGGTAACAATTCCGGTTCAAACAGGCCATACCTATTCGATAACCGGGTTATTTTCTCTTTAAGTGCCCCCTTTAAAACAGGCCGTAATGCGGTAGGGATCTTATGGCGTTCCCAGTATTCCCCTGTTATGTACATATCCCAAAGCAACCTATCTTCTGAATGGGTTGCTGGCGGAAACGTCCATGATACGCCAAGGTCAGTCCGAATACCGACAATAACCACCCGCTCGCGGGTTTGTGGCACACCATAATCGGCGGCATTCATTAATTTGAACGTAACCGCGTATTTTTTCTGTGTGTAAGCAGACTGACTAATATGCCGCAGTTCATGAAGATGCTGCTCCCAATTTGAGCTGTCGGCCATAGCAAAATCGGGGTAACTTAACCTTAAGATAATATAGTCGAAATAATCGGCAAAACTTTGCCGCAGCAACCCCTTTACATTTTCAAAGACAAACGCTTTAGGGGCGAGCCGTTCAATGGCCCGTATAGCGTAGGGAAACATATCCCGGCTATCTTGATTGGCTTGATGTTTACCGCCCAGCGAAAAGGGTTGGCAAGGCGGCCCGCCAGCGACCACGTCAATTTGTTCAAGACTGTCCAAATCAAAATTTTTAATATCGCCAAAAAAAACCCTTTCTGGATCAAAATTTTCAGCGAGTGAATCACAGGCGTGCTTATTAAACTCCACAAAAGCGGCGTGCTTAAACCCCGATAACTCTAAACCTTTCGCTAAACCACCAGCACCTGAAAAAATTTCCAGCGTTTTCATAGTGAGAAGCCAGTATTTTGCAAATGACGCAAGATATTGGCAACAATGACGTTTTTCTCAGTAGGTACGCCGTTGCATTTATTCGCCCAAGCCCTCCCTTCGTGAATAACATCCCAATCTGACTTTGCCTGCCCGTATCGGCCACTGCCGGGATCATGGTTGCCAAAGCCATCAACAACCGTATTCCAAAGCGGCGTATTCAATCTGATTAAAGCCGCTTCGATTGTGCCGATCATATCAGAGCCGTCTGCTTCGAAAATGACGAAACGGCACATAAAGTCCTCAAGTGCCAGTTCCGCGCCCACACTGATGCTCCTACCATGTTCCCGAAGATGGCCAGCAAGTTCGCGGGACTGGTTTAAAAGATTATCAGAAGTACGGGCTTGTCTCCAGCCTTTAGGTACGGCCTTACCGACGTATATAGGATAGCTATAGGCAAGACGGTTCAATTCTGCATATTTTGTGTATAACGGATTTTTTCCTGTGTAATAGAGGGCATATACCCCGGTTCCCAAGAAGGATTCGGCTGGGGGAATGGGATGGACAGGCGTTCCGTTAAAAAATCTAACTGCATCTTTGACCAATTCTGCAAATGCTTCATTTCTATAGAGGTGTTTACTGCGATCAAACGGTTGTAACTTCATAGCGTCAATAGATCCTTCGTCAAGCGTTGTATCTTCTCATACTGGAATGCTTAATGCACTTTACGCCTAACCGCCACACTACACCCGCCAAGCCATACCGTCAGACGGCATAACCGCCATAAGACGGCCATCCGCTAAGGTTAACGGATACACCCCCGTTTCGGACAATTGCACTACCACCAACAGCTTGCAAACTGCCCCGTCCGCTTGCGCCGCCAGCACCTGCCCGACCGTCTCGCCTGCGCTATTGAGTACCGCACTGTTAGGCTCAGGCAAGTTGCCGTGGCTTTCGGCTAACAGCATACCGCGCTTACTTTTGCCTAAGTAATGGGTGCGGGCAATAATCTCTTGGCCGGTATAACAGCCTTTTTTAAAACTGATGCCGCCGAGCTTATCCAGATGGAACATTTGCGGCACAAAGGCTTCCGAGGTGGCGGGGCTAAGCCAGGGAAGGCCGCAATACAGGTCGCGTAGCCGCCAATGTGCCGAAGGGCTGGCCTGATAGCCTTGTCCGGTATAGGCCGTCCAACAGGCAATGGCGGCTTCGGGCGCGGCCAGGATAAGGACGCGGTTATCCAATTGGATCTGGCAGACCTCATCTGCCTGGCGCGTCGCCAACCAAGGCGCAGCTTCTTCGGTATCAGCCCCCAACAAGGCATAATGGTCGGTATTATCAGTAAACGTGACCGAAGAGCGGAGCACAAACAGGCTTAAGCGTTTTTTCAGGGTGTCCAGTAAGGCCAGCGGGACGATTAAATGGAATACTTCGGCTTGCCGGACAATTAAAAACGTGGCGATGGCACGGCCTTTTGGGTTACAAATCGCCGCCAAGCTGCTCTGGGTTTCGCTCAGGTCGTTAATATTGCAAGTGATTTGCCCCTGCAATAAAGTCGCCGCATCTTTGCCGCCTACCGTCAGTATCCCAAAATGCGCCAAAGGGTATAGGCATTGGCGGCCTTGGGAGCGGATAGGGAAAGTAATGTCGGTAGCGGTGAATTCGGCGTGAGCAGAGTGCAGGAAATTTTGCCAGATAGGGTTCATAGTTGTATTTAAGGGCTATTTTTATGGCCAATGGGGGCGGCTTTGGCTAAGGTTCGGGTACACACCCACCGGCCAGTGCGGTGCTATTTGCTCCGCCCCATTTAGGGCAAGCCAATTTATACCCAGAACAGTCAAGTTTCCGGTTAATCCTAAAACCGAAAACTTGACCGTTTAAAGTATATAGGGAATGCAAAGGCCTAGGACAGCTAAGCCTTTACTCTTTTTCCCTGCCTGTTCCTTGGCGTTTATCGGAGTATTTTAACATGGCAAGGTTTGAGCTTGATCGCCTATCGCTTAACAATTGCCATCTTATTCGGAAAAAAAATAAAGGCCACCGTGTTTTAAAACAAACAAAGCCCACTCCTCTCACTACTAAAATATTTTCAATAAAATCAAATTGTTAATATTTTATCTAATTTGTAAAGGTAAATAAGTCACTGTTAAGCGGTGAATATAACATAACCCTAATATTTATATGTGATTAAACTGGCAATCGACCAGAGCCATGGCGCATAAGTAACCGCTCATTGATCATTTAAAAATAGATGCACACTTACTTATAATCCTCGCATAATCAGATCGCTTGCACCATTGACCGCTGGTATTTTACAACCGAATCAAAGCAATCATCACTTAGCAGACCAATATTACGCTAACAAATTGATTCTTAGGATATATCTATGGAAGCTCCGGCCACTAAAACAACTCAACTTGCCTATAGCGATTTTTATTTTTTGGGCAGTTTTGCAAAAAACCCTGACTTTCAAGGCAATGCGTCATCCGCTATGGTTCGCTTAAATGTGGATAACCCTAACGAAGGTGAGGGCAGCCCATTTTGGAATATATGGGTTATCGGTTTTGATCATTGCGGTTGGCAAAAGGCCAATATTTCCATTGCCGCGCGCTTGGCACAAGTCAGCCACCTGACTGGTATCATCACCATTATTGCGGTATTTGCCTACGACGCTAACAAATCGGGCGGGCGCGGGGCGGAACAGCTTGTCGAACTTAATTTTTCTTTTGATTTTCAGCAAAATGCTTATTTTATCGAGCTGGAATTGTTAAATGCCCCCATTATCAGCAGACCGGACATTACCTATAGGGTCAGCCTGCTCACTATTTGAGCAGCCTTTGACCCTAAGCCTTAACTAACACACCGTAGCATTCATGGGCTAGCTGACTTTTAAGGCCGTGCCTGGATAATCGCCAGCTTATCCGCTTGTATCCCCAACAGCAATTCACCTTTTAACAGGCCAAGCAATTCTTCGCCTGCCATCGCATAACGCCAGCCGTGCAACAGCGGACAGTCGTTATCGTCCTCCAGCAGCAACAAGTCTTCCAAGTCTTTACGCGAGGCGAGGATGCTGGGGTTGAGGAGGTTTTCCTCGGCACGGATTCTGACTAAGGCGGTAAGAATATCCAAGATCGCCTCTTGCTGTTGGGTTTTCTTCGCCGCCCGCCCGTCATTGTGTAAGGGTATCGGCGGCTGATTTTTGGCGGCACTGATGAGTTGGCAGAGTTCTTTGCCATAGCGGCGCACGACATTTTCATTAATGCCGCGTACCGCCGCCAAATCGGCACTGGTTTCCGGTTGCAACTTGGCAATGTCAAACAGCAACTCGTCCCGCAATAGCCAGCTTTTCGGGCGGTCTTCTTGCTGGGCCATTTTCTCGCGCCATTCGCTAATGGCCTGAATGATGGCAAGCTGGCGGCCAGACAATTTGTTTTTGCCCTTAATTTTTAGCCACGCTTTGGCCGGGTCAACCGCATAAACGTCGGGATTGGACAACTCGGCAAAATCCTGTTTCAACCAATCGGCACGACCCAGTTCAGCCAACTTTTGCAACATGATCTGGTAAATCTGGCACAGATAAATCACGTCATCGGCGGCGTATTCGATTTGCGCTTCGGTCAACGGGCGCTTGCTCCAATCGGCGCGGGTGTGGGCTTTGCTAAGATTGATATTGAGCAAACTGGACACCAGCATGGCATAACCGGGATTATCCTGATAACCCAGTAACGGCGCGGCGACTTGGGTGTCAAAAATTGGCGCGGGCAGCTTGCCGCGCAATTGGTAAAAAATTTCCAGATCCTGACGGCAAGAATGAAATACCTTAACAATAGCAGGGTTTTCAAGCGCCGTAAACAATTCATCCAAATCCGGCAAGGCCAAAGGGTCTATGCAAGCCACCCACTCAGGGGTGGCTATCTGTAACAGGCAGAACTTCGGATAGTAGGTTTTTTCCCGCAAAAATTCGGTGTCCAAGGCCAGCCAAGCACTGTCGCGTATCAACGCACACACAGCGGTAAGTTTATCAGGGGTGTTGATATAGTTGATCGTGGTCATACAAGTTCAGAGGGATGATAAAAAAGCCGCCGGGGCAGCCGTGTGCAGGTGGCGGCATCAGTCCGTGCCGGTTTCTTCGGTGGCTTTGCTCATTTTGGGTGCGGACGGCTTGCCCCGGCGGCGGTGCAAATTACTGCGTTTTTTGTAACGCGGTTTAATGCGTTTTATCGCCAGTGGCCGCCCGTCGATTTCGACGGTTTTCAAATGCAGGAATATATCCGCCGGCATGGCATCAGGCAAATCAATTAAGGTATACAGGCCACGGACAGAAATATTGTGGATATTGTTCTTATCCACGCCCGATTCTTCGACCAACACCCGTTTGAGGGTATCGATACAAACTTGGTGCAGATGCCCTACATCCAAGCGGTAGCGCACCATTTTTAGGGTTTCGGCGGGCTCGGTCGGCAACAGGATAGCGGCGGGTGGCGGCGGTTGGATAAGATGCAGCAAAGCCGCCGCACATGACAGCAAGTCGGTGTCCAAGTCGGCGGCAAGACTTTTCAGGCGGACGCGGTCTTTAGCAAGCGGCACGGCCGCCAGAATCTGCTGTAAACGCGCCTTCAATAGCTCTGGGGTCAGGCTAGGCTCAAGGGCTTGATGGCTATTGTTCATCGTTGGCAACTAGTTATTTTAATGAGAGCACGTCAGGCTGACACGGCTGGGCTAGCGCAATACAAGGCGATACCGCCCGACACGTCAGCAACGCGGCTTTCAGGCTTGCCGTCAAAGCCTGGCCGGATTAATCTCCACATACGCTTCGTCACGGACGCGGCGTATCCATAACTCCGTTTCTTCTTCAATCTTGCGCTTTCTCAGCGCGTCCCGAACTTGGTTGCGGTGGTATTCGACGCTGTTATCCTTGCTTTCGCGGTCCAGCACCTGAATCAAATGCCAGCCAAATTGCGATTGCACAGGGTCGCTGACCTGCTTGATGTCCAAGTGGTTCATCGCCTCTTCAAATGGCTTGACCAGATCGCCGGGCGATACCCAATCTAACGAACCGCCTTTTAACGCCGAGCCTTTATCATCCGAATGCGACCGCGCCAGCACGGCAAAATCATCGCCGTCGAGCACCCGTGCCTTGAGGCCAAACAACCGCTTTTGCGCTTCGGCATCGTCAATCAGCTCATTGGTCTTAATCAAAATATGCCGGACTTTGGTTTTGGTGATGACGTGGTTATCGAGGCCCTTATTTTCAAACATTTTGATAATATGGAAACCGCTGGGGCTACGGATCGGCTCGCTGACCTCACCCGTGTGCATCTGGCTGACCCCGCCGCTAAAGACGGTCGGTAAAGTGCTGGCGGTGCGCCAACCTAAATCGCCGCCTTTTAAGGCATTGGCATCATCCGAATGGCTGATGGCGGCTTGGGCAAACTCTGCCCCGCCGCGTAATTTGGCGACCAGCTCATTGGCTTCGCGCTGGGCTTTTTGAATGTCATCGGCGGACGCGCCTTCTTTAATGGCGATCAGGATATGCCCCAGATGGTATTGGATAGTATCATCTGTTCCGACCTTACCTTGGGTTTCCAGATAATGGTCAACCTCCTGCTCAGTCACCTTAATACGCCCGCCAATTTCCCGGCCACGCAATTGGTTGACGGCAATCTCATCGCGCATATTGTCCAAAAAAGCCTTGTAGGTCATACCCTGCTTTTCCAACTCGCCCCGAAATTGTTCCAAGGTCATATTATTGCGCTGGGCAATATCTGCCGCCGAACTGTTGAGCTGGTCATCGCTGACGCTGATGCCCGCCCGTTCCGCCATTTGCCGTTGCAGCTTATCGACAATCATTTTTTCCAGCACTTGTTTGCGCAGCACCGATTCGGGCGGCATTTGCGTCTTACTGGCGGCAATACGCTGCATGATAACCGTCGTTTCTTTTTGCAGTTCCTGCTCCAAAATGACATCGTCCTCGACCACGGCGACAATGCCGTCCAAGGTTTCGGCATGCAGGCCCAAGCCCGTGCCCAGCACAAGCGCCAGTAAAGCAGCGGCGGTGATATGTGTGTGTCTACTCATTTGCCAGGTTTCCGGTAACCATAAATACTCTTCACGAAGAAATCATCCAATTGTTCGCCGACCCCCGTCAAGCCTTTCAGCTCAATCTGAAAGAAGATACCTGTGGTGGCCGTGCCTTCGACGGTATTGTTGCTAAGGACATCAGTGTTGTTAATGACATTGATGCTGTTGAGGTACTGGCGGCCAATAATACGGAAACGCCAGCAACAGTTTTCTTTCTCCAAACCGATAAAACCGTCTTGGGTACTATTATACAGCCAGGAATACTGCCAGCGTCCGACCATTGACCAGTTACTGTAAATCGGCCAGTGGAACGACATGTCGCTTTGGGTAATGTCGTTGCTACGGTTGGGGATTAGCGGGTTAAGCCGATACAGATAGCCCAAGTTAATCACTTCCCCCGGCTCTCCGGTCAGATGGATAGTCGCCTTGCCCCGGACAATCTTATTGCTGTGCGGGTCCCATTGTATACCCGAATCAATGGCGACATGGCGGTTAAATTGCGACGACATTTCTGTCACCAACGGCGAACTGCTCTGAGTTTCCACCGGACTGACCGCACATAAAACCGACGGATAGTCGCCGCATAAGGTCACATCGCGGTTACGGAAATAAAAAATCTCCCCGATGCTCAATTTCAGGCGCTCCAGCCCCGTGGCCGGATCGACCACCCGTGTGGTGAGAGCGGTAGTGACTTGGTTGGCATCTTGGATACGGTCCGAACCACTGAAACGGTTTTCGCGGAACATCGAACTGTACCAAAAGTCATATACCGACGTATCAAACAGCGGTATCTGGTTTTGGTTCACTTTCGGAATGTACAAGTAAAATAGCCGTGGCTCCAAGGTATGAACCAAGGTTTTATCGGCAAACTGAAAGTTCTTCTCCAAAAACAACCCGGTATCCGCCGACATAATCGGCACGGTGCGCGACACTTCCTTAGACAAACCTGCGGTGGCCTGATTGGTCAGCACATAATCGGTGTGCTGCAAAGAGACCTTAGGGGTCAGATAAGCACTGGCGGTTTGCATGGGGAAACTGACCGAGGGCTTGAAATTAAAGCGCTGGCCATTGACCAAGCTATCATGCTGAAAATAGACCGATTCGTTTTCCAACTGCACATCCAAGGGGACGACGGCATTAAACGAATGCGCCAAATTAAGGTTAATTTGCGGCAAACGGCGGTAAGGAATTTGGCTACCCGATAAGGTCGGGTCAATGGTCTGATAGTTTTCGGCCCGTGCGGTCAGCGCCACACCTTCGCGGATATAATTGATGTCCGCTTGGCTTTTGACAAAACTGAAGTTAGGAAAGTTTAAGGCATTGCCCAATTCGGCAAAGTAGTTTTTATCAGAAACGTAATTCAAGTCCAGATTAGCGCTGATATTGGGCGAAAACTGGGTGCTGTTTTTTATCGAGCCTTGATAACGGGCGCGGCTCAGCACCTCATCATTGGGCATATACTCCAATAAGACTTTGCCGCGCGAGGTTTCGGTCAGGTAGCGGAAATCACTGCCCAGCATATAACCGCGCTTGGAGAAATATTTCGGCTTAAGGATGACATCGTAATTCGGGGCCAGATTCCAGTAATACGGCGTAGACAAATGAAAGCCGCCCGTTTGGGTGTTGCCGAACACAGGCGCTAAAAAGCCCGACAAGCGTCGGTTATCTATCGGGAAGCTCAGATAAGGCGAATAGAATACGGGAGCCCCCTTAAATTCCAACCACGCATGTTTCGCAGAGCCCTTGCCTTTAAATTTGTTCAGTTTCAGCTCGGAAGCATGGATCGCCCAATCCTGATTACCGGGGCGGCAACTGGTGTAAGTGACGTTTTGGTAATGCGACAGGCTTTTGTCATCCCGATACACCGCTTCGGCATAACCGCGTAACGGGGTCGCCGGATACACGAACAAGGTATCACGCAGTTTGGCCTGGTCGGTCGCCAATTTTATGTTGGCGGAATCGCTGTGCAACGCCAGTTCGTCGTCGCTGTAATAGACATCACCGTGCAAATCCAAGGTTTCCGACACGCTGTCATAATTGGCGGCATGGGACTGGGCATGTTGGTCGGCGCGGTTCATCTCCACCTCACCCGAATAATTGCCGATTTCATTATCCAATATTTCCGAATAATTGGCTTTGACATCCATCGGGAAGCGCTCGCGCAGCCGTTCAACCGGGGTGAAGTTTTTTTGCGTCCCCACCGCCGCCATACAATTGGCCCAAGGGTCTCTAGGAAATTGTGCCGCCAAGGTATGCAGCACCTGCTCTTGCTGAACGCTAAAGGCCGGATCAAGCAAGCGGATATGCCAACCCTGCACATCGTCCTCACGGCTATCCGCACTGCATTGGGGGTCACTGGCGCAGGGCTTAATGGCAGGCCTGACCACAGGCTCCGGCACTTTCAACACCCGCGCCGTAGGCGGCGGTACGGCTACCGCTACAGGTGCGGGCAAGGGAGCCGCTACGGCAGGCGCGACCGGAGGCGGAAGCGGCGGAGCGATGGCAGGCGGCACTACCGTCAGCGGTGCAATCGGCTTGGGCGGCGTACTGGCAGCGGCCTCTGGAATTGCAGCCGGGCTGGCATCATCCAAACACACCCACTCATTGGTGTCCTTATCCTGCTGGCAAGCCCATGCTGAGGTGTCAGCATGGCCGTTCGAGGCGGTCAGTGAAGGTAAAAAAACCAGAAACAAGCGACGTAGCATAGGCGGCATCAAGTTTATTAGCGTGAGAGTCGGTAAATCGAATAGAATGCAGAATACGCATTCTACCTCAATTCTATTACTGTCAGATAACTAATCTGCCCTATTACCTAAGCCCGAACATGT
This sequence comes from Methylovulum psychrotolerans, assembly GCF_002209385.1. Classification (NCBI taxonomy): domain Bacteria; kingdom Pseudomonadati; phylum Pseudomonadota; class Gammaproteobacteria; order Methylococcales; family Methylococcaceae; genus Methylovulum; species Methylovulum psychrotolerans. Next base: position 2,682,948 of record NZ_CP022129.1, read on the forward strand.
CCGAAGACCTAAGAACCCTGACCTTACGCGATTGGCTGGAAAATGACCTGTTACTGGAGGTCACCGCTTTCCGACCTGCCTCCAGCGATGCCAGTTTCCGCCGCTACTTTCGCATCACCACCCCCGATGCCGTGCTGATTGCCATGGATGCGCCCCCTGCCACCGAAAACCTGCCCGCCTTCATTAAAGTTGCGGGCTTGCTGGCGGCAACCGGGCTGCAAGTGCCCACCATTCTCGGGCAAAACTTGGAAGACGGCTTTTTACTGCTGGAAGATTTCGGTAGCCAAGCCTTTTTGGACACCGTGGCTAAGGTCGGCCCCGAACCCTACTACCCACAAGCCTTGGCTAATCTGCTTAGCCTCCAGACCCACACCGACAGCCGCCATTTCGACTTGCCGCGTTATGACGAAGCCCTGCTCAAACGGGAGCTTGCCATTTTTAACGACTGGTTCGTCGGGCAATGGCTGGACATCGAGCTGCCCGCCGCCGTCATGGCCGACCTGGAACGGGTGCTGATTAGCTCCGCCTTGGCGCAACCCGTGGTCTGTGTGCACCGGGACTACCATTCCCGCAACCTGATGGTGCTGGCTGACGGTACCTTGGGGGTCTTGGATTTTCAAGATGCCGTCTTAGGCCCCATCACTTACGACGCGGTGTCCTTATTGCGTGATTGCTACATCACTTGGCCGCCTGAGCAGATTGCGCACTGGCTGGCAGACTACCATCAGCACCTGCAACAAGCCGGACAGTTAACCGCCAGCTTAGCGGAATTTACCCGCTGGTTTGATTTAATGGGTCTGCAACGGCATCTGAAAGCCATCGGCATTTTCACGCGCCTGCATTTACGCGACGGCAAATCCGGCTACCTGAACGACATCCCCCGCACCTTAGGCTATGTCCAAGCCGTCACCGCCGCTTACCCGGAATTGGCGGCTTTCGACCAACTGCTGCACAGCCAATTACTGCCCGCTTACCGCCAAGCTGCCCAGAGGATAACCGCCTGATGAAAGCCATGATACTCGCCGCCGGACGCGGCGAACGGATGCGCCCGTTAACAGACCATACCCCCAAACCGCTGCTCAAAGCCGCCGATAAGCCATTGCTGGAACATACCCTCAGGCAACTGGTCAGTGCCGGATTTACCGAGATTGTCATCAACTACGCCCATTTGGGGCAACAAATTGCCGACTATTTTGGTACGGGTGCGGCTTGGGGGGCAAGCATCCGCTACTCGCCGGAAGGCGATTACGGCTTGGAAACCGCAGGCGGCATCATTAATGCCCTGCCCTTATTGGGCGACGGGGTGTTTCTGGTCGTCAACGGCGATGTCGCCACCGACTTCCCTTTCGCCAGCCTGCACCAGCAAGCCGTCGATTTGGCACATCTGGTACTGATTGACAACCCGCCACACCATCCGGCGGGCGATTTTGCTTTAAGCCCTGACGGTAAAGTCAGCGAACACGGCGCAACTAAACACACCTTTAGCGGCATCGGCCTGTACCGCCCCGAACTGTTCCGAGGCCAAGCCCCCGGCATCAGCAAACTCGCCCCCCTACTCCGCAGAGCCATGACCGCCGGACAGGTCAGCGGCCAGTATTATGGCGGCTTTTGGATGGACATCGGCACGCCGGAACGGCTGGCGTTTTTGGATGGCTATTATCGGCAGGGAGCCTGAACGCATAAAAAATTAAAAATCCCTTGCCCTTTTCAAAAAGTCGCCCTATAATAGCTCATCTTTGCCGGGGTGGCGGAACTGGTAGACGCGCCGGATTCAAAATCCGGTGATGGTGACATCGTGCCGGTTCGATTCCGGCCCTCGGTACCAAAGAATACAAAAGGCTTGACAAGAAATTGTCAGGCCTTTTTTATTGCCTGCTATAATCCCAGCCGTTTCCAACCCACTACAAGGAACGGCGCCATGAGCGAACCGCAACCCCCTACCGCCAACAACCCTAGCGTACTGATTCCCGTCAATCCCGCTATCGAAGCCTACCAACACGGCCTGCTGCACCCTACCGACCATCCGGTCTTAGCGGACATGGAAGCCTTGGCGGAAAAAAACAATTTCCCGATCGTTGGCCGTCTCGTCGGCGCGTTTCTGGCAACCCAAGCCAAAATGATCGGCGCTAAGCGGGTTTTTGAATTTGGCAGCGGCTACGGCTATTCCGCCTACTGGTTCGCCCAAGCGGTCGGCGCACAAGGCCAAGTCATCTGCTCCGAAGCCGACTTCCTTAACCAAGAAAAAGCCCAAATGTATCTCAGTACCGCCGGATTATGGGATAGGATAGAATTTAAAGTCGGCATGGCGCAGGAACAATTCGCCAAAACCGAAGGCCTGTTTGACATTTGCTATAACGATGTCGACAAAGGCGACTACCCCGACATCTGGCAAATGGCCAAAGACCGTATCCGCCCAGGCGGGCTGTACATTGCCGACAATGTCTTATGGCGCGGGCGGGTAGCGTTGGAACAGTACACCGACGTGTTCAGCGGCTGGACTGAGGCCATCAAAGAACACAATCGGCAAGTCTTCAACGACCCCGAATTTGACGCTTTTATCAACCCGACCCGTGACGGGGTCTTGGTGGCGCGGAAGAAAACGCCATAATGGAGAGCGCCGCCAAGAACGGCGGCACCGAAACAACTATAAAGCGTTGCGGCAGGGCTTAAGCCCGCCACAACCGCCGGGTAACGCTTAAGGCAGGCGGATACTGCTGTCTAAACGGACAACCGGATCAACCATGGTATCGTCAAAACCATAAGTGTTCATATAGACTTTGCCGTCTTGCAAAATGCTGATCTTCGCCCATGAATACATACGGTCTTTAGGGTTGCCGGTCGCGACAGACGTTTCAAACGGTGAACCACCGGAGCCGACCAACACTTGGTAAGCAGAACCGGCTTGGCTGAAACCGTTGATTTTTTGCAGGCTGTAAATATGCTCATGGCCGCAGAAATAAGTGGCTTGGTACTTCACCATAATATCCCAGAACACATGTGCCGCCGCAGAATCCTTGTCATTCAAAGAAGACGTGCTGGACGGCGCTGAACCTAAATAGTTATAGAAGAAAGCTGGTTTATGGCCGAACGCGAAGAAATGCGCAGCGCCTCTAGCTTTTGCGGCACTGAAATCATTTTCCAACCAAGCATTGGGCGCGTAACCGTCTTTACCCACCGCATCGGTATTGATGACGGCAAAATGTGACGTGCCAATATCAAAAGAGTAAGTCAATTGCGACTGGTCTGTCGTCACGCCATCAGGGTTGACCGCATAAGGTGCTGGCGTAGTCGCCAACGTGGCCGGATCATAGTAAGGGTTATTGTACGGATTGAAGTTAGTTACCGTCAGGCCTAATTTAGTCAGACGGTTGCCGTCCATAATCAAATCGCCCATATTGTCTTTCCAAGCCGTTTCGTTCTCGGCTTGGGCAGATTTACCGCAACGTTTACACTGCACTTCATGGTTGCCGGGCACAGGCACCACATAAGTGCCGGTCTCCATCAGATTAGCGATCATACCGCGCCAAAACCCATACTGCTTATAAAACTGCATCAAATCCGAATTGGCGACATCCGTCACCGTCGGGCTAGTAATCGCCGCTTCACCGACACCGTTTGAGGTTCTGGCCACAGGCACGCCCGCTTTACCATAACCCATAATCATATCGCCGTTAAAAAACATTAGATTGGTTTTTTGGGCTTGGATAGCGCTTAAAATCCGCGCCCACGCTTTAGAATTTTGCAGCCATTTGCAATCTTGTCCTGACAAACCAGGGTTAGGCGTAATACCTGTGCCGGATGGGGTTTGGCAATAACCTTGGCCGACCAAGCTGGCGTTTTTAACACTAGGGTCTAAATTGACAGGGTCTTGACGTGAGTCGCCCACCGTCGAAAAGCTTAACACTACCGGATTAGAAGCGGCATGGGCAGGTGCGCTGACCAGCAAGGCGGTAAACAACGCAGCAGACAAGGTTTTTAAGGCAGGTGCAAACAGCTTAGGGGTAATCATTAAAAAGTCTCCAGTCTTGGAATGATTCAGATTGAACCGTAAAGCTTAGTGCATAATTGTGACTGCTTGATTAAGGGGCGGCAGAGTGCCCTCCCTACCTTTATGCCCTTTGGGGTACACCTACCGCGCCCCCAGAGGAAGAACACCTTAATTATAAGGACTATTTGCCGATGCCTTTTTATGCGCATTGCTGAAATGAGGCATAAAAGCACTTCCTATAACGCATTATTTGCCATATTATGCGTTATAGAAACAGGAGCTATAACTTATGAAATGGAACTGGCCGTATTTAATTCAGCTTAGGCACGGATACCCCCATGAGCATAACCCAAGCCGACTATGCGCAGATTGATGCCCCCAAATGCCCACGCAAAAACACTTTTATTAAGACATCAGAAGCGTTGGGCATTACGCTTAAGCAATTGGCGTATTAAGAAAAAACCTGTTATCGGCAAGCTAATCAGCCCAAGTGCTTATCCCTAAATCAACAGCGAATGATTCTAGCGAGCTTTTAGAGAGAGGCCAATCACTGAGTAAGCGTTGTTTTTTCTTTTTTAATAACCAATATATAAAAAGCGCAGTGCTCTGCTGATATAACGAATGTTCAGAATAGCGGCTTTTGATAGTTTCGGATAAGAATGGATTATTATCTAGCAGTTTTTGAATACTATCTATAAGGGAATCATCAATAAATTGCTCAAACACATCCCAAATGACAAGGGATGACTTTTGCATACAGGAAGTGAGTCCAGTAAAAACAAAATACAGGTTATCAAGTTTTTTTAAAATGGCATGTTTTTCTAACGGGCCATCATTAAGCTGATGAGTAACATCGGTAAAAAAACCATCTGTCGTTTCAATAAGAGCCATACTTTTGGCAACCGTCCGATGCACTATAGGCTGTATAATTCTTTTGGCCTTATAAATGGCATCATGGGTTAGTTCGGCATGGGCGTGCTGTAGAAGCGTCCTAATTTGCACCTCACATGATGTAGATTCGGGGATAGTTACGCCTTCGCTATTGATGTCTTTTTTGGGCCTCAAAATGTAGTGGACAGATTGATAAGTAAACAGTAACGGGGATGTTTCCTTATCCTTATCGAAGTGCTTACAGGCATCAAAATCCCAGTCGTCTACATTTTGGATGATTTCGCAAATTTCCGTAATGTCATCTAAAAGCAGAACAATAAATCTAACCCCAACTTTATCCTCGATTTGACGGTAGGGGTCAGAATAGCTTTTACCTGGGCGATAAAAAGCCTTGTCGATGAGTGAATTATCATCTTTTAACCGATGTTTGGCAGGTGTTTTCAGAAAAGAATCCAGATTTTTACCTTTCTTTAATAATTCTTGGGTTGTTTTTAGTATAACATAACCTCCCCAAGCATTATATGCAGGCTTTTCGCTCTCCCATAACCTCCTGAATTCTGATTCTGTCATTCTTGCCGAGTTATTCTGTCTTTTATTATTACCCTTGTCCATTCAGCTGGAGTTCCTGATTCGTCAGGATCACCCTCCATGTACTCAATGCTAACCAAATTTCTAAATATTTCTGAGGGTGCCGTTATATTGACATTCTTACTAAAACTTATCTTCCTAAACTTCAAGTGCTTATCAATATAGATTGTGTCTTTTGTAAATGCGGCAGTTGGTAATCCAGACTCTTCCATATATTCAGCAAATACGTCTTGAGTATCCACGTCAAAGTATTTCGAAGCAAAATCTGACGAGCTAATTGTAGAGGATGTATCAACTTTTAAATAGATGGTTAGAGCATTAAACAGATCGTTTTTATCCGTTGCGGCAATATCAAGCTTGGCTATGAAAGAGCTGGCAGATTCATAAAACTTTTTTGTTGTTCTTGCACTGGTTTGAAGGTAGCCGCAACCAAGAAAATCTGCATAGAAATACTGCGCAGCAGCTTTGCCTTCCGCTTGGCTAATTTGGTAGTCAGATACCATGACCGTCCATTTTTTATTCAAATCTGTACTTGTTTCATCATAACTGGCTTTTTCAAAGAAGCCAGCAGTTTTATAAAGACGGGTTCCTGGCGTAAGCAAGGCTTCTTCGATATATTTTAGAGAAATCTCGTTTGTTTTCTTATTTAGCTCTTTTTCATAAGCGCTATGAATTTCTGCTTTGATAATCCCCAGAAATTTCTTTAGTGGATGGCCTTGTTTACCATAAAATATAACGATTATCCCGCCTGGAATTGATTTTCGTTGTTGGGCATCTGTAAGTTTTTTCGCAATATCACAGGCGCGCCAGGATTTTTCGCGAAAGCTAAAATGGGATCCATCCGATTTTAGCGGCGAAAAATTTTCCTGGCGATTATTGCCTTCGGCTGCCCGCCTTCGTCCTGCTCCGGCCGCGATACACAACTCCCCTTCGGTACGCTGTGCACCACTGGCCTGCGCAAATGACTTGACGCCGTTTCGGGATGGCCTTGCATGTTGACTACGCTTCCGCTTGCGCTCCAACTCCGTCAACACGCCCGGCCCCTACGGCTACGCGGGGGGCGTCGTACACCGCTCCACTTCCGTTTCGCTTCCTGTACTCCTTCTAAGAAGATACAGCAAACGCATCTCTTTCCTGAACAATCATTTGATCAACTAGTTTTGGCAAGTCGCCTTGCTCTTGATTAACAATCTCCATTTGAACAGCTTTAGAGCCTTCACCTAATGCATCTTTGACGCGAGATTTAAACGTTTCCATTGCATTGTGGTCGAAATTTGTATATTCGTGGCTCTGTGTAGGAGCAACTTTGTTCCCGTCTTGGTCTCGTTGATATATTTAATGAATAATAATTCGATCAATAGAAAGATTGAGTAACTGCATTTACGATCCTAATTGTTGAATATTTTAGAGTGTAGAAAAGTTTTATATGATTGACTTAATTACTGAACTATTAACTATCTGTTTTTTTGCCATTAAGACATCTGTCCTTTCCGATATAGCTCATGATTTACCGCCGCCTAACTTACAGCTAAGCTTCCCCGAACAAGCAGCGCGAGTTTAACAACATAAAACATACCTTGCTATGAACTATTACCATTTTTTTAAAATAATCGAAAGTTTTTTAAAACGGGTAAGTAACCAAATTTTGGGTTTTTTAGCACAGATTGTGGAATATTGGAGAACTGTACAGCCATATAGGTTTGTTTGTTCCGGAATGTGGCTGACTTGGGTACTATATGCAACTAGACTATAGAACAGTAACTAACTTAATGAATAACATGCCCTCCCCCCGCACCCTCTGCATAGCACCGATGATGGATTGGACAGACCGGCACTGCCGCTATTTCCATCGCCTACTCTCCAAAAACGCTTTTTTATATACCGAAATGGTTACTACCGGGGCGTTGATCCACGGCGATCATCACCGCTTTTTGCACTACCACGCCGCCGAGCATCCGGTGGCTTTGCAATTGGGCGGCAGCAATCCGCGTGAATTGGCGATTTGCGCGAAAATGGCCGAAGATTATGGCTATGACGAAGTCAACCTCAATGTCGGTTGCCCCAGTGACCGAGTCCAGAACGGGCGGTTCGGCGCGTGTTTGATGGCGGAGCCGGAGCTGGTCGCCGAGTGTGTGGCGGCAATGGCGGCGGCGGTAACGATTCCGGTCACGGTCAAATCGCGCATCGGCATTGATGATAAGGACTCTTACGAAGAATTGGTGCATTTTGTCGGCACGGTGGCAGCGGCGGGTTGCCGGACGTTTATTGTTCATGCGCGGAAAGCGTGGTTAAGCGGCCTGTCGCCGAAAGAAAACCGCGAAATCCCGCCTTTGCGTTATGATGTGGTCTACCAACTTAAAATTGACTTTCCGCACTTGGAAATTATATTGAATGGCGGTGTGACTTCTTTAGCGCAAGCCGAAACCATTTTGGAGCAGGTTGACGGGGTGATGATCGGGCGTGAGGCCTACCAAAACCCGTTTATCTTGGCGGAAGCCGACCAACGCCTGTTTGCCGATAACCGCGCCAGTTTAACCCGGAGCGAAGCCATCCATGCCCTACTGCCATATATCAGCGGCCAACTGGCATTAGGGTTACGCCTGCACAGCGTCACCCGACATATTTTAGGCTTGTTCCATGAGCAATACGGGGCGCGGGGCTGGCGGCGTTACCTGAGCGAACACGCCAATAAACCCGGCGCGGACGAGGCGGTGCTGTTGCAGGCATTAAAATTTACCATTCCTGATGTATACTGATCGGCTTTTTTATAACGGGACCAAATAACGTGGAAGAACATTTCGCCAAAATTATCGAAGCGGTTGGGGAAGATTTAAGCCGTGAAGGTTTAATCGATACCCCTAAACGAGCCGCCAAGGCGTTTAAATTTTTAAATAACGGTTATGAAAAAACCTTAGAAGAAGTCCTGAACGGGGCAATTTTTTCTGCCGATACCGAAGATATGGTCATTGTTAAGGATATTGAACTGTATTCCTTATGCGAACACCATTTATTGCCGTTCATCGGCAAATGCCATGTCGGCTATCTGCCCCAAGGCAAAGTGATGGGGCTGTCGAAAGTCGCGCGTATTGTCGATATGTACGCCCGCCGTTTGCAAATCCAAGAAAAACTCACCAAACAAATTGCCGATGCCATTGAGCAAGCGACCGGCGCGCGCGGCGTGGCGGTGGTCATTGAAGCCAAGCATTTGTGCATGATGATGCGCGGCGTAGAAAAACAAAACTCGGTGATGACCACCTCGGTGATGACCGGAATTTTCCGCCAACACATCAGCACGCGTACCGAGTTCTTAAACTTGATTAACCGATAGAGGATACTGATGCCCGCCCCAAAGACTGCGATTATCCTGGCGAACCTAGGCTCGCCCAGTGCACCCACCGTGCCTGCCGTGCGGCGGTTTCTGAAAGAATTTCTTTGGGATCCACGGGTGGTTAACTTACCCAGGCCGCTGTGGTGGCTGATCTTACACGGGGTGGTCTTGCCGTTCCGTCCGGGCAAATCCACCAAAGCCTACCAAAAAATCTGGGATGCCGACAAAGGCTCACCGCTGACCTTTTTCACCCGCCAATTAAGCGCCGAACTGGCCGCGCAACTGGCTGGGCGGGACATAACCGTCACTTATGCGATGCGCTATGGCGAGCCATCCATCGCCAGCCAATTGCGCGTACTTAAGGAACAGGGTATAGAAGAGGTGCTGGTCTTGCCCTTATATCCGCAATATTCCTCGACCACCACCGCATCCATTTATGATGATTTGGTGAAAGAACTGGACCAATGGCGGCACTTGCCCAGTTTCCGCTTCATCAGCGATTATCACCAACACCCGGCCTACATTGCCGCCGTCGCCGACAGCATCCGCCAAGCGTGGCGCGAACAGCCGAAAAACGCCTTGCTGGTGATGTCTTTCCACGGCTTGCCGGAGCAATTGACCAAATGGGGCGACCCGTATTTCCACCACTGCCATAAAACTGCCGCCCTACTGGCCGAGCAGTTAGGCTTAAGCGAGCAGGATTGGAAAATCGTCTTCCAATCGCGTTTTGGTAAGGCCGAATGGCTGAAACCCTATTGCGTGGACACCCTGCAAGCCCTACCCGGATTAGGCGTTACCACCGTCGATATGGTCTGCCCCGGCTTTGCCGTCGATTGCCTGGAGACCTTAGAAGAAATCGCCATGGAAAACCGAGCCATATTCATGGAAGCAGGCGGCGAAGCCTACCGCTATATCGGCTGCTTAAATGACAGCGCTGCCCATGCCCAGGCCTTGCTTGCGGTGCTGGGTCTTTAGGCTAACGCCGAAAAGCTGCTCGTGGTGAACCTGTCGAATCACTAACAGCTTTTGGCTGCTTGGGGCTGGGTAAAAACCTCAGCCACAACAGCGCTTAAACTTCTTACCGCTCCCACATGGACACAAGCCGTTCTTGCTAGGTGCTGCCGCCGTTTTCGCCGTATCGGCCACCACCCCATCGACATAAAACCAGCGGTTGGCGACTTTGCGAAACCGGCTAGTTTCGGCCATCACCGCGTCTTTACCATGTTGTCTGTAATAGGCATTAAAGCTCACTTGGCCTTTACTGTCGCTTACCCCCCCTTTTTTCGTGCCGACAATCTCCAAGCGCAACCACTGGCTGGGGTCATTTGCCAAATCCAACCCAACCGGGCGGGTACTGACATCCCACGTCGCCAACAGATACGCGCTGTGCTGCAAGGCAAAAGCACTAAACCGCGAACGCATCAGAGCCTCGGCAGTGGGCGGGATGGTGCCGCCGTTATGGAAAGGGGCGCAACAGTCGGCGTAACTCAGGGCAGAACAGCAAGGGCAAAGAGTGGGTGGGATCATGGGCATTATCGGTTAATAGCTTTTAAACTGGAGGCGTTAGCCAGTGGAGGCATCCTACAAGGCTAAGCAGTTCAGGTTGCAGAAATGGCTACCGACAATGGTACGCGCGTCTTTGCTTAATGCCAACCAAACCGCTTACTTTTTCAAGACGGTAACAAACTGCCATCCGCTATTCTGGCGACAGCATCTTTCCCAAACAAGCCCTAACTTTAAGTCAGTTAGGTTTGGGCGGGGCAAGCCTCCACCGACTCAACCACAACTCGCCGATGCCATGCGCGAGCATAACTACAGCTTGCAATACTGGCTATACTTAGTGGTGCAAAAGTCTTTTTGCAAATGAGCTGTTATATCCTGTCACGGTTCTTACTTGGGCTGAAGTTCACATCAATTAAGTTGGAGAATCTCCTTTATGCAGACTGCTTCAAATAGGGAAAACTCATACGGATCGACAGACTGTAGCATTTGCTCGCCTTGCTCAGGTGTCATATCAAATTGATAGGCATAGCCCTTGGCGAAGAAGCCTAAGTCGAGTTCACTCTGATACTGCTGATGTTTGTGAATAGCCGAGAGACGGGCCATCTTTTTTATGTAGGCGTTTTTTCTGAGTTGAAGGCGGGCATCAAGCGTGGCCGTAATGGCATTCTGTACATTCAAGGCAAAAAACGCTGAGCCGAGATGGGAGAAATATAAAAAAAGGTAACTGACGGCTAAACCGATTGAAAGTTGAAGTAGCACAACTTTGTGCGGCTCTAAATTTAACTGGCCACTACCATTAACCAATGTAAGTAACCAGATGACTAAAGGGACAAGCATGAGAATAAGCAACCTTCCCCCTACATCTGAATACAGGGCCACCAACTCTTGCACAACGTTTCTGCCAGGGCTTCTCTGTTTCTGTGCTAATTTGACCAGCAAAGTTACGATGGCGATTGCCGGAAACATTTGATAAGCCACTTCATTAACGAACGCTGAACGCTGCGGATAACCCAAAGTTACAGAAGAAACAAAGTTACCTACAATGAGTAATAATAAAGTCGCGATTGAGATTAGGTTGTCATATTGGGCTAATATGACATTGCCGCACGAAATACATTGGATTGTGTTTTCTGGGTTTTCGGTAGCGCATTTGGTGCAGCGATTAGATTTATGTGTCGGTTTGTGCTTTGGCATAACTGTGTTCGGATCTAAGTATATGTAGTTGAGGCCTAATTACGGGCAGGGGCATACCGCTTGACAGGCTTTAGCGAAGCCGCTTGCCGTCATTATAAGCTGATTTTCAAAGCCGCCAACAGGCAGCGCGATATTATTGGGCACTTCGGCGCATCAACCCGTTAAGGCCGTTACCACACCCCGCCGCCGCCAAAACGGCAGCTCTGCCCAACGGTTTTCCAAGCCATAATAATAATGGCGGTTTTGTAAATACGCTTGGTATATGTCGCCCAGATGCCGTGCGTAGGCGGCGGGGGCGGCGGGGTTGCCGTTTAAGGCGGCGGTGATGGCTTGGCCTGCTTGTATGCCAGTATACAACGCGTTGGCGATGCCTTGGGAAGACAGCGGGTCGAACGACAGGGCGGCATCGCCGACGGCTAGCCATTGCCTGCCGATAAACTGGTCCAGGCGGCCACTGGAAGCGTCCACGCCCTGCGGTTTGGTGCAGACGGCATAGCGGTATTGGGCGCATAAAGCCGATAAATGCCGGGTTTGCGCCAAATGTCCGGTAAATCCGGCGACGGACAGCAGTTGCCGCTTATCGGCCAAATCCAAATCGGTCAGATAGGCGACTAAACGCCCGCCTGTAGGCAGCAACGCGCTATACCACCAACCCGCTGGGGTGGCTTCAAGCCAAGTACGCCCGTCATAGTCGCCCGCTTCCGTCGTTTGTAACACACTGTAAAAAGCGGCCAGACGGTCGGCAGCGACGCGGGTACTGCCTTGACCACGCGCAATGCGGCTACGTCTGCCGCCCGCATCGACCAGCCAGCGGCACTGGAGCGGTACGGTTAAGCCGGACTGGTGGGCGTTTAACGCAAAATCTTGCCCAGGCGGGTGCGCTAAGACCTCTATACGCGTGTCTTGGCGCAACTCGGCCCCTGCCGCACAGGCAGCAACCCATAACAACTGCTCGAAGCGCCGCCTATCCAATTGGTAGCCTTGGCCTTGCAAGTGCCGGAAGAAATCTTGGCAGTGCAATTGCGCCGATCCCCAAGCGGATAAACTGCCGTGACTGAGCCGATGCCCATCCGCCAAGAAACCTTCCAAGACCCCCAACTCGCGTAACAGCGAACGCGCCGACGGCGGCAAGCCTTCGCCAATACGGAAGGCTTTGCTTGCCGCATCGGCGAGTAAAACCCGCTGGCCCGCTTTGGCTAGGGTCAGGGCGGTGGCCGCGCCTGCCGGCCCCGCCCCGACGATGACCGCATCAAATCGCTGCACGCGCTTATTTTTTGGTGTGGCGGACAGGTAACGGCGCATCTTGGGCTTCTTGAGCCGTAAAATTCGCGCCTTTGGACGCTTTTGTCCGGGGCGTGGCCATTAAGGTGACGGCTTGCGGTGTCAAGGTATCCGCTGGGGCGACATCCGGCCCGTAAGAAGCCACCAACATCACAGCGGGAAAGTCGGGGTCATCCGGCAAACCAATCCGTTCTTCCAATAAGCCCATAGAACCAAAAATACGCACCATTTGCTCCATTTGTTGGGCGGTGCTGCCCTGTAACGGCTGGTTCCAATTGGTGCGGTTAGCAAAAGCCTCTTGGCGGACTGCTGGGCTTTGGCCGGGATCGGTGACGATAGCATAATCGCTGTCGCTCAGCACTTGGTTGGGAACGCGGGCCGGCCAGAAAGTGGGTTGGAAAGGGTCATAAGCAGTATCATAACCGGCACGGCAATAGGCGGTGTCAGCTTGCCAAGGCAAGCCCATCCAACGGCCTATGTCGCCGGGGCCTTGCAGGTACAACGGGCCGTCAGCCGCTAAGGCTTGTTGTTGGTCTAACGTCGGCCCGTAATTGGGTTCGGGGACATCAGCGGGGCGTTCTTTTATCCGAAACGGCAGCTTGTATAGCGTCAAATGGCGCATCGGCCACGTCATTTCGCAGCCAGGGTGAAAGGCATCCGCCAAACAGAAGTCCAGCGCCGCCCGGTCTAGCATCGCGGGCTGCTCCGACAAGGGCACGTCGTCTAGGCTAGCAGGTGGCAAAATCATGCCCCAATCGGCGATAAAAGCGCCCGCCACCCACTGTTGCAAGATGCCGTATTGGGTAGCGGTAATGGTGGCGTTCTGGCGGGGGCTATCACCGGCAGGCACATCCATCGCATCGCCATAGACCCAAGGCCACGGCAATTGGTTGCTGTCTGTCTTAATGGGGCTACGGAAACTGTTAAAAATTTGGCGGCGCAGTTCTTGGTATAAATCGTATTCGCCAGGGGCGGGTTGCCACGTCAATTTGGCGATGTACTCAGGGTCTTCAAAATCATTCTGCCCGCCAAAACCAAATTGGGTGGCAAAACCTTGGTTAACCCATTGCAAGCCTGACAATCGCTGCAAAATCGGATAGACATCCTGCGTAAAGGAAATGGGCGACGGGGCGGTTAACCAGCCCGCTTGCACATACAAATCATAGAGCAGGTCATACAAAGTACGTTCGGCCTTAAGCTGCGGCGCGTAATCCGGCGGTGCGGTCACGACCCAAGCCGATTCTACTGGGATGGGGCGGCCCGCAATACTGACCGTGGCGCTGACCGGGCCATCGGACATATCATCATACCAACCGTCGGCATTGATAAAGCTGTTCGGATCACTATCAATATAGATAGGGCTGCCAGTCGGGGAAGCGGACACGCCATGCCCGCCCAAAAACAACAAACGCCCTGCGTCATCGGTACGCAATTCGCCCAAATAGACCGGAACACCTGTAAACATGCCCTCAAACACAGCCCCGGCGGCGTTTTTGCCGCCGACCGACTGCACCCCGCCATCAATCACCAAGCTTTCGCGGGCGGCAGGGTCGGTTATTGTGGCATTGCGTAACGGCAATACCGTGGTGGCGGCTTCGGGAATATCCATAGCAATTTGCCATTGGTACCATGCAGCTTTGCGGTTGGCGACATGGGCAGTCCATTGGATGTCCGCCGAATCGGCGGTCAATTCGCCGACGACTTCGCCAGCGGCGTTATAGCCGTAAATGCGGAACTGCGCGGCTTGGCGTTTGAGCGCCCCTTGAGGATCACGGTAAAACCCCAACGGTGCCGCTGGCGGTTCCGTTACTTGTGGGCCGATAAAAAATTCGTCCGCACTGTTACCGACCCGCGCAATACCGATAGCGGGATGGATAGCAGCCCGCACAATTTCAGTGTCTGTTGCCGTCGCTGGTGAATTCGCTTTTTCTGACATATCTTATCCTCAGGTTATGGGGCCTGAGGCAATATTTTCTGCCGAAACACGGCCAAGAAAAGGTTGCCTAGGCTATTATTAGGGTGAGTCGTATCAGCTAAGGACGTAAATAACAACAGTCCAGCAGCTTCCACTACCATAGCAATAAAAACAATCCATTAATATTAACTACTACCTAAAAAATGGTGAATCTTTCACCAAAAAACCCAATGCGACTATATGCTTTTGATTTACATGCAGTTTTTTTAAGAAGAAATTCACCCTGTAAATCAGGCAGGCAAAAAAAAGCCGAAGCCCGCATAAGCTATTCGGCTAAAAGGCCAGGAGGATGGCTGGAAATGGCAGGATGATAGGCGTTGACACGAGAACGTGTAGGCAAAAAACGGTTTTTTGGCTACAAACTCAACGCATCGCCTAAGCAGGGGCAATAAGGGATAGCACGCGTAACAAGATGCTATCCCTGGCATAGCCCGTCAGGGTACAAGCTTAGCTTTTGCCCGGCAGCATCCCTACCGAACCCGGCTTGATACGCTTGCAGGTCACCACCACATCTTCAAGATGGCATTGTTTTTTACCTGCATTAACGCCGCCGCAGTCTTGGCAAACGGCTTTGCCGTTATCCTTAATCGCCTCGACATGCCAACCATAGCCTTGCGATTGGCAAAACTTCTTGCTGTATTTATTCAGGTTAAACGGTTTATTGGCATGGGCAATCGCTTCGGGCTCGGCGGCACAGCCGGGGGCGGGCAAGGTGTTAGCCATTAAATCCCGATACACATACTCGGTCGCAGAGGCCGGCCCTGCCAAACCCAATCCCGCACCCAGCACTATTGCGGCCCAAAAGGCCATTCTCTTGGTTGTCATTAGCATCTCCAGCCGCCGTTAATTTAAGACCCGAATGTTCATTTGGGCATTTTCTTCTTCCACTTGCTGCTTAATCGGCGCGAATTTCTCATTTTCGCTTTGTTTGATAATGGCGATGCCTGTCACTATCGCCAATACCGTCCCGCCGACATACAGCCAGAACCTGTCTTGCTTAGTTTCTTCCCCGTTCATAATCTCTACCCCGTTATTATTGTTTTAAGTCGCTGTTGCTTTAAATCACGCTGGTTTTAAATCACCTAAGGCCGCCCCAAAATTGATATGGAACGCTTGGCCGTTCAACAGCAGCGCGGGTACTGACTGCACCCCTGCTGCGGCCGCTTCTGCAATACGTTCGGGCTGTTCGCCCAGATGCACAACTTCCACCGTATATTTTTGGTGGTCAATGGCATCGGCGACCAATTGCTCGGCCCCTACACAAACAGGGCAACCCGCGTGGTAAAAAATGGCTGTACTCATTATTTGCTCCTTAATAAATTAGTATCGAGTCGATACTATATGGCAATGCTTATATCCTGTCAATTATTAAAAGCACTTAATTTAACGGTCGCCCCACTTTATCGCGCTTACTAGACCAGCGCCTCAAGCACCCGCTTACCCGCCCTATGGCAAACCAATTAACGCACCATTATGGTACTTTTGTGGCCCGGCAAAAAGCCCGCAAGCACTAATCAATACAGCATCCTGAAACAATTTCTGAGATAATAAGGCCTAGTTATGCACGGCATATTAATTGCTCACTTCCCACATCGGCCTTCCTATTTACCCGGCGACTCGTAATGACAGACAAAAAAGCCTTTAAACCTTGTGATTTGGTGCTCTTCGGTGCGCTTGGCGACTTATCGCGCCGTAAGCTCCTCATCTCTTTATATCGGTTGGAAAATGCCAATCTGATAGAACCAGACACCCGTATTATTGGTGTTGACCGCCATGAACATGACAATGCGCAATTTGTGGCGATTGCCTATAAGAGCTTGCAAGAATTTTTAACTGACGAATTGGATGATGCGATTTGGCAACGCTTTTCGGCCCGCTTGGCGTATTTGCAAATCGACTTGACCCAAGCCGAGCAATACAAAAAGCTGAAAACCGTTACCGACAGCAAAACCCGTGTTCTAGTCAATTATTTTGCCGTGTCGCCGTTCCTGTTTAAAAGCATTTGCCAAGGCCTGCACCAGTCGGGCATTTTGACCCCCGAATCGCGGATGGTCATGGAAAAACCGATTGGCCATAACCTAAAATCGTCTAAGGATATCAACGATGAAGTCGCCAAGGTGTTTAATGAAGACCAAGTGTTCCGTATCGACCATTATTTAGGTAAAGAAACGGTCTTAAACTTGCTGGCGTTACGGTTTGCCAACTCGATTTTCACCACCAATTGGAACCACAATACCATTGACCACATTCAGATTACGGTCGCGGAAGAGGTGGGTATTGAAGGGCGTTGGGAATATTTCGATAAGACCGGGCAGTTGCGTGATATGGTGCAAAACCACTTATTGCAGATCCTGACCTTTATTGCGATGGAGCCGCCCGTTAATCTGGAAGCCGAAAGCATCCATAACGAAAAAATCAAGGTTCTAAAAGCCTTGCGGCCCATTACCGTCAATAATGTCGAAGAAAAGACCGTGCGCGGCCAATATACTTCCGGCTACCTAAAAGGCAACGCCGTGCCGGGCTATCTGGAAGAAGAAGGCGCCAACACCGAAAGCACCACCGAAAGCTTCGTCGCCCTGCGCGTCGATATTGACAACTGGCGCTGGGCGGGCGTGCCGTTTTACCTGCGCACCGGCAAACGCATGTTCGGTAAACGCACAGAAATTGTGGTGTATTTTAAGCAATTGCCGCACAATATTTTCAAAGACAGTTTCCGCGACTTGCCGCCCAATAAGCTGATTATCCATTTGCAGCCGAATGAGGGCGTAGAAATTGAGATGCTCAATAAAATTCCGGGTATTGACGAGCATATCAAACTGAAAAAAACCAAGCTGGATTTAAGCTTTTCCGAAGCCTTTAAGCAAAGCCGGATTTTCGGCGGCTATGAAAAACTGGTGCTGGAGGCCATGCGCGGCAATCCGACCTTATTCTTAAGCCGAGCGGAAATTGAACAGGCTTGGGCATGGATCGATTCGATCCAAGATGCGTGGCGGCATTCCAATTCCGCGCCGAAATCGTATCCGGCGGGCTCTTGGGGGCCGGTCGCTTCGGTCGCGCTGGTCGCCCGGGACGGCAGGGCCTGGGAAGAGTAAACGCCCTCCCCTGATTGCAACCCTTTTCAAACTTTCGCAGTGATACAGTAGGATTATCCATGCACCCATTATTAGAAAAAGTCACCAAAGAAGTTATTGACCGTAGCCATAGAAGCCGTGAAGCCTATTTGGCGCGGATAGACAACGCCATCGGCCAAGGCCCGCACCGTGGTATTTTAGGTTGCGGTAATCTGGCGCACGGTTTCGCCGCCTGTGGCGCGGGCGAAAAGCTGGATTTGGCGGGCGATAAAAAAGCCAATATCGCCATCATCTCCTCTTATAACGATATGTTGTCGGCGCATGAGCCGTACAAAGACGCGCCAGCCCTAATTAAGGCCGCCATCAGCGCGGCGGGCGGGGTCGCCCAATTTGCCGGCGGTGTGCCCGCCATGTGTGACGGTATCACCCAAGGCCTGCCCGGCATGGAGTTGTCGCTGTTCAGCCGTGACGTGATCGCCATGTCCACCGCTATCGGCTTAAGCCATAATATGTTCGATGGCGCGTTATACCTGGGTGTATGCGACAAAATTGTCCCGGGGCTATTGATGGGCGCCTTAAGCTTTGGCCATTTGCCCGCCGTGTTTGTCCCTGCCGGCCCTATGCCCAGCGGCATCACCAATAAAGAAAAGGCACGGGCCAGACAACAATACGCCGAAGGCAAAATTGGCCGCGCCGAGTTGTTGGAATCCGAATCCAAATCCTACCATAGCCCCGGCACCTGTACCTTCTACGGTACGGCCAACAGCAACCAGATGATGGTGGAAATGATGGGCCTGCATTTACCGGGCAGTTCCTTCGTCAACCCCTATACGCCTTTGCGTGATGAGCTGACCAAAAGAGCCGCCGAGCAAGTCCTCAAATTCACCGCCTTAGGCCAAGATTTCCGCCCTATCGGCCATGCCATTAACGAAAAGGCTATCTTAAACGCCTTGATTGGCCTTTTAGCGACAGGTGGCTCGACCAACCACACCATGCACTTGGTCGCTATTGCCCGCATGGCAGGTATTATCATCAACTGGAATGACTTTGATAACCTGTCCAAAGCCATCCCGCTGATCACCAAAATTTACCCTAATGGTCCGGCTGACGTTAACCATTTCCAAGCCGCTGGCGGTATGGGCGTACTGATAGGCGAACTGCTCAAGCACGGCATGATGCACGAAGACATTTTGACGATTGGCGACGGGCGGGGCATGAGCCAATACACCCAAGAGCCAAAAGTCATTGACGGCAAATTGGTTTGGGAAACCGGCCCTGCGGCTTCGCTAGATCCCGAAGTGATCGCCACGGTGGAAAAACCCTTTGCCGCAGGCGGTGGCATCCATTTGATACGCGGCAACTTAGGGCGCGGCATTTCCAAAGTCTCCGCCGTCTCCGAAGACCACCAAGTGGTCGAAGCCCCTGCCGTGGTGTTTGACGACCAAGACGAAATGATGGCGGCCTTTAAGCGCGGCGAACTGAACCACGATTTCGTCGCGGTGCTGCGCTTCCAAGGCCCGCGCTCCAACGGGATGCCGGAACTGCACAAACTGACCCCCGCCTTAGGCCTGCTCCAAGACAAAGGCTACAAAGTCGCCTTGTTGACCGACGGGCGCATGTCCGGCGCGTCCGGCAAAGTGCCGTCCGCTATCCACATGTACCCCGAATGTATCAACGGCGGGCCATTGGCGAAAGTGCGCAACGGCGACATCATTTATCTGAACATTAAAACGGGCGAAGTGAATGTCTTAGTGGACGAAACCGAATTTAATGGCCGTTTGCCTGAAGAAAATTCCGCCAAAAACCATCATTTTGGTATGGGGCGGGAGATGTTCGGCGGTTTCCGGCAAGGGGCGACCACCGCCGAAACCGGGGCAAGCAATTTGTTTGTGATTGACTAAAAGCAAGGGACAGACGGTGGCTTATAAAGCGGCTTTACGTTTTGTCGCCTTGCTAGCCTTGCCCTTAGTAACCCGTGCCGAGCCGCACTATAGCCCGCTGGGCTTGGTGCAGGCGGCGCGGGCGCAAATCGGTGTGACCGTCACTTATGATCCGGCCTACCGCACCTTACGCTATCCTAACGGCGATGTGCCGATGGCGGGGGGCGTGTGTACCGATGTGGTCATCCGCGCTTTGCGTAGCAGCGCGGGTCTGGATTTACAGCAAGCCGTCCATGAGGATATGCAGGCGCATTTTGCCCGTTACCCTAAGCAATGGCGGTTACACAGCACCGATAAAAATATCGACCACCGCCGCGTCCTGAACCTGCAAACCTATTTTCAGCGTCGAGGCTATGCCCTGCCCCTGTCAACAGTGGCGGCAGATTTTCAGGCCGGGGATTTGGTGACGGCGACCATACCGCCTAACTTGCCGCATATTATGGTCGTCAGTACGAAAACCACGCGCACTGGCCGACCTTTTGTAATACACAATATCGGTAATGGCGTACAGGAAGAAGACCGCTTGTTTGAGTTTAAAATAACCGGACATTATCGGCTGCATTGATCGCCGGACAGCCTGTTGCGCGTTTTTGGCAAACCTTGGCAATCCCTAAGGAACGCGCAGAAAATAAAATCTGTTGTACAGGCGAAAGTACAGCAACCCCCTCCCAGCCTCCCCTTTGCCAAGGGGAGGGGCTTTTCCCCTGACTTTCGTCTGTACGGACGGGAAAGGCATAAGCTCCCTCCCCTGTGAAGGGGAGGGCTAGGGTGGGGTTTAACGTGCACAGATACCATAGAACGCCAACTTAAGGTTATGCGCGTTCCTAAACCCACACTTTAAAAATAACTTTTGGTAACGACATGACGACCCAAACCCACTGGAAAATTTCCCCTAAAGACGTATTAAACGCCGGCCCTGTGATGCCCGTCATGGTCATCCAAAATCTGGACGATGCCGTGCCCTTAGCGCAAGCCTTAGTCGCGGGCGGCATTCGGGTGTTGGAAATTACCCTACGCACCCCTATCGCCTTACAGGCCATCAAGCTGATTAGCGATAACGTCAAAGATGCTATCGTCGGTGCCGGCACCATCACCACCCCCGAACAGCTGAAAGCCGCCGAAGATGCAGGCGCCGTGTTTGCCATTAGCCCCGGCCTGACCCCTAAGCTGTTGGCGGCGGCGCAAAGCAGCACTATCGCGCTGATTCCCGGTATCGCCAGCTTGTCCGAACTGATGTTGGGCATGGAATATGGCTTGGACCATTTCAAGTTTTTCCCTGCCGAAGCCGCAGGCGGCATTCCGATGTTAAAAGCCATTGCCGGCCCCGTACCTTATGTGACCTTCTGCCCGACTGGCGGCATTTCGCCAGAAAATTATCAGGCGTACCTGGCCTTAAGCAATGTCGCTTGTGTCGGCGGCTCTTGGTTGGCCCCTGCCGACGTGGTCAAAGCCAAAGACTGGGCGAAAGTGACCGAACTGGCACAAGCTGCCATTGCCAATGCTAAAACGGCTTAAAGAAACCCTGCCGGACGCTTGCCGTCCTGCCGTACAGGAGGTTTAGGCGGATGCTCTAAGCACCGCCTAACTATAACAGAGAGAAAATCCATCACCGCGCAGTTCAGGCGGGTGGCCGCACTTAACGTTCACTGCCGTATAGGTAGCTTAGCAATAAAAGAGAGAGAAACCATGACCCAACCACGCAGTCTTGCCTTAAATGAGAACGGCCAAGCCGTCTGTGAATTACCCATCCTAACCGGCAGCACAGGCCCTAACGTCGTTGATGTCCAGTCTTTGTATAAACACACGGGCATGTTCACTTATGATCCGGGCTTTAACTCCACCGCGAGTTGCCGTTCGACGATCACATTTATTGATGGTGAAGAAGGGGTGCTGCTGTATCGCGGCTATCCTATCGAACAGCTTGCCGAACAATGTAATTTTCTCGAAGTTTGCTATCTGATCCTGAACGGCGAACTGCCCACCGACGACGAACTGTCCACTTTCCAATACAACATCACCATGCACACCATGGTGCATGACCAATTGAACAACTTTTTCAAAGGCTTCCGCCGTGACGCGCACCCGATGGCGATTATGGTCGGGGTTGTCGGTGCCCTGTCGGCGTTCTACCATGACGCGCTGGACATCCGCTCCAAAAGCGACCGCGAAATGTGCGCCATCCGCCTAATCGCTAAAGTACCGACCATTGTCGCCATGTGTCATAAATACAGCATCGGTATGCCATTTATGTATCCGCAAAACAAACTCAGTTATGTGGAAAACTTTTTGCGCATGATGCACGCCACGCCTTGCGATGACTATGTGGCTAATCCGGTACTGGTGCGTGCTTTAGACCGCATCCTGATCTTACATGCCGACCACGAACAAAACGCCTCCACCTCCACCGTGCGGCTGGCAGGCTCTAGCGGCGCCAATCCGTTTGCCTGCATCACGGCAGGTATCGCCTGTTTATGGGGCGCGGCACATGGCGGTGCCAATGAAGCGGTCTTGAACATGCTGGAAAAAATCGGCGATAAGTCGCGCATCCCCGAATTTATCAAAAAAGCCAAAGACAAAAACGACCCGTTCCGCCTGATGGGCTTTGGCCATCGGGTCTATAAAAACCACGACCCCCGCGCCAAACTGATGCGCACCACTTGCCATGAAGTCTTGAACGAGCTGGGTCTGCACGATAACAAACTGTTTGAATTGGCGTTGGAACTGGAACGCATCGCCTTAGAAGACGAATATTTCATCGAGAAAAAACTGTACCCGAATGTCGATTTCTACTCCGGCATTGTCTTACATGCCCTAGGCATCCCGACCAATATGTTTACCGCCATGTTCGCCATGGGCCGGACAGTCGGTTGGATAGCGCACTGGGATGAAATGATCGCCGACCCGGAACAAAAAATCGGCCGCCCCAGACAGCTATACACCGGCGCAACCCGCCGCGACGTACCCGCCGGACACCGTAAGTCCAATTAACCGGACGGGGGCGGCTCGCGCCCCTGCGGTTTTGAGCCACGCTATTGCTATTGCTTCATGGGCAATGGCGTGTTGGTGCTTGCCCTAAACATTGCTGCTTTGTCGTGCGCTTCTTAACGGTTATCTACGCCATTCATGCTTTCCAAAAGAAAAGCGAACAAGGGATAGCGACCTCTAAAAATGAAATTGAGTTAATTGGCCAGCGTTTAAGAAAAGCAAAAGAGCCCCAGATCAATCTTTTACTCGAAGAACGTGGTTTGAAACAACGGGAAGCGGCGGAATTGCACAGTTTTTGAACACACCCCATAATCCGGTACAATCGGTTTAAGTTAATATTTATGCTTAGTGGTACATTGTCACATCATTTTCTTAGGAGATAAAACTATGTATGCCCACAGAACTATTCAGCATCTTAATGGCCTGCACGTTCAACTTGAACTTCCCTCCGAATTTGCCGATTGCCAAGAAGCGGAAATCATTGTGCTACCCATTATAGCCACTCAAACCAGCCCCGAAAGCTGGGCAGCCCGCGTGTTAGCCATAGCGGGGTCGCTCAGTGACGATTTTCCAGACGATATTGACAGCTCTGATTTAGGTCAAGACGTGCCTAGAGCCGAGTTCGAATGAGCCGTTATTTATTGGACACCAATATCTGTATCGCGTGGTTAAAAAATGACGTGGCTATCGTGCAACGCATCATCGCGGCAGGTGAGCATAACATCACTCTTTGCGCACCGGTGAAAGCGGAGCTATGGTACGGGGCGTGTAAAAGTCAGAAAGTTGCTGAAAATCAGGCCAGTTTAGCTCGGTTATTCAACGACTTCCCCAGTCTGCCGTTTGACGATAAAGCGGCGCTCAAGCAGGGGGATATTCGCGCCCAATTAGCAAAACAAGGTACTCCCATAGGCCCTTATGATATGCAAATTGCCGCCATCGCCCTTGCACACGGCTTAACCGTTGTGACTCATAACACCCGCGAGTTTGCCAGAGTGCCCGGTTTGGTGCTGGAAGATTGGCTGTCCTGATCGTTACGCACTCAAAACGCCAATTCGGAAAGTATCCAGCTTACTTTTGCCAGACCCTTACGGAACCCATTTTTTTAGTTTGTGCATAGGACATGGCAATTCTCCTCTATGTATCTGATAAACATACGTTATTGTATAGAACATTGCAATACAGATAACGATGCGGCAACCAAGGTTTTCCCAAACAACCCTCCCCTATTCCCGCCAATTATACACGGTGCTTCGCTAAGGTTTTACTGACCAAGGCGATCAGTTCTGCGACATCGAAAGGCTTGGTCAGGTAGGCGAGAAACCCGGCCTGTAAACCTTCTTTGATGACGTTCGGCATAGCGGCGGCACTGACCGCAATCACAGGGATAGTGGCGGTGGCGGGATTGGCTTTAAGCAAATGCAAAGCTTCCAAGCCACTCATGCCGGGTAAATTAATGTCCATCAAAATCAAATCTGGCCGATACTGACAGATTTGCGCCAAGCCGCTTTCGGCATCCTCCCTAATCAGCAATTCCACATCAGGCAGCCTACGGAACACATGGCGCATGACATTGGTATTGATTACACAATCATCGATATAAATGACCTGGCCGCTGATTTTTTCAGGGCGGCTTGGCGAAAACGCGCTTATCTGCACCACAGGTAAACTCTCGGCTACCTTTTCTCCTACAGCTATGGGTAAATCAACCCAGAAATGGCTACCGACACCTATCGTGCTGTTAAAATGGATACTGCCTTGCATCGCTTCAATCAGGCGCTTGCAGACAACCAAGCCAATGCCAGTCCCTTCGATGCCTTTTTTTTCCGCCCCCAAACGTTGGAAGGGTTGGAATAAAGCTGCTTGATCCGCTGCCGCTATCCCTAAGCCAGAATCCACAACGGAAATACGCACAACATCGCCATCAATAACGCAAAATAAATTCACCGTACCGCCATCGCGGTTATATTTGATGGCGTTGGACAGCAAGTTCAACAAGACTTGCCGGAGCCGCGAAAAATCAGCCCGTACCGCGATGTCGCTGTAGCAACCTTGGCTAAGGGTAAGGCCGCGTTCCGCCGCAGTCGGCGACATCAGCGCGACGGTTTCGTCCAGCAACGGCGATAAGGTGAAAGTTTCCAAGCACAGTTCAAATTGGTCACTTTCAATACGGGACAAGTCCAGAATTTCATTAATCAGGCCCAGCAACTGCTTGCCGCTGGTCATAATATGGCCAACGGCCATTTTTTGCTCTTCCGCCGCCGCCAATCCACCCATCGCCAAAAGCTGCGAAAAACCAAGAATGGTGTGGAGCGGGGTACGCAGTTCATGGCTGACATTGGTCAGGAATTCAGATTTGGCACGGCTGGCGAATTCCGCCGCTTCTTTAGCTAATAACAGTTCCTGTTGGGCTTTTTTGCTGGCGGTAATGTCTTCGATCAATGCCCAGGACACTTTCCGCCCGGTGTGGTCATGCAAAATAAAGCCGTTGACCAGCACCGACACACGGCTACCATCTTTGCGTATATATTCCTTCTCAAAAGGGCCAAAACGTCCGGTGCTCCCCATCAATTCAGCCTGAACCAGATTTTGTTGCACATATTCCGGGGCAGTTATGTCCAGATAGGTCATGGTCAAGAACTCATCACGCGTATAGCCGATGATGTCTTGCATCGCTTGGTTAACATCAATAAACTGGCGGCTGGCAAAATCCGTATAGGCCATGCCCGTGGGGGAAAGCTGGAATAGGGTGCTGAGCTTTTCTTCGTTGAGCTGTAACCTGGCTTCCATTTGCTTACGGCGGCGGATTTCACGTTGCAAATGGTAATTGAAGGCCAACAGGGCAAAAATGAAAAAAGCCAAAACGGCAGCCAAAGCAATGGCGACATAAAGGTAACGGTAAAATCTGCTGATTTCTACGGTCGGGTTCGGGTCATAGACAAAACCGGACAAGGCATAATTCGGCTTGAGCAGGCCTAAATGCACATAGGTATCGGCAATGTTCCGCCAGCGCCCCTGGTTGCTATGGCCGAGCGGCACCAGCGTAGGCAAGAGCAAATCTTGCATCGCCTGATATTCAAAGTATAAATGGCCGTCGGAATGTTTGGAGCCGGCGTTTTTGATGACGGCAATGGTCTCATCAGGATGCGCCATCGCATAAGCCCAACCTTTGAGGCTGGCGCGTAAAAAGGCTTGCGCCCGTTCTGGATGCGTAGCGATTTCCTGTTCGCTAGTGAACAGGTTGTCACCGTAAAAATCAATCCCGTAATTGATTGGCTTAAGTTCGGTGATAGGGAAGCCCCGTTGTTGGAAATAATAGGGCTGTTCGGTGCTGTAAACGGCAATGGCGGCAAATTTGCCGACCATCAGGCCATCAAGGTCATTGGTCTGATCCAAAAAATCAAAATGCGCCAAAGAACCCGTTTCATTGAGTAACATGGCCAAGACCGCCGGAGTCTGGTTATTTTGTTTGACCATGATTTTTTTGCCCACCAACTGCTGAGGAGACATGATACCGGCCGATTTTGCCACCGCCAGAATATCGGGCGCGTGTTGGAAAATCACCGACAACAACACCACAGGTTTGCCTTGCTGCCTGTCAATCAGCAAACTGGGGGTGCCTGTGGCATAGTGCGCCCGGTTGCCGACCACTTCAGCGACATAGTCAACACCAGGGCCACCTTCGCGCAGTTCAACAGCAAGCCCTTCATCACGGTAATAGCCTAAGGCTTGCGCCATATAATAACCGGCAAACTGATAGGAATGCTCCCATTTCAATTGCAAGACAACCGCATCCAACGCCCAGACAGGGTTGGCCACCGACCAGAAAAGGACAGCGCAAGCCCAGCGTCTTAGCGATATACCGCCGCGAATGCTTGTTTTCAGCATGAATGGCAAGCTATTCTTAAATTCACTCATGAGTCTTTGGCAATGGCAAGGAAAGACATATTATTATAAGTAGGTGTGCCGCTATTTTTTTAATATTTTTGAGCAGGCACCGTTAAACCGCGTCGCACCCAAATGACCGGGATGTACGCCCATACTGACGGCCTGCTCATTTTTCGGATCCGCTTACAGCCTACGCCTGTTTTATCTATTGCACCGACATTCTGCAAACTCACGCTGTGCACCTGCACACCCAGCCATTGACACTTGCCATAATGCCGTTACGTTAGGCACACGCCCTGCATTTGCCAGACCCGCCAGCGGTCCGGGGCGGCTTTGCACCCTAGTGGGGGCGGCCTATCAGGACGGGAATTACCGCTCTAACGATATGGGAAAGACTTAGCGCCCTTATTGCGTTAAAATAGGGGGTTAGTCTGTATCTGTTTACCTTAGCGGCGTTTATTTTCGTCAATCGTGTGTTTTTGAGGACATCTTATGCGTAAAAAACTTCTTACCTACACCGGGGGCGCGGTATTGCTCCTGACCCATTCCTTAAGCCAGGCGACCACTGACTTGCCGCCGACGGCGAAAGTGGAGATGGGAAAACCAGAAGAGGTCTGTTCAAACTTTACTGCACCCGAATGGCGCAAAGAACAGGTCATTGACGGCGTGACCATCCAAGCCTCCAATTTGTGTAACCCAGACAACCCGGCTGATATTGCCGCCTTTGTCAAAGGCACCAACAATATCTCTATGGACACCCTGATGGCGACCCAACTCGCCGCCGATGCGATTACGATGTCCGACGATATGGACGGCGACGGCGACCCGGACAAAATCATTATCAAGCTGGAAATCGTCGAGTTGAATGGCCGCTCCCCTGACGTGAAAAGCCCCATTACCACCTTCGACATCGCCCCCGGCATCCAGCCCACCTTTTGGGTTTATGCCCCTAAAACCCGCGATATGTCAACCTTAAGCCTCTACGAGCCGGAAGCCAACCCGCTGTTGCGGGTACCTTCCCCGGTCATCCGGGTCGAGCAGGACGATACCGTCTGGATAGTGCTGGAAAACACCCATTACCTGCCGCATTCCATCCATTTACACGGTATCGACCATCCGTTTATGGACCATTCGGGTAGCGGTAACGACGGCGTGGGGCAAACCAGCAATATGGACACCATGCCCGGTGAAACCAAGACTTATGTGATTAAGCCACGCCAACCCGGCACCATGTACTACCATTGCCATGTCCAACCACACACCCATATCCCTATGGGCTTGCAGGGTATTTTTATTGTTGAAGAAAACCGTCCGAATAACTGGGTGCAAACCCTGAATGTCGGCGCAGGGCAAGTGCGCCATCCGTCCGTTGCTGTGCTGGAAAAATACGCCCGCGAATATGACCTGCATTACCAATCGGCAGATAAGGAACTGCATGAAGTGGTCGCCCGTTCCGCGAACGACCCGCGCCTGATCGCCAAGCACATGAATATGGAATATGACATCACCGATGCCACCGACGATTATTTCATGCTCAATGGCCGCTCCTTCCCGTATACCCTGCGTGAATCGCTGATTGAGATGGAGCAGGACAAAAAAGTCAAATTGCGGGTCTTAAACGGCCATACCGAAGACTTGGCGCTGCATATCCACGGCCATAAACCGACCATTACCCATTATGACGGTGTCGACAACGGCCCTAGCTCTTACATCACGCGTGATGTCCACGGCATGACCCCCGCGCAACGTATCGACTTGGAACTGAGCGGTGTTGACGACGGCCTGCACAGCTTCGGCCAAGGCATCTGGATGTTCCATGACCATGTCGAAAAATCCTTTACCACTAACGGCAACGGTGAAGGCGGCGACATTAGTTTAGTCGTTTATAAAGATTTCTTAGATGAACGCGGCATCCCCAAAGCGCACGGCATGAGCTTGGAGCCGTATTTCACCAAAGGCTTTTGGCAACGCAACTACCCTATCTGGCAAGATTATGACGCGTGGCGCAGCTTAGGCCTACCCGACTTGAACGCCGATTATAAACCCGGCAAAGTGGCGGTGCAGAACGCTCCGGCCAAATCCAGCGCCGACGCGCCAGCCGAAACAAGTTCAGCGTTCGGCAAATTGCTGCAAGGCCTGCTCTTGGGTCTGTTAAGTTATGCGGCAGTGGTCAAACGGCAGGTGATCCAAGCGTATGCCATGCAACTACTGAAAAAAACCTCGGCCAAATAACGCTATTCTGGGGGTGTGGCCAACACGACCACGCCCCCAGAAGAAGACCGGGGCGTTGTCCACAAAACGCATGTCTGTTATCTGATAAATACAGGCAGATCCAGAAAAACCAGCCTTACGCCCTCTGCCAATCTGCCTTGACACTTCCCTAAAGTACACTAGACTTGTTCACTGAGCCTGCGTTTTCGTCTCTTTGGGACGCGGTTGATTTGATTTGCCACACTAACGGAAGGATTGCCAATGAAAAGCCTAAACAGCCGCCAGGTTGCGGCAAACACCCTCAAGCTAGGGCTATTGCTCAGCCTATTATTGCCAGGTATCGCCCAAGCCGATGCCTTGGCCGACTGTTTCGATCCGCTAGCGGCACCGGTTTATCCGACCACCCCGAATGTACCCGCCGTTACCACCCAACCGGCAGCGGTACGCTTTTTAAATATGGCGACTTTCGGTGCGTCACCACAAGATGTTAACCATCTGAGCAAAATGACCTTTCAAGCGTGGGTAGACGAGCAATTGGCGATGAAAGCGTCTTGTCATTTGGCTACCCTCAACGAAACCCAAGACAATAACCAACGCGAAAACCGCATCGAAGTATGGTTCCGCCATGCGGTAACGGCTCCCGACCAATTACGCCAACGGGTCGCTTTCGCCCTTTCGGAAGTCTTCGTCGTATCCGATGTCGGCTCCGGTATCAGCACCAATGCCCTGGCCGTTTATTATGACATTCTGGTGCGCAACGCCTTCGGCAATTTCCGCGACATCCTCGAACAAGTGACCTTATCGCCCGCTATGGGCAAGTATTTGTCCACCCTGCATAACCAAAAAGCTGACCGTAAACTCGGCATCCGCGCCGACGAAAACTATGCGCGGGAAGTCATGCAGTTGTTCACTATCGGCCTGGTGCAATTGGACACGACCGGAACGCCAGTCTTACAAAATGGCATAACCGTACCGACGTATACCCAAACCGATGTCGAAAATTCCGCAAAAGTCCTGACTGGTTGGGGGCTGGCCGACTCGGTGTCGTTTTTTGACGGTATCGAATGGCGGCAAAGCATGGTATCTTTTGAAGGTTATCATGACCATAGCGCGAAAACCCTGCTGACCAATGTCGCCGTTCCGGCGGCTGGTAAAGCCCCGGCAGATTTAAAAATCCTGCTCGACACCCTATTTAACCACCCTAACGTCGGGCCGTTTATAGGCCGCCGCTTGATCCAACGCTTAGTCACCAGCAACCCTTCACCCGCCTATATCCAACGGGTCGCCGAGGCCTTTAACGATAACGGCGCGGGGGTCAGAGGCGATATGAAAGCGGTCATCAGTGCCGTGTTGCTGGACCCGGAAGCGGTGGGCGGCGCGAAAGTCAATCCCAAGTTCGGCAAATTGCGCGAACCGTTACTGGTTTTAACCCATTTATGGCGGGTCTTAGGCGGCAAAGCCCACGACGGGCGCTTGCCGTATTATTATCCCGAATCGTCTATCGGCCAAGCCCCCTTATCATCGGGCAGCGTCTTCAATTTCTTCCGCCCCGATTACGCCCCCAGCGGTAAAATTAATGACCAAGGCCTGTTCGCACCCGAATTCCAATTAGTCAACGATGCCAACAATACCCGTTTTTATAACGAGTTGTTCAGCCTGACCCACTGGCACTATGTCGGTTATCAATGGGCCGACCAGTCCAGTGTACTAATTAACATCAACAATCTCGCCAAACGTGCGCAAACCCCGTCCAACTTGGTCAATTATTTAAATCTGGTGTTTACCGGCAATAAATTGCCCGCTACGGTGACAACGCCGCTTATCGCCTATCTGCGTGACCTTAGTTTTAAAGATAATGCGGGTAACGGTGTCAACCGCTCTTTAGAAGCGTTGTATCTCGTTTTGAGCTCACCCAATTACCTTATCCAACGTTAAGCAAGGAATTACTATGTCTGCATCTAAAGATTGGTCACGCCGTCATTTTCTGCAAAGTGCGGCGGCAACGGCGGCAGGGTTAGCAAACCGGAACGCCGCGCTGGGTTTGTTAGCGGGCGCACAGGCCGCCGCCACACAAGCCGCCACCGAAGATTACCGCGCCTTGGTGTGCATTTTTCTGGCGGGCGGCAATGACGGTTTTAACGTCTTGATACCCTCCGACACCACCCGTTACCAAACCTATAAAACGGCACGGGGCAATTTGGCGTTCAGCACCGACCAATTGCTGGCCTTAAATGCCTCAACCAGTAAAACTTATGCGGTTTCGACCAGTGCCCCAGGTTTCCAAGCGCTCTATAATAAAGGCCAGTTAGCTTTTTTAGCCAATGTCGGCACACTGTTAGAACCTACCAGCAAAAAAGCTTATCTGGCAGGCACTAACTTGCCGCCACAGCTTTACTCCCATAGCGACCAGTCCGACCAGGGTATGGCCAACGAATTGGATGCCTTGCAAAAACTGGGTTGGGGCGGGCGTATCGCCGATTTGCTTAGCCCCCTTAACGGCACCAGCACTTTACCGTTGGGTGTGTCGATTGGCGGCAATAATTTGTTTCAAATCGGCTCTACCGCCGTGCCGTATTATATGGGCACTTCTGGAGTCAGCAATTTTTATGTGACATCTAACGGCAACACCGACCCCCGCACCAGAGCCTTTAACAAAATGCTCGCCGCCTCGGTAGCGAACGGCGGTTTATTGGAACAAGAATTTGGCCAATCGGTGCAAAAAACCCTCGGCCTCAGCCAGACCCTGATTGCGGCACTGGCAAAAAGCTCGGTCGGATCAGGCATTTGGCCCGGCAGTTACTTAGCGCAACAATTGCAGATGGTCGCGCGGATGATTAGCGTCCGCAACACCTTCGGCGTCAAACGCCAGGTGTTTTATGTGGTACAGGGCGGTTATGATACTCATGATGACCAACCAAACCGCCATAATGCCTTAATCAACGATTTATCGGCGGCGGTGGCGGCCTTCCATAGCACAATGGATGAGTTTGGCATCGGCAACGGGGTAACAAGCTTTACCTTATCTGATTTTGGCCGCACCCTCACCTCTAATGGTGACGGCAGCGACCATGCTTGGGGTAATGTGCAGATGGTTGCAGGCGGTTCGGTGTTAGGCGGTAATGTCTACGGGACTTTCCCCAACCAAACGATTGATGGGCCGGACGATGCCAGTTATGGCCGCCTAATCCCGACCACATCCATCGACCAGTATGGGGCGACCTTAGCGCGGTGGTTTGGGGCTAACGACACCGACTTGGCGACCATTTTCCCGCACCTTAGCCGCTTTAACAGTGCGGATGTGGGCTTTATGAGTCTGGCCTAACAACCTAGTGGGAAAGCTTAGCCAAGGAAAGGGCTTGTAAAAGCGGGATCAGTAGAAATATTACAGAGCAGCTAGCCCCCAAACGTATTGCCGATACAGGTTTGTTAATTTGGCAATGCGTGTCGTCTATATCGGGGCTAGCCTTGCGGGTTTAACGGTTAGGCCTAAACCACGTCGAGATTTTCGTCGTCATAAAGGCGGGTTTTTTTCCAGCCTAAAAACTTTTCGTCGCGAAATTCCAGGTCGTTATCAATGGCAAACTCATAACAACTTCTGAACAGGCGGGCGGTGCGGAAGGCGTGCAGTTCGTCGTCGGCGGTGACGCGCTCGACATTACCGACTTGAAAGGTTTTGTTTCTGGCCTTGCCGTTGCAGACCCAGAAAACGGTGTAGCACAAATAGCTTTTGTCTTTGCGGTGGTCGAATTTGATGGTTCGGGATACGCCGGTCAAGCCGGTGGTGGTCTTGTTTTTCGGCGGTTTGAGGAAGCGGGTCTTACTGCCTTTTAAAACCACCAGCATTTGGTCGCGCCAAGTAATGGCAGCTTGTAGGGACTTATTGCGGTTGCCCCACAATTTATGCGAAAAATAACGGCTGCTCTCTTTACCACGCCTGACGATGCGGACTTGATACCCGAACACATCAGGTTCGGTGATATGTTTATTTTTTTCCATGGAAATGCCCTTCCCCAATTATAGTTATGTTTACGCACTTAGCGGCAAGGCTATGCCGCCTTTTGCGCATAGTTTTAAAAAATCGTTAACTTATCTGTAACGATACTGTAATAAATTATCGCTAAAGCCTGTACAAATGCAAGCAATAATTTCAACACTGGACAAATCTTGACTGATCTAGTGTAGAATAAGCCCCACGCCACTTTGACAGTGGCTAATCAAACCCAATAAAACTTTATTTTTCAAAAACTTGGAGATAAGCAATGAGCGTATTAGTTGGTAAGCAAGCCCCTGATTTTACCGTACCTGCCGTTTTAGGTGACGGTCAGATAGTTGATTCTTTCAGCTTTTCTGAAGCGACTAAAGGCAAATATGCCGTCGTATTTTTCTATCCGTTGGATTTTACTTTTGTTTGCCCTAGCGAGCTGATCGCCCTTGACCACCGCATGGAAGAGTTCACCAAGCGTGGTGTTGAAGTGATCGCGGTTTCTATCGACTCCCATTTCACCCACAACGCTTGGCGCAACACGCCGATTAACAAAGGCGGCATTGGCCCTGTGCGTTACACGATGGCGGCCGATTTGGCGCACAGCATTTGTAAAGCCTACGATGTGGAAGCCGCTGCCCCTGCGGTCGCTTACCGTGGCACGTTCCTGATCGACCAAAGCGGCCTGGTGCGTTACCAAGTGGTTAACGACCTGCCATTAGGCCGTAATATGGACGAATTGTTGCGTATGGTTGACGCGCTGCAATTCCATGAGGAGCATGGCGAAGTGTGCCCAGCGGGTTGGACTAAAGGTGATGCAGGTATGAACGCCAGCCCTGCCGGTGTGGCCGAATACCTGGATAAAAACGCTGACAAGCTGTAAACAGCCAGCGCCACTAAACAAGGCGGGGTGCTTAAGCACCCCGCCTTTTTTTATGGGTTTGCCATTTCCACCACTAAGGAACGTGCGTGGCTAAAATAAGTTCGGCAAATCTTATCGTGAGGCTGGAGCGCAGGCAAGATGCCCGCGCTCCAACTACCCCTTCTTAAGCTAAGCTCTTACTGGCAATTTCATAGACATCTTTAGAGATCGCTTCGGTAGACATAATCCGCTCCAGTTGCGCCGTCATCAGAGCTTGGCGGCCGGCATCGTAGCGCCGCCACGAGGTCAACGCACTGATCATGCGCGAAGCGACTTGCGGGTTTAAGGTATTAAGGGCAATGATTTGGTCGGCTAAAAATTGGTAGCCTTGGCCGTTGGCGGCGTGGAAATGCAGCGGGTTGGCTTGGCTAAACGCACCGATTAACGCGCGTATCCGGTTAGGCGTACCTAAATCAAAGGCCGGATGCGCCATCAACGCCTGTACCGTGGCGAAGGTATCAGGGGCGGGGCTAGCCGCTTGCAGGGCGAACCATTTGTCGATCACCAAGGCTTCATGTTGCCACTGTTGGTAAAACTCCGCCAAGCATTGCCGTCTGGCGTAATGCGGGTTATTGACCATCACCGTTAAGGCCGCCATTTGGTCGGTCATATTTTTGGCGGTTTTAAATTGCTGGTGCGCCCAGTTTTTCAGCGCCGGATCGTCTAAAGCGCACAAATAATTCAGGCAGGTGTTTTTAATGCGGCGGCGGCCTATCGCCCCGGCATCAAAGCACCCCGATTCGTCACGGTGGTTATTCAGGTACAAGGTCTGCAAGGCGTTTTGTAACTGTTCGGCAAGGGTAAGTTTGACAAACTCCCGCGCGGTATGGATGGCGACCACATCGATAACCGGCATTTGTTCGGCCAGATAGGTTTCCGACGGCAAGCTCAATAACAGGGAGAAATACGACAAATCCTCCCAAGGCTGTGCCAGAACCTGCCGGAAGGCCTCGATGATAATCGGGTCTAGCCGGAGTTCGCGGTTATTTTGGACATCGGCAATCAGGCCAGTAATGGCTTGGCCGATTAATTGCTGCCCGGCCTCCCAACGGTTAAAGGTATCGCTGTCATGGCTTAACAGAAACGCCAATTCCGTCAGGCTACGTTCCATAACCAGCTTCACGGGCGCGGAAAAGCCCCTTAACACCGATACCGCCGGTTCGCTGCTCAGACCCGTAAAGACAAAATCCTGTGCCGCTTCGGTCAACGCTAAAATCACTTCCTCGGCACTGTCAGCGCTGCCCTGTAATTGGCAAGGGGCAATAGTGCCATCAGGATAAATCAGCCCCACCTTCACGGGGATATGCAGTGGCTCTTTAACGGCTTGCCCAGGGGTAGGCGGGCACTCTTGGCTGATGCTTAAAGTCAACGTCTGGGCTTGGCTGTCGTAGCGGCGGCTGACCGTCAATACCGGGGTGCCGGCTTGGCTGTACCAGCGGCGGAACTGCACCAAACCGACCCCATTGGCCGCTTCCATCGCCTTGACAAAATCCTCACAAGTGACGGCTTGGCCGTCATGGCGGGCAAAATATAAATCGCTGCCTGTACGGAACCCCTCCGCACCTAGCAAGGTATGCAACATCCGCACAACTTCCGCGCCTTTTTCATAAATGGTCACGGTGTAGAAGTTATTGATTTCAATATAAGCCTCAGGGCGGATCGGATGCGCCAAGGGGCCGGCATCTTCGGCAAATTGGCGGGTACGCAACATGGTGACATCTTCAATGCGTTTGACGGCTTTGGAGGTGCGGTCGCCCGTAAATTCTTGGTCGCGGAACACGGTAAAGCCTTCCTTAAGGCTAAGCTGGAACCAATCGCGGCAAGTGATGCGGTTACCTGTCCAGTTATGGAAATATTCGTGGGCAATCACCCCCTCGATATGCTCATAATCGGAATCGGTGGCGGTATCGGGGCGGGCCAGAACAAATTTGGTGTTAAAGACATTCAGGCCTTTATTCTCCATCGCGCCCATATTGAAATGGCTGACCGCGACAATCATATATAAATCCAGATCGTATTCGCAGCCATAAACCTCTTCATCCCAACGCATGGCATTTTGCAAAGACTGCATGGCATGGGCGCATTTATCGACATCCTGCGGTTCGACAAAAATCTGGAGGCTAATGTCGCGCCCCGATTGGGTAGTGAAATGATCTTCGATGCACTCCAGTTGCCCGGCCACCAGCGCGAACAGATAGCAAGGCTTGGTGAACGGATCTTCCCACGTCACCCAATGGCGGTTAGCTTCCAACTCGCCGTGGGCAATTTTGTTGCCGTTAGACAGCAACACCGGATAACGGCTTTTATCCCCGACTAGGGTGGTGGTAAAAGTCGCCATAACATCCGGGCGGTCGAGGAAATAAGTGATTTTACGGAAGCCTTCCGCCTCGCATTGGGTGCATAACATGCCGTTGGACAAATACAGCCCTTCCAGGGCGGTATTGATTTTCGGGTTGATGGTATTCTCAATCGTCAGCACAAACGGCTGCTGTTGCGGCACGTTGTAAATGGTCAGGCTATCTGCGGCCTGCACATAATCGGCCGCCGCCAGTTCCTCGCCGTCATTGAGGATAATGCGTTGTAGCGTAAGGTTTTCCCCGGCCAACACTAAAGCCGCTGACATCGACAGGCTAGCCGGGTTGCGGCTGAGGGTCAGCCGTGCCGTCACTTCGGTGCGCTCTTCGTCTAAGACAAAATGTAAGGCAACCTTATGGATAAGATAATCGGGGACGGTGTAATCTTTTAAATAAGTCGTTTGAGGGCTGGCGTCGCGCATTAGTTGTACCTGCTGTGTTTCTTGGGAGCGGCGAAAGTGGAAGGGTTCTTATTGAAGGCGAATAGGGCAAGCAATAACCAGGCAAGCAGAAAACAAACCCCGCCAAAGGGTGTCACCATGCCCAGTACCTTTTCATCCGTTACCGCCAATAGATATAAGCTACCCGAAAATAGTAAAATGCCAACAAACATTAACCAACCTGCCCAAACTAAGCGCTTAGCGGTCGGAGTCTGTTGGTGGAGCAGACCAATGGCCAGCAGGCCCAAGGCGTGCCACATTTGGTAAGTCACCCCTGTTTGGTAAACCGCTAGCAATTCGGGGCTAAGGATGGCCTTTAGGCCATGTGCGCCAAACGCCCCGAAACCGACCCCTAAAAAGGCGCACACGGCACCGAGCGCTAAAAATACGGAAGGCATTATCGTTCCTTTAGGCGCGGCATCAGCTGCACGAGGTTACAGGGACGGGTGCGGTGGTCGAGTTGCTCTTTGATCAGGCTGTCCCAGGCCGTGCGGCACGCCCCGGCGGAACCGGGCAGGCAAAACACATAAATGCCGTTAGCCACCCCCGCAACCGCCCGCGATTGGATGGTGGAGGTTTTAATCTCTTGGTAAGACAGCATCCTAAAGGTTTCGCCAAACCCCTCCAAGACCTTATCCAACAACGGCAGCACCGCTTCAGGTGTGCCGTCACGCCCGGTCACGCCCGTACCGCCCGTACTGATGATGACGTTAACCGCCCCGTCAATCAGCCAATTGGCGACGGCGGCGCGGATATGGTAAATATTATCCGGCACTATTTTTTTGGCGATAATGCTATGACCCGCCAGCGTGGCCAGTTCCGCCAAAGTGTTGCCGGAAACGTCATCGGCCTCGGTGCGCGTATCGGAGACCACCAAAATGGCGAGGTTGAGGGGGATAAAGTGTTTTTCGGGGTGCATGGGTGTACCGCTAGTGGTTTAAGGGGTAGGCGACTCTGGCTGACACAATAAGCCGTTACAAATCCCTACTATACCAATAAGCCCCATAAGATTGTATCCTTAAATGACGGCACTTAACCCTAATCCGGCAAAACGCTGGCATTTGGGTTAAAAGACCACCGCATTGCGCCCGACTCAAGCCCGCTTAACCCCGCTTTTAGGTGTAAAGCCCTAGCCGCCTTATACGGTCGGCTAAGGGCTTCCCATCGGTCAAATTGCCCACTCGCTTATTAAGGTACTGTGTTACTGCAACACCACAAAAAAGCCTTCTTGCCCGCGTTGGATGTTAATCAGCAAAGAGCCGTTAGCACTGATGACTTGCTTTAACTCATCCAAGTTACGGATGCGGTAACGGTTGGCCGACACAATCACATCACCTGGCCGTAAGCCGACCCGCCAAATTTCGGAAGATTGGTCGATTTTTTCAATCAGCACCCCTTCTATTTGGTTTTTGTCGGTGGAACTTAAGATCGTGCCGCGTAATTTCCGGTGCAGCTTATCACCTGCCAATTGCGGCCGCTCCGGCTTACCTATGGTGGCGGTGGTATGTTTTTTATCATTGCCATGATAATAATCGATATCGACATTATCACCGATTTGCATCAGGCCGATAATATTGCGGATGTCGTGGCTGTCTTTAACAGGCCTGCTGTTGGCGGCGACGATAATATCACCCGGCTCCAGCCCGGCCTTTTCCGCAGGCGAGCCGCTTTCAATACGGCTAATGACCGCGCCGTGCTTGTTTTCCAAATTAAAGGCATTGACCAGTTCCGGGGTCAAGTCTTGGGTCGTCACCCCCAACAGCCCGCGCCGTATTTCGCCATGCTTAAGCAGCGATTCTTTAATCGCCATGACCATATTGGCCGGGATGGCGAAGCCGATGCCGACATTGCCGCCGTTAGGCGCAAGGATGGCGGTGTTCATACCGACAAACTCGCCGCGCAAATTGACCAAAGCCCCGCCGGAATTGCCGGGGTTAATCGATGCGTCGGTTTGGATAAAATCTTCGTAACCCTCGATGCCCAAACCGGAGCGGCCTAAGGCGCTGACAATGCCCGACGTGACGGTTTGCCCTAAACCAAACGGGTTGCCGATAGCCACAACAAAATCACCAACCCTAAGATTGCCGGAATCGGCGATAGGCAATTGCGTCAGATGGTCGGCGGGGATGCGGATAATGGCCACATCCGCTTCCGGGTCGGTGCCGACCAGTTCGGCATTGAGTTGGCGGCCATCATTTAAGGTGACGCTGATTTTATCCGCTTTATCAATGACATGGTTATTGGTCAGTACCAAGCCTTGGGCACTGTCGATAATCACCCCTGAGCCTAAACTGTTTTTTTGTTCTTGTTGGCGGCGCGGCTGGCTGGGCAAATTATAAAAATGCCGGAAAAAGGGGTCTTGCAACAACGGGTTTTGGCTGACTTCGATATGGGTCGACGTGGAGATGTTGACCACGGCAGGCATACTGCGCTCCAGCATGGGAGCGAGCGACGGTAAGGCCTGACCTTCGGCAAACAGGGGTAAAGCGCAGTAGCTTGCTGAAGACAAGCCCAAATACAGCGGCACCAGGGCTAATAATAACAAACGTGATTTCATGGGATACAGTCCAGTGAGTTGTCAAAAAATTAAACAGACCTGATAGACAATATAGGTTTAAAAATGTTTAATACAAGGGGCAAGAAGGCTAGGTTTTTAGGCGGACGGCCTGCCAAGGCAACAATCAGGTAAAGGCGCGTGATAACATCCGCCCTTTAAGTACGGCGTTTAGCCCTAAAACAGGGCAGCTTCGCCAACAGCTAAAACACGTATTCCAAGCCTGTTTTTGCATTGCCAAGTACCTGCCGCCCCAAACCGAGGCCTAAGTTCCGCTCCCTGCATGGCCCGGCCAAATACCCCTTCTGCCCCCGCGCTTAAGAAAATGTTTTGGCATTTTCTTAAGCGATACTCATAATATTGCCATTGCCGTCGCCTAAGTGGCGGCGGCAGCCATTTAAAACCCCCTGAGGCAATCGACATGACCACCGTAGCAGACCCCATTATTGGCAGTTGGTACAAAGACCTGGAAAACAACCTTACCTTTAAGGTCGTCAACATTGAAGAGAATGACGACTCCATTACAGTACAATATCTTAACGGCGATATAGGCGAATATGATCATGATAGCTGGTATAACTCAACCTTCGATTACATCGAAGACCCGGAGGACTGGAGCGCCCCGTTCGACGATATTGAAACCGATGACCTGGGCTACTCGGATACCGATAGGCATGAGCCCAACCCCGAAGACATGGACATCGACGACTATCTGGATTAATGGGGAAACGACCAAATGAAAATGCTTCCACAGGAATTCCTGGACTGGCAATCGAAGCGCATCACCTTATTGGCGATGTCCGGTGCAGGCAAAACCACGCTAGCCAATAAACTGCCCAAAACCAAATGGTTCCATTATTCCGGCGACTACCGGATCGGCACCAAATATTTGGAAGAACCCATTCTTGACAATATCAAACGCCACGCCATGAGTGTGCCGTTCCTGCGGGATTTGCTGCGCTCCGACTCCATTTACATGAGCAGCAAAATCACCGTCGATAACTTGGCGGCGGTATCGAGTTTTTTAGGTAAGCTCGGTAACCCCGCGCTGGGCGGCCTGTCCTTGGCGGAATTTAAGCGCCGCCAAAAACTTCACCATCAGGCGGAACTTGCCGCCATGAACGATGTCCCGGAGTTTATTCACAAAGCTGAGGACATTTACGGCTATAAGCATTTTATCAACGATGCCGGCGGCAGCGTTTGCGAATTGGATAGCCCTGAAGTGCTGGAGACCTTGGCGCAACACACCTTGATCATTTATATCAAGATTCCTGACAGC
Organism: Methylovulum psychrotolerans; assembly: GCF_002209385.1. Classification (NCBI taxonomy): domain Bacteria; kingdom Pseudomonadati; phylum Pseudomonadota; class Gammaproteobacteria; order Methylococcales; family Methylococcaceae; genus Methylovulum; species Methylovulum psychrotolerans. The sequence continues at coordinate 2,723,319 of NZ_CP022129.1, forward strand.
CTTGAGCAAACCATTATCGAACGCGCCAAATCTGACCCGAAACCCTTGTATTACCGGGAAGCCTTTCTGGACGAAAAACTGACGGACTTTATGGCCTTCAAAGGCTATGGCAGCCCTAACGACATACCGCCGGATGAATTTGTCTCGTGGGTATTCCCTGAACTGTTCAAATCCAGATTGCCGCGTTACGAGGCCATTGCGGCCCAATACGGCTATACCGTCAATGCCGATGAAATCGCCACCGTAAAAACCGAAGACGATTTTATCCGGCTGGTTGCCGATGCCATTGCCAGACAGCAATAATGAATAACGAGTACCGCTTACATGCCCTTAGTTGCCCACACTGATCTACCCACTTTCCAACGGCTGCGCGAAGAAGGCGAAGAAGTCGTTGATGCTGAACGCGCCAAACATCAGGATATCCGCGAAATGCACATCGGTTTGCTCAATATGATGCCCGATGCCGCGTTAGAGGCGACCGAGCGGCAGTTTTTCCGGTTGGTGGGGGCGTGTAATCAAATCGTCCAATTCCACATCCACCCTTTTACCATCGACGGCCTTAAACGCAGTGCCGAAGCCCAAGCCCATATCGACAAATATTATGAGCCGTTTGCCAAAATCCGCGCCGACGGCTTAGATGCCTTAATTATCAGCGGCGCGAATGTGACCCGGGAAAGCTTACCGGAAGAGGAATTTTGGCTACCCCTCACCGAAGTCTTTTCGTGGGCACGGGAAAATGTCGCCTCGGTGCTATGTTCGTGCTTGGCGACCCATGCCGTCATCCAATACCGCTACGGCATTGCCAGAACCCGCTTGCCCGCCAAGCGTTGGGGCGTGTTCCCGCATAAGGTGATTGACCGCAGCCACCCGCTGGTCGCGGAAATCAACACCCGTTTTGATGTGCCGCATTCGCGCTATAATGAAATTTTCCAAAGTGACATGGAGCGGCACGGCCTGAAAATTTTGGCTGCCAGCGCCACTGCCGGAGTCCATCTGGCGGTTAGCGAAGACGGCTTCCGCACCGTCTTTTTCCAAGGCCATCCCGAATATGACGATATTAGCTTATTAAAAGAATACAAACGCGAGGTCATGCGCTTTTTCCGCGCCGAGACCGATGAGTACCCGCCGTTTCCGGAAAACTACTTTAACGCCGAGGCACAAGCCCTATTTCACGGCTACGAACGGCACGTCCGCACTGTGCGGATTACTGGGCAGGCTTTGGCGGCGTTTCCTGAGCAAGCCGTCTTGGCGCATTTGGACAATACATGGCGTGACACCGCCAAAGCGGTGTTTAATAACTGGCTGGGCAAAGTTTACCAACTCACCAACCAAGACCGGCGTTTGCCGTTTATGGCCGGGGTTGATCCGAATAATCCGCTGGGCTTATGATTCGACGGGCACTTGCCAATCGCCACAATTAAACCTCTAAGTCACGCTGTAGCACATCCTAAACGCTTAGGCTGATGGTTTGGCAGGGCTAAATATAGGCCATGGCAGGCAAGCCTTTCCGGCTTTTTATGCCTGAACCGTAGATAAAAAAATGCAGACGCGGACTTATTTTCTGCCTTTTACTTAACCGTACGCCATTAAATTCGCTTATAAAGTTTGCATTAACCTTAAGATGTGCTAAATTTTTCCGCACGGCATGATAACATTGGCTATATAAAATGTCGGTAAAGGGCATCCTGATGTCGCCAGTTTATCCAGACTTTAAAGAGCTTCACCTTTTTGTCATATAAAGCGGCTACAATAACAAGATGCCCTAATGGCCGAAAATAAGCCATCTACCACAAGAACACCTTGGTTTACAAAGCTTTTATTCGGCGGAGAGGGTGTGTCATCTGCCAATAATGGCCTTTACATAATGGATGTCAGACCCGATATCCTCTATAATCAGCCGACGGCCTGTCTAAAAAGACGGATCAGCAAAAATCAGAGGCTCCAACAGGTTAAGGATTTCTGACCATCGCGAAAGGCTTTTAGTCTGTTCCAAGCGCTTAAAGGTCTTGTAAGCCTTACGTCTCTTCCCTATGTTATCGGCCTGACTTGCCTATGCTGCATTTTCCGGTTAGGCACAGGGGTAAGCCTTAACCGGCACTTTTATCCCCTGCCCATTCCTTTGGCGGCGCTCTCCCTTTGCAACACTTGGCCGCTCCGATTCTGCCGCGCCTGCACCGGCCTTAAGCCAATCACTATTAGCCAACCTTACATCCGCAATGACAACTTATCCTGATAAGCCATTAAGAACCCCACTGCTGGTCACGATTTCCGTCTGGCAGGCACTGTTTCTACGCGAAGCGAACACCCGCTTGTCTTCGGGGCGTGGCTCGACGGTATGGTTATTGGGGGAACCCATTCTCCATACCGTCATCATGTTGCTGTTATTTACCTTCCTGCGTGTCAAAGTGGTAGGAGGCATTGACGTGCTGGCGTGGCTAATTATTGGCCTGACCTTCTTTAAAGTATTTAAAAATCCGGGTACGCAAGGACAAAATGCTATCAGCGCCAATAAGGTTCTGTTTACCTACCGCCAAGTCAAACCCGTGGATACGGTATTGGTGCGGGTTTTTCTGGAAGGTTTTTTGGTCTTGCTGGTAATCCTTATTATTGCCAGCGCCGCCATTGGTTTATTCAATGTCGCCTTGTGGCCTGATGATATGGGAATGGTGGTCTTGGCATTTTTTGGGCTTTGGCTGATGGGCTTAGGCTACGCACTGATCACTTCGGTCGCCATCGATCTGATACCTGAACTAGGGAAAATCTTTAATATCATGATGACCCCCTTGTATATGGGGTCAGGTGCGATTATCCCGCTCTCTGGCATTTCCGAGCCCTACCGTAGCTGGCTCATGTATAACCCTATGGCGCATGGCCTAGAAGTGGCGCGGGCCGGCGTATCCTCATCTTATCATGTGATACTTGGCACTAATATTGCTTATCTTTACGAATGTGCCCTAGTGGCGATTTTTTTTGGCTTGGCCTTACATCTCCGTTTCCAAACTAAACTGTTGACCCAATGATTATTGTCGATAATATTTATAAGCGTTACCAATCTAGCCATGGCCCGGGCAAATGGGTTTTGGAAGATGTCTCCTTTGTAATCCCGCGTAATGTCAGTGTCGCGCTGATAGGGCGTAATGGCGCAGGAAAATCGACCTTACTGCGTCTGGTCGGCGGTGTCGATAAACCTAACCGCGGGACGGTCGAGCACCGTTGCCGGGTATCTTGGCCTATGGGGTTTGGTGGAGGTCTACAGCCTTCCCTGACCGGGCGGCAAAACGCCAAGTTTATCTGCCGTATCCATGGCCATGAAGACGATATCCCTGACCGCATAGCGTATATCCAAGATTTTGCCGAAATTGGCGACTCCTTTGATGAGCCGGTCAGAACGTATTCCGCCGGCATGAAATCCCGCTTACAATTCGGGCTATCGTTAGCGTTTGACTTTGATGTCTATATTTCCGACGAAGTGACTTCAACAGGTGATGCCAGTTTTAAAAAAAAGGCTAACGCGGCGTTCAAAGACTTGGTCGGCAGATCTAGCTTAATTATGGCGTCCCATGGGGAGGGAACGCTAAAAGACTTTTGTTCAGCAGGTATATGGTTGGACAAAGGCCACGCCCACTGGTTCGACAATGTGGACGATGCCCTAAAAGCCTACAAGGACAGCCTTAAATTATGAAAAAGACCCACAAAACCGGCCCGCTGGCCGCGCTCAAAAAACATCCGGTGCTGGCCGCCGCCGTGGCGGGGGCCGTGCTGGCCGGGGGGTACTGGGGCTTTCCAACCCCGCCCAAGCCCCTAGCCCCGCCCTGACCGCCAGCGAGCAAAAACAATGGCAAGTGATTTGGAAACAATGGCAAGGCCTGCTGGCAAAAGCCATCAATGGCTTAGGGAAAGACCAACAAAACCAAGCCTTACAAACCACTTTAACGGCTATGTTACACGAGTCCAACACCGCTTTCCAAGCAGGTTTGACCGCCAAAAACACCACCGATAACGATCCTGTGCGCGAGTTTTTCAGCCACTCATGGACGACCCTAACCCCGCAACTGAAAGCCTTCAGCCAAGATCTGCCCGGCTTAGAGGGCTTTAACTATCTCGGCGCTATCGCCGCTACGGATGTGCTGTATGAGCTGGACACTAAAGCCGCGCCCTTAGGCATTACCTTATCATCGGATGGCTTACGGAAACTGGCACGGTTATTGATTGCCGGAAAGCAACAACGGACTTAAGCAGGGGCTGTTGCCGCTCAGCGATGCGTTACTACAGGATATAACCTGGGGCGGTTGTGCCGCCCCTATCATAAGTTTATGACATGAGAGGACGGAGACACCATGAACAAAAACATGTTACTGTTGCTGGTTCTGAACACAGCCCTGCCCACTGCCGCCCAAGCCGAAGAAGTCTTTAAATGCGTAGTTGATAACAAAACCGTTTATCAATTTGACCCTTGCCCGACCAATGCGGCGAAAAAAGTGGAAATTGACATCAAACAGGAAGATCCGGCTAAAGAAGCCGAGGCACAAGCCAAATTACAAACGTGGGAACAAGAGTTTAAAAAACGCGAAGCGGCGGAACAGCAAGCCCAAAGAGAACGCCAAGCCGAATTGGATAGGCAAGCCGCCATTGCCGCGCTAAACCGTAACGCCATCGCCCAAGAAGAATTGGCTGCCGCCGCCCGCCAACGCAATATTTATGGGCAACCGCTTTATGGTGGCGGGTATCGCCCGCCTTATTATAATAATCTGTATCCGGGCGGTTTATTTACGGGCGGCTTTGGCTATCCCATACATCAAGAACCGGTACAGCAGCATACGCATGAACAGCACCAAGAACCGGCCCGCCGTGCGCTTGCCCGCTAGCTTTTTTATCCAACCCCAACCTTAGCCATGACCACAAAACTCCGCCTAAACTTTGATAACGCTTTCATCCGCACCTTACCCGGCGATCCTGAACCGCTGAACTTCCGCCGCCAAGTCTTAGGTGCGTGTTATTCTAAAGTGCTGCCGACACCTGTTAGCCAGCCGCAGTTAGTCGTGTATGCTTGGGAAGTGGCGCAATTAGTGGATTTGCCCGTATCCGCCTGTGACAGTGCAGAGTTTGCCCAAGTATTTGCGGGCAATGCCTTAGCAGACGGCATGGAACCTTATGCGCTATGCTATGGTGGCCACCAATTCGGTAGTTGGGCGGGGCAGTTAGGCGACGGACGCGCCATTAATCTGGGTGAAGCTGTCAATGCCGCTGGCGAGCGGTGGACATTGCAACTGAAAGGCGCAGGCCCCACCCCCTATTCGCGCTCGGCGGACGGCTTGGCCGTGTTGCGCTCCTCGGTACGCGAATTTTTATGCAGCGAAGCCATGCACCACTTAGGTATCCCAACCACCCGCGCCTTAAGCTTGGTGCTGACAGGCGATACCGTCATCCGCGATATGTTTTACGACGGCCACCCCAAAGCTGAACCCGGTGCAGTGGTCTGCCGAGTCGCCCCCTCGTTCACCCGCTTTGGCAGCTTCCAACTGTTTGCCGCACGGGGCGACTTAACAGCACTTAAGCAACTGGTGGATTACACCATCACCACCGACTTTCCGCACTTAGGCGCACCCTGCCCGGCCGTTTATCTGCAATGGTATACCGAAGTCTGCCGCCGTACCGCCGAAATGATAATACATTGGCAACGGGTCGGCTTTGTCCATGGTGTGATGAACACCGACAACATGTCTATTTTGGGTTTGACCATAGACTACGGCCCTTATGGTTGGCTGGAAAATTTCGATCTGAACTGGACTCCCAACACCACCGATGCCAGTGGTCGCCGCTACCGTTTCGGCAACCAACCGTCAATTGCTTTTTGGAACCTAGGGCAATTGGCAAACGCCATTTTCCCTTTACTGGAAACCGACGACATCAGCCCTTTGCAAGCGGCGCTGAATAGCTACCAGCAACACTTTGCCGAAGGTTGGCAAGCCATGATGGCCAGCAAACTGGGTCTACAGCAATTTGACCCGGCAAGTGATTATGATCTCTGCACAGACTTATTGACCCTGTTACAAAGCGTCGAAACCGATATGACAATCTTCTTCCGCCGCCTGGCCTTACTGGACAGCCATGCCGACACAAGCGACGACGTGCAACTGATGGCCCCACTGTTAGAGGCCTATTACCTGCCCGAACAGCTTACCCCCGCCTACCAAGCCCAATTGGGCGCATGGTTGCGGGCCTACCTCCAGCGCCTGCGCCGCGACAGCTTGCCGGAAGCACAACGCCGCCAAAACATGAACGCGGTCAACCCCAACTATGTGCTGCGCAACTACCTCGCCCAACTCGCCATAGACCAAGCCGAGCAAGGCGATTTCAGCAAAATCCATGAACTGTTGGAACTGTTGCGCCACCCTTACGACGAACAGCCGGATAAAAGACACTTTGCCGCCAAACGTCCCGACTGGGCCAGACAGCGGGCGGGATGCTCTATGTTATCGTGCAGTTCTTGAGGAGGCGGGCTGGTCAGCCGTTAAATTTCAGCCCGTTGTCAGGCGAAAAATAGGAATTTACCCTGCCAATATCAGGAAATTTGCCCAATATTTTTCAGCTAAAATTATCAATAATAGGCTTTTTGGTTATTGATTATGAACAAATCTGCTTACGCCTGTTTAAGCTTGCTCTGCTTACCCCTACTTAGCTTCGCCCATGGCCCTACCCCGCAAAAAGCCAAGGAAAGCATCACCATTAACGCCCCGGTCGCAAAGGTTTGGGATACCGTCAAACAGTTTTCCGATATTGCCCATTGGCATCCCGATGTAAAGCAAAGCACAGGGGACGGCAAACATGAATCAGGCGGAACCCGTACCCTAACCTTACAAAACGACGGGCAATTAGTTGAGGAACTGGATTTTTATAGCGATAAAGACCACGAATACAGCTACCGCTTAAAAACCGAAAATGCCCAAGCCTTTCCGGTCAGCTCTTATTCCATCACCGTGCAAGTGCTGGCCGGCGATACCGCCAATAACAGCACCGTCTTGATGAAAAGCCGCTTTTATCGCGGCGACACCAGTAACACGCCACCCGCCAACCTGACTGACGAAGCCGCTGTCAACGCAATGGTCAGTTTTTTCAAAAACGGTTTAACCGGCTTAAAAGGCACGGTAGAAAAATAACCGTCCCGTCCATGCGCAACCACCGTCTGTTACGCGTGGACAGTCATTACCCTTACAAAACCTCCTGCGCCGTAATCAAGCCTTGCCGTGTCGCCAATAAGGTCAGCTCGGCAAGCGTTTCCACGCCCAATTTTTCCTTAATCGCCGTACCGTGGTTACACACGGTCTTATAACTCAAACACAGCTTTTCTGCCGCTTTGTGGGTGGTGTAACCATTGGCAAGCAAACAGAACACATCAAATTCCCTAGGCGAAAGCTGTTTGATACGCTCAGAACTGTCCAGCCCCGAAGTCATGGTAATCGCCAATTGCTGGGCAAGTTCGGAGTCGACAAATGTGCCGCCTTGAGCGATTTTACCGACAGCAGTCACCAGAATATCAGGGCTGCTGTTTTTGGTGATATAACCTTTCGCGCCCGCCTGTAAGGCACGGGTAACGTAAACCAATTCGTTATGGATACTGAACACCAATATTTTCGCATGGTTGTCACGGTTAATCAGCCGCCGGATGGTTTCAAAACCACCGATACCGGGCATGGACAAATCCAAAACCACTAAATCCGGCTGATGTTGATTGTATAACTGGCAAGCAGTTTCGCCACGGTCTGCCTCATACACTTGGCCGATATTTTCCGCTAAGGATAAATAGGTTTTATAGCCTGCCCGGACTACAGCATGATCATCCACCAATAACACACTAATTTTTGCCGACACCCTGAAACCCCACTAAGAAAACAATCCGCCTATCATGCCGACTTTTATCGGCGGCGGCTATGGGAGGATTTCCTTTTCTTCGTGCGGTAGCCAAGCCCAGGAGCGCGGGCAAGCTGACAGTCACACTTAATGATTTGCCTTAACGGCATAACGGAATTTTTCCTACCCATTTTCCGTTCTTTTCCCCGTATTTTTACAGGCTTATTCCGTAACGGCAAGACACCTGCCTCCCGTATCATGCCCGTCCAGCATAGCCTGATGTCCGAACAACCCAACAACCCTCCGCTTTGATCAAGTAAGCCAATGGCTTTTGGGTTCTCCGGGCAGAAGGCTAGGCCTTATTGAATAACATAAATAATATTCTGGAGGAATTATGCAGATTTTGAAATTGGCGGTTCTGGTGGGGCGAACCGCATTGGCAACGGGGATTCTCGTGGCGTTAGCGCAACCCGCCCAAGCCAATAAGGAGCTGGACAAACTGTCACGGCAAAACACCAACTGGGTTATGCAGACGAAAGACTACAGCGCCACGCACTTTAGCGAACTCTATGACATCAATGTCACCAACGTCAAAAATCTGAAAGTGGCTTGGTCATTTTCGACAGGTGTCTTAAACGGCCATGAAGGCGGCCCTTTAGTCGTTAACGGCATCATGTATGTCCATACCCCTTACCCCAACAATATTTTTGCTATCGACCTCAACGAGCCGGACAAAATTTTATGGGAATACAAGCCGAAACAAAATCCGGCGGCACGGGCGGTCGCCTGCTGCGACGTGGTTAACCGCGGCCTGGCCTATGCGCCCGAAGGTAACGGCTATCCGGCGACTATTTTCCAAAACCAATTGGACGGGCATATCGTCGCCATTAACGCCAAAACCGGCGAAGTGCTTTGGAAAATGGAAAACTCCGATATTGCTATGGGCTCAACCCTAACCGCTGCCCCGTTTGTGGTGAAAGATAAAGTCATCGTCGGCAGTTCCGGCGCGGAGCTGGGGGTACGCGGTTATGCGACCGCTTACAGCATTAAAGATGGTAAACAACAATGGCGGGTCTATGCTACCGGCCCTGACGAAGACATCAAACTAGCCAAAGATTTCAATAAAGCCAACCCCCATTACGGGCAATTCGGTTTAGGCCTAAAAACCTGGGAAGGCGATGCTTGGAAAATCGGCGGCGGCACCAACTGGGGTTGGTATGCGTTCGACCCTGACCTCGACATGCTCTATTACGGTTCCGGTAATCCTGCCCCATGGAACGAAACTATGCGCCCTGGCGATAACAAATGGACGATGACTATTTGGGGACGCGATGTCAACACGGGCGAAGCCAAGTTCGGCTACCAAAAAACCCCGCATGATGAATGGGATTATGCGGGAGTCAACTATATGGGCTTATCCGAACAAGTCGTCGATGGCAAAAAAACCAAATTACTGACCCATCCTGACCGCAACGGTTTGGTGTACACCTTAAACCGCGAAAACGGCGATCTGGTCAACGCCTTCAAAATTGACGACACCGTTAACTGGGTGAAAAAAGTCGATTTAAAGACCGGCTTGCCCGTCCGTGACCCTGAATACTCAACCCACATGGATCATGAAGCCAAAGGCATTTGCCCATCGGCAATGGGCTACCACAACCAAGGCATCGAATCTTACGACCCTGCCAAAAAGCTGTTCTTCATGGGCATCAACCATATCTGTATGGACTGGGAACCGTTTATGTTGCCCTACCGTGCCGGACAATTCTTTGTCGGTGCCACCTTAAACATGTACCCCGGCCCTAAAGGCACTTTAGGCCAAGTCAAAGCCATGAACTCGGTCACAGGCGAATTTGAATGGGAAGTGAAGGAAAAGTTTGCCGTATGGGGCGGTACAACCGCCACCGCTGGCGACCTGCTGTTCTACGGCACCTTAGACGGTTACATCAAAGCCTTAAATTCCAAAACAGGCGAAGAATTATGGAAATTCAAACTGCCGTCCGGCGTTATCGGCCACCCCATCACCTACCTGCATAACGGTAAGCAATATGTCGCCATTTATTATGGCGTAGGCGGCTGGCCCGGTGTTGGCTTGGTGTTTGACCTGAAAGACCCAACGGCTGGTTTAGGTGCGGTAGGTGCGTTTAAAGAGTTGGCGCATTACACGCAAATGGGCGGCGGGGTCATGGTGTTTGCACTATAACCGTTTAACGGCGTACCGTGGGCAGCCTACTTGGCCGCCCCGATACCCATCAGAAGAGAACCCGAAATGCCATTTAACCTAAAAACCCCTAGCTTACTGTGTTGTCTAGGTTTAGCCATGTCAGTCGCCCATGCCCAAGACAATGCGCTAAAAGTCTGTGCGGCGGAAGATGAGATGCCTTATTCCAACCGTAAAGGCGAAGGCTTTGAGAACAAGCTGGCGCAATGGCTAGGTAGCGAGTTGCATAAAAAAGTGACGTTTGTCTATTGGACAGACCCGCGCTATTACCTGCGCGACACCCTCGATAAAGGCTTATGCGATGTCGCCATCGGTGTCGATACCGATGACCCGCGCGTAGCCACCACTGCCGCCTATTACCGCTCCGGCTATGTATTTATCGCCCGGCAAAGCGACCAGTTAGATTTGTCTAATTGGCATAGCGAAGCCTTGACCAAAGCGCAACGCATCGCCTTTGTGCCGGGTTCGCCCGCCGAAACCATGTTGCGGGCGATTGGGCGTTATAACGACTTGTTCAATTATTCGCAAGAACTGGTCGGCTTCCGCTCCAAGCGCAACCAATACATTAAGTACGAAGCGGAGAAATTGGTCAACGAAGTGTCGTCAGGCCACGCCGAACTTGCCGTCTTGTGGGGGCCATCAGCCGGACGTTATGTCAAAGCGTCGGCAACGCCTTTGACCATGACGGTTATTCCTGACAACAACACCCGCGCCGACGGTGCCAAAGTACCCCACCATTACAGCACGTCAATGGCGGTACGCAAAGGCGATACTGCCTTACTGGCACAATTGGACGGGTTGATCAAAACCCACCCACAGGACATCAAGCAATTGTTAATGGCAGAAGGCATCCCTTTACTGACCGAACAAGGCTTTGCCGTCGTTCCGTAACCCTATAGGACAACCATGACTTTCAAAAGAACCTGCTTGGCGGCATTCGTATTAGGCGCACTGCTGCTGCCTACCGCCCAAGCCGATATTACCCTACACAACGCCATAACGGGCGAAGCGTTGGATTTGAGCTTCGCCAAAAAAGGCGGCAATACCGAAGCCTTCAAGCAATTTATGCAAGACGGCAAAAACCCTTACAACGGCAACCAAGACGCTGTAGCAAAAGGCAAAAGCCTATATATGACCGGCTGTTCCGGTTGCCACGGCCACGAAGCCGAAGGCAAATTAGGCCCCGGCCTAGCGGATGATTACTGGACATATCCGCGCAACGCCACCGACCACGGCTTGTTCGAACTGCTGTTTGGCGGTGCGAACGGCATGATGGGGCCGCAATATGTCAATTTCAACACCGATGAAATGTTACAAATTATGGCCTTCATTCGCGACATTTATAACGGCGACCCAAAAAAGGCCAAATGGCTTAATAAATAACAAGGAGACAACCATGAAACACTTGCTTTTATCCGTGGCGATTCTGGCGGCAGCTAGCGTGCCCTTTTCGGCATCGGCTTATGACGGTACCAATTGTAAAGAACCGGGCGTTTGCTGGGAACCCAAACCCGGCTATCCCGATAAAGTCGCGGGCAGTAAATACGACCCAAAACACGATGTTAACGAACTGAACAAACAAGTGCAATCCGTTAAAGAAATGGAGGCGCGTAACCAAAAACGCCAACAGTATTTCAGCAAAAGCGGCAAATTTGTTTATGACGTAGACGAAATACCCCAGTGATTTGCTAATAACTTGCTAATGCGTTACCCGGCATAAAACCCCAGCCGTACCTTATGCCAATGCTTGAAACAATGCGCCAGCCAATTGCCAAATAACGTGAATTTAGCAACCGGGCGCGTTGTCCCGCCCATTATCGGTACGGGGTTTGCGATAACAGGCATCCATCCTTGGCTTTATGTTGACTAATATAACTCATACGCCGGAAAGTCTTCTTGCCGGCGTTTTTTTACCACTATGACAGATCATCTACTTAACGGCTGGCGCGACAAAGCGTTACAGTTTGAAGACCAGCTCGGAACCCTTGTCATCGGTCAGGCCGACGCTATCCGCCATAGCATCCTAGCGGTGTTTGCGCGTGGGCATGTCCTGCTGGAAGGCAATGTCGGAGTGGGAAAAACCACCTTACTCAGGGCGTTGGCCCAAGGCTTAGGCGGTGCGTACCAACGGATCGAAGGCACTATAGATTTAATGCCCTCCGACCTGATTTACTACACTTATCTCGATAACAACGGCAAACCGCAAGTGGATGCCGGCCCATTATTGAAACAGGGCGAACAGTTAGCGACTTTCTTTTTTAACGAAATTAACCGCGCCCGTCCGCAAGTCCACGCCTTACTGTTACGCACCATGGCAGAGCGGAGCGTACAGGCCTTTAACCGGACGTATCACTTACCCCATTTGCTGGTGTTCGCCGACCGTAACCGTGTCGAAAAAGACGAAACCTTTGAACTGCCCGCAGCGGCAAAAGATCGGTTTATGTTTGAGATCACCATCGACACACCGACGGACGACACCGTTTTACAAGACCTGATGTTTAACCCGCGTTACCACGACACCGACCGTTTATTGGCAACGCTGCCGAGCGGACAGTTGCAATTTGACGCACTCAACGGTATCGCCGAATTAATCCAAAGCCACATCCAAAGCACCGCCGCCCTCAAAGCCTACGCCCTAACCTTATGGAAAGCCTCGCACCGGCCCGCCGAATACGGCATCCGTATAGACGATGTGGACATGGCGGAATTGATCCACGCCGGTGCCAGCCCGCGCGGCATGGCTTATTTCATCCGTGCGGCCAAGGTTCGGGCTTGGCTGGCGGGGCGCGACAACCTGTTACCCGAAGACTTACGCGCGGTTTACCCCGCCACAATGGCACACCGTATCTTTTTCAACCCGATTTATGCCTACCGTAACGACACGCTTATGCCCGCTTTTATCAGCCACATCCTGCAACACATCGCCGCCCCGTGAGCATAGCTAGCATACGCCGCCGCCAACCCCAATAGCCTTTATCATCCGTCTGTATGAACAACAAAATAGCCACCAGCACCGCCACCGCATTCGCCTTAAGCAGCTTAAGTTATGCAGGCTTAGGCTTATTTTTGACTCTTATTGCCGAAGGTTTGGATAACCGCGAACCCGAACCTTACGCTGCCTATTATGTCGGCGCCATCAATGAAGCCATCAGCCCGAAATTTTGGGATTTATTGGTTGTCACCAGCTTGTTACTGCTATGCCTGACCCTGCCCGCCATGTATCTGTCCAAACATAAGCCCGCGTGGTTAAAGCCCGCCCGCTATTTATGCCCAGCCACTTATCGGCTACTGAGCTTAACGTTTATTTTAGGCGCGACCGCTTGGGGCATTTTAGCGGCACAGCTTATCCTTAATCTGGCGGGCGGCCTCTATCCGCAAGCGTGGGGCAACCTGTTCTTAGGCTGTAGCGGTTGGCTAGTCTTATTGATATTGCCATTCCTCAATGCCGCCGTGTGGCTGGTAGGACAAGCCGTCACTCAAGTGGCTAATCCCTTGGCGGATAAATTATTTGCCCATTTAGGCCGTTATCGTTGGCCTGCTTACAGTGTGTTCACAGGCTTGGTTGTGCTGCTCATCGTCAACCAACAATAAGCGGCACAGATGAACCCACGGCCCCCTCAATTATTCCAATACCGCCTGTCTGTGCCTAGCCATCGGCTATTCCCTGGCGGGCATCGCGGCCTTCGCACCAATAACGGCCAATTGTTTAACCGCCATGAACCCTTAATGGCGCATCCCGACCCCAGACGCATTGATTTACGGGCAAGTGTGTTGGATGTGTCCGGCACTTACAAAGTGCGGGCCTATCGGCAACCTAGCGTCTTTGACGTAGTGGTGTTGGCGGATATGTCGGCCTCTATGGGCCAAACCGGCCAAACGCCCCAGCAAACCATCATGCTGGACGGCATCCGCTCCATCGCCCAATCGGCATTCAGTTACGGCGACCGCTTTAGCTTTATCGGCTGCGGGGCAAGCACGGAAAAGCCTTGGTTGCTGGGCAATTGCCGACATCTAGGCAGGCTGCAAGCCTTCGTCCGGCAATGGCAACAGCACCGTTTGACAGCAACCAGCCTGTGCTGGCAACCAGCCCTACCCCATTTACCCCTACAGCGTTCTTTAGTGTTTATCCTCTCTGACTTCCACTTTAACGCTGCCCAGCTAAAAACGCTATTGCAAGCCTTAGCCCGCCATGATGTCGTGCCATTGGTGTTATGGCAGGCTGAGGATTACCTTAACTTACCGAATTGGGGGCTGGTCAATTACCAAGATGCTGAAAGCGGCTCAATGCGGACACTGTTCATGCGCCCAGTCTTACGGCAAAAAATCCTCCAGGCTTTTGCGCAAAGGCGGCAGGACTTGCAACAGCTTTGCCGTAGTTACGGCAACGAGCCGTTATTTCTTACCGACAGTTTTAACCCCATGCAACTACAACGTTATTTTCTGAGCAAGGCATGATGATGCGCTTTAAAATCCGCAGCCAAAGCCTGCTCCAATCTTACCTACCCGCTAGGCTTACCGCCCGCCTGTTGCTGCCGCTATGCTTAGCCACAGCCTGCACGGGTACAACACCGTCGCACAATAACGTTACCTTGCTAGCCCCGCGCCCGTTCGGCTATGTCATCGGCGACACCATCCGCCACCGCCTGATTATTGACACCCACAACGGTGTACAACTACAGCGTAACAGCCTGCCCAAACTAGGCCCTATTAACTATTGGCTGGACTTAACAGACCTGACAGTAAACGCCCAACCCCGCAACGGCGGCTTCCATTACGAAATTGACCTGCTCTACCAAGTCTTTTACGCCCCGCTGGAAGTCAAAATGTTAAGCATACCCAGCTTTAACCTGCCTTTAGCGCAAGGCAGCAATACCGCCACACAAACCGTTCCCGCTTGGCATTTCACCGTATCGCCGTTACGCGAATTGGCGGTCAGAAAAGATAATGGCGGCGACTATATGCGCCCGGATACACCCGCCCCGTTTCTCGACAACACCGTACTGTTACAAGGCTTGTTACTGAGCACGCTGACCGTACTGGCTAGCGCCGCCTATTTGGCCTATCTCTACGGGTATGTGCCGGGCTTTCCAAAACGCTCCCTCTTCAAACAAACGGGCAAAAAACTGGTTAAATTAACGGACGCACAAATCGGCGAAGCCTTAAGCCTATTCCATCAGGCTTTAAACACCCTCAATGGCACACCCGTCTTTCAAGCAGGATTGACGGAATTTTACCGCCAGCATCCGCCTTATCGGCTAGCCGAAGAGCCGTTAGCAACGTTTTTCCAAATGTCAAACCAACATTTTTTTGCCGACGGCATCGCCAACCCCATCGGAGCCTTACATGCCTTACGGCAATTGTGTAACTTATGTTTAGCCATTGAACGGGGACAACGATGAGCTTGGCATTTACCACACCTTGGCTATTGGCAGGTTTAGGCTTAGCGCTATTGCCCTTAACCAACCCTGGCATACGCCCCACTCCTTACGCGTGGCTGGAAATGTTGCCCGCCGACCCGCTCTCGGGCCTAATCGCCGCCGCCTTACGGTTATGCGCGGTGCTGGCATTGACGGCATTAATCTTAGGCTTGGCAGGCCTGCACCGCACAGAGCAAAGCCGCGAGCGTATCGGTCACGGGGCCAATATCGTCCTGTTGCTAGACCGCAGCAACAGCATGGACAACACCTTTGCGGGCAAAGCCCCGGACGGTTCCGAAGAATCCAAAGCGACGGCAGCGCGACGCTTGCTCAGTGACTTCAGCCAACAACGCCCGCACGACTTATTCGGCATCGCCGCCTACAGCACTGCCCCGCTCTTTGTCTTACCGTTGACCGCCAATAAACCGGCGCTACAAGCGGCGATCAACGCCACGGCCACCCCTGCCCTAGCGTATACCCATGTCAGCAAAGGTCTGGCAATGGCCTTAGATTTTTTTGCTCAACCCAACCTGACGGGGTCGCGTATCGTGCTGTTGGTTTCGGACGGGGCGGCAGCCATAGACCCTGACAGCGAATTGCGCTTGCGCCAGTATTTCAAACAACAACAAATCCGGTTGTACTGGCTATTTTTGCGTACCGCCAACAGTCCGGGCATTTTCGACCTACCCCAAGAGGCGCGTGACGATAACGCTCAAGCCATGCCGGAACGCCATCTGCACTTGTTTTTTAGTAGCTTAGGCATCCCGTATCAGGCTTACCAAGCCGAAAATCCCGATGCCATGCGCCAAGCCATTGCCGACATTAACCGCCTGGAACACGCTCCCCTGCATTACCGCGAACGTATCCCCCAACAGGATTTGTCCGGCCTATGCTATCTCTGGGCAACAGGCTTGTTGGCCCTATTGTTAACCGCTAAATTTTGTGAGGCACAACGGTGATAAGACCCCTAACACATAAGCTCTTAATCGGCGTGCTGCTCATTAGCGGCGGGGTAATGGCGGCACAATTAGGCGCATTATTAAGTATCGCCCACAGCAATGGCCTGATTGCCGATTTCAATGCCGGACACACCAACAAACTGAGCAGCTTCGGCACTGCCGCCCCGGAAGTCCGTCTGGCACAAGCCGTATCTTGGCAAAAACAGCGGCGTTACGAAGAAGCCTTGGCCTGCCTGAACGGATTGCTTGATACCCCAGACCCGGCGTTGCAGGCCACGGTACGCTACAACCTCGGCAACCTATATCTGGCTCAAGCCGTTGCCAAAACTGAAGCCGCCGCATTTAATGACGCAATCCCTTTAGCCAGTTTAGCGAAACAGGCTTACCGTCAGGCTTTAGCCTTAGATAGCCATTATTGGGATGCCAAATATAATCTGGAGGTCGCCATGCGTTTATTGCCGGAAATGGCGAGGATTAATAGCGAGGATGACCGCCCCTTTAACCAAACCTCACAGCTTTGGACGACTGTGCCAGGGTTCCCCAGAGGCTTACCGTAAAGCCGCTACCCCTACATTATGCCCGCTTTTTATCCGCACAATACCCTGTTAACCGACAAACTGCCCATGTTTTCAAGCAAAACTTATCAAGATTACCGCTTTTTCTGTCTCGCCTTCGCTGTGCTGGCCATGCTGGCCTTATGGGTACGCCCCACGCAAGACCAAGCACGACCCGTCTATAACTACACCTTCATCATTGACATTACCCGGAGCATGAACGCCACCGATTATAAAATCGGCGACCAACCCGTCAGCCGCTTGCAGTATGTGCAATACAGCCTGCGCGGCCTATTGGCAAAACTACCCTGCCAGTCGAAAATTGGCTTAGGACTGTTTACCGAACGCAGGGCAACGTTATTGTTTGAGCCTATCGAAGTCTGCCAAGGCTTTAATGAAATCGACACGGCACTAGCCAAAGTGGATTGGCGCATGGCTTGGGCCGCCGACAGCCGTATCGCCAGCGGCTTGCTCAACAGCCTGACCCTGCTGCAACAGCGTGACACTAATCTAGTATTTATGACCGATGGCCAAGAAGCCCCACCCGTCAACCCACGCTACCGTAGCGACTTTTCCGCCCTGAAAGGCAAAGTGCCGGGCATGATTGTCGGGGTCGGCGGCCTGCAAGCCGTGCCTATCCCAAAGTTTAACGCACGGGGCGAACCGGATGGTTTCTACCGCGCCGATGATGTCCCCCAGCGTTCGACATTTGGCGAAGCGGATCTGAATCCTGAAAAAATCCCCGGTTATAACGCCCGCAACGCCCCGTTCGGCGACGCAACCGCTGTTGGCAACGAACACCTGTCCGTCTTACAAGAAAGCTACCTCCAAGACTTAAGCTTGGCAACCGGGCTATATTACCAGCGTTTAACCAGTGCGGACGCGTGGGCGGATGCCCTGCAAAGCCCGACTTTCGCCAAGCAACAAAGGCTTCACGTCGATGTGCGCTGGCAAGCAGCAAGTGTGGCTTTATTCTGCTGCCTGCTAGTGTATGTGCCGCTTGGCAAGATGCGGTTAAAAGCCGTTTAGTAGCCAGTTTATAAAGCCCCCATCATCTCACCGTAATAAATCTACCCTTCTTATAGCCCGCTCCATAACAGCGCCGTTAATTTATAGCTATTTAACTGTGTTAGCCAACACACGGAATATCCCTAAAAAAAGCGGATACTGGGCAAACGATTTATAGCGCTTGTATGGGTCATGTATTCACAAGCAACGCGCTATACGCGTTAAATCCTTATTAGGAGAGAAAAATGACTGTTACTACCTTCAATACCCTACCGCAAGCTTATAGGGCTGACAGCAATCCCAAACGTGCGCCAGTTACCCCACTATCTGTTGTTTTATCCACACCAATAAAGAACCCTAACTTAGGACAGGAAAAATCATTATGAGCACTTATACACTGACTAACAACTCGGACAATTTTGTTGGCAAATTGGCCGATGACGCGTTTAAGGGAACTTATAATGATGGCGGTACCGGCACCTGGACTGCTCTTGACAGTCTCAATGGCGGTGCGGGTTTTGATTCCCTAAGCATAACCCCGTTAGGCGTTGCCGCGATTACTATTGATGATGGCTATTGGAGCCATGTCAGCAATATCGAAAAAGTGCTGATCGGCAGCACCGGCCCCGGGGCGCAAACGTTAACCACGGGCGCACTTTTTGAAACCGCCTTTGCGGTTGCAGGGCTTACCTTAAAGACGAATTCGGATGCAGGCGCGGTTTCGGTGAATATGGGTTCGTTTACCGGCGACACTTCGCTCACCGTCACTTCTACGGCGGGCGCACAGGCTATTATCATGGGTACGGGCACTAATACAGTGATTGCGGATTCTTCGGGCGGGGCGCAAACCATTACCAGTAACGGTGCTAACGCGATCACCATGGCGGTAAAATCAATGGCGGGGGTGCAGACCATTTCAACGGCGGATGGTGCGGATGTGATAACGGCTACCACCACAGCGGCCACCAACACCATCAGTACGGGTGCTGGAGACGATACTGTCCATATCTTAGCCGCAGCTACGGGTGGCTATATCATTAACGCGGGTACAGGTGATGATTTAATCAGTGGTGGCGGCGGGAATGACTCAATAGACGGAAGCGATGGCAATGATAAGCTGAACGGTGGTACGGGAAATGACATACTGGTCGGCGGTCTTGGCACAGATGTCCTGAACGGCGGTACAGGCGCTGATACGCTGACAGGCGGTGATGGTTCCGACCTCTACGTTATCGACAACGCCAGTGACATCATCATCGAAACTAATGCCGATGCCAGCGTGGGTGGTATTGACCGGGTGTATAGTTATTTGAACGCTTACACGCTGGCCACCAATCTGGAAAATGGCATACTGCTGTCCACGGGTGCAGCTGACCTGACGGGCAACGGTCTTGACAATAGGCTGTTTGCGGGTGCAGGTGACAATGTCCTTGATGGTGGCCTAGGTACCGACACCATTTTTTACCTTTACGCCGCCAGTGCCGTTAGTGTCAGTTTAGCGGTGGCGGGTAGCCAAAACACCCTGGGGTCCGGCTCGGACACCCTCATCGGCATTGAAAACCTGACGGGCAGCAACTATAGTGACACGCTGACGGGCGATGCGGGAGCCAATATATTGGTTGGGCGTGCGGGGTTTGATACTCTGACGGGCGGTGGCGGCAATGATATTTTTGGCTTCAACGCCTTATCCGATATGGGTACGCTTAGCGGCGCAACTGATGTCATCACCGACTTCGTGAGCGGCCAAGACAAAATCGACCTCTCCACCTTAGATGCCAATACCGCCACGGTCGCCAATAATGCTTTCTCCGGTTTTATCGACAATACGGCCAGTTTCACGGCGGCCGGCCAGCTGATGTTTTTGGACGGTGTGTTATACGGCAACACCAATGCCGACAGCTCGGCAGAGTTCGCCATCCAATTGACCGGGGTAACCACACTGGCTACTGGCGACATCCTATTGTAACGGCTTTTTGGTAAACCTTATTCAGCCCAAAGCCTATAGCCTTGACCAGCATTCGCCCCGAAAGATCCTTCTTTTCGGGGCAAATCCCCTCTATCCACCCAAAACCCATTAGCCTTTGGTTTATCGGCTGATACCCAAGCCTTTTACTACAGGCTTCTGGATATTTTCTATCTTCCAAACCGTAGACTATCTGCCGAAAAAGCCAACGCATTATGTTGACTAACGCACAGAATCCCCCTGAAAAAAGCAGATACTGGACAGACGATTTATAGCGTTTGTATGAGTCATGTATTCACGGGCAACATGCTATATGCGTTAAAACCTCATCAGGAGAGCACAATGGGCATGACTATGACTACCCGCACCGCAGGACAACAGGCTTATATGGCTTGTATCAATAGCAAAGACAATTTTGCATGTATAAGGATAGCCTATCCGCTATCGGTTTTTACGTCCACAGTGGCGACGGACAATAACTTAGGAGCAAAACTAGTATGACTACTTATACACTGACTAACAATGTGGACAATTTTGTCGGCGGGCTTGGCGATGACACTTTTGCAGGAACTTATAATGACGGGGCGACCGGCACTTGGGGTATTCTTGATTCCCTTGATGGCGGCGCGGGTTTTGATACCTTAAGCGTAACGCCTATTGGCACTGCCGCGATCACTCCGAATGACAGTTATTGGAGCCATATCAGCCATATTGAAAAAGTGGTGATCAACACCACCGGCCCCGGGGCGCAAACCTTGACCACAGGGGCTTTTTTTGAAGCCGCTTTTGCGGGAGGAGTTGCCTTAGATACAAGCTCAGGCGCTGGTGCAATTACGGTGGACATGAGTTCGTTTACCGGAGCCGCCACACTCACCACCACCTCTACGGGCGGGGCGCAGGCTATTGTTATGGGTATGGGCCCTGCCACAGTAATGGCAACATCCGATGCCGGCGCCTTGACTATCAGCGGTGTAGGCCTGACTTCGGTACAGGCCACTACCACAGGGGCGGGGGCGCAGACGATAGGGGATAGCAGCGGCGGTGGTGCGCAACTGGTCATGGTGACGGCGGCGGACATTGGCGGAGCGCAGACCATTACCAGCACCAGTACCAATGCGGTCAAGGTGATTGCCACCTCAACGGCGGGGGTACAGACTATTTCAACGGGTGCGGGTGCGGATGTGATAAACGCCGCAACCACCGCTGCCATCAACACCATATCCACAGGAGCAGGTAACGATACCGTTAACATTTCGGCGGCGGCGACAGGTGGCTATACCATTAATGCGGGTATAGGTGATGACTTCGTAAACGGTGGGGCGGGGAATGACGCTATCAATGGGGGCGACGGCAATGATAAGGTGCGTGGTGGCGCAGGTAACGACACGCTGACGGGCGGTTTGGGTGATGATACCCTGAACGGTGGGGCTGGTGCCGATACCATGACAGGCGGTGACGGCTCTGACAACTACAATGTTGATAATGCCGGTGATATCGTTATCGAAACTAACGCCAACATTGGCACCGGAGGTGTAGATATAGTCAACAGTTCCATTAACGCCTATACCCTAACCGCCAATGTGGAGACGGGGCGGGTGCTAGCGGCGGGGGCAGCCAATATGACCGGTAATGGCCTTGCTAACCTGCTTTATGCGGGTGCGGGCGACAATGTCCTTGACGGTGGCCTAGGCGTTGACACCGCCTCTTACCTTTATGCCGCCAGTGCCGTCACGGTCAGTTTGGCGGTGGCGGGCAGCCAAAACACCCTGGGGGCCGGCTCGGACACCCTTATCGGCATCGAAAACCTCAATGGCGGCAACTATAACGACACGCTGACGGGCAACGCGGGGGCTAATGTCCTGAATGGCGATGCCGGTGCCGACACCATGACAGGCGGTGACGGTGCCGACACTTATTATGTCGATAATATTGGTGATGTGGTCACGGAAACCAACGCCGCCAGCACGGGCGGCATCGACATGGTATACAGCAGCCTTAACGCCTATACCCTAACCGCCAATGTGGAGACGGGGCGGGTGCTGGCGGCGGGGGCAGCCAATATGACGGGCAATAGCCTTAATAACCTGCTTTATGCGGGCGCGGGCGACAATGTCCTTGACGGCGGCCTGGGCGTTGACACCGTCTCTTACCTTTACGCCGCCAGTGCCGTCACGGTCAGTTTGGCGGCGGCGGGCAGCCAAAACACCCTGGGTTCCGGCTCGGACACCCTCATCAGCATTGAGAAATTGAATGGCAGCAACTATAACGACACACTGACGGGCAACGCGGGGGCTAATGCCCTGAGCGGTGGGCTCGGTGCGGACACTCTGGTGGGCGGCGACGGCTCTGACAGCTATACTGTCGATAACGCCGGTGACGTGGTCACAGAAACCAACGCCGCCAACGCGGGCGGCATCGACACCGTGAACAGTAGCCTTAACGCCTATACCCTAACCGCCAATGTCGAGACGGGGCGGGTGCTGTCGGCTGGGACGGCTAACCTGACAGGTAATAACCTTGATAACCTGCTTTATGCGGGCGCGGGCGACAATGTCCTTGACGGCGGCCTGGGCGTTGACACCGCCTCTTACCTTTACGCCGCCAGTGCCGTCACGGTCAGTTTGGCGGTGGCGGGCAGCCAAAATACCCTAGGGGCCGGCTCGGATACCCTTATCGGCATCGAAAACCTCAACGGCGGTAACTATAACGACACACTGACGGGCAACGCGGGGGCTAATGTCCTAAATGGCGATGCCGGTGCCGACACCATGGCAGGGGGTGACGGTGCCGATGCTTATTATGTCGACAATATCGGGGATGTGGTCACGGAAACCAACGCCGCCAGCACAGGCGGCATTGACACCGTGTACAGCAGCCTTAACGCCTATACCCTAACCGCCAATGTGGAAACGGGGCGGGTGCTGTCGGCGGGGGCGGCCAATATGACGGGCAATAGCCTTGCTAACCTGCTCTATGCGGGCGCGGGCGACAATGTCCTTGACGGCGGCTTGGGCGTTGACACCGTCTCTTACCTTTACGCCGCCAGTGCCGTCACGGTCAGTTTGGCGGTGGCGGGCAGCCAAAACACCCTGGGGTCTGGCTCGGACACCCTTATCGGCATCGAAAACCTCGATGGCGGTAACTATAACGACACGCTGACGGGCAACGCGGGGGCTAATGCCCTGAGCGGTGGGCTCGGTGCGGACACTCTGGTGGGGGGCGACGGTTCTGACAGCTATACTGTCGATAACGCCGGGGATGTGGTTACAGAAACCAACGCCGCCAGCACAGGCGGCATTGACACCGTGTACAGTAGCCTTAACGCCTATACCCTAACCGCCAATGTGGAGAACGGTCAACTGCTGTCGTCGGGGGCGGCCAATATGACGGGCAATAGCCTTAATAACCTGCTTTATGCGGGTGCGGGCGACAATGTCCTTGACGGCGGCTTGGGCGTTGACACCGTCTCTTACCTTTACGCCGCCAGTGCCGTCACGGTCAGTTTGGCGGTGGCGGGCAGCCAAAACACCCTGGGTTCCGGCTCGGACACCCTCATCGGCATTGAGAAATTGAATGGCAGCAACTATAACGACACGCTGACGGGCAACGCGGGAGCTAATGACCTGAACGGGAGCGGCGGAGCAGACACTATGGCGGGTGGAAATGGCTCTGACTACTATTATGTTGATAATGCCAGTGATGTGGTCACGGAAACTAACGCCGCCAGCACGGGCGGCATCGACACGGTTTTCAGCTACCTTAACGCCTATACCCTAACCGCCAATGTGGAAACGGGGCGGGTGCTGTCGGCGGGAGCGGCCAATATGACGGGCAATAGCCTTGCTAACCTGCTCTATGCGGGTGCGGGCGACAATGTCCTTGACGGCGGCTTGGGCGTTGACACCGTCTCTTACCTTTACGCCGCCAGTGCCGTCACGGTCAGTTTGGCGGCGGCGGGCAGCCAAAACACCCTGGGGTCCGGCTCGGACACCCTCATCGGCATTGAGAACCTGACGGGCAGCAACTATAACGACACGCTGACGGGCGACGCGGGAGCCAATATATTGCTTGGGGGTTCGGGGTTTGATACCCTGACGGGCGGTGGCGGCAATAACATTTTTGACTTCAACGCCTTATCCGAGATGGGTACGCTTAGCGGCGCAACTGATGTCATCACCGACTTCGTGAGCGGCCAAGACAAAATCGACCTCTCCACCTTAGATGCCAATACCGCCACGGTCGCCAATAATGCTTTCTCCTCATTTATCGACAATACGGCCAGCTTCACGGCAGCCGGCCAGCTGATGTTTTTGGACGGTGTGTTATACGGCAACACCAATGCCGACAGCTCGGCAGAGTTCGCCATCCAATTGACAGGGGTAACCACACTGGCCATCAGTGACATCATATTGTAACGGCTTGCTGTAAAACCCTACCCAACCTAAAACCCGTAGCTTGACAAGGCATTCGCCCCGAAAGAGTCTTCTCTTTGTGGCGAATGCCCTCCATCTACCATGAAACCTATAGCTTAAAGTCCATTATCTACAATTTTTGGTTAACTTGGAGTTATCCGATACCCCGAAAAGTCTTTTACTACAGACTGCCGTACACCCTCACCTTCCGAAAGAGCCAACGCATTATGTTGACTAACGCACAGAATACCCCTGAAAAAAAGTGGATACTGGACAGACGATTTATAGCGCTTGTATGAGTCATGTATTCACGGGCAACGCGCTATACACGTTAAATCCTTATCAGGAGAGAATAATGGCTGTTACTACCCTCAATACCCCACAGCAGACTTATAGAGCTTGCCTTAATTCCGAATGTGTACAAATAACCCTATTTTTGGTGTGTATAACCGCACTGGCGATGGACAATAACCTAAACCAAGGAGAAGCCCTATGACCACTTATACCTTAACCACCAATACCGACAATTTTGTCGGCGGTCTTGGCAAGGACGCTTTTAAGGGGACTTATAATGACGGGGCAACCGGTACCTGGGGGCTGCTTGACACCCTTAACGGCGGTGCGGGTTTTGACACCTTAAGCATAAACCCCATTGGCACTGCCGCAATCACTCCTGATGACCGTTATTGGAGCCATGTCAGCCATATCGAAAAAGTGGTGATCAACACCACCGGCCCTGGGGCGCAAACCCTGACCACAGGGGCGTTTTTTGAAGCGGCCTTTGCGGGTGCAGGGGTTGTCTTAAAGACGACTTCGGGCGGGGGTGCAATTACGGTGGATATGAGTTCGTTTACTGGCACCACCACCCTAACCACCGTAACTACAGGTGGCGCACAAGCCCTCACTATGGGTACAGGACCTGCCACCGTGACGGCAAAATCCGGCGCGGGGGCATTGACCATCAACGGCGCAGGCCTGACCTCGGTACTGGCTATCACCACAGGGGCAGGTGCCCAAACCTTAGGGGATGGCAGTGGCGGCGGCGCACATCTGGTCACGGTGACGGCAACGTCTATTGGCGGCGCACAGACGATTACCAGTACCAGCACCCACGCAGTCACAGTGCAAGCACATTCGACAGCGGGTGTGCAGACCATTCTAACAGGTGCAGGGGCGGATATGATTAACGCGGCCACCACAGCCGCCATTAACACCATTGCTACGGGTGAAGGCGATGATACCGTCAATATCGCAGCGACGGCCACAGGTGGTTATAACATCAACGGCGGTCTAGGTAATGACATAATAAACGGCGGGGCCGGCAACGACTCAATTGCCGGCGGCGACGGCGACGATAAACTAGACGGCGGGGCGGGTAATGACACCCTGACAGGCGGCTTGGGCGATGATGTCCTAAACGGTGGAACGGGTGTTGACAGTATGACGGGAGGCAACGGCTCCGACCTCTACGTTGTCGACAATGCCAGTGATATTATCATCGAAAGCAACGCCGATGCCAGTATGGGTGGTATTGATCGGGTCTATAGCTACTTGGGGGCATACACGTTAGTGGCTAATCTGGAAAATGGTTTGATCATGTCCACAGATGCGGCTAACCTGACGGGTAACAACCTCGATAACCTGCTGTATGCAGGGGCGGGTGATAATGTCCTGGATGGCCGTCAAGGTTCTGATACGGTCCTATACACTTATGCAGGCAGTGCCGTTACGGTCAACTTAGCGGTGACGGGTAGCCAAAACACCCTAGGCTCTGGCCTGGATACCCTTATCTCTATCGAGAACCTGTTGGGAAGCGACTATAACGACACGCTGACGGGTAATGCCGGAGGCAATATACTCAATGGCGGGCTTGGTGCCGATACTCTGATAGGCGGCGACGGTAACGACCGCTACACGGCCGACAATAGCCGCGATGTCATCATTGAAACCAACGCTACCAAAGCAGGGGGCATCGATATTGTGTACAGCGATTTGAGTGCTTACACTTTGGGGACGAATATCGAAAATGGCCGGGTGAACGCCACGGATGCGGCTAACTTGACCGGCAACAGCCTGAATAATGTGCTATATGCGGGGGTGGGCGACAACGTCCTTAACGGTGGCCTAGGCATCGACACGGCTTCTTATCTTTACGCCAGCAGTGCCGTTACCGTTAGTTTAGCCGTAACCTCCACCCAAAATACCCTAGGTTCCGGTTCAGATACCTTAATCGGCATTGAACGCTTAACAGGCAGCGACTATAACGACACCCTGACAGGGAATGCCAAAGTTAATGTCTTGACGGGAGGGATGGGAGCAGACACCCTAACGGGTGGCGGCGGCAAAGACATTTTTGATTTTAACGCCTTATCCGACATGGGCGCACTTAGCGGCAATGCCGACATCATCACCGACTTCGTCTGCGGACAGGACAAAATTGACCTTTCCACGCTTGATGCCAATACCGCCACTACCGCCAACGACGGGTTTAGCGGATTTATAGACAACACCACCAGCTTTAGCGCGGCGGGACAATTGATGTTTTTAGACGGTGTGTTATACGGTAGCACCAATACTGACAGCTCGGCAGAATTTGCTATCCAATTGACCGGCATAACGGCGTTAGATAATAGCGATATCCGTTTATAATGGGCTGATTGCCGGACAGAACCAACCTGTCCGGCATGAAACCCTATCACCTAACCCGCTCCAACCCCTCCAACTCCGCCATAGTATTCACATTGCTGAACAGCTCCGGCTGAGCGCCAAAATCCACTGTCACCGTGGCGTATTGCGCCAACCAAGTCTCCACTTTCCGTTGCCCACTGGCCAAATACGCTTGCAAATCCGTTTTTAATGCGGTCTTAACCGCCAAAAACACCGGATGCCAACGCCCCCCTTCAACCGCCACCGCCACATCGGCATTTTGCGCACGGCGGCAATCCACCAGCCTTTGCAAGTGTGCGGCCTGCATCAACGGCGCGTCGCAAGGCATAACCAACAGCGTATCCGCCTGGCTGTGCAGCATCGCCGTCAGGATACCTGCTAAAGGGCCATCAAAACTGTCGGTCAGGTCGCTGATAACAGGCCAGCCAAATTGCTGATAGGCTTCAATATTGCGGTTAGCATTAATCAGCAATTCCGTCACCACCGGACGCATGGCGGCAATGGCATAACTGACTAAAGGTTGCCCCTGAAAAAGGATCAAGCCCTTATCCTGATGCCCCATACGCCTAGCCAAGCCACCTGCCAGAATCACACCGGTTATCGCGTCTTTATTTTTCATAAAAATCGGTTATATCCTCATAAAGCCTTATTAATAATAACGTCGCCGCACTTTGTACCGTTAACGTTGCCTGCCAAGTATAGGCTTATTGCCATCTCACCTGAGAATCCTGAACGGATTTCAGTTAAAATGCCCCTATAGCCTAAAGGGGCTTAATCCTTAGGCAGGGGCATAAAATAATTCGGCATTGACCAGTCTGGCCTTCCGGTCTTTAAGAAACCTGAACAGTCTTCCGTTTATTTTATCTCCAGCCCTTACTTTACCGCCCCGTGTAGGGGCCTTTTATTCTGTCAGGCATTATCCATGAAAGCATCACCCCTATCGTTTATTGTCACCCTCGCCTTGATCGCCGTAACCTCGGCTTGCTCGACGACACCTGAACCAGCCCCCGCCGCCGCTACGGAGACGGTTCGCATTAACGACTTCCCTACCCGTGACCGTGTCGAGTATGTCCTCAACTGTGTCGCCCAACATGGCGGCTTAAGCTACATCAACCAGTACGCCTGTGGCTGCAAAATCGACAAAATTGCCGAAAAACTCAGTTTCAGCGATTATGAATCGGCAAAGACCTTTAGCTATCTGAAAGGCACACCCGGCGAAAGCGGCGGGGTATTCCGTGATCCTAAACAATCTAAAGACTTACGCGCCCAACTGAAAGAAGCCGAAGCATTAGCGGAAAAAAGCTGTTTTGTGAAATAACGCCGCTTTGTCCGTCCGTCAAGTAGGGAGAAACAACACTCCCTACCCTTTAAACCCCACCTTGCCCAGACGGCCAAACTTTTGCAAAATGCCTTGCAGAAGTTGATTTCCCTGCATTTTTGCTAGCAGTACCCCGCTTATTGCAGTAAAGTGTGCCTCATTCATTAGCTTATTTTTAAACTTGTATGGTCAGACGTTTTCTCCAAATCCTGTTATCTTGCCTCGTCATCGTCGGCTACCCGGCTTTTGCCTTAGCCGATGAAGCGGGCAGTGCGGCCTTAACGCCGCTCAACCTTACCGGACACTGGGTCGGTTATCTTGCTATTGCCATTTTTGCTTTCGCCTATGTGCTGGCAATGCTCGAAGAAGTTACGGAACTGCGCAAATCCAAACCGATGGTACTCGCCGCCAGCTTAATTTGGGCGTTTATTTCCGTCATTTACGTCGCCGACGGGATGAGCGCGTTATCTGGACAGGCTTTCCGTACCGCCCTAGAAGGCTTTGCCGAACTGTTTTTGTTCATCATGGTGTCTATGGCCTATCTTAATGCCATGGAAGACCGGGGCATTTTTGAAAACCTACGGATCTGGCTATTAAGCAAAAGCTTTAGCTATCGGCAACTGTTCTGGATCACCGGCTGGATGTCGTTCTTTTTATCCTCGGTATGCAACAACCTGACCACAGCACTGTTGATGGGCGCGGTTGTCTTGGCAATGGGAAAAAGCAATAAACGCTTTGTCAGCATCGCCTGTGTCAATATCGTCGTCGCCACCAATGCGGGCGGCTCGTTTAGTCCTTTTGGCGACATTACCACGCTGTTGGTCTGGCAAAAAGGGGTCGTACCGTTCGGCAGCTTCTATTCATTATTAGTGCCTGCTATGGTGAATTTTGCCTTGCCAGCGGCGTTGATGCACTTTTGGGTCCCCAAAGAACAACCCGCCGCCGCCATTGAAGAACCACAAATGAAGCGCGGCGGTATTACCATGATCGTGCTGTTTTTACTGACCATCATCACAGCGGTGTGCTTTGAAAACTTCCTGCATCTGCCACCGGCAGCGGGCATGTTAATGGGCTTGACTTACCTGAAATTTTTCAGCTACTACCTGCAAAAAACCCCGGGGCAAACGGCATTGCTCAATGCCGATGACATCGACATGCCGCCCGATTTAATTAAAAAGCAAGATTTTGATGTCTTTGAAAAAGTCGCCCACTTAGAATGGGATACCCTGTTGTTTTTCTATGGCGTAA
Organism: Methylovulum psychrotolerans; assembly: GCF_002209385.1. Lineage (NCBI taxonomy): Bacteria > Pseudomonadati > Pseudomonadota > Gammaproteobacteria > Methylococcales > Methylococcaceae > Methylovulum > Methylovulum psychrotolerans. The sequence continues at coordinate 2,752,934 of NZ_CP022129.1, forward strand.
TGATGAGCGTCGCCGGTTTAAGCTTTATCGGCTATCTGGGCTTCGCGTCAAACTTTTTATACGACCAAATCGACCCGACCGTCGCCAATATCCTGGTCGGCATTTTCTCGGCGTTTATTGATAACGGCACAATTATGTATGCCGTACTGACCATGCACCCCGACATTTCCCAAGGTCAATGGTTGTTAGTGACCTTAACCGCCGGGGTTGGCGGCAGTTTGCTGGCGATTGGTTCGGCGGCGGGCGTAGGGTTGATGGGACAAGCCAAAGGCCTGTATACCTTTAGCAGCCATTTAAAATGGATGCCGGTGATTTTAGTCGGCTATTTTGGCAGTATCGGCATACATTTCTTGCTTAACCAGCGCTTCTTTTAAGGATTTAAAGCGGTGGGCTAATGGCGGCACACCCACCGCCATTAGCCTATTCCGAGCGGGGCTTGCCTTGCAAATAAGACGCGCCAGGGGCGACTTGAAAGTGCGCGGCCATTGCCGTGCGGCCTATGAGCATCCGAAACAGCATACTGTCACGGTTGGTCAAGGTCATTTCAGCCGTGATGACTGACGTGCCTATAATCAACTGCGTGTCGATCACATAACGGCGCTGCTTATGGCCACCCGAATCCGATACCATCCGCCTGTCCTTAACCGGTGCGTGGCATTCTATGGCAAGCTCGGTATTTTTTTGGCGCGGATGAATGGCAAACATCACCCACGGCGCCCCATCCTTAAGATACGGTTCAATGGTAAACGCATGTAAAGCCGACGACCTGGCCCCCGTATCAATTTTGGCTTTAATCTGCATAATGTTCAGCTCAGGCAAAGCCACCCATTCCCGCCAGCCTAGCATAGGCTTATCTGTTATTATTTCCGACATGATTTCCCCCACCTATCCATAGCTATGAATTGGTCTGTTTATATTATTTTATGTAGTGATGATTCGCTTTATACAGGCATTACAACCGATGTACCCAGACGCTTTACGCAACACGCCAACCGGCAAGGTGCGAAATATTTTCGGGGACGGCATCCCAAGCAACTGCTGTATGTTGAACATAACCATAACCGCAGTTCCGCCAGCCGCCGCGAAAGCATGATTAAGAAATTATCTCGAATGGAAAAGTGGCAATTGATTCAGTCCGGGGCAACACAGCCCGCCTCAGACAGTGAAAAATTACCACAAGATGGCGAAAAAAACGACTTTTAAATAGTAGGGAGGTAAAATATGTGCGAGAAAATGCAATCTTTTGATAATCCAACCAAGCCTCTTCAAAGGGGCTTGGCTGGGGATACTGAGGAAGAGCGGCGATAACCGCTTAAATACAAGCCTGAGGACGGGGTTTAGAAAAGTCGACTACAACGGCTACGTCATTCTGAGCCTGTTTGCAGATCTCATGCCCGCACCCTAAACCTATTGCGCCAATACGCCCAAGCCACTATCCAACTCGTCCATAGCTTCTTCCGACACGGCTTCACGCCCTAACTTCAAGTCCATAAAATTAAATAGCCTAGGATCGGCCAATTGTGAGGGGGCGACGTTTTGCAAGCTGGTGAAGATGGTCTCCAAGCGTCCGGGAAACTGCTTGTCCCAGCCTTTTAGCATCACCTTCATGGCTTTGCGCTGCAAGTTCTCTTGCGAGCCGCACAAGTTACAAGGAATAATCGGATATTTTCTAAACGCGCTATAGCGTTCAATATCCTTTTCACGGCAATACGCCAAGGGCCTGATAACAATATTTTTCTTATCGTCGCTCAACAACTTAGGCGGCATGGCCTTAAGTTTGCCGCCATAGAAAATATTCAGGAAAAAAGTCTCCAAAATATCGTCACGATGATGGCCTAAGGCAATTTTTGTCACCCCGTTCGCTTCGGCATAACCGTATAACGTACCGCGCCGCAAACGCGAACATAAGCCGCAAGTGGTCTGGCCTTCGGGGATGACGCGCTTAACGACGCTATAAGTGTCTTTCTCAATGATATGGTAAGGCACACCCAGTGCTTGCAGATACTCAGGCAGAACATGCTCAGGAAATCCCGGCTGTTTTTGGTCGAGGTTAACGGCAATCACTTCAAAGTCAACCGGGGCGGTTTTCTGCAAATTGAGCAGAATATCCAACAGCGTATAAGAATCTTTACCGCCGGACAGGCACACCATGACCTTATCACCGTTTTCGATCATCTTATAGTCGGCAATGGCATCGCCGACATAATGCCGCAAACGTTTCTGTAATTTATTAAACTGGGTTCTGGATTTTTGCGAAAAGTCGTCTGACATGGTCAGAAAATAAAAGTTAGGGGGATAAACTGCGAAAGGGGTTCTTGGCGGCTACCCGGCTTGGCGTTGCCGCCTAGCCGGGTAGCATCTAGGCTAGCCGTTAAAACGTTCAAAAATCAGCGTGGCGTTAGTGCCGCCAAAACCGAAACTATTGGACATAATGGTATTCAGGGTCACATTATCCTGACGCTCAAGCACAATAGGGATGCCCTCAGCCGCCGGATCCAACTGACTGATATTGGCGGACGCGCTCAGGAAATTCTCCTGCATCATCAGCAACGAGTAAATCGCCTCGTTGACACCCGCCGCACCTAAGGCATGGCCCGTCAAGGATTTGGTGGAACTGACCCAAGGCATGTCTGCACCGTCGAACACAGTGCGTAACGCACCCAGTTCTTTGGTATCACCTACGGGCGTACTGGTGCCATGCGCATTGATATAGTCAATCTTATTATGTACGGTCGCCATCGCTTGCTGCATACAGCGCACCGCCCCTTCACCCGAAGGCTGCACCATGTCGTAACCGTCGGAGGTCGCGCCATAGCCCGTCAATTCGGCATAGATTTTCGCACCCCGTGCCTTGGCATGCTCCAACTCTTCAAGCACCAATACGCCGCCACCGCCGGAAATGACAAAGCCGTCACGGGTCTGGTCGTAAGGTCTGGAGGCCGTGGTCGGCGTGTCGTTATATTTGCCGGACATCGCGCCCATTGCATCAAACAACACCGACATCGTCCAATGCACTTCTTCACCGCCGCCCGCAAACACCACATCTTGCTTGCCCATTTGGATAAGCTCCATCGCATGGCCGATACAATGCGCACTGGTCGCACACGCGGAGGTGATAGAGTAATTAACCCCTTTAATTTTATAAGGCGTTGCCAAACACGCGGTGTTGGTGCTAGACATGGCTCTAGGCACCATATAAGGCCCGACTTTTTTCACGCCTTTGCTGCGCAGAATATCGGCGGCCTCAACCAGATTAGAGGTGGACGGACCACCGGAACCCATCACCAAACCTGTCCGGTAGTTGGACACTTCCGTTTCTTCCAAACCGGAATCGGCAATGGCTTGCTGCATGGCGATATAGTTAAACGCCGCACCGTCACCCATAAAACGCTTAATTTTACGGTCGATAAACGCATCTAAATCAATGTTAATCGCCCCATGAATTTGGCTTCTGAAGCCCAATTCCTTATAAACGTCCGCAAATACGATTCCAGAACGGCCTTCCCGCAGGGAACCGATAACCTCAGTTGGGGTGTTGCCGATACTGGAAACAATTCCCAAACCAGTTACCACGACTCTTCTCATTGTTATAGCCTCTAGAAATCTTCTGTAGATGTAAACAAGCCGACCCGTAAATCGGTCGCCTCATAAATTTTCTTGCCGTCAACTTCCATGGTCGCATCGGCGATGCCCATCACTAACTTGCGCATAATAAGACGTTTTAAACTGACCCGATAAGTCACTTTTTTCGCCGTCGGCAGCACTTGCCCGGTAAACTTCACCTCACCGACCCCCAGTGCCCGACCTTTGCCGGGACCGCCCATCCAGCACAAATAAAAACCCACCAACTGCCACATGGCATCCAAGCCCAAACAGCCCGGCATAACCGGATCGCCTTGAAAATGGCAGGCAAAAAACCATAAATCAGGGGTTATATCCAATTCCGCGATCATCTCGCCCTTGCCATATAAGCCGCCTTCATCGGTGATCAACGTAATCCGATCCATCATCAGCATATTAGGTAGAGGTAATTGCGCGTTTTTGGGGCCATATAATTCCCCCCGTCCCGACATCAACAATTCTTCGCGCGTAAAACTATGCTGTTTCCCCATTTTTATACCTTATGCCTCTAATGATGATTATTCTTATTATGGAACCGTATATTATCTAACATAGCTCAAGAAAAATCAGCTCAAATTTTAATTGCCAGACAGTTCCGCCAACATATTTTGCAATTTCAGACCATTAGTCTGCAAACGGTACTGATAAATAATCGCGTAAGACAACACCGATGTCACATATTTGCGGGTTTCTTTATACGGGATGGTCTCAACCCACATATCGGCAGACATCTGCCGATTCGGCAACCATTTCGCCACCCGTCCGGGGCCTGCATTATAAGCCGCCGTCGCCAAAGCAAAATGGCCGTTAAAACGCCGTAACAGTTCGGCATAATAATAACTGCCATAACGGATATTCACCTCAGGCTTAAACAACTGCGCCTCACCCTGCCATGTTTCACCAAGCTTAGCCGCCATCTCCGCGCCAGTATCGGGCATCATCTGCATCAGGCCTTTCGCACCGACCGGCGATAGGGCTTGGCTGTCGAGCATACTTTCTTGGCGCATCAGCGCGAACACCACCGCCGGATCCAAGCCCCGCTGCTGGGCATTAGCCCGCACTTCCGGCACATACAGCAAGGGGAAGCGCAAGGCCAAATCGTCCCAATAATCGGCCTTGACCAAGGTCATAATGGCAATTTGCCGCCATTGCCATTGCTCCGCCTGTTTAGCGGCAATCCTAAGCCGCTCTTGATCCAGACCTTCCACCGCAAACCGCCATTGCCGCTGCGCCTCTGCCTCGCGCCGCATCGTCCGCCATTCTTGTACGGCCTTAAATTCCGGCTGCGCCAATAAACTGGCAAATTGCCCTTCGGCGACCACAACGGGACTATCCCCCATAGTATAGCCGTTACCCAGAATATCTGTGGCTAAAAATCCATAAAAATTGCGTTGCGCCGATAATTTTAAGTAAACGGCTTGCGCTTCCTGCCCTTGCCCGGTCGCCGCCAACATCCGCGCCCGCCAATATTGCCAAGCGGGTTCCTGCAACACTGCCCAAGGCAACGCCGCCAGCGCATCACGGACATGCTGCCAATCCTGCTCCCACAACGCCGCCCTAATCCTGGCTTCGCGGATTTTTTCATCGGGTTGGCGGATTTGTTGCAAACGGCGGTAAGCGCGGCTATCCCTATGCAGATACAAAACCATCGCCAACTTGCTTTCAACCTTATCCAGCACTTCCTTATCCACCATCAGATATTGCTTGCGCCCATCCCAAAGCACGATAGCCGCGTCAATATCCACCGCCGCCAATTTAGCGACCCCTTCGGCAAAAATGCGGCTAGTTAAGGCATCGTTACTGACCCATAAGCCGCTATCCTTCACCATATACGGCTTTTTATACACTTGCAACCACAGTTCGGCGGTTTTTTGCTCAGACTTATCCAGCAAGCGCCGCAAATATTCGACCAGCAAAGCGTTGCCCTGATTCACCGCTAACTCAAAACGTTGCCATACTAAGGCTTGGGTAAAGTCCGGCGATTGCATGAACACTGCGAACAAAGGGTCACAGGCTGACGGCTGGCTAGTGCCGCTTAACCATAAACGCTTTGCTTCAAGCAAGGCCTTATCTTTATTGCCCGTCTCATGCACCGCCCAATAATACAGACATTCCCGTGCGGTATTGCCCGTGTCCTGATAGAATTCGGCAAACTCCTGCCACCGCTCATGCTTGGCCAGATAATCCAGCCATTTGCCGCGCAATAACGGCGCGTAACGGGTCTTATCATACTGCTGCAAAAATTCCGTGACCTTATCGGTTTTTTGCAAATGCTTTTTTAACCATTCATATTGTAAATGCGGATACAACGGATAATCGGCAAGACTGTCACTCAAAGCCGAAAACGCCGCATCATCGCCTTGCTCAAGAAACTTTTCCGCGCGTAAGAACACCGTGCGTTGCTCTTCCATAGCAGGTTGGGGCCGCCAGTTTAGCCAAACAAACAGCGCAATGGCTGCGGCTATGGCTAGGGTACCTGCCGCAGCCTTATAGAAATAGTTAACAGCCATGTTGCTCCCAACCCGCTTATCCGTACCCACAAGGGGACCCACTCAAAATATCGGTATTTTGGCAGGAAAACCGTAATGGTGCATTAGAAAATGCGTATAACCGCGTAGGCTAGCCCTTAACGGCATAAGCTATTCCCTGCCAAGCCACCTCCGCGAGCAATTCCAGTTCGGCGGCGGTAATGACATAAGGCGGCATAAAATAAATGACATTCCCCAAAGGCCGTAACAGCACCCCCTTCGTTAACGCATACTGATACACCCTAAGCCCGCGCCGCTCCTGCCACGGAAACGGCTCACGGGTCGCTTTGTTCTTAACCAACTCTATCGCCACAATCATACCCGTCTGGCGCACTTCGGCAACCTGCGGATGGTCATTAAAACGCGCTGTCACCCTAGCCAAATCGGCAATCCGTTGCCGATTTTGGCCGATAACATCCTGTTGCCGGAAAATCTCCAGCGTCGCCAACGCCGCCCGACACGCCAAAGCATTGCCCGTGTAACTGTGCGAATGTAAAAACGCCGTCAGCTTACTGTAATCGGCATAAAACGCCTGATAGACCTTATCGGTGGTCAACACCGCCGACAACGGTAAATACCCCCCCGTCAGGCCTTTAGACAAACACAAAAAATCCGGGCTAATCCCCGCCTGCTCACACGCAAATAACGTCCCCGTCCGCCCAAAGCCCACGGCAATTTCATCGGCGATCAAATGCACCCCATAGCGGTCGCAAGCCGCCCGCAACAAGCTTAAATACACCGGATCATACATGCGCATACCACCCGCGCACTGCACCAAGGGCTCGACAATCACCGCACAGACACTGTCCGCGTGTTGCTGCAACGCCGCCTCCAATAAGGCAAAGCGGCGGCTAGAGTAATCCGCCAACGACTCGCCCGCCTCACGGAAATAACAATCCGGCCCCGGCACTGTAATGACTTCCATCAACAACGGCGCGTAAGTCTCCTTATACAGCGCGACATTGCCCACCGCCAACGCCCCTAAAGTCTCGCCGTGATAACTGTTCTCCAATGTAATGAACTTAGTCTTCTGGGTTTGCCCGCTGTTGCGCCAATAATGGAAGCTCATCTTTAACGCCACCTCCACCGCCGCCGAACCGTTATCGGCAAAAAAACACCGTTCCAAACCCGTCGGAGTCACCGCCACCAACTGCTCGGCCAGCTTAATGCCCGTCTCATGGGTAAAGCCCGCGAAAATCACATGCTCTAAGGTATCCAGTTGGTCTTTTAAAGCCGCATTAATCGCCGGATTGGCATGACCAAACAAATTCACCCACCACGAACTGATCGCGTCCAGATAACGCTTACCGTCAAAATCCTCCAGCCACACCCCCTGCCCCGATTTGATCGGAATCATCGGCAGATTCTCATGGTCTTTCATTTGCGTACACGGATGCCACAACACCGCAAGGTCACGTTGGGCTAGGGTTTGGTTATTTGGGGTCGGGTTCATAAGCTCGGTAAGTCGCAGGCTAACGCCATTGCAGATTAGTTTATTGTCATTCTTGCTATGTTATGATGAAAGCCATTCTTGTCAACAGCCAAAACCTTAACGCATGATCCGCCAACTGCATATCAACAATTACAAATCCCTGTTTGACCTGACTTTAGAGGTCGGGCGATTTAACGTCTTGATTGGCGAAAATGGTTGTGGGAAAAGCAATATCTTAGAAGCGATAGCCTTGGCAGGAGCAGCGTCGGCGGATAAATTGGACAATGAATTTTTGGTGTCGCGGGGGATTCGGGTAACTGACCCGCAATTGATGCGGTCGGCTTTTAATGAGGAAAGCGAGAGGAAACCTATAGGAATACACATAGATTTTCAGGAGTTAGATATATTAGCAAGATATATTTTAACCAATGACAATCAGCCTTATTCGAAATGGACGTGGCTAGAATTTGAATTGGCCTCTTTATGGTTTGCCATTAACGAACAAAAACAAAAATTAATCCTATTCACTAATGGAATTAAAGAAGAAACGCACACAACAATCCCAATTAATGAAATACAAGACGAGCTTGCTGCTTCGGAAAAAAGGGTATTGGATATAGCTACGAGAGCATTTTGCACAACTATTGATGGAGCAAAAAAAGACCTTGACCACCAGATTTATACTAAATCCGGAGAAAATAAATTAAAAACTTTCCTAATCTACTCCCCAGAAAACACCGCCCTAAGAAACTTCGCCAAAGAAGGCCAAATCGAACCCCTAGGCATCAACGGTGAAGGCCTGCTGAAACTATTAAAAGTTATCCAAAGCAAATCGCCTGAGCAACGCGAAGAAATCCACGCCACGCTACAGCTTTTCGATTGGTACGATAATATCGGCATCCCCAAAGACCTCGCGTCCATCGAGGACAAAGTCACTCTCACCGACCGTTATTTAAGCCGGGAGTTTGACCAACGCAGCGCCAACGAAGGCTTTTTGTTCGTGCTGTTTTATATCGCCCTGATGGTCTCGGACGACACCCCGAAAATCTTCGCCATTGATAATATAGATGTCGCGCTCAACCCCAAACTGTGTACCCAACTCATCAAAGAACTGGTGCGCTTAGCCAAGCAATACGATAAACAAGTGTTTGTCACCACCCACAATCCCGCGATTTTGGACGGTATCGACCTAGGCGACGACGAGCAACGCCTGTTAGTGGTGTCACGCAACAAACAAGGCCACACCCGCGTAAAACGCATCACCGTAGACGATAAGCCCCGCTCATCCGGCAACGAAGACCTGAAATTATCCGAAGCGTTTTTACGCGGCTACTTAGGCGGCTTGCCGAAAGGGTTTTAAGCCATGCTATTTGGCTTAGCCTGTGAAGGCGTGACCGATCAAATCACCTTAGAAAATATCCTCTGCGGCTATTTCGGCATTGCTGATTTAGACCAAGAGATCACCCGACTACAGCCGCCGTTTGACGAAACCACCCAAAAACAAAAAGCCGATGGCCTAGGCGGCGGCTGGACGGCATTACTCCAACATTATCTCAACAGCCAACGCTTTCGCGACGATGTCCTTAACACCCGCTTTATCGTCATCCAAGTCGATACTGACGTATCCGAACGCCGTGGCTTTGACGTGCCGCAAACCGACACCCACCAGCAACCACTCAGCCCAGAGCAACTGATAAACCAAGTCATCATCAAACTCACCGCCATTATCAACAGCGGCGAAGCAGGTTTTTATGAACAACACGCCGACAAAATCATTTTCAGCATCAGCGTCCATTCCTTAGAATGCTGGCTGTTCGCCCACCATAAACCAGCCCCCTTAGCTCACACCGAATTGTCCGGCTGTTACGATGCCTTAAAAGCCATCGAACCGCGCCTAAGCAAAAACTACCGCTGCTACAACAACCTTAGCAGCCAAATATTCCGTAACCGCCCAGCCATTCAATCGGTAGCCGCCAAAGATCCCAGCTTCCGCGTCTTCATCCGCTCTTTGGCAAGCCTTGAACCGCAGATATTAGCTGCACTGGCTTAAGTTTTGCCAATTGAAATAAAGTGGAGCGCGGGCATCTTGCCCGCAAAAGGCCGACAAGCTAACAAATGCCGTCACAAATTGAGCGACCTAAAGCGGAGTGCAAAGGTCTTTAGCCTTTGCACGATGGCTTATAACCGTGTGTACCCGTTCCGCCCCGGCACTCCGCTTAACAAAACCATAAACCCCACCTACCCCCTCACCTGCCGATTTTCCCCAATAATCTTCTTCACCAAAGCCTCCGCCCCCTGCAACTGATGGTCATAAACCTCAGTCTTATAAGCGGCGGGCAAACCCGTCAAAGGCTGCGGGATAGGCTTACCAGGCTGGCGGGTATCAATACGCACAGTCGCCGACAAACCGGGGCGTAACGGATGGGCTTGCAACTCTTCGGCCCGTAAGCCGATACGCACCGGCACCCGCTCAACAATATGGATATAGTTGCCCGTGGCATTATCCGGCGGCAACAGCCCAAACACGCTGCCCGTACCCGCCTCCAAACCCAGCACCTCACCGTGATACACCACCTCAGAACCGTATAAATCAACGCTAATCTGCACAGGTTGGCCGGGCTGGACATGAGCCAGCTCATTTTCGAGAAAATTAGCCTCTACCCATAAATAATCCAACGGCACAATCGCCAATAACGGCGTATCAGGGCGCACTTGCTCACCCGGCTGGATACTGCGCTTAGCGACAAAACCCGACAAGGGCGCGACAATATCTTGCCGGACATTATCCAAATACGCTTGTTTGAGTTCGGCAATCGCCTGCAAAACTGTCGGATTATCGGCGACCGTCGTGTTCTGCACCAAAGCCTTCGCACCCGCCAATTCAGCCGCAATTTGCCAAACATCCGCTTCTTGCTCGCGGATCAGGAACTCGCTGTCCTCAAGCTGTTGCGCCGAAACCGCACCATCGTGGGCGACGCTACGGTAACGCGCCAGATCATGCCGGCTACGCCCCAGTACCGCCTCTTTGCCCGCCAGTTTTTGCCGGAACATCTCGGCATGGTTGAACAAGGTTTCAATCTGGCGCACCCTGTCCGCCAAATTCGCTTCGGCCCGCTCCAAGGCAACTTGGGTTTGCAAGCCGTCAAGACGCACCAGCACATCGCCTTGGCGGACATACTGGGTGTTATCGGTACGCACATCAACTACCGTGCCGCTGGTTTGCGCCTTGAGCGGCACAATGTTGCCAGCAATATAGGCATCGTTAGTCTCAACACCAGCACTGCCGACCTGCCGCGCATACAAGCCATAGCCCAAGCCGACCAACAACCCGACTAGTGTGACTAACCACAGCCGCCAGCGGCGATGCTGTTGGCGTTGCGGGACACTAAAGTGGCGCTGAGGTTTGGGGGCTTGTTTATCATCTAAATCCGTCATGGTCGTTTACTCCTACCGGACATTAAGGGGTGGGCATTTGATAGCCGCCGCCTAGGGCTTCTATCAATCCGACTGCCGCCAGCAAATGGGCGGCGCGGCGTTCGCTACTGAGCAACCGTTGCCGGAGCAATGCCGATTCAGCGACAAGCACGCCATCACGGGGGCTAAGCCCCGCCTGATAACGTTGGTCGGCCAATTGTGCTGCCCGCTTTGCCGCCTCTAAGGCGCGTGCTTGGGAAGCGTCGTGGGCGACGGTTTGCCGCCATTCGGACACGCTATCGGCGACTTGCTGCACAGCCGCCAACAGCGTGCCGTTGTAGGTTTCGGCGGCAATATCGTAAGCGGCCTGCTGGTTTTTTAACGCCGCCGCCAAGCGTCCGCCTTCAAAAATCGGCAGGCTCAAGGTCGGCCCTACGCCATAGGCTACACTGGCACCATTGGATAAAAACAAATCTTTCAGGTTAAGGCTACGCAAACCGGCAAAACCGACTAAATTAATGTCAGGGTAGAAACGGGTCTGCGCCACTTTAATCAGCTTAGCCGCCGCCTGCACTTGCCAAAGGGCCGCCGCCACATCCGGGCGATGCACCAACAACCCCAACGCCACCGCATCGGGCGGCGGCAGTGTGCCCGCTATCGCGCCGATTTCCGGGTGGATGCCCTCCCCCCAATCCGGGCCTTGTCCGGCCAGCCCCGCAAGCCGATGACGCAGTATGTGGGCTTGGTTGCGGATACTGGCCTCCTGTTGCCGCGCCGCCTCCACTTGCTGCCCACTGGCATATACGGGATCTTGGCTAGTCAGCCCACGTTGCCAACGCACTTGCGCCAATTGCTGTTGCCCTTCGGCTTGCCCGGTCAGCTCATGGTACAAATCAAGGTCTTCTTGTGCCGCGCACAACCGGATATAAGTGCGGGTGATGGCCGTGCTTAACAGCAGACGCGCCATGGCCAGTTCCGCCGCCTGAGCGTGTTCTTTACCTAACATGGCTTCCAACGTGGCCTTATCCTTACCCCATAAATCAATGTGGTAACGGAATACAATAGGGTCGATGTAGGCACCAGTAAAAACTTTGCCACCATTCGGGCCGTAAAAATCCGTACCTGAAAACTGCCGTTGATGCAGATCAACGTTAGCATTAACGCTAGGCAGTAACTCTGCTGCCTGAGAATCACTCAGGGCTTCGGCCTGAGCGACACGGGCGGTCGCCGTGTGCAGGCTGGGATTATGTTGTAAAGCCTCGGTGAGCAAACGGTTTAGCTCGGCATTGTGTAACACCAGCCACCATTGCGCGTTAGGCCATGCCCGAACAATTTGCTCGGCTTGGGCATCACCACCTAAACTAGAGCTGACGCTGGGCATAGCCAGCAACTTAGCGCGACTAGTTGCTTTGGGCAATAATGCGCACGCTGTCAATAACGGCACACTGACCAACAAAAGCAACAGGTTCTTCAACACCTTCATGGCTAGGGTTCCTCCATCAAATCTTCTAACTCGGTCTGGCGCTGGTCTTCCTTACGGCTCAGCTGCGGTTTCGGTTGCACCGGAACGGCCAACCAAACCAACCCCGCCAAGCCCAAAAACAGCCACGCCGATAACCTAAACGTATCATCCAAACCCAGCACCGCCGCATGTTGCCCGGCCAATGCCGCCAATTTAGCGGTAGCTATCTGACCATGCAGGCCGGCTTGGTCTAAACGCGCCAGAAGCGCCATTGACCCGCTATCGTGCAAGGAAAGGCTGTCAATTAAACGGCTTTGATGAAAGGCACTCCGTCGCTCCCAAAACACACCAAACAGCGGCGATGCCGCACTGCCGCCCAGTACGCGTAACATGCCACCCAACTCTACGGCTTGAGTCTGGCGTTGCGGCGGCAGATCCGATAAAAACACAGCCGTCAACGGCACAAACAACCCGCCTAAGCAAAAACCTTCCAGGATTTGCGACCACAAGGGCTGGCTAAAAAAACCGCCACGGCCAAAAAAATCGTAGCGGCTTGTCCACCAGCAATACCCGGCAAAAGCCAGCATATTGATACACGCCAACAGCCGGGCATCGAAACGGTGGACGATACGGTGCATGATGCTCGCCATCGGCTTTGCTAAAAACACCAACGGCAACAATACGCTGCCCGCCAAAAAAGAGGTATACCCGGCAATCACTTGCAAACGCACCAGCAATACCGACAACAGGCCGTACATCACCATAAAGCCGATGCTCAGCATCAGGCTCCCGATGACGAAGTTGCGGCTGGCTAACAGGCGCAAGTCCAGCAACGGCACAGGTTCTGCCAATTCCCAAACCACAAAATAAGCCAGCATCAGCAATCCCACCAATAATATCCCGATCAGGCGTGGCGAATTAAACCAATCCGCATCCTGGCCTTGGTTTAGCACGGTCTGCAAACACAGTAATGCGGCGGCCAATAACAGCAAACCCACACCATCAAACGGCAGCTTGCGTAACGGTACCTGGCGGTCAGACAGCAATGCCCACGCCAGTGCCGCCGCCAATAACGGCAGTGGGATATTCAAATAAAACAACCATCGCCAGCCCAAATGGTCGGCGATCCAACCGCCAGCGGCGGGGCCTAAGGTAAACGGGCTAAGCGCGGCAATACTCCAAAGCGACACCGCAAAGGCTTTGGCGGATTCAGGATATTCGCGCATCAACAGGGTTTGCGATAAAGGAATGGTCAAGCCACCAAAAAAACCCTGCAACGCCCTGCCCTCCAAAAACCAAAACACATCCCCGGTGACGGCGCACAGCAACGAAGCCAAGACCATGCCGACCATGGCCAAAATATATAACCTGACTTCGCCGACCGTCGCCGCCAGCCAAGAACTGACCGGCAAGGCCAGAGCTAAGCTAACGAAATAATAAGTTTGCATCCAGCTTGCGTGGCTAGGGCTGACCCCCAAATCTCCTGTAGCATGGAGGCTGACGGAGGCAAACGCGCCCGTATTGAACAGCACGAGAATATTGCCCAGCAACAGGCCAAGGTTAAGAAAGAAAAACGACACCCCAATCAATGGGCTTTTACCTGCTTGAGCCGTGTTAAGGCTATCGTGGGTTAAGGTCGCCCAAGCGGCACGAGCGGTTTTATCAGTGTTTTGGGTCATGACTTAGGCATCTTTTTAAGCGAAGTTACCTAGTCAAATGCAAAGCCTATGCCGACACACAAAAATACAAATAAAATCAATATAATCAAATGACTATAAAAATAAATTTAAGAAGGAAAGAGAAGGGATATATTGAAAAATACTAAATATCGTAAAATAACGAAATATCGTGATTTCACTAATGACTTAATTTAACCGTGGCTCTTCACAATACCGAGCTTTTGCATCCGTGAGCGCAAGGTATTCGGATTCATCGCCAAGATTGCCGCCGCGCCTTTGCTGCCCGAAATCACCCAATCCGTTGCCGCCAAAGTACGCAGAATATGTTCGCGTTCGACCGCTTCCAAGGTGCGTAATGGCTGGACTAGGGCACTTGCGTGGACGCGCGGCGATACCAACGGAGCTATCTCCAGCCACGGCCCCGACGACAAGATGACCGCCCGCTCGATAACATTCTGTAATTCGCGGACATTGCCGGGCCACTGATACTGGCGTAACTGCTCCAAACCCGCTGGGTCAATGTCGGTCAATGGCTTAGCGAATTTCTTAGCGTATTTGCCCAAAAAGAAACGCGCCAATAGCGGAATATCCACCAGCCGCTGCCGTAAGGGCGGTACGTCGATAGGGAAGACATTCAGGCGATAGTACAAGTCGGCGCGAAACCGCCCCGCCGCCACCTCCTCGGCCAGATTGCGGTGGGTGGCGGCTATCACGCGCACATCCACTTTTAGCGTTTCACTGCCGCCCACCCGCTCAAACTCCTGCTCCTGCAACACACGCAACAATTTTGCCTGCGCCGACAAAGACAACTCCCCCAGCTCATCAAGAAATAAACTGCCCTTGTCAGCCAGCTCGAAACGGCCTTTACGCTGTTGGATAGCCCCGGTAAACGCGCCTTTCTCATGGCCAAACAACTCGCTTTCAAGCAAGTCGGCAGGCAAAGCCGCGCAATTGACCTTAACTAAAATCGCTGTGCTACGGTCGCTGGACTCATGCACAGCGCGGGCCAACAATTCTTTGCCTGTCCCCGTTTCACCCAACAACAGCACAGGGGTATCGGTACGCGCCACCCTGCGCACCTGCGCCATGACCGCCCGCATTTCTTTAGAACCACTGACAAAATCGCCCGGATTATGGTCATCGTTAATGACCTCCTGAAGATAACCTTTTTCCTCCTGCAAACGCTGCAACTTTTCTTCCGCTAAATAACGGTCGTTCACATCCCGCAAAATGATCGTACAAAGTTTTTGCCCGCCCGCTTCCAATGGCGAAAATGTCGCCTCAATCGGAAACTCCTCACCATCCGCACGACGGGCACTAAGGCCTTCGGGAACCCAAGCCTGGTTTTTTGCGGCGGTGCTATCAAAAGCAATAAATTGTTTGAACAAGGGATAGCAAGCAGGGGCGACAAAGCGTTCAATCGGCTGGCCGATAGCAAAATCGGCGGCACAGCGGAAGATTCTGGCCGCCGCCGCATTAAACAAAGTGATCGTCTGCTGCGGGCCGATAGTGACAATCGCATCCATAGCCGAACCGAGGATAGTAGAAATCCGTTGTTCGCTTTCGCTCAAAGACTGCATCATCAGCCGCTGTTCGGTACGGTCGCGTTGGGTTTCCACCACCGCCACTACCTCGCCTTGCGCGTTGCGGATCGCCCCTGCGTCAATCACCAGATACAGTCGCCGCCCATCCGGCATCAGACACCAATTTTCGGTGTGGCAAATATCCGTGCCAGCACTAAAAGCGCTGGCTTGCTCATACAAGTCGCTGATGTTGCCCAGGGTGCTGTCCAACAGCAAATCCGCCAGACACGGTCGGGGTTCCGTGTAAAAACCGCGCCAATGTTGCTTGGTGCCGACCATGGTTTCCGCTTTCAGCTCGGTCAACTGCTCGCAGGCTTTATTCCAAATCATGACCTGATGCTGAGCATCCAATACGAAGGTAGATACTGGGGTATGCTGCAATAAATGCTCGGCGAAGCGGTTGTCGGCTAATAAGGGAGTCTGGATCATGCTGCACTGAGCCTCAAAAACGGGTCTTGGCGATAATATAAACACAGTTGCCGATAAACGCCGTGAAAATGCCCATGCACAATGTCCGGGGCACAAAAGAAATACTCGCTAAACACCGCGAAAAACTCGGCGGGGCTGGTCGCCGCGTAAGGGTTCACGCAGGTCGGATGGTGATGGTTTAACCGTCGGTTCAATTCCTCATAAGCGGCACTGAGCGTCGTTGACCATTCGGGGATGGGCATAGTGACATGCAGCGGCGGCATACCATTAGCGGTACCGTTCAGCATATCCAGCTTATGGGCAATTTCGTGGATAATCACATTATGCCCCGGTAAGCCCTGGACACTATCGCGCTCAACCTCATCCCACGCGACAATCACCGGCCCACGGCCCCACGATTCGCCGCTTAATACCCGCTCTTCATGATGGACTACCCCCGCCGCATCAGTTTCATCCCGGCTCACCCGAAATACGCTCGGATAAACGACAATATCCGTCCATTCGGCAAATAGGCTGATACCTAAATGCAGGATCGGCAGGCACGCCGTAGCAGCCACCAACACCCGCATCTCTTCGGTGAGCAGTAAGCCTTGGACACCAAAGATGCGTTTACCGTGCAGCAACAAGGTGCTAAGCTCACGCAGATGGGCTTTTTCAACCGCCGTCAGCCCGACCAACAACACCAGTTTGCTGGTAACAGCCTCCCATATCTCATGCTTAATGGCATAGCGGTGCAGCACATAACGGATGTAAGCGCGTTTAAAAAATCGCATTGCTAAAATCCTGTTGGCTTTCTGACAAGAAAGCGGGCTCAAAATAACGTAGACCCTTTCCCTTCCATTCAGGCAGATTAACGGTAATGGCGGGCAAGATGCCCGCACTCCACGATAAGGGCGATACAGTCATAGCCGCTTCAAAATGTTTTTACGCATCCTAAATAAAAATCCTCCATAACCTCAATAAAGGAGCTTTGTTTTTGCCAAAAGCCAGGGAAATCACCGCCTTTCTTAACCAGCATGGCAGGAATAATCGCTACATGGCTGGCTTCTAGGCTTTTAGGTAAAGGCTGTTGGCCTTGCCAGAAACTTGTTAGGCTGGTTGCTTCAGGCAAGTTGATAGGGATAGGGCGGGTGTAAAAGCTGTCCACTGGCGGCAATTCAACCGCCCCGCCCGTTTTGGCCTCGCTCAGCACCTTGCCCAAGGGCGAATCGGCTAAAGCCTGGGCCAACTGTTCCGCAGTCAAGCCGCGCATGGCAAATAACAAAAATGGGTCTTGGTCGAACTGCGCCGCCAAACGGTAACAAACCCCAGCAATGTGTTTACACGGTACGGCATAATCAGGGCAATTGCAGGAAACCTTAAAATCTTGATAACTGTTCGGCAGCAAATGCACACCCACATCGGCAAAGACACTTTCTATGTTTTCGGGGATTTCATTCAGCAACAGCTTAGCGATAAAATCCGCCCGGCGCGTCAGACGTTGGATAACCGCCTGCCATTGCGCCCCCGTCAAATGCGTCATTTCGACATGGACGTTATAAGTCGGTTCCTTGTAAACGCCAAAATACGGGTTAATGTTGCCGCGCAGCTTGGCATCCACCCCACCCTGCTGTAGTAACCAGTGTTTAATGCGGTTATCGGTCGAGTAAGAGCGCCCGCGCTGCAAGCGTCCGCTATCGGTAAAATCTTCCAGGGCCGCCATAAAACGTTGCCCCCACCAAGTTTTTGCCCGCCTGCTCATATTAGCCTTCCATAATCGTTTGTTTATTCAGGGCAATCAGTTCCTTAAATGCCTGATTGTCGAGCTTGGTCAACCAGCTTTCATCATTACCGACAATACTCTCGGCCATTTTTTGCTTATCGCTGATCATTTGGTCAATACGTTCCTCCAATGTCCCCAAGGTAACAAACTTATGTACGAAGACATTCTTTTGCTGGCCGATACGGAAAGCCCGGTCGGTGGCTTGGTTTTCCACCGCCGGATTCCACCAACGGTCAAAATGAAAGACATGGTTGGCTTGCGTTAAAGTGATACCGACCCCGCCCGCTTTCAGAGACAGGATAAACACCGCCGAGCCGTTGTCGGGATTTTGGAAATCGGCAACCATCTGCTCACGCTTGCTACGCTGGGTACCGCCATGCAGATAATAGGTCTTATAGTGCTTTTCACGGCTCAAATAACGGTTTAACTGCCCGCCTATTTCGGTGAACTGGGTAAATACCAGCACACTGTCGCCCTCCGCCATCGCCTCTTCGAGCATTTCGCCGATACGCTCCAGCTTATGCGAACGCTCCGGCGTAAACGCACTGCCGTCCTGCAAAAACTGCATGGGGTGGTTGCAGATTTGTTTCAGCTTCAGCAAGGTCGATAACATCAATCCTTGGCGTTGGATGCCTTCGGCCTCGTCCAATTGCTTGACCACATCCTTAACGACCGCCTCATACAAAGAAGCCTGCTCCTTGCTTTGGACAAAGTCTTGAGTGTCTTTAGGTAGCCACATACCATGTATTATGTTCATACCAGACACCACTTCTTCTTATATTTGTTGCCGTTACTGCCAGTAAAAACGGCGTTTTTGGCTGGGTAATTATTCATTTTAGGAACCGAATGCGCATGAGTCTCTAATGTTCTTCTGTCGTCTTCATTATCGCCCATAATAAACAGCGACTGTTTGTTATAGGGATGACTTTTTAAAGTGTCGCGCCAGTTTCTCATTATCTCCCAAGCCTGCTGTAACTGGACATCCCCAGAGATAAACCACATAATCTTAACATGCCCTATCCCCTATTCTACCGTTATGACCCAAGCCTTATTAAACCTAGACGAATTGGCCTTGCTACGCGGCTGGCTACACGGCTTGCCGATGGAAGCTTTAGCAGATTTTTGCGGCGGCGACTCCCCCGCCCCCATTATAGAAGAATGCCGCACCCGACTCATCCTAAAAGCCCGCCGCCTCCAGATGGCTTGGGGAACTGGCTGGCTGGAACGTGGCTTACCCGCTGACCCGCTAGCGTTGGCCTTAAGGCGGATAGATGTAGTGCAGGCAGCAGAGGACATCGTACCGGGCACCGCCCAGCCCTTGGCCTACTGGTTGCGCGATAACTGGTTGGACAAACTCGCCCCGCTCAACCTCGTGACCGTCGCCGATTGGCAACAAGCCTATCAAGCAGCGGTCGGCAAAACCTGGTGGGATGACATCGCAGGCCTAGGCTCAGTCACCGCCAAAGCCATAGAGACGGAACTGGCGGGGCATTTCCTAGGGCTATTGGTAAAAGCCAAACCACCCGTGGCGGTGATTGCCTACCAAACCGCCATTGTGCCTTTGGCGCACTTTCTCGTCCCTGGAGCCATGGACGGCAGCGCAGGCAATAACCGTTCGCCCCACAGCCCGTTCATCCCCGCCAGCGACGATTACCAAGCCCTACAATGCTGGCTGGCACGGCTGGCACCGGACAGCCACACCCACCGCAGCTATCGGCGCGAGGCCGAACGCTTACTGTTATGGACGGTACTGGTCAAACACAAAGCTTTATCGTCACTAGACATGGTCGATATGGGCGACTACCGCTTATTCTTAGCCGACCCGCAACCTGCCCACTTGTGGGTCGGCGCACCGCAAAAAAAAGGCCACGGGGCTTGGAAGCCTTTCACCGGCCCGCTATCGTTGCGCAGCCGCCGCCTGAGCGAAACTATCCTCAATAGCCTGTTCACCTTTTTAGTCAACCAACATTATTTACTGCATAACCCTTTGCAGGCCTTGCCGAAACTGAAAAACCCCAACAGCAACCGTCCCCTCGACATCCACCGCTCGTTTACTGAAGAACAATGGCAGTTGCTGAGCGGTTTTCTTGACCGCAGCCAAGCCCTTAGTGACGGTACGGAACAATTGAAATGGCTGCGTACCCGCCTGCTGGTGCAATTGGCCTACACGACCGGACTGCGCCTACATGAATTGGCCAACGTCACCCTCGGTGATATTGAAATCCGCCAACGCCAAGGTCAGACCCAATACTGGCTTACCGTACTGGGTAAAGGCCAAAAACTGCGCGAAGTCCCGCTACCCTTATCATTATATAGCTTAATGCTCGACACTTATCGGCAACTCACCGGCACCCCCTTAGGCCGCGCGGCCCCAGACAGCCCACTCATCCCACCCTTACGCGGCCCAGACAGTAACTGCCTGACCCCGTTGGCAATCCATAAAATTGTCAAAGAAGCCTTTACCTTAGCCGCCGACCATCTGGCGGCAGCACACCCCGAAACGGCGGAAAAACTGCGCCAAGCCAGCACTCACTGGCTACGGCACACGCACGGCTCCCTCGCCGTCGACAGGAACATCCCGCTGACCATGATCCGCGATAATTTAGGCCACAGCAACATCGCCACTACTTCCTACTATGTCCATGCCGACGACGATGCCCGGCACGGCGCTTTTGCCGAAGGCTTCGGGGCAGATTAGTGCTTTTACCCGCCCAGTTAAAGCTTAATAAACCCCGTCCATATTGAAAGCCGTAGTTTCAATGGACAGTCGAGGATTAACCTGCAACGCCCTTAAGTTAAACTACAGATTTCAAAATGGACAGGGTATATCCCGCTTTTTAAATGGGTAGACGGTAAATTGTCACAAAATTTTAACCATCCCTTAATATTTCCTACTTGTTAAGTTCCTACAATGGGCAATGGAAGGCCATAGCTGCCTGCCTACATACCATACTTAAAACACTGGGAAAACTTATGAAACTGAAAATCTCTACATTAGCCGTTGCCGCTGTATTGTCAGCCGGCACTTCGCTGGTTAGCCATGCCGCAACGCCTAATTCGTTCCCTGCTCCAGCGTCAGACCGTACCACTTGGTTTAACGCCGGTAAAGCGACTGTCGATAAAATTGCCGCGCAAAAACCATTGCCAGGTAAAGCGAAAAACGTCATTCTGTTTGTTGGCGACGGCATGGGCATCTCCACCATCACCGCAGCGCGTATTTTGGCAGGCCAACAGCCTAACATCATTGATGCCACTAACACGACCCCAGGCAGCAGCGGCGAAGAAAATTCCTTAAGCTTCGAGTTATTCCCTAACTTGGCTTTATCAAAAACATACAGCGCCAACCAACAAACGCCTGATTCCGCGCCGACTATGACCGCTATGGTCACTGGCGTAAAAACACTGGACGGCGTATTATCGCTAGACCAAGATGTTACCCGCGGCAACTGCGCCACTGATACCAGCACCCACAAACTGCAAACCGTTTTAGAAATCGCCGAGAAATACGGCAAAGCTACCGGTATCGTTTCTACTGCGCGTATCACCCACGCCACCCCAGCGGCCAACTACGCCCACACCCCAGAACGTAACTGGGAAGCTGACGCTAACCAACCAGCGGGTTGCGCAGTACCTGACATTGCCCGCCAATTGATCGAATTCAACACTGGCAACGGTATCGAAGTCGTTTTAGGTGGTGGCCGCGATTATTTTAGACCTAACACCTCTGTTGACCCTGAATATTCAACAGCCAAAGGCAAACGTAAAGATGGCCGTGACCTGACCGCTGAATGGACAGCCAAATACGGCGCCAACAGCAGCTACATCTGGAACCAAAGCCAATTCAACAACATTAACACCACCACTACCACCCATTTGTTGGGCTTGTTTGAACGTTCGCACATGCAATATGAAGCCGACCGTTTAGCTGACACCGCAGGCGAACCTAGCTTAGCGGAAATGACCGACAAAGCGATCGGCATTTTGTCAAACAACAGCAAAGGCTTCTTCCTGCAAGTTGAAGGTGGCCGTGTTGACCACGCCCACCATGCCGGCAACGCTTACCGCGCTTTGACTGACGCAATTGCCTTGTCAAACGCTGTGCAAAAAGCCGTTGATACCCTGACTGCCAGCGGCGAAATCGACAACACCCTGATTATCGTTACCGCTGACCACAGCCATGTATTCACAATCGGCGGTTACCCACAACGTGGTAACAACATTTTGGGTAAAGTGATCGATCCAGGCGCGTCTGCTTATACTTTGGCTTCTGACAGCGCCCCTTACACCACCCTGTCTTATGCTAACGGCTTAGGCTACCACGTTGGCGTAGCAGGCGACGACGTTTACAGCACCCCCGTACAAATTGGCCGTTTCACCAATATGAGCGCGGTTGACACCACTGATGCCAACTTCCACCAAGAAGCCACTGTACCATTGGCAGGCGGCGAAACCCACGCGGGTGAAGACGTTGCCATTTTCGCCAAAGGTCCAGGCGCTAACCTGTTCCAAGGTATTGTTGAGCAAAACGTGATCTTCCACGTCATCAACAAAAAAATGAAATTGCAATAAAATCCCCTCCCTAGCAAGGCATCATGCCTTACATTTAAGGATATAATTTAGCTGGATGCCCTACGGGGGTGCGCAATGCACCCCCCGTTTGTTTCTGGCATCCGCCTTTTCAATGCGCTCAGGAACTTGTTATGAAAAAACTGCTCATCCCCTCCTCACTCCTTTTGCTGACCGCCTGCGCCAGCACCGCCCCTACCTTGCCGGACGGACTCGCCGCCCTCACCAACCCCAGCACCTTAAGCTGCCGCTTCACCAAGCAAAGCGACGCCGACCCAAAAACCCCTGCAACTAACTGGTACTTTTGGCGACAAGCGCAACGCACCGAAACCCGCGACGAACGCTCTAACCAAGGCGAAATCTGGCAAAAAATCAAGGGTGAACAATTCTTTTACACCCGCCTTTTTTACAATGAACAAGTTGCCCTAGACTTCATGCCAAGCGACTTAGCCGCCATCGGCAACAAAGTATCCTGGTCGCAGCTGACCTCGTTAGTCGATCCCGACAGCTTAGGCAAAACCTTAGCCCTGCAAAACAAAGCCACCGTTAACGGCATGGCCGTCGAATCCTATAGCGGCACAATCAACGGTGTCGGCACCGAAGTCGATTGGTTACCCGCCCTCAAACTACCCGCACGGCTTGTTAAAAAACAAGCGCAAGGCACACTCTCACTGACCTTGGCGGAATGCTCGCCAACGCCGCAACAAACCGTAAAACCCATTAGCGAAAACGAACTGAACGCTATGCGCCATTTGGACTATACCGATTTGGGCGATATGGAAACCGATCCTATGGCACAACACCTTGAGCAACTCATGGGCGACCACCACCACGATCACCATTAGCCCCCCATCACCAAGCATTGGTTTGCCCGCGCGTCTGTGCAAGCCTGCGCCGACAAACCAAACTCGCCTGCCCAATCTATTGCAATAATCCAGAACTGGGGCTAAAGTTCAATGTCTATCCACTGGCATTCAACCGATTAACCTGGAGCATTGTGCATGAAGATTACCCCTTATTGGCTGGGTTTGGCCTTAGCCATCATCGCCCTCCCTGCCACAGCCGCCGACCTGAGCCGCGCCGAAGTCGAACAACGGCTGGCCAAAGCCGACCCGCAACACCCTGCCGACTTGCGCCGCAAAGACCTGACGGGCGTGGACTTATCCAACCTTAACTTCACCCACGCCGACTTATGGGGCGCCGACTTACGCCGCGCCAACTTCAGCAACAGCGACCTGTCCGGCCTCAACCTGGATTTAAGCGTCATGTCTAAAATCAACCTGTCCGGGGCTAATCTTGCTAATACCAGCATCTTCGGAGTCCATATCGGCGGCGCCGATTTAAGCCACGCCAATTTAAGCGGTAGCCGCTTCATCGCCAACCTCGACCGCTCCAATTTAAGTTACGCCAACCTCAGCCATGCCAACTGGGGCGTGGATATGCAAAACCAGCCGATGGGCTTAATGCGGGTCAGCCTAAACAATGTCAACTTAACCGGGGCTAACCTCAGCCATGCCAATCTGAACCGCGCCCTGATGCGTTATGCCAATTTACAAGGCGCGACCCTGAGCAACGCTAACCTGTCCGGCGTGGATTTATCCGGCGCAGATTTAAGCAACGCCAATCTGACGGGCGCGGATTTGTCCAGTTGCCTATTGGAAGACACCAATTTTTCCGGTGCCGATTTGGCAGGGACACATTTTTCGGGTATGACAGATAAAAACCGCCTCAAAGGCTTTAGCACCAGCAAACACGCTGACGCGGCCATCTTTAAAGATTAAGGACACCACCATGACGATAGAAACCAGCGTCTTAGAACGGTACTCTGCCGGGGCGCAAAGCGTCCAAGCTGACTTATGCTGTCCGGTCGATTACGACCGCAGCTTATTGGCACTGTTGCCTCAGGAAATCATCGACAAAGATTACGGCTGCGGCGATCCCTCGCGTTATGTCAAAGCGGGCGATGTGGTACTGGACTTAGGCTCCGGTTCCGGCAAAATTTGCTACATAGCGGCGCAATTAGTGGGCGATACAGGCAGGGTTATCGGTGTCGATATGAACGACGACATGCTGGCGCTGGCGCGTCAATACCAAGCCGAAATGGCCGAAAAACTGGGGTCTGACCGGGTGACGTTCCTCAAAGGCCAAATCCAAGACCTCGCCTCCGACTGGGCGGCACTCAACACCTATCTGTCGCAACATCCGGTCAGCAGTGCCGAAGACCTGCTCAGCCTACGCGCTTGGCAAAGCCAACAACGCCAAACCGCACCGTTGATTAAAGACAACTCCGTAGATTTAGTGGTCTCCAACTGCGTACTGAACCTGGTACACGACAGCGACAAAGCCCAACTAATCCGCGAAATATTCCGCGTCGTCAAACCCGGCGGACGGGTGGCGATCTCCGACATTATCAGCGACGAACGCGTCCCCGCACATCTGCAACAAGACCCGCACCTATGGAGCGGCTGCATCTCCGGGGCATTACAAGAACACGACTTTTTGGAAGCCTTCATCAAAGCCGGATTTATCGCCGTCAGTTACGACAAATGGGAAAGCCAACCCTGGCAAGTGGTCGAAGGCATAGAATTCCGCGCCGCCACCATCACCGCCATCAAACCGGCGGGCAATGTCTGCACCGACAAAGGCCACGCCGTCCTCTACCGTGGCCCCTATTCAGAAGTCTACGATGACGAAGGCCATGTCTATTACCGGGGCCAACGCATGGCAGTGTGTGAGCGCAACTACCAACTCCTGACCAGCGGCGCCTACGGCAGCGACTTTATCGGCATAAGCCCCGCGCAAGAACAACCCGGCAAACCCTGGGACTGCGCCACCGGCACCCTACGCCCCGTCAGCGCAACTAAAAACGGTGTACATGAGGATAAATGCGCACCTGGGGGCGGCTGTTGTTAATGCCAAAGCTCTCAGTATAAAACCTACAACCATTAGCAAAATCAAGGCAAAAAAAGGGGTACGCCAACATGGAATACCCCGTTATGCACAGAAAATCTGGGCATCTTCGCTACAATACCTTAAAGCCTGTGGCGATTAACTGGCCGCATAACGCGGCTGGCAGGGAGGTTAGCCTAAATGCGGTTATTAAAGAACTGCACGACCAATCTAGGCTGAAACGCATAACTGCCATCGCCAGCATACTCATGCCATCCCACTAAACGATAATTAACCGTTTGCCCCGCTGTACAAGCATCAACACGTTGTATAAAAGACGGTATGGCCGAATTATGGGTTGTAACGTTGAATACGATACTGTTGTAATGGTTAGGGTCAGCGGCATAAGGCGCTGTGTTATCCAGAGTGATACTGATGCCGCCTTGGACGACACCCAGCGTGTCCCCGGCTTTAGGGGTCAACAGAATACCGGCACTACCCGCTGCAACCAAATAACCGGCTTCCGGGCAAGTGACAGTAACTTTGCCTAAGTTTGTGGTGTTTGAAAAGTCCGTGGTCGTGATCGGCACGGATTTTGTTGATTGGTAGTAATCAAAATCGCCCGCTAAAAGCGATTGGCTAATGCCCAAACCCAAACAAAGGGCAGAAAATAATACAGTGTGTTTAGTCAGTTTCATGGTCGTTTTCCTCTTAGAGATAAAATAGTTATTCTTCAATATGAACAATATTTGCTCTTCAAATATCGAAAATAATAATAACCTGTTGATACTCCATAAAAAAGTAAATACCGCACAGCACCCCCAGCAATTATGACCCTACCCTAATGCGTAAACAACACAACGAAGGCACAGGGTTTAAGTATTGCCGATAAACCTTACAGTAGCTATAGTAATCGGGCAGAGATAGCTTTAGTCGCTTTTTAGTAACCAGGACTTCTTTTGTGAGTCATATTCCTATACCTATACTATTTAATATACTTAAGTTTTTTCAATCTCTAACGCTTCACTCACAAATTTATAGGTGAATTTAACTAACGCCCACATATCAAAAACGGCAAGTATCCACCAGAAAAAGAACCCCATTACTTCTCACTTAGCCAAATCATAAACCCCATCAAACCCCACCCTGCCCCCATCGCTTACCAACTCCGCAATCCGCCGCAAATACAACGCACTAGCCGCATCCTGATACTGCTCAACCAATGCACCAAACATCACCTGCGCCTGTTGGAACTGTTGCCCACGAAAAGCCGCCAAAGCCTCGGCGAACCCCGAACACAACTGCCGTTGCCGGACGCTTAATTGCTTATGCTCGGCGATCACCTCATAAACGGCGACGGGCTGTTGTTTGCCCTGTACCCTGACCTTATCCAATTCCCGACAGGCGAACAGGCTGCTGACATGCTGGTAGGTGAATTCGGAAATCAAAATCCCGCTGCCGTAGTATTTGTTCGCCCCTTCCAAACGTGCCGCCAAATTGACCGTATCGCCGATCATCGTGTAATCCAAGCGGTCAATAGAACCGATATTGCCGACTACCGCCGGCCCCGTGTTGATGCCGACGCGCATAAACAGCAAGGGCAAGCCGCGCCGTTGCCAGTCCTCGCGCAAATCCTGCAAAATCCGCTGCATGGCTAACGCGCAAGCCACGGCTTGCTGGGCGTGGGCGGTATCGGTGACGGGTGCGCCCCAAAACGCGACGATGGCATCGCCGATGAATTTGTCTAGCACCCCGGCATGGGCACTGATGGCGGCACTCATTTCAGTCAGGTAGCCGTTCAGCAAGGCCACCAAGTCTTGCGGCGACAGTTGTTCGGAAATATTAGTAAACCCCGCCAAATCGGTGAACAGCGCAGTGATTTCGCGGGTTTCGCCACCCAGCACCAGTTCATGGTTAAGCAATTCTTGGGCAACCACGGGCGAGACTACTTTACCCAACAAAGTGCGGATTTTTTCCTTTTCCAACAATTGCGTGCCCATTGAATTAAAAGCCAAACCCAATTGTCCTATTTCATCGGTGCTGTCAATTTGCACTTGATGGCGGTAATCGCCCTGGCCGATGGCTTGCACCCCCTGCGCCAAAATCTGTACTGGCTTGCTGACGGATTTGGCCAACCACGCCGCCGCCAAACTGGCCAAGCCGATGCTAAATAAGGCAATGACCAACAATAGCCACTGCAAGCGGTAAAAGTTTTCTAGGGCTTTAGACCAGGGGCGTTCAATCAAGGCGACTAATTTACCGTCGGCTTGCTGCTCTAAAGTCACCAATCGGCTGAGATAGCGTTCTTGCCCGGTATGCCAAAAAAAGCCGTCGCTCTGGACAGGGTATAAGGGCAGTTGTTGTGGTGTCGGGGCGGGTAAGGTGGTCGCGTGGACTTGCAGGGTTTGGCCGTGTTCGCTTAACAAACTGATTTCCACTTGAGTCAATTGCTTAAGCTGCGCCAAGACTGGGTTATCAACCAAAAACCCCAGGCACAGCCAAGCAATCGGCTCAGGGGCTAATATCGGCACCACAATCACTTGGTAAGGCTTTCGCCCGACCAGCATCAAGCGGCTGGCCATGCCCTCGCTTTCGGCCTGCTCCAGCAACGCCGGAGAGAAAAAAGCCTGTCCGGCCTGTTCCGGCCTTAAGGTGTCGATTTTTACGGTATGGTCCAACGCCACCAAAAAAGCGGCATCGGCTTGGGCGCGGGCACTTAAATTGATTAACGCCGAGGTGATGGTGTCATGGTCTTGGGTAGCGATCACCCGCTTAAACGCATAATCGCTGGCTAAAGCCGTAGCCTGTTGGCTTAAATCTTGGCTGCGTTCACTCAGCAGCCGCAAAAACACCCGCTCCGTCACCACTAACTCATGGCGGATAGTTTCTTCCGTGTTTTGCCGGAAAATATGGTTAACCACCGCAAACACCCCCGCCAACACTAGCAGCAACAAGCCGATGATGTAAAACAACAAGCGGCTGCGGAAGCGGGTAAAGTGCCGGAACCGCTTAACGGTAGCCAATATTAAGGCCGAGTTCCGTCGGCAAGCGGATCGCCCGGACATTTTTTTTCAAATTCATGGTCAGCGTTAGTCCGGCATTATGGGGGGTATTGGCCGCAATAGTTAAGGTATCGGGAGTGAGGCTTTTTAACTGCGGATGCCAAGCGGACAACACATAATCAGCACCATCAGGCAATTCAAGCCTGGCGATGCCGTGGCTGTCGGTCAGCGCAAAAAAGGGGCTGTCCACCACCAACACATAAGCCGACATCCAATCATGGATATTGCAGCCTAAGTTGACGACCCCGGCCTTGTCAAACACCACCGGTTTGGCGGGCGAGCCTTGGTAAAGCGGCAGCTCAAAAACTTTAGCCGCCGAAAAAGAATAGACATGGTGGCGGATTTTGTCATGATTGGGGAATGACACGGGGGTTCCCGTCCTGACCACCGTCAAATGGTTGACAAATTCCTTGTCAATCTGGTCAATGATAATCTCTTTAGGCTTGGCAGGTTTAGGGGGCGACGTTTGCGAACTGACATACACCGCCGCCTGGGCAATCGGGTCGCCGTCATTATCGGTTACCTTAACCTGCCAAGTTTCTGCTTGGGCCACGCCCCACAATAAACCTAAAATCACCAGCAGCCGTTGGGTTTGCATAAGTCACTCGCCTCAATAACTGTAATGGATGCTGAATTGGACTTTATGGTTAGCATAACTCGCCCCTAAAGCTTGCGTCTCTATATAACTGTAATTTAACGCAGTCGCCGCATGTCCGCCCAATAAGGCATAACTTAGCCCCACATTATAAGTGTCGGTGTTGCCGTAGGCGCGATAAATCCAACCGGGCAGCGCGTCATCATCGCCAATGCTGCGCACTTGATCCAACACGGCGGGCGAGAAACTGCTCTCCGAATTATTGCTGACAATGTCGCCCCAGCGGTGGTTATAACCCAAATTCAATTGCATCCGCCCATTAACGGCAATATTACTGCCCAGTTCAACAGTATGCCCTTTGATGTCAAAAACGGAATGAGGGTAATCCTTACGCCTGATATTGGCCCTGGCGGCGTTGCGGTCATCGAAACGGTAGCCCATATAAAGTTGCTGGAATTCGCCGTGCCAAAAAGACAGGCGCAGCCCCGCCGTCAACTGGTTGCCGGAGCGCAATTGGCTGTCGGAAAAAATTTCCCCATCCGCCACATCTAAGCGCAACATTGGGGCTTGCTGGCCTAAGCCAAACTTATGGGTCAGCACGCCTTTGCCGCCGACACTGTATTGGTTAAGCTTCTGGAAGTTCTCGTGAGTCTCGCCGTTCCATTCCAACGTGGTATATAGCCGTGAATAGTTATCTAACTGATAAGCCCGGCCACCCGATAACAAGCCTTTGCCAATAAAATCGTCCAATTGCGAGGCGGTAAAAAAAGACTGGTTGATATTGCTGTCAAACTCGCCCACCGCCGCCGCATCGGCCAACCACTCTACCCATTCGGCGCGGCCAGCCGGGGTATGTAAGGCGGTGGCAGATAATATGATGGCAAAGATCAGCGGCGGTATTTTACGCATGGAAGAAGCCCGTTAATGTCAGTCTGCTAACGTTATATCATAAAAACACCCGCCTTTGAACGCTTCTTTACAACGGTATTTCTGCCTGATAAGACGCACTGCCCGACCTGCCCTTTGCCAAAACACCTTACCCATCCGATTCCATATATTTCTTTACCGTCCGCCTATCAAGCCCGGCAATTCTAGCGACCGCCTCAAAGCTATCCAACTGGCCGTATAAAAATCGGCAGTAGTTTTGCATCAACTGCTGTGCCGAAAGGTATCCGCCATCGGCTGCCCGAAACCCGGCCTCAGCGGCACTAACCGCCGCCGCTAATGGCGTGGCCTGATACGTCCCGGTCAGGCATATACGCCGTACACATTGCTCCAATTCCCTGACGTTACCCGGCCAAGGATAATCCGCCGGTACGGTTGCACGGATTTTGCTTTCAATATGGGCGACCAGCCCGTCATCGGGTGTAGGTATGACACGCCGTAACAAACGAGCGATCAGCCCCGGCAATTCGTTAGGGTTTTCGCGTATCCGCTGGCTTAAGGAAGGCAAGATAATGACATCGGAACACAGGCGGTAATAGAGGTCGGCCCGAAACAAGCCTTGTTCCAATAACTGCCCGATAGGGCGGTTGGTCGCGCTAATCACCCGCCCTTCAAAACGGTGTTTTTCGTGGCTACCCACCGGACTGTAGACCCGCTCTTGGATAACATTCAATAGCTTGACTTGAATCGTGGCATCAATATCGCCGATTTCATCAATAAACACCGAACCATGCTTGCTGCATTTGGCGAACAAGCCCGGATGGTTGTCAATCGCCCCAGTAAACGCGCCTTTCTTATGCCCAAACAATTCCGATTCCAGCAAACCCGTGGCATATTCCGATAAATTGATGGCCTTAAAAGAGGCGGAAAAACTTTCGACAAACCGCCACGCCGCCAGATCAAAAGGGATATAACCCGAACACCCCACCGCTTTCGCCACCAAACTCTTACCCGTTCCGGTCTCGCCCAACAACAGCAAAGAAAAATCTTCCATGCGGCCACAAAGATAATTCAGATACCACGCCGGATTAAAAGTAAAAATGTTATTCCACAGCCGCATCCGCAATTCATAAAGTGCCGGGCAATCGCCTGAAACCGTTTCATCAATAAACGTAAAAGCCCGCTGCACCTGAAACAACAAGGCGATATAGTGCGCGGTTTCGGGCGGATTAAACCCCGCTTGCTCAAATTCGCCCATCAACTCACGCGCAAACGCCAGCTCAATCGCCTTATCCCCCGCTTGTTTTTGGGCGTTAATATGCCCGTTGAAACGCTGCCGATAACGGTGGAAGACATAAAACAACCACGCCAAGCGCAGGTTTTCTTCGGTTTTACCCTGATAATGGCGAATATCAAAAACCGCTTGCCGCTCCAGCGCTTTAAATTCCCTGTCCAGCTTGGCCTCAATCAACTGAAGGCGGTCGGCAAACCCCAAGCCTTCCGGTGCTAGCCCTAACACTTCCCAATCGGCTTTTTCCCGCTCCAACCCAAACGGGTTCAAAAATACCAGCCCGGCAACTTTCGCAAAAAAAGCTGCCTGTTCCGCTGTTAATATGTACATTTTTTGTTTTCCATGTCAGCATATTTTGTAAAAAAATTATAGCCAAAGCCAATAAAAAAATCTATCCAATTGTTTTTTAATAACTAAAAACATGGCATCTGTCTTGCTTTAAGCATTACAACCCCAAATGTAACAGGAACACACCATGAACAGCTTAAAGCGACTTTTTATCTCCTTGAAATCCCAAGTCGACGTTATTGTCGATGACTTTGAAAACCATGAGGCCGTAGCGGGCGTAGCCATTAAAGAGTTGGAAGAATGGCGGGGTAAAACCCGCATCCATCAACACCGCCTGCAAACCCTGATCGGGCAATTCGAGGCAAGTTTAGCCGAACTGCATAAAGAAGCCGACACTTGGGCGGCGCGGGCAATCAAAACCAAAGAGACAGACCAGCCAAAAGCCTTAGAATGCGTCAAGCGTATGGTCAGTGCCCAGCAACAAATCAAAACCTTGGAAACCCAACTCCAGAACGCCCAAAGCCAACACGCCCAATTAGCCGCCGACCTCAACACCGTCCAAACCCGCTTACAGACGCTGAATACCCAAAAAGCCGTATTTGCCGCCCGACAAAACCGCCTCCACTTACAAACCGCCTTAAAAAGCGGCGACAGCAATCCGCTCGCGGAAGCACAAAAAGTTTTTAACCGCTGGGAAGAAGCCATCACCGGGGCGGAATGCGGCTACCCCGATCCCATCAGCCAAGACCATTTTGCCGATGCCTTCGTCCAAGCCGAGGAAACTCTAGAGCTGAACAGAATTTTAGCGGCATTAGCCGCCCAAACCACCCCATCTGCCCCTAAAGCCGATGCCGGACAGGAGCATTAACATGTACGCCTATAAACTTGACAGCAACCCAGAACCTATTTCGGACACGGCAACCCACCCGCCCGCGCTTGCGACACAAATCATCGGCTACCTACGCTGGGCAGGCACCGGGCTGATCGTCATTTCCGCCATTGGCTTTATGCTGCAAAGCCGCGCCGATTTGTTGCCCGCTTACCGCTATTGGATAGGCTTAGGCCTCACCTTACTATTGTGCGCGGGCGGTATGATCTGCCGTTACGGACTTAAAGAAACGACCGGGGCGAGGATTTTCTTTGCCTTAGGCGTGGCGTTTTTACCCGTGCAAGTGTCGCAAGTCAGCGCCATGCTCTATGCCTTTAGCCAAGGCAGCTTGGCATTGCAACTGCCCTACCATTGGCTACAATTTGGCAATGTCAGCCCCTTTTTAATCGCGGCCGATTTTATCATCACCGTTTTGTTATTGGTGTTGGTCGGTTACGCGGGCTTTGCCATGCTGGCGAGGCGACAAGTCAAACGCTTGCTACAGGCCTTATTATTGGGCAGCTTTTTGTTACTGTTGCCCGTTCGGGATGCTTATTGGCCACCCATACTCATCACCCTGTTATTCTTCGCGCTCCGGGCAGTAGAACAGCAATTAAGACAAGACAGTACCCTGCGGTTAGGTGAAGGCCTAACGGCGCGGGTTCTGCTAAGCCTGCCGTTATTGATCTTGATCGGGCGCAGCCTGCTGCACCCGGCTTCCTGTTTACTGGGCATCGTGCTGGCGTTTATCACAGCGGTCATCTGTATCCTTGACCTTAAACACTATACCAAGTCCGCCAGCATTATCGACGCTGGCCAATTTGTCGGCACCTTAGCCGCCTTACTGGCTTGGCTCAACGTCACCGACACACTGCTCGGTTTAGGCTACCAGCACTACGGATTATTGTTACCCGCCGCCTTGCTGCTCTTCATTCTGTCGATGTATGTCGACCGCTATTCTGCCACCTACCGCCTCTTGGGTGCGGTATTGGCTTGCGGTTTAATCACGGGCAGCTTATTGGACGGGCAAGCCTTCGCGCCCTTATTAGCCTTAGCGACAGGCCTCAGCCTCAGCGTGGTAGGCTTAAGATACCACGAAAAAGTACCGTTTTTCGCCGGGCATCTGTGTTGTTTAGGCGGGGTGTTATTTTATTGCGGTTATGCCATCGACGCTTACCAGCAAGCCCCGTGGTTAAGCACCATCGGCTTAGGCCTGGCCGTACTACTGGCGGCATCGTATTTGGAAAAACGCCAACAGCATATTATCAGAAAAGTGGACGCTTACTGGCATGAGCTGCAAAGCTGGGGGTAAATGCGGGAGCGGGTCGCCATGCTTCTGTGCTGGCTTGGTAATCCGCTTGTAAGGCAAAAATAGCTATAAAGGCAAACGACAGGCTATTGTGCAATGGCTGAAGACCATTGCACTCCGTTCGGCGCGGCCTCTCTGGTGGAGTGCAAAGGTCTTTAGCCTTTGCCGAGGGCTTTAGAAATACCTACCCTTACCATTCAGGACGGCCTCTCCGATCAGGTTTTTCGACCAAATCTCCCCCATGCCATAATTGTCAAACCAATGCTCGAGCGCCTTTTTATCAGGCCTTTTAAACGTAGACACGCCTTTTTGTTGATCCACGACAATAAAATCTTCGGGTTCAAACTGATTGGCAAAGGCTGCCGATTGCGTCGAACAAATGACCTGGCTTGTCTTTGCCGCAGCTTTGACCATTTCAGCCAGCACATTCAAAGCCGCAGGATGCAAACCCAATTCCGGTTCATCAAGGACAATCGTTTTGGGTTGGGACATTATTGGCTGAAGAAATAATACTGCCAGACAAATGAAACGGGCCGTACCATCTGAAAGCTGATTCGCAGAAAAAGGCGTATCATAGTCAACATGAGTCCATCGCAATAAAAGGAATTCGTCGCCTTTCTCGCCCCTAGGTTCAAGGTAGAAGTCATGAAAAAACGGGGCAACCGTTTTAATGGCTGAAATAATCTCTTGATAACGGGTCGAGAAATGTTTTCTCAGATACAGAAGGAATGGCGCTAAATTGCTGGCATCCGCATCCAAATAAGTAACTGTGAACGGCCAAGTATTCGGCTTTTACAATTCACCGTAGGGTACGCTGTACCCTACCAAAAAACCGAAAACTTGACCGTTTGAAGTATACATCCGTTCTTGACGCGGATTTACTGAGCAGACTCGCCTCATTGACGGTATATTGTCAAATATCAATCCTGGGCAATTTTAATGGTAAGTACAGACTAATGACTGAAATAGGCCAATTGCGGACAGCTACGTTACCGTCATGAGTGACTGCACTTAAACGGATAGCTGCCTGACAGTTTGCTAAATATGCTTTTTCAAAATCTGCACCCTTTGTCCTTAAGTACACTTTTTATTGATGTTTCACTGCCTACAGCGTTGGAAGCGTCGCAGTGGGGATGGCATCGGTATTCGTAATCACTCGGCGCTGCGGCAGGTAATCAAGGAGCAAATCTGTTTCCTTCTTGACCACGCTATAACACTCGCAACTCAGAGCTTCAAGCTTTGGTCGGTCAAGCACCTTGATCAATCCGCGCGAATATGAAATCACGCCTAGCTGCTGCAATTTTAATGCGGCTTGGGTAACACCTTCGCGGCGAACGCCGAGCATGTGGCTGATGAATTCCTGAGTCATGGTCAAGTGATTGTGAGACAGGCGATCTATGGAAAGCAGGAGCCAACGGCAGAGCTGCTGGTCGATAGAATGGTGCCGATTGCACACTGCGGTCTGAGAGATTTGCGTGATCAAGGCCTGAGTGTACCGGAGCATTAGCATCAGCAACTGGCCGTGGCGGTTAAACTCCTCTTTCACCCGCAGTCTGGGGAGTCGATATGCGTAACCGGCGCTCTGTACCATCGACCGGCTCGGAGTGCTCTCGCCGCCCAAAAACAAAGTGATACCTAGCAACCCCTCATTGCCCACCACAGAGATCGCGGTCGATGCCCCGTTTTCCATCATATACTGCAACGAAACTATGGAGTCGGTGGGAAAGTAAACATGGCGCATGGGACGCCGGGATTCATATAGGAGCGCACGCAAAGGCAGTGGCACCAGTTCCAGGTACGGGAACAAGCGGCTTTGAACGTCAGGCGACAAAGCCGCCAAAAGATGATTGTGTTGCGGCTGTGGTTTGACGGACATTTCGGCGTTTTTGGAACGGAGTAGTTAACAGGCTGTTAAGATTCGATACAGGATGGTATAAGTATAGCTAATCCGATATAAAAAGATGTCCTGTAACCGCCCCAGTGAAGAGGTCGTCAACGGAACATCGTGCTTGGTTGCGGATGGATTTAAGCTGTGCCCATTTGTGTTCGATAGGGTTAAGGTCTGCCTTGCTTGGAACGAAAGCACCGTAACCCGCCCAGACAAAAGACATCGGCAAGGGGGTTGCTGAACTTCCATAAAAGGAAGAAAAAACATTGTTTCTGAACAGAATTTCCTTAACTTAATGGCAGTGAGGGTACAGCGTACCCTACCAAAAAAACCGAAAACCTGGCCGTTTGAAGTATATTTACTCCGCCCGCATCGCCCAACCAAAACCAAGCGTTTCAATTCTGCCTTCAAAATCGCCCAGGCTGGAATTTTGTGGCAGGCTGCAAGCTGGCTTGGGCATCATGCAGGCCGAGGCTTGACGCAAAAACTGTCAGTCTTGATAGGCGTGGTTTTTGACAAACTCCAGCAACAGCGCGTAGCCTTCCTGTTGGTGGTGGTATACCGAGAAGATCAGGCGGTCACGCTGGTTTAACCGCGCCCGAGACAAATTGTCCCCAAACTTTTTTCACTTCCGCCGATTTAAAATCATCGTCCTCCTCCTCCAAGTATTTTTTCAGCTTGGCAAAGCCTGGGATGGTTTTGGGGTTGAGTTCGTTGTAGATCAGGACTTTCATGGGCGTGTTTTTCTGTAAACGGCTATGCGCTGGATAATGATTAGGTTAACAGCGTTTATCATTGCAAGTTATTTAATGATAAGGAGTAAACGCCCCGTTTGTTTTTCTGGATAACATCAAGTTTCAACCTTCCTATCCTAAAGGCAACATTTTCCCCGCATTCAATATCCCCTTAGGGTCAAACTGCCGCTTAATCGCCCGCATCAGTTCTAGGGAGTTGGCATCCAGCTCCCTATCGACAAAATCACGTTTTTCCAAGCCCACACCATGTTCGCCGGATAGTGTGCCGTTGAGTTTTAGTACCAGCGAAAAGACTTCATCCAAACACTGGTGTGCCCTCGCACTTTGTTCGGGGTCGTCGGGGTTGAGCAGGAGGTTGACGTGGATGTTGCCGTTGCCGGCATGGCCGAAGTTGATGATGGGCAGTTGGTATTGTTTAGACAATTCATCCAAGCCTGCTATCAGGGTGGGGATTTCGGTGACGGGAACGACCACGTCTTCGTTGATTTTTTTCGGGGCGACTTTGCGCAGGGCAGGGGAGAGGGCTTTGCGGGTTTGCCACAAGGCTTGCACTTCTTCGCGGGTTTGCGCGACGCGGATGTCTAACAGGCCGTCATTCTTGGCACTGTCGGCGACTTTTTGCGCGGCGCTGTCCAGACCTTCGCGTTGCCCGTCGACTTCTATCATTAAAATTGCCCCGGCATTTTCGGGCAGGTCGCAAGTGGAGTATTGGCGGATCATGTTAATGGCGTTGCCGTCGATAAATTCCAAGGCGCAAGGCACGACGGGTTGGGCCATGATGGCGGCGACGGCTTTGGCGGCGGCGAATACGTCTTGATACACGGCGCGGAGGGTTTTGGTGGCTTCGGGCAGTGGCGTAAGCTTTAGGGTGGCTTCGGTGATGATGGCTAACGTGCCTTCCGAGCCGATAATCAGCCGGGTCAAGTCGTAACCCACCACGCCTTTGCTGGTGAACACGCCGACGCGCAGGTCTTTGCCTGCCCCAGTGACGGCGCGTAGGCCTAGGGTGTTTTCCCTGGGGGTTCCGTATTTGACGGCTTTAGGGCCGGCGGAGTTGTAGGCGAGGTTGCCGCCGATGCTGCAAAATGCCGCGCTGGTCGGGTCGGGGGGCCAGAAGAAGCCGTGGGCTTTGACGATGTCCTGTACTTGTTGGTTGGTGATGCCGGTCTGGACGCGGATGTAGCGGTTGTCGGGCGAGAATTCCAGTACTTGGTTCATGCGCTCCAGCGATAATACCAAGCCGCCTTGCAGCGGCACGGTGGCACCGGTGGTGCCGGTGCCACGCCCGCGTGCAGTTAGCGGGATATTGAACTGGTTGCAGGCTAACACGGTGGCAACGACTTGCTCGTGGCTGGTCGCAAAGGCCACGGCTTGCGGCAGGACATGGCGGCGGCTGTTGTCGTAGCCATACGTCCAGCAGTCGGCGGGGGCGGTGAGCAATTCGGCGGCGGTAAAAATGTCCGCTAAGGCCGCCAGAAAGCTGGCGGGTAACGGCGCTTGCTCAGTCGAGGTATTCAAAGACGGTGATGATTTGTTTGACATTGGGTTGGTATCTGACCAAGTTGATGACGACTGTCCCTTCGTTGCGGTGGACTTTGCCCATGAGGTAAACCACGCCTTGTTCGGTGTAGGCTTTGACCATCGTAGGGCTAAAGCCGTTGAGGGTGCGGATTTTGTCCAGGGCGGCGCGGACGTTTGCCGCCAATTGCGCATCATTGGCCCGCGAGCTTAAGTCGCTGGGCGGGGCAATGGTGATTTTGTTATAGACGATTTTTACGTCGTCCACTGAGCGGACAAGGTTGACGGCTTTGGCCCTAAGGGCTTCGCTGGGGGCTTCGCCTGTCAGTAAGGCCGCGCCGTTGAAGGCGTGGACGTTGATATGGGTTTGCGCCAGCAGTTCTTTATCGCCACTGAGTTCGTCGAGGCTATCGGCTTCGATGCTGCGGTCGGTGATAATTTGCGCCCGGCTACGTCGGCCTTGGGCGAGTTCGCGGGTGATTTCGCTTTCGTCAATCGGGGCGGTGACGCAGCCGTTCAGGATCAGCAGTCCGGTCAGTAACAGGAGGTATTTGTTCATGGTTGCTCCTTAGCCAAATAATTGCTGGTCGATTAAATCGCACAGGCAATGGGTGATCAGAATGTGGATTTCTTGGATGTGGGCGCGTGAGCTGGAGGGGACGCGGATTTCTATGTCCAACTCGTGCAGTAGCGGCGACACCATGCCGCCGTTGTGGCCTGTTAAGGCCAGCACCGAGATGTCTTTGTCATGCGCCACGGCAATGGCTTTACCAAGGTTGGCGGCGTTATGGCTGTCGCAGTAGACGACCAGAATGTCGCCGCTTTGCCCTAGGGCACGCAGTTGTTTGGCGAAGATTTCGTCAAAATGGTGGTCGTTGGCGATGCCGGTTAAGGTGACGGCATCGCTGCTCAGGGCGATGACGGGTAAAGACGGGCGGTCGCGCTCATATTGGTTGAGCAGGGCCGAGGACAGCAGTTGCGCACTGGCGGAGGAGCGGCCATTGCCGCAGGTGAAAATTTTTCTGTCATTCAATAGGCTGGACACTAGCCGCTGCGAGGCGTATTCGATCAGTTCGCAGAGGTTGCCCATGGTGTCTTGCTGGGCTTGGATACTGTCCGAGAAATGGTTGATGATTCTGTCTTGTAAGCTCATGGAATTCTGTTGGGTTAAAAAGCGTTTTTTATCCAGTCCAACTGCCCGTCACCGGACAGGGCGACCACATCAAAGCGGAGTGGGCAATTACTTTTGTGGGTCGCTAAATAGACGTGTGTTGCCGCTATTATACGCGATTGCTTGGCGGTTGTGACGCTCTCTAGGGCACTGCCGTAGCGGGCATTTTTGCGGAAGCGGACTTCGGCAATCACCAGGGTGTCCCGGTCGGTCATGACTAAGTCCAGCTCGCCGTAGCGGCAACGGAAATTACGGCAGACCAGTTGCAGGCCGTGTTGTTGCAGATGCGCTAAGGCTTGCTGTTCGGCCTGTTCGCCGCGCAATAGATGCGGGGCTTTGGTCTTGCCGAGATTAAACAGCATGGCAAACCACCAGCGAAGTCCGGCAGATGGCGGTGATGCTGTTATAATCGCCTGTTAGGCCGTGCGGATATGGCTTGTTATCATTGCGGCGCGTAGTCATAACGTAGGTGGCGTGCCTTGAAAAAGTGGAGAATTGCGAATGGTCAATCAATGCGGCAAATTATACGTTGTTGCGACACCGATAGGTAATTTAGGCGACATCAGTTTTCGGGCCGTCGAGACCCTCAAGCAGGTCGATCTGATCGCAGCGGAAGATACCCGCCATGTCGGCATGTTATTGCAGCATTATGGGATTAGCAATAAGCGGGTGTCTTTGCATCAGCACAATGAGGACAAGGCTTCGCAAGTGTTGTTGGAAAAGCTACAAGCGGGGCTGTCCATTGCCTTGGTGTCAGATGCCGGAACGCCGTTGCTAAGCGATCCGGGGATGCCGTTAGTAAAATTGGTGAAGGAGGCGGGGCTAGACGTTGTGCCTATCCCTGGCGCGTGTGCCTTGATTGCGGCGCTGTCGGCGGCGGGTTTGCCGGTCAGCCAATTTACGTTTGAAGGCTTCACACCCCGAACTTCATCGGCACGGAAAACGTTTTTTAGCGAACGGGCTTTAAGCCCGGTCACCTGGGTGGTTTATGAATCCAGCCACCGTATCTTGGCCTGTTTGCAAGATATGGCGGCGGTGTTGCCTTTGGATAGGGAGATTGTTATTGCCAGGGAGTTGACCAAGCTGCATGAGACGATTGTCAAAACCACATTGGCGAAGGCGTTGGCGTTGGTCGAAAGCGACGAGAATATGCGCAAGGGCGAGTTTGTGGTGATTGTTGATGGGGCGGTGATCGACAAATCTGAGCAAGAGCTGAGTCCTGAGCACTTGCGGATATTGGCTGTTTTGCTGAAGGAATGCTCGATTAAGACTGCCGTGGCGTTGGCGGTTGAGATTACCGGGGTGCGGAAGAAATTGTTGTATCAAGCGGCGTTGGCTATGCAGGGAGAAGCTTAAGCTGAAGGCTTTGCCCCGCGCGTAGCCGTTTTGTATCGGGCTTTATCGGCACTTATTTGCGTTTGCAGTAGGAAGCATTGCGCGTTTTCGATAACTTAATCCGTACTGAATTGTTATCCACCGAACAGGGGCAAGCGATGGAACTGACGACCAGATGGAAAGAAGAGGGTGTTCAACTTGGCATCCGACAAGGCGAAAACCTGTTGTTTAAACGGCGGTAGGTGGCGGAGGCCAGCGGTAAAAATAAATGCAGATTTGTATTTTGTTGAAGTTAGGTAACATTCAGAGAAACAAATATGCTATACTGGTGGATGGAAGAGTCGACTGAGCAGTCGCTGTTTTATCCTTGTGATGAAATGGAGGAAAGTCCGGGCTCCACTGGGCAGGGTGCCAGGTAACGCCTGGGAGGTGTGAACCTACGGAAAGTGCCGCAGAAAATAAACCGCCCGTCATCAGACGGGTAAGGGTGAAAAGGTGCGGTAAGAGCGCACCGCGCAACTGGTAACAGGTGTGGCAGGGTAAACCCCACCCGGAGCAAGATCAAATAGAGGGACAGACGCGTGGCCCGCGCGGTTCCTGGGTAGATTGCTTGAGCTGTAAGGTGACTTGCAGCCTAGATGAATGGCTGTTCTCGACAGAACCCGGCTTACAGGTCGACTCTTTCTTCCTACTAGATATTTCCCGTGTTTTGCATAGGTGATTTGTGAATTAATACCACTCCTTAGTTGTACAGGCCTTTCTTTATATGACAAGGCCGTGACAAGGGAATGTTAAGCCCCGCTAGCCCCTCCTTTTATAGGCTCTTTATAAGCTCCTATCTTTTTGCACTAAATCGGTTCATTTTATTGATAAATCTTGATATTTAGGATTGCCTCCGGCAATTTCCCTCGTCTTTTCATTAAGGGTTTGTAAGTTATTGTCATGAAAGCAAGATTTCAAGCCAAAATCATTCTTGACTAACGGTCGAATGAAATCTATAGTGCGCTTAATCGTGGGTAAAAGTGGTATAAACGGGTGAAAAATGGATTTTTTGGGGCTTTGGGTGATTTTTGTTCCGTGGCATCAGCACAATCAATCTTGACGACAAAGGGCGTATGGCGATGCCCACCCGTTATCGGGAAGCGTTGCAGCACTGTTGCCAGCGGCAACTGATTGTCACGGTCGCCGTCAATGAGCGGTGTACGGGCGAGAGCGGGTGTTTGTGGCTTTATCCGTTACCCGAATGGGAAAAACTCGAAAATACTATCAGGCAGTTACCTACCTTAAATAAAGCCGCCGGCAAGCTCCGGCGCTTTCTGATCGGCAACGCTTCAGAATGTGAAATGGATTCCCAAGGCCGCGTATTGTTACCCGAAAAATTGCGCTCGTTTGCCGGTATGGACAAGAAAGTGATTTTGGTCGGGCAACTCGATAAGTTTGAAATCTGGCATGAGGCCGCTTGGAATGCCAAAGAGCAGGAGTGGATAGACAGCACCGATAATGAAGGTGTGGAGGATTTGGGGCATTTATCATTTTAAAGGGGATAAACAAGTGGAACATTCGCCCGTCATGCTGGCGGAAGCATTGGAGCAATTGGCAATACAAACGGACGGATTGTATATCGATTGTACGTTTGGCCGTGGCGGGCATAGCCAAGGTATTTTAAGGCAATTGGGCGGCGGCGGACGTTTATGGGCATTGGATAGGGATTTGCAGGCCATCCGCTCGGAAATTGCCGGACAGTTACAAAACGATCAGCGCTTCACGCTAAGTCACGCGTGTTTTTCCCAACTGCACACGCTCGCCGCCACCGCCGATATGGTTGGCCAAGTTGACGGCATTTTAATGGATTTGGGGGTGTCTTCGCCCCAACTGGACAATCCCGAACGCGGTTTCAGTTTTTTGCACGATGGCCCTTTAGATATGCGCATGGATGCCTCGGCAGGCCTGTCCGCCGCGCAATGGTTGGCTCAAGTGCCGGAAGCGGAATTGGTGCGGGTTTTGTTTGAATACGGTGAAGAGCGGTTTGCCCGCCGTATTGCCCACGCCGTTATTGAACAACGCCAACAAATACCCCTAACGACCACCCGGCAACTGGCCAAGCTCATCGAAGGGGCTGTGCCGTTTAGGGATAAGCATAAACATCCGGCCACCCGTTCTTTTCAGGCGATACGGATTGCCGTTAATCAGGAACTGGACGAACTGCAACAGGTATTGGGACACGCCTTGGCCGTGTTAAAGCCGGGTGGCCGATTGGTGGTGATTTCTTTTCATTCCCTTGAAGACAGAATGGTCAAACGCTTTTTTCGCGCTGAAGCGGGCGCAAAATATAATCCCGGCAAATTTCCCATCAGAGAAGCTGACATTGCTAAAGGCTTGTTAAAAAAAGGCGGTAAGGCGATTAAGGCCAGTCCTGAAGAAATCGCCCATAATCCCCGTTCACGGAGTGCCGTTATGCGTGTGGCGGAGAAAGCCTAAATGGCGGGCTGGCGTGTTTTGGGTATGGGGTCGTTGTTTGTAGCCTTATTGGTGTCGGCGATAGCGGTGGTCTATTATCAGTATCGGGCACGTTTGGTGTTTATTGAGATTCAGCAACAGCAGGCGGCACTTGACCAATATGAGATTGAGTGGGGGCAAATGCAGTTGGAGATCACTATGCTCTTGGAGGAAAACCGGGTCGAGTCTGCCGCGCTTAATCAACTGAAGCTTATTTTGCCTAAGCGCGAAGAAACCATTTATCTAAAACCTTAATAGCCGAATGATCGACTTTCGCTTGAAAAAAAAGGCTCCTGAGCCGAATACCGATTTTACGGGCAGAAGACGGGTTTTGCTGGCCTTCATGATGCTGTGCATGGTGGCGTTGGTGGGGAGGGCGGTGTATCTCCAGTTAGTCTATCAATATGACAGTAAATTGGAGAATGTTTACGAGCATGTCGGAACTCAGGCCATTATGGCTTCACGGGGCATGATTCGGGACCGTAACGGTGCGCCTTTGGCGGTCAGTACGCCGGTGCATTCCATTATCATTAACGCCTATGAAGTAAAAAAAACCGATGAGGCGCGGCTTAAGCAAATGGAAAAGGCTTTCCGTAAGCAGAAAAAAGACCAGCTACATCTGGAAAAAGAGATGAAGATGACTGAAGACGAAAAGCTTCAGGTGCTTAACAGCTATAACAAGGAAAAAGACCAAAAGCTTGCCCAGATCGAAACACTGCTAGGCCTGAAAGCGGGTAAGGTGGCGGATTTGGTTAAAGCCGATAAGCCTCGCCAGTTTGTCTATTTAGCGCGGCGCATAGCCCCGTCGATTGGCGACCAAATTAAGGCGTTAAAGCTGGCGGGGCTGTTTGTCGAACCGGAATATAAGCGTTTTTACCCTACCCGTGAGGTGGCGGCACATTTGTTGGGCTTTACCGATGCCAAGGATGTCGGTCAGGAAGGTGTCGAGGCAGGTTATGAGAAGGTCTTGCAAGGCATTCCCGGCAGTAAGCGGGTCATTAGGGACGGGCAAGGCCATGTTGTTGCCGTGACCGATATGAAAGAAGCGGTCAAAGGTAAGGATGTCGAATTAAGTATTGATGAGCGCATCCAATACCTTGCTTATCGGGAGTTGGAACGGGCGGTGGCGGAAAATAAAGCCAAGACCGGGGTGTTGGTGATTTTGGATGCCAAAACTGGTGAATTGTTGGCGGCGGCGAACCAACCTTCTTTTAATCCCAATACCAAACAAAAAAGTTCATACCGTAACCGTGCCATTAACGATGTCTTTGAGCCGGGTTCGACAATCAAGCCCTTTGTGGTCGCTGCGGGCCTTGAAGGCGGTTATGTCCACCCGAACGATATGTTTTATACCACCGGCAGTTTTGCCATAGGCCGCCGCACGGTTAAGGATGTGCATAATTACGGCACAATGGATTTGACCAAAGTCATTAAAAAATCCAGTAATATTGCCGTCAGCCAAATGGCCTTGCGGATGCCGCCTAAATATTTTTGGGGCGTGTACCGTAAATTGGGGCTGGGCAGTTCGGCGAAAATCGGTTTTCCTGGCGAAGCCAACGGTAGCCTAATCGATTATCACCGCCTCAATGATTTTGCCCGGGCTACTTTATCGTTTGGTTACGGGCTGAGCACGTCGGCTTTGCAATTGGCTAGGGCGTACACGGCTTTGGCTGATGATGGGGTGTTGCATTCGGTCACTTTGCTCAAACGGGACGAAGATGATGAGGCGCAGCGGGTGTTTTCGGTAAAGACCGCGCGTAGTGTCAGGGCAATGATGGAGCAGGTCATTACTAAAGACGGTACGGCTTATGAAGCGCGGGTCGATGGCTATACGGTGGCGGGTAAGACAGGGACGGTAAAAAAATCCGGTGGCCGCGGCGGTTATATCGACAAGAAATATTTTTCCGTGTTTGCCGGTATGGCACCGGCAAAAGACCCGCGTTTGGTGATGGTCGTCAT
Source organism: Methylovulum psychrotolerans (assembly GCF_002209385.1). Taxonomy (NCBI): domain Bacteria; kingdom Pseudomonadati; phylum Pseudomonadota; class Gammaproteobacteria; order Methylococcales; family Methylococcaceae; genus Methylovulum; species Methylovulum psychrotolerans. The sequence continues at coordinate 2,797,719 of NZ_CP022129.1, forward strand.
GATTGACGAGCCGTCGGCAGGCCAATACTACGGCGGTCTGGTTTCAGCTCCGGTGTTTTCCAGGGTGATGACCGGGGCGTTACGGATACTGGATATCGCGCCTGACAAGCTCGATACCATGCCTATTTTATTAACCCAACAACAACTCCAGTAAATCCGTGCCGATGAACCTGCATGTCTTATTAGATGGACTCGCTCCCCCTCCGCCTGATCATGAGCTGGCTATGCTCACGGTGGGCGGATTGGTGTTGGACAGCCGTCAGGTGCAGACGGGAGATGCGTTTGTCGCTTTGCAGGGTAGCCAGCAACATGGCTTACATCACGCGGCGCAAGCTATTGCCCAAGGTGCGGCAGTTATCCTTTATGACCCCGCTGGTGAGGGTGCGGCCTTAGCCGCCGCCATTAGCGCCGTGCCGATTTGGGCTCTTGACGGTTTGGACGTGCGCTTGGGTGAGATTGCCGCCCGCTTTTATGGGCAGCCTTCGCGGCAGATGGCGGTGATCGGCATTACCGGCACGAACGGTAAAACCTCATGCAGCCAGTTCTTGGCGCAACTCCTGACAGACTGCGGCATTATCGGCACTTTAGGCTGGGGAAGTTGGGGGCAGTTGTTGGCGACCGCCAATACCACCCCCGATGCTTTAGCCGTGCAACGGATGTTGGCCAGTTTACAGCACCAAGGTAAGCAGGCAGTGGCGATGGAAGTTTCTTCGCATGGTTTGGCGCAAGGACGGGTGAACGGGGTGGCTTTTACAGGGGCGGTATTTACTAATATCACCCGTGACCATCTGGATTATCACGGCACGATGGCGGCCTATTTGGACGCTAAGCTGTTGTTGTTGAAACAGCCGGGTTTGGCGTTTGCGGTCATTAATTTGGATGCAGAGGGCAGTACACGGATGTTGGCCGAAACGCCGGAAGGGGTGGTCCGTTGGGGGGTCACACGGCAAGCCAGTCGCTTGGCGGCAGACGAGACTTTACAGGTATTGGACAGCCATACCCATAGTGCCGGCTTGGCGTTGACGGTGGCTTGGCGGACTTTCAGAACAACGGTCAATATTCCCTTATATGGCGACTTTAATGCCGAAAATGTCGCCTTGGTGTTGGCGGTGCTGTTGGCGATGGGCGAGCCGTTTGGGCAAGCCGTCGCTAAACTGGCGAGCCTACAGGCAGTTGCCGGACGGATGGAATGTTTCGGCGGCGGTGCTAAGCAGCCCCTCGTGTTTGTCGATTATGCCCATACCCCCGATGCCTTGGACAATGTGTTGCGCAGTGCGCGGGGACATTGCCGCCAGGCTTTATGGGCGGTGTTCGGTTGCGGCGGCAACCGTGATGCGGGTAAGCGGCCACTTATGGGTGCGAGTGCCGGACAATGGGCGGATCATGTGCTGGTGACGGACGACAATCCCCGTTTTGAAGACAGCGCCGCTATTATTGCCGATATTCTGGTGGGTTGTAAGGCCGGAAACACGCAGGTGCTGGCCAACCGGGAGCAGGCCATACGCCATGCGATAAGCCATGCCAGTCCATTGGACTGTATTGTTGTGGCGGGTAAAGGCCATGAAGATTATCAAGAAATTAAAGGGGTGCGTTATCCGTTTAGTGATCGGCAAATTGTGCTGGCGGCGTTGGCGGAGCGGGAGTTATGAAGATGTTATTAAGTGAAATCGCCGCCATGGTCGGCGGGCAACACCACGGCGCGGATGTCGCTATCGCTTCGGTGAGTATTGATACCCGTACCTTAAGTGCCGGAGCCTTGTATGTGGCAATTAAAGGTGAGCGTTTTGACGGTAATGATTTTGTCGGCCAAGCGGCACAGATGGGGGCAGGGGCCGCGATTGTCCACGCTGGGGTAGTGACGGAACTGCCGCATATTGTTGTTGCCGACAGCCGTTTGGCGTTGGCGGAATTGGCGGGGGCCTGGCGGCGTAAAGCGTCTGTGCAGGTTGTCGGCGTGACTGGCAGTAACGGTAAGACGACGGTTAAGGAAATGACCGCCGCCGTTTTAAGCGTGGCGGGTGAAACCCTGTTTACCCAAGGTAATTTGAATAATGATATTGGCGTACCGCTGACCTTATTGCGCATTAATGACATCCACCGCTTTGCGGTTATTGAAATGGGCGCGAATCACCCTGGGGAAATTGCGTATACCAGCCGCTATGCGCAGGCCAATGTGGTGGTTTTAAATAACGCCGGGGCGGCCCATTTGGAAGGTTTCGGCGATTTGGACGGGGTGGCGCGGGCTAAGGGCGAGATTATCGAAACCCTGCAAGCCGACGGGATTGCCGTTCTGAACCGCGATGACCGTTATTTTTCGTATTGGCAAGCTGTGGCCGGGGCTAGGAAGGTTTTGACGTTCGGCTTGCATGGGCAGGCTGATGTTTCTGCCGATGGCATCCATACCGAATTGTTCGGGCAAGGTTTCCGCACGGTATTCCGTGTACACACCCCGCAAGGGACAGCCGATGCAGTGCTGAATCTGGCTGGCCGCCATAATGTCTTGAACGCTTTGGCGGCGACGGCGGCAGGTTTGGCCTTAGGTTTGGAATTGGCGCAAATCGTTACGGGCTTAGCACAAGTGCAGCCAGTGAAAGGCCGTTTGCAGCCCTTATGCGGGCCGTTGGGCAACCGGATTATTGATGACACTTATAACGCCAATGCGTCGTCCTTAAAAGTAGGCTTGGACGTGCTGATGGAATGCGGTGGTGTGCCTTGGTTGGTTTTGGGGGCGTTTGGCGAGTTGGGGTCTGATAGCGAGGCCCTGCACGCCGACATTGGCAGGTTGATTAAGGCTAGCGGCGTGGAGAGGGTATGGGCTACGGGTGAACATGCCCGTTTTGCCGTAGACAGTTTTGGGGCTGGGGCGGCGTTTTTCCCTGCCCAAGCCGATTTAATCGCCGCTGTGCGGCAGGCGTTGCACAGTGAGGCAAGCATTTTAGTTAAGGGTTCACGGGCGCAGCACATGGAGCATGTCGTTGCTGCTTTAATTGGATAATTTGGAAATTAGGCTAGGAATTAAGCAATGTTACTTTATCTGGCGGATTATTTATTGAGCGTCGACGGTGGTTTTCGGGTTTTCCATTACCTGACCTTCCGCGCCATTTTGGGCGTGTTGACCTCCTTATTAATCTCATTGATTATCGGTCCTTGGATGATACGCCGTTTGCGCGGCAATAAGATAGGCCAAAGCATCCGGGAATTGGGGCCGCAATCGCATTATGAAAAAGCCGGTACGCCAACAATGGGCGGCACGTTAATTTTGGTCGCCATTGCGGTCAGCACTTTGTTGTGGGCAGATTTGGGCAACCGATATATCTGGGTGATTTTATTGGTGACGATGGGTTACGGGGTCATTGGCTTTATTGACGATTACCGTAAGGTCATTAAGCGTAACAGCGATGGCCTGTCGGCGAAAGCTAAATATTTAGGGCAGTCGGTCATTGGTCTGACCGCCGCCATTTTTCTGTACAAAACGGCTTCGATCCCGGCCGAGACGCAATTTTTTATCCCGTTTTTTAAGGATGTGATGTTGGATATGGGGCCGATGTATGTTGTCCTCAGCTATTTCGTCATTGTCGGGACCAGTAACGCGGTCAATCTGACGGACGGCTTAGACGGCCTGGCGATTATGCCGACGGTGATGGTGGCGGCGGGTTTGGGCGTGTTTGCTTATGTGTCGGGCCATGCCACCTTTTCGCAATATCTGGCCATCCCTTACTTGCCCAATGCCGGTGAGCTGATTATTTTTTGTGCCGCCATTATTGGGGCAGGTTTGGGATTTTTATGGTTTAACACCTATCCTGCTATGGTTTTCATGGGTGATGTCGGCGCGTTGGCGTTGGGCGGTGCCTTGGGCGTATTGGCAGTGCTGGTCAGACAAGAAATTGTCTTGGTCATTATGGGCGGGGTGTTTGTGATGGAAACGCTGTCGGTCATTATCCAGGTCGCCTCTTTTAAGATGACCGGCAAGCGGGTGTTCCGTATGGCGCCGATACACCACCATTTTGAATTGAAAGGCTGGCCGGAGCCACGGGTGATTGTCCGTTTTTGGATAATCACCGTGATTCTGGTTTTGATTGGCTTGGCGACCTTAAAATTGAGATAAGTCCCATGCAAACGCAAGCAGTGACCGACGCATTAAACACCCATTTTGCCCTAGACCCGCTCAGTTCGAAAATATTGGTGGTCGGGCTTGGCAATACCGGCTTGTCGGTGGCGCGGTATTTACAGAAATTACAGTACCGTTTTGCCATTATTGACAGCCGCGACAAGCCGCCAATGATTGATGAGTTTCTTGAGCAAATGCCCGACACGCCGCTATTTACCGGCGGGTTTGACGATGCGGCCTTTCAGGTGGCGACGCATCTGGTGGTCAGTCCCGGTTTGTCGCTCAATGAAAAGGCCATCATGAAGGCCATTGCCAACGGTTCGCAAATTGTCAGTGACATTGATTTGTTCGCCTGCTCAGTGACTGCGCCGATTATTGCCATTACGGGATCTAATGGTAAAAGCACAGTGACGACCATGGTCGGCGATATGGCGAAAGCGGCGGGTAAGCAGGTTGCGGTTGGCGGTAACTTAGGTGTGCCCGCTTTGGATTTGCTGGACAGTTCGGTAGATTTATATGTGTTGGAACTGTCCAGTTTCCAATTGGAGCGGACAGCGGTATTAAATGCGGCGGCGGCGACAGTGTTGAATGTGAGTGCCGACCATCTTGACCGCCATGCCGACATGGCCGAATACGCCCAGGAAAAACAGCGGGTGTTTCGTGGTGACGGGGCGATGGTGCTTAATTTGGACGACCCGGTCGTTGCTGACATGCAGGACGCTAGCCGCGTGACCCATACTTTTTCGATTAGGACACACGCCGATTTTTATTTGGCAGGCCCTGAAGGCGAGGAATATCTCATGCACCATGACGAGCGTTTGCTGGCTTTGGCGGATTTGCCGCTGGAAGGCCGCCACAATGCCGCGAATGCGTTGGCGGCGCTGGCTTTAGGTGTTTCGGTGGGCTTGGACAAAACGGCTATGTGCAAGGCCTTGCGCACCTTTAAAGGGCTAGAGCACCGGATGCAGCGGGTTGCCGAAATTCGCGGCGTGACGTGGGTCAACGACTCTAAAGCCACCAATATCGGCGCTTGTGTCGCCGCTTTGCAAGGCTATGCGCGTAAGGTGATTCTGATTGCGGGCGGACAGGCTAAAGGTGCAGACATGAATGAGTTGACACCAGTCATTAAGGAAAAGGCTAAAGGCGTGGTATTGATGGGCAAGGATGCGCCGCTAATAGAAGCGGCTTTGCAAGGTTCTTGTGTACCCGTGTATTCGGCGGAAAATATCACCCAAGCCGTGCAGATTGCCGCCAGCTTGGCGAGTAGCGGTGATAGCGTCTTGTTGTCGCCCGCCTGTGCTAGTCTCGACCAGTTTAAAAACTATCAGGATCGGGGCAATAAATTTACTAAGGCTGTGTTGGCATTGGTGCCATGAGTAAAAAGGGCAAAAAACCGGCGGCTGAACCGTTTCATTATGATGCCAATTTGGTGGCGGTATGTGCGTGCTTATTGCTGATCGGTTATGTGATGGTTACGTCATCGTCTTTGCATTTGGACACCAAAGCGTCATTGAGCGCCAGTACCTTTACGGTGTGGGGGTATCCGCTTAAGCAGCTTATCCATATTTCTTTGGGGCTAATTATGGCGCGGTATATTGTCATGATACCGATGCGTAATTGGCAGAAAATGGCGCAGTGGCTGTTTATAGCGGGTTTAGTGCTATTGGTGGTGGTGCTGTTGCCGGGCATTGGGGTCAATGTTAACGGCAGTACCCGTTGGTTGCAATTGGCGGGGATCAGGATCCAAGTCTCCGAGTTGGTCAAGTTTGCCGCCGTAGTTTATATGGCCCGTTATGTTAACCGCCATCAGCAGGAGTTGCGGGAATCGGCGTTTGGTTTGCTCAAACCGTTGCTGGTGTTTTCGGTCGCCAGCCTGTTATTGTTGTTGGAGCCGGATTTCGGTTCGGCAGTGGTAATTTTGATGATCGCTATGGGCATGATGTTTTTGGCGGGTGCACGGGTCTTACAATTTGGTTTGTTGTTCGGTGGCCTGATCATTTCGGGGGCTCTGCTGGTGTATTTTGAGCCGTACCGCATGAAGCGGGTGACGAGCTTTCTTAACCCTTGGGAAGACCCGCGTAATACCGGCTTCCAGTTAATCCAGGCCTTAGTGTCGTTTGAGCGCGGTGAGTTGACGGGGGTAGGTTTAGGCGGCGGTTTGCAAAAATTATATTATTTGCCGGAAGCGCACACCGACTTTTTGTTTTCGGTGATCGCCGAAGAGTTAGGTTTATTGGGTGTGGTGGCAGTGATTGGCCTGTTCGCGTTATTGGTGTGCCGGGCTTTTTCGATAGCGGTGGCGGCGGAAAAGGCGGGTGAGCAGTTCTCGGCATTTATTGCCTACGGCTTAGGTATTTGGTTTGGATTTCAGGCTTTTGTCAATATGGGTGTCAATATGGGGATTCTCCCTACCAAGGGACTGACTTTGCCGCTGATGAGTTACGGTGGCGGCAGTATGATGATTATGTGTTGCGCGGTGGCACTGTTGTTTCGGGTGCATAGCGAAGTGACCGAAATTAATGCCAATACTTTGCCCGAACCGCGTGTTAAAGCGAAGGCGAAAGCATGAAGCGGATTGTTATTATGGCGGGCGGTACCGGCGGGCATGTGTTTCCGGCCTTAGCGGTGGCGCAGTCTTTGCGTGCTAAAGGCTGGCAAGTCAGTTGGTTAGGTACGCAAAAAGGCTTGGAAAGTCGGGTGGTGCCTGAACAGGGTATTGATATTGATTGGCTGGCAGTGGCGGGGGTACGTGGCAAGGGTTTGTTGTCCAAGTTGGCCGCCCTGTTTAAGTTAGTGGCGGCCTGTGTGCAGGCCGCGCGTATCTTACGGCAACGCAAACCTGATGTGGTGTTGGGTATGGGCGGTTTTGTTGCAGGGCCTGGTGGCCTTATGGCGCGGGTGTTGGGTATTCCTCTGGTCATCCATGAGCAAAACCGTGTGCCAGGGACGACTAACCGTCTGTTGGCCAAAATGGCCAGTCAGGTTTTGGAGGCGTTTCCGGGCAGTTTCCCGAAAAAAAACCAAGCCCAGTGTACCGGCAATCCCTTACGGTCAGCGTTTGTACAGCATCTGGCTGCAAAACCGGCCGCTAGTGACCCCCTGCATATTTTCGTGGTGGGCGGTAGCTTAGGGGCACAGATATTAAACGAAATCGTTCCTGAAGCCATGGCATTATTGTCACAGGTGCGCATAAAACACCAAACAGGTGCGGTTATGTGCCAACAAGTGACCGAACATTACCGCCATCTCGGTATTGACGCTGAAGTGAGCCCTTTTATTGACGACATGGCGGCGGCTTATCTCTGGGCGGATTTGGTGGTTTGCCGGGCAGGAGCCATGACGGTCAGTGAAGTTTCGGCGATGGGGGTGCCGGCGATTTTTATCCCCTTACCCGGTGCGATTGATGACCATCAGACCGCTAATGCCCGTTATTTGACCGAAGCCCAAGCAGGATTATTATTAATGCAGAAAGACTTGACTGCCAGCCGTTTGGCGGAAAATATCACCGAAGCCCGTCAGCATTTGGCGGCTATGAGCCAAGCGGCCCGCCAATGCGCCCGTTTGGATGCGACTGAAGTTGTGGCGGAAATTTGTATGGCGGAAGCAAAGCCATGAGTTTCCGACAAATCCGCACGATGGTGCAGGCGCTGGGCAATATTGAACGGATTCATTTTGTCGGTATTGGCGGTACGGGCATGAGCGGCATTGCCGAAGTGCTGTTTAATTTAGGCTACCAAGTGTCCGGTTCGGACATTAAGGAAAGCCCCGTCACCCAACGTTTGGCGGGCTTGGGCGTGAAGATTTTGATCGGCCATAGCCGTGAAAATATTCTCAATACTGATGTGGTGGTGGTGTCCAGTGCTATAGACCGCAGCAATGCCGAAGTTGACGAAGCCTATGTCAACCGCATTCCGGTAATCCCGCGTGCGGAAATGTTGGCGGAGCTGATGCGTTTCCGCTTCGGCATCGCCGTGGCCGGCACCCATGGCAAAACCACTACCACCAGTCTGACCGCCAGCATTTTGGCAGAGGGTGGGTTAGACCCGACTTTTGTGATCGGCGGGCGTTTGAACAGTGCGGGTACTAATGCCAAGCTGGGCTTGGGGCATTATCTGGTGGCGGAAGCGGACGAGAGCGACGCGTCGTTTTTGTATTTGCAGCCGATGATCTCGATAGTCACCAATATCGACCAAGACCACATGGCGACCTACCAAAACAGTTACCAGCGCCTGAAAGAGACGTTTATAGAATTTTTGCATCACCTGCCATTTTACGGTTTGGCGGTGTTATGTTTGGACGATGACGGCATCAGGGAAATCCTCCCCGAGATTTCCAAGCCAGTCGTGACTTACGGAGTCAATGAAGAGGCGGATGTCCGCGCCGTCGATATTGAGCAAGATGGGATGCTTACCCGCTTTACCGTCATACGGCGCGGCGGTCATCCTGAGTTGGCGGTCACGTTGAATATGCCGGGTTGGCATAATATGCTCAACGCCTTGGCGGCGATTGCCGTAGCGACTAAACTTAAAGTGGATGATGCCGCTATCGTCAAAAGCCTGTCGGCATTTAAAGGGGTCGGCAGACGTTTTCAGATCAATGGCGATATTGCCTTAGGGCAAGGCAAGTTGACCTTGGTTGACGATTACGGCCACCATCCGCGTGAAATTGCCGCCACCTTGGAAGCCTTACGGCAAGCGTGGCCGGCACGGCGTTCGGTGGTGGTGTTCCAGCCGCACCGTTATACCCGCACCCGGGATTTATTTGAAGATTTTGTCCAAGTACTGTCGACAGTCGATGTGCTGATTTTAATGGAAGTGTATGCCGCTGGCGAGACCGCCATTCCGGGAGCCGATGGCCGGGCGTTAAGCCGGGCGATACGGGTGCGTGGCCAGGTCGATCCGGTATTTGTCGAGCATTGGGAAGAATTGCCGTCCATTTTGGCGGGTATCGTCCATGCGGATGATGTCGTTTTAACGATGGGGGCGGGCAATGTCGGTGCTGTGGCCGCGCAATTGCCGCAACTGTTAACGGCTGTGTTGGCAGGCTAAGCGATGCAAGGACGTTTATTATTGGCTGAGCCGCTGGCGAAGTATACCAGTTGGCGGGTTGGCGGCAGTGCTGACCGCCTGTATATCCCTCACGATAAGGCCGATCTGATTGCTTTTATAAAAGGTTTGCCCGCCACCGAACCGCTGTTTTGGTTAGGCCTGGGCAGTAATTTGTTAATCCGTGACGGCGGTATCCGTGGCACGGTGATTAACACTAAAAACCGCCTGAAAGAAATGCGATTGACCGCCGAGGGTGGGTTGTATGTCGAAGCGGGCGTACCTTGTGCTTTAGTGGCAAGGTTTGCTGCCGAACACGGCTTATTGGGCGCGGAATTTTTGGCGGGCATTCCGGGTACGATGGGCGGAGCCTTGAAGATGAATGCCGGGGCGTTTGGCGGCGAAACCTGGCCAATTGTCCGCCAAGTGGAAATGCTCAGCCGCGACGGCGAGATTACCCTGCGTGGCCCACAAGATTTTGCCATTGCTTACCGTAGCGTCAAAGGCGCGGCTGGCGAATGGTTTTTATCGGCTTGGCTGCAATTGCTGCCTGGCGATACCGCTAGCAGCCAGCAAAAAATTAAGGCGTTATTGGAGCAACGGGCGAAAACCCAGCCGACTAACCAACCGAGTTGCGGTTCGGTGTTTGTCAATCCGGTCGGCGATTATGCGGCCCGGCTGATCGAACAGGCTGGCCTGAAAGGCTTTCGGTTGGGAGGGGCACAAGTGTCTGAAAAACACGCTAATTTTATCGTCAACACCGATAATGCCACGGCGGCGGATATAGAAAAATTAATTGGGCTGGTGCAACGTAAGGTTGCGCAGCAGCATGGTGTGCTTTTAAAGACAGAGGTTTGCATGGTAGGCGAAGAAACGGCAGTAATGGATACCCCGGCGCACCGGTATGGCAATCCTGAAAAGTTTGGTCGGGTGGCGGTGTTAATGGGCGGTTCGGCGGCGGAACGGGCAGTATCGCTCAGAAGCGGCGCAGCGGTGTTTGCGGCCTTGCAAGAGGCGGGGGTCGATGCGGTGGCAGTAGATGTGACGGCTAGCCCTATTGATGCCTTAGCGGGCCTACAAGTGGATAGGGTATTTAACATCATCCACGGGCGCGGCGGTGAAGACGGCGTGTTGCAAGCGGTCTTGGAAGTTCTGGGCATCCCTTATACGGGTAGCGGGGTGTTAGCTTCGGCCTTGGCAATGGATAAGCTACGCACCAAACTGTGTTGGCAAGGTTACGGTTTGGTAACGCCGAGATGGCAATTGCTGCAAAGCGTGGCGGATATTGATGGCTGTATCGAAAAATTAGGTTTTCCGGTTATCGTTAAGCCTGCCCAGGAAGGTTCCAGTATCGGTATGAGCAAAGCCCATAATCGGGAAGAACTGGTCGGCGCTTTGCAAACGGCTTCGGCGTTTAATTGCGATGTTTATGCCGAACAATGGGTGACGGGGCAGGAGTATACGGTGGGGATTTTAAACGACGAGGCGTTGCCCGTTATCCGTTTGGAAACGCCGCACAGTTTTTACGATTATGAAGCCAAGTATCACGCCAACACCACCCAATACCATTGCCCGTGCGGGTTGCCTGTTGACCAAGAGCAAGCCTTGCAACAAGTGTCGGTGACCGCCAGTAAGGTGGTCGGCATTAAGGGCTGGGCACGGGTTGATGTGTTTATCGACGGCGACGGCCAATACCAGCTTATAGAAATCAACACCGTGCCGGGCATGACCGACCACAGTCTGGTGCCGATGGCGGCACGGCAGGCGGGGATGGATTTTAAAGCCTTAGTTTGGCAGGTGTTGGAAACCAGTCTGGCGTAATGAGCAGAATTGGCGTAAAACTCTTATTGGTCGCGTTATTGTTAGGGTCTGGAGGGCTTTGGCTGGGAATCCACACGGGTAAGATCAAGTGGTCGTTGAAAATGGCCTCTTTACCCATAAAATATGTCAGGATTGAAGGGGTTTTTCAATATTTAAGCAAGGACGACATTAAAACGGTCTTGGAGCCGTTAGCGACCACGAGTTTTTTGGAAGCCAATATGCAGGCGCTACACCTTGCCGTGGCGGCTTTACCCTGGGTGGATAGCGTCGCCGTCCAGCGTATCTGGCCGGACACCATCGACATTAAAGTGACCGAGAAAAAACCCTATCTGCGCTGGGGCAAGGATAGCCTGATTACCGAAAAAGGGGTGATTTTTACTCCGAAAAGTTTGGCTCAGCACCAGCATCTGATGGTGGTCACGGCACCGGAAGCACGTCGGCTGGAAGTGCTGGAAATTATGAAGGGTTTGAAAACCGCCTTAGCCGATGAATCGTTGGAACTGGCGGAGTTTACTATTAACAGCCGTTGGTCATGGACGATCAAATTGACGACAGGATTAGAAATCTTATTGGGGCGGGAAGATCAGCTTAAAAAATTGCAACGGTTTTTACGGACGATACCGCTGTTAGGTAAACAACAAATTGATGCGATGGCGGTGGTGGATTTGCGTTATCCTAATGGTTATGCCGTTTCTTGGAAAGCGCAAGCCCCTCCTGCTATTGACTGGGAAAATATGTATGCCCCAGAAGCAACGGGCGTTGCCGAACAACAATGACATAAACAGGCATACTAAAAATCGACAGAGTAAACAATGGCAAGAAAATCAGAACGTAATTTAATCGTTGGTCTGGATATTGGCACTTCCAAAGTCGCGGCTATTGTCGGCGAGTTGAGCAGTGACGGTAGCATTGAAGTTATCGGTATCGGCACGACAGCCTCGCGCGGCCTTAAAAAAGGCGTGGTGGTCAATCTGGAATCGACCGTGCAATCGATACAACGCGCCATTGAAGAAGCCGAACTGATGGCGGGTTGCCAAATTAAATCGGTTTTTGCGGGGATTGCCGGTAGCCACATCAAAAGTTTGAACTCGCATGGCATTGTGGCGATTAAAGATAAGGAAGTGACCCAATATGATATTGACCGCGTAATCGATTCCGCCCGCGCGGTGGCGATTCCGGCCGACCAAAAAATCTTGCATATTTTGCCGCAGGAATTTGTCATTGATTTGCAGGACGGTATTAAAGAGCCTATCGGCATGTCCGGCATCCGGTTGGAGGCGAAAGTCCACATGGTTACGGGCAGTGTCAGCGCTTCGCAGAACATTGTCAAATGTATCCGTAAATGTGGCTTGGAGGTTGAAGATATTGTTTTGGAGCAATTGGCCTCCTGCAATTCGGTGCTGACCGAAGACGAAAAGGAATTAGGTGTATGCCTGATTGATATGGGCGGCGGCACCACCGACATCGCCATTTTTGTCGAAGGGGCGATTAAACACACCGCCGTGATACCCATAGCAGGCGATCAGGTCACTAATGATATTGCCGTGGCCTTGCGGACACCGACCGTCAATGCCGAAGAAATTAAGCGCAAGTACGCTTGCGCCTTAACGCAATTGGCCAGTGTCGATGGCGTGATCGAAGTGCCGAGCATCGGCGACCGGGCCCCGCGCAAAATCTCCACGCAGAATTTGGCCGAGATTATCGAGCCCCGTTATGAAGAGCTGATGTTATTGGTACAGGCGGAAATCCGCCGGAGCGGTAACGAAGAATCGATTGCCGCAGGTATCGTCCTGACGGGCGGCAGCGCGAAGGTTAGGGGTCTGATTGAGCTGGCCGAGGAGATTTTTCACATGCCGGTGCGCATGGGAGGCCCCGAAAATGTGACGGGGTTGGCAGAAGTGATAAAAAACCCTATTTATTCTACAGGCGTGGGCTTGCTAATGTATGGCAAAGAGCATCAGAATATCGTCAGAAGCACCGATTCAGAGCAAGACGGGTGGTTTGCAAAAATGAAGAGCTGGTTTCAGGGCAATTTTTAAAGAATAACTTTGTAAAAATTTTTTGTTAATGGGTGGTTTTATGAAATATGAATTGGTCGATATGTATAATGAAACTGCCGTCATCAAAGTTATTGGTGTCGGCGGCGGCGGCGGCAACGCCGTCAATCACATGGTCGGTTGTCAGATTGAGGGCGTAGAATTTATTTGTGCCAACACTGATGCACAGGCGTTACGGAAGTTAAACGTCGGCACCATCATCCAGTTGGGTGTGGAACTGACCAAAGGTTTGGGCGCGGGTACGAACCCCGAAATCGGCAAACATGCCGCGCAAGAAAATAAAGACCGTATCAAAGAAGTGCTGCAAGGTGCGGATATGGTATTCCTGACCGCCGGTATGGGCGGTGGTACGGGTACAGGAGCGATTCCGGTCATCGCCGAAATTGCCCGCGACATGGGTATTTTGACTATCGCCGTCGTCACTAAGCCGTTTTTGTTCGAAGGCAAAAAGAAACAGGCTGTTGCTGAACAAGGTATTTTGGAACTGGAAAAATATGTCGATTCTTTAATCACTATCCCTAACCAAAAACTGTTGCCGGTTTTAGGCACTAATGTGTCTTTAATGACTGCTTTTAAAGCCGCCAACGATGTCCTGTTGGATGCCGTGCAAGGCATTACCGAGCTGATTGTCCACCCTGGCATGATTAACGTCGACTTTGCCGACGTGCGTACCGTCATGTCCGGCATGGGCGCGGCGATTATGGGCAGCGGCTCTGCCTCCGGCGAACATCGGGCGCGGGAAGCGGCCGAAAAAGCCATTGCCTGCCCGCTGTTGGAAGACATTAACTTGCAAGGCGCACGCGGTATTTTGGTGAACATTTCCGCTTCCGACATGGGCATCGCCGAATTTGACGAAGTCGGTAACATTGTCCATGAATTCGCCTCCGAAGATGCCATCATCAAAATCGGTATGGCGGTCGACGCGTCTTTAGGCGATGAGCTGAAAGTGACTGTAGTTGCCACAGGCATGGGGCAAACGGCGGCTATGGCGGCCAGCAAGTCCAATGTCAAGCCGCTGCATAAACCCAGCAGCAACCCTTACGACGATCTGGACAAACCGACCGTTATGCGTAACAAGGGCGACCATAAAGCCGAAGGCCGCGAAACCCGTTTTGGCGCGCAACCTGCCAAAAAAGAAACCGATCTCGATTATCTGGACATCCCCGCGTTTTTAAGACGGCAAGCGGACTAAGCTGCCCGTTTGTTGTTCCCCGCCATACCAGCAGGATGGGGTTTTTAACCCCGTCCTTCGCTTTTTTCCGCACTGTATTTGCTTCACTTTTTTGCTGAAGTTAACGCCCTTCAGGCTGAATGCTATAAGAGTTAGGCTTTATGAGCGCCGCGCCTGTTTTGCCGTCGTAGATGTAAACGGTGGCAGAGGCGGTCGGCAAATGCCGCTCTACAAATTGGTAAGTAAATAACGTTACTGCCAACTCTTCAGTGCCGTTAGCATTCATGTCCGGCACAATCGCTGTGCCTTTTAGGCTGCTGTCGGTTGCAAAAACTTTTACCCAAGGCGTATTGCCTGCCTTAGACACATCCGCTGCATACAGATAGGCGTTGTCATTCATATAATCTGTAGCACCAATACGTTTATAAGTGCTTTTAACCGCCATCACCACGGTATTGCCAAGGCGTTTGAAATCGACGGATTTATCATAATCGCTTAAGGAAGAATCTTGTATGGCAACCCCCACCAGATACATTTTGAAAAAATAGTCAGGAGTAGAGAATAACTTTGTGCCTGTAGTCAACGCGTAAACATCAAAATGGGTTTTTTCGCCATCGAATAAACGCGTATTGAACGGGTTAGTGTTGGAGTTAAAAGGCTGCCAATAGGGCACCAGAATTTCCAAGCCGGGGTTACTGGCGACATATTCCCCCGTTAGTGCAGCCGTGTTAATGAAATTATTATCCCGCGCCTTGGCGGGTGCGATACTGAACACGCAAAGGGCGGCGGCAAACAAGCATCGGCTGGTAGGCATAGGATGTCCTTGGTAGGTGAAAATTGTCTCAGAACAGCCTATTCTGTGAGGCTTTTGTCTGTTGTTCAAGCTTTTTTAGGCGGGCGTGTCGGAGCGGTGGATCTTAAAATGACATTAGAAAATAGGCATTTTTTTTAACATATCCATCAGGTGCGGTTAAACCTAAATAACCGCGTTGACTAACCGCCAGTTTTCTTGGCTAACCCCGCTGTCAAACGGCAAAAAGTGCGCCTTATCCCCACCCCGCCTAAAACCACCCGCCTAGCCACATCCAGACAATTCCTAAGAAGCTAACGTAAAAAATAATTATTTTTCTGAAAACTAACGCGATTAATAATCTTTTAATAAAAAAGCAACTCATTATAAAAGTTACTAACGTCTTTTATGATTATTATTTTGCTTGACCTAACATATTTTCTCATGATAAAAATAGGCCGTTGTTTTAGCGACAGAAAACAACCGGCCCGCCATTCGAGCCGCTCCCTTAGAGGAAGGGGAAATAACAACTATTAATTTCAATGACCAAGAGAGGACTTTAAAATGAGCGAAACAGTAAAAGAAGACAATTCTTTGTGGTATATCGTTGGCGGTTGTATCGTCGCCATGATTGCGATTGTTATTTTCCTGAGAGGCGAAAAATCAGAACATTTGAAAAGCGGTGCGGTTGCGCAATTGCAAGCTGAAACGTTTGCTAACATTGAAAAAAGACACACGCAAAACAACGTGACCGAAGCCCAAAAAGCCGGCAAGTAAGACACATAAACCTCTCCGCAGCTTCAGGTAGCGGAGGGGTTTTTGCCCGTTACCCAGCGGCCATCAGAAGTCGGGTAGGGCACTAAAAAACAGCGATTAGCAAAAAACAGCACGGATTCTTGCGCCTTAGTCGGCTTATTTTAAAAGTTAGTCTCCACCATTTAAGCGCAACTTGGCAGTCCCAAGAAGTGGCTTGTTAAGTGTGGTATCGGGATAGCGTGTAACCGGATCAACCCCAAGGCGTTTTTACTACCTTCAGCCGGTAGGGTGGGCAAAGTGCTTTTTGCCCACTATTTTTTTGCGCCTGACGTTAAAGTCCGTCGCCTAGTAGCCTCAAGCCTTTAAAACGCAGCGCATTGGAATTGCGCGGCACTGATAATGTGGATAGGGTAAGCCGCCACAGCGGCAAAACCAGGAAAAGCCTTATCGACAACCCCCCGCACTGCCAACTCCCGCCAACTTAACTTTGCGTCTACCGTTATGGATTTGACCAGCACCAAGGCCTCGGCGGCTAGGGTATTGGCTAGCCAAGCGGCTAGGCTGTCTGAGGTAATGTCCCAACTGGCCGGAATGCCCGCCCGGTCGAGTTCGGCGACATCGGGTGACCAAATGAGGGTGCGCGGAGAGGGATTGGCTTGGCGGAGGCTGGCTAAGGAACCCGTCAGCGCGAATTCAGGTTTCAGGTCATGGCACAGCAAGGCCATTTGCTGCATGGCTAACAGCGCCATCGCATGGGCGGCAGTCTCGCTGAAGTGCCAGATTTGTTGGCTTAAACGCACTTGCTCGGCGAAATCGCCGCCGCCCGGCACCACCACCACCGCTTGGTTAGGAAAGTTTGTGGCTATGCTATCCAAACAGCCGCGCAAGTGCTGCGCCTGCGCCAAACTGCCGCCCAGCTTAACGACAATCATCGCCGCTAAATTGCCGTAAAACGCTTAACAAGGCGGCGGCTTTATCGAAACATTCTTGATATTCTTCTTCCAACACCGAATCGTTGACAATGCCGCCCCCCGCCCAATAACGGATGGTATCGCCGGACTGCACGAGGGTTCTAATGGCGATATTGCTGTCCATATTGCCGTCAAAACCGATATAGGCAATGGCGCCGCAATAAATGCCGCGCCGCTGCGGCTCCAATTCTTCTATCACTTCCATTGCGCGGATTTTCGGCGCACCGGTAATGGAGCCGCCGGGAAAGCAGCTTTTTAATAAATCCAGCGCGTGTTGGTCGGCGGCCAAAGTGCCGGTGATGGTGCTGACCAAATGATGCACGGTGGCATAGCTCTCCACCGCAAACAAGGTCGGCACTTTGACCGAGCCGATAGTGCAGGTTTTACCAATATCATTACGCAATAAATCGACAATCATCAGATTTTCGGCGCGGTCTTTCGGGCTATTTTCCAAGAGCACGATTTGTTGGCGGTCTGCGTCGGCATCGGCTTTGCGCGGGCGTGTGCCTTTTATAGGCTTAGTTTCGACGCTACCCTGTTGCAATTTTAAAAACCGCTCCGGCGACGAGCTTAAGATGCGCACTTCGGGCAGGTTAAGATAGGCGCTGAACGGGGCGGCATTAACTTGCCGCAACAGCTGATACGCCGTCCATGGGTCGCCCTCGCAACGGGCGGCGAAGCGCTGGGTCAGATTGACCTGATAACAATCGCCTTCTTTCAGATACTGCTTAATGCGCCGGAAAGCTTGGGCGTAGTAGGCACTGTCCATATTGGGTGAAATGTCGCCCAGCACTGCAAACGGGCGGGGGAGGGTGGTATCGGGCAAGGTACTAAAACGTGCCAATAAACGCTCACAGTCGGGCAGATCCAGGCCTTGGGCAACCAAAACGCTTTGCTGTTGTTGATGGTCGACAATCACCGCCCACTGGTAAATGCCCACCGCCATTTCGGCAATATGCTCGGCATCTTCGGCAATGACGGGCAACTGTTCCAAACGCCGCGCCAGATCATAAGAAAAATAGCCGATAGCCCCGCCATTAAACGGCAGCACCGGTATATTTAGCGCCCGCCCCGCCCAAGCTTGCAACTGTTGTTTGACCAACAGGAAAGGATCGGCCCCGCTATAACTGACCCCTTGGGGTGTGCTGATGGCCGTGGTTTCGCCATGTGTCAACAGGGTGCACAGCGGTTCGGCGGCAATAATATCATAGCGGCCCTGTTGGCTGGATGGAGAGCCGCTATCGAGAAAAACCGCCCAAGGCTGGTCTGCCCACGCTGAAAACAGCGCGGCACTGTCTGCAAAATACGGCAGCGGAAAAGTGTTTGGAAGTGATACCGACATTAAAAAGGCGTGTAATGGGGGAATGAAGGTTGTGCCGAAACGCAAGCGGTAGCTTGCCGGACGGCAAAGCCAATAAGAAAACGGACGAAAAACGCTGAGCCTATGGGTAAGGTTTTGCTAGGAGTGCTGGCATTAATAGGCACAAGCAATTTAGCAGACCGTTTCAAAAACGTCTACAGCAAGCAATGAATTGCTTGGCAATCTTAGCCTATTGTAACACTATTTCCCGCCAAACTGTCCGCGATGACGCAATCGGTTCTGGAATGTGCTTATAAGCCTAGCCGTGAATAAAGCATAAGCCCATTTAACTGGCAGTTTTACCAGCCCGGTAAGCTAAAATTTAGCCACAAAAAAGCCCCGTGCCGTAAACGGCACGGGGCTTTTGCTCAGCCGTCGGCAGATTATACTTTATTTTAAAAACCAATCCCTTGATAATCTGTCGGCGGCAATAGGAAACATTTTACAAAACTAACTTCGCTTCCAATGCCATAACGCTACGGCGAGCCAGCGCCAAATTGCTTTTTGCCTTATCCAGTACCACATAAAGGAACACGCCTTCATATTTTTCAGTCGGGCGGATGATGTGGTATTGCTTGCCCAGTGTCAGCAAAATATCTTCAATGTCGTCTTTCAAACCCAATGCTTTCATTGTTTTTAGCTTTGAGCGCACGACTTCGGAGTTGCCTGCTGCCGCCAACTCTACGTCAAGACCCGTTCCAGCGGATGCTAACAACATGCCGCTGTTACCGTCAACCACCGCAGCGACTATTGCGCCGTCAATAGATGTAACCAATTCTTCTACCGTTTCTTTGATGTTACTCATTATTTTTCCTCGCAACGTATCCACGAAAAGACTATAACCGCTAGCCAACAGGCAGCCGCAATAGGCGGATACAAATTAAAATATATAAAGGGGTTGGTTTTTGTAGGCTTGGCGAGTCGTTTTGCAGGGCAAGGTTAAAACAAACTTTGAAAAGCCGCTTTAGCCATACTCGGTATTTTCAGCAATTATCGCGCCAAAAACAGAGGTCTACCGGCAAAATACAAATAAAAAGCATAAGACGTTGAATGGTAAGCTTATTTTTATTCTTGATAAGAAAAAGCAAAACTTGATAGGTGCTGCAATCACTATAATTGGTTTAAATAAACCAATTATAGTGTGCATTTGCCCACATTGCGGTGGATTTGCACCAATTAAGGCTTTGGGGAACTTAAGCAACTGATCTGGTGTTTTTATATAAAGACAAAAGTTTATAAGTTAATCTGTCGTTTGCCCATGATAATTAAGCTTGGCCAGCAAGCGCAGATCAATGGCATGGGTATCCATGTCCAAGCGTTTGACTATCGCGCTGATCGGCAAACACCGTAAGGATTCTATTGGCCCAAAGCGCAAAGCGAACAGGCGGTTTTGTTTTTGCGGGGGATAACGCCCCATAATCGCAGCGCAATGGGTATCAATCAGCCCCCTCGCTTTGTGCAATTCGGTACGGCAAGCAGGGCTTAAGGCAGTATCGACAGGCGCCACAACAGGCGGGGCGGCAACGGGGGCGGTAATACCGCGTGCCTTATCGCGCAACGCCGCCAACTTACGGCTTTGGCTGGGGGCAACTAAGGTGCTGGCTTCTTGTACGGTGACGCGTTGGCGTGGGGCAGTGGGTTTATCGGTCATACAGTTTTGCTGGTGTTAAAAAAACGGTTATGGCATATAAGCCAATAATTTACCCCTGCCGAATGTCCACTTCATCCAACTCTTGGTCATCCAAGTTCGGTAAAGCGACGCGGGGCGCAAACAAGCGGTACAAAACCGGGACTAACAAAACCGTCATCACCGTTGCACTAAACAGCCCCCAGACAATCACTGTCGCCAACGGCCTTTGCACATCCGAACCCAAGCCGGTCGCTAACGAAGCCGGCACCAACCCTAAAATCGCTACCAAAGACGCGACTAAGATAGGCCGGACGCAGCGCACCGCCCCTTCGACAATCGCCTGTTCCAAGGCAATGCCCGCCAAGCGCAATTCGGTGATGGTGCGGACAATCAACACCCCGTTCATAATCGACACGCCAAACACGGCGGCAAAGCCGACTCCAGAGGAGACGTTCAAATTCATATCGCGCAAATACAGCGCGGTAATGCCGCCGACAAAGGCGAACGGAATCGCCAGCAACAGCACTAACGCCGCCCTGACCGAGCCGAACGTCACCAGCAACAGGGTAAAAATCACCCCGATACTGGCAGGCACCAACACTTTAAAATGCTCCGCTGCCCGCGCCAGATTCTCAAACATGCCTAACCACGCGACACGGTAGCCGTCCGGCACGGTAATCTGCTGACCAAACAGCCGCTGTGCTTCGGCGACAAAACTGCCTTGGTCGCGCCCGACAATATCCGTCCGCACTGTCAGCCGTCGCCGCCCGTCATCCCTGGCAATCAGGGTCTGGCCGTCGATAATGTCAATATGGGCGACTTGCGCCAAGGGGATGGGGATACCTTCGGCATTGTACACGGGCAAACGCCCGATGGCGGCAGGAGAGCGCAAATGTTCTTTGGCAAACCGGGCGACAATATCAATGCGCCGCTCACCCTCAAATAAATTACCGATAGGCGAGCCGCCGATGGCGACATCAATCAGCCGCGTCACATCCTCAACGCTGACATTATAGCGGGCGCACAACGAGCGTTCAGGGCTGATGACCAATTGTGGCTGCGGGCCTTCCTGTTCGATACTGACATCGGTAGCCCCCGGCACTTGGCTGAGCAAGTCTTTGGTTTTCCGCGCCAACCCCAATAACACCGCCGAATCAGTGCCGGAAAATTCGACCGCCAAATTCGCGGACGTGCCATTGGCATCTTCGGTGACACTATCAATAATCGGTTGGGTGAAATTAAAGCGGGTGGTCGGAAACTCCGAACGGAAACTGTTGCCTAACGCCGCCACCAATTCCTGCTTACGCTGGAACTGCACCCATTCGTCACGCGATTTCGGGCCGATCAGCATTTCCAAACGGCTGGGCGGGAACGGGTCGGTACCGCTGTCGCCACGCCCGGCCTGCACCACCATAAAATCAATATCAGGATATTTCAACGCAATTTCGCGCAAGCGTTGGCCGAACTTCGACGTTTGCTGTAAAGACGTGCCTTCCGGGAAATTGGCGCGTACCCAAATCACCCCTTCATCCATATACGGCAAAAACTCGCTGCCGAGCTTGGGCAAAATCACCACCAACACCGCCACCAACACTGCGACGGAACTGCCGAGCGCCAGCCAGCGGAAGCGCAGCAAACGCGCCAGCAACGCCGCATAGCGCGGATACGCCCACGTTAACAGCGGATTTTCCCAATCGCTATAGCCTTTTCTAAACAGATAACTGGCAAAAGTCGGCACGATAAACAGAGCGTAAATCATCGCCCCGACTAAAGCGAACAAAATGGTCAACGCCATGGGGCGAAACAGCAAACCCTCAATATGGGTCAGCGTCAACAACGGCAAAAACGCCCCGACAATCATTAAAATCGAAAAAAACACTGGCCGTTCGACCTGTAACGAAGCCTGCAAAACGGTTTTGGCAACCCCGGTCTTATCCTGCCTGAGCTTGGCCTCATGCAGCTTATGGGCGATATTTTCCGCCATAATCACCGAGCCATCGACGATAATGCCAAAATCTATCGCCCCAATAGACAGCAAACCAATAGGGATACCGAACGCCTTCATCATCACCAAGGCAAATAACAACGAAAACGGGATGGTCAAGGCCACCAACAAAGCCAGCGACGGCCGGCCTAAAAAAAACAACAGCACCAACGTGACCAGCGACACCCCTAACAGGACACTGTGTCCCACCGTATGCAAGGTATTGCTGACCAACTGCGAGCGGTCATAAAACGGCTCGACACTGACCCCTTCCGGCAAATCGACCTCATTCAGCGCGGTAATGACCGTCTTGACATTCTTTAACGTGTCCGAGGTATTCTCACCCCGGCGCATCAGCACAATCCCTTCAATGGCTTGGTCGGTTTGGTCCTTGCTTAAAATACCCGCCGGAATCTTGGCATCCACCTCGACGTCGGCGACATCATGGACATAAATCGGCGTGCCGCCGAAAGATTTAATATAAATATTGCCGATTTCCCCGACACTTTGCAGCGAGCCCTTGCCCCGGATCACAAACGACATGCTGCCGCGCGACAACACGCTGCCGCCCGCGCTTTCATTATTGGTTTGGATGGCATCGACGACATCATTGAGCGACAACCCGAAGCGCTGCAATTGCGACGGGTTCATCAGCACTGCATATTGTTTCTCAAAACCGCCAAAATTCGAGACATCGGCCACCCCGGCGGCGCGTAACAAATGCGGAATCACTACCCAATCATTGATAGAGCGCAATTCGGTCAGATCATAGCGGCCATCCGAGACCAATTCATAGCGCAAAATTTCCCCATACGCCGTCGCCAACGGCCCCAATTGCGCGGAGGCTCCAGTCGGTAAATCGACATTCGCCAACTTCTCTTGGACACGCTGCCGCGCCCAATAACTTTCCGAGCCTTCTTCAAACGTCAATTGCACCACCGACAGACCGAAAATCGTCCGCGAGCGTATCGTCTGCACTTTCGGCACGTTACGCATTTCGATTTCCATCGGCACGGTCACTTGCCGCTCCACCTCCTCGGGGGCGCGGCCCGGATACACCGTGATGATCTGTACCATCTGCGAGGATATGTCAGGATAGGCATCAATCTGCATATTCAGAAACGACCACAAACCCAGCAAAATTACCGCGACCGTACCGCCCAACACCATCAGGCGGTGGTGCATGGCTTTGCTCAGCAGTTGCGGGATCATAACTTGGCTCCAGACAAAGGCCGCCGATTATCCGCCTCTTCGTTTTGCAGCGACTGCACCAGCATAGGCTTTAACAGAATCGCGCCATTACCGATAATACGCTCGCCTTCGCGCACCCCTTTCAGGATTTCGATACGGTCATCAATACTTTCGCCGACGCTCACTTCGGTGATGCGCCATAAACCCTCTTGCGCACCAATTAACACATAATCGGAATTGCCGCTGTGCAGCACCCCGTCGGTAGGCACTAAAATGGCATCGCGCGGGTCGGTGCCTAGGCCAATTTCGGCATACATGCCGGGTTTAAATTGGTCAGC
The DNA here is from genome assembly GCF_002209385.1 of Methylovulum psychrotolerans. NCBI lineage: Bacteria > Pseudomonadati > Pseudomonadota > Gammaproteobacteria > Methylococcales > Methylococcaceae > Methylovulum > Methylovulum psychrotolerans. The sequence goes on from NZ_CP022129.1 coordinate 2,820,941, forward strand.
GGCATCGTTCAGCTCAAAAAACACCCGCAAAGTATGGCGTTCCGCCGATAAGGTCGGCGCTAAGCTGCGCACCTTACCCGCAAACACCTGATCTGGCAAACCGTAAAAACGCGCCGCACACGCTTGCCCCACCGCCACCAAACTGATGCGCAATTCGGGCACGTCGGCCATAATCAGCGACACCCCAGGGCTGGAGCTTTCCAGCAATACAGGATCAACCCCTTCCTGTAACAGCTTGCGCTCTAACGCCGCCCGGCTACGGCTGGAGACGGTCAGCGCCGTTTCCGCCTCATAAACATCTTTTTGCCCGCCCAGTTGTACTTCCATCAGCGTCGCCTCGGCGGCGGTCAAATCCCTAATCGCCTCCGTCCCCGTGGCGACCAGTTTTCTCAGCCTGTCCACCGCCAGCTTTTGCGAATTATATTGCGCGGCGGTCAGCTCGCGGATTTTTTCCAGCCGCTTGGCATTAAAATCCTTTTCCGCTTGCGCCCGTTGCCAATCGGCATACACCCCCGATAATTCAATGCTATTGAATTGCCAACGGTCTTCTTTAGGCGCGGAACCGACGGGTAAGCGTGCCACCACTGCCCCGGTCACCACCAATAAAGGCGTGGTTATGCGCTGCTTTTGGACGCTGGTGATGCTGAATTTTTGCTCCAACAAACTGCCCGCCTTGACGCGGATCAAACGGTTGCCCGCCAACTCAACCACAGGTGACGAAACCACCGTTTCGGGCTTGGTATCCGCCCCGGCATTCAGGCTAAGCAGCGCCAACACAGCCACACCTACCCTTAAGCGGCGGCATAAGAATAACCCCATCATCGTACTATTTCCTTACCCATCGCAGCGTTAAGCTGATACAAAGAATGCCAATAACTGGAGCGCCCGCTGATATGGACGCGGTAAGTCTCCAGATAAGCCCGTTGTGCGTCCAGCACCTCAATCAGCGTTTTACCGCCTAGCTCATAAGCTTGGGTGATTTTATCGCGGACATTTTTGGCCGCTTCCAATTGCCCCGGATCGTCGCTGGTTAAAAATTGGTAGGCTGACGCGAAAGTCTGCACCGCTTGGTCTATTTCGGCACGCAAATCGACCAATTGGGCTTGCAAATTCAGTTGGGTTTGGTTGTACACCGACTTGGCCTTACCGATATTGCCCTGGTTACGGTCAAACAGCGGCACACTGACGCTCACCCCCGCCATCCAGGAATCGGCATCGGGATAGCCAATGGCCTGTTGCTGGAACTGGCGGGTATAACCGACGCTGGGCGTAATGGCCGGATAAGCCTTGGTTTCCTCCCACTTAATGTCGGCATTGGCCTTAGCCAACTGCTCACGCAACGAAGCCAAATCAGGGCGGTTTTCTGCCGCCCATTGCAAGGCCGATTCGATACTGATGGGTTTCGCCAAGTTGCCGACTTCCAAACTGCCCTTCACCTTAATCGGCGTGGCTTCGGCGATACCTAACAACGCCCGGAAACGGTTACGCGCCGCCGCCAAATCCAACTCCCGCGCATGGACATCCCGGCGGCTACTGAAAATGGACAAACGGATACGGTCGGTCTCGATAGTGCCGACCCCGCCAAACGCCACCCGGTTACGGATGATATTTTCCATTTTAGCCAGATTGTCTAAGTTTTCCTGCGCCAGCTCCAACATCGCCTGCATTTCCAGCACATCGTAAAACGCCGAAATGGTCGCGGCAATCCTGACCCTAACGGTATTGGCAAAATCCGCCTCGGCAACATCCACCCCCTTTGCTCCCGAAACCATCGCCGCCGCCCGTTTGCCAAACACAAACCAATCAATCGGCATAGCAACGCTAATGTCAAACTGCGGCGGCCCGCCTTGCCGCGTCACGGTAAACGTCCGTGTCAACGGCATAAGCTGGATGTCGGTACTGACTTGGGGATTGGGCAATAATCCGGCGGTGAGTAAATCGGCTTGCGCCTGATTAATGCCTTCAAACGCGGCGGCGATGCGCGGATCAGCTTGTAAAGCCGTCTGTACCGCTTGGTTTAAGGTAAATTCTTGGGTTTCGCTGGCTAGCTTAGGTTTAATCGCTGCTGGCGTAGTACCTGCCGCCTCAAGAAAATGCCCGGCATTCAGGTGTGCATCCTGACGATAAACCGACAACGGTGTCGGTGCGTAGGCTTGACTGGCACAACCGCACAGCAGCAGCCACGCCACGCGGCATGACCCGAATAAAAAAACCTTTATTAATCGGGGGGTAGTGTTATTCAAATCAGTCATAGATATTTAGGCGGTTGCTTAACTCAAAACGCCCCACTAGGGTAACATCCTGAGTGGGGCGCTTAGCAGGGAGACGCTTATCCTAGGGGCGCGGGCAGCTTGCCCGCAAAAGTTTATGGCTCTTGCCAAACTTAGCCATGGGCGTACCTTAGGAACGTGCATGACATAAAATCTGTTGAACAGGCGAAAGTACAACAACCCCCTCCCAGCCTCCCCCTTGGCAGGGGGAGGGGCTTTTTCCCCTGATTTTCGCCTGTACTAAGGGGAGGGCTGGGGTGGGGTTTAACACGCTGAGGTGCAATGGAACGCTTACTTAATTTTATGCACACGCCTTATCTCATGCCCGTGCCTTATTATAAAGCACAATAACCAAGCCCATTATTAAAACGGGATGTCATCATCATAAGGCTCGTCAAAATTATCATGGCTGGCGGTTTGCGGCTGTGGCGCATTACCCCGCGCTGACGGTGCCGGACTGCCATAACCTGTCCCTGCTGAGGTCGCAGGCGCACCGCCCTCATTGCGTTTACCGACCAAATCGAGGATGTTCGCGTTCAATTCCAACGAAGTCCGCATCGTACCGTCATTGGCTTTATACTCGCTTTGTGACAACTCCCCGGACACAAACACCTGCTGGCCTTTTTTCAGATAATTCTGCAAATTGCCCTCAGCGCGTTTGCCGAACACCGCCACCCGAATCCACAAGGTTTGCTGCTTATCACCAAAACCAATATTATTGGCGACGTTAACATTCAACACAGCCATACCCGCCGGGGTATAGCGCACTTCGGCATCACGGCCTACCGTGCCGGTAAAACTAAATACATTACTCATAACAATCTCTGGGGGGGTTAATAATTCATCTATTATCGGCGGCTTTGCAGTACATCGCCAATAGTGCGGATAGTTTAATCGTTTTCGGCCTGTTTATAGCGTATCGACGAAAACACCGACAAGCCAATCAGCACCGCACCGATCAAGCCAGTGACAATTTCAGGAATTTCATGGGTCATACTCACCAACATAATCGCCGCTAAGCTACCTATCGCATAATGGGCGCCATGCTCCAAAAACACATACTCGTCCAAGGTTCCCTTGCGCACTAAAAACACCGTTAGACTTCTGACAAACATTGCACCTATCGCCAAACCCAGCATGATGATGACCACGTCTTGGGTAATCGCGAACGCGCCGATCACACCGTCAAAAGAAAACGACGCATCCAATACTTCCAGATACAAAAAGCTCATGACGCTGCCTTTTTTCAGCACTTCCGCCAGCTCTTCACCTTCTTCCTCGTCCTCAAACAGGGCTGACATGCTATCAACAACGACAAACAGCATCACCCCGAAAACACCGGACACCAACGCCTCGTGGCGGATCGCTTCGGGCAATAAATACTGGGTCGTCATCAACACGCCCAACGCTAAAATAATTTCCAGCGACTCCAACTTGCCAAAATCCGACAGTTTCTTTTCGATATAGCCCAGCCAATGCAGTTCCTTACCCGTATCAAAAATAAACGAAAAGAACACCATCAACAAAAACATCCCGCCGAAAGCGGCAATCTGGACATGCGACTCGGTCAAATGCTTGGCATACGTTTCAGGATCATGCAGCGCCATTTGCGTCACGCCGATAAAATCAATCCCCGTCGCCATCGCCACAATAGCGATAGGGAACAATAAGCGCATCCCAAACACTGCGATTAAAATCCCCCACGTCAGGAAGTATTGCTGCCAGCGCTCATCCATTTTTTTCAGGATAGAGGCGTTGACCACCGCGTTGTCAAAAGACAAGCTGACCTCCAGCACACCCAAAATCAAAGCAATCGCCGCCCCCGTAGGCCCGCCCCAATAAAAAGCAATCGCCAGACACACGATGGTGATAATAATAGAAAGTCGAAAATGCTGCATAGAATATCCTTAACTGAATGGTTTAACCCGCAACTATAAGACCATTTTCGGTAAAATCAATCATTAAATGGTGGCAAACGTTGAGGGCGAAATAGAGAGTATTGTATTGTTTTTTTAGAGGAGGTGAGAATGGTTAAGGCGATAAAATTATATTTTCACAATCGGGAATGACAGATCAATGCACGCTTAGTCTACTTTGTTTCAAGCTTGAAAATAACATTAACCCTCTTTTCGATCTTAATCGTCGCAGGAATAAATATTATCTCCCCTCCGCTAGCCATCATAGATTTTTTGAACATACTGTCTAAAACGTCGCGCGTATTAGACATACCAAATTGATCCTCCATGCTATTAAAGCCCCGGTCTGATATGGCATACACAGATCCTAGTTTAGCACCTATACCGCTAGCCATATTTTCAGCCTGCATTTTGGCGTTAGCGCAAGCGTCTGCCGTCAAAGCGGTTTCCAACGCTTTACGTTGGGCTACCTCGAATTGGACATTGATGTTAGTGACATTCCTATATTTCAATAATTTTTCGATTAATGCCGAATATTGGCTAAGCCCATGTAATTTTATGGAAAATTTTTGCTTAACCTCATATCCGAGGATTTTTAACTGCACATAATCTTTTTCTTGGCGAACCGCCCTCTTATCAATCTCGTAAGTTTCGATATCGTTTGTCGGAATTGCCATGATTTTGAATAAGCCGATCAATTCGATGCTCCGCTTTGTCAGTATGTCGAGAGATTTTTCTGGATTCTCATCGAACGCTTCCACATCAAAAGTAATGGTCGCCAAATCGGGAGGTACTTCTTTAATCGCCGTACCCACGGCAAAAAGAAAAGGAAAATCAGGCCACTGAGATGCGGCGGCAATATTCCATTGCAACATCAATACAGCCATAACAATCATGTGTTTTTTCATATTGCCGATTCCTGTGCAGGGGAGGTTGTGGTCACATAAAATATGCTGACTGTTATTTTACCTTAACTATAGCGTAACACCTGAAAATAACGGTGTTGCAAACTTCTTTCATTTTGAAGCCTATGGTTTAAAAAACCATTACCGCTAAGGCTTTCGGCATAGTTTGAGAATTAAGGCGATAACCCAACATCTAATAAACCCTATCGAAACAATCCTTTTTGCCAATGTAAACAAGTTTTAAGCGAAAGTAACGCCATCCGTTATCCAAACTTAAAGGTAAGCTAAGCCGCATCAGTCAAAAAAACAAAAACCCTACATTAAAACAGACAAAGCTAATATTTCCCCCTATAATTACCCCATCACTAATAATGATTTTGCAACACCATAAATGATGCTGTGCAAGCTTGGCCATCCTGCCTAAAGCCTGATAGCAATCCTGCTTTGCCCGGCATCGGTTAATCTAAAGAGAGGATAATATGCAGTCTATAAGTGAAGAAGAGCGCCAACAGATTCTAGAAAGTTCGCCGGTCGGCACTTTTGCCCTCATGTCAGCGGTGATCGGCGGTATGGTCGTGGCTTGGCTGTTTTTGTATTACGGCGTATTTTTGCCGCGCGGCTAGGGGGAGATGATGCAAGTAGACACCGCAAAAATCCTCGCCCAGCTACGCACTTGGTGCACCGAATTTAACGCCATCCATATCGACCCCTTAGAAAAGAAATGGATCGCCATTTCCTTGGCCGTGGTCGGCCTGTTCGTCGCCATCATTACCCTAGATGCCTTGTTCCACGGCATTAACCCGCCCAGCAAGGTGGAGACCATCGACTCGGCCAGCTTGCACCTTAGCACCGAGTTTGCCGAAGACAAGCTCGGCGTACAAACCGATGCCCAAGGCGTTATCACTGTCCGCATGGTCGCTGGCCGCTATTCGTTTTTCCCTAAGCACATCACCGTACCCGCCGAAACCCCGCTGACTTTCCGTTGGGTCAGCATGGATGTGCTGCACGGCGTACATATCCCCATGACCAATATGAGCACGATGATCGTGCCGGGCTATGTCGCGGAAATCACGACTACTTTTCCTAAACCGGGCGAATATCCTTTGCTGTGCAATGAGTATTGCGGTTTAGGCCATAACCACATGTGGAGCAACATTTCGGTCATTGCCAAAGAAGATTGGCAAGCGTCGGTTAAATCACCTGCCCAAGGAGAACAAAAATGACGACTGCGGCGACTAAAAAACTCGCGTTAAGCCATTTATGGGTGGCGTTTGCCGCTTTTATAGTGGCTTGTTTTATGGGCGAATACCAAGTGCTGGAGCGGAGCGGCTTTATTTCCGCCTTAGATTCCGCCCCGGTCTATTTCGCATCGGTCAGTACCCACGGGGTGCTGATGGCGTTTGTCCTGACCACTTTTTTTATCATGGGCTTTGGTTATTACATTGCCACTACCACCTTAAAGCAACCGTTATGGAACCTGCCGCTGGCTTGGGGCGGTTTCTGGCTGGCTTTATTCGGCGTGGTGTTGGCGGCGGTGCCCTTACTGACGGGTAAGGCATCGGTGTTGTATACGTTTTACCCGCCTATTGTCGCCCATGCCGCGTTTTATATCGGCGCTACTTTGTTGGTGGTCGGCTCGTGGGTTTGGTGCGCCATCATGCTGGTGATGTTTAGCCAGTGGAAAAAAGCCAACCCCGGCCAAACTGTGCCGCTGGCGATGTTCGCCACCGCCGCCAATGCCATGTTATGGCTGTGGACTAGCGCGGGCGTGGCCTTAGAAGTTTTGTTCCAGTTAATCCCGTTGTCGTTGGGCTGGATAGATACTATAGACCCCGGCCTCGCCAGAACCCTGTTCGCGTGGACTTTACACCCTATCGTGTATTTTTGGCTTATCCCCGCTTACACGGCGTTTTATGTGTTCGTCCCCAAACAAGCGGGCGGTTATTTATTCAGCGACGAAATGGCGCGGATTGCTTTTATCGTTTTGGCGGTGTTTGCCTTGCCGATAGGTTTCCACCATTTATATATGGACCCTGAGCAAGCCAAAGGCTGGAAGTTGCTGCACGGCATCGGCACGTTTGTAGTGGCTTTACCAACCCTAGTGACTGGCTTTACGGTGATTGCTTCGTTGGAAATCGCCGGACGCTTGCGCGGCGGCAAAGGCCTGTTTGGCTGGATAGGCACCTTACCGTGGACCAACACCATGGTGCTGTCGGTTATTTTGGCCTTATTGATGCTGATTTTTGGCGGCTTTGGCGGTATCGTCAATGCCAGTTACGCCATGAATGCGATGATCCATAACACCGCTTGGGTGCCTGGACATTTTCATCTGATTTTCGGCGGCACGACCATTATTATGTATTTCGCCATTGCCTATTATCTCTGGCCTATCTTAAGCGGCAAGCCGCTGTATTCGAATGAAATGGCCTTAACGCAATTATGGTTATGGTTTATCGGTATGGCAATTTTAACGACCCCGTGGCATGTTTTAGGCCTGTTAGGCCAACCGCGCCGGATTTCCAGCGTGGTTTATAACAATCTGCTGACCTTGGCCTGGAAACCTTACGAATTGGCGATGATCTTTGGCGGCTTAGTCCTGCTCGGCTCCGCTTGTTTGTTTATCTACAATCTGGTTAAAACCCAGTTAAACCCGACTGCCGAAGCCTTTACCGAAGAGTTGGAATTTGCCGAGCCTATCCATGCCGTCACCGCCCTGCCTGAGTACCTGAATAGCCTGACGCTGTGGAACAAGGTGATTGCCGTGTTAATGGTGATCAGCTTCGGTTATCCGATTTTGCAGTTCTTTATTATGAAAACCTTTGGCTCTAGCGCGTGGGGATATTAATCATGAAACAGCTCTTCTTAACGCTCGCCTTACTGGCCCCGTTAGCGCTCCAAGCCGAACCTGCGTCTAAAATCGCCTGGACACCCGACACCCTGAACTTCGTCAAAAAAGGCGACCCTAAACAAGGCAAGGTGTTGGCGGAATCGTGCCAAAGCTGCCACGGACAAAACGGCGAAGGCTTAGCCGCCGAAACCCGCGACGGTGAAACCCTGCCCGCTATCCCGGCATTGGCCGGGCAAACCGCCACTTATACCTATAAGCAATTGCGCGATTATTTTAACGATAGCCGCAGCAACGACTCTATGACGGGTATTGCCAAAGGCTTAAGCGAACAAAACGCCGCCGATCTGGCGGCGTGGTTCGCCTCATTACCGATGCCGGAACACAAAGCCACCAAAGCCGCGTCGGCCAAGGCGGAAAAACTGGTCTCCGAAGGCGACGGCAAACGCATCCTCCCCCCTTGCTCAACCTGCCACGGCAGCCAAGGCCAAGGCGAGAAGATGGACATCCCGGCACTGGCAGGGCAACAGGCGGATTACTTCGCCAACACCCTACTCGCCTATAAAAAAGGCGAACGCCATAACGACATCTACAGCCGGATGCGCTTAATCTCGCAACAATTGACGGAAACGGAAATTAGGGAATTGGCGGATTATTATGAGGGCTTGAAGAAATAAGGCTGGCGTAAATTCGCCGGGAAAGGCCTTTCGGGTTTTTAAAGCCTGAAAGGCCTGCTTCGCCATAGGCTTAGAAATATAACATCAGCAAAAGTCACCATAACCGTATACGCCAGAAAAATAATCGGCTACCGTTACGTCTTGCTCTCCGCGCTTTAACACAACGATATTAGCCTGCTCTGCCGCTTGCACAATTAGCGGACTGTGTACGCTGACGATAAACTGGGTGTCAATAAAACGCTCACTCAAATACCACCATGATGGTGCGTTACCACTGGCATAGCCACTCATTGGTGTGTAAAGGCTTTTTTACCTTGCATTTAATCCCCCACAAGATGGCAGTTTTAACTGGCCTATCCAAATCATCTTAAAAAACATTATAAATTATAAGGCTTTGTAATGCCCTCCTATAAGTAATATGACGTATTGCGGAACTGCTTCACAAAATTAATAATGTCCCCGTCTACACCGAAACGCACACCTTGCCGAAGAGGTGTTAAACCCAACGCTTGCATTTAACCCATTACCCCCAAGCTTAAAACAACTTCAAACCCTCATCGTTGTGCAATTATCCAACCTTATCTCCTCATCCTTATTAAGGGGCGGAGCCTACAGGAATGGCCGAAACAGCGGCTCAAAAAACGTCCGATTGTTTGCCAGCATCTGACCTGACAGTGACTAAAAGCCCGTTAGGATTAACGTTATCTTATAAAGCAACGGGTTGATTTTTCTTGGGATACAAAAGACGCTCAAATTATTGTTAACAATTTGAATACTCCGTAATAGCCACCTCACCTTGAGGAAAATGCCATGAATACCACCGTGCAATTAGCTGAAAGCCCACAACCGCCTAGGCAAAAAGACAAACCCAAAATCAATTTTTTATTGGTCAATATGTGGGGACGCTACACCTTGGCCTTGTTATTGATTGCGGGTCTTACGACCTCAGCCTTTTTCATTATGAGCGATTTGCTTAAGATTAACGAAAAAAGCGGTGCGATAGTGAATGTTAGCGGTCGGCAGCGGATGCTCTCGCAACGGGGCGCTTTGCTCGCCTTGCGGTTGATTGCCGAACAAAACCCGGTCATTAAAGCCCATGTGCGTGATGAATTGACGCAAATGACCGAACTAATGTTGAAATCCCACGAGGGGCTGGTGAAAGGCAGTGAGGAAATGGACTTGCCGTCGACAATGTCCGACGCGATGCACAACATGTATTTTAACCCGCCGAAAGCCCTAGACTTGCAAGTACGCAATTTCATCACAATGCTCCAGACGCTGATTAGCGACTCTTACCAGCCGAACACCACACTGGACAACCCGCATCTGCAATACATCTTAAAAGAAGCACCGAACCGCCGCTTGTTAAAGACACTGGATGAAGCCGTTAACCAATACGAAGCGGAGGCTGCCAGCGAAATCCAAAAAGCCATGCGCTGGGAAGAATATGTTTTCATTACGACTTTACTGACCCTGTTCTTTGAAGGTTTGTTAATTTTTAGGCCGATTATCAAACGGGTCAAGATTGCCACCAACGCTCTGATGAAGGAAAAACAATTCAGCGAAAACATCATCAATACCTCGCAAGCGTTGATTATTGCCGTAGACCAACGCGGTGATATTGTCCTGTTCAATCAGTACAGCCAAGAGCTGTCGGGTTGGCAAGCGCAAGAGGTGGTCGGCAAAAACTTTTTCGAACTGCTGATCCCTGAAAGCGATCAAGAACAGTTACGCACAACATTCCACGCCATGTTTGCAGGTCAATCCGCCAGCCAATTGGAATCGCCGTTAATCATCCGCAGCGGCCAGCAATTGCTGGTCGAATGGTCGAACACCTTGATTAAGGATCCCATCACCCGCCAACCTGCCTTGCTAATTGCCACCGGGATTGATGTGACTGCCCGCCACCTGGCATTGACCGAGCTGTCGTCCGCTTTGACTAAATCGGCGGCTTTAAGCAACCGCTTACAAGAGGAAGTCTCACACGCGGGCCTATTGCAAAAAGCCATGATGCCGCCGCCAGTGTTCCAACTGCCGGGCGTTCACGGCCAAGTCAAACTGACTACGTCCACGGAAGTGGGCGGCGACTATTACGACTATTACGAGGTGGACGGTTGCCATGCCGTGTTTTTGGTCGGCGATGTCAGTGGTCATGGCGTGGCGGCAGGTACGCTGGTCAGTGCGGCGAAAATGAGTGTGCATCAATTGGTTAACCAAGGCGAGACCGACCCCGCCGCCATGCTGGAGCATATCAACAACGCTTTGTTGGCAGTTAAGCACGAAAGCATGTTCATGACGATGATGTGCTTTAGCTTGGATAGCCGCAACGGCCATTTACGCATTGCTAATGCTGGGCATGTGTTTCCGTATTTATGGGTTGCTGCCGAAAAAGATTGGTGTGCCATCGAAGCGGAAGGCTTGCCGTTAGGTAAAGTTGAAGAGCCCGGCTATACCGAAATGAGCTTAACCCTACAGCCAAATGACCGCTTGTTTATCTTTACGGACGGTATTGTTGAAGAAGAGTCGCCGACAGGTGCCGCCTTTGGGTTTGATGCGATTGAAGACTTGCTTTACCAAGCGTTGGACGCGCCCATGGAAGACATTCTGGAACTGTTTTTTGGGCAATTACAGACCCATTGCCAAAAAGATACCTTTAGCGACGATGTCACGCTGATGCTGATCGAACACACCCAACGCATCGCCTATTCCACGCCAACCCCGGCTCATACGCCTGATAAGCAAGAACTCATGCAAATCAGCGGCACGGATTTCTTAAATGACCCCAATATTGGTAGCCAAATTTCCCGCCAACATATCTTGGTTCTTTTTGATGACCAACAATTGCTGGAACTGTTGCCCTTTTTATGTATTGAAGGGGTGCGCCGGGTGTTGCCCGCCCAGCACGCCTTTTTACGCGAATTGGGTTGGCAAAAACTCTTGCAACAACACGCCATAATAGCGGGTGACGATATATTCCAATGGCTGCCCCATCCTGAATTGCAACGGCAGTTTATTTTGTCGCACAGTGATGATAAGCAATTTGTCTTGCAGGAAATGACCGGCTTGCTGCAAGAAGAAACCAAAATCCCTGAAGAGTTACGCGAGATTATCATTTTGCTCGCCGACGAGTTATTGGAAAACAGCCTGTACGGTGCCCCTAGGGATAGCCAAAACCAGCCGTTGTATCCTAAGGGAACAGAACGGGATGTTAGCCCCGCTGAGGGCATACGCATTGATTTGGTAAAAGATGACAAATGTCTGGGGATTATGGTCACTGACCACTGGGGCACTTTTACGCCCGTTATCTTCCTGAAACGGCTGTTGCTGAACAGTGCCCAAGCTGGGTTGGAAGCGGGAATCGGCGGGGCAGGCCTGTATCTGATCTGGCGGATTTGTGATTATTTGCAAGTGCGCGTCTTCCCGAACCAAAAAACCCAAATCACTTTGTTATGGTCGCTCACTCACGAATCTGATCATGATAACGATAGCGGCTTCCAATTTTTCTATCATAACGAGATCAACGAAGTCATGGCGGAGGCCGATGTTTTGGAGCATTTTGAAAGCTATAGCGAAGACCTGCCCCATCCGGTAGCCGCTAATCCGAACCCAACAACTGGAGAGATGTGATGGTCCAAGCCCCCAATTTAACGATTGCCACGGTACATAGCGATGACACGCTGCACGAATTTAAATTGTCCGGCCAAATTGATGTCACTGCCGCCCCGGTCATCGACACACTGGCCAGCCGTAAGCTTGCGGCAGCGAGCCGGGTAATTTTGGATTTCGCCGATATTGACCGCATTAATTCTATGGGGCTGGCGCAGCTTATGAGGGTGTTGGAGCAATGGCGTGGTCAAGCAATCCGCATAGAAGTGCGGAACTTAAACCGTGTCGTCAGCATGTTATTCAAAATGACGGGCTTAAACCGTTATTTTAGCGACACGCCAGAAGCGGGTGACGCAGTAAAACCCGCCGCAAGCAACGATAATGCGGCCAAGTTACGCTCGGTGAAACGCATACGCCCCGTGGCCGAACCCGTCAACAGCAATCGGCTGGATTTTTCGGTCAGTTTGCAAAATAGCCAACAATTGGCGGGCTGGTATGTTTTTAATACATTTTTGCAACGGCATCTGGAAAAAGCCATTCATCTGGATGTCAAGCAACCGGGCATCAACCAACCTTTACACCAAAACGCTTTGGTTTTCGCCAAACCGTTCGATGCTTGTATCCTGATGGCTAAACACCAGTTTATTCCTATTGCCAAGCCCCTAGACGAAACCGACGAAGTCAGCATTATCGTGCGCAACGATATGCCGCCTAAAAGCATTGCGGAATTTTTGGCCGCCTCGGTCGTGACCGCCAGCGCAACGGATTTTATTTATGTCTTGGGGCAGTTTTTATGCGACGAATGCGGTTTAGCGTCAACTGGCTTAAGCTATACCTTTACCGGCAACGACATCAAAGCCTTGCAAACCTTGTTAAAAGGCCAAGCGGATTTGTTGTTTATGACCAAACGGAATTACCACCAATTATCGCGCCTAAGCCGCGAAGGCACCCGCTTGCTGGAAGAAAGCGAAACGGCTATGGCTTATCCTATGCTGTTGCTCTCACCCAGCTATGCCAGTTTGCAAAACACCCTCGCCGACACCCTGCTGGCCATGCAGGACGATGACAAAAGCCGCCAAATCTTAGGCGATCTGGGCTTAGCTGGCTGGTGCCTGCCTGAGCAGACCGAGTTGGATATGTTGTTGATGCTTTATAACCGTTATGCCAAGGCAAGTGTGGCATAACGCAAGGCAGCGCTTGCGCGGCCCTGTTGGTGTTTAGGGTCTGGCTGGGGGAAAAAATGGCTTAAATACGTTGCCGCCAAAAGGTGTTTAAATTATTTTTAGGTTAATTATCAAAAGGCTATTTGATGTGCTGCCTGTTTTGTGGGATATTCACGTTTTTAGCAGCGACCTTGTTTTCTTTGTGGCGGTTTAGTTATACTTATGGATAACCTACTGATAATCGCATTCATTCTGTTAATTGTCCTCGCCAATGCGCTGGTGTCATTCGCTGTTGTGTGTGGCGACGCTTTTGAGCCTAGGCAAAAATCTTTCCAATTGCTTTTGATTTGGTTAGTACCCGTTTTCGGTGCGGCTTTTTTATGGGCGGTATTGCGTGAAGAACGGCCTTTTAAGTTTAAAAAGGGTTATGGCACAGATGTCGATGATGATCTGGGTTATCTGCCTTTACGGCAGCATGGTGATTCAGATGTTGATGATTGAGGTTTGGGCCGGTGCGCTTTGTTGCATAACCATCAGGGTTTGTCGCTAACCTGAACCCCGTCAAAATGCTTCCCATTCCCGCTCCCCAGCCATTAGCGGTGGCAAAATCCGCCATAATTCCTTACAATATAGCCATTTCCCTTTCTCTTTCAGCCAGTCCATCAGTGCAAATTTTGCCGCGTGATAGCTAAGTTGCACATTAATGAGACTCTCAGACCCCAACTCTATGGAACACAACACTTTTACACTTGGAATCCCTGACTTTACTTATGCTGACTTGTACGATGCCAACCGCCTGAAAGATTTGGCGGGGGTGTTTGACGCTTCTGTGCAACGCCATGATGCCGAGCTGTTCGGGCAGTTTGCCGCGTATCGGCAAGCGCAAGGCGAAGGGTTTGCGCCGGAGGCGGTTTCTGAACTGTTGGTCAATATGGCCCCTTATGTCGGCCAGTTTGTCGCGAAGTTATTCAATGTGACCGAGCAGCACGATGCGCAAAGGGCGACGATTGCCGATGAAGTTGAGACTATTTTCACTTATAAGAATGAAGTGGTCGAAAAGCTCGGCGTGTATTTTAAAGGCCAAACGCTTGATGGTTGGGATCTTGCCGCGCTGGATGCCCAGTTAGAAAGCCTGACGCTGGCGGGTTTTCCCGAAGCGGCGGCGGATACTGACCCAGAGCGCCGCGTGGCGCGGGTTGGGGCGGTGATTGGGTCGCTGTCGGCGCATTATAAGGCGGTGGCTAAGGGTAAAGATGGCGGTTACGAAAATGCCGATTTGGCGGTGCAAAGTCTGCGCGAACGCTTGGCGGCGGATGCGCAAGCGGCGGTGTGGTTTGCCGACAGTTTGGCGCAACCGGAAGCGGCCGATTTTGTCGCGGGGCTGATGGATTGCGTACAGCGCTGGAGTTTTGCCGCAAGCCATAATAGTGCCATTGCCGATCACTGGTTGAGTTTTAAATTTCCCGAAAAGCGCGATTTTGATGATTTGGTTGCGCATGATACGGTGGATAAGGGTTTGTTTAGCGCGTGGATGGGTGAGCATCGCCGCCGCCGTGATGGCTTTAAATTGACCGATCCGCGATATGGCCAGCGTCAGGTGTTGTCGGAAGTTAACCATTGCATTTATTGCCATGAGCGCGATACTGATTCTTGCTCTAAAGGGATGCGCAATAAAAAGACCAATACTTATAAGGTCGATCCGCTGGGCGAAACCACAACGGGTTGCCCGTTGGATGAAAAAATCTCGGAAATGCACTTGGTGAAACGCCGTGGCGACAATATCGGCGCGTTGGCGATTATTGTCGTGGATAATCCGATGTGTCCGGGCACGGGGCATCGGATTTGTAACGAGTGTATGAAGGGCTGTATTTACCAAAAAACCGATCCGGTTAATATTCCGCAAATCGAAACCAATGTGCTGACCGATGTGCTGTTCATGCCTTATGGGTTTGAGATTTACAGCTTTTTAACGCGCTGGAACCCGCTCAACATTAAGCGTCCGTATATGTTGCCGTACAATGGCAAAAATGCGCTAGTGGTGGGTTTGGGGCCGGCGGGTTATACCATGAGCCATTATTTGCTGAATGAAGGTTTTGCGGTGGCGGGTATCGACGGTTTGAAATTGGAGCCGTTGCCTGTGGAACTGACGGGCGATGCTGATCATCTGCCGACACCGATTGCTGATTTTAAAGACTTGTACGAAGATTTGGACAAGCGGATTTTGGCGGGCTTCGGCGGTGTCGCCGAGTATGGCATTACCGTGCGTTGGGATAAGAATTTCTTAAAAGTCATTTATCTGACTTTGCAACGCCGCGCGGCCTTCCGCAGTTACGGCGGTGTCCGTTTCGGCGGTACATTGACCATTGAAGATGCGTGGCAAATGGGCTTTGACCATATTTGTATCGCGTCTGGCGCGGGGCAACCGACGATTATTGATTTGAAAAATAATCTGATGCGCGGTATCCGTAAGGCTTCGGATTTCTTGATGGCCTTGCAATTGACTGGGGCGGCAAAATCGTCGTCTTTGGCTAATTTGCAAGTGCGTTTGCCAGCGGGGGTTATCGGCGGCGGTCTGACCGCGATTGATACCTCAACCGAGCTGATGGCGTATTATCCGGTACAGGTAGAAAAAATCTTGCACCGTTATGAAATCTTGGTGGCGATGTATGGCGAAGAGACGGTGCGCCGCCGTTATGATGCCGAAGAAATTTTGATTTTGGATGAGTTTTTAACGCACGGTAAGGCGATTAAGGCCGAGCGTGACCGCGCGGTAGCGGCGGGTGAGTTGCCTAATTTCCAACCGTTAGTGGAAAGCTGGGGCGGGGTGACGTTGTTCTACCGTAAGGGTATGAAAGACGCGCCAGCGTATCGGCAAAACCATGAAGAAATTGCCGAAGCCTTGGAAGAGGGTATTGCGTTGGCGGAGGGCATGAGTCCGGTTAGTGCGCACGGCGATGAGTTTGGGCATTTAAACGCGGTCGAATTTGACAAGTTGACGTTGGAGAATGGCCGTTGGCAAAATGTCGGGCAAACAGTCACCGTACCGTTGCGGAGTTTGTATATTGCTGCGGGTACGTCGCCCAATACCATTTATCAAAGCGAATACCCCGACACCTTTGTCATGGATAAGTGGTTCTTCCAACGTTATGAGCCGCAATGGAGCGAGGGCGGCGAAGTGGAGTTGGTCGCCATGCACGACACCACCGCGCCCAAGTTGGGCAAGCCTGCGCCGCTGACTTCGTACCAAAAAGACGGCAAGTTCATCAGTTTCTACGGCGATAACCACCCGGTATATGCGGGTAACGTGGTAAAGGCGATGGCCAGCGCGAAAAACGGTTATCCTTACGTCGTGCAATTGTTTGCTAAAGAACTGGCTGGCCTTGACCCTGCCCAACAGCCTGCGCGTGATGCGGCAATGGCGGACTTGTTCGCACGTTTGGATGATGCGTTTAAGGCGACTATTGTCGCCATTAACCGCCTGACCCCGACCATTATCGAGGTGATAGTCAAAGCCCCGCTGGCGGCGGAAAAATTCCACCCTGGCCAATTCTACCGGGTACAAAACTACGAGGCCTACGCGCCTGTGGTCGAAGGCACGGTCTTGGCGGCGGAAGGTTTGGCGCTGACAGGGGCGGAAGTCGATAAGGAAAACGGCACGATTTCGTTAATCGCCTTGGAAATGGGTTCTTCGTCCAGACAATGCGCCCATTGGCAAGTCGGCGATCCGTTGGTCATTATGGGCGTAACGGGTACGCCGACCGACATACCGACCGGACAAACCGTGTTGCTGTTAGGCGGCGGTTTGGGTAATGCGGTATTGTTCTCCATCGGTAAGGCTTTACGCGCGGCGGGCAATCGGGTGGTGTACTTTGCCGGTTATAAGTTTGCCCATGACCGTTTCAAAGTCGAAGATGTTGAAGCCGCTGCGGATTTAATTATCTGGTCGGTTGATAATGGCGAGGGTGTCCAGCCCATCCAACCTAGCCGTCCGCAAGATAAAACCTTTGTCGGCAATATTCTGGAAGCGATATTGGCTTACGCGACAGGTGAGTTGGGCGAGCAGCCGATTGCCTTGGCGGATGTCGACCATTTAGTGGTGATTGGCTCTGACCGGATGATGTCGGCGGTGAAAGAAGCCCGTTATAACGTCCTGAAACCGTACTTAGGCAAGGTGCAACATGCCATAGGCTCGATCAACTCGCCGATGCAGTGCATGATGAAAGGTATCTGTGCGCAGTGTTTGTGTAAGCATGTCGATGCTGAATCGGGTAAGGAGTATTTTGTTTATTCCTGCTATAACCAAGACCAAGATTTGGATAAGGTGGACTTCCCACATCTGAACGCGCGGTTACGGCAAAACAGTGTGCAGGAGAAATTGTCTAACCTGTGGTTGGATTATTTGCTGGTGAAGCAACAGGCGTAGATGCTACGTTTGTGAGGTGAAAAGAGGCGTGGCAAGGTTGCTTGTTACGCCTTTTTTTATGAATGGATATAATTTAAGGCCTTGGCTATGCGGATAACAATTGAAAATTTTGGCCCGGTTAAGCATTTTGAGTTTGATACCGAAAAGGATTTGTTCTTGATTTTTGGTAAGAACAGTGTCGGGAAGTCTTATGCTATTTCTTTGGTGTATTTGTTGTTGAAGGAGTTTAAGGAGCCTCGTTCTGGTGAGTCGGACGCTCTTTTGTTAGTAATAAGAGATGTCAAGGCATTAGGCCTGGATAAGGAAATCCCTTCAAAAAAAGAGCTTGCTACCAATATTAATGCCCATTTGGTTGCATTTTTTAATGAGTCTTTTGTTGGCAGTTTAAACCGTTCGTTAGTTAATAGCTTCAATCAAATAAATAATCTACAAAGCCAGTTAACCGATGATAAACTGAAAATAACTTTAGGATTCCCTAGGTTAAGGGTTGAACTGATTATGGGGCTAAAAACAAGTGCGGTTCCTATGGTAATGGAAATTAGTAGCTGCCAATTTCAACAGCATTGTATTGATAATAATATAAATAAACTCGTGGAGAATGGTCATGGATATTTAATGGTATTTACTAACATGGCCGCTAGTTTTTATAACGAACTGCCGGACATTAGCGAGGTTTATTATTTACCCGCCTCCCGTTCGGGTTTATATCAAGGGTTAGCGGCTTTTTCGCCTATTATCGCCGAGCTTTCAAAATTCAGAAATCTTATTTCAAAGCCGATTAATTTACCCGCCATTTCCGAACCCGTAGCAGATTATTTTTTACGCTTGTCTGAAATAGATAGCCAAAAGCACAGCGGGCTAGATGCGTATACCGACACCATCGAAAACACTATCTTGCAGGGCAAGGTGGAGTTTAACGATGATAGCAAACGCTTGGCTTTTAAACCTAACGGTCTGCCGCTACAGTTAGATTTATTGTCGGTTTCCTCTATGGTGTCGGAAATAGCCCCCATTGTTTCTTACTTAAAATATATTGTGCCGAATGCGGAAGCGTCCGGTAGCCAAGCCAAGCCCTTGCTCTTCATTGAAGAACCTGAAGCCCATTTGCACCCAGAAACCCAAGTTAAGCTAATGGAAGTGTTTGCCCGTTTGGTTAATGACGGCAAAATTAAGTTGGTCATGACTTCCCATAGTAACTATATATTTAATAAAGCCAGTAACTTAGTGATGGATGGTAAAATCCCCCTCGATAAATTTGAGGCGCTTTTATTCAGGATGACCGAGGCGGGCAGTGTCGCCGAAAAAATGCCCACCGATGCCTATGGCATAGACGATGATAATTTTATCGACACCGCCGAAAGCCTGTATGAAGAAAAGTTAGCCATTATCAATAAGATGAATGGCTGATATGTTCGCTAAAATTCATAACGAACCGGATTTGTACGGCATCATTTGCCACAGCGGTTGCGAAGAAAATAACGCGCTTGTCGAATTTGCCGATGATCTGAAATGTGCAGGTGAGCTAGATGAGGAGCGGGTGCTGATTTTAAAGCCTGATGCGTTTTATAGCTCGAAGCGTATGCACAATCCGCCGCCCGCCCCCGATTGTTTGGTGTTGGTCAAGTGTGCGGCGGCGGGGCATTATGCGTTGTATTTAATTGAATTAAAAGATGTTAATTCGACTACATCGTTGAAGTACAAGGAAATTGTCAGAAAGTTCGAAACCATGATTGAGCTATTTTTCGGGCAGTTTGCCGCTATTTTCGCTGGCTATACTTATACGGCGATTAAGTTTTACTTGGTGTCAACGTATCCCAAAGGCGGCGAAGGGCTGTCGGAAGCGGAATACCGCAAGAAAATACTCGGTTGCCATTTGGATACTTATGCCAGTGCCAAGCCGTTGGTTTTGTTTGGCAAAGCGGTGTTAATCGAGCCAAAACCTTCACCGCTGACGTTATCGGCTTGTTAATTCATTTTGTCATGGGCGTTAATGATGCAGATAAGCACTAAAAAATCCGCGCTGGTCGTACCGCAAACGTTCGCTAATGATTTCGGCAAAGGCGGGTTGAATTTTGCCCACGGGGTGGTGCGCAGCGAGGGTGATCCGGTGTATTTTTCCCATATGCGTAAGGGCAAACCTTTGCTGAATGCGGCGTTGCAAGCGTCGTTGCTTGACGCGGAACCCGCCAAGCTGGCGGGTAAATGGTTGTATCTGGGTGGGGTGTACAATCATTTTGGGCATTTTGTTGCCGAGTCCATCCATCGGGCTTGGGCGTGGCGGCAGTATGGGCAGGATTGTTGTGGGGTAGTGATGTTACCGAAGCTAAAACGCTTCCAAACCCGCTACCGTATGCCTGACTATGCAAAAGATTTGCTCGGTTTATTTGGGCTTGAAGAACGGCATCTGCACTTTGTCACCGAATTGACCGAGGTTGAGGAATTGCTGATCCCGGAACCCGGTTCCCAGTTATTTTTGCTGCCGTCTGAGGAATATATACGCTTTTTAGCGAGCTTGGACTTGCCCCGGCACTTGGCGGCTCAGCCATTACCCGAAGGTTTTACCCCTAAGGTAATGGTGTCTCGCCAACATTACCGCCTGTATGGAGCGATTGCCGGCTTAGGTGCATTGGAACAGCGTTTGGCGCAGGAGGGTTATTTTATCTTTTGCCCAGAGCAATACCCGGTCGCCACACAGCTAAAAGTGTATTTGCAAGCCGAACGGCTGATTTTTGAAGAAGGCTCGGCACTGCATTTGCTGGAGCTGCTTGCTGAAATTAAAGCCGAGGTGTTGGTTATCGAGCGTCGCCTGAATGCTAAGGCTAGCCCTTTTGATAGCGTTTTGGCTATGCGGGCACCGCATTACCGCAAATACAGCCAAGCAGTGGCTTTGCCGCCGCTGTCTACCGCAAAGTTTGCCGGTGCTAATACTTTATCCGTCCTCGATCTGACTGCCTTGGCCGAGTTTTTGGTACAGCACGGTTTTGCCTCCCCCGCGTTGCTTCAAGGCTTTACTTGGCAGCCCCAAGCGAAAAACGATGTGCTGGATTATTTGTTGGTGCGCTCTAACCCGCCCGCGCCTGGATTTGATGGGTGTGTATTGGGGTATTTGCAGAGTGTGCAGGAGATTTTTAAAAATTTGGCGGAGAAATAGCTTAAGCGGCTATCGTCAATCCTGCGCTTAAGCATTTAGGCCGAGATACCCATATCAACCACCCCCCTAAAAATGGTAAAATCAACGGTTTAATTATTATCCGGCTGCTATTTTACTCATGACTTCTACCGAAAAACTGCCCATAACCGCGTTAAAGCTCCCTGTTGATCTGGACGGTGTGGATTTTCCAGCCCTTGCGCCAGTGCCGTCGGGCATTTTAGGGCAAGACCGGGCGCGGGCGGCGTTGGCTTTTGGTATTGCCATGCCACAGTCCGGCTACCATATTTTTGTTATGGGCGAGCCGGGTATGGGGCGTTTGACTATGATTAACCAGCATCTGGACAGTTTGGCGGCGGCATTGCCTACCCCGGCTTCGTTCGCTTATGTCGATAATTTTGAGAATTCCCGTGAGCCGGTGGCGTTGGAGTTGCCTGCCGAGTCTGGGCAGCCGTTCCGCAAAGACATTGAAGCGTTGCTGGATAATCTGTTGCACATCTTCCCCGCCGCATTTGAAAGCCCGGCTTATCAGCAAAAAAAGACCGCGATAGAGCGGCAGTTTAATCATGATTATCATCGGGTTATTGATAGTGTCGATAAAAAGGCGCGGAGCATGGCCATTGCCCTGTTCAGGGAAGATGACAATATTACCTTTGCGCCGATTCGGGATAATAAGACCCTAAATGAAAAGCAGTTTAACCAATTGCCGGAAGCGGAGCGGGAGACCTTTCACCGCCAAGTGGAAGAGCTGGAAGACTTTCTGAGTGACGGGCTGTTAGAGTTGCCGTCATGGCGGCGGGCGGTGTTGGAAAAGTTTAAGCAATTGGATAACGACACTATCGGCCAAGCTTTGCAACCGTTATTGGCCGAACTGCATGACAAGTATTTGGCGATTGACGATGTTATCAGCTACTTATCGGCTTTAGAGCAAGAGCTGTACACGACTATCGGCGATTATCTGATGCCCGTTCGGGGCGAAGTGTTATCAATGGCGGCGAAACGCGCCCGCTTGCTTGAGCAATACGCCCCGCATATCTTAGTAGACCATTCGCAAGACAGCGGTGCGCCAGTCATTTACGAAGCCCACCCGACGTATCAAAATTTATTCGGGCGTATCGAATACGCCAGCGACCAAGGCTTGTGGGTAACGCACTACCAGCGTATATGCAAGGGTTCGTTGCATAAGGCTAACGGCGGTTATCTGATTTTGGACGCGGAAAAGCTGGTCGATTACCCGTTTGTTTGGGACGCACTAAAACGGGCATTAAAATCCGGTTATATTGATATTGAGTCGCCGTATTCGGAAATGGGCATCAATACCATGAGCCTAAAACCGGAAGTGATTCCGCTGAACGTAAAAATTATTCTGGTCGGTTCCAGCGACATTTATTATCTGCTGGAAGAGTTGGATAATGAGTTTAACGAAATGTTTAAGGTGTTGGCGGATTTTGATGATGATATTCCCATTACTTCCGCCACCCGCGCCCATTTTGCCGCGTTGATGCAAAAACAAGCAGCCGATTCGGGGGCAAGGCCGTTGACGGCGGCGGCGGTGGCCTGCCTGATGGAGCATAGTTGCCGTTTGGCCGAAAATCAGCACCGTTTTTCGGCGCGTATTAATGATACGTTAGAGCTGATCGGCGAGGCGAACCTGTTCGCCAAGCACAGCGCGTCGGCTTTGTTGGAACGCGCCCATATCGAGCAAGCTTTAGCGGCGCGGGAGTACCGCAATGGCGGGCTGTCGCAACGTATTCTTGATGATATGCTCGACGGCACTATCTTGATTGATAGCCACGGCGAGGCGATAGGCAAAATTAATGGCCTGACGGTGCTGACTTTGGGGGGCAGCAGTTTCGGCGCACCCGCCCGTATCACCGCGACGGTTTATCCCGGCTCGCGTGGGATTGTCGATATTGAGCGCGAGGCCGAATTAGGCCAAGCGATACATTCTAAAGGCGTGATGATTTTGACAGGGTATCTGGGGCATTATTACGCCCAGCAATTCCCTTTGGCGATTTCCGCCAGCATCGCCATCGAGCAGTCTTACAGTGCGATTGACGGCGACAGCGCGTCGCTGGCGGAACTGTGCTGTTTGATTTCGGCGCTGACCCGCACCCCGATTAACCAAGCTTTTGCGGTGACGGGTTCGATTAACCAATACGGGGAAGTGCAGGCCATTGGCGGGGTGAACGAAAAAATCGAAGGCTTTTTCCGGCTCTGCCAAGCACGGGGTCTGACCGGACAGCAAGCGGCGATTATTCCGGCGGCGAATAAACGTAACCTGATGTTAAAGCAGGAGGTGATTGATGCCGTGGCACAAGGGCTATTTGCTGTGTACGCCGTCTCCACCGTTGATGAAACCTTGGAACTGTTGACCGGACACCTGGCCGGAGAACCTGATGCCGAGGGCAATTATCCTGAGGGCAGTATCAACTATAAAGCCATTTCCAGATTGAAGGAGATTTCGGAAATGACAGGGGATGATGATGACAAGGAAGAAGGGGAATCGTAAGCTTTATAGGCAGTTAGGGGGATTATGATAGAATCAAGCCTATGGTACACACGCATCATGAGGGGCTTTTAATGGTTATTGATCTAACTGATTTGAGCAGCATTGGGCAGCTAAAAGCTCAGGGTGATTTTAGGTCTGTAAAAAGCTTGGTAGCAAAAGCCTTGGGCTTCGCCATAAAGGCCAATAGCTGGGACGGCTTGTATGGACAACTCTGTAAAATACGCGCTGCAATCATAGAAAACCATCAGCAGTTGTGCGTATTAGCGAATAATGACGCGGCTATTAGGGCTTGGGGCTTCGATAAAGCAAAAAAAGCCTTATCTGTCCTGCTGGGCGTTAAGCTACCCGCCGAAAACTGGCCGCAACTGCTTAGCAGGTTTCAACAGGTCATGTCGGCATTTCTACCTAATGAGACCTTAAACGGCAATAGCCCGCTTTATACCCATGAAGAAAAAGTGCGGAAATTTGACCAAATAAAATTTCAAAATTTTGTCAACAGTTCAAAGTTAGAAGGGATAGACGTTACTAAAAGCCATTTAAGCATGGCTGAATTAGTAAAAAAATATACGGAAATTGGTAAAAACGTGCATGGTTGATAAATATGGGGCAGATGCGTCCTGTTTCACATCGTACCCCTGTCAATTCGCCGCCATAGTACCCTAGTCCTAATCAAGAGACTACCCATGCCTGCTGTTATCCAGCCAACCCGCTACACCGCCGATGAGTATTTGGCCCTCGAGCGTCACGCACCGTATAAAAGCGAATTTCATAACGGGCAATTGTTTGCCATGACCGGAGCCAGCCGCAAACATAATCTGATTGCGGTTAATATTGCGCGTGAATTAAGCCTCCAGCTTAAAAAACGCCCGTGTGAAGCCTATATTAACGCTATGCGCATCCAAGCCGCCGAGGCGCGGCATTATTATTACCCTGATGTCGCGGTGGTCTGTGGCCCTGCGCAATTTGCCGACAGCCAGCTTGATACCTTATTGAACCCGACGGTACTGATTGAGGTGCTGTCGCCTTCTACCGAAGCTTTTGACCGTGGCGGCAAGTTTAGTGATTACCGGAAAATCCCCAGCCTGTGCCAATATGTGTTGGTGGCGCAAGACCAGCCGTCTATCGAATGTTTTACCCGTCAGGATAAGGGTTGGGTATTGACCGAAGTGGTAGGGCTGGAGGCGGTTATGCCATTGGTAAGCATCGCTTGCTCGCTGAGTTTGCGGGAGGTTTATGATAAGGTGTTCGAGGATATACACGGGTTATAGCTTATCCTCATCTATCCAGGTTTTTTAACTACATTTAGTTAGGAAATAAGGCGGTTTGGTATAGAATGCAAGAAAAAAACGGGGGTGGATATGCAGGTTTATTGGCTTTGCTACGGGGGAGAACATGGCTGAATCGACACAAAATAACGCGCCGCCAGACCCTTCCTTAATTAAGGTTTTAGATGCTTTAAAACGCCATGCTTGGCTAATAGCCGTTTTATTCGGCGTGCTGTTTATCATTGCTATAATTATTTTAGCGATTGCTTTTCCTAAGCCAACTTCATTTCAATATCTTGTATTTAGGGTTGTTTTGTCATTGGCAGCGGCAGGTGTTGCCGCTGTCATTCCTGGCATGATTAAAATCAAAGCAGAACCTAACACTAAATTTTTTATTCATGCTGGCGGTGCGGTGGCAGTCTTTTTGATTGTATACGCATTATCACCTGCTGGATTATTGGCTAATCCCAAAGAGGAAACGACTTCCGTACCGAAATTATTGCTAGATAATGTCGATGATTCGCAAGGCGATGATTACGTCATTAGCTTAACGCCTTCTAAGCGCGTCCACTTAGCTCGTTTGGTTAACCCTAGTGACGGGCAAATACGCATTGAGGTGGCTAAATTTCCAGAAAATTTTCTTTATACTAGTTTGAGTCATGAATCAACGCTAATCAAGCCCCAAGAAGAAAGACAATTTAGTGTTGTATTTATTCAAGCTTTCCC
This sequence comes from Methylovulum psychrotolerans, assembly GCF_002209385.1. Lineage (NCBI taxonomy): Bacteria > Pseudomonadati > Pseudomonadota > Gammaproteobacteria > Methylococcales > Methylococcaceae > Methylovulum > Methylovulum psychrotolerans. The sequence goes on from NZ_CP022129.1 coordinate 2,846,397, forward strand.
TAATGCTTCTGACTACTTTTTTAATATAAAAAACGACAAAAACCAAGAATTTCATATCAATGTTAAAATGGAAGGCAACTGGCAAAAACATTATCAAGAATTGAGCCAAGCTTTTAACCAAAAGCTTTCGCAACTTAAGAATGCAACGCCAAAGCAAATTTATCTGGTGGCGCAAGCAATTACCTATAGCGATTATGGTAGCGTGGAGAGTGGCATTGATAAGGCGCTGATAGCACACTTTTTGCTCAGTGAGCAACAGATTCAAGCCGCTGCTTATGCCTATGCACAAGCCGAACAAAGCAATCCTGGAATTGTTAAGCAAATGGCAGGGCAAGCACCAACTGAAGTTATGGTGGCGTTGGCCGATATTCATGCCGCTGATAACCAATACCGACAAGCCACCGATTGGTATAACACTGCCGCTCTATTGGGCAATGCCGATGCACGATATGCTTTGGCACAGCTTTATGAAACTGGCCGAAGTGTTCAGGCTGATACTGGAGCCAAACAAGGACATATAGAGGCTGTGCAGAAATTAGATGGGGGCGTTGCGCCAGTGCAACCTTCACCACAAACACAATTAGGCTTGAATGTCATCCCTCAAGACGTATTGAAATTTTTACGGCAAAAGGGCAATTGTCCTCATTGTATCTTACCAAAGCTGTCTGTCATATTAGCCAAAATCCCTATTGACAGTATGGATAAAGCTGTGGTTGAGAACCGATTGGTGCTTGCTAAATATAAACGTAATTCTAAAGGTAACTATAGTCACTTTTCTAAAGAGATTACTTATTTTTTAGCCATGTTTCAATATAGCACAAAGGATACGGCTAACTTTTTGTTGGTGGAAATAGAAGAGGCGGTTGAAGGTTTAGATTTGCTTGTGCTTACGGATGATAACCTCCGATGGGCTGACCTCCGATGGATTGACCTTCGATGGGCTGACCTCCAAGGGGCTAACTTTCAAGTGGCTGACCTTCAAGAGGCTAACCTCCAAGGGGCTAACCTCCAAGGAGCTAACCTCCAAGGGGCTGACCTCCAAGTGGCTAACCTCCTAGGGGCTGACCTCCAAGGGGCTAACCTTCAAGAGGGTAACTTCCGATGGGCTGACCTCGAAAAGGCTGACCTCGAAAAGGCTAACTTTACAAACGCTAAAATCTCTAAATATCAATTATCTATGGCAAAGAACTATAATAAAGCAATTCTAAAAAACCTCAATCCACCCTAAAAATAAATCTCGGCTCTATATGGGGTTTAGGGTCTTTTTACCGTTAATAAATATAACGACTATAAATCTACCCGTCATTCCGGCAATCCCTGCCGAAATGACGGGTATTTTGGAAGTTGCCAAGTAGAAGTTACGCATTGACGACAGGCTGAAATTCTGGGTTGAGATGCGCCATGGTCGGCATCAACGTGCCGATGAAGCCCGCGACGACTTCATTAAACAGGTTGCGTTGGACGCTATAACAGTTGTCTATCAAGGACATGGCACTGAGTTTCTGGAACTGGACATAACCGCAAAGGGCGGCGAACAGGTGGTTTTTGACGGCGGTTTTGGTGCGCACCTGGAAACGCTCGATATTGCAGACCTGCTTGATGGCGCGGTGGTACTGTTCAATATGCCAGTGCTTGCCGTGTTGCCCAAGGAACTCTTTCCGTCCAAAGGACGCAAGCTGTTCTTCATCCGCCAAATAAACGGCGTAATGGCGCGGCTGGTCTTTCAGCCATGTCCTGAACAGCTTCACGTTGCCGAAATCCTTGAGCCAAACGGCCAGCCCGTCATCGGGGATGTCCAGCTTTTGCACCTGCACCCAGCGGCCTTTGTCCACGGAGACGGTGCGGTTGCTTTCCACGGCGAACAGCCAACTTAGCCGGTGGTTTTTTACCCGCTTCAGGTTGTCAATGCCGCTGTACCAACTGTCCCCGGTCACAAATACCCACAAGGGGCACTAGGGCCGGTTCCAGACCCCAAGCCACGACATCTTCCAGCATCTCGCGGAAATAGTCGTTTTTGGTCTTGCCTTCCGATTTGTCGTAGACGCGGAAGTTGATGGGCAGGTGCTGCCCGTCGGTGTCCGAATAGTAGAGCGTGATCAGGTTGATGCCCTTCACCGAACGGTGGTGCTTGCCCGACCAGAAATGGCCGACAAACGCCAAATATTGGCTGTAAGGCTTGTCCAGCACGCTGTCGTCAACGCTCAATGTGCCGCCTTTCAGGTTCAGCAAGGGTACGGATTCGTTATACAAATCCTTGCCTTCGTAGCGTTCCCGTTGCAGGAAGCGGGTCGCGCTATCGTGGGAAATGTCCATGACTTCCGCCAGACGGCGGCAACTGCCGTATTTGGGTTCGCCCAACAAGAAACCGATGTACATCGGCAGGGTGCAACGGGCTGAGGTGGGACGGGTGATTGTCCTTATCATGATCTGCTCTTCTGCTGGCAATTGTATGTGACTTTTTAAAAGGCATATAGCCAAGCCAATATAATTTGATATGATAATAGGCTATTGTAAAAACGATCATCTTGAATGGAAAACGAATGGCTTATCCAGCGGCATTCAGAAAAAAACTGCTTTCAGTGATGAAAGAACAGGGCCTGACCATCCCGGAAGCCGCTTTTCCCCCAAGTTCTGAGGCAATGCTTAAGGGCATTGAATTCTCGAAGCCGCCTACGATGCAATCTCTCGATTCTTGTGCGCGGTTTACCGTAAAGCGGTGTCCCAATAGCCGTAGCCTCCGCCATAGCCGCCAGCCGGATACACGGCACACGCACTCAGCGTACACAACAACAATAACAAAAAACCTTTTTTAATGAACGTAGCCATGATGAAATCCTTAAATAGGATGAAGTTTGTAACATCATCTGCTTATCTGGCTGAATAGGATATGAATACTTTGGCTGTGGGGGATTTATTTATGTTGCAGGCCGGATCCGGCGGCTTTCTCAACTAAAAAGTGGGTTTAGTCGCCGTTAAAGCCCACCCTACGGTGCTTTAGGCGTTGCGCCGCTGGCTTCGTCGCGTTGCGACTGGTGTATCGGAAACGCCTGTACCCACACCGTCACTTCGGCACTGATATAATTCAGCCACGGGGTGGTGTAAAAGCCACTGGTGACCAACAGTAAGGCCAGCACTAAGGTGATCAGGCGTTCTTTGGGGGCCGGTTGCGGGACGCGGCTGTAAGGTTGCGGGTGGCGTTTGGCGGTGGCGATAAACATTTGCTGGAAGGCACGGAGCAATAACGCCGCCGCCAGGACATTGCCCAACAGCACCACAATCGCCACCGCCCAGCCATATTCTTCGATAATCCCCTCGGTCAACAAATGCGCCGAATCAAAACCCGGCGTACCCGGCATGACCATGGTGCTGAATGCGGACAGTAAAAACAGCACGCCGATGGTGGTGTGTTTGTCTAACAGGCCGCCCAAGCGCGGCAGGTAGGCGGTGCGGGTGCGCTGGTAAATCAGCCCAACGCTGAAAAACATCCCGGCACTGGCCAGCCCGTACGCAATTGCCAACAGCAAGCTGCCCTGCAACCCGAAGGCATTAAAACAAAACACGCCGATAATCAGCAAGCCGCTATGGCTAAGGGCGACAAACGCCAGCAAGCGGCGGACGTTGATTTGCATCATCGCCAACAAAGCCCCGTAGACGACACTAATGAGGCCTAAAATCAGCACAAACGGCGCCCATTGCTCAGCCACGCCGGGTAAAATCGGCAAGATGAAGCGGATTAAGGCGTACAGCCCCAATTTTAAGCCGACCACAAACACCCCCGCCGTAGCAACCGTACCCTGTTCGGCCAGTAGCGGTAACCAACCGTGGAACGGGAACAGCGGCATCCGTATCGCGTAGCCGAAGAACAGCAGGATAAAAATCAGCACTTCGTCGTGCAGATAGGCGTTGTTTTCTTTAAGGATCAGCCAATCAAACGTCAAATCATGGTCGGAGCCGACCAGCCCGAAGGCCAAGAACAAAAAGCCCGCCAAGACCATCAGCAAGCTACTGCCCCAATATTGCAGCAACAGCGTCACCACCCAACGGCGGTTCTGCCCCGTGCCGGCCCAGACGGTCAACAACATCAGCGGCAATAGTTCCAACGCCGACCACAACCAGAATTGCATCAGGTTTAAGGCCGCAAACGCACCGATCAGAATCGTCTCATAAGCCAGCAGGCAGGCGACAAAGGCTTTGTTGTTGACGTGGCGGGTAATGACCGTGTACACCAAAGTCAAAAACGCCAGCACGGCGGTGAGCGGGATAAACAGGATATTCATGCCGTCCACGCCGACGCTGTAACTCAGCCAGCCGACATGGACGCTCTCCAGCAACTGCACCCCCGCCGCGCGGTGGTCGAACACCAGCAGCAGGTAAATGCTCAGGGCGACGTTTAATAAGGTGCCGACAAAGCCAAACCGTAGCGAGGCCTTAGGCGAATGCGACAGTAAAATCGCAATCATCGCCAGCAGGGGGATGAGCGTCAGGGTGGTCAGCACCGGAAACGCGGCGCTGTGTGACCAGAGGGTTTGTGGGGCTGTCATGGGCTTGGGCGGTTGGGTTTGGGCAAGTTTATGCCATGCCGGGAAGGGCTATTTTAAGCGTAAAAGGCTTGGGAGCACAGGGAATTGCTATGCTTGTCTGGCGCGGCAATTTAAAAGCCGCTGTTACCGTAGTGTGTGGTTTGGGGATGGGGGGGGCGAAAAGCCTCAGCAAATTACCTGTATGGTGTTGGCTTCATGATCCTCAGGTATCTTTTTATGGATAGATCTAAAAAAAGAGATTCATCACCTGATTCTGTCTTAGTAAAGGTTAAAGCCTTTGGTCTCCAACGCATCCATAGGCTTTCAGTTTTGACAAAAATCATCAGTAGCCATTAACCCCGCAAAAGATGTTGCAGGCACAACAGTATTTGCGGGGTTAAAGGAAGCCTAAATAAAAGTAAGTTATGATATAGAACATTGATAATAAATAACTATTTTTTATTTAAAAAGTGGCTTGGTAGTTGCATTAGTCAGGTTAAGGACATTTCGCTAGGGCTGGCGGGCATCAATAAGCCCGTAAACGGTAACGCTAAACGTTCTTACCTTATAGCCGATGTTATATACGCGGGCAGTTGTTTGGCAAATCGCGGTTAAGCTCCCTTGGTAAAAAAGCTTGGCTTTTAGATGGGCTGTATGGCGTTGGTTATTCACTGTATCCCTAAACCAGGAATTCTATTATGAAAACGTTAAACGCCTTAATCGCCAGTGTGTTGATGTTCGTGTCGTTGCAAGCCAGCGCCGCTGTGATTAACAAAACCCAAGCCGAAACGATTGCCGAGACCGCCGTACAAGGCGGCACGGTTTTACAGGCGCACTTTGATCGCCGTGACCATGGTATTCCCGCCCATTGGGACATTGATATTGCCAACCCAGGTGCAAACCCCACGATGGAAGCGGCGGTATGGGTTGATGCCAGCACAGGTACGGTTATCAAAATTATTTATCAAAAATTGTAAAGGCTGGCGGTTGCCGGGCGGGTATTGGTGTGCCTTGCCCGGCTTTGATGCCGAAGGCTTCCTATAGCTAGCAATCCGCTTCCCCCCCTCGTTGGATTGTTAGCGCCTCTCCCTTCGTCAACCCACCTATAGTTATGAGTACTTGTACCCATGGGTGTAGATGGTGTTGATCCCGCCCTATCTCTGTTGGGTGTATGTCTTACTGTTCCGTGTTATGTCGGCAAATCGGCGGTAACACGGGTATTTTTAAGGCAGATGCCCAATGGCTTGCCCTGCGCGTTGCAAAACCGCCTTTTATCCGCCATCTTGGCGTGGCGATTTACCAGACTAATTCCGGCTCCCCGCTAAATACTGCCCGCCGTATCAACTTTTGGCGCGGCCTTAACAATAGTCACTTGATATTCAATATCCTGCACCATCTTACCGTAACTCGTCCCGGGGTTATGGTATTCGGCCCGAAACTTTATTTTATGTGTGCCTAGAGGCAAGGGCTTTAGCATTACCCAGTAGCCGTCGGTGGCGGATGGGTACATTTTCGCGGCCATGGCGCTGTTGGGTGCGAACGCCAATAAATCGAAGCAGTCGGGTGAGCTGTACCGATGGAAAGCGGGGTTAAGGCTTTTTTCCTTATCTACGGTGACGGTGAAGGCGCGTAAATAATCGTTATTCATGGCGGCGTTTTTTTGCACTTCGCCGCACGTCGGGAGCGGTTGGCCTTGGGGCGGATAGTAGAGCATGTTTATGACCGGAAAGAAGATATAGTGGTCACTGGGTATTGTACAGGTGCGGGTAATCTTGGAAGAGCCATAGCCGCCCGCCAGAAACCAGACCCGCCCCACTTGGTTGATATGACACTGGCTACCCGTGCGGTCTACCACGGGACTGTCTTCTTGCGGCATAGAATTGGCCCATTGCCACCAATTATTGGCATATTCGCCTAGGGATTTTCCATAAACTTTGGCATCGGGCGCGACCATAAGGCCGGAACTGGTTGCCGCGCTGGCGGCACTGGCTGAAGCGATCAGCAATAAGAGGCGGGCAGAGTTTTTCATGGAGTGGCATGGCGAAAGCGGTTGATGGTACTTGCGATGTTAGCAAGTTTTGGGCAGTCGCGCATCTGCTAGAGGAAGGTTTTTCGGCAATAGCTTGGGGGGCTAATCAAACCTTTCGCCACGGAGGCTGCACAGGCTCCGTGGCGAAAGGCAGATGAGTTTAGCCGCTGAGCTTAAGCCTCAAGGCTTAAGATAATTCGCCAGCGGCTTTAATGGCCCTAATGCTGCATCCCGGCCATTTTTACCGACCGCCGGGATAACCAGGTGCAAGTCCGCCGCCTGTTCGGGGTGGTGGGGGTCGGCGGTGGTTTGCTGGCCGTGCGGTACGGTGAGTTGGGGATGGTCGAAGGGGGCGCGTTCCCAGCGGACACGTTCGTCGGTCAGGGATTTTAAAAACGCCACCAAATCGGCTTTTTCCGAGTCAAAAATGCCTTGTGGGAAGACCAAGGTGGCAAAGTGGTGGGGGTTGTTGAAATTGCCGCCCCGGAAGTAAAAGTCCACCACTTGTTCCAAGGTCAGCAAACTGCCGTTGTGCATATAAGGGCCGGTCAGTTCGATATTGCGCAACGACGGCACTTTAAACGCCCCGTTTACCGCCACCATAGCGCGGCCTTGGCGGCGTTTTTGCAGTTCCGCTTCCAACACCAGCGGGGTCGGTATTTTGGCATAGACGGAACGGGTGTAGCAGCTGCCTGTGATGTAAGGGTCGTCCAGCAGTTCGCTTTTGAGATAATCTTCGGCAAAGGTGTTGTCCATATCGCAGGAATTGACGATGATCGGGTCTACCAGCGGTGTGCCGTCGCGGAGTTTTTGCAGATATTGCCGACTAAACGACAACGGGTTGCCGTACGGGTCTTTACCGCCTAGCCCGATGTCGGTTTCGGTAGGGGCGACGCTGGTATTGAAATAGCCTTCATCCAGCATACCGTTGACCACGCCGTTACCCGTTACCGAGCCGTTGATGGTTTTGCGGTTGACCAGGCGCAACGAGGCGAAGTTATTGGCGGGGGTGACGACCTTAGGATGGGCGGCGGTAGATAAGGTCGGGCCGGCGTGGCAGATAGCGCAATGGGCGTTCAGGAAAATGACCAAGCCGCGTTTTTGTTTGGCATTGAGGGCTTCCGGCATTTGCGGGTAGCTGCCGGGGATGCGCAGGCTATCGAAAGGCGTTTGGTCGGAGACCAAGGTTTGTTGGTACAGTTGTAAGGCCAAGCCAAAAAAGAAGGAGAAGTTAGCTTCCAGTTGCGAGTAGGCGGGTTGGCCAACTTCGCCCGTACCTGCCCAATAGCGCGGGGCAAAGGCGGACTTGATCAGGGCGGCATAAGTGGTGTTTAAGCCTTTGCCGGAGCTGTTGCGCAAGCCAGCCAAAACGCTGTCTTCGGCATGGACGGCTTGAGTGGCGAGGGGCTGGCGGGGCAGCAGTTTGCGGCCAATCTCAGGGAACGCCCGTTGTTGGCAGGACATTTCTGAGCTGTTGACGGCAGGAGCCACCGCTTGCGAGGCTAAGGCGGCGTTTTCCAGTTGGATGGCCTGTGGGCTGACCGTGCCGTCGGCCTGTTGGACCCAAATCCGCGCATCAGGGTCGCGTAAGCCGAAGGGCGAAACGCCGTTGAAAATATTATTGGCCCGACCATCCCAGAAGTTACGGAAATTAAAGCCCGAATTAATCACACTGGGGGCTTGGCGGTTCTGGACTTGGCGGGTGTTGCCGGCCTGCGCATGGAAAATAGTGTCGGTGGTCGGGGTGCAGTTATCCTTAGGGCTTTTCACTGGCCCTAAGTTGGCAAAATTGGCGCTAAATGTTCCTGCCGAGGACACGACATCATCGGTGTTAAATAACACGGCGGACTTACGGTCTTTTGGGTCGGCCAGTTGGTACAGCGGGAAATCGCTACGTTTAAGGGTGTAATTGGGGCCACCGGATGCGCCTGAGGCGGTGTTTTCGAAGGTTAAGCCGCTGGCGGCATTGCTATGCAGCTTGCCGGGTGCCAGTTGGTTTTTATAGCGTCCGTCCACCCCGGCGTGGAAATGGCAAGAACCGCAGGCCATGCCGTCGCTGCCGACTTGGGTATCCCAGAACAGGGCTTTGCCTAATTGGATGGCGATGGTTTTATCGGTCACGATGGGGCTGTCGCCATCCAGCAAACCGGGAGTTGTGGGCATGGCGACACCTTGCAAGGACGGCGGCGTATCACCATGGGCGCTCACCTTATGACTGAGCAAGAGGCCGAGCAGCAAGGCCAGACCGGGCAAAAAATAAGGGGCCGGTAAACTATCGGCGCGTTGGCTTGTGTTCATAAAATGACCTGTTGCTGGTTTTTTGCGGTTAGCGGCTTATTTAAGGATGGACGGGTTAGGGACGGGCATGAAGTAAATTCGTCAGATACTGGTAGAGCGTGGGCATCTTGCCCGCAAGAGTGGCCAAGATGCCCGCCCCCTACCAGCATTGGCGGGGTTATTTCATGCCTATCCCTGAATACCGTTAGGGGGTTGTAACGGTAACGGTGGTGTCGATGTTAAACGATTTGATGGTGGGGTCGACAGTCGCGTCAGGGTTAAAGCCACCGACCACAAACATATAGCTGCCAGTGTGGCTAGCCGTAAAGGTCATTTGCAACTGGCCGGGTACGCCGTCTTTTTTGCCGTTAATGCCTTTGACGTGTTGGGTATTGCCGTCTAAGTCATAACCAAACTTTTGGATGCGCATGACAATATCGCCAATGCTGGCACCGGTTGATTCGTCGGTCGCGCCGAATTTGGTAAAGTTGGCTTGTTGCGGATAAAAATGGTCGACCACATAGCTGTTTGGGGCAGTATCGTCTTTGCCACGGAACCAGATGGAAATGCCCGGATGGATGCCTGCGGTTTCCGAGATCAGGGTAATGGTAACGGTTTGGCCTTTTTTCGCGGTGAAGCTGCCCCAGTCCGATTTATGCGTCCAGCCCATATCGCCGAAAGCAGGATCACGCCAGCCTTTACTGGAGACGGTGAAAACGTCGTAGGTCAGAGTATCGGTAAAGGCGGTGACACTGCCGGGTTGGGTTGCCGCATAGCTTGCCGAGGTAGCGAGCAGGGCAGAGGTGAATAAGAGGGTGCGGGTTAACGGTTTAACAATGAATGGCATCGAAGTGTTCCTGTTTATAGTTAGTGTCAGCCTATCGGCCAAGCCTAATCACCATGTTGAGGGGGAGGTGTGGGCAAGGTTTTGATAAAGCCAATGGATAAGCGTGTACCGTTAGCGTTGTCGCCCAGAAGACCTGTTAAGCCAGTCTAAGCCCGTCAGAGAAAACAGTACAAAAGTACCAAAAGCATGAACTATGCCAGTATAAAAATATGAATTAAATTAATAGATTGGTGATTGTTAAAACAGTGGAATAGGTCAAATGCCCTATTTTTTGTAAGGAATAAGGGATATGCCGCAATTTATGGGTCTGGCGCAGGGTTTTTGGCCGGACAAAGGCAGAGGATATTCGGTAACGCCTTATATTTAATATATTATTATTTAATGATATATGTTATTTAACCTAGTTTAATTAGAGGGCAGGAATTTATGCTGTTGGCCTTGTCCGCTGAACACCGGGAAACAAAAAGGGCGGATTATGCCACTACGGCGGCTGTTGGCGAGCGTGCGTTCGGGTAGGCTGTCTATTGCCCACCGTGTATAAAAACCTAGTCTATTGATAATTAAGTTATTTTAATTTTATTAAAAAGTATATAGCCGTGCAACGAAAACCCATAAACCCATGCCGCATAAAGGCTTTAGTCTCTACGCCCCGCGAATAATTTGCATCTTCTTAGCAGTCATTGCTACTATCTCGCACCCGCTGGGGTTTTATCTTAAACCCACCCAACGATTTTCCCTTAAAAAGCCACCATCGCATCATAATACTTGAGCTTTGGGCAAAAATTATATAGTATTGACTCGATACCAACAGGAGCTCTTGATGATGAAAAAATTGACTACAAGCCCTTATTTAGCCGCACTGGCCGGATTAACCGCGTTGTTGCTACCCTTAGGCGCGTCCGCCGAACTGGATGCCGCCGCTGCCCACACGCTGTATGAAAACAATTGCGCCAGTTGCCACGGCTCCGACCACGGCGGCTTTCTCGCCCCGGCACTCAATGCTGAGACCCTGAAAGGCCGTAGCCCCACCGCGTTGCGCACTATCGTCATGGCGGGCAGTTTCGACACCTTGATGCCGCCGTTCTACGGCAAGCTGAATGACGACCAGATCCGTGGGGTCATCAAGCACCTGCAAACCACTCCCAAGCTGCCTAATCCGGCCTGGACTATCGACGATATGAAAGCGTCGTTAAAAGTTTATGTCAAAGACGAAAGCACCTTACCTGCCAAGCCCACTTATGCCATTGACTCGATAGACGATGTGATCGGCGTGGCGGCGCGGGGCAAGTACGGGCGCGGCGAAGGGGCCAAAGCCGTCTTCATCAACAGCAAAACCCACCAACAAATCGGCGAAGTACCGACGGGTACGGCGGCGCACATTATCGACTACAACCCAGCCAACCCCCGTTGGGCTTACATCAAAACCGACACCGCCGAAATCTTCAAAGTCGATTTATACTCCATGCAAGCCGTGCGCAGTATCAAGACGGGCTTTAACGGCCCCGGTTTAGGCGTATCACGCGACGGCAAATACATCATGGCCGGCTCGTTTGTGCCGCATAACGCCGTGATCTTAAACGCCGACACTTTAGAGCCGTTAAAAACCTTTGAGTTGGAAGGTATAGACCCCGACGGCAAACAAGTCAGCTCCGACTCCGGCATGATTATCGGCACACCGTTTGCCGACATTTTTGCTATTGCCTTGGAAAACGCCGGACAAGTCTGGGTAGTTGACCTGACAGAAGGCTTCCCCGTCACCCGCATCACCGATGTGGGCCGCCATTTGCATGATGCCTTCCTGACCCACGGCGGCAGCAAGCTGATGATCGCTTCTTACGATGACAGCATTGTCGCGGCGATTGATTTGAAAGAGCGGAAAATCATCAAAAAACTCGAAGCCGGTTGTGTGCCGCATGTCGGTGGCGGTTCTGCCGTAGTGGTTGATGGCCGTACCTTAGGCTTTGGCACCAACTTTGGCGATTGCGACAAAACCGTGGTCAGCGTTTGGGATCTGGACAAAATGGAAGTGGTCAAACAAATCCCCGTTGCAGGTGGCACCGAATCCCCCGCCGCCCATGCCAACGCGCCTTATGTCGCCGTAGATATTATTTCCAAAGACCGCCGCGCCCGCACCATCCAATTGATTGATAAGAAAACTCTGGAAGTCGTTAAGACATTGGATGTCGGCGGTCACGCTTACTTCCCCGAATACAGCGCCGACGGCAAATTCCTCTACGTCAGCGCAGGTTACAGCGGTGATGAAGTGGTCGTGTATGACGCGGTCACCTTAGCCAAAGTCGCCTCTATCGGCATGGAAAGCCCGGCGGGGATTTTCTCGCATGGCCGCGTCAGATACATGACCCGTGGCCTGTCGCCTGATGATCTGGCGGCCCGCGATGGCGGCCTGCAAGGAGCCAAATAATGAAACGCTGGCTACTGACAGGCGGCTTACTGTTGGCGGCACACGCCACCCATGCCACCAACCTCTACGCCGGACAAAGCCGGGCGGCGGCGGTCTGTTCACAATGCCACGGCATTAGGACACCCTCCGCCGACGCGCCTTTTCCGACCTTGGCCGGACGCGATGCCGAGTACCTGCAAACGGCACTGAAACAATACCGCGACAAAACCCGCAAATCCGACATCATGAACGCCATTGCAGGCTCGTTAACCGACGAGGATATTGCCAATGTCGTTGCGTATTACGCGAAGCTGAAACCTTGAAACCTTATTGGTACAGGGTGATGTTGACCGCCAAGCCAGCGGCATTGTCCGCTGGCTTGGCGGTGGGCTTGCTGTTGCCTTGCATCGGCACAGCAGACCCCACGCCCGCCCGGCAAACCGAACTGCGGAACTTGCTGAAAAACGACTGCGGCGCGTGTCATGGCCTGACCCTACAAGGCGGCATGGGGCCGACCTTATTGCCTGAGCGCTTGGCGGGCAAGCCGGATGACTTGTTGGTGACGACGATTTTGGAGGGACGCAAGGGGACGGCTATGCCGCCTTGGCAGCCGTTTATGAGTAGGGATGAGGCGGAGTGGTTGGTGGGGGTTTTGCGTAAAAATAAATAGTTGCGTAGGTCGGGCACGCTTTTCTGCCCGACAGAAACCGCTCAGTTTACCGCCCCTTTTACTAAGCCATAAGCCGTAAAGCGGGTGTTTTTAAGCAGGCGATAGTGGTAAATGTCGGGCAGAAAAGCGTGCCCGACCTACCCGAAACCTGCGGGCTTCGTTGTTTTTATTAATGACAAGCAATTGATTATTAAATAATATTTATTATATTTATGGTAGTGATGGCTATCATGGCATCATTGCTCCGCCCGTACCTAGGATGACAATAACGGAACTGATTGGCGAGTATTTGCAGTGTTTTCGCCAAGGCGATAGTGAAATGGCTTTTTTCGGGTTACTTGATATAGGCTGTGAGGCGTTACCCGAACTGGTTTTACAATTCCAACAGGAACAAGATAACGCTATCCGTGAATTTTTGGTTGAAGTTATTTGGCAATATCGGCAGGCATCCGCTATCCCGTTTCTTGCCGAACGGCTTTACGACCCAGCCCCTGCTATCCGTAGGCAAGCGCTCAATGGTTTAGTGACGTTGGCTTCCCCGCAGGTGCTTGAGGTATTGACGGTAGCAAAAGCACATTGGCGGTTACAAGCAAAAGATACTGAGGCATTTGCTGATTGGCTTGATGAAGCTATCGGGCAGGTTGAATCCACGCAAGATAACATCTCTATTAAGTGAAGCATAATGAAACCCCTCTATTTTTTACTCTTACTCGCCCTATCCATCGCCCACGCCGAAACCCGTATCGCCGTTTTAGATTTTGAGCTAAACGATATGACCATGAAGCCGGGGATAGCGGAAGAAGTCGCCCGCACGGCAAGCATTAAGCCGTTGCTGGAGGGGGAGTTAAAAAGCGCGGGGTATGCGGTTATTGCCGTGCCGTTAGCCGCGCAACAACAGGCTAACAGTGGTTTTGGCTATTTGTTCGACCATGACGAAGTGGCGGCGGCTTTAGGTAAAACGCTAGGGGCGGATTATGTCTTGGTGGGGCGGTTACATAAGCCCAGCTTTTTATTCGCTTATTTAATGGGGCATTTAATCCGCGTTAAAGACGGGCAGTTGCTGGGCAATTATATTTCCGAGACCAAAGGCGGCGATAAAAAACTGACGCTTAAGGCGGTTGAAAGCCTGACGGTTAAGATGGATGCGGATTTGGATAAACGCTATACACCGCCGCCGCCAGTACGGAAAGGCACTTTGTCTTTGCCAAATCCTGAACACATTTAGGTTAATTATGCTGATCGGCAATCCTCTTTCTTTCGCCATCGAGTGCTATCACGAACCCTTAAATACCCGGCACGTTTTTGGGCGCATGTGTCTTTGGGTTGCGGGTAACAGGTTAGGAGATATTACCGAGCCTGATTGTATGCTAAATCCAACAGCAGCGAATTTATCAAGATTGCTGGAGCGATTATCAACCCTGAATGATCCGGCTTTATTGCAACTGAGTGACCGTGAAGCGTTCGATTTTCTTAATCAAGTCCTGTATTTAGATGACGACAGAACCAATGATGAAATACAGCAAGATGCAGAACGGTATTGTAAATTTCATTTTTTAACTCTTGGTGGCGAATCATTTGAGAGGACAAAGTCGTTTATTGTACTGGTTGGCGAAGAGGTTGCCTTGTTATTCACGGATAATGTGGATATTTTTCACAGTGCGCATTTACCTAAAAGCGAATTTATCGACGTTGTCGAGCAGTTTTATAGCTGGTTTAAGAATGAAGAGCTAAGCAGATTCGCTAAATGCGGAGGCACTAGAATAGACAAATTATAAGAATTTAGGGGATATGGCTTATGTTTAAAACCGATACGATTTGGGTCGAAATTGAAGCAGGAATTACGAATTATCGAGTCCGCACTTTTAGAGGCAAAGCTTCATCGAAAGATGTAGAGCGATTGACCGCAGGGCATGGTATTGAATTTATTCAGTTGCTCGACTGCTACTGGTATAACGATGCGGATGATGAATCTGAAACAGGTAAACCTCAAGGTACATTTGAGCATCTTGGGCAAGGGCCTTATGCTAATTTCACTGGGGAAATATTCCTCCGTTGCTCAACGATATTAAATGTCGCCATATTAAAAGCAGGCTTTGAAGGTGAGACTGTCAACTCTTAAGAATACGTTAACTTTTTCGATAAGGAAGCTTCCATGCTAAGCACAGGAACCGATTTTTGACTACAACGCCACGGAAATGGCCGAAATTTTTGCAGATGTGCAAAAGTTGCCTTGAACGTTTGAATAATTAAAACAAAAAAACCAAACCCATGAACAAACTCCTCCCCACCCTAGCCCTAACCCTCTTCGCCCTCAGCGCCCAAGCCGATCCCCGTGCCACGGGGGATTTAGGCCTGGTTATCGAACGCGAAGACAGCGCCGCCCTTATCATCAACACCTCCGAGCCTAAGCAGTTGGCGAAAATCGACGGCTTGGGGGATTTATCCCATGCCTCGGTGGTGTTCTCGCGCGGCCAGCGTTATGCGTATGTGTTTGGCCGTGATGGCGGCTTAAGCAAGATTGACTTGCTACAGGATAAGCTCGATAAGCGCATTATCCAAGCGGGTAACAGTATCGGCGGGGCGATTTCCCAAGACGGTAAGCTGATTGCGGTGTCCAATTACGAGCCGGGCGGGGTGAAGGTGTTCGCCGCCGATACCTTGGCCTTGGTGGCTGACATTCCCGCTGAGTACGCGCCGGGCAAACGTTCGAAAGTGGTCGGCTTGGTCGATGCGCCGGGGCAGAAGTTTGTCTTTAGCCTATTCGATGCGGGCGAGATTTGGACGCTGGACATGAAAAATCCCCAAAAGCCCGTGGTCGAAAAATTCAAAAACATCGGCAAAGAACCCTACGATGCCTTGATGTCGCCGGAAGGGCGGTTTTATATCGCCGGATTGTTTGGCGAAAGCGGTCTGGCCTTATTGGATTTATGGGATACCGCCGCTGGCGTGAAGCGCATTTTGCCGACTTACGGTAAAGACGACCCTAAGCTGCCGGTCTATAAAATGCCGCACTTAGAAGGCTGGGCGATGGCGGGGGATTTGTTGTTCGCCCCGGCGGTCGGCAAGCATGAGGTGTTGGTGGTGGACAAGCGCACTTGGACTTTGCTGAAAGCCATTCCGGTGGCCGGGCAACCCGTGTTTGTCATGGCGCGGCCTGATGCCCGGCAGGTCTGGGTCAATTTTGCCATGCCCGATAACAACCAGTTACAAATCATTGATACCAAAGACTTGACGGTCAGCACCACCTTAAGCCCCGGCAAGGCGGTGCTGCACATGGAATTTACCCCACGCGGTGAGCAAGTTTGGGTGGCATTGCGCGATGATAACCAAGTGGTGGTCTACGATACCGCGACCTTGCGGGAAGTCACGCGCTTGCCTGCCCGTCACCCTAACGGGATATTTTTTAGCGCTAGGGCGCATAAGATCGGTTTTTAAGCCATGCAAATAACGCTGACGGAGTTACATAAGCGCTTATTAAACGATTTCCAACGCGATTTCCCTTTAACACCCAGCCCTTACCGCGCCCTTGCCGGGCATTTGGGCGTGGACGAGGCGGCGGTGTTGGCGGCGTTTGCCGAATTGGACCGGCAGCAATTGGTTAGCCGAATCGGCGCGATTATCCCACCCAACCATATCGGTGCCAGCACCTTGGTGGCGATGGCGATACCGCCCGGACAATTGCAGGCGGTGGCGGATAGGATCAGTGCCTTTCCTGAGGTTAACCATAATTATGAGCGCGAAAACCGCTTTAATCTATGGTTTGTCGCGGCCGCCTCCAGTGCAAAGCAGTTACAGACGGTACTGGCCGCAATTGAACAGGCGACGGGGTTCGCGGCCTTGCGCTTGCCCTTGGTCGATGATTTTTTTATTGATTTGGGTTTTCAGTTAGAGTTTTGCCAGTCCAGCACCCTCCCGCCTACGGTGAGCCTATCGAATCCGCTTGCGGTGAGCCTGTCGAATCCGCCTGTGGCTCGACAAACTCAGTACAAACCTGATACGCAGGATTTGGCATTATTGGCGCAAATTGCCGATGGATTGCCCTTGTGTCCCCGGCCTTATGCGCAGCTTGGTCTCCAAATCAGTATGGACGAGGTGGAGGTTATCCACCGTTTAACGGTGTTAAAAGCCCAAGGGCTGATTAAGCGCCTAGGGGTGATCGTCAAGCACCGCCCCTTAGGCTACCGCGCCAATGCGATGGTGGTCTGGGATGTCCCCGATGCGCAGGTCAAGCAATTGGGCGGGCAAATCAGCCAATTTAATTTTGTCACCTTATGTTACCAACGCCCTCGCCATGCCGAATGGCCTTATAATCTGTACTGCATGATCCACGGTAAAAACCGCGCCACGGTGTTGGCGCAATTGGCACAGTTAAGCCAAGCCTGTGGCTTGGGCGAGTTTGCGCGGCAAGTATTGTTCAGCCGCCGCTGTTTTAAACAACGCGGGGCGGTTTACCAAGCCCCACCGACTTCGGTAACGGCTAACGGCTAATGGATGATCTCGACCGCGCCATCATTAACACCCTGCAAGACGGTTTTCCTATCAGTGACGCGCCTTACGCGCAAGTGGCGGCAAGCTTGGCTATCAGTGCTGAGGCATTGCTGGCGCGTCTGCAAGCTCTGTTGGCGGACGGTACGCTAACCCGCTTCGGGCCCTTATATAATGCCGAGCAAGCGGGCGGGGCGTTGACCTTGGCGGCGGTGCAAGTGCCGGAAGCGCGGTTTGACGAAGTCACCGCGATCATCAACGCCTTCCCCGAAGTCGCCCATAATTACGCCCGCAGCCACACGCTGAATATGTGGTTTGTCTTGGCGACCGAAACCCCGCAACAACAGCAGCACACCCTCGCCGCCATTGCCGGACAAACAGGCTTGCAGGTTTATAACATGCCCAAGCTGAAAGAGTATTTCGTTAATCTGAAATTGGAAGCCTGACATGGATGCAACCGACCGCCGCCTAATGCACGCCACCCAAGCCGGCTTGCCGTTGACTTTGGAGCCGTACCAAACCCTTGCCGAACAACTAGGCTTAAGTAAAGAAGAAGTCATGCAGCGTTTGAGCGCCATGCAAGCGGGCGGCATCATCCGCCGCATTGGCGCAGTGCCGAACCATTATAAACTGGGCTACCGTTTTAATGGCATGACGGTGTGGGATGTGCCGGATGAGCAAATAGACAGGCTGGGCCAACAAGTCGGGCAACTGCCTTTCGTCAGCCACTGCTACCACCGCCCCCGACATTTACCCGACTGGCCTTACAACTTGTTTGCAATGGTACATGGCAAGCACCAGCAAGATGTGGACGCGCAAATCCAACACATCGCCGCTGTGCTGGGCGAGTGGTGTCGCGGCAGGGAAGTGCTGTACAGCACGAAAATCTTGAAAAAGACTGGGTTCCGTAGCGGCCAGTAGCTTGCAAGCTAGTTTATACGGATACCGTCGTTACACAGTACCATAGATGACTGAGTGTATTCGCTTCAGCTGCAAGCAACAAATAAAAAGCCGATTTTCTGGTTTTAATGAAGCAAAACGTTGGATTTCGAAAGGCTATCAACCATGGCATTTGTTAACGAAGCGATCTCAGAAGACAATAAGCGCAAGCTCCGCGCGGAAGTCAGTTTTACCGAGTTTGGGCTTAAGGCGGGAATGATACCTAAATTTTCCCGTGTACCTTCTTGGTGGACGGTAGACCGTGAGCGGGGCGTTTATTTGTTTCAATTAGACGGCTACGGCGAAGGGCCGCAGTTAACTTTTTGTGTTTTAGGGGTGGACGGCCAAACCGTTGTGTTTGGTATGGGCCAAAAAGGTTCGGGTGACGATGAAATAGGTTTGCATCTTACCTATAACATACATCAGTTGTTCATCCCCCCGGCTTTAGAGCTGCGCCACGCTCAAATAAAGCAGCTAATTTGTGAAAGCTTGGAAGAAGATGCCTATTTTAGGCCTTATGCAGACGGCGGCACGGTAGCTCTGCCAAATACCACAGCGCGAGGAAATATCCTCTCTTTTAACGTTGAATTTAAATAATTTTTAAGCTATCGGTCATGGTATTTGTTAACGAAGCAATATCCGAAGACGATCAACGTAAGCTCGCCGCTGAGGTCAGCTATGCCGGACTGAAACCTAGGCAATGGATACCTCCATTTACCCGACCTTATTGGTGGGCGATAGACCGTGAGCGTGGGGTCTATCTATTTGCTTTAAATGGCAAATATTATGAACAATTGCCTTTTTATGTGCTGGGGATTGCCGGACAGACTGTTGTGTTTAGTGCGGAAAGGAAAAGCCAGGGCGAATTTGCGAAAGGCATCCATTGTTTTTATGCAATTGATGAGCTGCTTATCCCGGCCAGTCTGGAGCCGCGTCGGGATGAAATCAAACAACTCATTTGTGAAAGCTTAAAAGAAAAAACGCATTTTCAACCCTTCGCAAACGGCGGTACTGCTGACCGACCAAATACAACCGACCGCATAACCATTTTCTCTTTTAAAGTCGAATTTAGGTAATTCATGAATTTAACGCCCCCGTTCAATTCCAGGAATCGTTGCCAATTGGCCGCTTTATAACATCAAGGTTTTTTCTCTTCCGCGCTAGCCATTTCCCAGCCACCGCCCAAGGCTTTATACAAGGCGACCAAGGCCGTTGCGGTGTTGGTTTCGCCTTGGGCGCGTTGGTTTTCATCTTGTAACAGGCGTTGTTCGCTATCCAGTACGGTCAAAAAATCGGCTATCCCTTCCTGATAACGCAGCCGCGCCAAGTCGCGGGCTTTTTTGCTGGCTTGTGCCGCCGAGACCAGCCAGGCTTGCCGCGTCCGTTGTTTGTTATAGGCGACTAAGGTGTTTTCGGTTTCTTCCAAGGCGTTTAAGACCGTTTGCTGGTACTGGGCGAGGCTGGCTTCGGCGTGGGCATCGGCGGCTTTGATGCGGGCGTAGACGCGGCCTAAATCGAACGCCGCCCAACTGATTTTCGGGCCTATGGAATAGGAATCGGAGCCTGCGCCCGTGAAGCTGGACATATTGTAGCCTTCCAGGGCGATAGAGCCGACAAAGCTCACGCGCGGGAACAAGTCGGCGGTGGCGACCCCGATCCGCGCGGTGGAGGCGGCTAAAGTCCGTTCCGCCAGACGGATGTCGGGTCGGCGGCGCAGTAGGTCGGTTGGGCTACCGATACGGATGGTTTTTGGGATGGCGGGTAACGGCACGGGTTGCGACAGTTTGCCGATTAACGCGCCGGGCAATTGTCCGGTCAGTACGCCCAGCCGGTGTATGGCTTGGTCAATGCTGCTTTGCAGCGGCGGCACGGTGGCGCGGGTGGCATCGAGTTGGGCTTGCGCACGGGTAGTGTCCAGTTCGGTGCCGCGCCCCAGCTCGAATTTGGCGGTGGTGATTGCCGCTGTTTCGGTTTGGTTGGCGATGTTTTTCTCGATGACCGCCAATTGGTTCTGCAAGCCGCGCAGTTCAAAATAATTTCTGGCGACTTCGGCGATCAGGCTGACGCTGAGGTCGCGCAGGGTGGCTTCTTGGGCTTGGGTTTCGTCATTGCTGGCCTCGACATCGCGGCGGACGCGGCCAAATAAGTCGAGTTCCCAAAAGGCATCAAAACCGGAATTGTACAGTTTCAGTTCGCGCGGCACGAAATTGCGGTTATTCAGGGCGCTGATACTGCGTTTTTGCTCGGTATAATTGGCGTGGGCGGTCACGGTCGGCGCTAGGTTTAAGCCCGCTTCGATATACAGCACCCGTGCTTCGCGCAGGTTGGCGCGGGCCGTTTGCAGGTCATAGTTATGCTGTAGCGTTTGCCTGACCAATTCGGTCAACTCTTTATCATGGAACAATTGCCACCAAGCGAAATCGACGTTTTGCGCCGAGAATTCGGGGTGTGTGCTCTGGGTGAAGTTGCCCGGCGTGGCAGTGGCGGGGGCTTTATAATCAGGGCCGACCGCACACGCGCTCAGTAGACCTGCGCAGCCAACCGCCGCGCCGATCAGGCGGGCGGCTTGGGTTAAGGTGAAGCGTGTCGGCGCTCTCATGGTATCACCTCGGCAGGGGAGGGTTGGGCGGGTGGCCGTAAGCGCTGGGCGATGGCTTGTACCACGACATAAAAGACCGGGGTGAGTAACAGGCCGAATAAGGTCACGCCCAACATGCCGCTGAATACGGCAGTGCCTAACAGCCGCCGCGATTCCGCCCCCGCACCTTCGGCGACCACCAGCGGAAACACCCCCATGATGAACGCGAAGGAGGTCATCAGAATAGGCCGCAGGCGGATACGCGAGGCTTCCAGCACGGCTTGGAAGCGGTCGAGGCCACTTTCTTGGCGTTGCTTGGCGAATTCGACGATCAAAATCGCATTCTTGCTGGCTAGCCCCACCAAAACGATGAAGCCGATTTGGGTGAAGATGTTATTGTCCATATTGCTGATCCAGAGACCCGCCATTGACGACAGGATGCACATCGGCACGATCAGGATCACCGCAAACGGTAATGACCAGCTTTCGTACTGTGCCGCCAAGGCCAAAAATACGAAAATGACGCTGAGCGGGAACACCAATAAGGCGACATTGCCCGCCAACACCTGTTGCAGGCTCAGCTCGGTCCATTCAAAATCGAAGCCGGGCGGCAACTCGGTAGCCATGAGCTGATTCATCATCGTGATGGCTTGGCCGGAACTGACATCGGGTAAGGTGCTGCCGTTGATTTCGGCGGCCGGATACATATTGTAGCGGGTGATTTTATCCGGCCCGGTGATTTCCTCCACGTTAACCAGCGAACTTAGCGGCACCATGCCGCCTTGGCTGTTGCGGGTCTTCAGTTGGGTGATGTCTTCGGGTTTCATGCGGAAGGGCGCGTCGGCTTGCGCCACCACTTGGTAGGTGCGCCCGAATTGGTTAAAGTCGTTGACGTACAGCGAGCCGAGATAAATTTGCAAGGTGTCGAACACGTCTGACAGCGGTACGCCCATCGCCTTGACGCGGGTACGGTCAACATCGACAAACAACTGCGGCACGCTGGTGCGGAAGGTGGTGAACAAGCCGACTAAGCCCGGTTGTTGGTTGCCTTTGCTGACCAGTTCGGCATTGGTGCGTTGTAGTGCGGCAATCCCGGCATTGGTCCGGTCTTGGATTTGCAGCTTGAAGCCGCCCACCGACCCCATGCCCCGGATCGGCGGCGGCGCAAACACGGCGATAGTCGCACCTTCAACCGCCGCGAGGCGTTGCTGGAGCTTTTTGATGACGGCATTGGCGTGCAGCTCAGGGTGGCTGGCGCGGTTGTCGAAACTGTCCAAGCGGGCAAACAGCGTGGCGACATTGGATTGGCTGGAGCCGCTCAAAATCGAAAACCCGGCGTAGGCGTTGACATGTTTGACCCCCTCGGTATCGAGGATAATGCGCGAGGCCTGTTGGACGACGGCTTGGGTACGGCCTAACGAAGCGGCATCGGGCAATTGCGCATACAAAATCAAATAGCCTTGGTCTTGTTGCGGGATAAAGCCAGTCGGCACTTTATCAAAGGCCACGAAATTTAGGCCGTTCAGCCCCAGATACAGCACCAGCACCACGGTCGCCATGCGGATCAGCCTGCCGACCAAGCGCGTGTAGCCGGTGCCGAACCAGTCGAAACAGCGGTTAAAGCCACGAAAAAACCAGCCGAACAGGCCATCAATCAGCCGCGTCAGCTTATCTTTTTCGCCGTGGCCGCCGAGCATTAAGGCGCATAAGGCCGGGCTTAAGGTCAGTGAGTTGAAGGCGGAGATGGCCGTGGACACGGCGATGGTCAGGGCAAATTGTTTGTAGAACGCCCCGGAAACCCCGGTGATGAAGGCGGTCGGCACAAACACGGCGGCCAGTACCAAGGCGGTGGCGATAATGGGGCCGACCACCTCGTCCATCGCCAAGCGGGTCGCGTCGCGCGGCGACAAGCCTTCGGCGATATGGCGCTCGACGTTTTCGACCACGACAATCGCGTCATCGACGACAATGCCGATGGCCAGTACCAAACCGAATAACGATAAGGTGTTTAATGACAGGCCCAGTGCCGCCATGACCGCGAAAGTGCCGATTAGCGACACCGGCACGGCGAGCAAGGGGATTAAGGTCGCCCGCCAATTTTGCAGGAACACCACCACGACCAGCACCACCAGCAACAGGGCTTCAAACAAGGTCTTGATCACCGCGTCGATAGATTGCTGCACGAACACCACGGTGTCATAGACCATGTTATAGTCCAAACCTTCGGGGAAGCGGGTTTTTAGGTGTTCCATCGCTTCCACCACGGCTTTTTTGGTGTCCAGCGCGTTGGAGCCGGGCAACTGGAAGATCGCCAAACCGACGCTAGGCTCGCCGTCCAAAAACAGCCCGGAGTTGTAATCCTTAGCGGCCAGTTCAATACGGGCGACATCTTTCAGGCGGGTCACTTGCCCGTCCGCGCCTTGTTTGATGACAATATCAGCAAATTGTTCAGGCTGCATCAGCCGCCCTAGGGTACTGACCGTGTATTGGAAATCCGCGTCTTGGGGTGTCGGTTGCTGGCCGACCACGCCCGCCGCCACTTGGACATTCTGTTCGCGGATAGCGTTGACCACATCGCTGGCGGTCAGGCTGCGGGTGGCGATCTGTTCGGGGTTCAGCCACAGGCGCATACTGTAATCACGCGCCCCAAACACCAGAATATCGCCTACCCCCGGCAACCGCGCCAGTGTGTCCTTGATTTGCAGCAAGGCGTAATTGCTCATATAAATGCTGTCGTAGCGTTTATCGGGGGAGAGCAGGTTTACGACCAAGCTTAAATCGGGGCTGCGTTTTTTGACGCTGATGCCTTGCCGCCGGACTTCTTCGGGCAAGCGCGGTTCAGCCAAGGCGACCCGGTTTTGCACCAGCACTTGGGCTTTATCCAGATTAGTCCCGGATTTGAAGGTGATGGTCAGCACCATATTGCCGTTATTGGTCGACTGCGAAGACATGTACAACATATCTTCGACCCCGTTCACCTCCTGCTCGATAGGGGTCGCCACCGTTTCGGCGACCACTTGGGCGTTGGCCCCGGAATAGCTGGCGCTGATGACCACCGTAGGCGGGGCGATTTCAGGATATTGCGCGATCGGCAAGGCAAGCAAGGCCAAGCCGCCGACCAACAAGATGAGGATGGATAACACCGCCGCGAAAATGGGGCGGTCAATAAAAAAGTGGGCGAATCGGTTCATGGCTTATTGCCCCGTCTGGTTGGCCGGGATGGCGGTGCGTTCCGGTGTGACGGTGATGCCGGGCTTGAGTTTTTGCAAGCCTTCGACCACCACCCAATCGCCGGGCTGTAAGCCGTCGGTGATGACCCGCGTTTGGCCGATAGCCGTACCCAGCCCGACTTTGCGGTACTCGGTTTGGTTGGCGGCATTGATGACCCAAACAAAGCGTTGCGCCTGATCGGTGGCGATGGCCTTATCGGGCAATAACAGTGCCGGGTAAGGCAGACTGCCGCGCACCCGCAGCCGCGCGAAAAAACCGGGGCTGAGCAAGCCGTCCGGGTTGGCGAATACGCCGCGCAAGCTCACTGTACCGGTCGCACTGTCTGCACGCGGGGCCAAGTAATCGAGCTTGCCCTGATGGGGGTAACCGGTCTCATCGGCGACCGCCAGTTGCAGCAGCATTTGCCCGATAGCCATGCCGCCTTGGGCGAGCAATCGCCGGTATTTCAGCGCCGAACGCTCATCGGCATCGGCATACAGATACACCGGATCGGTGGAGACCATAAACGTTAAGCGCGTTGCATCGGTTCCGTCCCCGCTGACCAGATTGCCTACCGTCACCAGTTCGCGGCCAATCCGCCCATCTATCGGCGCATAGACTTGGGTGTAGTCCAGATTAATCCGCGCCGTATAGACATTGGCTTCCGCCGACTTGACCGCAGCGGCAGCCTCATGCAGGCCGGTGCGGCGCGTATCATACTCTTCCGTGGCGATGGCTTTGGCCTGGAATAGCCGCTCGGCACGTCGCCAATCGTTTTGCGCCTGCTCCCACCGCGCTTGCGCCCGTTCCCGCTCGGCTTCAGCATAATTTAACTGCGCTTGGTAGGGCTTAGGGTCGATGACAAACAGCAGGTCGCCTTTTTTTACTTTAGTCCCGGCGGTGAAGTTGACCTTTTCCAGATAGCCGCTGACCCGCGCCCGCACATCAACCGCCCCGACCGCTTCAATATGGCCAGTAAATTCGTCCCATTCGGTGACGGTTTGTGCTAAAGGTTGGGCGATTTTGACAGTGGGGGGCGCTGCTTGGGGGGCTTTGCCGGGTTCCGCCTTGTTATTGCAGGCACTGAGCAGCGCCACTGCCAGTACGGCCAGCCAGCAAGTGTGTTTTTTCATCCTGTTTGCACCCCAGGGTCAAGTCAGATTAAATGATAATACATATTACCATTTAATTTCAGATAAAATCTATATCTGAACGCCGTAGGCCTTAAAATTCATAATTTGAAAAGCCTCGGATACGAAGTGAGGGGATATTTCATTTAGCAGGCAAATAACACAATGATTAAATGCGGAAGGCCGCGTAAGGGCGAAGAAACTCTCAGTCGGGACAGGTTAGTGGACAGCGCCTCCCAACTTTTTCTTGAATATGGCTATGGCAACCTGTGCTTGGAAACCGTCGCCAAAGAGGCCAGGGTGTCGATGCGGACGATTTACAGCCAGTTCGGCGGTAAGGCCGGGCTGTTCGGGGCGGTGATCAAGCGCTGTAGCGACCGTTTTGTGACGGTCTTGGCGGAGAACAATGTCTTGGAAGGCCAGCCGGAAGCGGCCTTGCTCGATTTCGCCAAACACTTTCTATACGGTATCACTAGGCCCGATGCCGTGCGTCTACGCACCATCCTGTTAGGCGAAGCCTTGCGTTTCCCCGATCTCGCCACCCAGTTTTATGAGCAAGGGCCAGGACGCACCCAAGTGCATTTGGCGCAATTTTTTGCCCGCCAACAGCAGGCGGGGCATTTTCTCGGCACCGACCCGCAAGTGCTGGCCGATTATTTTTTAGGGGCGTTCCGTAGCGAACGCTTCCAAAAACTCCAACTCGGTTTAGCCCCGACCCCTGACGAGGCTGAAATTGAGGCTTGGGCGCGGCAAACCACCACTTTGTTTTTGTATGGCAGTTTGAAAGCTGGGGTGGATGGGAATGGCAATAAGGCGGGTATGGATGAAGAAAGGGGGGAAAGAAATAATTCAGACAACCGCTAAAGGCTACGCGCTTTGGAGCGCGGGCATCTTGCCCGCACTCCCAGAAGCAGACGGCTTTACGATAAGACTTGCCGTGGTTATTTTTAGCCCACTGCTAACCCACTGTTAAAAAACGGCAAAATTTTTATCCGCTTGTGACATATTTACTCGTTTTACGTTTTTGTACGGTTTACACTCTAGTTTCGGGTATTGGTTTTTTTCAGCACACAAGCTAAGGCGGTAAACAATGGCAACTTATGTCGGTAGTATCTATGGTGATTATTTTTTCGCCTCGAATGCGGACGATAGTCTTTATGGCTATGGTGGTAATGATACGCTGTATGGAAACGGCGGCAATGACATGCTCAGCGGTGGGATAGGCAATGATTATCTGAATGGCGGGTTGGGTAACGACACCTATCTGTTCGCCCCTTATGACGGTACGGATGCGATTATTGATGATGGCGGTACGGATACCGTCACGTTCAGCGATGTCGCGTCTACAAGCGTTAGCGTCAGCCGGACGAACGGCGGTTATAATTTACAACTGAATTATAGCGGTAGTGTCAGCCAGTTGACGGTTTGGAGTTATTTTGGCTCGGCCGACTCCCGCATTGAGCAATTTAAGTTTAGTGATGGGGTGGTGTGGAGTTGGACGGATATTAAGGCGCATATCCACCAAACCCCCACTAGCGGCGATGACTTTTTATATGGCTATGACGACAGCAACGACACGCTGAATGGCTTGGCGGGCACTGATTCGCTGTATGGCTATGGCGGTAACGACACGCTGAAAGGCGGTGCGGGCAATGATAATATGGACGGCGGCTTGGGTGACGACACTTATCTGATCGCTAAAACCGACGGGTCGGATTGGCTGAGCGATTATGGCGGCACCGATGTCCTTAAGTTCACCAATGTGACGGTCGCCGACCTGACCACGGTCAGCCGCACCAATTTCAACGATTTGCTGCTGGGTTATGGTGGCGGCAACGAAGTGCGGTTAGCGGATTATTTTGCCTCGGCCTCTTACCGCGTCGAACAAATCCAGTTTAGTGACGGGACGGTGTGGGGTTGGGATGACATTAAGGACAAAGTGTTGCAGGCGACGGCGGGCGATGATGCCCTGTATGGCTATGACGGCAACGACACGTTAAGCGGACTGGCCGGTGCCGATCTGTTGTTCGGTTTTGGCGGCGACGATAGCCTGAACGGCGATGACGGCGGCGACTGGCTGTATGGCGGTGACGGCAATGACACCCTGAATGGCGGGGCGGGTAATGATACGCTGAATGGCGATACAGGCAACGATATACTGAATGGCGGGACGGGCAATGATATACTGAATGGCGGGTCAGGGGATGACACTTATCTGTTCGCCAGTAACGACGGGCAAGATGGGCTGGGTGATTACGGCGGCGGTATGGATACTGTCAAATTTACGGATGTCACCGCAGCAGACGTTACCGTGAGCCGCGATCCCTATAATAATTTGGTATTTGCCTACGGTAACGGTAGCCATCTAACGGTCGGGGCTTATTTTTATAAGGACAGCTACCGTATCGAGCAATTCCAATTCAGCGACGGGACGGTATGGGGTTCGGACGACATTAAGGCGAAAGTTTTACAGGCGACGGACGGTAATGATTTTTTGGTCGGCGATGACAGCAACAATGTCCTGAACGGTTTGGCGGGCAATGATACCTTGATCGGCTACGGCGGCAACGATACTCTGGACGGCGGCATAGGCGATGATACGATGTACGGCGGCACAGGCGATGATACTTATTGGGTCGATAGCCCCTTAGATGTCGTGTTTGAATATGCTAACCAAGGTAACGACAGCATCTTCAGTTCGGTGGACTTTAGTTTATCGGGGGCGGGGGTGTTCAATGTGGAGAACCTTAGCTTACTGGCAGGTGCGACGGCAGCGAAAACGGCGGTCGGTAACCAGTTGGACAATGCCTTAACGGGTAACGCCAATAATAATAATTTGTTTGGCGGCGACGGCAACGACACCCTCTATGGTAATGACGGCAACGACAGTCTGATGGGCGGGGCGGGCACTGATATTTTGCTTGGCGGTAATGGTATCGACATTGCCCAATACTACACCGCCACGGCGGGCGTGACCGTCAACTTGGCGATAACAACCGCGCAAGGCACGGGCGGCGCGGGGGTGGATACCCTAAGCGATATTGAAGTTGTCAACGGCAGCGCCTATAACGACACCCTGATGGGCGATGCCAACAACAACACCTTACTGGGCGGTGCGGGTAACGACGTGCTGGACGGCGGTTTGGGCGCCGATGTGCTGAAAGGCGGCTTAGGCCAAGACACTTTTGTTTTTGGCAGTGCCTTAGGCGCGGGTAATAAAGATGTTATCACCGACTTTAGCGTCACCGACGATGCTATCCGCTTAGACCACAGCGTCTTTACCGCCCTGACGGGTACGGGCGCGTTGGCGGCGGCGGAATTTAACGTCATCGGTAACGGTAGCGTCGCGGACAGCACCGACCGTGTCCTCTACAACACCGTGTCCGGCGGCCTATTTTACGATGCCGACGGCAGCGGCGCGGGCGCGGCGGTGCTGGTCGCGCTGTTAGGCAAAGGCTTGGCGATGACGGCGGCGGATTTTATGGTGGCCTAGGGTTTGTGCCAATCAGCCCGGTGCGCAGGGTAAAAACACCAGATGTTGTTATGGCCTAACAGGGGCGGCTTCTAACGGGGCCGCCCCTGTTGTTTTTTGGGGGCGGCGGATAAAAGCACCCCGTTGATAAAGCCGTTTCTCGCCATTGTCATCAATATAGTCTATATTTATTGCCATAGTAGTTGGTTTTTTCTAACGGCAAACCTCACGGTGAAAGGCAAATGGCGATTTATAACGGCGATAACAGTAGCAATTATTATACAGGCACGACGGGCGATGATGAGATTAATGGCTTTGGCGGTGACGACACCCTGTCTGGTGGGGATGGTAACGACATTCTGAACGGCGGTGCGGGCAATGATACGCTGACTGGCGGAGCGGGTAATGACGTTTTGAATGGCGGAACGGATTTTGATTATCTCTATGGCGGGTTGGGTAACGACACATACCTAATCAGTAAAAATAGCTTAGGAGCGCTTATTTCGGATGACTGGGGTACTGATGCGCTCAAGTTTACCGACCTTGCCGCCGCCGACATTACGGGGGTTAGCCGGACGAATTACGGTGCCGATTTGGTGTTGACTTATGGCGTTAATGGCATATTGACAATCGGGTATTATTTTTGGTCCGCATACGGCAGTATCGAGAAATTCAAGTTTAGTGACGGAACCGTTTGGGGCTGGGCGGACATCAAAGCAAAAATAGTCCAGACCCCTACCAGCGGTAATGACGATTTATACGGTTATGATGACAGCAACGACACGCTGAACGGCTTGGCGGGCAATGATGCGCTGCATGGCTATGGCGGCAACGACACGCTGAACGGCGGGCAGGGCAATGATTATTTGGAAGGCGGGTCTGGTGACGACACTTACCTGATCGCCAAAAATGACGGCCAAGACACTATCTTAGATTATAGTGCCATAGACTCTAACGGCGTGCCTCAAAAAGACAACGATACCGTCCAATTTAGCGATGTCGCCAGCACCGACATTAGCCAAGTCAGCCGCATCAATAATGGTAATGATTTGTTATTGGCCTATCCAGGGGGCCAATTGACCCTAACAGATTATTTTTCTTTGGTAAACGCGCTTATTGAACAGTTCCGCTTCAGCGACGGTGTGGTGTGGGGTTGGACAGATGTCAAGGCGCAGATCATCCAGATACCTACCAGCGGTAATGACACTTTATATGGCTATGATGACAGCAACGACACGCTGAACGGTTTGGCGGGTAATGATACCCTCATCGGTGAGGGCGGTAATGATACCCTGAACGGCGGCTTGGGTAATGATACCCTGAATGGCGGGTATGGCAACCATAACACCTATTTGATCGCCAAAAATGATGGCCAGGATACGCTTGCTGATCCTAACGGTAACTATACCGTCAAATTTACCGATATGACCGCCGCCGACATCACCCAAGTCAGCCGGGTAGGTAGCTCAAGCGCCAGTTTGCTGCTCAAATATGGCAGTAACAGCCAATTGACGATTCAAAGGTATTTTGTAAATCCTTTTGCGTTAAATGACCGTACCGAACATTTCCAGTTTAGCGACGGCACGGTTTGGGGGTGGGAAGACATCAAAGCCAAAACTCTGCCCCCAGCCACTGCCGGTAATGACTCTTTATTAGGCGCTGATGGCAGCGACGACACGCTGAACGGTTTGGCAGGCAATGACAGTTTAAGCGGTTATGGCGGTAACGATAGCCTGATTGGCGGGCTGGGTAACGATGGGTTGTATGGTGGGGACGGCAATGATACCTTGGACGGCGGTTTAGGTAATGATTGGTTGGACGGCGGGGACGGCAACGATACCTTAAACGGCGGTTTAGGTAATGATTACCTAACTGGCGGCTTGGGGGATGACACGTTTCTCATTGCCAAAAACGACGGCCAAGACACGCTTGTCGACACTGGCGGTAACGATACCGTCCAATTTACCGATATGGTCGCCGCAGACATTAGCCACGTCAGCAGAGTGGGCTACTATGGCACTGATTTGCAACTAAACTATGGTAATGGCGGTCAATTGACGGTGAGTTTTTATTACTACGCCGCTAGCATCACAGAGGATTTTCGTATCGAGAAAATCCAGTTTAGTGACGGGGTGGTGTGGGATTGGGCGACTGTAAAAACTAAAGTGATCCAGCAGACCGCTGGCGATGACACGATATACGGCTATAGCGATAGCGACGACGTGTTGGACGGCTTGGCGGGCAATGATTCGCTGATGGGCTTTGCCGGCAATGATACCCTGAAGGGTGGTGCGGGTAACGATTATCTGTCCGGCGGGAACGGCAATGATAGTCTTAATGGCGGTCAGGGTAATGATCACTTATCGGGTGATGCAGGCGATGATACCTATTTGATCGCCAAACATGATGGCCAAGATACGATTAGCGATTATGGCAGCGGCAATGTGCTGAAGTTCACCGATGTCGCTACTACTGACCTCGTGCGGGTAAGCCGCGTTAGCTATGATTTGGTGTTGAATTATGGCGGCGGCAACCAAGTGACGGTCACCGATTTTTATTATGCTGCGCCCGGTATCGGCCAATTCCAGTTTAGTGATGGCATTGTTTGGGATGTGGCGGCCGTGAACGCTAAAGTATTGCAAGGTACAGCGTGGAATGATGTCCTTTATGGTTATGCCGGGCAAAATAATACCTTGGACGGTTTGGCGGGCAATGACCGTTTGCTGGGCGATAACGGTAACGACACCCTAAATGGCGGAGCGGGCAACGATACCCTGAATGGCGGGTCTGGCAACGATAGCTTGAATGGCGGTACAGGCAACGACACGATGGATGGCGGCTATGGTGACGACACCTATCTCATTGCCAAAAATGACGGGCAAGATATTATTTTCAGCTATAGCGGCCACGATGTGGTTAAGTTTACCGATAGGGTTGCTGCCGATATTGCTTCTGTCAGCCGTGTGAATAACGATTTGATACTGGGTTTTGGCAATAGTAACAGCTTGGTTCTCAGTGATTATTTTTATAGCAATAACTACCATCAGGAGCAGTTCCAATTTAGCGACGGCACACTGTGGGCTTGGGCCGACATTGAGCCAAAAGTGTTACATGCGACGGCGGGCAATGACACTTTGCGCGGCTATGACGACAGCGATGACACGCTAAATGGCTTAGCGGGTAATGATGTGTTATTGGGTGGTGCCGGCAACGACACCCTAAACGGCGGGGATGGCAACGATGCCTTATATGGTGGGTATGGCGATGATGTCTTGAATGGCGGCGCAGGCAACGACACGATGCAGGGTGAGTACGGAGATGACACTTACTGGGTAGACAGTGCGTTAGACTCTATTTATGAAGACAGCAATAGGGGTAATGATAGCGTCTATAGTTCGGTGAATTTCAACCTACAGACTTCTGATCATTACGCATTGGAAAACCTCATTTTATTGACTGGAGCGCAGACGGCTATCGGTAACCAACTGGATAACGTCCTGACGGGTAATGCCGCCGATAACACCTTGTTTGGATATGTCGGTAACGACACCCTCAATGGCAATGACGGCAACGACAGCTTGGTGGGCGGGGCGGGTGACGACACTCTTAACGGCGGTAATGGCATCGATATTGCCCAATACTACGGCGCGACGGCGGGCGTGACCGTCGACTTGGCGATAACAGCGGCGCAAAATACGGGCGGGGAGGGCGTGGATACCCTAAGCGGCATTGAAGTCGTCAACGGCAGTGCCTATAACGACACCCTGACGGGCGATGCCAACAACAACACCTTGTTGGGCGGTGCGGGCAACGACGTGCTGGACGGCGGCTTGGGTAGTGACGTGCTGCAAGGCGGCTTAGGCCAAGACACCTTTGTCTTTGGCAGCGCCTTAGGTGCGGCCAATAAAGACACCATCACCGACTTTAACGTCGCCGACGACACCCTACGCTTCAACCACAGCGTCTTCACCGCCCTGACGGGTACGGGCGCATTAACGGCGGCGGAATTTAAAATCATTGGCAACGGCACTGTTGTGGACAGCACCGACCATATCCTCTACAACACCGTGTCCGGCGGCCTGTTTTATGATGCCGACGGCAGCGGCGCGGGCGCAGCGGTGTTGGTCGCATTGCTGGGCAAAGGCTTGGCGATGACGGCGGCGGATTTTATGGTGGTTTAAGGCCCGCTTACATAAACCTAAGTCCTGTTGCGGGGAGGTTTTTTCTCTCCGCAAGCGCGGGCAAGATGCCCATCCCTAAGTGAGGGTTGAGAACGGATAATATCTGTAACCGCAAAGCCATCATGGTTCTACGCGCCATGATGGCCCTGACCTCACCCTGCCACCAATTTCGCCAAGGCCTTAGCCAACACCACCAGCGGCAATAAATCCAGCGGTGGGGCGTTGCTGACTTCTTGATAAACCCGCCGATACTTTTCCAATAAAGGTGTGTTGGCGGCTAGGGCGAAATAGCCGGCGCAACTGGAGGCCGGGCTGGCTTGGATGGTTTGGCTCAGCCTGCCGACCGTCTGTTTCAGTTCGGCTTTCAGGTCGGTGGCGACAGTGCGCTCCCACGCATCGTGGCAGGGTACGCCCGCTAGGCGTTCGAGCATCTTGCTAACGCCCAAATACTCGGCGGTGTCATTGTAGCGTTGCAGCATCACGCTGATAGCTTGGTTGTCCGCTAGGGCGACCAGTAAGGGGAAATCATCCAGACAGGCCAACAGGGCGATGGCTTCCGCCAAATCGGCGGGAATGCCTTGTTGCAAATAGGTTTGGCGCAATTGCACTAACACTGGCGGCGGCTGTTGCCGTAGGCAGTCAAAATAGTCTTGCAGATAGCCACGGTAGCGGCTGATGGTGGCGCTGTCGGGGCGTAAGGGCTGAGTTGCCAACGTCCATTGGCAGGCGGTCAGCAGGGTGGTTTCCAGTTGCAGCCATAAGGCGTATTGGCTGGCCGTGGGAATATGATTATCCAGGGCGGCAATGGCGGCGCGTAAGGCATCGGCGTTGAAGATCCGGTCAAAACTCAAATAACAAGCTACCGCCTCCAGGACATTGTCGGCTTCGGCGGTGAGGTTTAAAAAGCCACAACCTGCTTGGTTGATGATCTTATTGCTGATCATCGTCGCCTTAATCTCTTTGGCTAAGGGGTGGTTGCGCAAATGGGCGGCGTAATGCCCGGACAATTGCGCCGGAAAATACCCCTGCAAATAACAGCCGCAGCATTCGTCGTTGAGCAACTCGGCTTGCTGGTGGATGCGCCATGTCAGATAGCGTTTGCTGGCCGCCAGCAGCACTGCCCATTCGGGGCGGGTGAGGCTTTGTCCGGGGCGTTGCAACAAGACCTTATTGGGCGGGAACGACTCGACCGCCTTATCGAGGAAGCCCGCCGCTTCCAAGCGTTCGGCCAGATGCAGATAAGCTTCGATAGCCCCTGCCCCGCGCAGTTGCTCCAACGACAGGCAGCCGCTTTGGCCGATATTGTTGGCTAAGACCAGATGGCAAACCGCTTCGGTCATATCGGTGAATAAGGCTTGATAATCGTTGATGACGGCTTTTTTCTGCAAGCCCGTCAGAAGGATTTTTAAATTGACCTCATGGTCGGAGGTGTCCACCCCCGCCGAATTGTCCACGGCATCGGTATTGATGCGCCCGCCGCGCAAGGCAAATTCAATCCGCGCCTTTTGGGTAAAGCCTAAATTCGCGCCTTCGCCGACCACCGCTGCCTGTAAATCACAGGCGTTAATACGGACATTATCATTGCTGCGGTCGCCGACTTCCTCGGTCTTTTCGCTGCTGGCCTTAACGTAAGTACCGATGCCGCCCAGCCATAACAAATCCACCCGTGCCGCCAATAAGGCGCGGATCAGGGCTTCGCCGTCCAAGACCTTATAGCGCAAGCCCAGCCACTCGCGCACGGCGGGGGAGATGGGAATGTCCTTATCCGCCCGCGCATACACGCCGCCGCCTGCGGAAATCAGGCCACGGTTATAGCAATCCCAGGTTGAGCCGGGCAAGTCAAACAGGCGTTGGCGCTCGTTAAAGGCACTGCCGTCAGTGGGAGGGTTCGGGTCGATAAAAATATGCTGGCCACTGAACGCCGCCAATAAACGGATATGCGGCGACAATAACATGCCGTTGCCAAACACATCGCCGTCCATACTGCCGATACCGACCACCGTAAAGGCTTCTTGTTGGATGTCTTTGCCAAGTTCCCGGAAATGCCGTTTGACGCATTCCCATGCACCCCGTGCGGTAATGCCTAAGGCTTTGTGGTCGTAGCCGTAGGAGCCGCCGCTAGCGAAGGCATCGCCCAACCAGAAATGGTAGTCGGCGGCGACACCGTTGGCAATATCGGAAAATTGCGCTGTGCCTTTATCCGCCGCCACCACCAGATAAGGGTCGGGGTCGTCATAAGTGACCAGGTTGGGCGGGGCGACGATTTGCCCGTCCACATAATTGTCGGTCAAATCCAACAGGCCGTGCATCAGTTTAAGGTAAGCTTTTTTCCCCGCCGCTTTCACATCCAGCTTGCCGCCGTTCTTTTTCACGACAAAGCCGCCCTTGGCTCCGGTCGGGATAATCAGCGCGTTCTTGCTGATTTGGGTTTGCATCAGGCCTAAAATTTCGGTGCGGAAATCATCCTGGCGATCCGACCAGCGGATGCCGCCGCGTGAGATTTTGCCGCCGCGCAAATGGATGCCCTCCATATCGACGGCATGGACATAAATTTCATATTGCGGCTTCGGCATGGGCATATCAATCACGCCTAAGCTATTAACCTTAAAAGCAATAAAATAATCGTCTAACTGGCGGCGGACATGGAAGTTACTGCGCATAGTCGAATCCAGCAGATTAAACAGTGTCCGCAAAATGCGGTCATCGTTCATGTCCGCCACCGCTTGGAGGCTTTTCAGCAACTGCAAACGCAAAGGGAACAGGGCCAACTCTTCACGGCGCATGGCGGATTGCCAAGCCGGATTGGGGCGGAACCGCGCCTCAAAATAATTGAACAGGCTATGCGCCACACTGGCATTATTAATCAAGGCATGGTTAACGCTGGTGCGGCTGGTGTGGTGGTCGAGCTGCAAGAAGTAGTTGCGGTAGGCGCGGAGCAGGTCAATATCCTGCCAGGCCAGTCCGGTCAGCACACACAGTTTATTGAGGGGGTCGTTCTCAATCTTGCCGTCCATCACCGCCTGCAAACAGGCCAACAGCCGGGGCCGCAACAGCCTAAAATCCGCCTGTTGCCCACGCGCGGCCTTAATGGTAAAACTTTTGATAAAAAACAGCTTAGCGTCCATTACCACCTTAAACTGCACCTGATCCAGCACCCGCAAGCCGACATGTTCTAACAGCGGGATATATTCATCCAAAAAGCGTTCTTGCTGGCTGTAAAAATGCAGCCGAAACTCGCCGACGTTTTGGCAAGGCCGTAACAGGCTGACGCTGTGGGCTTCGTCGTCCGCTAAGCGTTCCAGATGCAGCATATCTTGCAGTGCGAAACGCGGCGATACCAAGGCCTGATAGTCGCCGCCCAATAAGGGCGGGTAGGTTTGGCTAAGCCGCGCCGCCGTGGCCGACCCCAAGGCGCGTGCCGCCAAGTGCTGAAAGTGCTGATGCCAAGCTAATGAGAGTGCGTCCGTATTCATAAAAATTTAATTATCTCCAGCACGTTACCGTCGGCCTGTTGGGTATAAGTGACCGAGTCCATAAAGGTTTTAATAAAAAACAAGCCCATGCCGTGGTCTTGGGGGTTGTCGAAATCAGGTGCCGCCACCGTTTCCAAATCAAAGCCTTGACCATGGTCATAGACCTTAATGGTCAGTTGCTTGTCTTCGATGTGGATACAAATCCTGACCGTATCCTTGGCCTCTTTAGTGTCTTTAAGCTCTTGGCTATTTTTATCATGGGCGTGCTTAATGGCGTTGGCCGTCGCTTCGGTCAAGACCAGGTTAAGGTGGTAGGCCAGCGCCGTCCGGTCGCCCGTATAATTGTCCAATTCTTTGGCGATATGTCCGCCGATACTGCCGATCAGATCCAAATAACGGGTTTGGGTCGGGATAATGACATCGACCTGAATAATCGCCGGACTCATCGCATTTCTCCAAAGTAAGGGCTAGGCTTGCGCGGTAAGCGCTTCGTCAAGGTCGGTGTAAATTTCAAACACCCGGTTTAGGCGGGTGATTTCAAACATCGACAATACCGGCGGCTGAATGTTGACCAATACCAATTTGCCGCCGTGCAGCGCCGCCTGTTTATGGCCCGATAATAACGCCCCCAAACCGGAGCTATCGATAAAGCGCACCTGCGCCAATTGCACTATCAGCGTCCCGCCGCCTTGCTCAAGCTGCTGTAACAGCTCGGTTTTTAAGGCGATAGAATTATGCGCGTCAATCCGTTCCTCTTGGACGGACAAGACCTGACAGCCGTTATGGTGTTCCAGCGTAAAATTCATGGTGATTTCCCTTAAGGTTTTAGTGATTGTTATACCACTGGCGGTGACTTAAGCAAACTAAACAATGGCAGTAAGGTATTGGTGCATGGGAAGCCGGACAAGTTCAATGCGGAGGATTGTGCGGTTACAATAAAATAACTAAACGTATGGCAGGATGTGGCAGGCAGATTGTTTGGAAAGATTCTATTGTAAATAGGGCGATTGCAGCTAATATTATAGGCAGGGGATGTTTTGTCTGCGAGGTGCCTTGAAGGCTTTTGAATGGGGTAAAGCCCATCATTTTAAAGCCTAACCTTATAGGGGTTTTGCGGTTTCTTTACCATTAATGAATATAAGGTCTATAACTCCCCGTCATGTCGGCAATCCCTTTATGCGCCTGAGGGTATGCCGGAATGGCGATGCTTTCTATGCACTTATAATACGAATTCGCCAGACTTTTCAAACTACTTATGTTATTATTTTAAAATCACCGCGCTTTAAGCGAAGGGATTACTTATTGTTAATATTAAAAAGGATAGATAATGCCCTTACCGAAAGGCTATATAGATAGCGATGCCCTCGATAAAATTGCCGAATTGCTCGGAGACATCAAGCAATCCAGCTATGCCGCTATGGATATCCAACCAAGCCATAAGGTTTTTGATTTAGGTTGCGGGCCAGGTACCGACACCATTCCGCTCGCTTCGCTTGTCGGTAGGGAAGGGCTGGTGGTCGGGGTTGATTATGATGCCGATATGCTGGTACACGCCCAGCAACGTGCCGAACAGGCGGGGGTTGCTACTTGGGTCAGGCATGAGCAAGCCGATGCAATGGCTTTGCCGTTTGCAGACAATTATTTTGATTCTGCACGCAGTGAGCGGGTTTTCCAGCATTTACCGGAACCTACACAGGCCTTGTCCGAACTGGTGAGGGTAACCAAGCCCCAAGGTTGGGTGGTTATTATCGATCCCGACTGGGGGAGTTTCTCTATTGATAGCGAGGACACCGACATAGAACGGCGGATAGCCCGTTATGCGGCGTCACCGGCGTTGAATAACGGTTATTCAGGCCGCACCTTGAACCGTTTGTTTAAGCAACAAGGCTTAACGGACATCCGTGTCCAAACCTTTCCCGTTACGGTCACTAGCAATGCCTTCCTGCGTTTGTCGATACAGGCGGATAGGAACGAACAGGCCATGCTCGAAGCCGGCCTGCTTAGCCCGGAAGAGCTTCAGCAATGGCGGAGCAGCCAAGCCCAAGCAGATGCCGAAGGGGTGTATTTTGCCGCCGTTAATATCATACTGTGTGTAGGCAGAAAACCTTAGGAAGGGCTACGCAATAACAATGCGTTAATTTTTAAGACAAGCTTTAGGGATAGCCTAAACATTTAAAAATCAATAGAAGCCTCAAAATAAAAGCTCCGGCCTGCTAAAGGCAAGTTTTGTGGGAACGATGAAACGGCGGGTTCGAGCGGGTGTACGCCAAACGCATTGCGCAAGGAGGCGGAAAAGTTAAGGTGTTTCAATAGCTTTTTACCGCGCAGGGTCAAGTCCACCGTTTCGTAATCGTTCAGCGGGCGGAAATCGCCTATGGCGCTAGTCCTGCCGCCTATCCAGTTAATTTGGGGTTGTAAATGCCACTGGGGGGAGAATCGCCAACCCAAAGCGGCGTAAACATGGTGCTCAGGTACGCCAGTGACGCGCAGGTTGGTCGCTTCGTTAATGGCATGTTGCCACGCATAGTTGCCTTTAAGTTGCCATTGTTGGCTTAATTGCCAATCCCATTCAAATTCCGACCCATAGCCGTTTTGGTTGCCGATGTTTTGGTATTGCGGGGTGGAGGCATCGCTTTTTGCCACCGCTAAGATCAGATTGTTGATTTCGTAATAATATAAGTTTACCGTTGTCCGTAAAGCCGACCAAGGCCGATAGTCAAAAGACAATTCTGTGGTGTTGATGGTTTCCGGCTTTAGGTTTCTGTTACCCAAGACAAAAGGATTGTTTTGGGTGCCCAATTCAGAAAAATTAGGGGCGCGGAAGGCCCGTCCATAAAGCAGTTTGCTGGTCATCTGCTCGGTCATATCCCAAACCAAAGCGACCCGCGGGTTTACCGTGCCGCCAAAATCGGAATAATTGTCGTAACGCACCCCTGAAGTCAGTTGCCAGTCGCGGGCTATTTGCCATTCGTCTTGGGCGACCAAAGAGCCGACGGAGCGGCTGGTATCTGCCAAGTAGATATAGGGCGTACCCGTGAGGTTGGTCAATTGCCCGTCTATGGCCGTTTGCGCGGTGTTAGTGATAACGCCTGGGCCAAAGTTTTTGCTTTCCGTTGCAGAAAATTGCTCGTAACGGTAAGCCGTATTGGCGCGTAAGATGTGCTTGTCCAGGCCACGGTAAATAGAGGTAAACTCCAGTGACGGGATATTCTCCACCCGGCCAACGTTAGCATTGACACCGTTAGGAAAATTGATTAATGCCACCGGATCCGTGGTATTAATATTGCCGTCAGCACCAATTGGCAGGCGGGCGTTATTAGGGAACAGTTGCAGTTGCGCGAGAAAATCAGAGTGCAGATAACTGGTATGGGCGATAAACTCCCAGTCAGTAAATTCATCTTCTGTCGAATAACGCACATCACCCAGATATTGTTCGCCATTGGCTAGCCCATTAGGGTCTAATGCCGAGGCATTGCCGCCCCTTACGCCGTCATTAATCGAATTGAACGTCCAAAAGCCGATGTCCCAATGCTTGCGTTCTAGGTTCAGATGCGCGTTTAAGGTTTCGTTATGGGTGCTTAAGGCCCCGGGCGCGAGGGAGGCATGGGTGCCAAAGGCATTGTCTAAGGTGGTCTGCACATCCTGATGGATAATCCGGCCATTATCGCCTTGGCTATGTTGGTATTGCAGGCTGGTGGCGACTTTCCAACCGCCCCATTCGCCGCCATGTTGCGCCCAAGCGTTTTGGCTATCCCAATTGCCGGCCCGTACCCCGACTTTGGTGCCGTTAATGTCATCGGCTTTTTTGGTGATGATATTGATGACCCCGGCAAACGCATCCGCCCCATAAAGGGCCGAACCGGGGCCGCGGATCACTTCCACGCGCTGGATGGCGGCCAGCGGCAATTCTGTGGTGGTCATCAGGGAGCCGCCAAACGGGGTAGTGATGCGGGTGCCGTTCAAAAGGATCAGCACTTCTGAGTTATTGCTGTTACTGATGCCGCGTATGCTATAGCTATAATCGTAATCGCCGGGTTTCAAGGTGGCATGGACACCCGGCACGGTTTCCATCACTTCATGCAGTTCGGTAGCACCCATAGCCTTAATCTGGTCGGCAGTGATGACACTGGTGATCGCTGCCGATTGGAAAATAGGCTTAGGGGTTCCGGTGGCGATGGAGACAGGTATATTGGCCAATTCCGCAGGCGACAAGGCAAAATAATCGTCAACTTCAGCTTTTGCGCAAACCTTGTTGGGGCTGGTGCAAAAAGCAAACAGTAGAAAACTCGCGGAAGTGATGGCCTTGATGTTCATTAACGGTCACATGGAAAAGGGGATTATCAGTTTTAACTCAT
This sequence comes from Methylovulum psychrotolerans, assembly GCF_002209385.1. Taxonomy (NCBI): domain Bacteria; kingdom Pseudomonadati; phylum Pseudomonadota; class Gammaproteobacteria; order Methylococcales; family Methylococcaceae; genus Methylovulum; species Methylovulum psychrotolerans. The sequence continues at coordinate 2,886,964 of NZ_CP022129.1, forward strand.
TCAAAGGCACTGGTTTGCCAATACCGTAGCCTTGAGCATAATCTACACCTAACTCTTTAAGCAAGTTAAATATTTTTTCGTTCTCAACAAATTCTGCAACCGTTTTTTTACCCATCATTTGTCCGACTTCGTTAATGGCTTTGACCATGGCGAGGTCTATCTTATCGTCCAAAATGTCTTTGACAAATAAGCCGTCGATCTTTAAAAAATCCACCGGCAGATTTTTTAGGTAGGCGAAAGACGATAGGCCGCTGCCAAAATCATCCAAAGAGAACGAGCAACCTTTATCACGCAATTGCTGGATAAATTTGGTCGCACTGGTCAGATTGGCGATGGCGGCGGTTTCGGTGATTTCAAAACAGATTTTATGGGTGGGGATTTCCCAGACCGCAAACTGCTCAAGGATAAATTTAAACAAGGTTTCATCCGAGAGGGATAGCCCTGATAAGTTGACTGAGCATAAGGCCAGTCGGTTAAGAAAGCCGGGGGTGGTGGCAATCCATTCGAAGAGGTTTTTAATGACCCAGCGGTCCATCAGCGGGGCGAGGTTATAGCGCTCGGCGGCAGGTAAAAAGGCCCCCGGCGGGATAATCAGGCCTTGGGTATCGCGGTATCTGATCAGGGTTTCAAAATGCAGTTTTTCATCACGGTGGGCGATACTGGCAATCGGTTGCCCATACAGGCAAAACAAGTTTTGTTCCAAGCCTTGTTCGATACGTTGCACCCACTGCATTTCGCCGTGGCGCAGGGCCAACTCCTTATCGTCAGGGCGGTAGACATGCACGCGGTTACGGCCCTTGTCTTTGGCCGCGTAACAGGCGGCATCGGCTTCTTTCAGCAGGTTGACGGCATTGCCGCTGGTGTCGGTGATGGAGGCGATGCCGATGCTGACCCCGACCGAAAAGCGTCGGTCATCCCAGGCAAAATGAAAGTCGCGGACAAAATCGCGGATTTTCTCGCTGGCGGCAATGGCTTGATCGACGCTACAGTTATACATCAGGACACCAAATTCGTCGCCGCCTAAGCGGGCGATGAAGTCGTTCCGGCGCAGTTGTTTTTTCAGTAAGTCGCTCAGTTGCCGGAGCAATTCGTCACCCGCCATGTGGCCGCAGGTGTCGTTAACAATTTTGAACTGATCAAGGTCCAGATAACACAAGGCATGTTCGGAGTTGTCGGTATGGGCCAAGGCGATGGCTTCTTTGATGGCTTTGTCGAATTCACTGCGGTTAGCCAGTCCGGTTAGGGCATCATGGCTGGCTTGGTAGGCGATTTGCTGGCTGAGGTTATAGGCTTCGGTGACATCTTCGCACACTAACAGCAGGCTGTTCTGCTGCTTATCGTAGGCGACTAACCGGGCTGTGGCCCTGACCCAAATAATCCGCCCGTTTTGGCAAACTTGCCTGAGCTCTTGTTTATGGACGATGGATGGGGACGTAAGGCACTGCTGCATCAGTTCGTGCATCAGCGCCAAATCGGCAGGATGGACAAAATCCAGAATCGAGCAGTCTTCTAAGGCACTGACCGCCGCGCCCAAATAATGGGCGCCCGTCAGGTTGGCCGACATGATCTGCCCCTGCTCACTGAGGTTAAAAATCATCGTGGGGTTATCGTCGTACAGGGCCAAGTAACGGTCTTTGGCGCGGGTCAGCGCCTGATTTTGGGTCTCCACCTTATCGATCAGTTCGTTAAAGGCATCGACCAGCAAACCCAGTTCATCTTGGTAGTGCTTGTTGGCGCGTAAAGAATAGTCTTTGGTCTCGCTGATGGTTTTGACGGTGGTCACCAACTGTTTTACAGGTAAGGCAATCAGTTTAATGAACGGGGCGGTCAAAAAGAACGCCAAGACCGAACCGCACACCAAAACGAGAAACACCACGACGGTGAACTCTATTTTATGCCAGTAGGCTTCGGCATAATTGGCATGGACGAGGATACTCCCTTGCGGGCCGTCTTTATCGGTAATGGGTTCCGTCACCCACAGCAGGCTATGCTCATAATGGCTAGATAGCCCGGCACTGGTAGGCGGGCAATGCCAAGCAGTAGGTTCTGATGCTTTGATAAAATCGGCAAACAATAGCCCTTGTTTGTTATAGACGCAGGCGGCCTGCACGGCGGGTTGGAAATTCAGGGCCGCCAAGTTTTCTTCCGCTAAGCCAGGGTCGCCGAACATCAGCGCGGCGGTGCTGCGGTTGCCGATGACGGTCGCTAAGGTGGTCAGGTCGTTCTGGGCGACTTTTTTAAATTCTACCGTCTCCAGCATCAATAAAAAGAACCCCGCCAAGAACAAGGAGATGATACTAGGGAATAAGACCGTCAGCAGCAGTTTGCCGTGGATGGACAAGTTGCGGATTTGATTAATCATGGCCATCACCGTCAATAACGTCGGCAACTTCAAAGAGTTTGGCACTGACTTTCAAGTCGCTACGCCTTAGTGCCTGCCGATTGATTTGTAATTTAATCCGGCCATCTTCATTGACAAAGCCAATCATGCCGCCTTGCAGCGCAAAATTTTCGCTCTCACCGACAATTAAAACATTTTTTGCGTCTTGCACGGGGATATGCTCAATGGCCGAACTGATAAAGAGAATATGGCATATTGTGGATTTGCTGATGCTGACCAGTGCTTCGGCGCTGTCTAAACGGATCACTTTAATCGCTTTGTCGAACGCTTGGTGCTGTTGGATAGGGTCTATTAGGCCGCCAAACGGATCTTTGCCAAAGATGCACAGATTAAACTTGGCGGAGGTGTCCGGTGGCCAAGTGATAAATTTAGTGAAATTATAAAGATAACCTGCCTTAACTTTATATTCGACATCATCGGCACACACAGGTGGCGACAATAATAGCCCACCAAAAACCAGACACAGCACTGGAGATCTTACGGTTTTTATTATCGTACCTAGCAAACGCTGGTGGCAGTAAGAGAAAAGGGGGTGCAAAAGGCCGGCCTACAAATAGAATTAATTGGGGTGCTCTAAGTATAGTTGCATTATTAGCCACAAAAGAATCTTTTCAGAGCCAAAATCATATAATTGTGATCCAGTACCCCTGCGCTTTCGCGGAGGCTGTGCATGGCCCACATAGGATTACCGACATCGACACAACGGATGCCCAGTTTTGCCGAAGCAATAGGGCCTATGGTGCTGCCGCAAGGCAGGTCACAGCGGTGGGAATAGTATTGGTAAGGTACCCCCGCTTCTTGGCAATAATGGGCGAACAGGGCTTCCGAGCCGCTTTCGCTGCTGTAGCGGCGGCTGGCGTTAACCTTAATGACCGGGCCGTTATTGACAATGGCTTTGTGTTCGGGTTCGTAAGCCAACGGGAAATTAGGGTGGTAGGCGTGCGCCATATCGGCGCTGACCATCAGGCTACGCGCCAAGGCTTGGTGGTAGGCTTCGGGGGAGGTGCCGGTGGCGAGGGCGATGCGGTTGAGGACATCGGGCAAAAAACTGCCCGCCGCGCCTTTATGGCTTTCGCTGCCGATTTCTTCATGGTCAAAAAAAGCGCAGACGACGGTATTGCCGCTGTCTAAGACGCTCGCGTCCAAGAAAGCAGTCAGGCCGGCATGGCAAGAGGCCAGGTTGTCTAATTGGCTGTCGGCATAAAATTCTTGGTTAGCCCCCCAAAACGCGCCGGGCTGGGTATCATAGACCGCCAAATCCCACGCTAGGATTTGTTCGGCGCTACTGTCCAATTGTTCTTGGAGCAGGCAGGTAAAATAATCCGGCGGCAGTTGTGCCTCCGTCCATTTGCTTAACAGTAAGGGCAGCTCGTTTTGTTTTTGCAGCTTGAGCCCGTCGTCGTTGACCCCCCGGTTTAAGTGGATAGCCAAATTGGGTAATCTGAGCAGGGCCTGTTCAAAGCGCAACAAACCACTGGCGATTTGCCCGTCGGCGGTTTTGTAGCTGACCCGTCCGGCCAAGCTCAAATCGCGGTCGGTAAAGGTCGCCAGAATCGGCCCGCCATAAATTTCCACGCCCAAGCGCACAAAGCCTTCTAAGCAACTGCCGGCATTAGGGCGGATCCGCAGGCCCGGCGAGTCGGTGTGGGCGCCCAGGATTCTAAAGCCGGTGTCATCAAGCGGCTGCTCGCCTAAGGCAAAGAAAATGATCGAAGAATCGTCACGGACGACATAATAATGTCCGCCCGCCCGCAATTGCCAAGGGGCCGTTTCGTCTAAGGCAACAAAGCCGAGGTTTTCTAAGCGTTCGGTCAGGTTAGCCACCACATGCCAAGGGCTGGGGCTGGCATCAATAAAGGCCAAAAGTTCTTGGGTGTGGTGATGGGCGTTCATAAGGCCTCTTGCAAATTAAGTGCCGCAGAGTTAATGCAGTAACGCAACCCGGTCGGGGCCGGGCCGTCGGTAAAGACGTGGCCCAAATGGGCGGCGCAACGCCCGCAGGTGACTTCGACACGGCGCATACCATAAGTGGTGTCGCTGTGTTCGGCAACGCTGTCGGGGCTGAGCACCTCCCAAAAACTGGGCCAGCCGGAACCGGAATCATATTTAGTAGACGAGGCAAACAAGGCGTTGCCGCAGCAGACACAATGATAAGTGCCGACTTTTTTGCAGTCGACATATTTGCCGGTAAACGGCGGCTCCGTGCCTTTTAAACGGCAAATGCTGTATTGTTCGGGAGTGAGGGTGGTTTCATCTGGGGGTTGGCGATCAGTCATCAACGGCTTCCTGAGAGTGTGGCAACGCTTGGCGGTCGGTCGGTTAGTGGCTTATCCGCGCCGTGCCTGAATTAATGAAAGGTGTTCAGTTAAGGTGTAATGCCGCTTCGGCGGCGTTATTGCACTTGACTTTTGAGTTAGCGTTATACTACCAGATAATGGCTTTTTGTACAGATAAGCTATTGTATAACAACATTATTCGTAGTGTTTATAGTGAATGGCAGCAGGTGTCCGAACGGCCAAGCTTAAACAAGGCTTGCCAAGGTTTCTAGGCCATGCCAAGCCAGCAGGCCAGTCATTGTGTCATAACTGGCCACTAAAAACCAAGTGTCGGCACTGAGAAAAATGCCCCGCGCTTGTAACAGGTGACGCGTTTCTAGCCGGTTGAGCTGTGTTACCAACAGCTTAAGGCGATGTGTTTCCTCTGGGCTGTCGGCATTGGCAGTGAGCAGCAGGATTTTATTGGCCGTTGTCTGCGCCAAACCTTGGGCGGTTAACCACTGGGCTAAACGGTCGATGTCCGCCTCTGTGCTAACTGATAACAACGGGTTGGGCAGTACACCTAAGCATTCTGCCAAAAGCTGTGCCAAGACTAGCGGTGCGGCCAGCATCGCGCTCAGATAGCGGCCTATTCCGTGCGCCAAGCCAGCCCGGCCAAGTAGGGTGGAACTGGCGGCAGCGGGTCGGATCAGCGTTGCCAAGAGGCCATTGGCATAGTTAGCGCTATGAATAATATGCAGCGGCGCTAATGCCGTACACGGGAGATTAGGCTGTGTCGCCAAGGCTTGCTGGTAATGGTGGCGGTCGGCAGCTTGCCAGAGCCTTGCGCGTACGCTTAAAGGCAGGGCATCCAACAGCGCCAGCAATTCCAGCAGGTCGGTTTTTGGCCAATCTAGCACCTGTCTGGCCGTCAGGCCTAGATGTTGGCAGAGCCGGAATAAGCGCCAAACACTATCGCCTGGCGCGGGGCTACGGGCCAGGCGGCGTTGCCTCAGTACCAGCACATCGGCCAGATGCTGCCAATCAGGGCGGCATTGGCGTTCTGAACCGGAACGGATAATCAGGGCTTCGGCCTGTTGGCTAAGATATTCCGGCAAGCCGCCTTGGTATAGGTGCAGGCGTACCCAAAATTCCGATAAGTTTTTTTGGAAATAGCTCTGTAGGGCATGGGCGTTGGCTTCAATTTTCCATAAGTCATGGCACACTTGGTTGAGCCATAGCCTGTCCAGCGTCAGGCGAATGGCCAAGGTGTCCGCCAAGACGGTGGCGGATGCAGGGTTAAGTCCAGGCAAAAGCGGCAACTCTTGGCTTAAATGGCGCAAATAGGCCGCCCATTGGCCGGGCGGTATATCGAGGCTGTGCAGTTGCCAGACGATGGCCGTTATCGCCGTGTCCGGCAGTTGGGCAATAATGTCTTGCCAGTCCGGCAATTGCTGTAAAAACAGTCCGGCATCTTGGCGGGCGAGGAGCCGCCACGTTCCGTACCCGTCCGCCACTTGGCCGTGTGCGCCCCAAGCACTGGGCGCGGCCGCCAGCGCGGTGCAGATTTGCCGCAAATGGCCATCCACCAAGGTCTTCAGATCCGTGCCGCTGAGCGCTTGAACAACATCGCGTAAACTTGCGGCGCTACCTAAGGTGGCCAGTAAACGGGTCAGTTCGGTATCGGCCAGTTGCCTTAATTCGGTATGTATAAAGCCGCCTGCCCCCTCGTCACGCGTGTCGGGGTCTGTAGCCCCGTCAGGTATCTCCAGCATCTCTACCAAGGCCGCCCATAGGGCTTGCAGCATTGGGGCTTCGGGTTCCGCCGCCAATAATTGGCGGCGTACGGCTGCCGGCACATCCGCTTGAATATGCCGGAACGCCGCGCGTTCTTCAATATGCCAAGCCAATTGGCAAGGGTTAAGGGCAGATAAGTCAAAGAGTAGGGCAATCCGGCAGACGGCTTGGCGGGTGGGGGCAGATGCCGATAGGGGGGCGGTTTGGCAACCCAAATCAGTGCCGAAGGCGGCCGCGAGGTCGTCATCGGTAATGCGGCCTTGCCAGTACAGTTCGCGGTAACGGGCTTCGGGTAAGGTGTCGCCAGAAGGGAGCGCGGCTGTTGCCGCTAACGCGTGGAGTAGTGCCTGGACGTGGGCGGCATCGTTTGGGCTAGGCGTACGCATCGGTTCTAAGGCTCCCTGAAGGCCTGTTGCCAGTGTGCGGTAGTGCTGGCGGACAAGTCCAGCAAACCGTTGGGTTGTAGGCCTAAAGCCAGCAACGTGGCGACCAGCACCCCGGCCGCCAGTTGTTCGGCAGGGCGCAGATCCGCCCAGGTTGCACGGTCGGGCTGGGTGCTGATAAACAGTAGGCTGAGGGTGCGGATAAGGTAAGCGGCGGTGATTAACAGGCTCAGTGCCACGGCCAGCCATAACCAGCCCGCTTGTTGGTAAAAAGCCGTCAGGGTCTGCACCTCGGCGACAAACCCTAAAGTACCCGGTATGCCCATGGCGGCGAACAGACTGAACGCCATCAGTGCCGACCAGCGTGGCATAGCCTGCACCAAGTTACCGTAATCTTGGCTATGGCGGTTATGGGTGCGTTGGTACAGTTGCTCGCCTAGCAGCAACAAGGCCGCGACGGTCAGGCTATGGGTGACCATTTGCAGTAGGGCGCTGTCGGCTCCGGCTTGGTTCAGGCCGCTGATACCCAGCAAGACCATACCCATTTGGCTGATCGAGGCATACGCGGTCATGGCTTTTAAATGGCTTTGCCGCCAAGCCAGCAAGCTACCGTAGAGCATTCCTATCAAGGCCAATAAAACCAGCAGCGGTTGCAGGATACGCGCGGCATCGGGCAAGATGGGCAAGACCCTGAGCAAACCATAAGCCGCCATTTTTAACAGCACCCCGGCAATAAGGATGCTGACGGCGACCGGGGCTTGGATATAAGCGGACGGCAACCAGCCGTGGGCGGGGAAAATCGGCACTTTGATGCCAAAACCCAGCAAAAACCCCAACAATACCCAGATTTGCTGTTGCACGGGCATAGCTTTGGCCGAATGTCCCAAGGCGGTCATCAGCGAACCGTTGGCGGCAAGATGGTATTGGCTGAGCGCCAAGAAACTCAGCAGCAAAAACACCGAGCCGGTTAAGGTATAGAACACGAAGCTAAGGCTGGCTGTGTGGCGGCGTTTGCCGCCCCAACGGCTGATCAGAAAAAATAGCGGAAATAAAGTGACTTCCCAAAAGATATAAAACAGCACCCAGTCTTGGGCAAGCAAGACCCCCAACATGCCAAACTCTAACAGCAACAGGCACAGATGATAGGCTTTGGCTTGGTTGTCTACGCTTGCGGAGGCCAACAAGGCCACTGACGTCAGCAGGGTGCAGAGCACCAACAAGGGCATGGATAAGCCGTCTACGCCTAGGGAATAAGCGCTGCCTGATGTTGGGTTGACGGCGACATATTCGGTCAACTGTAAAGCGGCGTTATGGGGGTCGTAATGGCCCAACAGCCACAGGCTGAGCAGCAAGGTCACGGCGGCGACCCCTTGGGCTGCGGTACGCACCCAATGCGGCTTATCGCCAGGCAAGCCCGCCAGTAAAAGACTGCCCAGTGCCGGAGTCCAGAGCAGTAGACTGAGTATCCCCATGATATTAGGCCTTTCAATCTGATGCGATCAGGTAGTTTGTTTAGATAAAGGCGATGCCCTATTCGGTCGGCAGATTGTCCGGGCCATCGGCAAAGGCCTGTGCGCTCAGTTTATAAGGGTGGTATGGTTGTTGTGCTACATCCCACCTGTCCCGAAAGCCATAGCCTAAAGCGTCCCGTCATGGCATTTACGGCGCATCACCCGCCGATTTTTGCTGAACGCTACGTTTGTCGTGGGCGGGGAGGCGTGTTGCAATAAACTACGGCTTTCAGTATGGTTTTGCTCTATAATTAATGCTATATTTACTTATAGCGATTTATTCGGGTTAGGCATGTTTGTTCAACGACAGCTCAATGGCAAAGCGCCGTGTCCATTGGTCATTGCGCTGGTCACTGATTTTTTTGATAATCGAGCCTTGGACCGGCATATAGACCGTGTTGGGGTTGGCCGCGACGTAGGCGGCAATGCGTTGCAGCACTTTAACCACATTCTCGGCAATGTCTTCGTAACTAATGCACAGCGGGTAAATGCTGTTTTCATAAAAATAGCTTTGCCAACCCTTTTCTTGGACGACGATATGGTCATACCAATATTTGATAGTGGCGTAATCATACTCTAAATCGTGCAGCTTCGCCAAAGCCTCAGGGCTATGTTCGGTGTCGGTGTGGAACACCCCGGTCGCCGTGGCTTTATATAACGACACGGCCTGCGCGGCCAAATTACGGCGGGTCAGGTAGATATATTTAAACCCCGCCAAATAAACCCGGTCATCCATGTAGCCGGTAAAGTTTTCAAACTGGAACCAGCTAGTTTTTAAGCCGGACACACCGTTATCCGTTTGGCGGTTGCGCAGGATGTGACGGAGATATTCGTCAGGCGTACGCCCCGGCGCATCCTTAATGTGCTTGGCCAAACCATCTTGGTTAAGCAATTCGTTAGGTTGGCCAAATCGGCTGATACTGCTCATTAAGTCACAGAGGTAAGTGCTGCCTGAGCGTGGGGTCATGGCGATAACATAGCGGCTGGCCGGATCCGCTTGCGCTTGCAGGGCGTTTAAGCGTTTTATGTCAATAGTGGGGTTATAAAAAATTTCCGCAATTTTGTTCATTATGACCTTTTTTATAATTGTAAATGCGTCAGTGGGTGGGGGCTGTCGGCGCCGGAATTTGCTTGTCGTCAGCAAATAGCTTGGCGGTTGACAGTCTCCGGTCATCCGTCAATATAAGCAGCGGTAAAAATTCACATATTCTAACGTATAAAGCCACAATTATTAATCGTATATGACAAAAATATGAAAAAATCCATAATTTTTTAACGATTAGCCACTCAGGTGGTCGCTAAAGGCACGGGAGATGCGGTCATAACCCTTGCTGTGCCCTTAGGCCCCTGCCCAACGTGCGCCTGTTCCCGGCACTAAGGCCTATTCCGTGCGGTAGTTAGGCGCTTCTTTGGTAATGGTGACATCATGGACATGGCTTTCGCGCATTCCGGCACTGGTCACCCGCACAAACTGCGCTTTCTCGTGCAGGGAGTCGATGCTATGGCTGCCGGTATACCCCATGCTGGCGCGGATGCCGCCGAGCAATTGGTGGATGACCGCCAATAAGCTGCCTTTGTAAGGGACGCGGCCCTCAATGCCTTCGGGGACCAGTTTTTCGACCGAATCGGCTTCTTCCTGAAAATAACGGTCACTGGAGCCTTGCTGCTGCGACATTGCGCCCAATGACCCCATACCGCGGTAAGATTTGTACGAGCGGCCTTGGAACAGCTCAACCTCGCCGGGGGCTTCTTCCGTACCGGCAAACAGGCCGCCCAGCATTACCGCATACGCGCCTGCCGCCAAGGCTTTGGCGACATCGCCCGAATAGCGGATACCGCCATCGGCAATCAACGGTACGCCTGTGCCTTTGAGCGCGTCGGCGACATCACTGACGGCGGTGATTTGCGGCACACCAACCCCGGCGATGATGCGCGTGGTGCAGATTGAGCCAGGGCCGATACCGACCTTAACCCCGTCCGCCCCGGCTTCAACCAAAGCCAACGCGGCGGCGGCGGTGGCGATATTGCCGCCGATCACTTGCACATCGGGGTAGTGTTGCTTAACCCAGCGGACTTTATCCAACACGCCTTGGGAATGCCCATGGGCGGTGTCGACGACAATCACATCCACCCCGGCGGCGACCAATGCGGCGACCCGCTCTTCGGTGTCATAACCGGTGCCGACTGCCGCCCCGACCCGTAAGCGTTCTTGGCTGTCTTTGCAGGCTTGCGGATAGTCTTTGGCTTTTTGGATGTCCTTAACGGTAATCATGCCGCGCAAATGGAAGCCGTCGTCAACGACCAGGACTTTTTCGATGCGGTGTTTGTGCAGCAACGCCACCGCCTCTTTCGGGTCGGCGTGTTCGCTGACGGTAATCAGCCGCTCCTTAGGGGTCATCACTTTCGAGACCGCTTCGTCAAAACGCGTTTCAAAACGTAAGTCGCGGCTGGTGACGATGCCGACCAGTTGGTCGCCGACCACGACCGGCACCCCGGAGATGTTTTTGGCGCGGGTCAACTTAATGACATCGCGGATACTGGTGTCCGGCGACACGGTAATCGGGTCTTTAATCACGCCGCTTTCATATTTTTTCACATGGCGGACTTCCCGCGCCTGTTGCTCGACCGTCATATTTTTATGGATGATGCCGATGCCGCCCTCTTGCGCCATGGCTATCGCCAAACGGGCTTCGGTCACCGTGTCCATCGCCGCCGAGACCAGCGGGATATTGAGCGTGATTTCGCGGGTCAATTGGGTTTTCAGTTCTACGTCACGGGGCAGCACAGTCGAGTGCGCCGGAACCAATAAAACATCATCAAACGTGAGTGCTTCCTGAATAATTTGCATAAACCACACCTAAACAAGCAGTAAAATAACTCTCTATTATACGGCTACCCCGTGTATTTAGTAACCTTAAAGATAGCCCGATAAGCCAATTGCCCCACAAATGCGCAATAGACTAGAATGCGCGTGAATAAAATGCTAAAGTTTGGGGCTTTCGCATGTCACTCGGTGTCCCCGTTTTTCGTGGCCCAGCCCCGATGGGGCGGGTTAAGTGGCCGGCCCGCTTTAGGGTTTACCGCTGGTTGAAAACCTGGGCATAGAGTATGAGTCACTGGCTTTAGACCCATCAAGCCCGTGCCCCGTTCAACTGTCCGCAAGCCGTGCGCCCTTTAACCTTGCCAACTTGTTAACGCTTATGAAGACTTTAACCTTACCAAAAACCGTGTTTGCCGCCCTGTTGTGCGGCGTAGTGGCCTTAACCGTCACCGCCTGTTCCGACGACAAACCGGAAAAACCGACCGCCAGTGCCAGTGCCGCCGCACCTGCCAAACCGACCCATAACCCTAATCCGTTCGACCATTCCGGTGACATTAAAGTGACCGACAGCGAAAAACAAAAATTTGAACAAGAATTTGCTGCCCAATGCGTCGCGCGGGAAGTGCATAACTCAGGTAACCCTGAAGACAAAGCCCGTTTTGACAAACCATGCACTTGTATCGCGACTTTTTTAATGAAAGACCTGACTTATCAAGAGGCCGAAAAGTTCTTGACCGAGCATGAAAACCCCCAGTCGCTGCGTATCAAATACGAAAACGCCGCCTACCATTGCTTGCAAGAAAAAACGCCGCCCAAAGAGCCGGACTTTTCCCGCCCAGCCCCCGCTGCCGTACAGTAATACGGGCAAGATGGATATTAAAGCCGCCCTCCAGACCGTTTTAGAGCGCCAAGACCTCAGCCTTGCGCAAATGCGCACGGTGATGCGCCTGATTATGTCCGGCCAAGTGACCGATGCCCAACTGGGCGGGTTTTTAATCGCCCTGCGTTGCAAAGGCGAAACGGTTGATGAAATTACGGCGGCGGCGCAGGTGATGCGGGAGTTGGCCGAACCGGTCCATATCAGCGGTGCCCATGTCATCGACACCTGCGGCACGGGCGGCGACGGGGCCAACACCTTTAACATTTCCACCACTTGCGCGTTTGTCGTTGCGGCGGCGGGCGGGCAGGTCGCCAAACACGGTAACCGTTCGGTGTCCAGCAGTTCCGGCAGTGCCGACGTGCTGGAAGCGGCGGGCCTTAACCTCAACCTGAACGCCGAACAAGTGGCCTTATGCGTCAACACCTTAGGGGTGGGCTTTCTGTTCGCCCCTAACCACCACGGGGCGATGCAGCATACTCGCCAAGTGCGTAGGGATATGGGGGTGCGGACGCTGTTTAATGTCTTGGGGCCGTTGGTCAATCCCGCCGCCGCCCCCAACCAGCTGATCGGCGTATTTGCCAAAGACTGGCTGGTGCCCTTGGCGGAAGTGCTCAAACAGCTCGGTAGCCAGCATGTGCTGGTTGTCCATGCCGACGACGGCCTGGACGAGCTGAGCATCGCCTGCGCTTCCAGTGTCGCCGAACTGAAAAACGGCCAAGTGTCCACCTATACGGTCAGCCCCGAACAGTTTGGCCTGCAACGCGCCAGTTTAGACAGCTTGGCGGTGGCCGATGCCGCCGCCAGCTTGGTCATGGTCAAGGCGGTGCTGGACGGACGGCTAGGGCCTGCCCGCGATATTGTCCTGCTCAACGCCGGGGCGGCTTTATATGCCGCCAACGTCGCCACCGATTTGGGCGCGGGTATCACCTTGGCACGGCAAGCGATTGATAGCGGTGCGGCCCGCACAAAAATGGCGGCTTTGGTCGAGTTTAGCCAGCGTTTTTAAGCCTGCCGCCGCCCCACGCCGAAGCGGCCATTACTGCCGCCTATTCGCGCAAATTCATATAATTGCCTAAATAATCAATTGGTTATATAATTAACAAAGGCCTTTTCGGTCGTATAGGTTTGAGCCTATGCCAATAGCCTTAGGAAATAAGCCGGGGTTTAGGATAAACGCGGTGCAGGCTCTGTTTTACCGGGTGGCCTGTGGTCGGTTTGATTTTGCAACCCCACGGCCCGTCCGCCTCCTTTCCATTTTTTGCCCCTTACTGATACCCTTAGGATACCCCCAAGATGAGCAACGAACCTGATATTTTACAAAAAATCCTGAGCCAAAAAGTCATCGAAATCGCCACGCGCAAGCAAGCCATGACGATTGCCAACTTGGAGGACATGGCGGAATCCGTCGCCAGTCCGCGCGGCTTCGCCTATGCCCTACAGCGGCAAGTGCAGGCGAAAAAACCCGCCATTATTGCCGAAATTAAAAAAGCCTCGCCCAGCCAAGGGGTCATCCGCGAAAACTTTGAACCGGTCAGCATTGCGCGTGATTATGCTATGAGTGGGGCGACCTGTTTGTCGGTGCTGACCGACAAGGCATTTTTCCAAGGTTCCGAAGTGTATCTGCAAATGGTCAGGGAGCGCTGCCCGTTGCCGGTGCTGCGCAAAGATTTTATGATTGACGTTTATCAAGTCTACGAAGCGCGGGCCTTAGGGGCCGACTGCATTCTGCTGATTGTCGCGGCGCTGACCGACGGGCAAATGCACGAACTGGAAGATGTCGCCAACCAATTGGGCATGGATGTGTTGGTGGAAGTCCATAACGCCGACGAGCTGACCCGCGCCCTGACCTTAAAGACCCGCTTGTTGGGCATCAACAACCGCAATTTGCGCACCTTTGAGACTTCCTTACAAACCACCTTAACATTGCAGGCGGCCATCCCTAGCGACCGCATCATCATCACCGAAAGCGGCATCCATAGCCATGACGATGTACAATTGATGCTCGATAACGGCATTTATGGCTTTTTAGTCGGCGAAGCGTTTATGCGTGCCGACAGCCCCGGACAAAAAATGCGTGACTTGTTCGCGCTCTAATGGCTTTGTCTGACCAAGCTGTGCTCTTGCATTTAACTGACCGTGGGTGATTTTATGGCTGAGAAAAAAAATCTGACAATTAAGGTCAAATATCCGACTGCCGCCAAAACCAGTAAGGCCTTATCGCCCAGTGCCGCCGTGATTACCGTTTGGAATGTCCAACGGATCGGCTTGGCGGCGGCATTGCTGGGGTTTTTGCTGCTGATCGTGTATGCGTTCAGCGATGATGATACGCCACCGCCCGCCGTAGTGGCGGACAGCCCTAGCGCCCAAGCTGCACCCGCAGTGCCTGCCGCGCCTAAAACGCCCGCCGCACAACCACCGGTAGTAACGCCTGTGCCTGTCGCGGCAAACCCGTCGGTGGCCGCTGCGTTGCCGCATGAGCAAGCACGGATACGGCGGGCAGTGCTGGCGGCGCGTATCACCGATAAAGAACCGGCAGACGAAATTGTCCGGGGCGTGACCGTGCCGCCAGGACAATTGAAAACCGCCTATTACTTCAACGAATTGCGTGGCATGACCGGAAAAATACTCTATCATGAATGGCTCCGTGATGGGGTTTCGGTCATGAAAGAGCCTTTGCAGGTCGGTGCCGACCGTTGGCGGGTCAGCTCGCATAAAACCTTTGATGATAAGGCCGCTGGGCAATGGACGGTAAGGCTTTTGGACGATACCGGCAAGCTGTTGGACGAAAAAACGTTTGCTGTCAGTGTCGGGCAGTAAGTAAAAATAACGGCAACTTGAACTCCCCGCCGCGGCCTTCTGTCTTACGCGTAGTTTCCCGCTGTCGGCACTGTTCAGATTTTATTCATGAAGGCTTTAGTAGACTGAAGCCAATTTTATAACCAACCCATGCAGGACATTTTATGAACAAACTCTCCATCTGTATCGCCCTTACCGGAGCCGTGTTACTGTCTGGTTGTGCGAGCCAGACGGGCTGGACCCCCACCGTTGATACCTATAACGACCCTAGAGCTTCCCGTCTTAACCAAGATATGCAAGAATGTCAGCAACTGGCGGCACAGGCTTCCGGCGGCACGGCTAAGGAAGCGGCGATTGGCGGTGGTGTCGGTGCCGTGGCCGGTGCGGCGGGCGGTGCTATGCTCGGCGCTATTGCCGGTAATGCCGGCACCGGCGCAGCCTTAGGCGCGGTGGTCGGCGGTCTTGGCGGTGCTGGCCAACAAGGCCTTGAATCCGACAAACGCTATAAAAGCGCCTATAACAACTGCCTCAGTGGCCGCGGCCATCGGGTCATCCGCTAAAGCGTTTTGCCAACACCGTATTTTAGGGGGGCTGCGTGCCCCCCTTTTTATTGACGAACCTTTCATCTGACGAGTATCACTGTGACGCAAACAGCAACCGACATCCACGCCCATAAAATCCTGATTTTAGATTTCGGCTCCCAATACACCCAACTGATCGCCCGCCGCATCCGCGAAATCGGCGTGTATTGCGAAATTTATTCCTGCGAATGTAGTGCGGCGGAAGTGGCAAATTTCGCGCCTAACGGCATCATCTTGTCCGGCGGCCCGGAAACCGTCACCAGCGCCGACACGCCCCGCGCCCCGCAAATCGTCTTCGAATTGGGCGTACCCGTATTGGGGATTTGCTACGGTATGCAGACCATGGCGGAACAACTGGGCGGCAAAGTCGAAAGCTCCAGCCACCGCGAATTTGGTTATGCGCAAATCCGGGCGCGGGGCCATTCCAAACTGCTCAACGGCATCGAAGACCATCTGTCACCCGAAGGCTTCGGCCTGCTCGATGTCTGGATGAGCCACGGCGACCGCGTGAGCGTCCTGCCCGAAGGCTTTAGCCTGATCGCCAGTTCCGAAGGCGCACCGATTGCCGGTATCGCCAACGAAGCCCAAGGCTTTTACGCCGTGCAATTCCATCCCGAAGTGACCCACACCCACCAGGGCGGGCGTATCCTATCGCGCTTTGTCTTGGACATTTGCGGCTGTGAGGCCTTATGGACAGCCGGACATATCATTAATGACAGCATCCAAGCGGTACGCGCCAAAGTCGGTAGCGATGCGGTGGTTTTAGGCCTGTCCGGTGGGGTCGATTCCTCCGTGGTCGCGGCCTTGCTGCATAAAGCCATCGGTACGCAACTGACTTGCGTGTTCGTCGATACTGGCCTGTTGCGCCTGCACGAAGGCGACCAAGTGATGGCGATTTTTGCCGAACATCTGGGCGTTAAAGTCATCCGCGTCAATGCCGAAGCCCGCTATCTCGCCGCCTTGGCAGGGGTCAGCGATCCTGAGCAAAAGCGCAAGGTTATCGGCAACCTGTTTGTCGACATCTTCGACGAAGAAGCGGCGAAATTGACCGATGCCCGCTGGCTGGCACAAGGCACCATTTATCCCGATGTTATCGAATCCGCCGGGGCGAAAAGCGGCAAAGCGCATTTGATCAAATCCCACCACAATGTCGGCGGCCTGCCGGAAAACATGACCCTAAAACTGGTCGAGCCGTTGCGCGAGCTGTTTAAGGACGAAGTGCGCAAAATCGGCTTGGAATTGGGCCTGCCCGCCGAAATGGTGTTCCGCCACCCCTTCCCAGGCCCCGGCCTAGGGGTGCGGATCTTAGGCGAAGTCAAAAAAGCCTATGCCGACCTGCTGCGCCAAGCCGATGCGATATTTATCGAAGAATTGTATCGCCATGACCTGTACCACAAAGTCAGCCAAGCCTTTGCCGTGTTCCTGCCCGTCAAATCAGTTGGGGTAATGGGCGACGGGCGGCGTTATGATTACGTCATCGCCATCCGCGCCGTCGAAACCATCGACTTTATGACCGCACGGTGGGCGCACTTGCCTTACGAGTTCTTGGACCTGATCTCCCGCCGCATCATCAACGAAGTGGCGGGCATTTCCCGCGTCACCTACGACATCTCCGGCAAACCGCCCGCGACCATCGAATGGGAATAAGGCATGGGGATAAGTGCCAGCCCCGACGATGAAGCTTGGCTGCGTTATGCCATTCGCTTGGCACAACGCGCCGAAGCCCAAGGCGAAGTCCCGGTCGGCGCGGTGGTGGTCAAGGATGGCCTCTGCATCGCCGAAGGCTGGAACGCCCCCATCGCCCAACACGACCCCACCGCCCACGCCGAAATCATCGCCCTACGCCAAGCGGGCTTGGCGGTGCAAAACTACCGCCTGACCGATGCCACCCTGTACGTCACCTTAGAGCCGTGCGTGATGTGCATGGGCGCAATCAGCCACGCCCGCATTAAACGCTTGGTGTTCGGCGCTTTCGACCCCAAACGCGGCGCAGTCTGCCACGCCCTCAGCCTGACCGACGCGGCGTTTTTAAATCACCGGGTCGAATGGCAAGGCGGGGTGCTGGAGGAGACGTGTGGGGAGTTGTTGCGGGAGTTTTTTCGGGCTAGGCGGTAGGGTGTTGTTAATGTCGGTGCTTGCCTTAACGTAACTCAATATTGGTTTGGGTCAGGTTATACAGCTGTTCCTTATCAAAAACCGTGGCGATGATTTGCCCCTGATTGCTTTTTAGCGCACTTTTGCCCATCCGAAACAACACACCTTCGGTGTCCGTACTGGCAATAGCGACTTTGGCAAAACTGTCGATACAATCCCAATTATGGGTAGTGGCGAACACCTGAATATCCAGCCGCTCGGCCATTGTGAACAGCCATGACCAGATTTTTTCTTGGGTGCTGTAATGCAGGCCATTTTCAAACTCGTCAATCAACAAAAAGCCGCCTTGGGCGGAAACCAATTTAATGGCGATTTGCAGTATCCTGACCATGCCGTCGCCTAAGCTTTTGAGCGGCACGGGGCGGGGTAAGCCTGCAAGTTTGACTTTGGCGATGTGCTGCGGTTTACCCGCCGCATTGGCGCGTTCGTTGGCGACAAACACCAGATGCTCGTAATCCGGCAGGATGATTTTTAATGCCTCAGTGATGGTTTGTTCATGTTCGGTGTAGACAATGGCATCCCATTCATTGGCAAGTTCGTCCACGGGGATGAAATGGGTAGGAACGAGACTACAATTTACTAATTCAAATGGCGATTCATGATAAATATCTTGCCTGATAAAATGCCACTTCCCAGGTTTTTCTGCAACTAAGGCTTGCCCAATAATCCTTGTTTGAGGTTTTTTATTTAACCAATCTTCATTGAATTCAGAAAACAGCGTTTTACCCATGAGATCATCTTGCACAATAAACACACGATAGACAGAAAGAGTGTGTTGATTGTCGATAGATTCGCCAATAATAAATTTTACTAATTTTTTGTTGGAGGGTTGCCGACCTGTAAATAGCTCCTCATAAGGAAAGTGGACATTTGATTCTTGATCATTTGCCTCGGCTAACGGAAATTTCTCATCATGGCTTTCGGCTATCTCTTTCAATAAATTAAAATTAGCCCCACCCGCATAAATCCGCAACGCCTCAAGCACGGTGCTTTTCCCTGAATTATTTTTTCCGACAATCAAATTAAGCCGCCCCAGCTTTTCTACGGAAAAATCTTCCAGCATCCGAAAATTGTTAATGACCAGTGAATTTAACATGATGATGTTTTATAAAAGATAAAAGGTGTATTCCGGTGACCAAAACTTGTTTTTCTTTGGTATACTTGATGCCGATTTGCCCTAAGTTTATAAGAGAGACAAGTCCAAGTCACGCTGAACTATTACAGGTATAAATTTTCATTGGTTTTAGCCGTATCTCTTAGTAGCCTAACAAGCCAGTCAAAGGGCTATCCGTCATTCCCGCTTGCGAAGTTTTTAGTTTTTACAGGTAAACGGCTTTGCTGTAGGCCATCGGGGGGGCTTACAAGTGTAGGTTTTTAAAAAGTGACGGGGCAAAGCGTTGAGGGTAAATTGATGAGTGTCATCAACATCCGTTTACCGAAGGTGCCGCCATGCCCCGCCATCCAGAACTATACCAATGGATCGACACGATTGCCACGCATTTTCCGTCCCTCAGCAAGCCACAGGCATTGGGCGGCCTTGATGTCTATTTTTGCCAATATAGGATTGCCTTTATTGACCTAAAGGCCCCACAATAACCCGAAAAAACCGTCACCCATGTCCCCGAACATGTGTTACCTATGTCCCACGTCCATACACTCCCCCTTGCCAGGGGGAGGGGCTTTTTCCCCCATTTTCGCCTGTTCGACGGGGAATATGCTCCCTCCCCTGCGAAGGAGAGCCCTTCGGCTTCGCTCAGGAGGGGCGGGGTTTAATTCGCGAATGTTAAAAGATATATGCACACCTACTTAATTGCCGGGTGAGGGCAGTGGCGGTGTGCTATTTGGGTGTCCAGTAAAAAAGGGATTAAGCGTTTGGTTTTGGGGTTTTGATTTTCGTAGACATCAAACTGAGCCATTAGAAACGCCGTATATCATCAGAAAATACCCCGTGTTCATCAACATGCCGATTATAGTTGGCGATAGCGGCTTGGTTGTCGGCTAGCCAGTTGGCCACCTGTTTGAGCTCGATTTGTTCGGCTGGCTTTTGCTCCAAAGCGGCTGATGTATCATATAGTGCTTGCATGGCTATAATGTTCCTGTGGGTTTATGCTGGGTATAGTATATGCGCCTATAATAGACTTATCCAATCCCAACATATTGTTTACCAAACACTAAGCCTTCGCGTATTCCGGCAATATCCTGGCCTTGTTCCAATAATTCCTGATACCAAGAGCCATCTGCCGTGTCACCATACAATACCGCCCCGACCAGTTTGCCCGCTTTAATGACCAGTTTTTTATAAACACCTAAGGTTGCGTCAGTAAAATGAATGGTTTCGCTATGGGCATCGCCGAGAAAATTGCCGACGGAAAATAAGTTGATGCCTGTCACCTTCAATTTAGTGGCGGTGGGCAAGGTCAGGTAATGTGCCGTACCGTCCGCGCTCAGGTGGTTGGCGCAGACTTTGGCCTGCTCAAATAAGGGCGCGACCAAGCCAAAGGTATCGCCGCGATGCTGGATACATTCGCCGACGGCATAGATGCTGGGATCATAGCTTTGCAGGGTGTCATTAACGACAATGCCCCGCTCGCAATACAGGCCGGCTTGTTGCGCTAGGCTGATATTAGGGCGTACCCCGACCGCCATCACGAAAATATCACAAGGCAGTTCGCTGCCGTCGGTAAAGCTGACGGCGCGGATATGGCCTTGGGCATCACTTAATAAGGCTTGGGTTTGCGCGGCCATTTTGAAATGGATGCCGCGCTTGACCAAGGCCGCTTGCAAGAGCTTGGCGGCGGGTTTGTCCAACTGGCGGTTAAGTAAAACTTCGTTGTTATGGACGACAGTCACATCCATGCCGCGTTGCACCAAGCCATTGGCGGCTTCCAGCCCTAAGAGGCCGCCGCCTAAAACCACCGCTTTGCTATGGCTGCGGCTGTAGGCGAGCATGGTTTTTACATCGGCAATATCCCGAAAACTGACCACCCCCGCCAAATCATTGCCCGGCAAGGCGGGTTTGACGGCATTGGAACCCGTGGCGATTAACAGGCGGTCATAAGCGGCGCTGGTGCCGTCTTGGGCGTGGACTTGTTTCTTGGCGCGGTCAATGCGTACGACGGCTTTGGTTTCGCCAGCATGAAGGCGGATACCGTGGTGGTCGTACCATTCGCGGTCATTAATGACAATATCGCCGAGATTTTTTTCCCCGCACAACACCGATGACAACAGGATGCGATTGTAATTGCCGTAAGGTTCGGCACCAAATACGGTAATCTCGTATTGGTCTGGTGCGGCGGCGAGCAGTTCCTCCACCGTCCGCATTCCCGCCATGCCATTACCGATCACAACTAAGCGTTTTTTCACATTCATTCCTTGCTAAATCACTTTAGGGCTGACCTTGCTTAAAGGATGCTTAGGGCAGGTCAGGGATGGTCATTGTCCCTTTAGCGACCAGTACCGCTTCGCCGCCGACGCGTAAGGTCAGGCTGTCCATGCCTTTATGGTCCATTTCCAGATTCACTACACTACGGCGGTGCTTGTCTTCGCCACGGTCTACTGAAAAGGTGTAGGTGCCTTTTTGCATGAAATCAAACGAACACAAGTAGGCGGCAAAAGCCGACATGGCACTGCCGATGGGCGGGTCTTCGTAGATGCCAATGCGTGACCCTAATAAACGGGTATGGAAATTGGCATCAAGGTGCATAGTTTTTGGCGCAAACAGCAATATTTCTTGGGCGGCGGTTTGCGGGGCACTCGATTGGCTCCACGCCATCGGGTTAAAGCGGGCTTTCCTGACGGTTTCGTAAGCAAATACCGGAACGATCAAGTAGGGAAAGCCGCAAGAAACTAACCGTGCCGTGTATTTTTTGGTATCAAAATCCGCCGTCCGTAAAGACAGAAAACTGGCCAGTTCTTCGGTGCTGGGGGCGAAACGGTCAACAATCGGCGTAACGTTACGCGAAAACTGCACAAGGGTCGGCTTACCTTGATAAGCGGAAATGTTCACTTCGACACTGCCGGCGTTTTGCTCAAAGATCACAGGCGTGGTGGTCTCAGTGAGCTTAATATCGCCGATGCTTGCCAAGATGTAGGCGGTGGCGATAATTGGGTGGCCGGCAAAATCCAGCTCCCGTTGCGGCGAAAATACCTGCATCACGCGCCTGCCTGTGCGCTTGTCGCGTTTTCTCACGAACACCGTTTCCGACAGGTTCATTTCGTTGGCGACTTTTTGCATTTGTTGCCGGGTCAGGTTTTCGGCA
Source organism: Methylovulum psychrotolerans (assembly GCF_002209385.1). Classification (NCBI taxonomy): domain Bacteria; kingdom Pseudomonadati; phylum Pseudomonadota; class Gammaproteobacteria; order Methylococcales; family Methylococcaceae; genus Methylovulum; species Methylovulum psychrotolerans. Next base: position 2,908,802 of record NZ_CP022129.1, read on the forward strand.
TAAGGAAACACCGCAATTTGCGCCCCGCTAAAAATCTGCCGAGTAAAGACATCGGCAATATAGTAATGGTATTTCATACGCTGGGCTCCGGAATGCCGACCGAGACGCGGGCATTATCTATACGCACGGGATAGGCGGGGATACGGACACTGCTATCCTCGAGACACTCGCCTGTCGTAAGGTGGAAATGCTGTTTATATAAAGGCGAAGCGACCATGGGCTGGCCGCCAATATCACCGATTAGCCCCCGCGCCAAAACATTGGCTAGTCCGAACGGGTCGAAATTATGCACCGCATACACCGATTCGGTTGCGGGCAGGTAAAAAAGGGCGATTTGTTGGTTTTGTACCAGTACACACACGCCGGAATTGGGTTGTAGATCTTCTACCGCACAGACATCAAACCAGATTGTCATTTACGCTACCTCCACTAATTGAAAATGGCGACGTTCTTCGGGATTAGCAGGGCGGATTTGGCCGCGCTCCTCGACAAATACGATATTGTCGTCCGTTTGGTCGCTGTTGATGAAGTGACGGAAGCGTTTCAGCTTATCGGCATCTTCCAGCGTAGTCTTCCACTCGCATTGATAAGTGTCAATAACATGGGACATTTGCTGCTCCAGTTCGGCACACAGCCCCAGCTTATCGTCAATGACCACCGCTTTAAGGTAATCCAGTCCGCCCGCCAAATTTTCCAGCCATACCGAAGTGCGTTGCAGGCGGTCAGCGGTACGGATGTAAAAAATCAGCACCCGGTCGATGTAAGCGATAAGGGTGTCTTTATCCAATCCGGTGGCGAACAAGTCGGCATGGCGCGGTTTCATGCCGCCATTGCCGCAGACATACAGACTCCAGCCGTTTTCGGTGGCGATCACACCGATGTCTTTGCCTTGGGCTTCGGCACACTCGCGGGTGCAGCCAGACACGGCAAATTTGATCTTATGCGGCGAGCGTAAGCCTTTGTAACGGTTTTCTAAGGCAATCGCCAAGCCGACGCTGTCATCCACGCCATAGCGGCACCAAGTGCTACCGACACAGGATTTGACGGTGCGTAGGGATTTGCCGTAAGCATGGCCGGATTCAAAACCGGCATCCACTAATTCTTTCCATATAGCAGGCAGTTCCTCAAGCCTTGCACCGAACAGGTCAACCCGCTGACCGCCAGTGATTTTAGTGTACAGATTATATTTTTTGCCGACTTGCCCCAGCACAATCAGCATATCGGGGCTAATTTCCCCGCCCGGAATCCGTGGTACGACCGAATAAGTGCCGTCTTTTTGCATATTGGCAAGAAAGGTGTCGTTAGTGTCTTGCAAGCCGACATGTTCGGTTTTAAGAATGTAATCGTTCCAGTGCGAAGCTAGGATTGACGCGACGGCAGGCTTGCAAATCTCACAACCTAAGCCCCGGCCATGCTTTGCCAGCAAGGCATCGAACGTCCTAATGCCTTCGACTTTAATCAGGTTGTATAAGTCTTGGCGGGTATAGGCGAAATGTTCGCACAAATCGGTATTGACTTCGTAGCCTTGCTTGGCCAATTCGCAATTCAATACCGACTTTAACAAGGGTACGCAGCCACCGCAGCCTGTGCCCGCTTTGGTTTCGGCTTTTAGGGCATTGACCGTAGTGCAGCCTGCTTTAATTGCCGAACAGATAGTGCCTTTGCTGACTTCGTAGCAAGAGCAGATTTGTGCGGAAGCGGGCAGGGCATCAGGACCTAGACCCACCGCTTCGCCGGCGTTGCGCGGCAAGATCAGGCTATCGGGGTGTTCGGGCAGGGCTATACCGTTTTGGCAATATTGCAGTAGCGTGCCGTATTCGTTGGCATCGCCAACCAGCACCGCCCCTAGCAGGCGGGTTTTGTCTTCACTGACTACCAGGCGTTTATACACATCGCTGCCACCGTTTTGATAGGTAAAAATTAATGCGCCTTGGGTTCTGGCATGGGCGTCGCCGATACTGGCGACATCCACGCCCATCAGTTTGAGCTTGGTGCTCATATCCGCGCCAGTGAACAGGGCTTCGCTGCCGTTCAGATCGGCAATAACGGTACGCGCCATCGCATAACCGGGAGCGACCAGCCCAAAAATCATGCCGTTCCATAAGGCACATTCGCCAATGGCGTAAATGTCAGGGTCAGAGGTTTTGCAGTGGTTATCAATGACAATGCCGCCGCGTTGGCCGATGTCTAAGCCGCAACCTTTGGCAATATCGTCACGCGGACGGATACCTGCCGAAAACAGCACTACATCCGTCTCTAGCTCTTCACCGTCGGCAAAGCACATCTTGTTCACGCAGGTATCACCGTCGATAATTTGGCTGGTGTTCTTATTAGTGTGGACAGTGACACCTAAGGCTTCGATTTTCCGCCGTAACATCGCGCCGCCGCCTTCGTCGATCTGTACCGCCATCAGGCGCGGGGCAAACTCCACGACGTGGGTGTCCAAACCCAAATCTTTTAAGGCTTTAGCCGCTTCCAAGCCGAGCAAGCCACCGCCGACCACGGTACCGACTTTACCTGTCCGTGCCGCCGCCGTCATTGCTTCCAAATCTTCAATGGTACGGTAGACTAAGCAGTTTTTACGGTCGTGGCCGGGTACGGGCGGCACAAAAGGATAAGAGCCAGTCGCCAGCACCAATTTGTCGTAACGGATACTGACACCTTTGGCGGAAGTGACGGTTTTATGCTCGCGGTCAATTGTCGCTGCCCGGTCGCCCAAGTGTAGGGTGATGCCGTTATCGGCAAAAAAGCCTTCGGGGATCAACGACAGGTCTTCGGCGGTTTTGCCTGAGAAAAACTCAGACAGATGGACGCGGTCATACGCTGGCCTGGGTTCTTCGCAAAAAGTTACGATGTCGTATTGGTCTTTTCCGGTGCTGGCCGCCAGCCCTGCCAAAAAATGTTGGCCGACCATGCCGTTACCGATAACCACTAATGTTTGTTTCATAACAACCTCTACAGGAATTGTCAGGCAAAAAAAAAGGTGTCTTCGCGCATAAGCCATGCTTATGTGCGAAAGACACCTTTGTCTGGTCAGTTCAGCTTTGAACTGTGATTGTTTACTCCTGCTTTGGAGTTTGAATAACAATAAGCAATTCGTGTGCCTACTTTTATGAGGAGCTTGTTTGCCTTGTTAATGCTGGGTTTTGGGGAATTTTAGCCGCTAAGAAAGCGGCTTTAGGCTGATTTTTCGCGCTATTCTGGTGCAGTAAACTGTTTTTTTAGTGCGGGTGCTGAGGGTTAAAATGGGGGGTAGAGCGGAGTGCAAAGGTCTTTAGCCTTTGCACGATGGCCTATAACCGTGTGTACCAACGTTCGGCCTAACATCGGATCCTATAGCTAAAGTTGCTCCTGTCTCTGTAGTTTACCAACATCTAATTCGTTATGCCGATTGCTGTCAGTAATGCCGTCAAGCAACGTCGCCAATATAAAAACGGGGTTTGCCGATTCGATAATGATACGCCCGTTCTCGGCACAAACTTCTATGCCTTGCTCTATATTTAATTGGGTGGCTTGCATGTTCTTACCGCAGGCCCTAAGCCTTAATCGCCTTAAAGCCAATATCGGTGCGGTAATAAATGCCATTCCAGTCGATTTTCGCCGCCAGTTCGTAAGCTTTGCGTTGTGCGGTGGCGATGTCTTCGCCTAAGGCACAAGCGCATAATACCCGCCCGCCTGCGGTAACGATGTCGTCGCCGACTTGCGCTGTACCCGCATGAAAAACTTTGCTGTCGTTGGCATCTTCACCCGGCAGGCCGGAAATGACCGCGCCTTTTTGGTAATGGTCAGGGTAGCCGCCCGCCGCCAACACGACACCTAAAGCCGCCCGTGCGTCCCATTCGCTGGTGGTGGTATTCAACTCGCCTGCCAAAGCCGCTAGGCACAACGCCACTAAATCGCTGTTCAGGCGCATCATAATCGGTTGGGTTTCGGGGTCGCCGAAGCGGCAGTTGAATTCCAAGACCTTAACCGAACCGTCCGGGGCGATCATCAGCCCGGCGTATAAAAAGCCTGTGTACGGAAGGCCGTCTGCCGCCATACCGTTTAAGGTTGCGGCGATGACTTCGCGCATGACGCGGTCGTGGATTTCGGGGGTGACGACCGGGGCGGGCGAATACGCGCCCATCCCGCCCGTGTTAGGGCCTTGGTCGCCGTTATCGCGGGCTTTATGGTCTTGCGAGGTCGCCATCGGCAGGGCGTGTTTGCCGTCGGCGATGACGATAAAGCTGGCTTCTTCGCCTTGCAGGAATTCTTCGATAACGACACGGTGTCCGGCTTCGCCAAACGCGTTGCCCGCCAGCATGTCTTCAACGGCATTCACCGCTTCTTGCTCGGTTTGCGCGACAATCACGCCTTTGCCCGCCGCCAGCCCGTCGGCTTTAACGACAATCGGCGCACCGTGTTGCTTGATGTAAGCAATGGCTTGGGCTTTATCGGTAAAGCTTTGGTAAGCGGCGGTCGGGATGTTATGGCGGCTTAAAAAGTCTTTACAAAACGATTTGGAGCCTTCCAATTGCGCCGCTTGTGCCGTAGGGCCAAAGCATTTCAGCCCGGCGGCGTGGAATTGGTCGACAATGCCCAGCACCAACGGCACTTCAGGGCCGATAATAGTCAGGCCTATCGCGTTGTCTTGGGCGAAAAACAGTAAGGCCGGAATGTTATCGACGGCAATATCGACATTTTCAATGCCGCTTTCCAATGCCGTGCCGGGATTGCCGGGGGCAACAAAGACTTTTTTGACCAGCGGGGATTGGCTGGCTTTCCAAGCAAGGGCGTGTTCGCGTCCGCCGCTGCCGACGATGAGGATATTCATAATGGATGGTCTCGGGTTTTAGCTGGATGTGGGGTCTGTGGGCTGGAGCATCACGGCCCTCAGTTACTCACAGTGGTGTTATTAATATGGCTAAGTAACGTGCATAAAATTAAGTCGGCGTTGCATTGCACCTCAGCGTGTTAAACCCCACCCCAGCCCTCCCCTTGGCAGGGGAGGGAGCTTATGGCTTCCCCATCATACAGGCGAAAATCAGGGGAAAAAAGCTCCTCCCCTGACAAGGGGGAGGCTGGGAGGGGGTTGCCGTACTTTCGCCTGTTCAACAGGTTTTATTTCATGTCCGCGCCTTTCAAAACGTCGCGCAATGCCTTGGCATCAGATTTTTTCGCTGCAAGCACAGCCAAACCCTCTTGAAGGCCAGTGGCAGATTGTGGCTTGGCGGTATCTTCGGGCATGGGGTTTCCTTTGTGACCGTACAAGGCAATGGATTAATGCCGGAAATGCCGCATTCCCGTAAACACCATCGCAATCCCATGTTCATCGGCGGCGGCGATGACTTCGCCGTCGCGCATGGAGCCGCCTGGATGGATGATGGCGGTCACGCCCGCTGCGGCGGCGGCATCAATACCGTCGCGGAACGGGAAGAAGGCATCGGAGGCCATGGCCGAACCGGACACCACTAAACCCTCATCAGCGGCTTTAATGCCCGCGATTTTCGCCGAATAGACGCGGCTCATTTGCCCCGCGCCCACGCCGATGGTCTGGCTGTTTTTGCAATACACAATGGCATTGGATTTGACAAACTTGGCGACTTTCCACGCAAACAGCATATCACGCAGTTCTTGCTCGGTCGGTGCGCGTTGGCTGACGACTTTCAGGTCGGCGGCGGTGATGGCACCTTGGTCTTTATCCTGTACCAGCAAACCGCCCGCGACGCGTTTAAAGTCCAATGACGTGCCTTCTTGCTCAGGCCATGCCCCGCACTCCAAAACGCGGATATTCTGCTTAGCGGCAAGCACGGTTTGTGCCGCTGGGCTGATGACCGGGGCGATAATCACCTCGACAAACTGGCGGCCTATAATTTCAGCAGCGGTTTCGGCATCGAGTTCGCGGTTAAAGGCGATAATGCCGCCGAACGCCGAAGTCGGATCGGTTTGGTAGGCCAGATTATACGCGCCCAGATTGTCGTCCGCTTGCGCCACGCCGCAGGGGTTGGCATGTTTAACAATCACACAGGTCGGCAAATCGGTAAAGGCTTTGACGCATTCTAACGCGGCATCGGCATCGGCGATATTGTTATAAGACAGCTCTTTGCCTTGCAGTTGCTTGGCGGCGGCCAGCGTACCGGAAGCGGGGGCTTTTTCACGGTAGAAGGCCGCGTTTTGGTGCGGGTTTTCGCCATAGCGCAAGGCTTGGTGATGCTCAAATTGTAAGTTTAAAGTCTCAGGGAAGGTCGTGCCGTTGAGCTTGCCCAAATAGTCGGCGATTTGCGTGTCATAATTGGCGGTATGGGCAAAGCATTTGACCGCCAACTGAAAACGCGTCTGACCGCCCAATTGGTTGGCATTGGCGCTCAGCTCGGCAAGGATAGTCGCGTAGTCTTCTGGGTTGACCACCACCGCCACATCGGCATGGTTTTTCGCCGCCGCGCGTAACATGGTAGGGCCACCGATGTCGATGTTTTCAATCGCCGTCTCAAAATCACAACCGGGTTTGGCGATGGTCGCCGCAAACGGGTACAGGTTAACCACCACCATATCAATCGGCAAAATGCCGTTCGCCGCCATAACCGCCTCATCAATGCCCCGACGGCCTAAAATGCCGCCATGCACTTTCGGGTGCAAGGTTTTAACGCGCCCGTCCATCATTTCTGGAAAGGCCGTGTAATCCGACACTTCCGTCACGGGTATTTGGTGTTCCGCCAAGGTTTTGGCCGTACCGCCCGTCGAGAGGATTTCAATCCCCAACTGGTTCAGTGTCCGGCAAAAATCAACGATGCCGGATTTATCGGAAACGCTGATTAACGCCCGTGTGATTGTTTTGTTCATGTCTGCCTTAATTATTAAAGAGTGTACAAAGGTTGGGGGCGGCTTTATAAAGCCGCTGCTGGATGTATTATAAACGGCTAGGGCATTCCTTCAATGGCTGATTCTTAGTGGCCGATGACTTTCTTATCAAAAGGGTCAAACAGACAGAAACCATTCGGGAAGCTTTTTAATGTTGAAATACAGATTGATCTCTCTATTTTTAAAAATATAGCAAACTTCCTATACAATTTATTTTAACTATAGCATAATTGCTATATATTAAATTTACTATAGTGAATATCATGAATATTGAAGCTGAAAATACCAACCTTAACGACTTTCCAAGTAAGATTACACCTCATATTGGCACCGAAGTGACGGGTGATAAATTTTTCCCGCGCAAAGCCTTGGCCGAAGAATTTGATAGTACAATGACCCGTACTAATGGTGCCAAGCTATTCGGTTTGCGTCGGATTGGCAAATCCAGCGAAGCGGCGGCGTGTTGCGAGCGCTTACAAGAAAAGGGTTTTGTCGTGGTTAAAGAAGATGCGCAAGGCATGGCCACTGAAGTTGATTTGTTACTTGCCATTTTACGAAAATTGCCAACTGACGGCTTATATGCACGGGCAATAAAACTGGTTGCTGACAATAATGCCATCACTAAAACGGTTTGTGACATGATTTCCAAAGCTACCATTGGAAAAACCGAAGATATATTGGCCTATATCGGCCCCATCATGGCCGCGGTTGAGCAAGCGATAGACCGCAATGAGCGGGTGGTTTTGGTGATTGATGAATTCCCATGGCTGTGCCGGAGCATTTTGCAAAGTGATGAGGCTAAAGGCATGGCTAGGGTCGATATGCTGTTGGCGGCTTTGCGCCGCTGGCGTAACAAAGGGATGTGCATGATGTTGATGGGTTCAATAGGCATGGTTGCTTTGGGTCGTCAATATAATTTGGATTTAAGCCACTTGAACGATTTGAGTCCGCTTAATACCCCGCCTTTTGAACCAGATGAAGCCAAGGCATTGATAGATGCGTTGGCTGTTGGGGGCAACATTCAAGATTGGACAGCAGATCATACCGCCACCTTACTTGCTGAAACAGTCGCTTTTTATCCGGCTATTTTGCAAAAAGGTTTCGAGCAAACGACTCTAGGCGGCAAAGCCGTCAGCGTTGGCCGCTTTGCTGATTTATTTGCTGATAAAGTCCGCCCGGATTTTGACGACACTTATTACCAGCAATTCGACAAACGGCTTAAGTTTTACCGTGAGTTACCCGCCCCGCTGCCTGGTTTGCTCAATGCTGTTTTGCTTGCGGTGATGAAAAACAACGGGGCAATTGGGCGTGATTCCGTGCATGAGATGCTTGCCCAAGCAACCGAAGTGTCTGATGCTGACTTAGGTGATGCCCTGAATATCTTGCGTGAAGACGGATTTTTGGCGGTTCGGGCGCATCGTGATGGTAGCCAGCAATGGCGGCCCGCTTCGGATTTGATGCGGGCTTGGTGGCAACAGCGTCGTGGCGGTATACAACGATGAAACACGAACGTTTGATTGAAACTTTTAATACCCACCGCATGTCGGCGGCGGTTGTGCAAGCGGTCGCCACTGCCCGTGATATGGAACTGGAGGAGGTGATGCAAGCCGTGCGCCGTGCCGCAAATCAGCCGCAACAGATTCCGCAACATCTCATTGTTTACGGCGAGCGCGGTTCCGGTAAATCATTTTTGATGCGCATGGTCGAAATTGCCATTGAGCGGCTAGTGCAGGAAGAAAACCTGCCCGTTGTCGCGGCCCTATTGCCCGAAGAACAATACAACATCCGCACCGCCCCGCAACTACTGTTAGCCATTGCCGCCAAAGTACGCGGTGCGGGATGGCAAGACTCTGCATTCACCTTAGATTTCCGCCCGCTACAAGAAGCCTGGGAAGCAGCCGTCAGCGAACTCGAAGCCGCGTTAGATCAGCGTTTTGGTCAAGGTTTTGGCATCGTGGTCGCTATGATAGAAAATTTCGACACGCTCACCCGTAACTTATTTGGCAGCAGTAACGCCACCCAGAAAAAAACCGCTAGCACCCGTGCCATCGAGCAAAGCTCAGCCGAGCAATTGTTGCGTAAATTGATGAACACCAAAGGCTCGCGCTTGATGTTGGTCGCTGCCGCTACTGGCACGGTCGATCAAGATTATGAACGCCCGCTGTTTCAGGCGTTTAAAACCGTGGATTTGCGGATCTGGACTAGTGATGATTGCATCGCTTATTTCAACCGCCGCCGTGACTTGGAGCAACAAGCCCACTTATCCCTTCCAGAGGAAGCCCGCGCCCGAGCCATTGCCGAATTCATTGGTGGCAATCCGCGTCTTGCGCAATTGTTGGGTGAAGTGCTGGCGACCTCTGATGCGCATGGCATCGCCGCCACATTGGATGCGTTAAGTGACCACCTTGCTGACTACTACCGCCGCCGCCTTGATGACCTGCCGCCACAAGCCGCCGCTTTGCTGGATGCCCTAATCCGTAAAGGCGAACCCTGTACCCAAACCGAATTGGCGGCACGGGTTGGGGCCAATTCCCAAGCGCAAATTGCCGATGCCTTTAGTTACCTGCTGTCCAGCCGATTGTTGGTTGCTGGGGCGGATAAGCGCGGGGCGGGTAGGCTATACCGTTTGCAGGATCGGTTGTTTGTGCATTTCTATCGCCGCCGTTATGGTGAGCCGGAAAACGCGCAAGGGCTGGCGCCCATTGCTGAGTTGTTGGAAAGCTTTTTTACGCGAAACGAGCGCGAGCAGCAAGCGCGGCGGCATTTGGAAGCCGGGGAGTGGGCCAATGCGAGGCTGTTTGTAATCAATAACCCGATGGCGAAATTGCCGTCCGATGGCTTTTGTCCGTATCGGGATGAGGCCACAATCGGGATGCCATCGGAATTGTTCCAATTGGCTGGTTTAAATGCGGATGAAGCGATTAGGGCGCAAACCGAGTTAAAAGCACATCCCGATTTGGCCGTTAAGTATTGGCACGATAAGGCTAATGGTGCGGGTTCTGCCTTAAGCAGAGCAGCGTCCTGGCTGTTGGAGGCGAATGCGCTCTGCCGCTGCCTGATGGATAGCCAAGCCGAAGAGGTATTGGTTAAAGCATTACACCTATCTGAGGCAAATGGCGATAGCGATGCGCAAATTTTAGCATTAAGCGAAATGGCGACATTTTATGTGCATCGGCTAAAAGATCAGGATAAAGCTTTAGGTTTAGCCGCCAAAGCAGGGGAGTTAGCCGGGCAAGCACAAAATAACTGTGTCCGCGCAAAAGCTCTCCATTGCAAGGCTTGGAGTGTTTCGACAGCCGAAATGGGGGGGGGGCTTGAAGCTATTGGAATATTAGATGCGGCCTATGGTTTGGCATCGGATAGGGGGTTACAAGTCCATATCCTACTTCTTAAGTCGCAGGTGCTTGATAAGCTTCAGCGTTACGGTGAAGCTCTCGCCGTATTAATACAAGTCGTGGATTTGGCGTTAATAACAGGTTTGGTTTATATTCGAATTGAAGCACTGGCATCAATGGGTGTTGCGCTATTTAATCAAAAAGACTACGAAAAATCCGAGGCGGTCTGTAACCAAGCCTTACAACTGGCTGTTGATATAAGCGATCAAAGAAGCCAATGCCGCCTATTATGCTTGCAAGCGGGTAACCTGCGTGAACTGAAACGCTTGGATGAAGCGTGTGATATTGCCCGTAAAGCGGCCAAACTTGCCAAAACACTTGGTGATTTGGAAGCTCAGGGGGTGGCATTATTAATTGTCGGCTTTGTGTTGATTTGTCATGGCAAATTTAAAGAGGCCAATAGCGAACTTGAACAAGCGGAGAGTCTAGCGAAAAAAGTGGGTAAGGTTCATCTACAATTGAAGGCTATAATTGATAGGGCTTGGTGTTTGGCACTGGACAATCAATACGAACCCGCAATTAAGCTGGCTCAGATGGCTATCGATACGGCGATCCAAACAATGGCCCATGCCGATCAACATGCTGATGCGCTCAGGTTGACAGCTTGGTGTCTTGGCAAGCTAGGCCGTACAGACGAAGCATTGGGTACATTTGTTGCAGCTTTCGATATGGCTAAGGTAGCGGGTCAAAAACAACTGCTCATCGCAATTTTAGAAGACCAGTTCGATAGCTTAGGATGGCAAGCATTAGCCCTTGCAAGAGTGACCATCGCCGAATTGCTCAATACCGCTTTTATTAATGACTTATGGGCTGCCCGCCAGATTTTCTTTGAATCCGCGATGTTGGAGCAAGCCGCTGATGTTGTGGATGTTTTTGCCACTTGCCTAGTTGACGTTAATAGCGATGACAAAGCACAATTGTTGCAGGCCCTGCTTGATGAAGTTCAAGGGGCGGTTGCCTATAATGATTGCTGGGAGGCGTTCACCGCTTGCTTGCTACAGCATCCACAAGCCCTATCGCTCTTGACGGCGTGGCAGGGTTTTGAGGGGGTAGGCTGGGTGTGGGGCTGGCAAGTCAAAAACCAAGGCCGGGCAGAAACCTACGCGCTAGTTGTGCGCCAATTGTCCGCTATCGAACGGCTTATAGAGATATTACCTGTAGAAAAAGCTCTCAATCATTATTTGGGCGAGTTGGTCAACGGGTTGGTGAACAGTTGCGATGATGCGGGTTTTCTGCAAGATTTTGCCGAATTGTTGGAAGGGCGTTTTGACGGCCAAACGGTTTCCGCCGAAGTGCAACGGCTCCGCGCTTTTGCACAAGTCCATGCGGCTAAGGATAAAGAGCAAGTCCTCCAACGCCTAGATCCAGACTTGGCTCTCGCTATTCGTCTGATTTTAGGTTTACCTGAACCCGATGATGTGCAGATGAAAGGTCGGAAGAAAGGGCGTTAAATGAAGTCGGAGGGTAGTTTGTATATCCGATATTTATTTCCCCAATGTCGTTTAGATTTACGCTACTATAAGCCATTACCCACACTTGCGAACGCCAAGAACATGTCTAGCCCTAAAATAATCTTATTTTTACTGTTAAACTTATTGCTTACCGCTTGCGGTCAACCTGGGCCGCTTTATCTGCCGGATAAAGCCCCACCTACCCCTACACAACCGGACAAAAAATAACAAACTATGGACTATTTTAATTATCAAAACAATGAGCTGTTTGCCGAAGCGGTGGCCGTGCAGGATATTGTTTATCAATTTGGCAGCCCTTGCTATATCTATTCGCGTGCGACGCTGGAGCGGCATTGGCGGGCGTTTGATAGCGCGTTTGGTGCTATACCGCATTTGGTGTGTTATGCGGTTAAGGCTAATTCTAATTTAGGCGTGTTGAATGTGCTGGCGCGGTTGGGGTCGGGGTTTGATATTGTCTCGTTGGGGGAAATGGAACGGGTTTTGGCGGCGGGTGGTGATGCGAAAAAAATCGTCTTTTCCGGGGTCGGTAAGCGTGAGGATGAAATTCTGGCCGCGTTAAAAGCGGGTATCCGTTGTTTTAATATTGAAGTTAGCGGTGAGTTGGACCGGATCAATAATCTGGCCGGACAATTGGGCGTGGTCGCGCCCGTGTCGTTTCGGGTGAATCCCGATGTCGATGCCAAAACCCATCCGTATATCTCGACAGGCCTGAAAGAAAATAAATTCGGTATCGACATTGATACGGCCATCGCCGAGTACCGCCGTGCCGCCGCCCTGCCGTATATTAAGGTGGTGGGTATTGATTGCCATATCGGTTCGCAATTGACCGAAACGCGGCCTTTTTTGGATGCGTTGGATAAGTTGCTGGACTTGGTGGCGACCTTGCGGGAAGAGGGTATCCATCTGCACCATTTAGATTTAGGCGGCGGTTTGGGCATTTGTTATAAGGATGAGCAGCCACCCCAGCCTGCACAATATATCCAAGCGGTGTTGGAACGTTTGGGGCAGCACAGTTATGAGATTCTTTTGGAACCGGGGCGCGCGATTGTCGGTAATGCGGGGATTTTGGTCACGCAAGTGGAGTATCTGAAACCGACCGCTAATAAGAATTTTGCCATTGTCGATGCGGCGATGAATGATTTGTTGCGCCCGTCGCTGTACGGGGCGTGGCAGGAAATTATTCCGGTCAGTCCGCATGATGATGCGCCGTTAGTGCATTGGGATATTGTCGGCCCAGTGTGCGAAACCGGGGATTTTTTGGGTAAAGAGCGGTTGCTGAAACTGGCGGTCGGCGATTTGCTGGCGGTGCGCTCGGCGGGGGCTTATGGTTTTAGTATGAGTTCCAATTACAATTCTAGGCCACGGGTCGCCGAGGTGATGGTTGACGGGGCGCAATGCCATTTGGTGAGGGCTAGGGAAACCTTGGCGCAATTGTGGGCGGGGGAGAGCTTGTTGCCGTAGTAGGGTCTGGATATTTTGCTTTTGCTATCAATTTCTTAGCGTAGGTCGGGCAAGCGGTTCTGCCCAACATTTCCCACTATCGCCAGTTGCAAAATATCCGCTTTAAGGTAAATGCTTAACGATAAGACACGCCAAGCCGCACGGCTTGTGTCGGGCAGAACCGCTTGCCCGACCTACGCGAAATAGGTCGGTTTATTTTTTAATGCATTGATTGCCAACGCCGATAAAGCGGGCATGGATGTTGATGCCATTGCCGCCATTGTCCAGTTAGATGCTGCTGAGGTCGCGGCGATTTTGGCAAGCTGTGCCGATAAGGCGCAGTAGCGGGGGGGGGGAGCCGAAGGAGGAGGCAGGAAAAATGCGCGGTGCTTCGTTTGGCCGCTTTCCCATTCCCGCCCCTGAAGTGAAGGGTGGGAACGGGGGCAGAAAACGGATGCCTAGCTGTATTGGCTTGTCGGCACAGGCGGTTTAAAAGCTGATGTTGCCTTGCAGCCAGATTTTTTGGGTATCGGTGCTTTTAAAGGTCGGGTCGAGGTTGTCGCCGGCGTGGTAGTAAGCGTATTTTGCCAGCAAGCTATAATGCTTGCCGAACTTTTGCACGGCTTGGAAATTCCACTCGTCGCCGTAATCATAGCGGCCACCGTCATCGGTATAGGCATGGTAAATGCCGCTGACCACTAAGTCGCCGCGTTGGAACGGAACCATCACGGTACCGAAGACATCGCGGATACCGTTGCTAGGCGTGGTTAGGAACAAATCCGCCCAGCCTTGGAAGGCGTGGTTAGTGCCTAAAGGGGTGTCAAAGGTTTTGTTCAGGCCGGAACCGTCCAGTTGTTCCATGGCCCCTTGGAACATGATGTTATAGGCGCTTAAGCCGCCCATGACGTTGTAGCGTTCGGCTTCGTACCCGGTCGGGCCATTGCCGTAGTTGCTTTGATGGCTCCATTCCGCGGTGTAAGCCAAGCCAAAGTGGTCGCTGATTTTGTACGAGTCTAGCGGTTTGACGCAGCAAGTGGCGCGTAAGCCGTAAGTTTGGCTGGATTTTTCGTAGTTGGCTTTTTCGGTGTAGTCTAACAAGTAACCATAACCAATCAGGTTGCCGTAATCGCCCATTTTGTAGTTCAGGTTTAGGATCGGGGCTTGGACGTTATCGGTGGTGCCGGTAAAGGTTTGTACGTTGGCGATATAGCCCGCGTTCACGACCAAACCGAACAGGGTTTGGTTGTTATGGGTCAGCAGTACCGAATCGTAAGTTTGTTCCATTTGCCGCCAGCCGACGTTACCGATAAAGCGGTCATCGTCCAATTTGATGCGCTGTCTGCCGAGTTTAATGAGGTTGTCGGGGATGCCGGAGTAGGCCAGCCAGAATTGGTTCAGCTCGCTGCGGTCAGGGTCGGCGACTCTTGAATATAACGGGTTGCCGTTGGGCAAGGTGTTGTTATATTCGTCTTCTATCGCTAAATTACCTTCATATTCGGCGTAGGCTTGTAAGCCTACGAAGGTCGGGGTGAGGTAGCCTAAACGCAGGCGGGCGGTATTGGCGTTGGCGGTTAACGGTTGCTTGGCGGCGGGCAACACCGTGCCGGTCGGGGCAAAGCGGTTGTCTTCGTTAACGTTTTCATAACGGTAGTTCAAGTCGAACTTAATCGCGCCATTATGGCCGTAGTGGTAAAAGTTAAGCGCGTCCTCGATTTGTTGGGTCAATCCCGCCGAGGCAGGTAGGCTGACGACAGATAGTGACAAGAGTAGGGCCGAGATGGAACCCGACAGTTTCTTTTGTTGTTGCTTAGGCATAAAGCCTCCCTTTGTTGGTAATGAAAAAGATATTGGTGGGATAATGGGTCGATGTTCCCATCAGCCCATCACGTCTTGGGTTTACCGAAAGACGGGATGGGTTTTCCGTTCATACTATATAGCTAGCTTAGGTAAAGCTCTTGTGAGGTCTCGCTATGGCGGCTTAATGGGTGTGGTCGCACTCGGTTAAAAAGGTCAGAATGCTTTCGCGGTAGTGGTAATAGTCGTTATGGGTCAATAAGGCTTTACGGGTGCGCGGGCGGGGCAAATCAATCTCTTGGATTTTGCCGATTTTGGCATGGGGGCCGTTGGTCATCATGATCACGCGGTCGGCCAGCAGAATCGCCTCGTCGACATCATGGGTCACGACAATGGCGGTCACATGGGTGCGCTCCCAAACTTCCATCAGCACTTCTTGCAATTCCCAGCGGGTTAAGGAGTCGAGCATCCCGAACGGCTCGTCTAAGAGCAACAATTTGGGCGATAGGGCGAAAGCACGGGCAATGCCGACCCGTTGGCGCATACCGTTGGACATGTCGCCGGCTTTTTTGCGCAGGGCATCGCCTAGGCCGACGCGGGTCAGATAATACTCAACAATGTCTTCCCGTTCCGATTTGCTGGCATGGGGATAAACTTTATCGACACCGAGCATGACGTTTTCAAACGCGGTCAACCACGGGAACAGGCTAGGGGCTTGGAAGACTACGCCTTTATCAGGGCCGGCACTGTCCACTTCGCGGTTGTCGAGGATAATGCCGCCCTCGGAAATTGAAGTCAAACCTGCCGCCATCGATAATACGGTGGATTTGCCGCAGCCGGAATGGCCGATAATGGAGATGAATTCGCCTTTTTTCATTTTCAGGTCAAAACCATCAACCACTTTTACCGTACCGTTACCGTTGGCTTTAGGGTAGATTTTCGACAATTGCGAAAACTCCAAGTAGCGGGGCCTGCCCAGATTATCCTGTTCTGGCTTTAAGGTCGGTGCGCCAGATTTCCAATCGTTGCTGGTATTCGGGCGGACATTGGGCAGGACGATCTTGTCGCCTGGGGTGTCTTGGGTTTTTGCCATGCCGATAGCCATCAAGTATTGGGTGATTTCCGCCCGCAAACGTTTGAATTCTTCGTTATGGTTTAAGGCCGTGCGGTCACGCGGGCGCTCAATCGTCACCGGAAAATCGGGGCCGAAAGTGGCATCAGGGCCTAGATTGAGCGGAATGACGCGGTCTGCCATATAAATGGCCTCATCGACATCATTGGTGATGAGGATGACGGTTTTCTTTTCTTGCTCCCAGATGGACAGGATCTCATCTTGCAAGTTACCGCGTGTCAAAGCGTCTAAGGCGCTGAGCGGTTCGTCCAATAACAAAATGTCCGGGTTTGCCGCCAAAGCCCGCGCCACGTTGACACGTTGGCGCATCCCGCCGGACAGTTCGGCGGGTTTTTTATCCATGGCCGCGCCTAGATTCACCATGCGCACATATTTTTCGGTATGGGCTTTACGTTGCTCGACCGTCCAGTCCTTAAAAATTTCATCGACCGCTAAGGCGACGTTTTCAAACACAGTCAACCACGGCATCAGCGAATAGTTTTGGAACACCACGCCGCGATCGGGCCCAGGGCCAGTAATGGGTTTGCCTTGTTTTAACACCTGACCGCTATCGGCTTGAATTAAACCCGCCAAGGTAGAGATTAACGTAGTTTTTCCGCTACCCGAAAAGCCGACAATAGCAATAAACTCGCCGTCTTTAATTGACAGGTTGATATTCTTTAAGATCGAGGTTTTGTCTTTGCCGTCACCGTACGATTTACAGACATTAATCAATTCGACCAGCGGCAATTCCGGGTCATTGGAAGGCGTGTTAGGGATTGATGACATAGCAGTGTTAACAAGTTTAAGTTTTGCGGCTGCGCTCATGGCGGGCTCCGGGGGTTACAGTGATCGGCCAAAAGAGAAGACTTTTTGGAAAGACTGCATGATACGGTCGAGAATGAAGCCGATAATGCCAATGGTGAATACGGCGACCATAATGCGGCCTAGCGAGTTGGAGCTGCCGTTTTGGAATTCGTCCCAGACGAACTTGCCCAAACCGGGGTTTTGCGCCAACATTTCGGCGGCGATCAACACCATCCAGCCCACGCCCAGCGACAGTCTCATGCCAGTAAAAATATACGGCAATGCCGAAGGCAAGATGATTTTTTGGATTTGGGTCACATAGTTCAAGCGCAACACTTTGCCGACGTTGACTAAATCCTTGTCAATGGAGGATACGCCCACCGCCGTGTTAATCAGGGTCGGCCATAGCGAACACAGGGTGACAGTAATGGCGGAGGTCAGGAAGGATTTTTCAAACCACGAGTCATCGGTACTCACATACACAGAACTGACGATGAGGGTAACTATCGGTAGCCAGGCCAGCGGGGATACAGGCTTAAAAATTTGTATGATCGGGTTGAGGGCAGTGTTGATGATACTGCTCATACCGCAGAGGATGCCTAAGGGAATGGCGACCAGCGTCGCAATGATAAAGCCCGCAAATACGGTGCGCAGGCTAGTCAAAATTTGGTCAAGATAAGTCGGTTTGCCGGTATAAGGGCGTTTTTTCACTTCGGCGTTAGGGTTTTCCGCGAGCATTTTATCGTCACGCGCTTGTTGGCGTTGGTAAAATTCGACTTCTTTTTGGCGTTCGGCGTAATGCGCCTCCAGTAAGCCGCCCGCTTCCTCCCAAACGGCTGAAGGGCCTGGAATCGCACCTAAGCTGGTATGGACTTTAGAGGCGGAGAAGCTCCACATCCCTAAAAACAGCATGAAGGCAATAATGGGGATACCCATAATCAGCCATAATTCGCGCAGTTGTTGGCTGGGGTTTTCGCCCGTCGCCAGTTTTACCAGCGGGACAAACCATGTCAGCCCGGCGATATTGAGAAATTTGATTAATTGATGGCTCATAATGACCCCTAGCAGGCGTGCGCCGCTGATAAAAATAGAATGTGTCGTAAAAAAAAGTGCATCCTTGCACTAAACCTAACCGCCTTGTCTAACCAGGAACACTCACTTACGAGTTGGATGATGCTGTAACATATACTTCAAACGGCCAGGTTTTCGGTTTTTTTGGTAGGGTACGCTGTACCCTCAGGGGCATAAATGCGTACCTTTAAAAAATCCTCATAAAAATCAGTGTAAAAGGTACGCGCAGCGTACCCTACGGTGAATTGTAAAAGCCGAAAACTTGGCCGTTCACAGTATAGTTGCTTTTTAGGGGTGGGGATTCCTAACGTGCGGGCAAGATGCCCGCGCTCCCTGCTAGGGGTTAGTCAACCACTTTACCGCCGACCACTTTTTGTTTGCCTTTCAGGCCAATCGGGAATTGTTCCAAATAGGCGTTAGGCTTGTTGGCATCAAAGGCCATTTTGTCGATAAAGAAGTTTTGCGAAGGTTTGATGCTGGTGTCGGCAGGAAAATCGGCCGCCTGGGCTTTGCCTTCGGCAACCAGTTCTTTGGCGGCAGCTAAGTAAATGTCCGGGCGATAGACTTTTTTCGCGGTTTCCATGTACCAGTTATCAGGCTTAAATTCGCTGATCATGCCCCAACGGCGTAACTGGGTGAGGTACCATACCGCGCTGCTGTAAGAGGGGTAGCTGGCACCGTTACGGAAGAAGGTGTTAAAGTCGGGTAAGGGGCGTTTGTCGCCTTTTTCATATTCAAAGGTGCCGGTCATACTGTTGGCTAAGACTTCGTAGTCCGCGCCCACATACTGTTTTTGCGCCAACATCTCAATGGCTTCTTTGCGGTTTTTGTTGTTGTCGGCATCCAACCAGATAGCGGCGCGGATTAAGGCTTTAACCACGGCCAAATGGGTGTTGGGGTTTTTGTCCGCCCACGCTTTGGTCACGCCAAAAACTTTTTCCGGGGTGTCTTTCCAGAGTTCGTCATCGGTGACGACGGGAACACCTATGCCTTTAAACACGGCTTGTTGGTTCCAAGGTTCGCCGACGCAATAGCCGTTAATAGTGCCGGATTCCAAGGTCGCAGGCATTTGTGGCGGTGGGGTGACGGAGAGCAGGGCATCGGCATCCAATTGCCCGGAGGTGTCTTGGGGTGGGGCATAAAAGCCCGGTTTAATGCCGCCTGCCGCCAACCAATAGCGTAGTTTTAGGTTATGGCTACCAATTGGGAAGGTCATCGCCATATTGAATGGCTTGCCCGCACTTTTGAATTTGTCGACTACAGGCTTTAGGGCATCGGCTTTAATGGGATGTACGGGTTTGCCGCCTCCCATCGGTACGTTCGGTTTCATTTGTTGCCAAACGTCATTGGATACGGTGATGGCGCTGCCGTTAAAACCCATGCTGAACGCGGTGACGATGTCGGCTTGCGCACCAAAGCCGACGCTCATGCCCAAGGGGGCGGGGGCTAGCATGTGCGAGCCGTCCAATTCGCCGCTGACCACGCGGTCCATGACCACTTTCCAGTTGGCTTGCGCTTCTAATTGGACAAACAGGCCTTCGTCTTCAAAGAAGCCTTTTTCAAAAGCGACCGCGAGCGGGGCCATGTCGGTCAGTTTAATGAAACCGAATTTAAGGTTTTCTTTTTCAATGTTGGCTACGGCAATGGCATCAGAAGCAAAAGCCAAAGTCGTCAAGGCGGTAACGGCAGAAAGTGCAGTTACCCATTTTTTGAGGGTCAGTCCGGTTTTTTTCATGGTGGCTTTTCCTGTATGGAATTTCGGGCAAAAAAAAAGGCGTCTCCAAATCGTAGGTCTACATGAGACCATTCGATTTTTCGACGCCTTTGTCAAATACTCAACAGTGAGCTAAGGTTTTGGTTCCGTCTTTAGAACCATTGCAAATAATAAAGCAGGACTTGTGCCAAATTTTTTTATTTGGAAGGTGCGGTAAGTTTTTTAATATAAAACAATACCTTGTTTTTCTATGTCAACAGTTTGGCAGGAGGGTAATGGGCTGAAAAGCGACAATAAGTGCTGTTTTCGCTTCAATTTCGTGCGGTTATGTAGGGTTTCTGCACCAATCCCGAACGGTTGCAGGGCTGTTGGCTAAAGCTCGATGATGGAGTGAAAGGTCTGACCCGTGCAGATGGCCCAATTATTTTCTGCCTGTTCTATAAACGTTAATAGTCCTTACCCGCCAACAGCAGTTCTTCAATAAAATGCTGGCTGTAGAGCGGCAGATAATTTTGTTTTAAATAAGCGATTTTGGTGCTGGACAGGGGAATCAGGTGTGACAGGTCACGGGCGCACAGGTCTTGGTCGATGTCGGCATCGTAAGCCATGCCGGCGATAAGGCCTACGCCCATACCTAAGCGGACGTAGGTTTTTATCACATCGGTATCGGCTGCGGCTAAGATAATGTCCAGTTCATAACCCGATTGCTTAAAGGCGGACTCAATATTGGAACGCCCGGTAAAGCCGAAGCTGTAGGTGAGTATCGGTTGCGCCGCCAAGCGTGCGTAAGTCAGTTCGCCTTCGCAGAGCGGGTGGCCTTTGGGCATGACCACGCTATGGTGCCATTCGTAGCAAGGTAACGTGACTAAGGCAATATCAGTAGCGACCCTTTCGGTGCAGATGGCAATGTCAGCCTTATGCACATGCAGTTGGTGGATCAGTTGTTCGGGCGAGGCTTGCACCATGTAAATCCGTACGCCTGGATATTTTTTTCGGAACCGTTGGATGGGTTTGGGCAAAAAATATTTGGCTTGGGTGTGGGTGGTGGCGACATGGATAGTGCCTTGGTTGCTGTCGAGAAAATCGGCGGCAATCGTTTGGATGTTAAGCTTGGCCTGGCAGATGGTGGTGACTTCCGACATCACCCGTTTGCCTAAGGGGGTTAAGGCCATTAATTTTTTGCCGCTACGCTCAAATAGCGGCGAGCCTAATTCTTCCTCAAAGAGCTGTAATTGCCGGCTGACGGCCGATTGGACGACATGCATTTTGTCGGCGGCTTTAGACAAGTTCAGTTGGGTTTCCTGCAAAATGCGCAGCAGTTCGATTTGGCTTAAGTTCATGGTTTTTCAAAGGTCGTCTGAGTGTGGCGGTTAACGCAGGTTTATTATATCTGTTTATTCGATATAAAAATCTAAACATATCGTTTTGTTAAAAATAAAGATGACTTTATTATGTTGACCAACAGCAAAAAGACGGCACTATGGTACGCTTATAAACGTCTTGCCAGTCCGGCTTAGACAACACAACATTATAATTAGGAGAAAAAAATGCCTTTACAACAGCTTGTTAATCATTTCAATGAGCGTTTCGCTAACGAACACCATTCCGACCTGCACCCTTTTATTTTGGAAAACAACCGCGTTAGCGGTCTGTTTGGGCCTATCCGTATCAGCAGCACCTTTACGCCTGTCCGTTCCGGCGACAACCACGAAGTGCTGACCGGACATATCGCCCAATTATCGGTGGCACCTTATGATGGTTTCCAACATGCGTCGCACGACGGCAAAAAAAATGCGGCGGATTTTCAATCCATCATCAACCTTGACCGTTTGTCCAGAACTGTCCACATGCTGAATTATCTGCCGTTTTCCCATTTGGGTGGGGTTTTGTTCTTAGATGTGGATCCCCGCCACGTTTTGGGGGTCAGCAGTAACCATGGCGCGTATTTTGAAGAAGTGATCGCCAAATGCGGCTTGGCAACAAAAAATGTCGTGATTTCCATCGCGGTTAATAATTTTTATGCCTTGCACCATGATGAACTGTTGGAAGGCCTGCAAAATTATCGCCAGCGCGGTTATAAAATCGCTTTGAATATCGGCCATTTATATGCCGCTAATGGTTTGGTGGATCTGATTTCTAAGCTTTCTCCCGATTATCTGCGGGTCAACGCGCCAGGTTCAGGCCAGGGCGATTTGGATGTACAAATTACTTGGCCTTCGGCGTTAAGCTCGTTAAAAGAACTCATTGACTTGCTGGGAGGACAAACGGTTCTGCAACAAGTGGATGAAAAAGAGCAGGCGTTCATCGTATCCTCAGTTGGTTTTAATTTAGTGCAAGGCCGTTATTATGATCTGTTGGCGGTCGATCACTTAAGATGCTTGTAAAGTCTCCATGTGGGCAATATGATTGCCCCCGCCCTCTAAACCCTCTTCTTCGTGAAGGGGGTTCTTTTTTTCTCCGCTATTTTACTCACCGCCATGCTCTGTAAGGCGGTTCACCGTCTCTGATCACCGTCATATCCTAAAAGTAACACTCTCCCTAAGCTATCGGCAAAGACTGAAAGCCTTTGCCGATAGCAACCATCTTCTGTCGGCGTTTAATGGAACCAATGCGCATTACGGATGCGTAAATTAACTTTATCGCCGCGTTGCAAATCTAAGCGTCTGAACTGTTCGTTAGGCATTTCTGCATAGACGGTCGCTTGTTCGCCTTGGGCGGCATTCTTAACCAATTCAACACGGATCAGCGCCCCTAAATGTTGCCAGTCTTTTAAGACCGCATGGGCTGCCGTGCTGTCGTCGGCTTTTTGTACCTCAATATCATGGGGGCGGACATGGGCGGTTTTGCCGGATTTATCGGCAATCGGCAAGCCTGAGCTGTGCAACCAGATGGCATCGTGGTCATCCGGCGCAAAGATGTTGGTCTGGCCGATAAAACGCGAGACAAAGGCATTGGCGGGATGGTCATAAATGTCGCTGGGCGCACCTTGCTGTTCAATCCGGCCTTGGTTAAGCACCACCACTTGGCTGGCGACTTCCATTGCCTCTTCTTGGTCATGGGTAACAAAAATACTGGTGACGTTTAGCTCATGGTGCAGGTTTCTTAGCCATTGCCGTAAGTCTTTACGGACACTGGCATCTAAAGCCCCAAACGGTTCATCCAACAACAACACTTCCGGCTCTACCGCTAAGGCCCGCGCTAAGGCGATACGTTGGCGTTGGCCACCGGACAATTGGTCGGGGAAGCGGTCATGCAGCCAGTCCAGTTGCACCAAATTCAATAAGGCATGGACTTTT
This sequence comes from Methylovulum psychrotolerans, assembly GCF_002209385.1. NCBI lineage: Bacteria > Pseudomonadati > Pseudomonadota > Gammaproteobacteria > Methylococcales > Methylococcaceae > Methylovulum > Methylovulum psychrotolerans. The sequence continues at coordinate 2,931,739 of NZ_CP022129.1, forward strand.
TTGGCGATGTCGGCTTCACTGGGGCGGTGTTGTTTCGGTTTGACCCGCAAGCCGAAGGCGATATTGTCAAACACGGTCATGTGCCGGAACAGGGCGTAATGTTGGAACACAAAACCGATGCCGCGATGGCTGACGTGCTGCTCGGTCTTGTCTTCACCATTAAGTACCACCCGCCCGGAATCGGCTTGTTCCAAACCGGCGATGATGCGTAATAGGGTGGTTTTGCCGCAACCGGAAGGCCCGAGCAGGGCGACCAATTCGCCTTCGGGGATTTCAAGGTCAATATTGTTCAGGGCGGCGAATTGCCCGAAGTTTTTGGTGATATTAGACAGTATGATGCTCATAATAAGTTGCCCGCAAATAAGGTGTAAAAGACGGCGGCTTATTTGCCTTGCCGCCATTCCAAAATGGATTTCAGAACCAAGGTGACAATCGCCAACCCTGCCAGTATTGAAGCGCTGGCGAAAGCGCCGACAAAATCGTATTCGTTATAGCTGACTTCGACATGTAAGGGCAGGGTATTGGTCAGGCCACGGATATGGCCAGACACCACTGAAACCGCGCCAAACTCGCCCATTGCCCGCGCATTACATAGCAATACGCCGTACAGCAACGCCCATTTGATGTTCGGTAAGGTGATTTGGAAGAACATTTGCCAGCCGCTCGCGCCTAAAGACAGCGCGGCTTCCTCTTCTTCGCTGCCCATTTCCTGCATCAGCGGGATCAGTTCGCGGGCGACAAACGGGAAGGTGATGAACAAGGTCGCTAAAACAATCCCCGGCACGGCGAAAATAATCTTGATGTCATGATCGGAGAACCAATGGCCGAACCAGCCTTGGGCACCGAACATCAACACGAAAATCAGGCCGGAAATGACTGGCGACACCGAAAACGGCAAGTCAATCAAGGTGGTCAACAGGCTTTTACCTTTAAATTCAAAGCGCGTGATCGCCCAAGCCGCACAAACCCCTAATACCGTATTTAGCGGCACGGTGATAAAAGCGGTCAGTAAGGTCAGGCGCAGTGCCGCCAACGCGTCGGGTTGTGCCAAAGCGCTGATGTAGGCTGTCCAGCCTTTGGCGAAAGCTTCACTGATGACTATCCAGAGCGGCAGGCATAAAAATAGCAGGATAAAGCCGAGGGCGGTGGCGATTAGCCCCCATTTGAGCCAAGCCGGATCATGTAAAGCCCGTTTGGTCATAGTTTGGGTGTGGGTAACGGCATTCATTAGCGCATCTCCTTATAATTGCCCGGAACGTTTGCGTACCCAGAGCTGCAATAAATTAATCACCAGTAACATGATGAAAGAAATCACCAGCATGGTGAGGGCAATCGCGGTCGCACCGGGAATATCGTATTGCTCCAGCTTGGTAACAATCATCAGCGGGACAATTTCGGAGACGTAAGGCAGGTTCCCGGCGATAAAAATGACCGAACCGTATTCGCCGATACCCCGCGCGAACGCCAGCGCGAAGCCGGTTAGCAGGGCGGGGAAAATGTTCGGGAAAATGATTTTGACAAACACTTGCAAGCGGGTTGCCCCCAAGCTGGCGGCGGCTTCTTCCATAGATGAGTCAAATTCCTGCAAGACCGGTTCTACAGTACGCACGACAAACGGCAAGCTGATGAAGATTAATGCGACGACGATACCTAAGGGCTTGTAGGCAACTTGTATGCCGAAGCTGTGCATCAGCCATTGGCCGATCAGGCCGTTAGGTTGGTAAATGGTTGCCAAGACGATACCCGCCACGGCGGTGGGCAAGGCAAATGGCAAATCGATCAACGCGTCAAAAAAACGCTTGCCGGGAAAGGAGTAACGTACAAACGACCAAGCAATGATAAAGCCAAACAGGCTGGCAATGCTGGCGGCCGCAAAGGCGGTGCTGAAACTGACCCGGAAAGAGGCCAGCACACGGTCATGGGTAATGATTTTATAAAAATCCGCCGCACTGAGTTCAAAACTTTTGAAAATCAGGGTACTGAGCGGAATCAGCACGATCAGGCATAAATACACTATCGTAAAACCCAGCGTGGGGCGAAAGCCCGGCATAATGTTACTTTGTCTCATGGTTAACCTTCGTTTTTGTGGTCAGGTTATGGGGTTCTGATGCCGGAAACGGCTGACCTGCAAACCGTTGTTCTGGTTTAAACGGCCTTAGCCACGCAGGGCTTGCGCCCTGCGCCGCTAAGATTTTAATGTTGCCGGATAGCAGACAAAATCGGCGGGTTTAAGGCGCGTAAATCTGGTCAAAAATGCCGTTATCGTCAAAATGCTCTTGTTGCACGGCTTCCCAGCTACCGAAACGGTCTTTGATGGTGAACAGCTCCAGTTTTGGGAATACGGCCAGATCGGCAGGGTCGGCGTATTTAGGCTCAATCGGACGATAATAATGTTTCGCCGCCAACTTTTGTCCGGCTGGCGTGTACAGGTAGTTTAAGTACGCTTCGGCCAAATCTTTCGTGCCGTGCTTGTTGACGACGGTATCGACGACCGCTACAGGCGTTTCGGCAAGGATACTGGCAGGCGGCGCGACGATTTCAACTTGGTCGCCGCCCATTTCTTTAATCGCTAACAGGGCTTCGTTTTCCCAGGCCAACAGCACGTCACCGATGCCGCGTTGCAAGAAGGTTGTGGTCGCACCGCGTGCGCCGGAATCCAGTACGGGGACGTTTTTATAGAGTTTTTTGATAAACTCTTTTGCCGCTTCTTTACCGCCATATTGCTTTTCCGCGAACGCCCAAGCCGCCAGATAGTTGTAACGGGCACCGCCTGAGGTTTTCGGGTTAGGTGTCACTACGGACACGCCTTCTTTAACCAGGTCATCCCAGTTTTTGATGCCTTTGGGGTTGCCTTTACGCACTAAGAAGACAATAGTCGAGGTATACGGGATGCTGTTGTTCGGCAGGCGGCTTTGCCAGTCTTTCGGCAATAGCTTGGCTTTGTCGGCAATTTTGTCGATGTCGTAAGTGATCGCCAGCGTCAAAACATCGGCATCCAAGCCGTCAATTACCGCGCGCGCCTGTTTGCCGGCACCGCCATGGGATTGTTGGATGGCAACGGTTTCGCCGGATTTTTCTTTCCAATATTTAATAAATTCTTTGTTAAAGTCTTGGTAGAGCTCACGGGTGGGGTCATAAGAGACGTTTAATAGGGTGCGGTCGGCAAATGCTACCGTGCCTAGGCTTAAGCTAACGGCAAGTACCGCCAATTTTAGGGTGGCTGTAAGGTTCATGTCATGTCCTGGGTAAGGCTTTAAAGGGATTAAAATACGAACTGTAGACGGGTCGCAAAGGCTTTTTCTTCAGGACGGTTACCGCCTGAAGCGGCCCCACCCGTAAAGCGGGTATCTTCATAATCCGCCATCAAGCGGGTGTTATTGTTCAGATACCAGTTGAAGCCGACCGCCCAAGCGGTCGCTTGGCTGACCGAATTGCTGGCGCTTAACAGTTGAAAAGTGTTTTTGTCGACTGACAATTCGCTCCAACGGGCGGCGAACTGCAACGCGCCCCATTGGCCTTTTGAGGGGTTAAATGCCGCGCGTGGCTTGACGCTTTGGAAAGTATTGTTTTCGCCAGTCAGGACATAAGAGGCTTGGATTTGCCAAGCGGAATTGTCTTGTTTGATGTGGGTGCGGCCTGCATCGCCCGTTAACTGTTGCGAAGACAGGACATATTCGCCCATCAGGCCGTAAGGCCCCTTATACCAGTAGGCTTGCGGATAAATACGGTAATGTTCGCCATCGGCAGCAATACCGCTGACTCCGGTTTTCAGTTTGGTATAATCGACAATGGTGTTTTGGCCAATGGCGCTTTTTAAGTTAAGGGCGCCGCTGGCGAATGATAGGCTGTCGTTTTGGGGCTGGACATAACTGGCCGCGACACCCGCGCCGAAGCCCTCCAGCGCATTGATGCCGGAATTTTGGAACGGATGCAGCCACAAACGCCCTGCCACCTCTTTATTGTCGGCGACAGCTTTGTAGGAGTCTTCTGCCCCGTTATCGCCGCCGCCGTTAAAGACACCGACTTCATAAGTGGCAAAGTTTTTGAAATCAATAGGGCCTGCGTATTCGGTCTTTTGGCCGGGCGCACCAAAACTGCCGTGCAATTTAATGCCGTTGTCACGGTTGCTGGCAAGGTAAGTCGGGTAAGCGCGTTCGACAAAGGTGCCATCAGTGTCGCCTTGCAGACGCTCTAAGCTCAGTGGGGTTTTTTGTCTGCCCACCGTCAAAGCCGCGCTATTCCAGTAATGCAAATCAATATAGGCATCCGCCAATAGGGTTTTGCCATTGCCAAAATCGGGCATGAGTTTAAAATCGTTGTATTTCCAAAACCGTCCTTCTAGCCATAAACGCGCTTGTCTGAGATCAAAACGGTTATTTAGTGCCGAACCTGAAGGATCGTCTATAAAAAAGCGTTCGTCGCCTTGTATTGAGCCGCGCAGACGCACGGAATGGTCGCCATCCGCCGAGGTAAAGCTGATGCCTTTGTTGCTCACGTCCAGCTTAGGTGCGGTTTTCGACGCTTCCAAGGCGATTTCTTTGTTCACTTCGTTTTGGCGTTCAAGGATTTTGACTTTTTGGTCTAAGGCTTGGACGACAGGGTCGGGTTTGCTGGGGGCATTAAGGTTAGGGGTAACGTTTAAGCGCTCTTCTAACAGCCGCAGACGTTTTTCCAGCAGGTCGATTTTTTGATCTTTCGCATCGGCGAAAGCCGTGTCCAGGCTGGCGGCGGCCAATAGGCCATGAATAGCCGCCGTGAGCAGCAAACGGTTTGGGTTTTTCATAAGTTCACCTTGTGGGTAATTTCCGGTTATCCGGTCTGTTTTATTGACTTTCATGATGACAATCCTCGGTTATCCGCTAGATTTAAGCCAATGGCTTGAGGTGAGGATGGGGTTTTATAATGCGTCTGGGCGTAGTTTCTCTTTGCGTTCAATTTGGACAATTTTGCTGTCGTGGATAACGATTTCCACTGAGCCAAACCGTATGCTTTCCAGCATCTGCATGATCTGCCGGGCAATTTCAGCATTCCGCTGTTTTTGGTGGTGGTTGCTCTCAGTAGTTGCCATATTGCTAATCTTAATGTGGTTCGATCAGTGTAAATATCGGGCTAAAACGTCTGTTTAGTGGTTTCGGAAACAGGATAAGCAAATTTTTGCCGATAAGAAAATGACCAAATTCGATGAATTTATCTGCTTTTTAGATACACTGGGCGGGGCGGCGGGCGGAGCTTGAAAGAAGGGTGGGAATAGGCAAGACAGGAAATGAAAAACAGCCGTTGTAAGGTCGGATAGAGCGAATGGGGAGAGGGCTTGCTATATCCTAATCACACGCCTTAAAAGACGGTGTGGTTAAGACGCTTTATGCTCTGGATTTTCAGGCAGGGCGGCGAAGTCAAACGCGCTAATCAGCAGGGGATGCTAAAAAGCGCGCAAGCTTTTCTAGGGAGGGACTGTTGAATCAGCGTTATTTGCCGATATACAGATAATTCTTATTGGTAGGATGTAAATACCAATCGGTATTCTGTACCCCGCTGCTTTCCGCCCAAGAGCCAAAAAAGCCGTAAGCGGTGGTCACATCTTGGGTTTCTAGCGGATACTGCCAAGTGTCAGGAATATCCAAAGCCCAAGGCAAATTATTGGCTGTCCGATAATAATGGCCTTTGCTAGGATCGGACGCATCATCCCCCGTGCCAAACAGGCTACGGTCAGCTAATGCGGTCGGTTGCATATCAACCAAATGGGTTTCTTTGCCGCGGTTAATCGCCGAGAAAATGAACGGGTTATAAGGCGGTGCAGTCAGGTTAGCCTTAGGTTTAGTGAAGGTGATATGCGCGGTGTAGCGCGGGCCTTGCACCGTTGGGCATTGGCTCCAGGTGTTAAAGTAACTGCATGGAAACGTCTGGCTGGGCAACGTTCCCGGTTTCAGGTTTGGGGAAATGATCAACACCGCTTCGGGTTGGTTAGCCTCAGGTACTAAGGCGACCGGAGTCCCGTTATTGGTCATTAGTGTTGCAGCGGGGCTACCGTCGGCATTTTTTAGCACAATATCACTACTGGCCACACCCGGAAAATGCAGGCCGAAACCACGGTCATATACACCGCCCCGTGCCATCACTTGATAAATGGAATCCACATCAGTGACTTGTCCCGCCGCATTCAGGGTTTCGATAATACGGTAATTCATCACCACATCATTCATATCGTAATCGCCTCTCAGTGGCCATTGGTCTTCAAAAGCCAATTTGCCATAGCCAGTCGAACTGGGATAAAAGCGTTGCGCAGAACGGGTCGGATCGTTGGGGAATGCGTCCAGATAATCCGGGACGGTGTCCTTGTCGGTATCAATCAAGTTCAAATCGGCCTTAGGGGTCAGGCTATTGAGCTGGCTGGTATCAACCGCACTGAACGGTGTCACATGGATAGCAATGACCACATCGTTAAAATCATTGTCGCTGCCTTGGCCGGGGGTGCGGTTCATGTCCTCAAAACCCAAGACCAACAGCCCGTCGGAAGGGTTGGATAACAGCACGGTATGTGCTTTATAATTGTTAGTACCGACATTCACTTCTGGATTCAGCTTTTGGAGGGTGCGGAAAATGGCGTTGGCGGATTGGTTAGGATTGTCCGCACCTAAGCTTGGAACCCAGCCATTGCCTAATAAGGTGAAGCCCAGCGCGTCGCCGGCATGGAAAGTGCCTAAGTCCAGGGCGTTGCCGTATTTTAAAAAAGCGGTGGACGGGTTATAAATGGCTGATGTGCTGCTGGGGAACAAAATCTTGTCTTGCACTTGAGTGGTTTTGGTCGGCATATTTTCGGCGCTGAATTTGAAAAAACCCAAGCCGTTATGGTAGCCCGCACCGCTATAGACAAACGCGACCTTAACTTCTGCGTCACGGACTAAGAAAATGTTCGCCCCTTGGTCGTCGGTGAGCAATTTCTCGGAATTTTTGTTGATATTCTGCCCTTCCGGCAATTTACGGAGTACGCGTGACAGCAAATCCGATGGTAAGCTCTTGCTCATATCGAAGATGGCGTTTGGCACGCCTGTGGTCTTGTTGTACGGGCCAAAATATTGCCAATCGGTTTTCGCATTAGCGTGGCTACTGATGCCAAACGGCCCGGCCAACAGTAAGGTGGCGAATTTTAGCCATGATGTTTTTGATGTCTGTGCCATAAATTTCTCTCTGTGCAAATCTGGTTGATAGTGTCATTTGCGGCTTGAATCCGCTCTGTTTTTTCTTATGCTTCCGGCACTGTGTTTGGCCATTTTGGCATTGTGTCCGCTGTATTAGAAGTTATCAATGACGGTATTGACTTTGTTTTTAGTAATAGATACTTTGACTTCTTTAAACGAATCTAACCAACGTGATCTGACGACGATTGTTTTTAACGAAGCGGGAATCCGCAATTTGCCGTTGTAATGGCCTGAACTGTCCACCATGCGTGAATCCAGCAAACGTAAGCCGCCTGCGCCTTGGCTATAAAAGCTTAAACCACTTTCTTCATTAGCCCCAGTATTAATCTGAATATCGACGGCCACGGTTTTTTGGGTTTTATAGGCAAACGAGTCGCCGACATTGAGGCTATTCATATCGGCAAATACAGCGCCTGATGCCAAGGATGATAAGAGGATCAATCCGTTCAGCAAGTTAGTATAGGTAGTCATAAAATAAATCCTGTATTATAAAATAATTTTTAGGTTACTGAGTCTATAGCAAACGGTGTGCCATAAATTTATTTATTAATTATCAATTGCTTATGTGGATTTTTCTGGGTGACTGTCCTGATAGTTTCGCAAAATGCAAATAACCAAACTGCAAAATGCGAAAAACGGCGCGGCTGTTGCAATTTGAAAATGCGAAAAAGTCAGAAGGATGGTTTCAACGGGCATTATCAACAGTAAGAAAGGCTAAATTTGCGGCTTTAATAACAACGCTATACACTGGTCGGTGTGGAAATTTCTGGCCGAAAGCTCCCTTAACTCGTGAGGTAAATGTTATGCCTATTATCGACTTTGCCGTATTGGCGCATTTGCAGGCAGAGTTGCCTGAGGATTTGTACCAAGAACTGCTGGCGCTCTTTCTGGAACAAGGCGGACAGCGGGTCATGGCGATTGAACAGGCCATTGCAGAACAGAATTTTGCGGTGTTGGCGCATGAGATCCATGCTTGCGTCAGCGAGGCGGCGACTTTTGGCGCGATGCAGTTGGCGGCTTTAGCCAGCCATAGTAATGGCCTTTGCCGTCAAGGAGAAAAGGCACAGGCCTTTGCGGCGGCGGCCACAATCAAGCCAGCTTGGCTGTTAGTTTATGCCGAACTGAACAAGTAGTCGTGGTAACTTAACCTAATCCTATACTGACATTATGCCGACAACGTCCTTGCCTACTGTCTTACTGATTGAAGATAGCCCAACCTTGAGCTTGTTATATAAGGGGTATCTGCGCCATGAAGATATTCAGCTCTGCCATAGCAGCACAGGGGCGGAGGGCTTGGCGTTCATCGACGGGCAATGTCCTGACGTGGTGGTGCTGGATTTGAATTTGCCGGACATGGAAGGTATGGATATCCTCAAGGTCATCCAAAAGCAAAACCTGCCCTGCGCCGCCATTGTCATAACGGCTTATGGTAGTATTGATGTTGCCGTTGATGCCATGCGTTACGGTGCGTTTGATTTCATCGAAAAGCCTTTTTCCGGCAAAAGGTTATTGGTCACTTTACGCAATGCCTTAAACAGCCGCTCTTTGCAGCGGCAAATCGAGCAACTTAGCCAAGATTTCCGCCCTAATTATCATGGTTTTATTGGATCATCCTTGGCGATGCAGAGGGTTTACCGCATTATTGACAGTGCCGCGCCCAGTAAGGCGACCGTGTTTATCACCGGAGAAAGCGGGACAGGCAAAGAAGTCTGTGCGGAAGCGATCCACCAACAAAGCCCGCGCAGCAAGCAGCCGTTTATTGCCTTGAACTGTGCCGCCATACCGCGCGATTTGATGGAAAGCGAAATTTTTGGCCATGTCAAAGGCGCGTTCACTGGCGCGTCAGGCGAGCGCAAAGGCGCGGCAGAGCAGGCGGATGGCGGCACGTTTTTTTTGGATGAAATTTGCGAAATGGACATTGACCTACAAGCTAAATTGCTACGATTCATCCAGACCGGAAAAATACAAAAAGTCGGTGGGACAGGTACAAAAACCGTCGATTTGCGCTTTATCTGCGCCACTAACCGTAATCCGTTGGATGAGGTGGCTGCTGGGCGCTTTCGGGAAGATTTGTTTTACCGCTTGCACGTCATCCCCCTGCATTTGCCGCCCTTGCGGGAACGCTCGGAAGATGTGCTGCTGATTGCCCGCCAGTTTTTGCAGACTTACAGCACCGAAGAGCATAAGGAATTTGTCGGTTTGTCGCCAGAATGCGAAGCCATTTTTACCGCCTACCCTTGGCTGGGCAATATCCGTGAATTGCAAAATGTCATGCGCAATATTGTTGTCTTAAACCAGGGCCAATGGGTGGAAGCCGAGATGTTGCCGGAGCCGTTAAGATCGGTACGTCCACAACCACAGCAGCTATTGAAACCGCACAAAACCGCCCAACCGGACACACCACCCCCACCGCAGGAGATTTTGCCTTTATGGCAGGTGGAAAAAACCGCGATAGAAAATGCGCTGCGTTATTGCCAGGACAATATACCTAACGCCGCCGCGTTGCTGGAGGTCAGCCCGTCAACGATTTACCGAAAGATTCAGGGTTGGCAGAAAAACGGGCAGGACACTAAGACAAAGCCATAAGAGAAAGTCAGTTAAAGGCGTTGGCGATATGCGTAAAACTTGCTACAGTGCTGGTATCTATTTTTTACAGACGTAGGCTAGCCCATGTTGATTGACTCCCATTGCCATCTTGACCGTATCGACCTTAAACCCTACCAAAATGATTTTGGTTGCTTTATGCAAAAAGTAACCGATAGCCAAATCGAATATCTGCTGTGCATCGCCATCGACTTGGAAGCTTATCCCGCCATGTTGGCCAAGGTTGCCGATTACCCGCAAATCTCGGTCAGTGTCGGGGTGCATCCTAACGAGCATGAAGGCCACGACCCTAGTGTCGAAGAATTGATTGAACTGGGGCAAAACCCCAAAGTGATCGCCATAGGTGAAACGGGCTTGGATTATTTCCGTTCGGAAGGCGATTTAAGCTGGCAGCACCAACGTTTCCGCACCCACATTGCCGCAGCAAAAGCGTTGAAAAAACCGTTGATTATCCATACCCGCGAAGCGAAGGATGATACTTTGAAGATTTTGGCGGAGGAGGGCGCGGCAGATGTCGGCGGTATTATCCACTGCTTCACCGAAGATTGGGAATTCGCCCAACGGGCGATGGATTTGAACTTTTATATCTCTTTTTCCGGCATCGTCACTTTTAACAACGCCACGGCTATTAAAGATGTCGCCCAACGCATCCCAGCCGACCGTTTCCTGATAGAAACCGATTCGCCTTATCTAGCCCCCGTACCGTTTCGCGGCAAAACCAACTACCCGCTCTACGTCCGCCACGTCGCCGAACATATTGCCCAATTGCGCGGCACAACGTTTGAAGAGGTGGCGCAGTTGTCTAGGGATAATTTTTATCGGTTGTTTGGGATGGCTTGAGTAGCGGTGGGTATATTTAGGCAGGGTAATGCGCGGCATAGTGGCGGCTGATGGCGCAGGGTGCGGGGGTGTTGTTCAGCAGGCTGTCGGCAAAGCGTTGGCTGTACCAAGGTATCTGTAAGCTGCCTTTGGCTCCGAAGCCGTTAAAAATCGCCAGTTGCGGGTGTTGGGGGTGGTAGCCGAGGAAAGGCTGCTTATCTAAGGTGCAAGGGCGGATGTTGGCGTGGTGGGCGGTCAGTTCGGCTTGTGCTAGGTCGGCGGACAGAGCGGCAAGTCCGGCCAGCAGTTGCTGCCGCCCTTGTGCGGTCGGTTCGGTATCGGTGGCGTTATGGGTAAAGGTTGCGCCGATACGGCTGTGCTGGCTGTTTAAGGGCAATAGCCAATGGCCGTAATTGAGCAAGGCATCGGGTAGGAACTGGTGGTGCGCTAAGGTCAGGATTTCGCCTTTGGCGGGTTGGAAGGGTAGCCAGCTAAACCAAGGGTTATGCTGGGCGTGGTAGCCTTCGCAAAAAATCAGCCGCTTCGGCTTAATGTCTTGCCAGCGTAAGGGGTTTAGGTGGAGGTCGTCAGGGTGGAAAGCCGCTTGCCGATAGCTGTTTTGGGCAAGCAAAAATCCGCGTAGGCAGGCTAACAGCGGGCGGGTGAGCAGGTAGCCGGTTTGTTGCTGTACTACTGCGCCGTCTGGGTTGCTTAGGCCGTAGGCTGAGGTGTTGGGCGGGTAAAGGGTGGCTAGGTAGGCTTGGTAAGCATCATCGCGCAGGCGTTTTTCGGCTTGCTGGTATTGGGCTGGGCTATGCAAAAGCCGCAGCATGGGTTTTTCGATATAAAACGGTTGCCCGAAGACGCTGGCAAGCTGTTGGTAGCAGTGTTTGGCAACGGGTAGTAGGGTGTCCGCTTCGGTGGATTTGACCAAACGCAGTCCAGTGACGGGGTTGATCAGCCCGGCGGCGATTTGCGAAGCGTTTTCTTGGCCGTTATCGACGACCAGCACCGAGCTGCCGCGTTGGATGAGTTCCCAAGCCAATAGGCTACCCGCTAGGCCTTGGCCGATGATGAGGAAATCGACGGGCATGGCTTTAAGTAAACAGGTAGGTCAGGGCGGATTTTAAGCCGTCAAAATGCGGGTGTCCGAAATTGTAGGGGGCGTTAGGGTAGGCGGTTTTATAAATTTGGTGCAGAATGGCTTTGTGGTTTTCTTTGGATTGAAAGCTGGAGCAGTTTAGAAAGTGTTGGATGCACTGCCGTTCTGTAGGGGATATGCTGGATAAAATCAACGATTCCAAATAGCCTGTACCCGTTTCTGGGTCGCACATAATATAGGTTTGGCTGATGTCCTGAAAGCCCAAGTCGGCTATCATCGCGGTAAGTGCGGCTTGAGCGTTGGCTCGGCCACCGTATTTGCTGTCGTTTGTCGGGTCATCCGCATCGACAATAAACAATATTTTTTCAATTTGGTCGGTCTGTGCAGCTTGTTTTAAGAAAGAATAGCTGTCGGTTTTGAAAAAATTGCTTTTCGAACCCATGCCCCGAAACTCAATTAATGCTGTTGCTAGCCCTAAGTGTTCCAGCAATAAGCGGATGAGTTCATTATCGGCGGTTTTTTTAGCGCCGCCTTCGTGGACGATAAAAATCGACTGCATTTATCGCACCTCATACCCTTGTGTCATGCTGTCTAGGAGCATGTCATAATCTAAGGAAATGGTTTTGACTTCTGCTTGTTTGTTTTTTACCAGAATCGTGTAGCTAATGTCTGAGTCAGCTTGTTTTTGTGCCGCCCGCACCAACGCTTCCAGCATTTCTTTGGAGTGGGTGGTGGCAAACACTTGGCAGTGATTTTGTTTGGATAGGCTTAGGATGATGTCCCATAAGCGGTCTAATTGGCTGTAATAAATGCCGTTATCGATTTCGTCTATGAGCAAATAGCCCTTTTCACATTCATACAAGGCGCAGATAATGGAAATGTAATGCCTTAAACCATCACCAAATTCGCTGATGTCGCGGTATACACCGTTTGTTTTACATTGGGGTTTGTCACCGATGACTTTAAAGTTTTCGATGCTGTCGTCAAAAGCCCGAACGTAAGCGTTCAGTTCGCTTTCTTTATCTTGTTTTTGGATGGCTTGAAAAGCGCTAATCAGTTGATGATCTGCCCAACCATAGTTATCGATAAACTCAATATTGCTGATACGCTTATTGGTTATATTTAAGTCTTTGCCATTAATGGTGGTCAATACACCTTGAAAGATAAAATGATATTCTTTTATGCCATTTTCTTCCAGGATAGAAAATGCGGTATCGCTCACATTAGACTTAGCCGAATAGTTTCGCGTCGTGTCTATTAGCTGTTGGGCATTGGATTCGCTAGCTTTACTGGCCAGGAGGTTTAAGTTTTCGCGGGCAAATTTAATGTCATAGATCGCCATTATCATCGTATCAATGCTCTTCGAATGGACATTGATATAACAAGCCTCCAACAATGCGGTTTTGCCGATATTATTCTTGCCGCCAATCAAATTGACGCGCTTAAACCCCGATGCCTGAAAATCGCTGAAACATTTAAATTGCTTAATGGCAATATCGGTTAAAAAATGTCCGTCCATTTAACGCTCTCCAGTACCGGGGCTTTTCCCTGTTATCAATCAATATCAATCGAGAAAAAATCGTCAGAATCAATATTCTCCAAAGAGTTGGCGATGTCGTCCAAGTCCTTGTCATTAATGTCGCGTATCGGCAGGGCTTGTTTGCCGATGATGGCGGCACGGCTTTGGGTGGAGGCGGGCGGCAGGTGTGCCAATAAGTCTTGGGCGATGGTGATAATTTCTTGCGGGTTGATGTCCCGGATAGAAAAATCCTGCTTATCAAGCTTATGCGGGTTAACCGCTGAGGACGATTTAACCACCTTATTAATGTCAGTCTGATAGACGCGGCTGATGGGGGTGGGGCCAAAAATGGTGATGGAGGGGCGGTTCAGCCCCCAAGCCATGTGGGTGGGGCCACTGTCATTGCCGATGACCAAATCCGCATGGGCAATCAGGGCTTTTAGGCTGTTTAAATCCAGTTTGGGCATAATCTGCACGTTATCGGATTGGTCGCACATCCATTCGGCATTTTTACGCTCTTGATCAGTCCCCCAGACAATCAGGCAGTTTTGTTTCAAGGCATCGGCAATCTTAACGTATTTTTCAATTGGGTAGTTACGGCTTTCCCAGGTCGAACCGATGACTAAGACGATATTTTTTAAATTTTTGTGCAGGTAGAGTTCTAGGCGTTCGTCTTGGTCTTTAAAGAACAAAAAGGGTTTTTTCGCTAAAATTTGTTCGCGGCTAATCTCTATGCCTAGGGGTTGGGTCAGGACAGTGGCGTTGCGGTCGATGGTGTTGGCATCGTAGGGGATGGCCACTTTGACGTTATATAACCAAGAGGCGAATTTTTCGCGGGCGGAATCGGCATCAAAGCCGGATACCCGGCTACCCAGCAAACGTGCGGTGATGGAGGATTTGAGCAGGCCTTGGGCATCAATGACCAAGTCATAATGCTTGGCGGCGTAGCGGCGCAGGCGTTTGATTTCGCGTAACAGCGAAGTTTTGTCGTTTTTTAGGGCTTTAAGGTTGACGGTCAGGACATTATCCAGATCGGGCTGGTATTGCAGCACTTCGGCAAAGCGATGTTCGACAATCCAGTCGATTTGTGCATCCGGCTGATGCGCTTTTATAAATTGCAAGGCGACCATTGCATGAACGATATCACCGAGCGCGGACAATTTGACAATGGCAATTTTCATGGTGGCAGTAACTCCTGCACTTGTTCGGGCCTGATACCTTGCAAACAAGCGGTATGGCCGAGCGGACAGACACGTTTGAAGCAAGGCGCACAAGCCAAATTGAGGGAAATAATCTGGGCTTTCGCAGTCAGTGGCGGTGTAAAGCCTGGATCGGATGAGCCGTAAATGGCAATAACGGGTTTATCCAGCGCGGCGGCAACGTGCATTAGGCCGGAATCGTTGCTGACTACGGCATCGGTCAGGGATAATAAATCGACAGCTTCGGCCAGCGAGGTTTTGCCCGTAAAATCAAGGCAAGCGTTTAGGGTTGCCCGGTTAATGTCGGCAGCGACAGTTTGGTCTTTGGCCGAGCCAAACAGCCAAACTTGCCAGCCTTGCTTAAGCTGATGACGGGCCAATTCGGCGTAATGTTCCGTGGGCCAGCGTTTGGCTTCGCCGTATTCGGCACCCGGACACAAGGCGAGAATCTTCTGGGCGGCTAAGCCCTCGGCGTTGAGTTTAAATTGCACTTGTACCGCGTGTTGTTGTGCCGGACTGATGGCCAAGCGGGGCAACGGGTAGGGCGTTGGCAAGTGAGCACCCTTAGGATGGCCTAGCGCGGCAAAGCGTTGCACGGTCATGGGCAGTTGTTGTTTGTTGAGCTGCCGGGCATCATTGAGCAAGCCCCAACGGCATTCACCGACATAACCGGTGCGTTGCGGGATGTCGGCAAAAAACGGCGTTAACGCGGATTTCCACGAATTGGGTAAGACGATTGCTTGCTGATAAGCATTTGCGCGTAACTGCTTGCCCAGCGTGACGCGTTCCCATAAGCCCAGTTGCCCATGCCCTAAGGGCATGGTAATCGCGCGGTTGACTTCCGGCATCCGCTCCAGCAAGCCGAATGTCCATGCTGGTGCCAGCACGTCAATCAGACAGTCGGGCGCGTTAGCTTGTAACGTTAAGAACAAGCTTTGCGCCATCACCATGTCGCCGACCCAAGACGGGCCGACGACGAGTATTTTCCTAGGCAACGTAAGTCAACCAGTCGGCATGGCTATCGCCACGGCCATGGACGGCATCGAAATACAGGGCTTGCAACTGTTCGGTGACAGGCCCCCGGCTACCGCTGCCAATAGTGCGGTTGTCCAGTTCCCTAATCGGCGTGACTTCGGCGGCGGAGCCGGTGAAAAAAGCTTCGTCGGCGACATAAATCTCATCACGCGTAATGCGTTTTTCCACTACTTGATAACCTTGCTCGCGGGCGATGGTCATGACGGTATCGCGGGTAATGCCTTCTAACGCCGAGGTGGTTTCTGGCGTATAAATTTTGCCGTCCCGGACGATGAACAGGTTTTCCGCACTGCCTTCGGCGGCAAAGCCTTCATGATCCAGCATCAGGGCTTCATCGTAACCGTTCGACAGGGCTTCTTGCAAGGCCAAAATGGAGTTGATGTAGTTACCGTTGGCTTTGGCTTTGCACATGGTGCTGTTGTGGTGGTTACGCGTATAAGACGAGGTGCGGATGCGGATGCCTTTTTCGATGCTTTCCGCGCCCAAATACGCGCCCCAAGGCCAAGCCGCGACCATAACGTGTACTTTCAGGTTATCGGCACGCAAGCCCATGCCTTCTGAGCCATAAAAGCACATGGTACGGATGTAGGCGCTGTCCAGTTGGTTTTTGACCAGCGCGTCGCGTTGCGCTTGGTTTATTTCGTCTTTCGTGAACGGCATTTTCATGTTCATGATATGCGCGGAACGGAACAGGCGGTCAGTGTGCTCCTGCATTCTGAACACCGCTGTGCCTTGGGTGGCGTGATAGGCGCGGATACCTTCAAACACGCCCAAGCCGTAGTGCAGGGTATGTGTCAACACATGGACTTTCGCTTCACGCCACTCAACCCATTGTCCATCCAGCCAAATAACGCCGTCTCTATCGTCCATCGTCATCGTTTTTTCTCCACCTAGCAGTAGTCTGAGTTATAAATGGTCTAGTTTACTATAAACTCCATGACAGCAATACCGCGTTTATTGCTTAAAATGCGTTATTGTGGGCAATGGCTAATGATAAACGGAGAATAGCCTTTTTAGCTATAGGGGAATTGGAGTTTTGGGCGATAGGTGGGGCGGTATTCTGCCGTAGCACCTAGGCGCTTGAAGCTGTCCCACTGCCCGTTCCCTGTTGCTAGGCAGGCATTGCCGTGCCATTTCGATAACAATATGTATTTAATTGGTTGACAATTACGGTATTGTTACGGTTTTTTGGTGCTATTTGGCGCATAATTGCACCTGTATGATACATTCCCTCGTACGAATTCATGAAATGTCCGGCAAAAAAACCGTTATGGTCAAGATTATTTGCGGGCGGCTTCGCATTTTTTCCTAAAAATACGCCTAAATCGGTTGAAAAATAGATATTGGCTCATATATTGCTGGGTATTAACTAAAGTCTGTTACGCATCCTGCGTATTTTTGCTTGCTGGTTCGGCCTGAACCGTAGGGCGTTGTCCCTGTCATACCATTGTCACCTAGCCCTTTTATGCTGATGTTCGGGTCTTGAATGCTTGCATCCGTTTTAATGGAGGTTCCCATGTTAGAATTAATGACGTTCTTAGACACTTTTAATTGGCCTACTACGCTGTCAGGCGAGGGTGTGGCGGTTATCCTGCTGGCTTTTTTCGGCGTGTGTTACGGTCTGGAACAACTTTTTCCGCACCGTAAGCCGATTAAGCGGCGCGGCTCTTATGGCACTAACCTTGGCTTGTTTGCCGTTAACAACACAGTACTGTCGTTATTGTCGGTGTCGTCGCTGTTTCTGCTCGCCCAGCATTATGCCGAGCAAGGTTTGCTGCGCTATATCAATCATCCTGCTGCGCAAATGATCGTCGCCTTTTTGGTGCTGGATTTACTGTTATACCTGTGGCATCGGGCTTGCCATAGTTTTGATGGCTTGTGGTTGTTCCACCGCGTCCATCATAACGACCCGTATCTGAACACCTCAACGGCGTTGCGGATACACATTTTGGAACTGCTCATCACTAACTTGCTAAAAGCGGGGTATGTTGTGCTGCTAGGTGTCGACCAACTGATGATGATGGTTAACGAGATGCTGATTACTTTGTTGACCTTGTTCCACCATACCAATATTGCCTTTAAAGGTGAGCAATGGCTGGGTAAGTTGTTGATTATGCCGTATCTGCACCGTGCCCACCACTCTACCGAGCGTTACGAGCATGACAGCAATTACGGGGCGGCCTTATCTGTCTGGGATCGTCTGTTCGGTACGCTTAACGAGCGCGAGCCTGAGGCTATCGGCCTTAACGGCCATCAACCACAGGAGCTTATCAGTTTGTTTAAACTCGGCTTTAATATCGCAACCCCGGCTTCTGTGCCACAAAGCTTACCTGTCGAATTGGAAATGATGATTGCCGAAGCGGCTTATTACCGCGCCGAAAAGCGCGATTTTTCGCCGGGCTATGAATTGCTGGATTGGTTGGAGGCTAAAAATGATATTTTTAAACTCGTCTATGGCCATGAACCCAACCAAAAAAAGCAGGGTAAGTATGGTTTGCTGGTATTGGGTTAGCTTTGGTGGCTGACCGTATCTTGTTGTCGGGACGTTGCTCTGCAACGTCCCGCTGCCTAATAGCGTAATGGTGATAAGGGAGGGCATAAACGCTTTTCTGTGGCTCATCAGGAACGGCTTTTATGCCCTGTTATACCGTGTATCCCCCTACCGCCGTCCGTAGCGGCTCAAGTCAAATATCCCCCCATTTTCGGGTCGTCCGTCGCGGTGTTTTTGGTTAAAGCCGTCATAGCTTGCCCAAAATTGCGGATCGTTACGCGCCACGCCATACTTATTATAAAACTGCGCCATTGCCGTATCGGTTTGGGCTTGCTTTAACTGGTTGGCAAAGTCGGGCAATTGTTCGCTGGCGACTTTAAAAAATTGGTTGGGGTAGCTGCCTACCAAGCCAGGCAATACCGTCAGGGTGTCTTTGTCCGCTTGCCAACCTTGGCCGTCATCAAACATTACGCCGACATGGCTTAAATAGCGGTTGCGGATTAAGGTGTATACCGGGTCTTGGTCGGGGGTGGCGGTGGTGATACGCAAAAACGACACTTCGGGTAAGGCGGTGATTTCCGAGCCCTTTAGCGCGTTTAATTGGGCGATAAAGCCGTCGAATTGCGGGTCGGGCAAGGGGGTGGGCACTGGTACGGCCACGATCGGTTCGGGGACGCTGGCTTGGGTGCAGGGTTCTTGTGGGCACGGTGCGGGCAGGGCAGGCGGATTAGCGGCCGCTATGGGCAGAGGCGCGACGATTTTGGGCAGCTTGCCGAGCAGTTCGTGCGGATAATCTTGGCTTTGGTAACTGACGGCAGATTCGCTTTGGTTGGCAAAGTCCGGTGTGCTAAAAACGCCTAGCCATCGGTTGCCCAAAGCTGGATACCAACTGGCATGAACGGTAGGGCGGACGGCTTTGGGCAGAAAGTGCAGGAAATTATTTTCCGCTTCGCTACGCAGCAGGCCTAAGGTTAGGCGGGTGTTGAGGTGGTGGGCGCTGTCGCCGTAGAGATTAAAGTCCGCCACCAGCAAATAGTACAGACGCTCGAACAGCGGGTAGTCGATGACCCAAGCGGTGTCCGGGGTCTTGCCCTGTAGGCCTTTGACAACGGACGCGTTGTCGTTATGGCGGAACAGGGTCAGCAAAGCGTTATCGTTACTGCCGCCGCCATCCCACAGTTGTTTGAGGTCAATGGCTTGGTTATTGAGCAGGACGGTTTCGGTAAAAGTCGCTTTATTGGCGAGATACTGTTGCTGTAAGGATTTTAGTTCAAACCATTCGGCAAAGCCGCCGCTCTCACCGCTTGCGGTCGGCAGGCGTAAGAAAGGCGCGTTGGCGCTTAAAAATTGGTTGGTTTGGGCATTCAGCTCGGTGCGCGGTTGCCAAAACGCTATCCAGACCTGATCGCGGAAGCCGTTTGCGCCCTCTTGGCTGTTAAGCGCGGGGCTTTTGAGCATGGTTGAGAGAAAATAGTGGGCATCGTCGAGCAAAAATTGGTAACGGGCGGCAACGGGCAAATCCTTAAAACTGCTGAACGGCTGGGCATAAGGGGAGGTAGCGTAGTCGGGCGGTTGCGCCACGGTGGTTGCCGGGCTTAAAAACAGCTCTTTGAGCCGCGCCATTTTGCCGTCGCTGAGTTCGTAAACGGCATGGGTTTTGTCGGCCAGCGTTTCGGTGACGGGGCGCAGGCGATAGTAAAACTGGCCAATCGCCGGGGCGGTGAAGGGATGCAGGTTATCCAGCTCTTCAATGGCCTGTCCGGGCGGCGTTTTGGCACGGACGAGCCGGTAAAATTCGTTGGCGGCTTGGTCTTTAATATGCAAATGCCCTGTGAACAGATGCTCGTAAAGATACCGTGCGGTCAGTTGCATGGCGGGGGTAGTGTCGTTTAAAAATTGCTCCCATTTGCCGATTTCCGCTAAGGCAGGCTCAGATAATACTGGGGGCAGGCTATTTTTCGCGCCGTCTTGTAGCCAGTTTAATAAAGTTTCCTGCTCACTAGGGTTTAGATTAGGCAGGGTGTAAGGCATTCCTGCAAAGGGTTGGGTGTGCTGGAAATCGGCAAACTCCGCAAGAGTGGGGCAGTCGTCGCTGTGGTCAGGGTCGAGTGCGTTGCCGTTGTCCGGCAAGGGCGGATTGCGCTTTAAGACCAGTAATTTCGCCATCAGCGAATTGTTGAGGTTAAGTTCAGGGAAGTTGGCTTTTTCGTTTAATACTGCAAAAAAGCCCTGTTTACGCCAATCCTCGGTGCTTTTGCCGTCAATGAACAAGCGGCTGGGGGGGATGGCGTGCAGGCGGGTTTCATAAAGCGGTTGTTTGCTGGCACCGCGTTGCAGGCCTTCATAAGAAGTAAGTTGTAGTTGGCAGGGCGCGTCAAAGCCAGCATGGCAGGAAGCGCAGCGCGATTCCAGCAAGGGCTGTACCGAGGCATAATTGAGCCTGCCTGGCTTGTGCTTGGAATTGATCGGAATGAAAGTGGCTTTGCCCGCATCCTTGTCTGCCATAAGGCTACTGAGGCTAATGCCTTTGTAATAGGCAATGCCGGTAGCCGCTAAGGCCAGCAGTAACAGAGAACTAAACTGTAGTTTACGCATATTTCGGTTAAGGTGTCGTGCAGAACATCAGCCGTCCGCCGTGGCAGACGGCTAGATGAAGGTTAAAGTGAACGGGCAAGATGATGCAGCACTTCGCTGCCATGGCTAAATACTGGCCAGCCATCCCCGGTCAGCACAGCTTGTAGGCCGGGTAGGCTGGCGAGGCGTTTGACCGATTGGATGGCCAGTTTGCGGTCAGCCAGCTTGCCATCCGGTAATAGGCACAATTCGCCACCGACATGACAACGGATCAGGTCGCCCGTAATCAGCGTGGTGTGTTCTACTAATAAGGCCAATTCGCCAGGGGTCTTGGAGCCGTTGAGCGTGTAGGCGTTAAGGCCAGGGACGATTTCATCGCCATCATATAACCAGCGGTTACAGATAATAGGGAAGGTGTCCTGCTCCGCCGCAGGCCCTAGCAGCACCGCCCCGGTTTGGCTGGCGAGTTGCTCGCTGGCGCGGCAATGGTCGCTGTTAGTGATGACGATAAAGCCCACCCCGCCCAATTTTTGCAGATGCTGGTGGTCGTGGCCAGATAAGGGCAGGGGGTCAATGACGACATTGCCGCCCTCGCGTACCCACACATAGCTATGGAAGTCTATATCGCGCTCTTCGTTAAAGACAGACCAAGCGAATAAATCTTTTCGGTGTAATGCTTTCATCGGCGACCTTGTTGATTATGATTATAATGGGCTTGCCTACCCCGGTTATGCGTGGCCTTCATACGCTTGTCGGCGTTGCTTGGCATTGGTTAAAATCGCTTGGCGGGTGTGGTTGTCTATCTGGGTCCATTGGGTGATTTCTTGTAGTGACCGGAAACAGCCCAAGCAGATGTCATTATCGTCCAAGCAACAGATACGGATGCACGGGGACGCTATAGGCGCGTTGATATGCTGATAATCGCTGGCTGGCCGTGGGTCGCCCTGGTGGGTATTGCGCATAACGCTAACCTCCGTCTACGAGTAAAGGATCCAGTTTTTTCTGCTGCTCTAGGGCGTACAGGTCATCAAAACCGCCGACATGCAGCTCGCCGATATAAATTTGCGGTACTGTCCGCCGCCGCGTTTTTGTCATCATGGCTTCGCGTAGCCCAGGTTCAGCATCGACATTAATTTCAGTATAGGCCGCGCCCTTTTTGTCGAGCAGACGTTTTGCCATAATACAGTAAGGGCAAATGCGGGTGGTGTAGATGAGTATCTCAGGCATAGGCGGATAATGTTTGTTAAACTATACGGGCATTCTATCGGTAAAGGTATTGTTATTCAATGTCGATAGGTGGCGGCATGGGCGCTCGGCCTGCCGCCATCGGGTCAGAATGGAACGCAATTACTAACTGGCGTTACGCAGTAACGTGCTTTACCCCCGTTTGCCGCGCCGAGCATCGCAGGTTTTGTCGGGATAAGCCCGAAGGGGCGCGGCATGGATGCCGCGCGTCGGCAGGTGCACCCAAGGGCATAAAGGCAGGAGCCCACTCTGCCGACCCCCGACAAAACCGAGAAGCGCAGGATCAAGCGGCAATTGGGCCGCCTTTTCTTTGGATACTTTCTTTTGGCGGAGCAAAAGAAAGTATCTCGCCTTCGGGTGCGAGAACCCGATTAAAAAAACGTCGCGACAGCGACTCATCGCTACATTTTTCAATATCGAAAAATAACTGCGTAACATCAGTTACTAACGCTTAGGCACGTCAACACCCGCGAGATGAGAAATTAACATGAACGATTTACCCGAAAATTTAAAATATGCCCGCACCCACGAATGGGCGTTATGGCAAGAAGACGGCGTTGTCCGTGTCGGCATTACCGATTTTGCCCAACAACAATTGGGCGATTTGGTGTTTATCGGCCTGCCTGATGTGGGGCGTAACGTGGCGGCAGGCGAGCAATGCGCGGTGGTGGAGTCGGTCAAAACCGCTTCCGACTTGCACAGTCCGGTCACTGGTGAAATTGTCGACATCAACACCAGCTTGCAGGACGAACCTGAGCAAATTAACGACAGTCCGTATCAGGCTTGGATATTTGCGGTGCGGGCGGCGGATGCCGCTGAGTTGGACGCGCTGTTAGATGCGGCGGCTTATGAAAACACCTTGGATTAATGCCCTAAAAGTGGCGGCAAGATAGCGTAGTATGCCGCTTTTCCACCTTATATATAGCAAACACCCTAATAAAACATGGCTAACCAAAATGCAAAAGGCCTAAAGCGCCTCGTTAATGCGTGCTTTTTTTCCGCCGCCGGATTTAAGGCGACTTGGCAACACGAAGAGGCGTTCCGGCAAGAAGTGATCTTATTTGTGGTAAGCACCCCGGTCGCCATCTGGCTGGGTGAAACCGTGATTGAAAAGCTGCTGTTGATTGGCAGCATGGTTTTAGTGATGCTGGTCGAGCTGCTCAACACCGCCGTTGAATCGGTGGTAGATCGGGTCGGCTTTGAGCATCATGAGCTGTCAGGACGCGCCAAAGACATCGGTTCGGCGGCGGTGATGATGTCGTTGGCCTGGGCGGCGGTCACTTGGGCTTTAATTTTACTGTAAAGGACAAAACAATGAGTGCGTTAATCTGCGGTTCTATGGCTTACGACACCATCATGGTGTTTCATGACAAATTTAAAAACCACATCCTGCCGGAAAAAGTCCATATCCTTAATGTGTCTTTCTTAGTGCCTGTATTGCGCCGCGAGTACGGCGGCTGTGCCGGCAACATCGCCTATAACTTAAACTTGTTGGGCGAGGAAGCTTTGATTATGGCGGTGGTCGGGCATGATTTTGAGCCCTACAGCTACTGGTTGAGCCAGCATGGCCTATCGAGCGACTATATTAAAATCCTCGACAGCCAGTATACCGGACAGGCCTATATCACCACCGATGAAGAAGGCAATCAAATCACCGCTTTCCATCCGGGAGCGATGGGGGCCTCACATCTGAATGTTGTACCCGCCGACCGCGATGACATTACCATCGGCATCGTTTCGCCCGACGGTAAAGACGGGATGCAGCAACATGCCGCCCAATTCGTCGAGCAGGAAATCCCGTTTATTTTCGACCCCGGCCAAGGTATGCCGATGTTTGATGGCGCGGAACTGCTCACCTTCATTGACCAAGCTACTTGGGTGACGCTGAACGATTATGAGTCTGAGCTGATGCAAGAGCGCACTGGCTTGTCGTTAGAAGCCATTGCCGACCGTGTGGAAGCCTTGGTCGTCACCTTAGGGTCGCACGGCTCGAAAGTCTATACTGGAGGCAGTTGCATCACCATCCCGCCCGCCCAACCGCACGCGCTTAATGATCCGACCGGTTGCGGCGACGCTTACCGCGCCGGGTTGCTGTATGGCCTGATGAACGATCTCGATTGGCCGACCACCGGACGTATCGCTTCCTTAATGGGCGCGATTAAAATCGAGCATCACGGCACCCAAAACCACCGCTTCGACATGGCAAGTTTTAAGCAACGCTACCATGAAAATTTTGGCATTTCCTTCTAAAACGGGCTAGACCATGCTGAACAACACCCAACAATTGCTGGACTTAATGGTACAGTTGCGTGACCCAAAGCAAGGTTGCCCCTGGGATCTCAAACAGGACTTCACTACCTTAATCCCTTACGTCATTGAAGAAGCTTATGAGGTGGTGGATGCCATCGAGCGTAATGATTATGACGACTTGCGCGGCGAGCTGGGCGATTTGCTGCTGCAAGTGGTGTTCCAGGCGCAAATCGCCAAAGAACGCGGCCTGTTTGATTTTGAAGACGTTGCTGGCAGCATCAGCAATAAACTGATACGCCGCCATCCCCACGTTTTCGCCGATGCGGTGTTTGCCAACGACGAGCAACGCCACCAAGCCTGGGAACATGCCAAGGCTTTAGAGCGGCAAGAAAAACAACCGGACACCAGCAGTGCCTTATCCGGCATTGCCGCCAGTTTGCCCGCCTTAATGGCGGCGGAGAAAATCCAAGACCGTGCCGCCCGGCAAGGCTTTGACTGGCCTGAGGCGGAACCCGTTTTCGCCAAGGTGGAAGAGGAGTTGGACGAAGTGCGGGGGGCTTGGGAATCCGGCGATTTGGCGCATATTCAGGAAGAGATTGGCGACTTATTGTTCGTCGCCGTCAATCTGGCGCGGCATTTAAAAGTCAACCCCGAAGTCGCCCTTAAACAAAGTATCCAGAAATTCACCAAACGTTTCCAGTACATCGAGCAACAAGTCGCCGTCTCAGGGCGCGGCATGACTGACTGCGAACTGGCGGAGCTGGATGCCTTGTGGGATGAGGCTAAGGTCGTTTTGGCCAAGTAGGATGGGGGAGTAAGGGCTTTCGGCTTTTGCCGAAAGCCTTAAGGCATGGGTGTGGCCAGTAAAATAGCTAAAGCCCGCCCCCGCCAACCCGCTTTAAAACAGAGTGCAAAGGTCTTTAGCCTTTGCCAGTGGCTTTAGGGCGCAGCGCAAACCTATAAATACTATACTCCCAACCGCTTTACTTAAAGCCCTGCTAGCCATTCAG
Source organism: Methylovulum psychrotolerans (assembly GCF_002209385.1). NCBI lineage: Bacteria > Pseudomonadati > Pseudomonadota > Gammaproteobacteria > Methylococcales > Methylococcaceae > Methylovulum > Methylovulum psychrotolerans. Next base: position 2,956,783 of record NZ_CP022129.1, read on the forward strand.
GGGAAGCGCATAAAAATGTCATAAGGAAAAAACCACTTTTTCCCTAAATTTATCGCTTATGGCGGACATAAAACGTTTTCGTTTGACGCTTAATTTCGATGCCTCGTTTTTTAGCAGGTTGATGGCGACTTGGCGGACACTATTAAAGTTTTCAGGGGCATAACCTTTGCGGATGCGCGAGTCGTCCTCCCTAAAAGTCACGTCCAAAACCCAATGCAGGGAGTTTTCTATCCCCTTTATGCCCCTGAGGGTACAATGCCCCCGTACCGCATGGGCGAAAGGTTTCACCTCCGCCAGCGAGCAGATGTAATGCCGCCGTTCAGTGGTCATTTTGCCATTGACGAAACGTTCGCTTTCGACCATCCCGATACCTTTCAGCCCCTTCCATTTTCCGGTATCGGGCAGGGTGTCCAGGCAAGTGGACAGGTAGAACCGCCGGGTCTCGATGCGCCCATGCCCGGCATAAGTTTCGGTATGGGCCTGTAATTGGCACAACTCCGGTTTGTCGGCGGTTATCGCCTGCGCGAAATAATCGGTGATGGCCTCATAGAGATACTTTTGGTTGCCCTTCACCGCAATGGCGTAATCGGCCTGTTTTTCAATGATTTTTTCCGTAATGCCGGTTTGGCAGCCGATCGCGTCGATAGTGATGATGCAGCCTTTGACTTCGAGCAAGTCCAGCAGGGCGGGGATGGCGGTAATTTCGTTGGACTTCGCCCCAGTCTTGACTTGGCCCGGCGAGATACCGGCTTGGTTCGCCCACGCGCTGACCCTATGGATGGCCCCCAGCTTGTTCTTCCGGTCGGAGGAACGGCGGGCGGTCTTGCCGTCAATGGCGACGACTTCGCCCAGGGAGAGTTCGGCCACGCTTTGCGCCCAAGCGATGAAACATCCGGTCAATTGCTCGGGCACGATCCGTGAGACCACCCGTGCGATGCAGTCGTGCGAGGGGATGCCGTTCGCCAAAGGGATCCATTGGCGGAGCCAAGCCTGCTTTTCTTGACCGAATGTTTCAATGGCCTCCCAGCCTTCCGCGCCGCTGATGACCGCGCACACCGTCAAAATCAAGATATCCACGAGCTGGTGCCGTTTGTGCCGTTCGATACGCGGGTCTTCCAACGTAGAAAAGGCTTCCTGTAAACTCAAGGCCATGCTTTCTTCCCAAAAAGCCTAGTATCTCATTTTTTAAGTCAATTTATATGCGCTTGCCCTGCTTGATAATGCGGGTGGTGGTGATCTTCTTGAAATGATATCCCACGAGGGTATTCATTGGGATATGGAGACAAAAGGTAAGTCTGATAGTCATGATAATCAAGATGTTAACGGAAAAGGGTATCCCTATGATCAAGGTAGGGAACGGACTAAAAAGAAGGTTAGAAATGACTTTAATAACTATAGAAAGCAACGGTGTGGTTGTGAATAACAGTCCTCTATTGATGGCTAAACTAGGTATTGTTTGTTTTTACTTAACATTATGGCAAGAAAGCTTTGCAGATTCGGCAACGTCTTGTATTAGTTTTGACAATTATAGGCAATATGTTACTGATGCTTGGTGGGTATCGGATGCTGCTCTTCGTGAGCATAAGCAGCATCAAGGTATTAAGTCACAAGTATTGGTAAATAAAAAACCAAAGCTATCGGATGACCTGTTTCCAATTACCGGACACGCATTAACAAAAGGTGATGGCGATGTGCTTATATTTCAAAGGCTTTTTAAAGGTTGGGCAGGTATATCAGATACCGCCTATTTAACGCGAATAACTATAGCGGTTCCGTATCATTTGAAGGGGAAGGGTAGTATTCAAATTAAAAAAAACTCTGATGTAACCGTTTTTGTAATAGATGGAATGCCGTCTTTTCGTGAGTTTTGTATGGGGTATGCTTTAAAAGGGACTATAGAGTATGTCGTTTATCCTTCTGAAAAACCGTCTTCTGATCCGAGTGATGATGTTTTTTTCTCAAGATTATTGCATATAGATAGGGGCATCAAGGCACAGATTTCTTTAACTGCATCACTTGTCGACTCGATGGGGTCATTAGAAAGCAAATGCGGAAGTTGCGTATTTAATGCAGACTTAGTGTTTAATCATGGTAATATGGATTTGATTAACAATGAGATAAAGTAAAAGTTATTGTGTTTTTGTTAGGGTGAGGATTCATAACCAATACAATCCCTACCGCAGGCGCGGCGGCAACAGCCCGCTATGACGACCAAGACCGTCTGCTCGATTACCCTTCGACAAGCTCAGGGCAGGCCTCTTTATATAGCTACACCGCCAACGGCGAGTTGCAAAGCAAGACCAAAAACGGGCAAACCACCCAATACGCCTACGATGTCCTGGGCAACCTCAAACACGTCACCCTGCCCGACACCACCGCCATCGGTTACCTTACCGACGGGCAAAACCGCCGTATCGGCAAAACAGTCAACGGCGTGTTGGTACAGGGTTTCCTCTACCAAAACCAACTCAACCCCATCGCCGAACTGGACGGCAACAACCAAATCGTCAGCCGCTTCGTCTACGCCAGCAAAGCCAACGTGCCGGACTACCTGACCAAAAACGGCGCAACCTACCGCATCATCAGCGACCACCTCGGCAGCCCCCGTTTGGTCATCAACACCGCTAACGGCAGCGTCGCCCAACGCATCGACTACGATGTCTGGGGCAACATCACCCAAGACACCAACCCCGGCTTCCAGCCCTTCGGCTACGCGGGTGGCCTGTACGACCGGCACACCAAACTTGTCTGCTTCGGCGCAAGGGATTATGATGCCGAAACCGGACGCTGGACGGCGAAAGACCCGATCGGGTTTGGGGGAGGGGACAGTAACCTTTATGGGTATGTGGTCGGGGATCCGGTTAATTTTATTGATCCTCTAGGATTATGTAAGAATGACGAGTGGCCTAAGTATCCTGAATATGATGGAAATCCTGACGACCCTATTGAGCCATTACATCCCGAATGCTCAATTCCCGCATTAAGAGTTGTATGTACTTTGGCAGGGGAAGGCTCTAATAGACGAGGAGCTACCCGAACCACAAATCCTAAACACCATCCAAATGCAAAAAGTCCTGAACCACCAAATGCAAAAGATCTTTTTGATAAATCTATTACCGACAAAAAAGGTAGGCGTTGGGCTATAGACAAAGATGGCATAATACATAGATTCTCTAAGCCAAGTAATGGGGAAACTCATTGGAATGGCTCTACTGGTGGAGACAAACCCATCCGAATGGAAGATATTCCTAATGATATAACTGATGTTACGCACCCCATCCCAAAAAGAGTATCATTGACGGATGGAAAAAGAAAAAATAGAACTCTACACAGACTACCTGATCTGCAATCAAGGCTTTGCAACGGCGACGGGCTTGTCGGCGACAGCCCTCCCCATCAGGGGAGGGAGCCGGATTCCATTGCAACTTGTTGTTTTAAATTAATTTGTTAAAACTTTCAATACCCAGTAGCTGAACTATTTATCCGAATGTTAAAAACTTGATGATCGAGTTTCAGGTTTTAAAAATCTGAAAGGCCTTATGGAATCAGGTGTTAAGCAAACGACAGGCTAAAAGTTGGCCTTTAAACTCAACAGCCTGTGTTGCTTAATGGGCGACGGTCTCTATGAACACTGCATTCCTACCCTGAAACTAAACGCTTGCCGTTAGCCTTTCTTAATATTTAGCCGATTCTTCCTGGAAGCCATCCGCCAAGGTTGCGCCCAACGCCCGCCCCGTCATGATGACCGCCACCATCGCCCTGCTCGGCCTCGTACCCTTCCTGTTCGCCAACGGCCCAGGTTCGGAGGTGCAAAAAACCCTAGCCATCGTGGTCATCGGTGGCCTAATCACCTCAACATTACTGACCTTGGTGATGCTGCCAACGCTGTATCGGTGGTTTGAGGAAAAGCGGTGATATAAGCCGCACCAATATCACCGCCATACCAGAATAAATGCCAAAAAAATCTGAAAAACATTGCAATGTACCTTGGTTATTAATATACTAACAATAAAAATCACCAAAGACCTATCAGAACCCCATAAAACTCTGGAGATAAGCGATGGCAACGTATAACGGCGACAATACTAATAACATTTATATCGGTACAAATACGGATGATACTATTTATGGCAACGGCGGGGATGATAGCCTTAATGGTGTGGATGGCAACGATCAAATCTATGGTGGTGACGGCAATGACATCCTGAATGGCGGCCTAGGCAATGATTACCTGCAAGGCGATAACGGGGCGGACACTTACTTGATCGCCAAAGCGGACGGACAAGATGAAATTGGCAATTACCACTCCGACAACAGTATGGATGTGGTCACGTTCACCGATATGGCCAGCTCCGACATCACTTCCGTCACCCGTGCCCAAGACGGAAGCGACAACTTGATTCTGACCTACGGCACGGGCGGGCAACTGACCGTGGACAATTACTTTTCCGATGCAGCCTACCAAATTGACACGTTCCAGTTCACCGACAGCGTTTGGGGGTTAGCGGACATCATTGCCCGCGCCTCGGCCATCACCGGTACCGCGGATAGTGATTTCTTGTCTGGTTTTAATGACTGGTCAAACACGCTTTTGGGGTTGGGCGGCGACGATTACCTGTTTGGCGGCATCGGTGATGATGTGCTTATCGGTGGTGACGGCAACGATTGGCTACAAGGCATGGAAGGCAACGACACTCTGATAGGCGGCACGGGTAATGATATAGTGAGCGGCGGATACGGGATTGACACCTACCTGATCGCCAAAGCTGATGGACAGGATGAGATTGACGACACCCTAGATGACAGTGCCGATGTAGTCATTTTCACCGATATGACCCGCGCTGACATCACTTCCGTCACCCACTCCCAAGATGGGAGAAATAGTTTGGTCTTAACCTATGGTACAGATGGGCAACTGACCGTGGATGGCTATTTTAACGATACGCCTTACCGAATCAACACATTCCAGTTCACCGATGGCACTTGGACGTTGACAGACATCCTCATCCGCACCTCAGTCATCACTGGCACTGCAAATGATGACCTATTGTTTGGGTTTGATGCCTGGTCAAGCACCATTTCCGGGCTGGGCGGCAACGACACCCTGTATGGCGGCAGCCTTGCCGATACGCTTATCGGCGGTGACGGCAACGACATCCTAAATGGTGGCTTCAGCAACGACTACCTGGAAGGCGATAATGGGGCGGACACCTACCTTATCGCCAAGGCCGACGGGCAGGATGAGATTAACAATTACGACACCGATGGCAGTGTGGATGTGGTCACGTTCACCGATGTGGCTTTAAGTGATTTGGCGGGTATCAACACAAATGGCACCAACCTATACCTTAATTATGGCACCGCTAGCCAGTTGGTGGTGGACAATTATTTTTACGGCGACGCTTATCAAGTCAACCAATTTCAATTTGCTGGCGGCGATGTGCTGGCCAATTTTATCATCGGTACAGACAGTAGCAACGATACCCTGACCGGCACTAACGCCAATGATGCGATAAGTGGCCTTGGCGGTGCTGACACAATGGCCGGTGGCTTAGGCAATGACCTTTATTTTGTCGATAATGCTGGCGATGTCGTGACGGAAGCCAGTAGCGCGGGTACGGATACTCTACTGTCCAGCATCAGTTATACCTTAGCTGCAAATGCCGAAAACCTCATCCTTACCGGCAGTAATGCCATCAATGGCACAGGCAACGACCTTGCCAACATGCTCACGGGCAATGCGGCAGCAAATGTCTTGGCCGGCGGCTTAGGCAATGACACTTATATCGTTGACAATGCCGCCGACAATGCCATCGAAAACAGTGGCGAAGGCAGCGATACCGTACAAGCGTCAATCACTTACAGCTTGGGGGCCAATGTCGAAAATCTCACCCTGACCGGAACGGCAACCATCAACGGCACAGGCAATGGCCTTACCAATACCTTGATCGGTAACAGTGCCAACAATACCTTAGATGGCGGCATGGGTGCAGACACTTTGGTAGGCGGTTGGGGTGACGATCTCTATGTCGTTGACAATGCCGGGGATGTGGTCATGGAAGATACGGACGGAGGCATCGACATCGTGCAAAGCTCCATCTCCTGGACGCTGGGCGCAAATTTGGAAAACCTGACCCTGACAGGCACCGCCGCCATTTACGGCATCGGCAACAGCCTTGCCAATACACTGATCGGCAATACGGGAGCAAACCTCCTTGATGGTGGTGCCGGCGCGGATAATCTAAAAGGCGGTTTGGGTAATGACCAGTATAGGGTGGACAATATTGGCGACAAAGTATTTGAAAATGCGGGGGAAGGCACAGATACTGTACAAAGTTTGGTCAGTTACAGCTTGGTCGCCAATGTCGAAAACCTCATCCTCCTCAATGCTCCGGGAGCCATCAACGGCACGGGCAACGAATTGGCTAATATGCTGACGGGCAACACGGCCGCCAATGTCTTGGATGGCGGTGCCGGAGCGGACACGCTGACAGGGGGGTTAGGCAACGACTCCTTTATCGTGGACAATGTCGCTGATAGCGTGGTCGAAAACAGCGGTGAAGGCACCGACACCGTGCAAGCTTCGGTTTCTTACATCTTGGCGGCCAATGTCGAAAATCTGACCCTGACAGGCTCCGCTACCCTCAACGGCACCGGTAACACATTGGCTAACGTGCTGACGGGGAACAGCGCGATGAACATCCTCAACGGCGGCGCGGGGGCGGACACCCTGACAGGGGGTGCTGGCAGCGATATTTTCGTGTTCGGGACAGTGACGGGCGGTGCGGACAAGGTGCTGGATTTTGTCTCCGGCACCGACAAATTACAAGTGTTGGACGGGGTGGCTGGCTTATCGATAGGCAACGGCGATCATAGCATCAACAATGCCGCGCTCATTAATGGCCACGGCAGTTTTTCCACATTATCCGAGCTGGTGGTGGTCACTCCCAACATCATCGGCGCTATCACGGCCGCCAATGCCGCCACCGACATCGGCAACGCCACCAGCAACTATGCCGTGGGCAATACCCGCCTGTTCGCCGTTGACAACGGCGTGGACAGTGTCCTGTACTTGTTCAAATCAGCGGGTGCGGATGCCGTGGTCAGTGCCGGTGAACTGACCTTACTGGGCACATTGCAAGGCACGGCACAAACGGCTTTGGCAGATTATTCATTTGCTTGATAGATAGATATGGCGTTTCTTCGCATTTAAAAAAGTACGTCCATCGCGTTAAAGGGCTGCGGGGCTAACCCCGCAGCTTGACTTTCAGCTCAAGTGCCTGCCATCAATCCTTCTTAAATTTCGCCGCTTCTTCGGAGCCGCCTGTGGCATTGCCTTTGCTGTAGGAATGCGCACCGACCCCCGCCAGTTGCCCGCCCTGCACGACCAAATATTCATCACGGATAGGGCGACCTTCAAAATAACATTCCAATATCTCGCGGGTTCCTGCCGCATAACGGGTCTGTGCCGACAGGCTAGTGCCGGAGATATGCGGGGTCATGCCGTGGTTGGGCATGGTGCGCCAAGGGTGGTCGTTCGGAGCCGGTTGCGGGAACCAGACATCGCCTGCATAACCCGCCAGCTGGCCGTTTTCCAGCGCGTTGACTATCGCGTCGCGGTCACACAATTTGCCACGGGCCGTATTAATCAAATAAGCCCCACGTTTGAAATTCTTTAGGGTCTGTTCGTTAATCATGTGTTCGGTTTCTGGATGCAGCGGACAGTTCAAGGTCACGACATCACAGACTTGGGTCAGGCTTTCCAAACTGGCGTGGTAAGTCAGATTAAGTTCCTGCTCGATGGCTTCCGGCAAACGGTGGCGATCCAGATAATGCAGCTTCACGTCAAAAGGTTTCAGCAAGCGCAAAACCCGCAGGCCTATCCGGCCAGCGGCGACTGTGCCGACATTCATCGCTTCCAAATCGTAAGACCGCGCCACACAGTCGGCGATATTCCAGCCGCCTTTCATCACCCAATTATAAGACGGGATATAATTGCGCACCAATGCCAGCGTCATCATCACCACATGTTCGGCAACGCTGTTGCTGTTGCAGTAGGTCACTTCGGCAACGGTGATGCCGCGCTCCATAGCTGCTTGTAGGTCGGTATGGTCGGAGCCGATACCTGCCGTCACAATCATTTTCAGGTTTTTGGCCTTAGCGATACGCTCGGCAGTCATATAAGCAGGCCAGAACGGTTGGGAAATGACGATTTCCGCGTCATGCAGTTCTTGGTCGAGGACGCTGTCGACCCCGTCTTTGCTGGAAGTCACCACTAACTGGTGACCGTTCGCTTCCAGATAACGCCGTAAACCTAACTCACCGGACACGCTACCCAGCAATGCCCCAGGTTTAAAATCTATCGCCTTAGGGGTAGGCAGTGTTTGCCCGTCCGGGTAACGTTCCGGTTGCGGCAAATCATCACGCGCATAAGCAGTGGGATAGCCGTCGATAGGGTCGTCGTAAAGCACACAAACAATTTTAGCCATTTTATAGCACCTTGATTTTTATTGGATGACTGGACATATCCTGATAAGGGTATGCCCAGAAGTATCCCGGCCGGGTGCGGCTATTGTCTGCTTTAGGGTGGCGGTGCGTCTAATCGTTTCGAAGTATGGCTTGATAACCTACAGCTATGGCTGTTACGGTCAACCTGCCTGCCCGTCCGGTAAATCTCTAAAAGTGGACAATAACACCACCACCGCCGCCCGTCCGAAACCATAGCTGGTGATCAGCAGGCTTGCCAGCAGATATACACGAAATACCCCCGGAAAAAACCCTTCCGCCGGAGTCGGGCTATCTAATGACGGAAACATCGCCTGCAACATAAACAAACTGGAATTGGTAAAGGCACCGACCACCATGCACCAGCGCACCGGAGAGGGCAACGGCACTTTTGCCGCATAAAACCCGAACAGCAACGCGCTCATCAATAAAAAATCCAGATGCGCTTGAAGTACACGGGTAAACTTGCCCGGAAAAATCAGCTTGATTAGCGTTAGGTCAAACTTCAAAAAAACCAAGCACCAGGCCAGGCACAAAGCCATTAATAGCCATAAGGTAGCCCCTCTGAGCAGCAGCACGTTTGTATTTTGGTTCATTAGCCCCTCTCTTGGATTAAAACCGTTCAGCCTTTAAGATTGCCTACTATAAAGTAGCTGGGCTGATTGATCTTGCCTGAAGCGGAATAATAGCTTGACTGTGGCGGCACTATCACCTGACAACATGCTATATTGCTATAGGGTTAATTACGTTTTTTGGAGTGGGCAATGAACACTGACTGATTGCTGAGAGTATTCTTTCACGCTTGGCGGCTAAACGTCATTTTTCACAAAATAACGTAACATATTGATTTTAATTGTTTTTATAAAAAACAGTGAAAAATCATTTCTTGCAAATACTTTCACGCTTTTAATTTTAAAGTGACTATATTTTTAGCAAAATTTGCAAATACTTTTCGCTAAAAATTCTTAATCAGCAGCTCTTCAGACTCTTTTCTAACCCCGCCTTTCCCGATATTTCCGCATGAATATTTGATGGTGAGCATCTCTATATTTAGCCCATCGAATACTTGCTGCATCTTCTCGTGGTTATTTACCGAGATTATTATTTTACCTTTCATACTCTTTGCCAGTTGCGCCATTTGCACATATTCATCAATGCCGAACTTCATGCCATAGCCTGCTGTTTGCCAATAAGGCGGATCGCAATAAGCCAATGTATCGGCACTATCGTATCTGCCTATGCAATCCGCCCACGGCAGATTTTCGATATAAACCTTATCCAGCCTTGCCGTTAATAGCTCTATATCTTGTTTGAATCTAGCTGCTGATAGACCCGGAGCCGTTGACCTGCCATAACCAAATGACGGGGCGGTCATCCGGCCACCGAAAGCCATCCTGTTAATTGCGTAAAATCTGGCAGCTCTTTGAATATCCGTAAGCTCGCCTGGGTTTTGTGATTTGAGCTTGTCAAACAGCCATCTGCTATGCAGCATTCCGATTGCCTGTTTGCTTAGTTCATCTGGGTGAACTTGAATGCAGCGATATAGGTTAATCAAGTCGCCATTGAAGTCATTGATCACCTCGGCTTTTGAGCGGGGCTTTTTTAGAAAAACTGCGGCACCGCCGCAAAATGGTTCAACATAGCAGGTATGCTTAGGGAATTTCTCGATTATTTCGGTGGCTAATTTACTTTTCCCACCCATCCAGCGCAAAATTGGCTTTAATTGTTTGTTGCCTTTCATTAAAAATTTCATAATAGTTGATTGGCTAATCATTGTCGCTCTAGCAGTAGTGCATAGCAAGTGCTAAACAAAAAACAATATAAAAATCAATTATTAATTAACTTTTAATACCTCAAAAACAAGCCAACAAGCAGAAGAACTTGTATTAAAGCTTGTTCCGGCTACCGTTCCATCTCCTACCCCATTCCCGTTTATGTATAAATTTGTAGTTCCGCTAAGGGTTAATAGAAAAGTGCCTACTAAATTTGTTGGGACACTAGAAGTTGGAGTACCTCCTTGCTGTACTTTCTGATGTAAACTGGCGCTTACAATTGTCAACATATTATGGTCAGCAATTACAAAGTTAAAATTAATGCCCCCATTCGATAGCTGTCCTGTTGCTTTAATTATAAAAGTGCCGACGGGCAGCGTAAAAACTCCATGATTATTGGCTGGAGACGACGAAGATGCAGGAGGAGGAGAGAATCCGGTTAGATTACTCCAATTACTTAAACTCTGAACATAAGTCAAAACAGTTGAACTGCCCGTAGTATTTTGAAAATTCATATTAAAGAGGGCGTACCCTAGTATAATAGAACTTCCTGCTGAAACCGTAGACCATTGAACGTTATAATCAGTAGAATTTATTTTACTTAAAACTTGCCCGGTAGTGCCGCCTGAAGGTAGCCCCCTATCCCCGGATGCAACATCTGCCGAAGTTGCCCCCACACTTTTCCCCGCCGCATTACCCAGCAACTGTAAAACAAAAGTCGACCCATTGCCGACAATCGCATAACCGTTAGTCGCCGCCAGCGCGGCAATGGCGCTCAATTTAGCGTTTATGGGTTGATAAACCGAATTGGCCCACGATACCAAGATCGCCCATACCGGATATTTAGACGTACTAGCAATATCACCAGTAGAATTTGATTTGTTGCTGATATTTTCAGGAACATAACCAAATGCCCCCTCAAGCACAGCCCAATTTGCTGCCGTTTGCCCCGGCGTATCAGTCAGCGCACGGATTGACGTGTGCGACTCATAATAAACTCCACCTAGCGTACCGCCTACAGACAGATACCATACATCACCCTTTAAAATAGCTCCGCTTGTGCCTGATCCGCCAGATGATGGCCAAATGTTGCCAGAAGCGTCATAAGTACCGCAATCTTGCAAAAGCCCAGTAGTCGCTGTATCTGTATAAGTTTTTGCCGCTGACAAAACCGCTGCATCTGCCAAAGTCGCAAACTCGGTGGTGGCAATCTGCATGGTTGACGTGAGGGTAGGTGCTGTCGGAGCAGTCGGCGTACCCGTCAATGCAGGGCTATCAATCGTTGCCCGTAGCGATATTTGCGCCTGCAACTTACCAAGCGCGACCAACGCATTATCAGTCGCCACAATAAGGGCTGAGCTGGCAAAGCCAATCCCGGTCAACATCATGGAAGATAAGCTAGGCGCAGACAGCCCACTAACTAAATCCAAAACCGCCTGAATAGCTTGCTTGATAGACGTAAAATTATTCCGCACCGAACTGATGGTAGGAATAGTTCCGGCAACTTCATCAAAATCCTGAGGCTTTGACGGGTCGATAGCATCTATATAATCCTGAGCGGCCATATCAGTTCCCCCACTGCCAGAAAATTTCACCAGCCCGCGTGCCTTGCAGCGGTGTAGACAAAACAATCGAATAACGCACGGCATCGGCTAGACTTTGCAAGCCCTGGCCATACTGGTTGTAACTCAAAAATTTTAGATTCAGGGTGCTGCCAATATCTTTGGCTTGATATGGGATTTTAAATATCCGGCTATCACAGCGTACAAACGCCGCCCCCGCTGCCGCGCCCCGGCTTGACCCGTACAGCCCGCGCCGCAAATACGGCAAAGCCTGTAAAGTAAACACATCAGTGCGGTCAGGCATGGCGGGGAAGGCCGCGCAATGGATAGTCTTCGTATTAGCCTCAGTATCATAGACGTATGTTGAGATAGTGCGCGATACGCCTGCATTAATGCCCGCCGTACACATTATCGCACCGCCATCATAGTAGCCAGTATCCCGCCCTAAAGCATCAAACTGTATCTCCCCAGCCGACACGACAGCCGTGGCGATAGCCCCCGTTAAAGTGGCAGGGTTTGGCGTGGTCAAATCATAATAAGAACCGACCAACTTAGCGTCCGTATACGACACAAACTCAGTGCCGGCCAAGCATAAAGACCGGAAATTCTTTGCGTCGTCATGTGACGCACCGGCTAATTTTCCGCTAGACAAAGCGACCTTTAAAAGATGGGAGCCATCATAATCAGGATCACTGCCGCTGGCGAAATCGGCAGTTAACGACCCGATTGTCGATGACCCGTTCATGGCCCCCATCAATTGATAATTGTCATCCGAAAACGATGCCCATACCTGACAGCCGCCATACCTTTCGTCCGGATGGGCAATGGCCACCCAAACCTCATAACCATTTTTAGCCAATACACCAGGCGCATGAAACAGCACGGGCGGGTCAATGTCACCGACCCCGACATTCCACGGTATGCGGGTATCAAAAACATCATCAGCCGCATAGCCGACCGTATGGCCCAGGCCGTCAGGCAGCTCTTCAAAAGTTATCGCTAAAGTATCATCATTATCGGAAACGGACGTAATCAATACAGGCACATCATCCAAGCCCAGACCCTCATCGATAATATAAACCACGTCCATCGGCTCAAGGTAAGCATACTGCCATCCAGTCAACGTGCCATCATAGCTGTCAATAACGTATATTGACCGCTGTACTTGGTTTTGCGCTACCGTTTGTGCAACTGACATTAGGGTTATCTCATCGGCGACAAACACTTGCCCAGGCCGGTAGTTAGACGAATCAATATCTGCCGTTTCACGGTATTCGGGCGTTTTCATTTTGTTGTACTCTTTTGCCCGTGACTTAAATTCAACAGTAAGCGCATTAAACGTATCGGCTTGATTGGTCTGAGAGCAAACAATCGGATCGGTATCGCCATCGACTAAAAAATCATCATCCGTCAGATGTATATCTAACGGGGCCACCGGCAAATAAGTGCGTCCATTAGCCGTATGGCTGGTTTGCGAATAAGGGACAAATTTCAATGCCCCGCCAGTACCCTCAGCATTTTCCGTCCACACGATTGCTGAATTGGCAATCGTCGCCCATTTGGTCATCAGTTCATGGGCGGCGATCTGTTCAGTAAGGGCGGGGCTGATAACGATGCCGTAGCTTTGGCAATAATCGTCAAGCAAGCTTAGTGACAGCAAGCGGGCGGCACCAAAATCACAACCCCACTGGGCATTCAATAACAGCCCAGTGATGGCATTGGCCACGGTCGCATCGCCGCCCGGTTCGGTGCTGTAAAACCCGCCCACCTCAACGCTGTGGTTGCCCAGGCTCGCTGAATTGGTCAGCTCATAATCATGCGCTGCGAGATAAGCAAAACCTTTATAAGCCAGGGCATGGGTAGGGTGCTTGCCCTCCATATACGTCCACGGCTCTTGGCCATCCGCCCCGTCAAATTCCGCAAACCCTTTCAAATCAGGCGTGGCATAAACATCCTTATTAACCCACAAACGATTATAATTAACGCCATAGCCGCCGCCTTCACCGACAAGCAACAATACCGTCGCATAATAAGTGTAGTTAGCCGCCGCACTGCCGCCGCCGCCCTTACCGCCTTGAGATGATGGGTGCGAAACAGAGTAAAAATCCATATAGTCAATCAGGATGAGGTTGCCACGGTTCGTGCCGATATAAACCGGCGACGTCACCCCGTAACCCTGACTCATGACTTTAAATGAGCCGATCTTAGTTTCGGTCGTATTGGCTCCGCCGCCGCCGCCAAACAGACTCATAGTTGCCCCTTAGCAAAATAACTGTAAAACGCCCTTTCACGCCGCTTTAAATCTGCCTGAAGCGCATTGTCATAAACCACGCCCGCCTTCTCGCCCCGCAAAGCATGGATGATTTTGGGGTAATCAACGACAATGCCGCCATGCGAAAATGTCCGGCCATACTTGAATACGACCAAATCTGCCTGTTGGGGCGATTCAACCCGCACACAATACCGCTCGACGATCTGCAAATACCGCTCTTCGTTGCGGTGCAGCGCCCAATCGATTGGATAATCATCAATAGATTCGCGTCCAATCAGCCCGCAAGCGATATAAACTTCCAACGGAAATTGGCCGCAATCCACGCCCATGCCTTTAATTGCTTGATTGTGCGCCCACGGCGTATTAAGCCAAGTTTCAGCTTCGGTAATCACCGCTTGGCGTTGCCCTTGCTCAACACTCATAAATTTTCCTCATACACCGGCACAAATTTAAAGGTACGGCGATGGGCAAGATTATCAAATGTACCCCCGCAGACCGCTTCAGACAAATCGCAACCTGCCACGGCAATAAAGCTATCACCAGGGCCAGGCGTATAGTCAAACGCCTTAGCAAAAACAAAATGACCAACGCTATACGCCTGCACAGTGCGCATAGCCCCTGCATTTTGCCCACTGGTAAAAGTCACCGTGCCAAAGCGGTAATAGTTATCGGGCTGGCTTAAGCCACAAACCAAGGCCTTTTTACTGGCGGTTGTGACCGTGCCGGTATGGCTAAAGTCCGCCTTATTTTTTCCGCACCGACCGTCAAAGAGGATATTTAAGCAACTGGGTGTAATCGTATTCAGCGGTACCATCTTATTGAGCAGCTCGGTATCGGCCACAACATTGAACGCTACTTGTGTGCGCGATGGCTTCGGTTCGGCAACCCGACCCTCGAAACTGTAAATCACCCCCGTTGCCGCCACATTGACATTACCGCCATTATTGACCGCAAAATAGGCCCGTTGAATTAACATCCTCGCGCCCCGAAACCCACCTATGCGGACAAAATGCGGGAGCGGCAAGCCCTGTAGCGTTTTGTCCCGTCTTGTGGTCAGCGTCACACTGACATTATCGACCTCAATACCGATGGCCTGCTTAATGGTGTCGCGCTCTACGGCAAAAGAGTCATGTATAAAAGCATGGCCATCCCAAACTGCATCAAAATCGGGGGCGGATGTCAGGCGGATGGCGGTGCCGTCCAGCAAGGTCAACGTATAAAGGTTAGCCGTGATAAAGCGGCCACTGGCCAGCAAGGATTGCAAAGGTGCCGAAACAGATTTCATAGTTTGTTAACTGGGCTACCAATAAAAGAAAAATCGGCATAATCGAACACGCCAACCGCAGATTCGTTAAAATCAGGGATAGCCGCATCAAAACGGCAGCGGTGATAATAGCCCCCTGACCACTCGACCCGTGCGCCATCGGGCGGCGCACTGTCAAACGTCACCAGCCCGGTGCCGTCAATGCTGTAACCGCCCGTTTGCAGCTCACCGCCGACAAACAGGCTGACATCGTCTTTGGGGTTGTTGACCAATTCAATAAAGCCATAATTTTGCTCAATAACCCGCAACTGGAAAGTCGTCCTGGAACCATCGCCATTACCCAAAAACATAGATTCAACAAAGTTATAACGTGGGCAGTCATACAGCCAAGTGTCTTCTTGGCCACCATGCGCGATAATAAAGCCCATCAGCTGATTAAGCTCACCATACCCCAAGTCGTTTTGCAGGAAACTGATCGGCACGGTGAAATGCCATAAGGGATATGCGCTGAAGCGTTGGCGAATTTCCCGACCGCTGGCCGTAGTTTTCATGACCGTGGCAAATTCAGGGTTGCGCTTCCTGTCCATTGCAAAGCCGATAAAATTCGGCAAAATTAAATCACTCATTTTGCAGTCCTCGGCACTTTTGCGCCCTTGACTTTTTCACGGACGACTTTAGCTATCGTATCGCTATTGCGGTGCAGCAGCTTCGCGACACTGGCATCATCGACAGCGTCAATATACAAATGAATATCGCCCTCATGGTTATGGGTGACGGATGATGGCTCAGGAGCCGCCTGGGTGGCTGTTAAATTTGTCGCCTTTTGTCCGGCAGATTGCCCATTTTTAACGATTTGCCCAGCCGATTCGGCGGCTTGGTGGGCGATGCCCGTCACAGAGGCGGGCAGTGCCCAGTTGCCGTGCAGTTGGCCGCTGTCAACCAAGCCGCTTACCACGGACGATAATTGTGATGATTTGTCCGGCAAACCCCGTTCCTGAACGAACGAAACGACTTTGCGGAAATTATCAGCAACCCCAGCAGGTAATACTGATTCTTTTTCATGTAGGATATAAGGGCTGCCGTCTTCCCTAACTTGCCACTCGCCGCCCTTTGCCGACCCCAATGCCAATGTCCCCGCAAATGCAGCCATCCCAGCAATAGGAGCCAACACGACATTAAAAGGGAATGGCACCATTTCCATAACTGAAGCGAACGCGCCCTTGGCGGCCTTCCAAGCCGAGCCTAGTGCCGATTCTGCGTTGGCCGTCTTTTCAATGGCAGCGCGTTCCACGTTGCCTTCAGTAGTCGCGACGGTCTGCAATTGCTCACCGACAACTTTAACCCCGACCTTGGTGGCTTCTTTGCCGCTAAATCCCATGGCTTCCCATAACCACTGGCCAGCCATTTCAGCTTGCTTAGCCGCCCACAGCATCCCATCCCACGCCTTACTTGCCCAAGAAATGGATTTTTTCTTGTTTTCTTTCGCTGCAAATCCCAGCGTTTCCCATGCCCACTGCCCGGCAAGCATTGCCTTTTCTTTAGCCCATAACAATCCTGCCCAAATCACATCACCGTTTTTAAGGGCTTTTTCTTGTGCGCTGTTAGCCTTAAGCTTGGTTAATTTCCACGCCCATTGCGCGGCATCCATTGCCCGCTCTTGCATAAACGTTGAGGCGTAACTTACCAAGATCGAGTTTGCCATATTGCGCACGGCATTGCCGATGGTTTGCTGTCCGGTCAGCACCCCGTTGGTCATTTGCGACATGGCATTTTTAAGCGGAGTGACCATGCCCTCAAACATCGCCTTGCGGTTTTTCTCTTCGGTCTGGGCTATCTGTAGGCGTTCCGCCATCGCCGTCCGTTCCGCTGCTGCGCGTTCATTCAGGTTTTGTGCAACTGCCAGCTTGTCGCTATCCAACAGCTTGCGCTTTTCGTCGAGCAGTTTTTGCTCAATCGCTAGCCGTTCATCAGCAAACCCGCGCAATTGCTCAAGATGTTCGCCCTCGGTGATATTGCCCAGGTCAAGTTCCTGCTGGGCCGCAGACTCACGCAACGCCAGTTCGTCCAAGGCCGCAGCGCGGTCAGCGTTAAGCTGCTCGCTGGCTAATGCCTTTTTATCGGTATCCTCCTTTTTCTTGATGTCTATCGCAACGGCGGACTGTTCAAGCTGAGCCGCTTGGGCATCCAGCCCTAGGCTTTTAAGTTTGGCTTGGGTATCAGCTTCCTGTGCAACTTGTTGGCTTTCTAACTGGGCTATTTTGGCATTGGCGGCTTGTCGCTCTTCAACGGAGCTGTTGGCACCGGACACAGTAGCGGCCATACCAGTTGGGCTTGCTGATAAGGCAGATGTATAGGCGGCTTGATGACCCATGCCGGTGTTAATATTTTGCTGGTACTGGTCACGGGCCGCATTCAATGCCGCCTGTATTTGCGGCGTGGTCATCGTTGCCGCATTACCGCCCTTGCCCTTATGGTAGCTCTCACCCGTATTAGGATTAGGCACAACTGCCTGCTCTTTTGCCAAGTCAAGTTGCGCCGCATTAATATCGGTACTTTTTCCGGTGATGAAATTTTGTAGGGCGGGGCGTTTTGCGGCCACCAGATATTCGGTAAAAATCTTTTCTTGGGTGGCGGCATCGAATTTTGTATCGGCACTTAATTTAAGTTCCGCCACCGCCGATTTCAGCGTATCAGCAATGACTTGATATTTGCCTGCCGCGCCGATCCGGTCTTTATTGGCGATAGACAGGGCTTGCCGAGCCTGAATCTCGGCAATGGTCATAGACTCCAAATCAAGTGGTTTTTCGCTAGGCAGGGTAGTGTTTTTGATGGTGCCGCGATTATAGACATTATAGTCGCCGCCGCTTTCGCCACCCGCCACCAATCCGGCCAAGGAACTTGATGTGGCAGTTGATTTTGATAAGGCCGCCATTTCAGCTTTTGCAACCTTGAGCTGTTCATCAAGCGAGGCCTTTTGCAAGGTATCGGATTCCAAAATAAAGGCGCGTTCAATTTCCTGTTTTTTGGTTTCCTTTATTTTGGTCAGCTCAAGCGACTTTTGTTGATATTCGATTTCATCAATCTCATCAGCATTAAGTGATCTTTTTAACGCCAGTTCCTTATCTTTATAAGTATTTTCAAGGTCTTTTAATTGGCCATCATGGGTATTTTGCAGGGCATCTTGCAGGTTTTTTGCGGCATTCAGGTTAATATCCAAATCCGCACGGATTGCCGCTTTGGTATCGTCCGCCGCCTGTTTTTGTTCATCAGCCCTGAATTTGACACGGGCAGCTTCAGCGTCAGACAAGGCTTGAGCTTTCTGATTATCAATAATCGCTAGCTTGGCGGTCAGCTCCGGCCCCTTGGTCGCTTTTGACGAAGCCGCGCTTGTTTTTGTCAGTGCGGCGGCTTCGGCATCAAGACGCTCAAGCGTCAGCTTTAGCGCCTGTTCATTATAGGCTTTATCTATTGCCAGTTTTTTGGCGGCATTATTACCGGCCATAGCAAGCGCGGATTCATAGGCATTTTTTGCCAATTGCTCCCTGAGTTTAAAGCTGCTCTCAACTATTTCTTGATCTGCTTTTGCCTGGGCTTCCTCCATTTTTGCATTGGTCTTGCCTGAGCCTGCCGCTTCTTTTTCTTTAATGGCGGCTTGAATAGCCGATAATTTTGCTTGGTAAGCATTTAGCCTCAGCAAATCTGCATTGATGGCCTCGCTCCCAATCAAGCCCTCTTGCACTTGTTTTTGCAGCGGCGCTATTTTATCGCCAATAGCTTTTATCGTTGCCTGGGTATCGTTTAAAGCAGCATTAAGCTCATCTGAAGATAATGCAGAAGCGTCAAAATTGGTTATCTTGTCAATTTTCTGGGCTTCCAGCTGCTTCATTCTTTGCTCTAGCACATCCAATGCTTGCAGCAAGTTATCGCGCTGTGTGGCAACTCCACCTACATTTAACAATTTTCCAAAACTGAATGTTTCCAGTTCTTTTATTTTTGCTTTCAGCGCGTCGATGCTCGCACTGGTTTTAGTAAAATCAATATCAACTTCAAGTGCAGACAGTTTTTTTACTTCCACCGCCGACAAGGCAAGCGCGTCAGTTAATGCTTTAGCCCTTATTTCCGCCTTTCTTTCTGAGCCAGTGATTTTTTCAAGGATGCTATAAAGCCCATACAACGCAATGACTGCTACGCCGACCCAGCCACCAATAAACGCAAAGGCCGCTTTTCCGGCAGCGGCAAAGCGGGTCATTGCCACGCCTGACATATTAGTGGCCTCAGTCAATGCGGCAGTGGCCACAGTCTGTGCGCCCGTTGCTTGTGTAACTTGCTGAGATATGGCGGCTTGTTGTCTGCCCAAAACTGCCATATTAGCGAGTATTTGAGAGCGTTTAATCTCTTCAGCCGATAAGGCCGCTGTTGCCCTTCTAAGTAAATAAGTGACTGATGTTGTCTGTACCGTTGCTTGCAGCGCGGCTATTTCTGCGCGTGTCTGGGCAATGGTGGTATTGGTTAAAGCCAATTTAGCCGCTTCTGCGGCAATATCTGCTTGGACCAAGGCCAGATTAGACTCATTTAAGGCAAGATTGGTTGATATGACATTCAGGTTGCGCTGTGCATATTCGATGAGCGCGGCGATATGCGCCCGCTCAACCGCTATGGCATCGCCTTTCATGGCAATATAAGCAACAAATGAACTTAAAACTTTTCCGGTTAACGTAGCGGCTATTAATGATAAGGTGGCAACAATGCCATCCCCGTTGTCTTTTATCCACCCATATGCGGACTTTCCAGAATCAACCAACCCCAGCAAGCCGCTGGCTATAGGCTTTTCCAGCTTCTTGGCCATCTTGACGTATTCGTTTGCCAAATCAGCGTATGATGCAGAAATATTTCCCGCCGTTGCTGCCGCCGCCCCTTCGTAAGATTTTAGGGCGGTAACAAACTTATTGCCAAATTCTTCTGACGTGACCGTGCCGGTCCCGATTAATTTACGCAGTGCACCAACTGACATGCCAAATGCCTTGGCAATCTCATTGGCAAGCCCCGGCATTGGCTCGGTAATTTGCTTAAACTCCTCCATAGCCACAATACCGGTTCCCAGTGCTTGGGCTAAACCATATACTGATTGCGCTATCTGGGCTTGGGATGCGCCAACTTTTGATCCCGCGTTACTAAACCCCTCCAAAAGCTGTGTTGATTGCTGGCGGGTAATAATACCGCTTTGCTCCAATGCCAAAAAAGCAGCATACGACTCGGTCAGCATTGATACGTTTTTATGATGCCGACCTGCCAAATCAACTAAATAGGCTTCTGATGCCGCGTAATCTGTATTGCCATGGGTTAGCCCCATTAGCCGGGTTCGCAGGTCTTGGGCAATCCTAACGGCATCCGCTAGTCCGTGGACAAAAGCAAGGAGGGCAGCGAACGAAAAAGCATAGGCAATTTGTGCCCCAATACCCGAAAGCATTTTTTTCAAACCTGAAAGCGATGTCTCGGTTTGATTAACGCCCCGCTGAAATTTGTTAAGGCTGGCGTCGGCTGTTTGTGAGCTATTGCGGAATTGGTTCAGTTGATTTTCAGCCGCCCGTGCAGCACCATTAAACTGATCGGTAATAAATCGCAATATTAGCCTAAGCGTCAAGTCTCTCATTTTCTATTCTCTAAAATTGCATTAATGCCGGGTAGGGTGCGGTTTACCGGCCATAGCCCGCATCTTGTCAAAAAAGGCTTGGGGGGCATTGTGTTGCGGGCCTTCATAGCCCAGATAAGCGGCGACCAATAAATGGGTGGCGGGGTGCATTTCCATATAACCCTGCATTTCCTTGATTTGGCTCATTTTGATATGCCGATCTATATAATCGTATGTCCAGCCGAACGACGCGCTCAAATGCGCATACAAATACCCCCAATCGGTCGGCTTGCCGCTGCTTTTGCTGGTGGCCTGCTCTAAACCGCAAGCGATCGGCACCGCCAATAAAAAAGCCGTCAGCTCATCCGCAGATATACGGTTAAGTGACGGCGCGGCCTGGCCAAAAAAAAGGCCCAGCAAATGGGTGATATGTCGGCCTTGGTCAGCGGGGGTTTGGCAAGCCGCCAAGGCGTTATAGGTAGTGATGATAAGTTTCAGATCATGCAGCACCGGCTCCTCCATGAGCCGTTGTTGCTTGGCCAGTATGACGGAGACGGGCATATTATGAGGACGTGCTGATCGACCCCACAACGCCCGTTGTCCGGTCGGCAAACATTTGGATGTCAAACTTCATTGCGGTTGGGTCTTGTTTCAACGGGATGCCGGTGCCCAAACATTTGCAATTGCGGTAGGTCACCGTGATGGACTCGCCGTCCATTTCATTTTGCAGTACCAGCATGAAAGTTGGGCTTTTGCCCATCAGCTCATTATTGATGGCGATAAAATTGCCGCCTTGTTCTTCCACCAGTGCATCAATAAAAACAGTGTCGCCGCCATTGGTGTAATCAAAATAGTAGACCCCCGCCGCTTCATTGACATAGTATTGGTCGGTGGCAATTGATAGCGGGCTGCTTTGGGCAATACGCTGAAATGGCAAGCCGCCTTGTGTGCGCACCCCCAAATCTTCCAGATAATCTGCACCATCCGGCAGGGACAACACAATTGAGAAATAATCGAGGACATATTGTATGCGTACAACATCGCCGACGTCGGCGGCGGCAAAAGTATAGAACCCTAAGCCATCCGACAGCGCTTGGCCTGATGTCGGTGTACCCGTACTAACAACGGCCAATGCTTCCCCGACACCGATACCCGTCATTGCCGTACCGCTATTTGTCACTAAGAATACGCCGTCATCACTGATATAGAGCGAGTCACCGGGCGCATCGACATAAAGGTCGTAACCCGCGTCCGGTAACGTACCTTTCATGGCCGTGACAGTTTGGCCATCACAATAATACTGGAAGGTCATTTTTTGGCCTGCCGAACCAACCGTTTCCGCTGGGTTTAAAATAATAGCCCCCCAAGGCGAAGCCATAAAATGACCGGTTGCAGGCACTGCACTGTTAGTAAAAGTTGACCGTATCATCGCCACACCATCCGTCCAACCGGATGCCTGCTTCTTAACCGCGTACGTTGTTGAAGCCACTTTCGTCACATTAAAAGCCAGCGATGGCGGGATTTTGCCTTGCACTGTAACCGTAGTGCCATTGCTGTCAAACGCAATGGCAAATGTCTTATTGACATCGGCGGCGGCAAATGTGTATTTGCCTGCCGATACAAGATAATGCCCCGCTACCGGAGTGCCGGACGTGTCCTTGGTTGCCGACGTGCCATTGATGGCCACAGACGTGTCGCTATCCCACCGCGACAAATTCAGGGTGATAACGTTTTGGATTTTAGCTTGCAAATTGGCATGATCGGGGATGGCATGACCGACATTGTCGATTAGGGCGCGTTGCTGCTTGGCCTGGGTTTCCGCGCCGTAATACAAGTTGTTAAGCAGTGCGCCCGTGAACGCATCAACCGTAAATGACAGGCTTAATTTTTTCTTACCGCCGCGCAATGAGATGGCGTATTGCCCAGCACCATTGCTTTCTTTGATGTCCATCTTGTCGTCAATTGAGTCAATGCCCACAAAAGCGGGTATTTTCATCGTTTGCGGTGGATTAAGCGCAGCCCCATCCTTGTCTGTCATCAATTTAATAAAGCCGTTAGACCCACCGGACGGGGTCAATTGTGGTGTCGTTGCGTCGCTCATAATTTGTCCTCAGTGATGTTTAAATTGTTTATTTAGCCTGGACGGCAAGTGACGACATGTCTTCAGCTACGGCAGCGGTTTTACGGTCGCGGCTGACAACAACAGGCTTATCGGCAGCGCTGGCCACCGGCAACGCTGCTTCGGTCACTGCGGCCACCAGCGGCGAATTATTCGTGGCATTAACAACGGCCTGCCCTTCGCCTTCTGGATTAGTGGCTTTGGCTGCCTCGCGGGCAAGGTGTTGCTCATACCCCTTTGATGATACCCAGCCACGGCCAAACACTTCGCTGCTAAACCCCGCCTTAGGGATATGGATGATGCCGTTTTCATCGGCGGTGTAAGTGACCCCCAGCACGGTGACTGAGTTTTCGCCTTCTTTAATGATCCCGATCATGGTCATGGTCATGCCCTGTAATAATAGTTAAATACGACTTCAATTTCGTAAAACGGATGCTGTGTACCCAGGTCGGTGACAACCCCAAAATCTGAAAAGCCATCCGACACCGGGCTTTTCTTCAAAAAATCTATCAGCAGCCGCGCCGCCTGGTCGGCAA
This sequence comes from Methylovulum psychrotolerans, assembly GCF_002209385.1. Lineage (NCBI taxonomy): Bacteria > Pseudomonadati > Pseudomonadota > Gammaproteobacteria > Methylococcales > Methylococcaceae > Methylovulum > Methylovulum psychrotolerans. Next base: position 2,980,442 of record NZ_CP022129.1, read on the forward strand.
CCACAACACCATCACGCACCCCGTCGGTAGTCTCTTTTTCAATGACCTGGATGACGATGCTGCCCTGCGCCAGCACCCGCGATGTTGTCTTGTTGTATTTTTGCCGGGCGGCGATATAACAAAACAACGGCCTGTCCTTGGCGTTCGGGCTACCCTTGTCATAGCCGATCAGATGGCCTAGGGGCTTGCCATAGCGACCCGTAAAAAAATCGGTGATGGCTGCATCGGCGGCAATGGCGTCACGCACCCGCACCAATAGGGCGGCTGACATTACGCCCTGCCTATTTCAAAAAACACCTGGCTTTCGGTTGTCGGGTAAGCCAAGCCCACCGCCTCGCGGGTCAGGCTGGACAACAACCCATCAATGGTGCGCTGGTATTCTCTGGCTTTGGCGATCAGCGGCGAAGTGGTGTCCGAGCCGACCGACTGCTCAATGGCCGCCATCCGCGAAGCCATGAGGACGGCCAATTCGGTCAACAGCGGCTGCGGTAGGGTGATGTCCGCCGGACTGATGCTGCGTTTTACCAGTTCGCCATCAATATAAATGTCCGCCCTGGACAAATGCGCCTCGTCAACAGTCAACGCGGCATCGTCCGGCAAATCAGTCAATTGTGCATATTTAGGCATACTCAATAACTCCCGCTAAGACAGAAAGGGCGCGTTCGCCCATGCGCTGTTCGCGCCCTGCGCCGTCGGCAAAAAAGAACGGCATCGGGGCGGTGCCGGGGTGGTTGACCTTACGGCGCAAAATGTAACCGCCGCCGCCCGATGTCGGGATTTTCAACGCCCTGCCGTTTTTGGGCAAGATCACATGGGGGCGTGTGCCTTCTTCGACATACAAGGCGTATTCGGCATTGGCATAAATCTCGGCACTACCATCGCCCAAAGGCCGCCAGCCGACGGACTGCTCCAACTGGCCTGTACGGCTGGTAAAGCTTTTGCCTTCAGCAACCCAGTCCAGTGTGTCGTCGGTATAGCTTTCGGCGGCAGCATTGGCGATCAGCTGGGCGTTGGCCGGATTACGCAAAGCAGCCAGCACCGAGGGCGTATCGCCTAAATCCAGCCCAATGGTCAGCATTAGCTACCTTCCGCCGTGTCGGCCTTAGTTTTTTTGTCCTTGTCCTTGTCCGCACTGCCGCCCGCCGTCGCTTTCGCGCTATCGGCCACTGCCGCTCCTTTGGTTTCCGCGCCATCACCTTCAGCCGCTGCACTGCCGCTGTCGGCACCGCTGCCGGCATCGTCGTTAATGCCTGGACCACCAGCACCTGGCGTTTTGTCTTCAGGCTCCCCGCCGTCTTCTGTTAGCGTATAGCCCGGCAGACCACCTTGAGCAATACGCTCTTCGATAAAAAGCAATTTACGGCCACTAATAGTGGCTTCGCCGTTGCGGTTAAGCTGTATCAGACCTAGTGGGGTGCTGATTTGCGATAACGCAAGACCGACTAACTTGCCCGTTCGTCTCATCATGGCTTATTCCTCCAAATTATCGATAATGGCGTGGGCGGCACCGCCGTTTAACAGTTCCAGTGTATACTCGCCTAAAATGCGCCGCGAAATATTGTCCGCGCCGGGCAGGGTTGCATCCCACTCACCCAAGCTGCGCCCGCTCATCGGCTCAAGATACATTTTTTCAGTATCCAGAAAAGCAATTTTGGTGCGCGGAAAACTTGGCTCGACAACAATCGTTGATATTGCACCCATCGGCAAATCGGATTGGAATTGGCTGACTGACGACCCAATTGTATTGTCAGCCCTTAGCACAAACATTTTTGCTTCTTGAAAAGCGGTGATACGCCGCGCCTGATTTGTATTGCAGACAATGGCGTTGGGTGTGCCGCCGCTCTTAAAGATAGCTTCCACAGCGTCATTCATCGTCGCCGATTCCAGCGCAACCCCGGCAGCGTTAATGCGGTTAGTGACCAGTTGCAATATGCCGCCCATCGTGCCTTTTTCTGTCGCCGACCGCTGTACCCTGCGCCCATAAATCGTTGCATTATTCATGCGCCGGATAACTTTCAGCATAGATTGCTGTAAGTTAGTGTCAACCACATCCGACATACCGCCTAAGCCTGTATTGACCAGCGTGTTCGAAACCATAAAGGTATCGTCGAAAATTTCGGTATAGTTATAGTTGACGGCGGGAGGCGTGTTTGCGTTAGGGTCTGGGTTTGACCCTTCCGGGCGCGGACGGCTGACAACACGGATCAGGATATTATCAGCCAAAGCCGCAGCCGTACTGCCGCCGTAGCCACGCACCACAGTCAGATTGTTACCGGATACCGCCGTGACCTTCATGACTTCATCCGTGCCTTCAAAAGCCAATATCATGTCGGCAACAAAGCCAGTAGCATCGACCAACGCCAGCGTGGTTACGCTGTTGGTATGTGTCCCTGACACATAACCCAGTTCCGGGGTCATAGTAAGCTCCGTCCATTCATGCTTATTTTGCGTCACCGGGGTGCGGCTATTAAGCGTCACCAAGCCGCTGGCCAAACGCCGGACGGCTAGCGATAAGAGGGCGGGGGAATTTGCTATCAACACCGCCAGCTCATTGTCAAACGAGCGTAACCGATTATTAAAATCGAATGAATTCTGCTGTGTCGCCATTATTGTTTGACTCCGTTATTGATTTTTAACATACCCAACACATCGCCTCTTTTTGCCGCGTCTTGATAGGCCTGCTGGGTTTTTTCGCCATCCGCCAGCGGCTGGTGCGGCGGCGCACCGGAACCCGGTTGGCCTTGGGGCTTCGCCCAATGCGGTTTGCTGGCCAGCAAGTCTTTCACGGCATCGGCAGGTGATTTGCCGCCAATCGTGACAACGCCATTGGTATCAACCTTACCTTGCCCAGACAGCAGGGCGGCAACGTCGCTAGGGTCGATTGCATCGGCGGCATGGCTTAAGATCGCATTGCTTATCAGCGTTTGGTGATACTGGCCTTTAACCACCTCCAGCTCTTGGGTTTTGGTGTCCGCCAGTTCTTGCAACTTGCCTTCGCTTTTCAGCTTAGCTTCCTTAAAGGCTTCTGGGCTATCATAGCCCGTGGCTTCTTTAAATTGCGCCGACGCCTCAGCCCGTGCTTTTGCGGTCGCCGCTTGCTCAATGGCGGACGGATCAATAGCCGCAGCGGGTGCGGGTGCGGCAGGATTTTGCGGGTTGGCGGCGGCGGGATTAACTGCCCCTCCTGATGGGTTTGCGGGGTCTTCTGTGCTCATACGGAGTCCTATGCCAGATAAAAAATCTAGGCTAAAGAGTACCGGATTTTAGGTGCAAAATTAACGCTGAACAGGTTCGGCGCAGGCTTGTTGACGGGGTTGTTTTGAAGGGGTTTACAGGGTAAAAGCGGCTTATTTAAACAGTGTTTAAATAAAAAGTATTGACATATTTAAAAAGCATAAATCCTTAGCTGTTTGCGATTTCAGGCGTTTTTTATCTTATCCTTATCCTGATATTACTTTTTTATTATCTCGATTCTAATTTTAAATCAAAATCTTATGGGGTAAATTTTGGCCGTTTCTTTTCCGGTTTTCTAGCATAAAAAATACGGCGCGGCATTATTTGCGGCTATGCGGCCAATTTTTTTTCTTCTGTAAAATAGGTTTTTGTATCGGGAAATAACCGCAAAAAACCCGCCTTATCCAGCTCCAAACTGTCATAACTGTATACGGCATCTAGCGGAAAAGTACGCGTCCGGCCTGACAATGCAATGGCACCTGACACGCCATTTTTACCCTCATCGATATAGACGACAGCGCACCCGCCAACATCAAAAAATTGCATATCCTGGCCTGCCAAATCGCCCGGATTTAACTTAATTTCTTCTGGTACAAACGTCATTGTTCACTTGCCTTGCGGTAGATTTCCCGCATTTGTTTGTTGATTGCCGATACTTCTTTACGCTGCTCCGCCGACAATTTATTGCCCGCCGACCTCGTGATAGCCTGGCGCTGTTCGTACAGGCCATGCACCGATTCTTTTGCCGCGACCATTGCCTGGGTGTGTATTTGCACCTCGGCAACAATGCCGTGGGTGCGCACTTCCAGCATCGCGTCAAAATAGCCGTCGCTAGAATTAACGGCAGTTGCATAACCGTTGCGCATCCTGCCCGCCACCGGGAAGCTATCTTTGACCAATTGAAAGGCCTTGTCAACTTCCTTGGCATTATTGACAATAATACTGCCGCGCAACACATCGCGTATCTGCGAAGCGTCACCGTCATACAAGGCATTAATTTTTGCCAATGCTCTGGCCTTATCCTTTATCGGTGTCAGTTGCGCAATGCCGCCCGATTCTTTCGCCAACCGCTCTAACTCCGAATCAAACCCTGGCTTGGCTTCAGCTGCCTTGGCATAGATTTCGTCTAGTGTCAGCTTGGGCTTGTAATGCCCCAGTCCGATGGCCTCTTGCTTAGACAGCAGCCCGGCTCCGTCCGTGCGCACAAGTTTCTCCAAAGGCGTACCATCTGCCATTGCTTGTTGCGCCCATTTTGGCAAAAGCTGGCCGCGTTGCTCAGGCGTGACCTTGCCGATGAAATCGGCGTAATTGTGGCTGCCCGGCTGCTTGATCGGCGTTACCCGTGGCACCAGCAGGCACATACAGTGCGGGTGGGCTTTGTGCCTCGGCACAGCATCTTTGGTAAAAATTCCTTTACCCAGCCCCATGTCGATATTGGCGTAATAGTCGCAAATGTCCGGCACTTTGTGCGAACTGGAGACCCGCCACTGATAGCCGATTATGGTAGGGTCGGACTCGGTCGTATTGATGACGGCGTTATGCCCCGCGTCCGCCATCTCTGTCCGCGAAATACGCTTGAGGTTGTAAAGCTGCTTATCGTAGATTTTCCAGTGGACAGCGCGGTCTATGGCGGCATAACGGCCATTGTCCACGGCAGTTTTAATCTGCGACAAAAGCCGCTGCGCGTCGTGGCGGGTACCGGTGACCGCCAGCCCGTTGATGTAGGCCTCAGTATCCGCTACCACCTTATCCCATTCTGCGCGGTCGAAAGGTTCGTTGATCAGCTCGCGTCCGGCATCAGCCAGCTTATGCACCCAATCGGCCTTATGGGCGCTGACTATGGCAAACCTGTCGCCAGCGGTACGCTCGATTTCTCTCTGCATCGCATACAGCACTTTACCTGTAGCGTGACCTTGCCGGACACCCGCCTTAAGCACATCGGATACGGCGGCTTGGGTGTCGGTGCGCCAATGCCATAGCCGCGTGGACAAATTTAGCCCATCCGGCCACTTGGCGACAAAAGCCTGCTCCGCCGCCGCCATAACAGCCGGGGATTGCAAACTGGCCGCCGTTAACGGTTTTGCCGACCCGACCACTACAGCCCTGGCAATGGAGGTCTTAATGGTGCCGTCAATGCCGCCCAGATAATCGGCCAATACTTGCTCGGCATCGCCTTGCAACTGATAGCCTTCCGCCTTTAGCTTTTCGGCCAGGCGCAGGGCGAAGGCCTGCGCCCCGTCTGCCAACTTGCCGTCGGCACTGACAATCTCTTGGGCAAGGCGCTTGTAAAGCTGGTCGTAATCCATTATTTCCTAACGGGCAACGTGCTGTTATGTACCCACTTACTCAGCTCAAACAATCCCAGCAAAAGCAGTATCTGCATGGCAGGGTGGGCTATGATATTGTGGACAGTCCAGTTTTTATATAAGCCTTTCATTTTTTAGGCTCCGGTATATTTGCCCGTACCGCACAGTCTTTTGCCTCAAGCAGTTTTCGCATTGCCACATCCTTTTCCTCACAATCCGGCAATAACGCATCCATACCCTTGGCTAGGCTATGAAACGGTTTTGATATTTTCTGTAACCCTTCAGGCAGATGCGCATAGGCAAAAAATCTTATTAATTTATGCTCTTTGTAATCACCACTCACAATTATCCCCAACCATTAAATTTAATATTTGTCGAACTAACGACCAGCACAGCTGCGATCAGATACCACCCGCAGCCATGAACCCGTTTGTACATCAAAAAAGCCGCCGCCAACATAATTGACGTAGGCCCCGCAACGCCGATAAAGAAAATAAATGTTTCAAGTAAATAAGGCATTATGCCCCCGCTTGTTGCGCCATCCGGTTGCCGTAAATATCCCCCCCGGCATCAATCTCATCGTCAATCTCTTTCATGACAGTCGGTGAAGTGTCATTACCCAGTATTTGTTTAGCCGTGCGTTTTTTAATGGCTTTATCAAACTTACTGCCCATGCCGAGCGTCACTGAATCCATCGCCACCGCAATGGCCTGCGCCAAATCGGTTAAGTTAAAATCATTGGCGTAACTGATATTGCCCTCAAACACCTGCGCCATCCATAAATACACCAGGATGGCAACTTCGCATTCAGCCGACTCGCACATTTCTGCCATGCCCCGCAGCGAACTGTTGGCCTCCTGAAAATGAAAAGATAAGGCAACACCGGACTGCTGCACCCCACCAACAAATTCCAGATTAGCCACGCGGTAAAGGTCATCGATGACTGCCGCTATGCGATTCATGTAGTGTGCGGTCGGCTCGGAAGGCGGCGATATGAATTCAGGCTTACCGCCGCCCGTGGGATTGTAAGGCAGGCCGTTTTCGGTGCCGATGGTCAGATTTTTTAACGCCGCCCGTTCAGCATCACTCACGACGGGCATAGCTAAGATGGCGAAAGTCTGGCCGCGCTCCAAATCCCTCAGCTCAGAGCGCAAGTTAAACAATTCCCAGTTCAGCATCACCAGATCATAAACCCATGATTGGCTAAACGAATCGCTAGGATTAAGCGGCTTGGCGATATGCAGCCGAACCACCGGCACCCTGCCCAAGTTATGGACTCCCTGGGCGACAACATCCATGCCTTCCTTATCGCGGCTAACTTTCCATTCTGTACGGGTAAAATTCCGGTAGCGCAGCTCGTCGTTATCCAACTCGCTAAAGGTGATGCTGGTCAGCCCCTGGACATCGCTTTGCTCATCGACCAGCTGGCTTTTCATGCGCAAGACCAGATAAGGCAAAGTCTGATCGGCACGGGTTTGTGCGGGTACCGACGAACGGTCAACGATAATAAAAACCGTCCCCAGAATCATCGCCAGCCGCTGGAAGCTAGACAGTACGGTATCCAACTTGCCGCCCTTGCCGTCGGCATTTTTCATGAACTGGGCATATAAGTCGTCAGTAGTGCGGTTCGGCGAGTTGCGCCATAAAAAGCCCATGAACACATCGACAATCTTGCGGGTAAAATTTGGGTACACCGCACCCTGCCGCCGCCGCTTAAATTTATCGTCGCTTTCGCGCGGATGCCTATCCAAATACAGTCCGGTAACAAATCCGCCCTTGCCGGAATAACCGTCCAATAAAAATTGGTCGGTCTGCTTATAATTCCCGAAGCCGTATTGGTCGCTAAACTGATAAGGGTTTGTGGTAGTGTCGGTAGGGGCTGTCATGATATAAACCTAAAGTGCATGTTTCCGTAAGCGGCCAACACGGGCTTGTTTGTCCGCGCCGCAAAATCCGCCAAAGCTAAGCCGATGGCATAGTCGCCGTGGCGCTCGACCCCCTCTTCGTTTTCGGTAGTGGTGTCCGGCAATTTGATGATACCGTCAATCCTCTCCAGGTCCCGCAGGTCTGATTCATGCTCCAAGTCTCTGGGAATGTCGATCATGTCATCATCAAACAACTGCACAAACGCCCCCATATTGTCCCGATACCACGCATTTGACAGCGTGACCTCAATCACCAGATTCCATTGATCCCATGTCTCTTCCGCTAAGTTTTGACCTGGTCCGGTCGCATCCATCGCCCCGCCGCTGAAATTGGGCAGCAACGGGATAAGATGCCAAAGGATTTGCTTTTGCTGGGCAATCGGGCAATTGTGCAGCTCGATGACAAACGGCACCCGGCGGCGTAGGTCGCCCATCTTAATCAACGGCACAATCACCGACAAATGCCCCTTCCGGGCAAAGTCCATGCCGAAATAATGGGTTTCCTGCTTTTTTAAGTAAGCGATGCACGGGTCAAGCTGCTTTCTTATCCACGCATCAATCTCTTTAGCACGGCTATGGACAGGCCAATACTTAAACTCATCATCCAGCGACAGGCGCAAGATTGGCCGTACTTCTTTCATCGCCCGCTCGATCAGCAGCCCAGGGATGGCCGAGCCGTCACCGTCACGCGGCACAGCATCCAGCTCTTCACGCATGGCGCTTTTTCTGGGGCCGTAGGCTTTGCGGATGCGCATATACCAGTCTTTTTTGCCTTCTTCAGTGCAAGGCTTGTTCTGCATAAAACACACCCGCTCGTACAACCCATTGGCGACGCATTCATCAAAAGTGATTTTAAAGACCGCTGCCGCCGCACCGTATTGGCCGTTACGCACATCGGCAATCAATTGGTTAAAGGGATTTTTAACGCCACGGTGGGTAGAGATAATCCGAATCTTACCGCCCCAGATTAACAGCGCGGTCGCGGACTCGATCACTTTGCGCACATCTTTATGTAGGGCCGCCTCGTCGATATTGACAATGCCTTGCAGTCCGTGGACGTTTTCGGGGCGGCTGGACAAGGCGACAATCCGAAATCCCGATGCGAAACGCACCCGAAAAGCGGTGATCTCCTGGGTAGCCTCGCCGCGCTTGGCTTGGTCGGTGAAGATAAATTCCTCAATGGCCGACACGCCGCCACCCTGTGCGGCCACAATCACCCGCGCGAACTTGGCGACGTAGCCGATAAACTCCATGCCTTTTTCACGGGTGTCGCCGATATAAAAGACGTTGGAGCCGCCTGCCGCTTTGCTTGATGCGGCAGTGATGGTGTCGTCCAACGCGGTCGCTAAGGTAATGCCGGAGCGGCGGCATTTTTCGGCGATGGCAAGGTCAACCGAATGGATAAGCTGCACCCATTCGGTTTGGTGCTTCATGAACACGCCGCTGTCCAGCGGATTAAAGTTCTCAGGAATGGTGCGGACACTTTCCGGCAACTCGTCCCATTCGACAATGCGCTGCGTGTCGCCTAAAGCTGCCAGTGCCGCCATTAAACGCCGCCCTGTAGGACTTTAGCGCGTAAGAATCGGGCGGTGTCTTCGGTCAGACCCAGCATCTTAACGGCTTCGTCAGTATTGGCCGCCGCCTCTTCACGCGCCTTCTGAGCCGCCGCGCTTTCGATTTGCATAATACGCCGCTGGCTCAGGCTTGCGGACTGCTCAAGCTGCTGCTGACTGGTCGTTAGGCCCTTGATCATATCAACCACCAATTTCATCTCTTTAGTGTCAATATTATCCTTAGCCATCGCGCCGCGCACTAGCGGCATGAACTTCATAATCATGACGCGCAGCAGCTCCGCCGTCACTTGCCCAACTTCACTCTGATTGCTGATTTTAAGCTCTGCCATCATCAGCGAGGCCATCCGATCGGTTTCGACCAGTTCCGCTGTCATTTCTTCAAACGTCTGAGCATAACGATTAACCGCCGATCTGCTGATTTTAGAATGACCTTCCTCTTCCAAAATAGCGTTAATTCGCTGTGTGGCCTCCAGTTGACTACAGCGCGGATCAAGCAACAGAGCCTGCAATTGACTCAGAATGTCAGGTGGCAATCGCTCGACTGTAGAAGGACGACCCATGCCGCTACTCCGGTTGCGCACGGGCAATGCCCGGTACTACTGACGTGCCACTGGCAACATCCACACCCTCATTACGCAATAAGGCAATGGTCATGCCGCTATGCTCCGTAGTGGACACTAAGCCCAATTGCTCCAGCCATGCCAAATCAGCTTTGATGACAGATGTCGGGGCGGCATCGCCCATATTTTGCAATGCCATTTTTAATAAATCAGCACTGGCACGGTAGCCAGATGCAACCTGTAACGTTTTTAATAAGTGCAGGCGACGGATTTCAGCGGCCAAATCAATTTGCTTAGTCATTTTTGCCTCATCGGATTATCCAAAAAACCAGTTCCGCCAGCGGCTCCGGCTCAATTCTTTTGTCTGCCCCAGCAACTCGCCCAGCAGCAGGTTATTTTGACGGCTTGTCTCCATAATCTCATCAATGCGCTCATGAATGCGCGTCAGCTCATCACGCGTCGGCAGGCCTTTTTGTTCGCCTTCCAGCCGGGCAATCCTCTGGCATTTTTCTTCAATCTTTTTGTTAAGGTCGTCGATGGATTTTGTTGTTGCCCGCTGCCTGTTGCCCGAAAACGTATAAAACGCTAACCCCAACGTAGTCAGCCACTGTAGCCCCATCAGGCTGTTTCTTATAAATTCCCCGTCCACGCACGACTCCCTAGGCGTAAAGTATTTGCAAATAATCGCCAAAAACTAGCTATAAAGGCCAGTTTCTGGCAAATAGTTTCACGCCTTAGATAGGCTTTTTGCCCGCTTGCAGATCGCGCAGCGTCAGGCCGTTGGTAAACTGGCAGTGCGCATATTCTTTAAACGTTTTCCAGTCGCCCGCCCATTCCAACCCTACTGATTTGGCAATGGCACCGCACCGCTTAAACGTCGCAATATCGGTATACTGCGCCTTACCATGCACAATAGGTACAAAATCAAATGCCACTCCATAGTTGTGGAATGATTTGCCGCCACTGGCATTGGTCACGATCTTGCCGGGGTTGCCATTACGGCCTTGGGCGTACAGGGCATCTTGCTTTTCTTTGTCGCGGTAAGTGCTGGTGATGATTATGTCAATACCGGCTCCTCGGCACTTTTCGATAAACGCCCGGCATCTCTTTTCGGTTTCCGGGGTCAGGTCTTCCAGTTTTCTGCTCTCAATCATGGTGCACAATCTCTCTGCTAAAAAAGGTGGGGAGTTTCCGCGTTTCAAACGCAAAAGGGCAAAACTTACTTAATGGTATGGGTGGCGGTCATACGGGCGGCAATCGCCCCCACCACCCCGATGCAAGTCATGATGTCACCGGAGTACGGTGCGACCTGCGCCCAATCGTAGCCCAGCAAATGCGCCACTGCAGGCAAGGCGGCGGTGATGGCGGCGATGATGGTCTTGGACTGCCACCACGGCTTGGTCATATCGGCGGCAAAGTCAGCGGCCAAGTCGGCGGAAAAGGTGACGGATTTATCAGGCGGTAATGGGGCAGTTTTGGTGTTATCGGTGTCGCTAGGCATGGCGGTGGCTCCGGCAAAGGCTAGGTTAATAGGCAGTGCCAGCATAAACCATCAGGCAAAAAAAAGCCGCGCTGAACAAGTTCGGCGCGGCTTCGGGGTGGTAATACAGGCCTTTTAAGCCATTGCCCTTATCGGCTTGGGATCAGCCCGCCGACCACTTGGGCGAACACTGCCAAGGCCTCGCGGTTGATGCTCCCGCACGGTGCCGTCAAGTCTGATTGGCTCAAGTCCTCGACCAGTTGCAGCATTTTCTTAGCTTGGTAGAGTTGGGTCTCTTCGTCGTCGGTCAGCACCACTGCGCCGGACTGGCCGGAGTGGCTTAAGCGGTGGCCGCTGCGAATGGGGAAAGGTAGGACTCGCGCGTTCATGCCGCACCGCCTTGGCGTTGGCGTTTCATCTGAGAATTGACGCTGTGCACCGTCCGCCCCAGTTGCCGGGCAATACGATCATAGCCATAGCCTTCAGCACACATCTGCATTAGTACATCATGTTCTTCGGTTGTCCAAGTACGGCCAGCCCTGTCGGTTAGGGGTTTTTTTTCAGCATACTTTGGCACGGTCGCTGCCTTGCCCATCGCCAAATAATCGGCGGCGGAGATAATCAGGGGTGTGGCGCTGAGGATGTCGGCCACTAGGTCTTCTATACCGGCTTGCAGGGCGGTGCGGTAGTTTTGGAATTCGGTCAGGGTCAGCGGGGTGGTGATGGGGGTCAGCAGGGGATGTGGGGGCTGTGCGCCGTAGCCGCCTGTCTTGCGGATGGCAGGGAGGACTTCGGCGGTCAGCCATTTCTTGACAGCTTTGGCCTCAGATTTAGTGCTTCTGAGTACCGATGACCATAAGCCTGATTCGTTGATAATTATTGTTCCCTTATTGTTAAATCCAGAACCGCTAATTTGGCGGTTCTGGATTTCATCTTCATCCAGCTTTAATGTCATTTTATGAGCATCGCTATATTCCAGAATCTTAGCGACCTCCATAGCGATAAACCACGGATCGCCATGTTCATCAGTAAGGACGGTTAATTGATGAGATTGAAACTGGAAGATTTGTAATTCGGTATTCATGATAGTCACCTAAATAAATCCAAGAAAGACCACCGAACAACACTCTCACATGTTAGGCGGCGGACGTAAGCGAAGTGTGAGAGACCGTTACTTAGGTGAAAAACGGCGAGCGTTAGCTCCAACGCCTACGCCCACCAAAACTGGTAGGCATAAAAAAAGCGCGAAGTGCGCTTATACGCACCTAAGAATAATCAGGCTCTCACACCCGACCGCCACAATGTGGTGACGGCAGGGAAAATTTAGACCTGATTCGCGCTTTTGTCAAACTATTTAGAAAATTCGTTTTTATAAGCCCTTATTTCAAAAAGATGCCCATATCCAGACCTCTCCAAATCATCTATTAAATCGAGCGCTACTTCTTTTTTCCCGCTCAATTTATATAACAGTAACAATCTATCCAAGGGCTTGCATGAACTCATATCTACTGACAATTTTCTATTCCTGAAAAGCCCAACAATATAGAGCGCATATTTTTCAATTTGTTGAAGCTCGGCATTATGTATCCCAAGCTCACGAATAGTTTTTGCCCCTGAGTAGCCTTTATCCCAGTATAATTCGATGGCGGTACTCAATACATCAAACAAGGCCTCATCAGAATCACTTCGGGTTGCCCTATCTATCCATTCATCTAGCACTAACTGGCAAAGTTCGTAATCTCTTTTTTTTGTCAGATCAAAAAGCTGCTTAAGAAGTGGCGGCACATCAGTATATGCCGATAAATATTTATCTATAATTGGGCGATGTACCTCATAAGGCCCTTCAATCAACTCTTTTTTCCTCCATGACTGCATCATTCCATTGGTTGTTTTTGCCACTTCATTATTGATTTTTAGCAATTTGGTTTGATATTTAGACGGCAAACCTAAAAACCATTCCTTTAAATCGTAAGCGCCCATCATGCCTTCATTGCTTGTAAACCATATTTCTTCTTTTCTGCCATTAAACATTGTTCCAATTCGTCTTGGCATAACTTACCCCCTGCAAAACGAATGGGCCACATACCGCTTTTTACCACCAGCAATAAGGGTGTAGCACCCACCACGCGGCCCGGTATAATATCCATTGTTTTGCGTGGGAGCCGAATGGGGTTGCCCCACTTGGCAACCCTTTCTTTCCCACTTGTCCTTAGCCTTACCTTCGGTCTCGGTCTGCCACTGCATATTTTCCGGGGCATCTTTACCGCCACAGGCAAGCGGCTCAACATGGTCAATTACATAGCCTGGGCATGATCCGTGGTCATTGCCGTTACTGGGGCAAGGGTGCGACCGCTTGAACAGGTCTTTTGCCGCCTGACTGCGCTCTTGCTTGGCCTCAACCGCTGATGCCGCCAAGGCAAGTATGATAAATATGGATATAAGTAGCTTTTTCATAAGACCCTCTTTTATTTAAGAGCAAAAAGTATAGCCAATAGCCCACCATAATTATATTAACTATTACCTTTTTTGGCCTTTACGGGATTTTTTCACAACCCGCCAAACAAATCCCCCTGCCGCCAGTCCGCCGCCAGCTTGGTGGACGGCTGCATTTCTATCTTTTCGATACTTCGCAAGGCTTTGCAGATGCCGCGCTCAGTCATTTTGTACTTTAACGCCAACGCACTATCAGTAAACCCGTCACGCCTGTCCTTAAGCATGGCGGCATTGCGTAACAGTAGTCTAATCTTGTCGCAGCGCGGTAAAGGAATAAACTCCATATCGCTATAATGGTTGCACAGTTTTTCGGCATCGGCTTGGCCGATAACATCAACCAACCAATGCCCGTCAAGCGACTTGGGTATCCAAAACCGTGTGCCGCCCTTGCTGCCGACCAGGGCAATTACCGCCTCCAGGCTAACCACGGTCAACATCGTTTTGATGCTGTCCGGCAGATGCTCTTCCAAAAAGCTAAACGGATGGTTTTCCATTATTCACCTTACTGTCTCTGGCCTCACGAATGGCGTTTTCAATTTTGGTAATTTGCGGCAATAGGGCTTCATCCTGGCTTTGCTGATAAAGCTTTTTGATATGCACCAAGTCAGCACTCAGCTTGCCGATGACTGTGTCTATTGCGTTTTTAGCCGCTTGCGGCGGGCCTTGGTGGTCTTTCCAGCGTTGCTCAAACAACCAGCCTTGGGCATATTTGCGCGACTGCCCCGGGACCAGCTCCCGCCGCGCCTCCTTACCCGCCGCCTCAATGATTTTCTGGTATTGCTCATCGCTCAAGTCGCCCAACTGCTGCCAATTCCGCGCCGCCTCGTTTCGCCCGGTCTTCAAAGCAAAAGCCTGCCAGAAGGCGTTAAAAAACCGCTTCTGACGGTCGTTTAGGGCTTCGTACCAGTCTTGGCTCTTGCGAGCCTTCGGCTGATCCGGTTTAGGATCTCCGTAACCGGCTTTGGTCAGCTCCGCCCACAGCCACTCGGCATGGGCGATCGCGGGTGCAAACTTGTCTTGGCCTGGACAGGTTCTGATAATCATTTCCTGGACAAATTGCACTTTGTTCATTGGATTTTCCGTATTTCCGCACCGCTTGGCAGCCATATACGGTTAACGCCTAACGGACGATGCCACTCAGGATGTTTCAATATCCCGCCACCAGAGGCTACGATTAAAGCATTGCGTATTTTCTCATGGTCGCCGCAGCTAATCGCCGACTCGTCAATCTGAAAATCATGCTTGCCAGTTGGTTCCACTTCTAGCGGCACAAGCAGCACATCAGCAGGCCACCAGCGATAAGGCGTACCAATTATTTCCGCCTGAGTCATATCCAGCATATAGGTTGCCATAAGTTACCGCCCCAAAAAATCCGCAGGCTCATCAGTGGCAGAAGCCGAACACTTATCAAATAGGTCTTTTTCTATCTGCACAAAAGCTTCGTGACCAGTCAGTTGTATGCTTTTAACTGGCTTGCCAAGTGCCTTGGATACGGCATCCATATAACGCCCCAACTCTACCTCGCTCAGCTTTAAAATGTGCAGCCCGTCAGGATGGCATTGCGCCATTACCGCCCCGCCGCCATTGCCTTTAAACAGCGCCGGATAAATCTCTTTTTTTTGCGCATCAGACCAAGGCATAAAGCCAGTGCGCCCACTTTCACCCATCACAAATTCAGACATAGCATCCCCTCAATTTATTGGTTTTCCAGTTCCCAGTCTTTACAACACTGGGCATTACACCAGCGACGGCCAGGCTCTACGGGTTCATCACAAAACAGGCATTTGCCGGTGGCCACCGCATTTGGTTCATCGCGGTGGCTACCGTACAAGGCTATTTTTTGCTCAAACTCGGCCTTGCTTGTCACTAAATCAACGTCATCAGCCATGATTACAGTCTCGCAATATCCAGTGGGATACTGATCCATTCGGCCTCTGGCGTGTCGCGGTACCAGAATTGCAGGTAAGACTTGCTGCCGACAACCTGAATGCTGTCGGCAATGTCTTCCATTGCTGATTTCCAGATAGGATTCTTAATTTTGTAGCGCCGTAACTCCAGCACTTTTTTAGCGTCAATATAGCCAGTTTTGTCAACTTCAAAGGTCTCATTAATCAACACCTTAATCACTTCGTCTACGTCACTGCTATGATCTTTGATTAGGCCTTTAAGCTTTTGCATGGCGCAGTTCAGTTTTTCGGTAAAAGCAATCCTATCCTGAATGCGTAAATTGATTTTTTGCGTGGAGCTGTAATTAATTAGCTGAATATTGCCCTTCCAAGGCTTTTTGTCCTTTTCGCTAATGCCTATTTTGGCCCCGTGTTCGTTGTTGCTGATTTCAACAAAGGCCTCTATATCCGAAAACACTTCCTGCTTGAACGCTTCAATCAGGGCGGACAACTCCAAGGCTTTTTTAATATGCTGGCCAGTCAGATCGTGGCGGGCGAGATCAACGGCACCAATAATGTCTAGCGGACACTGCCTACCTTTGGCATCAAGCAAAAAGGTGATGGCGACAGCTTCCGTGCGCTGTTGTTCGGCTTGTTTTTTTTGCTGCATCACGGCGGAATAAATGCCGCGTATGGCGGCAAGGCTGGATGAAATGGGGTTAGTGGTTTTCATGGGTTTCCTCAATAATCATAGAATCGTGTTTTATGCCGATATGCTTAAGCGTTTCCGCTAAGCTGCATATCAGATAGTCTGTTTTTGTCACCAAAGAAGATGCGGTAAAGTTGCCGATGATCCGGTAGCCGACTTGCTTTTCTCCAGTCACCGGGGCTGGTAGTTCGTAAAGTTCAATGATGTATTTAGGGGTAGATGCAGACATCAGAACAACTCCGCTTGACGTTGGTCAGTCAAGGCGGGTTTTTTGGCCGCTTTGGCCTGCACGGGTTTATGCAGCTTTACATCCGCTGCGGCATTAATCCCGGCAGCAATGGCATTATGGTCGCTGGTTTTTTTGGGTTGTGCGCCGGCCCTGTTGTCGATCTTTAGCTTATCGCCCCATTTGTTAGTTTTATAGGCGGCGATGGCGGTCTTTTCTTGCTCGGTACCGGAAAAATCAGCCACCTGCTCCGATATGCGCCATACCCACGCCTCACAAAACAGCGCGGCCATGCGGGTTCTGTTAGCAGGTTTATAGCGTTTTAGGGTGGCGGTATAGTCTGTCTTGGCTTTATTAAGCAGTCTGCGCAGCACGTCAAACGTGTAAGCCGCCAAGTCGGGCTTTGCGCCAATACCAATAAATACAGTAGTGCTGGCTGAATAGCCGCCGCCCGACTTGAAAACCCAACCGCAACCAAAGCTCTTGGCGATGATGGCAGCTAGGCTGCACAAGTAAGTGGGTGGCTTATATTTGCCGCCTGACTTACTGAGCGTTTCTTTAACAGAGGCCGCATCGACATCCGCCGCCGTCAGATTGTATTTTTCCAGCAGTTTTTGGGCTTGACGCTTAGCGGCTTCGGCCTCTCCTGAGTTACTTGAATTTGCCAAGGCTAGGCAGGCGGCTATTTTTCTGGCGATTTTTTTAAGTTCGGCTTCGGTCATTGCGGACTCCTTTTTGTTTAACGGATAGCGCGGCCATTTGGCGAAGCGAACGCAAGGCCGATAAGGTATCAAATGGCCGCACCTTACAGAGAAAGGCATCTATTTCTTCGCGATCCCAGTATCGCGTCGTGCCTTTATCCCCCAACAGCACAGGCTGCGGCGCATCGGCACGGCGGGCAAGCTGGAAAAAACCCTGCAATGACATCATGTGGCGGTCAGTGATTTGCACGGAGTTTTCCAAGTTTTGGGTGGGTTGTATTTTTGCCATAGCACCTACTCTATAAATTTCATCACGGTGTCAATGCCCACCGTAGTGATGTTGTTGGCCTTGATGTAATCGCGGCAATTTTTGATGTGGCTCATCATTTCGCGCATGTCGAAACTTGAGCCGTAAATGATGCTGAACGCATCAGGGTCAAAGTCGTCCGAAACAAGCTTAAACATGTCGCCCTCAGTCAATGGCTCCAACTTGATATGGGTCAGTCGACTTTTTACGTCCGGGTGGCGGTCTTTCAGCGCATCGAACAGTTCCGGCAGGCCTGCCAAGATAATGCTGCTGCCCGCGTCCATGACGATCTTTAGATAGGGATAAATCGCATGGGGCAAGTCCTGGGCCTCATCAATAATAATGGTGGCCGGATGCTCGCAGCGGTAATCAAGATAGCGGTCTTTGTGACGTGGATTGGCATCCTTAACCCCTGCAATCCTGGCCAGCAGCTGATAAAGGCTGCCCAGCGAACGCACCCTGACCGTGGTCGAGGTATTTTTCATCTGCTTAAGCAATGCGGTTTTTCCACAGCCATAGTTAGCGGTGATCAGCAGACTGTCCTTGCGGTCAATATGGCTCCTAATCGCACCCAGGCAATGCGCCCTGGCTTCATCGGTCACAAACATAATATTTCCTTTTTTCTAGGGTTATCCTGCATACGGCAGGATTTTGGTGGGGTTAGTCTCATCCAGATACCGCTTGACAGCCGACGAAAACAATCTGAACCCAATCACAGTGCCGGGAGCCATCGCATACTTGCCGGACTCTTTGTCCAGCAGCTCATTGGCTATCGTCAGGGTCAGGCCTTTTTTGACGTATTCGTTGAGCATCTTTTGGTCAACCAACATTTCAAAACCATCTTCTTTACTGCTTAACCGGCTGGCGATGCGGGTGGCTTCGGACTCCGAGTCGATCTTGTCTATTTTGGCCTTGCGGCTATCCGCTAATTTGGCCGATTTGGTGGGCGACACTAACGGATAGGCTTCGCCCAGAAATTTGCCGTCTTTGTCGCGGTTAAAAATCGCCAGCTTGTTATCGATCAAGCTGATTGTTATGTCGGTGCTGTCTTGGTTGCTCCACAATTGGCGGTCGTCAACGTAATACTTACCGGTGCGGAACGTGATGACCCCCTTCTTGCTGATGGTGGCGGTATGTTTTTCGTAGCCATAGCGGGTGCTGGCTTCTATATCTTTGGCGGCGAAAATGAAGGTGCTGCCTTCATACGCTCGTAAATACTCACTCCAACGCTCGTTGGGTATCCACTTGGCAGGCTTGCCGTTTTCGGTAAAGCGGTGTTGGCGGCTGTTGTGCAGGTGCATGTAATGCTCGGTCAGGCCGCTGGCGTTCAGTTCTTCCAGAGATATAGCCAGATAGTGCATGTCCTTTTCCTCCATCTTGTCGCCGTTTTTACACATCACCCGCTCGACTTTCGACACCCTGTCTTTAAAACGGTCAATAATGATCATTTCAAAGTCGTGGAAACGTTTGTGCGATGCCTCCAGGTGCGCTTTGTCACGCGGCTCACCTGCCCGTGCGTAATCGTCGATGAATTTAAAGCCGTCCGGGTAGGAATAGCCGGTTGTCCATTGCGAGCCGGTGTTCAGTTCATTCATGGGGCGGCGTAGGTTTAAAAATCCGCCCGCATTATCTGGCCTCAAAGCCATCGGCTTTTTCACAAACGTATTGCCGGCCAAAAACCGCTTGAAGATGTCGATGGAGTTCTCGCTGCTTTCTGACAAATAGGCCCGCATCGCCAACATCACCCGACTGCCCATGTCAAAAAACTCGATGTACACCACGGTTTTCCACTTGCCCTCATGGAGGATTTTGAAGAAATGCGACTTGACCCCGTCCATCATCACCAATGCGCCCACGTCTTCAGCCTCCCAAAAGCTCGGCGGCTTGACATCGGCATCATCGTCGGCACCGCCTTTCAGGTAATGCTTAAGGTCATGCGCCCTCACCACTGACCGCAGTTGGCTTTCGGTGATCGCGCAATCGAACTCTTGCTCCAACAGCAGCTGGAAAACCCCAATGCGGCGGCGCTTGCGGGTGATAAACTCACTGCTTTGGCGGTTACAGGCATTTTTTACCCGTTCGATAAAGCGGGTGATAACCGCTTCCGGCAGGCTGCTTTTCTTGCCAGCACAAGCCCTGCCGTCCATACCCTGATGCTTGTCCAGTAAGGCTCTGGGTATCACGCCCAGCTCGGCATAGCGTTTGCGGTAATACAGCGCTAAGGCGCGTTTGTTATCGCCTGTCTTACCCAGCAACTTGCGGTGCAGCAGGGTTTCAAAATCAGCGGACTCTACGGGGTCCAGTTGCCCCTGCATGATCTCGCCCGTTTGTGCGTCAACCAACCTGCCGCCGACCAATACGGTTTCTACACCCATATCTTTTCGCGGAAGTATTGCAGTTGCTTGCGTTTGTAACAGAAGGTCTGGTGGTGGCGTAAGGTTGGCCGTACTACTTTCCGCCATGCCGACCACCACAGCGGCGGACAGCAGGTCTTCAAGGCCTGTAGCGGCGGGTGGCGGGGACTTAAGCCCAACAAAGGACTCAGGCGCACCAGCACCGCAATTGACCATAACGCGCCGATCAGGCTGCATAAGTGTGGGGATGACAACTTCAACATTTTCTAATCCTTCCGCTTCTTCTTGTGTGGCGGGTTTATTGTTGGTTACGTCCCAAAGGATAAGGTAAGCGGGCTTGCCTTTGTTTTGGGTGCTTTGGCGGATGACAAGGGCTTGTCTTTTGTAGCACTTGGCCGCAATGGCTCTTCTAAGGCTTGTATGAGACATTGCTGTCATCCGCATCAACTCTTTCACGCTAAGCCACCTGACGCTCATCTTCGCAATCCTTATCGGTGGCAGGCTGGGCATTGGATGCTTCTATCAGTTTAGCAACCAGCTCCAGACCGTTAGAGCCGTTAGTTATCCCCATCAACACCCGACGGGCATAGCTGGGGTCTACGCCCGTATCCAGGCAATACCGATTAAACGATGTGCCTTTAAGGACAAAGCCTGCCCGAACTGCATCAACAAGGGGCTTGCCTGTGGTGACTTGCATGGTAAATCTCCCTGTTTATCAGTGTTTATCGGTAAGCTGGGCCAACAAAAATATTGTCCAGCGTAGGCTCTGAGGCATCCACTTCAACCAGCCTAATGCCGTGCTGGCCAATCAAAGGCGGCAACAAGGTAAATCCTCCGGTCAAGAAGTAGGTCAAGGCGTTGCGGTTATACAGCTCAAACCGCAAGATAATGTCGGTAAGCGCTTGCAGGGCGCAGGTAAACAGGCCTGTTTCTTCGATGTAATCATCGGTCAGACCATTGCAGGGGTATTGTCGGCAAGCGGCGATAATTTGGCTCAGGTACTCTTCTGTTAATAGGCTTGTGTCCAACTCATACACCACATGGCCGACGTTTTCCCACTCGACCATACGATATTGCTTGGCGGGTTCTGTAGTGGGAGGTACAAAATTATCGGCAGGTATGGCCTTATAGAAGCGCATGGCGGCATCTATAAGGGGTGATGGGTCAAGGGCGAAAATACCGTTGTCGACGGCGTATTGCTCCAGGGCGGCAAGGGCTTCTTCCTTGGCTTCACCTAAAAATAAATGCAGGCTAGGCGATGCGGCAAGGTCATTCAGTATCCAGCCTGATTTTTTCCCCAGCTCAAAATCAACAAACCGGGTTATGCCTGCCCCGGCCTTCGTTACCACAACGGCATCACGCAATATGTCAAAGCGCTGTTCTCTTTTAAGCAAGTCGGCAACTTGCAATTTAAGCCGATCGTCTTCGCTTTGGCTTATTTCGGTAATGTCTTTTTCGCGCAGGGTTACTGGGTTTTTTGGTGGCGCAGGAAGGGTGACTCGGGCGGTTTCTGTGATCATAAAATCCTCGGCTTTGATTTGTTGGCTGGTTTTCGCTATTGTTTGTCCGGCTAGTCTATTTTTTAGACTAGCTTGGAAACATATTAATTCGTAACTACGAACAAATCAACAGGAAAATTCGGAATGACAACATTAAACGAAAGAATTCTAAAGGTAAGAAAAGACAAGTCTCTGAAGCAAAATGAATTTGCTGAATTAATAGGGGTTTCAAGAAGTACGCTTTCGGAGGTTGAAAGCGGAAAAACAAAGCCATCTACAGACATTATTGTCGGAATTGCGAACAGCTTTGATGATGTAAATACAGACTGGCTTTTGACGGGAAAGGGGGATATGTACAGAATTAAACAGCCGCTAACTCCGATATCGGAGCATCAGGCGCAAGTGATTGTGCAATTGTACGGAGACTTAAACAAAGAACAGCAACAAGAGATTTTATCAGCTATACAAAAAGAAAAACGACTGAACGAACTAGCTGAAACAGTTAGCCAGTTACAAAAAAAGGTAGGTTGAAGGGGCGGTGGTTGACAGGCAAGTCACATAAGCAAATAATTAGCAGGAGGTATTTATTTTTGAATATTTGCATGATAACCGCCCCAATACAAAAACAAAAGTATAGTAGCTAGGCGATACTATCTTACCGGTCCTCTAGCTCTTGGCTTATACTTGCGGTGCTGCCAAAAATACGAATCGGCTTTGCGCTCAAGTCATGCGCAAATATGCCGGTGCATGGCTATTTAGGAATGGCTATTTAGGAATGGCTATTTAGGAATGGCTATTTAGGAATGGCTATTTAGGAATGGCTATTTAGGAATGGCTATTTACAGAATTTATAAGTTAATGAAATTAAACCGATAAATTCCGTAAATACCCACAAAATCCCATAAAAACGTGAAAGAATTAGCGCAACAATGCCAAAATACCCGTAAAGAATACTCTCAGCAATCAACTGACACGAGGTTTTTGCACAGCTTAAAGGAAGCAATGCCGTCAACACGGGGCGTGAAATATTCAACCGAAGATTTTGCGCCGCCTGAGCGGCTAGACTGGTTGCGCGAAGTGATAGGCCGGGAATATGCCAATGTTGAGATTACGCCGCCCGATGCCGGGGTGTTTAACGAGATGGTTATTTATGCTTGGGAGCAACTCCGTTTGTCGGTCATCCGCTCCGATGCCATTACCCTGCAACGCTTGCCGCGCGAGCCGGATTTGATCAGCCAGGATGCCTATTTCGCCGTCATCCATTTGTCCGGCTGCTACCGCTTATTGCAAAATGGCCGGGAAGTTTTTTTACAGCCCGGCGACATGACCTTATACGATGCCACGCTACCGCATCACATCGTTTGTCCGCAGCCCTTCTCAAAACTGCTGGTTTCCATTCCGCGCCCCTTGCTCAGGGAACGGGTTGCAGGCATCGAACACTGCACGGCATTGCACATTCCGGGGCGGCTGGGGATCGGGTCGGTAGCGGCTGGCTTTATCCGCTCTTGCGCCCATCAAGCCGAACAATTACAGGCGGGGGAGTTTTCCCTGCTCTCCGAACACGCGCTGGATTTGTTGGTGCTGGCACTGGCCACCGTGCGGCCTAGCCATTTCAAGCTGTCCAAAAGCCGCGCTATGGCACTGCACCGGGTTAAGGCGTTTATAGAAAATAATTTGTCTTGCCCAAGCTTAAACCCCGCCGCTGTCAGTGCAGGTACAGGCCTGTCGCCTAGGTATATCAGCCTACTGTTTAAAGAAGAGGACAATTCACTGATGCGTTATGTTTGGCAACGCAGGCTGGAAAGTTGCCGGAAAGAGCTGTTAAACCCTATCCATGCCGGACACCGCATCTGTGACATCGCCTTTCGCTGGGGCTTTAACGATTTGTCTCATTTTAGCCGCCTGTTTAAGCAGCACTTCGGGTGTTCGCCTAGCGACTACCGGGAAGGCCATAAATAGGCATCTGCCAAGCTCATAATTGGGTAGGCAGTAAAGCAGCCCCCTGCCCTTTTCGCCTACTTGGCCGTTGCCTCACTTAACCATTGCCAAAATGGTTGCGCACCTTGATAGCCCGTATAGCGGGCCACTTCATGTTGTTTTTGAAACAAAACCATGGTGGGGGTGGCGAATAATGCCTGATTAAGTGTCCAGCCCTTAGGCGGTGCGGTCAGATAGGTGGCGACAATGGGCAAGGGGTTGTGCCAAACCGACAACACGTCTTTGTCGAATCGCTTGCAATAGCCGCAGTCAACGCTTTCAAAGACAATCAGTTGCTCTTGGCTGTTAAGCACGATGGCTTGCCAACTTTGCCCAGCGCCGCCAGGGTTTGCGGCTAGTTGTGCGCTCTGGGCATGTCCGCCCTGCATGGGCTTATTGGGGTCGGCATAGGCGATGCCGGTCCCGCCCAAACCGCAATAGCCCAGCGGGTTTTTCTCTAAATAATCCTGATGATAGCTTTCGGCGGAGGTATAGTTTTTTAAGGGGGCAATTTCAGTGGTAATGGGCAGGGCAATGCCTGCCGCTGCTAAATTGTTTTGGTAGATGGCGCGGGTTTGCTCTGCCCAGTGGCGTTCTTCATCGGTACGGTAAAAGATCGCGCTACGGTAGTTGCTGCCAATATCGTTGCCTTGGCGATTGCCTTGGGCGGGGTTGTGGTTTTCCCAAAACTGGATCAAGACTTGTTCAAGGCTGGTTTGTTTGGGGTCGTAATAAACTTTAACCACTTCGGCATGGTTGGTTATGGCCTTACCTTCCTGTATGGCGGCTTCGGTGTCATGGAGCGTTTGGTAACTGGGTTGGACAAGGTCGCCGCCCGCATAACCCGCCTCAACATCCAATACGCCCGCTAAAGCTTGCATACGTTTTTCAGCCCCCCAAAAACAGCCCATGCCTAAGACGATATAAGGGGTATCGGCATTGACAGCCGCTTTATTCAAGGAAGGATTACGGCTTTTGCCCTCCAGCAAGCCCGGATTCAGAAACACCCAAACCGCGACGGCTAAAACACCTATCATAAGCAAAGACCCTAGGGCGCGATACCGTCTGTTCATAAATCTGTCCTGCTTTGAAGGTAAGTTACGTTAAAAATTGCGATGGCTGCTTCCCTATAGCGATCAATGAATCAAACCGCTGTTGCAAATCTAACTGTTGGGCTATGCGCCAAGCGGCATCCTGTATGGGGGACAGCAAATCCTGACGGCGGACAATCAGCCCTACTTCCCTTGCTAGCTCAGGCGTTAGCGCTAGTGCGGTGACTTCCTGATGAAGCTCAAACTGGCTTAACAGGCTGTGCGGCACGACACTGTAAAGGCCTGCACTGCGGACGTGGGCGTAGAGCGCGAAGATGGAATCTGTTTCCAACATGACATTGGGGGTGACATTGGCTTCGCGGAACGCGGCATCAATCAGGCGGCGGTTTTGCATATTTTGGGTCAACAAACATAAGGGGAATCCGGCAATATCGCCCCACCCCAAAGGCTTGTTAAGCAAACTGGGGGCAGGATTACGCGCCAGCACCACATACCGCTCCCGGTATAGCGGTAAGGTTTTAAAGCCCTTGAGCCTGTGGTCTTCCAGATAGGTTAACCCTAAATCCAGTTCAAAGCTATCGAGTTGGCGCATCAATTCTTCTGCGCACAGTGATACCAGTTTGATGGCGATGCCGGGATATTCGGCTTGCCAGGGGCCGGTTAACAGCGGAGTGACGGCCAGCGTGGTCGGAATGGCGCCGATCCGTAAAACCCCGGTCAGTTGTTGGCTATACTGGGCAGCCGCTTGGCGCATCCCTTCCCAATTCTGGGCTAAAATACGCGCCCATTGCAAAACCCGCTCACCTTCTTCGGTAAAACCTTGATAACGCTGGCCGCGCTTAATAATGGTAATGCCCAGTTCTTCTTCAAGGTGCTGTATCGCGGTAGACAAGGCGGGTTGGGAAACATGGCTAATTTCAGCCGCGCGTCCGAAATGGCCAGTTTTGGCGAGTGCGAGTAGGTAATGGATTTGCCGGATAAACATGTGGGGTATGCTGTATTGTTATATAGTTAATTATATAACGCAATTGGTAATGCTACGGCATTGTATTGAGGATTTGCTGATGGCGAACGGCAAGCGAAGGAATAAGTGGGAAATAATTCGGGCAAACGGAGCGCGGGCAAGATGCCCGCGCTCCAAAAACATTGTCTATGCCTATCGTGCAATGGCTAAAGGCCATTGCACTCCATTCTGTGTATATTGACCAACTTTTTTCTGCCCGTCGCTAAGCCACCGCCTCCAATTGCACCAAATTATCCGAAAAAGACGGGGCGTTGCCCATATTGACCAATTCAGCCGAGCTGATACTGTTCACCGTGCCGGTGTTTAATTGCCGCCAATAGCCCAAGGTCGCCACAATCAAACCCGGATTAACATCAGCCGTGATTCTGGCATCGCCTTCAAACGCGCCCCTATCATTAAAAACCCGTACCTTATCGCCGTGCTTAATGCCGCGCTCGTCAGCATCAAGGGCGTTGACCAGGACAAATTGCTCGCCTTGGCCTTGGATTTTCTGCGCCATATTAGCGTAGCAGGAGTTAAGGAAACCGTGGCTTTTCGGTGACACGATACTTAAGGGGAATTTTTTGGCCAGTTCAGGGTTGGTGGCGGGAGTTTCCCGCGACGGCACATAATCGGGTAAGGGATCTAACAGCTCACCTGACTGGAAGCCGTCGTACATTTGCCGGAACGGGCCGGCGACAAAGTTGGTCGCCCCTTCGGCTTTGAGTTGGCATTTGCCGGACGGGGTCGGGAAGTTACCCGATTTATGGGGGGCGCGGTCATCTTTGGTACCGACCTTCAGGCGGGCAAAGCCGTGTTCGCGCAAATACGCCAGATCAATGCCTTCACAAGCGGGGGCATTCCAATCGACGTAATTCTCCAAACATTCGCTATCAGACCAGCGGAAATTTTCTTCCTGATACCCTAAACGGGCCGCGAGGCGGCGGAAAATTTCGTTATTGGGAATGGCCTCGCCAGGGGCTTCCACGCATTTGGCGTTATAGGTCAGGTATAAATGCCCCCATGACAGAATCATGTCTTCCATTTCCGCGCCCATCGCGGCGGGCAGCAGAATATCGGCATACGCGGCGGTATCGGAAATGAAATGTTCTGCCGACACTAAGAACAGGTCTTCATTCAATAAGCCTTGGACAATCTTATCGGTTTCCGGGGCTTGGGTAACGGGGTTGGCATTCCAACACATCATGGCTTTAATCGGTGCGCCAGCGGGTGGTTGGTCGGTCAAGGCGCGGCCTAACTGTAAGGCGTTAATGACGCGGGTGCCTTCGGGGATTAAGTCCGGGCGGCAAATCACGTCAAATTTATACGGATGCTCCCAGACCGGAAATTGCAAGGCCCCGCCACCGACATAACGCCACGCGCCAGTCAATGCGGGTAGGCAACTGACGGCGCGGATGGTCTGCCCGCCGCCTTTATGCCGCTCTAAGGCTACACCTAAGCGGATCGCCGCTGGCTGGGTGCTGGCATATTCGCGGGCTAAGGTACGGATAGTAGCGGCGGGTATGCCAGTAATGGTTTCCGCCCATTCGGGGGTGCGGGTTTGGGCGCGTTCTTTCAGTTCGTCAAAACCAACGGTATAGTTATCGACATAATCCTGATCGAGCAAGCCTTCTTCGATGATGGTATGGATCATCGCCATAGCTAATGCCCCATCCGTACCCGGTTTGGGGGCGATATGCCAATCGGCTTCTTTGGCAGTTTTTGAGGCGTAAGCATCAATCACCACCACTTTCGCGCCTTTTTTCTGGGCTTCTTTGACGATATGCCAATGGTGCAAATTGGTGCTGACCGAGTTGCAAGCCCAAATAATAATGTATTTGGCATGGATGAAGCTTTCGGGGTCTACGCCTGCTGTTGGGCCTACGGTCAGTAACCACGCGGTACTGGAGCCTTCGCCGCAAAAGGTGCGCTCGGTGACGGTCGCACCCATGCGGTTAAAAAACGCATCGCCGCCGTTCAGGCCATGCACCAAGCCTTGGTTGCCCAAATAGCTGTACGGCACAATCGCTTGTGGGCCGTGTTCGGCAATAATGGCTTGCCAGCGGCTGACTATTTCATCTAACGCCTCATCCCAACTGATACGCGTAAACTGTTTGCTGCCTTTAGGGCCAGTACGGCGCATTGGGTATAACAAGCGGTCGGGATGATAATGGCGTTTTTCGTAATCCTTTAACTTAACGCATAAACCACCCCGCGTCATCGGATGCTCGGCATTACCCTTAACGCCAGTCAATTTGCCGTCGGTCACTTCAAACACCATAGAGCAGGTGTCAGGACAATCATGCGGACAACCGCCATGATGGGTGGTTTTTACTGCGTTAGCCATGTTTTTATTCCTTTCAGGTTAAAAGTGTGCGGATAATAGCGCAACCGGGTTGCTTGCACCAATTTAATACATTTTCAAGAGGGTTTTAGCACCCATAGTGTGTTGCCACCACGTTGAAATTCATAATCAACCCGTCTTTCTTCACTGTTAAACCCTTGTTCAGCAAGCTTAGCCTTGACTATCGGCAAATGCGGGGAAGGCGAACCATTTAATGACAATAATGGAAATACCCGCACTTCTTTGGCGACCCGTAACATGTCCAATAAGGCTTGGATATGGAATTCCGCCGACAAATGGTCACTGTACAAAAACAGAAAATGCGACGATAAGGCAAGCCCAAAACTTTGGTCGGGAAACGGTAACGACGGCAGTTCCCCGGTGACATACCGCCCCGCCTGTTGGCCAGCCTCGAAATCGGCAAGAAATAGCGCCATCGCCGACATTCTGATTTGCCCCAACTGCTCTACCGAAGTGATGCTGTCCCAGACAAAATTGTCTTGGTTTTTGAACGTTTGCGCCATGACCACCGGATAGGTTTCGGCAATACGGGTCTGAATTTGGGCGCGGCCAAACGCATAAATCGGATCCAGCGAAACCACATCGCCGCCACGTTCGGTCAATTGCGCGTTAAAACTGGCGGGGCCGTCGCCACAGCCCAGTATCCGCTGTTGCAGGTCGGCCTCGCCCAGCGCAAACATATTGACATATTCGTGATATGACCGTCCCCACGGTACTATTTTATCGAGTGTAAAGCCCATCGTTATCTGTTGGCCTGTTAGGTTAAGCTAAAACCGGTTAAGATAACGCTAGCCCAGCAGTGGCACAAGGTTTTTATCTGCCTCGTGTTGTCATTATTTGCCAATAATTGCGCTGATTTTTTTCGCCAACGCGCTAACCGCGTGTTCGCTGACGCTTGGGTGGCTACCTTTCAGTTCAATATCGACACTGGCGGCCAGCGTTTGCGTTTTGGCGTTGACAATATGCACCTTGAGATAGGAATACAAAAAACTGGGCTTGCTGTGTTGGCCGACAATAACCCAATCGGCATTATCTTGATGGCCTAATTGGGCGGCAAGATCAGAGAAATGGAACAAATACCCGAACCCGCCGTTAGCGGCGGCTTGGCGTTCTGGGCTAATGGTTACCACGTCATAAGCGTTATCGGCTTGCTGTAATGCCGCCTCTAACAAAGGCCGGAACCCCGCCGTGCGCTGTTGCTCTTGCGGGGTATTGGGTAAAGAGCTGATGTCGTCCAGTTCAAACGCCAAAACCGCAATGCGTTGGTTGGCTGCGCTACAAGGGCTGAAAAGTGCGGACACTGCCCAAAAAATTGCCGCGACGGTAAAAGGCTTCATGATACGGCTCCTAAGGCAGGTTGGTTTTGGTACAGGCTGATAAAATCGGCCATACTGAGACTGGCGACAGTCTGTTGGTCGTCATCAAGAATTTCGTATAGCACACCTGTGCTGCCGCGTATGCTAAAAAAGACTACCGTATCGGTAGGCCCGCCACCTTCACGGTGCGGGTCGTTGCTAGGCGGGCTGACGGTATAACTGCCCAAGCCCCTCACTTCTTTCA
Source organism: Methylovulum psychrotolerans (assembly GCF_002209385.1). Lineage (NCBI taxonomy): Bacteria > Pseudomonadati > Pseudomonadota > Gammaproteobacteria > Methylococcales > Methylococcaceae > Methylovulum > Methylovulum psychrotolerans. The sequence goes on from NZ_CP022129.1 coordinate 3,009,653, forward strand.
GCGTACCGTCTGGCCGATACAGCCGATGCTCGCCTTGGATAACAAAAGTATGGTTTAAGGCTTTATGCCGATGCAAGACAATCTGTTGTTGGGCGGTAAACTTAAACAACACGTCAATCGTGGTGTTCGCTTCGTCAATATTCAGGATGTAATAGGCTAAATGGGCAAAGCCGTCAAGGGTTTGCCAGTTGATAAGAGTATCGTCAAATAAATGCGTTGCCATAGGTGGGTTGCTCACGGTTAGGTTTAGGACAAGCGCAGTGTAAAGGCTTAGCCCGCCGCCGTAAGCCGAGATTTGCCCGAAAAACACGGGCAATTTGCCCGCCGTTACTCCCCCCGCTTTCCAGATCACCGCCCTACCCTTAGAATGGTGGCTTGTCTGGGCTGCTGGGTTTTCTCCTCATGAACTTACTCCATCATTTGTTATCGCGAATTGTCGCCGTCGCCTTACTGTGCTTATTGGCCAGTACGGCTTATGTGTTGGCTGACAATGACCGCACCGCCAAACAGGCGACTTGGCGTATTACCGAAGCCTTGGCTAAGCAACTGAGCTTCCAGCAATTGCAAATCAGCAGCGGTTTTACTGGCGCGTCGCCATTCCCTGATTTTAGCTTGTGGAAACAGACCCGCCCAATCGCGGGGCTTTGTGTCAAATTTACCGCCGCTAATAGCCAACAGGCACACAGTTTATGCACGGGCGAAGAGCTTGCCAGCCCCGCTGTGCCGCCTTATTTTACCACCCTGTACCGCTGGTTTTTTACCCCCGGCTTGGCAATGACGCAAACCATTACCTTGAATGGCCGGACTTATGGCCTATTGACGGTAACACCCAGTGCCGATTTGGAAGTCACCCAAGCCTGGGAGAATAGCCGCCGTTTGCTGGGGCTGTCGGTAACGACGGTGTTTGCTGTGTGCGTGTTGGTGTATCTGAGCATCCGCCGCGCCCTGTATCCGGCACAGACCATTGTGCAAGGCTTGGCGGCTCTGGAACGGGGTGAGTTGGCCTACCGCTTGCCGCCGTTTGCCTTAGCTGAATGGCAACGCATTGCCGAAGCCATTAACCAACTGGCGGCCAGCCAAGCGCAATTGCTCGGCGAACGCCAACGGCTAGCAGTGCAATTGCTGAATCTGCAAGAAGAAGAGCGGCGTTATTTGGCGCAGGAACTGCATGATGAATTTGGCCAATGTTTGGCCGCTATTAATGCGGTGACGGCTTCCATTGCCCAAACGGCGGCGCAACACTGCCCGGAAATCTTGGCCGACACCGGACACATCAGCCAAATCACCGGACACATGCTCAACAGCGTCCGTAGCTTATTGGCTCGCTTACGCCCCGCCGAACTTGACGAACTGGGTTTAGCCGCCAGTTTGCAGGGCTTAATTGCCAATTGGAATGCCCATAGCGGCACTAAAACCCAGTATCGGCTGACCATCAGCGGCGCTTGCGGATGCTTGCCCGAAGCCTTGGCGCTGACCCTGTTCCGTATCAGCCAAGAATGCCTGACCAATATCGCCAAACATGCCGCCGCCACCACCGCCGACCTGACGCTGGCTGTCGGTATGGATACGGTCGATTTAACCGTTACCGATAACGGCAGCAGTAGCCACCTGCCCTTGCCGCCAACGAACGGCATCGGTTTGCTGGGTATCCGTGAGCGGGTCACGGCCTTGCAGGGGCAGTTAAGCTTCCGGCTTAACCAACCGCAAGGCTTGCAAGTCGCCATTAGCCTACCTTTGCAGACAACCACCGGAGCCGCCTTATGAGTATCCGCATCTTATTAGTGGACGACCATGCCATTGTCCGCGCCGGCTATCTGGCGTTGTTGGCAAAGCAAAGCGATTTGCAGGTGGTCGCCGAAGCCGCTGACGGCAACCAAGCGTACCAAGCCTTCAAGGCACATAGCCCGGATGTGGTCATCACTGATTTGTCGTTGCCGGGTATCAGCGGTTTGGAAGTGATCGCGCGTATCAAACAGCGTGATGCCAAAGCCAAAATACTGGTGTTCAGTATGCACCAACAACCCAGCTTTGCCTTACAAGCCACCCGCGCGGGAGCGTTAGGCTATATCACCAAAAGCAGCCCGCCAGAGGAATTATTGCGGGCTATCCACGATGTTTATGCGGGCCACCCTACCCTCAGTGCCGATATTGCCCAGGCGTTAGCCTTGGCGCAAGTGGGCGGCGAACGCATGGCCTTAGAGTCCTTAACCGTGCGCGAGTTTGAGATCCTACGCTTGCTGGTCGAAGCCAAAAGTGCCGAAGAGATTGCCCAAATCCTGAACATCAGTGCAAAAACTGTCTGTAACAGCCATTATCTGATTAAGCGCAAGCTGGGCGTGGACAGTGACATAGCCTTGACCCGCTTAGCCTTACGCTTAAATGTGGTCAGTTTATTGGACGTATCGGCTATGGCGACACATTCCCCATAGTACAGAGCCGAATCTGCACCCTTCCCGCCACCCGCCAGCGGCGGGGACTATCGCGGCTAAGCCCGCTTCGTTATGGTCGGTTAAAGCGGCCAGTTGTGGGCATCGTCTATCACTTGTAAATGCGCGTAAGCCTGAACAACTGCGTAATTCCAATATGATTGGGCTACTATTTTATTGAGCTGGCAGATGCTTTAATCTCACTGTAGGTGTAGGTAAAGCTAGGGTCGTAATAGGTGTTGTTCCATACCGTCACCGCCCGTCCGGTTGCCGCCGCCACCGCTGTGGGGCTGGGTTCGGTGTAAGTGCCGGTCATATCGCCATCCAAGGTGGTATTTACCCAAGCCGTTGTGCCTGCCATAAGCACCGATACGCCCATGCTTGAGCCGAGTACACCTAATGGCAGGGTCGGGAAGTTGTCAACCCAACCGACGACAAAGGAACCGGCGGGTGTGGCGGCTATCTGAAAACTGCCTATATTGCCTGACGGGTCGGTGATGTAAGGGGCTACAGGGTCTATTTTCCAAATGTTGCTACCTGCCTTTAAGGTGGCGGCTTGTAGGGGGGCGGGGCCGACAACAGGATAATAGCTATTATAAACCGCTACCGCCGCGCCTTTGGCCGACATGGCGATGCCCGTAGGCACGGCTGGAACGCCGCCGTCGATAGTCGCTTTTGCTGTCCAACTCCCATCGGTCGGCGACCGGCGTGACCACTGCACACCCAACAAGGCATCGCTGAACACTGCGATGGCGGCACCGTTATCTGGAATGGCAACGACGGGAGGGGTGCCATAGGTCAGCGAACCCAAATCAGTCAAACCCGTCCAGACCCCGGCGGTATTCCGGCTGGTAACAATGGCCGGACTGCCGCCCCGGATGGCTCTAGACGGAGCGCCCAGCGCGACTGCCGCCTCTCCGCGCTTATTCACCGCAAGTTGGATAAAGGTATAGCAACCCTCGCCTATTTTTTGGGGGGTATCCCAGCCGCCCGCCGCTTTGCCCAGTGCCGTCATGATGGCACACGAGGCCGTCGTGCTGGTGGTGGTTTTTTCAACCCAAACCAAGGTTGCGGTCGGCGTTGCCGGGAGTGTGGTCTGGTCGTCGTAACGCACCTGGGCATTCAATACGGTTGTTCCCGTTGTCGCGGGAATTGCGGCCGGTACGCTCCACTGGCCGTTACGGTAAAAGCTGGCTTGAACATCGGCTAACGCTGCGGCATTTGGCTGTACCGAAAATAATGCCACTGCTTCACCGAGTGACGACTGTGCCAAAGCCAATACATTAGCGGTCTGGCCTGTTACCGACGGCACTAAGGTAACGGCGTTCAGCCATTTGTTGTTCAGCCTGACGCGGGCCTGCACGGCAGTTGTGCCTTTTAGGGGTACAGCCGACATACGTGTAAAAATAGGACATAGCAGCTATCCTAAGCCGCATTGCAGAGGCCATGCAAAATTCAATTGCAACCGGCTATCTTTCCATCCCGTCGACGATATTAATTTTTACGACGAATTGTCGGCACAAGGCGCGGATGTTCGCCCCTTCTTGGCAGGCCAATAGGACAAATTCTTTTCGGGCTGACATTAGGGTGACCTCTTTCCAAGGCATGAACTTTTTCCGGTAGGTTAAAATTCACGCATTCTAAAGTGTTACCCATGTCCCCGAACATGTGTTACCTATGTCTCCAGTCCATACAGGGGAGGCTGGGAGGGGGTTACAGAGATACCAATATTAAATGTTAAAAGATATATGCACTCCCTCTTAACGCGTTACGCTCCGAAACCAAGATATTCCGGCACAAACCTTACACGACAGGAAGGAAGCAACCATGCAAGCCATTGAATTTGAAGCAACCGCAGTCAACCATACTATCCATTTGCCGGATTCCGTACCTGATGGTGTGAATTTGCGGGTTTTAGTGTTATTAGACGAAATAGCCGCACCCCACAATACAGACCTTAAAACCTTATTGGCAGGTATCACCGAAGGCTTAACAGATGAGGATTTGACGCGTCCGTATGATGTAGGTAGGGAGCTTTAAGTGGGCTATTTACTAGATACCAACGTCATTTCAGAATTGCAAAAAGGCAAACGGACTCCCCCCAGCGTAAGCCATTGGTATAGCAGTACGGCTGACGCGCGTACGCTTTTCCCCAAAACAAAATACGAATGACTAAACTTTTATTATGACCCAAACCATCAACACCACCTGCCCCTACTGCGGCGTAGGCTGCGGCGTTAACGCAACAGTTAGCGCCAGTAACCGCCACATCCAGATTAAAGGTGACCAAAGCCATCCCGCCAATTTTGGCAGGCTTTGCTCTAAGGGTTCGGCACTGGGTGAGACCGTCGGGCTGGCGGAGCGCTTGCTGGAGCCGCGCATCAACGGGCAAACCGCCAGTTGGGAAGCGGCTTTGGATCTGGTCGCCGACACCTTACTCAAAACCATAGCGGCACACGGTAAAGACAGTGTCGCCATTTACGGCTCAGGGCAGTTACTGACCGAAGACTACTATGTCGCCAATAAGCTGATGAAAGGCTTTATCGGTAACGCCAACATCGACACCAATAGCCGCTTGTGCATGTCCTCTTCAGTGGCGGGGCATAAACGCGCCTTCGGTTCCGATACCGTACCCGGCTGCTACGCCGATTTCGAACACGCCGACCTTATTGTCCTGATCGGCTCCAACACCGCTTGGTGCCATCCGGTCAGTTTCCAACGTATCCGCACCGCCAAAGAAGCCAATCCGCGCTTAAAAATCGTCGTCATCGATCCGCGCCGCACCGCCACCTGCGATATTGCCGACCTGCACCTCCCCTTGGCGGCGGGTTCCGACACCACGCTGTTTAACGGCCTGCTCACGCATTTGTCAGCCTCGGCCTTGGCGGACGGCTATATCCGACAACACACCCAAGGCTTTGCTGAAGCTCTAACCGCCGCCAGCAGCGCCGATATGGCGCAAGTGGCGGCCGATTGCCTGCTCAATCCTGCCGATGTGGCCTTATTTTTCGCTTGGTTTACCGCCACCGAAAAAGTCATGAGCCTCTACAGCCAAGGGGTTAACCAATCCACGTCGGGGACTGATAAAGTCAACGCCATCATCAACTGCCATTTGGCGACCGGACGCATCGGCAAACCGGGCATGGGGCCATTTTCCCTGACCGGACAACCCAATGCCATGGGCGGGCGCGAAGTCGGCGGCTTATCGCACCAACTGGCGGCACACATGGATTTTGCCACCCCTGGCGATATTGACCGGGTGGCGCGGTTTTGGCAAACCGATAATATCCCAGCCCAAGGCGGCTTACCGGCGGTAGCCCTATTCGATGCCATCTACGAAGGGAAAGTGAAAGCTGTCTGGATTATGGGCACCAATCCGGTGGTCAGCCTGCCCAATGCCGATAAAGTCAAACAAGCTCTGCAAGGCTGTGATTTTGTCGTGGTCTCCGATTGTATCGCCGACACCGACACCACCGCCCTAGCGCATGTATTACTGCCTGCCCAAGGTTGGAGCGAAAAAAACGGCACAGTGACCAACTCCGAGCGGCGGATTTCCCGGCAACGCAATCTATTTAACGGCGCGGGTAACGCCAAACCGGATTGGTGGATTATTTGCCAAGTCGCCCAACGCATGGGCTTTGGCAACGCCTTCGCCTTCCAACATCCGGCAGAGATTTTCCGCGAACACGCCGCCCTGTCCGGCTTTGAAAACCATGGCAGCCGCGATTTTGACATCTCTGCGTTCGCGGACATCAGCTTAACCGATTACGATAACTTCCAACCCATGCAATGGCCCGTCAATGCCGAAAACCCACAAGGCACGGCGCGGCTGTTTGCCGACGGGCGGTTTTTCACCCCCTCCGGCAAAGCCCAATTTATCGCCATAACCCCTAGACCACCCGCCAACCTGCCCGATACCGATTATCCGCTGATCTTAAATACGGGCCGCCTGCGAGACCAATGGCACACCATGACCCGCACCGCCCTTGCCAGCAAACTTAACCAGCACAAACCGGAACCGTTTGTCGAAGTACATCCCACCGATGCCGAACGCTTCGGGCTGGCACACAACAGCTTGGCGACGCTAGACAGCCGCTGGGGCAGCATGACGGCACGGGTACACATTACCGACGGCCAAAAACTCGGCAACCTATTTGTCCCTATGCACTGGACGGCACAATATGCCAGCCACGGGCGCATGGGGGCGTTAGTCAATCCGGCGGTCGACCCGGTCTCCAAACAACCGGAATGCAAACACACCCCCGCGCGGATCCGTACTTACCCAGCGGCGTGGTACGGGTTTATCTTAGCGCGACAACCGTTAACCCTTAGCGGTACGGCGTATTGGGTAAAAGTAAAGGGCGAGCAATTTTACCGCTATGAACTGGCCGGCGAACACCTGCCGACCACTTGGCAAGCCTGGGCGCAAAACCAGCTTGGCGAAGACGGTACGGGGCAATGGCAGGAATATCAAGATGCCAGCAACGGCAATTACCGCGCCGCCCGGCTAGTCGGCCAGCAATTAGATTGCGTGGTCTTTATCGCCACCCACCCCAACCTGCCCGAACGCAACTGGCTGACCAGCCTGTTTGTCAAAGCCGCCTTAAGCGATGCCGAGCGGCGGGCTTTGTTGACCGGCAAGCCGCCCTTAGGCGTTGCCGATGTCGGCACGATAGTCTGCGCCTGTTTTAATGTCGGCGAAAAAACCATCCGCACCGCCATACAGGAACAAGGCCTGAAAACGCCACAAGAAGTCGGGCGGTGCTTAAAAGCGGGGACTAACTGCGGCTCTTGTGTGCCGGAGATTAAGACCTTGCTGGGATAGGCCTAGGAGCGCGGGCATCTTGCCCGCGCCCCATCGATGAAAACGCTGCACGATAATAACTATGCCGATATTATTTTTTATGCGCCACAAAAAACACGACATTCTAGAATTTTCAGCTTAGCCAAAAGCCCCCCCCTAAGGTTGGCCACCACTCCAATGGAAATTCTGCCCATCCTTATCAGCCGCCCCAGGAACGACATGCCCGCCTTTTTTCACAGGCACTTCGGGCAACACCACCTGATAACCGTTACGCGACATACAGTCTGCATACAAGTAAGAGTTATTACCCAGCGGAATATCCACCTTAATCACCCCACCTGGCTTCGCACCGCCAGGCACCTGCGTAGACACTTTCTGTTGGTTAGACTCGTCATAACACTGCCTAGCCTGCTCTTTATAAGCCGCCGACTGAGGGTCATCCGTTGTGCTGCAAGCCAACAAACACGGGATAATCCCTATCAAAAAAACGCCTTGTTTCATAATACCGTCCTGATTGAAGAAAAAAAGCCGATATGAACAAGCTATACCTACGCGGAAAGTGCCAACCGAGTAGCCACAACCCCTCAAACCGCCGTTAACGCGGCAAATACTTATATTTATCAATCAACGACTTGACCTGACGCTGATCAATCCCTGCCCGTTTCGTAAACACCCCTAAGGTATCCACTTCGGCTTGGGTTTCCAGAAAGCTTAAAACGACATGGTAATGTGGGCGGTTCCAAAAATCATGGATGAGGATTTTGCAGTGTTCCGGCGTGTTTAAAATGGTGTTCAGCGTACAGGCGACCCGGAAACGCCCATCTATCAACACCAGATCATGCTCGCTTTTTTGCCGGAAAATGCGGAAGGAATAATCCGGCCAGACATGTTTTTTGCAAAAACTCGCCGGATAGCCCCAATAAAAAGTCTTGCCTATGTCAATGATATGGAACAACAAGCGTCCGGCGCTGAGGGCTTCGGAAATCACCGGATTGGGCTTAAGGTTTTCGTCAACAAACTCAGCAGACGACTCCACCGAGTCTATTTGCCGGATAGACGGCACACTGGCCGCATACAAGGTGCTGGCTCCTGCGCCAAATTCCAAAAAGTTGCTGGCCGAATCAATATGGCTGTGCAGGACGTTAAGTTCGGCGACGGTCATGGTCATGGCTTACCCCCCTGACGGGCTAACACGGCGGAGGCTTGTGCTGTTGACGGAATTCTGTCGTTTCTTTTTATAAAAATCATAATTTCCAACCCGTTATAATAGTTTAATTATCCCTATCCCAAGTTTTTCCAGTACCGCTATGCCGCCAAACCCTGCTTGGCGAAAAGACTAACTCGCCACCAACATCGCATCCAAGGCCTTTTTGGCAAACTGGGCAACATCGGCAGGGACGGCAATCTGATTAATGACCTCACCCGCCGCCAAATTCTCCAACACCCATGCCAAATGTTGCGGGTCGGTGCGGAACATGGTCGAACACATGCACAAGGTCGGCGACATAAAATGGACGTTTTTGCCCTCGCCTTTGCATTCTTCATGCAGGCGGTTGACCAAGTTCAATTCTGTCGCCACCAGCCAGCGCGTATCCGGTGCGGCGGCGCGGACAGTCTTTAAAATATATTCGGTAGAACCGACATAATCGGCTTTTTGGCACACCTCAAAACACGCTTCGGGGTGGGCAATGACCTGGGTTTCGGGATAACGCGCCAGAAAATTGTCGATTTGCTCCGGCTTAAAGGCCTGATGTACCGAGCAATGGCCATTCCACAAAATGATTTTGGCGTTGAGGATTTGCGCCTCAGTCAGACCACCCATCGGTTTGTTAAAATCCCAAGTGACCATTTCCTCCAACGGAATGCCCATCCGGTAGCCCGTGTTGCGCCCTAAATGCTGGTCAGGGAAAAACAGCACTTTCGGTTTTTGGGCAAAACTCCATTCGAGGATTTTTTGCGCATTCGACGAGGTACAAACAATCCCGTCATGCTGGCCGCAAAAAGCCTTTAAATCCGCCGCAGAATTGATATAGGTAATCGGCGTAATTTGGCTATCCACATCCAGCACTTGCGCCAATTCCGCCCAGCACTTTTGCACTTTCAGCAAATTAGCCATATCCGCCATTGAGCAGCCCGCCGCCAAATCCGGCAAAATGGCAATTTGTTCGGGGCGCGATAAAATATCCGCCACTTCCGCCATAAAATGCACCCCGCAGAACACGATATATTCCGCCGCCGAGTTTGCCGCATCCCTAGACAGCTTTAACGAATCGCCGGAGAAATCGGCATGTTTAAACACCTCATCGCGTTGATAATGATGGCCGAGTATCACACAGCGCGACCCTAACTGCGCTTTAGCGGCGGCAATCCGCACATCGCATTCGTCATCATCGAGTAAGGCGTAATCTTGAATGGGTAAAGACATTGTAAATGATTCTCAAAAAAATAATTCTATGTAACGCCATTTTAAAAGTTTCTGGCGCGGATGACCAATCTGATTGCCTAACTCCCCTCTCATAAGCCATAGCGCTTGCGCTTACGCCATAAGGTCGCACGGCTCATACCCAGCAAATCCCCAGCATGGCCTAGCGAGCCGTTACTTTGTTGCAAGGCTTGGCGAATAGCGACGGCCTCCTCTTCGGCAGACAAACGCAACTTATTCGTCAGCGGGGCAATGGCTGGGGATTCGGTGCTGGTGGGTTCGCGAAATTCCGGCGGCAATTCGGCCACTTTCAAGATAGAACCGCGTCCGACCGCAAACGCATATTCAATGACATTATGCAGTTCACGGACATTGCCCGGCCAAGCGTAATCCAATAACAAGCGCATCGCCAAAGGATCTATTTTGTCAATTTTGCGCAGATTTTCCCCATTGTGCACTTGGATAAAATGCCAAAGCAACAAACTGATGTCCTCGCGGCGTTCGCGTAAGGGCGGCAAAAAAATCGGCACGACCCGCAAGCGGTACATCAAATCTTCGCGGAACTCGCCTTTTTTGACCTGCTCGCGCAATGAGCGGTGCGAAGCGGCGACCAGACGCACATCCACGCTCACCGAACGGTCACCGCCGACCGGAATAAAATTGCGCTCCTGTATCACCCGCAACAGCTTAGCCTGTAAATCCAGCGGCAACTCGGCAACCTCATCCAAAAACAAAGTGCCGCCATGCGCCCGCTGGAACATGCCATGATGATCCTTAACCGCCCCCGTAAACGCCCCGCGCACATGACCAAACAATTCGCTTTCCAACAAACTGCTCGATAAGGCGGCGCAATTGATCGCCAAAAATGGCGCGTTACGCCGCGCACTGAGCTGATGGATAGCCCGCGCCACCAATTCCTTGCCCGCGCCGCTTTCGCCCCTGACCAGCACGGTCGCCGTAGTTTCGGCGGCGTTCTCGATAATCTGGAACACTGCCTGCATGGCCGGGGAGCGGCTGATGATACCGTAAAAATTTTGCTTGGTGGTTTTTTGGATGCTCGGCACGGCCTCCTTCGCCAACGCTTGCCCACACGCGTTTAACAAGCCTAAGCCGCCGCTGACTGCCCCATACTGGTCATATACCATCTGCACGGATTTTTTCAGGCAAACCGTCTGCCCGTCTTTATTGATTAAACTAAGCACCTGCCCGTCTTCCTCGGTGGTGATGGCATATTCCGGCGCACACCGCTTAGCCACCACATCGCAAGCGGGCAAGCCCGTCAATTGCGCCATCGCCTCACTCCAATACAGGATATGCTGTCCCTTATCGACACAATACACGGGACTGCCCGCCACTAAGGCCAATAAGGAAGCCAGAAGTTCATTATGGTCAAAATGGGCTAATAAAGGTGAAAACGCGGGAATTTGTTTCATAAAAAAGGTTCAGAGTGTGGCAAATAAGCAAAGCGGCCGGAAGTTACCCGCCTATTGTACTGGCAAAGCCCGCCGCTGCGGCCAAGCCGACAGGTTTTCTTCCTTAAGCCAGCCGATGTTACACTATTTGCTTTTTTATACAATCTTGCCCTAACTAGGCATAAAAGAGGGTTAACAGCAAGCAAGGGTTTACCCAGTGGAGACTCCCTTCCCTACCGCAACGGTAGCCGCTTCTGCCACAACGCAGTATTTTAATTTATTCAATCTAAAAATCAGGTGAATGTCACATGTTGGAGTCATTAAAGTTTAACCCCCGGATCTGGTTTCTGCTGGGTTTTTTGGGCTGCGTGTTTTTGCTGAGTATGGGTGCGTATTTTCAATTGGTTGATGGCTTAGAACCCTGCCCTTTGTGCATTTCCCAACGTATTGCCATTGCGGCGACCGGGCTGTGTTTTTTGGTCGCCGCCCTGCATAACCCCAGCCGCAAAGGCGTAAAAATCTATAGCTTGATCGGCGCGACACTGGCCTTGTGCGGCGCGGCGGTATCTGCCCGCCATGTTTGGATACAGCATTTACCGCCCGACAAAGTCCCCGAATGTGAACCGCCCTTGGAATATGTGTTCAATAATTTCCCGCTGACGAAAACGCTGAAACTGATGCTGAACGGCACAGGCGACTGCGCCGAAGTCAACTGGCAACTGTTAGGCCTGAGTATGCCCGCCTGGACATTAGTGGCGTTCTTGCTACTGGCGACCTTAAGCGTGCTGCAAATTTGGAATAACAAAGCGGAGTGATAGGCAAGCATTGGGAGCGCGGGCATCTTGCCCGCAAGAGCGGGCAAGATGCCCGCGCTCCAAGCCTCCCTTCCCAAGCGATAAGCCGCCTATATCGGCAACGCCGCAAACGCATCCAAATCCTCAACCGCCGTCGCCGTGCGGCGGATCAATTCCAGATTACTGGCGGTCGGCATCATATCGCCCACCGCCAAGGTCACCACCATCGCCTCAAACGCATACACCAAATGCGCCCGATAGCGCCCGTTAAGCTGTCCGATATCGACATCGGTGATGCCGTGGCTGTGCAATTGCCGGGCATAACGGGCCAACAGCCCGGTTTCGCATAAGCGGCGCTGCTCAGGTTCTAAAGCCGTCGCCAAAAAATACGCGACATCGCTGACCCCTTCGCCGATACGCACCAACTGCCAATCTAACAGCCCCGCCTGATGCTGCTGCCAAAACAAATTGCCCGGATGGCAATCATGATGCACCAGCGTTTGCGGTAAGGCCGACAAAAAACGCATGGCGCGGCGGCGGTTGCGGGCGTAATGCAACGCCGCCTGATGCAGCCCGACCGGCACCGCCGCACCAGAACGCCGTAAGCCCTGTTGCATCAGCGGCACCGCCAGCACCGTCCCTAAATGGTCTTCCACCTGCCGCACCCTACCCGCCAACCAACGGTAACGCGGCACCGTGCCGTGCTGATGCCAAAAACGCGCATGAAACCGCGCCAGACCATCAACCACCAAGCCCGCCTGCGCCGCCGACAACACATCATGCGGATCGCCCGGCAACGCCCCGTGTTCCTCAATATCGGCCAGCACCAAGATAGAACCCAAGCCCCAACGGCTTTGCGCCGCCAAACACACAGGCAAAGCAATCGGCACCGCTTTGGCAAGTTCTTGGTAAAAACGGATTTCGGTTTCGAGCAACTGCGGCAACGCGGTGATAAACCGCGCCCGCCATGCTAAAGACGGCAATTTGACAAACCAACGGCGCGGCAACGCCGTCTCAGCTTGATAGGTGACAGCCAAACGTATCCGCGTGGTCGTACCCACCTCGACAGAGACGCGGTCAACCTGGGTCACTAGGGTATGGGGTTCGTGCAACTTAACAACACGCTGCGCCCAAGCCACCGTCAGGTCTTCGGGTTGGCTAACAACAATGTTTTGTGGCATTTTAAAAGAAAAATCCGATGTGGCTTGATAGACTCAGGAATACGGCTTAGGCTTCAGGGTACTACGCTTATGTAAGAGCCATGAATTTTTTCATAAAATCGGCAAATAAAGCAACAGCGGCATTATTTGCAAAGGTAGAATCGGTAATCAATTTAGCTTGATCAAGAATGGCACTCATCGGGCTACCCGGTTTTTTACGCTGTCCGGCACAGGTGATAATGGCTTTTTTGCGTTTGCCCATTTCAGCGATAGGGTCTTTTTTACCCCTCCCATCTACATCCCATTGAAACGCACTATCAACAAACGCGCCAGCATCTGCCATTAACTGCTGGCAGTCAACTTCAAACATAGGCAACAACACATCTTCAAGCGTTCCTTGATGCGCACTTGCCCCCCAAATATAGGCGGCTTTATCACCCGCAACGGCACCAAACGGATTGTTTGGCAAAACGTCCCATTCACCAAAAGTCCATGACGGTTCGTCATCAATAACCGCAAAATCCTGCTTTATTTTTTTGAACCATGCTGCCGCCCCCACATCATCGGCATCATACAAAAATAAATAGCTTGCTTGCCTGACCACAGCCGTGGCTTGCCCCGGAAAAACTTGGCACTGTTTAAACAAGGTCAAAAATTTACCCAGCAACTCTTTCACCTTAGCAACTTGCGTGCTGCCGCCGCTATTAAAAAGCAGTATCATGTCCTGGTCTTTTTGCCAGACACTATCCGGCAAAAAGAATTTACGGGCCATATCCAAACTCAAATCTTGTGCCGCATAGTTTTTCACACTGGTGCTAAACAATTGGTTAAACGGCGCCGGATGCTCGCTAAATTTCCATTGTGTCCGGGTAAACCCCAAGCAGACTTTAAGAACCTGCTGCACAAAGGCAATATCATGCGCCCCTTCACAAAACACCAGCAGGGCGTTCACTTCGCCCATTATTTAGCTCTCCGCAAATCCACATCGCCTGCCTCCAAGAGCTTTTTAAATTCCGGGCCAGTAAACTCCCTAGCGACAATATCAGCGCCTTGGCACACTAGGGTATGAAAAGCAAAGTCCTGAATATCAGGCACATTTTCCACAAACGCATCCACACATTCTTTGCTATGGCTGGTCAGAAAAACCTGGACGTTAAATTCTATCGACAAAGTATGGATAAATTGGCAAAACTTGCCAATCAGCTCAACATGAATGGCATTTTCAAACTCATCAATTAAGACAATACCATTTTGGGCAGAAGCAAACAGCAAAGAAATAAAGAAAATACGTTGCAAACCCTCGCCATATTCCATCAAATCCAAAGCATTGTCATAAGCGCTATCCGTCACCAAAAAACGTTGCCATTCATCGACCAAACGAATATCACTGATACCCGGCACAACATCACGCCGGATAAATTCAAAAATCTTCGGCAAAGCTTTGGATTGGGTGCTTTTATGGTAAAAAGCCGCATACCGGGACGGTTCGTTAAGGAAAAAAGGGCTGCTAAATACTGCCGGACACAATAATTTGATTGATGTGGCCTTAGATTCCCTATCACGCCCCTTAAAGAGGCGCGTTGATGATGCCTGATGAATATCTGCAAAAATAGCGGTTAATTCCACGCTTTGTAAATAACGGGACCGGTCGATTTCCAGACTGTCTTCTTCGTAATGGCGCATCACGACAGACGTATCCTGATTATCAAAACGGGCTTTTAGCGCAAAGGATTCGGGCAATTGCTGCAAAAACCATTCAGGATTCAACTTATCTTCCGAGACTTTTCCGCGCCGACGGATAACTTCCAATAAACCGCCAAAATCATTTTGCTTAGACAGTAAGTAAACCGCTTCCAACAAAGTGGTTTTTCCTGAATTGTTAATCCCTGTAAAGAGATTGATACGCGCTATTTTGGTGATTTTAAGGTTATGGAATTTTTTATAATGGCACAATTCCAATTCCGTAAAATGCCGATCAATTCGGCCATGAAAAACCGTTTTTTGCTCAACCCCAGAAAAACCAGCCACTGTAGACTTATCGATAATACCTTGTAAACGGTTTAAGGCATTTTCCAATTCGGGCAAGTTTTGAGGCTG
Source organism: Methylovulum psychrotolerans (assembly GCF_002209385.1). NCBI lineage: Bacteria > Pseudomonadati > Pseudomonadota > Gammaproteobacteria > Methylococcales > Methylococcaceae > Methylovulum > Methylovulum psychrotolerans. Next base: position 3,024,768 of record NZ_CP022129.1, read on the forward strand.
AATAGCCATTTGCGCCAATACATCGACATTTTTGGTTATTATCTGAATAAGGGCTTCTTGTACATCGCTAAAACCCAAATCACTAATCGGAAGAGCCTTACCATCTATGTCTAACTGGTGCAGTTGATCAAGACCACTGGCTAGATTGCTGATAACAATACGTTGGTGCAACCGCTCGAACTGACCAGCTACCCGGTGTAAAAGCGTACCTATTGAGAAACTGGGCATAATTTATACCCCCCCTCACTTAGGCCCCTCAGCATCCGCCGGATCCCCCTCATAAGGCGTGGCATATTTACAATCCTTTTGCGGACAAACCTTTTCCGCGCCATTGCGCTTAGTCACTTTCACCGTCAAAATCGGCCATTCGCAAGTCGGGCAGCTTTCCTTAAGCGGCGCGTTCCACAACGCGTAGCTGCATTTAGGATAACCCGAACAAGAATAAAACACTTTACCGTTACGCGATTTGCGTTTCAGCAAACTGCCTGTTTTACATTGTGGGCATTCGACATGGGTATCTAAAGGCTTTTCCAGCGGCTCGATGTGGCGGCATTTCGGATACCCGCTACAGCCGATAAACTTGCCATATTTTCCGGCTTTCAGCACCAAAGGCGAGGCGCATTCAGGGCAAACCCGACCTTCGACCACCTCAGCGGCCTTCTCGGTGCTATCCCCGTCATCACCCAAATTGCGGGTGTACGAACATTCGGGATACTGGGTGCAACCGATAAACCGTCCGTTGCGGCCTAGGCGTATTGACAGCGGGCTAGCGCAGTCGGGGCATTTTTCGTCAATGGCTTCTTGGGTAATGTCTTTGCGCTGGACGCTGCCCTCTTTTTCGGTGATTAAGGACGTAAACGGCTGCCAAAATGCCCGCATCAGCGGAATCCAGTCTTTTTCCCCGCGTGACACCGCATCCAACTCATCTTCCAGATTGGCGGTAAAGTCGTAATCGACGTATTTGGTGAAATGCTCGGTCAAAAAACGGTTGACGATACGCCCGACATCGGTCGGATAAAAGCGCTTAGTGTCTAAGGTGACATATTCGCGGTTTTGCAGCGTCGAGATAATCGTCGAATAGGTAGAAGGCCGGCCTATGCCGTACTCTTCCAAGGATTTAACAAGGCTGGCCTCGCCGTAGCGCGGCGGCGGCTCGGTAAAGTGCTGGTCAGCAATCACATCGTTAAGCGGCACGGGGCGGCCTTCCTGCATAGTCGGCAGAAAGCTTTCCTTGTCGTCGCCTTCGTTGCTGTCGTCCTTGCCTTCCAGATAAACGGTCATAAACCCAGGGATGGCGATAGACGAACCCGTCGCCCGAAAAACATGCTGGCCCGCCGCACAGCTCAAATCCACGGCAATGCGATTCAGCGTGGCATGGATCATCTGGCAAGCAATGGTGCGCTTCCAAATCAGCTCATACAGCTTAAACTGCTCGGCATTCAGATAATTTTTTATCGACGCGGGCAAACGGCGGCTAGAGGTAGGGCGGATCGCCTCGTGGGCTTCTTGGGCGTTTTTCGATTTGGTCTTAAATAGCCGGGGTTCCGGCGGCACATTGTCCGCGCCATAGTTTTCGGCAATCAAAGCGCGGATGTCTTGCACGGCATCTTCGGACAAATTGACCGAATCGGTACGCATGTAAGTAATCAGCCCCTCGGTGTCGCCGCCGATGTCGATACCCTCATAAAGCTGCTGGGCGACCATCATGGTGCGCTTGGTGGTAAAGCCCAGTTTCCGCGCCGCTTCCTGTTGCAATGTCGAAGTGATGAACGGCGGGGCTGGGTGGCGTTTTTGTTGCTTTTTTTCCAGTTTGGTAACTAACAACTGCCCGTCAGCGGCCTCTATCAGCACTTGCCTTACCTGCTCGGCGCGGTCTTGGTCGGTGATGCTGAATTGGCTGATTTTCTCGCCGCCAAACTGGATCAATTTGGCCTTAAAGTGCTGCTCGTCGGCAGTCAGCGCGGCGTTCAGCGTCCAATACTCGCGGCTTTTGAAAGCCTCAATCTCCAGTTCACGCTCGACAATCAGCCGTAACGCCGGGCTTTGCACACGGCCTGCCGATAGCCCCCGGCGGATTTTTTTCCACAATAACGGTGACAAATTAAAGCCGACCAGATAATCCAAAGCGCGGCGGGCTTGCTGGGCATTAATCAGATTAGTCGCCAGTTTACCCGGATGGGCAATGGCTTCGGTCACGGCCTTTTTGGTGATCTCATGGAACACCACCCGATGCACGGGTTTGTCTTTAAGCAATTTTTTATCGTTGAGCAGTTCATATAAATGCCAAGAAATGGCCTCACCTTCCCTATCCGGGTCAGTCGCCAGATACAGAGTGTCGGCGGCTTTTAAGGCCTTGCTGATCGCCAAAACATGCTTCTGGTTACGCTCAATGACTTCGTATTTCATGGCAAAGTCATGTTCTGGGTCAACAGCGCCCTCTTTAGGCACCAGATCGCGGACATGACCATAAGAAGCCAAGACGTGAAAATCCTTGCCCAAGTATTTTTCAATGGTCTTTGCTTTAGCGGGCGATTCTACGATGACAAGATGCTTGCTCATTTAATTAAAATCTACAGTAAAAGGGGTCGTATCCTCTAGGCCAAGAGGTTGGGATAAGGCAGGCGGATTTGACTAAGCGCGTTTAGTGCAGATAAGTCGGCACTAAGTCATAGACAATATCTTCCATTCGGGAAAAAGCAATTTCTTCGTTCGGTTGGCTAAGCAATACCATCAGCACAATCCACTTGAGCTTTTCCATTGAAATTTCCTCATTTTCCAAGGCCATCGCCCTATCAATGACAATCTCGCGGTTAGCCGGGGTCAAAATGCCGTTATGTTCTAAGAACATAATCAGATTGCGGCACTCAATATCCAGCTTGGCTTGCTCTTCGGCGCAGAAAATGCGGAACGCCACCGACGCGCTCGGCTTAATCGCCCGTTGCAGACTGAGCGACTCCAGCCAATCAAACGCCTTGCTCACCTCACAGGATTCAAAGCCCGCTTCCTCAAGTTCGACTTTGATGACATCGCTATCAGGAAGAATTTCTACTTCATCTTCCATATAGTTCTCAAATAAATACATCAGGACATCAAAAATATTTTCTTTCATGGTTCGCTTAAGGTTTGGATTATTTTATTCTTGTATAGAAACCGCCAGCGGTCGCTTCTACATATCCTTGCAGTTCTAAAATGAGTAGCATTGAGGAGATAATTTCAACCGATAAACCTGCATTTTCGACTAGATTATCAATGGAAGTTGGGCTGAACATGACTAGATTCAATAATGTTTGTTGCTCCAGGTCAAGCATTGTTTGTGGTTGGACTTGTGAATAATTCACATCTTGTTGAATATATTGATGTAATTCTTCAAGAATATCTTGCGTTGTTTCGACAAGCTTTGCACCTTGACGGATCAGGGCATTGCAGCCCCGCGCCAAAGGATTATGGATGGATCCGGGGATGGCGAAAACCTCACGGTTTTGTTCCAAGGCCATTCTGGCCGTAATTAACGAGCCGCTTTGTTTGGCCGCCTCCACCACCAGCAAACCTTGGCACAAACCGCTGATGATACGGTTACGGCGCGGAAAATGGTTGGCCATTGCCGTCGTGCCGGGCGGAAACTCCGACACCATCGCCCCGGTGTTGACAATCTGGGTTGCCAAATCCTTATGCTTAGCGGGATAAACCCTATCCAAACCCGTACCCGCCACCGCAATGGTATAGCCTTGGGCGTGCAAAGCCCCTTCGTGGCTAGCGGCATCAATCCCCAAAGCCAAGCCGCTGGTGACGACAAAACCGGCTTGGCACAGGGCTTTGGCGAATTCAAAAGCGGTGGCTTTGCCCAATTGCGACGGGTTGCGGCTACCCACTATCGCTAATTGCGGCAACGCCAACAGTTCCGGCTTACCGCGCACGAACAGCAACGGCGGCGGGTCGGCAATTTCTTGCAATTGCGCCGGATAGCCGGCATCCGCCAAGGTCAAGACGCTGTTATTAGGTTGGGCCAGCCAAGCCAAATCTTGCTCGACCACCGCCCAATCCGGCTTTCTGATCGCATCAACCACACTGTTTTTTAAGCCCAGCGCCGACAACGCTTGGTAAGACTCGGCAAATACCTGCTCTGGCGTGTGGGTCGCCAATAACTTAAGGTACGTCCGGCAACCCACCCCCGGCACACGCAACAGCGCCAGCCAGTAGCGGATACCGTCATCATCAGTGGGTGCGCTTAGCAGGCTCAGGGGGTCTTCGCTTTGTCTAAGACATGGATGGCCTGGGTGGCTTTCATCACCAAGGCATAGCTGACGCGGTCAAAAGCCCGGAACACCATCAGCACCCCGGCTTTTTCATCAGGCAACTTCACCGTATCGTTTTTAATCGGGCTAAGGGCATCGACTATCACCTTACCCCTTTGGTAAATCTCCAACTCATGCCCCACTTGCAAACCGTCTTTCTCGCCCTTGTCAATGACCACCGTATTATACAGGCCGATTTGTGTCACCCCACCTTGGACACTAATGATATTGGTGCTAATCTTTTTTGAGGGTGGCCTAGGGAAATAATTTAAGGCGATATCCGCTTCGGGATTCGGCATCAAGCGGTCGCCATAGCGAATCTCTGTGTTCATCCGTTTAATCATCAACGTAGCGGGATCACCTGCCTGTAACAAATCGGTATCGGCGACATATTGCGCCTCATAGCCCAAAATCTCACCTGTTTCGGGGTTTTTATAAACCTCGCCAGGGCGGTAAATGGTATAACCCATTTGCGTACCTTTCGGAATCGAACGGACATAGACTTTATCACCCACCCCCGCGACCAGATGCTCGCCTGCCACATCAATCACATAAGGGGAACCAGCCAGTTCATCCATACCGACTACCCGTGGTGTCGTCAGGTATTGCATAATCTTACTGTTCGGGATGAGCTTAATGGCCTGCGCCAGATTAGTGGCGCGAATGCACGGCATCAGCTTACCGTCAGCAGTGACCGGAAATTGGGTACGCCCTTGTTTAGGGTCATCTTCGTTCAGGACACAGGTCGACTGGATATTCAACTCGCCGCCAGACTGGCCGGGATCAATATAATCGGGGCCTCTGACTAGATTGACCTGCGGCGCGCCATTGACCATGGCAAAATAAATGGTATCTCCAGGATAGATAAGGTCAGGATTGCGGATTTGGCTATTGTAACGCCATAATTCGGGCCATTGCGACGGATGCTGTAAGAATTTGCCGGATATATCCCATAAGGTATCGCCATGCACGACGGTATATTGGTCAGGATGGGCGGGATTGATTTGTAACTGATCGGCGCACACATTCATGCTGATAATCGCCGTAAGAAACAATCCTGAAAATTTACGATAAGCCATAGTGGTTCCTGCGGGAGTCTTTTTTAGTGTGTTTGAATTCAAAGTTTAGATGAATTCGGATAGAATTCCAGTATTCAATTATTATAGTGGAGAGTTTGTTGAGTATTCTAACTATTCTCGAGTTTCCCGACGAGCGTTTACGCAAAAAAGCGGCGCTTGTCGGGAAAATCGACCAAAACATCAAAAAACTTGTCGATGACATGTTAGAGACCATGTATGCAGCGAAAGGGATCGGCTTGGCCGCCACCCAAGTCAATGTGCATCAACGGGTCATCGTCATAGACCTGAGTGAAGAAAAAAATGCCCCCCTCTGCCTGATTAACCCGCAGATTATCGAAAAAAACGGGGTTGAGGAATCGGAAGAAGGCTGTTTGTCCGTGCCGAGCTTTTACGAAAAAGTCCAACGCGCCGAGCATATTATCGTCAGAGCCTTAGACCGCGAAGGCCGCGAGTTTACGCTGGAAGCCCGCGAACTGCTGGCGGTGTGCATACAGCACGAAATGGACCATCTCGAAGGCAAGCTTTTCGTCGACTACCTATCGCCGTTAAAACGCCAACGAATTAAAAAGAAACTGGAAAAGCTTCATAAACTGGAAAAAACTTAAGCATGAAAATTATTTTTGCCGGAACCCCCGACTTTGCCGTGCCCAGCCTGCAAATGCTGCTCACTTCGGGGCATGAAGTCTGCGCCGTCTACACACAGCCGGACCGCCCGGCAGGCCGTGGCCGCCACCTCCAACCCAGCCCCGTCAAACAAGTAGCGGTGACCGCCGACATTCCGGTGTTGCAACCCTTAAACTTTAAAGCAGACGCCGACCTGCAACAGCTACGCCGTTTTAACGCCGATCTGATGGTCGTGGTCGCCTACGGCATCATTTTGCCGCAGACCGTGCTGGATGCGCCGAAATGGGGTTGCCTGAATGTCCACGGCTCCTTATTGCCGCGCTGGCGCGGCGCGGCCCCTATCCAACGCGCCGTCATGGCGGGCGACGGGGAAACCGGAGTGACCATCATTAAGCTTGTCCTTAAACTGGACGCAGGCGACATGCTGCATAAAGAAGTCTGCACCATTAGCGAGGCCGACACCTCCAGCGACCTCCACGACCGTTTAGCGGCCTTGGGTGCGGTGGGGCTGGGCAAAGTCTTGGCACAACTCGAACAAGGCACGGTACTCGCCGAGCCGCAAGACGAAGCCTTGGTCACTTATGCCGAAAAACTCGACAAAAGCGAAGCGCTCATTGATTGGACGCAGGCCGCTACCGCCATCGCCTGTAAAGTGCGCGGCCTGAACGCTTGGCCCGTGGCGCAAACCCTATACCGTGGCGAAATGCTGCGCATCTGGCGTGCCGAAGCCCTTGAGGACAATACCGGCACCGCCCTTCCGGGCGCGGTCGTCTGCGCCCACAAACAATTGGACATCATGACCGGAAACGGTAAATTACGTTTGTTAGAAGTGCAGTTGCCGGGTGGCAAACGCATGGCTGTTGAGGCCTTTCTCAACGCGCATGATCTTAACGGGGTAATACTGGGTTGAGTACCAATACACGCGCCATCGCCGCACGGGTGCTTGCCAATGTCATGGACAACGGACAGTCATTAACGGTAAGCCTTGATAATACCTTAGCCAGCGTCGCGTCGCACCAAGACCGCGCCTTTATCCAAATGCTCTGCTACGGGGTCTGTAGGCATTACCACCAACTCGATGCCCTCTTAGACGAACTGGCGACCAAACCCCTAAAAGACGTGGAAATTAAAGCCCTGGCCCTCATCGGCCTATACCAGCTTAAATTTATGCGCGTCAAGCCCCATGCCGCCGTTTCCGAGACCGTCTATGCCATCCGCAAGAAAACATGGGCCAAGGGCTTAATTAACGCCTTGCTGAGGACATACCTGCGCGAGACCGAACGCCTGGAAGCGCTCACCGCCGATAAGGCGCACAGCCACCCCGACTGGCTGCTTAAGCGCATCCGCCAAGATTGGCCGGAGCAAGCCGAACAGATACTCTTGGCGAACAACCAGCAAGCCCCAATGGCACTGCGCATCAACCGCCTTAAGACCGACAGCGACACCTACCAACAGCACTTGGCAGAACGCGGCCTCGCTGCCGACACCGTCAGCTTTTGCCCTTCCGCCCTGGTACTGGACAAAGCCGTGGCGGTTGACGAATTGCCCGACTTTGCCAGCGGCGCCGTGTCGGTGCAAGACACCGCCGCACAATTGGCGGCAGGCTTATTAGACCTCCAGCCTGGGCAACGGGCATTGGATGTCTGCGCCGCCCCTGGCGGTAAAACCGCGCATATCCTCGAACAGCAGCCGCAACTGCAAGCCCTGACCGCCGTCGACATTGATGCCGCCCGTTTACAACGGGTCGCCGCCAACCTGCACCGCCTCGGCTTATCGGCAACCTTGGTAAGCGGCGATGCCGCCCATCCGCAGAGCTGGTGGAACGGGCAACCGTTTGACCGTATCCTATTGGACGCGCCCTGCTCGGCAACAGGCGTCATCCGCCGCCACCCTGACATTAAGCTATTGCGCCGCGCCGAAGACATTAGCGCCTTGCAAACCCTGCAACAGCGCATCCTTAACGCCATCTGGCCGTTACTGGCTCAGGGCGGGCTGTTGCTTTATGCCACCTGCTCGGTGCTCAAGCAAGAAAACGAACAGCAAATCCAAGCCTTCCTCGCCAGCCATGCGGATGCCGAAGAACTGCCCTGCCCTGAAGACGGCTGGGGCATAGCGGCCAGTGTCGGGCGGCAAATCTTAACTGGTGAGTCAGGCATGGACGGCTTTTATTATGCCCGCTTGCGTAAGATTTAGGGGCTGGCTGGCATGGCTAGCCCTGCTGTGCTTGGTATCGCCGCCGCTTTGGGCAGACTGTTGCTCCGCCAGCGTCAAAAACGCCGAGCTGATCCGTCATGGCCAAAGCTACCTGCTCAACGCCGAAGTTAACTACCAACTCAGCGCCAAGGCCTTGGAAGCCCTGCAAAACGGCGTACCGTTATTTTGGGAAATCGAGCTGCAAATCCGACAACCCCGCGCTTTCCTCTGGGCAAAAACGGTGGCGCAAGCGCAGATCCGCTACCGCCTGCAATACCACGCCTTACTCAACCTCTACCGTGTCGATAACGAAAGCGCCGGCGTGGTGGCGAATGTCTCCTCATTAGCCGCCGCTTTTGACTTAATGGCCAATGTGACCAACTTCCACCTTACCGACAATGCCGACTTTGCCCCAACACCGGACACCGTCGCGGCCATTAAAATCGTGTTTGACCGCAATGCCCTGCCCCTGCCTTTACGGCCAGTGGCTTACCTCAATCAGCAATGGTACTTATCCAGTGATTGGACCTTATGGCCGCTAAAAAACTGAAACTACCGCTCAACCTGTCGGCCTTCGTCATGTCCGGGCTGATTTTGCTGTCTTTACAACTGATGAGTTCGGCCACCCAAGAATCTTCGCAACTGGGCGAAATGTATTCTTGGCTACTGCTGATGAACGCCATCGGCTCAGCGGCCTTGCTGTCGCTGGTCGGGGCGAATATCTACACCCTGACCAAGCAACTGAAAAAACGCGAGGCCGGCTCTAGGCTGACCACGCGCATGGTGTCCTTGTTTGTGCTGCTGGCCCTAGCCCCGGCCGCCATCGTGTTTTATTTCTCCATGCAGTTCCTCCATCAAGGCATAGACAGTTGGTTTAACGTCGAAATCGACCGTGCGATGGAAGACTCGCTGGAACTCAGCCAAGCCTCCTTGGACCAACGGATGCGCTGGCATTTGAAACAAACCCAACAACTGGTGCCGTCGCTGGAATTTTCGCCCAACCACCAATTGACCACCGAAATAGACCATTTACGCGAACTGTCGGGGGCGGCGGAAATGACCCTGTTCTCGCAACCCGGCACCATCCTCGCCTCCAGCAGCAACAGCCCCAGCGACATTCTGCCCAGCTTGCCCGATAAATACATCTGGATACAATTGCGCCAACAGCATTCCGATTTTGTCGCCGTTACCCCTATCCGCGACGACGAACTGATGATCCGCGTCATCGTCAAAATCCAAGCCGCGCAACCGCTGTACCTGCAAGCACTGTATCCCGTACCCGTACGCATTGCCGATTTGGCCGACTCGGTGGAGTTTGCCTTTGTCCGCTACCAGGAAATGAGTTTCTTACGGCACTCCCTAAAACTCAGTTTTTCGCTGGCCTTATCGCTGGTGCTGTTAATGAGCTTGCTGGCGGCGATTTGGGTCGCCTTCATCAGCATCCGCCATATTACCGCCCCCGTCAAAGCCTTGGTAAAAGGCACCAAAGCGGTCGCCTTGGGCAATTATGACCAACAGCTGCCCGTTATGGCACAAGACGACTTGGGCTTTTTGGTCGAATCTTTTAACGACATGACCCAACGCATCGCCCGTGCCAGCTACGAAACCCGCATGGCGGGCTTTGAAGTGGAAAACCAACGCGCCTACCTGGAAACCATCCTCGCCAACCTGACCGCCGGCGTCATCAGCTTTGATGCCGACTTTAAAATCCGCACCGCCAACCAAGCCGCGTACCGTATTTTCCGTATCCAAGTCAACTACTGCATAGGCTACACCTTGCTGGAACTGGCCGACACCAGCGCCGAACTGGCCGAACCGCTCAAATCCATCCAACGCCTATTGGGACAGGCCGACGACATTTGGGAGCAACGCCTCGCCTTTTTAGGCGCTAATGGCCGCCAAGAATTGCTCTGCCGGGGTACGCCGCTGTTTAGCCAAGACGGCTTACGCGTCGGCGCGGTCGTGGTGTTCGATGATGTCACCGACCTGATCCAAGCGCAAAAAAATGCCGCTTGGGGCGAAGTGGCGCGGCGTTTGGCGCACGAAATCAAAAATCCGCTCACCCCTATCCAATTGTCGGCGGAACGCCTCCAGCATAAGCTGGCGGACAAATTGTCCGAAAGCGACGCCACTATTTTAAAACGATCCACCACTACCATTGTCCAACAGGTCGAGGCCATGAAAGAAATGGTCGATGATTTTTCCGAATACGCCAAACCCTCCAAAAAACAGACCGTCGCCATTGACCTGCCGCGCCTAGTACAAGAAGTGTTGGCCTTGTATGTCCTTAAATCTGGCGTAAAATTCAAAGCCAACTATGAAGCGGCGGAAGGCTTGTTTATCGAAGGCGACCCCATCAGTATCCGGCAAGTGCTGCACAACCTGATCAAAAATGCCCTAGAGGCCATAGAGACACAAGGCCTGATTGAAATTAACCTGCACCGCGTACAAAAAAACAGTGCCGATTTTATCGAAATCGCCCTGTATGATGACGGCCCAGGCATAAAAGAAGAACAAATCGAGAAGATTTTTGAGCCTTACGTCACCACCAAAGCCAAAGGTACCGGCTTAGGGTTGGCAATCGTCAAAAAAATTATCGAAGAACACGGTGGCGCGATCTGGATAGATACGCGCCGAAAAGTGGGCGCAGGATTTATCATCCAACTGCCAGCCTGTAACGCATAAAAAGAAGGTCATGATGGACATACAGACACCCCGTTTATTAGTCGTCGACGACGAACCGGAGATCCGCCGCCTCGTTAGCGAAATCCTTGAAGATGAAGGCTACGAAGTTACTATGGCGGAAGATGCCGGCACCGCCCGGCAACTTAAGGCCGCCACCAACCCTGACCTGATCCTGCTGGACATTTGGATGCCCGACACCGACGGCATTACCCTGCTCAAAGAATGGGTGGCAGAAGACACCCTCACCTGCCCCGTGGTGATGATGTCCGGGCACGGTTCGGTGGAGTCCGCCGTCGAAGCGACCCGCTTGGGTGCTTATGACTACCTGGAAAAGCCCCTGTCCATGGCAAAACTGCTGCTGATCGTCGAACGCGCCTTAGAAGCAGGCTATTTGCAACACGAAAACGCCGGGCTTAGACAGGGCGCGGCCATAGACATAGAACCCGTCGGCAGAAGCGCCGCCGTCGCCCGCACCAAAGACCAACTGAAACGCTTGGCGCAACATGATGCCCGCGTCCTGTTCGTCGGCGAAGCGGGGACAGGCAAAGAGCTGTACGCCCGTTTTCTGCACAATAACAGCGCCCACCGCGACGGCCCGTTTATTGATGTCGCGGTAGGCAGCATCTCGCCGGAAAACTCTGCTGTCGAATTTTTTGGCAAAGAGTGCGGCGGCAAAGTTTATCCGGGCTTATTGGAACGCGCCCACAAAGGCACCTTGTTCTTGGGCGAAATTGCCGGCATGGACAAAGAAACCCAATTGCGCCTGCTCAGTGCCCTAGAGTCCAGTTCTTTCCTGCGGGTCGGCGGCAGCGAAGCCGTACGCGTCGATGTCCGGGTCGTCGCCTCCACCCGCATCAGCCTGGATGAAGAGGTTAAATCTGGCCGCTTCCGGCAAGACCTCTACTATCTGCTGAACGAAGTCACCATCGAAATCCCGCCGCTGCGCACCCACAGTGAAGACGTACCCGCCCTGCTGGGCTTTTACGTCGATTATTTCGTCAACCAAGACAAGCTCGCGTTCCGGCGTTTTTCGATGGCCGCGCAAAACTTCTTGCGTAATTACGGCTGGCGCGGTAATGTGCGCGAACTAAAGAACTTGGTGCAACGGCTAATGATATTAGGCGTTGGTGAAGATATTGAATTGGAAGAGGTCAAATCTGCCCTAGGCACGGTCATGGGTGACATCGGCGGCACCGCCTCGTCAGTGCCGGACTTTTTCAACCTGCCGCTGAAAGAAGCCCGCGACCATTTTGAAAAAGCCTATCTGGAATACCACTTCGAGCGCACTGGCGGCAGCGTCGCCAAACTCTCTGCCGCCGTCGGCATGGAGCGCACCCATCTCTACCGCAAACTTCATTCCTTAAACATCAAACTCTAGGAACCACGGCTGATTAAACGTAGCTGGACTTATTTTTACAAATAAACGTTGTAAATACCCGTAATGTCCAGTAAAATTGTCAGTCTTTTATTGAGGCTTTACAGAAAGACTAAGTAACGATGAAAACATTCAGTGCAAAACCAGCAGAAGTAAAACGCGATTGGTACGTAGTCGATGCAGAAGGAAAGACGCTAGGTCGCCTTGCTTCTGAGATTGCACGTCGTCTTCGCGGCAAACATAAACCAGAATTCACACCCCATGTCGATACCGGCGATTATATCATCGTCGTCAATGTCGAAAAGATAGGTGTCACCGGAACTAAAGAAAAAGATAAGCTGTATCAGCATCATACAGGCTATATCGGCAATCTTAAGACCGTCAGCTTAGGTAAGTTAAGAAAAACATTCCCAGACCGCATTCTTACGACTGCCGTTAAAGGCATGTTACCTAAAAATCCACTAGGCCGCGCAATGTTCAAAAAGCTTAAAGTTTACGCAGGCCCAGAACATGAACATCAGGCACAACAGCCTAAAGTTTTAGAATTATAAGCGAGTAAACCATGGCAGCAGCTCAGTATTACGGAACAGGTCGTCGTAAAAGTGCCGTAGCGCGCGTTTACGCAACAAAAGGTACCGGAAAAATCACCGTCAACGCTAAAGCGATTGAAGAATACTTTGGCCGTAAAACCGACCAGATGGTATCCCGTCAACCTTTAGAGTGCGTTGATATGGTCGGCAATTTTGACATCAACGTCCTTGTTAAAGGCGGTGGTCCATCAGGCCAGGCAGGTGCTATCCGTCAAGGCTTGACACGCGCCTTAATGGAATACGACGAAACCTTACGCCCAGCCTTACGCAAAGCAGGTTATGTAACCCGCGACTCGCGTGTTGTTGAACGTAAAAAAGTCGGCTTGCACAAAGCGAGAAAACGTCCACAGTACTCAAAACGTTAATCTTAACCCCGGTTACGGTAACGTTGAAAAAGCCCGCATTATTGATAATGCGGGCTTTTTTTATGGGCAGGGTTTTACCGATGCGTAAAACCATAAGTTGGGCTGCCCGTGGTTTGAACCGCCCAACATAAGAACCTAGCAACACTCTGTTAGCTTTTTGCACTACGCCCCAGCCAAAACCTCCACCCGATACCCGCCTGCCCCATCATCCCCCAGCATCTGCGCCAACCAAGGCACAGCCTCGGCCATATTCGCGGCCAATGTCCACGGCGGATTAATGACAATCATACCGCAAGCCGTCATACCCGGCGTTTCCGAATCCGGTTTTACCGCCAGTTCAAACAAGTGCATATCGGCAATGCCCGTGCGTTGTAATGCCCGCTCTAAAAGCTGGTTGCGGCGGCGGCTGACGACCGGATACCACAGCGCGTAAGTGCCTGTGGCAAAACGCTTGTGCATTTTCACTAAAGTATCCACCACTTGCTCGTAGTCGGTTTTTAGCTCATAAGACGGGTCGATCAACACCAAACCGCGCCGTTCGTGCGGCGGCAACAGACCGTAGGCGAGTTTTAAGCCATCGTCCGGGTAGACGGTGATGCGGCGGTCTTTGCTGGTCGTCTTCTGCAAAATACGCTGTTCGGTGGGGTGCAACTCGTACAGGCACAGGCGGTCTTGGGGACGCAACAGGGTTTTGGCGAACCACGGCGAGCCAGGATAGTGGGTCAGTGCGGGGCTGGTGTTGTATTGCTTGACCAACTGCACATAATCAGTGATACAGGCGGGATAATTACTGCCCTGCCATAAGCGGCCTATGCCGTCGTCGAATTCGCGGTTTTGCTGGGCATAATCGCTGGTTAAGGTATAGTCACCCGGCCCCGCGTGGGTATCGATATAGCAAAAAGCTTTGTCTTTTTGTCCCAAATAACGTAGGCAGTGGACTAAAACAGTATGTTTGAGGACATCGGCAAAATTGCCGGCATGGAAGGCGTGGCGGTAGCTAAGCATGATTAGGGATAAGCAAAAGGGCTAAGTGGAAAAAAGGGCGGTCAACTGAGCCGATACCATAACAGCCCCAACAGTTCATGCAGCACCAGACACGAGTGTTCAAAGGCTTTGGCTGAGGGGACGTAGCTGAGTACCGACGCTTGCACAGTATGACCGATAAAGGCCGTCGGGGCGGCTAAGACTTGGAAACCCGCTTCGGTAAACGCACGGACAGCACGGGGCGTATGGTAGGCTTGGGTAACTAAGAGGATTTTGTCTATGCCCTGAGCTTGCAACAACGCCCGGCTATACAAGGCGTTTTCGGCGGTGTTATGGCTGGTGGTTTCTTGCCAAGCTACAGGCACATTGAATTCGTTTTGCAAAACTGCCGCCATGCTGTGCGCTTCCGAAGCGGATTCGCTAAAGACCTTGCCCCCTGCCACCAAAATCGGTAACTGGGTCGCCCGCGCCAGTTTCGCGGCATAGCGCAGGCGTAACAAGGTCGGGGCATTCACCGTTTCCGGCTGCTGGTATTCCGCCCCCCAATGGCTACCGCCCCCCAGCACGACAATGGCCTGCGGCTGAAAAGCCTTCAGTGCATCGGTGCTTAACACCGGATAGCTTTCCACAGCATCAGCAAGCAGCTTACTGACCATGGGTAAACTTAACAGCGTCAGCAACACCAAGCTAAGCACCGTCAACGGCATACCGAGACGGTAATGGCGCAAGCACAGCCCAGCCGCCGCCATTAACAACAAGCTGGCAGGCGGCAACAGCAGCCGTTTCAGTAAATAAACCAGGGTTATGTCCACGCTTGGCAAGCTATTAAAAAAGCTTCCCTAGCAAGGTCATAACAATCTCAAACGCAATCAAGCCGATCACAATCAATTCCAATATCGACGAATGGCGGTGTTTTTGTTCATCGGCAAGCATCTCAAACAGTTCATGGATGGTTTCCAGTTTTTTCGACAAGACTCTCGTGCGCGGGGCAATTTCCAGATATTTGGCGGTGATGCTGTAATATTCCTCGTATTCAGGGTATTCCCAAAAGAAATCCGGGGTGTCCAGCAAATCATAATTGAGGATGATGTCACTTTTGGTCAAAAACAACTGGCCACGGATTTTGGCGATTTTATGGCGGCTGAGTTTGATGCTGCCGTTTTCCGCCAAGGATTTGGGGATGTAGTTGGTGTTGTTAATGGTGGTGATGGCATTGGTCTCGAACGAAGCCAGCTTAATGGATTGCGCCATGCCTTGCGAGAGCGAAAACAGCAGGATAGGGTCGGAAGACTCGACTTCGATATGGTCTTCGATAATGCGGGTGCTAGGGCATTCCAATTCAAAGGTAAAATTATCCTCTTCCACCGCCTGCAAGGGGTTTTCGGCATTGTTTAACAGCAGATGGTGCAGCTTGCTTTGTTGCTCATTGCTGACATTCCAATGCACCACCGCACCATAAGAAAACACCACCGACCACGAGTGGTTGTCTTCAATTAGCAAAGCCCCTTTAATGATGCGGATCAGGGTGGTTTCCGAAATCACTTTCGCCAACGCGCTAATATCAAAAGATTGGGCGAGACAAAAAG
This sequence comes from Methylovulum psychrotolerans, assembly GCF_002209385.1. NCBI lineage: Bacteria > Pseudomonadati > Pseudomonadota > Gammaproteobacteria > Methylococcales > Methylococcaceae > Methylovulum > Methylovulum psychrotolerans. The sequence continues at coordinate 3,040,541 of NZ_CP022129.1, forward strand.
CGGCACATTGCTTAAATGCGGGTTGTTCGGACATAAGACGCTCGTAGGTAAAGTCAGGATGCGCTATTTTACGGCGTGTGCGCTAATTGCGGCGGATTTTTTGCCGATTTGCGGATTGTTTCCGGTTTTTGAGGAAAAGTAGGCGTTCGCCCGTTTAAAGCCGCCGCCCCACCCTAAGTTCGGCCAAGGCTGAAGACTATTGCAGTCCGCTGTAAGCCTGCACGGTATCCGTACCCGCGCAGGCCTTGCACCTTATTCGGAGATTTTCACCAGCCACCCGGCAGTATTTTCGCAATGCGGCGATTTAGCGTTAACTTTAACATTGATACGCGCGACGGTGTTACGCAAGCTGGCAGGCAACTTGGCTTTGACCAGATAGAACGGGTCTTTAAATTCCGCCTGCGCCTCCACTTCAATGCCTTTAATAGTGACTTCAATCTGGTCAGGGTGATTGATGTTAATCACCACAAAAGAAATTTCGCTTTCCGGTGCCGCCGTGGCCATGTTCTCAGGAAAAAATTTCGCCAGCTTAGGCTTCATACAAGCCCCGCCGCCGCCACCGCCACCCATAGCACCGCCGCCATGACCACTGTGATGTTCGGTGGCCTGGGCAGTGCCCATCGCCAATAAAGCCATAAAGGCGACTGTCATCATTTTGTACATAACTTATCCTCTCTCTAGTGTCCGTAGCCCGCTGAATCTACGTTAATTATTTTAAATAGCGGCTTATAAATCATCTGTCCGCACCCGAACGATGCGCGGTTGCCAAGTGCTTAATATAGCGATACCAGCAAAAAACACCAGCTTTATGGCCGCGATGCCCAAGTGCTGATGCGCCTAGAGCAGCCGCTGTCATTAGCGGGTAACAAATGCCTGTCATCCTTATTGGGATTACCAATAGACGTGTAATCCAACTATCCGTCTTTCAACCTAACTGATAAGGGCTTATTTTAATGAACGGTAAGAACGCATTTTTTTATTCGGCGTTGGCGCTAGGGGTAGCTGCCGCGATCAACAGCGGGGCCGCGTTAGCCGCCGCACCTGTGACACCTATCCAACACGTTATTGTCGTGGTCGGCGAGAATGTCACGTTTGATGCTTTGTTTGGCGCTTATAAGCCAGCCAAAGGCCAAACCATAAAAAACTTATTGTCACGCGGCATTATTAACGCTGACGGCACCCCCGGCCCAAACTTTGCCAAGGCGATGCAGCTCCAAGCCAGCAACCCTAGCGACCACTATACCGCCAGACCTGTGCAAGGGGCGCCTTATGCGACCTTACCGCAACCCTACCAAACCGGCATCCTGGATCCGGCAACCTTACAAAACGTCGCGCCCATTGCCGATGCCCGTTTTCCCGCCGACTTGCCTAACGGCCCGTTCCAAATCACCAAATACGTCCCTTACGGTTCTGCCGGGTCGGCAACAGGCGACCCAGTGCATCGCTTTTTCCAAATGTGGCAACAAACTGGCGGCACTAACCGCAGCCACAGCCTGTTCACTTGGGTAGCCAACACCGTCGGCCTAGGTGGCGACAACGGCGCAGGCGGCCCCACTGCCGCTGACTCCCAACAAGGCGGCGAGCTGATGGGCTTTTTTAACATGTCGCAAGGCGACGCGCCGATCTTTAAGCAACTGGCGCAAAACTACGCCTTAAGCGATAACTACCACCAAGCGATTATGGGCGGCACAGGAGCGAACTTTTTCTCCATCGCGACTGCCGACGTAGCGGTTTACAACACCAACGGCGTGTTAACCGCACCACCTGCCAACCAAATCGAAAACCCCAACCCACAAGCGGGTACGGACAATTTCTATACCCAAGACGGCTATGCAGGCGGCTCTTACGTTAATTGCTCCGATGCCAACCAACCTGGGGTCAAATCCATTTTGCGGATCTTAAACGCCCATAACCGCGCCAGCAATTGCGCGAACGGCGCGTATTATCTGGTCAATAACTATGACGTACCGTATAACGTCGATGGCACCGCCAAAGCCTTGGGTGCGGATAAATTTGTGTATCCGCCGCAAACTGTGCCGACTATCGGCGAAGCCTTATCCGCCAAGGATGTCAGTTGGAAATGGTATACCGCAGGCCGTGATGCCAACGACTTGCTGAATGACGACCTGTACCCCACCATCCATGCTTACGTTAACTCTTTAGTGCCGACTTATATTCCTGAGCCGACCCGCACCCAAATTGTTGACAGCAAAACCCTGGATACCATGCGTGCAGTAGTTTATAACAGCATTGGCGACCCGCACAACGCTTCTGCCAATGTGGTTAATACCCCAGCCTTGCGGGCACATCTGCAAGGTATGGACAGCTTTTTAGCCGATATCGACCAAGAAACCTTACCCGCCGTGTCGTTCGTGGTGCCGAAAAACTTGGTCAGCGGCCATCCCGGCTATTCTGCGCCCGTGCGTTATGAATTGTTTATCAACGATTTAGTAGCGGCAGTCCAAGCCAAACCCGCCTTGTGGGCAAACACGGCGATTATCGTCACCACCGATGAAGGTGGCGGTTATTTCGACAGCGGCGTGATCCAAAACCTGGATTTCTTCGGCGACGGCCCGCGGATTCCTTTGTTAGTGGTATCGCCTTATGCGAAAAAAGGCTATGTCGACCATGTTTATCACGACCATGCGTCAATTTTGAAATTTATCGAATATAACTGGAGCCTAAGCCCTTTGTCCGCGCGTAGCCGTGACAACCTGCCTAACCCAGTCGCCGGTCCAAACCCTTACCTGCCTGCCAACCAACCCGCTGTTGGCGACTTGACCAGCTTATTTAACTTCCCTAAATAAGCCGCTTATCGGTACTGCCGTGGGCGGCAGGCCATTATGGCCTGCCGCCCACGCTTTCGCCTATCCCCTTCCCCGCAAAGCTTTTTCCCGCCTGTCATAGACGGCGTGTGCCATCAGTTATATTATAACATCTGTCCTTTAACTGCTTGCCGTACCCATGACCATACCTGCCGAACCGCCTCCCCATACTGATACGCTTGCCCATAACCACCAGCAATGTGTCGATGATGCCCTAAAAATTGCCGACCAATTATGCACCGAGCGGGGCGTACAATTGACGGCCATCCGCCAACAGGTCTTGGCTTTGATTTGGGAAAGCCATAAGGCGGTCAAAGCTTATGAGCTGCTAGACCGGATCAAACCCTTACAAGCCGCCGCCAAACCGGCGACCATCTACCGCGCCTTGGATTTTTTGCTCGCCCAAGGCCTTATCCATCGGGTCGAAAGCCTAAACGCCTTTGTCGGTTGCAGTTGTTCGGGGCATCAGCATGAACAGTTGTTATTAATCTGCAAACAATGTGAGCAAGTTGAAGAACGTATGGCAGCGGGGGTTATGCAGGTCTTGGCCGAAGAATTCCGGCAAGCGGGCTTTTCCGCCCATAGCAAAGCCATTGAAGTACACGGCCTCTGCCGCCGTTGTAGCCAGTTATAAACGTCTTGCCTGCCATTTGGGCAATCCCGCTAACGCCCACAATCCCCATCTTTTGTACAAGCCCGGCACTTCGTGGTATTGTTGGGCACTATTACTTTCGGGAGCAACCCATGCAACGGCTAGTCTGGTTAATCTGTCTCAGTCTCGGTTTATCTGCCGCTTTGGTTAGCGCCAAGCCGCTCAGCCACGAGCAAGTCCCTGATCCCCTCAAGCCCTGGATAGCGTGGGTCTCGGAGCCTAACCCCGAAGGTAACTGCCCGTTTTTATATACCGATCCCGAACAAAAACGCTGCCTGTGGCCGACCGCCATCCAGTTTGATTTATCCGCCCAAAAAGGCCAATTCACCAGCACTTGGCAGGTCTATAAAGACGTTTGGGTGGGTTTACCCGGCGATGCCGCACATTGGCCGCAAAACGTCATGGTCAATAAGCAAACCGCTTTGGTGATGGATAGGGAAGGCATCCCTAGCATCAAATTATTGGCAGGCGCACAGCCGCCGTCCACTTATCAGATTACTGGCGAGTTTTTCTGGGAGCGCATCCCCGACAACCTAAGCCTACCTGCCGATACGGGCTTAATTCAGCTCAGCATTAACGGCGAGGCCATTAACACCCCAACCCTACGCGAAGGCCAATTATGGCTAAAAGACAGCGAAAGCGGGCAGAAAAAGCCTGATAACGTCCAGAATAGCCTCGACATCCAAGTCTTCCGCCACTTTACCGACAGTGTGCCTATGCAAGCTATTACCCGTATCATCTTAGATGTGGCGGGCGAACAGCGCGAGTTAAAACTACCTAAGCCTCTGCTTGACGGCTTTATCCCACTGACCTTAGACAGTCCCCTGCCTGCACGGCTGGAAGCGGACGGGCAGTTATTGCTGCAACTACGCCCCGGACACTGGCAAATTGACCTGACCGCGCGTAGCGTCAGCGAACTGACTAACTTGCCCCTCCCCGCCATCGGCGCCGACTGGCCCGCCTCAGAAATTTGGCTATTCCAAGCTGACCCAGAGGTGCGGGTGGTCGAAATAGAGCAATTGCCCGCCATAGACACCCGCCAAAACAATGTACCGGAAGAATGGCAGCATTTGCCCGCCTATAGCATTAAAGCCGGACAAGCGATGGGGGTTAAAGTCATCCGGCGCGGCGACCCAGAACCCGATGCCAACCAATTGGTTATCAAACGGAAATTATGGCTGGATTTTGATGGCGGCGGCTATACCGCCCATGATACGATCATAGGCACGATGGCGCGGGACTGGCGCTTAAACACCTTAGCGTCCAACCAGCTTGGCAAAGCCACGCTAAACCATCAAGACCTATTAATTACCCGCCAAGCAGGCAGCGATAAACAAGGCGTGGAAGTGCGCCCAGGTGGGATTGATCTGCAAGCCGACAGCCGGATTATCGGCAATATTGGCGAGTTGGGCGCAGTCGGTTGGGAACAAGACTTTCAACAGGCCGAAGCCGAACTGAACCTGCCGCCCGGTTGGCGGCTATTAGCGGCTTTTGGTGTTGATAATGTGCCGGACTGCTGGCTATGGCGTTGGACGCTATTGGATTGGTTCTTGGTGCTGTGCGCGGCAGTGGCGGTCGGCAAACTGTGGCAACCTTATTGGGGGGCATTGGCCTTAGTGGCCTTGGTGCTGATTTGGCAAGAACCCCACGCGCCGCAATTCGTTTGGCTGCATATCTTGGCGGCAACGGCCTTGCTTAAGGCCTTGCCCGAAGATAAATTCTTAAACTTTCGGCGGGTGCTACAAGGCTACCGCCTGATAGGCTGGCTGGCTTTAGTGTTACAAGCCTTGCCATTTATGACCGAACAAGTCCATAACGGCTGGTACCCGCAATTGGAAGCCCATGGACAAACGGTTGAAATGCTAGCCTCCCCCAAATCGGCCGCCACCCCTTCTCCAGTACAAGAAAGCTTAAGTCGGTACGATACGATGTACAAAAAACCCATGATGGCGGATGCCGCACCCCCATCTGCCCTACCCCCTTTCGAACGTGTAGATTCCACCGCCAAAGTGCAAACCGGCCCCGGCCTGCCGCAATGGCAATGGCATACCGTGCATTTGTCATGGAACGGTGCGGTCACTAGCCAACAACAGCTCAGCTTATGGTATTTGTCGCCGCGCCAAACCGCCTTGCTGAATTTTTTACGCGTCTTATTCGTCGCGGTACTGGCCTTGCTGATGTTCGGGGTCGCCGATAAAATCCTCCCCAAACCACCCCGCTGGCGGACACTGTCGCCCGCTGGCGTAGGCTTGCTGCTATTGTTGCTATTAGGGAGCCATTCGCCTGACAGCTATGCCGACTACCCCAGTGACGCGCTGTTGCAGCAATTAAAAACCCGTTTGGAAGCGGTAGACAAACCCGATTGCTTGCCCAATTGTGCCGATATTCCGCAGATGCAGATGCGTCTGGACGAAGAACACCTGGAGATCACCTTACAAATCCACACCGCCGCTTCGGTGCTGTTGCCGCTGCCCGCCGACTATGGTCAATGGTTCCCGCATGAGGTTTTAGATAACGGCGCACCTGCCACTGCCCTGTACCGGGATAACAACAGCCTATGGATGCACTTAAACGCGGGCGGGCATCGGGTCGTGTTACGCGGCACACCGCCCTTGTTAAGCCAATTCACCTTGCCCTTGCCGTTAAAACCCAAACGGGTCGTGCTGGACAAATCGGGTTGGGAAGTGGTCGGCCTCCAAGACGACGGCGTAGCGGACAGCCAGTTACAATTTAGCCGTACCGCCCCGCAACGCACCGACGGGAAAACTCACCCCCTCGAAACCGGCCCCTTACCCGCATTTATCCGCGTCGAACGGACAGTGCAACTGGGCTTGGATTGGCGTGTTGAGACCCGCGTCGTCCGCGAGTCACCGCCCGGCAGTGCTGTACTGTTAAAAATCGGCCTGTTACCCGGAGAAGCGGTCAGCAGTGCCGGCATACACGTTAAAGACAATGCCGTCGAAGTCAATATGGCGGCGCAAGACAGCGAACTGACGTGGCAATCGACTTTAGCGCGTATCCCGACCCTGATGCTGACCGCACCCGCCACCGAGCAATGGACAGAAGTTTGGCGCGTCGATGCCAGCCCCATCTGGCATTTGGAAAGCCAGGGTATCGCCCCTATCCATAGCGCCTTCATTGACCAATGGCAACCGGAATGGCGGCCTTGGCCGGGCGAAACCGTCACCTTGCGCATTACCCGCCCCGAAGCCGTCAATGGCCAAACCTTAACCATCGACGACAGCCAATTAGATCTTACCCCTGGGCAACGGCAACAGACAGTGACGTTACGTTTGCGCCTAAAAAGCTCACAAGGCGGACAGCACACGCTAACCTTACCTGAAACGGCGGCTTTACAATCTGTAACCATCAACGGGCAAAGCCAACCCTTACGCTCACAAGGCCGTAAATTAACCCTACCGATCACCCCAGGCCAGCAAGAGGTCGAACTGCATTGGCAAGCCGAACAACCGCTAGGCATTATCACTAAAACACCATCGGTAGATTTAGGCCTGCCCAGCGTCAACAGCCGCTTGACCGTTAACTTAGGTGCCGAGCGGTGGGTATTATGGGTAGCCGGCCCCACCTTAGGGCCGGCGGTGTTATTTTGGGGCGTGTTGTTGGTTATCCTTATGGTGGCATTAGGCTTGGATAAAATCCGCCTAACGCCCTTGCGGCATTGGCAATGGTTTTTGTTATTGCTCGGCCTCAGCCAAGTGCCGATGGCAACCGCAGGCATCGTCATCGCCTGGCTGGTATTGCTGGGTTGGCGGCACGGGCAAACAACGCAAACACGATACTTTAACGCCGTGCAAGTGCTAGTGGTGCTCACCACGCTAGTGGCCTTAGCCGTCTTGTTCGGCGCGGTCGCGCAAGGCTTGTTAAACTCACCCGATATGCGTATCACCGGCAACGGCTCCACTGCCACTAACCTCAATTGGTACCAAGACCGCAGTGCCGCGCAAGTACCGCAAGCTTCTATCGTCTCCTTACCGCTTATCGCCTACCGCCTGCTGATGTTAGCCTGGTCGTTATGGCTGGCAATGTCCTTGGTAAACTGGCTAAAATGGGGCTGGGGCTGTTTTGCCAGTAATGGCTTATGGCGCAAAGCCCCTGCCGCCCCCGTTGCAGTAGAGCCGCCCAAAGACGGAGCGGCGTAAGAACGCGGACACCGTTTCCCAAGCTTCGGCTTTGGGAAACGGCGGCAATATTAACGTAATGGCAGCAGGCCAATAGCCACCGACAACCCTATACCACTATGGCAAACTTACCTTTTTCCTACAGCATCCGCCGTAGCCCACGGGTCAGCCGGATGCGCATTACCGTCACCCCTGACAAAATCGAAGTGGTCGCGCCGCCCAAAGTTGCCGAAGCCCTGCTGCACCAGTTCGTCAACGACAAACAACAGTGGATTCTACAAGCCCGGCAAAAAGTCGCAGGTAACAACCGCCCTGCCGCCTTTCCGTTACCCGCCACCTACGGCGAAGGCACACCTATCCCCTATCGGGGCGGCCAATACCCGCTCCGCCTTGTCCGTTACCCCAATAAGCGCGTCAAAATCAGCTTCAACGGCGAATTGACCGCGCAAATCCCCGCCCACTTACCGCCAGAAGCCCATAGCGCCGCCTTAAAACCCGCCTTAGTGGCATGGCTCAAACAACAAGCCCGCCAACACGTCGGCCAAGCACTAGAGCGCCATACCGCCACCCAACAGCTCATCCCGCAGTCAGTATTGATTAAAACCCAAAAAAGCCGCTGGGGCAGTTGCGGCATACACAACGACATCAACATCAACTGGCTGCTGATTATGGCCCCACCGGAGGTGCTGGAATATGTTGTCGTCCACGAACTGTGCCATATCCAAATCCGCAACCACTCGGCGCAGTTTTGGGCCTTAGTCGCCGAACACCTGCCCGGCTACCAAAGCCAACGACAATGGCTAAAACAGCAAGGCGGGGAGTTGTTGCGCTATGGATTTGGGTTGATGGGATAAGCGTTGTCAGCAAAAACTACCCTACACCTCAAACTGCACCCCTAACTCAACCACCCTCTCCGGTGGGATTTTAAAGAACTGAATAGGCGAAGAAGCGTTACGGAACATGAACAGGAATATTTTCTCCTGCCAAGGGTTCAGGTCGGCCTTATCCGAAGGGATGAGGGTTTCTTTACCGATAAAAAATGAGGCACTGGCCATGTCAATGTCCAAACCAAGCAGACGGCATAAACCGAGAATTTTCGGTACGTTAGGGGTTTCCATAAAACCATGCCGGGCGGTCACGCGATAAAAGCCCTGCGCCAATGCGTCAATGTCGACGCGTTCCTTGTCCAAGAGGGTCGGCACATCCTCGGTGGCGATGGTCAACAGCACAATCCGTTCATGCAGGACTTGGTTGTGGGCATAGTTAATTTGCAAAGCATGGGGCATACTCAGGTTACGCGCACTCATATACACCGCCGTACCGGGTACACGCGCCAGCGGCGGCTTGGCGCTGAGGCTGTCAATAAACTTGGTTAAGGACATGGCGGCTTTTTGCAAGTGATAAGTAACCACCTCACGGCCTTGCCGCCAAGTGGACATCAGCAAAAACAACACCCCGCCAATTAGCAAGGGAAACCAACCGCCTTGGGGGATTTTCAAGACATTGGCCCCCAGATAGGCACTGTCTATCACTAAAAATACTGCTACCAGCGGATAGACCCATTTAGGCTGCCATTGCCAACTATCTAGGGCGACAATCAGCGTCAGCAAGGTGGTGATCATCATGGTGCCCGTCACCGCCAAACCATAAGCGGCGGCGAGGTTGCCGGAAGAGCCAAAACCCAGCACCGTACAAATGACCAATAGCAACAGTGTCCGGTTCATGGTCGGCACATAAATTTGCCCGATGGCTTCGGTTGAGGTATGTACCCGCTGCATACGTGGGATATAGTCCATTTGCATGGCTTGGCTAGTAATGGAAAACGCCCCCGAAATGACCGCTTGCGAGGCGATGACGGTGGCGCAAGTCGCCAAACCGATCAAAGGATACATTGCCCAAGATGGGGCTAACAGGTAAAACGGGTTAAGGATGGCGGTCGGGTCACGCAAGATCAAAGCACCTTGGCCAAAATAATTGACCGCCAAGGCGGGTAAAATCAGCGAGAACCAGGCCAATTGAATCGGACGCTTGCCGAAATGCCCCATATCGGCATACAACGCTTCCGCGCCAGTTAAGGCCAACACCACCGCACCCAAGGCAATAAAGGCGTGCCAGCCGTGTTCAAGAAAAAAATGCAGCCCGTACAAGGGGTTTAAGGCTTCCAGCACCGCCGGGTTTTGGCTGATGCTCAGGCCACCCATGACGGCCAGCACGCCAAACCACACCAACATAATCGGCCCGAATAACAGGCCGACTTTTTCAGTGCCATAGCTTTGGAACATAAACAAACCGATCAGTACAATAATGGTAATAGGCAAAACATAGGCTTCTAAACCCGGAGCGGCAACCTGTAGGCCTTCCACCGCACTCAACACGGAAATCGCCGGCGTGATAATGCCGTCGCCATAAAACAACGCCGTACCGAACAACCCCAGGGCAATAATGACATTGCGCTGGCGTTGCTGGTTACGGTGGCGTAAAGCCAAGGCCATCAGCGCCATAATGCCGCCTTCGCCACGGTTGTTGGCGCGCATGACAAACAGCACATATTTAATTGAAATCACCATAATCAGCGACCAGAAAATCAGCGACAAGATGCCGAGGATATTCTCCGGTGTGGCCGCTACTGCATGGGGGCCGTTAAAAATTTCTTTCATGGTGTACAAGGGGCTAGTGCCGACATCACCGTACACCACCCCGATAGCCCCCAACATCAGGGCCATCAGCCCGTTAGAAGGTTGGTGTTCATGGGTTTGGCTGCTCATGTTGTCCTTTATGTAAAAATTATAGATAAGGCCATTGTCGCATTGATGCGGATAAATACGGTATTTATCAACTTATGGCTCTGTTAAATCCAATGAATAAACCCTACCAAACGTCCTTTTTTGGCAAGGCCATCAATACGTCCGATGGGATTGGTTGGCTTTAATAGCCATGCGGGGTATGTTGCAAGCCGACCAAGGCTTCGGGGAGACGCTTGACTTGGGTGGCGATGCGGCCATCCGTGTAGAGCTGCAAATGGCGGTAGGCGGGAGACGTTTCATCTAGGGCGAAACCTAGGCTTTTTGGCTTAAATTGGAAACAGGTCGAAGGCGTGCCGAGGATACGCACATTGGCTATTTGCGCCTCCATCTCTTGATGGATATGGCCGTTTACCAGTGCCTTAACTTGCCGATGGCTTTTGAGGATTGCCCAAAAAGCGTCGCTATTGCTAATCATCATAGTATCCATCCAATAGCTTTCGGTGGGCAAGCTATGGTGGTGGACGGCAACTAAGGCATGACGGTCAGGATATGCCTTAAGGCTTGCCGACAAAAAACTTAGTTCTCCGGCATCTAAATAGCCGCCTTCTTCACCGATGATTTGGCTGTTCAGATTAATGATTTGCCAATTGCCCAACAGCACCTGTTTACGGCAACTGACCAGTTCAGTATTGAGAACGCGCTGCATCAGGGCGTAATCGTCGTGGTTGCCCGGCAAGCATACCGTGGGGACACCGTACTGGCTGATATGCTGTAAAAGATATTGGTAGCTGGGGCTGATGGGGTCTTGCGCCAAATCCCCCGTAAGCATAATCAGATCAAAGCGGGGATGGTCGGCAAAAGCCCGCGCCAAAACCGCCCGAAAATAATATGCCGTATCCACGCCCAGCAACGTCGCATCGGAACTGGCAAGGATATGGGTGTCGGATAATTGCAATATTGACAGGCATTCGGTGGCTAATGTCATCATTAGAGCTATTCAAGGTCTTTACAAAGAACTTTGGAATTTCTTTGCGGGTTATAAAGCGCCTTAAGCGGCTCAGGCAGGCTATCAACATCCGAAGCCGTAAAGCCCCGTTCGATAAACCAATGTGCAGTCTGAGTCGATAAGACGAATAAGGTTTTTAAGTGCAACTGCTTGGCTTTGCGGCAAGCATAGTCTAACAGACGGTTAGCGCGGGCTGAACGCTGGTATTCCGGGTGTACGGCCAGACAAGCCAGCACCCCAAAATGGCGTTGCAGATGCGCATGTAAGGCAATACAGCCAATGACTAGGCCATCGCGTTCGATGATCAGATAATCGCCGATTTCCATCTCGATTTTTTCTCTGGAACGTTTTGCCAAAATACCTTGTTGTTCGAGCGGTTTGATCAGCTCTAAAATGCCGCCGATGTCATTCAGTGTGGCCGGGCGCAATTCCTCAAACGGGGTCGAGCTGATGAGCGTACCGATACCGTCACGCGTAAACAATTCCAGCAACAAGGCGCCGTTTTGGAAACGGTTAATCAGATGTACCCGCGCAATGCCCGATTGGCAAGCATGGCGGGCGGCCCTCAGCGGCTGGCTGATGGTTTCGGGTAGGTCAGGATGCCGCTCCAGCAATCCTGACACTTCAGAGCTGGTCAATTGTTGGAGCTGTTCGCCGCTATCGGGACTAACGCAGTTCTGTTCGGTCAAAAAAATCAGTTTTTCGGCTTTTAAGGCAATCGCCACCGCCGTCGCCACCTGTTCGGCGGATAAGTTAAAGATTTCCCCGCTAGGCGAATAGCCAATCGGCGAAATCAGCACCACATTGTCTTGGTCGAGTTGCTGGTGGATGGCCTCACTGTCAATCCGGCGCACCTCTCCGGTGTGGCAATAATCGATGCCGTCAATAACCCCTAGCGGTTTGGCGGTCACAAAATTGCCGGAGGCCACCTTAATTTTTGCCCCTGCCATCGGCGAATTCGCCAAGCCCAAGGACAGCAACGCTTCAATCTCGACCCGCACTAAGCCTGCCGCCTCTTTGACGCACTGTAAAGCCGGCCCGTCAGTGATGCGCAGATGCTTATGGAAACGCGGTGGCGGACCGTCCTTTAGACGCTGATCAATTTGCGGGCGGATACCATGCACCAATACTAGGCGGATACCTAAACTGTTAAGCAAAGCAAAATCATGGACATGATCTTGGAAATCGTCCGCCAGCACGGCTTCGCCACCAAACGCAACCACAAACGTTTTGTTGCGGTGGGCGTGGATATAAGGCGATGAGGCTCTGAACCAATTGACGTAATGGTTTTTTTGTTCCATGTAGGGCTAGCGGTTTGTATTAAGGGCTGGTTAGCTAAAAGCTGAGGGCTAGCGGCTGGGGTAACGGCTTAAGGCCTACAGGGTTTGTTTTGTTAGCAAAAGTGGCTATGGGGTAAATTCGGGGCAACGTTGATCTCAGGCAACTACCCACCTGCTAAAGAAGAATCCGGCAACGCCAGACCCTTCCCTTAAAAAACAGCTCAACTTACGCCGCCGCCCTTCCGGCCTAATGCCCGCGCATTGCCAGCAAATCCTCGACATAATCCGCCGCCGGATAATGAAAATGCACCGGTCCGTCAGCAGCCCCGGCCATAAACTGCCGCGTCCATTCCGAGGACGATTGCCGGATCTCGGCAGGACTGCCTTGATCAACCACTTTGCCCTCGGAAATCACATAAATGTAATCGGCAATTTGTGCGGTCTCAGCCACATCGTGCGAGACAATAATGCTGGTCAGCCCTAAGGCGGTATTCAAGGCTTTAATCAAATGCACCAAAACCCCCATAGCAATCGGGTCTTGCCCAGTAAAAGGCTCGTCATACAGTATCATCATCGGATCTAAGGCAATTGCCCTAGCTAAGGCGACGCGACGCGCCATCCCCCCGGAGAGTTCATTAGGCATCAAGTGGCGGGCCCCGCGCAAGCCCACCGCTTGCAGCTTCATCAGCACCAGGGTGCGGATCATCGACTCCGGCAAGCGGGTATGTTCGCGTAACGGAAAAGCCACATTATCGTAAACCGTCATATCGGTCAATAACGCACCACTTTGGAACAACATACCCATGCGCTTACGCAATGCATAAAGCTCTTTACGGCGCAACTGGTGAACGTTTTCGCCCGCCACCGTTATTGACCCTTGAGCCGGACACAATTGCCCCCCTATCAGCTTTAGCAAGGTCGTTTTACCCGTGCCGCTAGGCCCCATAATGGCCGTTACCTTACCGCGCTGGAAATCCAGAGAAATGTCATCAAAGATTTTTTTATCACCGCGTAAAAATGACAAATGCCGGACGCAAACCAAGCTGTTTTCGGAATAATCGCTGTTAGCCATATTGCTTAAAGACTGCTCTAGGGAATTTTAAAGGTGTTATTTTGTCTGACTATGCTTTATGAAGTCAATTTATAAAACACACTTGGGGGAAAATACGCAAAAACCTTGTTCTGCAATGGTTTTTACACCCGTGCTATGGGGCTAAAATAAGATTATTAGTTTCTCATGCAGCACGAAAAATATAAGCATGGCATAATAGCACTATTTTGACGCAGACTTATCGCCATAAGGCTTAAAAAAAGCCGCCAGAGGCTTTAACAACTATCCATCAAACTGTTTTTTTATGGAGTTTTTTGTCATCATCACATTAATGCACACGCTGGGAGGCAGAAAATGAAATTAAACGATTACAAACTCTGTGAGCTAGGCAAAGCCGTTATTCAAGTAGAGGCACAAGCCATTGCCGACTTGGAAGTGCAAATCAACGAAAACTTTGTTATGGCCTGTAAACTGTTGTTTGCTTGCACAGGACGGGTAGTCGTGATTGGTATGGGCAAATCGGGGCATATTGCCAGCAAAATCGCCGCAACGCTTGCCAGTACCGGCACACCGGCTTTTTTTGTCCATCCGGGCGAAGCCAGCCATGGTGATTTGGGCATGATCACGAAAGATGATGTTGTGGTGGCTTTATCCAATTCGGGCGAAACCGAGGAAGTGCTGACTATCCTGCCGATCATCAAACGGCTCGGCGTACCGCTAGTGGCGATTACCGGCAACCCCAATTCAACTTTAGCCAAATGCGCGACCACCTACTTGAATGTCGCAGTCAAGCAAGAAGCTTGCCCTTTAGGCTTAGCCCCCACTTCCAGCAGCACTGCCGCTTTAGTGATGGGCGACGCGCTGGCGGTATCGTTACTGGAAGCACGCGGCTTTACCCGTGACGACTTCGCCTTGGCGCATCCGGGCGGTAGCTTAGGCAAACGCCTTTTGCTGCGGGTCAGAGATATTATGCACGTCGGTGTCGCCATGCCGTCCGTACCCGAATCGGCGTTAATTAGCCATGCCCTATTGGAAATGACCGAAAAGCAACTGGGGATGACCGCCGTCGTCGAAGCCAATAACCGTGTTATTGGGATTTTTACCGACGGTGATTTGCGGCGGATGCTGGGTAAAAACCTGGACATCAACAGCACGTCGATCACAGAAGTGATGACCCCGCATTGCGCGACTATCACCGCCGATGTCTTGGCCGCCGAAGCCATGCAAATTATGGAGCAGAAAAAAATTAACGCATTGATTGTCGTAGACGCGCAGCAATGCGCCATTGGCGCCTTAAATATGCACGATTTGATACAAGCGGGTATCGTCTGATGGAACAGGCCGTTACCAAAGCAGCAGCCATCCGGCTGCTGATTCTTGATGTTGACGGGGTCTTGACCGACGGTAAACTGTTCTTTGACCAGCAGGGTAATGAATACAAAAGCTTTCATGCCCAAGACGGCCACGGCATTAAGCTGTTGCGCCGCACCGGCGTGGAAGTGGCGGTTATTTCAGGACGTTCCTCGCCGATTGTCAGCCTGCGTATGAACGCTTTGGGCATTAGCCATGTCTATCAGGGACACGAAGACAAACGCGCCGCCTTTGCCGAACTGTTGGCAAAACTGGCGTTAACGCCCGAACAAGTCGCTTATGTCGGCGATGATTTATTAGATTTGCCCATTATGTCGCAAGTGGGCTTGGCAGTGGCCGTCCACGATGCCGTGGCGACCGTCAAAGACCTGGCGCACTGGCACACCAGCCGATGTGGCGGGTGCGGGGCGGTACGCGAAGTGTGCGACCTGATCATGCAAGCGCAAGGGCACTATGATGCCATTGTTGACACTTATCTGACCTAAAGTGCCCCGCCCGTCATGAACACATTGAAAGAGCAATCTGGCTATTTCTATCTGGTATTTGCTGCACTGGCCAGTTGGCTATTAGCTAATCTGATCGAGGTCGAAGATACCGGCAACCGTTTGTCGCCGCCCCACAGCCCTAACTTTTTCAGTAGCGGTTACCAGAAATGGACAATGTCTGCTGACGGCAACCCCGACAACCACTTATCAGCAGCCCATATAAGCCATTACAGCGACGACAAGACCACCCATCTGCAACAGCCGTTGCTGACCTTCCAACAGCCCGACCAGCCGCCGTGGCTTATCCAAGCTGAAGCAGGATTGGTCTCGGCGGATGGCAAAGAGGTTATTCTGGAAGGACGGGCGACCATTAGCCGTGAGGCTTATGGCAATAATAAGGCCTTAAAAATTATCACTTCTAATCTTAAAGTTAAGCCAGACATTCATTACGCAGAAACTGCCGACCACGCAGTGTTGCAAAGCTTGCCCCATACCACCTCAGGGACTGGCATGAAATTGGTTTTTAAGCAGCCGATTCATATTGAATTACTGGCCCATGTGCAAGGGAAATATGAAACCAAACCATAAACAACGCTTTTTTTTCCGCGCTATCTTGTTGTTGGCCTGCCACTACCTGCCTACTGCTGCGGCCTTGGAGAGCGATGCCGATCAGCCCATCGCCATTGACTCCAACACCGCCACTTACGACGAGGCCAGCAAAACCAGCACCTATACAGGCAATGTGATATCCGTCCAAGGCAGCATCCGCGTCAATTCCGACAAATTGGTCGCCTATCAAAAAAATGGCGAAATTGACAAGCTGGTGTTTACCGGCAACCCCGCCAAATTTAAGCAAACCCCTTCCGCCGGCGGTGAAGATATTCTTGGCAACGCCATGATTGGCGAATATTATCCGAAGAAAAACCTGCTGGTCTTACAAAACCAAGCGGTCGTCGTCAATGGCAATGCCACTTACGCCAGTAACTTGATAGAATACGATATTAAAAGCTCACTGGTAAAAGCAGGTGAAAAATCATCCGATACCAAACGTGTCCATGTTATATTAAAGCCTAAACCTAAAGATAAGCCGGAATCGGACAAGCCCGAAACAGAAACTAACCCGCCCCCCACAGACAAGCCTTAAATTATGGCAACATTAGTAGCCGATAATCTGTTTAAAGCCTACCATAAACGCCAAGTCGTCAATGGTGTGTCCTTGGTGATCCATACAGGCGAAGTGGTGGGCTTATTAGGCCCCAATGGGGCGGGCAAAACCACCAGTTTCTATATGCTAGTCGGCCTGATTAAAGCCGATGCCGGAACCATCCGCCTAGGCGATAAAGCCATTACCGATTACCCTATGCACCGTCGGGCGCGTTTAGGTGTCGGCTATTTGCCTCAGGAGCCATCGGTATTCCGTAAACTAAGCGTCGCCGATAATTTACGCGCCGTTTTACAGATCCGTGGCGATTTAAGCGCCAGCCAAACAGAACTGGTGATTGATGATTTATTGCAGGAATTTAACATCCTGCATTTACGCGACCAACAAGCCTTGAGCTTGTCCGGCGGCGAGCGGCGGCGGGTGGAGATTGCCCGCGCCTTGGCGACCCAGCCACAATTCATCTTATTGGATGAGCCTTTTGCGGGTGTTGACCCTATTTCGGTGGATGATATAAAAAAAATCATTGTCCATTTGAAAGAACGCGGCATTGGCGTTCTGATTACCGAGCATAATGTGCGGGAAACGTTAGGCATTTGTGATCGGGCGTATATCCTCAACGAGGGGCGGGTCATCGCCGAAGGGGGCGCGGCGGCTATTGTTGCCAATGAAGAAGTGCGCAAGGTTTATTTGGGTCAAAATTTTAGTCTTTAAGCCACAGTATTAAACAGCAATGAAACAATCCTTACATCTCAGGCAAGGCCTGCAACTGACTATGACGCCGCAATTGCAGCAGGCGATTAAGTTGTTGCAGATGTCAACCTTGGATTTGCAGCAGGAAATCCAGCAAGCGCTTGAATCCAACATGATGCTGGAGATCAGCGACGACGACAACAATAACACCGGTGCGGCCAGTGAGTTGCCGACTGAGAAAAAAACCGAGCAATCCGACACCCAAACCAGCGAAGGGTCGCAAACCGACATTCCTGACGAGTTGCCGGTAGATTCCTCATGGGAAGACATTTACGACACGGTGATGGAGTCTGGCAGCCACAACAACGAACAGGTGGAGTTTGAGACCCAACGCAGCAACAGCGCGACCCTGCTCGACCATCTGTTATGGCAAATGGAACTGACCCGCTTTTCCGAGCGCGACCATGCCATCGCCATCGCCATCATTGACTCCATCAACGAAGACGGCTACCTGACCAGCAACCCCGAAGAAATTTTCCAAGGCCTGCAATCGCAATTAGACGACCTCGATGTCGAAGAAGTCACCGCCGTCCTGCACCGCATCCAAAACTTCGACCCGGCCGGCGTGGCCGCGCTGGACTTAAGCGACTGCCTACGCCTGCAACTGTTGCAACTGCCCGAATCCACCCCCTACCGCGCCGAAGCCTTGGTCATCGTGTCGCAGTATTTGGATTTGCTGGCGACCCACGAGCAAACCAAGCTCATGCGCAAACTGGGGCTGACGGAACGGCAACTGGACTTAGTGGTCGCCCTAATCAGAACTTTGGAGCCTAAACCCGGTTCACGCATCCAAGAACATGATTCCGAATACGTCATTCCCGATGTCTATGTCGTCAAGCAAAACGGGGTCTGGCAGGTCAACCTCAACCCTGAAATCGCCCCGAAGCTACGGATTAACCCGTTCTATTCGGCGATGATCAAACGCGCCGACAACAGCAAAGACAATGCCTGTATGAAAGACCATCTGCAAGAAGCCAGATGGTTTATCAAAAGCCTGCACAGCCGTAATGACACCCTATTGCGCGTCGCCCGTTCGATCATCGAAAAACAGACCGCTTTCTTAGAACATGGCTCGGTCGCCATGCGCCCGATGGTGCTGCGTGACATTGCCGAAGAACTGGAATTGCACGAATCGACCATCTCACGGGTGACCACGCAAAAATACATGCACACCCCGAACGGCATTTTTGAATTTAAACACTTTTTTTCCAGCCACGTTTCGACCGACGGTGGCGGCGAATGCTCATCCACCGCCATCCGGGCGATTATTAAAGAATTAATCAGCAATGAAGATCCAGCCAAACCGCTAAGTGATAGTAAAATTGCCGATTTTTTAAACGAAAAAGGCATCCATGTCGCAAGAAGGACAATTGCCAAGTATCGTGAAGCGATGTTTATCGCATCATCAAGCCAGAGAAAACGGATTCTATAACTCCACCATATTAAAGAAAAAATCCGCCCTCAGGCTTAAAACCATCAATTCATAAAGGAGTTTTACCATGCAAGTTATAATAACAGGTCATCATCTTGAAATAACAGAAGCGCTAAGAGCCAATATTGACGCAAAATTTGCCAAATTGGCGCGTCATTTTGACAACGTCACTGATGTGCATGTTATTTTAAGTGTAGAAAAGCTGGTGCAAAAAGCCGAAGCCACTCTGCAATTGAGCGGGGCCAAGTTATTTGCTGAAGACCATCAGGACGACATGTATTCGGCAATTGATAATATGGTCGACAAACTCGACCGCCAAATCACCAAACACAAAGAAAAAACCAATAACCATCGGTAAGCTTTCGGTGCAAGATGGTGGCGGACAACTTCCTTACATTCACAGCATCTTGCACCTGATTTTATGAAACTACTCATTGTTAGCGGCCTATCCGGTTCCGGCAAAAGTATTGCCTTAGATACCCTTGAAGATTGTGGCTATTACTGCATAGACAATCTGCCAGTCACTTTACTGGCAGATTTCATCAACCACGTCATGCTGGTTGACACCCAGACCTACGCCAAAACCGCCATCGGCATTGATGCCAGGAACCAAACCGAGAGCTTGGCGAACTTTTCCGACAGCATGGGGCTAATCCACAGCAAAGGCATCGATTGTGAAGTCATTTTTATGCAGGCGGAAGAAGCCACCCTGCTCAAGCGCTACAGCGAAACCCGCCGCAAACACCCCCTGACCAATGTTAACGTCCCCTTAAAAGAAGCGCTGAAAATCGAGCGGGACATGCTTACCCCTATTGCCCGCCACGCCAGTGTCATTATCGACACCAGCCGCACCCATTACCACCAATTACGCGAACTGATTAAAGACCAAATCGGCGAACGGAATATCAAGCATATCTCCCTACAGTTCCAATCCTTCGGCTTTAAACACGGTGTGCCCCTAGATGCCGATTTTGTCTTTGATGCCCGCGCCTTGCCTAACCCTTATTGGATTCCTGAACTGCGCGGCCTGACCGGCAAAGACCAGGAAGTCATCCGCTTTTTACAAGAACAGCCTTTAGCCAGCGAGTTGGCCCAAGACATCACCGACTTTCTGGCACGCTGGATTCCGCGTTTTGAGGCCGAAGGCCGCACTTACCTGACGGTAGCCATCGGCTGCACAGGCGGCCAGCACCGCTCGGTGTATCTGGTCGACAGCCTAATCAGTTTGTTTAACAACACCTATTCCAATGTTATCGTCAGGCACAGGGAATTGCTGAACCGGGCCTAAAAGGCCACTCAGGAAGCCACAGACCCAGCCTAGCCTAGCCTAGCCAATCATCCAGATACAAAAAAGCCCAAGAAAGGTGCAAAGCGCACCCATCTTGGGCTTAAGGCAATAGCTTGCCGATTATTTCAACGCCAAAGTTTCAGTCCGGCCTTTCATTTCAAAAACCAGCTTATCTTCTTTCGACAGCCAGCCAATCGCACGTTGGATATCATTTTTATTGATGCCCGTTTCTGTGCTGATTTTTGACACACTGGTCGGCCCGTTATCATTGAGATATTGCCATACCGCACCTGCCGCTTCACCAATTACATCAATCATAGCAATCACCTTTAGGGTAGTTAGAGAGGTTAAACATTTTTTGTCGGATGATCCGGCAGCACAATATTCAATTCCAGCGTTTCCTGATCTTCATCTTGCTCGAAATTAAAAGAAATAGCTTCCTGATCGACATTGACATATTTTTTGATCACTTCCAGCAATTCCTTTTGTAACTGAGGAAGATAAGAGGGCTGATGGCGCGAAGAACGCTCATGAGCCACAAGAATTTGCAAGCGTTCTTTAGCCAGCGATGCCGAACTGGTTTTAGTGATTCTAAAATAGTCAAGTAAACTCATCATTTGCCTCCAAAAAGCTTCGCTAAGAGGCCTTTTTTCTCATCAATAAAACGATGGGGTTTATCTTCTCCCAAATAACGGGCCACAATATCGGCATAAGCCTGCCCTGCGTCACTCTTGTCGTCAAGGATAACCGGTACGCCGGAGTTTGAGGCCGTCAGCACCGATTTCGATTCGGGGATGACACCAAGCAAATGTAAGGACAAAATGTCCTGGACATCGTCGACACTCAGCATATCGCCCAATTTTACCCGATCCGGCGCATAACGCGACAACAATAAGTATTCCTTAATCGGCTCTTCATTACGTTCCGCCCGACGCGATTTACTGGACAATAAACCTAACATACGATCCGAGTCACGCACCGACGACACTTCAGGGTTCGTCACCACAAACGCATCATCCGCAAAATACATAGCAAGATGAGCGCCTCTTTCGATACCGGCCGGCGAATCGCAAACCACATACTGGAAGTCCTTGGACAATTCCTCCAACACCTTGCCTACGCCTTCTTGGGTCAACGCGTCTTTGTCGCGGGTTTGGGAAGCAGGCAAAATATACAACTGATCGCAATGCTTGTCACGGATCAGGGCTTGGTTAAGCGAAGCCTCGCCGTTAATGACGTTGATAAAGTCATAAACCACGCGGCGTTCGCAACCCATAATCAAGTCCAGATTACGCAAGCCCACATCAAAATCAATGACCGCTGTTTTGTGACCCCGTTTTGCCAGCCCCATAGCGATGGCAGCACTGGTTGTGGTTTTGCCAACACCGCCTTTACCCGATGTTACAACGATAATTCTTGCCACAAGTGTTCCTCTAAGTAGGTTTTTAAGTAATCTCTTTAATGATTAAAGCGTGTTCTTGTAAGTAAATCTGCACAGGCTTATCGCGCACCACATCACGCATGTCTTCGCTGATTTTATAAATGCCGGCAATGGAGATCAGTTCCGCCGCTAACTGCGAGCAAAAAATGCGTGCGCCGGTATTGCCTTGGACACCCGCCAAAGCCCGGCCGCGTAAAGAACCATAAACATGGATATTGCCTTCGGCGAGAATCTCTGCACCCGCACTGACTTGGGCAAGGATAATCAAATCGCCTTCGGCATAAAGCCGCTGGCCGGAGCGCACAGGATGGGTGATTAACGTGGTCTCGACCTTAGTGGCCGGTACAACTGGGCTTTCCGCCGTTTTTTGCGGTGCAGCCTCCGCTTTTTTAGGTTCGGTAGCCAAACTGTTATGGACAGAGTAGACCGGGATGCCTAACTCTAAAGCGTGTTTGTTTTGCGCATCGTTACCCCCGCGTATACCTATCGGCAACAGCCCCGCCTTACGGATAATGGCGGCCAAGGTTTTTATATCAAGGGCGAGATTCTGCTTGTTCAACCACTGGACATCAAACACCACAGGGGAATTTTTAAAAAAATCCGGCGCGAGTTGGGTTTTTTTTTGTAACTGCTGCTCAATTATAACAAAATCATCGCTTGATAAAACTAAAACAGGTACAGAAAAAGTGCTGCTCTTAAATTCAAGTGCAGGCGCGTTATGAGGCGTGTTTTGAGCGTCTGTCGGCATCCGTCACCATCGGGTTAATCATAAGTTGTGATTCATTCTAGCATTGCTAAGAAAAAAAATCATGTTTTGCATGGCGGCAAACGTTTTTTAACGCCAACCTGCCCTAGCCAGCCCTTATCGTACAGAAATGCCATGAAGTTAAGACGGAAACAATCACTTAGCGGGCATACCTATCGTCACCAGCGGGCTGGCATATTCGATTTTTCTCCCCATGCCACCAGACACTCCCTCCCTATACAACGGCAAAACTGCCCTGCCTTTCACCGAACCGTTTTTTCAGCAGGGCATGAAGCAATTCAACGGCTACAGCTTTCCCAAACCTGACCCACTACCACACTGGCGGCTTGCACATTCTTCAGCTTCGTAATGCTAATTGCGGTAAAATTACACAACTGACGGTAAGCGCAGTAATTTTGCCTTGCATCGCCGAAACAGCCTTTTGTGAAACGCTGGCCGAACACTTTATTTATGCGATACGGCCTCGTCTTTCCGGTATTTTTTACTATAATTAATAGGGGGTTACACGATCTCCTTATAGCATCCTGATAAGGGCGGATTAAGCCCTTAGCAAAACATGCGGCATTACGGCCTGTGCCTTACTCACCGCTTAGATTACACAGAAAACAATGCGGCCGCCTATCGCAAACCCGACATAGCGGGATTCCATCGGCGCATAATAGAGGGTTAAGTATGATTGATATGAAAAAACGCCGGAGGCAAGTCACTTGGCAATGCTTCACACCACATTTGAATGAAGCACAGTTGATTAAAACCATCCAAATTTTGGAACAAAACTTTCAAAATGACAGTGTCAGTAGCTTAATTGCCTACATTACGCATATTTGTACGGAATTTAATCTCGACACCACAGTGCGCAAAAGCCTCTATGGCCAATTTCATGAGCTGATGGCTGAGAACAATACGCTGCCAGACCCTCTGTTATCGCTTCAGCAATCCAGTGCTGGGACGGCGGTTGCCCCAGCGGAAAACATACCGGAAGACAACGCCATAACTAGCCCTGCCCCAAGCGCAGAACCGGACAGCTCTGCCCTGCCTAATGACATTTCTGCACAGGCGTGGATGTTCGAGTATTTTGCCAGCCAGTTATTAGCCAATCTGCCAGACCCAATGGATTTTTTTGACGCGCTGTGGGAATTGTCCATCAATAAAACCACCACCAGCCGCGAAACCGAAGAGCAAATCGCCCAATGGCTAAACAATACCAACAGTTTTCTATGGGCAATTGGCTTAACCGAGCAAAACTTCGCCGAAATTGCCCAACTGATGTGCACGGCTTTATGCGAAGCCTTAGGCGCTGCCCATGCCGGCCAACACATCCAGAACACCTTGGAGAAATGCGAACAAACCCCACAAGCCAGACACTTCTCACCCAAGAACTTTTTCTAAGGGCGGGCTTGGCGGTGGGCTTAATCTCCGCACTTCGGCAAGTGCCGCCACAAAGGGGATCTAGGAATAGGTGTGGCCTTAACGCCGCCATTCATCAATCAACGCCGCAACCAAGGCCGTCCAGGTTTGGTGGGAAGCCCCTAAGCCCTTACCTGTCTCGGCATGGAAGTATTCGTGGAATAAGATATGGTCGCGCCAATACGGGTCTTGCCGGAAGCACGGATCAGCACCGTAAATAGGCCGATGGCCTTGGGCATCGGGAACAAACAGCCGGATCATGCGGTTGGCCAGTTCTCTCGCCAACGCCCCCAAGGTCATGGCGACCGGATACGGGTTGTCATCCAAGACCACATCCAACACAAAGGTCGGCCCCAAGGCCCTATCAAGCTTGCGTAACGCCTCGATCATTAGGAAACCCGCCGGAAACCAGACCGGGCCGCGCCAGTTGGAATTGCCGCCTTTAAGCTTAGATTCGGCTTCGGCGGGCTCATACCGCACTTCACTGGCTCCGTATTTAAAAGGCTGGCCCGCATGTACCTTGGACAGGCTACGCATACCAAACTGCGAGAGGAACTCATCCTGGTCGAAAACACGCACCAACAGCCGCTTAATTTGCTGCTGGTTAGGCACGCTCAATAAATAAGTGCTTTGCTGGCCCTGGTTCAGGTAATGGCAGCTGAATTGGGTAAAGTGGTTGCGGTTTGCTAGGAACCAATTCAAGTTCGCGCTAAAGCTAGGGAATGGCTTCAGCCAACCCTCTTCCAACCGTTCCACGGCAAACAGCGGAATTAGCCCGACCAGTGAACGCACCCGAAATTTGTCAAAACTGTCATCAGGATGCCTGAGCACATCGTAAAAAAAGCCGTCCGTCTCGTCCCAAAGTTGGTAATCGCGCCCGCCCATCTGTTTCATGGCGGCCCCGATGTAGACATAGTGCTGCAAAAACTTGGTCGCCAAGCCTTCGTAAGCCTTATTTTCCCCCGCCAGTTCCAAAGCCATCCGCATCATATTCAAGCAAAACATCGCCATCCAGCCCGTCGCATCTGACTGTTCCAGCACCTCGCCTTGCGGCAAGGCTTGGCTGCGGTCAACCACAGCAATATTGTCCAAGCCTAAAAAACCGCCCTCAAACACATTGTTGCCGTGATTATCGACTTTGTTTGTCCACCAAGTAAAATTAATCAGCAACTTATGGAAACAGGTCTCCAAAAAATTGCGGTCGGTTTTGTTATGCAGGCGTTTTTCCATATTGTAGACCCGCCATACCGCCCAAGCATGGACAGGCGGGTTCAAATCGGAAAAATCCCATTCATAAGCGGGCAATTGCCCGTTAGGATGCTGAAATTGCTCAAATAACATCAGCCACAATTGGTTTTTGGCAAAAGCCGGATCAACCAAAGCCATCGGTACCGAAGCTATCGCCAAATCCCAAGCGGCAAACCAAGGATATTCCCATTTATCAGGCATCAACAGCACCCGCATGGAATTGAGATGCTCCCAATGTTGGTTACGGATTTTTTTTCGGGATGAAGGTGGCGGAGAATTGGGCAAATCGCCATGCAGCCACTGGTGGACATCGAACAAATATAGCCAAGCCAATATAATTTGATATGATAATAGGCTATTGTAAAAACGATCATCTTGAATGGAAAACGAATGGCTTATCCAGCGGCATTCAGAAAAAAACTGCTTTCAGTGATGAAAGAACAGGGCCTGACCATCCCGGAAGCCGCAAGCTGTCCGCATCGATCAGATCCCGGCTCCGCTCAACTGCCCGCTTTTTTTAACCATGTTAATAATCTAAAAAATTCGTTTATTATCGTCCATATAGCCACAAAAACCCTTAACTTAATGGCAGTGACCCCATCCCTCCCCATCAGGGGAGGGAGTTGCCCACCTTAACAAGCCTTAGCTCTCCGCTAATCTTCCCCACTATTTAGAGGTGACTTTATGAAAAACTTGATGATCGAGTAATAACTGACGTTACGCAGTAACCTGTTTGCCGCGCCGAGCACAGCAGGTTTTGTCGGGATCAGCCCGAATACCCGCAGGGGCGCGGGAGGGATGCCGAGCGTCGGCAAGTGTACCCAACCCGATTAAAAAAACCGTCGCGGTAGCGACTCATTATTTGTTTTTTTAAACCGCAGAATATGTCTGAGTAACATCAGTAACTAAGAGGAATCTATCCAAGACAAAAAAAGCCGCTTAAACGTTAACCGCTGAGGCGACAATGACGCTGACAATTTCCGCTACCGCAAAGGGCAGGAAAATCAATTGGGGGGGCGTAGGGTCGGTAAGCAATACTGTTGAACAGCCTATATGTAAGCAGTGCTGAACTATTTGCGGCAACAGCCACAAGAAACCGAGGAAGAGGATGAGAAAGTTATCGCCCTTGATGTATGATTGCTCATTTACACTGACAAAGCAGAACTGAAGAATTTTTTAATCATCAATAGTTTCAGCAATCCGCTATCGCGTATGGCTGGCCTTTATTTCAAAGGGCTTATCACGCTTGGAGGCAGATTTTGTTAATGGTTAAGGCGGCAAGCCCAACCAGTAGCAACTGGCCTGCGGTAACAAGACGTTACCGCAAGCATGGCAACCGCCCTATCACATACCTTTTTTCACGTCTTTGGCAGCACCTTCAACATGGTTGCCGCCGCTTTCTACGTCTTTGCCCATGCCTTCAATCGTGTTGCACGCGGTCAATGTCGCCATAAAACCCAATACTAATGCCCAAGCTAACAGTTTTTTTGTCATGATAATACTCCAAAAAGTGTAAATAAATGCCGGTTTGCCGATATGGCGTACCGGAAGCCGTCAGTAAAATAGGCTGACTGGCTGTTAATGTCAGTGGCCTATAGCCACTGTTTTTTTCGCGTATCCCTAAATTTAGGAAGTACCTTATCGAATCTGCGTTAACCGTGGACAAGCTGTCAGTTATTTTTGCTGGCAAAAACTAACAGCCCACAGCCGGCGACCATTGCCGCCACCCCTGCCCAAATCGGAATATCGATGGTTTGGGTGTCTTTAACTGTCAGCTCTAACGGGCCTATCTTGGCTTCTTGAGTGTCCTTGGTGTAGCTAAATTGGTTATATACCAGACCCAGCAGACCCGCTGCGATCAATACGATTGCCATTATCTTGATTGTGCCCACGATCCTGCTCCTAAAAATATGAATGCGGCTGTCAGAATAAGTGGCCGGAAGTAACCGACAGCAAGCAAGACCCTTTGCCCTACTGTTAGGATAATACTTCCCGCCTCTTGCTAAAGTCCCCGTCCTTGAATGACCCGCACCAAGATGACGATGATGGCGATAACCAGAAGAACATGGATAAACCCGCCCAATGTGTAGGCGGAGACTAAACCCAATATCCAAAGGATGATTAATATGAGTGCTATGCTTTCAAGCATGTGTGCTGCTCCGTAACAGGCCGCCCGTTGGCGGCGATAAAAACCACAGATAAATAAATGAAGTTATTGCCAAAAGCGAAAACACGCTTTATCTACCCAGCGGCCAACTTCCCATTTATCCCTAAATGACACTATTTTTCGGGCAATACCGTTATTGTGTAAGAATCGGTCTAACGGATTTAATTACCTGTCTGGGCAAACGGCACTTTAACAGCAACCTTTTTTAAGGGTTTCTTTTAGGTTGCCGGTGTCAGCCGGTAGTTTACCGGGCGTTTTTTGGACATTGCCGTCGGCTTCTATGGCTTTGCAGTCAGGTATCTTGCCTACGGCTTGTTTACCTCGGCCTTTGGCAGGTTCGCTTTGGCCGTGTGTTGGTTTTTTGTCCATAACGATCTCCATGGGTGTTTGTCATCCGAACCGTGCAAACATTTCCTATTGCCTTGACTAAAGAGTACCAACAAACCTGAACAGCGTCGGTGCGGCAACGTACATAGGGAAAATATTTAGGTAAGGGAAAACTTTAAATACTTAGCTAAACGCGTAAAACGGCGGGCTATACTATGCCCGCCGTATTGGCTATAGCGTATTATTGCGCGTCTTTTAAATGGCTGACGGCTTCTTCGGCAGATTTTTTCGCCAACTCGGCGTGACCCATTTTGCCGTGGTCAACCGCATCGTTCAGGCTTTTAATACCCGCAGTCAAATGCTCGCTGGCGGCACTGGCATGGGTCTTGGCGGTTTCCGCATGTTCGGTGATGGTTTTGCCATCGGTGGCTTTAGCCGCCGCTTCTGCGTGCTTAATCGCTTCCGCGATATGGCTTTCGGCAGCATAAGTGGCAAATGGAGCGCCTGCCAGGCTAATGCCTAAGCATAAGGCGGCTATTTTCATGGTGTTATTTTTCATTATTATTTCCTGTATAAAACGATTGGCTTGCGGTCATATCTAAAAATGGCGGCACTATGCCGGATCAGATGCTGTTTTTAAGGTCTTCTTTCAGGTCACCGAGACCGGACTTAACTTTACCGATATTTTTTTGCAGCTTGCCTTCCTCTTCCATCGACTCATTGTCCAGTACCACGCCAACCGCTTCCTTGACTTTGCCTTTGGTTTCTTCGACCCGGCCTTTCACTTGTTCTTTATTCATCACTAGCTCCCGATAATTAGTCCTGTCATGGCGACATTGCCATAAGCCTAAGCGCCGGATAGTTTCCCCACCGCTTGGTTACACACATTACAGCTAAACCTGGCCCTGTTCGGTACGGCAACACACAGAGCGCGTTTTTTCTTCCTCCCGTCCAATAACTTAGATTAGGTTGGCTTACACCAGCCTTATGGCGGTCAAAAACGGTATTTATGTACGCCAGCGTACCGACACCGCCGGAGGTTTTTCGCTAAGCTCGGTGCAGACTTATACAACGAAACCGTATCTTGCCAAGCTTGGCATTGACCGGATCCCCGTCCTTTTTTTGTCATTGGAAAAACTTATGAAAACATCTGCCACCACCACCACCCACCTCATCGTCGGTTCGTGCTTTGCTTTAGCGCTAGCCATCATTATTTTCTCGACCGCCCAAGCCGAAACGGTCGCCGTTACTGGGTCAAACGCTGCCCCAGAACCTAAAATGATGGAGCATTGCCAAGCTATGCAGGCGCAGAAACAAAAGCTGCTTGACGATATAAAAGTCCAAGACACCGAGCTCACCGAACTGCTTGCCAAAATGAACACTGCGCCGGATGCGAAAAAAGTCGGCCTGCTGGCGGCTTTGGTCACGCGCATGATTGAGCAGCGCATCGCGATGGATGCGCGTAAAGCGAAAATGGAAGACATGCTGATGCAACACGTCCAAATGGGCAAAGATGCAATGGCACAGGATCCCATGCCCAAAGCGACCGACAAAAAATAGGCTGGTTACGCGCACGGTTCTTAGGATACGATAGGGCTTTTAATCACCAAGGGCATCCCGTCCACAGCCGCACACTGGCCTAAACGGCAGGTCGGCCGGATGATTTGCTCAGCAGGCAAGGATAAGAAAATGGGCATCAATACGAAAGATTTCCGCGTATCCGAAGGCGATAACGTCAACCTCAAACACTGGCCGACGCAGACGGACCCGGTTTATGCATCAAAAAAGGCTTACCACCAATGGCTTGACGAACAAGTGGCGGAACTGAATGCCTTGCAACAGTTGCAATATGCCGCTAACCGCTATGCGGTGTTGGTGATTTTCCAGGCGATGGATGCGGCGGGCAAGGACAGTTCTATCCGGCATGTGATGTCGGGGGTTAACCCGCAAGGCTGCCAAGTGTTCAGTTTTAAACACCCCAGTGCGGCGGAACTGGATCATGATTTTCTCTGGCGTACCACCCAATGTTTGCCGGAACGCGGTAGGATCGGCATATTTAACCGTTCCTATTACGAGGAAGTGCTGATTGCGCGGGTGCATCCGGAAATCTTGCACAGCCAAGGCTTACCTGACGAATTGCTGGATGAAAAAAATATCTGGCAGGAGCGCTATAAATCCATCGTCGATTTCGAAAAGCATCTGCACCGCAACGGTACCCGGATTATCAAGTTTTTCCTGCACCTTTCGAAAGAAGAGCAGCGCAAACGCTTTCTTGAGCGTATCGACACGCCGGAGAAAGTCTGGAAGTTCAGCATCGCCGACACGAAAGAACGCTATTATTGGAAACAATATATGCAGGCTTATGAAGCTTGCCTAAGCGCGACCAGCACCAAAAACGCCCCGTGGTATATCGTGCCTGCCGATGACAAAAAAAATACCCGCCTGATTATCGCCCAGATTATTGTCGATACCCTTAAAGGATTGGATATGCGCTATCCTAAAGCCGATGCCGCCCGTCAGCAGGAGTTGCTGGCGATACGCCAGCAACTGATGCAAGAAGATGCCTAGGCGTTCATGGCAAAGCAGCAGGCAAGCACACCCCATAACATGACGGCCACCCTAACCCCCTGTTCCATCAACTTAAAGCAAACGGAAAGCACCTTAGAAGCGGCCTTCTCAGGAGCCTGGGTGTTGGCGGCGGATATACCGCCCCTCACCGCGGTTTTGGCGCAATTGGACAATAAGGGCGTTAAGCGCCTGGTGTTTGCCATGCAGGGCTTAGGCAAATGGGATAGCCTGCTGATGACCGAGCTGATCCGCCTGATTGATGAGGGCAAAAAGCGCGGCATTGATGTGGACACCCGCACCTTACCCGAAGGGATACAGGGTCTGCTAAGCTTGGTTTATGCCGTTCCTGAACCGGTCGGGAGGCAGCGCAGCGCCGCCCCGACCCAATGGCTGGCCGTATTAGGTACGGCGGGTTTAGAGTTATATCAGGACGGCCAAGCCTTCATCGGCTTTATCGGTGAGTTGGCTCTTAGCCTGGTGGCTTTGCTGCGCGGTAAAGCCCGCCTGCGCCCCGTTGATTTTTGGCGGCAAATCCAAGACTGCGGCCCTTCGGCGTTGCCTATCATCACCTTGATTAGCCTGTTGGTCGGGCTGATTTTGGCGTTTGTCGGCGCGGTGCAACTGGCTTTATTCGGCGCGGAAATTTATATCGCCGATATGGTGGGTTTGGGCATGTCGCGGGATATGGGCGGCCTGATGGCGGCGGTCATCATGACAGGCCGCACCGGGGCAAGCTTCGCCGCACAATTAGGCACTATGCAGGCCAATAGCGAGATTGACGCGCTGAAAACCATGGGCTTTGAGCCTTTGCCGTTTTTGGTGCTGCCCCGCTTACTGGCGCTGATCTGTATGATGCCGCTGCTGTGCCTTTATGCCGATGTGGTGGGCATTGCCGGCGGCGCCTTGGTGACGGTGAACTTTTTCGACATCTCGTTAGTACAGTACATTGAGCGCACCGCCTCAGCCATCCATCTTAAGGACTTTTCTATGGGCATCGTCAAATGTGCGGTTTACGGCGTGTTGATCGCGCTGTCCGGTTGCCTGCGGGGGATGCAATGCGGACGCAGCGCCTCGGCGGTCGGCGACGCCACCACCTCCGCCGTGGTCACGGGCATTGTCTTTATTGTCATTGCCGATGCCGTGATGACCCTGATCTGCAACCGCTTAGGCATTTGACGATGGCCACGCCCTGCCTGACCATTAAAAACCTGACCTTGGCTTATGCTGATTATGTCATTCAACAAGACCTTAATTTCACCGTCAATCAAGGGGATATTTTTATTATCATGGGCAGTAGCGGCTGTGGCAAAAGCACCTTGTTGATGAATCTTATCGGCTTAATGCAGCCCGTCAAAGGCGATGTGCTGTATGGTGAAGACAGCTTATGGCAAGCCGACCACCAAACCCGGCAGCGGCTATTGCAGCGCACTGGCGTATTATTCCAAAGCGGAGCCTTATTAAGTTCCATGACCCTGTTCGAGAATGTCGCCCTGCCGCTCACCGAGCATACCCGTTTGGCTGCCGGGCGCATCCGCCAACTGGTCAACTACAAATTGGCTTTGGTGGGCTTGGCGGGCTTTGCGGATTTTTATCCGGCCGAACTGAGCGGCGGTATGCAAAAACGCGCGGGCTTGGCGCGGGCGATGGCGCTAGACCCGGAAATCCTGTTTTTTGATGAACCCTCGGCAGGGCTAGACCCGCTCAGCGCCAAACTGTTGGACGATTTGATCCGCAACCTGCGCGACCACCTGGGCACGACCATCATCATGGTCACGCATGAATTGGCGAGCATTTTCGCCATCGGCACCAACAGCGTGTTCCTCGACACCGAAACCAAAACCATGATCGCCACCGGCCCGCCCCAACAATTACTGGCCGAGTCTAAAGACCCGAAAATCATCCGCTTTCTGACGCGTGGCGAAACCGCCGCCCGGCCAACAGACAGCCCCAAAACTCCTGCGGTGTGACATAATGAGCAAGCCAGTTAACCCTTACAGCATCGGTTTATTTATGGTCGGGGCGTTGATCTTGCTGGTCGGCGGCATTATGGTGTTTGGCGGCGGCCAACTGCTCAAGAAAAAAACCGAATACGTCATTTATTTCGACTCCGCCTTAAACGGCCTGAATGTCGGTGCGCCCGTCACCTTGCAAGGCGTGCAGGTAGGTACAGTGAAGGAAATTTCTCTGGAGCTGGACCAAAATGCCGCGCGTATCATTAAGCCGGTGGTGATCGAGCTGGACTCGGAAATGGTCTTGGATGCCAGCGGGCAACCCTTTCAAGCCGCCGCCACCACACAAGAACGCCAACAAAACGCCAAACGCCTGATTGATGCCGGGCTAAAAGCCCAATTGCAAACCCAAAGCCTGCTGACCGGGCTACTGTCCGTGGAATTTAACTTCCATCAAAATGACCCGCTCAAGCTGACCGGACTGCACTACAAAGGCCTGGCGGAATTGCCCGCCGTGCCGACCACGGAAGACCAGATCAGAAGCACCGCCGATGAAATATTGCAAAAAATCCGCCAGTTACCGCTTGAAGCCATTGTCAAGGACCTTGCGGCGACCTTAAAAGCGGTGCGCGACATCGCCACCTCGGATGAACTAAAGAAAAACCGCGCGGCCTTGACCAAAACCTTAAATGAAACCGAAAAGCTCATCGCCACGATGAACCGCAATCTTGCGCCCTTATTGACCAATATGAACACAACGGTCACGGACACCCAAACCCTAGTGCGGCAATTCACCCACGACATTAAGCCCGTGCTGGCCGCCACCGAAAAAACCTTAGGGACGGCTAACAGTGTCTTGCTCGAGTCGAAAACGTCGTTAAGTTCGGTCACAACCTTGGCCGCCCCCGACGCACCGCTCTGGCAATCGCTGGAAGCCTTGCGGGAAGCGGCGCAATCCACCAAAGAACTGACCGATTACCTGCAACGCCATCCCGATTCGATAGTGTATGGAAAGGAGTAAAAGACCATGAACGCCCTACCCGTACTGATGGTGTCGGCGCTGTTATTGAGCGCGTGTATGCACCATGACAGCAAGCCCATCGAATTTTACCGGCTCACAGCGGATGTAGGCCTTAAGCCGCCGCCGCCCGCCCCTATTCCCGAAGGCATGATCGGCTTGGGGCCGATACACATACCCGACTATCTGAACCGCCCGCAAATGATGGTTGGCCTTAGCGAACACCAGTTTAAGCTGGCCGAACACCACCGTTGGGCAGAACGGCTGGACCAAAACATTGCCCTCGCCCTGTTCAAAGCCCTGCCCGCCCAGTTGGGCAGCGACCATCTTGTCCGCTATCCTTGGCCGCAACAGCAGGCTGTGGATTACCAAATCAGCATCGACATAGTGGAATTCCATGTCGGCGCCAATGGGCAAAGCCGCCTGATCGCCCAATGGGCCATCAAACATAAAGGCCAGACGGTCATAGACAAACGCTCGGAGTACCAAGCCGCCGCCTCAACCTCCGATTACAACAGCATGGTCGCCGCCCAAAGCCAATGCCTCAGCCAGTTAGGCCAAGAAATAGCCGCCGCGTTGCGGCATAGCCCATAATATTTATCTGGGTTTTAGCGGCACTAAAATATCGGAGAAAAAGGCGTTCCATGCCGCCAATAAGACCTGAATACACCGTGAAGGCTTTAGGGAGATAGCAGTTTTTTGACATTTACGCCGCTGCACCCTACCCTGAATTTATTAAAAGGGCAACAGACAAAAAGCCCATAAATTAACGCCAGGTGACTCGTTACACTTAAAGGCATGCCCAATATAGGTTTTTACATAAATGACCTTAAACGTGCTTTTATAAGCCTTAAATCCAACGCCACACCCACACCGGACAAATCACCCATTGCCGATAAAATCATTTTCTGGCCGTTTGGTAGCTCTCCATCTGCTTACGGTACATAAATGCATCATAGTCTTTTTCGCTCTTAAAACCTTGACGCTCCCAAACGGTCATTTTTTTCTTAACCGCCGGGGCTGCCTGTTGCTCCAATTCCCAATCATGCCCCCAGTCTTCTTTCAGGGCATTGACTAAAAAACCCGCATAAGACTTATCCGCCTTACCGTTACTGTACAATATATTTCTTTTAACGTAATCATAGCCTTGCTTTTTTTCGTATGCCGCCACGGAAGACAGCACTGTCTTCTTTGAACGGTGCTGTTCAGGAATTAAGCTAAGTAAGCCATCAAGCGGCGGCAAAGCCCCCTCCCCGTTATCCTTATCCGCCGGGTTCATAATCACGGCCTCATGCGTCAAAATGAGCAAGCGGATCGCTGTCACACGGCGGCCACCCTTAATTTCTTCAAAATTGAAATAAAGGTCAGATTTTTGCGTCAATTCTTTTTGCACAGCCACCAAAATAAAGCGCTTAAAATCGGCATACAACTGATATTGGTCAGGCCTAAGCCCCAAAACCTCCCGCAAAAATTCTAAGTCAAATTCCCTTTCCTTCAACTTTTCATATTGCTTCAATAACGTATAAATCCTGATGGTGTATTGGCTTTTAAAGCTCAATAACATCTCCAATTTACTCGACGTAAAATTGCCTTTAAGCTTTAACAAATAAGGTTTTAATAAAGGGTCAAAACTCAGGTTGACCTCTCCTGAACCATCAACATATTTGGCTGACGAGACCCAACCAATTTGCAGCAAACCATCCGTTTCATCAATATTGACAACCCGCTTCAATAAATTTTCAGTGGTTTTTTTACATTCCCTATAGGCCGAAGCCTTATCGACCCCCAAAAACTCGGCAAGCTCGCCAACACTGATGCAATACGGCTTGAAATCCTCATCATCAGGCTGAATCCTAGAGATCATCGTCAAAATCAAACGTTGCTCAGCTAGCGGCAAATTATATCTGGCCTCAACCAACTGATTCGATTGAGTGACAATCAGTGAAGTAGGTAATGGAATTTTCTTTTTTATCAGCATAAATTCATTAAACGCCCGCCAGAACAAAAATTAAAAACATTAAGTTTTAAATATAACACCATAATTTATGCCACACAAGAAATACAGTGCAAATTTCTCATATTTCAGCCCCAAAAGCAGTGCAAATTTCTCATATTAAGCCCACCTACCACACCATTAGCCCAGCTAAAAACACCCTAAATAGGTACAAAAATAAAATTTAACCAATTGATTTATATAAATTTAACCGTAATGTAAAAATAATTTCGCATTCAGCAATAACCTAAAAATTACCATAATGAAAAAGCCCGGCCTTTAAGCAAAAGCCTCCCCAAAAACCACCGCCATTGCCGCCAAAAACAGAAAAAAGCCGCCAGCAGGGAGCTAATATTCGCCTCACAGAACCGCCGAATCCTGATTACGATGCAAATTTCTCATAGTTCAGTGCAATTTTCTCATAGTTGACTGCAAATTTCTCATATTTCAGTGCAAATTCCTCATATTTCAGTGCAAATTCCTCATATTTCAGTGCAAATTTCTCATATTTCAGTGCAAATTCCTCATATTTAGGCTTGTAACCCCATGATTCACAGAAGGAAAAACGGTCCGAAAACATATAAAACAATTAAAACATTTAAAACAACTACAACAAGGCAGTTTGTCGTCAGTTTTTTTGAGAAACCAAACTATCTTGGCCAATCTTGTTATACTATCCCTGACAGCTAAGACGCGTACCTAAAAACCTTAAGCCCTATTGCCCGGATGACTATATGTCCGATTTGCTATCACCCCCATCAGAAGACGTTTTTAAGCGCTTTACCGCCACCTCGCTGGATGCGTTGCTCGCAGAACAGAGCATCACCCCTGAAGAACAGTCTTTGGCTTTATTTCACCGTTGCGCCGCCGAAGTGCCCGCCTACCGTCAGTTTTTACAAACACGGCAGGTTAATCCCGACGCTATCGGTTCTTATGCGGCGTTCCAAACATTACCGCTAATGGACAAAACCAGCTACATGCGGGCTTATCCGTTACCCGCCCGCTGCTTCGGCGGTAGCCTTAACGGCACTGACCGTGTGGCGGTATCATCCGGCTCCACCGGACAGCCAACCTTTTGGCCACGTTCCGCCGCCGATGAACTGGCGGTGGCGGTGCGTTTTGAACAAGTGTTCCGTGATAGCTTCCAAGCCCACCAACGCCGTACCCTAGCGGTTGTTTGCTTTGCCTTAGGCAATTGGGTAGGCGGTTTGTTTACCACCTCCTGTTGCTGGCAGCTTGCGCGTAAGGGCTATCCGTTGATGGTGGCGACACCGGGCAACAATAAGGCGGAAATTTTCCGTATTGTCCGCGAACTGGCGGGGCATTTTGACCAGACCGTGTTATTGGGCTACCCGCCATTTGTGAAAGATGTGCTTGATGCAGGCATTGCCGAGGGCATCAATTGGGCGGATTACCAGACCAAGCTGGTGTTTGCCGGTGAAGTGTTCAGCGAAGAATGGCGCAGCTTGTTGGGCCAACGCATCGGTTCGCAGTCGCCCTGTTTTGATTCCGCTTCGCTGTACGGCACCGCCGACGGCGGTGTGCTCGGCAATGAAACGCCTTTCAGCATCGCCATCCGCCGTTGGCTGGCACACCACCCTGATGCCGCGCGTAGCCTGTTCGGCGAATCCCGCCTGCCGACCCTAGTGCAATACGACCCTAGCAACCGCTTTTTTGAAAGCCACGACGGCACTTTGGTGGTTTCGGGAGACAATGGCGTACCCTTGCTACGTTATCACATTGCTGATAAAGGAGGCTTGCTGAGCTTCAAGGCGATGCGAAAATTCTTACAGGCTCATGGTGTAGGGGGTATGTCAGAATTGGGCTTAGAGGTGGGTTTTCAGCCGCGTAACCTACCCTTTGTCTATGTATTTGGCCGTGCCGATTTCACGGTGTCCTATTACGGCGCCAACATTTACCCAGAAAACATTACGGTAGGCCTTGAGCAACCGGAACTGATGGCTTGGCTGACGGGAAAATTCGTCCTGGAAACCGCAGAAACGCCAGGCGGCGACAAATATCTGCATATCGCGGTGGAACTGCTGCCCAACATAAACCCCGAAGCGGTAAGCGTGTCCGCCATAGCGGCATCGGTCCGTGTGCAGTTGCTGCGCCTGAACAGCGAATTCGCCAACTACACGCCGCTTGAGCGGCAATTGCCCCACGTCAGCTTGTGTGCTTTCGCCGATCCGGCGTATTTTCCGATAGGGGTGAAGCACCGCTATACGCGCGGGTGAGTTTTTCGCTTGCCGATGGGGTCCGGTTCATCGGTGCTGCCACTAAGTTAGTATAATCTATATAATATATTGATTTTTAATGATAAGTTTAAAATATCGGATAGAGGGGTTATCAGCAAGACACTATCGGCATCATGTTACATAACAAAAATACCTGAAAAAGTGTAACAACTTGTTACACTTTTTTGTCATCCGGCAGGTAGGCTTTGGCCGATCCCATATTTATTAAACTTGACAAGCCCTGTAACAGGCTTATAATGGCACTGGCTAGAAAAATATGATTTCGCTTTGTTTACCGACCCGATGTCCCCTCTGTAATTCCTCGCCCTGTTCTTCAGTTAGTCATTATAAAATTTATTGGCATTGTCAATGAATCTTCATTGAAAACCGCATTAACAAACAATAAAGCTAAGCGACAGTTGTCGATGGCTTTTAACCCATACTATCCAATTTTCAACAAAAAAATAGACGAATGACCCCATCTAATAACTATAGTGCTTACTTTCAAGCGCAACTTCAAGTTACCCCCCCCAAAGCAGCCCAACCCGTTAAAGAAAAATCTAAAGTAGTTATACGATACAAGCGCAGTTGGACGAAAGAAGCCGGAACATTGGCTTAAAAAACCTTAATCCGTTCCAAGAATTTGGGTCATATAGGGCTTGCCTTGGTATAGCCGATGGGCTGGTCTTGTCGATAAGGCTACGGCTTTATATAGGCCTTTTGGCCAATTATGCGGCCCGCACCCGTTGCGCTTAAGTTAATGTTGACAGGATGAAAACTGTCCAGATAATTCTGGCTATGCCCCACCAAATTCTCCAATTTCCTTTATAGGGTAGCCGCTTACTATGATAGACTGCCGCCTAAGATTCCCTAATGGCTCTGTCATCACTTAATAAAGTCAATATCAGCGCTGCTGATCCGATAGTTGCCCCATCACTTTTCCCCTTCGAGACATGTAATGCCATTTTCCCATCTCGGTTTATCCGAAGCTTTATTGAAAGCGGTCGCCGATTCCGGCTACACGACACCTACCCCCATTCAGAGTAAAGCCATACCCGCCATTTTAACGGGGCAGGACTTATTGGCCGCCGCAGAAACCGGCACAGGCAAAACGGCGGGGTTTGCCTTACCGATTTTACAGCGCCTGGCACAAACCGATTATGGCCGCAACCGTCCGGTGCGTGCGTTGATTTTGACCCCCACCCGCGAACTCGCCGCCCAAGTCGGCGAATCGGTACAAAAATACGGCGCTTATCAACAGCCGCGCTTAAAATCCGAGGTGGTTTTCGGCGGCGTGAAAATCAATCCGCAAATGATGCGCTTACGCGGCGGTGTCGATATATTAACGGCCACGCCTGGGCGGTTATTGGATTTAGTGAGCCAAAATGCCCTAAAACTGGATAAAGTTGAAATTCTGGTGTTGGACGAGGCCGATAGGATGTTGGACATGGGCTTTATTAAAGACATCAGTAAAATTCTGGCGTTGTTGCCTAAAAAACGCCAAAACCTGTTGTTTTCGGCCACTTTTTCGGCGGACATACGCAAACTGACCAACGGGTTGCTAGTGAATCCGGTAAAAATTGAGGTCGCCGTGGAAAATGCCGCCGCCGATACCATAGACCAGATTGTCTATCAGGTGAATAAAACCGACAAAACGGCGTTGTTGGCACATCTGGTGACCAGCAAAAACTGGCGGCAAGTGCTGGTTTTTACCAGCACCAAGCATGGCGCGAACAAACTGGCCGAAAAGCTCAACACTGCCGACATTAAAGCGGCGGCCATTCACGGCAATAAAAGCCAAGGGGCCCGCACCAGTGCCCTAGCGGGTTTTAAAGCCGGCGACATTCGGGTCTTAGTGGCGACCGATGTGGCGGCCCGCGGTATCGACATCGCTAAGTTACCGCATGTGGTGAATTTTGAACTGCCCCGCTCTTGCGCGGATTATGTGCACAGGATTGGCCGGACAGGCCGTGCAGGACAAAACGGCCAAGCGGTTTCGCTGGTGTCGCAGGATGAATATCAGGCTTTGAAGCTGGTTGAAAAATTGATAGGCACACAAATACCGCGTGCACAGATAGACGGCTTTAAAACCACCGCGTAAATTATCCTGTAAGCGTCTTGCCCGGCAACGCCAAATAAAAGCGGGGGCGACTTAAGCGAATAAGTATGCCCCCGTCTTGCATCACAATAGCTGGACCCGCCTATAAGCCACGGCAATGGTCTGTAAGTTTAGGCGTTTAACTTTTCTTCCAGTTCCTGTTGGCTCAAATGCCTGACGGCTTCGCCTTTGACCATAAAAATCAGGTGTTCGCAAAGGTAACAGGCGTGGTCGCCAATGCGTTCCAATGCCCGGACTGCCCATAGGCTGTGTAAAGTTCGGGTAATGTTGCGCGGGTCTTCCATCATGTGGGTGACCCATTGCCTGACAATGCCGGCATATTCAAGGTCGACTTTTTCGTCCATGGCTGTAATCACGGTGATGCCGTCTATGGACATTCTGGCAAAAGCGTCCAACGCCCCGTTCAGCATCTTTTTGACCAATTCGGCCATGTGCAGGATTTCGTGGTATTGGTCATGCTTGCCTTCTGTATCAGATAACTTGATAGCCACTTTGGCGATCCGTTCCGCATGGTCGCCGGCGATTTCCAACTCGCTGATAATTTTGATGACCGTCAGCAGCAACCGCAAATCAAATGCGGTGGGTTGCCTCAAGGCGATGATCTGCGTGCATTCCAAATCAATTTCTACCTCCATATCATTGATCAGGTTATCCCGTCTCATGACCAGTTCGGCGGTTTCCATATCGTTCGTGGTGAACGCTTGGATAGCTAAGGCCAATTGCTGCTCAACCAATCCTCCCATTACCAGTACCTTATGGCGTATTTCTTCGAGTTCCGTATTAAACTGCCGGGATATATGTTGGCGTATTTTGCTGTCGTCCATAGGGGGTGTTTTGTGGTTGATTTCAAGCCGCCGCGATTTTAAGGCGCGACGGGATTACGGCACCGACTGTTGGCGGGTGCTGCTTGTGCGGAAAACGCGGGTAAAACGGCGGGCCGATTTTGACATTTGAACGATAAGTGATGAAAGATTTCGTATCTACCTCCGTTAATGTTGCTGCACTTGCCCAATGGTCGCTTTATCTCCGTCAGTTGCCAGCCGCGAAAATCGGCGATGGCCGCAAGCGGAACGCCAGCCAAGTAAGCGTTGGTGGGCAATTCGTGTCGGGATAAACGGCAACAGCCGCCCTTTATATTGAGCTAAAGCCGGACGGAAATCAAGCGGCATCCGTTGGGCGGGTGCGAATTTATGGAGGGCTTGTAACGGCTTAAAGGCGGAAAACGCTTCGCTTTACCCAGCACTGGCCCGTAACGGTAAAAAAGATGTTTTTCAAAAAATGGCCGGACTTACTTCTTGTAAGTATCTGTGGCAGAAACTTATTTTATCCCATTGGTTAAGCTATCCGTGCGTTAGCGTACAGACTACAGCGCGTGATAAAAGCTATAGTTTTCTGCAAGCCGATAGCAACAAGATCGGCGGATGTTTTATGGAGAGGCCGTTACCCTTGCCCATTTTGCAAGGCTAACAATGCCGGATAAGCCCAACGATAAGTCTTGGCTTATCCGGTACTGCGCTCGGCTTGGACAAAAAAATGTCAGGCCAAGCTCATGGTACTTAACCGCACTCAGCGATATCTATCGCTTTAACAGGAGTATGAAAATGGACAAAACTTCGAAGATAACCCGCTTTTGTATAGGCCTTTTATTGATCACTTGGCTACCCGGCTGTGTGGTCGCCGACCGCTGTTGGAACTGTCATCGGCGGCGGTTCAGCTACGAAAATACTCTCCCATCGGATAGCCAAAAAATAGCCCAGAACAATCAGCAGAAAGCCCCTGTTAAAGGCCAATGATTGCCGCAATGCTGGCCGCCCCAATATTGATAACCGCCCGATAGGGTATAAGCCCCTGATTTTCACCTGTACGATGGGGAAGTTGCCCCTGCTAAGGGATTCTTCGGCTTTGCTCAAGAACCGGGGGTGGGTCGGACACGCTGAGAGGTAATGAACGCCTGCTTGATGTTATGCACATCCCTTCACCACCATCCCCAAACCCCGCAGGCAAATGCCGCCCACCTAACCTTTAAGCAAACATTATGGCAACTCAAGTTACCCAAGCGGAAGACAATCCTGCACTCAGCACTGTTATCGAACGGAACATCCGCACTATCATCCGCCTGCGGGTGAAAGCGGCCAGCGAACGGAATCTGCAAGACCGGATGGCGGATGCCATCACCGCATTTTCTGGGCGCATGATTTTTGTCTATGTGCATATCGTGTGGTTTGGGTTGTGGATTTTCCTTAATGAGGGTCATTTGACAATACCGTCTTTTGACCCTTTCCCTTACGGGCTTTTGACCATGGTCGTATCATTGGAAGCCATTTTCCTGTCGACTTTTGTCCTTATCAGCCAAAACCGCTTATCTGAAGAATCGGAACGCCGCGCTGATTTAGGCTTGCAGATCAGCTTGCTGACCGAACATGAATTGACCCGCGTCCTACAGATGTTGGATGCCATCCAAGGTAAATTGGGTATTGAAGACGATGAGAATAGCGAATTGGCCGACCTTGAAATGGAAACCAAACCGGAAGATGTGTTGGCAGAAATAGAACGCCTAAACCAACAAGCGAAGAGAAAAAAAACCAAGTCATGAAAACGAAGCCAACCTTGGCTAACCATAACTTTCTGGGTAGCCAGGGTTGGAAAATTAACAGGCCTAAATACGGGGGAAAGGAGTTATCCGTAGTACAGGCCTTAAGCCATGATCGATAATTTGGCTGTTTCTTCGTGATGCACATTGGCCTCTTCGGCTTTGTTCTGCATTAAGATGCCCCGGGCTTTTTCAACTTCTTGCACCGAGCCGTGGACAATAAGGATGAATTTGTCGGCTTTCAGCGCGGTTTCATACCGCAAGACGCTGTCTTCAGGAATGCCGATACTCGCTAACGCCCCACCTAAGGCTGTCAGGCCACCCGTGATGACCGACATTTCAAGGGCGCCTAATATCCAGCTGACCAGCGGGCCGCCGACCATGACAGGGCCTATGCCCGGAATGAGGAAGAAGGCGGAACCGAACAGGATGCCCCATACCCAGCCCCAAAATAAACCGAACTTGCCCCATGTCGCCATGCGGTCGCCAGTGTTGTAATAACCGACGACATTTTCTTCGCTATGATAATCTTTGCCGATAACAGACAATTTTTTCATGTCGTAACCACATTTTTCCAGATCTTTGACGGCATGTTCGGCATCTTCATGATTGCTAAACAGCCCGACGGCTGAATTGTATTTTTCTAACATAGTATTGCTCCAATGATGTTGATGAACGATACGGCATTAAGAATGGGTACAAACTGCGGCTGATCTGGTTAAGTCCGCTATCTTTTGTCCCATAAGCGCCTGTAAACCGTTGCGTGAAGGGGGGATGGGTTTTCTTGCCTCCCCCCCTCATTTTCTCTGTCGCCGAATTATTTAGGCTCTGCCATTGCTTCGTGGGCAAGGGCTTTTTTCTCATATTCAGCCACTAAAGCTTCCTCGTTAACCGCTAAGGCAATTTGGCGGTTCGCCAAAAGGCGTTTGCTGGCATTGTTAAGCACGGAGGCGGCGGCCCTTTCGTGGGTCGCCAAACTTTGATGATATTGGGCATGGCCTTTTTGGATGGCGGCCTCTGCTTTATGGTCAACGGCGGTTTTTTCAGGTGTGGCGATAGCGGCCTGTTGCCCAGAAGCGGCCGGTTCTTCGGCCCATAAAGGCGCAGAAGCCAAACCCATAAAAACCATACAAGCCAAACCAATATAAGTATTTTTGTTTATCATGTCGTTCTCGTCAGATTAAGGTTAATAAAACCGAGGGCGGTTGCGTACTATGCGTTTCACACCGCCTGGATCGGATTTGTAGTGCGTCACATTTTTTGCAGATTAGCCCTTAGACGGCCTTATCTGCGCGGTTATTATCATTTGTCTGCCCGGTGGCGTCTGTTCGTTGCCATACAGAAAACCACATTATTTTTATGTAACCCGTAGAACTGGCAATGGCCATCAACGCCGCTGGCCGGGCGGATAAGCTATGTGGTTGCCACGGTTAAATTTTTGGTAACGTGGGGCATATTCGCGCTGATACCAGTCATGTTTGACGAAATAGACCCGTTCATTACAGGCGTTGTATTGGCTGCAATAGCGCCGCCATTGCCGGGCGTGGCCGGGTCGGACACGCAGATAAATGGGCGGGCGGTTGCTGGGCACAAATTGGGCGGCTACCGGTTGGCGATAATAGACCTGCGGCGGCGGATAACCGCCGACATTAAGCCGCCCATAGAAGCCGGACTCACCGACCCTGATAGAGGCGGCTTCGGTGGTGCAGGTCAGCAAGGTGGTGACGGCGAGTAGTGCCGCGCCCAGAAAAAGTTTCATTACATATCCTTGTTTATTGTCAGTAAGTGACCGACATGATCCGCCCCTAGCGGTAAAAATTCTGTACGCTGGGGTACATAGGCGGACAATAAGCGTTGTAGGGGCGAAAAAATGCCCTCCTAGTGTTTGGAGAGCATTATGAAACGCTGATATCCGGTTTGCCGGACAGTAACATACCCGGCCCGATGATTAGGAACGGGCATAAAATAACCAGAGGCGGTTTTCTCTTTGGAGCGCGGGCATCTTGCCCGCCCTTGCGGGCAAGATGCCCGCGCTCCAAGACCTTTAGCGTATTTTCCACCCATTCCCTAGCTGGAGACAGGGCATGTTTCTAGTTCAGGGGCTGCAATGCAAGGCTGCCGTTGGCCACAGGCTTAAGCATTCGGCAAATATTCGGGCAGGTGCGCGCGGATGTCGGCAAGGCTGTGCGAGGCGATATTTTTTGCCAGTTCAAACGTGACGGCTTTTTGCACGGATTCTGGCAAACAGTGGCGTAATAAGCCCAGCAACGACGGTTCGGCAAT
Organism: Methylovulum psychrotolerans; assembly: GCF_002209385.1. NCBI lineage: Bacteria > Pseudomonadati > Pseudomonadota > Gammaproteobacteria > Methylococcales > Methylococcaceae > Methylovulum > Methylovulum psychrotolerans. The sequence continues at coordinate 3,084,839 of NZ_CP022129.1, forward strand.
GATCAGCAATTGCCCGAATTGATTATCGTTGTGGGCCGATTCCAACAGCGCGGCAATCGTGTGGGCAAACAGGTCGGCTTCGTGATGTTTCGGGTCAGTGGCTTGTTCAAAAGCGTGGGCGCTGCCGTCGGTGCTTTTTATTCTGCCGGGCAGGTCAGAGGTGATGTCCCGGTCATGCAAACGGCCTTCGGCATGGCCTAAGCCTTCGAGTTCAATCAAAGCTGATGAAGGCGTTTCGGCGGTAAAAATCCGCGCCTGGGTGTTGTCGGCAACGATGATCCATGTTAATTTCATAGCATTTTCCAGTTTGGTTGGTTGGGTAACAGGCCTATTCCCAACCCGGCGATTGGCGGTTTTTAACCAGCCAACAATAAAGGCAAGATAGGCGGTATTTTGACAAACTTAGCCGTGACGGCTTATTTTTAGCTGCCTCCGCAGACGTTCAAGCTCCTCCATTAAGTCCAAGGCCAAAGCGATACCTGCCAGATTTACGCCTAAATCGCGCTCTAAATTGAACGCGGCACGGACGCGCGCCAAACTGGCACCCGAAAACCGCCACGACGGCATTTCTGCGCCATCCGGTTCGATAATGCTCTCCTCCACTAAACGGACTAGCCAATCGGCTTGCACCCCGCAGCTTGTGCACAATTGCTCCAGCGTCAGGGTGTCGTCTTCAATGACCGTACCCGTATGGATAATAAACAGATTATTGGTATTCATCGGTATTTACACTCCCATGGTCTGGCGGGGGTTAAAATCAAACGCTTGTTGCAAATGCTGGTAAGCGGCTTTTTCCGCATCGGTTAGGGCGGGCGGCAAGACAACTTGCAGGACGACAAAGAAATCCCCAGGCGGTTTGCCGGGTATGCCGCGTCCCGGCAACCGTAATTTGCCGCCTTGCTTGGAATTGGGCGGCACTTTTAAATCCACCAGCCCGTCCGGCGTCGGCACTTTGATTTTCGCACCCAACGCTGCTTCCCAGGGGCTGATAGGAAGGTCCAGATAAATGTGTGCTTCAACGAGGCGGTACAGCGGATGCGGATTAAATTCCACCGCCAAGATCAAATCGCCCGCCGGGCCGTTACCGAACCCCGCATGGCCTTGGCCGGCCAGTTTGATATGCTGCCCCGGCTTAATGCCTTTAGGGATTTTGACATTCAGGCTGCGGTGTTTAAGCTGCACTTGGCCTTGGGCATTGCTGGTCGGGGTGCTTAAGGAAATGGCCCGTGTGGCGCCTTGGAAACTGTCCTCCAGATCAATATAGATTTTCGCGTGGCTGTCTTGCCCTTGTTCAGGACGGTTTGACCTTGCATCGTCAGAACGGAAACCGCCTTGGCCAAAAATCTGGGAAAAAAAGTCGCTAAAATGCGCCGAGTCGCCAGATCCTGCCGCACCGCCAAATTCAAAACCTTCATCCCAATGGGGCGGCGGCTTAAAATCTTGGCCTGCTTGCCAGTTTGCACCGAGCTGATCGTAAGCCGCGCGTTTTTCAACGTCTTTAAGCACCTCATAGGCTTCGCCCAAGGCTTTGAATTGTGCCTCGGCATCCGCCTCCTTGCTGACATCGGGATGGTATTTGCGGGCCAGTTTACGGTAGGCCCGCTTGATGTCGTCTTGCGTGGCATCACGCGCTAGCCCCATGATTTGATAATAATCTTTATACGTCATAATAAACGTCCTAAATGCTGACAATGAAGTTCCCGCCCGTTACCCGGCGGATAAGGCGGTAAAATAGCGGTTGTTAGGTTTTAGGGCTTTTGGCTAAATAAAGTAGGCGTTCATTGCCCCGCCGCGCTCCAAAGCACAAGCCGCCGAGGTTATTTCCTGCCCCTTCTTTAAGGCGTTATGTTGCCCGGACGCATGGTTTCGGTCACATCTTTGCCGATGCCCCGATAGCCGATAAAGCGTCCCGACGGATCGAACACCGGTTCCCCGCTCACCATCAAATATTGCCGCTGACCGTTAGGTTTGTTCCTGCTGTAGACAAAATCCAGGAACGGTTTCCGGGCCGCCAAATTGGTTTCCAAAACCAGGCGTTCGGCTTCGTCCCAGATGATGCCTTGCTCTTCGACATTATCCAATACGTCATTATTAATCCGAATGCCCAGCATTTCATGCACCGGCCCGTAAACCATAGTGAATTGCCCGTTTGCGTCCTGCTCCCAATACCAATCTGATGACAGCTCGGTTAAGCGGCGGAAACGCTCTTCACTGGCGGACAGCTCAATGGTGCGTTCCGCGACTATTTGTTCCAAAGATTGGTTATAATATTCAAGATTTTTATACAACAGCCGCACTTCCAGCATATTACGGATGCGGTTTTGCACTTCAATGAGATCAAACGGTTTGCTGACAAAATCTTTCGCGCCCACCGTGAGCGCCCGCAATTTATGGTTAGGTTGGGCCGTGATCACTAAAATCGGCAAATAACCATCCGTTTCGATGCGTTTAAGCCCTTCCATCACCTGAAAGCCATCCATGCCCGGCATTTGCAAATCCAACAGGATCAGGTCGTAACGGTTTTTCTGATAGAGCCCGCAGACTTTGGTGGGGTCGGTAGTCGAGGCGATACAGGTATAACCCGCACCTTCCAACATCTGTTCAAGCAACAGCACATTGGATAACTGGTCATCAACTATCAAGATACTGGAATTAAGGATTTCTGCTGTGCTAATCATGGTCATTGTCCGGTTTATGGATAGCGCTCAAGCCTGTTTCAGAGCATGTCAGTACGTCATCCAAGGCATTTATAAACTCATTAATCTTGATCGGTTTGGTCAGATAACGGAAGAATCCGGCTTGTAAGCCTCTCTGGATGTCACCCGGCATCGCATTGGCGCTCAGGGCGATCACGGGAATATCCGCCGTGGCCGGATCTTCACGCAAAATATTTAACGTGTCTATGCCGCTGATGCCTGGCAGATTAATGTCCATCAGAATAATATCGGGATGATGGATACGCGCAAGCGTAACGCCTATCCGGCCTGTCTTGGCGCTGAGCATTTTGATGTTTTTATGGTTGGTGATAATTTGCTCGACCAACAACAAGTTGGTCGGATTGTCTTCCACATAGAGCAGCGTGAACAGCAGCTTGTCCTCTTGGGCATTCGGCGTAACTTCGGCAGGCAAAGGCGCTATGATAACGGGTCCGGAAAACGTTGGCCGGACCAGTTCGACCCAAAAGACACTGCCCACGCCGACCGTACTTTCCACGCCGATATGGCCGCCCATCAGTTCGATAAGCCGTTTACTGACCACCAAACCGATACCGGTGCCTTCTTCAAGACCGTTTTCTTGTCCTAGGCGGTTGAAAGGCTGGAACAGTTGTTCGAGTTTGTCGGCGGATAGGCCTTCACCGGTGTCATGGACACTGATGCGTATACGTTCCGTTGTGTTTTGGCTATAGGTGACGGCAATCGTGCCACCGGCACGGTTATATTTGATGGCGTTAGACAACAGGTTAAGAAACACTTGCTTTACCCGTGTCCGGTCGGCATTCACAATACAAGTGTCATCAAACGGCGGGTAACTCATGCTGATGCCGCTGGTTTGTGCTTGCGGTTCAATCATAGCCTGACAATCGTCCAGCACATCACTCAAGGAAATGGATTCCAAGGATAAGGAAATCTTGCCGGATTCGATCATCGCCAAGTCAAGGATTTCATTGATGAGCTCCAACAAATACCAGCCGGCGTGGAGAATCTGGTCGATACTGGTCTTTTGGCGCGGTGTAAGCGGCGGCGTGCCCGCCTCAAGTAACTGGGCAAAACCGAGGATGGCATTCAGTGGCGAACGCAATTCATGGCTCATGCTGGAGAGAAAATCGGATTTTGCCCGGTTGGCATTTTCTGCCGCCGCCTTGGCTTTGTTCAGTTCCGCTTCGATACGCTTGCGTTCGGTAATATCGCGGATGGCGCTGGATACCAAGCGGCCTTTTTTGGTTTCCAGCGGGCTGAGGCTAACTTCAATCGGAAATTCGCTGCCATCCTTACGTTTGCCGAACAAATTCAAGCCGCCATCCATTTCGCGCGGTTGCGGTTCGGTCAGATAACCATCGCGCAAGTTGCTGTGCAGGTGGCGGAAACGGGACGGCATGAGCATTTCTACCGGTTCGCCGAGCAGTTCGGCACGGCTGTAGCCAAACAGTGAAATCGTCAGGGCATTCACCAGCACAATCAGGCCTTGCTCATCGACAATGACAATGGCATCGGGGGCGGCTTCCAATAAGGCGCGGAATTGCTCCTCACTGTCGCGCAAAGCCTGCTCGGCGGTTTTTTCGGTCGTGACATCCAGAGCCACTAAGGTGGCGTGCTGAGGCTGCTGAAAATTGCCTTCCCCGGCAAAGCGGATATGCTTGCGTACGCGTAACCAGCGCACTTGGCCATTAGGCCATACCACCCGATGATCCATAAGGAAAGTCCTTGTCCCCCTAGGGGACAGCGCATGGGCGATGCACTGCATCACATCGGCGCGGTCATCAGGGTGGAAGCTGGCATGTATTGCTGCACGCGGCAAGGTCAATTTTACGTTGCCGAAGCCAAACATCTGTGCCGCTTCGGCGGAAAGGTGCGCCATCCCTGTGGTGTAATCAATATCGGCAAGCCCTAAACCGGCGACTTGCACACCTAGGGCCAGACGTTCCTCGCTGGCTTTCAGGGCCTGCAAGGTGTGCATCCGTTCGCGTAACAGCACGAAACGTTCTACGGAGTTCTCCACGGCCCGGGTCAGGCTTTCGGGAGTTATCCTGTGCTTGCCGATATAATCTTGTGCGCCGGCACGGAGCAGTGCCGGGCCTTTATCCTTAACCGCCCCGATAACCACTACGACCGGACACGGCGGCAACTCCGTACCCTCGCACAACACAGCCAATATTTCCTCGCTGTTCATGTCCGGCAGGTAATAGCTTAGGATAATGCATTCGTAAGGCCCATCGGGCTTATCATAGGCTTTTTGCAAGGCTTCGGCACCGAGTTTGGCTTCGGTGAACCGATAGCGGCGTTCTGAACCTAAGACCAATTTTTGCCGAAGCTCGGCACGGTCATCATCATTTTCTTCAACCAACAAAATATGCCAGAGTGTATTCTTCATATTGCCAACAGAGGTTCAGGTGCACGGTATGGGTTAATGTTAGCCAGCAGCCACAGAATAGGGTTAACCATCAGGCAGGTCATTCCACTTTAATCATCCGAAGCGGCGGCTTCGATAATTTCAACGCCAAATCTAAGGTGTTCATAAATTCATTGACCCGGATCGGTTTGGTCAGGTAACGGAAAAATCCGGCTTCCAAACCTTTGGCAATATCACGCGGCATAGCGTTGGCGCTGAGCGCGATCACCGGAATATACGATGTTAGCGGATCTTGCGACAAGATTTCCAATGCCATAATGCCGCTAATACCGGGCAGGTTAATGTCCATCAGGATAACATCCGGTTGCGCGTGCCGGGCAATTTCAACCCCCCGGTTGCCGTCGCGTGCCGACAGCAAGCGGATGTCCGGCCTGCTGGCCAGCAAGGTCGCAATCAACAACAGGTTAGCGGAGTTGTCTTCGACACACAGTACGGTATGCAGCCGCGTGTCATCGGGCGACAGGGGTTGGGCCATGGCCATAGGTTCACTGTCACCGTCGGTGCTGTGCGGTTCGGGCGTGACATTGAGTTCCACCCAAAACACACTGCCCACGCCAACCGCGCTAACCACACCAATGTCGCCACCCATCAGTTCAACTAAGCGCTTACTAACCACCAGGCCAATCCCGGTACCTTCTTCGATGCCGTTTTCTTGGCCTAAGCGGTTAAAGGGCTGGAACAGTTGCAAGATTTTTTCTTCCGATAAGCCTTGCCCGGTATCCCGAAAACTGATGCGGACACATTGGGTCGCATTGATATCGCAGGTCACCGTCACTTCACCCGCCGGGCGGTTATACTTGATGGCATTGGACAATAAGTTAATAAATATCTGCTTGACCCGTGTCCGATCGGCTTTGACAAAACAGGGGCTGTCAAAATGCGGGAATATCATGCGGATACCGCTTTTTTGCGCTTGTGGTTCGATCATCAATTGGCAATCGCCCAGCACTTCCGCCAGCGATACCGGTTCGGGCGACAACGAGACTTTGCCAGAATCGATTAAGGTCAGATCCAGGATTTCGTTAATCAACTCCAGCAAATACCAACCGGCCTGCAAAATTTGGTCAATGCTGGCTTTTTGGCTGTCCGTCAGCGGCGGTTTGCCCGCTTCGATCAATTGCCCAAAACCCAAGATGGCATTCAGCGGCGAGCGCAATTCATGGCTCATGCTGGAGAGAAAATCGGATTTGGCAAGATTGGCCTTTTCCGCGACAGATTTGGCCAACTCTAAGGCGATATTGGTTTCCTGTAAGGCGTGGTCGAGGAGTTTGCGCTCAGTCACATCCCGCGCCGCCGCGAACACACCTTGCAGGTTCCGGTCACGGTCATAAAAGGTGGTGGCATTGTAGGACACCACGGTTTCTTTGCCATTGCGGGTACGCGCGGTCAGTTCGTAATTGGTGACGTTCTTTTCGTTCAGCACCAAGTGAATGGCCGCTTCGGCGCGTTCGGGGTTGGTGAAAAAGTTTTTGAACGGTGCGCCAATCAGCTCGTCACGGGTACAGTCGGTGAGCGCTTCCATCTGCTTATTGACATCGGTGATGATGCCGGCCGGATCGGTAGTCATAATCGCGTCGATATTGGCTTCGATCAGCGAACGGGTATAAAACTGTTGGTCACGCAAGCGCTGGTCGAGCTTTTTCTGCTCCTCTTCAACCTGTTTGCGGGCGGTGTTGTCAGTGCCTATCAGCAGATAACCGATAATGGCCTCTTGGGCATCGCGCAAGGCCGTGACCGAGACCACCGCCGGAAAGCGGCTGCCGTCTTTGCGGATGTAGGTCAGTTCGTAAATGTCTTCGATGCCGCGCGAGGCCTTGAACACCAAGGCCTCAAAACCGGGCGTGATCGTGGTTTCCAACTCGGTGCTCAAGGCTTTGGCGCGGGCGATGACCTCTTGCGGGTCGGAAATGTCGGCGGGGGTGATTTTGTTCATCACGTCAGCGGCGGCATAGCCCAACATACGTTCCGCCCCGACATTAAAAATTTGGATGACACCCTTGGCATCGGTGGCGATACTGGAAAAATTGGCGCTGTTAAAAATGGCGCTCTGCAAAGCCCCCGCCTTAATAAGTGCGGCTTCCGCTTGTTTGCGGGCGGTGTTGTCGGTGCCTATCAGCAGATAACCGATAATGGCTTCTTGGGCATCGCGCAACGCCGTGACCGAGACCACCGCCGGAAAGCGGCTGCCGTCTTTGCGGATGTAGGTCAGTTCGTAAATGTCTTCGATGCCGCGTGAGGCCTTGAACACCAAAGCTTCAAAGCCGGGCTTGATGGTGGTTGCCAACTCCACGCTCAAGGCTTTGGCGCGGACGATGACCTCTTGCGGGTCGGAAATATCGGCGGGGGTGATTTTGTTCATCACGTCGGCGGCGGCATAGCCCAACATGCGTTCCGCCCCGACATTAAAAATCTGGATGACACCCTTGGCATCGGTGGCGATACTGGAGAAGTTGGCGCTGTTAAAAATGGCGGTCTGTAAAGCCCCCGCTTTGACCAGCTCTTCTTCCGCCTGCTTACGGGTGGTCAAATCACGCAGAATGCCGGTAAAATAACGCTGCCCATCCAACTGCATTTCGCTCAAGGAAATTTCCAATGGGAACAATCCCCCGGCCTTGTGTTGGCCTATGCCTTCGTGTTGCGGCCCCATGCGGCTACTTGCCCCGTCACCGCAGGCATTTAAGCAGATACGGCTTTGTTCTTTTGCCCATTCGGGCAGTAATACCCTAAAGTTTTGGCCGATCAGTTCGGCGGCAGTGTAGCCAAAAATGCGCTCGGCCGCTGGGTTGACGGTTTCAATGCCGCCGTCCTCGGCATGGAACGTGATGATACCGTCCAACACGGTGTTGAGGATGGTCTGCACCAAAGCGTTACTGTCGTGTAAGGCTTGTTGCACGGCATAGTCGGCGGTGACATCGCGGAACACTAGCACCGCGCCGATCACTTGGCGGTCATGGTCACGGATTGGGGCGCAACTGTCGGCAATATCGTATTCGTTACCGTCTTGGGCAATCAGCACCGTATGGTTGGCCAGACCTTGCACCGTGCCATGCTCCAAGGCCGCCATGACCGGAATGGTCGCGGCTAAGCGGGTGGTTTTGTTGATAATTTGAAACACCTCGTCGATAGGCCTGCCGATAGCGGCGGCTTGTGTCCAGGCGGTGAGCTTTTCCGCCACCGGGTTGAGCAGGGTGACCCGTGCCATGGTATCGGTTGCGATCACGGCATCGCCAATGGAATTGAGGGTAACGGCAAGTTTTTGCTCGTTGCTTTGTAAAACGGCGTTGAGTTGCGCCAGCTCTTTATTCGCGCCTTCCTGCACTTTTAAAAAATGCTGGGTTTGCAGATGCGTGACGTGCTTAAGCCGCTGTTGGGTTTGCCGATAAATCAGGTAGGCAAAAGCCGTCGCCGACACCGCCGTTATCAAGCTGCTGAGGATAATAATGCTGAATAAGCGGCGCATAGCAGCCTGAAACTCGGCTTCGCGCTGCATTAAGGCGGTTTCTTCGCTGTTGATGAAGCCGCCCATTTCGCTACGGATAGCATCCATCCAGTGTTTACCTTCGCCACTGGCTACCGCCGTAACTGCCGCCGCCATATCGGCATGGCGGCGCAACTCAATAACGTGCGCCAACTCGGCTATTTTGGCCTCTACCAACGGCACTATTGTCGCCAGATGCTGTTGGGTTGCCATAGCATTGTCGCCCAAGGCCAGTTGCCGCAATTCTTGCAAATGTCCCCCGATCTGTCCGCGTACCGCCGTATAAGGTGCCAGAAAGGTTTCATCGCCCGTCAGCACATAGCCGCGCTGCCCGGTCTCGGCATCTTTCAATTCCGATAACAAACCGTTCGCGTGGCTGATCACAGTATAGGTATGCGCCCTTGCCGCCGCCGCCGCCTCAGTTTGCTTAAATACCCAGAAAGCCAGCGTCGTCACCAGCACGGCGGACAGCACCGCGCCCGCCAGAAAAGCCAAAGCCTTAGCGGACGTTTTCAAAGGCAAGTGTCCCTATGTTGTGCCGCTATCAGGCGGGCTAAGAATAGCAGGGCGGTGCTTGGGTTCATGACGTTACCTTTTTTGTTCTTGTTTAGTGGTTTAGGGCCGGTAAAATAAGTGGGCAAAATTAATTCGGAAATTGCTTGGCTGTGTCCGTATCACTCAGCAAACGATAAAATTCTTTCTTGACCACGTCATAACACTCGCAGGTACGCGATTCCAGCCCCGACCGGTCAAGCACGGTGATATGCCCCCGGCGGTAACTGATTAATGCGGCCCGTTGCAGATTGCCGGCGGCTTCAGTAATACCCTCACGGCGTACCCCCAGCATACTGGCGATCAATTCTTGGGTCATGGTCAATTCGTTGGACGGCAATTTATCCAGCGTCAACAACAGCCAGCGGCATAATTGCTGCTCTACCGAATGGTGGCGGTTACAGACTGCCGTTTGGGACATTTGCGTCATCAGGGCTTGGGTATAACGCAGTAACAAACGCATCAGCGGCCCGGTACGGTTGAATTCTTCCATCAGATGACGCGCCTTAAGCCGATAGCCAAAGCCGCCCGTATAGACGGTCGCCAAACTGGGGGTGGTGTTGCCGCCCATAAACAGGGATATGCCGACTATGCCTTCATTGCCGACCCCGGCAATCTCCGCCGCCGCGCCGTTTTCCATCACATAATGCAGGGAAACAATGGCAGTGGTGGGGAAATACACATGCTGCAACTGTTCGGCATACTCGTAAATAACATCCCCTAGGCGCATAGGAACCAGTTCCAGCTGCGGGGCAAGGCGCGTAAAGACGTCTTCCGGCAACGCGGCAAGAAGATGGTTTTGTTTGGGGTTATGTTGTGCGGACAACTTATCTGCCATGCTTTTGTCCTTGAAGCTTAACGCGGGTGAAAATCAAAATTGCGGCGTATGTAACAACGAAGATAACCTTTTGATAAGAAAATAGTGGGTGGCCTAAACAAAAATATTTACAACCCGTATCCTGCCTCGACCTTGCGGGGTCGACTATAAAGCTGCGTCAGTTTGGTAAAAGTAAAGCCCATTAAGTTCCATTTGCCGTTTTAATGTACTCGCCTCGCGGCGGCATGAACAGATAAACGTCAAATATTAACAGTAAAGCCCGCTTGCCTCTGTGCGCTAGCGCACAGAGGCAAAAGCAAAAATGGCCGGGCCGGCAATCCAACAGCTTTACATACCAAAAGCGCGTACCTGTCAGGCACACGCTTTTGGCCGCTTAAACTGAGGAACGGGCAGAAAATAACCTCGGCATACGCTTATCGTGAGAACGTTTGCCTGAATTATGTCCTACCCATTCCTTAGCCTGTTTAGGCAACTAACAACAATTCCAATGTCCCAATATGCGCGTGTTGGGCAGGCAGTAACTTGGTCTCAATCAACGCCCGAATATCTGCCAGCAGTTCGGTGTCTTCCAAGGCAGACTTATAATCATCCGCACCGCTTTTTTCCCCTTCCAGCAAGGCTTTTAAGACCGATTCTTTACCTAACCAATTGGCGCCGCCCAAAACTATTTTTGCCCATGCTCCCCAAGCGCCTGAGCTTTCGGTAGGCTCGCCTGCCAAACGCTGGTTAAGCGCTTGTAAACTGGCTAAGGCTTCTTTGTGCTCTTCGAGCAGCGGCATCAACACTTCCGACTCGCCTAAGCCGACATCGGCTTTCAACGTATCCAATGCTTGTTGGTAAGTTTCTGTGGCCGATAATTCATTTTTCAGCAATTTTTCAATATCTTTAATGTGTTGCATAACATAACCCCGTGGTGGATAAAACTTGGTAAGATGGAGGAACAGCATCATCTGGCTTAAGCGCTGACTGCGGCTTCAGTCGTGACGGAAATGTCTTCGGCGTGGGCGTGCTCGAAGATTTTTTTGGCGACATCACGCTCTTCGCTAGTGGTCGCCCGCACTGAAATCAAGGCATTACCACTGCTGATTTTGCCCTCGTAGCGTTTGGCTTCATATTCGGGGATGCCCAGGCCGATTAATGCGCCGGTCAAACCACCCGTGGCTGCACCCACTGCCGCCCCGCTCAAAGCGCCCATGATCGGGCCGGCGGCGATAAATGGGCCTAACCCAGGAATCGCCAAACTGCCGATGCCGGCTAACCAGCCAAATATCGCCCCCGCACCTAGGCCCAGCGCACCGCCAATGGCACCGCCTTCGGGTGATTTAGTGTGTTTTTCATGGGCAAAATCTTGGGTGGTGGATTTGTCCGGGAACAGCACGGAGATGTCGTTGTTAGAAAAATCAGCCATTTTTAAGTGGTTGACGATAAGTTCTGCTTGCTCCATTGATTGGGCGATACAAAATACGGCTTTAGTCATGACGTTCTCCTGGCCTTTATGGCGCTTTATTATCTAATTGGTTATCTACCTGCATTACGCCCCGTGTTTGTGTGGCGATTTTTTGCAGTTTGGCACTTTCCGCCGCATTGGCCACCGGCCCGCGCAACGTCACCACGCCATTGCGGGTGATGATTTTTGCATTTTTGGCATCCAATGACAGCCATTTGTTTTTAACCACGGCCTTACGGATATGTGCCGTAATGCGGATATCCGTTTTCGTCTCTTTTTGTTCTTCCGGGGTTAAGGTGGTGCCGGACTTGTCGCGGGCATTGGTTTCGGTATTATCTAATGCGGGCCCGGCCGCCAAATAAACGGCGGTCTCATGGTCTGCCTGTGCTATCCCTGTTGCCAGCAGGAAACTGCCGGTTAACGTGAACATCAGCAATAAGCGTCTGGACATAGTGTTCTCCTTAAATGATGGTTGGGTCATGTTGAAGGTTTTCCATGACCGTGTTATCCCCGAATAGGCGCTATTTTGTGCCGACAACCGGGGTGGTGGCTGGGTGGGCGCTTAATAGCCGACTTAACACAAAACCCATCCCTACCGCCACGCTGAGTGTGGCGACTGGGTTGTCGTTAATATAGCCCCGGCAATCTGCCATGAACTGCCGCTCCGCGATTTTTAACTGCCGGGTTTTTTTGTTGACTAACGCCGCCGCTTGGCAATGTTCAGGCGGTAATTCATCTGTTGTTTGCATCATCATGCCTTGTAAAAATAAAAGCCGCCAACCGCATCAAAAATGCCTATTGCGTGGCTAACACCTTATTTATTTATTGGTTAGGGGGTGTTTATTACTGTTGGCTTGTAGCAAGCGAGGCCTAAAAAAACGCCTTTAGACAAGTTGACGGGTAGATTAAAGGAAAACAAGCAGGAAGTCGGTGCGTTATCGCACTTAGGGGAATACAGATTGAAAACTTTAAGAAACCCCCGCACCCTCAGCAATGCATCGTAGGGTTTCCAAGTGGCCGCGTTGGTCGGATGCCGCCGTCTCCAAAGTACCCTCACCCCGCTGTGTTCGCTACCGAACCGACGTTAGCAATTCTTGCCGTTAAGCTATTTTTGCGTCGCCGATATGGCAGGCTTGCCCATCCTATCAGAGACAGGCAATAGCTACTTTTTAAAAACCTAAGAGAAAGCCGATGAAAACCAAAAACGACTATATAGATAGCATGGCTGCGGAATTAAAAGCCTGGGGAATGCAGATCGATGTGCTGACGGCGCAAGCCGAGCGGTCGGTCGGCACGGCGAAACTGAAATATACCCAAGAGCTGAATTCGCTACGCGGCCATCAGCAAGCGGCCACGCTGAAAATGAGGGATTTGGAGACCGCCAGTGATGACACTTGGGAAAACATCAAAGAAACTGCCGATAAAGTGTGGGATGACCTTAGGACAGGCCTTAGCTCCGCCACCGCCAATTTCAAATAACGTCGTTAAGGGACGGGCATGGCATCAGCCCGTCACTGAAGGCCATTCTGATTGTCGCAACTTGAATGGCCCGCCCCGCGTGGCGATTTCAGGACGGCCTTGTCGGCCATGATGCTTTAACTCCCCCCATAATCCCCCACTTTAGGAGCACTACCATGTCACTAGGCACTATTTTACTTATCGTCATTATCCTCATGCTGATCGGGGTAATCCCTACTTGGCCGCACAGCCGCAATTGGGGTTATGCGCCCAGCGGTGGTTTGGGGTTGGTCCTTATCGTTATTCTGGCACTGATTGTTTTAGGCCGAATCTAGCCGCACCAGACCAGCAATCTCCAGCTTGCCAGTATCCGAAGCCGGAGATTCTGGGATTGGGCCCTTAAGCCAGTGAGCAAAAATTTTTTGCAGGATTATCCTCCCTATTTTTCCGCAATATTAAGAAAGCATCGTCATTTTGCACCGACGGCCCCTTCTTAAGCCTGTTTAACAATAGGCACATCGACTGACATGGCCTTTTTATTTCGCGTGGGTTTGGCGGCCAGCCCCAATCCCCCGTTGAGTATCCACCACATTGACAGCCCCAACAGCACATTTATGATCAAGCACTTATCACAAAAACCGCGTGCCAGAATCCTCCATCCGGGCGGCGAAGATCCCATACGCTTTGAATTGTTCAGCACCGAGCGGCTGGAACAACACGCGGTCAGTTTGGCGCAGGCGCAGAAAGTCAGTGGCCAAAAACAAGGCCAAAAACTGATTCCGCGTGTGCATGATAATGCCCAAGTGTTGTTTGAAGCCTATCAGGTGGTCGCCAAGGCGGTGCGTGAGCAACACGCCATCACCCCCGCCGCCGAATGGTTACTGGATAACTTCCATATCATTGAGGAGCAGGTCGGCGACATCCAAAACGATTTGCCGGAAAGCTATTATTTGGAATTGCCGAAACTGGCCGATGGGATGCTGGTAGGGTTTCCGCGCGTTTACGGTATCGTCTGGGCCTTGATTGCCCATACCGACAGCCGTTTTTCCGCTGAACTGCTGGCGCATTTTATTAAGGCTTATCAATCGGTCGACCCGTTGACGCTGGGCGAACTGTGGGCGATACCGATCACTTTGCGGATGTTGCTGCTCGATAACCTGCGCCGTTTGGCGGTGCGGGTCATGTCCTCGCAAACAGGCCGGAAGCTCGCCGATGATTTTGTCGACCAAGCCGAACAAATCGCCGCGTTGGCCGATAAGCCGGACGCGCCGTTGCCTACGCCCGTGTTGCCCGCCACGCCGCTGCGCCAATCTTACGCGGTGCAAATTCTGCAACGTTTGCATGACCCGCATTCGGGCGCGATGCCATCCTTGGATTTTCTTAATGAGTGGCTGACGGGTATAGGCCTTAGCCTTGATGATGTCGTGCATTTGGAACATGCCGACCAAATCGCCGACAATGCTTCGGTGCGTAACATCATCACCAGTATGCGGGCGATTTCGGCTTTCGATTGGAGTCTGTTTGTCGAAGAAATTAGTTTGGTTGATGGCTGTTTGCGCACTCACCCCGGCTACACGGCGATGGATTTTCTTACGCGTGACCGTTACCGCCATGCCGTTGAAGATTTGGCAAGGCGCTCGCCGCATACCGAATTGGCCATCGCCCAGCAAGTGCTGGCGCAAACCCAGCGCGTCAGCGAACAGACCCAAAGCAACGGACGTTTACAGGAGCCGGGCTTTTATCTGATTGGTGCGGGCAGGTATGAATTTGAGAAAACCGTCGGTTATCAAACCACGTTCCGGCAACGTTGTTTGCGCACCACCATCGCCAACGCCGGGCTGGCCTATATGGGCGGGCTGATGGTATTGACTGGCTTGGTGTTGGCCTTGCCTTTAAGCCTCAGTTACGCGGCGGGCCTTAGCGGCCTGCAATTGGGTTTGCTGGCTCTGTTTGGGGTGTTTCCGGCCTCCGATATGGCGGTGTGCTTGGTCAACCACCTTATCAGTATTGGCCTGCCGCCCCGGCATTTACCGCGTTTGGAATTTAAGGGCGGCGTACCTGAACCGTTAAGTACGTTTGTGGTGGTGCCGACGCTGTTTATTAACGAAGCGGGGGTGCTAAACCAAGTCAGACAAATGGAAGTCCGGTATTTGGCGAATCCCGAAGGGCGGGTGTTTTTTGCCTTGTTATCGGACGGTTGCGATGCCGATACCGAAATGTTGCCGAATGATGCAAGCTTGCTGGCCTGCGCCTTGGCGGCGGTAGCCGCGCTCAACGCCAAATACGGCGGGGAACGGTTTTTTGTCTTCCATCGCCGACGGCTGTGGAATGCCAGCGAAGGCAAGTGGATGGGCTGGGAACGTAAGCGCGGCAAGCTGCATGAATTTAACCGCTTGTTGCGGGGCGCGACTGACACCAGTTTTTTGCCGATTGACGGCCACGCCGCCGCCACGCCGTCCGGGGTGTGCTATGTCATTACCTTGGATGCCGACACCAAATTGCCGATGGGGGTGGTCAGCCAATTGGTCGGGGTCGCCGCTCATCCGCTGAACCAACCGGTGTTTGACGCGGCTTGCCAGCAGGTGGTGGACGGCTACAGTATCCTCCAGCCGCGCGTTACCCCCACCTTGCCGCTGCGGCAAGAACATTCGATGTTCCACCAAATTTTTGCCGGCACATCGGGGACTGACGCTTACGCCAGTTCCGTGTCTGAAGTGTATCAAGATTTGTTTGCCCTGAGCACCTACAGCGGCAAAGGCCTGTACCATGTCGATAGTTTTGAGGCCGCCTTGGCAGGGCGGGTGCCCGATAACACCCAGCTCAGCCATGATTTGTTCGAGAGCGTGTTCGCCCGTTGCGCCTTGGTCAGTGATATTGAATTTTTTGAAGAATTCCCATCCCATACTGAGGTTGCGGCATCGCGGGAGCATCGCTGGGCACGGGGCGATTGGCAGTTATTGCCGTGGATTTTTGGCCGTGGCGGTAAGGGGATGCCGATCATTGGCCGCTGGAAAATGCTCGATAATTTGCGCCGCTCGCTGTCCGCACCCGGCACTTTTTGCGCCTTGGTCACCATCTGGGCGATACCGAACGCCCCGCTGGCGGTATTGCTGGGCTTTGTCCTGACGGCCTTGGCGTTTCCGGCCATTTTAGCCATCACCAGCGAATGCAGCTTACCCCGGCGCGGCATTACCTTACTGACCCATGTCCGGGTGGCGGTGGAAAATATCCTTTTGGCGATCGTCAACAGTATTGTCGCCTTGACCTTACTGGCCCAACACGCTTGGCGGATGTTGGACGCGATAGGCTGCACCCTGATCCGGCTGTTTATCACCCGCCGCCAATTGCTGAAATGGGTCACGGCCTTACAGGCCAAAAACGCGTCCGGCCATACCCTGAAAAAACTTATCCGCCCGCTCGTTGGTTCGTCCATCGTCGTCGGTACGGCGGCGACCGTGGTGCTGGTGTTTAATCCTGCCGGCATGGGCATAGCCGCGCCGTTTTTACTGTTATGGTGGCTGGCACCTATCGCCGCCCGCGCCTTGAGCCTGCCGCCCCATTTGGATAACGCCGAAGCCTTATTAGCCGCCGATAGCGCCCAACTGCGCTTGATAGGCCGACGGATTTGGCGGTTTTTCACGACCTTTGTCACAGCAGAGGAGAACCACCTGCCGCCGGATAATTTTCAGGAAGACCCGGAACCCGTGATCGCGCACCGCAGTTCACCGACCAATTTTGGTTTGTATTTGCTGTCGGTGGTGGCCGCCCGCGATTTCGGCTGGCTAGGCCTGACCGACACCGTCCAGCGTCTGGAAGCGACCTTAGCAACTTTGAGCGCCCTGCCGCGTTTGCACGGGCATTTTTACAATTGGTATGACACCCAAAGCTTACAGGTGTTGGAACCTAGCTACCTGTCGACCGTAGACAGCGGCAATCTGGCGGGGCATTTGTTGGCCTTATCGGAAACCTGCCAAGAGTTTTTGGCCAGCCCTCCATTAGCGCCGGCCAATGCCTTGCTGGGGCTGGCGGACACCCAGCAGTTGTTACTGGCGGCCCTCGCCCAGATGACCGATGATAAACGGACATTGACCGTAACGTTTAAGGAATTGCAGCAAAAAAGCCTGAGCATCGGCGATCTGTTGGCCAGCCGCCCCACCGATACCGAGGCGTGGGGTTCCCTGTGGCGGCAATTGACCTTAAGCACCGAAACCCTGCACGACTTGGCTAGGGCTTATGCCGCTGAACGCGGTGAAATAGCGGACAATGAAGTGTTGGTTTGGGCTAAGTTGTTACGCAACGATACCCGTTCCCATGTCTTGGATATGCGCACGTTGTTGCCATGGCTGCCCGGCTCAGGACGTTTTATCGGCAGTACGGTGACGCAAACGCCGTATTTGACCTTGGATACACCGCTTAACGGCTTAGCGGCTTTGTATAGCCAAGTCTTGGCCGAGCTAAATGGCCTAGAGCCAAAATCGGCGGATGCCCATGCGTTGGCCGTGCTGTTAGGGCAAGCCAGAGACCAAACCGACAGCCTTACCCGACGTTTGGCTGCCTTGGTCATGCAGGCAGATAAGCTGTTTTATGATATGGATTTTAGCTTTCTGTATGACCCGGAATGCCAGTTATTTTCCATTGGCTACCGCGTCACCGAAGGCATCTTAGACCCCAGTTATTACGATCTGCTGGCTTCCGAAGCCCGGCTGGCCAGTTTTATCGCCATTGCCAAGCGCGATGTGCCGGGTACGCATTGGTTCCATTTAGGGCGCAGGGTGACCCGCGCCGCCAAAGGTACGGTGTTGTTGTCGTGGTCGGGGTCGATGTTTGAATACCTGATGCCGTCTTTGGTAACCTTTACGCCACGCTACAGCTTGCTCGACCAAACCTGCCGCTTAGTCGTCATGCGCCAGATTGAATACGGTAAGGAATGTAATGTGCCGTGGGGGGTGTCCGAATCGGCCTTTAATAGCCGTGACTTGCAATTCACTTATCAATATTGCGCGTTTGGGGTGCCGGATTTGGGCATGAAACGCGGCTTGGATGATGACTTGGTCATTTCCCCTTACGCCACCGCCTTGGCGGCCATGTATCTACCCCATGCCGCCGTGGAAAATTTCACCCGCTTGGAAAACGTCGGGGCGTTGGGGCGGTACGGTTTTTATGAAGCCTTAGATTTCACGCCCAGCCGTCTCGCGGAAGGGCAAAAATTCGCGGTGGTGCGCTGTTATATGGCGCACCATCAAGGCATGTCGCTGGTGGCTTTCGCCAATGCCGTCCATGACGGGCTGATGCGCCACCGTTTCCACCGGGCACCATTGATCCAAGCCGCTGACCTGTTATTGCAAGAACGGATTCCGCGCGGCGCCGACACCAACAGCTTGCCGGTTTTACAAGGTTTGGCCGCCGTCAAAGATTCGGTGCAACCGCCGGTGCGGCGCGTACCGTCACCGACTTCGCATGTGCCTTCCGCGCATTTGTTGTCGAATGGCCGTTATGCGGTGATGGTCACCGCCGCCGGTTCGGGTTATAGCGCGTGGCGCAATCTGGCGGTGACA
The DNA here is from genome assembly GCF_002209385.1 of Methylovulum psychrotolerans. Lineage (NCBI taxonomy): Bacteria > Pseudomonadati > Pseudomonadota > Gammaproteobacteria > Methylococcales > Methylococcaceae > Methylovulum > Methylovulum psychrotolerans. The sequence goes on from NZ_CP022129.1 coordinate 3,103,294, forward strand.
CGCTGGCGTGAAGATGTCACCCGCGACAGTTGGGGCAGTTATATTTATCTGCGCGATGTCGGCACCGGCCAAGTGTGGTCGGCAGGTTACCAACCCACCGTCGCACAGCCCGATACTTATGAGGTGTTATTTGCCGAAGACCGGGTGCGCTTGATCCGCACCGATGGCGATATTATCAGCACCTTAGAGATTGTCGTCTCGCCGGAAGACGATGCCGAAATTCGCCGCCTGAGCGTGACCAATAAAGGCCCGCGCACCCGCGAGATTGAAATCACCTCTTACGCCGAGATTGTCCTGGCCGCCATGCCGACCGATATTGCCCATCCGGCCTTCGCCAATTTGTTCATCCATACCGAACATTTGCCGCAAGCCCACGGGCTGCTCGCCTACCGCCGCCCCCGCACCAGCACAGGGCCGGTGTTATGGGCGGCGCATGTGTTGGCGGGCCGGCAAAATGGCCAAGGCTTTCAATATGAAACCGACCGCGCCCGCTTTATTGGCCGTGGCCAAACCCTGCGTGAACCGATTGCGGTGATGGACGGCAGGCCGCTCAGCAACACGGTCGGGGCGGTGCTAGACCCGATTTTCAGTTTGCGTACCCGCTTGCGTATCGCCCCCGGCACAACCGAACATGCCACGTTCACCACTTTGATTGCCGGCACCCGCCTAGAAGCGGAAAATTTGGCCGACAAATACCACAATGTCGCGGCATTTGAGCGGGTCTCGTCCTTGGCGTGGACACATGCGCACATCCAACTGCATCATTTACGCACCAAACCCGATGAGGCGCAATTGTTCCAGGATTTGGCCAACCGCCTGCTGTTTGCCGACCCGTCGTTGCGCTCCAGCAGTAAGCTGATGCAGATGAACACCTTGAATGTCACTGGCTTATGGCGTTACGGCATTTCCGGCGACCGCCCGATTATCCTGTTGCGGGTGACCGACCATGAAGACCGGGGCATTGTTGAACAATTGCTCCGCGCCCATGAATATTGGCGTATGAAAGGGCTGGCGGTCGATTTGGTGGTGCTGAACGAAAAGGAATCGTCCTATGTTGAAGATTTGCAAGCCTTACTGGAAAGCATGGTACGCGAAAGCCTGGCCCTGTCAACGCATCAGGAACCGGAAAACCAAGGCGCTATTTTCGTCATGCGCGGCGACCAACTGCCGTTAGAAGAACGGGGGCTGTTGCTGACCGCCGCCCGCGTGGTGCTGGTCAGTAGCCGTGGCACCTTGGCGGAACAATTATTAAGGCGGCCGCGCCCCAACTCCGCTTTCGCCGCCCCGAAAGCTCTGCCCGGCCCCCGTCGCCCCGCACCCGCCTTGGCTTTGCCGCCGCTGGAGTTTTTCAATGGCTTGGGGGGCTTTGCCGAAGACGGGCGCGAGTATGTCATTGTCTTAGATAATGGCCAGTGGACACCCGCCCCGTGGCTTAACGTCATCGCCAATGCCGGATTTGGCTTTACTGTGTCGGAACTGGGCAGTGGTTGCACTTGGTCGGGCAATAGCCGTGAAAACCAATTGACCCCATGGTCTAACGACCCGGTCAGCGACCCGCCCGGCGAAGCGTTTTATATCCGTGATGAGGAGACTGGCGAGTTATGGAGCCCGACCGCCTTGCCGATTCGGGTGGACAATGCCAGTTATGTGATCCGGCACGGCCAAGGTTATAGCCGTTTTGAGCATGTTTCGCACGGTATCCATAGCGAATTGCTGCAATTGGTCAGCCCTGATGACCCTATCAAAATCTCCGCCTTAACCCTGACCAACGTCTCTGGCCGCCCGCGCAAACTGTCGGTGACGGCCTATATCGAATGGGTATTGGGCGCGTCACGCAGCGTCACCGCGCCGCACATCATCACCGAACGGGATCCGCTTACCGGAGCCGTATTTGCTTATAACGCCTGGGATGCCGAATGGGGCGAACACATCGCCTTTGCCGATCTGGGAGGCGTGCAGGCGAATTGGACGGCCAACCGCGCCGAGTTTATTGGCCGCAACGGCAGTTTGGACACTCCCGCCGGGTTGCTGGGTGCCAAGCCGCTCAAAAATCGCGTTGGGGCAGGGCTAGACCCTTGCGCCGCCTTGCAAACTTTGATTGAACTCACCCCTAACGGGCGTACAGAAGTTATTTTTCTGTTAGGGCAAGGCCAAGACCGCAGCCAAGCCAGCGAGCTGATACGGCGTTACCGTGCCATACCCGTTGCCGATACCTTGGCGCAAGTGAGCCAAACCTGGGAAAAAGTCTTGGGTAAAGTCCAGGTGAAAACCCCGGACCGCGAATTGGATATTCTGTTAAACCGCTGGTTGCTGTATCAAACCCTGAGCTGCCGGATGTGGGCGCGGGCAGGCTTCTATCAAGTCGGTGGGGCTTATGGTTTCCGCGACCAACTCCAAGACAGCATGGCCTTGGCCGTGGCGCGGCCAGATTTGACCCGTGCCCATCTGCTCCGCGCGGCGGCACGGCAATTTGCTGAAGGCGATGTCCAACATTGGTGGCATCCGCCGACAGGCCGGGGGGTACGCACCCACTTTTCCGATGACCGGATCTGGTTGCCTTATGTGGCCGCACACTATATGAAAGTCAGCGGTGACACGGCGGTGCTGGATGAGGCTCTGCCCTTTCTGGAAGGCGAGTTGCTGAAACCTGAACAAGAAGATGCCTATTTCCAACCCGCACTCTCTACGCAACAAGCCAGTTTATTTGAACACTGCGCCCGCGCCCTGGATATCAGCTTGGCGACGGGGGTACATGGCCTGCCGTTAATGGGCAGCGGCGATTGGAATGACGGCATGAACCGCGTCGGCGAGCAGGGCAAGGGCGAAAGCGTGTGGCTGGCGTGGTTTTTAATCGCCACCCTCAACGAATTCGCCACCGTGGCGCAGGCGCGGGGCGACACCGAGCGCAGCAGCCGTTGGTTGGCACACGCTGGGCAATTAAAAGCCGCCGTAGAAGCCGAAGCATGGGACGGCGCCTGGTATCGGCGGGCGTATTTTGATGACGGCACGCCATTAGGTTCCGCCGCCAATGCCGAATGCCGGATTGATTCCATCGCACAAAGTTGGGCGGTGCTGTCCGGCGTGGCCGATGACGCACGCGCCCGCCGGGCGATGAATTCCGTCCAGGAATATCTGGTGCGCGACGGTGAAGAATTGCTGTTACTGTTCACGCCGCCTTTCGACAAAACTGAACACGACCCTGGCTATATCAAAAGCTATCCGCCGGGGGTGCGTGAGAACGGTGGCCAATATACCCATGCGGCAGTCTGGTCGGTGATCGCCTACGCTATGCTCGGAGACGGCGACCAAGCCGCCGAATTGTTACGGATGCTCAACCCTATCAGACGCACCGCCACCCGTACTGGCGTTTATGCCTACAAGGTCGAGCCTTTTGTGTTGGCGGCGGATATTTATGCCGAACCGCCGCATAGCCGCCGGGGTGGTTGGACGTGGTATACCGGGGCGGCAGGTTGGTATTACCGCGCCGGCTTGGAAAATGTCTTAGGCCTGCAAGTCCGTGCCGGTACCTTAATTTTTAACCCTTGTATCCCTAAAGCCTGGCGCACTTACAGCCTGGTGTATCAGCATGAAACCAGCCGTTACCAGATCACGGTGGAAAATCCTAACGGCGTTATGCGTGGCGTGACATTGTTGGAAATGGATGGCAAACGCCAAACGGCAGGTGGCATTACCTTACAGGATGACGGGCAAATACATGAGGTTCGGGTGGTAATGGGCTAGCAATACCTATAAAATCAGCCAGGAAACGTTGATTGGCATGGCCGATAGCACACAGTATTTCGGTAGCCGCCAGAAAACGGCGTTATAGCTAAAGTAAACCTCATGGGAGACATTGATCGTGGATACAGCGTTTTGGCAGCAAAAGTGGGAAAATAATGACATTGCCTTTCACCAAAGTACCACTAATCCGCTTTTGGTAAACTATTTTAAGGCACTTTCCCTAACCAAGGGTAGCCGTGTCTTTTTGCCTTTGTGCGGTAAGACCCTTGATATTCCTTGGCTACTGGCCAATGGCTATCGTGTTGTCGGTGCTGAATTGAGCAAAATTGCCATTGGGCAATTATTTTCTACATTGGGGGTGGCGCCGAAAATATCCGCACTGGGCAAGCTAGAGCGCTACAGCGCCGAAAATATCGACATATTCGTAGGTGATATATTTGACTTGTCTGGCGAGTTGCTGGGCGTGGCCGATGCCATTTATGACCGGGCGGCGTTGGTCGCCCTCCCGGAAGCGGTACGCAACCGATACACCGCACATTTAATGGCGATAACCGCTACAGCGCCGCAGTTGCTCATTTGCTATGAGTACGACCAAAACGTGCTGGCGGGCCCGCCTTTTTCAGTCAGTAATGAGGAAGTACAGCGGCATTATAATGCCGCTTATGAGTTGACCCTTATAGCAAGCACAGCCGTTGCCGGGGGGCTGAAAGGCCAATGTGCGGCACAAGAAAACGTTTGGCTGCTAAAAAATGACCGCTCCGGGTCTTGATTCAGGCGGACATCTGCTGCATCCTCCCGGCAAGTGCGGCTATCCCCTTAGGTCGGTGTGGTGGGAAGGGCCGCTATTTTTGCGGTGACCAGCTCGCGTAAATTACGTTCTTGCAACACGGCGCCGATACTGCCATCCAACTCGCTAAACAACGCTTGCAGGCTATCGGTTGCCTGTAGGGCGGGCTGATCGCCGTCGCTGCGTATTGCCCGGATAATATCGCGCAATAAAATGGTGTCGGTATCGTGTGCCGGCCTATAGGTTTTGGTGTCGCCGTCAATAACCACGACCAGGCCGTGCTGTTGCAGGCAAGCCAATAAGGCGGCGACCGGCTCCCACGGCATGTTTATTGTCTCTGAGAGGCTTTGCAAGGTGCAGGCCGCCCCGCCTTGCAGATATTGCCGCCCGATCAGATGCATCAGCAGCAAACCCAGCTGTTCTTGGGAGCGGATGCTCAGGCGTGGGCTACGGCTGGCATAGCTCAGATAATGCGGAAACTGGATATAAAACGTCATCACGCCGCCCAGCAATAAGATCAGCCAACTGAGGTACAGCCAAATCATAGCCACCAAAATGACCGCAAAACCGGAATAAATGGCGCTGTATTGGGCGGAGTCGACAATAAAAACCGCGAAGATAAAGCCCGTCGCTTTCCAGACCAAGCCTGCACACACCCCGCCGATCAAGGCCGGGCGCAGTTTGACCGGGGTATTGGGAATAAACGCATAGACAAAGGTGAAGGCGGCAATCATCAGCACATAAGGCAGGATTAGCCCCGCCAGATAATACACCGTGCCGAACGGTTCTAACGCGATCAGGCGTTGCACTAAGGCGGTGCTGGTCATGGAAGCGGCAATGCCTAGGCCGGAAAACAGCAGTACCGGCCCTATCATGATAACACTGAGATAATCGCTGAAACGGCGGTATAAAGAGCGCGGCTTGGCGACCCGCCAAATATGGTTAAAGCACTCCTCCACTTGCTCCAGTAAAGATACCGCTGTGTAAAACAGCGTCAGAAAACCGACGAAGCCGAGGACACCGACTTGGATATTATCGACAAAGGTGATGATTTTATCGGTCACTTCCTGAGCATTGCCCCTTAGCGGTGCCAGCAATTCGGTCAATAACGCCTGGATTTGGTTATGTACGCCAAAGGCCTTAAGGATGGAAAAACTCACCGCCAGCAAGGGCGCGAGCGCGAGTAAGCTGGTATACACCAAGCTCATTGCCCGAAACTTAAGGCCGCCTTCGTTGAATTCGCGCAAGCTAATGCGTAATAAGAGTTTCAGCCCCGCAACGGCGGTTTGGCGTTGTTCAGTAAAATTAAGGTGAGCCATAAGTATCGGATGGGCGGTGAGGGAGCGTTAACATGCCTTGATGGCTGTCAGGGGAGGCAAGCCGGGTGGTACTTAGCGTTTATTTCGCCCAGTCATTTCGCCAATGACTCGTAACCGGCGATGACATCAAATAATTCTTCGTCAATCGCGCTCTGGCGCAGGCGGTGGAAGGTACTGTGCAAATTTTCCAGCAGGCCGTCGATGTTTTTATCGGCGCGTTCCATCGCCGCCAAGCGGCTGGCGTTTTCGCTGGCCAGGGATTCGGCGCAGGCGCGGAACAGCGAAATAAACAGATATTCGCGGATTAAGGCGCGTAATGTGGCCGTGCCGCCGCATAAGGTTTCGGGCAGGTTTTTGGTCGGCCAAGGAATGTCCGCCAAGCCTTGTTGCCATTCTGAATCCAGGGGCAGCAGGCGTTGGCTGGCCGGTTCATACAGCGAACCGCTTTGCGGGCGGTTATGGAAGACATACAGCCGGGTATAGCCGGCTTTGGCGCGGTGGGTTTCGCTGTCGATTTGAATCTGCCCGACCAGCGGCGCGATAGCTTTGACCGAATTCGGCACACTGAACAGCCCTAACGGCGGCAAACCTGCCGCCGCCAAACGGTCATGGACACGTTCGCCGACTGCCCAGACATGGGCTTGGCCGGGCAATGCCGCGAGTGCGGCTAGGGTGTAATCGGCGATCACATCATTAAACTGCCCGACCAAACCTTGGTCGGAGCCAAACACAATCACCCCAAATAAGCCCTTGTCGTTGGGTTGTGCCTCAGCCGCCGCCGGAATGCCCGGCGGGCTGGCACGAAAACACGCCCCTAAACCCAACTCAATAGTGCGGGTGTAATCCTGCAAGGCGCGTACCGAATTTTCATATTGCCCGACGCTGGAGGCCGCCAAGGCTTTCATGGTGCGGACTACCGATTGCAGGTCTTCGGCGCTGCTGATTTTCCGGCGCAAGCTGGCCGGGCTATCGCTCATGGCGTTTTGTCCTTGCCCGTCTCAGCTGGGGGCTGGAAACGGGTCAGGGCCAGGCGGGCAATATCCAGTAACCGCTTGCGGTCTTCATCGCTGAGCTTATCGGCATTGGCAAAACGTGTACAGATTTCCGCCGGAATGTTTGCCGCCGCTGCCTGTACGGCTTGTTCGGCGGCGGGCATTTGCTCAAGCGGCACGGCATCGAAAAGGTCGGCGGTCAGCGCTAACAAAATGAGGATTTGCGCGGGTACGGAGACCGGGGCGAATTCAGGTTGCTTAAGGCAAGCACGGATGCGCCGCCCGTGGTCAAGGGTTTTGCGGGTGTGGTCGTCAAGACGGGCACCGAAACGGGCAAAGGTTTCTAACTCCTCGAATTGTGCGTAAGCCAGCTTAAGGTCGCCCGCCGCCGCCCGAAAGCTGGCCCATTGCGCTTTACCGCCGACCCGCGACACCGATTTGCCGATGTCAACGGCAGGTAATACGCCCAATTCAAACAGCGACGGCGACAAATAAATTTGCCCGTCGGTGATCGAAATCAGGTTAGTCGGAATATAGGCGGACATGTTTTGCGCTTCCGTTTCGGTGATGGGCAAGGCGGTCAGCGAACCGCCGCCCAATGCCGCGCCCAAATGGGTCGCCCGCTCCAGCAAACGGGAATGGATGTAAAAAATGTCGCCAGGGAACGCTTCCCGGCCCGGCGGGCGGCGCAGCAACAGGGACAGTTCCCGATAAGCGCGGGCATGTTGGGTCAAGTCGTCATACACAATCAGCACGTCACGGCCTTGTTCCATGAAATGCTCGGCAATGCTGGTGGCGGCATAAGGTGCGATATAGGTAAGCCCCGGCGGGTTATTGCCTTCGGTCACCACGACTACCGTGTAGGCCAAAGCCCCTTGCTCGCGCAACACCGCCACGGTTTTCGCCACGGCGGAAGCCCGCTGGCCTATCGCGCAATAAACACAAAGCACATTTTGGTCGCGTTGGTTAAGGATGGTGTCGATAGCCAATGCCGTTTTGCCGGTTTGCCGATCGCCCAAAATCAACTCGCGTTGGCCGCGCCCGATAGGGATCAGCGCGTCGATGACTTTAATGCCAGTCTGTAGCGGCACATTGACGGGCGATCTGTCCATAATGGCGACGGCAGGGCGTTCGACGGGGAGCCGCGCCGTGGTGTGTACAGGGCCGTTACCGTCGAGAGGCCGTCCGAGCGGGTCGATGACGCGGCCTAACAAGCCGTCGCCTACGCCTACGTCCATTACCCGCCCGGTGCGGGTGACTTCATCACCTGCGCGTAATTGCCAATGCTCACCGAGCAACACGACACCGACTTCATCCTCATCAATGTTAAACGCAATGCCAAAGACATCGCCGGGGAATTGGACCAGCTCTTCAAAACCGACTCCCGGCAACCCTGACACTTTAGCGATGCCAGTGGCGACGCTAGTCAGCGTCCCGACCTCGCGCAAGCGCAGTTGCGGCGTGAAGGTTTCCCGGACTTGGCTGAGTTCGGCAAAGGCGGCGGTAAAAACCGCTTCCAGGTTAGCTTCCCTGTTCATTGGCGTTGGGTTGGGGCTGAGTTTCAGGTGCGTCGGCGTTAGGCAGCAGCGCCGCAACGGCCTGTTCCAGTGAGGTCAGATAATCGTCAATGCTCCACGCCACTTTTTGGCCATTGACGCTCAGCTCAAGGCCGCTGACCAAGTCCGGGGCGGTGACAAACTGGAGGGGGACTTGTGCCGAAAAGGTTTCGTTGACCGCCTGTTGGAGCGCCACACGTTGCGCCTCCGGCAATGCCACCGCACTGCGTAGCAGTGCAGGTTCGGCGGCGCTTTGGCAGGCTTGCGCCAGCACGGCCTTATCTTGCCCCTCTAAGGCGCGGAGGCGGCGTATAAACAACTCGCCCAAGCGTTCTTCCAAACCCGTTTCGGCCAGATCCGCCAAGGTTTTGCGGGCAATGGCAAAGACTTCCTGCTGGGTACGTTGGCGGATCGCCTGATGCAGGTTTTGGGCTTCGCTACGCAAACTCTCCAGACGTTGGGCGCTTAAGGTATCCGCCGCCTGCCGCGCCGCCGTCATCAGCCGTTGCCGTTCGGCTTCGGCATCGGCCACGGCCTGCTGTAACCGTTGGGCGCGTTCTTGGCCGAATACTTGATTGTTGTGCTGGAACTCGTCGTACTGCTGTTGGGCTTGCGCCATCTTGGCGGCTGCTGCGCTCAGTTCCGCCGCAATACGTTTTTCCCGCTCGTCAATTGCCTGGAGAATAGGGCGGTATAAAAACCGTTTCATCAACCCCACCAGAAGCAAAAAATTAAGGGTTTGGGCACCGACAGTGAACCAATCGATCAACATGGCTTATTTTCCCACGGTTTGGGCGATGACATGATTCCAAAACGGGTTGGCAAAAATAAGGATCATGGACACCACAAAACAGTAAATGGCGGTGGATTCAATCATCGCCAGACCGACAAACAAAGTGCGGGTAATGGTAGCGGAGGCATCGGGCTGTTGGGCCAGTGAGGTAAGCGCAGTCGAAACCGCTTTTCCTTCCGCCAAGGCCGGCCCCAGACAACCGAAACTGGTGGTCATACCAGCGGTAATGATAGAGGCCATTGCAATGAGGGTGGTGTTATCCATAGTTTATGTCCCGTAGTTCGTGGTAGTTTCAAGTTTTGGCGGCTGGCAAGGGGGGCGATGGAGTCTTGCGTTTGCGGTCGCCCAGCGCGGCGGCGATATAAACCGCCGCCAGAATGCTAAAAATATACGCCTGCACCATACCCGTAAGCAAGCCCAGTAAGGTCATGACAATCGGAAACAGGAACGGCGTGATGGTCAGCAAAATAGCGATAATCATCGCCCCGCTCATCATATTGCCGAACAGCCGGACGGCCAGCGCTAAGGTGCGGGAAAGTTCGCTGATTATATTAAAGGGCAGCATAATCCAGGTCGGCTCAAGGAACGTCTTCAGGTAGCCGCGCAAGCCTTGGTTTTCGATACCGAACCACGGTACGGCGACAAACACACATAAGGCCAGCGCCACGGTGGTCGACAGCGACCCGGTCGGCGGTTCATAGCCGGGAATAACGGTGCACAGGTTGGCGGCGGCGATGAACAGGAACAAAGTGCCGAGAAAACCGAGATAGTTTTTGGGGTGGCGTAAACCCACTTCGGCAATTTGTTGCACGATTCCGGTGACAATGATTTCTAAAAAATTCTGCCAGCGCGAGCGTTGCAAGGATGTGGACAACTGACAGGTAATCAGCTTTGCGCCGACCGTCAGCACCAGCAACAACCCCCAAGTATACACAATGGTGGCGTTGAGTTTGACAAAGCCGTATTGCCAAAAGATGATCTCATCAGGACTCAGGTGCATGGCAGGCCTCCGTAGTTAAGCCTTTGGCTTGGCTGAGCCGGACGACCAACACCCGCATCATGACAAAGCCCAGCAGGCACAACACCAGCCGTTGCCAAGCGTCGCCCGCAACCCAGTAAAAGCCCGTTAGGGTGATCCCGGTACGCAACAGTAAGCTGACCAGAAACCACAGAGCGGGCTGTTTGGCGGCCACCGCCTTGCGCACCGTCCACCACAGCCCGCCAAAAAACACCGCACCGAGCAGTATGCCTGCCAACCAAGCCAGTAAGCCTAGCGTTATGTCATTCATCATCTTCCTCTTCCTCCTGTGCTTCGTGCATGGCTTTATCTTCTTTATCCACCCAAACCCACGCGTTAACGCAGCCAAGCACCAACCCTGCCATCAGCAGCGCCAACGTCCAAGAGTGGCTACTGGGGTAATGTTTGTCCAGCCATATCCCTAAGGCCGCACCTAACAGCGTCGGCACCACCACCGACCAACCGACCAGACCCATCATTCCCAGCCCCACCCAAACACCTTGCTTGCGTTGCCGCCGCGCCTTGAGTTTACGCGCCGCTTTTGCGCCGATAGTTTGGCCGAGCGGGGTCGGGATGTTACCGCCTTTAGGCGGTGTTGGTTTAGCCATGATGGAACCCCACTAAACGGCGGATAATGCCGCTTTCCAATTTTGCCATCACCGAACGCACATTTTGCGCCTGTTCGTCCAGGGTCAAAAACTCTTGTTCGACCAAGTCACGCAAACGCGCCAAATCTTTACCCGCTATCGCACGGCGCACCGACACCAAGACTTCTAAGCCCGTTTTGACCAACACGCCTTCATCGACCGCCAGAAACGCCTCCCCCGCGTCGGTTTCATAAACTAAAATGCCGGGCGGCAGGGCAGCCACGCAATCGAGGCGGTGCGGCAGCAAGCCAAATGAACCTTGGTGGGTTTCGGCGACAATGCGCGACACGCCGCCCGTTTCGGTAAACACTTGGAAAGGCAGCAGCACCTTAAGCGACATCAGCATGGACGGTACTCACTGGCGTTGGGGTTGCGGCGGCTTGGGCGGGAGTTGGGGGCTTCGCTTCGCCTATCGCGCCGATCATATACAAGGCGCTTTCGGGGTAATCTTTGAATTCATCATGGAGAATCCGCTCACAGCCGTCCAATGCCTCTTCCAAGCTGACCAGCTTACCTTGTAGGCCGGTGAACTGTTCGGTGGTAAAAAACGGCTGGGTAAGGAAACGCTCCAAGCGGCGGGCGCGGGCGACCACATTACGGTCTTCTGGCGATAACTGCTCAAGGCCGAGCATGGCAATTATGTCTTTAAGTTCTTCATATTGTGCGAGCGTCCGGCGGATGTCTTGCGCCAAACGGTAATGGCGTTCGCCGACAATACCCGGTGTCGCCATTTTAGAGCTGGATTGCAGCGGGTCAATCGCCGGGAACAGCCCTTCGCCCGCCCGTTTGCGTGACAGGACAATGGACGCGGACAAATGCGCGAAGGTATGCACTGCCGCCGGATCGGTAAAATCATCGGCAGGGACATAGACGGCCTGGATTGAGGTAATCGCCCCAGTATCGGTGTTGGCGATGCGTTCTTCCAGCCCGGCCAGCTCGGTACTCAGGGTCGGCTGATAGCCCAGCCGGGATGGCATCTGCCCCATCAGGCCGGACACTTCCATACCTGCTTGGATAAAGCGGAAGATATTGTCGATTAACAGCAATACGTCGCGGTGTTCGTCGTCGCGGAAATATTCCGCCATGGTCAGGGCGGCATGGCCGACCCGGAAACGGGCACCGGGCGGTTCGTTCATTTGTCCGAAAATCATCGCCATGTTCGGCAACACCCCAGCGGCTTGCATGTCGCGGTACAGCTCTTCACCTTCGCGGCAGCGTTCGCCGATACCGCAAAAAATACTCACACCTTCTTGGTGGCCGATCATATTATGGATCATTTCGGTGAGCAAAACGGTCTTGCCCACCCCTGCCCCACCAAACAGCCCGGCTTTGCCGCCCCGCTCCAAAGGCATCAGCACATCAATGACCTTAATGCCAGTAACGAAAATTTCCGCTTGGGTGGAACGCCGCGCCAAGGGCGGCGGCGCATTGTGTACAGAACGCCATTGCACCGCCGCCAAGTCGCCTTGGCGGTCAATGGCATTGCCGAACACATCTAACATGCGTGACAGCAAGGCTTTGCCGACCGGGGCTTGCAAAGGCCCACCCGTATCCAGTACTGCCATGCCACGGGCCAAACCTTGGGTCGGCGTTAAGGCAATGCCCCGCACATGTTGCGCATCCCGTTGCGCCAGCACTTCAAGCAAGACCGGTTGGGCAGCAGTGCCGGTGCGCAAGAGGGTATAGATGGCGGGTAACTGTTTGTCAAAGCGCATATCCACGACACTGCCGCGCACCGCGACAATCACCCCGGCGTTGGCTGGTTGAGTGGCCTTATTTTCCATATTACCTCCCGCTGATATAGCATGAGTTTAACGCAGACAAACCGTATCTATCAATAAATTCCTGCTAATGGCGACATCCTGCGGATGAGCCAATAAGCTAATACCCGACAAAGCGCCTTCGCCAACATTATTTTTAATTATAGAGGCCGGGTTAACGCTTATCTGTGCGTTGGCGCACTGTTTATATAGAGGCTGAAGTTAGCTAAAACGACATTGGCCCTTTGCTAATCAAAGCCTGTTTTTAACGCATGCGTTTATTCTGTCGTGTGGTCAGCTTTGGACTTTATACTCGATCATCAAGTTTTTAATATTAGAATAAGCAACTTAGCCATTAGATATTGGATTAGTATTTTAATTAAGTAAAAACAACAAGTTGCAATGGAATCCGTCCCCCTCCCCTGCGAAGGGTGTATGGACTGGAGACATAGGTAACACATGTTCGGGGACATGGGTAACACTTTAGAATGCGTGAATTTTAACCTACCGGAAAAAGTTCATGCCTTGGAAAGAGGTCACCCTAATGTCAGCCCGAAAAGAATTTGTCCTATTGGCCTGCCAAGAAGGGGCGAACATCCGCGCCTTGTGCCGACAATTCGAGACCTTAACCCTATCGAACACAAATGGGCACAGCTTAAATCCATCCGCAACCAAGCACGATGTTCCGTTGACGACCTCTTCACTGGGGCGGTTACAGGACATCTTTTTATATCGGATTAGCTATATAGATATTTGCGCAATCGCCTCACCGATACCGGATGACACCCCTGTAATTAGCACCGTATTTTTCATCACTTTTCCTCCGTTGAGTTAAAGTGTCATGATGCTGCATTTATCGCCAATAGACCTGACACATTTGTGACACTAACGGCGGTCAGCCAACTTTTTTCTGATCCGGCTTAATGATTGCCGCTCAATGCCCAAATAAGAGGCGAGATGCGTTAAAGAAACCCTGCCAAACAAATCGGGATGCTGCCGGACAAAATTCAAGTAGCGCTGTTCGGCCACCTCCACCAGACACGCCTCTATTCGCGCCTGCTGCGCGGCCAGCACCTGCTCTTTATATCGCCGCCCATAAGTCTCCAGATTTTTAAAACGGCCAAACCCGTCCGCCATCGCCGTATACGGCAAATCAACGATGATACAAGGCTCAAGGCACTGGAAAGCATAGCGGGAAGGCTGGCGGGCGACAAAGGCGGCGCAATCGGTCGCGTAATCGTTTTCTTTGACAAAGCCCATAGTAATGTCGTTGCCGTCACTGTCAATATAAAAACTACGCAGCAAACCCGCATAAACAAAGCCTATCGCGTTTTGGACAACGCCGGCCTGCAAATATAACGCCCGACTTTTATAATCAGCCACCACAACGCTTGCCGCCAAAAAATCCTGCTCCGCTTCGGTAAGCTCAGGACACAAAACCCGATAAGCGTTGAGATAAGCGGGTATGGCCTGCTTGGCCAAAGTTTCGGCACAGGGCAGTAGCACTTTATTCATAGCAACAGTTACCAAACACAAAGGGATAAGATGAGCGGGCAGGCCACAATGGAACCGTCCCATCAGGGAAGGACAACGCTGGCAAAGCAGTGACTAAGAAAATTACCAAACCCGAAAATGGGTGGGAAGGGGAACGGAGTATCAAAGACGGGGGATAGAATAGAAGCTGGTTTTTTTACTTATTATGGGACTGCTTTAGAAAACCCATCCGGCAGTTATCATAAACCTACCCGCTTAAAAGACCGCCACCCCCGCTTTCGCAGACCGGGTGGTGGAAACAGCAAAAAGCCACACCAAGAGAACCCCGAAAAGCCTCCCGGTATGGCTTAAAGAATCTTACAACAGACCTTTCAGATCTTGGAAGCCTTTATAAGCATTTCTCAATTCTTGCTCTGCTTCTTGTAACGCGTTGTCTTTAGCGTGGTTTTTAGCAGCTTTCAATTTGTTGTTAGCTCTTGAACGGGCCATATCAACTTTATCGTTAGCGTTGATTTCTTTGCTGGCATCCAGGGCATCTTTAATTAATTTAGAAACCGCTTCACCATCGGAACCGCTGGCAATCGCATCAATCGCTAACTTTACTTTAGCAGATACCATGTCAATTGCTTCCACAGGGGCGTAAACGACTCTGCCTGGATCAGTTTCAGCAACAGCGATTGATGAAACACCGCCTAAAGCCGATGCAATCACTAAAGAAAGTAAGATTTTTTTCAAGTTTTTCATGTTTCACTAGTCCCCTAGTTGTTATTTTTCGTAAAAATTTCGCCTGCACAGCCATTGTTTACAGCCATGTGACAAAATTATTCTAGCATATTTTAGGCGTTTTCAATCGTGCAAACTGCGTAAAAAACCACTTTTTTAGCAATATTTTTAATAGCCCCCCATCAGGCCCAAAATCGGCAAAATAAGTCCGCCAAAATAGGCCTGACAGGCAAACAACTACTTATTTGTGGTTTGCGTCGTAAGTTTCTTTCATTTCTTTGTAACCGGTCAGCGCTTCACGCAATTTGGCTTCAGCAGCGGTCTTGTCACCTTCTTCAAAAGTGTCACGCGCAATTCTCAGCTTATCGTTAGATTTTTGGCGTTGGCGCTCAGTCAACTCATAACGGAACTCTTTTTGCAGCTGACGGGCATCGTTAATCGCCTTAACGATGTCTTTTTTATCAGCGCCTTTTTCGGCTAAGCCAACCGCTTCTTCAATTTTAGCAATAGTGCCTTCTGCCGCAGCTTTAACCGACGCTTCACCAGTTGCTTCAGCGAAAATAGGGGATGAAGCCAACACCATAGTTGCGGCCATAGCCATAGAAAGAACGGTTTTTTTCAATTGTTTCATTAAATTAAGCCTTTTAGTTAATATATAATTTTGATAGTGAAGTTAGCGTGCCAACAATACCCTACGAAAAATAGGAAATAAAATCAAATAGCTATCTTCAGGATCGGATTCTAGCATAAAAAAACGCCCTAAAACCGAATGTAACCGTCTTAACGGGCAAAAAATATCGCGATATTTCTACGGTCGGTAAAGGCTGCAAGGGCATAGCGCAAACCGCCACCCGCCGGACAAGCCGACAAAGTGACGGGCATAAAAAAAGGTTATCAGAATGATAACCTTTTGTGTATGGCGTCCCCAAGGGGGTTCGAACCCCTGTTCTCGCCGTGAAAGGGCGATGTCCTAGGCCGCTAGACGATGGGGACTAAATTGGGATTAGTCCGGCCTATAAAGTAACAATAATGTGGCGTCCCCAAGGGGGTTCGAACCCCTGTTCTCGCCGTGAAAGGGCGATGTCCTAGGCCGCTAGACGATGGGGACCAGACACTATTACTAACTTTAAAAAACGGTGGTGGAGCCAAGGAGGATCGAACTCCTGACCTCTTGCATGCCATGCAAGCGCTCTCCCAGCTGAGCTATGGCCCCGTCCAGTAAAGCCAGCCATTTTACAGGATAATTTCATCCTGTAAAGCATTATTTGCTATTTTTTATAAACTCAATCGCTTTTTGTAGTCTGGCTAAGGTTTTTTCCTTACCTAACAATGACAAAGTTATATCAATCGCTGGCGATACGCCAGAACCGCACACAGCCACCCGCAACGGCTGCGCAACCTTGCCCATACCTAAAGCCAAGGTTTCGGCCAGCCCAACAATGATGTCGTGCAACTGTTCGCCCTGCCAATCATTAACGGCGGCAAATGCCTCATAAATATGCGCCAGCACGCTATCAGAGCCTTCAGTAAAGGCTTTCTTCGCCGCCTTCTCGTCGTAACTGTCAAAATCTTTATAGAAGTAGACACTGGCATTAGCCATCTCCACCAGCGTTTTGCTGCGCTCGCGCTGGGCTTTGACCACTTCCGCCAGAGCCGGGCCATCGGCAGGATCAATGCCGCGTTGCCCGATATGCCACAGCAAATGCTTAGCGACCAACTCAGGGTCGCTATGCATGATGTAGTGGTGGTTTAACCATAACAGCTTGTCCATGTTAAAGGTCGAGGCCGCACCGTTAACATCAGCCAAGTCAAAAAACTCGACCATTTCGGCGATGGAGAAAATCTCCTGGTCGCCATGCGACCAGCCCAAACGCACCAGATAATTAAGCAAGGCCTCCGGCAGATAACCGTCATCGCGAAATTGCATCACACTGACCGCGCCATGGCGTTTTGACAAGCGTGCGCCATCGGCACCCAAAATCATCGGCAAATGCGCGTAGAACGGCACAGGTGCGCCCAATGCCTTAAGAATATTCATTTGCCGGGGCGTATTGTTGATATGGTCATCGCCACGGATGACATGAGTCACGCCCATATCCATATCATCGACTACCACTGTCAGGTTATAAGTCGGCGTACCGTCGCCCCGCGCGATAATCAAATCGTCCAGTTCCTTATTGGCGACGACAATCTCACCTTTCACCAAATCGGGAATGGCCACCACCCCATCAAGCGGATTTTTAAAGCGCACCACCGGCTCCCTGCCCTCAATGGCGACGGCATGGTCGCGGCATTTGCCGTTATAGCGCGGTTTTTCCTTATTCGCCATCTGTTCGTTGCGCAATTGCTCCAGTTCTTCTTTACTGCAATAGCAATGATAAGCGTCGCCTTGCGCCAGCAATTGGGCAATCACTTCCTTATAGCGGTCAAAGCGTTGGGTTTGGTAATACGGGCCTTCATCATAGTCCAGACCTAACCAGTCCATGCCGTGCAAAATGGCATCGACCGATTCTTGCGAGGAACGCTCTAAATCAGTGTCTTCAATGCGTAAGATAAACGTGCCGCCCTGTTTACGCGCATACAGCCAAGAAAACAAGGCGGTACGCGCACCGCCGACATGCAGGTAGCCCGTAGGGCTGGGGGCGAACCGAGTAATGGTAGTCATAAAATTATTTCGTCAGTAAGATTTTTTTGGCATATTCGCCAGGGATTTGTTTCGACGCGCTTAAGCGCATCCGTTGGTAACTAAAAGCTACCCCGCCAGCCGCAACCGGATTTTTGCCTAAAATCGCCAGCGCCGCCGTGTGGCCTTGTGCCGCCGCTTTTTCGTACCAGTAAGTCGCTTCTTTGACATCGTTTTTTACGCCCACGCCGCTGTCAAACAAGGCGGCGACCAGCACTTGCGCGTCAAGATACCCTTGCTTGGCGGCTTTTAACAGCCATTCGGCGGCTTTGGCTTCGTCTTTATCAACCCCGTTACCAAGCAGATACATCGCCCCCAGCTTAGCTTGGGCGGCGGCTTGGCCTTGGGCGGCGGCGTGTTGCGCAACGGCAAAAGCCGTCGGCTCCTCCGCCCACGCTTGTGGGGCCAAAGCCAGAGCCAGGGCTAACAGAATAAAACGGATTTTTTTCGGCATAAAGTCACTCCTTAAGGGCATTAGTCAGTATTGTTTTAGCAAAACGGCCTTAGCCGATCACCGTCACACCGCCCATATAAGGCAGCAACGCTTCAGGAATATGGATACGGCCTTCGGCATCCTGATAATTTTCCATAATGGCAATCAGCGTCCGCCCTGCCGCCAAACCGGAGCCGTTCAGGGTATGCACCAATTCCGGTTTGCCCGTTTCAGGGTTACGCCACCGCGCTTGCAAACGGCGGGCTTGGAAATCTTTAAAATTGCTGCACGAAGAGATTTCCCGATACGCGCCCTGCCCCGGCAACCACACTTCCAAATCGTAAGTTTTGCTGGAAGAAAACCCGGTATCGCCCGCACACAACAGCATCCGGCGGTACGGCAAGTTCAGCTTTTGCAAAATGCTTTCGGCATGACGGGTCAGCTCTTCGTGCGCTTGCGCGGAATCTTCCGGTTTGACGATTTGCACAATTTCGACTTTTTCAAACTGATGCTGGCGAATCATCCCGCGCACGTCACGGCCATAAGCCCCCGCCTCGCTACGGAAACACGGGCTATGGCAGACAAATTTCAGCGGCAGCTCCTTCGCCTCAACAATCGTATCCCTGACAATATTCGTTACCGGCACTTCGGCGGTCGGGATCAAATACAACGCCGGATCATCGCTGGCCTTAAACAAATCGGCGGCGAATTTCGGCAATTGCCCCGTACCGTACAAACTGTCGGCATTGACCAAAAACGGCACATAGGTTTCCGAATAGCCATGCTCGCCGCTATGGGTGTCCAGCATCAATTGGATAATTGCCCGTTGCAGACGCGCCAGTCCACCGTTCAGCACGACAAAGCGGCTCCCGGCGATTTTTACGCCCAATTCAAATTCCATGCCCTTGCTGACACCCAAATCAACATGGTCTTTCGGGGTAAAGTCAAAACTGGGCAACTCGCCCCAACGGCTTATTTCCACATTAGCCGACTCGTCCTTACCGTCAGGCACGGCCTCGTCGAGAATATTGGGGATACCTTCCATCAACGCCGTCATAGCGGCCTGAACATCCGCCAACGCCACTTCCGCCGCCTTCAAATCATCGCCCAACTGTTGGACATGCGCCATTAACGCCTCGACGCTCTCGCCCTTCGCTTTCGCTTTCGCTTGGCCAATCGCTTTCGAGCGGCTATTGCGTTCGTTTTGCAATTCTTGCGTCTTAACCTGAATCGCCTTACGGCGGCTTTCTAAAGCCTCGTAAGCGCTGGCATCAAAAGCAAAATGACGGCGTTGTAATTGTTCCGTAACCAAAGCCAATTCAGTTCTAAATAAACGGGGGTCTAGCATAAGTACCTTACAGTGTATAAATGTTAAAAATAGGGCGAGACAGGATATGGCGCAAAGCGGCAAAATTGTAACGGATTACCCGCTTGCCCGAAAACCTTTCAGGGGCAGACACCCAACAAGCCGTCAGCACCGCCCCTAAAGCCCAAGCCTAGACTAAACGTTGCCGCGCCGCTTCAATCGCCAGCTTGACCGTCTCCGGCGCAGTACCGCCGATATGCCGACGCGCCGCCACCGAGCCTTCCAAGGTCAAATAGCCGAACACGTCTTCGGTAATCAACGGCGAAAAGCCTTGCAGTTCAGCCAGCGTCAGCTCAGACAAATCCCGTTGGGTCTCCAGCCCCAAGCGCACCGCCAGACCGACCACCTCATGGGCATCGCGGAAGGCCATACCCTTGCGCACCAGATAATCCGCCAAATCCGTCGCCGTGGCAAAACCGCGCTTGGCGGATTGGTACATATTGGCTTTTTTGGCGGTGATATGCGGCACCATATCGGCATACGCGCGTAAGCAGTTAACCAGCGTGTCGGCAGTATCAAACAACGGCTCCTTATCTTCCTGGTTATCCTTGTTATACGCCAAAGGCTGGCTTTTCATCAGCATCAGCAAAGCCACCAAATGCCCTGTTACCCGACCCGATTTACCACGCACCAACTCCGGCACATCGGGATTTTTTTTCTGCGGCATGATAGACGAACCGGTACAAAACGCATCAGGCATGTCAATAAAATCAAACTGGGCGCTAGACCAAAGGATCAGCTCTTCGGAAAACCGCGACAAGTGCATCATAATCAGGCTGGCGACCGCCGTAAACTCAATGGCAAAATCCCGGTCACTGACCGAATCCAAAGAATTTGCCGACGGGCGGCTAAAACCCAACAGCTCAGCCGTCAAATAGCGGTCTATCGGATAACTGGTCCCCGCCAAAGCCGCCGCGCCCAGCGGCATCACATTCAAACGTTTGGCGCAATCGTCCAAACGCTCGCGGTCACGGCTGAGCATCTCAAACCACGCCATCAAATGATGCCCAAAAGTAATCGGCTGGGCGACCTGTAAATGGGTAAAGCCCGGCATGATGGTGTCTGCGTGTTGCGCCGCCAACTCAACAATAGCGGTCTGCAAACGGGTCAATTGCGCGGTGATCTGGACTATCTCACTACGCAAGTACAGGCGGATATCGGTGGCGACCTGATCGTTGCGCGAGCGGCCAGTATGCAGTTTTTTGCCCGCAATACCAATCAGGTCGGTCAAACGCGCCTCGATGTTCATGTGGACATCTTCCTGCTTGATCGACCAGACAAACTCGCCACGGTCAATCTCGCCGCCGATTTGGGTCAGGCCGCCGATAATGGCATCACGCTCGGCTTCGGTGAGGATGCCCACGGCGCACAACATAGTGGCATGGGCGATAGAGCCTTGAATATCCTGAGCCGCCATACGCTGGTCAAAATCCACCGAAGCGGTAAAGACCTCAACAAACGCATCGGTTGCTTGTGCAAAACGGGCACTGGAAAGTTTTTCAGAATTAACAGAAGTCATGGTGTTTTTAAAGCCATCGGAAAAATTCGCCAATTATACCGCTTAGCGGCCAATCCATGTTTAAAAACACCGCAAAAACTCCAGATCGGCATATCGCCGCCGCCTCCATTGCACACAATTTATCCTTATCGGCTAAAGCAATCCACGCGCTACCGTCACAATAAATTAATATTAATGATTTATCATTAACACACCGTTTTTACTGTAAAATTTAAAAATTTGCATGGCCTGGAATGGCAATAGCCCGACCCATTGCTGCTACCTGAAGACCTACCTAAAGACCGGCCGCCGCACACAGCCACCATCCCTCATTAAACCAGCGCAAACCCACTTATGAGCAAAAAAATCAAAGCACCTTACAAAGCCGTGTTTGTTTCCGACATTCATCTTGGCACTCGTTCTTGTAAAGCGGAGTTTTTACTAAAAACCTTAAAAAGGCTGTCGTTTGATGAAATTTATCTGATCGGCGATATTATTGACGGTTGGAAAATCAGGCGTGGCTGGTATTGGCATCAAGACCATACCAATTTTTTAAGAAAAATATTGAAATACTCGAAAAACAAACGGGTCGTTTATATCGCGGGCAACCACGACGAGTTTCTGCGCAATTTTTTATCGCATGGCGATTTGAATATCGGCAATGTGGAAATTTACGATGAAATGGTCTACAACAGCGCATCCGGCAAAAGCTATCTGCTCACCCATGGCGACAATTACGACATCGTAACCCGCTACCATAAACAAATTGCCGTCTTGGGCGATATTGGCTACGAAACCCTGCTGTCTTTTAACCGCCATTTTAATTGGATAAGACGGCATCTGGGTTTTGGCTACTGGTCTTTATCCAAGTTTGTCAAAAACAAAGTCAAATCGGCAGTGTCATTCATCACCCAGTTTGAAATTGTAGTCGCCAACGAATGCCAAGGCCGGGGCTTAGACGGCGTAGTGTGCGGGCATATCCATTCAGCCGCCAATAAATACATAGACAACATCCATTACCTGAATTGCGGCGACTGGGTGGAATCGTGTACCTTGATTGCCGAAGATTGGAATGGCGAATTCCATATCATCGAATATAACCGGCTAGCGGAAACCATACCGCTACTGACAGATGAATCATTGGTGGAAGATATGGCTGACGAAGCGTTAGGCTAACCCGCCAAAAGCAAAGGGCGGCGGAACATCCCCCTGTTCCGCCGCCCTTTGCTTTATTTAGGGTAACTCGATGTTAAGCGTACATCCCCATCTTAAGCCTTAGACAAATCAAGCTTGATGACATTGACGCCGTCCCACACTTTTTCGACAAAATCAGCATCCATCTTCGGCATACCGTCTTGCAGCCACTGCACCAGAACCTTCGCCACATTAGGATAAGTGATGTGCGTGGCATGGTTGTCATGCAGCCACGGCTCAATCACCGCCTTATCCATCGTCTTCATGGTATGGCCATAACCCAGTTCTTTTAAGGCGGCGGCGTTGGAAATTTGCTCCATTTGCGAATGCAACGGCTTAACCAAGATTTTTTTGCCTAATTGTAAAGCTTCGCTCGCCAACTCAAAACCCGCGTTACTGATAATACCGCCGCAATCATATAAATCTTTTTGGAAGCCAGTGCGCGATAACGGGTTACAGGTGATATGCGGGTAAGGTGATGCCACCACCTCAGGTGCATAAAGATGAAACTCAAAATCCGTGAACCCCGCCAACAAATTGATAACGGCAGCTTGGTCTTCAAAAGGCAAATACACAATGATTTTATTTTTGATAATGCGGGTAGGCGTTTCGGGGGTTTCAATAATCGGCGGTAGGATCATTTCGCCGAAATGGTGCCAATGCAATCCCACGCCGATATCGGCTGGGGCGAAATACTTCATGACCTGATTGGCGATCGGATCAGCTCCCGCCCTAGGGATAGGATAATTGAACGCATACTGATGGCCAATGCCCAGCACGGGCTTTTTCTGGCGCTTAGCCGCCCAAGCAGTAACCGGCTCGAAATCGGTCAAAATATGGTCATAGCCACTTAAATCTAAGGTTTTTATGTCCTTTAAAAAAGTCAGGGGCTTCGCATCCAAAGCGGTTTTCAAATAACTGACTTGGCCTTTATGGGTATTAAACGTTAGCCCAGTGCGGATTTGGTAGTCATTGAAAACTTCCATATCAAAAAATTTATCGATAGGCCGCCCGGTAAATTGAAACGTAACTTCTATACCTGCCAATTGCAGTTCTTTTGCCATGACCCTAGCGCGGGTGATGTGGCCATTACCCGTTCCCTGAACCCCGTAAAAAATTCTCATCAGATGATTTGTCCTAAACTAAAAAGTGCTGTGCAGATACCCAAAATACCGCCCATTAAGGTATCCGTCGGAAAATGTACCCCCAAAACAACCCGAGACAATGCGACCGCCGCCGCCCAACCATATAGCGGCACCAACAAGGCAGGAAAAAAATACGCCAGCAAGGTCGCGACCATAAACGCCGCCGAAGTGTGCCCAGACGGGAAGCTAAACTTATCGGAAGGTTTAATGATGCTGCGAAAATTCTTTAAGGCCGCTTCTGGACGGTTGCGTTTAAAACTATTTTTCAACACAAAATACAAAGGCCGTTCCACTAAAAACGCTAACAGCATGGCGCGTAGCAAGGGGCTTTCGAGGCCTTCGCTAAAATACAGTACGGCGGCGATCAAAACATACAATTGCCCGTCGCCTGTTTTCGACAAATAACGGCTAATGTTAGACAGCGTGCTATGAATTTTGGCGTTAAGCAACCAAGTAAACATAAACACGTCATATTTGTGTATGGACAGTAATAGCTTCATGTCGTTATCCTCTCAATAGATAAGCTGCCGAGGCTATCCTTAGACTTTGCAGCAAAGAAATCTTACGATTTTTTATTCTAATTATTGTTGTTGTGGGTTCTTAAGATTAAAGCGATTCTGTGACAAGGAAATGAAGCTTTGTTTACGATTTAATGACAGTATTGTTTAGCCGAAACCAAATACTAGCCAAAACATTGGCTTATCCTTTTTTAGCTTAGCTTAACAAGCACTTATTGCTATCGGTCGGGCGGAAAGCCCGCCCATAAGAAAACCGTGCGGCTAACGGTAAGACCAAGGGCGGCGCAAATTTGCAATTAAATGATTTCATCAAAATGTCATGTACTCTAGCTAGAATCCTCAGGTTTTACCTTTAGCCCCTTAACACACCGGGATCCTTTATGACATTACGCAATATAGTTGCCGCCGGACTCATTCTAGCCAGCCTAGCCTCCATAGCCCCTAGCACAGCCGAAGCCGCGGCAAGCCGCAAGGCATGGCTGGTGCAACAAATCTATAATTACAACCACCCTTTTGCCGCTAACCTACCTACTGAGTTGGCGACCAAAATGACCAAAATGTCAGTCAGCGCCTTTAGTTTTTATCGCGGCACCGCGCATTTGTTTTATGTAGATACGAAAAATACCGTCTCTTGGCCCGCTTCTTTGTACACCAACACCACCACCAATGGGGTCTGGTTGGAAGGTGATTTGCACATGCAGAACATGGGCGGTTCACGCGATGCCAACGGCAATGCGGTATTCGACAGCAATGATTTTGATGAAGGTTACTGGGGATCTTACACTTGGGATTTACGCCGTATGGCCGTCGCCATTTTACTGGCGGCAGAAGAAAACGCCATCAGCAGCAGTGACCGCCAAACTTTAGTGAAAAACTTTATCGACAGCTATGCCACACAAATGGCCGCTTTTAAAGGCAACGACAACGAATTGACCTACCGCCTGACCACCAGCAACACTAATGGGGTGGTAAAAGACACTATCCAGGCCGCCGACGGCAAAACCCGCTCCAACCTGCTGGCCAAATACACGACCGTCAGTTCCGGTCTGCGTTACTTCCAAACCATCAGCGGCTCTTTACAACCCGTCAACAGCAGCACATTTTCGGCCCTTAATTCCGCCATGTCCGGCTACATCAGCTCTATCGCCGCATCCAAACGCTATAGCAACAGCTATTACCTGCTTAAAGATGCAGCCTTGCGTTTAGGCTCAGGCACGGGCAGCCTAGGCCGTTACCGTTACTATTTGTTAATCGAAGGCCCTACGTCAGCAACCAGTGATGACGTGATTTTAGAAATGAAACAAGAAACCAACAGCGCCGTCTCCTTGGCTGCCGCAGGTAACATGCCGACTTGGGTTTATGATTCGCACAACGGCGAACGGGCCATCAAAAGCATGAAAGCACTGCTCAGCAACACCGATGTCTTGGCCGGCTACACGACCATGAGCAGCCTGCCCTTTGCCTTATCCGAACGCTCGCCTTACCAAGAAGATTTCGATTACACCCTGCTCACCACTTACACGAAATTTAATGACGCGGTCAACTATATGGGGGCTATCCTCGCCAAAGACCACGCTTTAGCAGATAAGGATTACGATGCCACCCTGATTCCCTACAGCATGGACAAAGAAATCACCGATGTGATTAACGGCAATGTCTCTGGCCTGAAAACCGAAACCCTGAACTATGCACTGAATTATGCCGCCCAAGTCAAACAAGATTATGCTGATTTTGTCAGCGCCAAAAACAGCGGCCTCACCCTTTACTAAAACGCAGTAACATATCCCCCGTTTGCCGCGCCGGACACCTCAGGTTCGCTCAGGGCTAACCCCAAAAGGCGCGGCAAGTATCCACGGGGCGTAAGGCTGCCCCTGCCCTCCGACAAAACCGAAGGGCATACAATCTGACATCTGCACCCTGGCTTGGCTGGCAAACCTGTCTCATGCCCATCCTTTGCCACACCCGCCTCTTTCCCGGACTATTTTTATGCCCTCCCATGCGGGCAGCAAACCTTCGCTACGCGCCGCCGTGATTTTATAGGCCCAAAACCATGCCAATAAGGTTTCTTTTAATAATTCGCTATCGACGGCTTCCGTTTTCCTCCAAAAGAGCAAACGTTTCTGTTGTGTTAACAGGGAATTTAATTGCCTACAAAAGGCCTCCCAACGCACCGTTAACAAAACGTCCAAATCATATAAAATGATAGCTCTGGCGGCTTGGCGGATGCTGATGCCATTAGCTTGGGGACTTTCAATAGCGGCCAATAATTCCTTGAATAACGGCGCTAACGGCGACATCCCTAAACGGCCAACAACTTCTTTTAAGTCAGGGATGCACTGCTTGGCAAGCTTAATATCCATCACCCGCTCAAGGCCTTGCATGTAGCCTAAATCAAGGCCGCAGTCTAGCGAAAAATCTAGGGAACGGACATGTTCAAAGGCATGGGCGATAGCATAGACCAAAGCACGGTCTTGGCTACGGCTAGGCGTAGGGAGGGGGGCAAGGTCAAGGATCTGTTCAAGTGCCGGACAAAGGTCAGGATCGAAATCAGAATCGAAGCCACGTTCAAGGTCTAACGAGTAAAAATACCCTGCAAGATAAAGGGCGATGGCGGCCCGGTCAGCCGGATTTTTTAGCAACCCATAACCGAATCTGACCGCTAACGGATGGAGGTCGGACAATTGCCGTAGATAATGGTTGCTATGGCTTACATCCTGCCAAACCAAGGCATAATTGCCTTGCTCCCAACACCAAACGGCATAAGGCGGCTGGGGCGAAGCGGTTATGCCCTGTTGAGCCTCTGACACGGTTGGCAAACGGTAATGTTGGCCCGTTTTTTGGCTTAACCACAGACAGAACGCTTGGGCATCAGCCGCCTTTATGCCTAAAACGGCTTGTTGCGCCTTATTTGGAACACAATCTGCCGGATACTCGGTGCCGCCTGTCGCGTCTACAAACAATTGGTATTCGGCGCAACTAATCCATCCCGCTGTAATCTCGGTTTGGCGATTGAGTGTTTGCAGTGTTTTCAATCGGTTATTTAAGCGGACGTTAGCGGCCAATTGCCGCAAACCTGTATCGCCACTTACTACGTTTTCTGCCAACGTTGTGCGTAACGCTTGTAAAACCGGCTCATCCACTGCCAATGCCACGTCTGCACAATCACTGGCCAAGCTTAGGCTAGCCCAAGTATTTTGCTGTAAACAGGCACGGACAATCGCGCTGGCATTCGCTTGGGCACTATAAAACCGGAGAGTTTCATGCCACACGTTATCCGCAACCAAAGCTTGCCATGTTTGGTCGGGGGGATATGCCAACCAATGGCAGGCGGTCAAATAGTCTTGCAGCGCCAAATGGGCAAAACGCCAACCTTGGGCTGCGTCACCAAGCAACAGGCCGCTGTGAGCGGCCACGGCTGTCAAAAACTGCCCACCCAAGATTTGGGAATCAAAACCTAATCGCCTTAAGGGTTCGGCGATCAGCCTTAACGCCTCTGCCTCTGTTATATCACTTTGATAATGGCCCCGCATCGCCGCCGCCAAAGGCTGTAACACGATCTGCTTTTGTGCGGCGGTTAAATTATCATAAAAACCACCTGCCCGCCCCTGCCCTAAGGCTAGGGTACACGTTTGGGCAAATAACGCCACCCGTTGTTCAGGTACTTGCTGATGCCGGCTGTACACAACCGCAAGCATCGTTAATAATAAAGGATTAGCCTTTAGTATATCCAAAGCAGGCGGGTGGCGCAGGCAAGCTAATAACTCATCGGCTTTACGCTCACCCGCTGTTCTATCAGCCTCTACCAATGCCTGTTGTCCATACCAACGGCAAGCAAATTCGCGCACTTGCGGCCCGGCAAGCGGCAAGATTTCCAAACAATCGGCGTGTTGCAAAGGCGTATCCCAATAGCCTTCCGGGCGCGAGGTAACGACAAACAGGCAGTGGCGGTAATGACTAATTTGCCGATCTATCCATAAGGCAACACGGCGGCGGGTGGCTGTATCGGCGATGTCAGCCAAATCATCCAACAATACAATGGCTTTGCCTTTATGCAACTGTTTGGCAAACCACTGGGCAGGCGGGTTTAAGCCGGGATAACGGTTTTGATTGCTAAAATGCGCTTGCGCAAGCTGGGCCAAATCCATTTGCCCAGCCATAATAGCGCCGACATGCCCGCGCAAGGACAGCCACATAGGGGTACGCGCCGTAGCCTGATACATAAGTTGCCGATTGGCGGCAAACGTTACGGCAATATGCCGCAATAAGGCACTCTTGCCGCCGCCCGGTACACCGAGGACCGCCAAAGCCTGTTTTTCCGGCAAAAAAGCCCAGATAGGGCGATTGCCTTGTAATGCCTTACCCCTAAAGCAAGCCGGTTTATTGGGAGACAGGCAAGGCGATAGATTTAATTGGATATAGGTTTTTTCGCCAGCCAAAGCCAAGATGCCGGGGACAGATAAGCCTGAAGAAGCCAATACTTCGCCCCCAAACAAGACCTGTCGCTTATAGCGTAAGGTAAAACAGCAAGGCGAAAACCATTGAATCCCGATCAGCGTCAGCCGGCTGAAAGCGTTATTAATTATGCCAGGTAAGCTATCAGCCACTTTTTTGCCCAAATAAGGCATAACCACCGCCATTGCCATGCAAGCCAAACCACTAATGCAGGCTATAGGATCAGAGCTTAACGCTTGTAGCCATTTATTAAATTGGGGATTTATCTTATCGATACCTTGCATGGGATTACCTGTTTTTTTATAGTTACCTGCATTCAGTTATACATCTGCGGCGAAAAGACACAACCGCCCATCATAAGGCATAGCTATCCCACCAAACGCTTAATCACCTCAGTTTGGGCAAGAATATCCGCCACTTCATTGAGCATATCCGCCCCTTTGGCCTCGACCGCGACATCGGCGATGGCTTTTTTCAGTTCCGAATAAAAGCTAGGGTCGCCCGTGAGCCGGTACCAAAAATCTTGGCCAATATATAACGAGTAATCATGCTTATCGCGCAGACTTTTATAATGGCTGCTTTCTTGGCCGGGTTCACCGTATAAAATCCCCACCACCAAATCATGCTGCTGTACAGGCAGGTTATTGGTCTTCCCTAAATTCTTGGCTTGACGAAAATGGTTGTGGATCGTTTCGACATCATCCTTATTAATCGTGTTCGGCCCCAATTTCGCTTGGCAATATTTTTTCCGGCCATCGAGCGCATCGGTAAACTCAATATCAATGCCTTGTACCAAAGACCCATAAGAATTCAGCACCCCCGAAATGAAGGTCTGCATATTCTGCCCAAACGATGTGGTGATGGATGAGCCCAGCACCCTAGGATACAATAAAGCCTTAGCCACCGATTGCGGGGTCAGCTCACCCGTCAAAAACGCCGCTATATAGGGGACGAGAAACGGGTTAATGTCAAACTCGCTGGGATTAGCCAATTTTAAGGTGTTTTTTATATGGTTAGGGATAATCACCTCCCTAAACCAGGTTTTTACCTTCTCTAAAATCGCTTGTTTTTCTTGTTCGGTCATAATCTATTATCTGCATGAGGGGATAAGGATGATTTTGGCATGAATATAGCCCAACATAAATTCGTAAAGTCAGATAGAATAACCATCACAACAACATTACACATGGTTATTAATGAGAGATTTTTATTCAGTATCGGAAGTTGCCGATATGTTAGGGACAACCACAGAAACCTTAAGGCGCTGGGATAAATCAGGCAAACTGACCCCAGTACGGCATCCTATCAATAATTACCGGGTCTATACGGCACGAGACTTGGCACAGTTTGAAAAAATCGGCTGCCTGCCCAAACCGGCTCCTGAGCAAGCCAGCTGTGCACCTTTACGGCAATATAATGCCATAGAACTGTTCGCAGGTGCGGGTGGTTTGGCACTGGGCTTGGAAAAAGCCGGCCTGAGCAATATCCTGCTCAGTGAAATCAATAAAAATGCCTGCGCCACCTTACGGCAAAACCGCCCCCACTGGCATGTTATTGAAGGTGATGTAACCGCGATTGATTTTACCCCTTACCAAGGCAAAGCCGATGTTTTAACCGGCGGCTTTCCCTGCCAAGCTTTTTCCTTCGCGGGCAAACGCTTAGGCTTTGAAGATGCCAGAGGCACGCTGTTTTTTGAATTCGCCCGAGCCGTCAAAGAAACCCAGCCGTTGCTGTGCTTGGCTGAAAATGTCCGGGGCTTGCTGGAACATCAAAGCGGCGAAACCATTGCCGGGATGATCTCGGTATTGGATGAGCTAGGTTACGATGTCGTGCCGCCCCGCCTGTTAAAGGCCATTTTTTACCGCGTCCCGCAAAAACGCGAACGGGTCTTTATCGTCGGCCTGAAAAAAGGCGCGGGACTCAAATTTACTTGGCCTGCGGAAAACCAAGAAATATTCACCATTAAGGATGCCTTAAAAAAAGGCCGTCTCTACCCCAACGACGTACCCGCCTCCGCCGGACAAGCCTACCCTAAGGGCAAACGGGAGATTATGGAACTGATCCCGCCCGGCGGCTATTGGCGGGACTTGCCGCTGGATTTGCAAAAAGACTATATGAAAGGCTCGTTCCACTCAAGCGGCGGCAAAACTGGCATGGCACGGCGAATTTCCTGGGATGAGCCCTGTCTGACCTTAACCTGCGCCCCCGCGCAAAAACAGACCGAACGCTGCCACCCTGATGAAACCCGCCCGTTTACGGTCAGGGAATACGCCAGAATCCAGACTTTTACCGACGATTGGGAATTTGCCGGCTCGTTAACCTCGCAATATGCGCAAATCGGCAACGCCGTCCCAGTTAACCTTGCCGAAGCCGTCGGCGGGGCGATTGTCAGAACGCTGAACGAATTTTATAGCCGACATAACTAAAGGATACCCATAACACAAGAGCGCGGGCATCCTGCCCGCACCTCTTGGCCTGTGCGGCACTGCCTTCAATTCCTGGTTCGGCAAGGCTCTCCACGAGCGGCTATTATACCCTTGGATGCCTGCTCCCTGTAACCGTTTACCCCCGTCCCATTTCGCCAACAACGTGATTGAGAGGATTTTTTGATGACGGCATTAACAAAGTCCCTGACAGTTCCGGTAAAATCGGCAGCAGGCTATCAGCACAAGCCCCACCCACCCCGCTTTTGCATTTTAGCATGGCTATTGCTGGCCTTTTTCGCACCCCTTTCCGGTACTGCCTTTGCCGAAGCAGTCAAACCCATACCCGGCATCGATATTGAAGTCTTCGTCAAAGAAGGCTGTCCGCATTGCGCAAAAGCCAAACTTTTTCTGGAGGCTTGGCAGCACGAACAGCCACAATTGCATTTGCTGATCCGCGATATTGCCGACGACCCGACCGCATTGGAGCGCCTCGAAGCCATCGCCAAAAGCCAACAAACTGCCGCCAGGGTGCCGGCGTTTTATTTGCGCCAACACTTGCTGGTCGGTTATGCCGACGAAACCAGCACCGGGAAACTGCTTAAGGCAGAGTTAGCACAACAGTCTGCCGTCACCACGCCAACCGACAATTCAGGCAGTTGCGAAGCAGCCGATATGCTGTCCTGTACCGCCCCTCCCCTGGCCAAAGACGACTTTGAACTGAATGTTCTGGGTAGGCACATTACCTTAGCACAAGTCGGCTTGCCGCTGTTTACAGTCACCATGGGGCTGTTAGATGGTTTCAACCCCTGTTCGATGTGGGTGCTGATCCTGATGATTTCACTGCTTACCCCCATGCACGACCGGAGACGGATGCTCGCCGTAGCCGGCACGTTTGTCGCCGTCGAAGGCATCGCCTATTTTGTGTTTATGGCGGCGTGGCTGAATCTGTTTTTACTGATCGGCCTATCACGGCTGTCGGAAATTGTGATTGCCGCCATTGCCATACTGGCGGGCGGCATTAACCTCAAAGACTTCTGGGCTTTTGGCCGCGGCCCTTCGCTGTCTATCCCCGCCTCAGCAAAACCGGGCATTTACGCCAGAATCAGAGGAATTTTACAAGCCGAAAACCTATTGGCGGCCATAGTGGGGGCGGTAGTGCTGGCGGTGCTGGTGCAGGTCGTTGAGTTCTTATGTACCTCAGGCTTCCCCATGCTCTACACCCGCATCCTGACACTGCACCAAACAGGCTCCTTAGGCTATTACAGCTATCTGCTGCTCTACAATATCGCCTATATGCTGGATGACATTATCGTGCTGGGCATCGGCATCATCACCCTCAGCCAACGCAGGCTACAAGAAAAGGAAGGCCGCTGGCTGAAGTTGCTCAGCGGCTTGGTGATGGTGGGATTGGGCTTATATTTGCTGGTGGCGGGATAAAAAGCCAGCAAAGCGGCCGCAAACATCACCGCCACTTAGCAAGCTATCGGTTTTACACTGTCAATAACTGACCCTAACCCCAAGCTCCGCGCCCCGCCCCGGCTCCGGCGCAAAATTGCGCAGGTATGAAGTCGAGTTGCGGATATTTTCATCCAATAAGTTATTAGCCTTGGCGAACAGCAAAACCTCCATCCCTTTAAACTGTTTAAGTTGATATTGGGTGGAGAGATTGACCAGCACATACCCGGCAGTAGCGCTGTCGAACGCCCCCGGATGGTCTTGGGCTTCGCCACGCGTTACCCGCAAATTACTGCTCCATGCGTCCTGAAAATGGTCTATTTGAAAGCCAAAGCGTAACGGCGGCATTCTCGGTACATCGCCGCCACCGACAAATTGGCCGCGCGTGTAATCACTGAACAAACTCAGTTCGACCAATCCGTAGTGGTTTTCCATGAGCGGAAAAATGAGCTTACTTTCGTAACCCATAAAAGCGGCATCGGCTTGGCGGGTTTGCACAACAGGTGCGCAAGCGCTACCGACCGGACAGGCCGCACCGTCTTCTGTAACAAACACGCCACTACGCTGTTGGTAAATATAATCATTCGCCCAATTGTGGAACAGGTCAAGCTCCGCCCTCAGCCAATCGGCAGTAAACTTATAGCCCAAGTCCAAATTATACGACGTTTCTTCATGCAAATGACTATTGCCTATTTCAAAGCTGCGCGTGGCATCGTGATAACCATGCACCAACAACTCCTGCACCTGTGGCGCCCGTTGCGAACGGGTCAGCGCCAAATTCAGGCTATTCTGCCGGTTAATTTTCCACAAGCTAGCTGCGGAGGCGCTGACCGGCAGATAATTAAGGCTGTTTAGCCCCTGCGGATCTAACGTGGTATCTTCGACACGGAAACCGAGCTGGTTATTGAGTGTTCCCAGAGAAAAAGACTCCACCGCAAACACCCCGTAACTGTGCGTCAGGGTTTCCGGCACAAGGGTAGTGAGGGTTGATTTGTCTATGGCGGTAAAATCACTGGCAATGGCCTGAAAGCCGAGCGCACCGTGCAGGCCGCCTATCGGCTTGTGGGCCAATTCCAGACGGCTCTCGTAGGTTTTATTGGTAAAATACGCCGCTTCCACACTGTTCGGGACTTCAGTATGGCGATAGTCGGTATAACCGAGCTTCATGCGCAGGGCTTCGGCAAAATAGAAGGGATTTTTCAATTCGCTTTTAAAATCGTATTTGCTTTGTTTTAGCAGTATGCGGGTAATCTCGCCACCTGTACCATCGGGCGCTATGCCATAATTGCTCTCCAAACGATTAATGGCGACCCCAGCAAAACCCGGCGCACCGATCAGCGATAAACCTGCTGAGCCGCTAATGGCACTGGCGGAGCTATTGGCAAGAACGCCCTTGGTGTTTTGCAAGTTGGTCGGCAACGTCAGGTCAACTTGCCGCGCCGCATTACCATCTATGGCCGTCCCACCAATATCAACATTGTTGCGGTCACGGAAAAAACCATCTAAATGGTAAGCTAAGTGGCCTTTGCCGCCCTCCAATTTCATAGTGGTGGCGGTTTCATCAGAGACAGAATCAAAACGTTGCTCCAATGCCCCACCTAGCCGTTTTTCAGGCCGTTTTTCGGGTATCCGGTTATCGATGACATTGACCACACCCCCTATCGCCCCGCTGCCATAAAGCAACGTTGCCGGGCCACGCAACACTTCTATACGCTCGGCCAATAAGGGCTCAACGCTAGTGGCATGGTCAGGGCTAATAGCCGATGCATCGTTGCTGCCGATACCGTTCGCCAATACCCGCACCCGTGGCCCGCTTTGTCCGCGGATGACAGGCGTGCCGACCCCTGGCCCAAAGGATTGGCTGGTGATGCCGAGTTCATTTTTCAGCGTCTCACCGATGCTGTGCCCAACTTTCAGACGCAATTCGTCATCACTCAACACAGTAACGGGTACAGGCGTGTCGGCGAGACTTTCTTCTATAGGCGCAGTAACAATCACTTGTTCCAATTCAGATATAACATTGTCTTTGGCATAGGCAGGCATAGCCAAGACCGAAACATACAGCAAGGCAAATTTTTTCTTCATAACACGGATTGAGTAAGGTTAAATAAGGGCTGATCTAAATGATATGTTATAACATATCATATTGCAAGGCCAAAACCAGCCAATAACATAACGCCATCATAGCGCGGTTAATCAGGGATTTTTATGACAGCCGCTGACCTTAACTTGCCTCACACGCACCGATAGGCTAGTATTTCCGCATATTTGCTGTTCAAGTAAAAGGCGGGGTTATAAAAAACGTGACCATAATGATGCCCAAGCTTAGAAATACCCGTATTAGCCCCAAAACCACGAACCGCCCGTATAATACGCCGCCCACTTAGCCATGCCCTACTTTTATTATCGCAAGGAAAACTACCATGCTTAAAATCTCCACCCTCCTCATTCCGGCGTTGCTGGCAACAACCTTGAGTGGCTGCGGTTTGTTCCGTACTTACGAAGTCAAAGATGCCAATCTGGTTACGGTCAGCTACGATGCGGTGGGTGACATGCAAAAACGTCTGACCCAAAAACTGCCGAAAAACTCGCTGATTATCGTCACCACCCTGCTCAACGTCGATAACCTGAACAAAACTTCGGCGTTTGGGCGCATCGTCTCCGACCAAATCGCTTCGGCCTTCCACCAATCCGGCTACCAAGTTATTGGCATGGAACTGCCGATTGATTTGTTTATTATGAAGGAAGACGGTTCATTGCAATTGTCTGACGACACCAAAAAACTGCTCAAACGTTACCATGCGTCCGTCTTGGTCGGCGGTGTTTATGCCCCTGGAAAAAAGAACTCCTACGTTTCCCTACGCATGGTTGACACCATCAGCAAAGCCATTATTTCCTCAACAGACGTATCGATACCGATGGGGCCAGATGCCAAACTGCTGATGACACCTAAAGAAGTCGGCTCTGCCGGAGCGCGGGGCGAGACGGTGGCCGAAGCGGCCAGCCCTGAGGCGGCGGCGACAGACACCGCCAAACCCGCCGCTGAGAAAACCACTACCGACAGCTTGGAATAATATTCGTCCGGGAACGGTGGCTATCTTGGCCGTTTCCCACAATAATAGCCTTTTGTAGTTGCCAGCCCAGCCTAACGGCCTAAAACCAAGCGAAAGCCCAAGTTCGCCTGCCGAGACCATGCCGTACCCCAATTACGGTAAGCGGCACGGACTCTGGGCGCGTCGGCGTTCCAGCCACCGCCCCGCAACACCAGCAAATCATCAAAACCAGGCTTATCTTGCAAACAGCCCTCGCCTCCGGTAGCCTCGCCTTCCTTATAGCGCGAACACGTCCACTCCCAGACATTCCCCAGCATATCGTACAAACCCCATGGATTAGGCAACAGCGAGCCGGTCAACGCGTAAAAAAACCGCCCGTCGTCGCATTGGTGGGCTTGCGCCCATGCCAGTTCTTTAATGGTTTTTTGGTCGGCGACATTGGCATAGCGGCAAGCAATATCAGGGTTATTGCCCCAATAACGGGCGGTCGCCGTACCCGCCCGCGCGGCATATTCCCATTCCGCTTCGGAAGGCAAACGGTATTGCTGGTGGCTGGTTTGGTTTAGCCAGGCAATATACGCCTGCACATCATAAAAACTGACGCAGCCCACCGGATAATCCGGCTTAATCGCCAAATCCTTAACAGGCCGCCGCCATTGCGCCCACTCCCACCACTGCCAACGCGCTTCGGCGGTATGGTCATAACTCCAACAGCCAGTTTCCTCGCTATTGCGTTCGGCATCGGAGACAAATCCGGTAGCCTCGACAAAACGCGTAAACTCATCGACGCTGACTTCGTATTGGCTTAACTTAAAACCTTGCACACACACCCGACGCTGCCCTTCGTTATCGCCACGCCCTACTTCAGACTCAGGGCTACCCATCACAAAACAACCGGAAGGCAAAGTCACCAACGGCGGTAACAAAGCCGGACCGTGTTGTTGCAACGGTTTTTTTAAAGTGCGGACTAGCGGTTCGGCAAGCGCAGGCACGCTAAACCCTACAGCCAGCAGGACAAAAATGAGCATAATCGGCATAAAAAAGTGAATGTCTGGGCAAAAGGCAAGTATCGCACGTTCACAGACTCACGCACACCCCACTTAATGCGCCAAACTCAGCCCCAATTGGTTTTGGAAGCGTTGCGCCCATTCGCGGCTACGCCCGTCGCGTAATTTCTGGATGACGGACGGAGCGGGCGGCAACAGGATATTATTAGGGTCAACATCAATATAAACGGCAAGGCGTTTGAGCACAGTCAGAATATCGTCTTCAATATCTTCATAACTGAGGCAATAAGGATAGATCCGCCGCTCATAAAAATAGCGTTGCCAACCTTTTTCTTGGGCGACAATATGCTCGTACCAATATTTAATGGCCTGATAATCATAGTCCAGCGCCTCAAGCTTGGTTAAAGCAGTTTCGCTATGGGCAACATGGCTATGGAACACCTCGGACGACGTCGCCCGATATAAAGACACGGCTTGTGCCGCCAAATCGCGGCGGGTCAGATAAACAAATTTAAAGCCATTCAGATACCTCAAATCCACCATAGCTTGGGTGAAGTTTTCAAACTGAAACCAACTGGCCTTAAGGCCGGAAACATTGTTGGCGGTTCTGGAAACGCGGATACCGTTACGCAGATACTCATCGGGAGTGCGCCCTGGCATATTTTTGCCGATGCGGTTAGCCACGGCAATCGCCCCTAATATCTCCTGGGGTTTGCCTAAGCGGCGGGTATTTTTAATGACATCGCATAAATAAGTGCTGCCCGAACGGGGGGTCATCGCGATAATATAGCGGCTACGCGGTTCGGGCACCGCTTCTAAATCCTGCAATACTTGCCCATTTAAGACAGGATCACTAAAAATGTCTGTAATAGTATTCATAAAAGAAGATGACGTTTTATTGCCGGGCCGTTGCGGCCTAGCTTATAGTTTTTTTAAATTGCCTGGTGAGTTTAGTTTTAACAAGCAAAATATCCGCCAAGGCTTTTACAATACTATACCGACCGTTAATATTAATATCTGTGAGGTTTTTAGGTATGATAAGGTGAATTTTACCCAACTTTTCTTTTGCCATGTCACAAACACCCAAGCCTCCGCCTGAAGGGCCGACCTTACCCGCCGACTTACACTATTCTGTCACTCTGTTTATGCAGAAATGGCAGGAAAAGTTCAACACCCCCAATTCCGCTATCTATAACGCACCACAATTGCCGCCTAGTCTGCCCCAAATATGGGCAAGCAGTCAATTTGTTGCTGAAAGTTGCTTACGGCAACCACATTTATTATCGGATTTGCAACAGTCTGGCGATTTAGCCACGCCCTACACCGGGCAGACCTATCATGACAAACTCCAAACCCTTAAGCCCGCCGACGAAGCCGAACTGATGCGCGGGCTGCGGCAGTTCCGGCGGCGCGAAATGGTCAGGATAGCTTGGCGGGATTTGGCAGGCTGGGCACCTTTGGCAGAAACGTTAATGGACTTGTCCTTGCTGGCCGAAGCCTGCATCCAATACGCATTAGTGTTTCTGTACGGACAGGCCACCCGCAGACGCGGCACACCCGTATTGCCGGACGGCACCCCTCAGCAGCTGGTGGTGTTGGGCATGGGCAAACTGGGCGGTTACGAACTGAATTTCTCGTCCGATATTGATTTGATTTTTGCCTACCCCGAAGACGGCGTATTGCCCGACAAAAAAGCCACCAGCTACGGTGAGTTTTTTACCAAACTGTGCCAAAGCCTCGTCAAAGTGCTGGACGACATCACCGAAGAAGGCTTTGTGTTCCGTACCGACACCCGCTTAAGGCCGTTCGGTGACAGCGGCGCCATCGTCATGACCTTTGACGGCATGGAGCATTACTACCAAACCCAAGCCCGCGAATGGGAACGCTACGCCATGATTAAAGCCCGCCAAGTTGCAGGCGATATGGCGCAAGGCGCACCGCTCATGGCAATGCTCAATGCCTTTGTCTATCGGCGTTATCTGGATTACGGCGCGTTTGCCGAACTGCGGGCGCTCAAACAGCAAATCATGCAGGAATTGCGGCGTAAAGACCGCCCGGATAATGTCAAATTGGGCGCAGGCGGTATCCGCGAAGTGGAGTTTATCGGTCAAGCCTTCCAACTGATACGCGGCGGCAGCGAAAAATCCCTGCAACAACGCTGCATCCTCAGCGTCCTGCACAGACTGGGCGAACTGAACCTGCTCGCCCCCGCCGATGCCGAACAACTGGGGCAAAATTACGGCTTCTTACGGCGGGTCGAAAACCATATCCAAGAATATCAAGACAAACAGACCCATACCTTACCGACCGACCCTTTAGCCCAACAAAGCCTGGCCTTTTCGCTGGGCTATCCCGATTGGGCCAGCTTCACCGCCGAACTGGCTACCGTCAGGGCGCAAGTCCACGGCATTTTTGACCAAGTCTTTTCCCTATCCAAACAAGAGACAGGCGACAACCAAGCCCAACAGCTTTGGGCAGGCACAGCGGACACCGACTGTCTGCTCGCTAGCCTAAAGCATTACAGTTTGACCGACCCCGAAAGCGGCCTGACCGCCCTCAAGCACTTCAAACACGCCGCCGCCATCAAACGGCTCAGCACCAAAGGCGCGGCAGTGCTGGATCGGCTCATGCCGCTGCTGTTCGTAGGTCTAGCCAGCGTCAATAATCCCGACGAAACCCTAAAAAGGGTGCTGGGCTTATTTGAAGCCGTCGCAAGCCGGACGGTCTACCTGTCCCTGCTCGCCGAAAATCCCGATGCCTTAGCGCAAATGTTACGGCTGATATCCGCCAGCCTCTGGTTTTGCGACTCTCTGGCGCGTTTCCCCATTTTATTTGACGAACTGCTCGACCCCCGCGCCCTGTTCACCCCCTTGCAAGCCGACGATGTGGACGCACAACTGCACCATCTGTTAAGCCCTATTGCCGTCCAAGACCTCGAACAACTGATGATCGCCTTGCGCCAATTTAAACAGCAACAAGTGCTGAAAGTTGCCGCCGCCGACATCATGGGCATCATCCCGCTCATGGTGGTCAGTGATTACCTGACCGCCATCGCCGAAAGCATCACCCGGCAAGTGCTGCACCGCGCTTGGCTGCTCCTCACCGACAAACATGGCACGCCGCCGGACAGCGACAGCGATAACAGCGGTTTCGCCATCCTCGGCTTCGGCAAATTTGGTGGCATCGAACTGGGCTACAGCTCGGACTTAGATTTGGTGTTCATTTGCACTTACACCGACGGCAACGCCCTGACCAACGGCAACAAACCCATCCCTACTTGCCAATTCTATGGCCGCTTAGGGCAAAAAATCCGCCACATTTTCGATACCCGCCTGTTGTCGGGCATCCTCTACGAAATAGACCTGCGCCTGCGCCCCAGCGGCGACTCCGGCTTACTGGTCACGCACATCGACACCTACGAAGATTATCTGAAAAACCAAGCCTGGACATGGGAACATCAGGCCTTGGTGCGCAGCCGCTGCATCGCTGGGGATTTACGCCTAAAAACCACCTACGACGCTATCCGCTACCGCATTCTCAGCAAACCCAGGGTGTATGAGTCCTTAAAAACCGATGTCCAGACCATGCGCGAGAAAATGCGCACCGCTCTGGCCAGCAAAGCCGTCGGTAAATTTGACCTAAAACACAGCAAAGGCGGTATTGCTGACATTGAATTTATCGTCCAATTTTTGGTGCTGGCTTACGCCTTTAACTACCCTAGACTAACCTTTTACACCGACAACATGCGCCTGCTAGACAGCTTGGCCAGTACCGCAAAACTGCCGCAAAGCACCGTCGACACTTTAAAAACCGCCTACTGCTTCTATCGGGATAAAGGCCATAAACAAGCCCTACAAGACAACAACGCCTTAATCGACGCAACCGAGGTGGCGGAGCTGCGCCTATTGGTCGGGGGAATTTGGGATCAGTTATTGGGGGAATAACGGTCATGGCAGAGGTATTGAAGCGCGAAGGCCTTTACCTATAACCTAACAGCCACAAACGCCAGCACTCGAGACCTTACCCCACCGCCGCCCATAAATACACCATCCCTGCCAGCGAAATCACCAAAGAGCCGCCCCGCATCACCGCCAGCCGATACTGGCGCGGCTTATCGGCAGGACTAAAACGCGCCAGTTGTTGCAGGGCAAAAAAGATCGGCAAGACAATCACTTGATGCCCCAATTCCACGCCCAAGCTAAAAGCGGCAATCGCCCAGCCGATAGTCTGTACGGGCATTCCCGCCATTGCATCCAGCAAACCGCCCGCAAAACCTAGGCCGTGGAACAGGCCAAAAAAGAACACCGTCAACAACCGCAAACCACCACGGCTTTGCTGCGGCCAAAACACGTTGACCAAGGCGACCAAGACAATACTGCCCGCAATCATCGGCTCAACCACTGCCGAGGGCAAACGCACGATGTCCAGCACCGATAAGGTCAGCGTCAGGGTATGCGCCAAGGTAAAGACGCTAATGACCTTGATTAAATCCCAAAGCGTCACGGTCGCCAGCACCAAGGCGATGATGAACAGCAAATGATCGTAACCCGTAAGGATATGGTTAACACCGTGCGCCAGATAAGCGCCGAACATGCGGCTCAGATCGTTGGCGGAACTGTCGGCAAGCGTCAACGTTAACGGCTGTTTCGCGGTCAGTAACTGGCCTTGCTGCTGGGCTTGGCCTTGCGCCAACATCCGCACCACAAAACTGGCTTCCCACGGATTGCCGGGCGCGTACATAAATTCGTTGAGCAGATTCTGGCTGATGCGAAGTTGTTTGGGCGCTGCCGCTAATGGGTAAACAAAGGTGTAGAGGATATGCTCGCTGCCCGCTTCGCTGATGCCCTGCACCTGCCCCACCAATTCCTGTTGGTCGGCTTGGATATGGACATGCCGTAAGAAATACTGGGCATGTTCCCGCCAAGCTTCGGCTAAGGATTGGCTTTGGCTATCGGCAAAGGCGCTGCTGACAAACACCTCTTCAGTAGACACCTTCGCCTGGACAATTAATTGCCCAGACGCTACGTCAATAGCTAACGCGCCTTGGGAAACCGGATGGGCGAAAACCAGCACGGGCCATAGCAATAATAACATCAGGAATCTGTTCATCGGTGGGCATGAAAAGCGTTATACGATGGGTTAATCGCCACCGTTTGTTGAAGGAATTGCCGACCTTGGGCAAGCTCACCCACCCGTGAATAGATCAGCCCCGCATGGTAAAACAGATGGGCATCGCGGGTTTTTAACGCTAAGGCCTTCGCCATCATATCCCGCGCCTGGACAAAGTCACCGTGTTTATACAAAGCCCATGCTAAGGTGTCATAAGCATAAATGCTCTGCCGGATAGCCAAATCTTGCTGCGCCCAGCGCACCGCTTCGGCGGGGTTTTCTTGGGAATCGCTATAAAAACCCGCCAAATGGTGCAGATAATGGGCATTACCCGCCGCCACCGATTGCAAATAAGCCGCCAAGGCTTTAGCGTGCCACGGTTTCGCCAACTCGGCTTTGCCCATAAAGGCATAGACATCACCTAAAGCCTGAAAAAACTCCGCCCTGGGCGTTTGTTTAAGCACTTTTTGGTACAAAGCTATCGCCTCATCATAATGGCCTTGCGCGGCAGCCAGTTCGGCCAAATGCTCTACCGCCACAAAACTGTCCGGCTGTTGCTTTAAGGCCGCTTGGTAAAATTGTCCGGCCTGTAGCCAGTCACCGCTATGAAAAGACAACTCGCCTAAGCGCACCTTAAACCACACATCATTGCCTGCCCGCTTTAATAACGCGACTGCTTGGGCGGTATCGCCATGCAGCTCGGCCAGCCGGGCTTGCCGCGCCAACACAGGCGGCGCGTCTGCCCCTTGCTGTACCGCCAATTGTGTATAACTACGTTCCGCGTCCGGGTAATGGCCTAATTCCAAGTGCGCGTCACCTATGGTCGCTAAAGCCCCCAACTGGCGCGGGTCGGTGCGGTACGCTTGCTCCGCCAACACTAAAGCTTCGCTAAAATGATGATTTTCAAATTCACTGACCGCCAAAGCCGCCAAGCCGCCGACATTAGGCGGGGCAGGCACAGCCGCCAGCGAAGCGCGGGCGGCTTGTTCGGCGCGTTGCAAATAGACCAAATCCCCGGTCTCGCGCAGGTATTTGATATACAGCGCGGACAGGCGGTTATGGGCCGTAAAGTCCAGCGGGTCTTGCCGGGCGCGGGCTTCAAGAAACGCCAGCGAAGTATCCGCCGCGCCGCCGACCAGCGGCAGCGCGACTAATACCCAAGCCAAAACGGCAATGAGCGCACGGTTTTTAGTTGCGCGTATTGTCATCCAAAGTGCCTGTAGGAAGCGGCTGGTGTGAAGCGGCGAAGAACGGGAATTTATCACGGAACGTCACGTCATTGGCGTTGACATTGTCGCCGGTGGTCAAACCCTCGTTAGTGACCAAAAACAGCACAGTGTCGATCACATCATCAACGGGGCGGCGACCATTAGGAAAGCCTGCCCCGGCATTATTGCCGCCTTGTTTGCCACTATTGGCGACTGCCGTATCCAAACGTAACAAATCGCCGTGTGTCACCGCCACACCCGCCAAGATGCCGATATGGGTATTATCCGTACCTAAAGCAGTTAAGGTACCGACAATATCGCCCGCAAACATGCCCGCCGCATCATCAACGGTACTGGCGCGGTTATATTCATTTTTACGCGGGAACGGGACCAGCACGGTGTTGATGGTCGGCACACCCATACGGTCTATTGGCTGATACGCGCCAGAATTAACCGGATCAGCACTCGCTGAGCGTAAGGTATGGGTACTGCGCAACGTGGTGGCACTGACACCGATAACACTGCCTGCCGAACCTTTCAACAAACTGACAGGAACGCTTAAGGCGATCATTTGCGAGTTATAGCCCGCAAAAGTATCGCGGCCACGGCTTAATAAGCTAATATCGGGCGCACCGCCCAGGACGGAAGCGGCAAAGCGGTTAAAACCGGGAATGTCAAAAAAGAACGGGTCATCAACCACCCCGGCAAAAAAGGCTATCCCGGTCGCCGCGTCGGTTTTTACCGCAGGTGTAGGAGCGGTAGCGGCGGTGGCGGATGATACGGTGGTGGGGGCATAAAAGCCTAGTTTATTGGTACTGCCTTTAGTGACCAACTGAACAGTGGCGCGTTGGGATTTACCGCGCGAGGCCTGCTCGTTGAAATTCACCGTGATGAATTTGTCAGGATCGGCATCGCCAGTGTTTTCGATATTGAATTGATAGCGGACATTCGAGTCAAAGCCGCCGAGGTTGCCGTTTTCACCGGGAACGATAAAACCGTGGACATCAAAAGCCAAAATCACTTTGCTATTGTCATTCGGATCTAAAAACGCATACACATCGGCAATGTCACTGGCGACATCGGACTCCACTAAAGGGGCTTCGGCATGGTCGGCGGCAAACAACGGCGTGGATAAAGCCAACGCGACCGCTAAGGCCAACGTCGATAAAGGATTCTTAATGGGTTTCATGCTAGTTTCCTATGGGTTAAGGGATTAAAGACACCGATAGGAAAATAAAAACCATCCTATCACCTGTCTTTACGCCAACCTTTAGGAAATGGATGCAAAGGATATGAAATTTTTTTTAAAAGGAAACGGCAAAAAACGTTTATTTTGTTGGCTAACATGACAAAAAAGCCCGCTCATTCAAAATCAAGGCTGCACAAATGGTCAAAAAAAGCCTGTTTATTATGGGTATTTTCTTGTGGATAAAGGCGCATCAGTTCAGCATAGGCTTGCTGCAATTTCAGATGGGAACTGGCCACCAAAGGGTCGTTGGCATCAAACCCGTTCGTGCCAGATGGGCGTTGTTCCAGATAAGCTTGCTGCTCGGTGACGGCCTTAACCACCAAAAAATGCGCCAAAGCCAACCGTGCCGGGACAGACAAGCTTTGCAAACGCGGCAAAATATCGGCATAACGTCCGGCGACCGCTGCGCTTTCAGCTTGCGCCATCTGGCTGGAAACCCTTGCCACCAAAGCCAAGTCGGTCAGCTCAAAAAATAGCGCGAGAAATTCCGTCTCCTGCGCATCCATAATCGCGCTGGACACCGGATCAAACCGCGTTTGCTGATGCGGCACCGCACGGTAAGCCTGCTCAACCGTTAACGGCTCCGCCCACGCGCTGCCGACAATACCAATACCGACAGCGATTAATAAAACGAATTTATAGGCCTGCATCTGGATACCTTGTCGTATTAAAATGGAAATCTTCTTTCAGAGCTTACAGACCTGCGTAGAGTTCAACACCAGCGGCTTATGCTTGGGAAGCAGACCAACGTTGATAAATAGCCGCCAGCTTTTGCATATCGCCATCGTAAGTGAGCAATTCCAAATGGTAGTATTTGGCGGTGGCAAAATGCAGAAAATCAATCGCCACAAACTTGGAAAATATTAGCTTTACTGGCTCCACTATACTTTCTAAAACTGCCAATCAGCGTGGGCTAAAGCAAAACGGCTTAAAATCCTTGGGTACACATAATGAAAATTGCTCATCATGGATTTTGGCAAAATACAAACCTTGCGCCAATACTTTTTGCTGTAATTGTTGGCTGGCATCTACCGCCGCAAGAATGCCATAGAGTTTCTTATCCGCCAGTCCTGGAAACAGCACACGAAAATCACGGCATTGCTTCAACAACTGCTCAATGCCCTCTTCGCGCAGATGGCTTTTTACTTCCACGATAATCGCCGTATTGATTTCACCGTTCGCGTAAGCCAACACATCAATTTCCTGCTCATTACCGTTTTTATCCCTCACTCGCACACTAGGGTTGATAGTGGTCATGCCAAATTTTTCGGACAGAATTTTGGTCATGGAAGGCAAGGCTAAACCTTCGGTAAAACTGCCGAATTTATTGGCAATACCGCCAA
Source organism: Methylovulum psychrotolerans (assembly GCF_002209385.1). NCBI lineage: Bacteria > Pseudomonadati > Pseudomonadota > Gammaproteobacteria > Methylococcales > Methylococcaceae > Methylovulum > Methylovulum psychrotolerans. The sequence goes on from NZ_CP022129.1 coordinate 3,148,263, forward strand.
TTTGTTTGCTAAGCTCTTTAATGGCCTTATCGACCTCTTTACGCGAAGCCGCCAATTCTTCATTGAGTTTCTTGCGTGAAATTGCCGACTCCTAAGCCATTTTTTGATGGTTGATGGCTAAAACTAGCAACAAGGTCTTTTAATTCTTGGTCAGTCATAGTGATAGATTAAGGGGGGGGCATAAGAGTAGACGTTATTATACGCTAAACGTTGTAGCAAGAATCTTTTGCAATGCTCACCATAAAAGCGATCAAGTTCACCAACCGCTTTTTAATAGCCTGATTTAGAAAATTAAATAAAAGACCCGCCCGATGGCCTACGGCGAAGCCGCTTACCCATAAAAACAAAAACTTCGCCAGCCGGAATGGCGGCTAGTCCCTTTGATTGGCTTGTTAGAGGTTTGCAAGATCAACCTTTGACATTGGTACGGCACTTTCCATTACTATCTTTAGTGCTAGAGATGGATCAATAACGCTTTTGCCTGCCTCTATGGCTTCTTGAATTGCCAGGCCATAAAGGATTGGCCAATCGACAGGGTTGGGGCAAAACAGCTTTACTGTTGGAAAAAACAACGGCCAAATAGCTTTTAAGTAGTTGATTGGTGTATCACTAGCCCTATTATTCTCTGATATGCGGGGGATGCCAAACTGCTCACCACCCAGCACTGATGCAGTGTGTTGAAAAATTTCGTTGATATCAGGAAATTCATTAGCACCCGCACGCTGTGCGGCTCCAGCTGCCAAACCCCAAACGGAATGTTGATTGTTTGCAAGAGCATCATTTAACAGATCGCCAAAGAAGTACTGCTTACCATCATTGGTTGCGATGATTTGAAAAGCAGCTGTTTCCGGCATGTTTTTCGCTAAGGCTTGGGCACTGAAGATTGGCTTGGCATGAATAACCAGCTAAAGCACCTAAAGCGCATAGTAATGATTCGACATGAACACCTTTTTCGTTTTTCATGCTATCAAGTAAGCGCTGAAATATCTCTTTACCGCCAAGCTTTGCGCCCACTAGGGGATCATCTTTGCTTCGTTCGCGTATCGCATGAATTAGTGCCTCAGTTTTTGGATCCATCTGAGATTCCTTAAATTCCGGCGGTTTTGAGCCAGACAGCTTTTCAAACATTTTCTTAAACATCCGCAGTTTCTCCAAACAGGTAAATCAGGCGTGGAAGGGAATCCCTAACGTAATGTAGACAGCCTAAATGACGCAAAATATTGCGTCATCCGTTTATCCATAGTTATTTTAAAGATATATAGTTCTTTTCTTTTACAAACTTAGCGGAATTTAGCACATCCTATAACTTATGCAATACCCGCCAGATAATTTAGCTGCCCAGAAACCTAAGCAGTTAGGAAAATAAGTGCTTGGTTAAGCGCTTTGGCTTTTACTGTTCTCTTAGGAAATAAAAAACACCCAAACCACCCTCACCCCTTCATAACCCCCAACACCATAGCAATATGCACCAATTCGGCGACACTAGCGACCTTCAGCTTAGTCTTAATTTGCGTGCCGTAATTGGCGACGGCCTTATAACCCAAACACAACTCCTCGGCGATTTTATGGGCGGTCAGGCCTTTGGCCAGCAGCAAGAAAATATCAAACTCCCTAGCCGACAACGTATCAATAATAGCCCGATAATCGGCGGCTTGGGCAGCGGGCGGCGCGTTCAGCAAGCCTTGCTCGATATAAACCCCACCCTTGGCGATGGTTTGGATGGCCGCCACTAAGACATTAGGCACACTGCTTTTGCTTGGGAAGCCGCGCCTAAATTCTCCCTATAATTGGCTAAGCCCTTAACCAGCAATTCCCAAGCAATTTCTCCACCGCCAAACCTTACTTTTTCTCACAAACTCAACTATTCTTAAGCAAACATTAAATTTTGATAACCTAAAGTTTATGCTATTCGATCTGTTGTTTCCGCTACTGATGCTGTCATTTGGAACCCAGCTATTACAGCCTTGTATCCCAATCCTAATCAGCAAAAAACCTGCGCTAACAAGCAATACACTGAAAATCATCACAATGGTGCTGTTATACCAGTTTATACTAAGCCTATTATTAGCATCCCTTTTCTTAGGGGTCACCGCTTATGGGAGAACATTGGGGGCTATCACCTTTGGTTCCAAGCTTTTTTACCTAAGCCTTTCTATATTGGTGATAGCGACTGTGCTAATGGTAATTTCAAGCCGTTCTCTTTATCAAAAAGATCTCACCAGTTGCACTTTAGCTGGCATACCTATCCAGTATCTCCGGCCAACACTGTATAAAGCCCTAGATAATCTCGGCTTGCATTATCAAGAAAACCTTTGCCAAATTACCTTACCTGATTTGGCTATCGCCATAGAAGTCCGCTTAAGTGATCACGCCATTTGTTTTCGGGTAGCCCAACCTATCGACAAAATACTGCTAAAGCGCTTATGCCGGGCGTATCAAGACCAATATGCCGCCGATGCTGTACCGCTCCTAAAAAACCGGAGCATTATGGCAGGGCTTACCGGAATAGCTTGCATTCTGGGTAGTGTGTTTTTAATGGTTAACTGGGCCGCCACTCATTTTAGCCATTAAATGCCAGGGCTTGTTTCCGTACCCCCCCCTCCAAAGGAAAGACTATGAACCAAAACATCAAACCGCTGACCGCGTTACTGATACTGCTGTTCTTTGGCGGCTTGCTGTGGGGAAAATTTGCCGCCCATAATGCCGCCGTTTCAGTGCTGACCTTTTCGCATCTCCATAAGCATCCTAATGGCACCGCCTATATCATGCTGGACAACCAGTTGTTCGGCTTTAACGACCAAGCACTGCTAACCAGCCACATCGACTTAGCGAATTTTGGCATAAACAGCGGCACAGCCCTCACCGACTTCGCTTTTTTTGCCAATGGCGACCTGCTGATCCGCCGCCATGTTAAAGACAACGGCCTTGTGTACAACCTACAACGCTATTTGCGCCTAAAAAACATGCAGGACGAACACAGTACCGATGCAAACAATGGTTTATTCCGTTGCGATCCGGGCAATTTTCACTGCCTAGCCTTTACCAAGCCGCCACTCAATTTAAACGATGCTTATTCACTGGCCATAGACTGGCAAACCGATCAGGTGTTTATTGCCGATACTTCCAGACACATAGTGCGTTTGTTTTCCGGCACAGGTGAAGAACAGGACACCAAAGAGGGCTTCCTTTTCCCAAACCAAGTCTACTTTCAGGACAACAAGCTGTATATCGCCGATACCAACCATCATCAACTCAGCGTTATCGGCGTTAACGGCAACCGCTTCGGCGACGTTAAGACATTTATGCCCGCCAACACCGCAGACGGTATCGCCAAAGGCGATGTCTGGCCATCCGGCTTTTTATTGACCGAAGGCCAATGTTGGATACGCAACGCCAACGACAATATGGAATTTGGCGGCATTTATGTCTTTAAAGATAACGGCATATTCATCAAACAGCTAACCTTACCTGCCAAGGCCGACCCTTTCGCCCTCTTAAGGTTGGGCGATAAAGTTCTGGTCAGCGATTTTAATTTAGATGCCATTCATCAATTCGACTTAGACGGCAAAGCGTTGGCTGACTTCCAACACCCTATTTTTAACGGCTTGCTGGCAAAACTTAGCGGACAAAAAACTGACTATCAAAACATCGACTTGGCTTTTACCATCGCTTTCGCGCTCTGCCTGATCGGCGGCTTTGGCTACGCGCTATACCAAGAATCCAAGCAACGTCCTGAAACCATTATTGCCGAAACACCACAAGACCTGCCGCCGCCGACACTGGATGGGCTTGACATCTATTGGCTAAAACCACGCTTTAGCTATATTGCCTTGCTCTCTTCCTTACCTATTCTGTTAATAGCTTGGCTAGCGTTTATAAAATACCTGATCAATATGCCGCTGATGGATTTTATCGGCAAAATCTACCCCGTATTTTTCGCCTTTATTGTATTAGTGGTATTTTCAATCCGCCAATTAAGCCAAAAAATCGGCATTAGCGACCAGTTTTTTATTGTCGCATCTAGCTTGGGCAAACCTGCGCTCTGCGCAAAAACACACATTCTTTACAGCGGCAAATTTATCGCCATCGGCACCTGCATCCTCAACCTCAAACAGTTGTCCTATCAATTTAGCGAGGATGAGCTTGGGCAATGGCTTTATCCGGCGGTCAAACAAGGCCGTCAAGTTGACTTATCTGTTATCACAAGCTTGGCGTTAAGGAAAAAAAGCGTTTGGTTAACCGTGTTGGTTTCTAGCGTGTTCTTAGCCGGTTTCTTCGTTTATTTAGGGATCAAAAACGGCTAAGCCACTTTCCCCCAACACCATAGCCTGACGAATCGTCAGGCAAAATGATCGGCTTTTAGCAGTTGAAAATTTTTTTTGGCGAGACTACGAATTTCCACAGGAAGACATTCATAGCAAGCCCAAAAGCTGGAAGCCGTTTTGTGTTTCAAAGGTCTTTCGTCAGTCCGGCTTCATGTTCGGCAAGCGCCGCGTTGATAAGAAAATCTAGTTTTCCGGCATTGGAATCGTCTTTCAATTTTTTATCCCAACGTGATTGATCGAATTCAATAAGCCAATCGCGGAGCTTTGAAAATGAAGCGTCATCTAATTCCGCAATATGTTGCTCTAATAGCTCTATTTGAATCATAAATACCTCGCTTTATAAAAGTCGGGCAACGATTGATCCGTTGCTCAAACCCTTTGGCTCTTATCGCCCAAACTTATAAACCTGCCGATCAGCGTGGGCTAAAGCAAAACGGCTTAAAATCCTTGGGCACACACAATGAAAATTGCTCATCATGGATTTTGGCAAAATACAAACCTTTCACCAATACTTTTTGCTGTAATTGTTGGCTGGCATCTACCGCCGCAAGAATGCCATAGAGTTTCTTATCCGCCAGTTCTGCAAACAGCACAAACATCATGTTTTCATTATATTTTTCTATTTTTTTAACGACTCATTCATAACCAACTCGGCATAAGCTGCTTGTCTGGCTTTCTCATACGCTTCCATTTTTTTCTTATAAGACATATAAGGATTTATTATGTCCCATATTTTTACAGTCAAAACAAAGCATATAAAAAAAGCAAAGATAAAATAAAGCCCACTCACGAACAAATTATTTTCCATAGCTTTTGTTATGAATGCTGTAACCATAGCTACTATAAAACAGATATTCAAAATAATAATAGCTCGCGTAAAGTCTTTATTTTCTGGTTCTTCTATCTCGCTATCAACTTGCGCCCAACGGCGACGCTCTATAACCGTTTCTTCTTCCGTTTTTATTGCCAGTTTTCTTTCTGCTTCCAATTCTTCGTCAGTCATTGGCGGTTTGCCAACCATATCCAAAAGCCAGTGATAGGCCTCTAAACTCGTTAGAAAAACATTCATTGTAGAACCGTCATTGAATGTTAGCCCTGCCGTCAATTGTGTATTTCTGACTTCAGTGATCACTGAATCAATGGCAGATGTTTTTTTTCCCGTAGTGCCGCCTATGACTGCACCAGCCCCGCCAAGAATTATGCCACCTACGATAGCTCTACCAACTGCACTATCCGTATCTGATGTGGTAATTGACTGTCCAGATTCGAACCTAGTGCTTGTGCTTGAGTCCACCAAAATCTGCAATTTTGACAGCGTATCTAAACGGACACCGTTTAGTAGAAAAACACCATGTGTTTTAAACATCCGCTCAACTTTCGCAGGAACGCGGTTTCCATTCTGAAATACAAAAATACCGTCCATAATTTATCCTCATTTTTTTGTTGTTTTCCATCACTCTGCTCTAACGTTCCAAGAACAGTTACCCTTAGTAAGGACGTGTAATGTAATGCCTTGATGTTAAATCTCGTTTAGTAGTAACCACCCATAAAAAATTCAAAGTAATGTAGACAACCTAAATGACGCAAGGTATTGCGTTATCCATTTGCTCATAGTTATTTTAAAGAGGTACAGTTCTTTTCTTTTATAAACTTGGCGAAATTTAGCACACCCTATAACTTATGCAATACCCGTCAGGTAATTTACCTGACCAGAAACCTAAACTGTTAGGCCAAGTCAGGGAAAAAATCCGCTTTAAGCATTACAGCATTCGTATAGGACAGGCCACACGGATTGGATTAGGCGATTTATCCTGCATTTTGGCAAGCGGCATCCGAGTAAAATGGAGGGGTGTTTCTTAGCCGACTTCTTCCTTTATTTAGCGATAAAAAAACACCCAAACCGCCCTCACCCCTTCATAACCCCCAATACCATAGCAATATGCGCCAATTCGGCGACACTAGCGACCTTTAGCTTAGCCTTAATTTGCGTGCCGTAATTGGCGACGGTCTTATAACCCAAACACAGTTCCTCGGCGATTTTATGGGCGGTCAGCCCCTTAGCCAACAGCAGGAAAATATCGAACTCCCTAGCCGACAACGTCTCAATAATAGCCCGATAGTCGGCGGCTTGGGCGGCAGGTGGCGCGTTCAGCAGGCCTTGTTCGATGTAAACCCCACCCTGAGCGATGGTTTGGATGGCGGCGACCAGAATGCCGGGCGCACTGCTTTTGGTGATGTAACCTTTCGCACCCGCCGCCATGGCGCGGTTAACGTAGACGCTTTCATCGTGGACGCTAAACACCAGCACTTTTGCTTGGCTGTCGCGTTGGCAGATACGGCGCAGGGTTTCCAAGCCGCCGATGCCGGGCATGGACAAATCCAATACCGTCACATCCGGTTGCAGTTCCCAATACAACTGGCAAGCGGCCTCGCCGCGTTCGGCTTCGGCCACTACCATTAGCGTCGCCTCCGAGGCCAATAACAGCCGGAAGCCCGCACGGACAATGGCATGGTCATCAACTAACAAAATTTTGATAAGTCCGCTCATGATAAGGGAATAATGGCACTAATCCGCAAGCCTTGTTGGGCTTGGGTGTTGATGGAAAAATCGCCGCCTAAGCTTTTGATGCGCTCGCGCATACCCAGCAGACCAAAGCCCGCTTTCAGGTTGGCAAGCGTACAGCCTTGGCCGTTATCGGCAACCTCCAAGCATAATTGCTTACCGTCCCGAATCTCTAAGCGGACGCTCGCCTCGCTGGCTTCGGCATGGCGGACGATGTTAGTCAGGCATTCTTGCACAACCCGAAACAATTGGATGGTCATAGCGGTCGGCAGCAGATCAACGGCATCGTCACAATGCAGCGTCACCGCTAAACCGGGCTGGCGGTCTGCCCAGTGGTTGAGTAAATCTTCCAGCGTCGCCTTTAAGCCCAGTTCTGCCAACACCAAAGGGTGCAAGTGGCGCATCATGGAACGCACCACAGCAATCAGGTGGTCGCAGATACTGATAATGGTATCGGTGATCTGTCCGGTGTCGGCCTGGGGATTTTTGGCAGTCACCGCCATCACCTTAATGGCCGTCAAAGATTGCCCCAACTCATCATGCAACTCTTGCGACAAATGCTGGCGCTCCTCTTCCTGAATCTGCAAAGAATGCAGGGTCAAGGCGGTGTTTTCCTGTTGCGCGGCATCCAGCACTTCGGTCAAATGGTTAATGGCCTTGGCGATTTGGTCGTATTCCTGTATGGCAAAATCGGGCAGTTTTTGCCGGTAATGGCCTTGGCCTATCGCCGCCACCCCATCAACAATCACGGCAATGGCCTGAAAAGCCTTTTTAAACACCAGATTGACGGCACAAAACGTCAACAGCGCCATCACACATAACGACACGAAAAACGCCCGGCTTTCCTTCCATGCCTCGCTGATTTCGTCTATCGGGTCCGCCCTAATAATCAGCGTCAATTGTTGCCCGTCGGCGGTGGTCACTTGTTGGCCGACATCGGGGTATTGCGCCGACACCAAGCTGACAAACCAAGTCGGCGGCGCGTCGCTGATGTGTTTGGGTACGGCACTAAAGCGCAGCACTTCGCCGCTGGCCTTCTGCAACTGGATATGTAAGTGGCGGGTTTGCTCCAGCGACACAAAACGCGGCAACCAAGTGCCGACATCAACCGCGCTCTGCCCGCCCTGCGGGAAGTTCAGTTGGATAAGCTGGGCGGCAAGGTTCAGCGACGAATCTATCTCCTTGCTGACCGCTGTCCGTGCTTGCCAAACGGCGACCGCACCGCCCAGCACCAAAATCATCAAGCTAGTCAGAATAATGCGCAGGTTAATTTGATGGCGTAAACTCATAGGCACCCCCCAACGGCTAATGGATAACATGCCACTGGCTCAAAGCAATAGCTTGCCAGACCTGCTTGGTGGGTGGGGCAACCCATGCCAGTAAGGCCGTTGCCGCCAATAATAATAATGATACGGAAAAGTTCCTATAATGGTATAGCTTCAAAGCCGTACCAAACGATTTTTTCATGCGCTTATTACTTAAATCAACACTGTACAGCTCATCTAAGAGCAAATGGACAATAAAGCCAAAGGCGACAAATAAACCGTTCAACCATACTTGCAACACACTCCAATGCAGTAAATAATAGCTGATATCCGCCGCCATTAGGCCAAAAAACGCCGCCGCCAACAGCGAGTGGAACACGCCGCGATGCTCGGTGAAACGGTTAAATAAGGCGAACAGGCCATAGCGCGTCAACGGATACGCCGCCAACGCCAGAGCCAGGACTATATAAGCATCATAGCGGTATTGTAGGGTTTTAGCGGTTAGGCTCACCGACATTAACGCTAAGACGGTAAATAAGAGGCGCACTGGCCTGGAATTACTGGCATCAATGTCCGGTAACATGCCGCCGACTGTCCCTAACAAGGTCAGCCACAGGGTTTGATCCATGCTAATTAAGCGTATATACGCCATCAGCGAAGCCGCTGCCGCACTGGCAACGGCGGCTACAGCGACATGGGTTTTAAAGTTTGCCATAAATTCTGTTGAAAGGGCGCGGGTAAAATGTATTGGTCATAAAATAGTTGCCTATTATACTGGCGGATGCTTACTGATATTTTCTTAATACTCTACTATAATTCTAATGATGCCATTAACTTGCTTTAAAGCCTATGATATTCGCGGACGCTTACCCGATGAGCTGAATGCCGACATCGCCTACCGTATTGGCCGCGCTTATGCCGAACACCTCCAACCTAAAGCGGTGATTGTTGGGCGCGACATCCGTCTGTCCAGTGACGAAATGGCGGCGGCTCTCAGCCAAGGCCTAGTGGATGCAGGGGTTAACGTCTATGATATTGGGCTATGCGGCACCGAAGAAGTTTATTTTGCCACTTTCGCCTACCAAAACCAAGGCGTGGCAATGGACGGCGGCATTATGGTCACTGCCAGCCATAACCCCAAAGACTATAACGGCATGAAGCTGGTGCGCGAACTCAGCAAACCGATTAGCGGCGATACCGGCCTGCATGACATCAAAGCACTGGCCGAGCGCAACGCCTTTGCCGCCCCCAGTGCGACACCCGGCACCATCACAGCGATAGACATCAGTGCCGCCTATACCCAACATTTATTGGGCTATCTGGGTGGACAACCGCTGCGGCCTTTAAAAATCGTCGTCAATGCGGGTAACGGCGCGGCCGGACATGTCATCGACTGGTTGGAACCTGCCTTGGCTCCGTTAGAATTTATTAAGATCCACCATGCCCCGGACGGCAACTTCCCTAACGGCATCCCTAACCCGCTGTTGCCGGAAAACCGCGCCAGCACCGTCGCAGCGATTGTCGGCCAACAAGCGGATTTGGGCATTGCCTGGGACGGCGATTTTGACCGCTGTTTTTTCTTTGACGAAACCGGACGCTTTATCGAAGGCTACTACATCGTCGGCCTGCTCGCTGCCGCCTTCTTGAAATTGAACCCCGGCGCGAAAATCGTCCATGACCCGCGCCTGACCTGGAATACTATCGATATTGTCGACAGCTTGGCCGGCACCGCCATCCAAAGTAAAACCGGCCACGCTTTCATTAAGGAACGGATGCGTAGCGAAGATGCCGTGTACGGCGGTGAAATGAGCGCCCACCATTACTTCCGCGACTTTGCCTACTGTGACAGCGGCATGATCCCCTGGTTATTGGTCGTCGCCTTAATAAGCCAGACGGGCAAATCCTTATCACAGCTAGTGGACGAACGGATGCGGCTCTTCCCTGCCAGCGGCGAGATCAACCGCACTATCGCTGACCCGGCGGCAATTTTGGCCAAAGTCGGGCAACACTACCAAGCGGATGCCTTAGCCGTCGATTTTACCGATGGCCTAAGCATGGAATTTGCCCAATGGCGCTTTAACTTGCGTTGCTCAAATACTGAACCACTGGTCAGGCTCAATGTCGAATCCCGCAACGACACCCCGTTGATGCAGGCGAAAACAGCCGAGCTATTGGCTTTATTAAGCGCTTAAACCAGCCCTAAAAGCACTTTCCCATTAACATAATGCCTTTTGATAGCTTAAGCCATAAGCGACCGTGGCGGGATAACCGTATGAACATACTGGATGAATTAAGACAGAAAGCCGAAGAAAAAAAACGGGCGCTGCACGAGCATAAAACCCAGGAAGCCCAGCATGAAAAAACTTATCAAAAAATATTATTGCCCAAAATGCAATTTTTGTTTGATAGCTTCCAGGAATTGATCGAGTATCTCAATTTTCTCGAAGAACCGGTGCTGGTACCGCATTATTCTCCTAAATACCCGCATTTTGGCACTTTGTTTCAAAGAAACTACAAAATCAATACGGATGGGCGTATGGGCATGGCCGATTATAATCGGCTCATGCAAATTAATGTCCGTTTCCTGTGCGAAGCAGAAGGCAGTTTTAGCTATACCTTAAACGGCAAATCCCTCATTGATAAAGAACATGCTTTCTTATTTGATAGGGGCTTACGTTTCCAACAAAAAAATAGGGGCATGGACGGGGCTTTATTTATTGTCGAGCGGAAAATTCCAGTGCATTTCCGGATCATGGTCGACTATAAAAAAGCCGTATTAAAAGTAGGTATTTTTAACCATGAAAACTTCCAAGTTTTTCAAAAAACCTTTATGCCGGAACAATTGGACGACTGCTTCTTAGATACTTTGCTCGGCTATTTTATGCGCCGCGACAACCGCTTTATCCATCCTGACATTTCCGCCCAAGATAGGGCCGCCATCTTGGACTATATCGCCCCTTTCCACAATGGCGGAGACGGAGACGGCGAAGCCATGCTTGCCGAACCCACCCCCAAAATTGCCGACCCGATCAAAAACCTGTTCAGTAAATTCCAACGCTAAACGCACGGTACCGCAAGTGTTTCAGGCATCACGGTACCGCCACCCTTTTCATTGCTAGCCCTAGTAAGCTTGCCAAACCAGCGCTAACCATGACTTTTTAGGCATTTTTCTTGGCAGAGCGTAACATCAGACTGTAACTTGCACGAAATTTAGGTAAGATTGTCGTCCACATTAACCCCATCGAACGACTGAGTCACAGATAATGAAGAAAGCCATTGTTTTAACAGGTATCACCACTACCGGCACCCCGCACTTGGGCAACTATGTCGGCGCAATACGCCCGGCCATTGCCGCCAGCAAAAACGCCGATGTCCTGCCGTTTTATTTTTTAGCCGATTACCACGCGCTGATTAAATGCCAAGAGCCGGAACGGGTCAGACAATCCAGCCTAGAAATTGCCGCCACTTGGCTGGCCTTAGGCTTGGATACCTCTAACGCGGTATTTTACCGCCAGTCGGATGTGCCGGAAATATTGGAACTATCATGGCTGCTGACTTGCGTCGCCTCCAAAGGCTTGATGAACCGCGCCCACGCCTACAAAGCGGCAGTGGCCGATAACGAGCAAAGCGGCGAACACGACCCCGACAAAGGCATCACCATGGGGCTGTTCAGCTACCCGATTTTAATGGCCGCCGACATATTGCTGTTCAACGCCAATAAAGTCCCGGTCGGTAAAGACCAAATCCAACACATCGAAATGGCCCGCGATATGGCGGCGCGTTTCAACCATATCTATGGCGAACATTTCATCCTGCCGGAAGCCTTGCTGGAAGAACACGGCGCGACCTTGTCCGGTTTGGACGGGCGTAAAATGAGCAAAAGCTACAACAACACTATCCCGCTGTTCGAGCCGGAAAAAAAGTTACGCAAACTCATTAACAAAATCAAAACCAACTCGCTGGAACCGGGCGAACCCAAAGACCCCGAAGGCTGCACCCTGTTCAGCATTTACCAAGCCTTTGCGACCCCGCACGAAGTTACCCACATCCGCCAACGCTATGCCGAGGGCATCTCTTGGGGTGAAATGAAACAAGTGCTGTTTGAACATATCAACAACCATATTACCCCGGCGCGTGAGCGATACGAAGCCCTGCTCCAAGCCCCTGAGCATATCGAAGAACAGTTACAGGAAGGGGCGCAAAAAGCCCGCGACATCAGCGTTCCCTTTATGCAAAAACTGCGTAAGGCGGTGGGGATTAGCCGAATCTCCTCATAAAAAACAGCAAGAATTAACTCTGCCATTCCCTAAGCGAAGCCAAAAAACCGTTCCCTAAGCGAAGCCGAAGGGAACGCCCCCTCCTGTACGAAAGGTATCGACAACCCCAAGTACACCCTAATACACCCTAAATATATAGGGCCATCTGCAATTACATCATTCATTAGACATCTTTCCTAAATGTTGCCATATCTCAGGTTAACCAGTGCGGCCACCAGGCTCCATGTCAGGGAGTAGTTTTTGTGTTTGCCCCGGTAAACGTCCTTGACGATCCTGAAAATCTTGCAGCGGCGGTTGACATGCTCAATGAAAACCCGCTGTTTTGAAAGGGCTTTGTTATGGGCTTTGTCCTCCGCAGAAAGCGGTTTGCCTTTTTGTTTCTTGATGGGCAATACCGAATTTTGGTGGATGGCCAGCTTGACGGCTGACTCTCTAAATTCGGCGCTATAGGTTTTGGCTTTTTCTTGGCTCATAGTAGGATCACACTCTTTTCAGGATATTTTAAATTGTGTGTCCGGTTTAGTGTAGCCACATCAGACCAGCGGGGTAAGCGGGGTGTGGTCGCCGTATAAGCGCAATAAATGCCATTGCGGCTGATAAAAGGGGTTAATTTGCATCAGGCTTTGCTCGTGCCGATACAAGGCATGGCGGGTATAACACACCGCCCGCTCCAGCCCGCTACCGTCCGCCAAGCGTTGATACAATGCTTCCGCCGCCAAGCTGGCGATGGCATCGTTAACAGGCTGCGCCCAGCCTAACACCGCTGGCACCCCCGCATCGACCAAGGCGGCGCATAAGCTCGGTAACGCCAATTCGCTGGCTTGGGCGGTTTTGCAACCGGACAAAAACAGCAAGCGCGGAAACCGACCCTGCTCATTAAACATTTCCGCAATAGCCGCCGCATCGGTCGCTTGCTTTCGCCCTAACTCGTCTTCTAATAAGAACACGGGTACGCCGTCGACAATATCGGCATGGCCTGTGATATGGATAACATCAAACAGGTCATCCGCCGCCCCATAGCTGAGCCGCTCGCTTAAGCCGCTTAAAGAGCCGCTCTCTTCCACCACCAATTCGATGTTACTCTTGCGGGTCGCGTCTAAAATCCGGCCTTCTTCCTGCTCAAATTGCAGCACGGGCAGGACATTCTGCGGCGAGCTGGCCATAAACAGCAAGCGCAAGGGGCGGTTTTTCGCTTCGGCAGCTTTATGGGTGGTAGCCACTTGCCGTAAGGGGGTAAAGGCGTGGATTTGGTCAGCGCATAAAAACCGCCCGTTATGCAACAGCTCCCACGCCAACTCACCCAGCGGATGCAGGGTGTCGATAGCCAGTACCGTATCTTTGCTATAGGCCTGTAAAACCCCTTCCGCACCATCCAACCAAGCAAACAGCTCCTTACCCAGTTGCTCTAAACCTAAGCCCCTGTGGTAATGCGCTTGGCTACGCGCGATAAAGCCGTCCAATTCGCTAGCGGACAGTTCGCGGGTCTGCGGGGTGGGGTTGCCGTCGGTAAAAAACCGCAATTGGTAGCGGTCGGTGTTGGGCTTAAAGACCGTTATGCGCAAGCTCTGCATTGGGCATCCTATCCTTAGCGGTTTTGGGAATGGAGGTCTTTGAGCATTTTTTCGATATGCCCCGCCGAACCGGACATTTCCACTGTGCGGTTCTTTTCAGTGATTTTGACTTCGACTTGTTGGTTAGACAAATTCTCTAAAGCCTTCGCTATTCGAGTAATAGCCCCACCCTCACTCATGCCGACAGTTACCGCCCCACCTGTCCCTAAGGCGACAACCAACACCGTCACCATCGACATCTTGGCAGAACCACCCGCCCTTTGCGCGACAGGTTCCGGCGCAGCAAGCACTTCAATAGTGTATAGCTCTTCCAGTTGATAACGGGCAAAAGCCTTCTGCACCAAAGCAACCGCCTCAGCTTCGCCAGATGGACAGGTTAAGTAGATTTGCATGGTCAAACCCTTCAAGTGATTGGTGGCACTTATCTTAAAGTAAGACGGGCTTGCTGGCTAGGTAATAATAGCCAAACATAAAAATTCTGACGACGAAGAAAATAGTGCGGACTACAAATTTTCGCCTGTACGACGGGGAAGCCATTTGCTCCCTCCCCTGCCAAGGGGAGGGCTGGGGTGGGGTTTAACACGCTGAGATGCAATGGAACGCCTACTTAATTTAATGGTATAGCTTGCTGTTGCAGCTTATCGTTGCACAAGAGTCATCGTGCAATGGCTAAAGACCATTGCACTCCGGTTGGTGCAGACTATCTTCGGCGCAGAACGCAAAAGGCTTTGTCGATAACCCATGACCAATACCCCCAAACCCCCCAGCCAATAAAAAAACCCGCGAAGCCTTACGGCTTGCGGGTTCTTGTATTGCTTGGGCTGATTAAAACCCCTATTTGGTACCGATGGCCGGACTCGAACCGGCACAACTTGCGTCACCACCCCCTCAAGATGGCGTGTCTACCAATTTCACCACATCGGCTTTAACTATTTTTTCTCTGCTTCTTTTTTGGCTTTGGCAGCGGCGGCAGCTTTTTTCTTGTCTTCTTTTGCTTTCGCGGCGGCTTCTTTTTTTGCTTTGGCAATGGCCTTTTTGTCGGCTGGTTTTTGCTCAGCTTCGGCAGGTTTGGCTTCTTCGGCTTTCGGCACTACCACAGGCTTAACGGCTTCAACTTCTGGAACCTTAGTTTCTTCCAGTGGCTTAGCGGCTTCAGTAGAACCTTCGGGCGCTTTAACTTCTTCTTGCACCACAGGGGCGGCGGCATCTGGCAATGGTTTAACCTCAGCACCACTTGGGGTCGCTTCACCTGTCACGGGAGCGGCCTCAGGTTGGGCGGCTACAGGCGGCTGCACCTGTTCAGGCTGGACAACAGGCGGGTTGCTCAAGGCATTTTCCACCGCTTTGTTAATATCCGCAGCAGGGGCTGGCGGGGTATTAATGTCTGCTGGCGGAATACCGATAGGGTCTTTTTTAGCGGCTTCCGAACTCATCAGGTCGTAAGCGGCGCCTTGCCGTCCGTTTAATACCGCCAAGCCTAAGCTGGTCAGGAAAAATAAGGTCGCTAAGGTTGCTGTGGTTCTTGATAAGAACGACCCTGCCCCTTGCGCCCCAAAGACCGAGCCTGATGAACCGGAGCCAAATGAAGCCCCGGCATCAGCACCTTTGCCTTGCTGGATCATGATCAGGCCAATTATGCCCAGACCCAGCAACACATGAATTACTATAATGATTTGATACATGAAAGTTTAAACTACTCTACACTGAATGGTAAATCTTTAAGAAGGATTCCGCATCCAAGGAAGCCCCACCGATTAAGCCGCCATCAATATCCGGCATGGCAAACAGGCCTTTGGCGTTATCAGGTTTCGCACTGCCACCGTATAATATTTGTATTTTTTCGGCAATGGTCTGATCTTTTGCGGCGATGTATTGACGGATATGCTGATGGACTTCTTGCGCCTGTTCATCACTGGCGGTTTTGCCTGTGCCTATGGCCCATACTGGCTCATAAGCGATGACGGCGTTGTTAAACGCGGCAATGCCAGCCAACTCAATAACGGCATCAAGCTGTCCGTCAACGACAGCAAACGTTTGTTCTTGTTCGCGTTGTTCCAAGGTTTCACCAATGCACAAAACGGGGATGATGTTTTGGCTTTGGGCTTGGCAGAAACGGGCGGCGACTGATGCGTCGGTGTCGCCATAGTAGCTGCGCCGTTCGGAATGGCCGACTAACGCGTATTGGCAACCGAATTCGGCCAACATGGCGGCGGACACTTCACCTGTATAGGCACCGGAAGCTTTGTCGGCGACATTTTGTGCACCTAAAGCCAAGCGGCTACCGTTGATAATTTCGCCGATACTAGGTAAATAAACGTAAGGGGCGCAAACGGCAATCCCTGCGGTATTGTCGCCTAAGCCAGCCATAATACCCTGTGCAAGCAATTCAACACTAGCACGAGTCCCATTCATTTTCCAATTACCGATAACCAGTGACTGACGCATCATTACCTCCACATAGAATAAAGCCGCCTATGATATAGGCTAACAGGATTGAGTTCAAGTGCCGATTGCACTCTGTACCGCTTCGGCAAGCTGTTGGGCATAATTATTGACCTTTTCTTCATGCTCGCCCTCAACCATGACACGAATTAACGGCTCTGTTCCTGAGGCCCTAAGCAATACCCTGCCCGTGTCACCCAAGGCTTTTTCAACGGCTTTGACTGCCTGTTGTATGCCTTCGTGCCGGTCGATATCCACTTTGTGTGCCGTTCTCAGGTTAATAAGAACTTGCGGATATTTTTGCATGGCCGATTTCAGTTCATGCAGGGATTTGCCGCTGTATTGCATTTCCGCCAACACTTGCAGGGCGGCGATAATGCCGTCACCCGTGGTGGTTTTGTCTAAACAAATGATATGGCCGGAGTTTTCGCCACCTAAGATGCCGTTGTGGGCTTCCAGCATTTCCATGACATAGCGGTCGCCGACTTTGGCTCTCAGCAGCGTAATGCCCAGTTTTTTTAGGGCGTGTTCCATGCCAAGATTGGTCATTAAGGTTCCGACCACGGGCCCGGCCATTTGTCCGGCGGCTTGCCTGGAGCGGGCGATAATGTAAATCAACTCGTCACCGTCAACAATTTCGCCTTTGTGGTCGACCATAATCAAACGGTCGCCATCGCCATCTAAGGCAATGCCCAAATCGGCTTGGTTTGCCAACACGGCGGCGGCCAAGGTGGCCGGATGGGTCGCACCGCAATGGTCATTAATATTCAGGCCGTTCGGTTGGATACCGATAGCAATGACTTCCGCGCCGATTTCGCTGAACACATGCGGGGCGATATGGTAAGTCGCACCGTGGGCGCAATCGACGACGATTTTCATCTGCGCAAAATCCAGGCGGGTCGGAATGCTGGCTTTGCAGTATTCGATATAGCGTCCGGCGGCATCTTCTAAGCGTTTGGCCTTACCTAGTTGCGCCGATTCGACGGTGGTCATGGGCATGTCCATATAACGCTCGATTTCGCATTCGATGTCATCAGGCAATTTACAGCCTTGTACCGAGAAGAATTTCACGCCATTGTCGTAGTAAGGGTTGTGCGAGGCGCTAATGACAATGCCCGCTTTGGCGCGTAGGGTTCGGGTCAGATAGGCGATGCCTGGGGTCGGCATGGGGCCTAACAAACGTGTACCGACTCCGGCAGCGGTCAGCCCCGCTTCCAATGCCGACTCGAACATATAACCGGAAATGCGGGTATCTTTACCCACCAGCACAAAATCTTGCTGGTCATTGGCAAACACCTGCCCAGCAGCCCAACCGAGCTTTAACAGAAAATCGGCGGTTATGGGCGCTTCGCCAACCTTGCCCCTGATACCATCCGTACCGAAATACTTTTTTGTCGCCATAGTGTCTGCTCCCTTTTTGTTATTTTTTGTTATTTTAAGCTTCATCTCGGAAAAATTAGCTAAAAAAAAGGAGAGGTTTTCAGCCTCCCCTTTTTATCTGCGAATTTTATCGATTTTAGCGATTTTATCAATAATTAACTTTGTTCAGCCGGATTAGCGATAATGTTGCCTTCTTTCAGGTCATCAATCTTAACGCCACCGCGCGGCGGCGTATCTTGCCAGCCTTGCGGGTCACGCACCGGGCGACGCGCCATCAAATCTTCGATTTGGTCTTTATCAATGGTTTCATACTTCATCAAAGCAGCCGCCATCGCATGAAGAATATCTAAGTTTTCTTTGATAAGCCGTTCGGCACGTTCGTAGTTACGGTCAATAAAAGAGCGTATCTCTTCGTCAATGGTATGCGAAGTTTCTTCGGCAACGGTTTTATGTTGGGTTACGGAACGGCCCAAAAATACTTCGCCTTCTTCTTCGCTATAAGCCAAAGGCCCTAAGCGTTGTGACAAGCCCCATTTAGTGACCATATTCCGTGCCAATTCGGTGGCGCGTTCAATGTCGTTAGAAGCCCCCGTGCTGACCTGCTCCCAACCAAAAACAATCTCTTCGGCAATACGTCCGCCGTATAAGCTGGAGATCATGCTGTCCAATTTTTGTTTGCTGGCGCTGTATTGGTCTTTTTCGGGTAAGAACATGGTCACACCCAAGGCGCGGCCTCTGGGCATGATGCTGACCTTATAGACCGGATCATGTTCAGGCACTAACTTGCCGACGATGGCGTGGCCCGCCTCATGGTAGGCGGTCATTTTCTTTTCTTTGTCGCCCATGACCATCGTGTGCCGTTCCGCACCCATAATCAGCTTGTCCTTGGCTTTTTCCAGATCAAACATACTGACGACGCGCTTGTTCATCCGCGCCGCAAATAACGCCGCCTCGTTGACCAAATTGGCCAGATCGGCGCCGGAAAAGCCCGGCGTACCTTGGGCGATGTATTTGACTTCAACATCGTCGGCCGCAGGCACTTTTTTCATGTGGACATTAAGGATTTGCTCACGGCCACGGACATCGGGCAAGCCGACCGTCACTTGACGGTCAAAACGGCCCGGACGCAACAAGGCCTTATCCAACACGTCAGGACGGTTGGTGGCGGCGATGACGATAATGCCTTCGTTGCCTTCAAAACCGTCCATTTCCACCAGCAATTGGTTTAAGGTTTGTTCGCGCTCATCGTTGCCGCCACCCAAACCCGCGCCGCGTTGACGGCCTACAGCATCAATTTCGTCGATAAAGATAATACAAGGCGCGTGTTTTTTCGCTTGCTCAAACATGTCGCGCACCCTAGAGGCACCGACACCGACAAACATTTCCACGAAATCAGAACCGGAAATGGTGAAAAACGGCACTTTCGCTTCGCCTGCAATGGCCCGAGCCAACAGGGTTTTACCTGTACCCGGAGGGCCTATCATCAATGCGCCTCTAGGAATTTTACCGCCTAAACGCTGATATTTGGCAGGGTCTTTCAGGAAATCAACCATTTCCTCCACTTCTTCTTTCGCTTCGTCACAACCTGCGACATCGGAAAAAGTGACTTTGATTTGGTCTTCTTCGAGCATCCGCGCTTTGCTTCTGCCAAAGCTCATCGCCCCACGGCCAGCGGCGCCGCCGCCCTGCATTTGCCGCATAAAGAATACCCAGATGCCAATCAGCAACAGCATAGGGCCAAAGGACATCAGCAAATTCATCAGCAAGGAAGGCTGTTCGGGTGGCACGGCCTTAATTTCCACGCCGTTCGCCAACAAATCATCAACCAAATGAATATCAGAAGGCGCGTAGGTTTTAAACACCTGCCCACCCTGCATTTTGCCCTTGATGACATGCTCGTCTATCATCACTTGCTGGACTTGGCCTGCCTTTACCGACTCAATAAATTGAGAATAGGACAGCGCCGAATCGGCCCTCTCGCTTTGAGAGCCAAAATTATTAAACAGGGACATCAGCACAACGGCAATGACGACCCACAAGACTACATTTTTTATCATATCGTTCACAAACACGCCCTAGGCTTGAACCGCTCGGTTTAAAACATTTATTAAATTATATCAGGACTTATCGTCCAGACTGTGGTTATTTGTAGGCGGACAACACTTGATAGCATAGATCTATGGGCTACCAAAGATTATTTAAAGCCTTTCGCCAAAATATAAACTTCATTACTGCGCGGCCTTGAGGCTTTCGGCTTACGGATGACGACCTTAGCAAAAGCCTGTTGCACTTCCCGATGGAACGCCTCAAAACCTTCCCCCTGAAATAACTTGACTAAAAAACTGCCGTTCTTCGCCAATACGGTTCTTGCCGTATCCAAAGCCAGTTCCCCCAAATAAATGGCGCGGGGCTGGTCTATGCTGTTATTGCCGCTCATATTCGGGGCCATATCCGACATAACCAAATGGATGGGGGCATCATCCAGCACCCTGTACAGTTCCGCCAGCACTGCCTCTTCGCGGAAATCGCCCTGAATAAAATCAACACCTTCCAATGGCTCCATCGGCAAAATATCCAATGCCACCAAGCGGTTATTTTTACCGATTAAGGGCTTGGCAAACTGTGACCAGCCACCTGGCGCCGCCCCTAAGTCGATCACGTTCATGCCCGGCTTAATCAGCTGGTCTTTGTCTTGGATCTCACTCAATTTGAATACCGCCCGCGAACGGTAGCCCTGCGCTTGCGCCATTCTGACGTATTCATCATCAAAATGTTCCTGCATCCAACGGTTACTGCTTTTAGTTCGTGCCATAGGCCTTGTGTTTTAGTGTAAAATAAGCTTTTGATTTTCAGGAATAGAGAGTGAACTCTGTAGATAAGAAACAATTACGCGCCAATGCCCATACCCTAAAACCCGTAGTGATGATTGGCCAGTCAGGTTTGACCGATGCCGTCCTTGCGGAAATTGAACTGGCATTGGACAGCCACGAGCTGATTAAGGTCAAAATACGCGCGGAACGCGATGAACGCAAGTTGATTAGCGAAAAAATTTGCGGTGCGACGGGTGCTGAGCTGATTCAGGCGATAGGCCAGATTGCGGTGCTATACCGATTGAACCCCAAGAAATAATAGTTTGGTACGGGGATAAGGCTTTGCCGATGGTGCGGAGCGTTTTACGTCCGACCGTGCGGTGGAGGTTAACAACCCCACCGCGTACACGGCCCCACCGTCTGGTCGGGCCGTCTATAGGCGTTAAATAGCTTTTAGAATAACCAGTTACACTGTATCAGATATATTCGACCGAGAGTATTTCATACTCGACATTGCCCGCCGGTGCCTTAACCGTCACCACATCACCGACTTCTTTGCCGATTAAGGCACGCGCAATGGGCGAGCCGATAGAAATGCGGCCATCTTTAATGCTGGCCTCATCTTCGCCAACAATTTGGTAAACCACGCGCTTTTCCAAATCCACATCTTCTATTTCCACCGTCGCGCCAAACACGACCTTGCCGTTGGCATCGAGTTTAGTGACATCAATCACTTGGGCGTTGGACAACTTGCCTTCAATTTCGCCAATCCGGCCTTCAGCAAAGCTTTGTTGCTCGCGGGCGGCATGATATTCGGCGTTTTCTTTTAAGTCGCCGTGAGCGCGGGCTGTCGCTATTGAAGCAATAATGCGTGGTCTGACCACGGTCTTTAATTCTTCCAATTCGGCGCGTAATTTTTCCGCGCCTTTTACCGTCAGAGGTACTTTACTCATTTTTCAAAAACTCCAATTTATTGGTTTTGTCTTGGTTTTTTATTATCAAGCCCAAGATCACTTTAAACTTTTATGCAAGTCCTGCAAACACGACACATCACCCGCATCCAGCTCGCCTAAAGCAAAACA
Organism: Methylovulum psychrotolerans; assembly: GCF_002209385.1. Classification (NCBI taxonomy): domain Bacteria; kingdom Pseudomonadati; phylum Pseudomonadota; class Gammaproteobacteria; order Methylococcales; family Methylococcaceae; genus Methylovulum; species Methylovulum psychrotolerans. Next base: position 3,169,978 of record NZ_CP022129.1, read on the forward strand.
GGCGGCCCGTGCCCCGGCCATAGTCGTGTAATAAGGCACCCGGTTCTGCAAAGCGGCGCGGCGCATGGTGAAGGAATCGGAAATAGCCTTTGTGCCGATAGTGGTATTGATGATCAGTTGGATTTGACCATTTTTAATCATATCAACCGTATTAGGTCGGCCTTCATTGACCTTATAGACCAGTTCGCAAGGGATGCCTTTTTCCTTAAGATACTTAGCCGTACCGCCCGTGGCGACAATTTCGTACTTTTTATCGACCAACATGCGGGCGATTTCCGGGGCTTTCGCCTTATCGCCGTCGCGGATACTGATCAACACCTTACCGCTGGCATTCAGATTGACACCTGCCGCCCGTTGCGATTTGGCAAAAGCTTCGCCGAAGGTTTTACCCACGCCCATAACTTCGCCCGTCGATTTCATTTCCGGTCCTAATAATGGGTCGACACCAGGGAATTTCACGAACGGGAACACCGCTTCCTTAACGGAATAATAATCGGGGATACGCTCTTCGGTCACACCTTGCTGTGCCAAGGTTTGACCTACCATTACCCGCGCGGCGATTTTCGCCAACGCATAACCGGTGGCTTTGGAGACAAAAGGCGCAGTCCTGGAGGCTCTAGGATTCACTTCCAGCACATAAATGTCTTCGCCCTGAATCGCAAACTGGGTGTTCATCAAACCGCGCACCCCCAAAGCCTCAGCCATTCTGGCCACTTGTTCGCGCAATTGGTCTTGCAGATGCGCCGGCAAATCATAAGGCGGCAACGAACAGGCCGAGTCACCGGAATGCACCCCGGCTTGCTCGATATGCTCCATCAAACCGCCAATTAGGACGCGCTCGCCGTCATAAATGGCATCCACGTCCATTTCTACGGCATCATCTAGGAAGCGGTCAAGTAAGACGGGCGAGTCGTTAGAGACACTCACCGCTTCTTTCATATAGCGTTGCAAACCTTCTTCGTTGACGACGATTTCCATCGCCCGGCCACCTAACACATAAGAGGGGCGCACCACCAACGGATAACCCAGTTCCTTTGCGGCACTGATGGCCTGATCGACCGAACGCGCGGTGGCATTCGGCGGCTGCCTCAAATTTAACCGCTCCAGCAATTTCTGGAACCGCTCGCGGTCTTCCGCCAAGTCTATCGAGTCGGGCGAGGTACCGATAATCGGCACTCCCGCCGCTTCTAAGGCGCGGGCCAATTTCAGCGGGGTTTGGCCACCGTATTGGACAATCACGCCCTTAGGCTGTTCCAGATGGACAATCTCCAAGACATCTTCCAAGGTCAACGGCTCAAAATACAAGCGGTCAGAGGTGTCAAAATCGGTGGAGACCGTTTCCGGGTTGCAGTTAATCATAATGGTTTCGTAACCATCTTCCCGCAAAGCTAAAGCCGCATGGACACAGCAATAGTCAAACTCGATGCCTTGGCCGATACGGTTAGGGCCGCCGCCGAGAATAATAATCTTTTCCCGGTCGGATACCCGCGCTTCGCACTCTTCTTCATAGGTTGAGAACAAGTACGCGGTATCGGAGGCAAACTCCGCTGCGCAGGAGTCAATACGCTTATAGACTGGCCGGATGTTTTGCTTGTGGCGGGTATTGCGCACTTCAGTTTCTGAGGTGCCCAACAGCTTCGCCAACCGCACATCGGAAAAGCCTTTGCGTTTGAGCTTATATAACTCGCCTGTTTTCAGCGTTGACAAGGTTTTGGTCGCCAAGGCCTTTTCAGACAGCACCAAATCTTCCAGTTGCGCCAAAAACCACGGGTCGATTTTACAAACATCATGGATTTCGGTCAGGCTCATGCCGATACGGAAAGCATCGGCCACATAACGCAAACGGTCAGGGCCGGGGTGGCGCATTTCCCTGTGGATTTTATCCAAGGCTTCATCGGCATTCAAATCAATAATTTCATCCAAACCGCTGATGCCGATCTCCAAACCGCGCAAGGCTTTTTGCAAAGACTCTTGGAAGGTGCGGCCTATCGCCATCACCTCACCGACCGATTTCATTTGCGTGGTCAGACGGTCATCGGCTTGCGGGAATTTTTCAAAGGTGAAACGCGGCACTTTGGTCACGACATAATCGATGCTCGGCTCAAACGATGCAGGGGTCGCACCGCCAGTAATTTCGTTTTGCAACTCGTCCAAAGTAAAGCCCACCGCCAACTTGGCGGCAACCTTCGCAATCGGGAAGCCCGTGGCTTTGGAAGCCAAGGCCGACGAACGCGACACCCGTGGGTTCATTTCAATGACGATCAAACGGCCATCGACCGGATTAATCGCCACCTGCACGTTAGAGCCGCCCGTATCCACGCCAATCTCACGCAATACTGCCAAAGACACGTTACGCAGGATTTGATATTCTTTGTCAGTTAGCGTTTGCGCAGGGGCAACGGTAATCGAGTCGCCGGTATGCACCCCCATCGGGTCGAAGTTTTCAATCGAGCAAACGATGATGCAATTGTCTTTGCTGTCGCGCACGACTTCCATCTCGTACTCTTTCCAACCCAACACCGATTCTTCAATCAGCAATTCGTTAGTCGGCGACAAGTCCAAGCCACGTTCGCAAATCTCCATGAACTCTTCTTTGTTGTAGGCAATACCGCCGCCACTGCCGCCCATGGTAAAGGACGGACGGATGACTGTCGGATAGCCGACTTCTTTTTGCGCCGCAAAGGCTTCTTCCATGGTATGCGCGGTTTTTGACTTGGCGACCTCAAAACCGATACGCGCCATCGCATCGTTGAACAATTGGCGGTCTTCGGCTTTGTTAATCGCTTCTTTGGTCGCGCCGATCATTTCGACATTGTATTTTGCCAAAACCCCGTGCTTGTCTAAAGCCAAGGCGCAATTGAGCGCGGTCTGCCCGCCCATGGTCGGCAAAATGGCATCGGGACGTTCTTTGGCGATGATTTTTTCCACGGTTTGCCAGTCGATAGGCTCGATATAAATCGCGTCCGCCATATCGGGGTCGGTCATAATCGTCGCGGGATTGGAGTTAACCAAAATCACGCGGTAGCCCTCTTCACGCAACGCTTTACACGCTTGGGTGCCGGAGTAATCGAATTCGCAAGCCTGACCAATAACGATGGGGCCTGCGCCTAATAATAAAATGGATTTTATGTCGGTTCTTTTGGGCATATTTTTGCTTTGTTAATATAATTAATCAGTTAAACCCACCAAGCCCTAACAGTTAACTATGAAGGGGGTTATTACATTTAAATGGGCAATCTCCGCAAAGTCTTTTACATTACGCGTTATGATTGTTGCGTTATAGCACAAGGCTGTTGCGGCTATAATGGCATCACCTAATGACATTTTACGTTGTTGGCGCAGAAGGATTGCCCTATCGATAATGCTGTTATTTATTTCAATTAAATTAATAAATTGAAAACAGCTTACAAAATACTGCCTAGCTTCATCGTTCAATCGATGGAAGCCTAAAACTTCAAGCTGGGTGATTTTTGAAACGGCACTGTCTTGGTCGAAGATAAAGGGACGCAAATAAGCATATTCCGATAGCTGTGAATAAATCAGGATATTACTGTCCAGCAGCCTCATTCGTTTCTAAAGGGTAAATGCCTATCTTGGCGGCTATCATTAAATTCTTGCAAAAAACCATCAAAGTCAGCCATATCGACACCACGCTCAATAATCTGCCGATGATAAGCAAGGCTTTCATTATTATCTTCTTTTTTTAACGTTGAATACCTGATGCCCAACCTCTGTAACAACGGCAACAAAAGCATCTCATCTTCGTTATTTTTGAGTTCTAGGGTTACTTGCAGCATATCTAGCCTCCAAAGTTATTTTTATTGCCTTAAACGCCATGAGAGGCAATTTGCTTTGCTTCAACTCAACTGCTAGCCTTAGGTGGACAATCTAGCTTGATACTTTCAAAAATAGGCTTGACAGATAATAAACAGCGCGTCGCTTTGCATGAAAAAAATGAGTCAACAGGGAAAAATATCAGTTTGAGCAACTCCCTCGAGAAAACGGCCTCATATCCCTTAAGCCTATCCCGTATATTTTGACTCGTTGCAATTGATAATGTATAGCCACCGCACGATGGCCAAAAACACCATTATCCCAGCAAAACACGCATTTAATGCGCAGCCATCATCACCATAAACTCATCAAACAAACCTTCCACATCATGCGGCCCCGGACTCGCTTCGGGATGCCCCTGAAAACTGAAAGCCGGCACGTCCGTCCGCCTGATACCCTGTAAGCTACCGTCGAATAACGAGCGGTGGGTGGCGATCAGGTTATCCGGCAAACTGGCCTCATTAACGGCAAAGCCGTGGTTTTGGCTGCTGATCATGACATGCCCGGTGGCGAGATTCTGTACCGGATGGTTAGCGCCATGGTGGCCGAATTTCATTTTCTCAGTCTTCGCGCCACTGGCTAAAGCCAACAATTGGTGGCCCAAACAAATGCCGAACACCGGAATCTTGGTCGCCAAAATGTCACGGATAGCATCAATAGCATAAGTACAAGGCTCTGGATCGCCCGGACCGTTGGACAAAAATACCCCATCGGGGTTCAGTGCCAACACGTTGGCGGCAGGGGTTTGGGCAGGTACGACCGTGACACGGCAACCGCGCTTAACCAGCAAACGCAAGATATTACGCTTGATGCCAAAATCATAAGCCACGACATGCTTGCCCAGATTTTCACCCGGCAAATGCCCGTCTTGCAACGTCCAAGTGCTTTCTGTCCAGGCGTAACTGTCGGCGGTGGTGACTTCTTTCGCCAAATCCAAGCCTTTTAGGCCCGCAAAGCCAGCAATGGCCGCCGTGGCGGTCGCCACATCAACTTCTTCACCCGCCACTATCGCGCCACGTTGCGCACCTTTGTCGCGTAACAGGCGGGTCAGTTTGCGGGTGTCGATTTCGGCAATCGCCACCACGTTATTGTCCAGCAAATACTGCTGCAAGGTTTTCTCGCTACGCCAGTTACTGGCCAACAACGGCAAATCCCTAATCACCAGGCCACTGGCGAATACGCCCACCGATTCGTCGTCTTCGGCGGTGGTGCCGACATTGCCGATATGCGGATAGGTCAGGGTGACAATTTGCCGGGCGTAAGACGGGTCACTGAGAATTTCCTGATAGCCGGTCATGGCGGTGTTGAACACCACTTCGCCGACCGAACAGCCGTCTGCCCCTACCGAGACACCGCTAAATACCGTACCATCTTCTAACACTAATAAAGCAGACTTAGTCAAACACGTTACCTCAAATATGCAAAACGGGATGAACCCAGAAGGACGCATCCCGTTATCAATAAACGAACTGTAACACTATACAAAATTATGCCGTTTTGGTCATTAACAATTTTGGGTAATCTTAAAAACAGTTAGCTTACCGCACCGCCGCCGACAAAACTTCAGCGGTGATCCGCAAGTCTGTAATAAAATGCCGTTATAGTTTCAGGCCTGTTGCCCTAGATATCCGCAGCGGCCCACGCAACCCTAATTTTTACTGACAATTGCTATCAATGACTAAATTAACCGTACAAGCCCTAGAATGGACAGGCTCCGCCTTAAAAGTGCTGGACCAACGGCAGTTGCCGGACACGATCGCTTATGATGTGTATGATGACGCGGCGGGGGTGCATGATGCCATCGCCTCCATGCGGGTGCGCGGTGCGCCTGCAATAGGCATAGCGGCAGCTTATGGTGTGGTGTTATCGGCCTATCGCCATTATCGGGACACGCCTAATCAATGGCAAGCTAAGGTAGCGGCGGACATGGCGTTTTTGGCGCAATCCCGGCCTACAGCGGTGAACCTGTTCACCGCCTTGGCAACCATGAAAACGGTGCTGGACAAGGTTTCCGAACAGCCGTTGGCGGACTTATTAGCCTGTGCAAAAGCCATCCATGCCGACGATGTTGCGGCAAATCGCCGCATGGGGGAACTTGGCGCAGATTTAATCGGTCATGCTAAAGGCATCCTAACCCACTGCAATACCGGGGCTTTAGCGACAGGCGGTTACGGTACGGCCTTAGGGGTCATCCGCAGTGTCCGGCAACGCCAAGACGTGGCGGTGTTTGCCGGCGAGACCCGGCCTTGGTTACAAGGTGCGCGGCTGACCGTTTGGGAATTGGCGCAAGAAGGCATTCCGGTGACCCTCATCGCCGATTCGGCGGCGGCATGGCTGATGCAATCCGGGGCGGTTGACTGGGTGATCGTCGGCGCCGACCGGATTGCCGCCAATGGCGACACCGCCAACAAAATCGGCACTTATGCCTTGGCGGTGCTGGCACGGCAACATCAAGTCAAGTTTATGGTAGTCGCACCAACGACGACCATAGACTGGAGCATCGCGTCCGGGGCGGCGATTGACATTGAACAACGCCATGCCCGGGAACTGTTGCCCGCCTGTTACCACACGCCCGACTCGTTGGTCACTGCTTGGAATCCGGTCTTTGACGTAACCCCCGCCGAACTGATTACGGCACTGGTCACGGAACGCGGCGTGGTGATGCAGCCCTCGTTAACCACTATGGAAGCCTTGCAATGAGAGTAAGCAAACAAACCAATAACCCGCTGGCGGCGACCCGCTATTTTTTCCAAGGTGTCGGCCTGCTGATGCGGCCTGAGTTACGGCCTTTTTTGCTCATGCCCTTGCTGATCAATTTTCTCATCTACGCCGTGGCCTTGGTATTGGGCTACCACTACATGGACGAATTGATCCGGCACTTTATCCCCGCGTGGCTCAATTGGCTAAGCTGGGTGTTATGGCCGTTATTTTTCATCTGTTTTTTTATTGCCGGGTTCTTTACCTTTACGGTGGTGGCAAATATATTAGCCGCGCCTTTTTACGGTAAGCTGGCGGCTAAGACCTTAGCGCTGGTGAGCGGCAACAATGCTGTTACGGTAGCGGAACTGCCCGTCGCCAAGGTGATGGCGGCCGAACTGAAACGGGTGCTATACCTAGCGACCCGCGCCCTGCCCTTGCTGGTGCTGTTTTTAATCCCAGGCCTTAATGTCATCGCTCCCTTTTTATGGGCATTATTTGGCGCGTGGGGCATGGCCTTGGAATATATGGCCTTTCCGCTAGAAAATGCCGGTTTCTTGTTTCCTGAGCAAAAACAACTGGCTAAAGATATGCGCTTAGGCTCTTTAAGCTTTGGCGGCATCACTATGATGGGGCTGACTTTGCCAGTCGTGAATGTCCTCGTCGCTCCAGCGGCAGTTATTGGTGCAACCCTTTATATTAAAGCGGTGCAAGAACAGTAACGGGCAGGCTTGAATTGGCAGGCGATTAGGCTATATTGCCGTAAAGTGCTCTAAAAATTGGCAACAGTGATGAAATTAATCTTTTGGCGGCCTGAGGTAAAGTGGGTGGTGCAACGCACAAAAGCCAGCCTTCCCTAAAGCAACTTAAACCAGTGCAGTGCGTAGCCATGACCGAATTTCCTTTAATTTGCTCAAAACGCTTAAAAATAGCCTTAACGGGCGGTTATACGCTGGCGGTGTGCGCCTGTTTCAGCAACGCCCTGCCACTCATGGTGCAAGGGTTGCTGGCAACGGCAGTGCTGAGCCACTATCGCCGCGCCCTCAGCTGTTGCCGGCCGATGTGGCGTACCTTAAGATACAGCACGGCTTTGGGCTGGGAAGTGGCCGATAGCGGCGATTTTAGCGCGGTGCAAATTTTACCCACGACCGTCATGACCACTTTTGCATTATTTTTGCATGTTGAAATTCGGGGCAACCATACCCATATCAAACCCACGGGCCTGTTTGACCGCATCATCCCGCCTAATCGGCATACGCTATTGCTGTTGCCAGATAGCGTATTAGGCCAAGGCGCGTATCGTCGCCTTGTTGTCAAACTAAAAACCACATATAAAATTAAAAGCAAGTCATCGAATCTATTGGTAAAATCTACCTAACCGACACAGCAAGCGTTTTGTTTGCCAGATTATGATTTGTATTGACTGATAATTGCAGTTATCTTAACCAGCATTTCTATAAAAATAAGGAGAAATCGGATGTCAAAAGGCCAAAATTTGCAGGACAACTTTTTAAACACCCTCAGAAAAGAACATACCCCCGTATCTATTTTTCTGGTCAACGGCATCAAGCTGCAAGGCAAAGTCGATTCGTTCGACCAGTATGTGATTATGCTGAAAAATACCGTCAGCCAAATGGTGTATAAACACGCCATTTCTACTATCGTCCCCAGCAAAGCGGTTAAAATGACCCGCGAAGGCGATGACAGCAGCGATGAGTAAGATGATGCCACATCGCCAACTTATCCCCTTATCCTTCTGCTTTAATGAGGCACTAATTGTTTGACCGTCCTGATTCAGGTGAACGGGCTGTTCTTGTTCATCTGACCTTTCATACCGGACAGGAAGATCTTGCAGAACTTAAAGAACTGGCTAAATCCGCCGGAACTGATCCTGTCTATGTTGTCACTGGTAGCCGCAAACGCCCCGATGCCAAATACTTTATGGGCACGGGCAAACTTGACGAGCTAAAACTCGCCGTCCAAGACTATGCCGCCGATGTCGTACTCGTCAACCATCCGCTATCGCCCAGCCAAGAACGTAACTTGGAAGGCTATCTGGGGGTGCGGGTAGTCGACAGAAACGGCTTGATCTTGGATATTTTTGCCCAGCGGGCGCAATCTTTTGAAGGCAAACTCCAAGTCGAATTGGCGCAGCTTAAGCATTTGTCAACCCGTTTGGTACGCGGCTGGACGCATTTGGAGCGGCAAAAAGGCGGTATCGGCTTAAGAGGGCCAGGTGAAACCCAGTTGGAAACCGACCGCCGCCTATTAGCCGGGCGCATCAAACAAATCCAACAACGCTTGGATAAAGTCGACAAACAACGCCACCAGGGGCGCAGCCAACGCAAAAAAGCCGAAATCCCTACCGTCTCCCTGGTCGGCTACACGAATGCCGGGAAATCGACGCTATTTAACCAACTGACCGGGGCGGGCATTTATGCAGCAGACCAATTGTTCGCCACCCTAGACCCGACCTTGCGTAGCGTCCAACTGGCCAACAATAGCGAAATTGTCTTAGCCGATACGGTAGGCTTTATCCGCCACCTGCCGCATGAGCTGGTCGCCGCGTTTAAATCGACCCTACAGGAAGCCAGCGAAGCGGAGTTATTGCTGCACGTTATTGATGCCCACAGCGATGACCGTGATACCATCATTGCCCAAGTCAACCTAGTGCTGACCGAAATACAAGCCGATACCGTCAAGCAAATCGAAGTGTTCAACAAAATCGATCTGCTCGACGGCATCCTGCCGCATATTGACCGCGATGATGCGGGCAATCCGGTGCGGGTTTGGTTATCGGCGGAAACCGGTGCGGGCATGGAGCTTTTAGTGCAGGTTCTCGTGGAGCTGTTTGCCAGCACCAAAGTGACCCGCCGCTGCTTTTTGACCCCGCAACAAGGCGGCATCCGCGCTAAATTATTTACTTGCGCAAAAATCATTGCCGAGGATATTGATGAACTGGGTGCCAGCGAACTGGTCGTACAAATAGATGTCAAGCACTTAGGCCTGTTAAAAGAAGTTAAGACCGAAGAGCTGCCTTAACGAATGGCCTTAGCGGGCTTTGGCACAGACAGGCTACGACAGGCTAAACCTCAAAGCACTTGGAGATGTCTTACCTATCTCCGGGTGTTTTCGTGTTTTTAAGGCATTTACGCTAAAATAGCCGATAAGTATTGCTGCCTGTAAAGGCAAACGCTTTCATGCTGAAGGCCGACAACACATCCTACGGGATCAAATAACAGTAAAATAATCCATACGGAGCATAAAATATGTCGTGGAATGAGCCTGGCGGCGATAAAAAAGACCCCTGGAGCGGGCGGGGAGACAAGAATGGGCCTCCCGATCTTGATGAAGCCCTGCGGTCTTTACAAGAAAAATTAGGCAAACTGTTTGGCGGTGGCGAGGGCGGCGGCAATTCAAGCAACGATTCCAGCCCCCCAATGAAAGGCCTGACCGCCATTGCCGCCGGTGTGGCGGTTTTTTTATGGGGTATAACCGGCTTTTATGTCGTCGATGAAGGTAACCACGGCGTCGAGACCCGTTTCGGCAAATACACCACCATTACCCAATCCGGCCTGCATTGGCATCTGCCCGCCCCTATCGAACAAGTCAATATCGTCAACGTTAAGCAACAACGTTTTATCGAAGTCGGATACCGTAGCGCGGGCAGCGAACAAAGCGGTTCGGTATTGAAAGAAGCGCTGATGCTGACCAAAGATGAAAACTATGTCGACGTGCGCCTTGCGGTGCAATACCAAGTAAAAGATGCCAAAGACTTTATTTTTAATATCGTCAACCCGGCCGCCACGCTGAAACAAGTTACCGAAAGCGCCCAGCGCGGCGTGATCGGCAGCAGCACCATGGATTTTGTCTTAACCGAAGGCCGTAGCGAAATTGTCACCCAGATCAAAAAAGAAATCCAAGACGTGATGGACAGCTACCATTCCGGCATCCAAATCACCAGCGTCAACCTGCAAGATGCGCAACCTCCCGAACAGGTGCAAAACGCCTTCGCCGATGCCATTAAGGCGCGTGAAGACGAACAGCGCCTGATCAACGAAGCCGAAGCCTACTCTAACGATGTTGTGCCTAAAGCGCGTGGGGCGGCGGCCAGAAAGATGCAAGAAGCGGAAGGCTACAAAGAACAAGTCATCGCCCAAGCCGAAGGTGAGAGCAGCCGTTTTGCCAAATTATATGCCGAATACAGCAAAGCCCCCGACGTAACCCGCAAACGTCTCTATATTGACGCAATGGAAGCGGTGTTCTCGGAAACCAATACCGTAATGGTTGATGTGAAAGGCGGCAACAATATGATGTATTTGCCGTTAGATAAAATGCTGCCGCATAAACCCGCCAGCCAGCCTGCCAACAGCAATCCGGTGCAAAACAGCAATGAACCCGCCGCAACGCCAGCCGCCGCCCCTGCGTCCGCAGCCGTCGACGAGCATAGTGTTGACCGGGCTACCAGTCGTGGTCGTGATGTAAGGGGCCGTCAATGATACAAAATAAAATAGCCGCCGGCGTTGCAGGTATCCTGCTGATCGCCGGCATGATGAGCCTGTTTACCGTCAAGGAAACAGAAAAAGCCATTAAATTCCGCTTTGGTGAAATCATTAAAAGCGATTACGCACCTGGCCTGCATTTTAGGATACCGCTGATCAACACCGTCAAATTGTTTGATGCGCGTATCCAAACCATGGATTCCAGGCCGGAACGCTTTTTGACCGCCGAAAAGAAAAACGTCATTGTCGACTCGTTCGTCAAATGGCGGATTGGTGATGTCACTAAATTTTATACCGTCGTGGCGGGTGATATTGACCAAGCCAATTTGCGCTTGGACCAAATCATTAAAGACGCTTTTCGCGGCGAATTCAGCAAACGCAACATCAAGCAATTGGTATCCACCGACCGCAGCGCTATCCGGGAAATTTTGATCAATAATTCCAAGTCCATAGCGGCTAGTTTAGGTATGGAAATTATTGACGTGCAAGTCATGCGCATCGATTTGCCTGACGAAGTCAGCGCCTCGGTGTTCAGCCGTATGGAAGCCGAACGTGAGCGGGTCGCGCGGGAATTCCGCTCCCAAGGCGCGGAAGCGGCGGAGCGGATACGCGCCGATGCCGACCGCCAGCGCGTCGTCACCTTAGCGAACGCCTACCGTGATGCCGAAAAATTACGCGGTGAAGGCGACGCGAAAGCCTCAGAAATTTATGCCCAAGCCTACGGCCAAGATCCTGAGTTTTTTACCTTCTACCGCAGCCTGAATGCGTATAAGAAAACCTTTACCAATTCCGGCATGATTGTGCTGGATCCTGACTCTGATTTCTTCCAATATTTTAAGAAACAGACAAAATGAAGTAAGCTATCGCCTCTACAGATTTTCAAAACACCAAAACGCTCCGCCTGTGCGGGGCGTTTTGTTTGAGTGGGACTTAAAAACACATGCAACAACAAAACTCGTGGCTTTTGCCCGAAGGCATTGAAGAAACTTTGCCGACTGAGGCCAAACATCTGGAAGCACTGCGCAACAAGCTTCTCGAGCGCTTTGCCTGCTGGGGTTATGACCTCGTCATACCACCTTTTATCGATTTCCTCGATTCGCTGCTGATCGGTTCAGGCCATGATTTGGACCTGCAAACATTTAAGCTGACCGATCAAATCAGCGGTAAAATGCTCGGCATCCGTGCCGACATGACTCCGCAAGTCGCCCGGATAGATGCGCATAACCTTAAGCACACCTGCCCTACCCGCCTGTGTTATGCCGGGACGGTGCTGCATACGCGTGGCGACCCGCTGGAAAAGACCCGCAGCCCTATGCAAATCGGCGCGGAACTGTATGGCCATGCGGGTAAAGAAAGCGATTTTGAAGTCATTTGCCTGATGCTGGAAATGCTCGCCGTCACTGGCCTGCAAAATGTGCATCTGGATTTGGGGCATGTCGGCATTTACCGCGCCTTAGCCGAGCAAGCCGATTTGTCCGTCGCCCAAGAAAGCGAACTGTTCGCCATTTTACAACGCAAAGCCAAACCGGAACTGGCGGAACTGATGGACGGTTATGCCATCAACGGCGACTTGAAACAACTCTTTTTGGCCTTGCCGGAACTCAACGGCGACCACACCGTATTGGTAAAAGCACAAACCTTATTGGCTCAAGCGGGCGATGCCGTCAACCAAGCCCTAGCAGACTTGACCGCCATCGCCGGACAACTAGCCAACCGTTTCCCGCACTTGGCGATCAGCTTCGACTTGGCGGAACTGCGCGGCTACCATTACCACACAGGTATGGTCTTCGCCGCCTTTGTCCCTAAGGTAGGCCGAGAAATTGCCCGGGGCGGACGTTACGACAATATCGGCAAAGTCTTTGGCAGGGCGCGTCCGGCCACCGGTTTCAGCGCCGACTTGAAACTGCTATCGGCACTCAGCAAACAAAGCTTTTCCTGCCCGCCCCGCGAACTGATTTTCGCGCCTTATCATGATGATGCCGACTTAGCGACCGCCATCAGAGACTTACGCGCCCAACAACGGGCAGTTATCCAGCAACTGCCGGGGCAAACCGGTGGGGCGGCCGAATATGGCTGCACCGCCGTTTTAGTGCAAGAACAACAACACTGGGTTGTTAAACCTTTAAATTCGGCAACGGCCTAAGGCCTTTGCCCTACCCGCTGCATTTATGCAGCCGTAATTGGAGTTATTATGGGAAAAAATGTCATTGTTATCGGCACTCAATGGGGTGACGAAGGAAAGGGCAAACTGGTCGATTTATTGACCGAACAAGCACAAGCGGTGGTACGCTTCCAAGGTGGCCATAACGCGGGCCATACCTTGGTCATCAAAGGCGAAAAAACTGTTTTGCATCTGATCCCTTCGGGCATCCTCCGCGACAATGTCCAATGCCTGATCGGCAACGGTGTCGTGCTCTCCCCCAAAGCTTTACTGGAAGAAATTGAGATCCTTGAAAAAGCCGGTATCAACGTCCGTAACCGCCTGTTAATCAGTGAGGCTTGTACCCTAATCCTGCCCGTGCATGTCGCCATTGACCAAGCCCGCGAAAAAGCGCGTGGCAGCAAAGCCATCGGCACGACCGGACGCGGCATAGGCCCGGCCTACGAAGATAAAGCAGGCCGCAGAGGTTTACGCGCGGGGGATTTTAAAAATCCTACCGCCTTCGCCGAAAAGCTGAAAGAGTTATTGGAATATCACAATTTTATGTTGACCGAGTATTTCCATGTCGATGCCGTCGACTACCAACAAACCTTAGACGAAGCCTTGGCGTTTGGTGAGCAGATCAAGCCAATGCTGTGCGATGTCAGCGAAACGCTGTACCAACATCAAGCCGAAGGCAGCAACCTATTATTTGAAGGGGCGCAAGGCGCGTTATTGGATGTCGACCACGGCACCTTCCCCTACGTCACCTCTTCCAGCACCACCGCAGGTGGTGCCGCCACCGGTAGCGGCGTAGGCTTGCTGAACTTTGACTATGTCTTAGGCATTACCAAAGCTTACTCAACGCGCGTCGGCAACGGCCCTTTCCCTAGCGAATTGCACGATGCCAACGGCGAACACCTCAGCGCCAAAGGCTTTGAAGTCGGTGCCACCACCGGACGCAAACGCCGTTGCGGTTGGTTTGATGCCGTCGCCATGCGCAAATCCGCCAAATTGAACAGCTTAAGCGGCATTTGCCTGACTAAGCTGGATGTCTTAGACGGCATGGAAAGCGTCGGTATCTGCACAGGCTACCGCCTAAAAGGTGAAATCACTAATATCGCGCCGTTAGGGGCAGACCAATACGGAGAATGCGAGGCGATTATTGAACAAATGCCGGGCTGGAGCGACCCCACAGCCGGTATCACCGACTATGACGCACTGCCTGCAAACGCCAAAGCCTACATCAAACGTATTGAAGACCTGGTGGGCATTAAAGTCACTATTTTGTCCACAGGCCCTGACCGTGATGAGACTATTATCCTTGAGCATCCGTTTGCTTAAGAACGTATGAGAAATAACCAGCGAGACTTGTCAGGTTACTAAAACCTGAAAAGTCTCGCTGGTAACTTTAGCGCTATGGCTATTTTCCGGCACGTTTTAACGGGTAATAAAAAAGGGTCTTTCGACCCTTTTTTATTACCCGTTAAAACCGATAAACTTATTCTTTATCCGCTTCTTTCATGCTCAATCTGACCCGGCCTTGGCGGTCGATTTCCAGCACTTTTACGCGTACCATATCGCCTTCGTTCAGCTTGTCGCTGACTTTATCGACATGTTCATCGGAAATTTGCGAGATATGCACCAAACCGTCTTTACCTGGCAAGATAGTGACAAATGCGCCAAAATCCATCAGACGGACAACTTTGCCTTCGTAGACTTTGCCCACTTCGACTTCTTCGGTGATTTCGGCAATCATGCGGCGGGCTTCTTCGCCAGCGGCTTTATCAACCGAGGCAATCTTCACTACACCATCATCGCTCAGATCAACGCTGGCACCCGTGACTTCGGTAATGCCGCGAATCGTCGCGCCACCTTTACCGATAACTTCGCGGATTTTGCTAGGGTCAATTTTGAAGGTAATGATGCGCGGTGCGAAGTCGGACATTTCTTCGCGGGTTGATGACAAGGCTTTGTTCATCTCGCTGAGAATATGCAAACGGCCTACTTTCGCTTGTTCCAAGGCAGTTTTCATGATTTCGGCAGTGATGCCGTCAATCTTGATGTCCATTTGCAAAGCGGTAATGCCCTGTTCGGAGCCTGCCACTTTAAAATCCATATCGCCTAAATGGTCTTCATCGCCCATGATGTCCGACAAGACCGCAAAACGGTCGCCTTCCTTAATCAGACCCATAGCAATACCGGCCACTGGTGTACTGATAGGCACACCCGCATCCATCAGCGCCAAAGAACTGCCGCACACGGAAGCCATTGAGCTGGAACCGTTCGATTCGGTAATCTCAGACACCACACGGATAGTGTAAGGAAATTCTTCCATATTGGGCAATACGGCGGCAACACCGCGTTTCGCCAAACGGCCATGACCAATTTCACGGCGCTTAGGTGAACCGACTTGTCCAGTTTCGCCAACGCTGTAAGGAGGGAAGTTGTAGTGGAGCATGAACGGTTCTTTATATTCACCCGCCAAAGCGTCGATGATTTGGGCATCGCGCTGGGTACCTAAGGTGGCAACCACTAATGCCTGGGTTTCGCCGCGTGTGAACAACGCCGAACCGTGGGTTCTTGGCAATACGCCCGTTCTGATACTGATCGGGCGGATAGAATCTAAGGCGCGGCCATCAATACGTTTGCTGTCATCAAGGATAGCGTTACGGACGATTTTCGCTTCCAGATGCTCGATAATTGCACGGATAGCATTGGCGGTATAATCACCGTCAGCCGTCAATTTTTCAACTACGGCATGTCTGATTGCCTTAAGTTGCTCTTGTCTGATCAGTTTTTCGGCGATTTGATAAGCTTCGGTGATGCTGGCTTCGACTTCGGCTGTCACTTTGCTGACTAATTCGACATTGGCTTCAGGGGCTTCCCAAGATACCGCACCTTTGCCCGCCGCATTGGCGAAATCATTGATGGCATCAATCGCCGTCTGCATTTGTTCGTGACCAAACAGCACCGCACCGAGCATAACTTCTTCGGACAAGCCGACCGCTTCGGATTCGACCATCAACACCGCATGGGCAGTACCTGCAACGACTAGGGTCAGCTGTGAGGTTTTTAGTGCCGCAGGTGATGGGTTTAACAGATAGCCGCCGTCCTGATAACCGACACAGGCCGCACCGATAGGGCCGTTAAAAGGCAAACCGGATACGGCCAAAGCCGCTGACGCGCCTAACAGGGCCGGAATTTCTGGGTCTACTTCTGGGTTTAAAGACACCACAGTAGCGATAATTTGAACTTCGTTAGTATAGCCTTCAGGGAAAAGCGGGCGTATCGGTCTGTCTATCAAGCGGGACGTTAGCGTTTCTTGCTCGCTGGGCCGCCCTTCGCGTTTGAAAAAGCCCCCTGGGATTTTTCCGGCCGCATAGGCTTTTTCTTGATAATTGACGGTTAACGGGAAGAAATCCCCGCCAGTGGCTTCTTTTTTAGCAACGACAGTCACCAATAAGGTGGTGCCGTCAACGTCGATTATCACAGCGCCGTCAGCTTGACGTGCTATCTCGCCAGTTTCCAATGTTACTGTGCGTGCGCCGTATTGAAATACTTTCCTGATAGGATTCACTATAAGATTCCTTTGTGTAGAGGTTCGGGTAGGGGTATTGCAACAATACCCCTACTGAGGTTGTAGCGTTTCTTGGTTGGCTTATTTACGCAGACCCAGACGTTCGATCAATGAACGGTAACGGGCAATATCTTTGTTTTTCAGATAATCTAACAGCTTACGGCGTTGGTTAACCATACGCAACAAACCACGGCGGGAGTGGTTGTCTTTTTTGTGTGCCGCAAAATGCGGAGTCAAATGGGTGATATGGGCAGTCAGTAAGGCAACTTGCACTTCTGGGGAGCCTGTGTCGGTTTCTGATAAACGGTAAGCTTCAACAACGGCTTTCTTTTGTTCTGCGGTAAATGGCATTTTTTGATAATCCCTATAAGATTAAAGTATAAAAAATAAAGCCGCCTTAGGCGACTTAAGAAAATCCTGCCCCGCGATAGGGTGTAGGGCAGGCTGGCAGGGCATAAAAATTTATGCCCTTAAAAGGCAGAGCGGTGGATTTTCGCCCCTCTACCCGTTAATATTAAACAACTTTTTCGGGGCTATTTTACCATCCAATAGCATTTCCCCCAAACCCAAAAACAACGGGCCTTCATATAAGCGGACACTCCCTTCGATGCTGGCCGGATAAGCAATCGTTTGCCCATAACGGATACTGATCGCTTGCGCCTCGGATAACTGCACTGACGGCAAGCCTGCTAAAGGCTTATCGACTGCAATTAAGGTAGCCAATAAGGTCGGCATGTCCATCGCCGCCAATTCTTCCAAGGTTTTGGCCTCAGTCAGGGAAAACTGCCCAGCCGCCAAGCGCCGCAAAGCCGTCACTGTGCCGCAAGTGCCTAAGGCATGGCCGATGTCTTCCGCTAACGAGCGGATGTAAGTGCCTTTGGAACAGGCCACTTCCAGCATGAGCTGGTCGGCGGTCGCGCTGAGCAAAACCAGTTCATAAATATGGATATGCCGGGCTTTGCGCTCAACCGTAATGCCTTCCCTAGCCAATTCATAGAGTTTTTTGCCCTGATGCTTTAAGGCCGAATACATCGGCGGCACTTGCTCGATGGCACCGGTAAACTGCCGCAAACAGGCGGCAATAGCGTCCTGGGTCAATGGCGGTACAGGCAGGGTGGCAATCACCGCCCCTTCGGCATCGCCCGTGTCGGTCATCACCCCTAACTGCACCGTCACCTGATAACGCTTATCATCGTCCAACATCAGCGCCGACACCTTAGTCGCCTCGCCAAAACACAGCGGCAGCAAACCGCTGGCCAAAGGATCTAACGCCCCGGTATGCCCGGCTTTATTGGCATTAAACAAGCGGCGGACTTCCTGTAAGGCTTTGTTGGAAGACACGCCTAAGCGTTTGTCCAACAAAATGATGCCGTGGATATTAAGGCCAGAGGTACGTTTGCTCATTGATTAAAAAACGCTGTAAAAATACCGATAGTTGACTGATAGTCACATATCATCAATATTAAATTGATAACCGGAAAAATAGGTAAACGCTTTGGGGTTTCTTTGCCAAATGTCATTCAATATCGGCGTAATCAGCAATTCCGATTTGGCTTTTTCCGACTGTAACGGCAATTGCTGGTTGTTCGCCAGCACCTGCCGCAATAAATCACTAGGCTGTATAGGCAGGATGTGCGTGAATAATTTCAGCCCTACTACATCAATCGCTAACTCTTTTAAATCGGCGTATCCGTTGACATTATGATTCGTCTTCCGGCAAATCTTCAACCGGCAACTCCTTCGCCACCTCGCTTAACAACGCCGCCACCCGCATCCCCGTATCAAACGAATCGTCGTAATGGAAACGCAACTCAGCAATATGGCGCAGGCGCATCCGTTTGGCAAGTTCGTGGCGGATTTGCGGGGCCAGTTCGTTCAGGCATTTTTGGTTGGCGCGTTTGCCTGCTTCATCGGTATTCAATACCGTGAAGTAGACTTTCGCGACGGCGAGGTCACGGGTGACCTCGACCTCGTTAATGGTGACAAAGCCTAAGCGCGGATCATCAATATCCCGTTGCAGAATGAACGACAGCTCTTTCTGCATTTGCGAGGAGACACGGTCTTTACGACCATACACGTTACCCATACTTTACAATACCCGTTTGACTTCAGTGCGTTCAAAGACTTCGATTTGGTCGCCCGCCTGCACGTCGTTGTAGTTTTTCACGCCGATACCGCATTCCATGCCCATTTTGACTTCTGATGCATCGTCTTTAAAGCGGCGTAAGGATTCTAACTGGCCTTCAAAAATCACCACGTTTTCGCGTAGGACGCGGATCGGTAGATTACGTTTAACAAAACCGTCAATGACCATACATCCGGCAATCGCACCGAATTTCGGTGAGCGGAACACATCCCGCACTTCGGCAAGACCGACGATATGCTCCCTGATTTCAGGGGCTAACATACCGCTGATGGATTTTTTGACTTCATCAATCGCATCATAAATGACGCTGTAATAATGCAAATCCACACCTTTTTCTTCGATCAGGCGGCGTGAAGTGGCATCGGCACGGACGTTAAAGCCGATCAGGATAGCGCCCGAAGCCAAAGCCAAATTGACATCGCCTTCGTTGATACCGCCGACCCCGCCAAAAATCACCTTCACTTCCACTTCGTCGTTGGACAAAGCCACTAACGAGCCGCGTAAGGCTTCCAAACTGCCTTGCACGTCGGTTTTAATGACCAGATTAACGCTGGCAAGCTCTCCGGCGGTCATGCGCGAGAACACTTCATCCAGTTTAGAGGCTTGTTGCGCGGCTTGACGGCTGAATTTCTTCCGGTCTTCACGGTGTTTCGCCAAATCTTTAGCGACCCGTTCGTTTTGGACGACCAAGAACTCGTCGCCCGCAAACGGCGTACCCGACAGGCCTAAAATTTCCACCGGCACCGAAGGGCCGGCTTCTTTAATGGCTTTGCCGTTTTCGTTAAACATCGCGCGGACGCGGCCATATTCATGGCCACATAAGACCATTTGGCCGTTTTCTAAGGTACCTTTTTGGATTAGCACCGTCGCGACTGCACCACGGCCTTTATCCAAACGCGATTCAATGACGATACCGGATGCCGCCCCTTCAACAGGCGCTTTTAACTCAAGAATTTCCGTTTGGACAATCAAAGCCTCGATCAGGTCGTCGATGCCCGCGCCAGTTTTGGCAGAAATCTTCAAGAATTGGACATCACCACCCCACTCTTCCGCCAAGACGTTAATAGTCGACAATTCCTGCATCACCTTGTCGGGATTGGCTTCCGGTTTGTCGATCTTGTTCATGGCGACAATAATCGGCACATTGGCGGCCCTTGCGTGTTCCACCGCTTCTTTGGTTTGCGGCATCACGCCGTCGTCGGCGGCAACCACCACGATGACCACGTCAGTGACATCAGCACCCCGGGCCCGCATAGCGGTAAACGCGGCGTGGCCTGGGGTATCAAGGAAGGTGACCGCACCGTGGTCGGTTTTGACCTGATACGCACCGATATGTTGGGTAATACCGCCCGCTTCGCCAGCGGCGACGCGGGTTTTACGGATATAATCCAGCAATGAGGTCTTACCGTGATCGACATGGCCCATAATGGTAACGATAGGGGCGCGGGGCAATTCCACGCGGTTATCTTCCATCAGCACTTCGGCGAGCATTTCTTGTTCAAGGTCGTCGTCGCTTTGCATGATAGGTTTATGGCCCATATCTTCAACTAAAATCACCGCCGTTTCTTGGTCGATGCTTTGGTTAATGGTCGCCATGATGCCTAGCTTCATCAGATGCTTAATGACCAGCGCGGCCTTGACGCTCATTTTTTGCGCCAGGTCAGAGACGATAATCATCTCAGGAATGGTGACTTCTTTAACAATCGGTGCGACCGGCATTTCAAACTGGTGACGGTTTTCCGAAGGCATAGCGACACGCGGACTTTGCTTGCCTTTCTTCTTGCCTTTTTTATTGTCTTTACCTGATGAAGTCCGCGCAGGTGCAGCAGCACCTTCTTCTTGCTTTTTCTTATACAGTTCTTGCTGTTTGGCGGCGGCTTGTTGCCTGACTTTTTCGGCGTTCTTTTTGATGGATTCTTCGAGACGGCGTTCTTTTTCTTGCTGTTTTTTTCTGACTTCGTCAGACTCTTTCGCTTTGATGGGCTTATCCTGCTTAACTTTTTTATCGTCCTTAATTTTTATCGTCGCGAATTTATCTTCGGGATCATTATCGTCGATCAAATCAGCATCGACTGCTGCCACAGGACGCGCCGCATCCGCACCTTTAGCCTTAGGCGCATGGTCAGGCTTGGCTTTGGGTTTATCTTGTGCTGTTTTTGTCGTCACGGTCTCAACCTCAGGAATAGATACAGGCTCATTAACCAGTTCCACCACTGGCTCAGGTACTGGTTCTGTGAGGGTCTCGACAACCGCAACCACAGCCTCTTGCGCAGGTTCAGATCCAGCCGCCCCAACCTGCTCAGGCACTACAGCCTCGACAACCGGCAACAGCGGTGCTGCTACGGTTTCGATAAGCGCCGGCTGCTGGACAACTTTAGGCACTTCCGCTTCCTTGTGCTCAGGGCGTTTGATAAAGGTTTTCTTTTTACGCACTTCAACGCTGATGGTTTTTGCAGAATTGCCGGGTGCGGTGGCCTGCTTGATTTCCGTTACTTTCCGGCGCTCTAACGTCACCCGTCTAGGTGATCCGGCGGTATTGTCTTCGGGCTTACCGTGACGCTTGCGCAAATGCCCAAGCAATTGCATTTTTTCATCTTCACTGATGACATCATCAGGGGAGCTGGCAGATAATCCTGCTTCTTTCAGTTGTTCTAATAATCGTTCCAAAGGTATTTTTACCACCTCTGCTAACTGCCGTACTGTTTTATCGCTCATTTGCTCCCCCTTTTACTCACTCTTTGCCTCGGCAAACCAAGGCTCACGCGCCTTCATAATCAATTCTGCCGCTCTTTCTTCAGTGATCCCCGAAAAATTCAACAAATCATCAATTGATTGCTCTGCCAAATCATCCATCGTCACAATACCTTGGCTCGCCAACTCGTAAGCCAAATCATCATCCATACCCGCCATTGCCAACAAATCTTCCGCAGGATGCACGGTTTCCCTCGTTTCCTCGGCGGCAATCGCGCTAATCAGTAACGCATCTTTGGCACGGCTTCTCAGCTCATTGACCAAATCCTCATCAAAACCTTCAATATCCAGCATTTCACTGACCGGCACATAAGCGATTTCTTCAACCGTATTAAAGCCCACTTCCGCCAAAATCAAGGCCACGTCGGCATCAATATCTAATTGATCCATAAACATTTGCTTAACTTTGCCGATTTCCGCTTCGCTGTTCAGCTCGGCTTTTGAGGCATCGATCACGTTCAATTCCCACCCGGTCAATTGCGAGGCTAAGCGGACGTTCTGGCCACCCCGACCGATAGCTTGGGACAAATTATCCGAACCTACCGCCAAATCCATGCTGTGCTTGTCTTCATCGACAATAATCGACTGGATTTCCGCAGGCGACATGGCGTTAATGACAAATTGCGCCTCGCTAGGATGCCAAAGAATAATGTCGACCCGCTCGCCCGCCAGTTCGTTAGTGACAGATTGCACTCTTGCGCCGCGCATACCCACGCAGGAGCCGACCGGATCTAAGCGCGGGTCATTGCTTTTAACCGCCAATTTGGCCCTAGAGCCAGGATCACGCGCCGCGCCCATAATAGAAATAGTGCCTTCGGCAATTTCCGGCACTTCCAAACGGAACAAAGCCACCAATAATTCGGGCGCGGTACGGCTGACGAACAGTTGCGGGCCACGTTGCTCCAGACGCACATCTTTCAGATAGCCCCTAATACGGTCGCCGATACGGATGGCTTCACGCGGGATCATATCTTCCTTAGCAATAAAGGCTTCGACATGACCGCCCAAATCCAAGAACACGCTGCCTTTTTCAATACGCTTAACGATACCCGTCACCAACTCACCCATACGCGATTGATACGCATCGACGATTTTCTTACGCTCGGCTTCGCGGACTTTTTGAATAATCGCCTGCTTGGCATGTTGGGCGGCAATTCGGCCAAAATCCACCGAATCGATCTCTTCCTCAACCACATCGCCGACTTTGATAGCCGGATCATCCAGTTGCGCCACTTCCAACAGCACTTGCGTGGTCGGAAATTCGACATCGCCGACGCAAGACGGATTAGGTGCAACCACATCCCATTGCCGATAGGTTTTATAATCGCCTGTTTTTCTGTCGATGGCGACCCGTGCTTTAATGGTGTTGATATGGCGCTTAACAGTAGCCGCTTCCAGTGCCGACTCTATCGCTTGAAAAACGACATCCTTATCAATTTCCTTTTCATTGGAAAAGACCTCTACCACCAATAAAATTTCTTTATTTGCCACTTCGAGCTCCTTTTTCGATGCTTTGATTAAATAAACTATTATCAGGTACCAAACGCGCCTTACTCATCGCACTGAACGGCACTGCAAAAATGTCTTCCCCTTCCTTAAGGGTAATCACATCATCCTCGACACCTTCAATCGAGCCTTTGATTTTTTTACGGTTGGCGATAGGCTTAAATAAATTGACCAAGACGGTGCTGCCGATATAGCGGGCAAACTGGCTGACCTTAAAAAAGGGCCTGTCTTCGCCCGGAGAGGAAACTTCCAAGTGATAGTTGTCGGGAATAGGGTCTTCAACATCTAAAATGCCACTGACCTGATGGCTGACCTTAGAACAATCGTCAACTAAAATGCCCTTGTCACTATCAATATAAATTCTTAACAGACCGTGCTTCGGATGCGGATGATAGTCGATGCCGACACATTCATAACCTAAACCTTCAACAACTGGCTCGATCAAGTTGACCAAATGCTCAGGAGCCTGCTTCATTGTTTTCCCCACTTACTTGCGCACAAAAAAAAAGAGCCAAAGGCTCTTCCATTAACAACCGATTGTAAGCTTCCACTATCCGAAGCCCTAAAAATAAAAAACCCCAAAATGGGGTTCCTTGATCTGGTAGCGGGGGCAGGATTTGAACCTACGACCTTCGGGTTATGAGCCCGACGAGCTACCAAGCTGCTCCACCCCGCGATTGATTTGAGTATTATAGACAGTTTATTTTATTTATCAAGCTATTTTTTAAATTTGTCATACAAATCACTTAATAAATCTGCTAGCGTCCGTCCACCTACGCGCCAGCCTATTGTTCTGTAAGCAATAACTGCTTAATAGCCGCAAAAACTTCGTGAAACATCGCCTGGGTCAGGCGTTTAGTTTGGATATTATAACGGCTGGTATGGTAAGAATCGACCAGCATCCGCCCGTCCGGTAAACGGTGCTGAACGTTATGCCCAAACCGCGCGTAACTGGCTTTTAAGCCATAAGCCTTTAAAACCGCTTGATGGGCAATCGTCCCTAAGGCTAAAATCACCGCATCGGGCGGCAAAGTTTGCAATTCGGCGGCCAGATAAGCGTTACACTGCTTAATTTCCCCTGGCGTGGGCTTGTTTTGCGGCGGCAAACACTTAACTGCATTCGTAATGCGGCAATTGCGCAACAGCAAACCATCATCTAATGAAGTAGACACAGGGCTGTTACCAAAACCGAAGGTATGCAAGGTCTCATACAGTAACAGCCCGGCATAATCACCCGTAAAAGGCCGGCCTGTAGCATTCGCCCCGTGCATCCCCGGAGCCAGCCCCACCACCAGCAACCGCGCGGCGGCATCGCCAAAAGGCGCGACGGGCAAAGCATGATAAGCAGGATACTGTTGCTTGACGGTACAGAGAAAATCCGCCAAGCGCGGGCATTGGCGGCAATCTTGGGCAAAAGGGGTTGCGGTCACGGTCGTTTAGAAAGTAGCGGAAATCCTGCCATAATAAATGACTTTGGCATATTATCAAGGCAAACCTGCCTGAACCTCAAACCGCAGCCCTCATAACAAAAACGGGGGACGCTTAGGACTCGGCATTTACCAGACAGGTTTTATTGACATACTTATTACCCCACTCCTTAGCCCATTCTTTCAAACAACTACCTACCGATGCAATTCAGTAACAAATGGTTATCGTTTTACCGGATTTTGCTCTGTATGGGCATCACCTTAACCCTCATACTCAATATCGCCAACAAACTGCCGTTGCCTACCTTGGAACGTATGGAGCATATCCTTTACGATTTGCGCCTAAGCAAAACCGTCGTTAACACCATAGACCCGCGCATTGTCATTGTCGCCATTGACGAAGCCAGCCTTGCCCAAGAAGGCCATTGGCCCTGGCCCCGTGATAAGGTCGGCTATCTGGTCGATATGCTGTTTGACTATTATGGCATCAAACTGCTGGGTTTTGACATGACGTTCTCAGAGCCGGACACCAGTTCCGGCATTAACACCTTCAACCGCCTTGCCAACCAAGAACTGCACAATGATGCCACCTTTTTAGCGGCATTTAACAAGCTAAAGCCGCAACTGGCCTACGATGAGGTATTCGCCAAAAGCTTAAGCCGCCGCCCAGTGGTGTTAGGCTACTATTTCAGCCACATCCAAGAAAAATACCCCGAAATCGGCCAATTGCCATTGTCAGTCACCTCAACCGCCACCCTGCCCTTTAGCAACCTGTTAGATAGCCCCAAAAGCTATGTGGCGAACTTGCCCGAATTACAGACCGCCGCCGCCTCAGCAGGTTTTTTTGAAAACCCTTATATCGACAAAGACGGCATCTACCGGAAACTGCCGCTGCTGCTTGAATACAAAGGCCAGCTCTACGAATCCCTGGCCTTAGCCTTATTTAGAAGCCTGCTCAATTACCCGCCCATCCAATTTGAGACCAGCGAACAATATGGCAACAGCCGCTTAGAAAGCTTGCACATTGCCGGCATCCGTGTACCCGTTGACGAAGCAGCGGCAATTTTACTGCCCTTTCGTGGCCGCGAAGGCTGCTTCACTTATATCTCCGCCACCGAAGTCCTCAACGGCACAGTCGACAAGGCCAAACTCCAAAACAAAATCGTCCTGATCGGCTCCACCGCCGTCGGCTTATTAGATTCACGCGCCACCCCCGTCCAGCACATCTATCCGGGGGTGGAAATGCACGCCAATATTCTGAGCGCCATGCTCGACGAAACCATCAAATCGCGCCCCAACTATATCGTCGGCTTGGAAGTGATCGAATTGGTGCTGATTGGCCTATTGATTATCTTTGTGTTTCCGCGCCTGTCCGCCGCTTGGTCGGCCATTGGCTTTTTAGCGATTTTATCCGCCAGCGTTTGGGGCAATATTTATTGCTGGACACAGATGGGCGTGGACACTATTTTGGCTGCCCCTCTCGTACAACTGTTCTCGCTCTATGGCATCCAGATATTTTTTGGCTTCTTCCTGGAAAGCCGGAAAAAAAAGCACATTAGCGCCATGTTTGGGCAATACATCCCACCCGAACTGGTCGAACAAATGAGCCGTTCGGACGAAGCCTTCACCTTACAAGGGGAAAGCCGCAAAATGACCGTGTTCTTTTCTGACGTACGCGGCTTTACCAGCATCTCCGAAACCCAAGACCCCAAAGCCCTCTGCGAAATCATCAACGCCATCTTTACCCCTGCCACCCACCTGATACACGAAGCCAACGGCACCATCGACAAATACATCGGCGATGCCATTATGGCGTTTTGGGGCGCCCCCATGCACAACCCCCAACACGCCTCAAAAGCCATACAATCCGCCTTGGCTATCGTCACCATGCTGGGCGCGTTACAAAAGGAATTTATCAATCGAGGTTGGCCCATCATTGATATGGGCATAGGCATTAACACCGGAACAATGAATGTCGGCAACATGGGCTCGCAATTCCGCATCGCCTACACCGTCATGGGCGATGCCGTCAATTTAGGCGCCCGCCTGGAAGGCCTGACCAAACAATACGGGGTAAAAATCATCGTCAGCGAAACCACCCGCCACGACGCGCTCGAATTTGCCTACCGCGAATTGGACCGCGTCCGCGTCAAAGGCAAACAGCAACCCATCACTATCTACGAACCCCTAGGCTTGATAGACACTATCAGCCCCGAACAACACCAGGCGTTAAACAAACTGGATGCCGCCCTACACGCTTACCGCCAACAGCAATGGCCAGCCGCCACCGGGCTATTTACGGCTTTAGCCGGGCAATACCCCCATGACAAACTCTACCAGATATACTTAGAGCGCATTGCCTTTTACCAACAAAATCCGCCCGCTGCCGATTGGGATGGTGTAGAAACCCATACCAGCAAATAGCCTTTTATAAACCTACCCTCCAGAAACGCCGAAGGGGTAAAAAACCGTAGCTTCTTACCCCTTCCGAAAACCCATCTGCCAGCGGCAAAGCGGATTTAAGCCCCTACAGGCTGATCCAACTTAAATGCCGCATGTAAGGCCCTGACCGCCAATTCCATATACTTTTCGTCAACCACCACCGAAATTTTAATTTCCGACGTGGAGATCATCCGAATATTGATACCCTCAGAAGCCAAGGTTTGGAACATCGTACTGGCAATACCCGCATGGGAACGCATACCCACGCCGACAATAGACACCTTAACAATACCGTCATCACCCGTGACCTTTCTCGCGCCCAAGTCACCGCAGGTTTGCTCCAAAATAGCTTTGGCACGTTGATAATCGTTGCGGTGGACAGTAAACGTAAAATCAGTGGTCGCATCGTCGGCAATATTTTGGACGATCATATCCACTTCAATATTAGCATCGGCAATCGGCCCCAAAATTTTAAACGCCACGCCCGGCAGATCCGGCACACCCGTAATCGTCAGTTTTGCCTCGTCCCGATTAAAGGCGATGCCCGAAATTAAAGCACTTTCCATTGATGATTCCTCGTAAGTAATGAGCGTACCATTACCCTCTGTAAATGATGATAAAACACGCAGGGCAACACTGTATTTGCCCGCAAATTCGACAGAACGGATCTGTAAAACCTTTGAACCCAAACTCGCCATTTCCAGCATTTCTTCAAAGGTAATGCGTTCCAAACGGCGGGCTTTCGGCTCAACCCTAGGATCGGTGGTATACACGCCATCGACATCGGTGAAAATCAGGCATTCGTCGGCCTTTAATGCCGCCGCCAACGCCACCGCCGTGGTATCCGAACCGCCGCGCCCTAAAGTCGTGATATTGCCGTCCTCGTCAACGCCCTGAAAACCCGCCACGACCACAACCTTACCTTCATTAAGGTGGGCATGGATACGGCTATCGTCAATCTTGCGGATACGCGCCTTGGTATGGCTGCTGTCGGTCAAAATCCTCACCTGTCCGCCCGTATACGAACAAGCGTCACAACCTATCTCATGCAGCGCCATGCTTAACAGCGCCACCGTCACCTGCTCCCCGGTCGAAATCAAGACATCCATTTCCCTCTCGGTAGGCTGCACCTGCATTTCTTTTGCCAAACCGATCAAACGGTTGGTTTCGCCGCTCATCGCCGACACCACCACCACTATCTGATCGCCCAAGGCCTGGGCTTTTTTAACTTTTTCAGCGACCGCCTTAATACGTTCTACCGTACCTACCGACGTGCCACCAAATTTATAGACATAAAGTGCCATTTTTAAACCTGTTAATGTGATTTGCTGCGAAGAATACGAAGACCCTCTCCGAACCCGCTATGGTAAAAGGTTTTTGGATTTTATTAAACAATTATGACAAACGCGATGCTTTAAAAGCCGCGTAAACCCATCAAACCAGACAGCCTGCGTGCCCGTCAACACAAAAAAAACCACCCTCTTTAACCGCATTCATTTGCTGGAAAGCCGATAAACCTTGTATTCGGTACGCTCTGGCGGCTGCTCCGGCCATTCTGGATTGCGCTCAAAAACACTTTCCACATGCGTCAACTCAATAGCGAAACCTTCTGCATACAAAGCCGTAATCTCTTCGCCAACCCCCAAGGCCTCACCCAAGGTCTCATCCGCTTGCGCATCTTCCGTCGTCAGCAAAAAAACCTGGGCGGCCTGCGATACAATCGCCTGCAAATGGGCAATGTAAAGCATACGAATCGCTTCCGGCAAAGCCGTCAGCGCGGCGCGGTCATAGACCGTATCAATCTGCCCAAGCTCCGCCAGCGTCAGGGAGAAAAAATCCCCGCACAGAATACTTAAGCGGCCCTGCCGCCATAAGGTAAACTGCCCTACCCGCCGCCGCGTAGGCTTTAAATGGTTCTCCCGAAAAAACGCCCGGACGGCAATAGGGCTTAACTCAACACCAATCACCTCATGCCCCTGCTGTGCCAGCCAAATCATATCCAAACTCTTACCGCACAACGGCACAAACACCCGGCTACCCCGCACCAAACCAAGGCCAGGCCAAAACCGCATAAGTAACGGGTTTACCGATTTTTGGTTAAAATCCGTCTGCTGATCGCGCCAGCACTGTAACCAAAGCAAATTGTCCCGACTGGTCATAATGACTCCAACGTCAACGATAGTGTAGAATGTCAGAGAACGCCCTTAAATGGGATAAAGACA
Source organism: Methylovulum psychrotolerans (assembly GCF_002209385.1). Taxonomy (NCBI): domain Bacteria; kingdom Pseudomonadati; phylum Pseudomonadota; class Gammaproteobacteria; order Methylococcales; family Methylococcaceae; genus Methylovulum; species Methylovulum psychrotolerans. The sequence continues at coordinate 3,199,225 of NZ_CP022129.1, forward strand.
TCAAGAGGAATGAGCAAGTATCTTATTGCATCATAGCACCCGAAGAACCAAATTCAGCCTATTGAACAATCCTTGCAAGACAAATAAGGCAATTTAGCCCACTGATTGAACCGTATTCATGGCTATTTGTCAGATAAGCACATTCCGATCAACCTCACCGCCGTTTCCCTGTTTCCAAACCCGCCAACGTTTCGATTCGGATTGACAGCCGCCACCAGTAAAAAACAAGCCCAATTTTAATGCCTCTGCCCGGCCAAAACCGCTCTCCCTATCAATACCCCCCTGATTAACGGAAGCTTAAAAGTAAATGACGACAAAACACTTTTTTTAATCTTCTCTTAATCTTTTACTCAGCTTAAATTCATCTTCGCAGCTTACACTGTCTTTGCATCGTGAATTAACCTGCCCACGCACTTGAAAAAGCCCCGTGATTTATTGTTAGGAATACCCGCCGGAACGGGTTAGCTCAGGAATATCGCCCGCATTTATGACATAACAGACCGATAAATGCGGATTAATCTAAAACTCTTTATAAGAACATACTTATAAATATTAATTTATAGCCATTTTTGGAGAACATCATGAAAACAACTTATTTATCAACAATAGTCGTGCTTTCTGCATTAGCCACTGGCTGTGCATCCATGAGCGGCTGGAAACCTGTTGTCGATCCCCGTATGGATAGACATGCAGAAACCGTTGGGCGCGACATGGGAGAATGCAAGGCGCTGGCTGAACAAGCATCGGACATCACAAAAGAAATCGCTTTAGGCGCCGGTGTCGGCGCGGTGACTGGTGCCGCAGGTGGCGCAGCCGTTGGCGCTGTCGCGGGCAGTGCGGCCACGGGCGCGGCAGGCGGCGCTATTTTGGCCATTCCCGCCGGCTTGTGGGAAGGTTATCAAGCTAACGAGAACTTTAAACGGGCATTCAAAAACTGTATGCGCCAGCGCGGCCATACCGTCGTCAACTAAAAGCAACCTTGAAGAACAGCCCTTTTTGGCGAACGCACCGTTCCTGAAAAAAAACTGACCTTGCTTGCGGGCGTAGCATCAGACAACCCATAAAAACGGTGTGCCTGATGTGTGCGCTCAATACCTACCAAAATGTAAACGTTTTGGACAAGCCATAAAAAAAGCCTATACGCAGCAAAATACTCAGTCTTCCAAGTTGCGCACAAACGTATAACTGCCAGAGGCCTGTTTCATCCGGTATAACGTGGCCGGACGGCCTCCTTCCGAACGTTTTTCTCCGGTATCCAGCAATAATCCCGCTTGCTCGATGCGGCGACGGAAAGACTTTTTCTGCAAGCGTTTACCGATCAACACCTCATGCAAGCGCTGAAGCTCCGGCAGTGTGAAGGTTTCCGATAGCGCGTAGGCGGGCACAATCGAATAAAGCGCCTTTTGCCGCAGACGCTCCCGCGCCAAACCAATCATAGCCTGATGGTCGAACGCCAAATCCATTTGGCCGACAACATCCACAGCCAGCCATTGCACATCGGTGACGCTGGCAATATGCGCAGCACAACTCTGAAACCCCATCAAAGCGGTATAGGCAACCGTCACTGACCAACCGCGCTTATCACGCCCGGCATTGCCTATGCTTTGCAGTTGCTCCAAATAGGGCGGCTCGACATTGGTCTTCTCTTTAAGTTTGCGTAGCACAGTCTCTTCCAAGGTTCTATCCTGTGCCAGATCGACAAAACCGCCAGGCAATCCCCACTTACCTTGTTCAGGGTGCTGTGAACGCTTGACCAACAGCACTTTTAAGCATTCTTCATGATAAGTAAACATCACCGCATCAACGGTCAGCAGCGGGCTGTCAAATTGGCGTTTATCGTATTCGGCTAAAAATTGTTTTTCATCCATTGTAGCGGTCTATAGTCCTGGCCAGTTGCCGACAAAAATCGACTAAAAAAGCATTGTCTCAAATTTTGTGTCTTTTTGTCACTTATAGGCTTGACGCACAGGTGTCTATAAGTCACTATAGCCACTAAGTGACTTATAGACCCAATTAGGAGACAGACCATGTTAGGCATAAAATACTTCAAAGCAGATTCTTCAACTTTCGTCATCCAAACAGTCAACGGCAATGCCCGAAAAAAAGGGCAAGGTTTGAGCTTTTTTTACAACGTCGCCACCGCTTCGATTGCCGCCGTCCCAGTCAGTGCCCAGGAAGCCCCATTCATTTTCAAGCTCTTGACCGCCGACTTTCAATCGGTGACCGTACAAGGCCAAGTGACTTATCGGGTAGCCGCGCCAGAAAAAATAGCCGAAATGCTCAATTACAGCCTGAAAAGCGACGGCAAAACCTACGTCTCAGAAGACCCATTGAAACTCTCCGACCGGGTGATCCGCATCGTGCAATCGATTGTCCAGAACAAAGTACAAAACACCAGCTTAAGGGATACCTTAAAACTGGCCCAAACCTTAGTTGCCCTGCTCCGGGAACAACTTATCGGCGATTCTTCGCTAGCGGCGTTAGGCATCGCCTTGCTGGATGTGTCGATCAGCGCCGTCCAACCCACCACGGAAACCGCCCGCGCCTTAGAAGCGGAAGCCAGGGAAGCCCTGCTGAAAGAAGCCGATGATGCCATTTATAATCGCCGTAAATCCGCAGTCGAACAGGAACGCACCATTAAAGAGGCGGAACTGCAAACCGAACTGTCGATACAGCAAAAAGAACAGGAAATCGCCGAATCACGCCTCCTCAATGAACGCGCCATCCAACGCGGCAAAGCCGAAACTGAACGCGAACGCTTACAGGCAGAGATTGCCAGCGAAAGCCAACGCAAGGAATGGGTGCTGTTAAATAGCGAAAACAGCCGCCAGCAAGCCGATGCCGAAGCTTACGCGATTACCGAACGCATGAAGGCGTTTAGAGAATTGCCCGTGGAAAACCTTAAGGCTATGGCACTGGCCAAAATGGACCCCGAACAACTGATGGCGATGGCCTTCGAATCCCTGGCGCAAAATGCCGGCAAGATTGGTGAACTGAACATCACGCCGGATCTCTTTGGGCATATTATGAAAAAATCGGTGCGCCCATGAGCGGACATTATCAACACCGCTTTATTCTGGTGGTACGCAAAACCCGATTGCAAGAATTGATCGAACGCTTCAATACCTGGCCGCAAGCCCGGTTTTACTTGGAACACAATCAGGTGGATGCCCAGGATTATCTGGATGAACACGATATGTATCAACGGCGGTTACAAGAGGCGGAGCGGACGCTGAAAGCATTAGGCCGCTTCCAATTACTGGAACGCCACCTGCTGCCCAATTACCAGTTTAGCCCAGACGACATTGTGATCACCATCGGTCAGGACGGCTTGGTCGCCAATACCTTAAAATACCTCAACGGCCAGCCCGTGATTGCGATAAACCCTGACCCAAGGCGTTGGGACGGCAAACTGCTGCCATTTGAAATCGGCGACTTACACGCCGTGGTGCTGCGCACCGTGGCAGGCAAATCGGCGTGTAAAACGATTAGCTTTGCAGAAGCAAAGACTAACGACAGCCAACAGATGCTGGCGGTCAATGACCTGTTTATCGGCCCCAAAAGCCATACCTCGGCCCACTACCGGCTATCATGGAACGGCCACCAAGAAACCCAATCATCATCAGGAATTATCATTTCCACAGGCTTCGGCTCCACAGGCTGGTTCCAGTCGCTCCTTGCCGGTGCCTTGGGCGTTTCAGGCACTACATCCCATCCGCTCAAAGAGGGCTTTGCCTGGCACGAAAAACGCCTACAATTCACCGTCCGCGAACCGTTCCCAAGCCGAACCACAGGCATTAGCATGATTTTTGGCGTTATCACCCCCAACACACCGCTCAAGCTAGAGTCCCTAATGCCAGAAAATGGCGTGATCTTCTCAGATGGCATCGAATCCGACTTTCTGGCGTTCAATTCCGGCACGGTGGTGACTATTAATTTAGCGGCGATTCAAGGGCAATTGATCGTTTAAATGTAGAATAACTGATTGAAGGGTAAACAAACGGCAGTCGGCTTTGGCTTCTTAAATCTTAAGATTTTCCGGCCACAAAAAATAAGGTCCGTATTTCGGGCTTTTGCGGAATTCTCCCCCTGCTTCCTTACCTTTTGCCGTCAGGTAGTTTTTACCTTCGCGGATTTCCATATAACCCGATGCGATTAAGTCCTCGGTCAATTTGCTGGTTTTGATGCCCAGCTTCTGCGCTAATTTTGATGAAGTGAGCTTGCCTGCCGTTTCTTCCGCTTCAACCTTGCTTTCTGTGTCGCTGGTAGCAACCCGTTCTAATGAAATGCGGACTTCATCGCTGATGCGGATAATGCGCTGGGCTTCTTCATAGGCTTCTTTGTACAACTCGCCATCATCGGCGCGATAAATCAACACGCCCATTTCGTTATTATTGACTTGACTGAACTCGTAAAGGTTAAGGCTGGTGATAATGCACAGCTCTTCGTTCAAATAGCATTTGGCGTGCAGGTTTTTGCAAAAGCTGGTGCGGACGTATGACAGCTCTTTTAACCAATTGATCTCTTCCGGCTGTAACTCGCTTTTGCCGTAAACAATCCGCACGTCTATTTTCATCCGGTCTTTATCGCTTAACAGTTCCTTCATCCTATCATTGAGCTTTAAAAACGGGCTGATCAATATTAAGCGGTCTTTCGCGTTTTTTATCATTTCTTCAAGGAAATAATTTGTCCCGCTAGTATTTAAGAACTGATGTTACGCAGCCCTTAGTTTTTGCAACTCTTCATAAGCCATTTGGTTGGCCTTGACGAACAGCTTGGCCCGCATAGCGAAATGATTGGTTTTATGTTTTATCTTCAGGCATTCGAGCTTGAAGCGGCTTCCGGGATGGTCAGGCCCTGTTCTTTCATCACTGAAAGCAGTTTTTTTCTGAATGCCGCTGGATAAGCCATTCGTTTTCCATTCAAGATGATCGTTTTTACAATAGCCTATTATCATATCAAATTATATTGGCTTGGCTATAATGGATGTGCCTGTACCCAGCATGATAACAGTGGTGTTGGCGATGGGGATGTTCCAATAGTAGTTTTGGTCTTTGGCTTCGGTTAAATACAGCACCCGCCCGTCTTTTTGCATGACGCGACACTTTTCTAGGTAGTAAATATTGGCACGTTTAGAATGTAGGATGGCTTTTAGATCAGACAACTGTTCCATTAATGGCTGGCCCTGATAAATAGTAAATTTAGGGAGGACGCAGGAAACGGAACTTAAATCCGATGGTTTAATGGTTGTTTTTTTCCTCTTTTCTCAGCGTCGTTTGTGACGATATAAAAACCGCGATAAAAGATAGCATTTTAAACCGATTAAATATATAAATTAACACTTAAAAAATAACAACCCATTATTTTATTCTGATTGTACCTGATGATGGGGGGGCAGACTGGGACTGGAGCCAATTGGCTTTTCTGGACGGGATTTAAAGGTATTATGACAGGACATCCGTCCTGCTTTTGCTTATACGCCGTACTACTTGTTTGATAACATCTAATACGCTAACTTCCACTTTCGGCATCAGCTCCGTAGGAGACTAGCCTATTTTTTGACGCGGCCACTATCACGAAGCATCCATTTTGTAGCCGAATCCGCGTACGGTCTTAAGCAATTTCAGTTCATGCCCATCATCAATTTTACGGCGCAACTGGCGTATATAAACGTCCACGACATTGGTTAAAGGGTCAGAACTGTAACCCCACACCTGCTCCAGAATCCGGGTGCGGCTTAACATTTTCCCGGACATGCGCATCAAGCATTCCAATAAGGCATATTCCTTAGGGGTCAGCTCGATAGCGGCCTCACCGCGCCGCACTTCATGGGTTTCCCCATTCAACACCAGATCGGCTACACGCAATTCATTCGACGCTTCCGGCTTGCTGTCGCCGCCACGCTGCCGCCGCATCAGCACCTCGATACGCGCAAGCAATTCTTCAAAAGCGAAGGGTTTGGTCATATAATCATCGGCGCCTGAACGCAGGCCGGTGACTTTATCCTGCACGGTATCCCTGGCCGTTAACATAAGGATGGGCGTATCAACCCCCTGAGAGCGCAACAGCCCGCACACCTCCCGGCCATTCATATCAGGCAAGCCCAAATCCAAAATAATCACCTGAAACTGCCCGACACTTCCGATTGTGATGGCTTCCTGTCCGCTTCGCGCCACCTCTACGGCATAACTTTCGGCCTTTAGGCCACGCCGGACAAAATCGGCAATACGCACATCATCCTCCACCAAGAGGACGCGCTTGTAACCCATACTTTGGGCGTTATCGGCGTTAAAGTATTTCCCGCTCATTGACAAAATTATCCTGTCCTATCGAAATCAAAGGGAGTGTCACCGTAAACGTCGACCCCTGCTGTTCAGTGCTGGCCACGCTGACCTGCCCGCCGTGTGCTTGCAATATGGCTTTAGCCATAGGCAAGCCCAAACCCGAGCCGTCATTCCGCGAACTCAGGGCATTATTGCTACGAAAATGGCGGTCAAAAATACGCTCCAAATCTTGGGCGGGGATGCCGATGCCTTGATCACTGAGGCTAATAATCGCTTGGTGGCCATCCGCCGCCAAGCAGACGGCGATATGCCCGCCGGGCTTTGAATAGCGGCAGGCGTTGTCACCGAGAATAAACAGCACCTGCCGAAGCCGTTGTTTATCCCCACGCACCCAAAGCGCTTCGCCAAGTGTATTCAGCGCAACGGTCAAAGCATTTTCCTGCGCCATAACCTGAAAATCCTCGACTGCACTGGCGACTAACTCCAGCAAATTGACATGATCCCATTCAAAGTGCAAATGGGCGGTTTCGGCACGGGCCAAGAACAACAAATCATTAACATACTTAGCCAATTGCATAGCCAATTCGACAATACGGTGCAATGCTTCTTTATACTCTTCGGCAGGGCGATCATCACCGCGTAACGTCACCTCGGCTTCGCCACGGATAACCGTAATCGGAGTGCGCAGTTCGTGGCTAATGTCGGCCAAAAACTCCCGCCGTGTACTGTCCATGTGCTGTAACTGCCCATTCAGTTCATGTAACTCAAGTGTGCGTTCGGCGACCTTTTTCTCCAGCAGGACACGCCCCTCGCGCAGTTTGTTTTGTTGCAGCGCAATCTCTTCGGCCATTTGATTGAAATGCATGGCGAGATACGCAAATTCATCGTGGGTATTGAGTTGAATACGATAGGGCAGGTTGCCTGAGGCAATTTCGTCCGTACCTTTCATTAATGCTTCGATAGGTTTTCGGACACTGCGCAAGAGTAATATGCCGGCGGTAAGGCTAAACAGTGCGGCTGTCACTGCCGCCATAACGGCAATTCGGCGCGAAAGCCCAACCAATTTGTCCAATTCTGCCTTGGCCGTTTGGGCTTTGGCCCGTTCGGCATTAATGGCGACATCAATGAGCGGCTGAAATTTACCGTCGATTTCTTGTTCCGAGAATTGTGCAAAAGCCTGCACAGCCAAACTGCGTTTACCTTGTTGGCGCAAGCGTTCAATTTCATCAAAGCGGTATTCGCTGGCTTCCAAAAAAGCCGTGAAATGCGCCACCCTTTCCAATTCGGCGGGCTTATCTTGCTCACCTCCTGGAGCTACGTCGCTGGCAGGGGTTTGTATCGCCGTATTTCTGAGCTTGTCCATCGCTTCGTAAAGCCGCTGTTTAGAAGTCTTAATCCCGGCTTCAGTAGCAGGACTATCCGTTAGCAAGCTATCCATGCGCTGTTTAAAGTACCGATACGCCTCTTGAGATAAACGCCCATAATCATCAAATGCTTGGTAGGCGGTTTGGCTACGCTGGAAATAAAGACCGACTTGGTTTGAACCCCAATATAGCACCGTCCCTAACAACAAAACAAAACAGAAAGATAGGCTAATAGCCACCAACAACCGAAGACGAAACATAGCCGCTAGTTTCCGCCGTTCTCATCCATTTGTTTTTCCATAGACCTGATGGCCTCCAGCTTTTCCCGCAACAGACGGGCCTCATCTTTATTGCTTTCCATTTTATTACCCTCCACTTTGGGAGTTTTGGGCGGTTTCGATTCCAGCACAGATTGGACATTTTTTTGTTTACGGTCTAAAGTGCTGATTTTTCTCGATACTGATCCTAACCGTTTCAGCGCTTCCAAATCAATAGCCACTAATCGGCGTACCTGTTCATCAGCCAAGCTAGCCGTCGGAATAGCCGCCACGCCACTGATGATAGCGCCAATGTCGCCACAGGCATCGGAAAGCAGCCGCCCCACCATAAGATGTAATTGTAACCCTATTTGAGGGGACGATTTTTGCCGATCCAGTAAAGCTTGGCACAGTTCAGCGCGTGAGGCGGGCGGGGTGTTAGCCATGTTCGCCCCGAAACCCAGCAATTCATTAAGGTCTGACTGTGTATATGGGTCATTATAAGCGGGCGCGGGAGTCTCTTTAGTACCCGAACCCCATTCGGCACAGCCAACCATCAGTAAGGCAATGTAAGCCAAACTTATCCATTTTATCAGTGCTAACAACATATCGCTTTCATAACTCCTTTAACGGTATCCGAACCTGGATCCGGGCGCCTTGTTGGTCTTCACGGGGATCAATAATATCGACACAGCCTTGGTGGTTGGCGACATATTCTTTAACAATAGCCAAACCCAACCCCGCTCCTTCGTTAGCGTCATCAAGCATCCCCTTTCCACGGAAAAAAGGCTCAAAGACACGGCTGCGGTCTTCTGGCGCAATTCCCGGCCCTTCATCTTCAATCTCCAATTCTACCTGCCCACCTGCCTCACGCAACATGATGCGTATTTCTCCGTTCACTGGCGAATACTGCACCGCATTGGCAAGCAAGTGGCCGATAATACCGCGCAACTGCTCCTGAACACCAGACATTGCAACAGGCCTGAGCAGTTTCTTTATACTCAGCGATTTAGCGGCAATAGGCTCTTGATAATCCATAATAATCGCTTCCAACACCTCTTTCAGATTAACGGTTTGCGGGTGCTGTATGGCCGACATAGCATTAATTTGGCTATATCGGGCTAATTCTTCAGACACAGTGTGCAATTTTTCAATATTCGCGCACAGCACCAAGGCCATACTCTGGCGCATAGCATCGCCTTGCGCCTCGGCATCGCTAGCTAGCCATTGCGCCCCTTCGCTGATTTCCTGTAGCGGCGTTTTTATTTCACAAGCAACATTATGGATAAACTGCCGCTTAGAAAGGGCCAATTCCATTAAATGCGTACGCAGCCATTCGAGACGCTCGCCCAGATAGCGCAAATCCGTAGGGCCGCTGACCACAATCGGCTCAGCCAGTTCCGTCGAACCTAGACGGCGGATAGCCACATCCAATTGCCGCATGGAACGCGATAACACAACTAGCAGCAACACAATAAAAATAAATGACACCACCAACAACACCGCACCTTTAATCAATAGCCCTTGCTCAAGAATTTCCGACTGCTGGCGCAATTCATTAAACTCATGGTCGACATGGCTTTCAAACTCACGCGAGAGGGTGTTGGAAGATTCTCGCAGCCCCTGAAAAGCCTCATTCACAGCAACACTGGCATTATCGCCCGCTGCCGACCCCATAATCTGCTGATAAATAAGGTTTTCTTTTTCTGACAATTCATTGGCCAGCAAAGCTATTTTATTGTCGACGTGTAATTTCAGTAACTCACTTAATGCCTGTTTGAATGCCGACCGGGTATTTTCGTAAGATTCGCGCTCATAAGGCTGACGTAACGCCGGATCTGACAACAAAATGAACAGCCGCGCCTTACGTTCAACATCGGAAGACTTTTGTAACACCAAACGGATTGCCTTCGTCTGTGCAAAGACCTGATAATTGATCGCCCTGCCCAAGATGGCCGTCTCGCGCATAGCAAAAGCCGCATACATCACACCCAAAAACAATGGGATAACGGCAATCACAAAGCCTAAAATAATCAGGGATTTTAACGATATTATTTTTTTGAATTTCATCCGCAATATGAAAAAGCAAGCACTAAAGGCTTCATTAAGGGGGTTTAAAAAACTTAAAACACGCCATAAGACTATATCACCAAACCTATACCGATTTGAAAAATGTTTGCCGTACAGGCAAATTGGGCTATCACAGCTTATTGGAGCTTGGCACACACTTAGCGGATAGGTTTAGGCCAATAACAATATCCCTACTTACCACACTAATTTTAAGTATTTTTGCACACCTAGCTTAGTTCCATGGGATATTTTGCTATACTTAAAATCACATAGCCTATCAATAAAAGCTACCCACGACTAAATAACGGGTAGACTCTATCGTTTTTTATTAACCACCCAGTAAATAAGAGCGAATATTAAAAAAACGTTGCACCATTACCAACCATATTGATGTATGGGGTATGGTCAAAAATGGCTTCTTTGGTTTAAAGACCTTGGCAAAGGCAATTATGTTTAATGAATGCAAGCATGTTATTCACGCTTTTTTAAGCGTTTGTTTTCTGCTGAGTATAAACCCTGCTTGGTCAGCCGCGCAGGAACCTGTCAGCTTGCAATTAAAATGGCAACATCAGTTCCAATTTGCCGGTTATTACGCTGCTAAAGAAAAAGGTTTTTATAAAGATGCCGGGCTTGATGTCCGTATTATTGAAGCCGCTCCAGGCGTGGATGTTGTCCGAGAAGTCATGGCTGGCAGGGCGCAGTTTGGTGTTGGCACCAGCGAACTAATCCTCAACCGCTATCGCGGCGATGCGGTTATTGTCCTTGGAGTCATTTTTCAGCACTCGCCTTTGGGTCTGATTACCCTTACCTCATCAGGAATCGACAATATCCATAAATTAGTTGACCGTAACGTGATGATCGAATCGGGTTCATCAGAATTATTCGCCTATTTCTTTCAGGAAGGCTTTACCCAAAAAGCTTTCAACTTACAGCACCACAGCCAAAACATTAACGACTTGCTGACGGGTAAAACCGATGCGATGTCGGTGTATATAACTGATGAGCTTTATCCGCTCAAACAACAAGGCCATACCTACAACCTATTCAGCCCACGGATGAGCGGCATCGATTTTTATGGTGATAACTTCTTCACACTGGAAAGCGAATTGGCAGAGCATCCCGAACGGGTAAAAGCCTTTAGGGAAGCGACCTTACGCGGTTGGCGTTACGCCATGCAAAATCCTGACGAAATTATCCAACTCATTTATGACCGCTATTCGCAGCAACACAGCATCGAACATTTACAGTTTGAAGCGCGGGCGATGTACGCACTGATGCAGCCAGAACTGATAGATCCTGGTTATATGAACCCGGGGCGCTGGCAGCATATCGCCCAAACTTATCACCAGCTAGGGCTATTGCCGGCCCATTTCGATGCCGATGCGATGCTGTATTTACCTAATAGCGAAAATGACGTGAAAAAACTCGAAAGGACGCTGTACTACACGGCAGCGGGGCTATCGCTGTTAACCCTGTTTTTAGGGGTTTTATTCCGCTTCTATCGTACAGTGCGCGTTAACGAGGCCAGGCTCAACATCATGTTCGATCATGCCCCACTGAGCTTGATTGTGTTGGATGACCAAAACCGGATCCAACGCTGGAATGCCGAAGCCGAAAAAACCTTTCTCTGGCAGGCTAAAGATATTGTCGGGAAGAGTATTTTTGTCATCATTCCTTTAGCAATCCGCCCGAAAATTGAAGAAATTCTCACAACTGTACACAAAGAACGCACGATTGCCCGCCACGAAAACGCCAACCTTAAACAAGACGGCACCGAAATCCTTTGCGAATGGCTGAACGCCCCCTTTAAAGGCAAACAAGACCAAGCCGGTTTTATCATCTGTATGGCCCGCGACATTACCGAAGATAAACAGTTAGAGCAAAAGCTTAAGCAAGCCGCGCATTATGACAACCTGACATCGCTACCGAACCGCGCCTTGATTTTTAACGAGCTAAAACATTCGCTCACCCTTGCCGCCGCCGACAACACCAAAGTGGCAGTATTATTTCTTGATTTGAACGGCTTCAAGGAGATTAACGACAACTTAGGCCACGAATCGGGGGATATCCTGCTGATAACCATCGCCCAACGCCTCCCCAATGCCATCCGTGCGGGCGATTATGTAGGTAGGCTGGGCGGGGATGAGTTTTTGGTCATTCTGCAAGACATCGGGTCGCTAAAAAACGCGCAACGGCTGGCCGATACTATGCAGGAGCTGATTAGCCAGTCTTGTCTAATTAAAGAACGGGCAGTCACCATCAGCGCCAGCATCGGTATTAGTCTGTATCCTGACGATGCGACAGAAATCAATGCCCTGATTCACTTGGCCGACCAAAACATGTACCAAGCCAAACAGTCGGGGCATTAAGCACCAGTGCACCTACCATCAGCCGTTTCCCCCTGAAGGCACGCTAATGACAAACCCGTTACCACTGCGCATTTTTATTGCCTTGTTTTACTTAGCGCTTTCTGTCCCAGCGGCGGCGGAGGACACCCCGCTACTGTCTATGCCGCTGGCGTGTACGGTCGGGGAGACCTGTTTTATCCAAACCTATGTCGATGCCGATAGCAGCCCGGCTTACCGCGATTACCATTGCGGAGCGCTCAGTTATGATGACCATAGAGGAACGGATTTCCGTCTGAAGTCTATGGCGGACTTAAACGCCGGCGTGCCGGTGCTGGCAGCGGCTGATGGCGTGGTCAGGGCAGTGCACGACGGCATGGAAGACATTAGTGTTCAGATTTTAGGTAAGCAGGCTTTACAGGGCAGGGAAGCGGGCAATTCGGTGGTGATTGTCCACAGCAAAGACTGGGAGAGCCAATATGCGCACCTGAAAAAAGGCAGTGTCGCTGTCCAGCCCGGACAAACCGTAAAACGGGGTACGGTATTAGGGCGGGTAGGACTGTCAGGTAACAGCGAATTGTTGCATCTGCATTTTGAAATCCGCCATAAGGACAAGCCTGTCGACCCGTTCGTCGGCCTGACGGCTGGCGACACTTGTTCACTAGGTAAGCGTCCGCTATGGCAAACGGACACCTTGAAAAAGTTGCCCTATATTGCTACTGGGCTTATCTCAGCCGGGTTTGCCGACCATCCGTCTGCGCCTGATGAAGGGCTAGCAGTCACACTAGCCGCCGACGCACCTGCCTTGGTTTTTGCAGTAACCGTGTTTGGTGTCCAGACCGATGACGAACAAAAGTTGGACTTTTTCACCCCTGACGGGGCTGTTCTGGTGCATCAAGACAAGCGGATAGAGAAAAATATGGCGCAATACCATAGCTTTATCGGTAAAAAACGCCCACCAGCCTTATGGCCTAAAGGCAATTACCGGGCCGTTTACCAATTACTGCGTAAGCAACAGCCTATTGTTAACCAAGCGTTCAGCTTGCGCGTTGGCCCTTAAAAGTCCTGATCCACCAAAAGACGCGTCAGGCTAGTGCTGCTTAGAAGCGTATAGCCATCCCATCAGACCAGATTAGACACCTCATGAGTATGGTTTGATGATGCAATCCACACAAAACAAGTAAATGCCAATCGTCCCCTAATCAGATACAATCAGAAAACATCACCGCGACAAGCAACCGACCTTATGACCGCCGCCCTGCTATTGATTATTCTTGCTTTTCTGCTTAGCATTTTCATTATGCTGTTGTTAGCCCTTAGCCGCCTCACTAAACTGCTGAAAAACCATTCCGACACAACTTTTGACGATATTAGCCGCTTACTGCAAAACAACGAAAACAGCCTGAACCAAGGCTTTAGCGAATCCAGAAAAGAACGGCGTGAGGTCAGCGCGGAAAACCGCCGCGAACTTCAAGACGTGTTTAAAAATCTGCAAGATACCCTACTGAACCGTATTGCCGAGAATAGCACCCTACAAAACCAACAGCTCAACGCTTTTAGTGCCGCGTTTGGCGAATTGTCAGAAAAGCTCATCAACCATTCCAACGATTTCAGGCACAGCGTCAGCTTGTCTTTTCAAGCCTCCAGTGACAGGCTCAACCAAAAACAGGATGAGTTCCGCGATAAGACCGTCCAACAACTGGATATTTTTGCCGCGACCATTAAAAATGATGCTTATACTAATCGTCAGGAATTGAATACAACGTTACAAGCGTTTGAGGGTAAATTTTCCGAAGGCATTAAGGCGTTTAACGAGCAACTGCGCTTAGAGTTTGCCGAATTGAACAGACAACAGGCGGAGACCAACCGACAAGCAAAACACAGCCTGACTGACGTACAACAGACCATCGACAAACAACTGCAAGCCATCCGCGCAGACAACACCCTGCAACTGAACGAAATGCGCCGGACGGTGGACGAAAAGCTGCACGAGACCTTAGAGAAGCGGCTGGGCGAATCGTTTAAGCAAGTTAGTGACCGTTTGGAGCAAGTCCATAAAGGCTTGGGCGATATGCAAAATTTGGCAATTGGGGTGGGAGATTTGAAAAAAGTCCTTTCTAATGTTAAGGCACGGGGCATTTTAGGCGAATATCAACTGGGCAACATCCTCGAACAAATCCTCACACCCGACCAATATGCCATGAATGTGCCCACCAAACACGGCAGTCGTGACGTAGTTGAATTTGCCGTCAAATTGCCCGGCCAAGCCGATGAAAAAACCGTCTGGTTACCGATAGATTCAAAGTTTCCGCTGGAAAGCTACCAAGCCTTGTTGGGTGCATGGGAAGAGGGCAATATCGGGGCAATTGACGCGGCGCAAAAACTCCTACTTAGGGCGGTAGAAGGCTTTGCCAAAGACATCAGCAGCAAATATATAGACCCACCGCACACCACCGATTTTGCGATCATGTTCTTACCGATTGAGAGCCTGTACGGAGAAATCCTACGCCACCCAAAACTATTTGAACGCCTGCAACGCCATTACCGGATTACCATCACTGGACCGACCACCTTATCGGCATTGCTGAACAGTCTGAACATGGGCTTTCGAACGTTGGCGGTACAACAGCGCAGCAGTGAAGTGTGGAAAGTGCTGGCGGAAGTAAAGACCGAGTTCGTCAAATATTCGGAGCAACTGGCGGCAGTGCATAAGCACCTGAATTCTGCAACGAATACCTTAGAGACTCTACAGACCACCCGCACTAAAGTCATGGAGCGCAAACTGCGTGGTGTTGAGGCCTTGGAGCCGGGTTCTGATAAGAACCTGAAGCTGCCGGGGATTATAGAGGATGACGAAGAAATGGACATCAAATAAACTCGCCTTGCTATGGTGCAAACGGGCGGCTATCTCAGCGTTATTAAGCGAAAAACCAAATCCTCTACACCGACCACTTCAACGTGCAAGCACTGCCAGGCGCTCCGCAAATGGAATGTCTACAGCTCCTCCCTTAAAACCCATGTCCGGCACACACCGAAAAACGGCAAGGCACACAAAATGCTTGCCCTAACTGCGGCAAAGCGTTGTTTTAGGTAAACGGGATACGCCCTTTATCATCCAACACCTGCCTCCACCTAGCTTTAATGCTTTTTAACGGCTCCATCTCAACATCCGTATAGGCCGTTATGGCATACTGCTCTTGGGGCGTAAGTCTCAGCACGTTAGGCATACAGCCGCAGGAAACCAGAAGCTGGCCACAAAAAGGGCAAATTTCATCTACACAGAACGCTTTATGTAACTGGCTTTCTGAGCATGCGCAATGGGGGCACTGTTTTGACATAGGCACAACATCCTTTGTTAATTATAGTTTTTTGTTAACTTTCCAGGCCGTCAAGCGATACAACCAACGGCCTTACCTTGTTTGATAGCCTATCAGGCTTAAAAAAAACCGGGCAGGACGACCAAAATCCGCCATCCGATGATAGATAACGAGTTGTCATGCTAACACGATAAATTGACTTAAAATAGTAAATATGTCACAACATCGGCATCCCGTTCTAACACTTTACCTTTTTTGTTTTTAAAACATTTAGTTATGGTAATTTAAACGACCTATCCTTTTGGCTTTAGCGGTTAATCCCTTATGTTCTCCAGACTACTTGTCTCCATCGCTTATTTTTTGCAAGATTCGCCATACTACCGACACACCAAACAATTTTTCTATAACTTATTAGAAAACCCCGACAGCCGTTTAAAAGCGAATTTTGATATTGTCATGATCGCCTTAGTCATGTTCAGCGTATTTTTGCTGATTTACGAGGTTGATACGCCGTTAACGGCCTTAGATATGCAATTCGAGCAAACGCTGATACTGATTTTCACCTTGGAATATTTGTTGCGCGGCTGGCTGTATAACGACTGCCATAAAATTATCTTGGCGCACTACGAAAAAACCCGCTACCTTAACATCCCCTTTAGCCTAATAACGGTGTTGGGGAAAATTTTTGCGCAAAAATGGGCTTATATGTCCTCACCTCTGGCGTTAATTGACTTATTGGCGATTTTGCCCAGTTACCGGCCTTTGCGGATGTTGCGCCTATTTCTGATTTTTCGGCTGTTTAAGCTGTTCCGCTATTTCAACAGCCTAAAATTGTTCACCGAAGTTTTAGCCAGTAAGCGTTTTGAACTGTACACGTTAGCGATTTTTTTAAGCTTTGTGGTCTTTATCGGCAGCACCGCCATTTATCTGTTTGAAAAACCGACCAATAGTAGCCAAGTCGCACATTTGTTCGATGCGGTTTATTTCACCATCGTCACCGTCTCCACGGTCGGCTATGGTGACATAACCCCGCACACGACGGGTGGTCGGATAGTGGCGATGGTGTTGATATTAAGCGGCTTGGGGGTGTTCTCGTTCCTGACCTCCATCATGGTGTCGGCGTTTAATGATAAAATGCAGGATATGCGCGAAAACCAGACCTATACCGAACTCAAACGGTGCCGCGATTATGTGATTATTTGCGGTTTCGGGAGGGTAGGCGAACATCTCGCGGCACGGCTGAAGGCTGAGCGCCAACATTTTGTCATTATCGATATCAATGCCGACAATGTCAGCAAAGCCAAGCGCCTAGGTTATTTGGTCATTCAAGCGGATGCCAGCAAAAATGCGGTATTGCTCCAAGCAGGCCTTAACCAAGGTGCGAACAGCGTGGTCTGCACCACTGGCAATGATGTCGTCAATGTCTATATCACCTTAAGCAGCCGACATTTAAACCCTGATATCCGCATCGTTTCCCGCGCCAACAACCCGGATACCATCAAAAAACTGTACCAGGCAGGGGCTAGCGACGTGATCCAGCCTTTTGCCATCGCGGGCTTAGTCGCCGCCGAATATATCGGCCAACCCGTCGCTTTTGAAGCCATTTTCGGTATCTTAAAACAAGAAAAACAATACATGATTGACACCCTAACCGTTACCGGCCCCTCTTTTATCGAAGCTAAAACCTTAGCCGAGTTGGATTTTATCGGCAGGAAGCTCGTGTTACTCGGTATCGTCAGTGATAATCCCGCGCATAACCAACATAAAAACCGTTACCAGGTCAGCCACCAGCACTTTTACTTTAACCCGCCCGCACATTTTGTCCTGCACAGCGGTGATGTATTAGTGCTGTTAGGCCGCGATGTCAGCATCGGGCATCTTCGCCAACAAATTGCGCGTAGCCGCTTTAACAATAGCCGTAAATCATGAAACATATTGCCGTTTTTGGGTTTAGCCTCATGTCGTTAGAGCTGATGCAACGCTTGCAGCAAGCCGAGCATAGCCTCGTGTTTATCAGCCAAGACTGCGCCGAAACCGCCCTGATGACCGCACAAGGATTTACTTGCCAAACCCTGGATTTCCGTAACGACGACCAACTGCAAGCGATAGGCATAGGCGAACATATCGACACGTTGTTCTGTTTTTTCCCTACCGATTCCGACAACGTGTTTTTAACCATTTCCGCCCGCGCCCTCGCTAAAGACTTGACCATCATTAGCATTGTTGATGATCCTGAATCGGCAGAAAAATTATTGGCGGCGGGGGCGAATAAAATTATCGACCCTTATGAGATTTGCGGGCGTAAACTCCATGAAATGCTGACCCGACCCGACATTTCTAATATCCTTGACCATACCGTGTTCGGCCAACACGACCTAAACTTGGTGCAAGTGCCCATCCCTCCGGGTTCTTACTTAGAAAATACCGACCTCAGCGGGCTGGACTTGAACGCCCAGTATAATGTTATCCTCATCGGCGTAGTCGATACCGACCAAGGGGAAGAACTGCATTTTGCCCTAGACGATACATCCCGCCGTCTGACGGCAGGAGATATTTTGGTGGTCTTAGGGGTTACTGCGGATATTGAAGCATTTAAGGCCGGGTTGTCCGTGGCGGGTTAAGCCCTTGGCGGCGGACTTGTAGAGTCCGGCGTTAAGCACACGGCAGGCTAAACGTCGGCGCACCGGGTTTAAGCCATCCTGCCAAGGCTAAAGACCTTTGCGCTCCGTTCAATTCCTGACGGCATCCATATCTCCCCTAAACCTATAATCCCCATCTTTACGCTTTTTTTACATCCATGCCGCTAAAATTATCAACGAACGTCAGCCGGGGTTGTCCATAGGGATAATGCCAAATAGGGTCGGCATCCGATAGTTTTAGCAGAAGGGATATTATGGTGTATTGTAATGTGACAATCAGCGCAAAATGGGCCTACGCGCTTATGGCAGGCCGACAATGACAGCGATCTTACAACCTCTTGACCTGACCCATCATTGGGCCGGGTATTTTTCCTTGGCCGTCATGGTCATCGCCTATATTGCGGCGATGTTTGAAGAATCTACGCATTTGCGCAAATCCAAACCCATGCTGCTCGCGGCGGGTTTGATTTGGTTTGTCATTGTCCTGGTCTATCAGGAACAGGGCGACGACGCGCTGGCGGTGGCGGCTTTTAAAAGCAACTTACAAACGTATATCGAATTATTGTTGTTCATCATGGTATCCATGACCTATTTGAACGCGATGGAAGACATGCGCATTTTTGATGCCCTGAAAGTCTGGCTAGTCAGCAAAAACTTAAGCTACCGGCAATTGTTCTGGCTGACCGGCTTCTTGGTGTTTTTTATGTCCAGCGTCGTCAATGGCCTGACCGCCGGCCTTCTTATGGGGGCGGTGGCGGTGGCCGTAGGTAAAGATAGCCCGCGCTTTGTGTCGTTAGCCTGCATCAATATCATTGTCGCCACCAATGCGGGCGGCTCGTTCAGCCCCTTAGGCGGGATTTCGACGTTGTTTGTCTGGCAGCACGGCAGATTGGGTTTTACCGACTTTTTCCAACTGTTTATCCCTTGTCTGGTCAACTTTCTGGTGCCGGCCTTGGCGATGCACTTTGCCCTGCCTAAAGACAAACCGGATATTGCCATAAGGACAGTCCAGTTGTCGCGGGGCGCGAAACGGATTATTTTTCTATTTGGTGTAACTATCGGCTTGGCGGTCATTTATGATATGAAACTGCACCTGCCCGCAGCGGCGGGCATGATGGCGGGCTTGTCAATATTGCAGTTCTTTTATTTTTATCTGCAAAAAACTACGCCGCCAGACAGCCAAAAACCTGCCGACAACGCCTTATTTTTAGGCGGCGGCGATGTCGCTTTGGCCGATCCGGCCAATAAGTTGGATATTTTCGATAAAATAGGCCGCCTGGAATGGGACACCCTGCTGTTTTTCTATGGGGCGATGATGGGCATAGCGGGTTTAGGTTTTATCGGTTATCTTGATGCCATCTCGCAAGTGTTGTTCGGACAATTAAGCCCGACCCTCGCCAACATCCTGATCGGCCTGTCGTCGGCTTTTGTCGATAACGGCACCTTAATGTTTGCGGTGCTGACCATGAACCCCGACATCCCCCAAGGCCAATGGCTGTTACTGACTTTAACCCTAGGGGTAGGCGGCAGCTTATTGGCGATAGGCTCCGCCCCCGGCATCGGCCTGTTAGGCCAAGCCAAAGGCCAATACACTTTCAGCAGCCATCTGAAATGGTGTCCGGTCATCATACTGGGTTACTTTGCCAGTATCGGGGTGCATTTTTTGGTTAATGCCAAGTCTTTTTAAAAGCATGGCTCCCGTTGCGCCACCAACCTTGGAATAGCCACTTGCTTAACACTGCTTACGAGCCGCCCCCAAACCGCCCAACCAGCGGGCAACCGCTGGGTAACCGCCGCCTTAACCGTTGGCAAAACTATTTATGGGGCATCGCCGCGCCGTTTATCTGCACCTTGGTCGATTGGCCATTACGGCATATTTTAGGCCCGGCCAGTATTCTGATAACGTATCTGTTAGGGGTGTTTTTGGTCGCCAGCCGCTACGGGCGGGGCGCGTCGATCATCGCGTCGTTTTTAAGCGCCCCGGTGTTTGCCTTTTATTTTGCCCACCCGATATTTTCCTTCGCCATCAATGACCTGGAAAACATCATCGGTTTGGCGGTCATGATTGTGGTCGCCAATGTCACCAGCAATTTTTTAGAAAGCCAACATCTGCAAGCCGCACTCGCGAAACAACGGGAAAAACGCGCCAATGCCTTATACCGATTAAGCCAAGCCCTAGCCGACGCACCCGACCAACAAGCCGTCGCCATTATTGCCGTCAACCATATCCATGAAGATTTTGCCGCCTGTTCAGTGGTGGTGTTTGCCGACAGTAACGGGCAACTGCATTACCCTTCAGCCCGGCCATTGGCGCACTCGCTACGCGGAGCCGATTTGGCTACCGCCCAACAAATCTACACACGCCAGCAACCCGCCCAGCTATCCCCAACGGCAAAAACCTGTTATTACCTCTTAGAACGCCCACAGCTTATCCAAGGGGTACTGGTCATCCAAGCCAGCAGAGCGTCTGGCCTGAGCGACCGCGAAGCCGTGACATTTTTCGACACCTTCAAAAACCTGATTGCCCAAACCCTAGAACGCCTGAGGTTAACCGAACAAGCCCATAAAGCCAAACTACAGGCCGAAACCGAAGCCTTACGCAATGCCCTGTTAAGTGCCATCTCCCACGACTTACGGACACCCTTGACCCATATCATCGGCGCCAGCACCGCCTTAGTGGAAAGCCGTGGCGATTTTTCCCCAGCCGAACAGTTGGATTTTAACAAAGTGATTCTTGACGAAGCCCTGCACATATCAGAACTAACCAGTAAAATCCTCGATATGGCCCGGCTGACAACAGGCGAGATTATCCTGCACAGAGAATGGAACGCCTTGGAGGAAATTGTCGGCAGCGCCTTAAACCGATTGGAAAAAAACCTCGGTGACCGCCCGGTCACGATTTGCCTGCCGGATGACCTGCCGCTGTTATGGATAGATGCGGTGTTACTTGAACAGGTTTTGGCCAACCTGATCGAAAATGTCATTAAATACACCCCGCCCAACAGCCCTATGGACATCAGTGCCGAACGCTTGGCCGCTTCAATAACCGTCACGGTATCCGACTACGGCCAAGGCATCCCGAAAGGCATGGAAGAAAAAATCTTTGCTAAATTTTATCGGCTGGAATCGGATTCCCTACAAAGCGGGGTGGGCTTGGGGCTAACCTTGTGCCGGGCAATTATTGAAGCCCATGGCGGCACCATCTATGCCCGCCAACAGAGTCCAGGCGCGGCCTTCGTCATAGAATTGCCCGCCCACCAGCAACCGCCGCTAAACTGGCATGAAGCCTTGGATGCCTGATGAACAAAACCGCCCCCTTAATCTTGGTGATAGAAGACGACCCGCAAACCCGCCGCTTGCTGAAAACCAATCTCGGCAACCGGGGCTGGCAAGTGCTGGAGGCTGAAGACGGCAAAACTGGTATTGCCCATACCAAGACCGCCCACCCGGATTTGGTCATCCTCGACTTAGGCTTGCCGGATATAGACGGCATTTCCGTCACCAAACGCTTACGGCAACTGGCCGACCTGCCGATTTTAGTGCTGTCCGCGCGTAGCCAAGAACAAAACAAAATCATGGCTTTAGATGCCGGAGCCGACGATTATCTGACCAAACCGTTCAGCATCGGCGAACTGCACGCCCGTCTGCAAGCCCTGCTGCGGCGGGTCAACCGGGCGGCGGGTTGCTTGGCGATATTCCAAGCGGGCGAACTGCAAGTGGATTTGACCCGCCGCAAAGTCTTTCTGGGGGCAACCGAAGTGCATATAACGCCCATCGAATACCGCCTCTTAAGCATCCTGATCCGCCACGCGGGCCTGGTCGTTACCCATAGGCAATTGCTGTTGGAAGTCTGGGGGGCTGAGCATATCAATGACCAACATTATTTGCGGATTTATATGGGGCAACTGCGCCATAAGCTTGAAGCCAACCCCGCCCGCCCACGGTATTTGCTGACCGAGGTTGGGGTGGGTTATCGGCTGGCGGATGATGGCAATGAGGACGGAGGCTGACAATGTTAATGGGCTAGTTTGGCGTTTGCCCAGCAGATGCAAACGGCTAAACCACGGTAATTCTCTCAACAGTGTTGAGAATTATCCATTGCCTTGATAAGGCTCAAAAAAACGGCTTCATGCCCCAGCAGTTTTGGGAAAAAAATGTATATTATCCAGAGTGCTAAGCGGATTCATTATTCTTCTTGTAACGCTAACGCTTTGCTTAATAAGCCGAGCTGTACCATAAGGCTATCCCATTCGCGTAGGGTGGTTTCGGTATATCCTCTCTTGACTATTCCATCAACCATATAGACTTTAGCATAAGCCATTGCACTATTAGCTTTAGATTGCACAGCATAGCCGCCAGCGCGTAAAAATGCTAAAATTGAAAATCTATCCGTTATTTATCAAAGGAAAACATGAGCCAAATCACTATTGAGCACAACCCTAGCGAAGAACGTCTGCAAGCTTTAGGCGTGGCGGGCTGGTCTATCTGGGAAAAAGAAATCTCCACTTTTCCTATCGACTTTGACGAAACCGAGACTGCCTATATATTAGAAGGCGAAATTATCGTCACTCCGGCTGGCGGCGAACCCGTGCGCATTTTGCCCGGCGACTTGGTGGTGTTCCACGCCGGTTTGGACAGCCATTGGGAAGTGGTCAAACCTTTGCGTAAGCACTATAGCTACGATTAGGCCAACGACGCTTTAGCATCCTAAAAAGGCATCTTACGGATGCCTTTTTTATGGCCGGACACTCGGTTTTTAAGGCAAAACGGTGACCTTTAAAAAAGTATCGCCCCGATAACTTGAATATTAATAGTTGCTAATATAAAATCCTTACTATCATTGGGTTATTTGTGCCTGATGCTTAGCTAAGACCCTGTCGTCTGAGGAGATTTTATGTTTGCCAATAATAACAATAACTATTCCCGCCGCCGTTTTCTAAGCCATACGGGTTTGGGGATGCTGGCGTTTGCGGGTATGCCCAACCTGTTACAGGCAATGGAAGGTATGCAAGCCATGCCGAAAATGCCGCCCCGCCTCGCCAACCCGCAGTTTAAACCCGATGTCGAAATCGAACTGTTCTGTAAACCTGCCGCCGTGGCGATTTTAGTCGGCCAACAAACCCAAGTGCTGCAATATACTGCCCGTTTGCTGCAAGGCCCTAAGGATACCTTGACGGAAATCGCCGGATCGTATTTAGGGCCGATTATCCGCCTGCATAAAGGCCAAAAAGTCCGCATACTGTTACATAACGGCTTGTCCGAAACGACGGTGACACACTGGCATGGCCTGCATGTCCCTGCCGAAATGGACGGCCATCCGCTTTACGCCATTGCTCCGGGCGAAAAATTAGTCTACGAATTTGAGGTGCTAAACCGTGCAGGGCTAAACATTTACCATCCGCACCCGCATGAAAACACCGCGAAACAGGTTTACCACGGTTTGGCGGGGGCATTAGTGGTGAATGATGACGAAGAAGCCGCCTTAGGCTTACCCTCCGGTGATTATGAAATTCCTATCGTTATTCAAGACCGCCTGTTCGATGCGCAAAACCAATTGGTATATGTCCGCCATCAGCATGACCGGATGACGGGGTTTTATGGCGACCGCATATTGGTTAACGGCAAAGCGGATTTTCAGTTGGATGTGGACAGCCGGGCTTACCGCTTGCGGTTTATGAACGGCTCGACAGCTCGGATTTATAAACTGGGTTGGGATGACGGCACACCCATCACCGTCCTCGGCGTGGACGGCGGGTTGCTGGAACAGCCGGAAAACAAACCGTATATAATGCTCGCACCCGGCGAGCGCCTGGATGTTTGGGCGGATTTCAGTGGCCGCCCCGAAGGTTCGCAACTGGTGATGCGCAGTTTGGCGTTTAGCGGCGTGTTGCCCAGCATGGGCATGATGATGCAACGTGGCGGCTTGGCGGTGGGTAGCGAGTATCCTATTTTTACCGTTAAAGTCACGCGTAAAGTCAGTGACAGCCCTAAGCTTCCCCATACTTTAGCCAAACCGCACCGTTACGCTATCGCCGACACCGCAAACCCCAACCGCCCTGTACCGATAGCCATTACCGAAGCCCACATGGCGATGCTGTTGAATGGCCGCAGTTATGCTTATAACGATGTCCAAGACAGTGAGCGCATTCCGGTCAATACCGTGCAATTGATGGAAATTTTTCATGCCCATGGAGGCGGTATGGGGATGTCTGAGGCAAATCCCAAGCAAGCGGCAGACCATCAGAATGGGGGCATGGGTATGATGGGTCACGGTATGGGTGGGATGCGGCAGGGCGGCATGGGCGGTGGTATGGGTATGATGATGTCAATGGCGCACCCTATCCACTTGCATGGGCAAGCGTTCACTATCATCAGCCGCACTATCGCCACTGGCAATGAAGAGCATTATGCCACGGTGCGCGATGGCTTTATCGACAACGGCTTAAAAGATACCGTGTTGGTGATGCCCGGCGAAACCGTCCGAATCATTAAACCGTTTCAGGATTTCAAGGGCGTGTTTATGTACCATTGTCATAACCTTGAACATGAGGATATGGGCATGATGCGGGATTTTTTGGTGGTGTAAGCTAACGCTAAGCCTTTCACAAAGGCAGTTGTTGCGCCAAAAGTTGCAAAGGGTTCCCAATATTTAGCCCGTAGGCATTAAGGAAAATGGTGCAACCGAAATTACTGCTGACCGTACCATCAGCAGGCGTGTTAGCTATCGCCTGCTGTTTAAGCTTGCGTAATTGTGCGGCGTTGTCGGGGTGGGTAAGCATGTAACTGCCACCCGCACCGCAACAAATGGCGTTATCGGCAAGGGGGAGGACAGTTAAGCCGGGGATTTTTTGTAATAGCTTATAAACATTTTGCTGGTTTTTCAGGACATGGCGTTGGCTGCATGGTTCATGTACGGCGACGGTTTGCCCTAAAGGCCGTAACTGTAAACTATCCGGCCAGTGTTGCAATAAAAAAGCGTTAATGTCCTGCAAACGGTGCTGGAATTGCCGGGCGGCTTCGCTGTCGGCACTTTTGTAGCTGTCTAGCATAGCGCCGCAACCGCTGGCGGCATAGACTACGGCATCGACAGCCAAGGCGTTAAACACTTTAAGATTTTGTTCTATAAGGTCGGTGGCGTAAGCGCCATTATGCTGGTGTATCGCCCCGCAACAAACTTGTTGTGCAGGAACGGTAACATCGTAGCCAATGGCATTCAATAACCGGGTAGCGGCCTGCAAGGTAGTACGGTCAAAATACTCGGCCAGACAACCTGTAAATAGAGCCACCGTACCGCGTACGGGTTGTGGGCTAGGATAATAAGCTTTCAGCGGTGTGAGGGCAGGCGGGGTTAAGAGGCTTTCTGCGTTGCGGCAACCGAGCGCGTCAAGCAGGCCGCTACGGCGCAACGGTTTTTGCAGGCCGGATTTAAGGTAGCCGCTTAGCAACGGCAGCAAACGGTTGCGCCAAGCTTTATGGGCGATAAACCAAAAAGCCAGTTTTTTTTGCCAAGGCGGCGTTTTTGCCAAGAGGGCTTGGGTTTGGTCGAATAAGTCGCCATAAGCGACCTGGCTGGGGCATATCGCTTCACAAGCGCGGCATTGTAGGCAATTGTCCAAATGTTCGCGTTCTTGGGTGCTGATGGTTTGGTTTTCGACGGTTATTTTGCTGATGGTACGCAAACGCTGACGGGGGGTTTCTTCGTTGATAGACTGTAAACGGAAGGTGGGGCAAGTGCTGACACACAGCCCGCAACGTAGGCATTCGCCAGCATCGGGGATGTATGGCCCGGAAGTTAGGTTGGCCGGGTTAGCGTTAAAGTCCATAAATTCAAACACGTCAGGACTCCATGACGGTGCTATAGGCGCGGCGTAGCAATTCCATTTCCGCAGGTGGCCTGCCGCGCAGTTCAGGCAAAGTCCGCAATTGGCAAGCACGGCTTTGCAGCAACTTATGGGGAGGGTCGAGCAACATGAACCGCGCCATGTAGACGGTGATGATGCCGTTCGGGGTGTCAATCTGTACGCTAAATTCGGCTTCTGCGTGTAACAGATCATTATCCAGTTGTAACTGTTGGTTAATGTTCTGGATAAGTGCCGAAGGGTGGACGCTGACTTTGCTGTCGGTATACTCTTCAGGTTCTAAAGCACTGGATAGCGCAGGTAACGGCTGGGGGAAACACACACTGCCATTGCTGTGCTGGACAAACAGGGTCAAGGCGCTAATGTCGCCTTTGTAGTAAAGCAAGAGACGGTAGTTGCTAAAGGGGTTATTGCTATTCATGGTAAGCCTAAGTCAGATTGCCGTAATTGTCCCATAATGGCTTATAACTGCTGTCCAGCCTTGATAGGCGGCTATGGATTTCTTCCAAGAGCCTATAGCCAGGAAAACGGCTGGTGTTGCCTGCTTTATACCAGTTGTCCATCGCTTCTGTCAGGTGGTTTTTCTCAGCCGCACAAGCGGCTATTTGTTGTTTTAGCCAAGCCATGCTATTGCTTGGGCTCAGATCGGCAATACGGTAACGGACAGCGTTGTGAAAAATCCGTACACCGCCACCTTGGGCGGCGGTATGGTAAAGGGCGTTGGCATCAATAATGTCCACACCCGCAAGATAATCAATGCCGAATTCATGCAGCTGCGGCAACCAAGGCGTAGTTGACCCCATTAATACCGTTTTGGCGGTGGCGGACAGTTCGGCCAAACGCGGAAAGGTTTTATTGGGGATGGAACTGGCGGTTAAAAACACCCAATCGGCTTTCGGCAAGATAAATTCGCTGGCGGCATCGGGCAAGTCGCCCGCCACGGGTTGTTTTTCCAATACGGTCAGATGAAGTTGTTCCTGATAACGTTCGATGCCAGGATAATGCCCGACCACTACCACATTTTGCCCTTGCAGTTGCGGTAAAAAATGCTCGAATACGGCAAGGTTAGGCTGCTCCTGCTGTTCCAGCAATACTGATTCTGGCAATGGTTTGGCGTTAATGCAGCTGTTAATCGCTGCCATCGCCACAGTCGCTTTATAGGGCTCCCAGTCCGTAACCCATGCCGCTAGGTCGGTTATGGGTTTGCCTGTCAAAGTACCCGACCAAGGCAGGGTACGGGTTGCAATAGCCGGACTCATTGCCAGGCCGCTGGTGCCGTTTTGGCTTTGGCATACTGTCCATACCAAACCTATCATCAGCGTGTCGACGGTGACATTGCTATTGCACTGGTCTACCAGCAGTTCATAAATCCGTTGTCTGGGGTTCATACGTTTTTTGTCATTGGATATCAGGCGGTTTTTTTCTGCGGTTGGTTAAAACCCACCACTTCCAACCAATCTTCTATGTCGGCATTAACAATTTCTAGGCCGACTTTTTTACAGAAGCGCACTTCCTTATCGGTAGGGTTTTTATTTAATATCCAGCCTTTGTGTTCAGCCCCGTCTCTGATAATGTCGCTCATGACCATACGTTCGGAGTCACGGTTCAGGCGCATTCCTAAAAAGAGATATTGCTTGTCTTTGCGGTAGTTTTTAAGGAATTCAGGGATGGCGAAACCGCCCATTAATTCGGTGATGTAATCGACATAATCGGCGTCGGAAGCGACATAATTGCCTTCCGGTTTGGGTGTGCCCATCGGTTTGAACAAAATTGGGAGGGTCGGATCGACTTGTTCTTGGGGAATCTCAAAATATTCTTTGCCGTCGAAATGGTAAATCCGGTAACGGTATTGGCTGGCGGTAATTCTGGCGACCCCGACAATTAAAGTATGTTCTTCGTTAGAATAGCTTTCTTGTAATTGCGTATCGCGGTTTATGTCGATGACGTAGGTAGGTTTCCAGTGCGCCAACCAATCGTGGGTTGCTGCGCGGGTCCATTCGGTTTGGCCATAGAGTCTGGTTAGAAATTGGCCAAGGAAGTTACGGCCTCTTTTTAGTTCCAAATTCATTGCAGCTCTAGGGAATTCATACATCAGTTTGGGTGCCATGGGTCGGCCGTCATTCATTGCCAAAATGAGACTGTCGCTGTCGGCAGGCATAGCTTGTCCTGTCAGTTTGTTTTTGGCATCGAATAAAACGCCTGGGCCTAGGTAAGGTATGATTTTATTCTCGTAAAGACCGTTTAACAGTTCGGCAAAAATTGCTGAGGACATGGACAATTCCTTTATTGATTAAATATAAAGGATCTATGCAATTATTAATCCAAGTTTGATATTTTTTATATTAAATGTTAACTAATTGTTTTAATTTAATTATTAAATTTAGATAATGCAGACGGTAAATAATAGGATTGTGGTTTTTATGACAATGTTATTTTGGCGTTGAATTTCTGACAAATTTGGTTTTTTGAGTTTGACTGTATTTTTTGGACGATTGTTAATGTCAGTCGCTTTTGGAAACATGGAAATGTTGTGAACATGATTTTTAAATGGGTGTCATTTTGTTTTGCATTGCCGAGTGTTTTTGGGGGCTTTTTTTGTGCTTTCCGTTTAATTCCCTTTAAAAGGATAAATAAGGAAAAGAATAAAGAAGGAGGTCTAAAAAAATAGCAATTTTTATTATTTAAATCATATAGTTATAATTTCACTTGCGACCTATACCTACCGACATCTGCGACCTATACCTACTGCCTACGGGTTACCTGCGACCTATACCTACCGCCTTTTTACCCAGTTGCGACCTATACCTACCGCTACTGCGACCTATACCTACCGCCTTTTTTATCTGTTGCGACCTATACCTACCGCCTCGGCCTGTGGATAACTTTTTTTTCCGGCTATTTTTTCCTGCTTTTTACCCAGTTGCGACCTAAACCTACTGGGTTCTGCGACCTATACCTACTGCCTCCATTTTTTGCTGGCGGCTTTTTTTGCTTAAACGTATCCATTTTTTTGTGCAATTTTTAGGGT
Organism: Methylovulum psychrotolerans; assembly: GCF_002209385.1. Classification (NCBI taxonomy): domain Bacteria; kingdom Pseudomonadati; phylum Pseudomonadota; class Gammaproteobacteria; order Methylococcales; family Methylococcaceae; genus Methylovulum; species Methylovulum psychrotolerans. Next base: position 3,228,388 of record NZ_CP022129.1, read on the forward strand.
TAGGGGATAGGTTTTGCCGTTATGCTGAGTTCGTCGAGAAATTGGTTTACCCAATGGCCTACGCGTGGCAAGCAACCGTTTAGTGAAGCGTGTTTTTCCGGAATTTTAAAAAAATCGGGTTCGTGCAGATAAGGATTGCTGATTTTGCCGACATCTAGGGCATCGTGGCTTAGGTCTACTATGCGCCCGTCGATTATATTGTATTGGTGCTGGTAATTGCCGTGGATTTCCCCACCGAATAGTTGGTTCATGAATAGGCTTCCGTATTTGCATGAGCCTGATAGGTCTTTTGGCGGCAGTTTTTGCCGTTCATTGGCTTGCTCACACCATTTGCGGAACACAAAAGCTTTCGCTAAGGCGAAGTTTTCATAAGAATAATCTATTTGTGCAGGTTTGCTGCTTGTCCAATCGGTGGTCATTTTAGGGAGTCTCCGTTAATGGTATGCCCTTCAATGGTTAATTGTTGGGGATGTTGGCTAGGATTTTGTTTTTATTTGAGTTGCGACCTATACCTACCGCTAGGGTTGGTTTTTGCCGTATTTTACAGATTGTTGTTTTTGATTGAGGGGTTTCCTTTAGTTGCGACCTATACCTACTGCCTTAGTGGATTTGATTTTGGCGGTTTATTCTTGATTTTTTCTGTAGTTGCGACCTATACCTACTGCCCTTGCTGTTCTGTTTTGTCTTTTGAATCTTTTTGGCGTTTATTGGCAGCTTTGACATCTTTGACAAATTCCGGATGTGGTGACAGTGAGTATTTGATGTCAAGGATTTTGTTTTTTTCCCCCCGAATATCTTCTAGTTTGCTGAAGGCGGTTAGGGCGTGGTTGTTGATCAGCTCCGCCAAGGCATCTTCAAATTTTCTTACCGCATCATTGGTGCGTTTATATTCTAAAAGTCCGCTGTCGCGCCGGATGGTTGATAGCCATATCTGATAAGGGACAGTATAAGACGCGTTAGTGTAGTTGTGTGAGAGCTTTTTATGTATCCAACGCGCCAACTGAGTGCTGTGTGACATCATTTGGTGATAGTTAAATTGACGGAAGCTAAGGGAATCTATGCTTTGGGTGACTAATGGATGGAAATGGGCCACCCATTTGGCGGTTGGGTCGTCTTTTATCTGTTCTTTTGAGACAGCCGCTAAGGAGGGTAGGTAGTTGGTTTTGGCAAAGCCTTTGCCGTCCGGCAATAAAATTTCGATGTGGCTACCCGATAAAATATTTAGGCTTTTGACAATTTCGTAATAGGAGCGGGAGTGGCCGCGTTTTTTTAGTTCTGTCCTTAATAAATGTAAAGAAAAGACCACGCCGCTTTTAAATTCCGGTTTGTCAAAAAAGCCGCGTTGTTGTTCCGAGGCGATTTTTCTTAACGCATCTTCCACGAGTTCTTCATTGGCGCTGGGGTAATAAGCCTTATCTATATCGTCTTCGCTGTCGATAATGGCGGGTGTGACCCGGATTTTGTATTCTTTATGCCGATAAACAAAGGTTTTTTCCAGACGCGGCAGAAAGCCTTCTTTTGTCCTTAAGCCGTTCATAGCCTGTTGCGATATGGCAAATTTAGGTAAGCTGTCCCACAGTTCTATGGTATTGGACAGCTTATCTTTTTCATCATGGGTGTTGCATAGGAAAGTTTGGAACAGGTCAAGTTGGTCGGACTTAAAGGCGTTGGAAGAAGGTAAGTTGATATCGCCTTTTTCTTTAAGTAAAACCATACTTTTTTTCGAGCTTTTGCCCGGTTTTTCAGGAGGGGTACGCGATGTTTCTTTTTGGGTGGGCAAATTTTTTGGCATTTTTTTTCTGGAGTCGGATGACATTTTTTATGCGCCCATTGTAAGAAATGTAGCAGTGGAAGTGAAGTGTAGCAAGTTGTTGCCGGATTAAACAAACTTAAATCGGGTCATGGTATGGCGTGGCGGATGATTATTCTATTTATTGTAATAATATATTGTAATTTGTGGCTATTCTTATTTTAAATGAAATTTAATACAGTATGTCTACCCGAACTGAATCGGGTCACTATTATCAGTTAACCATTAAATATTATAGGAATCCTATCATGAGCCGTATCAATACCGTCACCAAAGAAACTGCCGATGCCGAACAACAGGCTTTATTTACGGCTATCCAGGCTAAATTGGGTATGGTACCTAATTTCTTAAAAATACTGGCCAATTCCCCTGCGGCTTTGCGGGCTTTTTTGGGGCTGCATAGCATCGCCAATGAAGGGAGCCTTGATCCGCAAACCCGCGAGCGTATTGCTTTGGCGGTGGCGCAACAAAATGCCTGCGATTATTGCGTGTCCGCACATACCGCCATTGGCCGTAAAGCAGGCTTGGACAATGCCGAGATCCATGCTAACCGTAGCGGTACTAGCCATGATGCCAAAGCGGCCGTAGCGGTTAAATTTGCCCGCTCTTTGTTGGAAAACAGCGGTGAAGTCACTACTGCGGAAATCATTGAGGCCCGTGCCGCCGGGTTTTCTGATGCGGATCTGGTTGAGATCATCACCCATGTGGCGATGAATATTTTTACCAATATGATCGGTAAAGCTAGCCATGTCGATATTGATTTTCCTAAAATTGATCTGAAGCTTGTGGCTTAAGCATTTTTGACCCATGCCAGGGCTACTTTGAGTAGCCCCGGTTTTTTTAGGAGAATAGCGATGGCTATGGCTTTTTCGGAAATAACGTTTACCCCTAGTGTGAAAGCGGCTCAGAGTTTATACGGTAGCCGAGCCAAAAATAGCCGCTTTGAGGTTGCTGAGGAGCAACGCAATGTCTTAACTGAAGCGGAGATGGCGTTTATTGCCCAACGTGACAGTTTTTATCAAGCCACCGTTTCCGAAACGGGTTGGCCTTATGTACAGCATCGCGGTGGCCCGGTCGGTTTTTTAAAAGTGCTGGATGGGCGAACTATCGGTTTTGCTGATTTTCGCGGTAATCTTCAATACATTAGTGTCGGCAATCTTATGGCGAATGACCGTATTTCGCTGTTGTTTATGGATTATGCCAACCGTAGGCGGTTAAAGCTGTGGGGTAGGGTGCGTGTCGTCCATGAGCAGGATGATCCTAGCTTGCTCGCCCGTTTAGAAGTGCCGTCTTACCGCGCTAGGGTAGAGCGTGGTATTGTCATCGAAGTCGAGGCCTACGATTGGAATTGTCCGCAACATATCACACCGCGTTATAGCAAGCCCGAAGTGGATAGCTTGCTTGCGCCTTTAGTTGCGGAAATTGCCGACTTAAATGCGCGGTTGGCGGCGATGGTACATTTATCAGGCAGTGATTTAATTGGGTAATGTCATGATGACATTAAACGCATTTTCTAAATGCCGCCCTATCTCAGGTTAACTAGAGTCATTTTTCGTTGGGTTTTGCGTCATTATTGACCTGCTCCGGCGACTATAATCCTTAGCATCTCATTTTTCTGTCAATTTATATGTATTTATCCTGGTTTTTCCTGCGATTAAGTAGACAATAAATGCCCTGATCTGGCATTATGGGCAGTTCAATAAACCTTGTCTCCGACAAGGTTAAGAAACTCTTACAGTAAGGTAAAGAAACCACCATGAGTACACTCCCCCCCTGCCCCGCCTGCGCTTCAGAATTCACTTATGAAGACGGCAGTATGTATATCTGCCCTGAATGCGCCCATGAGTGGCCGCAAGACGGCAGCGCTGAAGACAGCAGCGACAGCCGTGTTATTAAAGATGCCAACGGTAATGTCCTCCAGGATGGGGATAGCGTCACCGTCATTAAAGATTTGAAAGTGAAAGGTTCGTCGTTAGTCGTGAAAGTCGGCACTAAAGTCAAAAATATCCGCTTAGTTGACGGTGACCATGACATCGACTGCAAAATCGACGGTATTGGCGCGATGAAGCTTAAATCGGAATTTGTTAAGAAAATCTGATGTTGTTGGCTGTTTGTTTGGTTTACCCAAGATGTGGGGTAAGCCTAGCCAAATGAGGGCTTGGAGCGCGGGCATCTTGCCCGCGCTCCAAGGGCGAAATAGTCTTATGATAAGACTCGCCAAGATTATTTTATGCATGTCCTTTAGTTTTCGTTACCATAGCATTTGCTATAGTCGATGCACAGGTCGCAAGAGGGTACGCGGCATAAGTACAGCCCTTCAGATTCGCAGAGCTGTTTGTAGAGGAATTTCTTCCATTTCATATCTTTAGTATTTTTTGCCGCCAAGTCGGGGAAATTATACTGTAACAAGGCGCTCAGTTGCGCCCTATTCCATAAGCCCATGTCTTGCCAGAGATGGTCGCTGCCAAGGCAGGCGGCGACAATGATGTCGGTGATGATGCCGCTATCCTCGGCAACGGCGTAGTGCGCCAATAAGCCGACCAAATCGTCTTTTTCCAGCATCCGGCTGAAATCTACGGGGATACCTGATGGGGCTTGTTCGGGTAAGGCCGCATCAGGAAAATAGTGCTGTTTTAAGTGTTTGAATTGCCCTGCCGATAAGCCGAAATAATCCGGTAGCGCACCTTTGCCCTGCCACCAACTCGCCAGCATATAAGCTAGCCACTCGCCGTTAGGGGTGGGTAAAGGTCGGGTGGTCAGGTCTTGGTAAACGCCAAAGACCGGGTCTTCAGCTCGTCGTTGCGGCAGGGCAGACATGCTTAGTACTCGACTAAGATGTCTTCGTCTCTGACGATCATCTGGCAAGCCAAACGCCAAGGTGACGGTAAGTCATCGACAATCATTTGTTCCAGCTCTTCTTTGGTGATTTTGCCATGCTGTCTCAGAATGGACTTTTCTTTTTCGGTTAAAGGGCCGCCCATGCGTCCGGGTTTTTTGTCGACGCTGGTGACTTTCACTAAGCAAGTGCCGCAGTCGCCGTCTTCGCATTCAAACTCGATGGGGATTTTGTTTTCGCGGGCCAGCTTTAATAAGCTTTGGGTGTGGCTGCCCGCTACCGCATAAACGGTTTTGTCTTTATATTCAGGATTGGAAAAGGTAACTAAGGCCATGATCTTCTCTTTAAGTAAAGGGTTATCAAACAGGTTTGACGCAGATTTTGCCGCCCAGCACTTGGGCTTGGCAGGCTAGGCGGTTGTGTTTGCCCGCCATATTTTCGCGTAATACCTTGTCTTCCAGTACTGACGGCTCGGTCAGGTTGTTCCAGCCATCGGTGACTTTCATAATGCAAGTACCGCAATCGCCTTCGCGGCAACCATAAGTGATGCCTGAGCCAACTTTTTCGGATATTTCGATAATGCGCGTACCAGCCGGTGCGGAGACAGTGATGTTAATGTCTTCAAAGGTAATCGTTGCTTTCGCCATGGGTGTTGCTCCTGTGGGAGGTTGTTAATATTATGGTTACTATGCCAAATCCGCCATATCGATGACCTTGCTTTGCCTTAAGCCGTTAAGTTCTTGCGCCAACTCGCGCCCGAAGCCCCGGCACAGCTCAATTTCTTCATCGGTGGGGATCAGTTTTATGCGCAGCCCTGGCACGGGGACCCGCAGTTTTAGGCCGCGTAAGCGGTCTTCGACCATCTTGACGGCTTCGCCAGTCCAGCCGTAAGAACCGAATACGCCACCCACTTTCGATTTGAGGTTAATCACCACCAAAGATGACAATAAGTCCCAAACCGGCTTGACCGCGTCGCCGTTAATGGTGGGGGTGCCGAAGACGATGCCGTCGGCCCCTTCGATCAGATCGACAAACGGGGCAAGTTCGCTACCTTCCAGGTCATACAAGGAGACCCGGACTTGGTCTATGCTCATCGCACCTTCGTATATGGCTTCTGCCATCCGCCGCGTATTGCCATAAGAACTGATGTAGAAAATCAATAAGGTTTTTTCGCCGTCGTGAATGTCGCTGTGCAAAGCGGATTGCGACAGTTCGCGGTAACGTCGCACATAGCGGTGCGGGCGGTCACGCAGTAACGGCCCATGCGCGGGGGCGATGTTGGTCAGCGGCAATAACGGCTCTATCAAATCCAATGCCCGGTTCACATAATCTTTGAAAGGGCGCATGATGTGCGCGTAGTAATATTCAAACGAGAAGCGGAAGTCGCCGACTTCATCGTTAAACAAGCGGTTATCACAAAAATGGCAGCCGAATACATCACCGGAAAATAAGGTGTTTTCTTCCGGCAAATAAGTGCATTGGGTATCGGGCCAATGCAGATAGGGGGTATGCAAAAATTGTAGCGTCCTATCGCCCAGTGTTACGCTGTCGCCCGTCAAGACAGGGGTATAAGCAAGGTCATCTTGCTTGAGCAAGGCCTTGACCATGGTTTGGGCTTTTTGCGAGATGTACAGGCGGGCTTGCGGGGCGCGGCGCATCAGTTCCGGCAAAGCTCCGGTGTGGTCGGGTTCCAGGTGGTTTAAAACGATGACGCTGATTTCGTCATAACAGGCAACGGTTTCCAAACGGGCAAAAAAATCGGCGGCAAAGTTTTCCTTCACCGTGTCGATAATGGCGACTCCGGCACTGCCCCTGACCAGATAGGCGTTATAACTGGTGCCGTTGGCGGTTTTCAGGATAATGTCGAAAGTTCTTAAGTTCGGGTCTAATGCACCTATCCAATGGACGCGCTCAGATAAAGCCACTGCTTGGGGAATACCGCCGAGGCTGAGTATCGGGGGCTTATTCATGGCGGCAGGTGGGCTGTGCCGCCGTTTTGGCACAGCTTTGCAGGTCTTGCGAGGTGTCGGCACTGGCTAAGCCTAGCCAAGCGTCAACCTTCGGTAAGTCAAACCCCGCCATTAAGGTATCGCCGACCTGCATGAGCGGGCGGCGTATCAGTAACGGTTGCGCGACCATAAAGGCCAAGGCAGCTTCGCCACTGAGGCCACCCGGATCGATTTCGCGGTTTTTGATGGCAGGGGCGCTGTAGTTAAACCAATCACGCACCGGCAAACCGGTAAAAAAAGCGCGTAACGTTTCTGGCCGCCAAGCTTCGGTCAGCAGATTTTTGGCAATGACCTGATGGCCTGCGGCCACCAGCATTTGCTTTTGCCGCGCGTTGCTTGCGCAACCGGGTTTTTCGTAGAAAATGACCGTAGCCATTGCCAAATCCTCAGTGTGATTGCAACTCGGCCATCGCTTCCGCCATTTTTTCCGGCGGAATTCCGGTCAAGGAGCCAGGCGGGTTAACCGCTTCGCCCTGGGCATTTAAAATCGCGCCTTCAATCGGACAAATGCTCGCGCATTGATAGACGGGAAAGTCCCCTTCACATTCGGTGCATTTGTTGGGGTTTACCTTAAAATGTGGTTTCGCTTCGTAAATGGCTTTACTGGGACAAACCGGTTCACAGGCAAAACAATTCACGCAAGACTCTATGATTTTTACAGCCATAACCAGCTCCTTAAGTTGGGTTTACCCCAAGTTTTGTCTAGTACGCGGCCGGAAAAATGTTGGGCTGCCAAACAACCTACAGCCCAACGTTACCCCCCACGGTACACTTAACTGTTAAGCGCTCGCCCGCATTGCTTCGGGTTTAGCGTCTAATTTGCCTGCCGCCGCCATTTCTTTGTAAACTGCCATAACGGCCTCTTCGATAGGCTCCATAGCATGTTCGCCGTTCGGCATGATGCCGGCGTTTTCCAGCAACTCCCACGGTTCATAACCGACTTTGGAGCATAACACCGCCTCGCAACCTTCCAACGTCCGCACTGTCCGCTGTAAGACACTTTCGCCGTCACCACAAGTGCTGTCGCCGCCGCAATATTGGTCGGCTTTACGGTGGCTGATAAAACGCACACCATCGGGCGAGGCCTCATAAATCAAAAACTCTTTGGCATGACCGAAATGGACGTTAATGACCCCCTGCCCGCTGGTCGCCACCGCCATCAGCACCGGACGGGTCGCTAATTTAGGTTCGGCTTTAAATTGCGTCGATTTCTCGGCCTTTTCCAAACGCTTGCTGTCCATTTCCGCTTGGATTGCTTGATGGATGACTTTGCGTTTTTCCATCGCTGCCTGATAATCAATCTCCATTTCTTCAATCTTATCCAAGGTAAACTCATCGCCCCGGTCTTCGCCCAGCAAGCCCACCGCGTCAGCACGGCATTGGCGGCAGTGGCGCATCATGTTCATGTCACCGGAGCAGGCATCTTGCAGATCCTGCAATTCGTCATGCGTCGGGCCACGTTGCCCCATTACGCCGTAAAATGTGCCGTGTTCGGCTTCGGCAATCAGCGGCATAACGTTATGCAAGAATGCGCCCTTAGATTTGACCACGCGGCTGACTTCCGCCAAATGCTGGTCATTGACCCCTGGGATCATCACTGAGTTGACCTTAACCAAAATGCCTTTGGCGATCAGCATTTCCAAACCTTTTTGTTGCTGGTCAATCAGAATCTTCGCGCCTTTTTTGCCTTTAATGCGGCGGTTATTCCAGTAAATCCACGGATAAATTTTCGCGCCGATTTCAGGGTCTACGCAGTTGATGGTAATGGTGACATGGTCGATATTGTGTTTGGACAACTCCTCTACGGCATCAGGCAAGGCCAAGCCATTGGTGGAGACGCACAATTTAATGTCCGGTGCTTCTTCGCTTAAGCGACGGAAAGTCTCAAACGTACGCTCTGGATTGGCTAACGGATCGCCGGGGCCGGCAATACCTAACACGGTCATTTGCGGAATGGTTGCCGCTACGGCCATAGTTTTTTTAACGGCCTGATCGGGGGTTAGCAATTCTGACACCACACCTGGACGCGATTCGTTAGCACAATCGTATTTGCGGTTACAATAATGGCATTGGATATTACAAGCAGGTGCTACCGCAACGTGCATACGCGCAAAATAGTGATGGGCATCTTCGGAGTAGCAGGGGTGGTTTTGCACCTTCTCGCGGATTGAATCGGGCAGTGCATCCATTTGATTTTCGGTAGTACCGCAAGAACTGGCAGAACAACCACTTTTAGCCGCAGGGGCTTCGTTTAAGACGGGCAATTGCATGATAATGACCTCGTGAAATGTATTTACGATAGGTCAAAGCATACGCCGTGCCAAAGTCGAAAAATATTTTAAGCTAATGATTTTATTTAATTATTTTTTGTTTTCTGCACGTTCAATAAGAGATTGTCCTAAATATGACAGCCATCTATTAAAGTTTTGTCGTGAATGGCACAATGCACTCTGGGCAAGCTTAGCCCGCAAGTCGGCTATCAAAAGCTTACGCGTTTAACAGTGCCATAAAGTTGGATGGTTTCAGCTTATTGCCGACAGCCTTAGCCCTATGCAAGCACTAGGTTTTGCCCAGTAATGGCGGCTTGTTTAAGTGATATTTAGGGGCTAAATGGCAAAGACGCATATAGATAGCGGTTTTAGCGGTTTTTGAAATATAATGTGCCTTTACCTACAGAACTAAACGCTACAGCCGCCGCCTATAAGATTTATAGGGTGTTTTCTAAATGGTGCCGATGCTTTTTAGGTTTCCCGTAAACAAAAAAACAGCAGGGGCAAGAGCTGCTAGGTTTGCTGTATCTTAAACGGCTAAGCCGTTTTTACTCTACTACTCATTATTGAATTTGCTATGATTGAAATTGATACAAAAAAATTGGTAATTGGCATGTATGTGGCTCGTCTTGACCGGCCTTGGCTGGAAACCTCTTTTTTATTCCAAGGTTTCCGCATTGAAAACAATCATCAAATAGAGCAACTGCAAACCTTTTGCAAAACCGTTAAGATAGATGAAGAGCAAAGTTCGCCCTTAGTATCCTTTGAAGCCTTTAAGCCGTCGACAGGCCGCCTTAACGGCACACCGCCGCCGCCCACCGCCGCCCCGCAAGACCAAAAAGCCCGCTTTTATGAGGACATGGCGCAAGCGAAATCGGTTTATGACAACGTCTCCGGTTCCTTAAACAAAGTCCTGACGGAGTTTCGCCTCAATAACTACATTGCCATACCCGAAGTTAAATCTTGTGTGCAAAGTGTCATCGGCAATATTATGCACAATCCTAATGCCTTGGTGTTGTTAAGCAACCTGCGCTCAAAGCATCAGCATTCCGCCAAACATAGCGTTAACACCTGTATTTACGCGACGCTATTTGGCCGTTATTTGGCGTTTAACCCGGAGCAACTGGCTACTTTAAGCACGGCGGCTTTACTGCATGATGTCGGCGAAATAATGCTGCCTAAAACGATTGTTGACAAAAAGCCTGATGAGTTGACTGCGGAAGAAATTGCCCAATTGCAACTGCACACCCAATACGGCGCGGACATGCTGCGTAAAATTACTGAGCTGCCTGCCGAAGTGGCCGAAGTGGCCCATTCACACCACGAAAGAATAGACGGCAATGGCTATCCGCGTGGCCTAAAAGAGACTGAAATTACGCTAATGGCGAAAATAATCGGCATTATTAATGAGTATGAAAGGCTGACCAATAATCCTAACCCTAAGCTGCAATTATCCAGTTCTGATGCGCTAAAGGCCATTTATGCCCTGCGTGATAGCTGTTTTGACGCTGGCTTGGTCGAAGGCCTTATCAAATGCTTAGGGATTTATCCGATCGGTAGTGTTGTGCTACTGAACAATGGCTCTACGGGCATCGTTATCGGTATGCGGCAGGACAATCACTTATTGCCGACAGTGATGATTATCCGTGATCCGACGGGTGAACTGCGCCATCCGCCCAAAGCCATTAACCTTGATAAATTCAGGGATAAGGAAGGTAAGCCGATATTGTTGATCAGTAAGGTGCTTGAGGTTAACAGTGTCGATGATGACCTGCGTGACTATATTTTGGCGGAACTGGTGACAAAAAATAAGCCGATGTAAATGTTTGGCTGCGGATACGCTGACCGCCAAGCTTTACTGCCGCGCCGTGGTTATAAAAAACCCATCAAGCAAAAAGTGCTATGGGGTTTTATCTTGGCTTGGCAGTTTTGTTAAGCGTCCTTGTCCCTCTTAAGGTCTGCTTAATAGCCAAACCTTCCAGAGGGGCCGCGATAACTGTCGTGGGTGTCGTGGTCGGCAATTAGGCCTAGCCTTTTCGTGACTTCACGCTCCCAGGAGTCCGGTCTCTTACTGCCATTAGCTATAGTGAGCAAGGCGTAGCGGATTAGGTCTTCCGCCGTATCCGCCAATACGGGCTTGCCGCTACGTTTATGGAGTTTCAGCATATATTCAAATTCGCGGAAAATGTCGTCGTCAATGTGGATTTGCATTATTACACCTATTGAAGTTTTTTAAAGAGGCTAAGCGTTTTTGGCAAAGCTTAACATTCGGCACTATTTTTATCCATAAGAGGACTGCTGGGGTCTTAGCTGTCTGGTGACTTATGTTGGTTGATGGTTAGGGGGGGCATTTGCTGTCCGGCCTTTTATCAAAGGTCTTCCGGTACTGTTCTCCCAGCCGGATGGTGAAAATGATTAGCTAAAACGGTAGTTATTGGCTGATAATAGCCTTTCCGCCCCCCTCACCTACTACTTAAGGTCTATTGTATGAACAAGATTGCCCTGCTTGCGTTGCTGATCCTGCCCTTACTTGCCCATCAGGCATACGCCACTTGCGATAAGCCGACTAACGATTTTGAGGGCATCTATTGCCTTGACAAAATTTATTTGGCGGCCGACCAAGAGTTAAATGATGTCTATAAAAAACTGAGAGGGCAATTGAACGCGGCAGGCAAAGAGGCGTTAAAAGCCGGGGAATTAGACTGGATATCCAGCCGCAGCAACCAATGTTCACACCATCAGGAAGGGGAATTTTTTGTTAATTTGGATTGCGCTACCAAAACGACGGTTGATCGCTTGCGCTTTTTGCAAGACCGTCTCCGCGAATGCACCAGCTCCGGTTGCCAAAATAGCAAGTTGTAAGTACTCTCCCCTATGCTGATAAAATGTCCTTACGGCTTATGTGTACTTGGCTTAACCCTGTTACCCGTCTTGCCAAGCTTTGCGAAGCCGCCTATTGTGGCGATTGATGCCGGGCATTCCATCGCCCATTCGGGGGCGACCAGTGCGTCCGGTAAACCTGAGTTTGATTTTAACGCCGCACTGGCCACCATTTTCAGCAATTTTCTGGCAGCACAAGGGGTGCAGGTCATTAAAATAGGCCATGATGGTATGATGGCAGATTTGCTGCAAAGGCCACAACTTGCCAATGCCGCAGGGGCGGATTTTTTCTTGTCCGTACACCATGACTCCGCGCAACCACGCTACTTTAGGCCTTGGCAATGGGAAGGTAAAACGTTACAGCATACTGACCATGCCGCCGGATTTTCTTTATTTGTCTCCAGAAAAAATCCCCATGTCGCCGAGAGTCTGCGGTGCGCCTCGGCATTGGGCAAATCCTTGCGACAAGCAGGCTTTTATCCTTCCCAACATCATGCCGAAGCGATTGAAGGCGAAAATAAATCCTGGGCAGACCAAATTAACGGCGTATTTTATTACGACAATCTAGTGGTGCTAAAAGCGACGGTTATGCCTGCGGTCTTATTAGAAGCGGCGGTTATTGCTAACCGCCAAGACGAAGACAACATCACCAAACCGCAAGTCCGCCAGCAAATGGCGGTAGCGGTCGCCAAAGGCCTGTCGGCGTGTGGTGTCCTGCCGCCATCCCACTAAGAAACGGACACGGAATAACACGGACAAAGGCTAGGCGGTACAAGCCTTGGGTCGCGGGCGTTTTATCCACCAGGCCGTGCAGGTTTTTATACCCCTTTCTAACAGCCTATCCCATTAAGGACATCGTTATGCTGAAAAAACTCTTGCTAACCCTGTTAGCCGTTCTGGTCATTTTTGAAGAATGGTTATGGGATATCCTTACCGCAACCGGACAATGGTTAGCCCGGATACTCAATTTGGAGCGGTTCGACCAATGGCTGATGGCCGCACCACCATCACAAGCCATGTTAGCTTTATTAGTGCCCGTGCTGATAGTCACCCCTATCAATCTGTTCGCGCTCTTTCTGCTGACCCACGGGGCTATTTTAGAAGGTATTCTTCTGGAGATTGCCGCCAAATTATTGGGTACCCTTTTAGTGGCACGGGTATTCAAACTAGTGCGCCCCGCCTTGCTCACTTTTGTATGGTTCGCTAAGCTGTACAGCACTATTGTCGGCCTGCTGCAATGGGCGCATGAGCTGGTGCATAATTCCGCTCTCTACAAGCTCAGCGTTAAGGTAAAAACGGCAATCAAACAGCAAATCGGGCTATTTCGGAAGTATCTTAAGGCGTTTTTCAACTAAGCCTTATCCATCAAGTACGGCTATATTGAAACGCTAGGAAAGCCCAGATAACCGCTCCAAAGCAAATTTTTACGTTATGTTGAACGTATTGTATTGTCACAATGGCCTACACTGCTTTCTGCTGTTGCGCGTAAGCTTCAATAATAGCCAGAATCATAGGCCCAAACCGCTCTTTCAGTTCAGCACAACGTGTTGAGTTGATTAATTCCACGCCTTTGCGCTCGCTACGGATCAGACCTGCTTCGCGCAAGATACGAAAATGTTGGGATAAGGTGGATTTAGGCAATAACCGCTTTTGAATGGTTAAAAACGTCGAACAGTTTTTAGCGCATTCCGCAGTGGCCAGATCAGCGTAGATTTCTATACGCACAGGATCAGAAAAGGCATGTAAGATGCCTTCGACAGTGACGTCTTCTATAGGTGGGTGATAAGGGGTTCTCATAGAGCGGATCATACCACACTTGACAGCATCGCTTAATAGTTCCATAATTCCGAACTAATGAATTAATCAATTCATTGCGGTAATCTAATCTTTCAATCTATAGGGGTGTTTTATGAGCAAGCTTTCCGGAAAAATCGCGGTTATCACTGGCGGCAACAGTGGTATTGGCTTAGCGACCGCTAAGTTATTTGCCCAAGAGGGCGCTACCGTCATTGTCACTGGGCGTAGGCAAGCGGAACTCGAGGCGGCTGTTGCTGAAATTGGTCATAATGCCGTTGGTGTCCAAGGTGACGTGTCAATATTGGCCGACCTTGATAAGCTCTATGCCGAGGTCAAAACTAAATTTGGCCATATTGACATCGTTTTTGCTAATGCGGGCATAGCTGAATTGTCCCCGATTGGTGCCGTGACCGAAGCGCATTTTGACAAGCACTTCGACATTAATGTCAAGGGCTTATTGTTTACTGTGCAAAAGGCCTTACCGTTGCTGGTGGACGGTGCTTCGGTCATCCTCAACTCGTCGATTGTGAATGCAAAGGGTTTTGAGGGCTTTGGTGTGTATTCCGCTACCAAAGCCGCCGTACGGTCTTTTGCACGCACTTGGACGGTAGAATTAAAAGCCCGCAAAATTCGTGTTAATGTCGTTAGTCCTGGCCCTATTGAAACCCCGATTTTTGACAAGATGGGCCTGTCGGTAGAACAGACCGATGCTATGGGAACGGCTATGGCAGGGTTGGTGCCTTTAGGCCGTTTTGGCCACCCAGAAGAAATCGCCCAGGCCGTGCTCTTCTTGGCTTCTTCTGACAGCAGTTATATTGCCGGCATTGATTTATATGTCGATGGCGGTATTGTCGCGGTTTAAAACCCAGTCCAACTAGACTGGAGCAGTTATGCAATAGCGCCGACAATTGCTAGTATGGCGAATCCATTTTCTTGGCAACACGGGCTCCCGTTTCAAAATAACCGTGCTTATGGGTCTTGCCAGATAAATTTGTCCTCACAATGTCTGAAATTACTGGGTTAGAGCTTGTCTGAGATATTGCACTAAACTTTAATCATATTGAAACCTGTAGCTTTCGTTTGGCAAACTACCTGCGCTTACCCGAACATCGCAGTTTCTCCTCATCCGGGTCTATGGACGTTTTAGTCCAAAGGCGGTCGGCCAACTCAAGGGTTTGCGTTGATGGCTTCCTCAAAAACCTCGGCCTGGGCGATCAGTTTGCTTTCATCGTCGTAACAGGCGTGGTAAGTGGACATCCTCGCGGAACCATTGCCAGACATGTTCGACGGGCATGAAGTTGGGGCTGTAGGGCGGCAACGGCATCAGGGTGATGCCCAGTTCCTGCGCCGCCTGTCTGACTTGGCGGCCGCGGTGGTAGGAGGCGTTGCCCCAAATGAGGGTGATGTGGTCGGTGGCGGCAAAGCACGCCCTGATCCGCCGGAGGACTTCCACTGTCGCGTCCCCGTTGGCTTTGGTGGCGGGGAAAAGCCGCACTTGGGCGCGGTTGTAGAGATACGCCCCGAAAAACGACACTTTCGCCAGCCCCGGCGAGTTGGAACTGATCCAGGCGCGTTGGCCTTTGACCGTCCAGCCGTAGCCTTAGTCGGTTAAGGTTTATTTAGGCCACAATATGTTGCATCAATCTGCCTGTTGACGAAATGAATTTATGCACGTTCCTTATTGAAACAGCAAAATACTGAATTATGTGGCTATATATTGCAAATGGTCATAAACTTCGTTTTTCGATTATCACAGCATTTTTTATAAAGTGATAGGGGGAATCCGCAATATTTGTCCGCGTCGACTATGATAGGGGGCGAAGCTGGCATAAACGCATGAATTAATGATGGGATTTTTGTTGGTGGCAGGCTTATGTAGTTTAACTGGCTTTAGATTCTATATTAGTACGCATCGCATATCTTATTTAACTGATGTTACGCACCCCATCCCAAAAAGAGTATCATTGACGGATGGAAAAAGAAAAAATAGAACTCTACACAGACTACCTGATCTGCAATCAAGGCTTTGCAACGGCGACGGGCTTGTCGGCGATGCGCCGACCCCCGACAAAACCGAGAAGCGCAGGATCAAGCGGCAACCGGGCCGCCTTTTCTTTGGATACTTTCTTTTGGCGGAGCAAAAGAAAGTATCTCGCCTTCGGGTGCGAGAACCCGATTAAAAAGCCGTCGCGACAGCGACTCATTATTTATTTTTAAACCGCAGAAAACGTCTGCGTAACATCAGTTAAACATTATGTCGCCAGTATTTTTGTCCACCAAGCCCATCCCCGTCCGTGAACGCCTGATTATGGCTTTGGATGTGTCCAGTATCCCCGAAGCCCAAGCCTTGGTTGAAGAGCTGGGCGATTCGGTGGTGTTTTATAAAGTCGGCATGGAGCTGTTCATGTCCGGCGATTATTTCGGCTTTATTGAATGGCTTAAGCAACGCAACAAAAAAGTCTTTGTCGATTTGAAGTTTTTCGACATTCCCGCTACCGTGGGCCGCGCCATTAAGGCCTTAAGCAGCAAAGGCGTGGATTTGGCGACCATCCACGGCAACGATGCCATTATGGAAGCCGCCGCGCAAGCCAAAGGCGACCTGAAAGTCTTGGCGGTCACGGCCTTAACTAGCCTTGACCGGGGCGACCTGGACGATTTGGGCTTCCAATGCGATATCCGCGAGCTGGTGCTGTCCCGTGCCAAACGCGCCTTACAGTTAGGCTGTGACGGCATCGTCTCGTCAGGCCTGGAGGCCGCCATGATTAGGGAGCAACTGGGCCAACGTTTATTGGTCATCACCCCCGGCATCCGTCCGGTCGATAACCGCGAAGAAGAAGACCAAAAACGCGTGGTCAGTGTCGAAATGGCCTTTGAAGGCGGCGCGGACTATATCGTCGTAGGCCGCCCCATCCGTGACGCGGCTGACCGTAAAGCCATGGCGGAGACCATCCAAGCGCAGATTCTCAGCGTCTTGGCGACTGCAAACCCTTAAAATAATAATAACATGTTAACTATTGACTCGGTAGTGCGGCGGGATTTGTATGCACTTTGACCCCGCTTTTACCAGTTCCTATCTGGTGGCTTTTATCATGGGGCTGGTCAGTAGCCTGCACTGCATCAGCATGTGCGGGTCGATCATCGGCACCTTGACCTTAAGCCTCAGCCCGGAAATCCGCCATAAAAAAGCCCTGCTGTTGCCGTTTGTCTTTAATTACAACCTAGGGCGCATCACCAGCTACACCATTGCCGGGGCTTTAGCGGGGCTGATCCAATCGCTGGCCATCCTGCAAATGGGCGAAATCCACGGCCATCGGCTGTTGCAGATTTTATCGGCGCTGGTTATGGCGGGGGCGGGCCTTTATATCGCTGGCTGGTTCCCGCGTTTTGCCTATATCGAAAAAGCCGGGATGCACCTATGGCGGAAAATTGAGCCGTTCGGGCGCAAACTCATTCCGGTCAAGACCCGCAGCCATGCTTTTTTATTCGGCATGGTGTGGGGTTGGCTACCGTGCGGGCTGGTTTATGCGGCTTTAGCACTGGCGGCGACCGCAGGCGATGTCAGCAAAAGCGCGTTAACTATGCTGGCATTTGGTTTAGGTACTTTACCCGCCGTCATGGGAGTAGGTATAATGACAGGAATACTGACACGGCTATCCCGAATGCAGCGCTTTAAACAAGCGGTTGGGTTATTTATGATCGTCCTGGCCTTGTTAGCGGCGTTGCCTTGGTTAAACCCTTTGGCAATAACCAACCATTCAGCTTTACATTAGAGGTCGTCATGGATCATTTTAGTGCTATTATCGGCCAATCGCCTGAACTCGATTCCTTAATCCGCAGTGCCAGAATTGCCGCCGCCACCGATGTCACCATTTTAATCAAAGGTGAAACAGGCACCGGCAAAGAAGTTTTGGCTTCGGCCATCCAAAAGGCCAGCCCCCGCGCCACGAAAAAATTTGTCGCCATCAACTGCGCGGCCTTGCCGGAAGGCCTGATCGAGTCCGAACTGTTCGGCCATAAAAAAGGCGCGTTTACTGGGGCTACCGCCAATTCGCCCGGTTTGTTCCAAGCCGCCGACGGCGGCACGCTATTCTTGGACGAGATCAACTCGCTGCCCTTAGTGGTGCAAGGCAAACTGTTGCGCTTTTTGGACTCCGGCGAATGTCTGCCTGTGGGCGAAACCACGGCGTATAAAGTCAATGTCCGCGTCATTGCCGCCACCAACTCTGACTTAAATGACCAAATCAAAGCGGGAGAGTTCCGCCAAGATTTATATTACCGCCTCAATGTCGTGCCGATAGAACTGCCACCCCTGGCAAAACGTAGCGAAGACATTGAGCATCTGATCAAACACTTCCTAAAGCAGTTTGCCGCCCAGCATGGCATTAAGCCGCCGCAATTCAGCAAACCGGCCTTAAAAGTCTTAAAAGCGTATAAATGGCCCGGCAATATCCGCGAATTGCGTAACTTGTGCGAGCGTCTCAGCATTCTGCTGTCGGGCCGGACGATTGAAATAGATAACCTGCCTAGCGAGTTCCGCGTTAATCCCCAGGCTAACCCCGGCAAAAATACCGGCTTTATCTTACCGGAAACCGGCTTGCAGTTAGATTCGTTAGAAGCGGACTTAATCAACCAAGCCCTCAGCCGCACTAAGGGCAACCGTAGCCAATCCGCCAAACTACTGGGCCTAAGCCGCGACACTTTGCTATACCGGATGCACAAACACGGCTTTACCGCCAACTGACCGCCCGCTTTAGGGGGCGCAAACCTTTTTTGCGCCCCTATACCCCATCGCCTCTATATGCCCCAGCTCCAATCCGCCCTCATCCAATGCCCTTACTGCGGCGAAAACCTCGACATATTGGTCGACACCTCCATTGACGAGCAGGATTATATCGAAGACTGCCAAGTCTGCTGCCGCCCGATAGAAATCTATGCCAGCGCCGATAACGGCGAGATTATTGAGCTGTGGGCGCGTTCGGACAGCGAGTGAGTTTTGCTGCTATTGCCATGCTTTAGCACTTGCGCAGCATTGCCTGTGCGTGTATTTCTCCTAGCTGGAATGACGGAAGGACACTGAACCCCAATAAGGCCAGTTTTTTCTTATTTCCCTACCATACCCAAATCCGCCAAAATCTTATCGCGCACCAATTGCCCCGATAAAGTCACCATCGGCATTCCGCCCCCCGGATTGACGCTACCGCCGACAAAGTACAGGTTTTTTAACACCTTGCTGCGCTGGGCATTTTTAAAGCCCAGATTCTTAAACCGATCCGCCACCACGCCGTAAATCGAACCTTGGTTAGAATAGTATTTCGCCTGAATATCTACAGGGGTCCAGCTTTCTTCGCAAACGATATGTTGGCGCAAGTCCGTCAGCCCCATGCGCTCTAGCTTCAGCAAGACCCGTTCGCGCATGGCGTGGTAGTCCTCGGCGGTTAAGGGTTTGTTGGGGTCGATATGGGGGATATGCGGCAAGATTTTAATAATCTCGCAACCTGCGGGGGCTTGGCCAGGATCACTTTTGCACGGGGCGACCAGATAAATGGTCGGGTCTTCCGAGAGCTGGTGGTCGTGGAAAATGGCTTTAAAATGCTCACGGGGCTGGTCGGAATAAAAGAAGTTATGGTGTGCGAGCTGGCTGTAGATGCGGTCTACACCCAAATGCAGCACCAGCCCTGAGCAACTGGGGGCGAATTTGGCGATGCGGCGGATTTCTTGTTCTTGGTTAGCCATTAATTTTTGGTATGCCGGCAGCACTTCCATATTGGAGACGACAATATCGGCGGCTAATAACTGCCCGTCTTGCAAGCGTACCCCGCTGGCACGTCCGGCGGCATGTTCAATGGCGGTGACTTCGGTATTGACGCGGATAGTGACCCCTAATTCTAGCGCCAGTTTTTGCAAACCTTGCGCCATGCTGTACATGCCGCCTTGGATGTACCATAAACCATAGCCGAACTGGATATAAGGCAATAAGTTCATGAGGGCGGGGGCATCGTAAGGCGAAGAGCCGACATATTTTATAAAATAATTCAGCACATCGACCAATTTAGGGTTTTTGATAAAGCGCCTGACCCCTTGATCCATAGAGCGGAACACATCAAATGCTTGCAAGCTTTTCAGCGGCCCATAATGGCTGAGCAATTCCCAAAACGAATCTAAGCCGTGGGCAAAATAGCCCGCTTCGGTGACATCGCACAGTTGTTTGGAATAGGCGAGAAATTGCGCGAACTCTTCGGCGCTATTGTCGCCGAGCTTCGCCAACTCCTGCGCCATGACCGACGGGTCGGCACTTAAATCTAAGGTGCTGCCGTCAGGGAAAAAATTCCGCCAATGCGGCTCTACGGTTTGGATATTGACGTAATCCGCCATCTCTTTGCCCGCCCGGCTGAACAGGGCGCGGAAGATATGCGGCATGGTTAAAATGGAGGGCCCTAAGTCGAAAGAAAAGCCGTCTTTTTCCAACACATTCAGCTTACCGCCGACTTTATCATTTTTTTCCAGCAAATCGACACTAAAGCCTTCCGTCGCCAAGGAAATGGCGGCTGACAGGCCACCTAGCCCGGCTCCGATAACAACGACATGGGGTTTCTGGGTGCTTTTCATGCAAGGCTCTCTATGCGGTTAGGACAGTAATTTGGTTTTTGTGGTATTTGGGGCGGATAATACGGTCGCCGCCACGCATTAGGCGATATAGCGTGGCGTGCAAAGGTCTTTAGCCTTTGCACGATGGCCTTAAGGAACGTTCATAAAATAAAATCTGTTGAACAGACGAAATTACAGCAACCCCCTCCCAGCCTCCCCCTTCGCAGGGGGAGGGGCGTTGTCCCCCTGATTTTCGCCTGTATGACGGGGAAGCCATAAGCTCCCTCCCCTGCCAAGGGGAGGGCTGGGGTGGGGTTTAATACGCTGAGGTGTAATGGAACGCCTACTTGATTTTATGCTCGTTCCTAAAATTGTGTGCTAACCTCTCAGTTCATCGCCGGACTCTATAACATTAAGCCCCACAGCAAACCCCGTTTAGCGCGGATAGCGCCGGATAAAAATCCAGCCGTTACGCCAATGCTGGGCCATGTTCAACGACGCATAACCCCTAAAAGCCTGTAAGGCCGCCCAATTCCTAAACAGCCGTTGCTTTAGGCTACCCGCACCGAACAGCATATCGACAAAGCCGCGCATGTCCAGATAGCCCTTATCGGAATAAGGAAACCAATTCGGCTCTTTCGGTAAACGGCTATGGCTGGTGAGGCCAGCGACGGTGTAGGTAAACTGGCGTAGGCCTTCGCTACCGTGGTAGCGGCCAAAGCCGCTGTTTTTTACCCCGCCGAACGGCAAACCCGCATGGCCGATATTCTTAATGACATCATTCACCGCCCAATTGCCGACCTGCAATTGCCGGGCAATCCGTTCGGCTTTGTTTATATCGCGGCTCCAGACGCTGGCATTTAAGCCATAATCGCTGGCGTTCGCCAAGCGCACGGCTTCTTGCCCGTCGCTAAAGGCCATAATCGGCAACAAAGGCCCGAAGGTTTCGGCCTGCATCAGCAACATGGTGTGGTTAACATCCCAAAGGACAACCGGATGCAGGTAACGGCCTTGCAAACGTAAAGGGCCGGACGCTTTCGCACCTTTGGCAATGGCATCATTATAATGGGCTTCGATAATGGCGACTTGGGCTAGGCTGGTTACAGCACCCAAATCGCCGACCGGGCCGTGGCCGACATTAAGCTGTGCCGTAGCCGCCACCAGCCGGGCGACAAAATCGGCATAACAAGCGGCTTCCACATAACAGCGCTCAACTGCCACACAGACTTGCCCGCTGTTGCTGAACGCGCCGTACAGGGCGGCATTGGCCGCCCGCTCCAGATCGGCATCGGCGAACACCAGCATGGCATCTTTACCGCCCAACTCTAAAAGCACCGGAATGGGGTGTTGTGCCGCCCGCGCCATAACGGCACGGCCTGCGGCGACACTGCCGGTAAAAAACACCAAATCAGGCCGCGCATCCACTAAGGCCATCCCCTCAGATGCCGCGCCAATCACTTGTTGCACCAAGCCGTCGGGCAAATCCAGTTGCCCCAGCAAGCGCATCAGCAACGCACCGACGGGCAGGCTTAATTCGGACATTTTAAACACACAGGCATTGCCGCTGACCAAGGCGGTCACTAATGGGGCTAAGGTCAATTGTAAGGGAAAATTCCACGGCGAAATCACCGCCACTACGCCATAAGGGCGGCGCTCATAAACCGCTTGGGCTTGCGGAAACGCCAACGGCGCGGTGTGGACAGGGCAAGGGGCAAGGCTGGCGGCAGCGTGGCGCTGATAATAACGCAACAATTCCAACACCGGGTAGACTTCTCCCAGCAAGGCCTCGGTTTTGACTTTCCCGGTCGCCGCCATCAGCACGGCGATAATATCATCCAACTCCGCCATCATCACCGCAATCAGCCGCGCCACGCGTTGGCTACGCTGTTTAGCGTCAATTTGCGCCCACACCAACGCCGCTTGGCGGGCGGCATTCATGGCGGCCTCAATGTCGGCGAGGCTGCTGATCGGGTAATTTTGCTGGGCTTGCCCGTCTAAGACCGAGTAAGCCGTGATAAATCCGCTCATAACCCAGACCCGAACTTCACCCGATGCTTGCGGCAAATCAGCTTGGCGGAAATATGCGCCGATTCGTAAATCGTCGGCAAGCCGCTGCCCGGATGTGTGCCGCCGCCGACCAGATAACATTGCCCCAATTCTTGAAATTGGTTGTGTGGCCGCCAATAGAGCAACTGACTAAATTTATGCGCCAAGCTAAAGGTCGCGCCTTTATAAACATTCTCATCGCTGGCCCAGGTTTGCGGGGTGATGATTTTTTCACATTCGATATGGTCGCGGATACCGACTAAGCCTAAACGCTCCTCCAACACCGTTAAAATCTGCCCGCGTTTTTCTGCACATAAGCTAGGCCAGTCTAAGCCGCTATCGTTATTAGGCATAGGCACTAAGATATACAGGGCGGATTTGCCCGCCGGAGCTAAGCTGTCGTCACTGGCGCAGGCGTTCTGCACATAAAATGAAAAATCGCTGCTGAGGGTTTTGTTATGGAAAATATTGTCGATATTGGTAGTGTAATCGTCAGCAAAGGCAATGGTATGGTGAGGCAGGTCGTAATAAGTGTCCAGACCTAAATACAGCATAAACGTCGAGCAGGAATAATCGAGGGCTTGGATTTTTTCTGGGCTGTACTGGCGCAGTGTCCCGTGCGGTACGAGTTGGGTCATGGCGTAGGCAAAATCGGCGTTCACAATCACCTCATCGGCGAATAACTCGCTGCCGTCTTCCAAACGCACCCCTTGCACCACCTTGTCTTTAATAATTAAGGACTGCACAGCGGTATTGGTACGGATGACCCCGCCTTGCTCGGTGATGACTTGCGCCATAGCGGCGGCGATTTTATTTAAGCCGCCTTTGACATGGTAAATGCCGTACTCATGCTCCAGATAAGACAGCATGGTAAATAAGGCCGGACAATCCCAAGGCGACATGCCCAGATATTTGGATTGGAAAGAGAACACCAGGCGCATTTTTTCTTCTTGGAAATACTTGCCCAGATTAGTAAACACGCTGTGGTTGAGCGCCAAGCTAGGTACGGCGCGGAGCAAATCCCAAGAGAAAAAGGCTTTCAGGCTGCTATAGTCGCGTTTGATGCAGGGATAGAGTTTTTTAAAACGCTGGCCTTCGCGTTGCAGGTATTGGTCATAGCCATCACTGCCTTCGGCAAAGCTTTGCGCCAGTTCTTCGCGCATTTTGGCACGGTCGGAGTAGACATTGACGGCGCGGTCGGCAAACAACAGGCGGTACATCGGATCAAGCTTGATAAAATCCAGATAAGCATCGCTACGCCGTCCGCATAAGGCGAACATATCATCTAAGACATGTTTCATCAGCAAAAAAGTCGGGCCGGTGTCAAAGACAAACTCCCCCAACCGGATCGGACGGTTACGCCCGCCGACTTCGGCATTTTTATCCAAGAGGGTGACGTTAAAGCCATGATGGCTTAACAGCATTCCGGCGCACAAGCCGCCTGGGCCGGCACCGATGATGACGATATGTTTTTTTTCTGGCATAGGGGCAAGGTAAGGGCGGTTAATAAACGGGTATTGGCTGAGGGGTAAGCGGCGGATCTGGGATTAATAAAGCCAAGGGAGCCATTTTTTCGTCCGTTGGCGGTACGCGTTATAAGCGGGGCCAAAATGGCCGCTTAATAGGTTTTCTTCATAAGCCATGCGCCGCTCTAGCGCCCACGCCAACGGACAGGCGAGGGCGAGTAACGCCAAACCGTCACCCATTGCTATGCCAGCGGCGATAAACGCGCCCAATAGTCCGGTATACGCCGGATGGCGGATGTAGCGGTAAGGGCCTTGCTCAATCAAACAGTGTTGGGGTTGGATGACGGCTTGGGTACTGAACCATTGCCCTAAGCGGATAATGGCATAATACCGTAAGCCCAAGGCCATGAGCATTAGCCCTAAAGCCAAAGCTTGGCGCGGCAGGTAAGCCAGCGGTAAGGGTAGCCAGTGCAAGTGCTTAAAGGTCAAGGCTAGCGCTAATGCGCCTAGTATAACCCACCATATCCCTCTAGCGGAACGGAAACGGGCAGGATTGGCCGACAAATCGGGAATGCGGTTTTTTAGGGCCATAACGGTTTCCGCCGCCGCCCAAGCGCTGCCTAGCAGCAGCCAAAAAGTTTGTATTAAGGTCACTGATGTTACGCAGACATATTCTACGATTTGAAAAACAAATATTGAGTCGCTATCGCGACGGTTTTTTTAATCGGGTTCTCGCACCCGAAGGCGAGATACTTTCTTTTGCTCCGCCTCGGCAATTGCTCTGTCTCCAGACCACCCTGAGGTGGCATTGCTCTACCTCCTGCATCCTTGCAGTCGAAAAGAAAGTATCCAAAGAAAAGGCGGCCCAATTGCCGCTTCTTCCTGCGCTTCTCGGTTTTGTCGGGGGTCGGTAAAATGGGCTTCCTGCCCATTTACCGACGCGCGGCATCCATGCCGCGCCCCTTTATGCCCTATGGGTATTCGGGCTAATCCCGACAAAACCTGCGATGCTCGGCGCGGCAAACGGGGGTAAAGCACGTTACTGCGTAACGTCAGTTAAGGTCATTCGGGTAAGAGTCAGCATCATAGCCAAGGCATGTTAGAATGTACCTGTTTTTTTCGAGAACACCAGTTTAATTTATGCCCGACCTTATCCAGCTTAGCCATGTCCACAAAGCTTACGCGCTTGGGCAGTTCAAACGGCCTGTGTTAAATGACATTTCCTTAACGGTGGCGGCGGGGGAGTTTGTCGCTATCGTCGGCCCTTCGGGTAATGGCAAATCGACCTTACTGAATATCCTGACGGGCATAGACCGCCCCTGCTCAGGCCAAGTCACCGTTAACGGCAGCGCCTTGGAAGGCTTGAGCGAAGAGCGCTTGTCGGTATGGCGCGGCCTGAATGTCGGCATTGTCTTCCAGTTTTTCCAATTATTGCCGTCCTTGACCTTATTGCAAAACGTGTTATTGCCGATGGATTTTGTCGGCCTGTTACCCAAGCGTGAGCGGCTGGCACGGGCGCGGTATTTATTGGCCTTAGTCGGCTTAGAAGCCCATGCCCAGCATTTGCCGGGGCAAGTGTCCGGCGGGCAACAGCAACGGGCGGCCTTAGCCCGCGCCTTGGCGAATGATCCGGCGTTGATTATTGCCGACGAACCGACCGGCAATCTTGACAGCCACACCGCCGAAGCGGTGTTCCGTTTATTTGCCGATTTGCGCCATGAGGGCAAAACCTTGGTGATGGTGACGCATAATGATGAGCTGGCGCAGGCGGCGACGCGGCGTATCTGCTTACAGGACGGACGTATCCAAACCGACGGCCAGCAAACCCCGGCGATGGGGCCGCCATGTTCTTAAGCACTTATCTTTGGCAAAAAGTTGCCGCCGATTTATTAATCCATAAATCCCGCACCGCCTTGGCAATCACCAGTATTGCCATTGGTGCATTTATTATCGGCACCTTGCTGGGCATGATGGATTTGCAGCTTAGCCAGATGGACAGCGCCCACCGCCAATCGCAGCCGTCGCATATCAGCCTGATATTGCGCCAAGATGCCGACAACGCCCTTGCCGACACCCTCAAGCACGTCGAAGGGGTGGCCGATATTGATGTGCTGACCCCGTTTACCGTCCAATATAAACTGCCAAATGCCGAGCAATGGCAAACCGGCACCGCTTTATTCCGCCCCGACTACGCTGCGCAACGTTATGACCGCATGACCTTAGTGTCGGGGGCTTTCCCCAGCGGCCAAGACATTGCCGCCGAACGCCTAAGCGCCCAAGCGGCGGGGCTGCATAGCGGCGATAAGATAAGCTTAGCTACCGCAACAGGGTCGCAAGATTTCGCGCTGCATGGCATTATCCGCCACCCTTTCGTTAAACCGCCCGCCTTTGGCGGGCAATTGTATTTTTTCCTCGACCCCGAATTGGGGCCACTGTTTGGTATTCCGGCGCATACTTTCCGGCAAGTGCTGGTGCAAATCCAAGCCCCTTATAGCATAGAAAAAGCCCGCACGGTCGCCGCGCAACTCCGCACCACCTTGGCGGCGCACGGTATCGCCGTCAACGCCACCTTATTACAAGACCCCGAACAGCATTGGGGGCGGGGCATTTTTTCCGGCATCCATTTGGTGTTGACCGTTATGGCATGGGCCTCGTTGCTGTTAAGTTCGGTGCTGATTTTAAACACCGTGGCGGCGTTGATTACCCAACAAACCGAGCAAATCGGCATTATGAAGGCGATAGGGGCGCGGCGCTGGACTATCGCCAAAATCTATCTGGCGCAAGTGCTGATCTTGGCGTTGTGCGCCCTAGCCATTGCCTTGCCGCTCAGTTGGGCAGGGGCTTTTTATAGCAGCCGCTGGCTGTTAGGTTTGTTTAATATCAGCCTGGACGGGTTCGCCTATTCGCCCCGCGCCTTAGGCCTCACCTTAGCGGGTGGCTTGCTCGCCCCGCTGGCGGCGGCGTTATGGCCGGTATGGCGCGGTGCGGCCTTGCCTGTGCGGCAAGCCCTTGCCAGTTACGGCTTAGGGGCGGATTTTGTCGGCACAGGCGGGCTGGCGCGGCGTTTGGAAGCGTGGGCAACCCGTTGGTTACCGACCCTGTACGCCGTTGCCTTGGCTAATCTGCTACGCCGTAAAGCCCGGTTACTGTGGACACAAAGCGTCTTAACCATTGCCGGGGTGCTGTTTATCGTCATCATGAGCTTAGCCGCATCGGTTAATCTGACCTTAGATAAGGAGTTGGCGCGTAGCCGCTACACCTTGCGCCTAGGCTTTAGCCAAGACCAAGCCGCCGCCACGGTCACGGATATTGTCCATCGCCTAAGCCCCGCTAGCCCCGTCGAATTCTGGAACCGCCTGCCCGCCGAATTTTCCCGCAATGGCGTATTGCTGCGCCAGTCCGGCAGTTTGGGGGTGCAAATGCTCGCCCTGCCCACCAATACCACCTTATACCAGTCGCTGATTACCGCAGGGCGGTGGTTTAACGCCAGTGACGAACAGCAAAACCATCTGGTGCTAAACGCCGCCACCGCCGAACTGAACGGCATTCAGGTTGGTGACTGGGTGCAAGGTACGCTACTGCCGCCTGCCATTAACGGCAAAGTCGCCCCCGCCCAAGATTGGCAAGTGATAGGCCTGTACCGCTGGTTTGCCGGGGCGGGCTATACGGTCGAACCCGTATATGCCCCGTTAAGCACCATACAGGCGCAAACCCACACCAGCCAGCGGCATTCTTTCGCCTTATGGGCGACCGACATCAAGGACTTAGCGGCAGAAACCGCCTACGCCGACACCGTAAAAGCCGCCTTCCGGCAAGCGCAGATTAAGCTGGATGTTTACACCACCTTCGCCAAGTTGGAACAACGCCAATTTGCGCAAAACCAATTCCGCCCGATGACCGCCATGTTATTGGGCTTGGCGGTGCTGATCGCCGCTGTGGGGGCGATTGGCTTATCCGGCACCTTGGCGATTGGTGTCTTGCAGCGTACGCGTGAGATTGGCGTACTCCGCGCCATCGGGGCCAAGTCTTCGGCGATTTTTAAATTATTTATGCTCGAAGGGCTATGTCATGGCGTATTGGCGTGGCTGCTCAGCATCCCGCTCGCCTACCTGCTCGCCGAACCCTTAGCCAAACAGCTTGGCATCACCATGCTGGGCATCCATTTGGATTTTGTCTTCGCGTGGCCAGCGGTGGCACTGTGGCTGGGGGCGGTGTTGCTGCTGGCGGTAGTGGCCGCTTACTTACCCGCCCGCACCGCCACCCGTATTGTGGTGCGGGAAAGTTTGAATTATTGACGTTATAAAAGACGCTAAGTAGGCGTGCATATTGAAATGGCCTAATAAAGCCGGACACTTCTAAAGGCAGGTTATAATGTCAGTAGAGGTGAAAAAATGAGCAAAATTGCCAAGGTCACCATTAATTTAATTAATGATGACAACTAATGACTTATATGAATACAGCAATTCAGGTGAATAGCGTGGCGATGGCAAAATTTAATTTACAGCATCGCCATTTTGATCGGGTTCAAAAAAATTAAACCCTATCAAAGAAGGTAGCGCTACAGCATACTGTCCTTTAATATGCTTGCCCTCATCAACCCAAAAACGCATAAAGTCTTTGCCTTTTTGGCTTAATTTAGCCAGACTGCCACCATCTTCAATGAATTTTTCCAGATCCTCACTATCATAGCCATGACGGTCAATCTGTGATAATAGCTTTATGGACAACTCGCTAAAAGTCTCGCCTCGCTGTTTGCCATGAAGGGCAAGTGAGTTGATAATATCCTCTATTTTGAAAATGTCAGATTTTTGCTTTGGTTGTGGTTTAGCCGTATTTGTTAAAGAAACCCAATACCATGCCTCCTTAGGCTGATAATGCAATTGATCAAACGCCATAACGGCATTCCTGATTATTTTTGCATATTCGTACTCATTTGTGTCCAACGAACCCTGCAACCGGGCACTAAGCCTAATAGTTAAAGGCTTGTAAGAATGGGTTAAGTGGATGTAAATTGTTTCCTCTTGGAGCGAGAGGGTAAATGACCTATCTGGTCGTTCGGAATGATGGACACTAAATTCGACCAGAACAAGGTTTAATTCCTTATTTATTATGGCAGCTATTGCATAGCTGCCATAATGGTCGTCCTTATATTTCTCTGCGCCTTCGCTTTTTAAGTCATATTTTGCATACATAAGCTTTTTCATCGCTCCCGCGCTTCGGCGTTATGGCCATTAATGTGGCAAGACTCATTCCGTAGGGAAGGTGTATTACGCCGTATGGAAAAACATCTGTGTTCACAGATATTATAATCTGATGTTGCGCGGATATTCTGCGATTTTAAAAAACAAATAATGAGTCGCTATCGCGAAGTTTTTTGAATTGGGTTCTCGCACCCGAATGCGAGATACTTTCTTTTGCTCCATCTCGGAAATTGCTCTTGCATTGCTCTACCCCCTTTACGCCCCTGAGGGTGTGCATCCTTGCAGTCGAAAAGAAAGTATCCAAAGAAAAGGCGGCCCGATTGCCGCTTGATCCTGCCCTCCTGCCGCGCCCCTTTATGCGGGTATTCGGGCTTATCCCGATAAAACCTGTGATGCTCGGCGCGGCAAACGGGGGTAAGGCACGTTACTGCGTAACGTCAATTTTTAAGTCCAATTTTGGGTGGGAATTGTTTTTATTCCTACCAAAATTGCTGGTTAGCGTCCGTTATGCCTTTTTAAAACAGGGCGGTTAAAAACGTCGTTCTGTGCCAAAATGCAATAAAAATGCTTAGTGAAATAGGGCGTTTACATCACGGGAGCCGTGCATAACCCTGACAATATCTGCACCGTCTTCCAGCGGAAAATAGAAAATCAGAAATTGCCAACGGGAAAACTACGCAAACCGTCAACGAGTTCTGCACAGCTTTCGCCTAAGCTTGGAAAGTCGGCAATCAGTTCGCATTTTTCTTGGATCAAATCAAGAAACCTATCGGCATTTTTAGGGCTGTCTTGGGCGATATAAAACCAGATATTATCAAGGTCTATTTCGGCTTGGGGGCTTTTCAACAAACGGGGCATTAAGATACCCCACTTTCTCTTTCTGCGAGCCGTCCCCGTGCCTTGATAGCTTCAATGTCAAGGGGGGTAGAATCTCCGCTATCTATCCCCCTTTGTATCTCTTTTCGTCGCTCCCCCATGCGTAACTCACGCATCTGATCCCGTTCCTCCAAAAGTCGCAAAGCGTCACGAATAACCTCGCTTGCCGAATGATAATGGCCGCTTTCAAGCTTATTTTTAACAAGCTCTTCAAAATGAGGGGTCAGGGAAATGTTCATAAATGTAAACTCCAATTCAGACGTATAACAATAAATAGCATTTACTGTTATAGCCTGCTCTTCAATAAAAGTCTATAAAAATGAGAACCGTTTTTGTGTTGGCTGTTCGGGTCGGAAGTGTTACGGGGACGGGCATTGGGAACCGCCAACACAAAAAACGGTTGGCCGTCGGCAGACTTAAAATGGGTTATGGTTATTTTGGAAAGCGTTTATTCCATTTTCGTGAACCATGCAGGACACGTAGAATTTCCACCCTATCTTTTTTAATCCTATAGGCGACAATGTAAGGTGTTGCCGTAATGATAAGCTCCCTTGTTCCTTTTACTCGCCCTGTCCGCCCTATTTCTGGGTATTGACTAAGCAAACCGACTTGATTACGGATTGCGTCATAAACGCTGTATGCTGCGGTAATACTGTCCTGTGCGATATATTCCAATACATCGCCTATTTCTATTTCCGCCCGTTCTTTCCAGTGAATAAGCAAAATCAGCTATCCTTATTCGCTTGGGCGGCTATCTTATCCAATCTGGCTTTAAGGTTGCCCATAACCACATCATGGGGAATAAACACCGCGTTTGGTGCATCCGCTTCAATAATGGCTTGTTCCACCTGCTCACAAAACCAAGCATCATGTTCAGCGGCTTCATGTACCCGTTTAAGGGATTCGGCACGGTCGGGGCGTTTGCGGTCTGTTTCGGCAGTGTAGGCGCTGGCATCAACATCAAAATGGCTAATGCCTAATTTTTGCAAATAGAGCATGACAGTTTCCAATTTGCGGAACAGGCGTAATTTTCCGCTACGCTGTGCGGCAAGAAAGGTGTCTGCCATACCATATTTTACCGACAACGCCCAGCCGCCCGCTTGACCGATAACATGGGCGGCATGGATTGCCCCAATTTCAACTAAACGGGATAGGGTGCTGTGGTCTATTGTTTTGCTGGTCATAAGAAGAGCCCGGATATTGTTTGCTGATTTATAATTTTCACCGCATTTAATAATAAAATGCAATAGGAATCTTTTGGATAATGTTTTTCTTTGTGCCACAAATCAAGATATTTGACATAAGTTAGCAGCCCCAATAAATCAATGGCTTATTTGTGTCATAAATTAAGGACAAAAGAAGCCATGAAGGGCTGGGGAAAATCATATTAAGGCTAGCCCCCCCAAAAAACTTAAGCACGCGGTAACGCTAAAGCCGTTTGCCAGCGCCAAGGCAAAAAAGGCACAATCAAGCTAAGCACACACAGCAGCCAAAGTTGCAATTGCTGGTTATACAGCGTGTAGCCTAAGGCAACGGGCAGGGCTTGCCAAAACTGGGGGTGGGCTTGGATGAAGTCGCCACCGCTCATAAAATTGGCGGTTTCGCCGAAGATTAAGGCCGGAATGCCTAAGGCCAATAACATGGCGATGTTGCCGTCATAGGGGTGACGGGCGACCATGCCCAGCAGGGGTGCAAATGCCAGCTTATGCCCGCTAAGGCCGGGGCGGTTTAGCTGTTGGCAGAGCCAGAGCGCGGCTATCCCTAACGCAGGGATGGTGAATTGCTCGACCGGAAAGCTGATATAGCGGCCATTAAACGCCAAGATATAAGACTGATATAGCGCCAAGCCCATAAAGGCCAGATAACCTAGCCGTAACCCGCCTGCCAAGACGGGGGCTGGGGGCTGTTTGGCCAGTATATCGTAACAACGTCTGCCCACCCCCGCCGCTAAGGCGGCATTCGCCAGCACCATTGACACCGCATAGCTGTGCTGCCAAGTATTGTAGCTGGTACGCCAGAGAAATTCCGCCAAGTGGCTCAAGCACAAGCTCATAAGCAACAGCAGGGCTAACAAGGCCGCTAAGCGCGGTAGCGGTAAAACGGCCAGTTTGTGCAGGTTGAAAGCCACCACTACGGCGCACAATAAGACGGCCGCGGCAAAACCGAACGGCCAATGCGGGCGTTCGCTGACCGGGCCCGTTAATGGGAAGACGGCTTGGCGCGAGGTCGAGAACAAGCCCCAGTTAGCCCCCACCACCCCTTCATGATGGCTTTTCCAGGCTTGGTTAAAGGCCTCGACGATGTTGTAATCTAACTGGCGGTGCTCAGCGAGCCGGATCAAACCACGGATGAAGGTGGCTTCGTTAACGACGCTGGGCACGGCTAAACCGCGTTGGCGGCCTACCGCAGGCCAACCCGACTCGCCAATCAGGATAGGCTTGTTTTCACCCATACGGCGCATTTGCGCTTGGACTTGTAGGATGATTTTATCAATATGCGCCAAAGCGTTTTCTATCGCTACTGGCTCGTCTTCCCAGTAAGGCAGGATGTGTAGGGTGATAAAATCCACTTCTTTAATTAATTGCGGGTATTTCAGATAAATGGACCACACGTCGGCATACGATACCGGCTGCTTGATGGCTTGTTTGACTTCCCGGATATAAGCGACCAACCGCTCCACCGTCATATCATTACGCAACAGGACTTCGTTGCCGACAATGACCCGCTTCACGACATCGGCATTGGCATTAACCGATTGGATCAAGGCGGTAATCTCTTTGCGGTTGCCGTCGGGGCCATCGCCTAACCAGCCGCCTTGGATCATTTCTACGCCGTATTGGCGGGCAAAGCCGGGCGTAGGTTCTAAGCCGCCCAGAATCGAGTAGGTACGGATGGTGTGGGTTTTGTCGGCCAATAAGCGCACATCGCCTTCAATATGCTCGGGCAAAGGGAAGGTATTGTCTATCGGGCTATAACCGTCATGATAAGGGGCAAAAGACAGGCTTTTCAGCTTACCCGCCGGCACATCGGCGCCGACTTCTTGGGGCTGGTTGGTAAACCAAGCCGCCCCGCCGTAGACAAGGGTGATGAACAGCAAACATAGCCAGATTTTCATTGATTCCATAAAGATAGCGGGACGGATTAACGGTAAGATGCAGATGGGGGAATTATACAGGCGGGCGGTTTGAACGCTTTAGCACGGCAAATATCGTGTATACTTTTGCCCCTGTTTAGCAATAAGTCAGTGTGCATAATTTTGGGCTCTATTTGGGCTTTAGCCGTGGTAGGTCGGGCAAGCGGTTCTGCCCGACGTTTTAGCACAACTACCGAATTAAGTAGGTGTGCATATATCTTTTAACATTCGCGAATTAAACCCCACCCCAGCCCTCCCCTTCGCAGGGGAGGGAGCATCTTCCCCGTCGAACAGGCGAAAATGGGGGGAAAAGCCCCTCCCCCTGGCAAGGGGGAGCCCTTCGGCTTCGCTCAGGAGGGAGGGGGTTACAGAGATACCAATGTTAAATGTTAAAAGATATATGCACTCCCACTTACCCTATTCGCCTTAATTAGACCTTACACAGGCAAAAGGTGCAGTAAACCCGACAGTTTATGTCGGGCAGAACCGCTTGCCCGACCTACCTGAATGCCCATACCCTGTATAACCCTGTAATTGAAGGAAAATAAGTTGAACATCAAGAGTGTCTTGTTAGCCATTGCCGCCTTTGCCCTGTCATCGTGCGCTTTGAAGACCAAAACCCCCGCCGAAGATGCGGTCAGCATTAAAGTCAGCCAATTGTTGGCGCAAATGACCGTGGCGGAAAAAGTCGGGCAAATGACCCAAGTCGATTTTGCCTTAGTCGCCGCGCCGAAAGATAAGCTGGCCGACTACCCGGTTGATACGGCAAAGTTAGAAACCGCCATCCTTAAGTACCATGTCGGCTCTATTTTAAACACGCCTTACGACCAAGCCCAGCCCTTAGCGACCTGGCGGCAAATCAGCCTGGCAGTCCAGCAAGCCACCGCCCAAAGCCGCCTAAAAATTCCGGTCATTTATGGCATTGATGCCATTCATGGCGCGACTTACCTAAAAGCGGCGACCCTGTTTCCGCAAGCCATTAATATGGCGGCAACTTTTAACCCTGAACTAAGCTTTCAGGAAGGCGAAATCACCGCCCGCGAACTGCGAACTGCGGGTTTGCTATGGAATTTTTCCCCGGTAATGGATATTGGCCGCCAACCCTTATGGCCGCGCCTGTGGGAAACCTACGGCGAAGATGTGCAGTTAGCCAGTATCTTAGGCAGCGCCTATATAAAAGGCCATCAGGGTAATGATTTTGCCGCCCCCGATAAGGCGGCGACGTGCCTTAAGCATTTTGTCGGTTATAGCTTCCCTATCACTGGCCGCGACCGCACCCCCGCGTGGTTGGGCGAGCGGATGCTGCGCGAGTATTTCCTGCCGACGTTTGCCGCTGGCATTAAAGCCGGGTCGCCGACCGTGATGGTCAATTCCGGCGAAGTGGACGGCATTCCCGGCCACGCCAACTACCGTTACCTAACCACGATTTTACGCGAAGAAATGGGCTTTAAAGGCTTTGTGGTGTCCGATTGGGAAGACATCAAACGCCTGTATACCCGCGACAAAGTGGCGGCATCCCCGCGCGAGGCGGTGAAAATGGCGGTCATGGCGGGCGTGGACATGAGCATGGTGCCTTATGATTTTTCGTTCAGCGAGTTGCTGCTGGATTTGGTCAATAGCCACGAAGTGCCGATGTCACGCATTGATGAGGCCGTGTCCAGAATTCTCACCGTCAAATACCAAACTGGCCTGTTCGGCCCGGCGCAGACATTTCTGCCCGCCGCCGCTAATTTTGCCACTCCCGCCGCTGCCGCCAGCAACCGCCAAGCTGCCCGCGAGTCGATTGTCTTGGCGAAAAATGCCCAAAACGTGTTGCCGCTAAAAAAATCCGCCAATATCATCGTCACCGGCCCTACGGCGAATCTGCGCAATGTCCTCAACGGCGGCTGGACCATCACTTGGCAAGGCAGTGACGAAAGCGTTTATCCACAAGATCAGCCTACGGTTTTGGAAGCCTTAAAAACCAAGGCCACAGGTAAAATAGGCTATGTGGAAGGCAGTTCGTTCGATACCGTTAAGGACATCGACAAAGTCCTGGCCGAACTAAAAAACTATGATTATGTGTTGCTGTGCTTAGGTGAAAAACCCTATACCGAAACCTTAGGCAATATCGATTCGCTGGCCTTAGAACCGGCTCAAATGCAGCTCGCCACAGCCGTGCTGGCAGCGGGTAAGCCCGTCGTGCTGCTGATGCTCGGTGGCCGCCCGCGCCTGATTACCCCTATTGCCGAACAGGCCGCTGGCGTAGTATTGGGCTTTTTGCCGGGCATGGAAGGCGCGGCGGCTATCGCCGATATTTTATATGGCGATTACAACCCCGATGGCCGCTTGCCGATTTCTTACCCCAAACACGCCAATAGCTTCAACCATTACGACCATAAGCCAGCGGAGGCGTTTGAAAACAATACCTACGACCCGCTCTATCCCTTTGGCCACGGCTTAAGTTATAGCACGTTTGTCACGCGTGGCCTAACGCTGGAAAAAAACCGCTTGGCGATGGGCGAAAACCTAAAGCTCAGTGTCCAGGTGGCAAACACCGGTTCCGTTAAAGGCAAAGAAACCGTTTTGGTGTACCTGCGCGATGTCGCCGCGTCGGTCAGCCGCCCGAATAAGCAACTGAAAACCTTTAAAAAAGTGGAACTGACCCCTGGGCAAAGCGAAACCCTACACTTTACCTTAACGCCGGACGATTTGTCGTTTATCGGCGTAGACTTACAACGGCTTATCGAACCGGGTGATTTTACCGTGATGGTGGGCAACGAAACGGCGGCTTTTTCGGTCGCCCCCTAACCTCAGCAGGATAAGCTTATGCCCCCCGCCCGTGCAAAAAACCCGTACTTCGGTGCCTTATCGCTATTAACCTCGTTATTTTTTATCTGGGGCTTCATCACTTGTCTGAATGATATTTTAATCCCACATTTAAAATCGGTATTTACCCTGAATTATACCCAAGCCATGTTAATTCAGTTTTGCTTTTTTGCCGCGTATTTTCTGGTGTCGATACCCAGCGGTGCGATAGTCAAAAAAATCGGTTATAAACGCGGTATTATCATCGGCCTGACGGTCACGGGCGTAGGCTGCCTATTGTTTTATCCGGCGGCACAGTTGCGCTTGTATCCGCTGTTTTTAGCGGCGTTTTTTGTCTTGGCCTCCGGTATTACCCTGTTGCAGGTCGCCGCCAATCCCTACGTCACCTTATTAGGCGACCCCGCAACCGCCTCCAGCCGTCTGACCCTGACCCAAGCTTTCAACTCGTTAGGCACTACCATAGCCCCTTATTTGGGCGCGGTGTTTATCCTCGCCACTGCCGTTAAGACCACGGCAGAACTGGCCCAGTTAGATGCCGGACAACTGGCGGCTTATCAATCCGCCCAAGCCAGCGCGGTACAGCAGCCTTATCTGCTGCTGGCGGCGGTGCTGTTTGTGGTGGCCGGGGTATTCGCCGCCATCAAACTGCCCGCCATTACCGATCAAACCGAAGCCCAGCCCCTGCTGGGCACAAGTCCGGTCAGCCAAAGCAGTGCCTGGCAGTATCGGCATTTAGTTTTGGGGGCGGTGGCGATTTTTGTTTATGTCGGCGGGGAAGTCGCCATCGGCAGCTTTCTGGTCAGCTTCCTGACTGACCCAAACCTAGCGGCCTTAACGGAGCAAAACGCCGCCAAGTATGTGGCGTTTTATTGGGGCGGGGCGATGGTCGGACGGTTTCTGGGTTCCGTCATCATGCAGGCCATCCCCGCGCGTAAGGTCTTGGCCTTTAACGCCCTGACCGCCGCCTTGCTGGTGTTGGTTACGATGCTGGGCAGGGGCGATTGGGTGATGTGGACGATTTTGGCGGTCGGGCTGTTTAATTCCATCATGTTCCCGACCATTTTCTCTTTAGCCTTAACAGGCCTAGGCCAACACACCGGGCAGGGTTCAGGGATTTTATGCGCCGCCATAGTCGGCGGGGCAATCATCCCCCTCCTGCAAGGCCTATTCGCCGACCACATCGGCCTGCAACAGGCGTTTTTTATCCCTATCTTGTGCTATTTGTATATTGCTTATTATGGGTGGCGCGGTTGTGCGGTTCGGGCTTAGGGGGAGTAGGTTGATGGACATGGGGGGAGCTTAAAAAAGTCTTAGGAATGTATACTTCAAACGGTCAAGTTTTCGGTTTTTTGGTAGGGTACGCTGTACCCTATGGTGAATTGTAAAAGCCGAAAACTTGGCCATTCACAGTATACATAAAATAACCTTCGCATAATCAGTAACCTAAGACCTTTATCGTCTGCCTGAATTATTTTTACATATTCATTAACAAAAATCGGCCTCAATACCCTATAAAATCCAGCAACTATTTTGGAGCAACCGCATGTTAGCGACAAAAAATATCAGCTTAACCAGCGTGGAAGACTATTTGCAATGGGAGCTGACCAGCGAAGTGAAGCATGAATTGATTGACGGGTATCTGTATGCAATGGCGGGAGCCAGTGCTAACCATGAAAGGATAGCGGTCAATATGCTGTCAGCATTCAACAATCACTTAAAAAATTCGCCTTGCGAGCCTTTTGGTTCTGACATGAAATTGCGGGTCAAGGCAAATTTTTTCTATCCCGATATAATGGTGGTGTGCAATTTTGACGATTCGGCACCTTTTTTTACGGATACGCCGCTTATCATTGTTGAAGTCTTATCAAAATCGACCCGTAAAACGGATGAGACGATTAAATTGATGTCATATATCAACATTCCCAGCCTAAAAGAATATGTGCTGATCGAACAAGACTTTGTCGATATTCAGGTGATAAGAAGAAGCGAAGGGTGGCTACAAAAACATTATTTCTTGGGCGATGAAGTCACTTTTGAAGCCATAGGCTTAACCTTATCCGTCGCTGACATTTATCGCCGTGTACAAAATGACGATATGACGGAATTTTTGCACAACCCCACCGGGCAGCCGTGAGATACCGACACATTTCTGGATTGTTCTTACCCATCGGCAAAAGTAATCCAACAGCTATTGCTGACTGGTAATCAGCATATCAATGTTGGTTGAATCACAAGCGTAGTCACCCTTTTTATCGATGACAACATACAATTTCGTTTCTTTTGTTACCCGAATATCTGACGCAATAAAAGTCGAACCCATACCATTTGCCAATACGCCTGACTGTAATATGGCTGAATCCTGTTTTAAATACCACTTAATGCCATCGCCACAATCAGGATTGATGTCGGAAACCCTGCCCAATAAGCTGATGGCGCCTGAAACTGGGCTTGCCCAACGAAGGATTACCTGATTTTGAAATCCCGGATGGGCATGGAAGATGCCCTTGCGCAACCGAAAATGACTGGTGTTATCTTCAAAAATAAAAGCTTTCTTTGGAATGGAAATACCCGCTAAGGTTGATAAATCTGCCCAACACTCTTGAGGATATTTGCCGCATGGGGGTAAGGTATGTTTTTGTAAAAGGGTGTATTTGGCAGGGTCATCATTGCCAGGAGTATTTTGCATAAATGCCCATACCCCCCAAGGATTCGAAGGCACCCCATTCATCACTGAACGGGACAAGTTCCATGATTTTGCCACCCCTGCTATTGCAAGATTTCCAAATGACAACAATGCAACCGCCCCTATTAGGGCAAAAGTTTTAAGCGTATTTTTTGACATCGGTTTTCCCTCTAATTGATTGCCCAACGTAAAGGTAAAAGGGGCACGCTGCTAACGAAAGCGAAGCCGCCGAACCTTGATAAAAAAACAGAACTTCAAAACCACCAACGGGCGGCGCGTCCATTTGACTGGCTTGTTGGGCATAACGATGTGTAGTAAAGCCCAACCTCCAAACAAAATAACAAATGGATGCCGATTGACGAACCCACCTTACGGGTTAATAAACATCAATAATAACCGCAAAACCCAAAACAGGAATAACCATTAATTCCATTCTGGCGTTTGACGCGTAGTATGCGCCTTTTTGCATCACGGCTTCTGTGATTTTATTAAGAAGCGTAGCACTGATTACCGCGCATCTTGTTGGATTATCCTCACCCCTATTGATTTTCCATATTGGTAAAGTAGGCGTTTCTTTCCAGCCATTATAGTTTTCATAGCCATTGCCAACTACACTGTCAAAAAATTTAATTCCCTGAGTTTCAATGTTTTTTATGGTTGATTCGGCTAGTTTAAACACTGCCACATCACATCCATCCCATAAATCACCTTCGGTTCCCATCGCTACTGGATAAGCCACTTTTATTGCCGAGGGTAGCACCCTTAATTGATGAATATACTGAAAAATATTATTGGTATTAAAAAGCACTATTAGCAATGCTAAAAATACTAAATAATATTTGTAACTACTCATGGATAACCTAAAGATGGCGGGCCTTCTGGATATTGAGGCAGGTTATCTGTGATTTGTAACCAAGGTTGCTTTGAAGATACCCAAAAGTGCATGTCAGGTTTGAACAGTGACGGCTCGTCGAGGCTGCCGGCTGTTAAGCCGATGACCCCAGCAGAAACACGCCGCGAGAAAATGCTTGAACCGCAATGCGAACAAAAACCGCGCTCAAGAGTTTCTGAAGAGTGAAATGTGCTGATTGGGCCAGAGATAGCAACATGCTCGATGCGCATGAGTACGCGGGCATTGAAAGCAGCGCCGATAACTTTTTGACAAGCCCTACAGTGACATACCCTCTGGTTCAAAGGCTCAGAGGTCGTTTCATAACGCACGGCACCACATAGACAGCCACCACGGAATAAAGTCATTCAGCATCCCCCCTTTCTACAACAGCCTAACGTTATGGTAAGGCGACCACCGCTAACAGAAGCTAGGCGAAGCCGCTTACCTTGAATTAAATTTGTATTTCAAAACCGCCAACGGGTCGCTTTGACTGACTTGTCGGGCTTGGCAATGCCGACAAACCCGCTACCACCCAACCAAAACAGATTAAATTGCCTTGATGTGCGATTACTCTATTGAATACATTTCTTCTCTTTGATACTCGTCTTCTTTAGTTACCTCAACAAGTTTTCCAATTTTACAATTTAGTAACTGAATAGATTTAATTTGCCGCCCTTTAATACTAATATGTGCAGGATAGCAGTAACCGCCGTGTTGACAAAAATTATCATCAACATAGCCAGATTTTTTAAATATGACTTTATTGTATTGTGTTACCGAATCAATTATTTCGCCCTTCTCCAAAACGCTTTGCGGGCTTTCCATTGCTCCAATATTGGTAAGAACTTTTGCGTTGCAAGACTCTGATGCTTGAACACTTCCCCATAAGAAAAATGATACTGCAAATATTGAGATGTATATCGCTGTGATTTTCTTCATAGTTTCCTTTTATATTTTGATGCACAACGTTACGGTGAGGGGCACACCGCTCTGAGAGCTTAACCGAAGCCGCCGCACCTTGATAAAAAAACAGAACTTCAAAACCGCCAACGGGCGGCGCGTCCCCTTTGACTGACTTGTTGGGCTTGAGGGTGCTGACTTTGCCCAAACAATAGCAACCCCCCAAGCTTGCCTTGTCGGATTTGGCTTGAACCCTAGATTACCAAATTACGACATATTCATTATTTAGTAACTCTTCCGTTGGCCCATTATGCTCCCCAGAAAGGATGCATTTGCTTGAAGATGAAACACCACGGATAAGTTCGGCCAGTGCTATAAGTGTTGAGAACGCCTGAATATGCTCCGCAATAGAATGTTTGCTTGGGAAACAGAGATCATTCCAAAATACTATTTCAATTTCGTGTGTTCCCTTCTCTACATCGATCCAAACATAGAAGCAAATATCTCGCTCTGAAAATAACGATCCTCGAATGCTATGCTGCGTACTAGCTTCGGGCAATTCAATAAGCCGGAGCTTGGAATTAGAGTTTAACGGTTCCGGGATTTCAAGCGACTCTCCAGCCCAAGTTAGTATTTCCGGAGAAATAACGTGGGATTCGATTGCCTCAATTGAGGGGATTAAAGATTTATTATTCAGGTTGGTTATAAAAATTTCTGTTGCCATTCCATCATAGGGAAGCAATATATGTTTGGCCTTCTGCCAAAGATTTCTTGCCCTCAGTTCTGGTTCCATATTTTTGCCCAATGTAGAGTTGAGCAACTTAGGTAGCGGAAGCGGACTAAATTGTTCTAACGTTACGGTAAGGGGCTGCCCGCGAGATTGCTGACAGCGAAGCCGCTTACCCGTGATAAAAAACTGACTTCGCCAGCCATTATGGCGGGCAGTCCCTTTGACCGACTCGTTGGGCTTGATTATTGATGCGCTTTGCCGGAAAGGATTGTATTGACTTGATCGCCTGGATTGACAACTAAGCCCTTTTGTTCGCAATTCCATGAACTAGTTGTGGTATTGGTGCTGATAAAAGTAATTTCTTTTCCGGTCGTTTTATTAGAGCAAGTAACATTAAGGCTTGTATAACCTTCGCTAGAGCCTGCAATTTGTTGGTTTATACGATATAACTGCCGGATTTCTGCTTTGGATAAAATGCGGTTATAAAGCCTTGCATCATCAATTGTGCCTTGAAAAAAACGCCATATTGTTCCAAAATTATTGTCGGCACCTAAAATAATAGGGTTACTTGATGGAACGATAACACCGCCTATATTTACAGAACCTTTTAATATTCCATTAACATAAAGTTTTCCTCCGTTAACATTTGAATGTGTAAAGACTATGTGAAACCATTTGTTTAGCGGGGCTTTATTTTTACTGACAAGATTAGAAAACACATAATTATTTGTACCTCCTACAAGAAATCCATTATCTAAAATCAAAGCGTATGTATCTTGATTGATTTCTGATGCGCTATTAGGTGCATATTGATACCACTTCGTAACTATTCCTTGAGTATCGTTTGATTCGCCTTTTCTATAAGCCCAAACAGATAATGTAATATCGGTAAAATTACTTAAGTTTTGGTCGCTTGGTATTTCCACATAATCTGATGTCCCATTAAAATCCAAAGCCTTACCTGTAAGGCCTTGTACGCACTGAGTTCCATTTTTGTTGCCATTATGTTGATTTCCGCTAACATCATTCGCGCTACAATCGTCAAAATTCCAATGTGCAACCAACCCCTTATTTAAATCGGCAAATGCTGTACCACTAATCATCAATGCGGTAAGAATGATTGCTGTTTGTGTTCTGTTCATACGCTTATTCCTCATATTGTTGCCCAACGTTACGGTAAGGGGCGTGCCGCTCACTGAGCTGAAACGAAGCCACCGAACCTTGAAAAAAACAGAACTTCAAAACCACCAACGGGCGGCGCGTCCCTTTGACTGACTTGTTGGGCTTGAACATGTCCGCCAACCACCACCTAAATAAAAAATGGTAAAAGCCTAAGGTGTCGTATTAATAAGCACACTAACAGTGCTATCCCAATTCGCAACGATCACATCGGGTTTTCCATCACGATTTACATCGCCGACTACAATGCCTAAGGGATTGACACCAGTACCATAATCAACATGAGCTTGAAAACTGCCATTGCCATTACCAAGTAAAATGCTCATAGTAGCGGCACTATAATTTGTATTAATTAAGTCAGGCTTGCTGTCATGATTCATATCGTAAATTTCGACATCTGAAGGACAAGCTCCAGCAGGATACTCAACTTTAGATTGAAAAGTACCGTTTCTGTTGCCTAGGAACACACTTAGAGTGTTAGCAACGCAGTTTGCATTAACGACATCAAGCTTACCGTCTCGGTTGACATCACCAATTTGTAAATCCCAAGGCTGGGTTCCAGTAATATAATCAACATGGTCTTTGAAAGTACCATTTCCATTTCCTAGCAATATATTTACTGAGTTGTCATCGTTTGTAGTAACCAAATCTGGCTTTCCGTCACGGTTAAAATCGCCTATTTGTAATCCCCCGTTACCGCTGCTCGTCGGATAATCAATTTTGGTTTTGAACGTACCATTACCATTGCCTAGCAATACGCTCACAGCACCACTTGCGCTTGAAGTAACCAAATCAACCTTCCCATCGCGGTTTAGATCGCCGATTCTTAGTGCAGCAGGGTTTGTCCCTGCGGGATAATCAATATGTGCTTTAAAAGTACCATCACCTTTACCTAGCAACACCGTAGCAACATTAGCTATTCGAGTTGATGCAGCCAGATCAAGGTTTCCATCACGATTTAGGTCAGCAATTCGTAAATGACCAGCTCCGCCGCTAGTTGGATAATCCACATGGGCTTTAAAAGTGCCATCACCGTTGCCCATCAATACACTTATGCTGTTATTATTTGATGTGACTAAATCTAACTTGCCATCACGATTTAAATCACTAATTTCTACACCATCTGCACTACCGCCTATGACATAGTCAGTTTTAGTTTGAAAAGTTGGGGTAGCAGCAAGCAATTCAACTCCGAAATCTGGTGCAAGCAAAGCAAGTGTTCCTGCAACTACCGTAAATGAAGCTTTAAACATTCGTTCTCTCCTTTTTTGCCCTCACCATAAAGGATTTAGCATATCTGAGGGGATGATATGCCCAACGTTACGGTAAGGGGCGTGCCGCCAACGAAAGCGAAACGAAGCCGCCGAACCTTGATAAAAAACCAAACTTCAAAACCGCCAACGGGCGGTGCGTCCCTTTGACCGACTTGTTGGGCCAGGTAATGACCGCCAGCATTCAACCATAAACAAATACTAGTTTATTTGCCTTTGATTCATAAATTTTCTTTAGTTTTGGTTTCATTTATAACCTCAAGCAACCTATATCCTGTCAGGATGGATAAATGTTCTATGGGTTCGCCAGTGAGATTATGTTGATAAACATCCCAATCCGTTATACATAAAAAACGAAGCCTGACCTTATAGTTTTGTGCGGGGGCATTTTCTAACCAATCAGCATTTTTATCCTCAGCATATATGTTTTCAACACTTTTAATATCTGGACTTGTGAAATTGAATTTTCTTGAAATGGCATCTCCAAGGGTTAGCTTAAAGTTAAGAGCTTCACTTGAAGAAACCGGTTTAATCTCATCCTTGAGACTAATGTCGGCAATAATTTCTTTTCCGGCATATTTTTTTGGACGTAACTTAACCTTTCGAAGCAAGTCTGAAATATCAGAGGTAACTTCTTTAGGCTCGGTTATTTTGATTTCATCAATAGCTGAACGAATACCCTGCACTATGTTTGTAAAAGCCTCATCGTGATTATCCCAGCTAGTTACAGCTTTCGCATCTTTTGGCAAGGCTTGTAATTTTCCAAAAGGAGCACCCTGCCAATCGACCGAACGTACAATTATTGGAATTACTCGCGCCTCCCCTTTTTCATGACGTTCCATTGCGACTTGCAATTCCTTTCCATAGCAATATTCGGACGCAATAAAATCAGAGCTTACCAAAAGTAAGATTATGCTAGCTGATTGAAGCTGCTGATTAATTTGATTTTCCCATTCTGTACCACTTGATATTTTTCTGTCATGCCATTCGGAAATTACACCTTGGCGCTTCAAAATAGATAGGTGTTTTTCTAATTCATTCCGAATCTCTTCATCCTTATGTGAATAGGAATAAAATAGCTTTACAGCACTTTTTGTTGAATTTGACATTTATTTACCAAGAGCTTTAGATGAATCAGAAAGTAATTGCCCAACGTAATGTAGACAGCCTAAATGACGCAAGATATTGCGTCATCCGTTTGTCTATAGTTCTTTAAAGATGTAAAATTTCTTTTCTTTTATAAGTTTAGCAAAATTTAGCACATCCTATAATTTATGCAATACCCG
The DNA here is from genome assembly GCF_002209385.1 of Methylovulum psychrotolerans. NCBI lineage: Bacteria > Pseudomonadati > Pseudomonadota > Gammaproteobacteria > Methylococcales > Methylococcaceae > Methylovulum > Methylovulum psychrotolerans. The sequence goes on from NZ_CP022129.1 coordinate 3,273,046, forward strand.
TCAGATAATTTACCTGTCCAGAAACCTAAGCTGTTGGACCAAGTCAGGGAAAAAATCCGCTTTAAACATTACAGCATCCGTACAGAACAGGCTTACACAGATTGGATTAGGCGGCTCTGCATTTTGGCAAGCGGCATCTGCGTGAAATGGGGGCGGCTGAGGTCGGTCAATTTTTGACGCATTGAACAGTGGAGGGCAAGGTGTCGGCCTCACTCCAGAACCAAGCGCGTTCGGCGGTGTTATTTTTGTACAAAGCGGTTTTGGCTACCGAACTGCCTTGGCCGGATAACGTGGCGCTGGCAAAGGCTTTAAGGATCTATCCGGTAATTTAGCAAAATGGCCGTTTGATTGGCCTATTAGCGAAACAAAGGCGTTTAATCAGTTGAGTTCTGCCCTAAGCGTGGTATAACTCGCACACTACCGTGGGCGGTTGAGTAACGCCGCCACCTTGAACTGACTTAAGATTTATACACACTTTATGACCACTTCCCTTGCGCCTTTTTATGCCTTATCCCCCGATATTATCCTCAACGCGCTGGAGAGCATCGGCTTAACGGGGGACGGGCGAATGCTGGCCTTAAACAGTTATGAAAACCGTGTCTACCAAGTCGGTGTTGCGGACGCGGGCACGGTGGTGATGAAGTTTTATCGGCCTGGGCGTTGGACGGATGCGGCGATTTTGGAAGAACATGCTTTCGTGCAGGCTTTATATGAAGAAGAGCTGCCCGTTGTACCCGCATTGGCGTTTGGTAATGGGGCGACGCTGCATGAGCTGGAAGGTTTCCGGTTTGCGGTATTTCCTAAGCAAGGCGGGCGGGTACCCGAACTGGCGGGAGCTGCAAAGCTGGAGCGGATGGGGCGGCTGATCGCGCGGATTCATGCCATTGGCGCGGAAACGCCATTCCGGCACCGGCCTGGTTTGGATGTTGCCCAGTTCGGCGTAGCGGCGCGGGATTTTCTGCACAATAACCGCTGCATTCCGGCGGAATTTGCCGAAACTTACCATACGGTGAGTACGGAGTGTTTGGCAATGGCGCAAGCCTGTTTTGAGCGGGCGGGCAAACCTGCGCAACTGCGCTTGCACGGCGACTGTTATCCCGGCAATGTCTTGTGGACGGATGACGGCCCGCATTTTGTCGATTTTGACGACAGCCGCACAGGGCCGGCCATGCAGGATTTATGGATGTTGTTATCCGGCGAGCGGGAAGAAATGGCGGTGCAATTGGGGCATTTGTTGGCGGGCTATCGGATGTTTTATGATTTTGACAGCCGGGAGCTGCATTTGTTGGAAGCGTTGCGCACTTTGCGCCTGATCCATTATTCGGCCTGGTTGGCGAGCCGCTGGGATGATCCGGCCTTTCCGACGGCCTTCCCGTGGTTTACTTGGCCGAATTATTGGCAAGAGCGGATTGCCGAATTGCGGGTACAGCTGACCTTGATGGCTCAGCCGTCCTTAGCGGTCAGCCGTTTTGATGACTGACCACGGCGTTTTCTGCCAACCACGTCCTGAGCGGGTTAAAGCTTTTCCGGTGGATGTCGAGGAAGCCATGCTGGCGGATTTCGGCAAGATGTTGCGCCGTGCCGTAGCCTTTGTGCTGGTGGAAGGCATAAACGGGGTAACGCTTATGGTAATCATCCATCAGCCTATCGCGTTCGACTTTGGCAAGGATGGAGGCGGCACTGATGGCGGCGACTTTGCTGTCGCCTTTGACAATCGCCTGGGCAGGCATGGTCAGCTTGGGCAAGCGGTTGCCGTCCACTAAGACTTCATCCGGCACCACCGTCAGCCCGGCCACGGCGCGTTGCATCGCTAACAAGGTCGCTTGCAGGATGTTCAACTGGTCAATCTCCTCGACACTGGCCGAAGCGATACACCAGCTTAAGGCCTGTTCTTGAATCTGCACAAACAGGTGTTCGCGTTTGGCGGCGGTCAGGGTTTTGGAGTCGGCCAGCCCGGCAATCGGGCGGTCAGGGTGCAGGATAACGGCGGCGGCGAACACCGCGCCCGCTAAGGGGCCGCGCCCGGCTTCATCAACCCCGGCCATAAGCGGTAAGGCGGTGTCCATAGCAGGCTTAGCGCAGGATGCCACGGGTGACGTTACGCAAAAAACTGACCATATCCGACACGGGTTTGCTGTCGCCCGCCATGTCTTCCATTTGCTCTATGGCATCTTCCAAACGGAGATTGGTTTTGTAGATGATTTTATAGGCTTTACGGATCAGGCGGATGTCATCGGCACTGATGCCGTTACGCTCCATGCCCACCGAATTAATGCCGTGCGGGCGGGTCGGTTTGCCGCCGACCATGATAAACGGCGGCACGTCTTGGGTGATGGCGCTGCCCATCGCCGCAAAGCTGTATTCGCCGATTTGGGTAAACTGATGCACCAGCGTAAAGCCGCCCAGAATGGCGTGGCTGTTCAGGCGTACATGCCCCGCTAACGATGCGCCGTTCGCCATAATAACGTGATCGCCGATGAGGCAATCATGGGCGACATGGGTATAGGCCATAAACAAATTGTCGCTGCCGATGCGGGTGACGCTACGGTCTTGCTTGGTGCCACGGTGCATGGAGGTAAATTCGCGGATAGTGTTACGGTCGCCGATTTCCAGGCGGGTCACTTCGGCGGCGTATTTTTTGTCTTGCGGGTCTTCGCCTATCGACGCAAACTGGTAAATGCGGTTGTCTTTACCGATACTGGTAGGGCCTTTAACGACGACGTGCGAACCTATCTGGGTGCCGCTGGCAATTTTAACGTCGGCACCAATGACCGAATACGCACCAATGGTGACGCCTTCAGCCACTTCAGCCTTGCGGTCAATCAGGGCGGTAGGATGTATCAAGGTCAGTCCACCACAGCAGCACAGCGGATTTCGGCACTGGCGACAAATTCGCCATCCACCTCAGAGTGGCAATCAAACGCCCAGATATTGCGTTTGCTTTTGACAAAGTTGACATGCAGCATCAATTGGTCGCCCGGCACGACCGGACGCTTGAACTTGGCCTTATCAATACCGACCAGATAATAGATCATGCCTTCCAGTTCATCACCGGCGGTTTCCGATGCCAACAAACCGGTGGCCTGCGCCATCGCTTCAAGGATCAGGACACCGGGCATAATCGGTTTTTGCGGAAAGTGGCCTTGGAAAAACGGTTCGTTGTAAGTGACATTTTTAACGCCGAGCAAACTAACCCCAGGTATACACTCCACCACTTTATCGACAAGGAGAAAGGGATAGCGGTGTGGTAAAAATTCTTGTATTTGTAAAATATCTAATTTGATAGACATGATGAAGGTGCTTTTATCTAGGGGTTAGTGATACGGGTAACGGGTGATCAATCGGGCATGGAAGACAGTTTTTGCTGGACTTGCGAGGTCACATCAATTTTGTCGCTGGCATAGCTGACCCCATCATGCAGCACTAAATCAAAGTTTTGCTCTTTGGCAATGGCTTGGATGGCTTCAACAATCCGGCGTTGGAATTTGGCCAGTTCTTCATTGCGGCGGGCGTTAATGTCTTCGCTGAACTCCTGTTGCGAACGCTTGGCATCGCGCTTTTTGTTCATCAGGTCTTTTTCCATGTTCGAGCGTTCGGAATCGCTCATGATGGCAGCGTCCCGGGTCATTTTTTCTTCTTTGCTTTGGATGTCTTTCATCAGCGAGGACAACTGGTGTTCGCGTGAGGAAAATTCCATTTCCATACGTTTTCTGGCCTTTTCGACCATCGGGGATTTTTCCAAAATCGCCGGAATATTAACTACGCCAATTTTTAGCTCCGCAAAGCTGACATTGGCATTTGCCGCCAGTAACACGCCCAAAAATAATCCGATTTTGTTTTTCATTGTTAAATCAATCTCCAATTCATTAAATAGTAAGTTCTGTTAACGGTAGGTGGTTCAATTATAGGGGATAAGCAAAGCAAATCCCAAGACCTAAGGCTAGAAATTTTGCCCGAAGTTAAATTGGAACAATTGGCTTTGGTCTTGTACTTGCACCGCATTGCCGTTGTTGTCGATGTAGGTGGTCGTGCCGGTCTTTAAGGGCTGCGCGACACTGATCGATAAGGCCCCAAACGGCGATAGCCATTCGCCGGACAGGCCTGCCGCATATTTCAGATTATTGACCGTAAAGGCATTGCTGATGGTTCCTGCATCCATAAACGCCCCTAAGCGCACCGATTTGACATCGGATAAGAACGGTACGGGGAAAAACAGCTCGGCGTTGCCGATAATTTTGCTCGAACCGCCCAACGGATAGCCATTGGAGTCGCGCGGCCCTAAGGAGTTGTTGCGGTAGCCGCGCACCGAACCGGTACCGCCGCCGTAATAGTTTTCAAAAAACGGCAGGGCGCTGGTTTTGCCGTAACCATGACCATAAGCCGCTTCCGCCTGTATCCTGAAGGTAAAATCTTTCGCCAACGGGAAATACAATTGGTGCTTATAGCCGACCTTATAATATTCCAAATCACTGCCGGGTGCCGTAATCAGGCCTGTTAAACGCTGTTGCCCACCCTTGCTGGGGAAAATCGCCCGGTTTAAGGTATCGTGTGTCCAGCTTAAAGTCGGCGATACGGTTAAAAAGCTATTGCCTTGATTATTGATAAAACTGCTGATTTGTTGCGACGAATACACCGTGGTGCTCAACTGGGTGTGCTTGCCTTCCAAACCGAAGCGCACTTGGTCGAACTCATTTAACGGGATACCGAAATCCATGCCCGCATTCAACACCTCGGTCGAATAGTTGGCAATATTAATTTGTCCGGCGTTCCGCTTGGTATAGCCCGCCGTATAACCGACGCTGACCCCGTCTTTGGTAAAATAAGGGTTAAAAAAGCCCAATTGGTAACTGGTCAGATAGGAGCTGTTATTAAAGCCGATGTTAACCCGTTTACCCGAACCGAACACGTTGTCTTGGGAAATGTTGGCGTTAAAGACAATCCCCTGCACCTGCGAAAAGCCCACCCCCGCCGACAAGTTACCCGACGCTTTTTCGGTCACGCCAAAATTGACATCAATTTGGTCGTTGGTGCCGACCACGGGCGGGGTTTCGACATTGACTGACTCAAAATAGCCCAAGCGTTCCAAACGGGTTTTTGAGCGCTCAATCTTAGCGCTGGAAGCCCAACTGGATTCCATTTGGCGCATTTCCCGCCGCAACACTTCGTCGCGGGTTTTGGTGTTGCCGCTCATATTAATCTGATGGACATAAGCCCGCTTGCCCGGATCGACGAAAAACGTCATATCCACAGTCTTGTTCGCTTCGTTAACGTCCGGGACCATATTGACGTTGGCGAAGGCATAGCCGTCGTTGCCTAGGCGGTCAGAAATGGCTTTAGAGGTTTCGGTGGCGCTTTTGCGGGAGAACACTTCCCCCGGCCCTATGCCGACCAATTTGATCAACTCTTCCGGTGGGGCAATCAGATTACCCGCCAGTTTAACCTTTTCTACTGTGTAAACCGCGCCTTCCTTGACGTTTATGGTGACATAAATATCTTTTTTATCAGGGGTAATGGCGACTTGCGTCGATTCAATGGCAAAATTGATATAGCCGCGGTCCAAATAATAGGAGCGCAAGGTTTCTAAGTCCGCCGCCAGCTTTTGCTTAGAATATTGGTCATCTTTGCTGTAAAACGACAGCCAGTTGCTGGTGCTGAGTTCAATGGTGCCCAGCAGAGTTTTGTCGTCAAAGGCTTGGTTGCCGACAATATTGATTTGCTTGATCTTGGCGACCTTGCCTTCGGAAATGTTAATGGTAATGCCGACCCGGTTACGCGTCAGGTTCGCGACCTCGGTCTTGATTTTCAAACCGTATTTGCCGTGGCTAAGGTATTGGCGGTTAAGTTCCTGTTCGACCTTATCCAACACTTGGCGGTCAAAAATTTTCCCTTCCGACAAACCGATCTTATCCAAGGCCTTTTTTAAATCGTCTTTGGACAAATCCTTATTGCCTTCAAAAATGATTTTGGCAATGGAAGGCCGCTCGATCACCTTAACCATCAAGGTGTTACCCTGCCTTTCTAAGGTGATGTCCTTAAAAAACCCGGTCTTAAATAAAGCCCGAATGGCAGGGGCGACTTTTTCTTGGGAAAAGCGTTCGCCGACATTAACGGGTAGGTAGTTATACACTGTTCCGAGCGAAATACGTTGCAGACCGGTGACTTTAATATCACTGACAACGAATTCTCCGTCACTTTTAACCGCCTGGGAAACAAGCAAGCCTAGCAATAACCAGCGAGAAAAAGGATGTAATTTCATGTAAACAGCGAAAAGTAAAACAATTTTAGTGAATAGGGGGCTGGTCGGGATTATAGCACAGTAAGAATTGAAAAGACCTTACGCTCTGTCAACAGCAAAGCTCAGCGTCTCGCTGAGTGCCGTCGCTGTGCCTGACAGCAACAATAATACCCTGTCCAAACCCATGGCGATGCCGGCACAATCGGGCAGGCCTGCCGCTAACGCCGCCAGCAAACGTGAGTCTTCGATAACGGCGGGGAGGTTTTGTTCCTGCCGTTGTTGAATTTCCTTATTAAAGCGCCGTGCCTGCTCGTCGGCATCGGTCAGTTCATAATAACCGTTACCCAACTCAACGCCGCGCATAAACAGCTCGACCCGCTCGACCGTTAACGGATTATCGGGGCTAGGACGCGCCAAAGACGACTGGCAGGCCGGATAGGCGTAGACCATACATAAGCCTTGAGTGCCCAAAAACGGCTGCACCTTATGGCTGAACAACATATCTAACCACAATACATGGTCTTCACCACATAAAGCCACCGCTTCCGGCAAGCCGTTCGCCACCGCATAAGTGCAATAGTCGGCAGAGTTAAATTGCAGCGCGTCCAAACCCGTATGGGCGCGGAACACCGACTGATAACTGTGCCGTTGCGGCGGCTGCAAGCCTTGGTCGGCAAATAGCACGGCGAACAAGTCCGCCACTTCGGCCATTAAATCGTCCAGGGTAAAGCCCACCCGATACCATTCCAATAGGGTAAATTCGGGATTATGGAAGCGTCCGGCCTCACCGTTCCTAAAGGCCTTACCTATCTGGTAAATCGAACCGCTACCCGCCGCCAACAAGCGTTTCATGGCAAACTCCGGCGACGTTTGCAAATACAAGGTCTGCCGTAAGGGCGGGCTATGATAGTCGGTGCTAAAAAAATCCAATTGCGGGTCAGTACCCGTGCAATGCCCCAATAACGGCGTTTCCACTTCCAGCACAGCGCGGGCGTGGAAAAACGCCCGAATGTCCTGCAACAAGCGGGCGCGGCGTTGCAGTGCCGCCACGCTACAGGAAGGTTGCCAATCCGCCTGCATTTAGTCTTTAACGCGGGAAATATATTCCCCGGTGCGGGTATCGACCTTAATCACCTCGCCGATTTGCACAAACAGCGGCACACGCACCACAGCCCCAGTGGTCAGTTTAGCCGGTTTACCGCCGCCGCCGGAGGTATCGCCGCGCACACCCGGATCGGTTTCAACAATTTCCAACTCGACAAAGTTAGACGGTGTCACCGCTAAGGGTGCGTCATTCCATAAGGTCACGAAGCAAAAATCTTGGTCTTTCAGCCATAAACCGGCATCGCCGACGATTTTGGCATCGGCCTGATATTGCTCAAAGGTATCTTGCACCATAAAATGGCGGTATTCGCCATCGTTATACAGATATTGCATTTCCACATCAACTACATCCGCGCCTTCCAGCGACTCGCCCGATTTAAAGGTGCGCTCAATCACCCGGCCTGTTTTTAAGTTTCTGATTCTAACGCGGTTAAACGCCTGACCCTTACCCGGTTTGACAAACTCATTTTCAATGATTGCGCAAGGGTCATTATCGAGCATGATTTTTAACCCGGCTTTAAACTCATTAGTGCTATAAACAGCCATTTTATCCTCAGTGTGACACAATAATTAAAAGTTGCCCATTATAATGGAGGCAACCCTCCAGAGAAACTTTAAATACCCCAGCCATGACCGAATACGCCGACGAGACCGCACATTTTGCCCAAAACTGGCAACAACAACTCAGCGGAGCCTTTACCCGCACCGAAGACCTGTGCGCTTACCTACAGCTACCGCCAGGGCAATTGCCCGCCGCCCTGACCGGGCCACAAAGCTTTGCTTTGCGCGTGCCGTTAAGTTTTGCCGCCAGTATGGAAAAAGGCAACCCCCACGACCCCTTACTGCGGCAAGTGCTGCCTATCGCCGATGAGCTACTGGCCGTGCCGGGCTTTACCACCGACCCGGTCGGCGATTTGCCCGCCCTGGCCGAAATCGGCGTATTGCACAAATACCACGGGCGGGTACTGCTGATTAACACGGGAACTTGCGCCATCAATTGCCGCTACTGCTTCCGCCGCAACTTCCCCTACGCAGACCTGCAACTGGGCAAACAAAAGCAACAGGCGGCCTTAGCTTACATCGCCGCCGACCCCAGCATCAGCGAAGTGATTTTAAGCGGCGGCGACCCCTTGCTGCTAAACGACACGCAACTGGCGGCCTTGTGCCGACAACTTAGCCAAATTGAAACGGTTAAACGTATCCGCATCCACAGCCGCCTGCCCATCGTTTTGCCCGCACGGATAACGGACACCTTACTGGACATTTTGGCCAACAGCGGCAAAACCCTGGTGCTGGTCGTGCATTGCAACCACCCCAACGAACTGAACCCCCGCGTCGCCACCGCCCTGCACCGCCTCAAACGCCACGGCATCACCGTCTTTAACCAAGCCGTGCTGTTAAAAGGCGTTAACGACAACGCCCCAGCGCTCTGCCAGCTCAGCGAAGACCTGTTCAGCTTGGGGGTTATCCCCTATTACCTGCATTTATTGGATAAAGTCCACGGTGCGGCACATTTTGAAGTCGGCAAAACCGAAGCCCAACAACTGCTCCATGCCCTACAAACCGCCCTGCCCGGCTATTTGGTGCCAAAACTGGTCACCGAACAGGCCGGGGCGGCGTTTAAGCAGTATGTCAGTGAGTTGGGCTAGCGGTGGAGGGCAATGGCCTTTAGGCGTTGCCGAGGGCTTTAACCCACGCCTGACCTAACCTGTCAGGTACCAGGCAACGTTTCGGGCCTGATTTTTTGCCGACTCGCCTATAAATATCAAAACACGGGTTGTATTGTCATAGTATGTTGCTACACTTTCTCATGGGGTATTCGCAGTAATTACCACCTATCCCCAACCCTTTTATTGACCGTTTGAGAGGCAACTATGAAAAAATTAACCCTGTTGTTTTGGCTGGGCTGTTTGGCCTTAGCCCCCGCCGCCTTCGCCGCCCCCGTTAACATCAATACCGCCGATGCCCAAACCATCGCCGACTCCCTAAAAGGCATAGGCCTGAAAAAAGCCGAGGCGATTGTCAAATACCGCACCGAAAAAGGCCCGTTTAAAGCCGTGGAAGAACTGACGAACGTCAACGGCATTGGCGAGAAAACCATCGAGAAAAACAAAGCGGACATCCAACTGAGCGGCACACCCGCCGCTCCCGCTGCTGCCGCCCCGGCGGGGAAAAAAGCCCAGTAAGGGCTATGTCGTTAGATTAAAAAGCTAGGAGACTGTCGGACTTGTTTTGCTATCTTATTGATTTTATTTACTATTTTCAGGTTTTATTGAAAATTAATGTTATTTATAATCAATCACTTGGGCATCAAGTCCGACAGCCTCCTAGACTCTCAATATTAATCAGCATCTTCGTGGTAAATAGCCTTTTACAAAATTAGCCTTAAGCAGCCGAGTCAATGGCGGAAATGACGGCAAAGTCTTGTGGACGGGTTGCGAGCAATTCCAAAAAGATGCGGCCCAATTGAGGGTCTAGCCACTGCTCGGCAATTTCCTGCTTAATAACATCGATGGCGGCGGTAAAATCCAAGGTGGGCTTATAAGGCCGGGGCGATGTCAGGACATCAAAAATATCGACAATTTGGAACGTTCTTGCCAACAGCGGAATCGCCTCGCCTTTAAGGCCGTCAGGGTAGCCGCTGCCGTTCCAACGTTCATGATGCGAACGGATAATCTGCACCGTCGACTCCATTTCCTTTAAGCTGGCGCATAATTGTGCACCAACATACATTTTCGCCCCCGCCTCAAAGCCATTTTGCGCCGTGGCCAACACAAAACCCAAACCCGAACCATTAAGAATGTCGTAGACATACGTCATCATCAGCGGGTCGTTATCAACAATAAGAATCCGCGAAATGCTGGGTTTTGCCTCAACATAGGTGGCTCCACTGTCGCGGACAAAATTTTCCACATCGCTTTTCAAAAAACGACGGTGTCCACCTGGCATAACTTTAGCAACCAACACGCCTTTTTGGGCCCATGATCTGACCGTTACCGGAGACACCATCAATAATTCCGCTACCTCGTTAGGTGTCAGGTAGATTTTATTGGAATTGATATTCGGGTGTTTCGAGACTTTGTCCTTGTAAGGGTATTGGGCTAACAACTGTTTAATCAACAACGTCAATAAAGCCCCAATACGCGGCTCCAAGATTTTTAAGGTCGGATGGCTGTTAAAGGTAAATAACAGATTCTCAACCGCCCCCCGGTCTTGCTGATATACCGCCAGCACTGCGGCGGACACTACGCCTTCGTCAACTAACACAGGCACAACATCATCGGCGGCGGCAAGGCAGGAAAAATCAAAGCGCACCAGGGTTTCAAACAAGCGGCGGACAGACGGGATAAGGGCTTGGGCTTGATGTAAGTTTTGGTAAAGTGCCTGTACCTTGGCAAGGTTACCAGACAAGGCTAGTGCCCCTTGAATATCCGCCATTGCGGGTAATGGGCAACCGAATAAGCGGGCGGTGGCAAAGGCGGCGATTTCGGTATCGGCCAGCCAGTGTTCGGCATGGTCTAGGGCTTGTTGCCGGGTATTAGGGCTGCATACGCTATCCATGCCGATGAGCAAGCAATGGAGTAAGCGGTGGCGCTGGCTCCACTGCTGCAAGCAAACCATCAGCGCGTCAAGCGTAGCGGGCGGGGGATTAAGCAAGCGTTTTTCGGCAGGATGGGCGAGGATGGCGGTTAACTCCCGCGCACAGTCCAAACGCACGCCATTTTCTACGCGGATGGCGTGCCAGCGGTTGTTCTGCCGATACAGGGCGGTGTCCAGTTCGACAACTAATAAGGCTTCGTCAATCATAGTTGCTACAGGTAATATCATAACACTTTGCTTGGGCTTCGATTTTTTCTAAAAGAGCGCGATCTAGAAATTCCAAACTCTCCCAGTTTTTCTTTGTAGGCAAAGCTACTTCGGCAATGGCTTGCCTGTCAAGGCTACCGTAGATATGTATTTCGATAAACTGGTCTTGCGCCCGATCACCGTTAGAAAATAACAATACACTGGCAAAATCTTTGGTATCTGACTGGATTCGTGTAGCTAATTTAGCAACAGCGAGCTGGGCTCGGTTAGGCCAGTCAGTCCAGTAACCCACGGGTAAAGGATCAAATGCACGGATGTCATGACGTTTGACAAAATCATAAGAATTTTCCTCCAAAACCGTCGCCTTACGCCGTACAGTAATATCTTTCAATATCATAGCGCATTTACCATAAGACACCAGGCCTTTATTATCCAGCGTTAAGGCTCCATAAAGGAGTTCGGGGGCTAATGTGCCGAACAACTCGCTTTCCGTACTGCACCGCTGGCGGTCATTAATCAGTTCGGCAACTTTGCGGGTGGCACTGGCTGTTTGTTGCCGATAATTGGCATAAAGCTGGTTCTCGGAGTCGAGCAGGCCATATAGAAAATATGCCGATGTATTGATAATAGCCCGTGAGTCGTTGGTTATACTGGCTTCAAAAGCCGCTAAGGCTTGCTTTACCCCCCGTTGTTCTGCTTCCGCCACAGCGGCTTGGTAACGTTGTTCCAAGGCCTCGCGTTCGTGTTGCTGGTTGACTAAGCGGCGGTTAGGTGCGCCTAAATCAGAATGACAAACAAAACAACGATCTGCCGTCCAAGCGGTGAGGGCATTACACTCTGGGCAACTATCCATGCGGGCTACGCTAATCAATGGGTTAATTTCCCCCAAATACTAATACAACTGCCGGCAAATTACCACTTAAAGTTTTTGCAGTGCCTAAAGCTTGGTGGGGCTTCTCTTGGCGCACAATATCCGCGAACAAAAACCGCCCCATCCCCCATCAAATTACGGAAATCACCTTATTGTTACCCGCCCCGCCAACTTTTACACTGGAGCCCTGTAAAATTTTTGATAGGGGTTAAACCATGTTGGCAACGTATTTGGCAGGATTATGGCGTATCGCATTGGTAATGTTTGATTATCGGGGCTGGTATCGTTGGTTATCGGGACAACCGCCGATAGATGTGGCGATTATCACCAATATCCGTGACGAGGCCGAAGGCCAGGTATTTTGGGGCGATAACTGGCCAACGTCGGGGCATTCCAATGGTGCGCGGATTTATTTAAATGGGGTGGCGGGGCAAGTGCGCGGCATTGCGGTCACGGCCGAAGAGCTGATGACCAAAGAAGGGCGGCAACGCGCCAAAAGCATTTTTATTGATGCCGTCATCTGGGCGCAAAAACGCGGCGCGAAAGTCATTTTACTGGCCGCGTCAACCAAGCGCCTGTTTGGTCGGGACGGGCACGAATTAAAACAACGTTTCCCCGATTTGCTGTTTACCATTGGCGATAACGGCACGGCGACTTTGTTATGCCAAGATGTCGATAATGCCTTGGCAAAGTCAGGTCTTAACAACAGTAACGCCAGGGTGTTAGTGTTAGGCTGTTATGGGATTTTGGGGGAGGCCGTCACCGCGCATTTAACCCAGCGCCAGTTTGATGTCGTCGGTTTCGGCGCGAACAAAAAAGCCTTGGCGGACATGGCGGCGCATTACCCGATAGCAATCGCCGATACGATGGATGCTGTAGGCCGTGTCGATGTCGTGATTGCCTGTACCCACAATGCCGATACCCGCCTGACCCGCGCCAGCATCAACGCGTTAAGGCAACATAACCGCAAGTTGTTGGTGGTTGATGTCGCCGAACCCGCCAATTTGGACGAAGCGACTTACCAACAGTGCCAAACGTGGGTGATCCGCCAAGATGCCGGTAACGCCCATTCGCCGTTATTAAGCTATGTGTTAGGCGGCATTTCATCACGGATGCTCAACTTGTCGCCACAAGTGGTGTTCGGCTGCTTCGCCGAAGCCCTGACCTTGTACCATAGCATTTACCGCGAGCATAACCATGTTTTGCTGAACCAAGATTGGTTTCAGGTCAATCCGGCCAACCGCGCCTTTATTGACAACGCCTTTGCCTCAGTGGCTATCCAGTGCCCTGACCGCTGCTGCTTTAACAAACCGGTCGCGGCGTTTACGTTGGAAACTTTGTCTGGTTAACTCATCCGGTCAAGCCGCTTGTTGGCGCAGTCCGCCGCTACCGTCCAGCACCGCTGCAATTGCCGAATAATCGATGGTATAGTGGCGGTTGGCCAGAATATGGTTAGCCAAGCGGATAATCGCCCGCCAATACCCGCGCTCGTTAATAAATGTAAAAGCCGCCCCGAACAGCGCGTCAATCTTTTTCGTCCGCGCTTGCGCATCCAGCCCTAAACAAGTCAGATATTCTTCCACCAACCATAAATCCGCCGCCCCGCCATAATGGTGTAAGGCATTGATATTTACGAGCCGGGAGTTAATGATTTCGTCATCACGCAAGGCGATATAATTGGCTTCCGCCAATGGCCCGACCAGCAAATTGACGATATCGGCATCAAACGCTTTCAGGTAGGCTTGTTTTTGGTGATGGGAAAAGCCACGGGTGGCTTCCGTCACTGACGACGGCAGGGTATGGATTAAGCGGCCACCGTCGACTCTGGCAATCCAGGGCGTGGTCAGGGCCTTATGCTGGCTGGGCGGGTGGTTTAAGCCGGAAATGAGGATTTGGAAGCAGACGGGGGGCAACTGCTGGTGTTTATTGCCGAAATAAATCGCCGCCGCATGACCTGCTTCATGGATGGCGGTTTTTCTGCTCAGTTCTTGCACATCTATGGGTTGGGTGGTACGTTTTGCCAGATAGCTACGATTCATTGATAGAACCTCGGTTAAAAAAAGAATGCGGACAAAGGAGTTGTCCGCATTGTCGAGAGGAAGGAAGGTAACCGTGTTGAGCAACAGTTGCGGCAAAGTGTAAAGCGAGTCCGTCCCCTTGAAAATGTGGCATTTTGTCACGCGGCAAAATGCCGCTGTTTTTGGCATGAAATTCGCATAATAGGGTTTATTTGTGTTTGATAAATAGCCGTTAAATAAGGCTTATTGGCCTTTTAACGGCCTTGCCTTAAGGCATATCACACAAAAAAGCGGCATATCACACAGTGGCCGGACAGGCTGGCAGCAAAGGATATGATTTAGGTGTGGAGGGGCTTGGCGCAGGCAACACTCAACGATGGCATAGTAAACGGATAGGATGTGCCAAATTCTGCTAAACTTATAAAAGGAAAGCAATTTTATATCTTTGAAAAACGATAGACAATCGGATGCCGCAATAGCTTGCGTCAATTAAGCGGCCTACCTTACGTTGGGCTTTTAAATTTAGGATACAGGCAATGTTAAAATTTTTAGGTATGGCAGGCGTATTAGCATTAACCTTTTGCAACACGGCAACTGCTGGAAAAACCCTATCATGGAATCTGTCACGAGACATGATGATAGGCATCACCACCAATCCAACAGGCGTATGGGCATTCATGCAAAATACTTCTGGTATCGACCAGCCCGCTAACTACACGTTATTGCCGCAATATTACTCGCCGTGTTTCGTTAATACCCCTTTGCTACATTGTTGGCGAGAAACCGATGCTAATGGGACATATCCTGTTGTTGGAGTAGCAAAAAAAACCTTTACCTATCGCTTAACGACCCACACACAAGGGATTCCTCTTTTACATCCAGGCCTGAATATTCCAGTGATTCTAAGATGGAAAAGTCCAATAAATGGGAAAGTTAATATTATGGGTAGGGTTTCCGACATTGATTATATCAGTGGCGTTGGCGATGGCATTAACTGGTCACTCAAAAATAAAGACGCTACCGTCATAAAGTCCGGCACATTAGATAACGGCGAAGGCGCGGCGTTTTCAGCGCACAATATAGTGATGCGCAAAGGAGAAAGTCTGTATTTTTCAGTTGACATGAAAAACAACCTTAATAGTGATTCAACAAATTTAGATATTATCATTACCAGTCGGCAATAATCGATGGCTTTAGCGTTAGGCTACACATCGAGGCAATCCAAGCGCTTTTGGTCGGTGGCTGTTTAACCTTAGCGGTGCTGGCCAATCAAAGGGCCGTGCCGGCTGTCTTTTCATAGGTAAGCGGCTGCGCTATCGGCCAGCGGGGCGGGAAGCCAAATTAGTTTGGCTTTGGCAATTCGCTGTCACTACCCCATGACCCCAGCCATGCGTCAATGGCTTCATGCGGTACGGCGTAGCCTGTCAGTTTGTAATGTTGCCAACGTTCCATATCTTCCGATTTTTCACACCTGAACATCTCTTTCAGTCTACTATACTGTGAACGGCCAAGTATTTGGCTTTTACAATTCACCGTAGGGTACGCTGTACCCTACCAAAAAACCGAAAACTTGGCCGTTTGAAGTATATATTCCGTCGTTGCCTTCATCATCTCTAGCTGTTATGTGGACTCACCCATTACCATTCTTATGCTATTGTCAGCCCCATCGCCAAGCTTTCTCAAGATAACCTTACCCCCTGTTTTTGGGCAGCTTTGTCGCCATGCAAAAAATATCCACGCCCAGGCGTTAAATTTACCTGTACAGGCGATAAAATATCGGCCAATCTTGGCTATTTTCAATAACCCCACTTAAAAACCTCACTATGGCAAACATCCTTATTATCGGCTGCGGCGCTGTCGGTTCCGCCTTGGCGGCTGTGCTAAGCAGCCAAGGCCATACCGTCACAGGCTTGAAACGCCAGCCGCCCAGCCACAGCGACGGTATACATTATATCGCTGCCGACATTACCTCTGCGGCGGCTATCGATGCGTTAGACATAACGGTGGATGTGGTGTTTTTTATCGTCGCCGCCGGGGGGCGTTCCGAGCAAGGCTATCGGGCACTTTATGTCGATGGCCTTCAGCATGTCTTGGCAAAGTTTAACCGCCAACAGTGGTTTTTTGTCTCCTCTACCAGCGTCTACGCGCAAAGCCAAGGCGAATGGGTGGACGAAGACTCGCCCGCTGAGTCGGCCGTGATAACAGCGCAGCTAATCCGCCAAGCCGAACAAACGCTATGGACGGCGAACCCTACCCATGTCGTGGTGCGTTTTTCCGGCATTTACGGGCCCGGGCGTGAGCATTTGTTGCGCATGGCGCGACAAACTCCGGCCATCCAACAACAACCCGCGTATTTCACTAACCGTATCCATCAGGAGGATTGTGTCGGGGTGTTGGCGTTTTTGTTTGGCCTGTGGTTAGCAAAAACCCCTTTGCAGCCGTGTTATCTCGCCAGCGACGACGACCCCGCACCGCTCTGGGAGGTGGTGTCTTGGCTAGCGGCGCGGCAAAACAGCCCAGTCCCTATCGCCAAGATTGCTGCTGCGGACGCGGATGCCAATAAGCGCTGCCGGAATGCCCGCCTGAAAGCCTTGGGCTATGCTTTCCGCTATGCCAGTTATCAAGATGGCTATGCCGGGTTGATCCTATGAGTAAAAAAATCAAAACCGCGTTTGTCTGTGACCAATGCGGCGCGGATTATCCGCGCTGGGGTGGGCAATGCACCAGTTGTGGGGAATGGAACACCATTAAGGAAGTGCGTTTAAGCGCCGCGCCGAAAGAACATGGCAACCGGGCGATGGGCTATGCGGGCAGCATCTCGACAGTCAAGCTGTTATCGGATGTCGATTTGGCGCAAACCGAGCGCATCCTTACCGGTATTACCGAGTTTGACCGGGTGTTGGGCGGCGGCATTGTATTGGGTAGTGTGGTGCTGATTGGCGGTGCGCCGGGGGCGGGCAAAAGCACCTTATTGCTTCAGGCCATTGCCAATATCGCTGATCGGGGCATCCGGGTGTTGTATGTGTCGGGTGAGGAGTCTTTGCAGCAGATTGCCGAACGGGCGCGGCGGCTAAAATTGCCTGCCAACCAGATTATGATGCTGGCGGAAACGTCGGTGCAGCGTATCTGTGAGGTGATGGACGAGGTGAAGCCGCAGATTTTGGTGATAGACTCTATTCAGGTGATGCACACCCAAGATGCCGAGTCCGCACCCGGTTCGGTGTCGCAGGTGCGCGAGTCGGCCAGTTATCTGACCCAATACGCGAAACGCCAGCAAGTGAGCATTTTCATGGTCGGCCATGTCACTAAAGACCAGTCCTTGGCCGGCCCCATGACCTTAAGCCATATCGTCGACACCCAGGTGATGCTCGGTTCTACCGATGATGCCCGTTACCGGGTGTTACGCGCCGATAAAAACCGTTTCGGCAGTGTCGGCGAGTTGGGCTTTTTTGCGATGGACAGCAGCGGTCTTAAGGAAGTGAAAAACCCCTCGGCGATGTTTTTAAACCGCGCCGAAACGCCCGCCTCCGGCAGTGTCGTAACGGTGTTATGGGAAGGCACACGGCCTTTACTGGTGGAGATACAAGCGTTGGTGACTGATTGCCAATACGGCAACCCGCGCCGCTTAGCGGTGGGGTTTGACCAGAACCGTCTGGCGATGCTGTTGGCGGTGTTGGCGCGGCACGGCAATATTATGACCGCCCAAGACGAGATTTATGCCAATGTGGTGGGCGGCATTAAGGTTAGCGAAACGGGTTCGGATTTGGCGATTGTGATGAGCGTGGTGTCCAGCCTAAAAAATAAGGTGATCCCGCATGATGTGCTGTTTTTTGGCGAAATTGGCCTGAGCGGTGAAATCCGCCCGGTCGCGAATGGCCATGCGCGGCTGAACGATGCCGCCAAGCATGGCTTTAAAAAAGCAGTGGTGCCTAAGGCCAATGCGCCCAAGCAGAAGCTGGCACAATTGCAGGTCTATCCGGTATCGACCTTGGCGGAAGCCTTGGATATTCTCGGTGACTTGGTTTAACCCAAGAAAAACAGCAAGGACGTTTGGTTGACGACAAGCACATCATTGTTGTTCAGTTTCATATAATGGTTGCCTAGCGGCTGGTTATTGAGGGTTAACAGACCCTTGGCCTCCAAAGCCGAAACGTAGTAGCCGTCCCGACGCTTGGAAATGACCACCACGCCGCTGCCCGTATTACCCAAGCGGGTCATGGCTTTTTTAAGCGGCAGCACTTTGCCGATGCTAGTCCCGCTCATCACCTGAAGATTGGCGGGGGGCAGGGTCACAAAGCCGTCATCGGCATCAAAGCCACCGACATGGGCATTAGAATAATCGTAATGGTTTTCGTCTGTCGTGTCCGGCTCGGACGTTTCCGTAATGCTATAGATAATGTCATGCTTACCTAGCGTGATGGTGTCGTTATGGTTCAGGTCGCATTCTTTGACTTTTTGGCCATTAACGATCAGCGGAAAATTTTCGTTTAATTGCTTGATAGTGCTGCCGCCGTTATCGCGGCTGATGATGGCGGCGTGGGCAGGAGCCACTGCCAGACTGTCGATAGTCAGGTCGTTGGTCTCGTCTCGGCCAATATGGACTACGCCTGTTTCGAACAAGAACGAGTCGATTGCCTTATATTTAAAGAAAACGGTAAGCTTTGCCATTGGTCTGGTATATTTAGCCTGAATTGACTTTAATTATAGACGGTATTTTTTCAACTATTCAAGAAAATACACTATTAAACAGTGAATTTTCCACTTTGTGCCGACTATTATTTTCTAGGCAAAAATTTCACCAATTTGACCGTGTTTTTATTGCGTTTTATCACCTCCAATTGGTAACCGTGCAGGTCGATACTGGTGCCGGGTTCAGGGATAGTCTCCATCACCTCAATAATCAGGCCATTTAAGGTTTTCGGGCCTTCGGTCGGTAACGCCCATTGGGTGACGCGGTTGAGCTCCCTGATGGTGATACCGGCATCGACCAGATAACTGCCGTCATGCTGCGGTTGGGCGGCGGCCACCTCATCGGTGATCAGTTCGCCGACGATTTCCTGCAACAGGTCATCTAACGTCACCAGGCCTTGGACATCGCCATATTCGTCAACCACCAAACCAATGCGGATTTTTTCTTTCTTAAAATTCAGCATCTGGGTATGCACAGGCGTGTTTTCCGGGATAAAAACCGGTTGACTGAGCAAATTAATGATAGTTTGCTTGTCAAAATACGGCTGGTTAACCTCAATCAGGACTTTGCGCAGGTGTAAGAAGCCGATGATGCGGTCAATGCTTTTTTTATACACCGCCAGTTGGGTGTGCGGGCTGTCTTTGATTTGGCCGACAATTTCTTCTAACGGATCTTCAAGGTCAATGCCGACAATTTCGTTGCGCGGGGTCATGATGTCTTCAACCGTTGCCGATTCCAAATCCAAAATGCCTAAGAGCATTTTTTGGTAACGCGGCGGCATCAGGCTTTCGGCCTCGGTGATGATGCTTTTCAGTTCGTCACGGTTAAGCGAGTCGGGGGTGTTTTTGTTGACATCAACCCCAACCATCCGCAGCAGCAAGTTGACAAAGATATTGACGAACCAGACTACCGGGTAGAGTATTTTTAATAAGGGCTCGTAAATCCACGCGGCCGGAAAGGCCAACAGTTCCGGTTTTATCGCCGCTAAGGTTTTGGGTGTCACTTCGGAAAAAATCAGCATGACCAGCGTCAAAACCCCCGCACCAATGGCGATGCTGGATTCTTCTTGGGGAAATAGCCGGATAGCTAAAATGGTGGTGATGGAGGCGGCAAAGGTGTTGACGAAATTATTGCAGAGTAAAATCAGGCCGATCAGGCGGTCAGGACGCTTAAGCAATTGGTGGGTTTTTATTGCGCCCGGATGCTTAAGTTTGACCAAATGCCTTAAACGGTAACGGTTAAGGGTCATTAAGGACGTTTCCGAACCTGAAAAGAAAGCGGACAGGATCAGCATGAGGAGAAGTACGCCTAACAGCATACTAAGGGGCATTTCGTTCAAAGAAGGTTCTCTTAGGTTACTAAAACTGTTTTAGTTTCTACTATGCAGATTTTTTGTCAAGCACCAATATCCACAACAGCCCTATTGTTTTCGGTTTTTGCCAGCTTATCTTTCAATGGTATAGATAATGCTTTGTTGATAGGGGAAAAAACTTTATAATGGGCAGTTCAACGGAGCCGTTCGCTCCTCCTTGCTTTACCCTTAGGCAATCTTAAGGGAAGGCTTTACCCGAAAGGAAAACTAATGCGACATTATGAAATTATCTTTTTAGTCCATCCTGACCAAAGTGCGCAAGTGCCCGCAATGGTCGAACGTTATAAAGCGACCATTGAAGGCGCTAACGGGACTATCCACCGTTTGGAAGATTGGGGTCGCAGACATTTGGCGTATCCTATCAAAAAAATCCACAAAGCCCATTATGTCCTGATGAATGTCGAGTGCGACCAGCCGACGCTGGACGAACTGGAAAGCGGCTTCCGTTTTAACGATGCCATTTTGCGTAGCATGACCCTGTTGCAAAAACATGCGGTCACTTCGCCTTCTCCGATTGCCATCGCCACTGCCGAAGGCAACAAACAGGCCGAATCTAAAGCGAAAGAAGCCGCTGCGAAAGAAGCTTTGGCCCTGGCTGACGATTTGGACGACGACGAAGAGTTCGATGCCAACGAAAGCATTTCTGAATAAACATTAACTATTTTAGTAGAGACGTATTATGGCTCGTAACATCAGACGCAAAAAATTCTGCCGCTTCTCCGAAGAAGGCGCCCAAATCGACTATAAAGACCTGGACTTGTTAAGCGATTACATTACCGAAACAGGCAAAATTGTCCCTAGCCGCATCACCGGCACCACGGCCAAATATCAACGGGAACTGTGTGTCGCCATTAAACGCGCACGCTTTATCGCCTTGTTGCCGTTCTGCGACGCACACAAATAACCGGATTGGCGGGCGATGAACTTTCTGGCGGCATACATTATGCGGGGCAGGGTACAAGCCATGGCTGTGGCCTCGTCCTTAGCGTTGTTGTCGCTGTTGTTCCCGCCCGTGAGTATCGTAAGCTCAGCTTCGGTGGCGTTGGTCACGTTGCGGCGGGGAGCGACCGAAGGCCTGTATGTGCTGGGCTGCTCCAGCTTGGTTGCGGGGCTATTGGGCTGGGGCTTGTTTGGCGATTTCCAATTCGCCTTGCTCTACGTGCTGGCGCTCTGGTTGCCCGTCTGGCTGATCGGCATTATCCTGCGCGAAGGCCGCCAGTTATCGGTGGCGGTGGAAATCGCCGTCCTGCTGGGGGCTTTGGCGGTGGCGGGCTGTTATGTATTCAATCCTGAAATCTCGGCGACTTGGTTGACGGTGTTTGGGCGCATGATGGATCCTGCCAACTTGCCGCCTGATGCACCGATCGCCGACTTTAAGCACACCGCCGCCATCATCTCCCATTACATGACAGGCATCGTGGCGACGGGTTCGGTTTTTAGCCTGTTGTTCGGTCTGTTTTTGGGGCGTTGGTGGCAAGCCAACCTGTACAATCCGGGCGGTTTTAAGACCGAATACTTGGCGTTGCGGATGCCGACCCGTTTTGCGGCGGCCAGCTTACTGGTCATTGCGGCGGCACAAGCGTCATCCGGCGTACTGTCGGAAGCGGCTTGGAATATTTCCGTCCTGCTGCTCGTCCTGTACGGCATCGTCGGCACGGCCGTACTGCACGCCCTGTTTGCAGGCATGAAACTGGCACGTTTTACCGTACCCATGCTCTATATCACCTTGTTCCTGATACCCCATGCCATTTTATTGGCGGCGGTGGTCGGCTTGGCTGATGCGTGGCTGAACTTACGCAAACATCAATCTAAACACACTACGCCAAAAGCGTAAATCATGGGGCCACCCCCCACACACGAGGTATTATAAGATGGAAGTCATTCTTCTTGAGAAAGTAGCGAACCTGGGTAATCTGGGCGATAAAGTCACCATTAAAGCGGGTTACGGCAGAAATTATCTGATCCCACAAGGCAAAGCCACCCCTGCGACCACCAACAAAATCGCCGAATTTGAAGGCCGCCGCGCCGAGCTGGAAAAAGCCGCCGCCGAAAAATTGCTGGCCGCCCAAGCCCGCGCCGCCGCACTGGGCAAGCTGGAAATCGTCATTGCCCACAAAGCGGGCGACGAAGGCCGTCTGTTCGGTTCTATCGGCACCCACAACATTGCCGAAGCCATTACCGCGCAAGGCATTGTGGTCGGTAAGCATGAAGTGCGTTTGCCACACGGTACGATCCGCCACATCGGCGAGTTTGATATTGATGTGTCAGTCCACACTGATGTCGTCGTCACCATGACGATTAAAATCGTCGCCGAAGCGTAAAATCCGGCTAGGATAGGGTGGTCACGCAAGTGCATCGCCCTGTCTGGCCAATAGCTTCTGGGTATAAGGGCTTTAACGCCATTTATTGAGCTAGCTGCCGTTATGCGTATCCTTTATACCTGCCTGTTTTATCTGCTGTTGCCCGCTATTTTGTTGCGCTTGGCGTGGCGGGGCATTAAAGCCCCCGCTTACCGCGAGCGTTGGCAGGAACGGCTGGCGTTCTACCGCCACAGCTATCCCCATCCGGTCATTTGGCTGCACGCGGTTTCGGTCGGTGAGACCGAGGCTTTACTGCCGCTGGTCAAACGCTTACTGAGCGAGTATCCGCAAGAACATCTGCTAATCACCACCACCACCCCGACCGGCTCGGCACGGGTTAAAGCCGCCCTGCAAGATCGGGTCAGCCATGTTTATTTGCCTTATGATTTGCCGGATATCCTGCACCGCTTTACACGCTGTTTCCAGCCTAAGCTGGCGGTCATCATGGAAACCGAAATCTGGCCCAATCTCTTTGCCCACTGCGGGCAACAAGGTATCCCCTTATACTTGGTCAACGCCCGTTTATCGGAACGTTCGGCGCGGGCTTACCGACGTGTGCCGTCTTTAATCCGCCCGACGCTGGCGCATATCACCTGTATTGCCAGCCAATCCGCCGAAGACAGCGCCCGTTTTCTTGCCATTGGTGCGACTTGCCCGGTGCGGACGCTCGGTAATGTGAAATTCGATACCGAAATTGCCGCCGACCTGCGCAGCCAAGGCCAACACTTAAAAAGCCGCTTATTTGCCGGACGCTTTGTCTGGTTACTGGCAAGCAGCCATCAGGGTGAAGAGGCCCTAGTCTTGCCGCTGTATCGGCAACTCAAGCAACATTTGCCCGAACTGCTGTTGCTGATCGCCCCGCGCCACCCCGAACGCTTTAGCGAGATCGGGCCGCTGTGCCAACAACAGGGTTTGACGTGGCTAAGCCGCACATCCGGCCAAGCTTGCAGCGCCGCTACCGATGTGTATGTCGTTGATACCTTAGGCGAGCTGAAACTGTTTTATGCGGCGGCGGATGTCGGCCTAGTCGGCGGTAGCCTTGTTCCCGTCGGTGGGCATAATGTCTTGGAAGCCGCCGCCGTGGGCGTGCCCGTGCTGTTTGGCCCGTATATGGCAAACTTTAAAGCCGTTGCCGAGGGTATCTTGGCGCATAATGCCGCTGTGCAATGCCAAACCGTTGCCGATATTGGTGCGGCCATTTTGGCGGTCTACAACCGCCCTGACTATAAAGATGCCCTAATCGCCCAAGCTCTGGCCTTTGTCCAAGCTAACCAAGGGGCGACCGGGCGGTTGTTCGGCTTACTGGCTGACGAATTGGCGCAAACCCCCAGTGTAGCCGAATAAGCAGCGGCTCCAGTAATGCCGATAGTCCTAATCGCCGCCCATCAAGGCTTGCCCAAGGCCACTATAGCCCCTATCATGTGCGGATATAATCAGCGCCGCCGCCCTTCCCTGTTTGCCTAGGAGACCCAAGTCTTGAATACCGTACAAGATATAACCAGCCCCATGACCGCCTCAGAACGCTATGCGACATTCTCGCTAGCGGGTATTTACGCCCTGCGGATGCTCGGCTTGTTTATGATCTTGCCCGTATTGTCCTTGTTCGCCCAACAGTTGGAAGGCACCACCCCCGCCTTGCTCGGCTTGGCGATGAGCATTTACGGCTTGCCGCAAGTCTTGCTACAAATCCCGTTCGGTTTGCTGTCCGACCGTATAGGCCGGAAAAAAGTGATTGTGTTCGGCTTGCTGCTGTTCTTGATCGGCAGCGTTATCGCCGCCCTGTCCAGCACCATCCAAGGCGTATTGGTGGGCCGTGCCTTCCAAGGTGCGGGGGCGATTTCCTCGGCGGTCATGGCGCTGGTCGCCGACCTCACCCAAGAAGTCCACCGTACTAAGGCGATGGCGACCATCGGCATCAGCATCGGCCTGTCGTTCGGCGTAGGCATTGTCGTAGGGCCTATCATCGCCCATTTTGGCGGTGTCCAAACCGTGTTTTGGGCGACCGCCGCCCTTACCGTGCTGGCGATGTTGACGCTGATTTGGGTCGTACCCAACCCCAACCGCCTAAAACTGCACCGCGATGCCGAATTCGTCCCCGCGCAAATGTTCCAAGCTTTAAAAAATCCCGATTTATTGCGTTTGGATTACGGCATTTTCATCCTGCACATGATTTTAATGGCGATATTTGTCGTCATCCCCACCGATATGCGCAACGCCGGCCTCGCCGCCGGACACGAATGGCAGGTCTACCTGCCCGTGTTCGTCTTATCGATGGGCTTGGTCGTGCCGTTTATCATCTTGGCGGAAAAAAAGCGTAAAATGAAAGCGGTGTTTTTAGGGGCAATTAGCGTCATTTTGCTGGCCGAACTCGGCTTATCGCAAACAGCGGGGAGCTTGCCCGCCATTATCGCTTGCTTAGGGCTGTTTTTCTGCGGTTTTAACTTATTGGAAGCGACTTTACCGTCGTTAGTATCAAAAACCGCCCCCGCCGATTTAAAAGGCACGGCGATGGGCGCGTATTCCAGTTGCCAATTTATGGGGCTGTTCATCGGCGGCTTGGTGGGCGGTTGGTTTAAAGGCGCTTATGGCGAAACGGCAGTGTTCCTGTTCTGCGCCGCCGCCGCGCTGAGTTGGCTGTTAGTCGCCTTGCGGATGACCCCGCCGCGTTACCTCGCCAATATGCTGATTAGCTTAGACGGCTTGGACGCAGCCAAAGCCAGCGACTTAGCCGCCGCCATGCTAGCCGTCAGCGGCGTGGCGGAAGTGACCTTAAGCGTTGATGATGGCGTGGCGTATTTGAAAGTGGATAGCCAAGTATTGGATAAAGCGGCGTTGCAAGCGGTGGTGGCTGCGGCATAAGGCCGCCTTCCGCCCTCAAAATCCCAACACAAACCACGCAAATCCCCGCCAATTCGGCTAAAATGCCCGTTTTGCTTAGGAGGATGGCAATGGCCCCCAAGATCCATATTCAACGCTATAGCGGTGCGGCGTTAATCCCTTTTATCCCCGATTTGGCGCGGTTACGCATTGAAGTGTTCCGCGATTTCCCGTATTTGTACGACGGCACCTTGGACTATGAACAAAAATACCTGCAAACCTATATCAATAACCCGTCCAGCGTTATTGTCTTAGCCTTGGATGGCGAGAAAGTGGTCGGCGCGTCTACCGCCCTGCCGATGCGCGACGAAACGCCGGAACTCCAACGGCCTTTTTTAGACAACGGCTACGATTTAAACGAGGTGTTTTATTGCAGCGAATCGGTGCTGGACAAAAACTATCGCGGCCTCGGTATCGGGGTGCGGTTTTTTGAAGAGCGCGAAGCCCATGCCGACTATTTGGGTGGCTTTAAGCACATCACGTTCTGCTGTGTCGAACGCCCTGCCGACCATCCGCGCCGCCCCGCCAATTATGTGCCGCTGGATAATTTCTGGAACAAGCGCGGCTATGTCAAACACCCCGAACTGCATACCAGCTATCTGTGGAAAGACTTGGACGATGCCGAGGAAACCGCCAAACCCATGACTTTTTGGTTGAAACATGAACGTTAAAATCGCCACCGCCCAATACGACATCAGCTTTCTTGCCGACTGGCAAGCCTATCAGGACAAAAGCCGCCGCTGGGTAGCGGATGCCGCCGAACAGGGGGCAAAAATCCTGCTGTTCCCTGAATATGCCAGCATGGAACTGGCCTCCCTGTTCGGAGAGGCGATCTATCAGTCGCTGAGCAAGCAATTGGAGGCCATGCAGACCCTGCACGACGCTTTTCTGGCACTGTTTAAGGCGTTGGCGCAACAGTACGGTTGCCTGATCCAAGCCGGGACGTTTCCGGTCAAACAAGCGTCCGGCGAATACCGTAACCGCGCCTATTTGTTTTTTGCCGACGGCAGTATCGACTATCAGGATAAGCTGATGATGACGCGCTTTGAAAACGAGCATTGGTTCATCAACAGCGGCACCGAACTGAAGGTGTTCGCCAGCCCTTATGGCAAATTGGCGATTAACATCTGCTACGACAGCGAATTTCCGATCTTGGCACGGCAACAAGCCGAAGCAGGTGCAGAATTGATTTTAGTGCCCAGTTGCACCGACACCTTAGCGGGGTATCATCGCGTTAAAATCGGTTGCCAAGCCCGCGCTTTAGAGAACCAATGCTATGTCGTGCAGTCCTGCTTAGTCGGCTTAGCGCCTTGGTCGGAAGCCGTCGATATTAATATCGGCGCGTCCGCCATATATACCCCAGTCGATAGGGGCTTCCCCGATAACGGGGTTTTGGCGGTAGGTGAGCTGAACGCCGTGCAATGGGTGTTCGCCGACCTGTCTTTAGGTGGCGGAATCGCGACGGTCAGGGAGCAGGGGCAGGTGTTTAATTATCGGGATTGGCCTTTGCAGTATCGGGCGGAAATGGTCGGGTAGAAAAGGCGGTTGAGGCTGTAGGGTAAGACGGCTCCCTCCTGATGGGTGTACAGGAGGGAGGCCATCCACTTAGGCAAACCTTAGCACTTCGCCTAGCTTTCCCCTTACCTAAGCCACACCTTAGTGTTAAAATTGCCTGCATCCTCAATGTCAGTCCCGTCCAGTTATGAACCGACAAAACCACCAAGGCACAGGCTCCAACATCGGGCGCGACCAAATTAACACCGAACGCCAAGCCAACATGGGCGACGGCAGCATTTATAACGAAAACGTTACCCACATCCACTATGCCGGAACCGCCATCCTCCGCCACCTGACCGCCACGCCGTTCATCCCCGATGTGTTCCAAGGCCGCGAGGATGATTTGACAGCGATACGCGCCAAGCTGGAAGCAAGCAACCAGCCCTTGTTGTTGGTCAACGGCCAAGGCGGTATCGGCAAAACCTCGTTGGCGGCGAAGTATTGGCAAACTTACCAAAGCCATTACGCCCACACCGCTTGGCTGTATGCCCCCAGCCGCTTGGACGATGCTTTGCTGATGTTGGCCTTGCCTTTGCAAGTGGGCTTCCCTGATGCTATGCCCACGGCGCAACGTTTGGAGGTGCTGCAAGCCGCCGTCGCCAACCTCACCGCACCCTGTTTGCTGATTATCGACAACGCCAATAATGCCGAAGAGCTGGGGCGACACTGGGGCTTTTTACATGCTTGCACCCACTGCCATATCCTGCTCACCAGCCGCCTGAACGGCTTTAACGGTGCTGACCATTACCCGATTGCCGCCTTGCCGGAAGATGTGGCCTTAAGTGTCTTCAATAGCCATTACCCGCAGCACCGGACAGAAGATGACGGGCTGTTTTTTGGCATTTATCAAGCGGTGGGCGGCAACACGTTGGTGCTGGAGCTGTTGGCGAAGAACTTGGCGGCGGTGAACGTCAACAAAGTGTTTTATTCGCTTAGCCAGTTGCTGGAGGATTTGCAACAAAAAGGGCTGTTGCAGTTGGCGAAAACCAAAACGGTTAACGTGATGGGCAAAGGCGTGTTGCCCGTCTTACAGGCCGCCAACCCCACCGCCATCATCGCCGCCCTGTATGACGAGTTGGAGCAGATAACACCGCTCAGCGCAGCCGAACAACGGCTATTGAGTAACTTGGCGGTATTGCCTGCGGAAAACTGGGCTTATGAGGATTTGGCGGACTTGCTGTTAAACCCGGATGACGACGAAGAAGCCTTCTCCGACACCCTCAGCGGCTTGGCGGCACGCGGTTGGCTGGAGAATAGCGTCCAAAATGGGATAAGCCACTACAAAACCAGCCCAGTGGTACAGGAGATTACCCGTCATAAAAACGTCGAACACTTGCAGGGCTATTGTGCGGGCTTGGTCGTTAAACTGACAGATAAACTGGATTATGAAGCTGGCAGCGGGCATTTGCTCAACACCAGCTACGCGGACGCGGCGGCTTACTGCCGCCATGCCGAAACAGCTACAATTTGGTTGCCGGGGGATAATAACCTTGCCGTGTTGCACGAACGCATTGGCCGCTACCACCTGACCATCGGCAACCTGGACAAGGCCTTAAGGGCTTTTACCGATGATCATACCGTCATGGCGGCACTCCACCAGCGCGAACCGGATAACCTGTACGCTAAAAACAGTCTAGCAATTGCCTGTCAATACTTAGGCAATACCCACACCACGCTGGGCGACCTGCAACAGGCCTTGCGCTGGTATCAAGACTACCACCGCCTGGAACAGGAACTCCATGCCGCCGCCCCCGGCCATCTGGGCTTTAAAGACGGCTTGGCGGTTGCCTGCCAATACTTAGGCAACACCCACACCACGCTGGGCGACCTGCAACAGGCCTTGCGCTGGCGTGAAGAAGACTACAGGTTGTCGCAGGAACTCCATGCCGCCGCTCCCGGCCATCTGGGCTTTAAAAACGGCTTGGCGGTGGCCTGCCAACATTTAGGCAACACCCACACCACGCTGGGCGACCTGCAACAGGCCTTGCGCTGGTATCAAGACTACCACCGCCTGAAACAGGAACTCCATGCCGCCGCCCCCGGCCATCTGGACTTTACCAACGGCCTAGCCGTTGCCCTCAATAGGTTAGGCTGGCATTACGAACAACAAGGCAATCTCCCCTTAGCCTCGGACTATTATCGGCAAGCCCAAGCCCTATTGGCGGACTTAGTCGCCAAGTCGCCACTTTATGTGGAGTTTAAAGATAGATTATCTTGGGTTAATGGGCGGCTGGAAAAGCTAAAGGCTTAAACTCGATGATCAAGTTTTTCATAAAGTCACCTCTAAATAGTGGACAAGATTAGCGAAGGGCTAAGGCTTATCAAGGTGGATTGCTCCCTCCCCTGATGGGGAGGGCTGGGGTGGGGAGAATAAAATCAATAACTTATGCCTATGGCTAAGCGATTTTAAGCAGTCTATTTTTTTAGTCTGTTTAATGGAAAATGTTGTTTAGATTCTCCCTACCCCAACCCTCCCCATCAGGGGAGGGGGCTGTGTCACCTTACAGCTTGTTTATTTTAATAACAAAAACATGAATATTGCGTGTTGTCTTAAACAATAGCATCTGTTTTCTATAGTAAATAAACAGCGGCATAGCCGCATTGAGTGAATGTTATGGCTACTATTGCCCCTATCCGCCAGCGTTATAAAACCCTATCCTGGCATTCTTTATGTCTGGCGATGCCCTTAAGTTTTGCGGCTTTGGCTGGCGAAGAAGCTGCCAAGCCGCCTGTGCTCAGCGTCGAGCAAACCTTAGTCTCGCACCAAGACCCGGTACAGATTAACCCTAAATTAAGCCTAAGCCAGTTGGTGGAACAAACCTTGGCCAAATACCCGGACGGCCATTGGTTGGATGCCTTGGAAGAAGAGGCCAAAGCCATTAGCCGCCGTAGCGAAAGCTGGATGGCGGGTGCGCCGCAGGCGGGCTTGCGTTACCAAGAAGCGACCAGCGGCACCTTGCATTATATTGATGCGCAAGTGCAAGTGCCGTTGTGGAACATCGGCCAGCGCGATGCCGAGGCGACGGTCGGCGCGAAAGCGGAAGAGAGTGCGCAAGCGCAAACCGTGGCGACCAAGTTGCGCATCGCCGGACTGGTGCGGGCGGCGTTGTGGGATATGTCGCTGCAAAAAATCCGCTACGAACAGGCACAGGCGGAAATCGCCATTTTTAGCCAGTTATTGGCGAAGATTCAGCGCCGGGTCGAGTTGGGCGATTTGCCCCGCGCCGACGAATTGCTGGCACAAACCGAATTGCTGCAAAAACGCGCGGTGCTGACCCTGGCGGAAGCCGAGCTGATGCACGCGCGTAAACGCTATGCCAGCCTGACCCAAACCACCCAAATCCCCGCCGTGTTTGGTGAAAAACTGGTGGCCCTGCGCGAAATCCAAGCCAGCCATCCGGCTTTACAGGCGGTCAACAGCCAAATTGAGCGCAAAGAAGCGGAGTTGGAGGCCTTGAAACGGGTAGGCTCCGGGCAAAGCAATGTCGCGGTCGGCATCAACAGCGATAGCTTTACCTCAGACCCGCGCAGTAACAAGACTGAAAGCTTTAACATCGGCGTTAACGTGCCGTTCGGCGGCAGCGCCCATATCCAACCGCATATCGCCGCCTTGAATGTTGAGCTGAACCGCCTGATTGCCGAGCGCGAGTTGCTGTACCGCAACTTAGAGCAACTGCACCACGAGGCTGAGCATAACTTGGAAGTCAACCGCGTCGAGTTGGGCATCGCCAACGAGCTGAAGCAAGTCGCCGAGCAGCATCTGGGCATGTCCAACACCGCATTTTCAGTAGGCGAGATTGATTTGATCGACTTATTAAAAATCCAATCCCGCACCCAACAGGCGATTTTAAACGCCAAGGAACGGGCGTTGATGTTGGAGCGCGACCAAGCGTTTTATAACCAAGCCGTGGGAGTTATGCCATGAGCAGGAATAAGAATACTATTATGATAGGCACTAACATGGCAAACGGCTTAAAACGCCTCCCTCTTATTGTCGGCTTACTGATCCTAAGCCCGCCCGCCCTGGCCCTAGACAACACCATCAAACTCTCCGCCGAACACAGCAACAATCTGGGCGTAACCTTGGGCAAGCTGGTTCCGGTCACACAAGTGCCCATACTGTACGCCCCGGCGAAAATCGTCGTGCCGCCCGCCCATGAGTATGTGGTCAGCTCATCGCAAGCGGGCCTGATTACCCAATTGGCGGCGGCGGTCGGCGATAAGGTCAAGCAGGGCGAGGTCTTGGCGACCTTGAACAGCCCGGACTTATTATCCATGCAGCAACTGTTTTTAAAAGCCGCCAGCGAACTGGGCCTGAGCGAAATGGCTTACCAACGCGACAAAAAACTCTTTGACGACGGTGTGATCCCGGAGCGGCGCTGGCAAGAAACCCATAGCCAATATACCGCCTTACAAGCAGTGGCGAATGAGCATCAGCAATTGCTGGAGATTGCCGGCATGACCCGCGCCGAAATCGACACCTTAAGAAAAACCCGCCATTTGTCGGGTATGCTGGCGATTCACGCGCCCATCACCGGGGTGGTGTTGGAGCGTCCGGTAATGGCGGGGACACGGGTGGATAACCTGACCCCCTTATACCGCATCGCCAATCTTGATGAGCTGTGGCTGGAGCTTAACATCCCGCAGGAGCGTATCGGCGAGCTGAAAATCGGCGATAAGGTGTTGGTGGAAAAACCCGCCGATAGCCAAACGGCTGGGCAACATCCGGGGGCCTTGCCCATCACGGCGCATATCACCTTATTAGGGCAGGCTGTCAACCCCGATAACCAAACCATTTTAGTCCGTGCCGCCATTAAAGGGGCGCAGACCGACATCCGCCCCGGCCAGCGCATTAACACCCAGATTATCCAACCGCACAGCCAAGCCGTGTTTGCCGTGCCGAACACCGCGATTGCCCAGCAAGCCGGCAAGGCTTATCTGTTTGTGCAAACCCCTGAGGGCTTCCGCGCCAGCCCGATTACCGTCATCGGTAAACAGGGCGAAGAAACCACCTTCAGCGGCGACTTTACCGGCAGCGAAACCATCGCCATCACTGGCGCGGTGGCCTTAAAAGCCAATTGGTTAGGCTTAGGGAGCGGCGAATAATGGGTAGCCTGATCCGTTTTGCCTTAAGCCAGCGGCTATTGATGATGATCTTGGTGCTGATGCTGGGCGGCGGCGGTTACTACGCCTTCCAGCACATCCCCATTGATGCCTTCCCCGAAGTCTCGCCGACCCAAGTGAAGATTATCGTCAAAGCCCCCGGCATGACCCCCGAAGAAATCGAGGCGCGGATTACCGCCCCTATCGAAGTCGAATTGCTGGGCATTCCGCACCAAACCATGTTGCGCTCCATCGCCAAATACGCCCTGACCGACATCACCGTCGATTTTACCGAAGGCACCGACATTTACTGGGCGCGTCAGCAAATCGCCGAACGCCTGAACGGCTTATGGAGTTCTTTGCCCGCCGACATCCAAGGCGGCATCGCGCCGATGACCACGCCGCTGGGCGAAATGTTCATGTTCACCATTGAAGGCGGGGATTTAAGTTTAATGGAGAAACGCTCACTGCTCGATTGGGTGATCCGCCCCGCCTTGCGCACCGTGCCGGGCGTGGCCGATGTCAACTCCTTGGGCGGCACGGTACGCAGTTTCGAAGTCATCCCCGACAACACCCGCCTCTCGGCGCGGGGCATCAGCATGGCGCGGTTGATAGAAACTTTAAAAACCAATAACCGTAATGACGGGGCAGGGCGGCTGAGCGACGGCGAAGAGGCTTTGATCGTCCGTGCCGAAGGCCGTTTAAAAACCGTAGACGACGTGCGTGGCCTGGTTGTGGAAAATAACAATGGCGTGGCGGTAACGGTCGGCGATATTGCCGAAGTCAAAATCGGCGCGTTAACCCGTTACGGCGCGGTCAGCAAAAACGGCGAAGGCGAAGCCGTAACCGGACTGGTGCTGAGTTTGCGCGGGGCCAACGCCCGGCAAACCATCGTCGGCATTGAAGCCAAGCTGGCGCAAGTCAGTAAAAGTTTCCCGAAAGGCGTAGAGGCTAAGGTGTTTTACAACCGGGGCGACTTGGTCGATAAGGCCGTAGAGACCGTGCTGCACGCCTTGCTGGAAGCCATTGTGCTGGTGGTGGTGTTGCTGTTGCTGTTCCTCGGCAATCTCCGCGCCGCCGTGGTCGTGGCCTTGGCCTTACCGCTGGCGGCCTTGTTCACGTTTATTTTGATGCACTACATGGGCATGTCGGCCAACCTGATGAGCTTGGGCGGGCTGGCGATTGCCATCGGGATGCTGGTCGATGCCGCCGTGGTGGTGACCGAAAACCTCATCACCCACTTGGCGCATACCCAAACCGCGCAACGCCTGCCGCGCCTGC
Source organism: Methylovulum psychrotolerans (assembly GCF_002209385.1). NCBI lineage: Bacteria > Pseudomonadati > Pseudomonadota > Gammaproteobacteria > Methylococcales > Methylococcaceae > Methylovulum > Methylovulum psychrotolerans. Next base: position 3,306,321 of record NZ_CP022129.1, read on the forward strand.
ACGTCATCTACCGCGCCACCCGCGAAGTCGCCGCTTCGGTCACGTCGGGGATATTAATCATCATCATCGTGTTCTTGCCGCTGTTGACCTTGCAAGGCTTAGAAGGCAAGCTATTCACCCCCGTGGCCCTGACCATCGTGTTTGCCCTCAGCGGCTCGCTGATCTTATCGCTGACGGTGATTCCGGTCATCGCCTCATACCTGCTCAAAGAAGTCTCCCACGAAGAACCGTGGCTACCGCGCCATTTGCAAGCCCTGTACAAACCCAGCTTAGCGTGGTGCATGGACAACAGCAAAAAAGTCTTTGTCGGCGCGGGCGCGTTAATGGCCGTCACCGTCGTGGTGTTTATGCAAATCGGCAGCACCTTTATGCCGACGATGGACGAGGGCGACATTATCGTCCAGTTAGAAAAACTGCCCTCTATCACCTTGGCGCAATCGGTCATGCTCGACGGCCAGGTGCAGAAAAACTTGCTGAAAAACGTCCCGGAAATCGCCACCGTGGTGTCGCGGGTCGGTTCCGACGAACTGGGCTTAGACCCGATGGGGTTGAACGAAACCGACACCTTTTTGGTGTTAAAGCCCAAAGACCAATGGCATACCCCCGATAAAACCCATTTGATCGAAGACATCCGCAAAGTCATGGAGCAAACCCCCGGTATCGCCTTCGGCTTTACCCAGCCCATAGAAATGCGCGTTTCGGAAATGCTGACGGGCACACGCGGCGATGTCGCGGTCAAACTGTTTGGCCCTGACTTGCAAGTGCTGAACGAAAAAGCCGCCGCCATTGCCGAAGTGCTGAAAAGCCTCACCGGGGCCAGCGACGTGTTCGCCAAGCAAAACGAGGGGATGCAGTTCTTGCAACTGAGCATCAACAAAGCCGCTGCGGGGCGTTTGGGCTTGGATAGCGACACCATAGAAACTCTGCTGCGGGCGCAAATCGAAGGCCTGAATTTAGGTATCGTCCAAGAAGGCATCAAACGCACACCATTGATTTTGCGTGGCAACAGCAACACCGCCAACTTCGACAACCTGCAAATCACCCTCGCCAACGGCAGTCATGTCCCCGTCACCGAAGTGGCGCAACTGCGCAAAGTCGAAGGCGTAGTGGCGATAGGCCGCGAACACGGGCAACGCTTCGCCGTGGTGCGCAGCAACGTCCAAAACCGCGACTTAGTAGGCTTTGTCGAAGAAGCCAAGCAAGCCGTCGCCGCCAAAGTACCGCTGCCGATAGGCTATACCCTGGAATTCGGCGGCCAGTTCGAGAACCAACAACGCGCCGCCGCCACCTTGTCGGTCGTCGTGCCGGTGTCGCTAGGTTTGATCTTCTTACTGCTGTTCTCCACCTTCGGCTCGGTACGCCAAGCCACCTTGGTGTTGTCGAACATCCCCTTAGCCATGGTCGGCGGCGTATTCGCGCTATGGCTGTCCGGCGAGTATTTGTCCGTCCCCGCCTCGGTCGGCTTCATCGCTTTGTTAGGCATCGCGGTACTGAACGGCGTGGTCATGGTCAGCTACTTCAACCAACTGCTGGCGACAGGCATGGACATCGCCAAAGTCGTCCTCATCGGCTCCGCCCGCCGCTTGCGCCCGGTATTAATGACCGCCAGCATCGCCGCCTTCGGCCTCATCCCCTTACTGTTCGCCACCGGCCCCGGCTCAGAAATCCAACGGCCTTTGGCGGTGGTGGTAATTGGCGGTTTGGTGTCATCGACGTTTTTAACCTTGTTCTTATTGCCGATTTTGTTTAAACGCTTTGGGGTGGCGAAGGGGTAAAGTATAGATACCATCAGTCATTGGGCGACCCCAGAGCGGAGTGCAATGGTCTTTAGCCATTGCACGATGGCCTACCCGTGTGCATCAAGCTTTAGCCTACCATTTACTTCCAAAACCTATATTAACCAGCGTGCAAAAGCCTTTAGCCTTTGCACGCTGGCTTAAGTACGAGTACACTTCAAAAAAACCAGCAATAACATCCAAAGTGAGAACCGTTATGACCGCCCACTACTACGAAGCCGTTGCCGAACTATCGCCCGACCACTGCCTGCATTTGCAACTGCCGCCGGAAATCCCCGCAGGGCCGGTGCGGGTCACCATCATCTATGGCCGCGCCGCCCCTGCCACAGGCCAAGACATCAAAAACTTGCTGGCCGCAATGCCCGATGTCGGCGAGGATACCGATTTTGCCAGGCCCCGTGATTTAGGCAGGGAGGTGCAGGAATGGGATTCTTAATCGATACCAATGTATTGTCGGAATTGCGCAAGAAGGAACGAGCCAATCTCGGCGTTCAACACTGGTTTGCCAGTGCCGCTGGCGAAAGCCTTTATCTGTCGGCATTAGTGATTGGCGAAGTGCGTAATGGTATCGAACGCTTACGCCGCCGCGACTCGGTCGCCGCAGACCATCTGGAACGCTGGCTAGCCAAAGTAGAAACCGACATGGCCGGACGAATTCTGCCAGTAACCACTCCCATTGCCGACCGCTGGGGATGTCTTAACGTACCCGACCCGCTGCCGGTCATCGATTCGCTGCTTGCGGCTACCGCACTGGAGCATGATCTGGTCTTGGTGACGCGCAATGTCGATGACGTAAAGCGCACAGGCGTTAGATTGTTAAACCCGTTTACGGTTTGAATAGGTCGCATATCGCTCCCGCCGCGCATTAATAAAAAAATTATCAGATCCAGATTTATAAATCCATTTACACCTGACACAAATCGCAAACGCAGTTTATCAGCCGCAAGCAGATACACATTGTGTATCCGCCTATGTTATGATTGCCATAATACTAAAGAGGTAATTGCCATGCCTGACAAACACACCCTAACCGACAACCAAACCCATGCCGTTAACCTGCGTGTCCGCCATGACATCCGCAGCCTGATTGATAGGGCGGCAAAGGCGCAAGGTAAAACCCGTTCGGATTTTATGATTGATGCCGCCCGCCGCGCAGCGGAAGAGTCCCTGCTTGACCAAGCGCTCGTGCAAGTTGACCCGGCCACTTACGCGCAGTTTCTTGAAGTGCTGGACTTACCGCCTAACGGCGAGGGCTTTGCAAGGCTTATGAACGCGCCTAGGCCTTGGGATAAATAATGCTGTCTTCGCCCTTGCTGCTGGCGGCGGATCATCAGCTTGAACATTTTGCTTGTGGTACCGACAGCCTTGATGATTGGCTAAAGAAACGGGCATACCCCAATCAGCTCAGCGGAGCCTCCCGCACTTATGTGGTTTTAGACGAAGCAAGGGTTGTCGGCTACTATTGCCTAGCGTCAGGCGCACTGGCATTAAACGATGCGCCTAGCCCTGTGCGCCGCAATATGCCCAACCCTATCCCCGTCGCCATTCTTGGCCGTCTTGCCATTGACCAATCTTATCAGGGCAAAGGGCTAGGGGTTGCTTTGCTGCAAGATGCCACCTTGCGCACCGCCCAAGCCAGCGGCATTCTTGGCATACGCGGCCTGCTGGTCCACGCGCTGTCCATTCAGGCTAAAGCTTTTTATGAGCATCATGGTTTTATCGCCTCACCGACCCAGGAGATGACCTTAATACTTTCTTTGAATGGAAAAATACAAAGCCGATAAGAAAGCGGGGTGTGGGGCAAAAACATGGGTAGAACCTACACTTTCCTCAACGGAAAAACAGTATGGATAACATCATTCGGATAACACCTTGTTTTCAGTTCAATGAATATGACAGCTTATCCGAAGCAGTGGCGGTAGCGGCCAATAGTGCGGAAGCCACCCAGGACAAGGCCGCTTTAATTAATCGCAAGGTCGTAGTGAGCTATCAGTTTAACGGCCACACGCTGGTACTTAGTGTAGCGGACGGCTGGCATTTAACCGTCTCGCTGGGTGCAACGGCGATTAATTGGGATGTCGTGCCTATCGCGCCCCACATACTGGGTGACATGACAGGGCAAACCCTAATGTTTGAATTTTCTGATGGCGAGCTAATGCATTGGGATTGGCAAGCCTTATTGGATAACCTCGTCGGCAAGCAAATAGCCCTCGCGCCCAGCGAGCCGTGGTTGTTTATTTTGGTTAGGGGTGGTGATGAGTATATGATAGATTGTTATGCAGACGAACTCACCCTAAGCGTCGGTTTTTGGTTTTTACCGAAGCATAACCCCGCCGAAACAGGCGTTTTATAAACAGCATCCGCTACCCGACCATGACCCACCCGCCCTTATCCGCCGAACAACAAGCCGAACTGACCGAACTTAAGCGCCGTTTTATGGCCTTGGCGATGACGGCGGCACATAGCCCGGTGGATTACTCGGCACTGTACCCGCACACCGATGACCTCACCCTGTTAACCGCACAATTGACGGATTTGCAACGCTGTTTGGAGAGTTTCCGGCCTTTGTCGCCGGAGCAGGTGGTGCATTTGCAGGAGGTGTTCGACACCGAATACACCTACGAATCCAACCGTATAGAAGGCAATACCTTAACCCTGATGGAAACGGATTTAATCATCAATAAAGGCTTGACGGTAGGTGGCAAAAATATGCAGGAGCATTTGGAAGCGGTTAACCATAAACAAGCTATCCACTATATCCGTGACATTGTCCACCACCAAGAGGATTTGACGGAAGACACCTTAAGAAAAATCCACACCCTGATTCTGGCGGGCATTGATTTTAAAAATGCGGGCTATTGGCGCACTGACCGTGTCCGCATCCTCGGTAGTCGCCATGTCTGCCCTAACCCCGTAAAAATCCCGGCATTAATGCAAGACTTTTTTAGCTTTTACCAAGCCCATAAAAACACCCTGCATCCGGTGCTGTTGGCCGCAGAAATGCACGAACGGCTAGTGACCATCCACCCGTTTATCGACGGTAACGGCAGGACGGCAAGGCTGGTGATGAACCTGATTTTATTAAAACACGGCTACCCGATCACCATTATTTCTTCCGAAAACCACGCCCGCCATGCCTATTATAAAACCTTAGAGACCGCCCAGTTATCCGACCCTAAAGACAACAACGCGTTTGTCCGGCTGGTGGCGGGGTATGTGAAACACTGGCTGTTGGTTTACTTAGATATGCTGTCCGGCAGCATCGGCGAAGCCAGCCACGATAAAGGCTATTATTTTTTTAAGCGCATTGCGGTGCTGTTATAAGACATAAGTAGATGTGCATAGTTTCGTGAATATGATACTCCCCATGTTTCAGGCCAGTAGTTAAGATAGAATGCCTTAACAGAATAGCCCATCAGTCTACTGCCTCGCGCTGGGCATCAACACCCAAATCACCGTTGTTAATGTCATCGGGGAAATCGTCGCTCAAACCACCCGCTATCGCCGCGAGAAACGCTTCGGTATCGTTCTGCTGGTTTATATCGGCAGGTTTCGGTGCGTAACGTTGTTCCAGAAATTCGATGAAATCCAAGGCTTCACGCGCCGCAGTTTCAGGGAGTTTGAGGCTGTGTTGATAAATGGTTTCGGCCAGCCCGGTAGGGTACGCTGTACCCTACCAGGCTGTGCCAGACGAAGCTGAGGCAATAATCGTTAGTGCCGATGATCTCCCAAAAATCCTCTTCATCTTCCTCGACTACGGCATTGCTGGGGTCGTAGAAGATTTCAAAGCCCGCCCCGGCTTGCCCGCGCAAAACACAGGGCGAAAAACCCCTATCCATAAACGGGGTAAATGCTGGGTCTAACTGCAAATCAAAACCCAGCGCGTCTATCGCCGCTTGCAATTGGCTTCTGTCGGGTACGGCGGTTTTGTTCAGGAAAGCGAATTGGGTATTGGACATAACAGGCCTGTGGATGGGGGTAAGCATTGCAAATACGCCGCGCCAAGGCGGCGCAGCCGTTGGCAAACCCAAGCTTAACTGGCTTGGGCAATGAGTCGGGCAATCAATGCCTGCTTATCGCCAAACACCGTTGGGTATTGCTCGGCGAAGGGTTTAAGCAGCGTTGCGGCTTCTTGTAAATAAACCAAAGCTTTTTGGGATTCGTGCCAATCTAAATAGGCCGCCCCTAAATTAGCCAGGCTATTGGCTAGCTTAGGCGCATACACGCTAGGATCAGTCGCCACCAGTTGCCGCCGGATACCCAACGCCTCTTGGTACAGCCCTTCCGCGAAGGAGTACAGGAAGCGAAACGGAAGTGGAGCGGTGTACGACGCCCCCCGCGTAGCCGTAGGGGCCGGGCGTGTTGACGGAGTTGGAGCGCAAGCGGAAGCGTAGTCAACATGCAAGGCCATCCCGAAACGGCGTCAAGTCATTTGCGCAGGCCAGTGGTGCACAGCGTACCGAAGGGGAGTTGTGTATCGCGGCCGGAGCAGGACGAAGGCGGGCAGCCGAAGGCAATAATCGCCAGGAAAATTTTTCGCCGCTAAAATCGGATGGATCCCATTTTAGCTTTCGCGAAAAATCCTGGCGCGCCTGTTCCTTGCGGCGGCTGGTGTCGGCTTTGACTAAGTTGGCCAAATTATTCAGCGTCGTCGCCACATCCGGCAAATACACCGCCGGATTCGCCGCCGCCAGTTGCCGATAATTGCCCAATGCCTCTTGGTACAGCCCTTCCGCTTCCTTGCGGCGGGCGGTGTCGTCACTTACCAAGTTAGCCAAATTATTCAGCGTCGCCGCCACATACGGCAAATACACCGCCGGATTCGCCACCGCCAGTTGCCGATAATTGCCCAAGGCCTCTTGGTACAGCCCTTCCGCTTCCTTGCGGCGGGTGGTGTCGTCACTTACCAAGGCGGCCAAATTATTCAGCGTCATCGCCACATCCGGCAAAGACACCGCCGGATTCGTCGCCGCCAATTGCCGATAATTGCCCAATGCCTCTTGGTACAGCCCTTCCGCTTCCTTACGGCGCTGGGTGTCGACTTGGGCTAAATTGGCCAAATTATTCAGCGTCGTCGCCACATTCGGCAAATACACCGCCGGATTCGCCGCCGCCAGTTGCCGTAATTGCCCCAACACCTCCCGGTATAACGCTTCCGCAGGCGCATATTGGTTATGGTCTTGCATAAACCGTGCAAAAGCGAAGACATTATCCGGTGTCCGCGCCGATTTCAGGGCTTGGTTAAAATAGCCGCTGGTTTGGGCGATGCGTTCGGGTTCGGGCAGGTTGTAGTCCAGCGCGGTCAGTTGGGCTTTTAGGATAAATTCGGTGGCGTTATCTTCCAAATGGGCGGTGTTTTCGGCTTGCCGATCCTGTAAACGGGCTTTTTCGTCTAACAAACTCTGCTGATCTTGCCCCATTTTTTCGGCATCTAAGATAGCCCGCGCGGCGGCATAGTCGCCCGCGTCAAAATGTTGCTTCGCCAAGCGTAGCCGTTCGGTGTTGATCTTCAGCTTGCTAAACTCTTCCGCCAATTGCAGCACGTCGCGCTTAAAATCGGCCATTTTTTGCTGGAGTTCGGCCAGTTCTTGGCTAAAGCTGGGGTCTTCGGGGTGATCTTTGGCATGTTGCTGGGCGGTAGTTAAGGCTTTGTTTAAGGCCTGATACTCCGCCGATTTATAGTAATTGTTGGTCGTGTTCTGATTGACGGTATTGCCGTCGCCGTGGATACTGATATTATCCCCACCCACCGCTTGCCCGTTATGGTCGGCACGGACTGTTGCCGCCGGGGCCGTATCCGTAGCGGCGGGCGGGGTGGGCAGAGTGACGGCATTACCGCCGCCCGTAATGCTGACTTGGTTACCGCCGACCGCCACCCCGCCATTATCGGCACTGATCGCAGGCCCTGGCGCGGGTGTAGCCATCAACCAGCCGACCAAGGCTAAAGGCACGGATACGCCTATCCCGCTAAAAATCCATACCGTGTTTGTCTTCCACCAACCCATGCCCACCTCCCCGAAGGTATTAGTAACCGTTTATTAGCTTAAAGTATTTTCCGGCCATGGCAAGGTTTTTTCTGGGGGTTGAGGTGAAACGGCCTGAGGTTTTAGACCTTAGCCGCTGTAAGGCTTATAAGGGTTGCCAATAGGCTCTATTGTGTTTTGAGGGTATGGGCAGAAGGCATTAAATTTTTAACGCCCTTAATTGCCCATCGGGGTATAGTGCCTAAAAATAGCGGTACGCCATACGGATTTTTTTCCTTAAACCGGGGTCTACCCCCTGCATTTTTCCAACCCACCCAAGGTAACATCATGACCCACCAAGAGTATCTGCTCACCCTGAACGTTCCCCCCAGTTTGGAGGAGAGTATGGTTGACTGTTTGTTGCTGTTAGAGTCCGCGCACGGTTTCAGCAGTTTTCCGGTTAACGCCCACCACCATGAAAACAAAGGCTTGTCCTTGGCCGAGCAGGTCAGCGGGCGGCAGAAAAAAGTCCGCTTCCAAATGCCCGTGAATGCCGAAGGGCTGGCGGTGTTGTTGACGCGCTTAAAACAGGATTTTGCCGGGACGGGCATCCAGTATTGGGTGTTGCCGGTGATTGAGCGTGGGGAGATTTGAGGGGGCTTGGCATGACTCACCGCGAAGGGCGCGATGCGCCCTTCTTCAAGTAGGAGCGCGGGCATCCTGCCCGCTAGTGCGGCCAAGCTGGCCGCGCTCTTAGGGGGTTTAGCTGCGCAAACTCGCCAAATCAATCACGAAGCGGTATTTCACGTCGCTTTTCAGTACCCGCTCAAACGCGCTGTTGATGTCTTGGATGGCGATCAGCTCAATGTCGGAGGTGATGTTGTGTGCGGCGCAAAAATCGAGCATTTCTTGGGTTTCTTTAATGCCGCCGATTAATGACCCGGCGATGCTGCGCCGTCTGAAAATCAAGGCGCTGACCGATGGCGAGGGGTGCGGTTGGTCGGGTACACCGACCAGGCATAAAGTACCGTCGCGTTTGAGCAGCAGGGTATAGGCATCGAGGTCGTGCGGGGCGGCGACGGTATTGAGGATAAAGTCGAAGCTGCCGTTATGCGCGGCCATTTCATCAGGGTTTTTTGACACTACGACTTCATCCGCGCCTAGGCGTTTGGCATCGGCGATTTTGCTGGGCGTGGTGGTGAACAGGACAACATGCGCCCCTAAGGCTTTGGCGAATTTAACGGCCATGTGGCCTAGGCCGCCCAAACCGACCACGCCGACCTTATCGCCTGCGCCGACTTGCCAATGGCGCAGCGGCGAGTAGGTGGTGATGCCGGCGCACAGTAGGGGCGCGGCGGCGGCGGGGTCGAGGCTGTCGGCGATGTGCAGGACAAAATGCTCGTCGACGACGATGTTGTCGGAGTAGCCGCCGTAAGTCGTGCCGCCGTTTGGGTCGGGGCTGTTGTAGGTAAACACGGGGTTGTCGCAGTATTGTTCCAAGTCGTCTTGGCATTCGCTGCAAATGCGGCAGGAACCGACCAAGCAGCCGACCCCGACCGTATCGCCGATTTTAAACCGGGTGACAGCACTGCCGACGGCACTGACTTTGCCGACAATCTCATGCCCCGGCACCATCGGAAACGCCGCGTTGCCCCATTCGTCCCGCGCTTGGTGGATGTCGGAATGGCAGACCCCGCAAAACAGGATGTTGATATGGACATCGCCGGGCTTGAGGGCGCGGCGTTGGAATTGGAACGGGACTAGCGGCGAGGTGGGGCTATGGGCGGCGTAGGCTAAAGTAGGGTGCATGGGTGGCTCCTGGGTTAATGGATGGCGGTCAGGCCAACAAAGCGTGTTGCTTGGATAGGGCTGGCGGTGTTTAAGTTCAATGGTCAGGGAGCGCGGGCATCTTGCCCGCAAAGGCGGGCAAGATGCCCGCGCTTCCAGGAGAATTTTACGCCGGGTTATTGGCGATCACTATCGCCCGTTTCGGGGCGGGCAGGCCTTCGGCGGTCAGGTTCGGGTTGTTCGGGTCCAGGTAATCTTGCAGGGAGTTGAAGCGCATCCAGGCGGTGCTGCGCTGTTCGGCGACGCTGGTGACGGTGACATCGACGACGCGGACGTTGGTGTAGCCGCAACGTTGCAGCCAATTGACCAGGGTCGGGCAACTGGGCAAAAACCAGACGTTGCGCATTTTTGCGTAGCGGTCGGGGGGCAGCAGGGCTTCGCCTAAGCCGCCGTCAATTACGAGGGTTTCCAAAATCAATTCGCCGCCCGGTTGCAGACAGCCTTTCAACTCCAGCAAATGGTCGATGGGTGAGCGGCGGTGGTAGAGCACGCCCATGGAAAACACGCTGTCGAACAGTTGCAGGTTGGCGGGCAGGTCTTCCATGCCCAGCGGCAGTACATACACAGGGGCGGTGCCGTGAAGTTTTTTTATGGCGTGGAACTGCATGACGTTTAACAGCATGGGGTCGATGCCGACCACGGTTTTTGCCCCGGCCCCGAACATGCGCCAGCAGTGGTAGCCGTTGCCGCAGCCGACATCGAGGACGCGGCGGTGGGTGAGGGGGGCGATGTGGTCTTGCAGGCGCTGCCATTTCCAATCCGAGCGCCATTCGGTGTCGATAAAAATGTCGAACAGTTGGTAAGGGCCTTTGCGCCACGGGTGCAGGGCTTGCAGGTGCTGTTCCAGATTTTTGCGCTGGAGGGCGGTCAGGTCTTCGGCACAGCCGATTTCTATGGCATCGGTGTCAGTGCGGGTATGGCTGTGCGAAAATTGCGGGATGGCGGCAATGGCCGCCTGCCACTTGGGCAAATCGCCGTGGCGGCTGGGGTCGAAGGCGGCCGCCAGTTGGGTTTGCAAAACCGCCACCCAAGCGTCGGCGTTGGCGGCTAATAAGTCGTGGAATAAGGATTGGTAGTCGGGCATTAGGGGGTAAAGGGTTGGTGGGCTGGGTTCACCGTCGGCTTAGGCCTTCGGGGTGGTGCGCTTAGCCGGGAGGGTTGTGGCTCCGGGCGATAGTAGGCATAAACAGCTGTTATACACGCCGGATATGTAATGAATATTAAAATCGGCGGCTCAAAGCGTATTTTTTCGTGATTTTTTTCTACTTAGGATGCTTATGCGGCGCGTTTGACAACTGATAGTTTTTAAAACCGTACCCTTCACCCCGTACCCTTCGGCTTCGCTCAGGGAACGGAGTGAAGGGCACGGGCGAACCGTCCGACTGACCGTTACGCGCTTTCCGGCTTAAGATTTTTTCCCAGGTGCCGCCGCCAAGGCTTCGGTGTTGCGTTTTGCCAAGCTGTCGATGACCGCGCTTAACGAGCCTTTGGTCTGCATTTCATTATTAAAGGTGGTGCGGTAGTTGGTCACTAAGCTCACGCCTTCAATCATAATGTCGTAGGCTTTCCATTCGCCTTCGTGCAGGGCCATGCGGTAATCGATGGCGATAGGTTGGACACCCGGTTGCAGGACTTCGGTTTTGACGATGACTTTGGTGTCGCCAGGGGCCATTTCCAAGGGTAAAAAGCGCACCGACCATTCTTTAAACTCGACAAACGCGCGTGAGTAGGTGCGTACCAATAAGACTTGGAACTCCTGTTTAAAACGGTTGCGTTCGTCCACCGTTGCGGTTTTCCATAATTTACCCAGCACTAAGGCGGCGATGCGGTCGAAATCGACGCGCGGATAAATGACCTGATTGACAAAGTCGTTAATTTTGGCAAAGTCTTTGGTAAAGCTTTTATCCTGCATTTGCGATTGCAATTGCGCCGAAGCCGTTTCAATGGCTTGTTGGGGCGCTTGCAAATCGGCGGCGAACAGGGGCTTTAGGGGGGCGAGGGTTAACAGTAATGCGAAAAAAGTAATCTGTATGGTATGTTTGGCCTTCATAAAATCCTCTAAGATACGGCGGTTGAAATTTACGACTTTTGAAAATGGGTTTAGTTTCTTAAGCAGGGTGTCGGCAGTAAAAATGTTCGGGTGCTTAGGGGTGGGGTTTGGGTTTACAATAGGGGGTTATGGCAAGGTTCTTTATCTGAATGTTAAAAATTTGAACATCGGGTTTACTGTCACTGATGATTACCCTTTCCTCGGTAATACCCACGCCCGCCCAACTGCATCAACGGAGTAAAATGACGTATCATAACATTACCTTACCCACACGCATGAGAAGAATGCGTTACCACGATTTTTCCAGACGCTTGATGCGTGAGCACCGCTTAGGCGTGGATGATCTGATCTGCCCGCTGTTCGTCACCGAAGGCGAGGGGTTGCGGGTGGGGGTGGCTTCCATGCCGGGGGTCGAGCGGCTGTCTTTAGACCTGCTGCTGGCTGAGGCGCAAGCCCTGTATGCCTTAGGCATCCCCGCCATTGCCTTGTTTCCGGTGGTCGCCGCCGAGCAAAAATCCTTGGATGCCGCCGAAGCCTATAACCCCGACGGCCTGGTGCAACGCGCTGTCCGCGCCCTAAAACAAGCGGTGCCGGGCTTAGGCATTATCACCGATGTGGCGTTGGACCCTTACACTGTCCACGGCCAAGACGGGCTGTTGGACGCGAAGGGTTATGTCGTCAATGATGCCACCGTCGCGGTGCTGGTCAAGCAGGCCTTGTCCCATGCCGACGCGGGCGCGGATGTGGTCGCCCCGTCCGACATGATGGACGGGCGCATCGGCGCGATCCGCCAAGCCTTGGAAGCCGGGCAGCACCACAACACCCTAATTTTGGCCTACGCCGCCAAATACGCCTCGGCGTTTTACGGGCCGTTCCGCGATGCGGTCGGTTCGGCGGGCAACTTGGGCAAGGGCAACAAATACAGCTACCAAATGGACCCGGCCAACGGCGACGAAGCCCTGCGGGAAGTCGGGCTGGACTTGCAAGAAGGCGCGGATATGGTCATGGTCAAGCCGGGTTTGCCGTATCTGGACATTATCCGCCGCATTAAGGACACTTATGCTGTACCCACCTTCGCTTACCAAGTCAGCGGCGAATACGCCATGCTCAAAGCCGCCGCACAAAACGGTTGGCTGGACGAACGCGCGGTGGTGCTGGAGTCCTTACTGGCCTTTAAACGCGCGGGTAGTGACGCTATTTTAACCTATTATGCCAAGGCCGTCGCCCAATGGCTGAAGGAAGCCGAATGACCGACTGTTACGCCGTGTTCGGCCAGCCCATCAGCCATAGCAAATCGCCGCGCATCCACAGCTTTTTTGCCGCCCAGACAGGCCAAGACCTCAGTTATACCGCCCAAGAAGTCGCCCCCGAACACTTTACCGCCCGTGTCGGGGATTTTTTTGCCGCTGGTGGCTTGGGGCTAAACTGCACCGTACCGCTGAAAGAATTGGCGTTTGATTATGCGCAGGTAAAAACTCCCCGCGCCGAACGCGCCAAGGCCGTCAACACGTTAAAACGCTTGCCGGACGGTGCGGTATTGGGCGACAACACCGACGGCGGCGGCTTGGTGACGGATTTGCTGGACAACCACCATCTGACTTTAGCAGGCCAGCGGATTTTGCTGTTAGGCGCGGGCGGGGCCAGCCGGGGTATTCTCGCGCCGTTGCTGGAGCAGTGCCCGCACAGCCTGCGCATCGCCAACCGCACCGCCGCCAAAGCCGAACAACTGGCGGCGGAATTTGCCGATTTGGGCGCGGTGTCCGGCGGCGGTTTTGCCGATTTGGCGGGGCAACACTTTGACCTGATCCTCAACGCCACCTCGGCCAGCCTCAGCGGCCAATTGCCCCCATTGCCAGCAGGGCTATTAAGTCCTGGCGGGGTCTGTTATGATTTGGCTTACGGCAACCAACCCACCGCCTTTGTGCGTTGGGGGCAAGCCCAAGGCGCGGCGCACAGTTTGGACGGTTTAGGGATGCTGATCGAGCAGGCTGCCGAAGCCTTCCGGCTCTGGCGCGGCATCCGCCCCGACAGTGCGCCATTAATTGCATTATTTGACCATGAAAGGACATCTTTATGAGCCGCGAACTCTGGTTACTCAGGCATGGCGAGGCCGAACAATTCACCACTAAGGCGGACGTAGACCGCAACCTGACCCACCACGGCGAACACGAAGTCCGCCATATAGCCAAAACCCTCCATAAAACCGGCCTGCGCCCCGATGCCCTCATCACCTCGCCCGCCGCCCGCGCTTATCAAACCGCCCGCCTCGTCGCCCCCACCCTAGGCTGGGATGAAACCGCCCTGGCAGCAGACAGCCGCCTGTATTTCCAAGGCCTGGTGGCGGTTAAAACCCTTTTGGCCGAACTGCCGCCGTCTTTAGGACGGGTGCTGCTGGTTGGCCATAACCCGGATTTTGAAAACCTGCTGCTGGAGTTGGTGGGCTTTGATAACCTTCGCTTCCGGGGCGATTTGATGCCTACCGCCACTTGGGTGCGGATAGAACTGCCGGATGACTGGCAGCACTTGGCGGCGGAGTGCGGGACGCTGTTGGCCAGGGAAGTTCCGTAGGTCCCTGCCCGCTGTTTTGCCCGACGTAAGCCCGTGCAGTTTGCCAGTCCTTTAGCTACGCCATAGACCGTACAGCGGGTGTTGTGCTGGTTCCCAAGCTCCGGTTTGGGAACCGCTTACGCGAAGCTCTCGCTTCGGGAATTTAAAAAAACCAGCGGCTGCCCTAAAACCGCTTGCGCGGTCTACCTGAACAGCGCCGGAAAATGTTAGTGTCCAGAATTCCCGAAGCGAGAGCTTCGGAAAGCTGGGTTCCCAAGCCGGAGCTTGGGAACCAGCGTCTGTAATAGTGTTCAGGGCGGGTTTTATGAAAAACTTGACCGTTCAGAGTATAAATGAACGCCTACTTAATATTCCGCATCATGATAAACGTTTTGGACATCGTCCAACTCATTGAGCATGTCCAAAAAACGTTCAAATAAGGCGATGTCGTCGCCGCTGAGTACGGTCGAGCTTCTGGGCAGGAATTGGATTTCGTCCACCTCAAAATCGACTTCGCCTAAACTGTCGGCTAAGGCCTGCTTGGCTTTGAAATAATCGGCGGGCGGGGTGAAGACGGTAATCTTGCCGTCATCGCTTTCCACGTCGGAGACATCGACATCCGCCGACAACAAGGCTTCCAGCACGGTATCTTCGTCGCCATGTTTAAACGCCAAAATCACCGAATGGTCGAACATGTGGCTGACCGCGCCTTGGATGCCGATTTTCGCCTTGGTTTTGGTAAAGCATTGGCGGACATCGTTAAATGTGCGGTTGGGGTTGTCGGTCAGGCAATCGACAATCACCATACAGCCGCCGGGGCCGAAGCCTTCGTAACGGGCGGGGGCAAAATCTTCGCCGCCGCCGCCTTTGGCTTTGTCTAGGGCTTTTTCGATAACATGGGCAGGCACTTGGCTTTTCTTCGCCCGTTCAATCAGCCCGCGCAAGCTTAAATTGCCATCCAAATCCACCCCGCCGGACTTGGCGCAGACATATATTTCCCGACCATACTTGCTATAAACCTTGGCCTTAGAATCCGCCGTTTTGGCCATGGACTCTTTACGGTTTTGATAGGCTCTACCCATTTCGCTGTGGCTCCGTTAATTTAAAGATAAATAGACGGATTTTACAGATAAGTAATTGGTGAGGGAAATTTTTTCTGGCGTTGGGTTAAGGCCGTGTCGGGCGGGTAAGCGGTTTTGGCTGATCTGCCTGCACCGCATCCGGTTTTGCCTAACACGAAAATAAAGTTCCAGGCTACCCGCGCCTACCTGGATACGACCCAGCCTGCGCGTAGACCGACAACAAAAGCAAGGGCGGTCGGATCAGTAGGCGCACGTCCCACCAACTCATCCGGCCACTCTATAGCCAAGCCAATATAATTTGATATGATAATAGGCTATTGTAAAAACGATCATCTTGAATGGAAAACGAATGGCTTATCCAGCGGCATTCAGAAAAAAACTGCTTTCAGTGATGAAAGAACAGGGCCTGACCATCCCGGAAGCCGCCCTTGCTTGGAACGAAAGCACCGTAACCCGCCCAGACAAAAGACATCGGCAAGGGGGTTGCTGAACTTCCATAAAAGGAAGAAAAAACATTGTTTCTGAACAGAATTTCCTTAACTTAATGGCAGTGAGGGTTGGGGTGGGGAGAATCTAAATAAGGCTTTTTTCATTAAACAGACTAAAAATAGTCTGCTTAAAACCTCTTAGTCATGAGCATAAGTCATTGATTTTATTCTCCCCACCCCAGCCCTCCCCATCAGGGGAGGGAGTTGCCCACCTTAACAAGCCTTAGCTCTCCGCTAATCTTCCCCACTATTTAGATGTGACTTTATGAAAAACTTGATGATCGAGTTATAGGCTTATGTTTTTAACAAATGCCCCACCCTATGTAGACCGGGCCTTATGAAAAACGTAATGATCGGGTAACAGGGAATCGCGGCAACTTCCCGGTACTCTGCTGGAGTAGCAGCAATTAGTGTATGCACCGCTGCCAGTCCAGCAGCCAACAAGGTTGCTTCATTAATTGTTAATTAAAAACAATTACTTATAATTGGCCTGATAACTGCATTAGCTTGTTTGCATACCATCAGGTGTTCGCCCTGTCTGGCCACTTGCCTAGTTTGGCCAGTATTGTAAAGGCAGGTTATGGTGTGGATAAGCCAACTATTGCTAATTTTGGCTTATCTACCGGATAAATCATTCAAATAAGCTCATAAGGAGATTTATTATGTCCGCTCAGGATTACGACAAAATACGCACAGACATCCGAACGCTCGTTAACGATGTGATTAAGGCCAATGTGGAACAGACCGACCAGGGGGTATTCCCTAGAGATAATCTGAACGCACTCGCTAAAGCAGGCTGGAATGGCATCTTGATTCCTAAAGAATATGGCGGCTTAGGCTTAGATCATCTGGCATTTTCCATCGTCTGCGAAGAAATTGGCCGGGTTTGCGCCTCTACGGGTTTGGTGTTTGTCATGCACACAGGGGCTGCGCAAACGATTAACTTATTTGGCAATCATGACCAAAAACTACGTTGGCTTAAACCTGCGCAAGAGGGGTTGCTGGGTACTTATTCAACCAGCGAAAAAGCCTCAGGCGGACATTGGTGGTTTAATTTTAGCGAAGCGGCACGCGATGGCGATAGCCATTATCTGCTTAATGCCGATAAATCCTTCACCACCAGCGCTGGAGCCGCCGACTATTATCTGTTTCAAACCCGCTCCCCAGGCGCACTGGGCCCTACTGACATCAGTTTTTTCATTGTTGATGCCAAACTCGATGGCATCACGCATGGTGTTTGGGAAGCGCTGGGTGTTAGGGGCAATCACAGCGGCCCCATTTCCTATAAAAATGTCCGTGTTGATAGCCAAGACCGCCTTGGTGAAGAAGGTAAAGGCAAGGACATTGTCTATGATGGGGTGACACCTATTTACCTGATTGGTTTAGGTTCCGTTTGGCACGGTGTCGCCAGGGCAGCCTTAGAAGCTGCCGCTACCCATCTTACCGGCACTATACACCGCGATTTCAACCGCAAATTATCCGATTACCAGGTGCTTCGGCAACAACTCGGCGAATCGAAAGTGCTGGTGGAAAGCTTGCGCCCGTGGCAGCACGATTTGGCCCGCCAACTGGACCAATTACAAGCGGACGGGCAACCGCAGGGGCAATTGCTGTTGCCGTTAACCGAGTTTAAGGTACATGCGTCGGAAGTCGCCAATATTTCGGCCCGCAATGCCATGGATGTCAGCGGCGGTTACGGCTATAAAAAAGGCCAGATAGAGCGCATTTTCCGTGATGCCAGGGCGGGCATAGCGATGGGGCCATCCAACAATATCGCCCGCGAATGGATAGGCAAAGATTTAGTGGGCTTGCCTTTAGAATTATTTGAAGCAGGTGGCGAATAAGCTGAATGACTAAGGAACGGGGGCTGTTTAAAACACCCCGCCCGCCTAGCGGTTGGCCAACGCCCCAATAAAGGCGGAGCGGGGCCAGCCGCCTTACGGCATTTACTTTTAAGGTTATCGCCATGATTTACGATATGATCGAAACAGCCATTCAGGCCATAGCCAACGGCGGCTTTGTTGTCGTTGCCGATGACGCTGGCAGAGAAAATGAAGGCGATTTGATTATCGCCGCCGAGAAAATAACGCCCGAACTAATGGCGTTTTTAGTCCGTCACAGCAGCGGTGTGGTCTGCGTGTCATTGCCCGAAGAGCGGGTCGATGCCCTAGGGCTTGAACCGATGGTTGCCCGCAATACCGATCCCTACGGTACGGCCTTTACCGTTTCGGTGGATTTGAACAAAGGCACCAGTACCGGCATATCCGCCGCCGACCGGAGCGCCACCATCCGCGCTTTGGCAGATCCCACCACGGTCGCCGCCGATTTTGCCCGGCCTGGGCATGTGTTCCCTTTACGCGCGAGAAAACACGGGGTCTTAAAACGGCCTGGACATACCGAGGCGGCAGGTGATTTAGCGCGTATGGCCGGATTGTATCCGGCTGGGGTGCTGTGCGAGCTGGTCAATGACGACGGCAGTATGATGCGCGGCACGGCGTTGCGGGCTTTTGCCAAACAACATCAGTTACCGTTTATTAACATTGCCGACCTGATTGCCTACCGCCGCCGTAACGAGCAACTGGTGGAACACGTTTCCGAAGCGCGGCTACCCACGGCGATAGGGACTTTCACCGCCCATGTGTACCGTTCGGTATTGGACGGCTTTGAACATCTTGCCTTGGTTAAAGGCAAAATAACCGGGCAACAGAATGTTTTAGTCCGTGTCCACTCGGAATGCTTGACTGGCGATATTTTGGATTCTTTACGCTGTGATTGCGGTAACCAACTGAAAATGGCGCTGGGCAAAATTGAACAGGCGGGCAGCGGCGTTTTAGTTTATCTGCGCGGCCATGAAGGCCGGGGCATTGGCTTAGGCCATAAGCTCCGTGCCTATGGGTTGCAGGATCAAGGGCGGGATACCGTGCAAGCTAATGAAGAATTGGGTTTGCCGATAGATTCCAGAAGCTATGATGTCGGGGCGCAAATATTGACTGATTTAGGGGTAACGACGATGCGCCTAATGAGCAATAACCCGGCAAAATTCAGCCAATTATCGGGCTACCGGCTCAAAATCGTTGATCGGGTGCCATTAGAGCCGCCCCCCAACTGCGAAAATATTGTCTATTTGCGTACCAAGTCCGAAAAAATGGGTCACATGCTGAGTTTAGGTACTTTGGGGCTTGGGAAGAGCTGAATGTCTTATGCCATAAATGCGCTGCCTTAAGAAAAGCGTATCTTAGGATCGTGCATGAAATAAAATCTGTTGAACAGGCGAAAGTACGGCAACCCCCTCCCAGCCTCCCCCTTGGCAGGGGGAGGGGCTTTTTCCCCCTGATTTTCGCCTGTACGACGGGGAAGCCATTTGCCCCCTCCCCTGCCAAGGGCGACTGCATGGATGCACACCCTCAGGGGTGTAAAGAAGGTAGAGCAACGCAAGGAGCGGTTGCCGAGAGGGCTGGGGTGGGGTTTAACACGCTGAGGTGCAATATAACGCCCACTTAATTTTATGCAAGTTCCTTAGAAAAAATCAACACGAAACAACGCCAATATGCCGCCCCCTCCATTACCGCTGGGCGGCACTATTGGCGTTGTCATATCTATAAACCATGAAAACGCATTATGTTAAAGGTGAGTTGTGAGCTATACCCATAAAATCGCTATTATCGGCGCAGGTTTTAGCGGCACGATGGTGGCCGTGCAATTGTTACGGCAAACCCGGCAGCCGCTGACGGTGTATTTAATTGAACCTAATTTGCGGCAAGTCGGGCGGGGTAGAGCCTATAGCACCGATCAGGATTGCCATCTTTTGAATGTGCCGGCCCATAATATGAGTGCCTTGCCGGATGAGCCGGCACATTTTTTTACCTGGGCGAAAGTCAGGGAAAGCGGGCTGTTAGAAAATCGCTGGGTAACAGAAGTGGCGCCAAACGCTTTTTTACCCAGACGCGTTTATGGCGACTACTTAGTTGATTTGTTGGATAAGACCGAACAACAGGCCGCTAATCATTGCCGTTTGGAAAAAATAACCGCTAACGTCATTGGCATCACCCTAGAACCAGGACATATCGCACTTAAACTGGACACGGGCGGGCTGTTGTCGGCGCAAAACGCGGTCTTGGCGATAGGCAATTTTCCGCCTAGCGATAGCTGGGTAAACGGCACTGATTTTACGGCCAGTGGCCGCTATTTCAGTAACCCTTGGCAAACTGACGCGCTGGCGGCGCTGCTGGAAACCCGTTCGTGTTTGTTGGTGGGCAGCGGACTGACAATGGTGGATTGGGCTATCGCCCTGTCAGAAGCGGGCTATCAAGGCCAAATCCATAGCATATCAAGGCACGGCCTGATGCCGCAAGTGCATCGGCCGTGCCAGAAAAGGCTTACGCCGCTTGCCTTTGCCGCCCCCACATCGGTACGCCGTTGCTTGCGGCAAATCCGGCGGCTTATTCAGGTATCTGATCATGATTGGCGGGCGGTGCTTGATGCGTTAAGGCCTGTCAGCCAAAGCCTATGGGAGGCTTTGCCCTTATCCGAACAGCGGCGGTTTCTCCGGCATTTGCGCACTTATTGGGATTGCCATCGCCACCGTTTGGCGCCTGTGGTGGGTAGTCGGCTAGACGATCTGCTCAATACCGGGCAATTGCGCCAACACAGCGGGCGGGTCTTAGCATGCCATGACAACGGGCAAGGCGTTGAAGTGGTGTTTCGGGCGCGAGGCCAAACAAAAACCCAAACCTTGGTAGTCGGTGCTGTGGCGAATTGTACCGGATCTGAAAGCAATTACCGTAAACTGACTAACCCTCTCGTCCAAGATTTGCTTAACCAGCACCTAATACGCCCTGATCCCCTGATGCTTGGCTTGGATGTGGCGGCGGACGGGGCGCTGATTGATGCCGGGGGCAAGGTGTCCAAACAGCTCTTCACCTTGGGGCCACCGCAAAAAGGCCGTTTATGGGAAACGACGGCAGTACCGGAACTGCGTGGGCAAGCCGAAAAATTAGCCCGCCTATTGTTAGCCGCCGGTGAAGCTTGAGTACGCCCAAGATGGTTGAGCTTATCAGCATGTCCTAATACCGCTTATCTTTACATTGCCGCCACCTTTACTACAAGCCTTAAAGGTGGCGCTTAAGCCTAATCAAATCATTTCTGTATAGACTTCAAACGGTCAAGTTTTCGGTTTTTTGGTAGGGTACGCTGTACCCTCAGGGGCATAAATGCGTACCTTTAAAAACCATCATAAAATCAGTGCAAAAGGTACTACAGTAAATAAACTTGACCGTTCAGAGTATATACTTCAAACGGCCAAGTTTTCGGTTTTTTTGGTAGGGTACGCTGTGCGTACCTTTAAAAAATCCTCATAAAAATCAGTGCAAAAGGTACGCACAGCGTACCCTACGGTGAATTGTAAAAGCCGAAAACTTGGCCGTTCACAGTATATATTGAAATCTGTACCTTTTGTTTGACAAGATACCCCCCATCCCCAAACCCACAACCTACTTTAATGGCAAGACTACGCCTGCCATTCAGCTACGGTAAAGGCTCTTAGTCGTAAGCTGTTATTGCCTCAGTACGGCAGGGCAAACACAGCGCGGTGTTTGAGGCACGGTCTTTCGCCTATGTGCGTTAACGGACGGACAGGCGGGAACCGGAGCGATAAACTCAAGCTGACGGTGGCAATATAGCCTAAGGGCTACTGCCTAAGTGCAGGAACGGCGGGATCACTCGCCGCCCCCAAATCAATCGGCCTAATACGCCGGAAACCCCATATAAAGGATGACATCATGAAAAACAGACAATCAGCTATAAAAACCACTCTTATTGTCGCTATGTTTATTAGCCTGACCGGTTGCGCGGGGATGTCCAGACAAGGCCAGGGTACTTTGCTCGGTGCCGGTGCGGGCGCGTTAGGCGGTGCGGCCCTGACGGGCGGTAGTGCGGTAGGGACGATTGGCGGTGCGGCGGTGGGCGGGCTTCTCGGTAACGTTATTACCCAACCCCGCGCAAGAGGCCGTTACAGAAGATAAGTGGGCGTTAAGGCCACACTGAAACAGGTTTTTCGAAAAAATTAGCCGAATCCAGATAAGCTGCACTATGATGGGCAGTATTTTCACTGCACGTTCTGCCCATGAAGCCCTCTACAGCCGCCAGCCTTAAGCCACCACACCGCATCAGGAACAGCCTAATTGCAGTCTGTTGTGGTATGGTGCTGGTGGGCGTTGGCGTTTGGTGGAACCGTGCCTTTATCATGGAAGAGGTGTTCGTGCGCTTGCTTGCCCGGACACCTTTGTTAGCGCCGAAACTGTCCGGCTTACAATTTGGCTTTAGCCAAGCCAATTTGGCGGAAATGACGTGGGGACTGGAAACTGGGGCAGGCTTGTTATCCGCCAAATTGGCGGATGTCACCCTAAGCTACGATCTGAGTGTCCCTAAAGTGTCGGCAATCGCTATCGGGCAGGCACAGCTTAACTTTGTTTACCATGCGCCTGATAAAGCCGCCGTTAACAGTGCTACCCCCTTCGGCACCTTGGCTTATCCGCTGGAGCAAGTCAGTATCAAACAGTTGGATTTAACCGCTATGAGCCCATGGGGGTTAAGCCATATCGTCGGGCAGGCCGACATCAGCCGTGCCAGCACGGGTTTACTCCAAGCAAGCTTTGCAACAGCTGACCAAGCCTTAAGCCTTGTTTTTAGTGCGGGTTTGCGCAGTGCCCAAGTGTTGGGCAAACAACAAACCGGCGCAACCGTGTTTACCTTGGATATTAGCCATCTGGATCAAGCGGATAAGCAGGCGCATTTACAAGGTGATATGGGCGCATTAGGGCAATGGCTAACGGCCAGCCCTTTGGTGCCTGAACAGGCAAGGGCAAAAATGGCCGCCTTGGCAAAAGCGTGGCTAACGCCTGAATTGGCCTTGGCGAAAGTGACGGCAACTGTCCAAGCAACTGACAAAGCCGCCAGCCCACACGGGGTGATATGGCTAACCCGTGATGGCGGTTATCTTGCCAAGACCGAATGGGCAATGGCCGCGTCGGGTGCCGTGAATGCCACGGCCTATCTGGATATGACGGCGGCAACCCTGCTCGGCTTTATCGGGCCTTGGCAACCCGAAGTGACGCGCGGCTGGCAATTGCACGGCGGGCAAGTCCAAGGCGCGGTACAATTACGTTGGCAAGCCCAGCGGCCTCTGGCGGGTACGGCGCATTTTAGCGTCTTCGACTTGGCGGTAACGGCGGATCAGACCGAACTTAATCAAGTGACAATCATGCTGGATGTGGCCGATCTCAGCCGTCAGGCGGTGGCGGTCTCGGTCACTGTCCCAGCGCTGGCGTTCGGTAAAAAGATGGCGCTACGCGACCTTAACCTTAAGGCCGACTATCAAGACGGCAAATTGACGGTAGGCCAAGGCATAGGCACCCTGTTTGGCGGCCAACTGGCCGTGTTGCCGGCGACTTTTGACCTTAAGCAACGCCCCATTTTATTGACGCTACAAGTGCGCGGCGTTGATGTGGCGCAACTGCTGGCTACCCTCAATGCCGATAGCCTGTCGGGGAGCGGTACTGTCGATGGCGAACTGCCCTTGAGCATTTCCGCCACGGCCATCGAAGTGCTTGACGGTACGCTGACCGGTACCCGTCCAGGGGTGTTACACTATCAAGGCCCGGTTGCCGATAAGGAGAACGTGGCCTTTAGGGCGTTACGCAATTTGCAGTACCACAACTTACAGGCCAAGGTCAATTACCGTCCTAATGGTGACTACCATGTCGGTTTGCGTTTGGAAGGCAGCAATCCTGAGGTGTTGTCAGGGCATCCGCTAGCCTTTAACCTTAATTTAAGCGGACAGTTACCCGAACTGCTCCAAAGGGGTATCATGGCGGGTGATTTTGAGCGGGCTATCCTCAAAGAAGCCAAAAGCCAAGCCACCCCTATTAAACAACCTGTTACCCCCACTCATGGGGATCATCCACCTAAGCCGCCGCCAGCGGAACGGAGACCATAATGAAATGGACAACTGCAAAACGTGTGCTTATTTTGTCGGGTGCTTGGCACTTGTTCGGCTGTGCGCCAACGGTTAAATTTGAAGCTCCCGACAAACCGATAGAAATCAATATGAATATAAAAATCGAACATGAAATCCGCTTGAAGATTGAAAAAGATGTCGATGATCTGATTTCCACGCAAAAAGGCTTATTTTAGGAGACATCAATGAAAAAAATACGCTTGCACTGCTTACGGCCTGTGCTGTTAGGGCTATTACTGGTCTCTTTACCGATTGCCGCCGCCGATTTGGATCAGGCCAAAGCGGCTGGGTTCATTGGCGAAAAAATAAGCGGGTTTTTGGGGGTGGTCAATCCGGCTGCGCCTGCCGATGTGAAAGCCTTGGTGGAAAGCATCAATGCCCAGCGGTTGGCGGAATATCAGCGCATAGCCAATAAAAACGGGGTCACTGCCGACACCGTCGCCAAACTCGCCGCACAGAAAATCATCGGTAAAACCCCTACAGGGCAATTTGTCGAAACCGGATCGGGTTGGCAACAGCGTTAACCGGACTCGTTGGGGGCTTGTCCACTCAAACCCAGAATAACCTTTTGCAAGCCTGCGCGGATAAGGCCTATCATCCGCTAACCGACAAGGGACACTATGCGCAAGCTGCTGCTCTGTTTATTGCTATTATTGCTGGCAGGTTGCGCGGCTTATACCCGTTACCAACTCGACCAACAGTATGGCGCCGCCGATCCCGCCCGTTTCGATCACCCCATCAGCACTGCGTCTGCCGTCAGTTACCGCCGTGATGTCAAACCCATCACCGATAGCCGTTGTGCGGTTTGCCACGGCTGTTTCGACGCGCCTTGCCAATTACAAATGGGCAGTTACGAAGGCATTACGCGTGGGGCGAGCAAAGAAAAGATTTATAGTGACTTAAGGCTATCGATGATGACGCCGAGCCGCTTGTTTACCGATGCCCAAACCAATCAGCAATGGCGTTTGCGGGGCTTTACCCCGGTGCTTAACGAACGCCAGCCTGACCCGGCCACCAATCGGGAAGCCAGTGTCATGGCTAAGCTGTTGCAATTGAAAAAGCAGCACAGCTTCCCTAAAGCAGGCCTGTTGCCCGCCGGGCGTTTTGACTTTTCTTTGTATAGGGACCAAGCGTGTCCGGTGCTTGAAGAGATGGCCGATTATGCAAAAGACCATCCCGAATGGGGGATGCCTTATGGTTTGCCGCCGTTAACGGATAAGGAACAGCAAACGTTAGTGCGCTGGTTGGAGGCGGGGGCACCTGTTGAAGCGCCGCCCACTTTGGCCAAAAACCAGTTAGATGAAGTGCAGCAGTGGGAAGTGTTTTTAAACGGCGATAGCCTGAAGGCACAGTTAATGGCCCGCTATATTTACGAACACTGGTTTTTGGCACACCTGCATTTTACTGATTTGCCGGAAACGGCATT
This sequence comes from Methylovulum psychrotolerans, assembly GCF_002209385.1. Classification (NCBI taxonomy): domain Bacteria; kingdom Pseudomonadati; phylum Pseudomonadota; class Gammaproteobacteria; order Methylococcales; family Methylococcaceae; genus Methylovulum; species Methylovulum psychrotolerans. Next base: position 3,331,535 of record NZ_CP022129.1, read on the forward strand.
TTTTGAGCTGGTGCGCTCGACCACCCCGCCCGGCCAAGCCATCGGCCTGATCGCTTCGCGCCGCCCCTTTGACGACCCGCAAGTGGCGCGGGTCTATTACCGTTTGCGCCCGCTGCAAGGGACGGTGCTGAGCAAAACCCACTTGCCTTACGCCCTGAATGCGGCACGGATGCAGCGCCTTAAGGGCTGGTTCCTGGACGCACCCTATACCGTGACGGCCCTGCCTTCGTACACGCCGGAAATCGCCGCCAATCCGTTCGTTGCCTTCGCGCAACTTCCGGTGCGCTCACGTTATCGGCTGATGCTGGACGAAGCGCAGTTTACTGTGATGGGTTTCATTAAAGGCCCGGTTTGCCGTGGGCAAGTGGCGATTAATGTCATCAACGATTATTTCTGGATCGGTTTTGCCCATCCCGATAACCCAGATCAGAACAGCCAACAGTTGCTGACCGCCGCCCTCCAGCAAACCGACCTGCCTATCAGCGACCAAAGCTTGGGCAGTGTGTTAAAATGGCGGACGTATGCGGCACAGGAAAACCAGTATCTACAGGCCAAAAGCAGCCTCATGAATAAGGTCTTGAGCGGGCAACACGCCCCTAATTTGTCCCTGTTGTGGGATGGTGACGGCACCAATGCCAATGCTGCCCTGACCGTATTCAGGAATTTCGACAATGCCAGTATCGTCCAAGGCTTTATTGGCGAACAGCCGCAAACGGCGATGATTATCGGCTATCCTTTACTGGAACGCATCCATTACTTGCTGGTGGCGGGGTTTGATGTGTTCGGCACGGTTGCCCACCAATTGCAGGCACGGCTGTATATGGACTTTTTGCGCATGGAAGGCGAACAAAATGCCCTGGCCTTTTTGCCGCTGTCCATGCGCGGCGCGGTGCAAGATAAATGGTACCGCAACGCGCCTGATGCCGTGTTGGCGCATTTGCATGATAAACAGCGTTTGTATGTGCAAAATACCGGCATCCTTTATAAGACCCAAGAGCCGTGGCCTGAGTTTACGCGGCTTTGGAAACGCCATCTCAGTCCCGTGTTGGACACCCGCTACGAGTTGACCGACACTACCCTACCGCTTGATTTGCTGAAACAATTGGCCGCGCTTAAGGGCAAAGCCGTTTCTTACCTGCCGGAAACCGTGTTCATCACCCTCAGCGACGCGCAACACCCCGCCCAGCATTTCACGCTCATACGCAATAGCGCCCACAGCAATGTTTCCGAACTGTTCAAAGAAGAAGACCGCCGTTTGCCCGATGAAGATACTTTGACGTTAGTACCCGGTTTTCTGGGCGCTTACCCAAATGCTTTTTATCGCTTAGGGGTACACCAACTGCCGGATCTTATCAACACCATACAGCATCTCAATTCTGAAGACAGTTATACCGATTTGAGCGCCCGTTTTGCTATCCGACGCACCAACCCGCAATTTTGGCCACATACCGATTTGCTCCATGCCGCTTACCGTAAAAGCTTTCCGATAGAAGCGGGCTTGTTTGATTTTAACCGCTTTGAAAATAGGTAGGGGCGGGCAGATGCCCGCGCTCCCAGCCTCTTACCGCCGCTGCGTTAAAGCCTAACGCTGAGTGATGTTACCGTTGGCATCGGACAGGATAATTTCCACACGGCGGTTCAGTTGGCGGCTGCCGGCATCATCATTGCTGGCGATAGGGGAACCCTCGCCATAGCCGTGCGTGCTGATGCGCTCGCCGCCGATACCGTCATTGAGCAACGCCGATTGTACCGAGTCGGCACGGCGTTCGGAGAGGTCTTGGTTATGTTCGTCACTGCCCGTACTGTCGGTATGGCCTTCGACGGATACCTTGTAGTTAGGGTATTGTGACAAAAAATCCGCCAGTTTTTGGACATTGCGGACACCGCCTGATTTCAGCTGCGCTTTGTCGACGTTGAACAAGACATCGCTTAGGGTGATGACCATGCCACGGTCGGTTTTCTTGGCGTTCAGGGCATCAAGCTGGCGTTGTTGTTCGGCAATGAGCGCGTGGTCACGGTCTATTTCTGCCGTTCTGGCATCTAAGCGCACCGCATTACGGTTAGCGGCAGCATTGGTGACGACCAATTCTGCGGTTTTGCGGTTGGCGACTTCTTGGGCAATATTGACTTGCTGTGTCGTGAGGTACGCTAATTGGTTAACGGTGCCGGCATCTTCGTCATTAGCGAAAGCGGTATCCGCTTTCGTTAAAGATTCCCCCGCCGTTTGCAGTTCCAAAGCCGCCAACGAAGTCACATCGGCATCGCTACGCGCGGTATTAAAGTTGCTATGGGCGGCATCCAGAGCCGGATTGGGTACGGAACCACAGCCTGACAACAGTGCCACAGCGATCAGGGAGAGGGGGAAAAAGTGATGGTTTTGCATAAGGGGCTCCAGTGTGGGTTAGTGGGCGCTACGGTCAAGTTCTTGACGTAACACACGGTTATCTTCCTGCAATGCGCCAGCGGCGGTATGGGCTTTGGCAGAGCGGGCGGTGGCGCTGGCGAGCTGCGCATCAACTTGTGCCTGCTCCGCCAGCTGCCGGGCGATCACATAGTCTTTGTCGTCCATCGCCCGGTTGGCGGCATCCATTTTATCCATCGCCGATTTAAGCAATATAGGCGCTAATTCCGTTCCCCCGGCACTGCTGGCATTATCGACAGCGGCTTTGGAAACGGCCATCTGTTCTACGGGCGGCGGAACACTGGCGCAGCCAGCGATCAGTAAGGCAAGCGCCGCACTGCTAAGCAGAAGGCTCGCTTTAGGGTGGGTCATTTTGTTCATAACATATTATCCATTGGGTTATATAAGCATCGGACACAACCGTTAAAAGTTCACGGTTGCAACAATTGTTGCGTTCTGATGGACTATAAAATAATTGCCAGAAAGCAACGGATTTGAAAAACCATTGGCTTTATTAGACACTTTTTTGGGGGCTTTGACGGTACGGTAGCGTACATAGGCGGTTATTGCCGTACAGCGGTGCTGTGGCATTAACTGATAGCGCTGTCCGCATGATAGGGATCAGGCAGGGGGAGCTTATTTAACCCTATCCGTCCCACTTCTTTTTGATAGAGCGGGCAAACGGTTCGGGGAATTTTTTAACTTGGCTTTATAGGGAAAGTTCAGGGGCTTTTTTGGCGGGGATAAATAGCATGGCGGAGGTTACGGCTCTTGGGGCGCGGGCATCCTGCCCGCGCCCCAAGGATTATTAACCGACGGCCACTAAACTCGCGGCATAATCTTCGGGTGGCTCAAAGCCTAACAAGGTGATGCAGGTCGCGGCGAGGTTGGCAATACCCGCGTTGGGCACGTCAGCCAACCGGGCGTTGGCCAGCCCCGATGGGTCATAGACAATACCCGGCACCGGGTTTAATGAATGCGCGGTCTTAGGTTTGTAGTTGCCTTGTTCATCCAGCACCAAAGCGCCGGTTTTCTTATCCAGTTCGCACATATCGTCGGCATTACCGTGATCTGCCGAGCACACCATAATGCCGTTAGTTTGTTTCAGGGCGGCCATAATCTTGCCGACCCCTTCATCTACGGCCTCAACCGCCAATTTGACTGCATCCACCCTACCTGTATGGCCCACCATGTCGCCGTTCGGGAAATTCAGGCGGATAAATTGGTATTCGCCGCCCTCAATCGCCTTTACCACCGCAGCGGTGATTTCATCGGCTTTCATGCGGGGCGCATCTTCGAACGGGCAGACATCAGACGGAATTTCTTGCCATGTTTCGGTAGCAAACTTACCCGAATTATTGCCGTTGAAAAAATAGGTCATGTGGCCGTATTTTTGCGTTTCCGAAATGGCCAATTGCTTGACACCGGCATTGGAAAGGTATTCGCTCATCGTGCGGTCAATCGCTGGCGGTGTCACCAGATAACGCGCCGGCACACCCAGATCACCGTCATACTGCATCATCCCTGCATACATCACATCGGGTTTGCCGCCCCGGTCAAATTCCTTTAACTCATCGGCTTCAAAGGCTTTGGTAATTTCCAAGGCCCGATCACCGCGAAAGTTAAATAAAATGACGCTGTCGCCATCGACGATCGGCCCTACCGCTACGCCGTCGCGCTCAATGACAAAGGCGGGCAAATCTTGATCGAGAATGCCGGGCATTTCCGCCCGGAACGTTGTCACGGCTTCTTGCATCGACGCAAACGTCCGGCCTTCGGCTTTGACATGGGTTGCCCAGCCCCGCTTCACCATATCCCAATTGGCATCATAACGGTCCATCGTGATATTCATGCGCCCGCCACCCGATGCCACGCAATAATCGACTGTGCCGTCGGCATTGAGCGCATCCAAAAAAGTTTCGAAGCGTTCCACATACTCCAATGCCGAAGTCGGCGGCACATCGCGCCCGTCAATCAAGGCATGTATCCGCGCACGCTTAACGCCCTGCTCTTTCGCCTTGCGTAACATGGACTCCAGATGGTTAATATTGGAATGGACATTACCGTCCGATAACAGGCCGATAAAGTGCAAGGTTGATGCTTGGTCATGGACATGGGTAATCAGCTCATGCCATACCGAACCGTCGGCATACATCGCACCGGAGGCAATCGCTTTACCAATTAAGGCCGCGCCTTGCTCAAAAATCCGCCCGCAACCGATGGCATTATGGCCTACTTCCGAATTGCCCATATCCCCATCATCGGGTAAACCTACCGCTACGCCATGCGCCCGCAATTTTGTGTACAAGGCATTTTCATGCAGCCAATCTAAATTCGGCGTATTGGCCTGTTTGACAAAATCGCTGGCCGGGTTTTTACCGATCCCCATCCCATCCATAATGACCAATACCACAGGTCCTTGCGGGCCGGTAAAAGCCACATTTTTTTTCAACTCAATCATTGCAAACTCCAAATTACAGGTCTATGTAGATAAAAATTTTCTTAGGGCCGCTGACAACGTTAGGCTATTGCATCGCGGATACGGAGGGGATGGGTTTTTGTATAATCAGTGTGATCCGATAGGGCGGGTTGACGGAAACCGACTGTGATTTTGCCTATGTACACCGCGATAACCGCTGCTTAAACGTTACCCACCGCCGCTGATTTTTAGCGCGTGGGCACTAAATAGGGGACAGAAAAGAGGCCTGATAGCCCTATAAACCGCTCTATTCATGGTATGCCAAATAGTATTTTAAAGCAACTTGCGCAAGGTATAGGCCCGGCAGATGTGCCGGCCGCGCGGTCAACAGCATTTTAAAGGGCTGTCTTTTTTATCCCTACCAACCTATAATGGACACAAATTTTACTCATACCGTACACACATGTCAGCTAAAAAAACCGTAACCATTGCTGTATCCAACCATAAAGGCGGCTGCGGCAAAACCACGACTGTGATTAACCTTGCGGCGGAATTGGCAAAATTAGGCCTATCCGTATTGGTTATTGACCTTGACCCCCAAGCCAACGCCAGCCTGCATATCGGCAAAAAACATCCCAGCGAAGTGTCGGTGACCTGTGCGGAACTGTTGCTCTCCGAAATCGAAAAACTGCCCTTAGCCATCCATGAAGATACCCATATTGAAGGGGTGTCGTTAATTTATGGCTCACTCTTGTTGGGCAGGACAGAAGACGAATTGAAGGATGTCGTGCCTAGGCCTTCGGAGGAATTGCGCGATAAGATACGGCCTCTGCAAGGCATTTATGACGTGATCTTAATCGATTGCCCGCCCAGTTTGAAACTGTTGACCAGCAATGCCCTTGCGGCGGCCAGCCATTTGATTATCCCTATCGAATCCGGTTCGCAATACGGCATGTACGGCGTTACCGATTTGCTGAGGTTGGTTGAAAAAATCCGCCGCATTAATCCGGCCTTAGAATTGATTGGCGCTTTATTAGTCCGTCATGATGAAAGGCAAACCGTCTGTAAATTAATTGAGGGCGCGGCGCGGGAGCAGATCGGTAAATTGATCGACATTAAAATCCCCACCAGCACCAAAGTCAACCAATCGGCGATTGCGCAAATGAGTTTGCGCGAGTTGGACAGGACATCGAAGGTGGCTAGGGAATATAAAAGGTTGGCGGAATTATTGGTTGAACGCCTGCAACTTACGGTGGGAGATGAGCCTTTATGAAAAAAGACTTAAAAGGCATGCTGCAATCCAAGCTACAGCAAAATAACCTGCGCCATACCGCTTCAGGCCAAGAGGTGGAATTTGCCGAAGGCAGGGAATACCGTTTGGTGCCGGTTGACAGCATTGAGGCCAACCCTTACCAGCCGCGCAAGGTGTTTCCTCAGGACGAATTGGACAAACTCGCCGCGTCCATCGCGGAGATTGGCCTATTGGAGCCGATTTTATTGCGTAAAGCGGGTGATGGCTATCAGATAGCGGCAGGCGAGCGGCGCTGGCGGGCGCATAAGCTGCTGCATAAAAATACGGTCGAAGCGATTGTCACCAATATCTCGGACAGCGATATGGCGGTGTTTGCCTTGGCCGAAAATGTCGATAGGGAAGATTTAAGCGATTATGAAATCAGCCTGGCCATACGCCAAATTGAAGGCTTGTTTCCGACTAAAAAGAAACTCGCCGAATCCCTAGGCTTGGTCAGGGAAGACATGTACCGCTATTTTGCCTTTAATGAGTTGCCGGATTTTATCTTGGCCGATTTGGAGGCCAACCCCAGATTACTGTCCCGCTCCGCCGCCAACGACCTGAAAAAAGTCTTGAAAGACCATAAGGACTCGCCGTATCTTGACCAAGTGAGTGCCGAGGCGTGGGATTTATTGGTGGCTAAGGAACTCGACCAAACCAAATTGGCCGATTTTATCAAAAGAAAAATAAAAGAGGTAGCGAACAACATCGATACCGATGTGCAGATGGCGCAGTATTTTTTTCGGGACGGCAAAAAAGTCGGCAATATTTCTTCGACCAACCATCATTTTACCATTAAACTCAGCGCCAAACTGCTCGACGAAGTGCAAGAAAAACGCCTAAAAGACTTTATAGAACAGATGTTGGCAGATACGGCGTTGTAACTGGGGGCAGCGGGCCTAAAAAAGTGTAACAAGTTGTTACACTTTTTAGCTGGGCTTTGGCTATCGGGGTGAGTCTTCGTGCAATGGTCTTTAGCCATTGCACGCTGGCCTAACCGAGTGTACCAACCTTTAGCCTGCCGTTTGCTTAACGCCTGACCCAAGCAGGTGTATACTGTGAACGGCCAAGTTTTCGGCTTTTACAATTCACCGTAGGGTACGCTGTGCGTACCTTTTGCACTGATTTTATGATGGTTTTTTAAAGGTACGTATTTATGCCCCTGAGGGTACAGCGTACCCTACCAAAAAACAGAAAACTTGACCGTTTGAAGTATAGCTATTGTTAATGTGCGTGAATAACCCTAGCCTTTGGCCGTCCGTTACGGCGCCAAGTAAAGCCGACTTCCGTCTTCTGGCAAGGAAAATTGGCTCCCCCGCTACTGAAACCGCAAGGCTTCAATAGGCTTCAAATTAGCGGCTTTCCGCGCCGGATAAAAGCCAAAAAACACCCCGACACTCGCCGCCACCCCAAACGCCAGCAACACCGAGCTAAGCGTCACCACTACCAGTGTATCGTTGATTTGGCTGTAAAAATAAGCGCAGGCAACCCCTAAAGCCGCGCCGATAAAACTCCCGGCTAGGGAAATCATCACCGCTTCGAAGAGAAATTGCAGCAAGATGTCGCTGTTTTTTGCGCCGATAGCCATGCGGATGCCGATTTCGCGCGTCCTTTCGGTGACCGATACCAGCATGATATTCATGATGCCGATACCGCCCACTAAGAGCGATACCGAGGCGATGGCGCCGAGCATGGTCGACATGGCGGCGGTGGTGCTGGCGGCGGCTTGGGCAACGGCGGTGAGGTTGCGGACGGAAAAATCATTGTCTTTATCGGCATGGATACGGTGCCGGGTGTGCAGTAAATCATTCATTTCCTGTTCGGCTTTCGCCATCACGGCGGCGGACTTGGCTTTCACCAAAATCATCCGCACCATGCCGGGGAATTGGTTGCCGAACAATTGCCGTTGCGCAGTGGTGATCGGCACTAACACGGTATCGTCTTGATCGCGCCCATCCAAACTTTGGCCTTTTTGCGCCAAGATGCCGACTATCAGAAACGGGCTGTTTTTGACCCTGACAATTTTCCCGACCGGGTTTTCATCGCCAAACAGGTTTTTCACCACCGTTTGCCCCATCAACAGCACCCGCGTCGCCGCACGGATGTCGCTGTCTTTAAAACCTTCCCCGGCCACCAATTGCCAATCGCGGACTTCAATAATGGCTGGTGTGGTGCCCGCGACTTGGGTGCTCCAATTATTGGATGCGTAAATCAGTTGTGCAGAATTGAAAATATTCGGCGCGACGGCGGCGATTTGCGGCAATTCGCTGATGGCTTGGGCATCGGCTAAGGTTAATGTCGGCACGGTGCCGGAACCTTGCCGGGTGCCGCCCGCCGAGGTTGAGCCGGACAACACGATAAACAAATTGCTGCCCATGGAGGCGATGGACTCATTCACCATCAATTCCGCACCTTGGCCGATAGCCATCATCATAATGACCGCGCCGACCCCAAACACCATTCCCAGCATGGTCAACAGGGTGCGCATCCGGTTGGCCAGCATGGCCGCCCAACCTTCCCCTAATAAGGCCCCGATAATCATGTGCGGGTATCGCTGGCGATTTGCCCGTCACGCACCAGGATCATGCGCTGGGCATGGGCGGCAATATCCGGTTCGTGGGTGACGAGGATGATCGTGATTTTTTGCTCAGAGTTCATCGTTTGGAAGATTTTCATAATGTCTTCGCTGGTTTGGGTGTCCAGATTACCGGTCGGTTCATCGGCGAGAATGAGTTTGGGATCGGTCACCAAGGCTCTGGCGATGGCGACACGTTGTTGTTGTCCGCCGGACAATTGGTTGGGACGGCGTTCGCCAAATTCTGCCAGGCCGACCCGGCTGAGCATTTGCAGGGCTTTTTCGCGCCGTTCGGGTTTACTTTTACCCGCATACAGCAAGGGTAAGGCAATGTTCTCTAATAACGAACTGCGCGGCAATAAGTTGAAGCCTTGAAAAACAAAGCCGATCAATTGGTTGCGCAGGTTAGCCAGCTCATCCGAGCTTAAGCTGGCGGTGTCGCGGTCTTGTAGGTAATAATGCCCGGCGGTGGCGGTATCCAAGCAGCCGAGGATATTCATTAACGTCGATTTGCCGGAACCGGAATGCCCCATGATGGCGACAAATTCGCCGCTGTCGATGTTAAAGTTAATGTCCTTAAGCACCGGGACATTGGCCAAATACTGTTTGTAGAGGCCGCTGACGGATATGAGGGGGCGGGGCATCAAAACGCCTTGATACGGAAGTTTTGCTTGTCCGCCGCCGTTTTTTCAGCGCCTGGCTTGGCATTGCTATTTTCCAATATTAGCGCGTCACCCGCTTGTAAAGCCCCGCCAATGACTTCGGCATATTTGCCGTCATTAATGCCCAGTTCCACAGGGATTGCCACCGCTGCACCCTTTTCCAAACGGTACACCGTTTTGGCAGATTTATTGGCAACGCTGCCGACAGGGCGAAACTTTAAGGCCGCTAAGGGCAGTTTCAAACTGTCGCCCCTTTCTTCAATAACGATATTCACAAACGCCGTCATGCCGGGCAGTAAAATTTCATCGGGATTGCTGACATCAATCACCACATCGTAGGTCACGACATTTTGCAAAACGGTCGAATCTAGGCGGATACGCCGGACGGCGCCGGTGAAAACACGGTCTGGGTAAGCATCGACGCTAAAGTTGACCGCTTGGGCTTTGCGTACCCCGCCGACATCGGCTTCAGCGACCGAGGTGTCGATTTGCATGGTTTTTAGGTCTTTGGCAATGGTGAACAGGGTGGGGGTTGTAAAGCTGGCAGCGACCGTTTGGCCAATATCAACACTGCGCGACACGACCACACCGGATACCGGCGATTTGATAATGGTATACCCCCGATTTGTCTTATCGCGTTTCAGTAACCCTTCCGCCGCATCGACCAAGGCTTTTGCCACCGCCAAGGCTTGCACGGATTGGTCGAGTTCGGATTTGGCGATGTAATCTTGGGCATACAAGCCGTATGAACGTTGCGCGTTCAATTGCGCCAACTTCAACGATGCTTGGGTGTTGGCGAGATTGGCTTGGCTTTGTTCGAGTTGGGCGTTAATCAATGAAGGGTCAATTTCTGCCAGTATCTGGCCTTTGGTCACACGGTCGTTAAAATCCACATTCAGTTTATTGACCACGCCGGAAATTTGTGTGCCGACATTGACCAGCACCACGGGATTTAAGGTGCCGTTGGCGGAAATGCTGGTGGTGAGTTTGCCTTTAACGAGGATTTCTGTGCGGTAGTCGGGCTTTTTTTCTGCCGTCCGCCATGGGCCGAACCAATAGCCCCCGGCAAGGACCGCTGCCAGCACCAGCAAAATAATGGCGATATGCCGACTAAACCAAGAGCGTTCCATAGATTACCTTGAGGGCAGGGAAGCAAAATCCAGCCGCCCTAGGGCTTGAGCCAGTTGGGCTTTTTGGGTTAACCAAGTGTATTGGGCTTGGATGATTTGTAGGCGGGCGGTGGCGTGGCTGGCTTGGGCGCTTAACAGATCAATGATATTGCCCGCCCCGGCCTTATATCGCCCCATTGCCACCCGCTCGGCTTGGAAAGCGCTCGCCAGCAAATCTTCACTGCTTTTAAAGGTGTCGTGGGCGATGTTGACTAACTGATAAGCCTTCCAGACATCCAAACTGACCGTTTGGTCGAGCTGGTCAAAATTCGCACGTTGTACGTCCAGCTTTTCTTTGGCGCTGCGGACTTGATAAGTGACATTAAAGCCCGTAAACAACGGCACACTGATTTGCAGCCCTACTGTCCAACTTTGGGTTTCGCTAGGCAAACTGGTTTGGTTGTAGCCCACGGTGCCGACTAAAGACAGGCTCGGCAGATGCCCCGCTTCGGCGGCTTTAACGCTGGCTTCCGCCGCTTGGATAGTGGCTTCGGCGGCCGCCAAATCCGGGCGTAAGGTTTTCGCTTGGGCAATCAATTGGTGGATATTATGGTCTTGCTCAAGGCTGGGTTTGGGTACCGAGGGCGGCGCGATTTGCAAAGGATAGTCGGCTTCTAGCCCTAAAGCATTTGCCAAACTGCCGCTGGCAACCCTGGCTTCACCGGCGGTTTTTTGGCGGTTGAGACGGGCTTGGGCAAACGCCGTCTGCGCCAGTAACGCGTCAGCCAACGCCGCCGCACCGATTTCATGGCGGGTTTTTGCCGCCTTCAAGGCTTCCCCTGTTGCGTTCTCCGACACTAAAGACGCATCGGCGGCGGCTTGGCTGGCAAATACTTGGTAATAGGCTTGTATCGCCGAGAACATCACCGTTTGCAGTACCGCGTCTTGTGTCCAATTGGACGCTTCCAAGGTTTTTTGCGCCGTCTCCAGCACCGCTTCCCGCCCGCCAAAGTTATAAAGCAAATAATTTAAACTGATGACGGGGGTGAAGCGGTTAATGGCTTGTGCCGCACTGCCGGAACTGGTGTTGCTGATGGTCGTTGACTGTAAATTACTGCTGCTCGACGAATTGATGCCGCGTGACAACGAGGTCGTTAACGTCACCGTCGGTAAATATGCGGCTTTGGCAATGCCGACTTGTCCGGCCTGATAGCGTGCATTCGCCCAAGCGAGGCGGGTTTGCGGATTAAAGCACAAAGCTTGGTTAACGACGTCCACCAACGTCCACGCCGGATGGCTAATAGGATTGAGGCGGCAAGGATCATCCGCCCCGTGCTGTTGTTGGCCTGGGCTTGGGCTGACTTGCCGATGCGTGGCGAAAGGGTCGGCAAATCTGCTGTTTTGATCGGCATTGCCGACTAAGGGGCAAAAAACCATGCCTAATCCCGCCCATAAAATAAGCTTCATAACGACGGCCCGGCCAAACTTTTAGCGATAACGGCCACGGCAATTTCGGCGGTGGCGGGCAATGGCACGCTACCCACCAATCGGTAATGCGCCAAAAATGCCCGCCCTGTCCATAAACCATCGCGGCACTGAGTGCCCCAAGGCCGCTTGGCGGTACGCTCATTTAAGTGTTCGGGCATAAAAGTGCATGGCTTGGGATGAGATAATGTGAAAAATGTCTGTCTGGGCGCGGGAACAGCCGCTTATTGTGCCGCCATGATTCATTGGCATTGCAGTTTGTCTGAAATGAACGGCGAAGTCTGTGCGTTATCGCGCATTAAGATGAATGTGCTTAGGGCTGGGCTGAATTCAGCAACGGATAGTGCGATGGTTTGGTTTGGTGTGAGGTGGGCTTGTTTTGCCACACTAAGGGATAAGCCACAAGCGGACGGTGGTTGGCCCTTTATGACCCCTGAAATATATAGGGCGTGGGAATGGGAAAAACTTGGGGTGGCAGCTTAAAAAGTGTAACAAGTTGTTACACTTTTTAGTTTGCCTTTGGCTGTCAGGAAAGCCCCTGTTCAATAGGGGCGGCGGCGGTTTTTTGGTGGCTCATGTCACTTTGCATACCGACATAATAGATGACTGTGCCATCGTCACCGTCACCGTCACCGTATACCGCTGTGATGCTAGTCCAAGCCGGATAATCCTCACCGTTTTTGCGCCACTCAGTAAGGCGGATCGCAGCCTGAACCTGTTCGGGATTGACGGCAACAAAACCCGTTATGTCTATGACGGGTGGCGCCGTAGGGTATTGAAAATACAAAGCGGCAACGAGACGCGTTATCTTTACGATGCCAACGACCATCTCATTTACGAACAAGCCGCCGACGGTAGCCAGCGCAACTACGTTTGGCTCGGTGACATCCCGCTGGCTGTGCTTGACTAGGATGCCGCCGGCACCATTACCGCCCGTTACTACATCGAAACCGACTTCACCAACACCCCACGCTTCCTGCGCCGCGCAAGTGACAACACCACGGTTTGGGAATGGCCCGTCGCCCCTTACGGCAACGCCAAACCCACCGGCCCGGTCACGTTCAATCTGCGCTACCCAGGCCAATATTTTGATGCCGAATCCGGCCTGCACTACAACCACACCCGCTATTTCCAGCCCCGCACCGGACGGTACTTGCAGCCTGATCTTATCAAGCTGGAAGGTGGGGTTAACGTGTATACTTATGCCAACGGCAATCCGGTCAGCTATACTGACCCGACTGGGACTTACGGCATGTCTAGCGAAGTTGGGGGTTTTCTCAACGATGCGTTGTCATCGTTCGAGTCCAACTCAATAGCAGACGCTATCCGAGACGAACACTTTGATAACGTCACTTTTAAGCAATTAAAAAATATTGCTTTTATTGTCGGAACTGCGCCGATTGGAGGAACTGGAACTGTAATCAAAGTAGGATTTAGTGAAATCAAAACAGTTTTAACAACAGCCCAACAAGCCTATAAAGGGAGTACGGTAATTGGACACGCTTTATCCAAACATTCTGGTAGAAACCCAGAGATATGGGGAAAAATTACCGGTTCGATGAAAACCTGGAATGCTCAGGAAATGCAACATCTCAGAGATATTTTTCGTGGCCCAGGTGATTTTAAATCAGTAACAGATAAAGGCATTACTTTTTTTGAAAAAAGATTAGATGATGGCCGGGGATTGCGATTAAATATGGACAGAACGTTTAAAGGCTTTGTTGATTGAGAATATAGAGATAATTATATGTCTAATTTATTAGAAATTGTTTTTGAAGGAGTCGCAAAAAGTAGCGTTATTCCGCTTTTAATGCAGATAATTAATGATCCTAAAAATATTTGTAGCATTGATTGTTCTGAAAATATTTCTTTTGCAACTAAAAATATTTTTGATCCGCAATTTTTAAATGCCGTTCTTGAGCATGATGGCGATATTTGTTTATTTTTGCATCTGGAATCCCTTGGTATTAATACGGAAATATTGCCTTTAGTGTTATTACGGATCATTAAGTATGGGTATCAATATGATATAGACTTTAGTTTTGACATTAATAAAACTGAAAAGACAGATATGGCATCGCTAATAAAGAATTTGTTTAGTTATGCTTCAAAGCTAGCCAATGATTTTGTAGTTGTAAACTATTATGGTGGTATGGAGCCAGCGTCTGATACAAATACAAGATATTTTACCAATGATAAATTAGGTCCTTTGCTCCCATAAACCTGAGCGAAATAGCCCGGTAGGGTACCGCTGTGCGTACCTGCATTAACGATATAACAACAATACCGTAAAAAAGGTACGCACAGCGTACCCTACCGGGCTTGGCCGGATTGCGTAGAGTTAAGGCGGTTATTAGTAATGAACCTCAAAATTATAGAAAAACACTTTGGCTCGCACTTGGAAAAATATTGGCAGTTGAGTGATATAGCACCATTTCTTTTTGTCTATATTGAGTTGCTCCTTTTATTTAAAAACGAGTTATCTCAGGTGGAGTTGAATGTCGTATTGGAACGGCAAAAGCAATTGCGCGGAGAAGAGTTTACGGATAACGGTTTTGATGAGCTTATGAATTTAAGTCGCAAAGAGGTGGATCGAGACATCGGAAACAATACTAGTACAACGCGGAAAGGAATGTTAAACAGGTTGCTGTTTTGTGCGTTGCTGGATACAGAGGAGAATGATTTTTTCTACTTAACTGAACCGGTATTCGAATTTGTTCGGAAAATGGAAATTTCGCCTGATCAACTAAAGCGGATTTTGGAATCAGCGTTTGTTGGGTTAAAGATTTGAAGCCCGATAGGGTACAGCGTGTCTACCCGGCTACTTGGCTGTCCCAGCAAAAAGTGTAACAAGTTGTTACACTTTTTGGTTTGCCTTTGGCTGTCAGGAAAGCCCCTGTTCAATAGGGGCGGCGGCGGTTTTTTGTTGGCTCATGTCACTTTGCATACCGACATAATAGATGACTGCGCCATCGTCGCCGTATACCGCCGTGATGCTGGTCCAGGCCGGATAATCCTCACCGTTTTTGCGCCGGTTCCATATTTCGCCTTGCCAAGCCCCCGTGGTGTTGACGGTATGCCACAAGGCGGCATAAAAGCCCTGATCGTGCCGCTCTGACCGTAATAGGTTAGGGGTTTGGCCCAAGGCTTCGGCGGCGCTAAAACCGGTAATGTGGGTGAAGGCTAGGTTCACTTTTAAAATCACCCAGTCCGTATCAGTGACCCAAATGCCTTCTTGCGATTCAAAAGCCGTTGCGGCAATTCGCAACTCTTGCTCGATTTGCTTACTTTTACTGATGTCGGTTAGGTTGACGCGTAAGGTTGGCTCGGCATTGGCGGGGTTGTGGCGCAGGCAATCGAGATGGGCATGGAACACCGCACCATCGGGACGGAGCATTTGCAGGTCAAATGCCTGTTTGTCTGCGGGGGCGGTGGTCATCAGGTTCAAAAACAGGCGGTACCAGCGGTCTTTGTCAGGGGCGGCGACAAACTGCGAAAACCGCCGCATCAGCAATTTTGTGCGGTCAACTTTTAACAAATCAGCTCCGGTCAGATTGATTTCACTCATCAGGCCGTCGCGGGTAATAGTGATATAGCCGACCGGGGCAAACTCATAAAGGTCGACAAAACGGTCGCGGGCTTCTTCAAGGGCGGTATGGGCCCTGCGTAACTCTTCATTTTGCATTTCCAGTTCGATTTTATGGACTAACAGTTCATGCAGCAGGATTTCGTTAGGTTGGGCGATCAGTGCTTCCGGCGATAAGCTGACCACCAGCCTTTCGGCTTCTGTCCGCAGCGTCTGGCGGGCTTCATGCCCCGGATATTTTTTGGTCATGCCTTATTCTCCAAGGATTCAGGAACGGGTACGGTATCGATTTCTTCTGCCGTCAATAAAATCAACGACGGCTCGCTGGTTTTGCCGACAATGCGGCGGGCATCCAAGCGGATTTTATGCCGGCCTATCGCCGGAAAATCATGTTCCACCAAATAGCCCTCAACGGCTTGGTCGCGCGGTAAGATAATTTCTAACAACTCGCGCAGGGCGGGGATGTTCCATTGTCGGTTGCCCAGATCGTAAATTTTGCGCCCCACGGTGTCGGCCAGCGTCACATGAAAATAGCGGTAAAAAGCGCGGTTGGCCGTCACGACTTGTAAATGGCTATCCAGTACCAACAGCGGTTTGTCCAACGTATCCACAACATTTTCCGCCAGCTCGCGGGCCAGTTGCACCGCCGTTTCTGCGGTTACGCGCTTACTGATGTCGGTGAAGGTCAGTACCACGCCTTCAATGATATTGTCCAGTGTCCGGTAAGGCTGGATACGGACGAGGAACCAAGTGCCATTATGGGTATGTACTTCTTCTTCAAAAGGTGTCAGGCAATCCAGCACCTGTTGCGCCTTCACCAGTAAGTCTTCGCCGTCGAAATTGGCTTTGATGTCGGCCAAAGGCCGCCCTACATCCGAAGCCACCAAGCGGTAAAGCTGGGTGGACTCGCGCGTGAAGCGCCGGATCAGCATTTTTGCATCCAAAAACACTGTGCCGATATGGGTA
Source organism: Methylovulum psychrotolerans (assembly GCF_002209385.1). NCBI lineage: Bacteria > Pseudomonadati > Pseudomonadota > Gammaproteobacteria > Methylococcales > Methylococcaceae > Methylovulum > Methylovulum psychrotolerans. The sequence goes on from NZ_CP022129.1 coordinate 3,348,029, forward strand.
TTGTCGAACAAGTTCTTCATGTCATTTTGCATACCCGCCAGTTGCTCAATTTTGGTTTGCAGTTCGGAATTGACGGTGATGAGTTCTTCGTTGACCGATTGCAGTTCTTCTTTTGAGGTTTCCAGTTCTTCATTAGTCGATTGCAATTCCTCATTGGTGGATTGCATTTCTTCGTTAGTCGATTTAAGCTCTTCATTAGAGGCTTGTTGCTCTTCCATACTGGCCTGATAGTTTTCTTTCAGGTAGGCCAGATCGCGTTCCAGTCCTTCAATGCGCCCCAGTTCGGCAGGTTTGGCAAGCCGTTTGCGGGTCGGTTTCGTCGGGCTGGCAATATCTTGAAAACTCACCAGCAACAAGTTTTGCGCGGCCTCTGTGCCGGATAATGGCCTGACGCTGAGGTTAACGGTGCTGAAACCGCCATTGGTTTTCACTTGTAAGGCTTTATTGAGGGTGGCTATGCCATCAATGGCCGCCACACGCAGGGCGGCACGCAGTTCCAACTCCAAACCTTCGCGGGCCATTTCAATGATATTGAGGCTGGCTTGTCCGGGGGCCGGACGTAGGTATTTGCCGGTGTCGCCATGTACATACAGGAGGTCGCCTTTGCCGTCGGTGATGATTGAGGCGGGCGCGTAATATTGTACCAGCACCCGGCGGGCCAGTTCGGCAAAATTGGTTTCCTTAGGTTTTTGCATAACTTCCTCGGCGGGCTTGTCGCCCGTCTTTGCGGCCCATGACACCACTTGGGTCATGACCGTGCGGGCAGTGGTGGGGGAATGGATGGCACGGTAAAATTTCCATTTGCGGTTCAGTGCGGCAAATAAATCGGTATAGTTGCCGATGCTTTCTGAGGGCGACAAAAACAGCACCCCGCCCGGCTTAAGCGCGTAGTGAAAAGCCGGGATCAGGCGGTTCTGCAATTCCGCTTCCAGATAAATCATCAGATTGCGGCAACTGAGCAAATCCAGTTTGGTGAACGGCGGGTCTTTCAGCACATTCTGTAGGGCGAACACCACCATATCGCGGAGTTCTTTTTTGACCCGATAGCCTTTGTCTTCCTTAATAAAAAAACGCCGGAGCCGTTCCGGGCTGACATCTTGGGCGATAGTGGGCGGATAAATGCCCGCACGGGCCACGGCAATGGCCGCTTCGGCCAGATCGGTACTGTAAATTTGCACCTTAAAGTCTTGCTGCGACTTGTCCATCAGTTCGCGCAATAAGATGGCGATGGAGTAAGTCTCTTCACCCGTGGCACAGCCTGCCACCCAAACGCGGAACACATAATTGTCCGGTTTATCCAAGCACAGTTTCGGCAAAATATCGTGTTCCAATACCGCAAACGCCTCAGGGTCACGGAAGAAATTGGTGACATTAATCAGCAGTTCTTTGAAGAGGGCCTGTACTTCAGCGGGGTTATTTTTGAGGTAACGCACATAAATGTCCGCGTCTTCGATCGTGTGTTGCGCCATACGGCGTTCGATGCGGCGGCCAATGGTACTTTTTTTGTATAAGGAAAAATCGTGGCCGGTGCTGGTGCGCAATTGCAGGAGAATCTTATTGATCCAGCCCGTTGGCCGCAGCGGGGAGGGGGTTGTTATATTAGCAGACAGGCTGCGGGTATTGTTTAACAGGGCTTCCGGCATTTTGCCGACCGCCAAAACGTAGCTGGCGTAACCCGCTTGGATGGCGCTGGCAGGCATCCCGTTATATTTTGCCGTCTCCGGTGTCTGTACCAAGGTTATGCCGCCCACACCTAAAATAGTCCGCAAACCTTGTGTGCCGTCGCTACCAGTGCCGGATAAAATGATGCCGACTGCCTGTTCTTGCTGGTCTTCGGCCAGTGAGCGTAAAAACGCATCAATCGGCAAGCGATGCCCACGCGGTTCATCCGGTATGCTCAATTGCAGCTTACCGTGGAAAATCGCCATGTCACGGTTTGGAGGGATGACGTAAACGGTATTGGCGGCAACCGTCATTTGATCCTCGGCTTCCAGCACTGGCATCGTGGTGGTGCGTTGCAGTATTTCGGTCAGCAGGCTGGGGTGGCTGGGATCCAGATGCTGCACCAGCACAAACGCCATGCCGCTATCGGCGGAGGCGTTACGGAAAAATTCTTCCAGCGCCTCCAAGCCCCCAGCCGATGCGCCGATGCCGACAATAGGGAAGGCAGCGGCGGCCTGTTCCGCTAGTTGGGACGTTTTTTCTGGCGGCACAACGGTTGGCGGTTGAGTTTTTTTCACTTGCGCGACGCTTCCATTGTAAGGTTAACCGAGCTTTTGCTAGGCGGGGTGGGCATATTACCATTTATGGGTTTGTGGCTTGGCGGTAAATGTCGGTTTTCTGCGCCTATTGGTTTATGAAACTTGCCGGGGTTCTGGGTTTCGGCACTACGTTAACGTAAACGCCCCTTTACCGTTGCCAGAAAAACATAGCTTTCAAGTCGCCGTTTTTAGCAAAACCGGAAATAGCTCGCCCAGACCTGTAGCGATAAATTCCACTGCGATGGACGTTAAAAATAAGCCCATCACCCGCGTCACCACGTTCATGCCCGTACTGCCCATAACATCGGCAATTTTCGGGGCGGCCAATAAGGTCAGCAGCACAAAAACCGCTACGGATAAAATCACACTGCCGACCAACAAAAAATGCCCTAAAGAATGTCCGCTATGCCCATAGACAATCATCGTGCTGATGGCACCCGGGCCGCTCAATAAGGGAATCGCCAAAGGCACTACTGCAATGGAATCTTTTTCGAACGATTCGGCCTGTTCTTCCGGGGTATGGCGGGCGCGGTCATTATTAGCATGAAGCATTGAAAACCCCATCATCATTATCAATAAGCCGCCCGCCACCCGAAACGACGGCAGGCCAATACCCAAAAAATGCAATATCGGCTCACCTGCCACTAACGTAATGGCCAATACCGTCGCCACCGAAAAAGCACAGGTGATAGCGGTGCGCCGCCTTTCTGCTGGCGGGCGGTCATTGGTCAGGGCAATAAACATCGGGATAACGCCGATGGGATTAACCACGGAAACCAGCCCGGCCAACAGTTGCAAATAGTCGTGCCAATTCAGCATCTGTTGGCCGCCTGTTTGCAAAAGCCCCTGCTTACCCATAATAATGCTGCTTTCATGCCAATAAACGTGTTGCCAAAAGAACCCTATTCTAAGCTAAAGTCCTGACATTTACCTCGCGATCCCATTGGCGGGTTTTAGCGGCGGCAATGAACAGCGCCAAGGCTTCAATGGCAATCACCCCGGCATCGGCGGTAATCCCCGCTGTTTTTAATAAATCTGCCCCGCCCTTATCAAAGACGATGGCTTTCAGATGGCCGAAAGCATCGCGGACGAAATCAATGGCGGCGGCTTCTTTACCTAAACGCACGGCATGGGCTGGGGAGAGGATAATGGCGATAGCGTCGAACAGGACAGACGGCGTCCCCGCCAATTGGCCGTCCACCGCTAACATCACATCGTCAGAAAGTTTCACCGCGCCAATGGTCAGGGCGATTATCTTTACCTTTGCACCCGCCGCCGCCACGCCTTCTTTGACCGCCTTAATGCTTGCCGTGTCCGAGCCGTCGGCCAGCAAAATGCCGACAGTCCGGCCTTTCAGCGTGTCCTGCATTTTGCCGATAAGCTGCAAGGCGGGTGATGCCGCCAGGGTTTGCACAGGCATAGCCGTGACGGGTGCGTTAGGCAAGGCTTCCATGCCTAAGCCGGAAGCGACGCGGATGGCGAGGTTTTCGTTGATATGGCGCAAATGGCCGACAATGGCCGAACGGATGTGCGGATGGTCGAGTTTTGACAATTCAAACACCAGCGCGGAAGCCAGATGCGCTTGTTCGTAGGCGCTTTGGCTAAGATAAAATTGCCGCGCTTGGCTGTAATGGTCGGCAAAGCTTTCTGCCCGAATCCGGCCTTTGCTGCCGGCTTCATCCGCCGCCACGCTGCGAAAGCCCGTGTGGGCTTGTTCGCGCGGCGAATCTGCCGCCAAGCTATTGGGTTCGTAAGATACCCGCCCGCTCGGTTGGGCCATTTGCGCATGGCCGTCGCGCTGCTGGTTGGCGAACGGGCATTGTGGGGCATTGATCGGTATTTGGTGAAAGTTGGCCGAACCCAAGCGGGACAGTTGCGTATCCAGATACGAAAACAAACGGCCTTGCAATAAGGGGTCGTTAGAAAAGTCAATGCCCGGCACGACATGGGACGGGCAGAACGCCACCTGTTCGGTCTCGGCAAAGAAGTTGTCGGGCCAGCGGTTTAAAACAAACCGCCCGATCACTTGCAAGGGCACCAGTTCTTCGGGGATTAATTTGGTCGCGTCCAGATGGTCAAACGGGAAAGCCTCGGCTTGGGCGGCGGTGAACAATTGCACAGAAAACTCCCATTCGGGAAAATCGCCCGCGCTGATGGCTTCGAACATATCACGGCGATGAAAATCGGCATCCGCCCCGGCAATTTTAACCGCCTCATCCCAAAGCGTCGATTGCAGACCCAATTTAGGCCGCCAATGGAATTTCACGAAAGTCGCTGTGCCAGCGGCATTCAGCAAGCGGAAGCTGTGGATGCCAAAGCCTTCTATCATGCGTAGCGAGCGCGGCAACGTGCGGTCGGACATAATCCACATCACCATGTGCATGGTTTCTGGCGTTAGGGAAATAAAATCCCAGAAGGTGTCATGTGCCGACGCGGCCTGCGGGAAGCCCCGGTCAGGCTCCATTTTCACGGCATGGATAAGGTCGGGGAATTTAATGGCATCTTGGATGAAAAACACCGGGATATTGTTGCCGACCAGATCCCAATTGCCTTCTTTGGTATAAAACTTCAGCGCGAAGCCCCGGACATCACGCGGGGTATCGGCAGAGCCCGAACCGCCTGCCACGGTCGATATGCGTGCGAACAAGGGGGTTTGTACGCCGACTTCGGTCAGCACTTTGGCGGTCGTATAGTTTTCCAGGGAGTGGGTCAGCTCAAAAAAGCCGTGTGCGCCCGTACCCCGTGCATGGACTATGCGTTCGGGAATGCGTTCGTGGTCAAAATGGGTGATTTTTTCGCGCAGGATGAAATCTTCCAGCAAGGTAGGGCCTTGCGGATGGCTTCTTAGGGAGTTTTGGTTATCGGCAATCACCACGCCCTGATTAGTGGTCAAGGCGGGGTGTCCGGCGGCAGACTGATGCCACTCGCCGCCGTTGCCTATCGTCAGGAGGGCTGCTTCTGGTGCAGATGGAATGGCGGTTGTATCTTGGGTCATCATATTGCTCCAAAGGGTGTTAGGCGGCGGCAGGGTGGCCGTCAGGGAATGGCACTAGACAGTAACAGCAAAACGCTGTGTTATCGGTACGCTATGACACATAAGCCCGCTTTATCCTTACGCTTATTGTGCGCTAACGTACCGACCGGATAAGTTTTTGCCGCTAGAGTATCCGCAAGGTTATAACGCGGCCTTAGCCCGTCCCCATAAGCGTTATTTTGGTCAGGATAGCCCGCTATTTTGGCCGCACTTGTCGCCATACCCCACTAAGGAAATCAGATGAATCCAGTTGCCCATTCCGTAGAAGCCATGCAAGCCTGTATAACAGCCTGTTGCCATTGCCATAAGACTTGCCTGCAAACCGCCATGAACCATTGTCTTGAGGCGGGAGGCCCGCATGTGGCGGCGGAACATTTCCGCTTGCTGATGAACTGCGCCGAAATCTGCCAGACTTCAGCCAATTTCCAACTCAGCAGCTCGCAATTTCATAGCCAAGTATGCGGGGTTTGCTCCGAAATTTGCGCTGCCTGCGCGTTGGATTGCGAAAAAATTGGCGGGATGGCCGACTGTGTTGACGCGTGCAAGGCCTGCGCCGAAAGTTGCCGGCAAATGGCGGCTATGAAGCATTAAGCGTTTCCGGGTGATGGCCATGTCTCTGCAACAAACCGCATTCGCGGTTATGGTGATGGCGTTAGCGGCGTGTGGCGACGTGGCACAATTGCCGCTTTCGGCAGGTATTGGCCGCCATCCCCAATTACCCCCGCCCCATCCGACCCTCATTCCTACGATAAACGTTGCCCCCGCCATAGGTTGGCCGGCATCCGGTCAACCTATGGCCGCCTCCGGCATGACGGTAAATGCCTTCGCCCAAGGGCTAGACCATCCCCGCTGGCTTTATGTCTTGCCGAACGGCGATGTTTTGGTCGCCGAGACCAATGCCCCGCAACGCCCCGAAGATGGCAACAGCATCAAAGGTTGGGTAACGGCACAGTTCATGGCTAAGGCGGGTGCTGGCGTGCCCAGCGCCAACCGTATCAGCTTATTACGCGACACCAATGGTGACGGTATCGCCGAAACGCGGACGGTGTTTCTCAACGGGCTGAATTCGCCTTTCGGCATGGCGTTAATCGGCCACGATTTCTATGTTGCCAATACTAATGCGCTGATGAAGTTTTCTTATCAAGACGGTATGCAGCAAATAACCCAACCGGGCATTAAAATTCTGGACTTGCCTGCCGGCCCCATTAATCACCATTGGACGAAAAACCTGCTGGCCAGCCGGGATGGTTCCAGACTTTATGTCACTATCGGCTCCAACAGCAATGCGGGGGGAAACGGCATAGACAACGAGCTGGGACGTGCCGCCATTTGGGAGGTGGAGTTAAAAAACGGTAACTACCGTATCTACTCCTCCGGTTTGCGCAACCCGAACGGCTTGGCTTGGGAACTGGATAACGGGACGCTGTGGACAGTGGTCAACGAACGCGATGAAATCGGTAGCGATTTGGTGCCGGATTATCTGACTTCCGTCACGGATGGGAGTTTTTTTGGCTGGCCTTACAGCTACTTTGGCCGCCATTGGGATGAACGTGTGCAACCCCAGCGCCCGGATTTGGTCGCCAAGGCCAGTGTGCCGGATTACGCGCTGGGCTCACATACCGCTTCATTGGGCTTGGTGTTTGCTAAGAACGCCTTATGGCCTGCCCCCTTTAACAATGGCGTTTTTATCGGTCAGCACGGCTCGTGGAACCGTACGCCGCGTAGCGGCTATCGGGTTATCTTTGTGCCGTTCAAAAACGGCCAGCCGTTTGGGATGCCTATAGACGTGTTGACGGGGTTTGTCAACGAAGATGGCGAAGCGTTTGGCAGACCGGTGGGCATCGTCTTGGATAAAACAGCGGCATTACTGGTCGCCGATGATGTCGGCAACACCGTCTGGCGGGTGACACCCCCGACCGGACACAAACCATCAAACTAACCCATAAACCTAAGGACAACGACTATGAGCCTATTCACCACGACCGACGGTACAGAACTTTATTATAAGGATTGGGGCTCAGGGCAGCCTGTGGTGTTTAGCCATGGCTGGCCCCTTAGCTCCGACGCTTGGGAAAACCAAATGGTTTATTTGGCCGCCAACGGTTACCGTTGCATCGCCCATGACCGGCGCGGCCATGGCCGCTCCAGCCAGCCTTGGCAAGGTAACGATATGGACACTTACGCGGACGATTTGGCGGAACTCATTGCCAAACTGGACTTGAACGCCATCACCTTAATCGGCCATTCCACTGGCGGGGGCGAAGTGGCCCGCTACATTGGCCGCCACGGTAGCGGGCGGGTCACTAAGGTCGTTCTGATCGGTGCGGTCACGCCAGGGTTACTGAAAACGTCCGACCATCCTGACGGTATACCCATGAAAGTGTTCGATGCTATCCGCGCTGGGGTCAGTGCCGACCGGGCGCAGTTTTTCAGGCAATTGGCAAAACAGTTTTACGGGGCCGACAGGCCGGAGGCGAAAATCAGCAAAGGCCTACGGAACGCCTTTTGGTTCCAAGCCATGCAAGGTGGCCTGAAAAATGAGCTGGATTGTATCAAAGCGTTTTCGGAAACGGACTTTAGGGAAGACCTGAAAAAGTTCGCTGTGGAAACGCTGATTATCCACGGCGACCAAGACCAAATGGTCCCGATTGACGCGTCGGCACATGCGTCATATCAGTTGATTAAAAATGCGGTGTTAAAAATCTATCCCGATGCTCCTCATGGGCTCCCCGACACCCACAAAGACGAACTGAATGCCGATTTGCTGGCTTTCCTCAGAAATTAAGGGCGGTCGATGCGGTAAGGGCGGCGGATTTTTTACTTGCCGCCACCTACCTGACCGCCAAACCGATTAACGGCTGCCGCACATTGGCGGCAACAGCCGCCGAAACCCCTATAGTATCTAAGAGTAACCATTTTTAAGAGTAACCGTTTTTATGTATGCCGCCGCACAGATAGCATTTAACCCGTTGTGTATATTGGTACTGCCGACAAGCGCCATTTTAGTGCCATTCACCCAATAAGAATACAGAACGAAGTGTTGTGGGATAGCGAATGACGTGCGTTGCAATTGTCTGTAGCCGCTAAAAATAAGCCACCCAAACTGCCCGGACTATGTCCAAGGAAACATGATGATAAATATTGACGAGATTAAACCCGACACGCCTGTTGTTTGCTCCCAAGACGGTCAATTTGCCGTTGTCGAGCAAGTGGAGGAGCAAGGCAATATCATGCTGAAGCCAGATGAAAATGGTCAGCACCATTATATTCCGCTCAGTTGGGTCATCTCGACTGAGGGTGGCAAAGTGAAAGTAGACCGTCCCGGCGATCAGGCCATGCAAGAGTGGTCGACCGTGTCGCCCAATTACATCGTTGATTAAAGTGACACGATAGATAAAAGCCGCCGCTTTTAAAACGGCGTTTTCAACAATTAGCCTATTTCATGCCCTAAAAAAGGAAACCGTTATGAAAAATCAAAAAAGCCTTCCCCTTTGTTTGCTGGTTATAGCTGCCAGCTTGGGTTTTGCCAGCCTGTCCGTAAAGGCTGAAACTGAAGCTTCCCATCCGAATTATCGCTATATCAAACCCATAGCCGCCGACCATAAGACCGTCCCTGCCAGCCCAGCTGTTCTTGCTAGCCCAGTTACCCCTGCCAGCCCGGCCGCCCTTGCCAGCCCAGTTGCCCCTGCTAGCCCGGCTGCTTCTGCCAGCCCGGTCGCCCCTGCCAGCCCGGTTGCTTCTGCCAGCCCAGTTGCCCTTGCCAGCCCAGCCGCCGCTGATAAGCCCATCACATTAGCGGAAAAAACGCCACCCGTTGAGCCGGTTACCAAACCGACGGATGGCCATGGTGCATTGCCTACATTTGCCCAGGCTGACAGTGACGGTGACCATTACGTCACTAAGGCCGAACTGAAAAACTATCCTTATCTGCTGCAAGTCTTCGATAAGGTCGATGCGGGCGAAGATGGCAAATTGGAACAACACGAATACCAAAATTTGGAAATGGAAACCAAACGGGAAGGTGAAGTACGATAATTCGGCTTGTCGTCAATGCATAACGTCTGTCTGTTATCTCTCTAGTTTAAAATAGTTGCGGTAAGTAGGTGTGCGTATATTTTTAACATTGGCAAGCAAAAACCGTCATTCCGGCACTCATAGGAGCGCGATAGCGAATTCTTAGCGAATTCTTAGCAAATCCTTGCCGGAACGGCGTTTTATTGATTTTGTAGTCAAAATAAAGGACATTAGTCCTGAAAAATTAGGTTAAAAAACTTTTTCACACCTATTGACGACTCAACAACGCTTTAACTTGATTTATTCAATACTTAAAAAACAGATCCTGTGGTAAAATTGGTTGAGCAAGAGTGTGTCGTGCAACCCAATACCCAGGATAAAATAACGATGAAATCCTTTATAAAAATCCTTGTCGGCAGCCCTTGGCTGTTGGCTATGAACTTATCGGTAGCCCAAGCCGACATTTATGCTTACAACGACAGCATTGTCAGTGGTTGGAGCGATTGGAGCTGGGATACCACCACCCTCGTCACCAACGACACCCTCTTGAAGAAATCAGGTACCGCTTCAGCGCATGTCAACATCGCCAAGGCTTGGAACGATTTCGCGCTGCATTGGGATACGGGCGGTGTAAACCTGAGTTCCTTGTCCGCACTCAAATTTGACATCAATCCGGGCGGGAATGTCGCAAAGGTGGCGGCACTTTCCGTCACGTTGCAAAACGATACCGGCTTGAGCAATGCCGCCAAGCTTTCTGCCTTCGCCACACCGCCGCTGGCCGCCAACACCTGGTCTAGCGTCACCATTCCGGTCAGTAGCCTCGGCGGTTTGGCCTTGGTGAACCGTCTCAACCTGCAAGACGGGCTAGGCCAAGGCGGTGTCGTCTTCAATGTTGACAATGTGGTCTTGGTTTCCGCCGCCCTAGCGGGCGGTTGCCAAGCGTTGGCCGTGGATTCTGGCGCCGCTAATGCGGGCAAGCCCATCAACGGATTTTTGAACGACCAGTACACTTGGTCTGACAGCACCTGCAAACCGCGTAACGTGGCACTGGCCCTCAACGATGCCAGCAAGGGCGGCAATGCCAAGCAGTTCACTTATACGCTGCCGAACGGCACAATACGGACGGTGAACCCCAGTTCTAACGGCGCGGCAGGCTTCGGCTATGTCGTTGCGCACTTGAGCAACCCGTCTTTCGCCGCCGCTTATGGCAAGGACGATTCGCCGCTGGGTTCCGGCAGCGGCGCCACCAGCAATAAGCTATTTGTCGGCAACCATCACGCCATCCATGAATATACGCTCAATTATGTCCGCTATGGCCTGACCCAAGCGGCGCTCACCAACCTATCCATCGAGCCGTGGACGTGGATCTACGGTCCGGCAGACACTAACCGCCAGTATGTCACGGTTTATAACATGCCCGTGCGTATCCATTGGATGCTGGCTACAGGCCGCAATTATCCGGTCTGGTCGGTGACGTTCGACTTATCACAGATACCCAACCATGCGGTGGACTCCGATTTCCGCGCCCCTTATGGCGACATGAATGTGGAGGGGGGCACCGGCGCGGATATGGTCGGTGGTGTCGGCTGGGGCGACAAATATGTGTTCGCCAGTGCGGGAAAACCATTTACGATGAATAACGCCTGGGATTATTCCCAACTCAATCAGGGGGCCCCCTATGATTATTTATGGACATCAAGCACCGATGCCGAAATGGGGCTGGCCGGAACGCAGCTCATCGCCAACCAAAACGCGGGGGGCTACAACAATTACCAAGCCCAAGTCTGGCGTGGCAAAACCAGCGCGAATATGGGGCAGCTTTGCATTAATGACCAAGGGGCGGGGCCTGGGTATAACCACAAAATGCCTTGTACTAGCGATTGGGCTTACCAACTGGTGCAATACTCGGTTGCCAATGCGGCACAGACCACCAGCAACAAGCGTTTGGCCTGGGGTGCAGACTGGGGGTCTTTGGGCAATGGGTCGTTTATCGGCACTAACGGTTATGGCGTCCACGGCTGGCCTAAAGTGAGCTACAGCACTTATATCGTGCTGGACCCGCATTCGGCTAAGCCGACCCAAGCCATCGCCCAGCAAGCCAAGACCATCAGCTTGACCAGCTTGACCACCAGCATAGGAACCGTGCGTACGAAAGGCGTGGCGGGTGTGGGGCGTAGCGATAACCAAACCTATAGCCCGGTGGGGTATAGCCCAATCTATGGCACTTGGGAGCTTGATGCCGCCAATAACAATGTCCTCTTGTACTTCGGTGTGTCCAACACCGCACCCACCACCTTAGACATGCCGATCATCGTTGCCCACAACTACACCCTGGCCACGCCACCCGTGCAAATAACCTTAGATGGCGTGGCCTTAGTGGCCGACACCGATTATTTTGTCAGTGTACGTCCCGCCCAATCAGAACTGTGGGTCACGCTAAACAAGAAGCTGGCCGGCAAACACAGCATCCAGATAAGCAACTAGGTTCTATGGGCTTTCAGTGGCGGGTCGATGGGGAGTATCCCGACCCGCCAGCCCAATGGCCATGCGAACGCCAAAAATAGTCACCCACTCATTCAGCCCCCCGCTACCGAATTGCTTACATTGGCCTTATCGCCGCCGACAAACCGGACCGGTTGTTTAAACTCGATTATCAAGTTTTTAACATTCGGATAAATAGTTCAACTACCGGATATTAAAAAGTTGAACAAATTAATTTAAAACAACAAGTTGCAATGGAACCCGTCCCCCTCCCCTGATGGGTGTATGGACTGGAGACATAGGTAACACATGTTCGGGGACATGGGTAACACTTTAGAATGCGTGAATTTTAACCTACCGGAAAAAGTTCATGCCTTGGAAAGAGGTCACCCTAATGTCAGCCCGAAAAGAATTTGTCCTATTGGCCTGCCAAGAAGGGGCGAACATCCGCGCCTTGTGCCGACAATTCGTTGAGCCTTTGGAGTTGAGCCGCCACCCCTAAGGTGGCCATTATTGACAGGCCGCGTTAGCGACCTGTTTTACCGCTTTGAGCGGTTCACACCATAAAGCCCCCAGCTTTGCTGGGGGATATTTACTCGGCTACGCGGCGTTTGGTTTAACAATTTGTTTAAGATCCATTTTACGATTCGCCAAGATGGCCCTGCTTTGGTCGTCAAGCTGTTAGGTTCGGCCTTATTTTCAAACTTCTTACCCTTAAAAAAAGCCCTCGCAGAATTGGAAAGCGGTAAGACGATTATTTTTGACTTTACCGACGGCTACCTGATAGACCATACCGTTATGGAATTTATTGATGAATTTAGCCGAAGCTATGAAGCGCAAGGCGGACATTGCCAAATGGTCGGCAAGGCTTTGGAGACGTTTTCAGACCACGCGCTGGCGGCACGGTTAATGACGGCGGATAATAGGCGATGACAAAGGGCGGCTTAAGGCTGGGTCGCCGCCAACGCCGCGCTGGGTGAGGGCGGGGTTTACGGTATAAAGCGGTAGCCCTTCGGAATGACGGTGATGCCGGATTCCGAACGGGTGAAGCGGGCGGCATCGGCGGCGGCATCAAAGCCAATCTGCTCGCCAGGCGGAATATGCACGTTCTTATCGACTATACAACGCCTTAACAGTGCCCCTGCGCCTACTGACACACCCGAAAACAAGATAGAGTCTTCCACCACCGCATGTTCATGCACCTGAACTTGCGGAAACAAAATCGAATGCCGGACGTTACCGCCACAGATAACGCTACCGCTGCTAATCAGGGAGTTAACCAGTTGGCCTTCGTGGCCGGAAGTCCCCCTGACCATTCTCGCAGGCGGGTTTTGTTCGTGGTAAGTGCGGATCGGCCAATCCCGTTGGTACAAGTTCATCGGCGGCACCGGGTCCAGCAGATCCATATTCGCCGCGTAATAGGAGTCAATGGTGCCGACATCACGCCAATACTGGTCGGGCGTAACCCGACCCGCCTCGCCGCCGAACCGATAAGCGCAGACCTTATGGGTTTGAATCAGCTTTGGAATAATGTCTTTGCCGAAATCATGGCTGGATGAAACAAGATCGTGGTCGGCCTGCAAGGCATGGCAAAGCAACTCCCTATTGAAAACGTAGATGCCCATTGACACCAAGGCGCTGTGCGGATTGCCGGGCATGGGTTGCGGTTGCTGGGGCTTTTCGTGAAACTCGCTAATGCGTTGGTCATGATCCACCGACATCACCCCAAACGCACTGGCACTGGCTAGCGGCACTTGCATACAGGCCACGGTCAGTTCTGCTTGCTGGTTATGGTGGAATTGCAGCATGGCCGCATAATCCATCCGATAAATGTGGTCGCCCGACAAAATCAGCACATAATGGGGGTCGCTGCGTTCGATAAGGTACATGTTCTGGAAGATGGCATCCGCCGTGCCGACATACCAGGATTCTCCGGTACGCATCTGGGGCGGCACCAGCATGATGTATTCGGAAATTTCCGAGCTGAAAATCGCCCAGCCATCCAACAAATGCTTTTGCAGCGATTGGGATTTGTATTGGGTCAGCACCAATACGCGCCGCAGTTTGGAGTGCAGGCAATTCGTCAGGGTGAAGTCAATGATCCGGTACTTGCCGCCAAACGGCACGGCCGGCTTGGCACGGTCGGCGGTCAGCGGATGCAGCCTTGTGCCGATGCCGCCAGCCATGATGATGGACAAAGTTTTATCGAACATAAACCACCTCTGAGAGATTTGGGATTGTTGGTTAAAACATCAGGGAGAACGCTATTCTAAACGATTGATACCTAGTATTGCACTTTAGTGTTGGATTGTCTTGTTTGGAAAGCTAAGTAGGGTAGGCTGTTTATGCCTTGTTTTTAAACTCCCTGGCTTGGTTTTGTGTTGATGGATTGTGTTTGGCCACAGGGTTTTTCAGCTTGTTAAAAGGCATTTTTCAAGTTGAGACGTTTTGCAAAACTGTACTTTTTGTACGGTGCCACACATGCCATTTAAGAGCGGGCTCAGCTCAGCATTCAATTCGTCGAGCATTTTGGTATCCGTATCGTTTTTGCAGACAATAAGTAGGCTATAACGCGGATCGCTATCCACGGGTTGCCCAGTTTTGCGGTACAGCCTTTCGATGACAGCAATGGAACCGTTCCATTTTTTATGAAACTCATCGCGAAGATTCTGCCAAGCCTTTTGCTTTATGACTTTTTTTCGCTCCCTTTTCCATTTTTCAGAAAGCGTCGGATCTTGGTTGATCTCCGCTAAAGCTGAGCAAATTTTACCAGCGCATTCTTTAAAGCTCTCCCTAAGATCCGACAGCTCTATGAATTGCACATGCAGTTCTTGCTCAAGAAAATAATCGGCTTTACTGATTATATGGGTTTTAAAGCCTAGCTGCTCGGCGATACCGTCTGCATCATCCAATTTATACGCCATCAGTACCGATTTTTCAGTACCTTTTGCATGTTCAAGACAGCGTAAATAAGTCGATTTATCCAGCATGACCGTTACAAGTCGCTAAAATAAAGTTCTTCGTAAGCGGCATTTAACAAGCTTCTGGATTCAATTAATTGCTGTAACCTGCCTTCCGATTCAAAGTTAAGCAATTCTCCACCAATATCCACAAAATGCACCGAAAGAAAATCTTCCATTACTTCAATCGGCAGCTTTTTTATCTTAACTTCCAACGCCTTAACAAGGTCAGAGCTGTGCGTGGTGATGACGATATTAACGCCGCCTTGCGCCAATAACAACAACACCTCTACCAGCTTGACTTGCCAATCGGGGTGCAAATTGGTTTCCGGCTCGTCAATGAAGATGAAGGAGCCTGCGGTGATGATGTTGTATTTTAGCAGGGCTTGGATCATGCCCAAGTTGGTCATACCGAACGACATGAGATTTTTGGAGATTTCCCGCCCGCTTTTGTCCTTAAAGCTTAACTCATCGCCCTTGAAGATAAACTCGCCGCCTAGGGTGCGGGCTAACAAATCGGTAGCGGATTTAAAAGCCCCTTCGGTTTTGGTTTTGGTTTTTAAGGCGGTATCTAAATCATAAAAATATTTTGGTACGCCTGTTAAAACGTCATTTTTATGCTGAAAAATGGTCTTGTTATCTTGGGCGGAGTTTAAAGCATCCCGTACTTTCCAATAAGCCGGTGACTCAAAAAATATAACGTTAGACAAATTGGCGACTTCGTTAATAAACTCAGTGGGCATACCTAGATGGAAGCCATTGTTGTCTAATTTTAAACAAAATTCATCAATTCTGATTTCCAGTTCATCTTTGCCAAAAGAAATTAAGTCACTTAACGAAGAAATTTGAAAGTTTTCTTTAAGCTCGTTTTCAAGATGCTGGCGAATATCGTCAGAATAATATTGCGCGGGGGATTTTGCTTGCTTTAAAAAATCCTCAAAATAGCTATTGATAATTTCAGCATTATTTTTTGAGATCGCCTTAGGGTTATTGTCATATTTCTGGCAAAAAGATAAAAAAGACTGGTAGATTGCCTCCATAGCTACCATTTTGGCTGCCGTAAACGCAAAAAAATCAATTATTTTTAAGTCGTTGGCCCGTTCAAATTCCTTTTGCAACTGAAGAAGACCATCTTTTATTTCCTGAATATCGCCACTTATACTTTCGGCCTCTGATTGCTCTTGAATTCCGAATCCCCTAATGACATCCAATCGCAACCGAATCTTCAAAATCATCTGATTGATCGAATCATGGTAAATATTTTTATTCACCACATTCAAAATCGAATACAAAGACTTGGTAAAAAAGCTTTTGCCCGTACCGTTCGGCCCCGTGATGACGGTGATCGGGCGGATATGGAAGTTAGCTTCTTTGATTTGCCCCAAGTTTTTGACGCTGACTTCAAGCTTCATAACCCATCTCTGTCTCTAGTTAAGCGCAGGAGCGTGTAACCTTAAACGCTTTTAGGCTTCTTCTTACGCTTTCTCTTCGGTTTGCCTGTCGGTGCACCGCCATCAGCCTTCTTAACCGAAGCCTGTTTTTGCACCAGCTCAAAATCCATTTTCTTTTCGTCCAAATCAACCCGCACCACGCGGATTTTTACGCTGTCGCCCAAACGGAAGTTAGTGTTGGTGCGTTCGCCTTTTAATTGGTGGCTGGTCGGGTCGAAGTGGAAATAATCTTGGCCTAGGTTGCTGATATGCACCAAACCTTCGACATAAATGTCCGCCAGTTCGACAAAAAACCCGAACGAAGTGACGGCGGAGATGATGCCGCTGAATTCTTCGCCGATTTTGTCCATCATAAATTCGCACTTGAGCCAACTGACCACGTCGCGGGTGGCATCGTCGGCGCGGCGTTCGTTAGCGGAGCAATGCTCGCCTAATAACACCATGTCAGGCACGCCATAGAAGAAGCTGGCGACGTTTTTGCCTTGTAGGCAATGGCGGATAGCCCGGTGTACCAATAAGTCGGGATAGCGGCGGATAGGCGAGGTAAAATGTGCGTAAGCCTCAAGTGCCAAGCCGAAATGGCCTTTCAGTTCGGGACTGTAGACCGCTTGCGACATGGAGCGCAACAATACGGTCTGGATCAGGTGCGCGTCGGGGCGGTGGCGGACGGCTTCGACCAAGTGCATATAGTCCAGCGGGGTCGGTTGTGCGCCGCCGCCGAATTTCAGCCCCAATTCGCCGAGGAAGGTTTTTAGGTTGAGTAACTTATCAGCGCTGGGGCCTTCGTGGATACGCAACAGTTTGGGGATTTTTTTGCCGTTGAGGAAACGTGCCGCCGCACTGTTGGCGGTGATCATAAACTCTTCAATCAGCTTATGGGCATCGTTACGGGTAACGGGAACGATTTTTTCGATTTTGCGGTTTTTGCCAAAGACAATGCGGGTTTCTTGGGTGTCGAAATCCATCGCCCCGCGCTGTTCGCGCTGCACACGCATGACTTTATACAGCGCGTACAATTCGCGCAAATGCGGCATTAAGGCCGTGTGTTTTTGCGCCAGTTCGGTATCGCCTTCGACGAGCATTTTCGCCACTTCGGTGTAGGTCAGGCGGGCATGGGAGCGCATCACGGCTTCAAAGAAGCGGCTGCGGCTGACATTGCCTTCGCCGTCGATCAGCATCTCACAGACCATGCACAGACGGTCGACATGAGGATTGAGCGAACACAAGCCATTGGAGAGGATTTCCGGCAGCATGGGGATGACTTTTTCGGGGAAATACACCGAGGTGCTGCGGTTTTTGGCTTCGTTATCCAGGGCGGTGTTGATCTGCACATAATGCGAGACATCGGCGATAGCGACCAGCAGCTTCCAGCCTTTCGGGGTCTTTTTGGCGAATACGGCATCGTCAAAATCGCGGGCATCTTCACCGTCAATGGTCACTAAAGGTGTGTCGCGCAAATCGACGCGGCCTTCTTTGGCCGCCTCCGGCACTTCGGGGCTGAGTTGTTTGATCTCTTCCTCAAGCTCGGCAGGCCAGCGGTGCGGCAGTTCGTGCGAGCGGATGGCCATTTCGATTTCCATACCCGGCGCGAGATGGTCGCCCAGCACTTCAATGATGCGGCCTATCGGCTGGCGCAATTTGGTCGGCTGATCGACGATTTCGGCAATAACGATTTGCCCTTGTTTGGCTTTGCCCACGCCGTCTTTTTGCAGCAAAACGGTTTGCGAAAGGTTTTTATTGTCAGGGATGACGTAAGTGAAGCCGTCCTCCTTATAGAGCCGCCCGACAATCTGGTGGGTGTTGCGTTCCAAAATCTCCACCACCGCGCCTTCGCGGCGGCCTTTTTTGTCGATGCCGACAATCCGCACCATAGCACGGTCATTGTGCAACAAGGGGTTCATTTCGCGCGGGGATAAGAATAAGTCATCCGAGCCGTCATCCGGGCGGATAAAGCCGAAGCCGTCGGCATGGCCGATGATGCGGCCAACAATTAAATCTTTGTTATTGACCAGACAATAGCGCTGTTCGCGGTTGAACAGCAATTGGCCGTCCCGCTCCATCGCCCGCAAACGGCGGCGTAAGGCTTCTAGCTGGTCTTCGCTCTCCATCGTAAAGGCTTCGGCAATTTCTTTGCGTAACAAAGGCTTGCCCGAATGCTCAATGAGTTGAAGGATGAGTTCGCGGCTGGGGATGGGATTTTCATACTTCTCAGCTTCACGCTGGGCGTATGGGTCTTTTGTTGAACTGAAATCAACGTCTTTTTTAGACTTCGAGGGCATTTAAATAATGAAATAAGGTAATGGCTACAGTCAGCTGATGTTTATATGATACATGCTTAGGCTATTGATTAGAATTTAAAATCATCACTAATCGGCAAGACGGGCATATAGCGTCAACGCGGCTTAAGAAATGGGTTGCCAGCGTGGTGGGCTGGGCAACGGGGAAGGCTTAGGGCCGTTTGCTTGAAACAGGGCGGCGAAGCGTTTGGGTAATAAATTATACTCACTATAATCGGTTTTGCACGTCGGATATAGCGGAATTTTCCTGATTTTGCCCGATAGCGGCAACAGAATAGGGTGGGATTTAAGCTTAAGCGGGACAATTCAGGCAGTTAAGGCCGGGAGCTTGGCGTACAAATCGCTGTTTGTACGCCGCTAAACCTGTCGACAACGGGCTATTTAGGTCACGCCCGGCGGGGATTATCGCCCTGCCGGGAGGGCTTGCCCTACAGCAAGCTTACACCCGGCCTGTGCGGCGGGGGGCGGGCTTGGCCGCACCACGCGGGCCTTGAGGGCGGGCGCCATCGCGGCCAGCGGGGGCTTTGGGCTTATGCCGAAAATCTTTTTTGCCAGTGGTTTTACTGGGCGCGGCTTTTTTCGGCGCATCCTGTACGCGCAAAGACACCGGCTCATAGCCCGTGTCAGCAACACGGGTGATTTGCCGTTGCAGCAGCTTTTCAATGTCCGCCAACAGTTGCGCCTCTTCAGGGCTGACTAAAGACAAAGCTTCACCGCTGGCTCCGGCACGGCCAGTACGGCCAATCCGATGCACATAATCTTCCGGCACTTGCGGCAAATCATAGTTAATGACATGCGGCAGGCTGTCGATATCCAAACCCCGCGCGGCAATATCGGTGGCCACTAAAACGGTGACTTTGCCGTTTTTGAAGGCATCTAAGGCTTTGGTGCGCGCCCCTTGGGATTTATCGCCATGCAAGGCGGCGGAACGGATGCCGTCTTGGATCAGCTGTTTTTCCAGGCGGTCAGCACCGTGTTTGGTGCGGACAAACACCAGAACTTGTTTCCAATTGTTGCTGCCGATCAAAAAGGACAGCAGTTCCCGTTTGCGTTCACGCGGGATGCCGTAGACGCGCTCGGTGACGGTATCGGCGGTGGCATTTTGGCGGGCCACTTCGATTTCGACGGGTTTGTTTAACAATTGCGCCGCCAAGGTTTTAATGCCGTTGGAGACGGTCGCCGAGAACAACAGGTTTTGGCGTTGTTTAGGCAGGTAGGCCATAATTTGGCGGATGCTGGGCAAAAAGCCCATGTCGAGCATCCGGTCGGCTTCATCCAGCACCAGAATGTCAATATGCGCCAGACTGACATTTTTTTGCTGGACGTGGTCGATCAAGCGGCCTGGCGTGGCGACGACAATATCGCAGCCGTGCTTGAGGTTACGCGTCTGCATCTTGATGCTGGCGCCGCCGACCACCACTTCGGTGTGCAACGGCAAATGCTTGCCATAAATGCTGACGTTTTCGTGTACCTGCATCGCCAACTCACGCGTGGGGGTGAGAATCAGGGCGCGGACACGGCGCGGTTTTTGGTGGATCACATCGCTATCGGAAAGCAGTTGCAGCAACGGCAAAGTAAAGCTGGCGGTCTTGCCCGTTCCGGTTTGTGCCCCCGCCAAGACATCTTTGCCTTGTAAAATAATCGGGATGGCACGCTGTTGGATAGGGGTCGGCTCGGTGTAACCTTGTTCGGCTACGGCTTTAAGTAAGGCTTCGGACAGGCCGAGTTGGGAGAAAGACATTAAAAACCTCTGAAAATGATGGGGTTCTGTTAAGAAAAATGGGCAGGAATGGGCAGGAGATAACTTTGTGGCTTAAGGCATTTAGCCTTAAAAATTATATCCTGCGCATTCCTCGGTTAAGCGTGGCAAACTTGCCGCCACGGCTGGATAAGGCTGGTTGGAGGTGTCCCTTGAGGGTGCGGGACAATACAGCTTGCTTGTTCTGTTTGGTCGGCAGGCTTAGCCGCCAGTCATGTTCATATAGCGCAAGATAACTGGCTGTTCGTGGATGTTAAATTCGTGTTTTTCGGGCTTGATCTGCATGGCGGCGATAATCGCCTGAGTTAAGGCCGTACTGTCACCCGGCTGGCTACGCAACACCTGTTTCAAATCGACCGAATGCTCATTGCCCAGACACAGCAGCAAACGCCCTTCCACGGTCAGGCGCACCCGGTTACAGGTGCTGCAAAAGTTTTCGCTATGCGGGGAGATAAAACCGACCCGCGTTGTGGTGCCGACGACGTTAAAATAATGCGACGGCCCGCCCGTCTTCATGGTGCTGGGTTCGAGCGTAAAGGTTTTTGCCAAGTCCGCTTTAATCCGGTCACTGGCATAATAAGCGTCCGAGCGGTTGTGCTGTGCCGCCACCACGCCTAAAGGCATTTCTTCGATGAAACTGATGTCCACGCCTTGGGCAATGGCGAAACTGACCAACGCGCTAACTTCTTCGTGATTACGGCCTTTGAGTATCACCGCATTGAGCTTGACCCGCTCAAAACCCACTGCCGTGGCGGCTTGGATACCGTTAATAACTTGCTGCAAATCCCCGGTGCGAGTAATGGCCTTAAATTTGGCGGCATCAAGGGTGTCCAAACTGATATTGACGCGTTTGACCCCCGCCGCCTTTAAAGCCGAGGCCATTGCCGCCAATTGCGAGCCGTTCGTGGTCAGCACCAGCTCTTCCAAGCCCGGCAAAGCGCCGATTTTTTGCAACAGCTCCAACGCGCCTTTACGCACCAGCGGTTCGCCGCCAGTAATGCGGATTTTTTTTACCCCCAAGCCGGTAAACGTTTGAGCCAGGGTATAAATTTCTTCCAAGCTGAGGATTTGCGCACGCGGCAAAAACACCATATCTTCCGCCATGCAGTAAACGCAGCGAAAATCACAACGGTCAGTAATGGAAATGCGCAGATAATCCACCGTTCGGCCAAAACGGTCTATCAGTTGGGGAGGGACAGCAGCGGTCATAACAACATTTAAAAAAAGCGGATGTTAATATTAACACAGTTAGAGCCTGCTGCGGCAGTTGTGTTCATTAAATCGTTATTTTTGGGGATAATAGTTTGCGTAAAGAGGGCAATGCCTATCATGCCGTTTGATATTTCCTGCTCCGCAATGTCCTGCCAATTCGCTGATTGGCGTTTCGTCTTTTGTTAAATTGATGATGATGTGCTTACCACAGCAAATCATCCGGCACCGCAAACGCCGCATAAGGGTCATCTTCGGCGGGCTTGGCGGCTTCCGCTTCGGCGGGGAAATACACAATCACACAGTCCGGCAGGCGTTCGCGGATTTTTTGCGCGGTGTCGGCGTTGACAACCTCGTAAGCCCGCTCAAATTTAACCACGGCGGCGCGGCCTTTGCTGATGTGGTTGCGCAGGGTTTCGCTAATGTACAAGGTTTTGACCTTGTTGTTATCGGTGAAGCGGTAGGCGACACCGTCAGGGTCTTGGCGTTGGCGGTTTTGTTCGACCAGTTGCTTGACTTGGGCGGCGAGCTCTTTGTGCGCCTCTTGTTGGCGGCGTTGCTGGTTCAGTTCACGGTCGCGCTCGGCTTTTTCCGCCTGGGCTTTTAAGGCCAGCTCTTTGGCCTCATCAACGACGGTGACATTGTTTTTGGTCTGCATTTTGGTTTGCTTGCGCTTGTCGGCTTGGGCTTTTTTTGCTTGTGCGGAACTGGCGAGACCGGATTTTAAGAGCTGTTCTTGTAAGGATAATTTAGGTTTGCTCATGGTTTTAGACTTTATTAGATGGGCTAGGCTGATTTTGCCGCAGGCTTAGGCAAGGTCAAGCGTTGCAGCAAAGCGCCGATAAATTCCACTTTTTGGGCGACATCGGCAAACGTTTGGGTAAACTTTAATTTGTCCATGCCGTCGAGTTTGTACACTTGGGCTTGGGTTTGGATTAAGGTGATCAATTGCTCGGCGTTAATGGTCGGGGTGCTGCTAAAGACGATGCGCCCGCCTGTGGCACCCGCTTCAATTTTCTTAATGCCCAATTGTTCCGCCTGTTGTTTCAGTTCGGTGACGCTGAATAGGGTTTTAACGGCTTCCGGCAGCAAGCCGAAGCGGTCGATCATTTCGATTTGCAAGTCCCGCAAGTCTTCGGTGCTGTCGGCACTGGAGATGCGTTTGTATAGCACTAGGCGGGCGTGGATGTCGGGCAGGTAGTCTTCGGGGATGAGCGCGGCGGCTTGCAAATCCACTTCGGGGCCTTTGTCCATCGGGGTGTCTAATTCCGGTTGTTTGCCGGATTTGAGCGCGTCCACGGCGCGTTGCAACAATTCGGTGTATAAGGTAAAGCCGATTTCTTGGATTTGCCCGCTTTGGTCGTCGCCGAGCAATTCCCCAGCGCCCCGGATTTCCATATCATGTGAGGACAGCATAAAGCCCGCGCCCAAGTCGCCGGAGGCTTCAACCGCTTCCAGGCGTTTTTGCGCGTCTTTGCTCATCAGGTTTTTCGGCGGCACGATAAAGTAGGCGTAGGCGCGGTGGTGCGAACGTCCGACCCGGCCCCTCAGTTGGTGCAGTTGCGCCAGACCCAGTTTATCTGCACGGTTGATGATGATGGTGTTGGCGCTGGGGATGTCGATGCCGCTTTCGATAATAGTGGTGCTGAGCAGCAGGTTAAAGCGTTGGTGGTAAAAATCCAGCATGATGCGTTCCAGATCACGTTCGGGCATTTGTCCGTGGGCGATTTGGATACGTGCTTCCGGCAACAGGGCTTCCAGTTCGCGGGCCATTTTATCCATGGATTTGACATCGTTATGGAGGAAGAATACCTGCCCGCCCCGGCGGATTTCGCGTAAACAGGCTTCTTTAATCTGTGCGTCCACCCAGGTGCTGATGAAGGTTTTGATGGCGTGGCGGTTGGGCGGTGGGCTGGCGATAATGGAAATGTCGCGTAGCCCCGATAAGGCCATGTTTAAGGTGCGCGGAATCGGCGTGGCGGTCAGGGTCAGCATGTCCAATTCGTTGCGCAGCTTTTTAAAATGTTCTTTTTGCCGTACCCCGAAGCGGTGTTCTTCGTCAATCACCACTAGCCCTAAGGCTTTATATTTTAATTCTTTGGATAATAGGGTGTGGGTGCCGATGACAATATCGACCAGGCCTTTCGCCAAGGCTTCGGCAATGTCTTTAAGCTGTTTGGCGGAGGCGAAGCGGGACATGACTTCGATGCGCACCGGCCAGTCTGCGAAGCGGTCGCAGAAGTTTTGGTAATGCTGTTGCGCCAATAGCGTGGTCGGTACCAGTACCGCGACTTGTTTGCCGCTTTGCACGGCGATAAAGGCCGCCCGCATCGACACTTCGGTTTTGCCGAACCCGACATCGCCGCAAATGACCCTATCCATCGGTTGCGGGCTGGTCATATCGTCCAGTATCGCTTCGATGGCGGTGCGCTGGTCGGGGGTTTCCTCAAACGGGAACGCGTCGGCAAAGGTCTGGTAGTCGGTGTTGGTAATGGCGAAGGCATGGCCTTGTTTGATGGCGCGTTGGGCATGGATTTCCAACAATTCGGCGGCGACATCGCGGATTTTTTCGATGGCTTTTTTCTTGGTTTTGCCCCATTGGTCGCCGCCCAATTTATGCAGCGGCGCGGTGTCCGGGCTCATGCCAGTGTAGCGGCCTATGACGTGCAGGGTAGACACGGGAACATAGAGCTTATCGTTATTGGCGTATTCCAGCATCAAAAATTCGGCGGGAATACCGCCGACCGCCAAGGTTTGCAAGCCGAGGTAGCGGCCTACGCCATGTTCCTGATGGACAACGGGCGAGCCGATGCTGAGTTCGTTCAGGTTGTTGACAATGGCTTCCAGCTCCCGCGCGGCCGATTTCCGGCGGCGGCGTTGCTGTTGGACTTTTTCGCCGGACAGCAGCGGTTCGGTGATGATGGCCAGGGCGGGGTTAAGCAACCATAGGCTCTGTTCGACGGGGGCGACCACCATGCAGACTGGCGCGTCGGTATCCAAAAACTGTTGCCAAGATTCGACCCGTTTACTGCTGATTTGGCAGGCGCGTAGCCTGTCTAACAGGGCTTCCCTGCGTCCGGCGGATTCGGCGACCAACAGCACTTTGCCGTTAAAGCCCGCGATAAACTGCTGCAAGCGTTGCGCAGGCTGGTCGAGCTTGGTGTTGAAGGTCAAATCCGGCAGGGTTTGGCAAGGGCCGTCGGTCGGGCAGCTGTCTAAGACTATCCGCGCAAAGCGGTTAGCCTTGTCGGCGAGCTCGTCGGCAGATAAGAACAGGCGTTCGGGCGTTAACAGCGGGCGTTCCAAATCGTATTTGCGTTGCTCGTAACGCTCTTGGGCATCGCTGTAAAACGCCACCGAATGGGCGGTGAACTGGTCGCTGACCACCAACACCGCCGAGCTTGGCAGGTAATCGAACAGAGTGGCAGTTTGGCTGACGAACAGCGGCAGATAGTATTCGATACCGTTAAAGGCTACGCCTTTGCTGACATCGGCATAAAGGGTGTTTTTCAGCGAGGTTTGCGGAAACACCTCCCGGAAGGTTTGCCGGAACTGTTTGATGGCGGCATCGGTAAACGGAAACTCGCGGGCCGGAAACAGTTGTATCTGGTTGATTTTTTCTAAAGAGCGTTGGCTTTCGGGGTCGAAGGTGCGGATGGATTCGACGGTTTCATCAAACAATTCAATGCGGAACGGTACGGAACTGCCCATCGGGAACAGGTCGACAATCGCCCCGCGCACGGCAAATTCGGCATGTTGGTAGACTTGCGACACGCATTGGTAGCCGACGCTTTCCAGCTTGACGCGGTTAAGTTCCAGATTAAAATCGTCGCCGACCCGAATGGCGAAACTGTTCGCCAGGACATGCTCGCGCGGGGCGAGGCGGTGCATCAGCGTGGTGATCGGTACGACTAAAGCCCCGCGTTTGACTTCCGGCAACAGCGCCAAAACTTTCAGGCGTTCGGAGGTGATTTCCGGCAGGGGCGAAAACACATCGTAAGGCAAGGTCTCCCAATCGGGGAAATGCAGGATCGAGTACTGTTTGTTCAGGAAAAACGCCAGCTCATGTTCTAAGCGTAAGGCCGTTTGGTTATCGGGGGTGATAATCACGAACAGGCGTTGCTCTTTGGCAATCGCCGTCGCCAATGCCAAGGCATCGGCACACCCCGTCAAACCCGACCAGACGAGGGTTTGTGCAGGCGTTTGCGGGATTGCTGGAGAAAAGATTAAAGAATGTGCCATGCGGGAAAGCGGTCAAAAAAAGGCGATTATACAACAGGCGTTGGCGGGTGAGTTGAAAAGTGGTGGTAACGGCTGGGCTAGGGAGCTTGTATTGCGGTGGTCGGTAAGTTTCGGTCGCCACTGATGGGCATTTGAAGCGAAAGGTAGCTATGGCTTCGCAAGGAAAATGACCATTGTTTGAGTGGCTTAGAGTTTTTATTATAAACTATTGATTGTTAATTATTTTTAAAGATATGTTTGGCGTTTATTGTTAGTGACAAGCACTAAGCTTGGGTAGATAATAAAAGCCAAATCCGATGTATAGTTGGCTAAAAAGCGTAAGCCGTAACGGGAAAACCGCCTTTTCGGGCCGTGATAAACGAAGCTTGGGCGATTGAATAATAAAGGTGAGAACCGGATATCTCCGGTTGTATGCTGAATGGCGGTGCTGCTTTGGCAGCTTTATTGGATACAGTAACTTATACGGCCTAACGCTAACAGGTAAGCAGATGGTAGAAAATACATGTCGCCAACAATGGATTGCCGAAGCGGCCTATTATCGGGCCGAGGCCAGACAGTTTGTCGGGGGTAATGCGCTAGAGGATTGGTTGGCGGCGGAGGAGGCGTTTATCCGGGCGCAGGTAGCCCGTTATCTTACGATAGCCGAGGAAGATGGCGGCATGACCCTTATGGGGTTGCAGCAATTGGCAGAAAGTTTAGGGGTTGAAAATTCCGCTACAATTGAGCTGAAAAGCGAGCTGATTCAGGCTATTCAAGCCGCTTGCCATCATCATCCGTGTTTCCGTTCGGCTATTTATACGCAGTGTGGTGAAAAAGATTGCCAATGGCGTGCGGAATGCAAAAAATTAATCGCCCACTGGTGTGCGCCGTTTTAACAATCACTAACTGGCGAATATCCTGCTGACGCAGTTAGGCCAATTACTGGCCTGCCCTACCGCTATTTTGCCCTTGCCGCGTCCCAAGTTTCGGCAGCAGTGGATAGTCCGCCATTTTTGCGGCGGCACGGTCAGGGTATAGCCAGTTGAGGCCATCGAGTTCCACGGCATCTTTGGAGACGGTGGCATTGCCTATGCCGACGATAGGCAGGGGTTTATCAGTTTGCACGACAGATAACAACAGGTTGTGGCCGGTGCGCTCCAAGATGATGGCGTTGCGTTTGAGGGTGATGCTGTTGTCAAGGTAGCTAAGGCCTTCCAAACCGTAACCGATGGCGCCGCTATTGGCGCTGGGCGGGCCTTTTTCCAACACCGAGTCTTCAATCAGCAATTCGCCACCGTTCGGGATGTCGATGAGACGGCTATCTTCTGCCGCCAACGAGGCGATGATGCTGTGCCGGATAGTGGTCTTACGCGCCCGGGATTTGATTTCATGGCCTTGGGAGACGGCAGCCAACATCAGGCTGTCTTCAATCAACAGCTCGCCGCCGCCAATATACAGGCCATGCGCCCGCCCGTCTTTGCCGAGTTTTTCAAAGCGGCTATCGGTAATGTGGATGGTTTGTTGGGGCTTATTGTCAGATAAAATGCCTTGCTCAGCATCATGGAAATAGACGTGGTTAAGCTGTAGGCCTAGCCCTTCCGAACGGAGGCAGGCACCATTCTGATCGGGGACGGCGATGTTTTTGCACTCAATATTACTGATGCTGATGTCCAAGCCTTTCGTCAGTATCGCCGCCTTGCCTTCGGCGCTGATACCATCCAGGACTACCCGGCCACTGCCGATGACGTGGATATGGTTTTGGTTAAGCACCAAGGCTTCCCTGTAGACACCAGGGCCGATTAGCAAGGTTTGCTGGTCTTCCAAGTCGGCACTGGCGGCGGCTAAGGTAAAGTAAAGTTTATCGCCGATTTTGATACGGTTAGCGGCAATAGGCGGTGTAGTTTCGGGTAAGGATTGCCAAGGGGCAAAGTTGGTGGCGATGTCGGCATCAAGCCGTTGCCGCCAGCGGGCTTGCTCTGCAAGCAGGGTGTTGGGTGCGGTTGTTTGCCTTATTGCCAGCATTAGCCTGTCATAAGCGCTGGCGAAAGCCTCACGATCATAGCTATAAGCGGCCATTAAGAGCAGGTTGATGGCGATACCGCTGCCTAGCAGATAATAAACTGTCCAGCGGCGCAGGATATCAAGGAGTTTTGGCATAAGTAGGGAGGTTAAGTTAAGGCAGGTCAGGTGTAAGCGCATTTGGGGATGCGCCTAATGGACATTGTCTGCCAGCTAATAAGTTATGGATTTGTTGGCAATGGGCTAAAATACGCGAAGCTATAATGTGCCGCTATTATCCTAAGCGTTGTCAATACCAGACAACGTCTCCCATTGCCGTCCGCCTTCATTATGTCGCTGATTAATTATCTTTTTACCCATTGCTGCGCTGTCGTTTTTCTTATCTTGGCAGGTTTTATGGCGAGCGTCCATGTTTTTGCGCCTGTGCCGCTGGTGTTGTTAGGTCTCTATTTGGGGGTATTGGCCTATTACCCTAAAGCTTGGCTGGTGGCGGTGCCCGCCTTGTTGCCGATTTTGGACTTAAGCTTATGGACAGGCAATTTGTTGTATAACGAATACGATATTTTGCTGTCGGCAACTTTGGCGGTGCTGTATTGGCGTAAGGATGTTGAGGAGCAATTGCCGTCTCCGCCTTACCGATGGCTTTATTGGGTTCTGTTGGCGGCGTTTAGTGCCAGTTTTTTGCAAAACGTTTGGCCGCTGTTCCAAGATACCGTACAGCCCGACGACATTTATCAGGGTAATTGGAATAGCCTGCGCCTTGGTAAGGGCTTTTTTTATGCTTGGCTATTATGGCCGTTTATGCGCCGTGAGTTGCTGGTAAGCCCTGAGCGTAGCCAGCGTCTGTTGGCTACGGGTATCGTCGCCAGTTTATGGGTGTTTGGTCTTTTGGTGCTGTGGGAACGGCATGTGCTGGGGGCGTTGCTCAGTTTTCATGACCGTTACGAAGCGTTGTCGGCTTTTTTAGATTTTGCCAGCACTTACCGGATTACCGGCTGGTTTACCGATATGCACGTCGGCGGCGAAGCGGTGGACGGCTATTTGGTGTCGCTCACGCCTTTAGCGGTGTACCTGCTGACGCGCCCGTTACGGCCATTGGCGTTCAATGCTGTCCTGCTGGCGGTCGGGGCGGGGTTTTATGCGATTATCGTCACGTTTACGCGTACCACGATTGCCAGCTTTTCCCTGTCCATGCTGGTGACCTTAATCGTCTTCTTGGTAGGCCGGCGGCAGACCCTGAAAAAAACCGGCACGGCCTTGGCAGCGCCGCTGCTACTCTTGGCGGTCGGCCTGTTCGGTCTGGTGTTGGGCTTTAAAATGGCGGGTTATCAGGCATTATTGGTGGGTTTGTTGGCGGTTGTCGCCGCCACCTTATGCACTTACTACGCGGTAGGGTGGGGATGGGTTTGGCAAGTGTTGGCGGGTTTGGCCTTAGCGGGTTTGGCGGCTTGGGGGATCAGCGATTCGGCCTTGGAAAGCAAATGGCATACTTATACAGAGGCTGAAGCCCTGCGGCTGGCCGTGCTGTTGGCGGTTGCCCAGGTCGGTTTAGGGCTGTTGTTAGGCAGAACCGCGCGTAAGCTCGCCATTGCGTTAAAAAACCTGCAAGTCGCGCTGATTTTTGTCGGTTTGTTTGCATTATTGGCGATAGGCATGAGTTCGGAGCGTTTTGAAGAACGCTTTGCGCAAGTGGGCAATGATTTATCGACCCGCGAACAGCACTGGCAACAAATGCTCTCGTTCCGTACTCCCGATAGCTTAAGCAGCCTGCTCATTGGTGAGGGTATCGGCACAATACCCAGTTTGTTTTACCAAAACACTTTGTTGACGCGCCGTTTACCGGATTTTCATGTTGCCGAAGACAGCGGCCAGCCGGTTTTACTGTTGGGTCCCAGCGATATGACGCTAATCCAAAAACTCATTTTGCCGCCGCACCAGCATTATCAACTGACGGTCACTGCCCGCTTTAAATCCATCTCCGAGAGCCTGGGGCTACGCGTTTGCAAAAAACATATTTTATTTAGCGACCATTATCCGCCCAGTTGCCTCGATACGGCCTTTAAGCCTGCGCAAGCCGACCGTTGGGAAACCTTTCATTGGGAGTTTGACCATGCCGGGCATAGCCTGTTGGATTGGCCGACCACGCTGATTATTCATAATTCAGGTGTCTTGCCCGTCGCTATCCGTGCGGTTGCCCTAGATGGCTCCAATGGCGAACATTATATCAGGAACGGCCAGTTTGCCGATAAACTGCAAAGTTGGTTATGGACGATAGATTTTGACCATTTGCCTTGGCATAGCAAACAGTTGTTTATCCATCTTTGGTTAGAGCAGGGGTGGGTAGGGGTGGGGGTGTTTGTGGTGTTGGTCGTGTTGGTATGCCGTCGGCAACTGGGCTTATTGGCTAAGGGCGAAACCGTGCCTTTAGCGTTTTTACCGGCGTTAGCCGCTGTGCTGTTGGAAGGGCTGACGGGGACGATGCTGGACGCGCCCAGGGTCAGTACCCAGATTTATCTGATTTTGTTTGCCGCCCTGCAATGGCCGGAGGTGGATAGGCCGTTAAAGCAAGCCAAACGGCAGAGGCTAACGCGGCGTTGACAGTGGTGTTTTTTTCTTGAACTATCAGGCTTAGGGTTTTTCAGCAGGGCAATGCACTGGGTTTAAGGATGCGTCATGATGATGTGCCGACCTCGCCGCCAATTTCATATATAATGTTGGGTCTTAACATTGTCTTTTTATCCGCCCTTTACATGCCGAAAAAGAAATCTGCACTCCCTTTTGAAGACGCGCTTGCCGAGCTTGAGCAACTGGTCAACCGCTTGGAACAAGGCGACGTTTCCCTGGAAGAATCGTTACGGTCGTTTGAGCGCGGCGTTAGCCTGACCCGCACTTGCCAACAGGCTTTGCAAGAAGCGGAGCAAAAAATCCAGATTCTCCTAGAAAAAAACGGCACTCAATCCCTGGAGCCCTTTACTGATGAGCCAAGCGCTAAAAGAATATCTTAGTTTCTGTCAACACCGTGTCGAACACGCACTGGAGCAACGTTTGCCCAAACCGGACATTTTGCCGCAACGGCTGCACCAGGCGATGCGTTATTGTGTGCTGGACGGCGGTAAGCGCACCCGTCCGCTGCTGACCTATTGCACCGGCAAAACCTTAGGCCTGCCGCCGGACAGTTTGGATGGCGCGGCCTGTGCGGTCGAGTTTATCCATGTCTATTCGTTAATCCATGACGATTTGCCGGCGATGGACGATGATGCGCTGCGGCGCGGTAAGCCCACTTGCCATGTCGCTTTTGACGAAGCGACCGCCATTCTGGCCGGGGATGCTTTACAGGCCTTGGCGTTTGAGGTGCTTGCCCACGACCCCAGTATTGCTGCCAGTGCCGCCAACCGTTTGCAAATGCTGACGGTTTTGGCAAGGGCCAGCGGCTCACAAGGCATGGTCGGCGGGCAGGCGATCGATTTGGCGGCGGTCGGCACCCAGCTGAGCTTGCCGGAGTTGGAAAATATGCACATCCATAAGACCGGGGCGTTGATCCGTGCCAGCGTCAACTTAGCGACGTTAGCCAAGCCGGATTTAGATCCGGTGCTGGCGACCAAGCTGGACCATTATGCCAAATGTATTGGCCTGTCGTTTCAGGTGAAGGACGATATTCTCGACGAAGAAAGCGATACTGCGACCTTGGGCAAAACCCAAGGCAAAGATAAGGATAACAACAAACCTACTTATCCGGCCTTGTTGGGCATGGCGGGAGCGAAGCAAAAAGCGCGTGAGTTGCATGAAATGGCTTTGGCAAACTTGAGTGTGTTTGGTGATGAAGCCGACTTGTTGCGTGATTTGTCATTGTATATTATTGAGCGCAGCCATTAAGCGATGAAAAAGAGGCGGTTAATCCGATGCTTGCAACAGCCGCTTTTTAAGGCCAACTTTAGGGCTTTAAATATAGGTTTATTTTTTGGATAATGTGAAAAATCACCTGTTATTTACGGCAATAGACACTATACTTAAGCAACTAAAAAGGGTTTAGGTAGTCTTGCTGAAAAAAACCTCCCAATAGCCTATTTCAGTAACCCTTTGCTAATTTTGTTATCCTTGTCGGAGATAAAAACGTGACTTTCCTATATTGCCGATTAGCGTTTCCCTGTGCTTCGGGTCAGTTGGCAACAGCGGATTTTTATTGGTGTTGAAATGATTGCAAGTACCTGTTTTGTAGCTTCGTTACCCGTCTGTCACCCAAAAGGCCGGCTGCTGGCGGGTTTTGGTTTGATCGAACTCATGATCACGCTGGTGATAGCGTCTATCTTTCTGGGCTTGGCTTTACCTAGTTTTAAAAAGTTGACTAGCGATACGCGTCTGACGGCGTATACCAATGATTTTATGACGGCGTTACTGCAAGCCAAAAGCGAAGCGGTGAAGCGTGATGCGGCGGTTACGGTCTTATCGGCCAGTGGCACGCCCGGACAATGGGAAGCGGGGTGGTATGTGTATGTTAATGCCAGCCCGTTTACTAATGGCGGGGTCGGCAATTTTGACTTGGCTAACGACAGCTTATGCTTACCCGACCAAAACTGCCTATTGCGTGTCCACGACCCCTTGTCGGGAGGCTATACGCTGAGAACCGTCACGGGTGGTACGCCTTTTGATATGGTTATCACCTATGTGGGTAACGGCCTTACCTTGATTGCCCCCATTCAGGAGACATTTACCCTCTGTGATGGTACTCAAGACAACACCCAGTCCCGGCAAATTGCCATCAACGCGATTGGCCGGGCTCGCTCCTCTTCCGGTACGGGGAACTGTCCATGATGCTAGCGCGTGGCATAATGCCTAAAGCCTTGGGCTTTACCTTAATTGAAGTGCTGGTCACTATGCTGTTGTTGTCAGGCGGTATGTTGGGGTTTGCCGCTTTGCAGGGCGTTAGCCTAAAAAACAACCAAAAGGCTTTGCAGCACAGTATCGCCACCCAATTGGCTTATGATTTGGCTGACCGGATGCGTGCCAACCATGATCCCAGTGGTTCGCCTCTTGCTGGGCCTGTTTATGCGAGCTTATCGCCTGCTAATGCGGTTCAGCAGCCCGCTTGCATCCCTATGGGGGCGGGTACCGCTGGCTGTCCGCGCGACATAATGGCGCAAAACGATCTTTTTGAGTGGTATCAAAGCGCCACTCTCAATACCCAATTGCCGGGTGTTATCGCGAGCGTCGTTAATGCGGGGGCCACTGCCACTGGCAGTACAATGTACACCATTACCATTAATTGGGACAGTAACCGTGACGGCTTTGTCGATACTACTCTCAATGGCACGGACGATTATTACAGAATGAGCCTGTATTTATGAAACAGTATGGTGGACGGCGTTATCAGCATGGCATGACGCTTATTGAACTCATGATCGCCATGCTGATAGGTATATTTTTGCTGGGTGGCCTGACTCAGATATTCACCAATAGCCGACATGCCTACAATCTCCAGCAAGCGGTGGGGCAAGTGCAGGAAAATGGCCGGTTCGCCTTGGATTTTCTTAGCAATGACCTGCGCATGTCAGATTTTTGGGAATGCCGTGCGGTTAACTTGGATGCCCCTGGGTTGCCGCCTGTTAACCCGATTAACGGCACCGCTGATCTTGGTGTAACCGGTACCGATGACATAGGGGTCAACAATGCCGACAGTATCACGGTTGCGTGGACGCTTGGGAAGTGGACACCAAATAATTTAAAGTGTGTGGATGATGGAGCCGTGTGGGTACGGTATACGGTAGGTGTCTCCAGTAGCGGTAACGGCACGTCGTTGTTCCGGCAAACTAATATCGATGCACAACCCATAGAGCTGATTGAAGGGGTCAACAATATGCAGATTCTCTACGGTGAAGATACGGACCCGGCCGCGAACAGGGATTATTCCCCCAATTATTATGTGCCATACGGTTTGGTGCAAAATATGTCCAATGTCGTCAGCATCAGGGTTAGTCTGTTATTGTCAAGCCTTAATAATGTCGCCACCCAGCCAGTCGGCTATGTTTATCAGGGCGTGACCGTTAGCAACCCTGGCGACTTTAAACTCTATCGGGTTTTTACCACGACTATCGCTTTACGCAATCGGATACCATAATAATGCTTAAAGCCAACCCTTACCGACCTCAAAACCCTTGCCGACATCAGAAGGGCGCGGTACTTGCCATTGGCTTGGTTATGCTGTTGTTGCTGACGCTCATCGGCATTAGCGGCACCCAATCCACCGGCCTCGAAGAACGGATGGCGGGTAACGAACAAGACGAAAATCTCGCTTTCCAAGCTGCCGAAGCCACCATTAAGGCCGCCGAACAGCAGTTGGAGTGGGCGGCCGGACATGCGGTCGTTATCAATTATACTCAGGAGGGCATAAACGGCTACTATACGGTGGACAGCCCGGTATTAAACGACCCGGCATCAAATTATTTGTCGGTAACGCAGACAGCGGCCTTTTGGGAAAACAACCCCAGCATAACGTATAGCGACGGGACGCTCGTTGATGTTAACTTGGACAATCCGCCCAAGTATTTTATCCAATTTCTTGGTCAGCATATTAGTCCCAATACAACCCAGAATAACAATAATAATACTTGTGTTTATAGGATCATGGCTTATGCGCGTGGCCGTAGCGCCAGTTCTTTAGCCATAGTTGAGTCTATATATGCGATTGGGGCGAGCGTTAGGAATGGCGGGTGTTAATTGATGGCTTTGATTTATTTTTCAGTGGCAAGTGCTGTAGTCGGGGCAAACTTTTACAGTAAGCCACTCAATATTAGGTTAGGTAAGGCGGAGTAGCCTTATAATTGGCAAAGTTTTTTTAACGGCCAGCCAGATTTCTGCTTTTTAATGTTATTCCCATGCTGATTTCGTCAGTGGAGAAACTTATGAACAACACCATCAGGATTCAATTGAGGCTTTGTGGCTATTGGCTGCGTTACCCCGTGGCTGTTTGCGCCTTGCTGTTTACGGCGGTCTCGTTTGCTGGTCAGGTTGCGCAGTCGCCGCTGTTTTTGACCAATGCCGCCAAGCCAATTGTTATGCTGAATATGTCCAGAGACCATCAGTTGTATTTTAAGGCATTTGATGACTATTCCGATATTGATGGTAACGGCATACCCGATACCACTTACATGAATAATTTTGACTATTACGGCTACTTCGACAGCAGTAAGTGCTATACCTACAGCAACAACGAATTTGAGCCTAGCGCCACTGCCCAAACCAGCCGCTATTGCCCCGCTGGCAACTCTTTGTGGAGCGGTAACTTTTTAAACTGGGCGACCATGACCCGCATGGATGAGATCCGTAAAATTCTCTATGGCGGTTTGCGCTCCACCGACAGCGGCACGGTTACGGTATTGGAGCGGGCGTTCATCCCCAATGACGGGCACAGCTTTGCCAAATATTATGTCGGTGTGGACAGCACCGAACTGACCAAGCTGACCCCGTATACCGCCGCGCAAGTTGCTAGTGGCATCACCCTTTGTAACACGACGGCGACGGCGGGTTCGGTGTTGTCACAAAACTCCGTCGATCCGCCAAAAGTCCGGGTGGTTAAAGGCGACTACCGCTTATGGGCGGCTAACGAACGCTGGCAATGTACTTGGTCGGGCGAACACAGCGCCAGTAACTCCAATAACTCGACCTATTCCGGTATGGCTTCGGCGGGCAGTAGCCCCAGTGCAACAGACGCCGTCGTCTTGGGCGACTATATTGCGCGGATTTTGGTTTGTGTCAGCGGCAATGTCGGTAACGAAACCTGTAAGACCTACCCTAACGGCAATATCAAGCCGATTGGGTTGCTGCAAACCTATGGCGATGATAATTTAATCCGTTTTGGCCTGATGACCGGCTCTTATAGCAAAAATAAATCCGGTGGGGTGCTGCGGAAAAATGTCGGTACGATGGCCGATGAAATCAATGTCACTACAGATGGGACATTCAAGGTCGCCCCTTCCGGTGCCACGACCAGTTACGGTATTATCAGCACCATTAACAGACTGAGGACGTATGGGTATAGTTATAGCGACGGTACATATAATAGCGGCGACAATTGCAATTGGGGTTTAAATACCTTTACCAACGGTAATTGCACCAATTGGGGCAACCCGCAATCGGAAATCCTTTTGGAATCCTTGCGCTATATTGCCGGCAAAACCGCGTACACGACCTTTTCTGCCAATGATACGACAAAAATTCCCGGCCTGACCACTGCGGCATTTTCTGACCCGATTTCATCTACCGAATGGTGCGCTTCGCTGAATATTATCCAATTTAACGCCAGCGTCAGTTCTTACGATAACGATGATTTTAACAGCACCAATCTTGCGGATATAGCGATCAGCGATCTTAATGCTGAAACTGACACGGTCGGGAGCAGTGAGGGCATTACTAACAATAGCTATTTTATTGGCGAAAGTGGCACCGATAATAACCAATTATGCACCGCAAAAGTGCTGACCAGCTTGAGTGCCGCCAGAGGGGTTTGCCCCGAAGCCCCGCGCCTTTCCGGTACGTATTTGTCCAGCGGTCTGGCGCATTTTTCCCATATCAATGATATGCGCCCTGCGATGACCGGCAACCAACTGATCAATTTTTATGGGGTTGCCTTGGCCCCCGCCATTCCAAAATGGCAAATACCGATACCGGGCACCAATAAGTTTATTACGCTATTGCCGGCCTGTCAGAATACCGGCATCACCGCTGGCGGGACGGGTAACTGCGCCCTAATGGACTTTAAGGTGGTTAGCCAAACCAGCACGGGTACCAGCAATTCCGGCAAGTTGTACGTCAATTGGGAAGACAGCGAGCAAGGCGGTGATTTTGACCAAGATATGTGGGGCACTATCGAATATACCGTTACGTCTAGCCAAGTCATTATAAAAACGGGGGTCATTGCCCAATCGACCAGCTTTCCGATGGCGTTTGGTTATGTTATCAATGGCACAACCCAAGACGGCTTCCATGCCCATTCCGGCATTTACTCATACAAATATACCGATCCTACCGGTGTGACGGCCTGTAATACCTGTAGCATCAGTAGTCCGCCCGCATTTACCAGTGTGACCTACACTATCGGCACGGCTACTAACGGGCAAAGTTTGCAGCAACCGTTGTACTATGCGGCCAAATGGGGCGGTTTTGTCGATGCGGGTGGGGATAAGGCCATCACCTCGCCATCAGAATGGGATGCCAATCAGGATGGTCTTCCTGACCGTTATTATGCGGCCACTTCACCGCAAAAATTGGCGACCTCGCTGGCCGATGCTTTTGCTGATGTCTTGCGTACCCCGTCTTCGGCCTCGTCGGTCGCCACGAACTCAACCCAATTCCAAACGGACAGCTTTGTTTATCAGGCAACTTTTAACAGTACCGATTGGAGCGGGCATTTATATGCGTATACGCTGGTAACAGAAGATTCGAATGGTAATGGTAAACTTGATACGGGTGAAGATACGAATGGCAACGGTAAGCTCGATGCCGGCGGTATCGGCAAGGCAGTATGGGATGCCGGACAAGTCTCCGAAGACACCAATGGTAATGGGGTCTTAGATGCGGGTGAGGATAGTAACAATAATGGGCTGTTAGATGCCTTAATCCCCGCCGCCGCCGCCCGCCGTATCTACAGCTATGATCCGAGCAAAACCGGTCTTAGGGGTATTGAGTTCCTTTGGGGAGGTACATCCCTCACTTCCTTGAATGACGCACAAAAGACCGTCTTGGACAATGCCAGTTTTACAGCGACCAGTACTTCTAGTCCTATTATCGATTACTTACGCGGTGACCGCAGCAAGGAAATTAAGTTGTCGCCGACGGGCGTTTACCGTACCCGCACCAATTTGTTGGGTGATATTATCAATTCCGACCCCTTATTTGTGGGGCGGGATAATCAGGGTTATACGGCATTGCCCGGCAACGAAGGAAGCGATTATACGGCTTTTACCCACCAGAACCGTACTGCTATGCTATATGTCGGTTCCAATGACGGCATGTTACATGCCGTTAATGCCACGACGGGTGCGGAGGTGTTCACCTATATCCCTAATGCCGTTATCTCGGCTGAATTTGCCAGTTTGGTTCTGCCAAATTACACCCATAAATATTTTGTCGATGGCTCGCCACAATATGGCGATGCTTATTTTGACAATATTTGGCACACAATACTGGTCGGCAGTATGGGGGCGGGTAGCACGACGACAGTCGGGGGGGCGGCAGGTACGGGTGGCCGGGCGGTGTTTGCCTTGGACATTACCAATCCTGATGGTTTTGCGGACATTGCCACGGGATTGAGCAATATTTTATGGGAGTTTTCTAACCGCGATGATACCGATTTAGGCTATACGATTCCTAAAGCCAGTGTGGTGCGTATGGCGGATGGTGGCTGGCGGGCGATCGTCAGCAATGGCTTTGACAGTGCCAGCGGTAATGCGGCATTGTTCATTCTGGATATAAAAACGGGCGCGGTCGTCAAGAAAATAGTGCTCGACAGTACCGGCAGCAATGGCTTGGCCGCACCCGTCACGGTTGATGCCGATAATGATAGGATTATCGATTATATTTATGCGGGGGACTTAAAAGGTAATCTCTGGAAGATTGATGTGACTAGCGGCAGCACCAGTGCTTGGGCCGTGTCTAATGGTGGCACACCACTCTTTGTGGCGCAGGATAGCGTCGGCAACCGCCAGCCCATTACCGAAAAACCGGCGATCACTCAAGCAAATGGGTCCGGTCAAAATGTTGGCTTTATGGTTTATTTTGGTACGGGTAAGTATTTTGAAACTGGGGATAACTTGGTGTCAGGGTCTTCACCCATTCAAACCTTTTATGGTATTTGGGATAATTGTTCTAAGGCCTCGGTGGGCTGTAGTAATGCCATTACAGGAGGGCGGGGCGCTTTGCAGCAACAATCCATCATTTTTGAAGGGCCTTCTAATTTTACTTATAAGGCATCGGATGGCTCACTCCAAACAGTTAACATTAGGGTTGTCTCCAATTGTGATGTTGCCTACGATGGCACTACGCCCAGTACGACCGGTTCACCTTGTACGGCCAATGTTAATCGGCGCGGCTGGTATATGGATTTGCTCCAGCCCAGTTTGGCGGCGCAAGGGGAGATGTCGTATACCGAACCGCAAGTGCGTAATGGCTTGGTCATTTTCGCAACGAGCATCCCTATTAACGAAACCTGTACTCCAGGTGGCACGGGTTGGCTAATGGAGCTTGATGCCTTTTCAGGGGCGAGGCTCTCCGGCAGTGCCTTCGATGTCAATGGTGACGGTAAAATTGATGCCAGTGATTTGTCGACGCTTTCTGGTGACCAGGTAGCCGATTCGGGTATGCAATCTACTGTCGGTATCATTAAGACACCCACCATAGTCGCCTGTGAAGCGAC
This sequence comes from Methylovulum psychrotolerans, assembly GCF_002209385.1. Lineage (NCBI taxonomy): Bacteria > Pseudomonadati > Pseudomonadota > Gammaproteobacteria > Methylococcales > Methylococcaceae > Methylovulum > Methylovulum psychrotolerans. The sequence continues at coordinate 3,387,139 of NZ_CP022129.1, forward strand.
TATGGATTGTAAGTATATGAGCGGCAGTAACGGCGCACTGATGGTTGTACATGAAGCAAATAGCGGCCCTGGCTGCATTCCGACGGCCAGTGACCCTTGTAGCAACTCTACCGGTAATGCTTCGGGGTTAAAGCGTCTTCTTTGGAAGCAATGGTAGTTTGAATCTTATGAAAAAAAGCAACGTAAAATTAAGCCAAGGCGTTACGCTGATTGAGCTGATGATAGCCATCGTTATTATCAGCATTCTCGCCAGCATAGCTTATCCTAGCTATCAGCAACACATAATGCAGGCGCATCGGGTCGATGCGCAAGCGACCTTAGTGAGCTTGTCAAATTTAATGGAGCAGCAGTTCACCCAAAGCGGCAGTTATGCTAATGTTAACGCGCCTGCGGCCAGCAATTATTATTTATATATTATCAATGCCACTAATACTTCTTATGTTTTGAGTGCTACGCCTATTTCTGGTAGCGCCCAAGACGGTGATGCTTGTGGTACGTTGACGTTGGATAATTTTGGGCAAAAATCAGCTGATCTCGCTACCGGATGTTGGGGGACTTTATAGAAAAACACCGGGCATACGGGCTTCATGCTGAAAATAGTGAATTGACCCGCTCTGACGGTTAAGAGGCCGTAGGGGCGGGTAATGCTGAGCACGACAATGCTACGGTTTTTAGGCCGAATGTGCGGCTATGGTTCAGGATAAAGGAGCGGCTAAGCCAAAAATGTTTCTTGCTTAAGGGTGTATACCCTGCACCTTTTTTGTATAATCGGTGCGGCTTGGCACGCTTATCAGATAAGGCTTAGGCTAGAGGCTTAATCAGCCTTCAGTGTCCGTAGCCCCGTCACCATCAGGTATACCCCCAGCATAATCAGCCCTATATCGGCCATTTTGTAAGGGTCGGTGACCAGCACTACCGTGCCGGACGCGAAGGCGAATAAGCCTAGGCCATAAAAAAACCGTCTGAAACGTTTAGGTAGGGTCTGCATTTTGCCATCCTCAAATAAGCCCGCGCCCGGTCTGGGTTAGGTAGTAAAGACAGTCACAGCAACGGCTATCCTTAAGGACAGTGACTTTGCGAATGCCACAGAATAGGCCGTGCCTATCCCAAGCACGGCTAATTATACCATAGTTCAAGGCTAGCTTGTATAGTAAGTGGCTTTTGCTGGCATTCCCCCGCGTGTTGCCATGCAAAGACAGTTTCGGCCAGTTGATAAGGCTACAACCCTGCAAAGGATAGGACTATTCGCCGCCCTGCTGGGTGGCGAAGGCTTGCCGAAGGAGGTCTCGGCAGGTCGGGTATCCTCCTCCTTTTTAAGAAAAGCCAATAAACTGCCGATACGGCGAGTCTTGTTTCCAGGTAAAGCTTTCCGTGTAATAGTGCATCAGCCCCAAATAACCGATCAGACCTATGGTGATTACCTTGCGGATTTCCACACCAAAAAAGAACTCAGTTAACTGGCCGACCCAAAAGTCACCATAAGCTTGTAACACAAAGGCCAAGGCAAACGATAAGGCGGGCAAGACCACCACTATCGGCAATTGGCAGGTCTTACTGAGACGGTACAGGGCATTTTGTGGCTGTTGGTGGTGTTTGTTGTAGTCATGGGTGACATAAAAGATATACGCGGTGACATCGTGCACCAGACGCGGCACCAGAATCGCCAGAAAATAATACTGCTGCGCGTAGAGATAGAAGCTGCTTAAGATCAGCAAGACGTTGGCCCATAAAAACCCTTTGCCGAACGCCGTTTTCACATAACGTTGGCATAAGAGCGCACTACCTGTCAAACCGACGCATAAGCCGGCGATCAGGTGTTGCAGCCACTCGGTTTGCTGCACATCCAAACTATTTTTCAAAAAAATGCCGATATAAATAAAAATCCCCGCCGTGACGCTTAAGCCTAACAACAGGTGGTAAGCCCATGCGGGTAGGCGGCATACGCCCCGTGCCACGCCATGTTGCTGTTTTAAGACATGCAGGACTGTCCAAGTGGCGACTAAGATATAAAACGCCTTATAGGGAATAAATAAGCTGCCGATGCCGAAAAAAGCCGCTAAGGCGATGGTCATCAGGACAATTTTGCGCTGGTAGTGCTGCCAATAATCACCGTTGCTGACTAGCAGCACCGCACTGGCGATAATATGCGGCGTACCGAAAAGGATTTGGAACAGCAAAAAATGGTTGGGGCTGCTGGGCAAATGGGTTTTCAAATAGCTTTGCCATAGTCCGGTGTCGAGCAGTTGTAAGGCCAGGCAGAGCGGGATAATCAGATATAAGCTTAATAATAGCCGGAACGACACGGTGAGCTTGCCCGGGCGTGTCTGGTCTTGGACAGAAGCAGTAAGTGCGGACATAAAAGTACCTTTAGGGGGCAGAACGTTTGGTAGGCCGCGCCAGTCTTGGGCATCTTGGTTGGTGTTCTTTTCGGCCCGAAGCCTGGAGCGGTGTTGCGTAATATTGCTTAGTGGCCTAGGTTTGCCGTCCCGCTGCCATTTTTGCGGACTGGTAGGCCATGCCCGCGCAAATTAATGACAGCGGCATGACGGCTGGATTGCCATGCAAACCGATTTTGGCGGGCATAAGTTAAACCGATTAAGCCATTCTATTCAAGTGTTGATTCAATACGACCATTAAAAAAGTCGAAATTAAGACCGCTATCGTTGATAATGATAGCTTTTGCGTAAAGTGCCGGAACTGTTTGCTGTTTATGAAGTTGGAAAAGATCAAGCTGTCAGGATTTAAGTCTTTTGTTGACCCAACGACCATCCCGATTAACGGCAATTTAACGGCGATAGTCGGCCCTAACGGCTGCGGGAAATCCAATATTATTGATGCGGTGCGCTGGGTGATGGGCGAAAGCTCTGCGAAACATTTGCGTGGCGGCAATATGGCGGATGTCATTTTTAACGGCTCCTCAGGCCGTAAGCCGGTCAGCACCGCTTCGGTGGAACTGGTGTTTAATAATAGCGAAGGCAAGCTGGGCGGCGAGTATGCCCAATACGCGAGCATTGCCATTAAGCGGCAAGTCAGTCGTGACGGGCAGTCGCAATTTATGCTCAACGGCGCGAAATGCCGCCGTAAAGACATTACCGATTTGTTTCTGGGCACGGGGCTAGGGTCACGCAGTTACGCAATTATCGAGCAAGGCACTATTTCGCGCATGGTCGAGGCCAAGCCCGAAGACCTGCGCCTGCACATCGAAGAAGCGGCGGGGATTTCTAAATACAAAGAGCGGCGCGGCGAAACCGAAACCCGCATGAAGCACACGCGGGAAAACCTCGAACGCTTAGACGATTTGCGCGAGGAAGTCGATAAACAACTTAAGCATCTGCAAAAACAGGCGGAAAAGGCCGAGCGCTATACGGCGTTAAAAAAGCACGAACGGCAAACCAAGCTGGAACTGTTAGCCTTACGGTGGGCGGCTTACCAGCAGGCCGCTGAGGCCTTGGAGGCGACCCTGCACGAAGTGGCGGCCGAGTATAACCGCTTGTTTATGCAGTTGCGCGACTTGGACGCCGCCATCGCCACACAGCGGGTCGAGCATAAAGCCGGCCAGCACCAGCTAGACCAGACGCAAGGCGATTATTATAGCCTTGCCGCCGAGGTCAGCCGCTTAGAGCAGGCTATTGCCCACCAACGCCAGAGCCATCAGCAAACCTTGCTGGACATTGAGCGCACCCGCCAACAGCTTGGGCAAGTACAACAAGAATTGGCTAATGATACCCAAACTTTAGCCGAGCTTAAGGATGGCTTGGTGCTGGCGGAAGCGGCGTTAGAAGATGCGCAAGACCGTCAGGACGACTGGCTGGACAAACAGCAGGACATGCAGCAGCAACGCCTGTTATGGCAACAGCAATGGGACCGCTACCGTACCGAAAGCGCGAAATACCGTGAGCAGGCCGAAGTCCAGCGCGTTAAAAGCGAGCAGTTGGCGCACCAAAGCCGCCAACTGCAAAGCCGCTTGGAGAAGCTGTTGGTAGAGCGTGGCGATTTATCGGCCAGTGCTTTGGCCGGCAATATTGCCGAATTGGACGGGCAACTGCAAGCGCTGGCTGACGAACGCGAACACTTGCATCTGCAATTGGAACAGCAGCAGCATAGCATCCGCGAGCATCGCCAACACAGCAAGGCCAATCAAGAAGCACTGCACGCCCGCCGCTCGGAATTGCACAGTACCAGCGGGCAGATCACCTCATTGGAATTGTTGCAGCAACACGCGATGGGTAAGGCTAACGATAGCCTGCAACAGTGGTTAGTCAACACTGGGCTGGCTAACAACCCGCGCTTGGCAGAATATCTCGATGTGCAGGCCGGTTGGGAAACCGCCGTCGAAACGGTGTTGGGCAACACCTTGGAAGCCGTTTGTGTCGACGCGCTTGCCCCATTAATGGGCGAGTTAGGGGCATTAAAGGACGATTCGCTGTCCTTATGGCAAATCTCCGGGACGCTGTCCGCAGCGGTGATTGCTGATTCAGGACGTTCTGTCGGTGCGCCGCGCCTACAAGATAAAATCAGCGCGGCCTCGGCACTGGACAGTTTGTTAATTGGCGTGTATTGTGCTGAAAATTTGCCGGAAGCATTGGCTTTAGCTGGACAATTACACGCCCATGAGTCGGTTGTTACCCGTGACGGAATTTGGTTGGGCGCGGGTTGGCTAAAAATTAGCCGTACCCAAGACAGTAAAACCGGAGTTTTGCAACGGGAAAAAACCTTGCGCACCTTAAAACAGCGCCAGCAATTGATAGAAACCGAGCTTGAGCAATTGGCGCAGCAGCAGGCCGATAGCGAGGCGGCCTTAAAATCCGCCGAGCAGCAGCGCGAATGGCTGCAACAGCAACTCAATCAGGTGCATAGCGAATGGTCGCAAAAAAATGCCCACTTGAGTGCGCAGGCGGCACGGCTAGAACAGCAACAGCGGCGTTTGCAACACGTCCAGCAAGATATTGACAGTCTCCGTGAGGAGTTGGCGGAAACGGTTGAGAATTTGGCTGAAGCGCAACTGGCCCAAGAGGCGGCGGCTGAAGTGTTGTTCGGCCAGGAGGGGCGGCGCGAACAGTTGGACGCGCTCAACCAACAGTTGCAGCAACAGCAGCAGCGCTTCGACAATGCGGTCAATGAGGCCAGGCAGCAGTTGTTCGACAGCAAAACTAAGTTGGAAAATTTACGCGCCTTAGAGCTGGCTACCCATAAACAGCGTAGCCGTTTGCAGGAGCAACAGGCGCAGGCACAGGGGTATTTGCACGAACTGGAAAGCAAAGCCCGGCAAACCTTATCGCCCTTAGATGCCGAACAAGCCGAACTGCGCGAAAAGTCCGCCGTCACACACGATTTGGAAGTCGTTTTGAAAAGTCTGCGGCAAAGCCAAGACGCGCGTGAGGCGCAACTGGTGGAGTTAGCCGAAGCGCATACGCGTGGGCAACGCGCCCTAGAAAAGCACAAAGAGCGGCTGGACGGCCTGCGCTTTGAGTTGCAGGAAAACCAAGTGCGCCAACAGGCCATTAACGAGCAATTGGCCGAAATGGCCACCGATGTCGGGCAAATTATCAGTACGCTGCCCGCCGATGCGCAAGAGACACTCTGGAAAAAAACCGCCGACGAACTGGCCGGACAAATCGAACGGCTCGGCACGATTAACCTGTCGGCCATTGAAGAATATCAGGCACAAGCCGAGCGGATGGCGTTTCTTAACGGGCAACATGCCGACCTCAGCGAGGCCTTACAGACCTTAGATCAGGCCATCAGCAAAATAGACCAAGAAAGTCGGTTACGTTTTAAGGAAACTTTCGATAAAATAAACAGCGGTTTGCAGGAAAAGTTCCCAAAATTGTTCGGCGGTGGCCAGGCTTATTTGGAGTTGACCGAGCAAAATGTCCTGGAGGCGGGGGTTAACATCATCGCCAGGCCGCCAGGCAAGCGCAACAGTTCTATCCATTTGCTGTCCGGCGGCGAAAAAGCCCTTACCGCAGTCGCTTTGGTGTTCGCTATTTTTGAACTGAATCCCGCGCCTTTTTGTTTGCTGGACGAAGTGGATGCGCCTCTGGATGACGCCAATGTCGGGCGGTTCTCAAAAATGGTCGAGGCGATGTCCGAGACCGTGCAATTTTTATATATTTCACATAATAAGGTTACAATGGAAATTGCAAAACAGTTGGCAGGTGTGACGATGAAAGAACCCGGGGTGTCCCGTATGGTCGCAGTTGATATTGAAGAAGCAGTCAGTCTGGCGGAAATCTAATGGATAAAGAATTATTACGAGTAGTCATTATTGCATTTGGGCTTATTATCATCGTGGGCATGTTGGCATGGCATTTTTTTAGAAATAAAAAATCCTTCCAAGATATGATGTTTTTTGGTAACCAAGAACTCAAGGGCAAAATTGACGAATCCATCGTCGTGCATGGCGATAATGATGAGTTTGATATTGTGCCGAAAGGCCGAAAAAAGCTGATTGATACCGATGAGTTGATCGAAAAAATCAAAGCCCGCTCCAGGCCTAAAGCCAAAGCCCCGGAACCTGAGCCGGAAGCCGAAGCCGAGGAGCCAGTGGAGAGTATGTTCGGGGATTTTGACGGGGAATTTGACTTTGCTGATGAAGGGTCTTTTGCCAAAGAAGCTGAGCCGCCTGCCGAACCGCCTTTAGCCAGAACTGAATTATTGGATGCCGACGAATTGTTCGGCGAGCCGGATAAAGACCCGGAGGCCCCGCGTTTTGTCGCCCCCGATATTATCCAATTTCGGGTTATGGCGCGGGCCGCGGAAGGCTTTAACGGCTTGGATATGCTCAAGGCGTTCCGTATCGCGCAATTGGAGTACGGTAGCCTAAAAATATTTGAACGCTATGATGCCAATAATTTGGTCGATTTCGGTGTGGCCTGTATGGTCGAAGGCGGCACTTTCCCCGACCACGATATCGACCAGTTTTATTGTCCGGGTTTGGTGTTCTTTATGCAGCCCGCCTTGCTGGATGAAGCCGTTAAGGTATTTGACGACTATCTGGAAGCCATCAATATCGTCGCCGTGGAACTTGACGGCGACTTGCTTGACCATGAGAAAAATCCGCTGACCAATGCCACGATAAAAATGATCCGGCAGAGCTTGTAGCCCGTTAAGCCCTCGTTTGCCTATTGTGGCCTGGGTTAAACGATAGGCTAAAATTGGCATTAAGGCCAATGGTTTGTATTGTAAGGGCTTGTTGTTGCCGCTTAGGCATGGGCGACAGCAAAGCCGTATCTACGGCGCAGACGGCGTAAAAATTGCCTTTCCGCTACAAAAGCCAAGAGATGCAGGTCTGTTCCATACCCTCAGCGGCCCCTACCCCTTCCTGAAAATCGTCAATACCAGTCGAAAATGCGTAACCGATTGATTTATTGTGGTGTCAATGAGTATTTAGCGGCCCAAAATCCGCTGCAATCAGTAACTATTATGTTGACACTTGAAGAGATCCTTTCTGATGTGGCTGATTTGCCAAGCTTTGAAAATGTAAAAAACATTGGAGTTAACAGCCAAGGAAATAATGGGAAAGCCCCCTTACATTGGATGGCTACATTAGGAGATACAATTGCTATCCAATTGTTATTGGAAGCTGGGGCGGATGCAAATTTAGCAGACAATGATGGAAATACACCGTTACATGAAGCCATATCTTGCCGTCAAGAACGGGCTGCAAAAATTCTTATAGAGGCCTGCGCTAATTTGGATTATAAAAATAAAGCTGGAATGACTCCGCTTGAGATTGCTGAATCCGATAACTACCAACCTACGATTGAACTTTTTTCGGTTACGTCGCGAAATTTATAAAAGCCGGGTAGCCGATAAGTTATAAAACCCCGCCCGGCGGCTAGGCCTTGGGGGCATAAAAAAACCGCCGCCCTTAGGTTTAAAGGGGCGGCGGTTTTGTTTGCCAGGAATGGCCGCTTAGTTATGGTAAGCGATTTCGCCATGCTCGTTGATATCCAAGCCTTCACGTTCAGTCTCTTCGCTAACCCGCAGGCCGATGAGCATATCGACCAGTTTATAAGCGATAAACGCCACCACGCCCGACCAGACTACCGTCACCGCAACGCCCCAGAGCTGGCTTTGCAACTGGGTAAAGATACTGTATTCGCCAAAACCGTTGCTGACATAATCATAAACGCCAGTGCCGCCCAAGGCGGGGCTGGCGACAATAGCCGTACCTATAGAGCCGAGAATACCGCTGATGCCGTGGACACCGAATACGTCCAGAGAGTCGTCATAGCCCATCGCATTCTTAAATTCCGTCACCGCCCAGAAGCAGACCGCGCCCGCGACCAAGCCCAGCGCCATAGCGCCCATGGGCCCCGCCCAACCACACGCGGGGGTGATGGCGACCAGCCCGGCAACCGCCCCGGATGCGCCACCCAACATGCTGGGAGTGCCCCGCGCGAACCATTCAGTAAGCATCCACGCCAGTGCCGCCGCCGCCGTCGCCAGTAAGGTGTTGGCAAACACTAGTCCCGCCGCGCCGTTGGCTTCCAAGTTGGAGCCGACATTAAAGCCAAACCAGCCGACCCATAACAGCGCCGCCCCGATCATAGTCATGGGGACGTTATGTGGGGCCATCGATTCCTCACCGAAGCCGACCCGTTTGCCGACCAGTAAGCAGCCGATCAGGCCCGCGATACCGGCGTTAATATGTACGACCGTGCCGCCCGCAAAATCCAACGCGCCTTTTTGAAAAATAAAGCCGGCCGTGGCACCGGCTTTAGCTGCCGCATCCGCATCGGTATAGGCATCAGGCCCTGTCCAATACCAGACCATGTGGGCAATAGGCAGATAGGAGAAGGTAAACCACAGCAAGATAAACAACAGAACGGCGGAAAATTTCATCCGTTCGGCAAATGCCCCGATAATCAGCGCGGGGGTAATCGCCGCGAAGGTCAGTTGGAACATGGCATAAACATATTCGGGGAGATAGACGCCCTTGCTGAAGGTTGCCACCACCGAATCGACGGTGATGCCACCGAGGAAGGCTTTGTCCAAGCCACCGAAAAAAGCATTGCCTTCGGTAAAGGCGATGCTGTAGCCGTATAATGCCCATAGCACCGCGATCATGCAGAAGGTCATAAACACCTGCATCAGCACCGAGAGGATATTTTTCGCTCTGACCATCCCCGCATAAAATAAGGCCAAGCCGGGGATGGTCATTAAGATGACCAGCACTGTGGCGACAATCATCCAACTGGTGTCGCCTTTGTTAGGGACGGGGGTGGCCTGTTCCGCTACCGATGCACCAGCATAAAGTAACAGGGGCAATATGGCGGACAGCCGCCTTAATGGTGGGTTCATACACTTCTCCTAAGATGGGTTTTAAGTAGTGGGCCGATAGTATAAAATGATAAAATATCCCTATATTCAAAAGCTTAAGCAGAGTTCGTGCCAGTTGTCTAAATCTTGGGCATACCTTAAAAATAGTGGCGTTTCTCAGAAAAACGCACCAATGCAATGCAAATTAACCGTTATATGCACCATCAGCTAACAATATGGCTGTATTGCCGACAGTGACAGCGCTTGCTTTGCTGATAGGGTTAAGGCGGCATAGGCTGACAAACCTATTTTGGGTGATGCCGCTTTAAATTGGCTTAATAAATGCTTGTTATTTAAGGTTAAGATATCACCTTTACTCCGAAGTCAGCGAGCCGACCATGACACAAACAGCAGAAGGCACTTTTAATCCAGCATTTCATTTTCTGGGATTAATCCAAAAAACCATCGCCGACGGTATCACCCGCCATTGCGTCCATCCAGGTTGCCCGGAAGTCTATCTGGTGCCGACCGAACACACCTATTATACGGCGACGGCGAATATTGACGCGTTGACCGCGCTGTGTTTGGCCGCCCCGTTCGATTTGAACGTCGAATTGTTGCCCGATTGGCGACCACCCGCCGCCGCCAAAGATAACGATGTGCAGGCCGGACGGATGCTGATCCACCGGAAAACGGTTGCATCTGGTAGCGGGCTGGTCGCCCGTCCGCTGTCAGAGTTGATGTGGTTCGCCACCTTATCGGCTTCTAACGGCCAGTTACTGCAAGGTTGCCATGCTGACGTTGCGGTACGCTTAAAAGAAATGCCGGATTTCTCACGTTTTTACCATCGCGGCTATGATTTGGTGTTGGCGGATTTTTTGCTGAAAAAACGTGCCGACTTACCGACGGCGGCACAAGCGACGGGTATTCCGTTGCCCCATGTCTTCGAGTTTTACAATGCCTGTGTTGTGGTCGGCTTGATCGAACAAGGCAATGTGTTCGAGCCTGCCCACTATCTGCTGGGTTTATTGGATAAGGCAAATGCCGATAAGCAAAGCCGTAGTTGCGCCCTGACGGGTAGTAAGCCTTTAATCATTGTGCCTAACGAAGGTAAATATTACACAGAATTGGATCTGCTCGGCATTGCCAAGCTCTGCTCCACGTTATTGGCGGGTATGGAAGTGAGCATTGTTGACCATAACCAAGACAAGGAAGAAGTGGTGCAAATCGGGCGGACGCGGGTACGCCGGAAAGTGGCTTCGGCGTTGCCGTTATTGCCGTCCCATCCGCTGGCCGACTTGCTGTTCCGCGCCGCCTTATATGCCTCGCAAGGCCGCCTGCTGTATGGCTACGACCTTGATACGCCCGTCCGCCTTCACGATTGGCCGTCCAAAACCTTGCTGCGGGAATCCGCCACGGTGATGGCGGAACGCTATATCTTCCCGCTAACCGCCTTCATGACCGCTAATCCCGCCATGAGCCTCCCCGATATCGCCAAAGCCACCCAGCAATCTCTGGCGAAAGTGATTGATTTCCATAATGCTTGTGCCGTGCTGGGCTTGTTGGAACATCCGGCTTAACAGGGCTGATGCTTTAGGGAAAAGAAAAACCCGCCAATAGGCTATATGGGCATATAATGCCTATAAGTAGGCGTTCATCTATTTTTTAACATTCGTGAATTCAACCCCGTCCCCACCCGCCCTTTAGCAGGGGAAGGAGCAAATCCCCTGCACCTAGTACCCTTCGGCTTCGTTCAGGGGGCAGCAAAGCTAAAAATGTCAAAAGATATATGCGTACCTACTTAGTCATGGCGTGTCCGGCTTAAGGTTTTTGCTAAAAACAACCTAATGGCGCCGCTCGAATGGCGAACTTTGTTTTCATCATCTAGGCGGCATTATTTATGAACAGGATTGTTATAGCAGGACTTTTTTTTATCAGCTTAGCGGGTTGTGTGGAGCAGCCAATACAAGGCGGGGGTGCTGGTGGGGGGTATAGTAGGCGGCTTCCGGGATGGTCAGGCCCTGTTCTTTCATCACTGAAAGCAGTTTTTTTCTGAATGCCGCTGGATAAGCCATTCGTTTTCCATTCAAGATGATCGTTTTTACAATAGCCTATTATCATATCAAATTATATTGGCTTGGCTATATTTAGACGCTACGCTAGCGTGTACTTTAGCGTGGCTTCTTTGGTAACCTCAATTAGCCGCCTGGTGATGTCGGCAAAAGAAGGCCGCCGCTTACTGTCATCCGCCAAACATGCCGACTGTAACTCTGTAAGAAGCTTAAGGGCATTCAGGCCTTTAGCTGTGGGATGGCAGCGTTCAAGCAATTCTTCTAAGAGGCAACCAAAAGCTCTGACTTCAAGCCGCTCTAGCCCATCGGCAATGTCCTTATCATGGGTCGGGTAAAACGATGCCGCACCGAAATCGCCAAGCAATGCCCGTCCCTGAGCGCAATGCAGAATATTATGGCCATAGAGGTCGCCATGCAGGATGCCTTGCTGATGCAAATGCTGGGCGGCCGAAGCAATGCCTTCTGCTATCTGTAAGACCATCGGCAAATCGAAACGGGTATCTGAGGGGTAAATGTCGCGCGTGCAAGACGCAAAGCTAGGAGACCCTGCCAGCGTGCTGAATGCCGGGCTAATCAGTTCCAGCACTAAGCCGCTGATACCCGACGGATGGCCGCTCACCCTGCCCAACACTGTAATGAGATTGGGATGTTGTCCGGCCGCGACGGCTGCCGCCATTTCAGAATGTGGCAAGCCGTCACTGGTCACCGCACCTTTGAACAGCTTGGCCGCAACATGACAAGAGCTGCCGTCAGGCTTGTGATAGTTAACGCGATGAATAAACCCAGACGCGCCCTCGCCTAACAGATGCTCACAATCTAGGCTATCCCAGGGAATATCGGCAACCGAAGCCGTCAGTATCCTGTTTTCCCATTCAGCCCCGAAGGGATTGCCGGAATAGGCCAGCCACGATAAGCGCGGCAAAGACAATAACCAAGCCGGCAAACTATTAAGCCGATTGGCGGCGATACGGAGTAATTCAAGCCGTTTGCAGTTGGCCAGGGAGTCGGGTAAGGTTTGGAGATGATTGCCGGCCAACATTAACTTTTGCAGTTGGGTGCAGTTCCCTATTGCCTCAGGCAGCGCTCCGATCGCGTTATCCGTCAGAATCAACCACCGTAACGCAGCAGGGAGCGCCTTGGCGGGCACTGTGCGGATGCGGTTGGCCTTAAAGCCGATCATGCTCAGTTCAGGGCAACTGCCCAGCACTTCCGGCAATACTGTGAATTGGTTATCGGAGCAGAACACGATACGCAGCTTACTCAGCCGCGCAAAATCATTGGGGAGTTCAGAGAGCGCGTTGCCGGATAGGTCAAGAATCTCCAGCGTATCCGCCAGGCTCATAATCTCGCGGGGGAAACGGCTTAGGCCACAGGACAGTTTCAGATGGCGAATACCGGCAAGCGCACCGGAGCGGAGTTGGTCGATTGTTTGCATTGCTAAGCCTTTGACATTACTGAAATACCCTGCGTGTCTATTTAACGCCGGAAGCGGTTTTTCTACATTATCAGCGAAGGGTACGCTGCGTATATCCTTAGCCGCCAAGTAAGAGAGGTATGGCCTATCTTACTTGGCTAGGCCGCTGTCCGCAAACGCCTGTGATGCCACAACCACTGACAAATAAGCCCGGAAGTGCCGCACAGACAGTTTACTGTTTGTATTACGGCCTTGAATCTGAGTAAGTGGCCCGGCTGCCTGTCTCAGCTTGCGTCACTTTGGGGTGCTGGTGGATTAAAGTCTGTCCGAAGTGGTGGCTACCTAAAAATGGTCTAGACTATTGGCCTGTTATCCAAGGTTGAGGGTTTAGGGTAAAATGTCCCGATAAATCTGAGTCTATTCAGTTGATCGATAGGGGTTAAAATCAGTGCGTTTAAAGCGGAAAACCCTAATAACGCTATGAAAGACATTTTTATTGATTTTTTGAAATCGGACATTCTTGCCCTTAAGTTTTGCTGCCTTGTAGTTATTCTTAAGTGAGCAGAAATTCATCTATTTTTTTCTTTCATGTTTAAACTAAAACACTTCCAACTGGCTTTAAGCTTTTATACCCGCTTACCCACCCCGCAAAATCTAGATTACCAACAACTGCCCCAGGCCAGTGTTTATCTGCCGTTGGTGGGGTGGGTGGTGGGGCTTGGGTGCGGGTTGGTGTTTGCTGGAGCGGCGTTGTTATGGTCGCCATGGACGGCGGCTATTTTGGCGGTGGTGGCGGGAATTTTTTTAACAGGGGCGTTCCATGAGGACGGTTTTGCCGATGTTTGCGACGGTTTTGGCGGCGGTTGGGGGCAGGAGCGGATTTTGGAGATTATGAAGGATTCGCGGGTGGGGGCTTATGGGGCTATCGGCATTGGTTTGTTGCTGCTGTTAAAAATCAGCGTGTTGGCGGCACTGCCGATGGCTGTTGTGCCGTGGTTGTTGTGGGCGGGGCATAGTGCTAGCCGTTTGCCGCCGTTGTTGTTGATGCGCCGTTATGAATATGCGCGGATCGGCGCTAGCAAGGGTGCGGCAGGGGTGTTTAAGCCGGACAGTCGGGCGTTGGGCTTTGCGGCGTTGTGTGCGCTGTTGCCGTTGCTGGGTCTGCCGCTGTGGTGTTGGTGGGCGGTGTTGCCGATGTTGGCGGTTAACGCGCTGTTGGGCGGGTATTTTTACCGTCAGATCGGCGGTTATACCGGGGATTGCTTGGGGGCGGCGCAGCAAGTCGCGGAGGTGGTGTTTTATTTAGCGGTGAGCGGGTTATGGACATTTATTTGATTCGCCATACGCAAACGGCGGCGGCACCTGGTTTATGTTACGGGCGTACGGATATTGGTTTGACGGCGGGTTTTACTGAGGAGTTGCAGAAAATCCGCGCTAAGTTGCCGCCGTTGGCCAGCGATTGTTTGGTGTTTTCCAGCCCTTTGCAACGGTGTCGGCTGTTGGCGGAGGCGTTGTCGGGGCAGGTGCGTTTTGATGACCGTTTGTTGGAGATTAATTTCGGGGCTTGGGAAAATACGCCTTTTACTGCGATTGACGAAGCGGCGTTGCGGTATTGGACGGAACATTTTGTCGAGAGCACCCCGCCGGATGGCGAAAGTTTTACCGATTTATGGCGGCGGGCGGGTGCGTTCTGGCAGGATTTGGTCTGTCATGAGGCCAAGCAAGTCGTGGTGGTGACACATGCGGGGACAATCCGGGCGTTGTTGGCGCAGGTGTTGGATTTGCCGTTGGCGAATGCTTTTCAGTTCCGTATCGGGTTAAGTTCCGTGCATAAGCTGCATTACACGCCTGACTATACTTATATCGATTATCTTAACCAATAAGTGCTATGAAGACTCTTTTTATCGGCGGTGTTAAAAGCGGTAAGTCGCGCTTGGCGGAGGCGTATATTTTGGCGCAGGCGGGGCAGGTGCAGCCGTATTATTTGGCGACGACCGAGTTGCTGGATGTGGGGATGCGGGCGCGGATTGCCGAGCATCAGGCGCGGCGGCAAGCGGCGTTTAGTACCTTGGAGGAGCCGCTGGACTTATTGGCGGCGGTACAAGGTTGTACCGCGCCCGTGTTGGTGGAGTGTGTGACCATGTGGCTGAACAATATGCTGTATCACCACTATGGCGAGGCGGAGATTTTGGCGCGTTTGGCGGCGTTATTGGCATGGCCTGGCGATTTGGTGCTGGTGCATAATGAAGTGGGTTTAGGCGTTATCCCGGATAATGCTTTGGCGCGGCAGTTTGTCGATTTGTCGGGCAAGGCCGCGCAGATGATGGGCGCGGCTTGTGATAAGGTGTTTTTTTGCAGCGCGGGCTTGGCCTTGCCGATGAAGTGAGGCGGTCAGGGGAATAGTTGGGGTTCGCTCGCCGCTGTCCAATCGGGATATTTGCGCATGATGGTGTTGAAGTGTTCGGAGGCCAAGAAATTGTCTAGCCACTGCTGGACGGCAGTATAGCCGCTGTGTTGGAACCAGTGCGGGTCGACGGCGGCGAATTGGCGGACGAACGGTAAGATAGCGGCATCGGTTAGGGAAAAGTCTGCACCGCTTAACTGCGCGTGCTGTTGCAAGCGCCCATTCAGTATCGCCAAAAATTTGCTGCCTTGTTGCCGATAATACGCTAAAGGGTAATCGGGATAGCGGTCGGCGTATTTGTAGCGGTCTAAAAAATATTTAAATTCGCCGTCGTTTTGGGCGATGAGCGCAGGGTCGGCGAGCCTGAGCCAGTGGGCGGGGTCTTGTTGGCCTAATGCCCAGTGCATAATGTCCAAACTTTCTTCTAGCACTATGCCGTCGGGTAAGTGCAAGACGGGGACGGTAGCCTTAGGTGAGAGGGCGAGCAGTTCTGGCGGTTTGTTTTTTAACGCCACTTCCCGAAGTTCGGTGCGGATGCCGCTATAAGCTAGGGCGAGTCTTGCCCGCATGGCATAAGGGCAACGGCGGAAGCTGTAGAGAATGGGTAGGGTGGCGGACATGGTTACGGATGGGTTGAAAAAGAGCTTATTAATCCAGAAGGGAAGGGGGAAAGCAAGTTTTCCTTGTCTTCCAGCCGTTGCCAGACGGCAACTTTAAGTTGCTATTCGGCGACAAAAACCTATAATGTTCGCTTGCTTTTAGGTTCCGGCGGATAAATGTCTGTCGGTTAAACGGGAAGTCGGTGCTTTAAGCCGACGCTGCCCCCGCAACGGTAATTCAGTAAAGGCTTGTCGAAATGCCACTGTGCTTTGTGCATGGGAAGGTGACAAGTCAGGCTCCTGCCACTGTTAAGCCCGGAGACCGGCCTAAAAGCGTATTCGGCACAGCGGCGGGCTGTTCTGCGAAATAAGGCTATGGCGCACTCCCTTGTGCGTAGGCCTGCTTTTGTGTCTGTCCGCGCTGTGATTCTCTTTTCACGATGCGCGGGCGGCGCAGAGGACATCATGCAAAAAATTATAGCCACTCCTTTTTTAAGTCTTATTATCCCTTTTTCTAGCGTTTATGCCGGGCAACCCGTCGATTTGCCAGGCGTTGTTGTGACCGCGACCCGTGCTGAAACCTTGCAAAACGAACTGGCGGCAGGGGCTACCGTCTACACGCGGCAAGATATTGAGCGCTTGCAAGTCAAAACCTTACCCGATTTGTTTAAAGGCACGCTAGGTGTTGATATTGCCCAGAGCGGCGGCTATGGGCAAACTACCGATTTGTTTTTGCGCGGGACTAACCCTGGGCATGTCTTGGTGCTGATTGACGGCATTAAGGTCGGCTCGGTCACTACCGGGACAATGCCTTATGAGTTGATCCCTATTGACCAAATCGAGCGCGTGGAAATCGTTAGGGGGCCGCAATCGAGCTTATACGGTTCGGAAGCTATCGGCGGGGTGATCCAGATTTTTACCCGCAAAGGCAGTCATGGTGATGATAAGCCGCATGTCAGTTTGCAAGCGGGCGGTGGCTCTTATGACACGGCCCATACTGCCGGGACGGTCAGCGGTAATCTGGGCAGCAATTGGTATAATTTGGGGGTGTCGCATATTGATTCGGCAGGCTTTAATGCTAAACAACACAGCGACCCTGACCGTGACGGTTATGAAAATACGGGGGTCAATGCCCGGTTTGGCCATCGGTTTGCCAATGCTGCCGAAATTGAGGGGTTTTTTCTCCGGTCACAAGGCACTAACCAATATGATTCCAGTTTTGGCGGCAATAATTCGGCGTTTATCAATCAAGTGTTTGGCCTGACCGGGCAGATGGATGTACGAAAAGATTGGCATACCTTATTACGCTTGGGCCGCAGTACCGATGATTTGGACACTTTTTTCCCGGACGGCAGTTTCGAGAGCCGTTATAACACGACCCGCTGGAACGCCAGTTGGCTGAATCAGGTGCGCTTAAGCGATGCCCATCAGTTGACGGTCGGTGCGGATTACCGTTTGGATGAAGTGGCGAGCGGTGATTTGGATACTTATAGTCCGGGTTTTAATACTTATAGCCAAAAGTCGCGTTATGATGCCGGGCTGTTTTCGGAGCTGCATAGCCGGGTGTTGGAGCGGCATTTTCTCAATGCTTCGGTGCGGGGCGATAAGAATGAGGCTTTTGGCGATTATGTGACGGGCAGTGTCGGCTGGCGTTATAACTCAGTGCTGGGCATTAACCCTTTCGCGAGTTTCGGTAATGCTTTTAAGGCTCCGACCTTTAATGAGCTGTATTGGCCGAATACCGGGTTTGGCGGCGGCAATCCGCACTTAAAGCCGGAAGAGTCGCAATCGGTTGAAGTGGGGGTGTCCGGGGTGCATAAACAAGTGCAATGGGAGTTACGCGCGTATCATACCGATGTCGACCAGCTTATTTCCGGCTGGCCGCCTGTCAACGTCAATAAGGCGCGTATTGAAGGCATTGAAGCGCAATTGGTGACGGATTTCTTGGGCTGGCATCATAAGCTCAATCTGAATTTGTTGAATCCGGTGGATGTGGCGACGGGCCTGCGTTTGCAGCGCCGTGCCGATAAGTCCTTGTCATTTGATTTGTCGCGCTCTATCGGGGTGTTTGATGTTGGGGCGGCGGTGTTGGCGCAAGGCGACCGCCCGGATATTGACTACAATACTTATCCTTATCAACGCGTCAGTCTGCATGGTTTCGTTACCGTAGATTTGCGTGCCGCTTGGCATATCAATAAAAACTGGCTGCTCAGCGGTAAATTGAACAATTTGCTGGATGAAAATTATCAGACAGCCAATGGTTATAATACCCCTGACCGAAACTTTTTTGTCTCAATCCATTATAACGATTAAGCTACACGGTATGGGTGTTGTTTGGCCGTTTGGTAACGCCCCGCTGAAGCCTTGAGTAGGGCTTAAATACGGGGTGATGACAGTTTTTTATGTAATTTGGAGAATCTTATGAAGTTGACTATGAATAATACGGCTATTTTGCCATTGTTGGCCTTGATGGCGGCGACCCGCGTGCATCATTTCGGTTCGGCGTGGTCTTTGCCGGACGCGTCGCTGGCGGTGTTTTTTCTGGCAGGCCTGTATGTGAGCCAACGGGCTTGGCTGGCGGGTCTGTTACTAGCGGCAGGATTGTTGGATTATCTGGCGATTAACCAATTTAACGTCAGTGATTGGTGTATGTCGCCTGCTTATGGGTTTCTGATCCCGACTTATGCGGTTATGTGGTTGGCCGGGCGGTATTGCCGCTTGTTTATGGCGGTGGGCCAACAGGGTTGGCTGTTGTTGATGGCGTTGGCGGCGGCTTCGGCTACGGTGGCGTTTGTCATTTCCAACGGCAGTTTCTTTCTGTTCTCAGGCCGTTATGCCGATATGCCGATGGTGGATTATAGCCTTTCGGTCAGCCAGTATTTTCCCGCTTATGTTGGTGCGGCGGTGGCTTACGCAGTGGCGGGTTTTGCGGTGGTTAAGGCCGTTGGGGTGTTGATGGCGGCGGTTGGGCAAGAAAAAGCCGTTTAAGCTTTTTGTAACCCGCCCAAGGTCAGGGTGTCCCTGGCCTTGGGCGGGTTGATCCCGTTTAGGCGATAAAGCCGTAATCCGCCAAGCTGGTGTTGGCGTTAGTGCCGAGAATGGCGATGGTCGTCAATTCGCTGGCTGTCACTTGCGCGTCGGCATTGGCGGCGGTAAATAAGAAAATGCCGCTGGCCGTGCCGTTATCGACCACGAACAAGGCGGTGTGGCCGACCGTATACGCGGCGGTTGCCGAGCCGATGGCGGCGGCGGCAGAGCTGGTGGTGATGCCGCCGCTGATGTTTTGCTGCATAATCACCAATTCCGCGCTATTGGCAAAACCGCCTGTACCGGAAGCCCTCACCACACCGCCGTCCACTAAGGCGTTGCCGTTACCGATATGGATGCCCGCTTGGCTAACCAGCAATTTATCGGAGCCGGAGGCAAAATCGTTGACCGCATCAAAGCCTACGGCGCTGTTAAAGACAAACATATCGGCTCCCGCCCCGCCGGTCAGTTTATCCGTACCCGCCCCACCTGTTAGGGTGTTGGCACTAGCGGTGCCTATCAAGGTGTCGTTAAAGCTGCTGCCAGTCAGGTTTTCAAAATTTAATACTGTGTCTGTCCCTGCCCCTAGGGTGTTTTGTGCGCCGCTGATACCCAAGTTGACGCTGATACCTGCGCTGGCGTTGGTGTAGGATACCGTGTCGGTGCCGTCCAGGCCATTCAGGATGTTGTTGCCGGACGTACCGGAGAGGGTGTTGTTGAGGGTGTTGCCCGTGCCGTTTAATCCCCCTGCGCCTAATAGGTTCAAATTTTCCAGTTGGTTGCCTAGGGTATAGGTGATGCTGCTGTTAACGGTGTCTAGGCCTGAATAATCGCTGATGACATCGCCGGCATTATCAACAAAATAGGTGTCGTTGCCTTCGCGCCCGTTCATATAGTCGGCACCGCCTGCCCCGTTCAGAACATTGTTGCCGACATTCCCTACTAAAATATCGTTGCCTGCTTGGCTACCCGTGAGGTTTTCGATATTGCTTAAAGAATCCCCTGAGGCATCGCCGCCTGTGGCGGTGTTATCCCAAAGCCGAACCGTTACGGCGAAGGCCGAATCAAGGTAGCTGGCGGTATCGGTACCTGTGCCACCATCTAAGCTATCTCCGCCTGTGCCGCCCGTTAAAATATCGTCACCCGTACCGCCGTTGAGGGTGTCATTATCGCCGCCGCCGAATAATTGGTCGTTGCCGGCGCCACCCAATAGTATATCTCTTCCGTCATTGTTATTGCCGCTAGGGCTGCTGCTTAGGTAGCCATAAAGCAGGTCGTCGCCCTGTTCGCCGAACAGGCGGTCATTACCTGTGCCACCGGATAGCTTATCGTTACCTAGGCCAGCAAAGAGGTCGTCGTTCTTGTTGTTGATGTCTGGATTGGTATCACCCGTGAGGGTGTCGTTGGTGTTGGCGGCCGCTAAGATGGCATTGCTCGCCGTCAGGCTACCTGGCAGGACATGGAGGAAAAAAACGGCATTTTCAAAACCATTAGCATAATAAATAAGCGCGGAATCAAGCGTGGTCGAGAGAAAGCTGAGGGCTTTAATGGTGTCGAAATCGCTGATACCCAGCGCGGTCACATCAATTTTATCTTGAGTGACATCGAAATCGGTGATGGAGTCATTTTGCGAACCGCTTTCGGAACGTAAGATAAAGGTGTCGGTGCCTGCTCCGCCTGTCATAAAGTCATCGCCTGCGCCGCC
Organism: Methylovulum psychrotolerans; assembly: GCF_002209385.1. Taxonomy (NCBI): domain Bacteria; kingdom Pseudomonadati; phylum Pseudomonadota; class Gammaproteobacteria; order Methylococcales; family Methylococcaceae; genus Methylovulum; species Methylovulum psychrotolerans. Next base: position 3,407,627 of record NZ_CP022129.1, read on the forward strand.
ATCGAGTATATCGTTGCCGTCACCGCCGAACAATTGGTCGCCCTGAAGTCGCCCTATGCTATTATAGCCGCTACTGCCGCCATAGAGCCGGTCGTTACCTGCGCCTCCGTACAATGAGTCAATGCCGTCTAAGGTGCCGTTAATTTGTCCGGCGGTGTTGCCATAGAGAATATCGTCGCCGCTTTCGCCGAAGAGGCGGTCATCGCCGAGGCCTCCTGAGAGGATGTCGTTACCGAGTCCGCCGAACAGGTCGTCTTTCATGTTGCCGCCGTTCAGGGTGTCGTTGCTGATGTTAGTGGCAAAGATAAAATCTGCGGCGAACAGGTCGTCTTTGCGGATGCCGATCATGAGGGAGGTTATCCAATTGTCATTTCGATAAAAGCCCAGGCCTGCGTTATTGTTGTTATCTTCGACTAAGATATTTTGTAGGGTGGCAAAATCGGCAATGCCCAACTGCCTCAGGTCAATGCGGTCTACACCCAATTCGAAATCGGAGATAGTGTTACTGGCAGGGGTGTTTTCGGTATCAATGACGAAGGTATCTTGCCCTGCTCCGCCGATGTAATAATCGCTGCCGTTGCCGCCGTCTAAAATATCGTTGCCATTGCCGCCGTAGAGGGTATCATTGTCGTCACCGCCGTAGAGGGTGTCGTTACCGTCAAGCCCTACCAGTACATCAATCCCACCTAGACCAAAAATTTGGTCGTTACCTGCCGTGCCGTTCAGTTGTTCGCCTGCATTAGTGCCTGTGATTGCCATAAGATTATCCTTGTTAAGTAAGGTGTTAAAGAGGAGGGTAGAAGCTTTGCAAAGCTTGGCGGGTGTCGCCGCCATTATCCGCTTGAAGCTGGGCGATATTCAAGAAATTATTAGACAGAATATTTTTGTGTAACTTGGTAAAATGTTCCGTGAACTTTTTCATGCCAACTGTCCGTGAGTTAACTATGCCTAATAAAATATTCAAGAAAAGCCAACCCAAGCCCAGTATTACCTTAGTGCCTAGTTTGGGTTTGGATGTTGATGACCTTGTTACCGATTTTAAGCGTAATTATAGCCATCGTCTAGGCCGCGACCAAAACTGCCGCTCGCCACATTATGCTTACGAGGCTTTATCGCTGACCGTCAGTGACCGTCTGATAGAGCGGTGGAAAAACACTTACAATGCCTATCGTGACCAGGATTGCCGCCGTGCTTATTATCTGTCGATGGAGTTTCTGATGGGGCGGACGCTGAGCAACGCCATGCTCAACCTCGGCATCAGCGATGCGGTGCACAAAGCCATGCATGACGTAGGGTTAGAGTTGGAAGAGTTGTTGGAAAGCGAACCTGACGCAGGTTTGGGTAATGGCGGCTTGGGACGCTTGGCGGCTTGTTTTATCGACAGTTGCGCGACTTTACAATTGCCTGTGACCGGGTACGGCTTGCGTTACGAGTACGGGATGTTTACGCAAACTATTGCCAATGGCGAACAGGTGGAAAAACCCGACCATTGGCTGCGCTATGGGAATATCTGGGAAATAGAGCGTTCTGAATACGCTTACCGTATCAAGTTTGGCGGCCATACCGAGCGGCATATTGACGAAAACGGGAATGTGCGGGTGTGTTGGTTGGATACCCATGATATTTTGGCGATCCCTTATGACACCCCTGTACCCGGCTATCAAAACGGCACGGTCAACACCTTGCGCTTATGGAAAGCGGCCGCTACCGAAGAGTTTGATTTGCAGGAGTTTAATGCCGGTGACTATGCCGAGTCGGTGGCGGCAAAAAACACCGCCGAAAACATCACGATGGTCTTGTATCCTAACGATGCCAATGAAAACGGTAAGGCATTACGCCTGCGCCAACAATATTTGCTGGCTTCAGCCAGTTTGCAAGATGTGATTGCCGGTTGGGTGCGCGATCATGGTCGGCATTTTGCCCATTTTGCCGAAAAAAACTGCTTTCAGCTCAATGATACCCACCCCAGTATCGCGGTGGCGGAACTGATGCGCCTGTTAATGGACATTCATGGCTTAAGCTGGGATGCGGCTTGGAAAATTACCCGAAACACGATGGCGTATACTAACCATACTCTGTTGCCGGAAGCATTGGAGCGTTGGTCGGTCGGCCTGTTCAAGCAGTTGCTGCCTAGGTTGATGGAAATTATTTTTGAAATTAACGCCCATTTCTTGGCCGAAGTGTCCACACATTGGCCGGGTGACAATGAGCGCTTAAAACGTATGTCCTTAATTGAGGAAGGCCCGCAGCAATATGTCCGCATGGCGTATTTGGCGATAGTCGGCAGTTATTCGGTCAATGGTGTGGCGGAACTGCATTCTAAGCTGTTGCAACAAGGCTTGTTCCGGGATTTTTATGAGCTATGGCCGCAAAAATTCAATAACAAAACCAATGGGGTCACGCCCCGCCGCTGGTTGGCGGCCTGTAACCCTGAATTGGCTGAGCTATTGACCGAAACCATCGGTGATGGCTGGATAACGGATTTGTCAGAGTTGCAAAAACTCAAACCGTTTGCCGAGGATAAAAAATTCCGCAAACGTTGGCATACCGTCCAACAGGAGGCTAAACAGCGGTTGATTGATTTTAAAAAGCAGGAATTGGATGTGGACTTAAAGGTCAATGCCTTGTTTGATGTCCAGGTTAAGCGTATCCATGAATATAAACGTCAGTTACTGAATGTCCTGCATGTTATCCATCTGTATGACCGTATCAAACGCGGTGACATCGCCAATTGGACGAACCGTTGTGTGTTGATTGGCGGTAAGGCCGCGCCGGGGTATTTCATGGCGAAAAAAATCATTAAATTGATTAATAATGTCGCTAATGTCATTAACCATGACCCCGAAGTGGGCGATAAGCTCAAGCTGGTGTTTTTGCCGAATTACCGTGTCTCGGCAATGGAAAAGATTTGTCCGGGCACGGATTTGTCGGAACAGATTTCTACGGCGGGTAAGGAAGCGTCCGGCACGGGTAATATGAAGTTTATGATGAACGGAGCCTTGACTATCGGTACTTTAGACGGTGCGAATATTGAGATTAGGGAAGAGGTGGGCGACGATAATTTCTTTTTGTTTGGCTTGACCGAAAGCCAGGTAGAAGAACTGCGCCACCATTACGACCCGGTGGCGATGATCGAAAACGATGTCGATTTAAAACGGGTGTTGATGCTGCTGGAATGCGGGCATTTTAGCCAATTTGAACCGGGTATTTTTGATGCGGTGATCGCCTCGCTGAAAAGTCCGCAAGATCCGTGGATGACGGTGGCAGATTTCCGCAGTTTTATCGATGCCCAAAAACAAGTGGAAAAGGCTTATAAAGACCAAGACCGCTGGACAAGAATGAGTATCTTAAACTGCGCGGGTAGCGGTAAGTTTTCTACTGACCGGACGATTAATGAATATAATCAGGAAATATGGAAACTGACCCCTGTGCCGATCAGCCAACCTTAAGCATGTTCCATATTGTTTTATACGAGCCGGAAATCCCCGCCAATACCGGCAATATTATCCGCTTATGTGCCAATGCGGGGGCATCGTTGCATTTGCTTAAACCCTTGGGGTTTGCGATGGACGATAAGAAGTTGCGCAGGGCAGGGCTGGATTACCACGAATGGGTAACGGTGCAAACCCATGACTCGTTGGCGGATTTTCTGGCGGCGGTTAAGCCGGCGCGGCTATTTGCGCTGACCACCAAAGGCCGCCAGCGGGTTTGTGATGCGGCTTTTCAGGCGGGTGACGCGCTGTTGTTCGGCCCTGAAACCCGTGGCTTGCCGCCTGAGGTGTTGGCGGCTTGCGGCGAACCGCAGTGCTTGTATCTGCCGATGCAGGCGGAAAGCCGGAGCCTGAATTTGTCCAATACCGTGGCGATTGTGTTATACGAAGCGTGGCGGCAAATGGATTTTGCCGGGGCTTTGGTGAAGTAAAGGCATACCTAGCGCCCGCTAGCGGTGCGGGCCGGTTTTAGCCACCAATGAGGCTGTTTTTATGTGGATTATTATTTTTATCATCGCCGTGCTGTTTGTCTTAGGCAGTGCCTTGCTGTTATTGCGCTCGGCGAACATGCCAAAAATCCCCGCACAGCTAAAATCAAAGCCTTATGATGACGATGATAGCGGGTGGTGATGTGTTTTTTGTTGTTTTCAGCCTAACGGAATCCCGTGCAAAAACCGTTTAAAATCCATAGCCGTTTCCAGCCTGCGGGCGACCAGCCGACTGCCATCCGGCAGTTGGTTGAGGGTTTGCAAGATGGCGAAGTCCACCAGACCCTGTTAGGGGTCACGGGTTCGGGCAAAACCTTCACGATTGCCAATGTCATTAACCAAGTGCAGCGTCCGGCGCTGATTATGGCACCTAATAAGACCTTGGCGGCGCAGCTCTACGGGGAAATGAAGGAGTTTTTCCCGGAAAACAGCGTCGAGTATTTCGTTTCCTACTACGACTATTACCAGCCGGAGGCCTATGTCCCCGCATCCGATACCTTCATCGACAAAGACGCGTCGTTGAACGAACACATTGAACAAATGCGTTTGTCGGCCACCAAAGCCTTGTTGGAGCGTAAAGATACCATTGTCGTGGCGACGGTGTCGGCGATTTATGGCTTGGGGGAACCGGAGTCGTATTTCCAGATGGTGCTGCATTTGGTCAAAGGCGATTTGTTGGAGCAGCGCACTTTATTGCGCCGTTTGGCGGAAATGCAGTATACCCGCAACGATGTCGAATTACGGCGGGCGACCTATCGGGTGCGCGGTGAGGTGATCGACATTTTTCCGGCGGAGTCCGACAGCGAAGCGTTACGGGTCGAGTTGTTCGATAATGAGGTGGAACGCTTATCGTTGTTTGACCCGTTAACGGGGGAGATTATCAGCCGTATCGCCCGTTATACCGTCTATCCGAAAACCCATTATGTGACCCCGCGCGAGCAATTGCTGGCGGCGGTGGATGCGATTAAGCTGGAGTTGAAAGAGCGGGTGCTGCAATTGGAAGCCGCCAATAAGCTGGTCGAGGCGCAACGGCTGGAGCAGCGCACCTTGTTTGATATTGAGATGATTTTGGAAGTCGGCTATTGTTCGGGGATAGAAAATTATTCGCGCTATTTGTCCGGTGGGGCTCCGGGTGAGCCGCCGCCGACCATGTTCGATTATCTGCCCGACGATGCCATTGTGGTGATTGACGAAAGCCATGTGACTGTGCCGCAAATCGGCGCGATGTATAAGGGCGACCGTTCGCGTAAAGAAACCTTGGTGCAATACGGTTTCCGTTTGCCGTCGGCTTTGGATAACAGGCCGTTGACTTTTGCCGAGTTTGAGCAAAAAACCCCGCAGCGCATTTATGTCTCGGCCACACCGGGGGCTTATGAAAAAGCCCATTCCGGGGTATTTGTCGAACAGGTGGTCAGGCCGACAGGGTTATTGGACCCTGTGGTGGAGGTGCGTCCGGCAGTGACCCAAGTCGATGATTTGCTCTCGGAGATTCATAAGCGGGGGGTGTTGAAGGAAAGGGTCTTGGTAACGACGCTGACCAAGCGCATGGCGGAGGATTTGACCGAATACTTGACCGAGCATGGCGTTAAGGTACGCTATCTGCATTCGGATATTGATACGGTCGAGCGGGTCGAGATTATCCGTGATTTGCGCTTAGGTCAGTTTGACGTGCTGGTCGGCATTAACCTCTTGCGCGAGGGCTTGGACATTCCTGAGGTGTCCTTGGTGGCGATACTGGATGCCGATAAGGAAGGTTTTTTGCGCTCGGTGGTGTCTTTGGTGCAGACTATAGGCCGCGCCGCGCGTAATGTCAGCGGCAAGGCCATTTTGTACGGTGATAAGATTACCGCGTCTATGGCTAGGGCCATTGATGAAACCGACCGCCGCCGCGAAAAACAGCATCTGTTTAATACCCAGCACCAGATTGAACCGAAAACCATTTTTAAATCCATTACCGATATTTTGCAGGTCGCCATCCCCGGTTCCGGCGGTTCGGGTAAGGCCGTCGCTAAGGTGGCTGAGGCCGGTGCCGATTACACGGTCATGACCCCTAAGCAGTTAGCGAAAACGCTTAAGCAATTGGAGGAGTCTATGTATCAGCACGCGAAAAATCTGGAGTTTGAGCAGGCCGCTAAAATCAGGGATGAGATAAAGCGCTTACAGGTGCAACTGTTGGTGTGAGGCTAGTCGGGCTTACCGATCCTGCATTGGCCGTCTGTGCATCTGCCGCCGCCTAACCGACTGCCTATACCCAATCTGTACCGGGCAAACAGCCGATAGAGCAGGGCAAAGGCGGGGCTGAGCAGCGGCCAGCCAGTCGGTGCCAGCAGCCAGCCCAAACCGACGGCTTGGTAAGCGGCGCGGAACACTGGCATACCGATGAGCAGGGTGCCGTCTGCCTGTAGGCCATGGATTTCTGCCAGCATGTCCGCGTAGGTTTTACCGTAGGCTTCGGCTTGGAAGTCTGGCGCGTTGATGTCTTGTAAGATTAAGCGGCCTTGGCGGTTGCAACGCCGTAGCCAAGCCACTTCGGCTTGGCATATAGGGCAGAGGCCATCGTAAAACAGGGTGAATTGGGGTGGCGGTATGGTCATCTGGGTTCCTGTGGGCGAACGGTTGTTGGGTAGTGTAAAATAATTTTTCTTTTACCGTGATTATATCGGGTGTAGCCGTGTTAAAAATGAAGCTTTGGGGCGTTGCTGCCCTGTTATTGTCGGTGCAGGTGCAGGCTAATTCCTGGTCGCAAGTCACACAACCCGCCATAATTGCCGATACGCCGCAAAGTATCGGCACTTATACCAGCGGTTGCCTGAGCGGGGCGGCCATCTTGCCGAAGGAGGGGTTAGGGTATCAGGTGATGCGCCTGTCGAGAAACCGTTTTTATGGCCATCCTGAATTGACGCAATTTATCGAAAAACTCGGCCAAGCCACGGCGGCGCAAGGTTTGGGGGCGTTGTTGGTCGGTGATTTGGGGCAGGTGCGCGGCGGCCCTACGTTAAGCGGCCACCGTAGCCACCAAACGGGTCTGGACGTGGACATTTGGTTTATGCTGTCGCAACAGGCGATGCAGCGCAGTTTGACGCTCAGCGAGCGGGAATCGTGGAGTGCGCCGTCGGTTCTGGCGGCGGATGGCGATAGCATTGACCTTAGGCAGTGGACGGGCGCTAATGCCAAAGTGCTGGAGTTGGCGGCTACTATGCCGGAAGTGGACAGGATTTTTGTCAACGCCAGCGTCAAGCGCGAACTTTGCCTGCGGCGGGTGGGTAATAGCCCTTGGTTGAGAAAAATCCGCCCGTGGTGGAAGCATGACGACCATTTTCATGTGCGTTTAAAATGTCCTGCCGGTAATGCCCATTGTGCGGCACAGGAGCCTTTACCTGCCGGTGACGGTTGCGATGCCAGTTTGGCTTGGTGGTTTTCGGATGAGGCGAAAAACCCTGCTAAAGGCGGCAAACCGTCGCCGCCGCCACCGCCATTACCCGCCTTATGTAGCCGTGTATTGGCACAATAACCAGAACTTAGGCGTTTTTTATGCGATGAAATTCACATTTTAGGACATTACTCTTTGACAAATCCTCTGTATAATAGTCGGCTATTAACGGGTTGTTTATAACTACCCCGCCAGCCATTTATTTGAGGATAAACAATGCGTCTAGCAATGACTTTAGCCGCCACTTTATTAGTGGCGGCGGTATCGCCTGCCCAAGCCGGATTGGTCGGGGCAGCGGCCAACTACAATGTGTTTGTGTTTAATAATTTCACTAGCGCCAATTCGGATACTGAAGGTAATTTGGCGGCGGGCGGTAATGTCAATATCAGCAATTATTCGGTGGCATCGAGCATTGCCGGGAATGGTTCGCAATCGCCCAATGCTGCCAGATTGGTGGCGGGCGGTACGGTCACTGCCACGAATGGTGGGGTAGGTAATGGTCAGAACGGGGCGGTTTATTCGGTAGGCGGCGCCAATTTGAGCAGTTTTACCGCGACGGGCGGTTCGTTTGTCCAAAGCTTGGTCAATTTTTCCACGTCACAAAGCCAATACCAAAATTTGTCGACGGCTTGGAGCGGTTTGGCGACGACCGGTACGACCAGCAGCGCTTATGGTACGGTCAATTTAAGCGGCACGAATGTCGGCCTGAATGTGTTCTCTTTGAACGGCAGCACGTTAACCGGCAGCAATACCATTAATATCACTGCACCCAGCAATTCGACGGTATTGATTAACGTGTCGGGTACGGGCGAATTTTTCCAAAATGGCCAAGTGTTTTTGACCGGTGTCGATCCTTCCCATGTCATTTACAATTTTTATAATTCGACGGCGGTGACCTTAACCGGCAGCAAAAACCCGATGGGGTCTATATTAGCCCCTTGGGCGGCGGTGACGGGCGGTTACGGGGCGTTATACGGGCAATTAATCGCCAGTTCGTTTAGCGGTAATATCGAATTCCATAATTATTTGTTCGGTGGCACGATTGCCGACGCTAATAGCGTACCTGAGCCAATGGGGCTGTGGTGGTTTGTGTTGGGCTTGGCCGGATTGGCTTGGCATGGACGTAACCCTAAGCGTGCCTAAATAGGTTAGCATAGAAAATCAGCCATAAAAAAGGCCGCATCACGCGGCCTTTTTTTTGCCTAAGGATAGGGCTTTAACGATTTTGCTTAACCGCGGTCGCTTTTGTCGATTGGGTTGATGGTGATGGTTTGTGGGACGTAGCTAGGCAATTCGCTAGGGTCGACCGCGAAGACAAAGAATTTGTTCGGGTTGGCAACGCCGTTAAACGTCGGCAGGAAATCGTTGTCGTTAGCGATGAATAAGGTGTGTTTGGTCACACCGCCAATAACTACGTCTGGGCCGAAGGCGACGCCTTCCAATTTAGCCGGCACTTGTGTGGAAGGTACGCCATTGGCGTTTAATTTTGCCAAGACATCTAAGAACAGGGTTTTAGCGACGACAGGGGCGCTGGAAGTGATGGCGGGAGTACCGGTAATTTCCGTAGCGCCTGCCAAATCGATTTTAAACAGTTTTTTAACCACGGCGGCATCACCGTTGCCTAAACCGCTGCCGTCACGTTCGTCAACCAAAAATTCATGGCTATTGATGGCCAAAATGTCACTGACGCTAGAGCCGTCAGTTAGTTTATAAGCGTATTCGTGGGTAGTGCCACTGGCAATGTCAATGGTGATGATACGCAGATATTTTTTGGTGTCTTGGATCAAGTTTTGTTGCATCATGCCGATCAACGTGGTGCCGTCTGGTGTGATCGCCAATGCTTCCATGCCTTTATTGGCAATTCTGCCGACGGTGTTGTTGGCAATTTCAGTGTCACCGACCGCGTTTAAGTTTGTCGCCGCATAGTAAGAAGGCAGAGTGAAGGCTTTGATGATGCGGCCAGTGTTGCGGTGGAATTGATAGACATAAGGGCCGTATTCGTCAGTGATGAAGACGCTGGCACCGTCTTTTGACACGCGGATGCCTTCTGGATCAAGGCGGGCATGGCTTGGGCTAGTGGAGGCGCGTGTGCCAAAGTTATCGGAACGGCCTGTGTAGTAAAAGCTGGTGGCTGTGTTTAAGGCCGGTGCGCCGCCTGCTGCATAAATGCGTGGCTGGGCACTGGACAACAACGTGGTCGCCGTTAATTCGGATGATAACAGGTAAGGCATGGAGCCGACGGTTAAAGAATCGTAGCTAGGGTTAACCGCCAAAGCCAGATTCAGAGTTTGGAAACGGTTGATGTAAGATGTGGTGTTGTCAATCGCCGCGTTATAAGCGATGGCATTCGGGCCACGGTCAGGCAGGGCAATAAAGGTGTTGCCGCCAGCATAAGCCAAACCGGAGCCGATACCGCCAAACAAGTTGCCCGCCACGCCGTTTTCTAAGGCGCCTGCGGTTCTTGCCGAAAGGTCTTGGTAGTTGCCATCAATGGAGCCGATGGCGATTAAATCAACCGCTTGGGAAGCAGGGGCAGCCATTAATAATGGCAATAAAAAAGGCAGAAGTTTTTTGGTCATGACGGGTCTCTGAAAAGTTAGGGATTAACGCTTTGCTCTAAAGCCCTACGATTATCGTCTATGCGTGTTACTGGAATATGAATTGGCTGTGCGGTATGGGTAACGATTAAACGTTTTTACTTGGAGGGTAGGAGGGTAACGTGCGGGGAGTGCGAAAGCCTTAGCTCTTGCAGGTAGCCTATAAGCTGGGCTTCATTTTGTGTGTGTGGGGATTAACTTTGCAATCAGTGGTGGCTACCCCCGCTACTTTGCGTAGCGGGGGCAGCTAATCGGAGCGGGGAAGCTTAGGGCGTGAGGCCTTGGCCGACCACGATCACTTTCAGGGCGTTTGTGCCGCCTTTAACGCCTGTCAAATCACCTTTGGTGATAATGAACTTATCGCCGTCTTTGGCAATATTCCATTTTCTCAGTTCTTTGACGATGCTGCGGTTAACTTCGGCATGGTCTTGGGTTTCTTCCAGCTTGAAGTAAATAGGGAAGACACCGCGTAACAAGGTGGCTTTGCCCAACGTTTCTTCAACGCCGCTAAAGGCAAAAATAGGGATGGCGGAACTGATTCTGGACATCCATAACGGTGTGGAGCCAGATTCGGTCAAGGCCACAATGCCTTTAATTTTGGTGTGGTTCGCCATATACATGGCTGACATGGCAATCGCTTCGTCATCGCGGTCAAATTGGATGTTGATGCGATGGTCAGATTCGCGGACGATAGGCTGTTTTTCAGCTTCGACACAAATCCGGTGCATGGCTTCAACGGCTTTGATCGGGTGTTTGCCCGAAGCGGTTTCTGCCGACAGCATGATGACATCGGTACCGTCGTACACGGCATTGGCCACGTCGAATACTTCGGCACGGGTCGGAATCGGGTTATCAATCATCGATTCCATCATTTGTGTCGCGGTAATCGCCACGCGGTTTAATTCGCGGGTACGTTGGATCAGTTTTTTCTGCACGGCAGGTAAGTTAGCATCGCCAATTTCCACGCCCAAATCACCCCGTGCGACCATCACTGCATCAGACGCTAAGATAATTTCGTCCATGACCGGCTCGACAATCGCTTCGGCGCGTTCAACTTTAGAGACGATACCTGCATAGCAACCTTGGGCTTCTAATAAGCGGCGGGCTTCGTTCAGGTCTTCGGCGCAACGTGGGAAAGACACGGCGACATAATCACATTTGATTTTGGCAACGGTGATGATGTCTTCTTTGTCTTTATCCGTTAAGGCTGCTGCCGATAAGCCGCCGCCTAACAGATTGATGCCTTTGTTGTTGGACAGGTCGCCACCGACGGCAACAGTACAGTTGACGCGCATATCGACAACATCAACTACATCTAAGACAATCCGCCCGTCATCGAGCAACAAGCGGCTACCCGGACGCACTTCTAACGCCAGCGGTTCGTAAGTGATGCCGACTTGGGTGTTGTCGCCCGCGAGCGGGTCAAAATTAATGTCAAGGGCGAAATCTTGGCCTTCAATCAAGTTAACTTTCGTGTCTTTGAAGCGGGCGATACGGATTTTCGGGCCTTGCAAATCGGCCAGAATACCGACCCGCCGGCCGGTTTTTCTGCTCAGCGCACGAACGGCTTCGGCTCTGGCGATATGGTCTTCAGCAGAACCATGAGAGAAGTTTAGACGCACGACATCAAGCCCTGCCTCAAACAAACCCTCAAGCACACCCGGCTTGTCAGTCGCAGGCCCGAGTGTGGCTAAAATTTTGGTCCTTCTTAACATGGTTTTATCCTGCATTGATTAAGGCAATAGAAGTATCGAGCATACGGTTTGAGAAGCCCCATTCATTGTCATACCATGACAGGACTTTGACAAAGTTGCCGTCCAAGACTTTAGTCAGCGGCGCTTCGTAGATGGAAGACGCTGGGTTGTGGTTAAAGTCGGTGGAAACCAGCGGTTTTTCGTTGATTTCTAAAATGCCTTTCAAAGAACCGGCGGCAGCGGCTTTCAGGACTTCGTCGATTTCGGCTTTGCTGGTGTTTCTTGCCGCAGTGAAGGTCAAATCAACAACAGAGACGTTGATGGTTGGGACACGCATGGCGAAACCGTCCAATTTGCCGGCCAATTCAGGCAGTACCAAGCCGACTGCCGCTGCTGCGCCAGTTTTGGTTGGGATCATGGATTGGGTGGCGGAACGGGCGCGGCGCAAGTCACTGTGATAAACGTCGGTCAGCACTTGGTCGTTGGTGTACGAGTGGATAGTGGTCATTAAGCCGTGGACAACGCCGATGGCATCGTGCAACGGTTTAACCAGCGGCGCTAAGCAGTTGGTGGTGCAAGAGGCGTTGGAGATGACGGTGTCGGTCGCTTTCAGGGTGTCGTGGTTAACGCCGTAAACGATGGTGGCATCAACATCGTCACCGCCGGGTGCTGAGATGATGACTTTTTTCGCGCCTGCGGTGATGTGTGCAGAGGCTTTGGCTTTGCTGGTGAACAGGCCGGTACATTCGTGGACAACGTCAATATCCAAGTCGCCCCAAGGCAATTTGGAGGGGTCGCGTTCGGAGAAAACTTTGATTTTATCGCCGTTGATCACCATGAATTCGCCATCAACGCTGACATCAAAAGGGAATTTGCCATGCACGGAGTCATATTGGGTTAAATGTGCATTGGTGTTGGCATCGCCTAAATCATTGATGGCGACAATTTGGATTTCATCAGTGCGGCCCGCTTCGTATAAGGCGCGGACGATATTCCGGCCAATACGACCATAACCATTGATAGCAACTTTAATTGGCATTTAATTTCTCCAGAGAGTGATGGGACAAAATTGACACAAACGTGTACAAATAGACATAAACCTTGCAACTATATCAAAATATGCGGCACTTCGTCCATTGATGATAGACGTTGGTAGACGCGTACCTAAGGCTTGGGCGAAAACGCTTTAAAAAATAACTACCTATCTTTAGGGTCAAAAAGAGTTAACAACGCTTGGTTTAATAGCCTGCGCCGGACGGGTAGTCCGGCGCAGGCTTGGGCGGATGGCGGCTACTCGCTGTCTTTGGGTAGGGTGAAAACCTTGACTGAAGATACCAGCAAATCGGATAAGTTCACCAGATGCTCGGTTTGTAGGCTTTGATCCTGTAATTGTCCGTAAGTCTGTTCGGTGCTTTTTTCAATTTGCTTAGCGCGTTGTACCAGACGTTGCGAGATTTCTGACTGGTTGGTAGAACTGCTGGCGATGATCTGTACCAATTGCACCAGTTCGGCGGTGGTGTCGCGGGTTTCGCGCATTTCGTCACCCGCTTGTTGGGCGAGTTCGGTACCGCGCACCACTTGGCTGATGGCATTGTTCATGGTGGTAACGGTATCGGCTGTCTCCACTTGGATATTGTTAACCAGCGAGGAAATTTTCGAGGTCGCCTCGCGGGAGTTTTCCGCCAGTTTTTGTACTTCGTTGGCGACCACGGCAAAGCCGCGTCCTGCCTCGCCCGCTGACGCGGCGTGCATGGCGGCGTTGAGCGCGAGGATGTGGGTGCGTTCGGCAATGTCGTTAATCAAGTTGACCACGCCGCCAATTTCTTGCGAACGCTCGCCCAGCCGTTTGATCCGTTTTTCGGTCTCGCGGATCGTGTCACGGATAGAGGTGATGCCGTTAATGGTGTCCAATACCGTTTCTTGCGCCTTATCGGTGTTTTGAATGGCTTTTTCGGCGGCTTGGTTGCAGTCGGTGGCCAATTTGGCAATGGCGAGCATGGCGGACGAGGCGGCGACCAACTCAATGGAGGCCTGTGCGATCTCGCGTTTTTCATCGGTGGCCACATCAATGACCAGTGCCGATTGGCCTTGTACCTGCTGGGAGACTTGGGCGACTTCATCGGCAATTTTGGTGACGCGCATTAACACCCGTCCGGTTTCTTCGGCGAGCATGTTTAACGCGTCGGCGACGGGGCCGGTGACGTTCTCCGCCACTTCGGCTTTGACGGTCAAGTCTTTTTGCGCCAGTTTCGCCACCGACATCAGCAGTTCGACAATGGAGTTGTTGAGCACTTCGTTTTCTTCTTCAATGCCTTGCCGAATGGTTTCGCGTTGGTCGACCATGCTGTCGAATTGGCGGCTTAAGATGCCGATTTCGTCTAAAGATTGTAGGTTGGCGCGGATGCTGTTGTCGCCTGCCGCCAGCTTTTGCATAACTTCGACCAAGAGGCCGATAGGTTGGGTAATGGAACGGATAATGAAGGCGGCAACCGAGGCGCAGGTTAAGATCAGGCCTAAGATAACGATGGAAACGACCAATAATTGTTGGTTGGCGGCTTTTATCTGCCGGTTAAACATGGCATCCAGTTCGGCGGTGCCAGCGTCAATGACGGCAAACATACCGTCAATGGCTTGGGTGTACTGTTTGTAGTAATCGGTAGAAGAATAGCTAGGGGTCGGTTTGTTAATAATTTCCGCATCGGAAAGGGCAATGGCTTTATTGACGGTTTCGGTAGCGGTTTTCAATTGCCCCAATAAGTCCGTTTCCAGTTTACCGTTATATTTGACGACCTTGTTAAAATCGCGGGTCGCCTCATAAGCTTTGGCGTTGGCGATGCTGGTCATCAGGCTTAGGCGGCCACGGTCTTGCAAAGTCAGCACGGTGGGGATAGTGGTGGGGTCTTTGCCTTGCGCCGCTTTTGCGGTCCTTGCCAATAAACCTGTACCCCAGCCTCTGGCTTGGCCTAGGTATTCGGTCAGCACAGGACTGTCAACTAAGGTGGCGCGCATTAAAAAATAGGATTCGGCATAGGGGTCGAGTGACAATTGCGAGTCGTCGACCACCAAATCCAGCACTTCCAAGACCTTGGCGATAAGTTGGGTATGGCTATCGAAGTTTTCGGGGGGGGTAACAGACTTGTCGGCCACTTTTTTGGCGATAACAGGCCAGTCTTGTTTAACGGCATCCCATGTTTTGTGCAGTTCGGCATCTTTGATGGTTTTGCTTAAGGCATCGAACTTGGCGATTTGTTGGTCGACCCGCTCTCGGCTGGCCTGTTCTTCAGCCGCCATCGCGCTGTTGCCGCTCAGTAAACCGGTCGAGGAGCCACGGTGCCTGGGTAGGGCCTGTAATAGTGTGAGCAGTTCTTTGGCCTGATAAAGGCCTTGTTGCTCGTGCTTGGTGAAATTGATTTTATCCTGTTGGTTATTGACATAGGAATAAAAAGCGACCCCTAATAAAAGCGATGCAAGCACCGCTAAAAGGCCGAATTTTTTTCTTAATGACAGGCGGCTAAACAGTTTTATCTTTTCTTGGGGCATGATTCTGGCTCAATGATAGTGTAATGGGGCAATGCGTGCCGTCCATGGCTAAGCCGGGCGGTGGCGGTTTTAGGCCGTTGCGTGGCTGTCGATCAGGTGCTGCATTTGGGCTAATAAATCGTCTTCGCGGACGGGTTTGACCAAATACAGGGATATTCCTGCGGCTTCCGCCATTTTTCGGTGCATCTGTGTGGTTCTGGAGGTGATCATAATCACGGGCAAGCGGCTGAATTTGTCTCGGATACGGATATGTGACGCAAACTCTATACCATTCATGCGCGGCATTTCCAAGTCGGTCAAGACAATATCGGGCGTGAAGGTATCCAATTGTTCGGCGGCTTCAATGCCGTCCCGCGCAGTTTGGACGTGGTAGCCGGCATCTTGCAGCAGTTGTTCCAAGGCGCGGCGTTGGCTAAGCGAGTCGTCAACGACTAGGACTTTAGGCAGGTTGGCGGTGAGTGGCAGCGGATCGGCAAAATTCAGGAAGGCGGCATAGTCAGCGTTGCTGTCTGCCATTAACAGCAATTCGGGCAAATCCACCACGGGTGCGACCGCCCCGTCGCCGAGAATGGTCGCGCCGATAAAGCCAGGAATTTTCTTAATATAAAAGCCAAAGTTTTTGATAACAATGTCCAAGCCATCGGCAATGCTGTCGACCATAACCGCCCAGCTTTGCTGGAGGCCCTGCACTAAGAGGGCGGTTTGGTGAAATTGTCCGACCGGACGCTGGTCGGGCAAGTGTAACAGTTTATTGAGGGTGATGACCGAATAAAGGCTATCCTCTATCAGCAGTTGTTTGCCGTCGGGGCTGTCACTGAAATCATCAGGGGCCGCAAACAGGATTTGCCGGATACCTTTGTTGGCGAGGGCGATACGGTAAGGGCCAATGTGGGTCAGTAAGGCATGGGAGCGGCTTAACGGGAGCGGGATTTTCATTTCTACGGTCAAACCCACACCCGCTACCGAGTGTAGCGCCAAGCTGCCGCCTTGTGCCTGTATTTGATAGTTCACCACATCCATGCCCACGCCCCGGCCTGAGGTTTGGGTGGCTTCGGTGCGGGTCGAAAAATTAGGCCGCAGGATAACTTGTTGCAACTCCGCTTCGCTGGCTGTTTGGCCGGGGCTAAGTACCCCGCGCTGTTCGGCGACTTGGCGGATGGCGGCATAATCCAAGCCCCGCCCGTCATCCCGGACGCGCACCACGATATAGTTGCCGTCGCGGGCGAAGTCTATGGTGATGTTACCTTGTGCGGATTTGCCAAGGCTTAGGCGTTCCTGCGGATCTTCAATGCCGTGGTCGACGGCGTTGCGTAACAAGTGCATGATAGGGTCGATCATGGCGTTAGGGGTGTTGCCGTCCACCATCATCTGTTCGCCAGTCAGCTCCAATTCGCAGTCTTTGCCGGTCAGGCGGCAAGTTTGCCGTAAGCTTCTTTGTAGGCGGTGGAAAATCGACGAAATGGGCACTAACCGTGCCGCCATAATGGTTTCTTGGGTTTCCGTGACCAACCGTTGCTGGTCTTCCAGTAAGCGGTACATTTCCGCCAAGTCTTTGCTGGCATCCAAGTTCATTTCGCGGGCATCGAACGCCGCTTCTACCATCCGGCGGCTGGCAGTATGGAGCTCGTTGTATTGGTCCATTTCTAACGCATCGTGCAGCGGTTTGTCGGGGCTTAATGACCGCCCGGACAAGTCTTTTAAGTCGGTCAGCTGTTCCAATTCGTCGCCTAAACGGCGCAACAGCTCAAATTGCTCTTGCATCGCTTGCAATTGGTTTTTCATACGGCGCAGGCGTTCGTTGGCCTGACTATTGATAATGATATTTTCGCCTGCTTGGCGGAACAGCTGTTCGAGTTGCTCGGCCTCGATTCTGACCATCGGCGCCTGTTGTTTGTCTGCCGCATCTGTGGGGACAACTTCGGTGGCGGCGGCTTCGGCGGGCGTTGCCAAAGGTTGGGGTGGCGGGGCGGAGGCGGCGATTTCATCTAAGCCATTCAGCTCGATGCGCTTTGCCCAATCTAAAATAGCCTGCAAGACGGCAGTGGCATTATCGGGCGGCGGACTTTGCCCAAGCAGGGATTCGCTCATTGCTTCAAGACAATCGGCCGCTTCGATTAAGGTGTAGAGCAAGCCAGCTCCGGGTAAGGTGTGTTGTTCGGCGCAGGCGACCAGCACGTCTTCGAGGTAATGGGTGAGTTGGGCGACGCCTTTGATGCCGACGGTGTTGGCCGCACCTTTGACGTTATGGGCTATGCGTTGGGCGGTGTCTAAGTCCGCCAAGCTGCCGCCCGTTTTTAAGGCTTGCAGGGCGGTGGAAAAGGCTTGGGTTTGGACGGGCAGTTCCTGCAATAAGATGGCGAGCAATTCGTGGTTGACATCATCAGGTAAGGCGAGGGTGACATCTTCCGGCGTGGCGAGTTCGATGCGGCCGATGGCCGGTGCGCTGTTGTCGGCATCGCTACCAGTGGTTTGGAGCAGGGTCATCAGGATGGCGGCGGCTTCCATCGTGATCGGTTGCGGCCAATCGGTATGGCCCAGTTGCGCGAGCATGGGCATACCCGCCCCGGTTTCGTTAAAACCGGACAAATAGCGGGCGACATTGGCTATCCAGTCTTGTAAGGCTTGTAATTGCGGGGCGGCAAAGCGTTCGGGCTGGTCACGGCAAAGCTGGACATTGCGGCCGATATGTTCGCAAATTAAGGCCAAGCCTTCAAATCCGGCCATTTTCGACGCGTTCACATAGCGTTCCAAATTATCGGCAAGGCTGGCTAGCGGATCAGTTGCGCCAGCGGTATCCAGATCAATGGCGCAAAGCAGGCGTTGGATCAGTGCCGCTTCCATTTCCAGTAACTCGACCAACTCCATCGTTTCTTTTGATAAAGAGCTAGAGGTAGCACCGTCCTCAGCCGCTTCCGGCGTTGCTTCTTCTTCATCTATAGGCCATGCGCCGGCAGTCAGGTCGGTGGTCAATTGCTCCGCTAAGGCGGTCAGTTCGTCCTCGGTCAGGGCGATCTGTAGGTTGGGGTAGCTGATGATGCCGATGATGTCGGGAATGGCCGATTCGGCCCCGAAGCTGTATTCGCTAAAACATTCCGACAGGCGTGCCAAAGCGGTTAATAGCCCGGTGGTGACGCTAGCGGTTGGTAGGGCACTTAAGGCTTCGACAATCAGCAAGCCGACATCCTGTAAGCTATAAAAGCCTTCGGCGGCGGCCTGTTCGGCAAGCTCTCCGATGCTTTCTAGGGTATTGCTAATGTCGCTGGGTTCGGCGGTTTCCATCATGCGTTGGTTTTTGGGTTAGCTTATGAGTTGCCTAACGTTGCAAACAATGCCCCAAATTCGGCTTGCAGCCAAATTTGGCCATCATGCGAATAAGCGTGGCTGACGCAAGGTTGTAATAGCTCAGGCAAAGGCGGTAATGAGGGCAATGGCGTAGCCATATCGGGTAACAAGAGCGGATAACCGTCTATCCATAGGGCGACGGTTTTTTCACCGCGCCCTATGGTCAACAAATAACGTTTTTTAGGGGGGCTGCCAACCGTATTGGGCAGTAAATACAGGTCAACAACAGGGACAATCGTGCCGCGCATATTCAATAAGCCGCTAAACCAAGGCTTAACTCTGGGTATGGGATTGACGGGCAGGTGGCCAATGACTTCGCAATGTAAGCTAATGGGCAATAAAAACCCCAAATCGCCGATACGGAAACCTAAAACGGTGGCGGCGATTTCTGGGGCATCGGCAAAAGAGCTGCTTAATGCCGAATATTTTTCGGCTGTGTTCGGATGTTCAACCGCCATCTGTCATTATCCCCAACTAAAATGCCGCCAGTACGTCGGTTATTTCAGCCGCTTCAAAGGGTTTACTGATCAGGTTTTTCGCCCCTTGCATCATGGCCCACACCTTATCGGCTTTTTGGTTCCGTGAGGTGACGAAAATAACCGGAATGTTTTTAGTGTCGGGATGGTCGCGTAAAGCACGGCAAGCCGCAAACCCGTCCATGCCCGGCATGATGATGTCCATAAAAATAATGTCCGGTTTTTCTGTTTTGGCTTTAGCGACGGCCTCGTCGCCGTTATTGGCGGTCACTACGACGCAGTCGGTATTTTTTAAGGCGTTTTTTAGGTTAGTAAGGTCGGTTTGCGAATCGTCGCAAATCAAGATTTTTTGAATGGCCATAACGTCGGTTCCTTTTCTAAGATAAGGGTGTGCCGTTCCGCCTGTGCCAGCGGATACGGCACGAGCCTGTTTAATGTCGCACAAGACTGGCTTCGCTGGCAAGCGTTGTTTGCTCTTCTTGTTTGCGTGCGGTTAACCAAGCTAAGACCCGAATACTGAGTTTTTGGAAAGCGTCGTCTTGGACGGGTTTGGTCAGGTAGGTGGTGCAACCTGCCATAACGCCTTTAACTTCATCTAAGGGAGAGGTTTTTCCCGAAATCATAATAATGGGGGTTTTTTTATAGCGCGGATTGTTACGCAATTGGGTACAAGCTTCGTAACCGTCCATACCCGGCATCATGACATCCAAGAAAATAAGGTCATAGTGTTGGGCTTGCGCCATTGCCAAGGCGGTGATGCCGTCAGTGGCAAAATCGATGCCGCCGATTTGGGGCAGGCCGGACAGCTTTAGCTCCAATGCTTTTTGGATAGACAAGCTGTCATCCACCACTAGGGCGCGGTATTGATGGGGATCACTCAAAGCCGCTTGCATGGTTGGCGTTGGTATGCTGGGAACGGGAACGGCTTGTACCAGCTCTAGCCTGGGCGATGAGACTGGCTCAGGGCCCTGCGGGGCTTTGGCAATCGGTGGCGGTATCCTGTCCAGTACCGCCATAAGCCTGGCGGCGGTCAACATGCCCCGGATATGGTGCGGTGGTGGGTTATCGAGAGGCCCTTGGCTGAGAGCAATAACCGCGATGCTGCCGCCTGCGTTATTAATAAGTATGTCTTTTTTTATTAATGCTAAGGGGTTGTCATAATTGACCAATAAAATATGGATGTTGGTTTCGGTGGCGGCAACTAAGCGGTAAGTTTGCTTGTCAGTTTTTTGCTGTTGAAACAATTGCTTAAGTTTGCTTTCTAGAGCTGCTCCGAAGCCTAAGGCAGAGACCGATAAAGGGGTGTTAGGGCGCATATCAGAAAGGTGTTGATGTTCTTGGCGCAGACTGTTCGCTTGCATAAGAAAGCTCCTATTTTTTAAATCCGGCTAAATAGCTTATGTTGGATAGCTATCTGTCATTTATATCAGTATTCGAGGCCTATAAAGCGCGTGGAAAAGGCGTTAATCTATAGTGCCGTTGCAAACACTGTCCACCGATTTTTAAATCGGCGGCACTTAGGGCTTTATGGCCTGGATACAGCAGTATGGGTTTTTTAAAGTTGGGTTTGCCTATCATCATGCAATAATGATGCCCGTATTTTTATTTAATATATATCAAAAGGTTGTCGTTTTGAAGAATAGTATAGGTGTTAGGTTTGTGATTTATGCACCATAATGATTGGTAATATCACCCATTTTTGCTTTATTTTGGTGCAACTTTGGTTGCAATAGTGCTGTGATGGTAAAGTGTGCGGGCAAACAGGCAAATTTAAGGTGTAGGTAGGCTGCTGGCGGACACTTTGTCGGTTATCCTACATACGGTGGGGCGAGTAGGAAACGGCTGTTCTGTAGTGGTGCAAAGGCTTTTAAACCATAGCCGCCGCGTCCCGTCAAGCTTTTCAGTTGAGTGGACTATTGGTAAGAGGCGTTGATAAACCCAAGCTGAAAGCAGGAGTAGCTGTTTAAAAAGTATTTGCCACAAAGCCCACGAAAAGCCTGATCGGTAAGGCTCTGCATTCTCGTGGCCAATGCGTTTGAAAGAATGGGTCTCAGTATCGGTGCGCTTAGGCTTTGACCCGGGTGATTTTTAAGACAATAGGCAATTCTTTTAAGCGGCGCATGATTTTTGCCAAATGCACACGGTCCCGTGCGGTCAGGGTAATCAGATCGATACAGACGCGGTCGTCTTGGTCGACGACGTTGACATTTTCGATATTGGAGTCCATGTCGGAAATGGTCGAGGCGATAGTGGCTAACGCGCCGCGCTGGTTCATGATGTCCAAACGCAATTCGGCAGGGAAGTCGCCGATGATGTCTTGGCTCCACTCGACATCCAGCCAACTGGTGTCTTTTTTGCGCAAGACTACGCGGTTGCGGCATTCATGGTGATGCACGACAATGCCGGTGCCGGGGTTGAAAAAGCCGATGATGGAGTCGCCGGGAATGGGGCGGCAACACTTGGCCAAGGTGATGACCATGCCCTCGGTGCCTTTGATAATCAGCGGCGTTTTGGGGATTTGTTCGTTATTGTCAAGCTTTATATTGGCGTTGATGTCGTCTTGGGTCAGTTGTTTGGCGACTAAAAACGGCATTTTGTTGCCTAGGCCAATATCTTCCAGCAGTTCATCTAGTGACGGTAGGTCGATAATTTTCAGCAAGGCTTTAATGCGTAATTTGTCGATGTCGTCAAGATGCAGGTTCATGCTTTGCAGTTCTTGTTCCAGCAAACGGCGACCCAAGTTGATGGCTTCTTGTTGCTTAAAGTTTTTTAGGTAGTTACGGATGCTGGAGCGGGCCTTAACGGTGGTGGCATAGTTTAGCCATAGGGGGTTAGGTCTGGCCCAAGCGGCGGTAATGACTTCTACGGTCATGCCGTTTTCCAGTTTGGTCTGTAAGGGCACCAGTTGCCGGTCGACCCGTGCGGACACGCAGGCGTTGCCGATGTCGGTATGGACGGCGTAGGCAAAATCGACGGTGGTCGCCCCGCGCGGCAGTTTGATGATCGCACCCTTAGGGGTGAAGACAAACACTTCCTGCGGGAACAGGTCGATTTTTAAGTTGTCGATAAACTCCAGCGAATCGCCTGCTGATTTTTGGATTTCCAATAAATCACGCAGCCATTCGTTAGCCAAGGCTTGGGCTTTTTCGGTTTTGTCGTCGTCGGATTTGTACAGCCAGTGGGCGGCGATACCGGATTCGGCCATGCGGTGCATGTCATGGGTACGGATTTGTATTTCTATGGGAGTGCCAAAGGGGCCCATCAATACCGAATGCAACGATTGGTAGCCGTTTTCTTTGGGTAGGGCGATATAATCCTTAAAACGCCCTGGGATAGGTTTATAGAGGTTATGGATGACTCCCAGCACCCGGTAGCAGGTGTCGACCGAGTCGCAATAAATTCTGAACGCATAAATGTCAAAAATATCCGATAAGAGAATTTTCTTATCGGTCATTTTTTTGAAAATGCTGTAGAGGTTTTTTTCCCGCCCCGCGACTTCGCAATTTAAGTGGGCTTCGGATAAGCGGTTTTTTATCGAGCTTTCGATGGTTTCCACAACTTTGCGGCGGTTGCCGCGTTCTTTTTTGACGGCTTTGTCCAGTTCTTGGTAGCGGTCCGGGTACATGGCGGCAAAGCTGAGCGATTCCAGTTTGTGCCGGATGTCGTTCATGCCTAGGCGGTTAGCGAGCGGGGCATAAATTTCTAGTGTTTCGTGGGCAATGCGTTCGCGTTTTTCGGCGGGCATTGCGCCGATGGTCTGCATATTATGCAGACGGTCGGCGAGTTTGACGATAATGACCCGCAGATCTTTGGCCATCGCCAAAAACATTTTGCGGACGTTTTCGGCCTGGGCTTCGGCGCGTGACTTATTGTCGATTTTGCCGAGTTTGGTCACGCCGTCAACCAGTTCGGCGACTTCTACGCCGAACTCATTGGCAAGCTGTTGTTTGCTGATGTTACAGTCTTCTATGACATCGTGCAGAATGGCCGCCATAATGCCGTTGGCATCCATGTGCATTTCGGCGAGGCTAATCGCCACCGAAATCGGGTGGCAAATATAATCCTCGCCGCTTTTGCGCACTTGCCCCTGATGGACATTGGCGCCAAATTGGTAAGCGCGGACGCAGTCATCGATCTGGCTTTGGTCAAGATAGAGCGACAAGGTGTCGCATAAGCGGCAGATTAGGACATCTTGGGGACGTTCAAGCACGGTCATAGGCAAGGGGCAATCAGAATGAGGGTGGATAATCCTGGATTTCGGTGGTGCGGTGCAATCGCTTGATGTTTTCGTTAGTGACATGCCCGGCGGCGATCTCACGCAAGGCCAGTACGGTGTCTTTATCTTTGGCGCGGGGCAGAAACTCGGTCGCACCTTGGCTGAGCTGGCGTGCCCTCGTACTGGCGAGCAGCACCAGCTTGAAGCGGTTTTCCACATGTTCTAAACAATCTTCGATAGTAATTCTAGCCATTTTTAATCCTGTAATTAAATGAAAATCGGCGGCGGTGCGCCGTAAAAAATAAAAGTCCACCACACCTTACACCTGCTATGACTATAACAGAACTGGAAAAGTGCAGTGAACTTATATTAATTTGTCAGTGTGCCATTATAAATAATGGCGGAGGCTTATTGTCTGGATTTTAAGATGGCGACGGCCGGCAATTCTTTGCCTTCCAAAAATTCCAAAAATGCGCCGCCGCCTGTCGAGGTGTAGGACACGTCATTTTCGATGCCAAACTGGTCAATCGCTGCCAGGGTGTCGCCGCCGCCGGCAATGGAGAATGCAGGGCTTTCGGCAATGGCTTTTGCTAAGGTTTGGGTGCCGTGGCTGAATTGTTCGATTTCAAACACGCCGACCGGGCCGTTCCAGACGATAGTGCCGGCTGATTTTAACAGCTCGGCGTACTGGGCGGCGGTTTCTGGCCCGATGTCCAAGACCATATCATCAATTTCAATATCGGCGACTTTTTTCACGGTGGCGACAGCGGTGTCGGAAAATTCTTTGGCGCAGACCACGTCAACGGGGATAGGAATATCTGAACCGGCTTTTTTTGCCGCTGCAATCAGGCTTTGGGCTTCGGCGATCAAATCCGGTTCATACAGGGATTTGCCGACCGGAAAGCCGGCCGCTGCGATAAAGGTATTGGCAATGCCGCCGCCGACAATCAGTTGGTCGACTTTTTCTGACAAGGATTTTAATACAGTCAGTTTGGTGGAGACTTTCGAGCCGCCGACAATCGCCACTAACGGTTTGGTAGGGGTTTCCAAGGCCTTACCGAGCGCGTCCAATTCGCTGGCCAGCAAGGGACCTGCGCAAACGATGGGGGCAAATTTGGCGACGCTATGGGTGGAGGCTTGCGCACGGTGGGCAGTACCAAAGGCATCCATGACGAAGATATCACACAATTTCGCCATTTTTTGTCCCAACTCGTCGCTGTTTTTTTCTTCGCCAACATTAAAGCGTACGTTTTCGCACAGGACAACTTCGCCCGGCACTATCGCTAAGCCTTCCAGCCAGTCTTTTTCCAGTCTGACCGGTTTGCCCAGCAAGCTGGCCAGACGTTCGGCGACCGGTTTTAATGAGGATTCTTCATCATAAATGCCTTCGGTAGGGCGGCCCAGATGGGACATGACAATCACGGCGGCTCCGGCTTCCAAAGCTTTTTCAATCGTGGGCACACTGGCTTGGATACGGATATCGCTGGTCACTTGGCCATTTTTTACGGGTACGTTCAGGTCTTGGCGGATTAACACCCGTTTGCCCGATAATTCCAGATCAACCATTCTTTGAATTGACATATTTTACTCTCGCTTGTGCTGTTAAATTAATTAATGGGTTTTCCATTTGATGGAGCAGCCAATACTGGGTATTTGCTGCGCTGGCCCCTGTCCGGTAGCGGCAATGGTTTGCATGGCTATAAATAGTTCGCGTATTGTATCAGGCGCGGCGGCTTGTTTGCGACTGGCATCTAAGCGGCCACGGTATTGCAATTGCAGGTTAGCGTTATAGCCGAAAAAATCCGGTGTGCAAACCGCCCCGTAGCGGCGGGCGACGTTTTGGCTTTCATCCAACAGGTAGGGAAACGGGTACTGGTGTTGCGCCGCCGCTAACCGCATATTCACGAATGAGTCGTCGGGATAGGCGGCGGTGTCGTTCGACATAATGGCGACCGAGCCGATGCCGATGCTTTGTAGGGCAAGGGCATCGCGCACTATCCGGTCGTGGATGGCTTGGACATAAGGGCAGTGCTGGCAAATGAACATGACCAACAGGCCTTTAGGGCCACGGCAGTCGGCCAGCGACCAGGTACATCCGTCCACGCCCAACAGGGCGAAGTCGGGAGCGGGTTTGCCAAATTCGCAGACGGGAGGTTCTAAAGCCGCCATAACCAGACCCTACGCGCCGAATGACAGGTTGAGCAGTTCGTTGTCCAAGCGTCCGGCGCGGAAGCTTTTGCCGGAGTCGACGGCGGTGACAATGACGCTGGCGGGGCTGAACAGCATGGCATCAATCTTAAAGAAGTCGTATTGGTATTCTTTAAAGATTTTGGCGAACGGTTTGCCATAGTCTTTGGAGGTGGAACTGGGCAGTTGGTTAGCCAGTTGTTCCGCCGCGTCGTCGCCGCCTTTGACAAACAGGTGGACTAAGCCCGCAAACAAAATCGCGTCGTTGGTGCGTCCCATAGCGCCAACAAAGTTAGGGTGCGGCGGACAGACGGGGGCACTGCCGCTGCCGTCAATAATATTTTCCAGCGGAAAGTGCAGGGCATGGGCTTTGTGCATGGCCACTTCCAAGACCCGTCCTACCACTTGTACGCACCCAGCCAAGCTGCTGGTGGGGGTGACGATAATGGTCAGTTGCGCAGGGGCTAGGCCACAGGCGGCGGCGATTTTTTCGACGATTTCCACCGGCGGCAGTTTGTCGTTTTCAATGACCAGTACGGTTTGCTCGTGGCTGTCCTGATAGGCCAATTCTTTGTACAGTTCTTCGACAGGTTGGCTAACGCCGTCTTTGGTTTTGGTGGCCATAGCACGGGCGGGGCCTGAGCCTAGGGCGTAGTATTTTTCATGCGACAGGCTCCAGCCAGCATATTGGCTGCCCAAGCAGGCCAGCACGGGATTGGTGCTATAGACGTTGACGGTCAACGGCCAGTTATCGGTATAGTTGCTGTGCGACAAGCTGACGGTGCCCATGCCGCCCAGGCAGATTTCGGTGATGATGCGGCCTGCTTCCAAGCCGCCCGGCGCATTGATGCCGGCATCAATTAAGGTGCAGCCATTGTCTAGGGTATGCAGGTGCAATCTTAATTTGTCGGCATTATTAAGCAGTTCTTGTACTAAAGGCTGGGCAAGTTTATTGACGCTAGCGGTAAATTCCATGGGGCTGAAAACCTGTTTGTTCTGTTAATAAAGAGGGGTTATAGGCAAGGCAATTGGCGCAAAAGGGCGCGTTGTTGATATTGTAACTGTTCGTACACCATTTGTGCGGTTTTCTGGCGCACAAGTAGGCTGCAAATGGGCTGTCCGGTATGGCAGATAGTCCCCGCAGGCGGTAAATCCGCGCAGTTTTGTGGCCAAGCTAGCGTGTCTGGGATATAAACTGTTTCTTTTGCGTAAATAATCTGGTAGGCACACGCTTCAGTTCCGGCCTTGTCTTGATGATAAATTGTCGGCAGGTGGCCTGCACAAGCGTGGCGGTGCAGGCTGAGCAAGTCGCCGCCATAAAGCTGCATACTGGCCGAGGGGCGCGGGTTGATTTCCAGTAGCCATAATGCCGTGCTGTCTTGGATAAAGTCCAGCGAATTGAGGCCTTTGAGGCCGAGTATCGGCACCAATTGGCTTAACCACGCCGTTATTAAGGCTTTATGCCGTGCGCTTAATGCTGTGCAGTTAATGAGTCCGGCAAACAAAAAACCGTCCGAGCCGGCCGCCGTTGTCCATTGCCGATGAAAGCCCAGCACTTGCAGGTGCTGCCCGTCGGCGAGAAATAATACCGAGTGGGGTAGTCCGGTTTGGTATTTTTGCCAATAGTTCTCTGCTAAGGGTTCCGCTTGCCAATGCCGTATGCCTAGCCCGCCTTGGCCGCATAGAGGTTTGCTTAACCAGCCGCCATCAGGGGCGGGCGGGGTAAATACGCTGTCCGGGTAAGGGATTTGTAAGCTGTCCAGTACCGCAAAAAAGGCTTGTTTGTTAACGGTATTAACGAAAACAGCCGGGGTATTGCCTATTAAGTGTAGCCGTTGGTTTAGATAAGACAAACTTTCTGGAAAAGATTCAAAGCCGCTGCCATAAATCAGGTCGTGGAGCGGATACTCGGCGAGTAAAGGCTCTAGGGCAGGGAGCAGGTCGTTTAGGCTTAGGGAGGCGACTTGCCGCCACGCGGTGGCATAGCGGCGGGTGTCGGTGTCGGCAAACAGATCGATGACGACCGCCTTAATACCTGCTTGGTAGGCGATTTGTGCCAGCATCCGTGCGGATGTGGCAATAATGAGCAGGTAAGGGGAGG
The DNA here is from genome assembly GCF_002209385.1 of Methylovulum psychrotolerans. Taxonomy (NCBI): domain Bacteria; kingdom Pseudomonadati; phylum Pseudomonadota; class Gammaproteobacteria; order Methylococcales; family Methylococcaceae; genus Methylovulum; species Methylovulum psychrotolerans. The sequence continues at coordinate 3,435,189 of NZ_CP022129.1, forward strand.
GCATGTGCTAGGGAATCTGAGGTGTCAATTAGGAACGTGCATAAAATAACGTCGGCAAATCTTATCGTAAGGTGGTTTGTTATTTGGAGCGCGGGCATCTTGCCCGCAAGGGCGGGCAAGATGCCCGCGCTCCAAGATCCCTACGCTTTAGCGTTGCCTGGGTTATTGCCTATCTATTTCTTAAGGCACTTGGGCGGCTAAGGCGGCAAATAGGGCGTTGTGGCTAAGTATTGTCCACGAAAACATCTTTAAATAGTGATATTAATTTGGCTTGCGGCAATTTGCCGCAATGGCGGTGGTGTCCGGTTCGGAGAAAATACCTGACTACGGCGTTTGTCAAGAATCCGCCCATGCTATACTGACACCCTCTGCAATACTCGGCAGAAGCTTCTAAAATTAATAACTGGAAAAGATAAATGACTGTTAGCGTTGATGATTTCAAAAAAGCGTTGCAACTGTGGGGCAGCGGTGTTTCGGTAGTGACGACCTGCTCGGAAAAGTTCGGTAATCAAGGCATGACGGTCACGGCCTTTACCAGCGTGTCGGTCAGTCCGCCGCAAATTTTGGTGTGTTTGAACGCCTTGGCAGATACGGGCGAAGGCATTGGCGAAAGTGGGCGGTTTGCCGTTAATGTTTTGACTGACGCGCAACAGGAGATGTCCAATCAGTTCGCAGGCGGCAGTAGCCAAGCGCAACGGTTTGCCAACACGCCTTGGCAATTGGGCGGGAGCGGTGTGCCGGTGCTGACTGAAAGCTTGATGTCGTTGGAATGCACGGTGGTTGAGAAAGTCCGTGCGGGTACGCATTGGATTGTGGTCGGTGAGGTGCAATACAGCCATTGCCGCGAAGGTGCGCCTTTGCTGTATTACTGTGGCGCTTATCGGCAGTTGGCGGACAGTTAGGTGTTCCGCCTTAGGCCGATTGTCTAAGGCGTGCACAATTGGGCGGATGTTGCCGCACTGCCATTAAGTTAAGGGTTTTTGTGGCTATATGGACGATAATAAACGAATTTTTTAGATTATTAACATGGTTAAAAAAAGCGGGCAGTTGAGCGGAGCCGGGATCTGATCGATGCGGACAGCTTCCCCAGCCCTCCCCATCAGGGGAGGGAGCCGTTTCACCATACTGGCTTGGGTTTTTGATCAATTCCCCACACTATTTAGGGCGTTTATGAAAAACTTGATCAGTGTGAGAATAAGCTACCCAGCAACCGCCCTAAATGGGCGGTTGTTGTTTAAGGCAGTGCATAGCTTGCCAAATCGGTTATTCATTTTCAGGCCGATAGCGTAAAATCCACATTTCTTAGATTCGATTAATCTATCTTTTAAGGAAGACCATGAAAAAAATACTTTTCTTGTTGGTGCTGATGCTGGCCAGTTTCGGTGCAGGGGCGGATGATGCCAAAAACGAGTGGCATAACACTGTGTTGTCGGATGCGACGATTGGTGAAATTAACCAAGCCACCTACAAATATAAAAAATGCGTTTCTGACGAAATGCAAAAACCTGCCTACGCGCTGATGGACACGCGCTTGGCGACTGACACCATCACGCGGATGTGTGAGCCGGTGTTAGGCAAAATGCGCGATATTTATCTGGCACAAAAAATCCCTGGCATTGTCGCCGACCGCCATTTAAAGCAACTGCGCCTTAATGTCACCCGCAGCGTATTGCAAACGATGATGTTTGCCGAAGCGGCGCGTAAATCGGGTCAACAATCAAAATAATAAAACCCATTCCAGTTATGAATAGTCAATATACCGTAGATTTAACCCTGCAACCGACCACCTTAGACTTATGGCATGTCAGCTTGGCTGCTGCCGTGGTCGCGTTAGCGCTCATTTTAGTCACTGTGCTGTTGGCGATGGTCATCCGCTTGTCACGCCGCCGCCCCGAAGCCCCGCTAACCATCGCCGAGCCGATTGTTAAAGTCGTGGAGGTCGAGAAAATCGTCGAAGTGGAAAAGCTTGTCGAAGTCGAGAAAATCGTTGAAGTGGAAAAAATCGTCCAAGCCCCGGCTCCAGAGCCCGTGGTCTTAAAAGAAGCCACACCCGATGCCGCCCTGCAATTGCTCGGCCTGTTGCAAAAAGAAGCGCGTTTCTTGGATTTTGTTAAAGAAGACATCACCGTGTACAGCGATGCCGACATCGGCATTGCCGCACGGGTCGTCCATGAAGGCTGCAATAAGGCACTGAACGAACACTTTACCTTAGCCCCTGTGCGTAACGAAGCCGAAGGTAGCCGCCTGACTTTGCCTGCGGGCTTTGATGCCGGGGCGGTGCGTTTGACTGGCAATATTGTCGGCAATGCCCCGTTTACGGGTACGCTGATCCATAAAGGCTGGCAAGTGACCCAGATCCGTTTGCCCAAATTAACACAAGGCTATAACGCCGCTATCGTCGCCGCCGCTGAGGTTGAATTATGAGTTTGTTTGATCAATTTAAAAAAATTCCGGGCAAGTCCCAAGAACCCCAAAAACCAGAGCAGCCCGTTGCACCTGTGGCCGTTCCTGAGCCGTTAGCGTTAGAACCCTTGGTTGCCGAAACGCCTGTACAAGAAGCCCCACAAATGGCGGCAGAAGGGCCCGAAACAGCCGTTGAAACGGTGGCCGAGCCTGCTGCCGTTACTGAGACTGAGGCGGCTAGCGACACTGCACCTGCTGTTACTGAGGCTGTTAGCGACACAGCACCAGCACCTGCCGCCGCGCCCACACCGAGTACCGAGGATAGCCCAGGTCAACGTTTTACGGTCGGTATCGACTTAGGCACGACCCATTGCGTGTTGTCGTATTCAAAAACGGGTGATGAAGATGAGGAATTTGTCCAACAGGTGATGGCGGTTCCGCAACTGACTTCACCCGGCATGGTCGAAGACAGCTATCAATTGCCGTCTTTTCTCTATCAAGCTCATGAATCCGAATTGGCGCAAGGTTCCACGTCGTTGCCATGGACAGCCAAACCGGATTATCTGGTCGGGGAAATCGCCCGCAACTTGGGCAGCAAAACCCCCATCCGTCTGGTCTCCAGCGCGAAAAGCTGGTTATGCCATGCCGGGGTCGATTGTAAGGCGGCTATCTTACCCGCCGACGCACCGGACGAAGTTACCCGCGTGTCGCCGTTCCAAGCCAGTGTCGCGTATTTGCAGCATTTGCGCGATGCGTGGGAATATCAGCATCCACACGCGCCTTTATCCGAACAGGATGTGGTGATTACCGTACCCGCCTCGTTTGATCCGGCGGCGCGGGAATTGACCGTGGAAGCGGCGCGTTCGGTCGGCTTAGGCCAAGCCATTCTGTTAGAAGAACCGCAAGCCGCCGTGTATAGCTGGATTGAAAAAAGCCATGGCGACTGGCGTAAGCAAGTCAACTGCGGCGACATTATCCTGATCGTCGATATTGGCGGCGGCACCACCGACTTGTCGTTGATTGCCGTGACCCAACAACACGGTAATCTGGAACTGACGCGGGTGGCGGTCGGCGACCATATCTTGCTGGGCGGCGACAATATGGACTTGGCCTTGGCCTACACTGTCAAAGCCAAACTGGAAAAAGACGGTGGCCAACGTTTGCAGCCTTGGCAAATCCAAGCCCTGACCCACAGTTGCCGCGATGCCAAAGAAAAGCTCTTCACCGACTACAGCCTAGACACCATCCCGCTGGTCATTGCCAACCGCAGTTCGTCGTTAGTCGGCGGCTCTTTGCGCACCGAACTGACCCGCGACGAAGTCAACCGCGTGTTGGTGGAAGGCTTCTTGCCGAAAGTCGCCATCACCGACCGTCCGGTCAGCCGCACCCGTTCCGGTTTGCGCACCGCCGGGTTGCCGTACGCGCAAGATGCGGGCATTACCCGCCATTTGGCGGCGTTTTTGGCAAAACAACAAGATGCCACCAACGATTTGGCGGACATTAACTTGCCCGCCCACGCCACCTTCCTGCATCCTTCCGCTGTGCTGTTTAACGGCGGGGTGTTAAAAGCGGGGGCGTTGGCCGAACGATTGATGCAAGTCCTTAACTCTTGGCTGATCGCCGAACAAGCCCCCGAAGCCCGTTTATTGGCGGGTGCGGATTTGGATTTGGCGGTGGCGCGGGGCGCGGCTTACTACGGTTTCGTCCGCAAAGGCCGGGGTGTCCGTATCAAAGGCGGTACTGCTGCGTCCTATTACGTCGGCGTGGAAAGCTCCATGCCCGCCGTACCCGGTTTGCCGCCGGAATTGGAAGCCTTGTGTATCGCCCCGTTCGGTATGGAAGAAGGTACCCAAGAAGAGTTGCCTGATGATGAATTCGGCTTGGTGATCGGTGAACCCGTCCGCTTCCGCTTCTTCGCCTCCAACAGCCGCCGCGACGATCGCGTCGGCACCCGCCTGGATTTCTGGAGCGACGACGAATTGTCGGAACTGGCGGAAATTGAGATTACCTTGTCGGATGCGGGACGTAGGCCGGGCGAAGTTATCCCCGTGCATTTGTGCGCGGCGGTTACCGAAGTCGGCACCTTAGAGCTGCACGCGGTCTCGCAGAAAGATGATAGCCGCTGGAAGATTGAGTTTGATGTGAGGGCGGGGGAGAACTAGGCTTATTGGGACTATCTACATCCTATCGGTAATCGTTGGTTGCCGATAGGGTGGGATGGCTCTTGTGTCAGCGTTTTTGTGTCGGCTTAGAAAATTGGAGGCGGAGCTGGGCTGTTAATTTTTTGTAAAGATTGTGGTAACGAATGGCTATGAAAAAGACGATAGAAAGCCTCGGCACAGATTATTACGATGTACGGTACGTTATTAATCATATAGGGATAAACTATTATGAGGCTAATGCTCTAGTTATCCGTAAGGATACCGGTGAAGAAACCCGGTATAGCTGTATTAGGTGCGGTAACAATAGTGAGGACATCGAAAATGAAATTTACATAGCCCTTTTACAGCACCATGATATTTTTATGGCAAAGCCTCATGATTGGGATTCTGCGACTAAAAAGTTGCTGGCGCGTTTGAATGCCCTACAAAATCATAAAATCGGCTTTCTTATCGGGTTAAGAGAAAGCGTTGAAGAAGGGCGGTTTGAAGACTATATAGAAAAAAACTATGCGGCCTTTTTACAGCATGTTACGGATGAAACTAGGCAGTTAGTCATTGGCATTGAAGCTCTTGAGCCAAAAGAAAGGCAGTCCTTGTTAATCGCTGATGATGAAGTCTATAAGAATCCTATAGATATTTGGAATTTGGAAGAGCTTACCCTGAAAAATCGGATATTCACGTTTTTTAATAATCCTTCCGAACAGGAAATTGAGTTACATAATATTCATGTTGAAAGGATGCGGGGCTGTGATTCTGGCGGGTAGGCAAACTGAGCGGCTGGGGGGATGTGTTGATTAAAATTGCCTTTGTAGATGGGCATCAAGTTGTTGAGATAGATGCTCCAACATTAGCCGGTGTAAACCTTGATGATTTCTCATTGCATAGGGCCTTATTGGAAAATCAGAATTTGTCTGGAGCCAGTTTTAAGGGGGCCGACTTAAGGGGGGCGTTTCTTACTTCTGCTGTTATGTCCGGTTGCAACTTTGAGGAAGCCTTGTTGATGACAGCCTTTATGGACGATGCGATTATTGACAATGCCAATTTTTATAAAGCAAAGCTAATGAGTACTGTCTTTAAAAGAGCCATTTTGACAAATGCAAATTTTTTGGATGCTGATGTATGCCACGCTGATTTTGAAAACGCAGACTTATCTAATGCGAATATGGAATGCGCAAGAATCGGATCGGCCTCATTTAAAAATGCCAAATATTCCTCAAAAACGCAATGGCCGATGGGGTTTGACCCTAGGGAGGTAGGTGCGGTTTTAGTGGGCGATGGGGCAGAATGATTTTATGGTAAAAATAATATGTTGCGTGTTGATGTTCTTTTGGTTTGGTAGCCCTATAGCCAAACCAAGTTATGAACCTCAACAAGATGCACTCAATAGAATGGCAATACAAGTCGATACGATACGGACGGGTATTAAGAAAAATGGTGGTTAATCAAGGATTGGTTTATGCCAACGGCAATAGCATTCCCTTAGAAATTGTGGAGGTTGAGGTTTTAAAAACGTATAGGGGAAAAAGCCTAATGACAAAAAACAATTAATTTGTACTTGGATTGGTAGCGGTGAATTCGCTTTTGATCCGCCTTTGGGTCGGGAATTGTTAATTTATGGTATCCAAGTGGGTTCATTGGTTCAAGTGCCTATGATTCGATACATTAGAGGAATCCCTGAAAATGAGTCGGAAATCTATAAAGTATTAAAATTAAAGAGAAAAGTAAATAATAAGCGTAATGTATTTTCAACCTTTGCTTATGATCGTAAGGTTATACGCAATGCGTGTAATAAGCCTGTCGTTTGGCCTGAATAATACGGTAAGGTAAATCCGCACAGTCAGCCTTGTAGGTTACCTCACTGGCAAGTCATGCGTTTGATAAAATCCTGCAAACTTTGGCCTTCACTATCCGCAAAAGTCTCGTTTTCCGCTTGGAGGCTTTGAATCCGGTCGAGGCGGAAGTTGCGGAAATCGTCGCGCAGTTCGCACCAACCGACTAAAGTCCAGGTGCTGCCCCAAAAATACAATCCCAATGGACGGATACGGCGCAGGCTGTGTTCGCCGTCTGCACGGCAATAGGCCAGTTGTAACACGCGTTTGTGGTCGATGGCTTTGCGGCAAATATCCAGATGACTATCTATGTCTTGGCGGTGGCTGAAGCGTAGCGCAAACAGTTTGCTGTCTTCGATTTTATGGCGTAATCCGGCGGGCATCACGGCGGTGATTTTGTCCAGGGCGGTTTGGGCGGAGTGGCCCAGTTCGTTGCCTGTCCAGGTTTTGCTCATCCGCGCTCCGATGACCAAGGCCTCGATTTCGTCGGAGGTGAACATGATCGGCGGGATGTCGATAGTATGCAGCAAGCGGTAACCGACTCCGGCTTCTCCTTCAACGGGTACGCCGGATAGGCTCAGATCCTGAATGTCGCGGTAAATGGTGCGCTCGGACACTTCCAGACGCTCGGCGAGCTGTTTGGCGGTGACTAAGCGCTTGTTGCGCAAGAGTTGGACTATTTGAAAGAGGCGGTCGGCGCGGCGCATGGTGTGGTTTGCCTAGGTGGCCGACGCGTCGGCCACCCGTAGCTTAAGAGTGGTTAGGATGGGGAGTATAAGCCAATACGGTTGCCTTCGCTATCTGACAGCAGTGCGAAGTAGCCGCATTCGCCGTCATGAATCGGCGTTTTGGGGAGGATGGGGCTACCGCCGTTTTGCAGGCCTCTGTTCAGCGGCAGATTTAAGTCTTCGCCGCCGTTGAAGTAGACTACGGTGCCGGTTGAGCTGGGTTGGTAGCACTCGCCCTGTGCCAGCATCCCGCTGACTGCCCCTTCTTCGCTGGCGAAAATCGCCATTTGCAGGCCATTCATTTCATCGTCTTTGAAGGTGGTTGCCAATAGGGTTTGGTAAAAGTTTTTCGCGCGTTGCATATCGGTTACGGGAATATCAAACCAGCTTGCTACATGAGTGTTCATCTGTTGTCTCCGGGGGTTAAGTGTTAATGAGCGGCTATGGTATGACAGGCCTACTGACAGCGTGGTGTCAGTAGTGTTTTAGTGGGGCGCAATAGTTGACAGGTGTTTAACAGATTGTTCAAATTGATTTGACAGGGCGACTACAAGGGGAAGTTATCATAAAATCTATTATTATCGATTTTTATTGACAAATCCGGCTAAATTTCCTATAAATCTGCTATAGGAGAATTATAGGAAACGTGTTGTCGCTACGGAATTTCCGTCTAATCCTTGCCTTGATGACCCTGCTGTTTTGGGGGCGGCGATCCGTGCCGCGCGTACCCAAGCGGGGTTGCGGCAAATTGATGCCGCCTTAAGTATTGGCGTGGCTTTACAGACGTTGGTTGATATTGAAGCCGGACAGGCCGGGGTTAGCATCGGCAAAATTCTGCAAGTTGCGCGGGGTTTGGGGGTGACGTTATTTGTGTTGCCCCAGTCGCAACGTGATAATGCCCAGCGGCGTTTGGCTGGGCTGACTAAGCCGCTGTTATGAGGCTTGAGGTGCGGGCTAACGGGGAGCTTAGGAATAAATTCAGGCAAACGCTAAAGGGCTTGGAGCGCGGGCATCTTGCCCGCTGTTGCGGGCAAGATGCCCGCGCTCCAAAAGTAAAGTTAGGCATTAAGCCGCGACTTCGGGTAAGGTGAAAATGCCTACCGATGACACCAAGTCGCCGGATAGGTTGACCAGTAATTCGGTTTGGCGGCTTTGGTCTTGGAGTTGGCTGTAGGTTTCTTCGGTGCTGTTTTGGATTTGTCGGGCGCGTTCCACCAGCCGTTTTGAGACTTCGGATTGTTGGGTGGAACTGCTGGCGATGGTTTGTACCAGATGCACCAGAATGGCGGTGGTGTCGCGGGTCGCCTGCATTTCGTCGCCTGCTTGTTGCGCCAGTTCGGTGCCGCGGACGACTTGGCTGATGGCATTGTTCATGGTGGTGATGGTGTTGGCAGTTTCGGCTTGGATGCTGTTGACTAGCGAGGAGATTTTTAAGGTCGCTTCGCGGGAGCTTTCCGCCAGTTTTTGCACTTCGTTGGCGACCACGGCAAAGCCGCGTCCGGCTTCGCCCGCTGAGGAGGCTTGCATGGTGGCGTTTAGGGCGAGGACATGGGTGCGTTCGGCGACATCGTTAATGATGTTGACGATGCCGCCGATTTCTTGTGAGCGTTCGCCTAAGCGTTTGATGCGTTTTTCGGTTTCGCGGATGGTGGTGCGGATGCTGGTGATGCCGTTGATGGTGTCGGAAACGGTGGCTTGGGCTTTATCGGTATTGTTGATGGCCTTCTCGGCGGCAAGGTTGCAGGAGGCGGCCAGTTTGGCGACTTCCAGCATGGCTTTGGAGGCGGCGCCCAGTTCGTGGGCGGCTTGTTCGACTTCGCGTTTTTCATCGGCGGCGACATCAATCACCCGTGCCGATTGGCTTTGCACTTGTTGGGAAACGTGGGCGACTTCGTCGGCGATTTGCGTCACCCGTTGCAAGACGTGGGCGGTTTCGTAGGTCAGCAGGTTTAAGGCCTCCGCCAGCGGACCGGTAACGTCGCCCGCCGCTACGGCTTGGACGGTCAAATCTTTTTGCGCGAGTTTCCCTACTGACACCAGCAGTTCGACAATGGAGTTGTTGAGCCATTCTTTTTCCTGTTCTATTTTCCGGCGCACGGCTTCGCGCTGGTCGACCATCAGGTCGAACTGGCGGCCTAACAGGCCAATCTCGTCATGGGTTTGTAAATGGGCGCGGACGCTGTTGTCACCTGCGGCCAGTTTTTGCATAACGTCCACTAATAGGCCGACGGGACGGGTGATGGAGTTGGTGATGTAGAGGGCGACCAGGGTACAGCCCGCAATGAGGGTGATGATGACCACGGCTAAGGCGAGCAGGGTCAGGCTGGCGGACTGGATTTGGCGGCTGAAGATAGCATCCAGTTCATTCACGCCGAGGGTGATTTCGTTATACATTTCGTTAATCGCTAAGCTATGCCGCGAAAAGTAGTTGGCGGGCGGGTAATCTAAGGCCGCTTGGGTGATGATTTGGGTGTCGGCCAGTTCGATGGCCTTTTTGATTAAGGCGGTCGTGGTGTTGAATTGGCTATTTAGGGATTCTTGGGCTTTCGGGTCGGCTTGTTTGTGCTCGGCATTGAGGAAATGGTTAAAGTTCTGCTCGGCGGTGTCTAAATGCTCATTAGCGATGCTGAGCATCAGGATCAGGCGACCCCGGTCGCGGGGCAGGTTGCCGCTTAGGGTGTCGGCAGGGATTTTTTTGGTGGCCCGTTCGGCGGCTTGTAACAATAAGCCCGTACCCCAGCCGTTCGCTTGGTCTATGTACTCGGCGATAAGGGGGGCATCGACGAGGATGGCGCGGATCAAGAAATACGATTCGGGGTTGGGGTCTAGCGCTAGGCCGTAATGGTCGATGATGACCGTTAAAATATCCCGCACCTTGGCGATCAGCCACGCATCTGAGCGGAACAGCTCCGGCGGCGTTACCGAGTGGTCTCTGGCTTTGCGGGCGATTTTCGGCCATTCTTGCTTAAAGTTTTCCCAAAGTTCCTGCACTTCGGTGTCGCCGATAGTTTGGCTTAAGGTATCGATGTCAGTTATTTTTCGCTCAATGGCATGTTGGGCGGCTTGGCTTTCGGCGGCACCGTTACCCATAAAGCCGACCGAATAGGCGCGGTGTTTGGATAATAATTGGCTGAGGGCGAGCAGTTCTTTGGCTAAGCGCAGGCCTTGTTGTTCGCGTTTGGTTTCGTTGATTTTATCCCATTGGCTATCAATGACGGAATAGAAGGCGGTACCGACCAGAACTAAGGCCAGTAAGGCTAAAATAGCGAATTTTTGCCGTAATAATAAGCCGCTAAACGGCGTAATGTGTGCTTGTGCCATAATGTTAACTCGTGTGGATTAAGGGGTTTTGCCGTCGATAGTCAAGCCGAAGGGGCGGTGATTAGGCGGTGTATCGTCGCCAGCAGGTCCTCTTCGCGTACGGGCTTGACCATATAGGCATTGACCCCGGCATCGCTGGCCAGGGTGCGGTGCATCTGGGTGGTTCTTGAAGTGACCATGATCACGGGCAGGGCGGCGGTGGCGCGGCTGATGCGGATGTGTCCGGTCAATTCAATGCCGTTCATGCGCGGCATTTCCAGGTCTGTCAGCACCAGGTCGGGGAGGGTTACGGCCAAGTGTTCGGCGGCTTCTACGCCGTCGCGGGCGGTGCTGACCTGAAAGCCGGAGTCTTGTAAGAGTTGTTCGAGGGCGCGGCGTTGGCTGAGCGAGTCGTCTACCACCAAGATGCTCGGTAAGGTGGGCGCGGTTAGGGGTAGGGCGGTGTCTTGCCAAGCCGCTGCGCCGCCTTCGGCCAGCCGCAGCAGTTCGGGCAGATCCAGCACGGGGGCGACGCTACCGTCACCGAGAATGGTCGTGCCGATAAAGCCGGGCGTTTTTTTAATGTAAGCGCCAAAGTTTTTGATGACGATGTCCAGGCCGTCGGTCACCCCATCCAGTAAGATGGCGGTGGTGGTTTGCTGATGTTCGACCAATAAGGCGAGGCGCGGCACTTGGTCGGGTTTGCGGTAGCCGGGTAGGCCTAGCAGTTGGTCTAGGGTCTGGGCAGGATAGCGGTGGCCGTCCAGTTCGGCGTATTGGCCGTCTTCGGTGATACTGAGCGGGTTTGTACCCGCTAAGACGATTTGCCGGATACCGTGGTTGGCGAGCGCCAGATGGTAGGGGCCGATGGCGGTCAGCAAAGCATGGGCGCGGCTGAGTGGTAGGGGAATTTGTAAGGCCACTGTCAGCCCTTGGCCTGGCTCGGAGTGTAAGGTGAGGCTACCGCCTTGCGCCTGTACTTGGTAGTTCACCACGTCCATGCCGACCCCGCGCCCGGAGGTTTGGGTGGCTTGGCTGCGCGTCGAAAAGTTTGGGCGGAGGATGAACTGTGTTAAGTCGTCTTCGCTGGCGGCTTGATCGGTCGACAACACGCCGCGCTGTTCGGCGGCGGCACGGATGGCGGTAAAATCCAAGCCGCGCCCGTCATCACGCAGTTGGATCAGGAGGCCGTTACCTTCATGGGCAAAGCTCAGGTGAATGGTGCCATATTCGGGCTTGTTGAGGCGTAAGCGCTCTTCGGGGCTTTCAATGCCGTGGTCGACGGCGTTGCGCAATAAGTGCATGAGAGGGTCGGTCAGGGTATTGAGGGTGTCGCCGTCTACCCTGAGGTGTTCGCCGGAAAAGCTCAGCACACAGTGCTTGCCGGTAAGGCGGCAGGTTTGCCGTAAACTTCTTTGCAGGCGGGGGATCAGGGTGGCGGCGGCCACCAATCGTGTCGCCATAATGGCTTCTTGGGTTTCGCTCATCAATTGTTGTTGTTCGTCCAGTATCTGTTTTATTGCGTCCAATTCTTGGCGGGCATCCAAGCCGATTGTCCGGGCATCGAACGCCGCTTCCACCAGTCGGCGGCTGGCGGTGTGCAGTTCGTTGTATTCGTCCATTTCTAGCGCGTCGTGCGGGGTTGCCGGGCTAGTGGCGTTACGGCCTGACAGGTCTTTTAGGTCTATCAGTTGCTCCAGTTCGTCGCCTAGGCCGCGTAACAGCTCGAATTGTTCTAGCAGGTTTTGTAGCAAGTTTTTGGCGCGGCGCAGGCGTTGGTTGGCTTGGCTGTTGAGGATGAGGTTTTCGCCCGCTTGCCCGAACAGTTGGCCGAGTTGTTCGGCTTCGATTCTGACCATGGCCGCTTGGGCTTTCTCAGCGTTGGCGGTGGCGGGTGCGGGCGATGAAGCCTCGGCGGCGGGCACGGCAGCGGTATCAGCAAGCGTTTGCCCGGTCGTGGGCAAAGCCGTCAGGCTGTCTGGGCCTTCGCTCTCCAGCCGATTTGCCCAGCTCAAGATGTTTTGTAAAACGGCCAAAGCATCATCGGGCGGCGGGCTAAGTCCGAGCAGCGATTCGCTCATGGCTTCTAAGCAATCGGCGGCGGCGATTAAGGCGTGCAGCAAGCTGTGGCCGGGCAGTTTTTGTAGTTGGGCGCAGGCGACTAAGATGTCTTCGAGATAATGGGTGAGCTGAGCAATACCTTTAATACCGACCGTATTAGCCGCGCCTTTGACGGTGTGGGCGAGGCGTTGTGCGGTGTCCACATCCGCCAAACTGCCGTCTGCCTGTAAGGCGTGCAGGGCGGCGGATAAGGTTTGGGTTTGGATAGGCAGTTCTTGCAGGAGCAGGTCCAGCAGTTCTTGGTTAACGTCTTCGGGTAAGGCTAAGCTGGCATCTTCGGCGCTGGCGGTGCGTTTATGCGCCGTTGGTGTTGCTGGCGTGTTAACGCCGCCGATGCCTTGCAATTGCGTCAGCAATAGCCCGGCGGCTTCCATATCCAAGGGTAGCGGCCAATCGGGGTTGCCCAGTTGCGCGAGCAGGGGCATTCCGGCATCCCGGTCACCGATGTTCGCCAGATAGTCTTGGACGGCGGCAATCCAGCTCTGTAAGGCCTCTACTTGGGGGGCGGCAAACAGGCTGGGGTCAGCAAGGCATAGTCTGATGTTATGCTGGACATGCGCACAGCTCAAGGCTAAGCCGTTAAACTCGGCTATGCTGGCGGTATCTTCGTAGCTGTCAAGGGCGGTGCTGAGTTCGGCTAAATGTCCGGCGTAATGGTCGGGTGTATCCAGGGTAATGGCGGTTAGCTGCTGCCCAATAAACGCCGCCTCCATCGCCAATAATTCTGCGTGTTCCAAGAGGGTCGCGGTGGGCGATAAGGTATCATCCAGAGCAATCGCCAACAGGTAATCTTCGGCATACCCGTCTGCGCTTAGGTCTGCAATGCTTGTGCCTAAAGCGGTATTGGCGATGACCGTGTTCATAATCCCGCCTCCGGGCAGAACGATAAGCCGCCTAGCGCATTGAAGAAAGCCTCAAAATCAAGCTCCAACCATGTTTGGCCACCCTGTATATAGGTCTGACGGATAAACGGTGCGACGCTATCGGGCAAGGCGAAGGGGCTGGCTGGGGCTTCGTCTATGTCGGCGACTGGCTGCGGGTAGTCGTCTATCCACAAGGACAGGGTTTTGTCGCCGTGGCCGATGGCAAGCAAATGGCGTTTTTGCGGCGGGTGGGTGGTGCTGTCAAATAAGCGGTGTAAGTCGATAACCGGCACGATAGTGCCGCGCCTGTTTAACAGGCCGCTGAACCAAGGGGCGGTTTTGGGAATCGGATTGACGGGTAATGCCCCTAAGACTTCGCAATTGCCCTGGGCGGGCAACAAAAACCCCAAGCCGCCGACACGGAAGCCTAAAGGGTTGGCTGGGGCGGTGTCCGCATAGCCGATGGGTGCTGTAGCCGTTGAATTGAAATTGGTCGCCATGATTAATGTCATTGTCAATATCGGCGGCAAGGCCTGTGTTTAGGCTATGCCGCTGCCGAAAAAGATACCCGTTAAAGCCACGCCCTGCCGGTTTGGTATTTGCAGGGGGGATCGTAACGCATAAAAAGAGGGCTGTTGGTGGCCGTCTAATGGGTCACGGGTTGGCGTTGTTCTTGTCGGCGGGCCGTTAGCCAAGCGACGATGCGGGTGCTGAGTTTTTTAAAGGCCTCTTCTTGGACGGGTTTGGTCAAATAAGTCGTGCAGCCCGCCATTACCCCCTTCACTTCGTCCAGCGGCGAGGTTTTGCCGGACACCATGATAATCGGGGTCTTTTTATACTGCGGATTGCGGCGTAATTGGGTGCAGACTTCATAACCGTCGATATCCGGCATAATCACGTCTAAGAAAATCAAGTCATAGTGTTGCTGTTGCGCCATTGCCAAAGCGGTCGCACCGTCTTGGGCAAAGGCGATGCTGGTGATTTGTTCTAAGGTGGATAGTTTGTGTTCCAAGTCTTTTTGGACGGGTAAGCTGTCATCTACCACTAATACCCGATAACCGCCCGTGGCAACTGCCGGAGCCGGGCTTATCGGCGGTATTTGCGGTAATGGTGGTGCGGCCATGGTTTGCGGTAATACCCGTTCCGATAGTCCGGCAAGCGGGCTTAGCCTGTCGAGTGCGGTTATCAGTCTGGCGGTGGTCAACAGGCCGCTGAGATGGTGGGCAGGAGGAGGGTCTATTGGCCCTTGGCTGATGGCTATGACTTCAACGCCGACCTTTTTGCTCAGGATCAGGTCTTTTTTTCTTAACGCCAAGGGGTTGTCGTAATTGACCAGCAGCACATGCAGGACGGGCTCGGTGGGAGGTACCAGCACATAGAGGTTTTTATGGCGGGGCTGTTGTTGGAATAAGGGTTTGAGCTTTTCCTCCCATGCCGCCCCGAAACCGATGGTGGCCACCGCCACGCGGGTTTGCGGCCTGGGTTCGGCAACGGTGGGAGCGTCTTGGTGCAGACTGTTTGGGTACATGGCAATACTCCTATGGGGTTAACGATGAAGCCTGTGTAGGGATAACGCGGTTTAGGAACCGCTCCATTTCAGAAAAGACGGCACATAGAGTTGGTCGAAAATACCGTTATCGTCAAAATGTTCTTTTTGGGCTTGCTCCCAACTGCCGAAGCCTTCTTTAACAGTAAAGAGCTTCATTTTGGAGAAGCGGTTCAGGTCTGCCGCATCGGCATATTGGGGGGAGATGGGGCGGAAATAATGTTTGGCGGCCAATTTTTGCCCGATAGGGGTATACAAATACTGTAAATAGGCGGTTGCCGCTTCTTCGGTGCCATGTTTTTTAGCGATGCTGTCAACCACGGCCACCGGCAGTTCGGCAAGAATGCTGGTGGACGGCGCGACGATTTCCACTTGGCCTTCGCCCAGTTCTTTAACCGCTAAAAACGCTTCGTTTTCCCAGGTCAACAACACGTCGCCCACGCCGCGTTGCAAGAAGGTGGTGGTGGCGGCACGCGAGCCGGAATCTAGGATGGGGACGTTTTTATAGAGTTCTTTTAAAAAATGTTTCGCCGCTTCTTTGCCGCCGTATTTTTTTTCCGCAAATGCCCAGGCGGCCAGATAATTGTAACGCGCCACGCCGGAGGTTTTCGGGTTGGGGGTGACCACGGTAACGTCGGCCTTCACCAAGTCATCCCAGTCTTTGATGCCTTTGGGGTTGTCTTTGCGTACTAAAAAGACCACGGTGGAGGTGTAGGGGATGCTATTGTTAGGCAGTTTCGTTTGCCAGCCGTTGGGCAATAACTTGGCTTTTTCCGCCACTTTATCGATGTCATAAGTGATTGCCAGGGTCAGCACATCGGCTTCCCGCCCTTCAATCACTGAGCGTGCCTGTTTGCCGGAGCCGCCATGGGATTGTTCTATTTTGACGGTTTCGCCGGATTTGGTTTTCCAGTAACTGATAAAGGCCTTATTAAAATCTTGAAAAAGCTCACGGGTAGGATCGTAAGACACGTTGAGCAACGTCTGGTCGGCGGTGGCGGCATTAGCGGCGAACAGGCCAGCGAAGATTGCTATGGTGAGTTTGGTGGTAAAAGTCATGATGTTTCCCTTAGGCGCCGTGATGTCAGATTTTTTAACATTAAAATAAATGGCCCAGCCTCTAGGCTATTAGGTGGTTAAGGCAGTTAACCATAACAAGTTGCAGGATGAAGCGCTTATCACCTTGATAGGAAAGCGCCATCCCGCAGATGTCCGGCTATAGGCCAAAAAATCCGGAAGTGGCGGAGTTGGCGGTTAAAATGGCTTTTAAATATTTGTTGTTAGGGGTGTTGGCATTGCCCCAGAACACGCTCAGGCCTGCCGCCGCCGGATCGGTTTTGGTATTGATGATGGCATCGGCCACAGTCAGGCCAAGGGTTTGGCCTTGGTAGTCGTCATTACCAAAATGTACGCCCAAGTAAATGCGGCTCCGGCCATTTTCTAGCTGTAGCTTAGAAAAGCTGCTGACGGTGCGGGTGGTGGCATCGCCACCAAACACTAATGGGTCTACTTGGCCTGTGCCGTTATTGGTGCCGATTAGCCACGGTAAAGTGGTCAGGGTTACAGGTGTGCCATTTTTCTGGATATTATCGGACTTGAAAAAAGCCCGCAGTATCTCTGCCCCCGCCGCGCCGGTCGCGCTATGTCCGCCCGTGTTGGAAGGATGGGAAGGGGTGGTTGCCAGAGGTTTCCAAGTATAAGTGCTGACGCTGCCGTCCGGGTTGGCGTTGAGGGCGGTAATAGGCCGCCAAAACGTCAGGTCGTATTTGGATTGGAAGGCGGCAATACGGGCATCGGCCAAGGCATTGGCCAACACGGCAAATAATTTGGCGTTTTGGTCTAGGGTCAGGTTTCGGCTGGCCGAGGCAAGCCGGGCGGCTTCGTTAACAAAGAGTTCCGCGTCGGACTTGTAAAACAGCGCCTGTAAGGTTTGGTCGTGGCTACGGTTGCCCGGATTGGCCGAGTCTTGCCCGTGGGTTTTGACAAAATCCAACTCGGCATTGTATTCGTCGCTACCGATGGTGAGGGCGGGAGGGACGGTGGCGACCAGCAGTTGTTTTTTTACGGTGGTCAAGCTAAATGGCGTGACGTTTTTCCAGTTAAAATCAATGCCTGCCGCCGCTTGGATGGCTCCAGACGCGTCAAAGCCAGTCGGTGCGCCGGTGATGGGGTCGTTAACGCCTGCCGCGCCGTTGCTGGGCCGCCATAGGCCAATCCCTGGATTGCCGGTGGCATTAGGGATGACCGTATTGGTGGTGGAAACGCTCAGGTTGCTGGAGGGGGTATAGGTGGTTCTGATGGCGGAAAAATCTTCCGCCCTGGCCGCTAAGGCTGCTGCGGCGGCAGCTTGGCCGACGGCAATGCCAGGATCGGCAGCCGTTACGCCCAAAGCCGCCAAATCGCTGGCCAGTTGCGTGTTTAACCAATCCCGGGTGGGGTTCCAACTGCCACTGGCCGGATTAGGCAATGCCCCCAGTAATACGTCATGTGCCGCTTGTGCCGCCGCCGCCGCCGCCGATTTAGCGGTTGCCCCGGTGGGTGCGGCGGCGTTGTAGTAATAGCTGGTGGGGCTAAAATGATCGAAAACGTTGACCGCATCGAAAACGGCGCGGGCTTCGATGGCTTCGATACGGGTGGCGACATTGGAATTTTGCGCCAAGCTGGCGGTGCCGGTGGTCAGTGAAGTGGCGGCTTTGGTCGCCCAAACGGTGTACTTGTTCCAATCGGTGACGGTATCGGCGGTCGCGGAAACGGTGAATAAGGAAGCGGCAATAGCCACAGTCAGTGTCGTCAGGCGTAATGGGGTAGCTGTGTTATTTTTCATATAAACCTCTATTGAATTTTGAAAGTCTGCATAATGCACAACACCGACAGTAACGTCCGGTCATTACTGTTGTGTACTTTTCAATAGTCAATTTATATGCCAATATGTAAGTTATTGTATTTGCTTTGTTTCTGTTGAGTAAGGGCGGGTAATGGTGTTGCTGTGACAACAGTAGTCAAGCAAGTGCTGTTTGTCGGTAAGGCTAAAAGCTTACTGGCAACCGAATATGCCGCCCGAAAAGCGTGGCATTTTTACCGCTTGTCCGGCTCGGCTATGTTGGCTGGCACCTAGTAGGTTCTGCCAAGATCGTATCCAATTTCCGCATAATGTCCGTGACTTTTATCGCCGCCATATTGGCGCGGCATTGCTTGAGGTCGGTCTGGAAGGTGGCGAAGTTTTCATTGGCGGGGATAAGGGTATGGCTTTGTTCTTGTCCGTACGGCCCCCAGCGGCGCGGGTGGGCACTTTTTAAAGTGGAATAAAATCCCAATAAGGGCTTGTTGAAGGCGCGGGCGATATGCAGGGGGCCGGTGCTGTTGCTGATCAGCAGAGTGCAGCGTTGGATCAGGCACAGCAGTTCTTCTAAAGAAAACTGCCCGGTCGCATCGATGAGGGGTTTGCGGCAGTGGCGGCTTAGTTGCTGGTACAAGGGGCTTTCTTTGGCGGTGCCGGTAATGATGACCGTGCCGGGTAAGGGGTAAGCGTCGATCAGGTCGCCGTATAGGTTAAGGGGCAGATCGATGGCGCTGCCGTTACTGCCGGGATGGATGAGGGTAAAGTGGCGGAACTGGTGGTGTTGTAAGAAGGTTTCGACTTTGGCCGCCGCCACTGCACTGGTTTGGAAGTTAAAGGGGATGGCTTGGCGGTCAGGGGGATTAATCCAGCCGTGCAGCAGGTCAAGGTTATAGTCCAGTTCGTGTTGGCGTTGGTGTTTGCGCTGTTGCCAAACCCAGTGGTTCGCGTATAAGGCATAGAGGCGTTCGGTGCGGGTCAGCCGGTGCGGGATGCGGGCGGCAAAAGCCAATTTGGCTAAAACGAATTTAGGGTGGATATTAAAGGCCATATCATAGTGTTGGGTTTTGATTGCGTCGACAGTGCTGCGGTAAGCGTCGCCGGAAGGCTTGATGCTGTCTGGCAGGATCAGCACTTGGTCGGCATCGGCATAGCATTGCGCTAAGGGGGCACTGTAGGCGGGGACGAGAAAATCGATGCGCAACTGCGGATAGTGTTGTTTTAGCAGGGTGGTTAAGGGCAGGGTGTACAGTAAATCACCGAGATTGTCCTTGCGCAGGAATAAAATTTTTTGGATGTCGGTAAAGTTTAACGGGGTGCAAAACGGTAGCATCATGTCTCCAGGGCGAGGTATGCAAATGGCTAAAAGCTATTTTATGGTAAAACGTTATCATGATGGGTGGAACTTTTGGGGCGAAAAGTCTGGCTTTACATGGCAAATATCGGCAAATGATGCGAAGATAACCGCAACTTTTAGGCCTTATATATTATGGAGTGTTATGCTGAATAAAGTCATGTTAATCGGGCGGCTTGGCGCTGACCCGGAAGTGCGTTATATGCCGTCGGGTGCGGCGATTACGACTATCCGCTTGGCGACCAGTCGGCGCTGGAAAGATAAGCAGACCAATGAAAACCGTGAGGAGACCGAATGGCATCGGGTGGTGTTTTTTGCGCGTCTGGCGGAAATTGCCGGAGAATATTTAAAAAAAGGCAGTCAAGTTTATGTGGAGGGGCGTATCCGTACCCAGAAATGGCAAGGCCAAGACGGCCAAGACCGTTACACCACCGAGATTGTCGCCGAAGAGATGCAGATGCTGGGTAGCCGCACTGGCGGCACAGGTGAGTTTGACACCCAAGCCCCCGCCCAAGCCGCCCCGCCGCCCGCCCGTCCGGCTTACCAAGCCCCGCAGGCGCCATCACCCGCGCCGCAATATAACAGTCCGGCCATGCCTCCTGCCCCGCCGACTTATGATGATTTTGATGATGATATTCCATTTTAGGCTGATTAGGCTAAAGCCAGTTAAATGTCATGCACTACTGGCAGAAACGGCTTAAGGACTTTATAATCAGGTCTTTTTGTATGCCCATAGGCTGCCGGAACGTTATTGGGCGGTTGCTTTAGCCTGTTTGGGGCGGTTTTTTTAGATCATCGGATACCATGTCAATTAAACGATCTTTTTTCCTACTGTTGCCTGTGTTTGTCACGGGGTGTGCTTATAACCCGTTCGGGGAGAAAGAGCCCGCGCCTGTTTATCAAGAGCGGCCTGTTATCGTTCAAGCACCCGAACCGGTGCCGGCACCTGCGCCCGCACCTGTGCAGACCATCGAAATTAATAAGATGCCGGATATGCCCGCCCCGACAGTCACGCCTTTGGAGCCGGAGCCGTTAACGCCGGAACAGACCCGGCAAATGCTGACCCCGGAGCAAGAGCAAGCGCTCAATGCTTTGGAGAAACCGACCAGCTTAGACCCCAGCAGCACATCGCTGTTGCCGTCGCCGTCGGCGGTCGCGCAGCCGCCCCAGCCTGCACCTTTGACGATGGCGATGAATGCAGTACCGCCAGCGCCTGCCGAACCCGTTCTGCCTGTGCCGAGTATGGAGCCGGGCACTATTGTCCCACAACCGGCCGCCGCCGTGCCGCCATCGGTAGCCGCCCCGGATGTCGTCGCCATGGTCACGCCGCCCGCACCGCCACCGCCGCCACCTGTATTCGAGCCATTGCAGACGTTTGCGCCGTTATCGGCAGTGACGCAAACCTTGGTGTTGGCGGCGGACAAGAGTGTCGCGCGGGGCAATATTGATTCGGCCTCGGCGACGATAGAGCGGGCGATGCGGATTGAGCCGAAAAATCCGACCTTATTATATAAATTGGCGTTGTTACGGTTAAAGCAATCCAAACCCGTTTTGGCGGAAGATTTGGCAAAAAAATCGGCGCTGATGGCGACTAACGACAAGCCGCTGAAAAAACATAGTTGGTTACTGATCGCCCGCGCCAGAGAAATGCAGAACGATATGGACGGTGCGGAAAAAGCGCGTAAACAGGCCGAGAAGTTTTGAGGTTTTGCATATACTTCAAATGGTCAAGTTTTCGGTTTTAGGATTAACCATTTGGCCGTCTCCAGACCACGGACGGATTAACCGAAAACTTGACCGTTCAGAGTATAGCTGCGCGTAACTGATTTTCTTAATGGCGGCATTTCCGGCGCTAAAAATTTACCCCTTTAATTTTCCTGACATCATGCACAGCACCCCTTCTGAAGTCTTAACTACCTTAAAAACCTTACGCGACTATATCCGTTGGGCCGCCAGCCGCTTTGCCGAGCATCAAGTCAGTTTTGGCCACGGCACAGTAGCCGCTCTTGATGAGGCGGCGGCACTGATCTTGCACACGGTTTATCAGCCTTATGATCTGGCCGAGGCTTATTTGGACACCGTGTTGGCCTTGGATGAGCGGCAAAAAATCCTTGATATAATAAGCCGCCGCATTAACGAGCGTATTCCTGCCGCTTACCTGACCCATGAGGCCATCTTTGCCGGCTTGGCTTTTTATGTCGATGAGCGGGTGCTGGTACCCCGGTCGCCGATTGCCGAGCTGATTGCCCAACGGTTTGACCCGTGGGTGGACGAAGACCAAGTAATGAATATCCTCGACTTGTGTACGGGCAGCGGCTGTATCGCCATTGCCTGCGCTTATGCGTTCCCAGAGGCTTATGTCGATGCCGTAGACTTGTCTGCCGACGCGCTCGCCGTTGCCACAGTGAACGTCAGCCAGCACCAGTTGGGTGACGCAGTGACCTTGTATGAATCGGATTTGTTTGAAGAACTGCCGGAAACCCGCTACGACATTATTGTCAGTAACCCCCCTTATGTCAGTATAGAGGAATGGCAGCAGCTCCCTGCCGAATTCCACGCCGAACCGCAATTAGGTTTGACCGCTGGAGAGACGGGTTTGGATATTGTGTTGCGTATCCTCGCCGATGCCGATAACTATCTGACCGATACGGGTATTTTGGTCGTTGAAGTCGGCAATAGTGCCGCCGCGTTGCAAGACGCTTTCCCCGAAGTGCCGTTCTATTGGCTAGAATTTGCGCGGGGCGGTGATGGCGTGTTCTTGCTCACCGCCGAACAAGTCAACCTTTACCATAAACAATTTTTAGCCGCTTTGTCATAATATGTCCGGAAACACCATAGGAAAACTTTTTACCGTCACCAGTTTTGGCGAGAGCCATGGGCCTGCCATCGGCTGTATCGTCGATGGTTGCCCGCCGGGTATGGCCTTGTGCGAAGCCGATCTCCAGCATGATTTGGACCGCCGCAAGCCCGGCACTTCCAGGCATACCACGCAACGCCGTGAGGCCGACGAGGTAAAAATCCTCTCCGGCGTGTTTGAGGGCAAAACTACGGGTACGCCCATAGGTTTGCTGATTGAAAACACCGACCAACGTTCGAAAGATTATGGCAAAATTGCCGAGACTTTCCGCCCCGGCCATGCCGATTATACTTACCAGCAAAAATACGGCTTCCGCGATTATCGCGGCGGTGGCCGTTCGTCGGCGCGGGAAACCGCGATGCGGGTGGCGGCGGGCAGTATTGCGAAAAAGTTTTTGTTTGAACAGGCGGGTATCGAAATCCGTGGTTATTTGTCGCAATTGGGGCCGATAAAAATCGCTAAAGTGGATTGGTCGGTCATCGACAGCAATCCGTTTTTCTGCCCGGATGCCGATAAGGTGGCGGAAATGGAAAGCTATATGGATGCCTTGCGCAAAGAAGGCGAATCCATCGGGGCGCGGATTGAGGTGGTCGCCAGCAATGTGCCGCCCGGTTTGGGCGAGCCGATTTTTGACCGCTTGGATGCTGAGCTGGCTTACGCGCTGATGAGCATTAATGCCGTGAAGGGTGTGGAAATTGGCGACGGCTTTGCCTGTATCGATACCAAAGGCACGCGCTTTCGTGACGAAATTACCCCCGAAGGCTTTTTAAGCAACCATGCGGGCGGCATTTTGGGCGGCATTTCCAGCGGCCAAAACATCACCGCCAGCATCGCCTTAAAACCCACCTCCAGCTTGCGTTTGCCGGGGCGGACGATTAATACCCACGGCGATGCCACCGAGGTGATTACCGAAGGCCGCCATGACCCTTGTGTCGGCATCCGTGCCACACCGATTGCCGAAGCGATGGTGGCGATTGTGCTGATGGACCATTATTTGCGCCATCGGGCGCAGAATCTGGCGGTGGCTTCGGGCTTGCCGGTGTTGCGTTAGGGCAAATATATACTGTGAACGGCCAAGTTTTCGGCTTTTACAATGTAGGGTACGCTGTGCGTACCTTTTACACTGATTTTTATGAGGATTTTTTAAAGGTACGCACAGCGTACCCTACCAAAAAAACCGAAAACTTGACCGTTCGGAGTATAGCAAGGCATTTTTGTAGTATAGGGCAGGCGCGGGGCGTTTGTCCGGCAACTTTTTAACCACGATATAGACGGACATTATGGCGCAATATATCTATTCCATGAACCGGGTCGGTAAAATCGTCCCGCCGAAAAAATACATTCTGAAAGACATTTCGTTGTCTTTTTTCCCTGGCGCGAAAATCGGTGTGCTGGGCCTGAACGGCTCCGGTAAATCGACGTTGCTGAAAATTATGGCGGGTATCGATAAGGAAATCGAAGGCGAAGCCGTGCCGCTAAAAGGCATTTATATCGGCTATTTGCCGCAAGAGCCGCAGTTAGACCCGAATAAAACCGTGCGCGGTAACGTCGAAGAGGCGGTGGCACATGTTAAAACCGCTTTGGCTGATTTGGATGCGGTATATGCCGCTTATGCCGAAGAGGATGCCGATTTTGACAAATTGGCGGCGGATCAGGCGCGGTTGGAAGATATTATCAACGCGCTGGACGGGCATAATATCGACCGCAAGCTGGAAGTGGCGGCGGACGCATTGCGCTTGCCGGATTGGGATGCCGAGGTCACGACCTTATCGGGCGGGGAAAAACGCCGCGTCGCCTTATGCCGTTTGCTGTTGTCCAACCCCGATATGCTGTTGCTGGACGAGCCGACCAACCATTTGGATGCCGAGTCGGTGGCTTGGCTGGAGCGCTTCCTGCATGATTATACCGGGACGGTAGTGGCCGTCACCCATGACCGTTACTTTTTGGATAACGTTGCGGGCTGGATTTTAGAATTGGACCGCGGTTCCGGCATTCCGTGGGAAGGCAATTATTCCAGTTGGCTGGAGCAAAAAAGTGCCCGGTTGCTGTTGGAGGAGCGTCAGGAGTCTTCCCGGCAAAAGACCATGAAGGCGGAGTTGGAGTGGGTGCGCACCAACCCGAAAGGCCGTCATGCCAAAAGTAAAGCACGATTGGCTCGGTTTGAAGAGCTGTCGGCGGTGGATGTGCAAAAACGTAATGAGACCCAAGAAATTTATATCCCGCCGGGGCCGCGTCTGGGCGATGTGGTTATCGAGGCTAACAACATCAGCAAGGGTTTCGGCGATAGGCTGCTGATTAATGAACTGAGCTTTAAATTGCCGCCTGGCGGTATTGTCGGCATTATCGGGCCGAACGGGGCGGGTAAATCGACGCTGTTCCGTATGATGGCAGGGCTAGAACAACCGGATTCGGGTACGCTGACCATGGGGCAAACCGTGCAGTTGGCCTATGTCGACCAGTTGCGCGATGATATGGACAATACCAAGACGGTATGGGAAGAAGTTTCCGACGGGTTGGACGTGATTACGGTCGGCAAGTACGAAACGCCGTCACGCGCCTATCTGGGGCGTTTTAACTTTAAAGGCGGCGACCAGCAAAAACGCATCGGCGATTTGTCGGGCGGTGAGCGTAACCGGGTGCATTTGGCGAAATTACTGAAAACCGGCGGCAACGTGCTGTTGTTGGACGAACCGACCAACGACTTGGACGTGGAAACCTTGCGGGCGTTGGAAGAGGCGTTGTTGTCTTTTCCTGGTTGCGCCGTGGTTATTTCGCATGACCGTTGGTTTTTAGACCGTATCGCCACGCATATCTTGGCTTTTGAAGGCGATAGCCAAGTGGTGTGGTTTGAGGGTAACTATGAAGATTACGAGGCTGACAGGCATCGCCGTTTGGGTAGTGATGCGGATAACCCCAAGCGCCTGAAGTATAAAAAATTGGCGTAAGGAAGGCAAAAAAAAACCGCTTTTATAAGCGGTTTTTTTGCATCCAATAGATGCTTGGCGGTAATCCTGAACGGCTCTGGCCAATAATGGCCGATGGGATAGGGGGATACCGCCGCTATGCCTTAAGAATAGCGTCTTTTACGCAAAGCCGCCATGCCAAAAAAGCCGATACCCATAATGATCAGGCTGGCTGGCTCAGGCACTGGGCTGCCTTCGGTATAAGTATAGGTGATCAAGCCGGAGCAAGAGCCAGTAGTGGTTTGGTTGGCGAGGATGTTACCGCCGCCGCCAGTGAACGAGCTGGTGGTTGCGGTGTTACAGCCGATGCCCAATGTGCCGGTACCGATGAAGTCGCTTAACGTTACGCCAGTCAGCAGAGTGTCATTAGTGCTGTAATCGTAAGTTTCTGTTCGTGTGCCTAAGTTAAGGTTGCCTCCTGCCGCTAAAGTGACATTTGTGCCTACTGTTTTTAGATAAGCGGTGTTGTTGCCGGTAGTGGCAAGAACGGTGGTGAACGCATCGTAAATGTTGCCTGAACCTGCAAAAATGTCAAAAGACCAATCTAAGGTTGATGTATATTTGAACGTTTGCGATCCTGAGGCATTGTTATGCAAGGATGTGGTGCTGACTGAAAGGCCGGTCAGGTCAATGGTGACGCCGGTCAGTGTGCCTAAACTGGAGTTGAATTGGTTAAAAATCCCAGTTGAGTTGCCATTATTTAGTTCGGTGGTTGTGGGGCCCAAACTAAATGAGGTGGTCACTGTCGCGGCGCTGGCCAGCGAAGAAAGCGCCAATCCGCCTACAACCAAAGCTGAAGCAAGAATATTTTTTTTCATGTTGTTGACTCGTTTAATAAAATTAAAAACTTATGCTGGGTTTGTTCCCGCACATTACTTAAATATCTTTAGCCAATCAGAGACCGCCTTGATGAAGCCAATGTAGAACTTTAAATATTACCCAATAGCAATATGGTTTTAGCAATATCCATACCAATAATATTCTGCCGATAACAGGCTGATTTTCAACGCGCTTACTTTAATGGCAGTATTGATTGTAAAATAAACTGACAGCAATTCCTGCTGCTGGTTTTGAAAGTAAAGTAGTGGCTTGCTATTGCCACCGAATGGTGTTTTGGCCTAAGTGGTTTCGTCCGTCCGGTATCTTTTAAGCAGGTTTTACCATGATAGGTGGGTTATGAATTGCCTGATAGGCGGATTTTTGTATACATCCGTCCTTAAATGCCATGAAGAATTAAGGACGTTAAGCGGGTTGGATCTATTGGCGAAAGCGAAGGGGTTAGTGTGCCAAACCGTTTCATGCTTTGGTAAGCGGGTTAGCATTTAAGGGTAGGAAGTGGTATGGATCAATTTGTCGGGGGGGTACTGGTAGTGGATTCTGAAGTATGGTGCTGTGTCATGTAAATAAACCTGACAGTCTCCGGCAAGCAGGGCAAGGTATGGTTAAGCAGGCGACCCCGCTGTCAAGTGTGCCGACAATCAGTAATGGATGGTAGGGCGGTGGGCAGGCCAGGCCAGGCCAGGCCAGGGCGGGGTGGTTTTGACGTAGATGAAGATAATCCCCCCACACGGACGGGCGAATCAGTTATAATCCGTTATTTCCGCATTAAAACAGTCAAACAAGGCATGTCAGAAATACGTTCAGAACTTCAACGGCGGCGCACTTTCGCCATTATTTCCCACCCTGACGCAGGCAAGACCACGATTACCGAAAAGCTCTTGCTGTTCGGTGGCGCGATCCAGTTGGCGGGTTCGGTCAAAGGCCGCAAAGCGGCGCGTCATGCCACGTCTGACTGGATGGAAATGGAAAAGGAGCGGGGCATTTCGGTCACCACGTCGGTGATGCAGTTTGAGCATAACAATGCCATTATCAATTTGCTGGACACACCCGGCCATGAAGACTTTTCGGAAGACACTTACCGCACCCTGACGGCGGTGGACTCGGCGCTGATGGTCATCGACGTGGCGAAAGGGGTTGAGGAGCGGACGATCAATCTGATGGAAGTGTGCCGTTTGCGTACCACGCCTATCCTGACCTTCATCAATAAGCTTGACCGTGAAGGCCGCGAGCCGATAGAGCTGATGGACGAAGTGGAGAACGTGCTGAAGATCCAATGCGCCCCGATTACCTGGCCGATTGGTATGGGCAAACGCTTTAAAGGCGTTTATCATTTATATAAGGACGAAATCCATTTGTTCAGTGCCCAGCATGGCGGGCGGATTGCCGAGGCTGAGGTCATCAAAGGCTTGCATAACAGCAAACTCGACGCGTTGCTGGGCGATCAGGCGGCGGAGTTGCGCGATGAAATTGAGTTGGTCAAAGGGGCCAGCCATGAGTTTGCGTTGGAGGCTTATTTGGCGGGCAAGCTGAGTCCGGTATTTTTTGGTTCGGCGATCAATAATTTCGGGATTTTGGAATTGTTGGACGCGTTTGCTGAATACGCGCCGTCGCCCCGGCCCCGCGAAGCTGAGCAACGCAGCGTCGCGCCCGATGAGGATAAGTTTAGCGGCTTTGTTTTTAAGGTGCAGGCCAATATGGATCCTGCGCACCGTGACCGGGTGGCGTTTTTGCGGGTGTGTTCGGGCAAATTCGACAAGGGCATGAAAATCCATCATGTCCGTTTGGGCAAATCGGTGCAGGTATCCAATGCCATCACCTTCCAAGCCGACACGCGCAAAAGTGTCGAAGAAGCCTATCCTGGCGATATTATCGGCCTGCATAACCATGGTACTATCCAAGTCGGCGACACCTTTACCCAAGGCGAGGTTTTGAAATATGGCGGCATCCCGTATTTTGCCCCGGAATTGTTCCGCCGCGTGGTGCTGAAAGACCCGTTACGCGCCAAAGCCTTACAAAAGGGTTTGGTGCAGTTGACCGAAGAAGGGGCGACGCAGTTATTCCGGCCTTTAAAAAATAATGACCTGATCTTAGGCGCGGTGGGGGTGTTGCAGTTTGATGTGACGGCGTTCCGCCTGAAAGCGGAATATAATGTCGAATGCGTTTACGATGCTGTGCCGATTTCCACGGTGCGTTGGGTCAGTTCGGATAATGCCGCCAAGCTTGAAGAGTTTAAGAAAAAGGCCTTTGACAATCTGGCCGAAGATGGCGGCGGCTATTTGGTCTATGTGGCGAACAGCCGCGTCAACCTGCAACTGACCGAAGAGCGTTGGCCGGATATTAGGTTTAGCTCGACCCGTGAATTGTAAGGGTAGGGGGCTTGAAAAATATGAAAATGCCCAAAACTAGGCGGTTATGCCGCGCTTATGGCTAAATAGTGCTTTAGAGGGGGCGGGCATCTTGCCCGCCCTCCAAAGAGGCGACCGCTTTACGGTTATGCCGAGATTATACATGCACATTCCTAAGTAATCTGAAAACCCGATTTTGGGTTAAGGGATTTAAACGCTATCCGCCGCCCTTATTTTCTTAACAATGACTGAACCCTTATGTCTGAACAAAACAGTGATGCACAAGCCGCAGTAGGCGGGTTAAAAGATTTTATTAACCAGCAGGTGATCGGTCAGGAGGTGCTGGTTGAAAGGATGCTGGTGGCTTTGCTGGCGGATGGCCATATTCTGGTCGAAGGTGCGCCGGGGCTTGCCAAGACCCGCGCGGTTAATGTCCTGAGCAAAGGTATCCAAGGCGATTTCCATCGGGTGCAGTTTACCCCGGATTTGTTGCCCGCCGATTTGACCGGTACAGAAATCTACCGCCCGCAACAAGGCACGTTTGAATTCCAAAAAGGCCCGTTATTCCATAACCTGATTTTGGCCGATGAAATCAACCGCGCCCCCGCTAAAGTACAGGCGGCTTTGTTGGAGGCGATGGCGGAGCGGCAAATTACCGTCGGCAAAGCCACTTATCCCTTGCCGATGTTGTTTATGGTGATGGCGACCCAAAACCCGATTGAGCAGGAAGGTACTTATCCGTTACCAGAAGCGCAATTAGACCGCTTTTTGCTGCATGTGAAGGTGGATTATCCCAGTGCCGAGCATGAAAAGGCGATCTTGCATTTGGTGCGGGCAGAGGCGCGGCAAGCCGTCGCCACCCGTAAGGCGGCAGTGTTTGCCCCCCTCAGCCAAGAACTGTTGTTTACCGCCCGCAACGAAGTGCTGGACTTGTACATGGCGGACAATTTGGAAGCCTATCTGTTGCAAATTATTTTGGCGACGCGCAATCCGCAGGCATACGGTGATGATTTGGCCGGCTGGCTGCAATACGGGGCTAGCCCACGTGCCAGCATTGCCCTAGACCGTTGTGCCAGGGCCAAGGCCTGGCTGGCGCAACGTGATTACGTCGCCCCGGAAGATATTCAGGGTATGGCTTTTGATGTGTTGCGCCACCGCTTGATTTTATCTTATGAAGCCGAGGCTGAAGGCGTGACCACCGATGGCCTGATTGCCGAACTGATTGCCAGAATCCCTGTCCCTTGATGATAAGCAAAGCCTTTCCCAGCACGGTCGAGCCTAGGGTAACCGTTACCCTAACCAGCCTTATTGAGCTGGCGGGCTTTGCCGTGCGCATTAAGCTGCACCATCCGCAGTTTCGGGCCCGCCAAAGCGGCGGTTATGTGTCGCGCTTTAAAGGCCGGGGTATGGAGTTTGAAGAGGCGAGAATTTATCAGGCGGGTGATGATATCCGTAGCATCGATTGGCGGGTGACGGCACGGACAGGGACGACCCATACCAAAGTCTTCCGTGAAGAGCGTGAAAAACCGGTATTTATTTCCGTGGATAACCGTGCGGCGATGCACTTTGCCACGCGAGGCGTGTTTAAATCGGTTTTGGCCGCTAAATTGGCGGGGCTGTTGGCTTGGACGGCACAGCAGCAAGGCGACAGGATAGGCGGGCAGTTGTTTACCGAGCAGTTTTGCTGCGAACTGAAGCCGCAAAACGGGCGGCCAGCGGTATTGCGGTTTTTGGATTTGCTGGTGAAAGGCACTTGTGGGGCGAGTGCGGCGATTGTCTCGCTGGAGCAGGTGTTGGCACGGCTCACCCATCATGCCCGCCCGGGCAGCTTGGTGTATGTTATCAGTGATTTTCGCGGCTTGGATGCGAAGGCGGAGATTCATCTCGCCAAATTGTCGGAGCATTGCGATGTGGTGCTGGTATTTGTTTATGACGCGCTGGAAAAAGCCCTGCCCACTTATCAAGGCCGTTACCGCTTTACCGACCAAGTCCGCGAAGTCGTTATCGACAGTGCCGATAGCCCGCGTTTGCAGGCTTATCAGCAGCATTTTGCCGACCGCCAACAGCGCTTGGAACAATTGGCAAAAAAGCCCGGTTTGGCCTTAATCCAATGCAGTACCACCGACGACCCGCTAGCCTGTTTACGATGATTTTCCTGTTGGTTTTTTCCTGAGCCTATTATGCAGCCTACGCAATTGGAACTGAAAGGGCTACATTTGCCCGAAGCCCTGTCATGGTGGCCGCCCGCTTGGGGCTGGTGGCTGGTGGCGGCCGCCGCTGTGTTGGTGCCGGCGCTCTTGTTTGCCTGGTATCGGCGGTTGACCCGCCAAACGGCGGTTAAAACCGCGAAAAAACTGCTGGCGGCACTAAAACAGAATCCTGACTTGGATAATGGCCAAAAATTACGCGAACTGTCCGTCTTGCTAAGGCGAGTGGCGATCAGTATCGCGCCTGACCCTAGCCAAGTCGCGGGGTTAACCGGAGCGCGGTGGTTGGCGTTTCTCGACCAAGGTTTGCCCGACGCGCCTTTTAGTTTAGGGGTCGGGGCGGCTCTTGCCGATGGCCCTTATCGGCGCAGCGTTCTGGGCGATGCCCAGATAGCGCAACTTTTCACCCTTTGCGAGGCTTGGCTGAAAGACTGTGTCCCAGCCTACCGCCGCGCCAAACGACAAAAAAAATCCTTATGATCCATTTGGAATGGCCTTGGTTATTGTTGGCCTTACCCGTGCCGCTAGCGGTCTATTGGTTGCTGCCCAGTCATCGGGTATTGGAGCAGGCGGCCTTGAAAGTCCCGTTTCTGGAAGACTTCGACGATGGGCATACCTTAGTCATTAGCCAAAAAAAATGGCCGTTGTGGTTGGCGGCAGTGGCTTGGGGTCTGTTAGTGTTGGCCTGCGCCCGTCCGCAGTGGTTGGGCGAGCCGATTGAACAGGCGGTCAGTGGCCGGGATTTGATGCTGGCGGTGGATTTGTCCGGCAGTATGGAGGCGCAGGATTTTATTTTGAATAAGGAGCCGGTCGATCGGTTGACTGCCGCTAAGTCGGTGGCGAATGATTTTATCAACCGTCGGGTTGGCGACCGTATCGGCTTGATTTTGTTCGGTAGCCAAGCGTATTTGCAAACCCCGCTGACCTTTGACAGAAAAACGGTCATGACCTTGTTGGACGAGGCGCAATTGGGTTTGGCAGGCGATAATACCGCTATCGGCGATGCCATTGGTTTGGCGGTCAAGCGATTGGGTCAGCAGCCGGAAAATAGCCGTGTTTTGGTGCTGATGACCGACGGTGCCAATACGGCGGGTGAAGTTTCGCCGTTAAAGGCGGCGCAACTGGCGGAATCGAAACATTTGAAGATTTATACGATTGGTATCGGTGCGGATGAAATGCTGGTGCGCAGTTGGTTTGGCAGCCGTAAAGTGAACCCGTCGACAGATTTGGACGAGGGTACCTTGGTAAAAATTGCCGAAAGCACGGGCGGGCGGTATTTTCGGGCGCGTAACACCGATGAGCTGAACAATATTTACCGCTTGCTGGATGATTTGGAACCGGTCGAAAAAGACAAGCAGTATTATCGGCCACACAGCGAACTGTTTTATTGGCCTCTGGGCTTTGCGTTGGCGTTGGCGGCGGGGTTGTGTGTCCGGCGGGTGAGGTTGTGATGGATTGGGATTGGGCGGCTTTGCATTTTATTAGGCCTTGGCTGTTGTTGGCGTTATTGCCGGTTATGGCGTTGGCGGTTTTGTTGTGGCGCAGCAAATTGCAGCAAGGGCTTTGGTCGGCGGTTTGTGATGAAGCTTTGTTACCGTATTTGTTGCAGCATAAGGCCGTGCAGCCAGCCAAAGGCTTATTCGGTGCGGGCGTTTTGGCGGGCGTTTTGGCGGTGTTTGCCTTAGCGGGGCCGACATGGCGGCAATTGCCTATGCCGGTGTTCAGAAATGCCTCTGCGGTGGTGATTGCCTTGGATTTGTCGTTGTCTATGGATGCCCAAGACATTAAGCCCAGCCGTTTGGTGAGGGCGCGTTACAAAATCGCCGATTTGTTAAAGCAGCGCCAAGACGGGCAGACCGCGTTGCTGGTGTATGCGGGGGCAGCTTTTACGGTGACTCCTCTGACGGATGATGTCCAGACTATCGCCAGCCAATTGTCGGCCTTAACTACGGACATTATGCCCAGTGCGGGCAGCGATACGCCAGCGGCAATCGCTAAGGCGGTCGAATTGCTTAAGCAGGCTGGTTTGCCAAAAGGGCAGATTGTTCTGGTCACCGACGGCATTGACGGACGTACTATCCCACAAATGGTCAAGGCCTTAAGCGGTTATCAGTTGTCGGTATTAGGGGTGGGTACGCCGGATGGCGCACCGATTCCAGAGGCGGGCGGCGGTTTTGTCAAAGACCGGCAAGGCGGGATTATTATCCCAAAATTGGCGGCGGGGCCACTGGCGGAGTTGGCGCAAGCCGGGCAGGGCATTTATCAGACCATCAGTGCTGATGACGGCGACATTAAGAATTTGCAGGCGTTGTTAGGACAAGCCAGCCAACAGGATGGTAAAGCCAGTAACGGTACCATTCCGGTCTGGGATGATAAGGGGCCATGGCTGTTATTGTTGATTTTGCCGGTGGTGGCCTTAGGTTTTAGGAAAGGTGTGTTGGCTATCGGTATGTTGGCACTGTTGCCCCTGCCGCAAAACAGTTATGCGGGCGGCTGGCAAGATGCATGGCAAAGCCCTGACCAACAGGCACAAGCGCAGTATCGGCAACAGCATTATTCGGAAGCCGCCCGGCAATTTACCGATAAGCAATGGCAAGCGGCGGCACATTATCAGGCCGGGGAATACGATAAGGCGGTGGAGGCTTACCAGGCCGACCCGCAAGCGGGTAATGCCGATTATTTTTATAATTTAGGCAATGCGCTGGCGCAATCAGGGCAATTGGAAGCCGCCCTTAAATCTTATGAGCAAGCCTTAGCCATCAAGCCTGATGATGCCGATACCCTCTATGCTAAGGATCTGGTGGCCAAAGAATTGGCTAAACTTAAGCCAGAGAACCCGCAGGATAAGCAGGATAAGCAGGATAAGCAGGACGGCCAATCGTCACCACAAGATAAATCCCAGCAAAGCCAAAGCCAAGGCCAGAATCAAGAACAAAGTCAAGATCAAGGACAAGAAAAGCAAGGCAGCACCGAGAACGAACAAAAGCCGCCGCAAAAGCCGGAACACCCAGACCAGCCAGAAGTTGGGCAGCCAGACCAAAAGCCGCAAAAAAGCCCTAACCAGG
This sequence comes from Methylovulum psychrotolerans, assembly GCF_002209385.1. Classification (NCBI taxonomy): domain Bacteria; kingdom Pseudomonadati; phylum Pseudomonadota; class Gammaproteobacteria; order Methylococcales; family Methylococcaceae; genus Methylovulum; species Methylovulum psychrotolerans. The sequence goes on from NZ_CP022129.1 coordinate 3,468,608, forward strand.
ATGCTAAAGGGCAAACTGTGCCAGACTCAAAAGCAGCGGCGCCTAAACCGGATGCCGAGCAGTCTAAACAGGCCAAAGATCTTGGCTCGGTCGAATCGGCCGAGCAACACCAAGCTGAGGAGCAGTGGCTAAAGCGTATTCCTGATGATCCGGCGGGATTGTTAAAACGCAAATTCAAATATCAATACGGTCGTGGCGGGCAGCCAAGCACTCTGCCTGAAAAAGAATGGTAAGGTATCCGCCCTTTGTGAAAGTGCGTCCCCAGCTTTGCGTTTTTCTGACAAAGTTTGTCATTAAACGACCATCTGCAACCTTTATACTGCCCCGAACGCTTATAGGCAGTGAATTCAAGTTAATAATACCCAAAAAAATGGGCAATTATTATCCGTTTTTAAAAGATGAAATAGGTCACACTATGATAAAGTTACTGGGCGTATTGTTAAGCGGCTGGCTGGCGGTGGGCGCGGCTACCGTGCAGGCGGAGTCAAAGTTACCCGATACCTTGGCGAAAATAAAGCCCGGCATTGTGGCGGTAGGCACTTACTTGCCTAAACGCAACCCGCGGGCCAGCTTTATGGGAACGGGATTTGTGATAGCGCCGGGTAATCTGGTGGTCACTAATGCACATGTCATCCCGGAACTGTTAGATCGCGAGCATCTTGAAGAAGTGGCTGTTTTTTATCGCCAAGGCGATGAAGAGCGGATGCTGCCCGCCACCGTGGCCGCTACCGATAAGGCGCATGATTTGGCAGTGTTAAAAATTAGCGCAACCTTAACCGCGCTGCCATTAGGTGATGCCGCCGCCGTCAGGGAAGGGCAAGTTTATGCGTTTACCGGCTATCCCATCGGTATGGTGCTGGGTTTGTTTCCGGTAACGCATAGGGGCATGATTTCTGCTATTACGCCCAATGTAATCCCGACCATAAACGCCGGACAAATTAATCCGAAGCTGATTTCGCGTTTGGAAACGCCTTATAAGGTGTTTCAGTTGGATGCGACCGCCTATCCGGGCAACAGCGGCAGTCCGCTTTATGATGCGGATAGCGGCAAGGTGGTCGGGGTGATCGATAAGGTGTTTGTCCAAGAAAGCAAGGAGAGCGTGCTCTCCCATCCTAGCGGCATCAGTTATGCTATCCCTGTCACCCATTTGGATAATTTGCTTAAAGATAAGCAGTTGCGTTGATTTTTTGGCCGTGCGATTTTTGAAAAAGGTAGAATTGTGATCCGTATATTCCGACATTATATCTCTAGGGCTTATTTGTCTTTGCTGATAATTGAGTCCTTGGTATTTTTCGCTGCTATGTATTTTGGTATCGGCATCCGTTTTCTGGCTGGCCCAGACTGGTATAGTGTTGAGGAAAGTCTTATTTCCAGTGCTATTTTTGCCGCTACCATGACCTTGTCCTGCTCGGCGATGGGCTTGTACCGGCGTAGTTTAAGTTTGCAGGACTACAATTTATTGGCGCGTACTAGCGCCAGCTTTGTTTTGGCATTGCTGGCCCTGATTGTCATTTATTATTTTATTCCTACCTTGTTAATAGGGCGTAGCGTTTTGGCTATCGCTATGGTGTTGGCATTGGTCGGTATGGTGGTGACCCGCGAGTTTTTTTATAAATTTGCCAATTTGGAAAAGTTTAAAAAACGCATGTTGGTGATCGGCAGCGGCATTAAAGCCAGTAAATTGGGCGAAATCAATAATTCGTTTATCCATAAAGGCTTTGTGGTGGTGGGATTTGTCAGTTTGCCGGGCGAGGATGTGCAGGTCGATAGCCAGCAGTTGATCTATTCCGACAGCGTTAATATCCGTGCGATCGCCGAAAACCTAAGGGCCGACGAGTTGGTGGTGGCCTTAGATGATAACCGCCGCTTTATGCCCTTGAAGGGTTTGTTGGACTGTAAGATGTCAGGCCTGAGGGTTATTGATATGGTCAACTTTTACGAGCGGGAGCAAGGTATTATTTCGCTGGAAAACACCTATCCGGGTTGGCTGATTTTTTGCGACGGATTTACCCAAGGCGGTTTCAGGGCACTAGAAAAAAGGCTGTTTGATTTGTTTGCCAGCACGTTGCTGTTGCTGGTCACTTGGCCGGCGATGTTAATCACCGCCTTGGCCATTTATCTTGAAAGTGGCTGCGCAGGGCCGATATTGTATCGGCAGGTGCGTGTCGGTGAGGACAATAAAAATTTCGAGGTGTTAAAATTCCGCAGTATGCGCACCGATGCCGAAAAAGATGGGGCACAGTGGGCGCAGGCTCAAGATAGCCGCGTCACCCGGGTGGGGGCGTTTATCAGAAAGTGCCGCATTGATGAATTGCCGCAGATTTTTAATGTCTTTAATGGCCAAATGAGCTTTGTCGGCCCCCGTCCGGAACGGCCTGAATTTGTCTATGGTTTTGAAGAAAGAATTCCTTATTATCGGGAACGGCATCGTGTTAAACCGGGTATCACTGGATGGGCGCAGTTATGTTACCCCTACGGTGCAAATGAAAACGATACTATCCAAAAACTTCAATACGATTTGTACTATGTCAAAAACTACAGCTTATTCTTGGACTTATCTATTATGTTCAATACCGTCGAAGTGGTTTTATGGGGTAAGGGCGCACGCTAATAGCCTCCGTCATTTACCGAACGGCTGGAGCCGTACCTTAGGCTATTTGCTGTTGTTAGTGCTGTTATCGGGTGGCTGTTTTTTTGGTACTTGGTCGTCAATCATTGAAATTTGGGCACGCTCTAAGACCTATACCCATGGCTTTGTCATCGTTCCGATTAGTCTTTGGCTGATTTGGTCGCGCCGCGATTATTATCTCCGGTTAGTGCCGACAGTCGCTTATAGCCCATTGCTGGCGGTTTTGGCCGGAGGCTTTTTGTGGTTGTGCGGCGACCTGAGCCATATTGTGATCATTAAACAAGTGGCGGCTGTGGCGATGCTGGTGGCGGGGATTTGGGTGGTATTAGGTCATACGGTGACGTTGAGCCTGTCTTTCCCCTTGCTGTTCCTATTTTTTATGGTGCCCATGGGTGAGGAGTTGATTCCTGCCCTGATAGAATTTACTACGACCTTTACCGTGAAGCTGATCCGCTTGACCGGTTTGCCGGTCTATCGTGACGGCCATTATTTTACCTTGACTTCGGGGAGTTGGTCGGTCATTGAGGCCTGTAGCGGCATCAGTTATCTGATTGCCTCCGTCACTTTGGGCTTTGTGTTTGCCTATCTGAATTACAGCCACTATTGGAAACGTGTCTTGTTCATGCTGTTAAGCGTGGTCGTGCCGATTGTTGCCAACGGCTTCCGTGCCTATATGATTGTCATGATCGGACATTTGAGCGACATGACGCTGGCGGTCGGGGTTGACCATCTGGTTTATGGGGGGGTATTTTTTGGTGTGGTGATGCTGCTGCTATTTTATTTGGGCTCGTTTTGGCGGGATCCGCCATTTACCCCGATTGCCATTGTTCCTAGAAAAGCGAGTGTTTCCAGTACGCCGCAACAATTGGCGGTCAGTGTGCTGTTGCTGGCGGGATTTGGCATCTGGCAGCCATTAGCGGCTACTTTGCTCGACAAACAAGGGCAATTGGCTTTGCCTGCTTATGTGGCAACCCAAGCACTGGGTGATTGGCGGCAAACTGCCGATCCTAAATGGTTGTGGGAGCCGAAATTCCCGCGTGCCGCCGAGCATAGCAAAGCATTTTATAGCGATAGCCATGGCAATAGTGTTGGCCTGTATTATGCCAGCTTTGGTAAGGAAGAACAGGGGGCGGAGTTGGTCAATTCCGAAAACGCCCTGGTTTCCGCCGTGGAAAGCAGACGGTTGCGCATCAGTGCTACCGATACGCTGGCATTTGCTTTAGGCCAGCAGACAGTGACGCTCAATGTGACGGTTTTGAAAGAAAATAGCGGGCAAGTCTTGGTGGTGATGGACAGTTACCAACTGAGCGGCGAAATCAGCAATAACCGCTATTGGGTTAAGGCCAGGCAATTGGTCAAACATTTAAGCGGCGATACCTCCCCTGAACTCAAGCTGGTGCTTTGGGTACAACCTGACAATGATGATATAGCTTCTGCCAAGCGGCTATTGACGGGCTTTTTGACGGCTTGGCTTAAGCAACAGTCTATATAGTCTTGCTCTAATATCCTGCTTCTGAAAACAAACGGGCGCCGCCTATTTTCCTATAGGCCGCCAAAGATGCGGGGGAGCCTATAAAATGAGATGTTCCCTGCGGAACCTATTTTGCAAAATCCAGAAAATTTAGGCCAGGATTCTCCTTGTGCTTGTAAAAATCCGCCTAATTATCGATAATTAAATTAATGCTACGAGGCCGTGCCTAGGGGGTTGACGACCCGGACGATGCCATAAAACCTACAAGGACAGCCTTAAATTATGAAAAAGACCCACAAAACCGGCCCGCTGGCCGCGCTCAAAAAACATCCGGTGCTGGCCGCCGCCGTGGCGGGGGCCGTGCTGGCCGGGGGGTACTGGGGCTTTCCCACAACAACAGCTTCAGGCGGTTGCCCGCCCGGTTGCGGAATACGAACGCGGAGCCCGCGCACGGCTTATGCCCCAACGCCTGCTGGACGATGGCCGACAGGCCGTCGGCGCCCTTGCGCATGTCAACAGGCGACACCGCCAACCAAATGTGCGGCGGCCATGGGATCAGCCCAGGCATCGCCACAGCTCCGCCAGCCAAGCCGCCGATACGCCCGGCGGCAACTCAAGGCTGTGGCCGCCCGCGTGCCGCAGCACAAAAGGTTCGGATGCCGGCACTTGGACTTGTACCGGAATGAAGGCCGGAGGCGGCAATGCCGGTTGCACCCGACGGTATTCGCACAATCGTGCCGCAAAGGTTTTGGCGTTCAGCTGCTGTTGTCGGCAATAATCCGCTTGCGGCAGGCCGCTGGCCTGCCATGCTTCAATATGCCCCATCCACTTCTTTGATAATCCCATCGTTATTCCCCATATAAAAGGGCAAGGATGACAGTTCGTATCAGGTTTGCCTAGGTGGCTGGGTTAGACGTTTACAGTTTTGTCCATCAATCCAGGCCATAAATAGTTGCGACAAAATTGTCAGGTGAGGTAACAGGCCATTAAAACGTCATTAACAAACCCGTTCTAACAAAACTAACCCGTGCTTAGCGTTGGTCAAAGCATTAAACAACCCACTCAGGAAACACTATGTTCGGTTATTTATGGCGCACCTCTTGGCAGGCGATAGTATGGGTATTAATCATCGGCATCACCAGCGGTTTGGGCAGCGCGGCCTTAATAGCGACCATCAACCAAGCTTTGTCGGTGCCCAGTGAGGCGTTGTTAGGGCAGTTTGTCGGCTTATGCGCCTTGGTCTTACTGAGCGAAACGCTGTCTTTTAGCCTGACCAGCCGCTTGAGCGAAGCGACCATCTACAAGCTGCGCATCCGTATCAGCCAATTAATCCTCGGCTCGCCCTACCCAAATTTGCAAAAACTCGGCAAGGCCAAATTATTGGCGAACCTGACCACCGATATCGCCACGCTTTCCCAAGCGTTTATGTTATTGCCGGAGATTTGCATACATGGGGCGGTCGTGGTGGGTTGTCTGGCCTATTTGGCGTGGCTGTCTTGGCAAATGGCGTTGGCGTTGACGGGTATTATCATCGTTACGGTCGGTACTTACCGGTTGTTGACCCAAACCCCCGGACGGGCTTTTGTCAAAGCGCGGGAAGAATATGATAAATTGGGGCAAAGTTTCCGCCATCTGACCGAAGGCATCAAAGAACTGAAATTACACGCCGAGCGGAGCCGCGATTTTATGACTAGAAGCTTGGCGGCCAGCGCGGAAAACCACCGTCGGCTGACGCTGTTTGCCAACGTCACCTTTATGCTGGCTAATAAATACACTTTTCTCGTGTATTATCTGGCGATAGGCCTGATCCTGTTTGGCGGGATTTGGCATCAGGCCGCGCCGGAGGTGGTCAGCGGCTATGTGTTGGTGTTGCTGTTTATGACTGGCCATCTGGCGGGCTTGACCCATAGCTTACCCGCTTTCGTGACGGCACGGATTGCCCTGGACAAAATCACCCAATTGGGGGAAGCGCTGCAAACTGAACCGCTGGGCACACCTAATGCGCCGTTGCCGAAACAATGGGCCACCTTCCAGTTCTTGACCTTGGACGAGGTCACCCACAGCTTCCACCGGGAAAAGGAAAACCGCCGTTTTACCTTAGGCCCCATCAATCTGGAGTTTAGGCCCGGTGAACTGGTGTTTTTGGTCGGCGGCAACGGCAGCGGCAAGACCACCTTGGCGATGTTGTTAATGGGGCTTTACCATCCTGAACTGGGTGAAATCCGCTATAATGGTGTCCGCATCAGCGCGGCGAACCGGGCGGCCTATTTGCAACAGTTTGCTGTGGTGTTTGCCGATTTTTATCTGTTCGACGAGTTGTTCGGCTTCGATGCCGACAAAATCACTTATAAGCTGATGGATTATCTGGAGCGCCTGCATTTGCAGCATAAATTGACGCTGAATAACGGACGGTTTTCCACCACCGCCTTGTCGCAGGGTCAATGCAAACGTTTGGCCTTACTGGTGGCGTATCTGGAAGACCGCCCGTTTTATATTTTTGACGAATGGGCGGCCGACCAAGACCCCGAATTCAAAGAACTTTTTTATACCGAACTGCTGCCGGAGCTCAAGGCCAAAGGCAAAACCGTGTTGGCAATCACCCACGATGACCGTTATTTCCATCTGGCCGACCGCTGCATCACACTGGAAGAAGGCCAGATTAAGGCCATCGACTATCCGCCCGTCACCACACCCCGTCCAATGGTTGAATTTGGGGAGTATTAATGCGCCTGTGCCGCTGGTTTATCGTTTATCCTCTGGCCGTTGCCGTGGTACTGGCCGCTATCGGCTTGGGCGGCGGCTGGTGGCTGTTGCGGCAATCCCTGCCGGAATTGGCCGGTACCCTAAGTGTCGCCGCCTTATCCGCCCCCGTCACCATCACCTCAGACCGCTACGCCATCCCGGTCATCCAGGCCGAAAACCGCCTGGACGCGATACGCGCCCTAGGCTTTATCACCGCGCGTGACCGCTTGTTCCAGATGGATTTGCTGCGCCGTAAAAGTGCCGGGCGGCTGTCCGAGTTATTTGGCGCCATGACGGTCGGTGCTGACACCGCCGCGAGAATTTATGGTTATCCCCACATTGCCCAAGCCGCGTTAGCCAAGCTGCCGCCTGAGCATCAGCGTTATCTCGCCGCCTATACCGAAGGCGTGAACAGTTTTATCGGCCAGGCTAAAGCCCTGCCTTTTGAATTCACCCTCTTGAATTATCGCCCAGAACCTTGGCAAGCCTCGGACAGTTTGCTGGTGGCGTTGGGGATGTCCGAAATGCTGACTGCGTGGGCCGAAACGGAAGAGCGCATGTTAAGCGTGATGACCCAAACCTTGCCCGCCGAGGTCGTGGCGTTTCTGACCCCCGACACCGACCGCTTTACCGACAGCCTGTACCCTAAACCGTCTTGGCGGCCTGCCCAAGCTGTGCCCACCGCCGCCCTTGAGAAATTGCTGCTGCCCGCCGCACCGCCAGCACAGGCTGATGCGACCTTGGTGCGGGAATTTGTCCGTGGCTCCAATGCTTGGGCGGTCAGCGGCACAAAGACGGCAGACGGGCGGGCGATTTTGGCAAATGACATGCACTTGGACTTGTCCGTACCCAACATTTGGTATCGGGCGGAACTTAAGTACGGCAACACCCATAGCGTCGGCGTAGTGTTGCCGGGCACGCCCGTGTTTGTGGCCGGCAGCAACGGCCATATCGCCTGGGGCAACACCAATCTGACCGGGGATTTTTTAGATTTGGTCAGTTTGGAGATCAACCCCGCCAATCCTGGGCAATATAAAGTCGGCGACCATTGGCAAGACTTTAGCCATAAGCAAGAGCGCATCATTATTAAAGATGCCCCCGCCAAAGACCTTGATGTGCAAATGACGGTGTGGGGGCCGGTCACCGTTAAACCCTTATTGGGCAAGCCCGTCGCCATCCATTGGACGGCGTTGGAGGCGGACAACCTCGGCTTGGGGTTGCTGGATTTGGAGCCGACTGCCACGCTGCCGGACGCGCTGGCGGTGGTCAACGCTATCGGCGGCCCACAACTGAATGTGCTGTTAGCGGATGACCAAGGCCATATCGCCTGGACGCTTATGGGCAAAATCCCCCGCCGCATCGGCATGGACGGCTCGGTGAGCCGCTCTTGGGCAGACGGTAAGGTCGGCTGGGACGGTTATGTCAACCCCCAAGAATTACCCCGCGTAACCGACCCCGCCCAAGGTTTTTTGGTGTCGGCCAATGACCGCCGCTTGGGCAAAGACTATCCCCATATCATCGGCCACCAATTTGCCCCAGGGAATCGGGCTTACCGCATCAGCGAACGGCTAGGACAAATGCAGGAGACCAATGAATGGGCTTTGTTTAATCTGCAAGGGGATACGGAAATGGCGCTCTATGGCTTTTACCAGCAACTGGCTTTGGGGCTGTTAAGCCCGGCGACCGTCCGCCAACGCCCGGAACTGCAAGAGCTGCGCGATTACCTGATGGCGTGGGACGGGCGGGCGGACACCGACAGCCTAGGCTTTGCCTTATTGCAGCAATTCCGTAAGCAATTGGTCAAAACCGTGCTGACACCGTTTTTGAATGCCTGCAAAAGCGCCGATAACAACTTCTCCTACTCTTGGCTTTACGTCGACACCCCCTTGCAAGCCCTGCTCAAACAAAAAAGCCCGGCCTTATTGCCCGACCCGACGCACTATAAAAACTGGGATGACTTTATCATCGGGCAATTGCAAGACAGTGCGCAACGGCTTAAGACCCAAGCCAAAACCAGCCAACTGGCCGGATTAACCTGGGGGAAAATCAACAAAACCCGCTTGCTGCACCCTACTTTCGGTGCCGTGCCGATTATCGGCGACTGGCTGAACATGCCGGAACAACCCTTAGCCGGGTGCGGCGGTTGTGTCCGCGCCAACGGCCCCGGTTTTGGGGCCAGCGAACGGCTGGTGGTATCCCCCTCCCATCTTGACGACGGCATCTTACAAATGCCCGGCGGCCAATCCGCCCACCCCTTATCGGCGAACTACCGCGACCAACAAGCGTTTTGGGTGCAAGGTTTGCCGCTGCCTTTGCTGGCCGGAACGGTGCAGCACACGCTGATGCTAAGTAACCGCCCCCAATGACCATCTGCCCAAACCGACAAGGGACGTGCATAAAATAACTTCAGCATCCTCATTTTTGGAGCGCGGGCATCTTGCCCGCCCTTGCGGGCAAGATGCCCGCGCTCCAAGACCCGTACCCTTTAGCGTTTGTCTGAATTATTCCCTAGCCATTCCTAACGCAAATACGGCGTGAGGTTTTTGGGGTGTTAAGCGTCTTAGCAAGAGCCACGGATAAATCCCTTAGTAAAGCTTTTCAAGCTTGTTACATCTAGTGGCGCGGACGCTCCGGCTTTAACTGTGCGTTCTTAACGTTTACATCCGCACACTAAAGCCTTATAGCTGGCATTGATAACCAACAGGAATCCGCACATTGTCTATTACTCACGCAGGGCTTGCCCTTGTTTGGCTCAGCCTGGTGTTGTGTCCGCAGGTGCAGGCCGAAGGCCTTATCGCCGTCACAGTCAAGCCGTTGGCGCAACTGGAGGTTTATCCCGAATCCGCCGCCCCGGCCATGACCGTCAGCCTCAATGACGCACCCATCACCGCGCAAATCGACGCACAGCTTACCGAGATGGCGGTGCGGGTCGGCGATGCCGTTAAGGCCGGGCAGGTGTTGGCACAATTAGCCTGCCAAGATTTTGAGTTGGAGCGGACACGCTTGCAAGGGGAGCGGCAAGCCAGCCAAGCGCGGCTGGAATTGGCGGGCTGGCAGTTGCAACAAACCGAAACCTTGGCGGCGCAGCAAACCGTACCGCAAGAACAAGTGCAGGAAAAACGCGCCCAACTGTCGGTATTGCGCGGCGAATTGGCGGCAAATGCCGCGCGTATCGACACCACCACCCGGCAAATCGGCCATTGCAGCGTCAAAGCTCCCTTTTCTGGCGTGGTGACGGCCCGCCTGATAGGCATAGGCCAGTTTGTCACCCGCAGTACGCCGTTATTGCGCTTATTGGATACTGGCCATTGTGAAGTGTCGGCACAAGTCCCCAGCCGCGAAGTGGCGGCGTTAACCCAAGCCAAAACCCTAACGTTTGAGTACAACAGCCAGCACTATCCATTGCGCTTACGGACGATTGTGCCGACTATACGCCCAGAAACGGGCAGCCAAGAAGTGCGCTTGGATTTTAGTGGCCGCAAAGCCGAGCCGGGGGCGGCAGGGCGTTTAGTGTGGCGCAACCCCGCGCCGCATCTTGCCGCCGAGGCGCTGCTCAAGCGCGGTGAACAATGGGGGGTATTTACCGCCAGTGCCGGGATGGCGCATTTTCAGCCCTTACCTGATGCCCAGCCCGGCCACCCCGCCCTGATTGCCTTGCCGCCTGACACGCCTATTGTCGTGTCAGGGCAATATGGCCTAAATGACGGGATGCCGGTCACAGTGCAAACCGACACTCCCCCTAAGGCCGACAGCAAGGGGCAACCCTAACCCATGTGGCTGACCCGGCTTTATGATAATTCTGTCCTCGCCAACTTGGCCTATAGTCTGGTACTCATTTTGGGGGTGTTGGCCTATATGCAATTGCCTAAGGAAAAAGCCCCCGATGCCAATTTGAATATCATTGAAATCAGTATACCGCTGCCGGGTGCGTCCACCGAAGATGTCGAACGGTTGGCCATTGACCCTATTGAGCGGATGTTACGTTCTAAAATCAAAGATATAGAACACGTTTTCAGCAATGCCCAAAGCGGGGCAGGGCAGGTGACGGTGGTGTTTCAGGATATTAAGCGCCCCCTGTATGAACGCCGCCTGTTGGATGTGCGCCGCGAATTGCAAGCCTTGGCGCAAACGGAATTGCCCAAGGACACCGTACCGGATGTCATTGAAGTTAATAGCACCAACCCGGATTGGTTCAAAGTATTGGTGTACGGGCCGGGTGAAGACGATAACTTCCGCCGCCAAGCGCGGCAAGTGCAACGGGATTTACAGCGTTTGCCCGGCGTGTTGCGGGTGGACACCAAAGGTTTGGAAGACCCGGAACTGCATGTCGTCTTTCACCCTGAGCGTTTGGCGGGCTTGGGCATTGATCCGACGGCGCTGGCCGATACGGTGCGGGCTTATTTTCGCGACCTTGCCGCCGGGATGGTGGAGGTGGATGGCCGGGAATGGCTGGTGCGGGTGACGGGTACGGACAACGCCGCCGCCCAACTGGCGGCTTTACCGATTATCGCCGCGCAAGGCACAGTGAAACTCGGCGACCTGGCCGACATCAGCCGCACCAGCAAAAAAGTCAAATTGGGCGCCCGCTTCCGCGACCAAACCGCCGTTGTGGTGATGCCGATGAAGCAGCCGGGAGCCAATACCCTGGACGTAATCGACAGCATTAACGCGTATATCGGCCAGCGTAATCGGCTAAGTGCCGCCACGGGGGTAAAGTTATTCTTGTTGATTGACACCTCGGATGCGATACGCGACGCGCTGGCGGTTATGGAAGGGCATACTTGGTCGGGGATGGCGTTGGTGGGGGCGGTGACGTGGCTGATGCTCGGCACCCGCTTGGCCTTGCTCACCACGCTGGCGGTGCCGTTTGCCCTATCGGGGGTGTTTATCGCCCTGCAACTGAGCGGACAATCGCTTAACCTGAGCGTGTTGCTGGGGGTGGTGATTGTCTTAGGCATGTTAGTCGATGATGCGGTGGTGGTGATTGAAGCCATCGGCCAGTATTTGCGCCGTGGCTTAGCGCCGCTAGTGGCGACGGTGGCGGCGTTACGCGAAGTGTGGTTGCCCGTCGCCACCTCGTCATTAACCACTATCGCCAGTTTTATGCCGCTGATGTTGGTGGGCGGCATATTTGGCACGGTCATGGGAGTCGTGCCGCAAGTCGTCTGCGGCGCGTTGCTCATCAGCTTAGTGCAAGCCTTATGGATATTGCCGACCCATGCGGCGGCTACCGTCAAACTGGGGGCGGAAGCGTGGTGGCGGGAACGGCTGCGCCGTCGCCTGCAAAAACACTATACCTTGCTGTTGCTGCGGGTGTTGCGCAGGCCGGGACGCGCGTTACTGGCGGTGGCGGCGATTTTTCTCTTGGCGGGCGCGGCATTGGGGTTGGGGTGGGTGCGCTTTGATTTTTTCCCGGAAGAGCCTAATTACGGTTTTGTTGTGACCTTGGAAATGCCCAACGGCACACCGTCCGCGCGTACCTTGGACAAATTGACGGAAATCGAGCGGCGCGTGGGCGGCCTGTTTAACCCCGGCGAACTGCGGGCCAGCGCTATCGAAAGCGGGGCGGTGGTCATTGACGGCAAATATTTGTATGGCCATCAATACGGCGACATCTGGTTTAACTTAAATACCGATGCCAAACGTGATGCCGCCGCGCTCATCCCCTTAGTCAAACCCGTCTTGCAAAGCATTACCGGCACGGTGGGCGTTTGGGTGGAAGGCGACGCGCCCAGCCATACCGGCAAACCCATTAAGCTGATGCTGTCCGGCGTGGGCGGCCAGGAACTGGAAGCGGCCATTGCCGAATTAAAAAGGCTGCTCGGCAGTTTGCCTAGCGTCCATGACAGTAAACTGACCAATGTCGCGGGCTTGCCGGAACTACAACTGCATTTGGATAGTGCCGCCATCCAAAGGGCGGGGCTAAACCCCGACGCAGTGCTGCGCACGGTGCAATTGTTAGCGGATGGCGAGAGCGTCGCACGTTTTACTGACCAAAGCGAACCCGTGGGGGTGCGGGTCAGGGCGCACAACGGCAACGCCACCGACATCGCCGTCTTCTTGTGGCACACTGTCACCCGCGCCGACGGCAGCGTCGTGCCGCTAAGCCAAGTGCTGGTTGCCGAACAGCGCATCGGGCCGGCCAGTATTGTCCATAGGGATTTCCAGCGTATTGTGACCTTACAGGCCGACATCGACAAAAGCCAAACCGACACCTTAACCATCAATCAGCAGATTAAGGCGCGTTGGGCGGCGGTTAGCGGGCGTTATCCGGGGGTACAAGTGAATTTCGGCGGCGAAATAGAAGCGGTGAACAAAGGCTTAAGCCAATTAGGGCAACAGTTTGTGCTGGGCATCGGCCTGATTTTCCTAATTGTCGGCGCCCAGTTTAAAAGCTATGGCCTGCCTTGTTTAGTATTGCTGAAAGTACCGATGGCCTTTGCGGGCGTGGTGTTGGGCTTGCTGCTGTCACGCGAACCGATTAGCCTGTACACCTTATACGGCGCGGTCGCCTTGGCGGGGATTGCCGTCAATTCGGCGATTTTGCTGTTCTCCGCCGCGCATGACCGTTTATTGGGCGGTATGGGGGTAGTCCATGCCGCCGTCTACGCGGCGCGGCGGCGCATGTTGCCTATCCTGATCACCTCGTTGACAACGCTGGTCGGCTTATTGCCGTTAGCACTGGCGGCTGACCGCTCCGCTACCTTATGGCGGCCTGTGGCGACCGCCATTGTTTGGGGGGTGGGGTTCTCAACGCTGTTGACGCTATTCATCGTGCCGTTGCTGTATCGTCTGGCGATGGGCGGGGCAAGGCCGAAGCCACAGGCGGCGCGATGATAGACCGCAATAACCGCTTATTCTATCTTGTGCCATTGCTGCTCAGCCTTGGTGTTGCCCCGCCTAGTCTGGCCGATGACTTAGTGGCGGTTTACCGACAAGCCGCCCAAGAAGACCCGCAATTGGAAGGGGCGCGGGAAGCCTTGGCGGCGGTGCAGGAAAACCGTGACCAAACCCGCGCGGCGTTGTTCTTGCCTAGTGCCGATTTTAGCGCCAACGTTAACCAAGATCGCCAAAGCGTGCAATTTGGCGGTGCCGCCACAGGTTCAAGCGGTAGCAGCACGTTCGTGTCCGGCGGCTACACCCTGACCCTGACCCAACCGATTTTGCATTATGAGCGCGTTATGGGCAAGCAACAGGCCGATAAGCGCGTCGCTCAAGCCGAAGCCGAATTCGCCGCCGCCGAAATCGCGGTGTTGTTGCGGGTCGCCGAACGTTATTTCGAAGTGTTAGCCGCCGCCGATAATCTGCGCTTCGCCCAAGCGCAACGGGACGCTTTGGCGCGTGGCTTAGCCGAGACCCAACAACGCCAACGGGTCGGTTTTTTGGCGACGGCGGATGTGCAAGAGGCTCAAGCGGGCTATGACCGCGCCCTGTCCGATGTCGTTGATGCCGAACACCAGTTGCGCGATGCCCAAGAAAGCTTACAGGAAACCACCGGCCAACAGTACGCGCAACTGGCGGTGTTGCGCGACGACATCCCTCTGGTTGCGCCAGAGCCTGCCAGTGAAGCGCGCTGGGTAGACCAAGCCTTGGTGCAAAATTTAAGCCTGCGGGTCAGCGAACAACTGGTTGAAATCGCCAAGGCGGCGATTGAACTACAAAAATCCGGGCATTTGCCCACCCTAGATGCGGTCGGCAGCCAAAGTTTTTCCACTAGCGGTGGCCGTTTCGGCTCGTCGGATGTCGAGGACACCATCGTCGGCCTCAGCCTGACCGTGCCGTTGTATCAAGGCGGTCAGGTCAATTCTAAAATCAGGGAAGCCGAACATCGGCACAGCCAAGCCAAGGCCAATCTCAAACAAGCGCAACGCGCCGTACATCGGGAGGCCAGCAACGCCTTTCTCGGCGTGGTCGGCGGCATCAGCCGCGTCAAGGCCTTACGGCAAACGGTAAGCTCCAGCCAAACCGCCCTCGCCGCCACCCAAGCCGGGTTCCGGGCGGGGCGGCGCACCGCCTTGGATGTCATCATCGCCGAACGCGAACAACTCCGCGCCCAAAACGATTACGCCCGCGCCCGTTATGATTATTTGCTGGCCACACTGCGGCTGAAACAGGCGGTAGGCACCTTATCGCCGGAGGATTTGGTAAAAATCAATGGCCTGTTGGTAAACCACAGCTAAATCAGTGTGCAATGGCCTTTAGCCATTTTTCGAAAGGGAATAGGTGAACGGTTACTCCAAATCGGCGGCAAAATATTTTAGAAGTGCAAAAGGTACGCACAGCGTAGCCTACGGTGAATTGTAAAAGCCGAAGATTTGGCCGTTCACAGTATATATAAACATCATGCGCTTAAAGATTCTTTGCGAAAAAGACAAAACCGTCATAATTTAAAAAAACCCCATAAAACTATATTTATAATACGTTGATTTTAAACAGTAAAAACTTTTTCATCACTTCATATTAGTATGGTTTTCAAAAAATCCTTTCTGTCAATGCGTAACTTCTATATTCTATGAAAGGGGCAAACCCGGTCACTTTTTAACATGATTAGCCTACCTGTTTTCCGCCAAACGTTCAGTTAAAAATTTTGGGCTGTTTTATGAAAAACGTGATGGTCGGGTACCACATTGATAAGCCCTGACATGTTGTTTCTACTCATATTTATTTAAATATAAAGACGTAACCAGGTACAGATTATGAACAATTATAAACTCTACAAGCTTTACGGATTCTTATGCGCCGCGTTCCTTGCCTTTACCCCCGCTAATGCCGCCCGCGCAGCAGATACTCCCCCAGTAACCATCGGCTACACCCAACATTACGGGTCTCCCCTTGATGAGCAATTGACGGGTATTGCGCATGACCCGTTGGGCAATGCCTTTATGGTAGGAAATAGGCTAGACCCCAGTGCCAGCACCTACGGTATCGACGGGTTTGTCCGCAAATACGATGCGTTCGGGGCACTCCTCTGGCACCGAGGCAAGGCTTCCGCATCGGCCAACGGTATAGCGACGGACAAAAACGGCAATTCGTATATCGTGGGTGCCTATACTGCTGGCGCATGGCCCAACCAGCGCGACTACATTTATCTCCAAAGTTTCAATGCAACGGGAAGCCCATTGTGGACAAAAAAATTCACGATTCCAGTCGCAAGTGACCGTACGCTTTTAACGGCCAACGCCATTGCCACCACCCAAGATAATAATTCTATTGTCATCCTTTTCGAAAAAGCCTACTACCCGTATCAAAATCGGCAAGTTTTTATCAGAAAATATAATCTGTCAGGGGAGTTGTTATGGGAAAGTCAGGCGAGTTCCACCTCGTCGCCCTATGCGGCCCGCCCAAGCTTGGCCACCGATGCCGACGGCAACAGCTATGTTGCAGCCAACAGTGTCGCTTTCCAACAATGGAATACCAGCCTTACCCGGCTGGATGCCCAAGGTACCGCCACATGGACTGTTCCCTTCTTTCCGACCAGTTCGACTAAGCTCACTTATGTACATGCCTTAGCAGCCGATAGCGCGGGCAATGTGTACCTCACGGGGATCACCAGGGGCAACCTCGCGGGCGACAACAAAGGCTCCGATGATGTGTTTTTGCGTAAATACGGCCCAGACGGCACCGCACTGTGGACGAGCCAGTTCGGTACCGACAGCAGCGATTATGGCAATGCCCTAACCCTTGATTCTGCGGGAAATATCTATGTCGCGGGATCAAGTATGGGCTCATTAAACGGCACAAACCGGGGTTCCTATGATGCCTTCGTCCGCAAATACAATGCGTCCGGCAAACTGGTGAGAAGCCAGCAATTCGGCAGTAGCGACTTCGATATCGCCAATGCTGTCCGTGTTGGTGACGACGGCGCGGTTTATGTCGGGGGAAATACTAACGGCAATTTTGGCGGAACAGCCAAGGGTAAATTAGATGTTTATCTTCGCAAATACGAGCTATTTCGATGAAGCCTGCGCAGGATGTATCGATACCGTCACTAATTGAGCGTTAAGCAAAGGACGGAGCAAATGCGGACACACACGGTCAGGTTATGGCCTAAACCGTGTGTGCCAACGTTCATCCTGCCATTTTTACAAACAATATATAAATAAAATTGTTATGGCTCTATATGGGTTTTACTAAAGAGGCACGGCAAAAAGACCCAAAAAGACCCTGAAACCCATATAAAGCCTATTTTTAATACATAAAATTGTATAGATACTTGTCTCAGGGCAGGGAGTGGCCGTATTACATTGCACTATGTTGTTTTAATTAAATATTATGAACTATTCATTTTAATTTTTAAAACTTGAACATCGGGCACAACAGATTTTATTTCCCGCCTATTAGTAAGCCGTATTAACATTTAGCCTATTTTTATTTTTAATTAGGGTGGGGGATTTATCGCCCCGTTCGTCTTAAGTTAAACAACGATAGGCAAATCGTCATTAGCACTCACAAGATTTGTTCGGTTACATCGTCAATCGTTAATCTAAGGGTCTGAGGGAGAAAATAACGTTATGAACATGGCCTGCCAACAACAGCAGAAAAAGCCCCGCGCCATCAACGGCCCAGGGGCAGAACCCAAATTTCCTGCCGCCCGCTATTTCCAAGTGCATTTTGAGCATTTGCAAGCTCAGCTTGAGGACACGCGGCAAAGCCTCGCGGGCTTGCACGAGCAACTGGCCGAATTAAACGGCAAGCTGCAATTTCATACCGAGCCGTCCCGATCTGACTTAAAGAAATGACAGTTTATTTTGTCGGGCCCAGCCCTAAATACTCAGGCCGCTTGCCAATACCATCAATAACCTTGGCAGACGGCTGGCAACGTCCTCTGGCGATTGCCGCCGTTGCCGTGTTAGCGGCACTGTTGCACGGCGCTTGCCTGTTTTGGTATCTGGAACGCCCCGCGCCCCAGGCCATCAGCAAAGCCGTGCCGTTACCGACTATTGATATTGCTTTGGCCGGGCCCAGTCCGCCAGCGGTTACCAAAACCGCCGCGCCACCGCCACCGCCGCCTGCTAAAGCCGAACCCAAGCCGCTTGACAAAAAACCTGCGCCAAAACCTAAGCCCAAGCCTGTCCAGAAGCCGAAAATAGCCAGCGAAGTCAAAAAGCCCGCAGCGGAACCGCAAGCCAAGCCCGAAGCTTTACCGGATGTGCCGGCCCCTGCCGCACCGCCAGTGCCCGCCAGTCAGGCCGCTCCGGCAAGCAGCCATCAGGACAAGCCGACATCAGCGAGCCAGAATAACACCGTGACTTCTGCCTCCGCCAACGCAAATTATTTAAATAACCCCGCCCCGGTTTATCCGCGCATGGCACGGCAACGGCAGTGGGAAGGGAGAGTCTTGCTGCGGGTGTTTGTAACCGCTGAGGGCAATTGCGGCGAGTTGTCGGTACAGCACAGTAGTGGCCATGATGTGCTTGACGAGGCGGCGTTGGAGGCGGTCAAACAATGGCGGTTTGTGCCGGGCAAACGCGGCGACACCGCCGTCGCCAGTTGGGTAAACGTGCCGATTGAGTTTAAGTTGGATTAAGTCTACCGGAGCCGCAGCGCGTGTTCTAGGCAGGGAGGCACTGTGCCTCATAATGAAAAATAACTATTGCGCAAAAGGGGGAAATGATTTTGGATATGTCAGAAGCAGGTATTGTCAATGGCACACTGTGTTTATTAGGGTGTTTTTCGTTATTGACGTGGAGCGTCATTTTGCTTAAGGCGCTGGAAGTAGGTTGGAATGCGTGGCGTAACCACCGTTTTATCCGCCAGTTTAAAGCCAGCAAAGCGCCGCAGGCGCTTGATCAGCAAGGCCTTAATGCCCAAGCGATGCGCATTTACCACGTCGGCTTGGCTATTCTTAAACGCTTGCCCGAACAGCAGCACTTATCGGTCGGGCAATACCAAGCGTGGCATGAATTATTGGAACGGGCGATGCGCCAACAGTTGCAAAAAGAAAAGGCCAGGATGGAATCGGGCTTAGGCTGGCTGGCAAGTTTCGGTAGCACCTCGCCGTTCGTCGGGCTGTTCGGCACGGTGTGGGGCATTATGCACGCCCTCAAAGACATCGGTGCGCAAGGTTCGGCCAGCTTAGACGTGGTCGCGGGGCCTATCGGTGAAGCCTTAGTCGCCACCGGCCTCGGCATCGCCGTTGCCATTCCGGCAGTATTGGCCTATAACTTTTTTCTGCGCCAAAACCGCGCCACCTTGGCGACATTGGAACATTTTGCCAGTGATTTCCTGCATGACACTATGCAGAACCATTTACTCCAAGCGACGGAATACGACGATGTCCATGCAACTGTCCAATAATGACGACGACGGCGAACTGAGCGAGATCAACGTCACGCCGCTGGTGGACGTGATGCTGGTGTTGCTGGTGGTGTTTATCGTCACCGCACCGCTGCTGACCCAAGTGGTGCGGGTCAAATTACCCAAAACCGAACAGACCGAACCCACCCCCGACCAACATGTCGCCGTGTTAAGCATCAATGCCGAAGGTATGCCGATGCTGGATGACAAAGCCGTGCCGCTGGTGGGCTTAGAGGCGGAACTGAAAGCCTTACAGGCTAAAGACCCTGAAATCAGCCTGCAACTCCAAGCCGATAAAGCGGCGGTTTTTGAGGCCGTCGCCAAAGTCATGGCCAGTGCCCAGCGTTCCGGCATCAGCAAATTATCGTTTGTGACCGTGCAGCAATAACCCGGCCATATAGTCGTCTGTAGGTCAGGCACACTGTTCGCCCGACAGAAGTCCCCGTTCCCTGAGCGAAGCCGAAGGGCGCGGGGGCTTCGACTAGGATAAGGCAGAGATAAAAAGGTTAAATCATGAATGGACGCTTACTAAAAGCGAGTGTTTTGAAACTGTCAATAATGAAAAATGTCCGGCAAAACAGCGTGCAGAGCCTCACTGCCATTAAGTTAAGGGTTTAGTGTTATTAATCAGTATCTTATATGTTTGTATAACGCCTCTTGCCGTCCCTGCCAATCTTCCACACTGCCCCTGCCATTCATCAACGTTGTAGTTTGATTGCAAATTATTTACAATGCAAAGCATGAAGCAAGCAAATGAACATCAACCCAGCACCCCTGAACTTGCAGAACACATTGACAGCCAAGCCGCCGCTTGGTTTGCCAGACTGCGTGCTGATTCTGTCACCCCCGAAGAAAAAGCGGCCTTTGCCCATTGGCTGCAAGAGGCTCCTGCCCATCAACAAGCATTTGATGAAATTTGTGCGTTGTGGGGCGACCCACTGCTCCGGCAGGCGCTCAAAGCAGCGGCACAGCCACCGTCCAGCCCTAATGACAAGGCGGGGCAGCGTTTTTGGTATCCTTTATTTATGTTGGCCTGTTTGGCTTTGCTGTCGGTTGTCTACAATGGGCTAGGGATGAGTAGCTGACAGCCCGCCTTGAAACGGGCTTGCTGTCCTTTGCGCCCCCCAGCCCCGATGAGTCTCTAAGACTGCGCGGCCTCTTCCATCTGTTTGCGCAAACTTAACGGGCGCATATCCGTCCACACTGTTTTTATGTAATCCAAGCAGGCTTGTTTGTTGCCGCTTTTATTAACGGCAGACCAACCGCCGGGGATTTCCTTATAATCCGGCCAAATAGAGTATTGCTCTTCGTGGTTCACCACAACCTGATAAACCGTATTATCTTCTTCGTCACCTAACGCCATTTTTTCTCTCCGATGTTGTTACTGTGTTCTTTTTGGGGATTATGAAAATTTCAGCCGCTTTACGGGTATTTAACCCCGGAAAAGCCTAGCCATAGCTAAGACGGCCCAACAGCCAAAAACCTCAGCCACTGCTTAGGCCGGCAACAAGTTTTTCATCCGCTTACGGCAATGCTGCAAACCTTTCATAATGTGCTTTTCAACCCCACTTTCAGAAATGCCCAAATCTTTGGCGATTTCGCTATAGCTCATGCCGTGGATATTATGCAGCGCAAACACTTGGCGGCAACGGGGCGGTAATTCATCAATCACCCCCCGCAAAATCGCCAATTTTTGTTGGTCTACCGCCTCCTGTTCCAGAGAGGGTAACTCCGCTTCAGGTACAACCGTCACATCTTGGCTTTGGGCATAATTGTCGGTGACTTTTTGGTGTTTAAGATAATCAAAAGCCAAGTTTTTCGCGATGCGGAACAAATAGCTGCGGGGGTTTTCAATCAACTGTTTTTTAACGCCTACAGAGAATTTGATAAAACTTTCTTGGACAATTTCTTCCGCCAGATCATGGCAATGGAGGATTTGGAAGACATGGTAAACCAATTCGTTTTTATGTTTTAGGTACAGGTTCTCTATAGTAATGTTCATGTTCTCTTCCGTTGTTCGCGTTAAATAACAAATGCTTGTTATGACAAATAGGCCATTGCCCGACGGCTGTATAGACTGGGGCCGAGCAGATTAACCCTCATAATTAACGGAAATGCAGGTTTTGTACCAGATTAAAAAATTAAAAATTAATGTTTTTATATCATGAGGTTAACGGCGATTAAAACACTTAGCGGGCATTTTTGCCAATAAAATCCAAGCGATATAATAAGCGATTTGCCATAGCCAGTGTGTTAAATAACATTGTTTAATTACTGTATTGACCGTGTGGTTACGCAGAAGGGTATATCGGATAAAAGCGGCCACAGTGTCCACATTGTTAATGGCCATTAGGCGGATGAGGTCGGGTAGGGGATTATGTTAAATTTTAGGGGAAAAGCCGCGTAGGTCGGGCAGACGGTTTTGCCCGACATTTACCCATGCCGCCAGAAGTGACGTAGACAACCCCTAAGGATTAAAGGGGGATAGCATAAGCAAAGGGTATGGCAAACCATACGGCTTGTGTCGGGCAAAACCGCCTGCCCGACCTACGCGGCTGCCCCAACCAATATTCCCCATCGCCACGGCAATTTTACCCATATAGTCCGGTAGGGTACGCTGTGCGTACCTTTTTTATGGTATTTTTGTTATATCGTTAGTGAAGGTACGCACAGCGTACCCTACCTGGCTTATGTAAACATCACTTTGGCGAAAATTAGAAACTTAAGAAACACAAACACCCCCCTAAAACGCCAACAAATAATGCAGCACATGCAAAATATAAATCAATTTCAAAAATCCCGCTTCATCCAAGCCGATAGTCTGTTGTTGGCCTTGAAACAATTGCCGTAAATTACGTTGCCCGTCGATTGCCGCGAATAAGCTTTCCAGTAATAAGGCAAATTCGGCAGGGATGGCAAAAGTATGCCCCATGACTTTGATAAACAAGGCTTCTTTAACGCCGCCTTGGCCGTCAAAGGTTTTGGTGCGGGTGAAGATTAACGGGCGGTTGGGTATCAGGTGCGGTATGGCTTGCCATACTTGGGCATTGGGGATAAAAAACCGTTGCACAGCCGCACTATCTAGACTATCCACCTGCGCGGCGGTTTTTCTTAACACAAAGTAATGCACTAGCTGGTTAAGCAGGTCGGTTTCGGCGGAGACTTTTTCCAGATTAAGGTAAGTGAAACGGTGGTTTTCCAGATTGATTACCGTGTAACCCAGTTGGGTGAATACGGGCGGTAATTCGGCCAGGTTGCGCATCCCCAATTCGGGCAGGTCGGCGGCGATGCGGAAGGGTTTGGAAAAGTTCAGCCATAGCCCGTCAGGTTTGAGGACGCGGCGGATTTCTTGCGCCAAGCCCAGCGGGTTACTGACAATATCCAACATATATTGAGTAATCACCACCGATAAGCTGGCATTTTTAAAGGGCAGGTTATTGACATTGGCGGTTAATAACTCGATATTGCCGGGCGGTTGCGTGGGTGGCGTTAGGGTGACGGCTTGCCAATGGGCATCGGGCAAATGGCAGTGTAAGGGTTCGCCCGCCATAAAAGTTTGTGCCGCCAGTAGTGTCGGTAAGGATAAGTCCACGCCATAAGCGCGGTCAAAATGCGGGGCGACGCTGTGCAGCAAGCCACAAGCACCGGCTCCCAAGACTGCCACGGCGGCCTTATCGGGGTGGTGTTCGTTGAGAGTGGCGGCAATCCGTCCGGCGACTTTGGCAAAATCTGCGGTATCCGCCCAATCTTGGTAAAAATACGGCAGCATATCCAGCAAGGTGGTGCCGGTTTTTATCATGCTCCACGCCAGCAAGTCGGGCGTTTGCGGGTTGGCTTGCAAAAACGCGCGGATCGCTTGGTAGGGTGTTGCTAAAACTTCGCGGTTGGTGCTTATTGCCGTTAATAGGGTGCTGATGCGTGCCGAAAATTCGCTGTCAGTTGTGGCTTGCTGTGTTGATAGTTTGTCGGCCATGGCGGTTAAGGCCTGTTCGGCTTCGGCCTGTTCTTGGAGATAGCCTTGCAGGGAGGCGGCGGCATCGGGAATAAACACGCGGATACCGTTAATGGCGGGGTAATGCTGGCCGCAGTGTTGGCAGCTTAGGGCATGGTCTGAGGTGTTGGTCAGGTCGCTGGCGCAGAGGATACAGTGGTACATAGGTGTTCCGTGTAGGGTTTGAAGTTGTTTTTAGGGTAGGGGCGGTAAGGCTTGGAACGGACGTTAAGTGAGTGTGCATGTATCTTTTAACATTTAACATTGGTATCTCTGTAACCCCCTCCCAGCCTCCCCCTTGCCAGGGGGAAGAGCTTTTTCCCCGCATTTTCGCCTGTTCGACGGGGAAGATGCTCCCTCCCCTGCGAAGCATAAGTATCTACACAAGTTTATGTATTAAAAATCATTATGTTAAGTAAATAATTGCGTTATTTCATATAGATAATTGCTGTTTTAAGCCGGATTTCTCTGGTCAAAGAAGTAAAAATCTAGCCGCTATCTGCAAGAATCTCTATATAACATATTGTTTTTAAAATAATTAAACTTGTGTAGATACCTATGCAGCAGGGGAGGGAGCGGTTAGCCAATGCGCTTGGGCTTTTATAAAGCTCCTCGCCCTATTTAGGGCTGATGGTATAAAAAGCTTAAGCATCAGCTAACCCCCAAAGCCGCCGTGCCAATTCCCAAGGCGTAACTAACGGCCAATTATACAAGCTAAATGGAAATTTGTTCTGGGTTTTATTTCAGACGCTTGGCGGCGGCGATCCGCATCCGTAACGCGTTCAGCTTAATAAAGCCCTCGGCATCTTTTTGGTTATACGCGCCGCCGTCTTCCTCAAACGTAGCGATGCTTTCGTCAAACAAGCTGTCGGTATCAGAGGCGCGGCCTACCACAATGACATTACCCTTATACAGTTTCAGCCTCACCTTACCGTTAACCGACACTTGCGACGCGTCAATCATGGTTTGCAGCATCTGCCGTTCAGGGCTCCACCAGTAGCCGTTATAAATCAACGACGCATAACGCGGCATCAACTCATCTTTTAAATGCGCCACTTCGCGGTCTAAGGTTAATGACTCAATCGCCCGGTGCGCTTTCAGCATCACCGTACCCGCTGGGGTCTCGTAACAACCGCGTGACTTCATGCCGACATAACGGTTTTCGACAATATCCAAACGGCCAATACCGTTTGCCCCGGCAATCGTGTTCAGCTTCGCCAACACCTCAGCAGGCGAATGCGCCACATCGTCAATGGCGACAATATCGCCTTGGCGGAAGGTCAATTCAATATACGTCGCTTGATCTGGCGCGGCCTCAGGCGATACCGTCCAACGCCACATATCTTCTTCCGGCTCTGTCCACGGATTTTCCAAAACGCGGCCTTCGTAAGAAATGTGCAACAAATTCGCGTCCATAGAATAAGGCGAGGTTTTGCCTTTTTTCATCTCGACCGGAATGCCGTGCTTTTCGGCATAATCCAACAGCGTTTGCCGTGAGGTCAGGTTCCACTCGCGCCAAGGGGCGATAACGTGGATGTCAGGACGCAACGCATACGCGCCCAGCTCAAAACGTACTTGGTCGTTACCTTTGCCGGTCGCGCCGTGGGAAATGGCATCCGCCCCGGTTTCGTTGGCAATTTCAATCAAACGTTTAGCGATTAAAGGCCGCGCAATGGACGTGCCTAACAGGTATTCGCCTTCGTAAACCGTATTGGCGCGGAACATCGGAAACACAAAATCCCGCGCAAATTCTTCGCGCAAATCGTCGATGTAAATTTCCTTAATGCCCATGCTTTGCGCCTTAGCCCGCGCGGGTTCCACTTCCTCACCCTGGCCCAAATCCGCCGTAAAAGTCACCACCTCGCAGTCATACACATCTTGCAACCATTTAAGGATAACGGAAGTGTCCAACCCCCCGGAATAAGCTAAAACAACTTTATTGATGTCCGACATAGTTCTCTTGATCTTGATGTTGAAAAATGGGGGGATTATACCTGAAAATGGCGCGGGGCAGTGTAGGGATTCGGTGGGGTTAACAGCAACTCTACGTCCGGCACGTCATGACCCACGCCGAATATGACAAAAACAATTGGGGAAAAAGATGCACCTACCACTTGATGTTGAAAAACTTGTTACGGCTTGGCAGCTACTTAGGTCGGTAGTGCCCGTTTCACCTATCGAATCAGACAGCGATTATGAGCAGGCCACGGCTTTGCTTAATCGCTTGCTGGATATTGTTTTGGATGATGCCAGCCATCCGTTGTATTCGTTGGTTTTAGTGGTGGGCGATTTGCTTGAGGCGTATGAAATTAATTGTGAGCCTATGGCTTAAGTTAAGGGCATGGCAAGGAAAGTCCCTACCATTATGCGGAAAATTAATCTGTTTTTGCGCTCTCTGGCTCTGCTGGAGCGAATTCAGTGCCGCGTAATTTTACCCATTCCGGTTCGTCTTGCATCAGTTTGTCTAAAAAGGCTATGAATTCTTGATATTTTTCTTTTATTTGCTTTTCGGATGTATCCTTATTGGCACGGTTTTTATAGACACGCTTAGCTAGTATATCTAAATTGCCTACAGTGATATTGTCACCGATTCTGGCTAAGGGGAATAACATGCGGGGGCTGATAAAATCTAAGGGGAAAATGGCTCCTGCCCTAGAATAAACATTTTCATTTGTCAAAGCAGGTAAAATACTAGGGTTATCCAGTTCCAATAACTTAAAGCGACTTAGGCAAGGGATTGTTGGTCTTTTTAAGCGGGTGTCCATACTCAAAAAGTCATAAATCCGATAGGATCTTTCTTTTATTAAATCTGCGCAGTGATTACAAATCATATCATCAGTAATTGGTTCGTCATCTTGTTTGCTAAGCACTGCCATTTCTATTTCATCGTCATCTTCATCTTTTTCTAATACATAAGATGATTTAAAGCCCTTGGATTTTAAATGACGCGACATTAGATCGGTTGTTGTGTTGTTCGGGGTTATATAAAATACTTTTTTATCTGTGAGGTCGTTAGTAATATTACTTTTTGCTTTACGCTGCCATGTTCCTATTCCTAGTCTCTCTCTTCGAAAAATTAGAATGGTGTTGCTGTCTATTAGTTCTTCTATCTTTCTTTTTCCTTGTTGGGTACGTATTGAAAATTCATGCCAACTACAAAAATAATTAGGATTGGGAGAATTCCATCCTTGTAATTCATATTCTGCTGAAATTTTTGCTTTATTCTCTTCATCTAAGGAATTGTAGTAATCTTGACCTTTTTGGCTTGCAAAAAATGCTTGAATGGTTTTACTAACACGATTAAATAATTCATTGCCTTTTTTAAGGCTATTCCGATTAATGGTAAGTATTTTGTCAGCTTCATCATCTAATAGATTTATAGAGACACTAAATAACTTAATAGCACGGCCAAGTTTCCCAACCCTCTGCCCTCTATAGAAATAATCCCCCTGATAGTCCTCTTTAAATACAAAGTCACTTAGTTCTAGATGCGTGTCAGGCGAATATAAGTAGTCTTTATTTTCTAAAGGCTCTAAATAATTTTTAGGGGTTATTTTTTCAGAAATATTTAAGTTGAAGTTGTCAAAATTCATGTTTCCTGCTAAATATCCATAGCCAAAAAATTTAATAATAGCATTGGCTAAATTTATTATATGAATGTCTTTGGTTGAGTCGTCTATCAATCCATCATAATTTTTAAAAAATTTGTCATTTGAGTCGCTTTTTATATAGTAATCTGGGATAGATGTTACATCTGTCTTATAAATAAAACTCAACTGACAACCATAATTCGAAAAATCCCAAGGCTTGGTTTTATTTTCGTTGGGGTTGTTTAATTCAATGCTGGTGGGTTCTGTGATGACCCGAAAATAAACATTGCCCTGTTCTTTTTCGTCCGTAGGATTTGTCACCCTAATCAGCAAGGTTTCGCCCGTATCAATACTGCGGGTTTCCAACCAGACTTCA
This sequence comes from Methylovulum psychrotolerans, assembly GCF_002209385.1. Taxonomy (NCBI): domain Bacteria; kingdom Pseudomonadati; phylum Pseudomonadota; class Gammaproteobacteria; order Methylococcales; family Methylococcaceae; genus Methylovulum; species Methylovulum psychrotolerans. Next base: position 3,495,704 of record NZ_CP022129.1, read on the forward strand.
TCGGTCAGTAAGAAGACGCTGTGAAAGCCAATACCAAAAATACCCGAAGGCTTCATCCAGATCGGCATTTGGTCAATGATGGCTCTTTTTTTAAGGTTCTTTTTGGAACTGCCCATTTGTAGCATAAATTCTAAATCATCTTTGGATATGCCTGTCCCTGGGTCGGTGATGGTGATGCGCCAATAATTGTAGCGTTCCTCTTCTTTTGCCTTTTCTATCGACACGTCAATGGCATAGCGGCTTAAAATATCAAGCGTTTCTTTAGAGCGCGGCACACTATCACGTTTAAGATAGGGTTTAGGTTGCGGGGTGCAATCTTCACCGTGTTCGCGCCAGATTCTTATCAACGTGGCATCCACGGCATTTTGCAATAATTCCCGCATAGCTTGTTCTTTGTTTTCATACAAACCCGCACCTTGCAGCAATTCAAATATCCGCTCCCGATCAAGGGTAAAGTGCGGGCGTTCATTTTCACTGAACACTTGCCAGTCTTTTAAATGTGCTTTCAAGTCACCAACGGATGGCAATAAGCCAAAATCGCGGCTAGGCACAATGTCAAACCAACGGCTCATCTGGTCTTTGACTTCTTCGCGCAACCAGCCGAACCAGTTTGTGGTTTCGATGTAGCTTTCATAACTGGGGCATTCGGCCTCAATTTCGATACGGTCAGCATCGGCGCGGAAGTGGCGGATAGATAGGTGCTTATCATAATGGGCTTGGCTGGTGGCGGGTAGGTCGCCAGCCATTTTCATCATCACCGGACAAAAACGGTTATCATCCAAATCCAGCAAGTCACCCAAGCGCAATAAACAGGCGACAAAGCGTGGGTGGCAGTCATCGGTGCCGATACCGACTTGCTGTTGGGGCAGTTGCATGACTTCTGCAAAAGGTTTGCCGTGATAGGCGCAGATTTTACCCAATAGCCCGAATAAGCGGGCGGGGATTAATTCGGTACGCGGTGAATCCAAGCCTATTTCTGCAAAGGGTTGGGCAATAATGGTCTTGGCGCGGTCAGGGTGTTGGCTGCGGTAAAAATCGGCGACAATTTCGCGCAATAGTTTAACAGTATATAAGGGCGAAAAATCAACGGTGGCAAAAATCGAGCTGGCTGTGTGGCTATTGCTGGCAAGCAAGGCATTCATAAGGGTTAGGGTATCGCCGTATGCAGAATGCTTGGTTTTTTCGACATGTTTTTTTATAGCACCAAAATCTTTATTCAGTTGCCCGTCAGTGACTACCATGCCAATATCATGCAGATAGGCGGCTTCTAGCAGTAACCAAGTGTCGGTGGCACTCAGTTTTGCGATATTGGCCGCCCCTAAAAGCCGTTCGATATGCACCAATATTTGCCGTGAGTGCGATTCATCATGACGGCTGTAATGCGGAAAATAGGCACTGACGTTTTGTAGGGCTTTGGCAATCAGCTTTTCGTCAAACGACCACTGGGCTTCCAGCGGCTTGTAAATGGCATCATTTTTTGCACAGTCTTCTAAGTGTTTTATCAGTTGTGTCGCCATCAGTGTATTACCCGAATAATTGCATCAGCCCAAAAATTACGGTATTTTTCGCATATCTTCCGTTTAACAGCAACGTTTATTTTCAATTGGTGTTGAAAAATGCACGGCAGCTTAATCTTGAAAATGGAGTGCATTCCGTAGGGAGTAAGAAACCTTTTCACTTGCCTGCGATGCAGTTATGGTGTAGAAAAGAGCCATATTCTAAACATTCGCTATTGAGTAATACCCCCATAACGAGTAAAACCTAACCATGCCCAGCAAATACCTCAACCCTTACACCGATTTCGGTTTTAAAAAGCTGTTCGGTGAAGAAGCCAGCAAAGATTTGTTGGTGGATTTTTTAAACCAACTGTTGCCGCCCCAGCATCAAGTGGCGGAGTTGAGTTTTAAGAACCCCGAAAAAATGCCCGGCACAGCGAAAGAGCGCAAGGCGATTTTTGACATTTACTGTAAGAACGTCAATGGCGAGCAGTTTATCGTCGAGATGCAGAAAGCCAAGGTGAAGTTTTTCAAAGACCGTTCGCTGTTTTATTCGACTTTTCCGATTAAGAACCAAGCCCAAAAAGGCGGCTGGTCGTTCAAGCTACTGCCCGTATACATCATCGCCATTTTGGATTTTGTTTATGACGAACAAGAAGAGGCTGCCAAATTCCGCCGCGATGTTTGTCTGAAAGACCAGGACGGCGATATTTTCTACGACAAGCTGCATTTTAAATTCCTGCAAATGCCGTTGTTTAACAAACAGGCGCATGAATTGGCAACGCACTTTGACAAGTGGCTGTATTTTCTTAAAAATCTGGAGAACTTCGACCATATCCCCGCGATACTTAACGAGCCGATTTTTCAAAAAGGTTTTGAGATTGCCGAATTGGCACGTCTAAAGACCAAACAGCTCAATGACTACCACCAAAGCTCGCTGGATTATTGGGAAATGAAAAACGTGAGGGATGCGTCGTTTGAAGACGGATTTCTGGCTGGTATTAGGATCGCTAAGGAAAAAACCCTTACGGAAAGCGGAGGAGAGAGAAGCGAAGCCATCGCCAAAATGATGCTGGCAGAGGGCGAACCCTTGGACAAAATCATCAAATATACCCAACTGTCCGCCGAGCAGATTAAGGCTTTGGGGTAGCTTAGGAATGTGTATAAGTAGGTGTGCATATATCTTTTAACATTTAAAATTGTTATCTCTGTAACCCCCTCCCAACCTCCCCCTTGCCAGGGGGAGGGGCTTTTGCCCCTCATTTTCGCCTGTTCGACGAGGAAGATGCCCCCTCCCCTGCGAAGGGCGACTGCACGGATGCAGGAGGTAGAGCAACGCAAGGAGCGGTTGCCGAGAGGGCTGGGGTGGGGTTGAATTCGCAAATGTTAAAAGAGATATGCATACCTACTTAAATTAATTTCGCCAACAACTTAATGAGCAAGTTTTTCATAAAACCCGCCCCCCAAATTGTACGCAAAAAAAAGCCCAAACCCGAAGGTTTGGGCTTTTTGCCCTAAGCGATGTAAAGCCTTAAGAGGCCATCCTTAGCGGACAGCCTCCTTAAAAGCTCAAGCGTCAGCCGCGATAACGGTCATAAACCATTTGCAGCATTTGCACTTCGCCTTCTTCGGGCTTGCTCCAGCCTTGGATTTGGATGTCCTGCAAAATTTGCTTGCCTTGGTCATCTTCGGTCATGGCGGCGAGGATTTCGCCTAATGCTTCGGCTTGGTTTTGTATATGTGGGGCGACCAAGAACAAATGGCAGGCGAAGTCGGTTTGGCTTTCGTCCAATTTGCGGACGCTGTTTTTACTGAATGAAGACAGGCCTTCGTAGGTCTTTTTCAGCATAAACGCCAGGTCGGCTTTTTTCCGAATTAACGTCTGCAAGGCTTTAATTTCATTGCCTGAAAAATCAAAGGTCAATTTTGACGAATCCAAGCCGTTCTCATCGCACAAAAAGCGGCCCAGCAGATAGACAAAGCTGCTTTCGGTGGCGGTACTGACGCAGACATCGGCGTATTCCGCCAAAGTGCGGGTATCGTCGGAACGGGTCAGGATCACCACTTCGTCGGCTTCCGAAGAAGGGCGCATCACGGGGATAAAGCCGTGCCGCTTAATCATTAACGACGCTTCAAACGGTTTGGCAAACAGCAGGTCGGTGCTGTCAGGGTTTGGCGTGTCCACTGTTTGCTCAAAGTGGATGGCTTTTTTCATGCGCCGTTGCAAATAGGTATTGAGCAAATACCAGCCCGTCAGTTGTTGGCCGGACTGCATACTGGCGACAAAATTGAGCTTGTCGCTGGCGACATGGGCCACTGGCGCAGCGGCTTTGATTTCGACATGGCGGGGCGGCTCTGGATTGATGCCCTCAGCCGTACCAGCGGCGGCAGCGCCTTCGGTTTTGATAAAACGCCCCAAGCCGGTAATTTTAAAGAGCATACTGACCATGCGGTCGAGGTTTTGCACTTCAATGCGGGTTTTTTGCTTTTCCCAATTTTCAAAGACTTTTAATAATAACGACAAGCCCATTGAGTTGACCCGTTCCACTTGGCTGAAATCTAACAGCACATAAGAATTGGCGGGAATTTGCGTTAAAGAACCCAGCATTGTATCGGCGTGGGCATCAATGGCTCCGACTAAGTTAAAGGTAAAATTGTTGTTGTCGCCAGCGATTTGCTTAATGGTAAAATTATTGTTCATGCTCATGGGTTTACGCTCCTACAGGGTATGCGGCTTCATATTCAGTATGATAGATGAACTGAATGCCGGAATCGACGGCCATATCAATGGGGTTGTTTACATCCCATAAGGTTGTCACCTGCGTGCGTTTTTGCGGATGGACACGGATTTGCAGATAATCGGACAAACGCCACATCATATACAGGCCGACACCGCCGACCCCGGCTTCCACGCCATTTTCCATCGCATGGGCGATATTTCTTAAGAATACCCCAGGAGTCAATGTCCCCCAGTTATCGGTAATCATCAAACCTAATAAGCCGTCGGCCAAGGCAATGTCGATACGCACTTCTTCGTGCGCGGACAATTCGCGGGATTCGCCTTTGCTGTAGTAAGCCACCCCTTTACCGTCGCGTGGCGCGGCATAGAGGCTGTTTTCGGTCATTTCGTCTAGGATCACCATCAGCGCTTCGATATGGTCTTTCGGCAAATTGCCTTGGTCGTTCAGCCACGAGAAAATCTCTTCGGTGATGAAGGCCTTGTCTTCGGTATGGGTCAGATGGAATTGGCGGTATTGCGGTTGTCCGGGCATCAGCGCGTACAAGTCATCGTCAGCCGATTCATGGTGCTGGTTGAGCAAATGTTCCCAGCCTAAGCGTTGGCAGAAATCATCATTTTTCGGCAAGATCCGGCAAATGCCGTCTTGGCTGAAACGGGTCAGCAGGTCGGAATAGCCCTGTTCGGCCAAGAACACCACATATTCTTTGGAAATCCGTGGGATAGGGTGTTCGCCTTGGCGGTAGAAGCCTTCGGAGATACGGATGATGTCACTGACATCGGTGTTGGTTTGGGCAGATTGGCTGACCCGGTCAGTATGGCTGATGACCACAATGGTGATGTCATCAGTATACGCCGTGCCCCGGCAATGTACGCGTAAGGCATCCATCAGGATGTTACGCAGTTCTTCAGGGTCTTCAACATCGTAATTGGCGTTCAGTAAGAATTCCAAACGGTCATAGCCGAACGGCTCGCCGCTGGGGGATTCTTCTTCGACCAAACCGTCGGTGTATAAGAACAGTTTGTCGCCGACGTTCAGGGTCATTTCGACAGCGGACTGCAAATAATCCGAATCTAAGCTTTTACCTAAAGGTAAGCCGGACGCTTCAATCATTTCCCAGTGTTGGGCATCTTTACGCAACAGGTACGGTAAAACGTGACCCGCGTTGGCGAACACTAAGCGGCCACTACGCGCATCTAAGCTCAAACAGGCCATGGTCATCAGCAAGGATTGCTGGGCGGTCGCCTGCATGTTGATGTTAAGCGAGTTTAAGATTTCGCCAGGGTTGGTGAAGCCTTCATGGATCAGCGGATAGACACCCGCTTTGGCCGCGCCCACCATCGTACCTGCCGCCACACCGTGGCCGCTGACGTCACCGATGAACAGGATGCTATGGTGGCCACCGACTTTATAATAGTCGTAATAGTCGCCGCCGACCTCGCTGGAGGTCAGCAGGTTTGCCACCCCGGCCAGACCGGGCAGGGCAATGATAGGTTGGGGCAAGATTGAACGTTGCAATGTCGCGGCCAAGTTGACCTCGCCTTGCAGACGGTCGGACAATTGCGCCAATTCGGCGTTGGCTTGTTTGACTTGCAGCTCGGCCTCTTTACGCTCGGTAATGTCAAGGCCGGTCGCCAAGAACATCAGCGGCGTGCCGTGCGAGTCGGTAATGATGGTCGGGTTCCAGATAATGTTAAGCAAGTCGCCGGTACTGATACGCATCAGGGTTTCGATAGAATCGGCATATTGCACCTCGCCGGACATCATATCCGCGAACAGCTTACGCAGTTCGGTTTGGTCATGTGCGGGGATGAATTGCTCGAAAAAGTCATGGCCCTTAATTTCTTCTTCCGACCAGCCGCTGTTCTCTTCGGCGTAATGGTTGAACAGCACCACCTGGGCGTTGGCATCCAAGCCGATAATCAAGGCTTGAGTCGTGTTAATCACGTTATCCGCAAAGGCTTTTTCTTGGCGCATCTTAACCGCGCTGTCTTTTAATTTTAATACCAGCGGTTGCAGCAGCAAGGTGCCTACCATGATTAACGAGGCCAAGGAAATGGCGAACATCATGTGTTGTTTGCTGGCGGTGATACCGATCATCATCTCGCTTTGGCGTTGGTAAATCGAGCTGGCTTTGCCAATCTCTTCCAGCAACCGTGGCGATAAGGTGTAGAGCAGGGTTTTCAGCTCAGGATCGTCAGGGGTAAGATGGGTGGCGGAGCGTCTGTACAAATCCCTGACGGTGGTCAGGTAGGTGCGCATTTGCGGGTCCAGCGGCTTGGGGTTATCGAAGTAAATCAAACGCAGGTCTTGCGACAAAGTACCCGGAACGTGGACAAGACGGTCGCCCTCACGGATATAACGGTCACCGGCAATCAGCGAGGCGTGGTTTTGGTCGATTTGGGTCAGGTTGGAAATGATTTTGGCATCGATGCGGCGGATTTCATTGGCATCGGTCAAATAAATTTTTTCGATCAGCAATAAGTTGATGTCCTCAACCAACTGACCTTGCTCCGTACTCATTTTAACCAGACGGGCATTACCTTCTTGGCTACGGATATCGGTGATAAGAACCATATAAGTGACGGTGGCCACGGCCCCGAGCACTAATAAAACCGTTGCGTATTGGTCGGCAATGCGACCAATAAATCGTCGAAATAGCTCTTGCATCGCGACTTACTCCTCTTAATTTTATTATTGTTAGTTATATTTATTATGTTGCCGAGCCTGTAATAGCGGCTCCCAACACTATTACTGCGTGGGTCTCGGCTATTTGCATTAACTGCTTTAATCAGGTTATAGACGCAATTAGTTTACACCTTATCCACAAGAAATGCGTTAGAAAAATCACCCTAAAAGCCTGTGCAGAAGTTGAATATACTGGCAATGTCTAAATATGCCCGATATTCCCTTAAAAGGTAATAGATATTGGCCCGATAGCAAAAGGCAGGTGCAGGGATTCTAAAGCGCAGGCCTAAAAATAAGCGGCAACGGCTGCCTGTTGGTGGCGGAATACGCGCTTAAGCGACGGGATATAGGGGAGGCGCAGGCCGTAAAAAACAGCAACGGCCATTAACCATAAAAAAGTAAGGGTAGCGAAAGGCTTGTGGATTTTTAGGTAGGGACACAGTGGCTGTAATCGGGCGGGGCAAACCGAAAAGCCGCCCCGCCTTAGGTCACGATGTAACCTGATTACTGACTGTTAGGTTACATCAAGGTTTGGTAAGGCGTAGTGACGCTTGGCAATTAATGGTCGCAACCTGCGCCATGGATATGCCCGTGCGCCATTTCTTCATGGCTGGCAGGGCGCACATCCATAACTTCCACGTCAAAAATTAAGGCCATACCCGCCAGCGGATGGTTGCCGTCGATGGTGATGTCGTCGCCTTCAACCTGAACGACCGTCACAATGCCGGGGCCAGCGCTGACATCGGCGTGGAACTGCATACCGACTTCAACGGTGTCAATGCCTTCAAACATGGCCCGTGGGATGACTTGGACGCGGTCTTCTTCAAATTCGCCATAGGCATTTTCGGCTTCAATGCGGACTTTGAAGGTATCGCCAACTGCTTTGCCTTGCATAGCTTGCTCAAGGCCGGAAATGATATTGCCACCCCCGTGTAAATAAACTAACGGCTCACCGTCCGCCGAACTGTCGATGACTTCGCCTTCGTCATTGGTCAGCGTGTAGTGGATAGAAACAGCCATATTGTCAGCAACTTGCATGATAAAACCTATTGGGTCATTAAAAAGGCACATATCATATAGATTTACGGGGGGTTTGTCTGAAAAAAGTGTCCTGGTCGCTTACGAATAACGCGGCACCGAGCTGTCGCAATACAGCGACCAGGCATCAATGCCGCCTTGCAGGTTGGTGATGTCGGGAAAACCGGCATCGGCTAAAAAATGCGCGGCGCGTTGGCTGCGCATCCCATGGTGGCAAATCACTACAATCGCTTGCTTGGCATCCAGTTCATGGATGTGTTGGGGCAGTTGGTTTAAGGAAATACGCACGCTGCCGTCGATTCTGGCGTATTTGAATTCATAATCTTCCCGGACATCCAGCAAGAACAGCGGCTCGCCTTTCTCTAGTCTGGCTTTTAGTTCGAGTGCGGTAAGGGTTTTGACAGTCATGGCGGTTATCCTTTGGTAATGAAGTGTTGCAGACGCTGCATAGCGACAGCCATTTTATCGGTAGTTGTGGTATAGGCAAAACGTAAATGTTGCCGGGCGTTGTGGGTGCCGAAATCTTTGCCGGGGGTGATTGCCACCGCTTCTTGCTCCAGCAAGTCCAAAGCGAATTGGAAGCTGTCATCGGTAAAGCGTGAAGCGTCGGCGTAAATATAAAACGCGCCTTCCGGTTTGACCGGAATGCGAAAGCCTAAATCCAGTAAATGCGTGTACAAAAAATCCCGGCGCACCGCCAGTTCGGCGCGGCGGCGTTCCAATTCGGCGCGGGTGTCGGGGCTAAACGCCGCCAGCGCGGCATATTGCGAATGTGTGGAGGTGGCGATGAAAATATTTTGTGCCAATTTTTCGGCGGCGGCAACAAAATCCTCCGGCACCACCAGCCAACCGATACGCCAGCCGGTCATGCCGAAGTATTTGGAGAAGCTGTTAATGACAAACACTTCGTCGCTATAGTGCAGGGCGGTGGTGGCGGGCTGTCCGTAGGTCAAGCCGTGGTATATTTCATCGGAATAAAAACAGCCGCCCAAGCTGTTGACGGTGGCAATGGCCGCTTGCAGTGCGTCGGGGGCAATTAATGTCCCGGTCGGGTTGGACGGTGAGGCAATCAACACGCCCTTGCTGTTAGGCCGCCATTGCGCTTGGATTTGCGCGGCGCTCAATTGGTAGGCACTGTCGGCACCGACGGGCAAGGTGCGTGGGATAGCGCCGAACAAGGCGGCAAAATTGCTGTTACAGGGATAACAGGGATCAGCCATCAGCAGTTCCTCGCCTGGGTTCAAACTAATCCCTAAGGCCAGCAAAAACGCCCCTGACGCGCCAGGGGTAATAAAGATACGCTCCGGGGCGACCGTTACGCCGTGCTGCTGCCGATAAAAATCGGCGATGTGCTGGCGCAACGCGGGTAAGCCCGCCGCCGGGGTATATTTTACCTCGCCGGTTTGCAGTAAGGCGATGCCTGCGGCGACGATGCCGGGCGGGGTCGGGAAGTCCGGTTCGCCGATTTCCATGTGGATGACATCCCTGCCTTCGGCCTGCAATTGTTGCGCCCGTTTTAGTATCGCCATCACATAAAAGGCTGAAATGTCTAGCATCCTCGTTGCGGTTTCTTTGCTCATCGTCTCAGGAAAGGTGAAAAAATGCCGATGATACCAATAATCCTTGCTAACGGCCTGCTATTCTGCTAAAAATGCGCGGTTTTATTTAATTTTGTAGGAGTTTATGGATGGCTACTGGTTCTAACGTGGTTGCGTCGCCTTTTACCTTTAAGCCTTATGTGCCAGCAGAAGGCGAAGAGTACATGAATGAAGCCCAATTAAAACATTTTGAGGCTATCTTAAAAAACTGGAAAGCGGAATTGATGCAAGGTGTCGACCGTACGGTCAACCACATGCAGGACGATGCCGCCAATTTTCCTGACCCTAACGACCGTGCCACCCAAGAGTCCGAATTCAGCTTAGAATTGCGTACCCGTGACCGTGAGCGCCGCCTGATCAAGAAAATTGACGATGCCCTGAAAGAAATCGAATCGGGCGATTATGGTTACTGCGAGTCTTGCGGTATCGAAATCGGCATCCGCCGCCTCGAGGCACGGCCCACGGCAACCTTGTGTATCGATTGCAAAACCTTGGACGAAATCCGCGAAAAACAAATGGGCTAAACCTTCGGGCCGTCCTAAAGCCTTTTACCCGCCGTATTTTGAGGGTGTCTGATCATGCTGACCAACATCGACGGCAATGCGCCGGTAACGTGCAGTAAAAGCCTGCTCATCAACGCCACCCCTGCACAGGTTTGGGCGGTGTTAACGGCAATTAACCAATGGCCGGATTGGCAAAGCGGCATTAAACAAGCCCGGCTTAACGGGCCGCTGCAAGCCGGCAGCACGTTTGTCTGGCAAACGGGCGGGGCGACTATCCGCTCCACCCTGCACACGGTCGAGCCTTATAGCCAATTGGGCTGGACAGGCAAAACGATGGGACTTTATGCCATCCACAACTGGCATCTTGAGGCCGTCGGTGACCAGACCCAAGTGGCCGTAGAGGAGAGCATGGCTGGCTTATTGGCCAGTGTGTTTAAAAAAACCTTTAACAAAACCTTGGCGGACGGAATGCAGCACTGGCTGGCGCAGCTCAAGCAAGCCTGTGAGCAGTAGCCGGATATAGACCGTCGGTTTCCCGTGTCTGCCGATAAACCTCCCATCATTGGCCGTTTTGCGCCCTCGCCCACCGGCCCTTTACATTTAGGCTCGTTGTATACCGCCTTAGCCAGCTTTTTGCAGGCCCGCAGCCAACAAGGCCGCTGGTTGTTGCGCATTGACGATTTGGACACCCCGCGTAACCGCCCCGATGCCGTGGCGGCCATCCTTAACGCCTTGGATAATCTGGGTTTGCACTGGGATGGCCCTGTCGTTTACCAAAGCCAACAACTGGCGGCGTATCAGGCCATTTTAGCGCAGCTTGAGCTGCGCGGTTGCCTGTACCGTTGCGATTGCAGCCGGAAAATGCTCGGCGGCGAGGCCTATTCGGGGCGTTGCCGTCACCGCCAGATCCCCCCGGACAGCGACCATGCCCTGCGCGTAACAACCACCAACCAAACCATCCGCTTTACCGATGCCCTGCAAGGGCCGATAGCAGAAGAACTGCTCAGCCCGCACAGCGATTTTATCGTCCGGCGTAAAGACCATATCATCGCCTATCAGTTTGCTGTGGTGGTCGATGATTATTTGCAGCAGGTCAACGAAATCGTCCGGGGCTGCGACTTGCTCAGCGCCACGCCCAAGCAAATCTATCTGCACCAGCTCTTAGGCTATCCTATGCCCCGCTACCTGCATGTGCCAGTGCTGGTCGATGCCCAAGGTTACAAACTCAGCAAACAGACCCTAGCGACCGCCGTTGACACCCGTCATCCGACGACAGTGCTGTTTACCCTGTTGGCGCTATTACAGCAACAGCCGCCCGTGGCCTTGCAGCAGGCCAGTGTTACGGAAGTCTTGGCCTGGGCCATTGCCCATTGGCAACCGGAACGGCTCCGCAACCAGCAAAGCTTAGGGGTTTAAGTATGTCGTCACTGGTCGGCCATCTTGCCTGTGGGGTCGCCGTGTATCTGGCGCAACCCGCCCACCACCGCGCCCCACGCGCTTTATTGCCCGTGCTGGTCTGGCTCGCCATCTGCCCCGATTTGGATTATCTGGCGTTTTGGCTGTGGCATATCGACTTCCACCCGCGTTTTAGCCATTCTATCGCCTTTGCCGTAGCGACCAGCACCCTAGCGTATTTAGCCTTGTGGCGGTGGCGCATACCGTTTAGGGTTTTGGCTCTAGCGGCACTCTCGCATCCGCTGTTGGATTTCTTGGTGGGCGTACATCCTGTGCCTTTATGGTGGCCGTTTAGCCTGCCGGAAGCCCTCTCGCCCATCGGCCTGCTGCCCAGCGCGGGCCGCCTCAGTTTTAATAATGCCTATTTATGGCGCAACCTGTTCATCGAATGCGGCGTATTGCTGCCTGTTCTCGGCGTATTGGTCGCTAGGGCACGGGGTTGCCGCATCCGCACCGCGCCGCTCTGTGTGTGGCTGGTATTGCCTTTGTTTGTTGGCTGTTTGTGGTCGTCGTTAAGTTTGCATCGTTGATGCTGATTAAATGGAGGTGGACATCAGCAAGCGGCAATCATGTGTCAGTTATTTATAGCTTAGGGTATCAGATGGATATTTCACATTATGTGCAGAGTTTCGCTTGGGAACGGTTAAAAGACACGATAAAGTCCGGCATAAAAGAAGCCACCGATAATTTGGCTAAAGAAGCAGGTAACACGGTTTTTTTTGGTTTTATTTTAGAAACGCAACTAGACGGCGGCACGGTTTATTTCAGCTATGGCAGGTGTGCTGATGGCTTGAAATTGCTTGGGCTGCCTGCGGATTCGGCTGTATTTGCCGAAGGCGGCTTTTTTGTGGAGGACTCGCCCGTCTGGTCGCCTGGTGATTGGCGTTACGCGTCGATAGACGAGCAATTTTACCCAAAGTTTGAGCAGGCTTGGCAAGCGATTGCCGCTGACATTGTGCAGATTAACTATACTGAGCTATATAAAATATACCAAAATCCGCAGGCAGCGGCTGAATTTGATGCCGTGTGTTTGCAACAGATGACCAGAGCCGTTGTTGAGGCAAGCAAAGAAGGGGCGTTTGATGCCATTTACAAGACGGCGGATTTTAAAGTGTTGTGCTTGGAGCATGATGAACGCCTTGAGGAGGCGTGGGGACGTATTACTCAATCATCAAGTTTTTCATAAAGTCACCTCTAAATAGTGGGGAAGATTAGCGGAGAGCTAAGGCTTGTTAAGGTGGGCAGCCCCCTCCCCTGATGGGGAGGGTTGGGGTCACTGCCATTAAGTTAAGGAAATTCTGTTCAGAAACAATGTTTTTTCTTCCTTTTATGGAAGTTCAGCAACCCCCTTGCCGATGTCTTTTGTCTGGGCGGGTTACGGTGCTTTCGTTCCAAGCAAGGAAGCTGTCCGCATCGATCAGATCCCGGCTCCGCTCAACTGCCCGCTTTTTTTAACCATGTTAATAATCTAAAAAATTCGTTTATTATCGTCCATATAGCCACAAAAACCCTTAACTTAATGGCAGTGACGCTGTACCCTACGGTGAATTGTAAAAGCCGAAAACTTGGCCGTTCACAGTATATTCAGCGGGCGATCGCCCCTTCCCTTAGCCCACGTTTGGCATTGCCCCCAAACAGCCAACGGACTTTCTTAGCCATTACGCGATTATCTGCATCCAAACCCCCACATCTGCCGTATTGTTAACCAACAGGCAGGCGCAAAAACGACAAAGTCTTCGCCCTGCCGATTGTTCCACAGCATTTCCACAAGACGGCAGACCTTATGAAAAAAATCCCTTGGGCTACCCTGATAAAACCCTGTTCGCTAGTGGGTATCGGTGTCTATTTGAGCCTGCACTGCATGATGGCTCAAGCCCATCCACAACAAATGCCAGAGCCGACGGAAGAACTGACCCAATTGGACACCGTCGAAGTTGCAGGCCAAGCTTCTGATTTAATCGGCATTGCCGCGTCGGCATCGCAAGGTGTGGTGGGGCAAGAGGAATTAAAATATCGCCCCTTAGCGCGGGTCGGCGAATTGGTGGAAATTGTCCCCGGCGCGGTGGCGACCCAACATAGCGGCTCCGGCAAGGCCAACCAATATTTCTTGCGCGGCTTTAACCTCGACCACGGCACGGATTTTTCGGTCACGCTCGACGGCATCCCCATGAATATGCCCAGCCATGCCCACGGGCAAGGTTATCTGGATTTAAACAGCGTCATTCCTGAACTGATCGATAAAATCGAATATGGCAAAGGCCCGTATTACGCCGATGCGGGCGATTTTTCCGCCGCAGGCTATACCAAAATGCACACCCTACACAAACTGTCCGAAGGCTTGCTGAAAGTCACGGGCGGCGAATTCGGCTATTACCGGGGCGTACTCGCCAATTCGCGGCGTATAGGTGACGGGGATTTGCTGTTCGGCTCGGAAGTGAATTTTTATGACGGGGTTTGGCAACAGCCGGAAAACGCGGGCAAATACAACGGCATGTTGCGTTATACCATTGATAAGGATAACTGGGGGCTGGCGGTTAACGGCAAAGCTTACCATGCCACTTGGACGGCGACCAACCAAATCCCCGAACGGGCGATAACCGAAGGCCTGATCGGCTTATACGGCACGGGCGACCCTAGCGACGGCGGCATCACCAGCCGTTACAGCCTATCCGGCAATGCCTGGAACCGGAATGACCACGGCAAAAACGACCTGAACCTGTATGCGGTCTATAGCGAATTGGATTTGTTCTCTAACTTTACGGGCTATATCGACACCGTCCACGGCGACCAGATCGAGCAAAAAGAACACCGCGTCCAACTCGGCGGCAATGGCGAGCATACCCGTTATGACCGTTGGTTCGGCATAGACACGGACACCACAGTTGGCCTCCAAGTCCGCCATGACGACATTAACGGCCTGGCTTTAAACCACACCCAAGCCCGCCGCTTGCTCAGCACCGTGCGCGTCGATGATATTCGCGAAACCAGCGTCGGCCTGTATGCCAAAAACGAAGCCCGTTGGCTAGAAAAATTCCGCTCCATCGCCGGTTTGCGCGGGGATTTTTTTGCCTTCGATGTCCATAGCCGCACCTTAGCCGCCAATTCGGGTAGCCAAGACGCGACCTTAATCAGCCCCAAACTCAGCCTGATCGCCGGTCCGTGGCTAGATACCGAGCTGTTCTTGAATATGGGCTACGGCTACCATTCCAACGATGCGCGGGGTACAGTCACCCATACCGACCCGGCCACAGGCGAAATCGTGCATCCGGTCACCCCCTTAGCCCGCTCGCGGGGCGCAGAACTGGGGCTACGCAGCCAAACCTTGCCGGGCTTAAACAGCACACTGGCACTGTGGTGGCTGGAAAGCCAATCGGAACTGGTCTTTGTCGGCGACGGCGGCACCACCGACGCGGCGGGGCAATCGCAACGCTACGGCATTGAATGGACTAACGACTACAAACCCACCGACTGGCTCACCTTAGAGGCCGATTTTGCCTTTACCCGCGCCTACTTTACCGATGCCCCCGCCGCCCAAAGTCATATCCCCAACTCGGTGGGGCGGGTCATTAGCCTAGGCGCGACCGTCACCGACC
Source organism: Methylovulum psychrotolerans (assembly GCF_002209385.1). Lineage (NCBI taxonomy): Bacteria > Pseudomonadati > Pseudomonadota > Gammaproteobacteria > Methylococcales > Methylococcaceae > Methylovulum > Methylovulum psychrotolerans. The sequence goes on from NZ_CP022129.1 coordinate 3,510,813, forward strand.
CCTCCGGGCTATTCGGTTCCTTACGGCTACGCCACTTCGGCGACGTACCGCTAAACCGCGAAGGTACGGCATGGGCAGGCGACACCAGCATCGTCAACCTAGGGCTAGGCTACCAACACAAAGCCTACAAAATCGAAGTGGATTGTTTTAACCTGTTCGGCTCCACCAACAATGATATCGCCTATTTTTACGGCTACCGCCTCCAAGGCGAAACCGCCGGCCCCAACCCCGACGGCAGCACCGACGGCATCATCAAACACCCGGTGGAACCACGCATGGTTAGGGTAACGGCTTCGGTGAGTTTTTAAACGCCAAAAGCACCTAATCAGACAATAGCCACCATTTGCAATGCAAAGTAGGTTCTAATGCAATTAAGGCTTCGGATAAAACACCATCAATATCAAACACGACATGAAGGCCTGACATCGTTTTATCATGCCGAATCTCGATGAACTTTACTTTTTCGGAACAGATTGCCGCTATTTCATTGCCGCCGCAACGCAATACGGCTTGGAATGACCTAGCGGCGGCATTAAAAGAAAAATCAATTTCCGTATTGCCATCAGATGATGGTTTCACATAACGGCAATAAGCTGAATCACGATCTGATTCTATCGGCTCAAGACCAAAAGCCTGTAAAAAATCGTCAGTGCTTGGAAAAACTATATCACTGCTCCAAGTATCCACAATTACCTTGTAAAATAATAGGGTATTTTTTCGAGTATTTTGAACGTAATATCAAATTTAACTCATTGACCAAATGAAAAACGCCCCCTAGCACTTCATAATTTCCGAATCGATTGACATCGGAGAGATATAAAAACTACATAGTATCGATACCAATCAACGCCTGTTCTTAATTTATACGTTTATTTATCGCGTGACCAGCTTCGGACTCTATGACACACCCTTACCTGATTTTATGGATTAATCCGTTCCGTTATACCAAGCGACAAAACCTTCAGGGGTATTTTTCTTATCTAAAACCCCTTCAATTTTACAAACCAAATCGTTATGCGTCATTTTATACACATGGTCAATTTGATCACAATTCAGCTCAAATACAACAATCCACTTTTCAAGCCGCGCCAGAAAATTGGCGATAAATTCTTTAAGCGGAACTAATCCATTCACGATATTTTTTTCTTTGTTAATCACTTGTTCCCATAGCAATAGCGCATCACTATCGAGAGACAGAAATTCCCAATCAGAAATATCTAATTCGGTCGGAATAAAATTGTTTATATGTTTAGGCAAAGTCCGCTTGGTAAAGAAAACCGATTCTCCAAACGCAAACCTTTGAGGGTCTTGACTAAACGCCTCTCCTCCCCACAGACAAAACTGTTCATGAAGACCCATCGGGCCATCCTCACATATTTTAGGAATCAATATATCGAAGCATATTTCCATGAACATCAACACCTTTATTCCCGATCATCACATTTTCAACACTCGGATAAATAGCCCAACTATCGGATATTGGCAAGAAATTTAAAGTTAATCGTAAATAACAGATTGCAGCCCTCGTTTATCCCACCCGCATTGGCAAACTAAATCCTTAAAAGACCAACCCGTAGGGCTTTTCCCGCCATAGCAAAACGCCAATGCCAGTAAAGGCTATGGCGGATTGCCTATCAGCAAATCAGATTTGTTAGTCGGCACCAATATAACGCCAATTATTTTTGTATTAAGCTTATCCAGATAAATAGAACCAGTTCGGTCTGTACTTTTGAATAAAAAATTATTAATTATTTCATTGCCATTAACTGTTTCGAGATATTCGATAACATCCGACATGCCTATAGCTTTAATATCCGCTTTTTTCGCACAATTAAAGCGGATTTTAAGCTCTATAATTAGCTCAGCCGCATTAGAAACACCAGGCTTTTCGGACAATAATTCTGTTTCCTCAGATTCAATGATTTTAATAGCATCGCCAACCCAATGTAAAGAGGCATCCAAAGGCCTAAGAAGACAAAGGATACTATTTCTCATTTTTACCCCTTCCCCATATCAGTTCTAATATCGCGTAAAACACAATTGGCCGGCACCTCGCCGTAAGGGGCGAACGGCCATTGCCAGACGGGGGGGGGCTGGTGTTACCGGACAGGCGGCGCAAATAGCGCGGGGTGTTGGCGAAATCGGTTTCGATCAAATACACCCCAGCAGTTCCCCCGACGTTTTTGGTCGATGACCGCCAAGGGGATGTCATCCAGCCACACATAGCTGCGCTGGCTATAGCTGCCGGATGACCTTTCAAACAGCAAATGGCCTTTGTTGTCGTAAACGTAGCGGGTGGTGTCGCCTGTTTGGATCTTCACCGCCCGATGGCGGGCACCGTCATAAGCCTATTTGAGTAACCGGACTTCTTTCCGCGCTCGGCTTATGTATCATTGAATGGGCTTTGCTCGGGTTATTATATCGTCGAATGGACTGTCGAAAATGTCAGATGTGTTTTCCACAATCCTAAAACTCGCAGCTACAACCAAAAAACGGTTGCCGTTCGAAACCAGAACATGAATATATGACATCGGCACAGGATGATGAATTACTGTTTGCAAATACTGAAATTCTTCAACAGTAGGTTCAGTAATCTCCAAATTGGGAATATATCTAGGGGCAGACAAATAGTAAACTCCCGAACAAATAATATCAATATTTGTCGCCTCATCTAAACTTCTTGGACTGCGAATCAGCAATGAACCATGACTGACATGGTATTCCCATAATTGAAAAGTCTTGCCCAAAAAAGTACGCTGAGTAAGTATTTGTGTATTCATTTGTGTATCCCTCATTTAAATGGATTGGGGACGGTTTTCCCATTTAGCCAAAATTGTAGGGTATCCCAAAATTGGGGGTTTTGTCTTATCATTAAAAGCTCCCAATCTGTAACCCCTTCTCTACCTGACTATCGCATTAGCCAGTGATGGCGTCATAGGTGATACTGCCTATTCTTTCAAAATTCAAAATATTCGCATTTTTATTAAAATACGCCGTTTCTATGGTATTGCCGTCATTAATCGGACTAGAAAGCACATAGTCTTTATCAAACATCAATTTTACCCCAAAAGGAACGGCGGTATTTTGCATTCGAATAAATTCTATTGATCGGATGGTATGTGCCACGATGCCCACAAATAGATAAACATTAGTCACTTCATAATATTCCGTATCTAAAACTCTCGGCTTTGCAAATGCCTCGGCAGCAGTAAACTTATCGTTTTCCCTATTCAAATCCGCTTCTTCGACACCTGTCATCCACTGCTCCATCCTAAAATAAAATGACGGCCAAGGTAAAATGACATCGGGAAGCATTTCATACTTAAGACACGGCATACACAAATTATTTGTGTCAGTAGACACAATACAAAGACAGTTGGGGTCTTGCGTAAAAACAAATCCCATTGATATGTCAATCGCTAAAGCACTATCTTCAGCAAAAGGCGGCCACACGACAAGAAACAACCTGCTGATTGTTTGATGTAAAAGCGTGTTAAATTCTTTCATATTAGTGTAGAGGCTTAGCCAGTTGATACCAATTATTCGATGTTTTTTCAATTACGGTAACAAACAACAAAATTGACCGGATTACCTTTGGCGTATATGCAAACGTTAATACCACCTTCCAACCTCATCAAATCGGGCTGCAAATACCGTCCGGTGCACGGCGAAAAGTAACGGGTATGGTTGTAGTGCAAACCGGATTCGGCATCGAAATACTGGCCGGGGAAACGCAGGTTGAAGGTGACTTTTGTACCGTCGCCGTCGGGGTCTTCATTGGCCGGCACGTCGCCGTAAGGGGCGAACGGCCATTGCCAGACGGGGGCGCTGGTGTTGCCGGACAGGCGGCGCAAATAGCGCGGGGTGTTGGCGAAGTCGCTTTCGATCAAATACACCCCCAGCAGTTCCCCCGACGTTTTTTGGTCGATGCCCGCCAAAGGGATGTCATCCAGCCACACATAGCTGCGCTGGCTATAGCTGGCGGATGACCTTTCAAACAGCAGATGGCCTTTGTTGTCGTAAACGTAGCGGGTGGTGTCGCCCGTTTGGATCTTCACCGCCCTATGGCGGGCACCGTCATAAGCGTATCTGACGCTTGCACCGTTACGGGTATAACGCTTCATTTGCCGGGCGGCATCGTACTCATAAGTCGCCCCGCCTTGTCCGGTCACATAGCCGGAATTATCGTACACATAAGCGTCGTTAGAGCCTCCTAAGCCGCCGACAGGCGGTACGGGAGAAATGGTTTCATTATTGACACGGTAGTGTTAGCAACATAAGCCAATATGCCACTACGCGTTTGTGTTCCGAACATTATAATTCGTGAATCAACTCCGAAGTGCAATCGAAATTAAACGATAAAGCAGTTTGTCCACCCTACCAGTGCTGCACCGAGTATATCCACCATGCCAAGGTCATCCAGTACATAAACGGTCAATTTCTTCTTCAACAATCTTAACCACATTTATGTCATCATCAACATACTTTTCGAACCACCCATCAATCGTAACCATTGAGGCAGGCAACAATTCAATTTCTCCATACCTCAAAAAGCGGATAAACCAATTTTTAGGCACTTTTTTCCAATCAAACATAAATAGTGCGCTTGGAACAAGCCGAAGCTGCTTATCTCCTTTTATTGGGGCAATATATAGCCATGGTGTGCCATGCCGTGTTAAAGCACCTAGAACAAAATATTCATTACCTCGAATCAAATCAAACTCATAGCTAATAGGGTGAACCATTTTTTTGTATTCACAAATGCCATTTAAATCATCAACTTCTGATAATGCAAGATAACGACACTGAGTTTTAATCATTGAATGGGCTTTGCTCGGGTTATTATATCGTCGAATGGACTGTCGAAAATGTCAGATGTGTTTTCCTCAATAATAAAACCCGCTGCTACAACCAGAAAACGGTTGCCATTCGAAACCAGAACATGAATATATGACATCGGTACAGGATTACGAATTACTGTTTGCAAATACTGAAATTCTTCAACAGTAGGTTCAGTAATTTCCAAATTGTAAATGAATCTAGGTGCAGATAAATAGTCAACTCCCGAACAAATAATATCAATATTTGTCGCCTCATCTAAACTTTTTGGACTGCGAATCAGCAATGAACCATGACTGACATGGTATTCCCATAATTGAAAAGTCCTGCCCAAAAAAGTACGCTGAGTAAGTATTTGTGTATTCATTTGTATATCCCTCATTTAAACGGATTAGGGACGGTTTTCCCATTTAGCCAAAATTGTAGGGTATCCCAAAATTGGGGGCTTTGTCTTATCGTTAAAAGCTCCCAATCTGTAGCCCCTCCCCTACCTGACGCGGCTCTCTGAATCCCCTGCCAAATATCCACCCCATCTAAGTTAAAATGCACTCCGGTGCGCGGTGAAAAGTAACGGGTAGGTTATAGCGCAAGCCGGATTCGGCATCGAAATACTGGCTGGGGAAACGCAAATTGAAGGTGACTTTGATGCCGTCGCCGTCGGAGTCTTCACTGGCCGAGCAGATGCCATCAATAGTTACTGCCCCCAATACCACTTTGCAGGTAACTGTTTCAGCTTATGCCGGACGCTGTGCGCCCTTTAATAAGCCTCCATAAAATCAATGCAGAAGATACGCACAGCATTACTCTTGGCTGTGGTTTAAAGCTACTGCTTTGATACCGCTCATTCATATCCTTTTGCAGCATAAAGAATGTCGGCGATCATTTTCCAACTGGGCTGGTTGGGAAACTCTCCACCTGTGTTTTTGTATACATTTTCCATTGAATGAACCCATGCCGCCATTGCTTCAAGAAAGAGGTCTAAACGTGTATTTTCCCAATCTTCGGGATTGGACAAAAGGTCATTTTGCAAAGCTTCTACAAATTCGGCCAGTTTCTTGTTACTGTCGACTAAATTAATCTGTTCATGTAAATCCATCATTATTCCCCCTCTATTTCAAACCACCCTTAATGCAAATAAAACATCCAATATTTATCGCCGTAAATTCCCATAAAAGTTCTCTCGTCAATTATAGCTACCGGACGACTTTTCAAACAGCAGATGTCTGTTATTGTCGTAAACGTAGCGGATCGCGATACCTGTTTGGATCTTCACCGCCCTATGGCGGACACCACCCTAAGCATAGATGACGCTTGCACCGCTACGCGTATAACGCTTCATTTACCGGACGGCCTCGTGTCCGTAAGCCCCTACCCGCCTTGTCTGGCCACACAGCCGGAATTATCCTTAGCAACAAAAAGTAGCGTAAAGGTAATGGTTTCATTGCTGCCAACCTACTGATTTTTGGCTTCACCAAACATTGGGCCTTGCTATTACCCTATTTTAAGGTAATTATTAGCCACCCCAATGCAGCCAGCCACGCCGCTACCCATGAGGATTTTATGCTAAAACGCCTGCTCGCCCCTATGCTCACCTTACTGCTGTTGGTGGGCGTAAGTACGGCGATTTACCTGTCCGTTAAAGAACAAGCCAGCTTACAAGCCCCCGCATTACAAGAGCTGAAAGGGATTATCGGCTCTGAAAAAGAAGATTTTTTCCGCGACCCAGAAACGGTGGCGGCTTTAGCGAAAGCCCCGTGGCATTTACACGTCAGCATCGAAAAATCCGGCTCCCGCGAACTTTCCACCACGCAAGACCTTAAAAACCAATATGACTTTGCTTTTCCCGCCGGAATTGCCGCCGCCGAAAAGCTCAAGCGCGAGCAAAACGGCAAAAAAGCCGTGCAGCTTTTTTTCAGCCCGATGGTCATCGCCTCATGGCGGCCTATTGCCGACTTACTGGTCGCCAACCACATCGCCCAGAAACGCGGCGACAGCTACTACATCGTCGATATGCAGGCCTTATTTGGCCTGATTAGCCATGAACAACGCTGGCGTGACCTGCCCGGCAACACCGCTTACCCCGTTAACAAAGCCATCCTGGTCTCCACCACTGACCTGCGCACCTCCAACAGCGCCGCGATGTACTTAGCGTTGGCCAGTTACCTCCTCAACGGCAACGCGATTGTCGAAAATACCGCCCAGATTGACAAAATCCTCCCGCAATTGAGCGCGTTATTCTCCCGCCAAGGCTTTACCGAAAACTCCACCGAAATCCCCTTCCAAGATTATTTGACCATGGGCATGGGTAAATCGCCGTTAGTGATGGTGTACGAATCGCAGTTTTTCAGCGAAGCCAATAAAACCCCCAGTGCCATTACCCCAGAGATGGTCTTGCTCTACCCCGAACCGACCTTATTCAGCAAACATATCCTGATTCCGCTGACCGCCAACGGCGAAACCTTAGCCGCCGCCTTAGAGCAAGACGAAACCTTACAACAAATTGCCCAACGCTACGGTTTCCGCACCGCCCATAGTGCCGCCGCCAACAGCCGCACCGCCGCCCTGCCCAGTTTGGTCAATGTGATAGACGAACCCAGTTATGACATATTGGAAGCGATGATTAACCGAATAACCGCCCGTTAACGCCCTGCCTATCGAGAATCGTTATGACCGACACCGTTAGCCTGACCCCGCCCGAACCCGTCGCGGAAATCGCCGCCGCCCAAGCCTTATCCATGGTGCCGGTCTCCAGCGAACAGCACCAACAACTCGACGCCAAAGCCGCTGAGTTTGTCGCCGCCATCCGTGCCGCCGAGGTCAACAGCGACGCGTTTAAAGACAAGCTCAATCTCATCCACACCTTAGGTAGCCAAGAACTCAGGGCAGCGGCTGGCATGTCCAACCGGATGCTGGCAAGGCCTAGCCATAGCCTCAGCAACGGCGGGGTATTTGACGAGAAAGCCCCTATCGGCAAAAGCCTGCTGGAATTGCGTAAAACCGTCGAAGCCCTAGACCCTAGCCAGCAAAATTTAGCAGCACCACGCAAATTGTTGGGCATCATCCCCTTAGGCAATAGGCTCCGGCACTATTTCCTGCAATACCAATCGGCACAAACGCAATTAGATAACATCGTCACGGCGTTATATAACGGGCAAGATGAGCTGCGCAAAGACAATGCGGCCATCGAAATCGAAAAAGCGCACTTGTGGGAGGTTATGGGCAAACTGGAGCAGTACATTTACCTGGGCAAACAATTAAGCGCCGCTCTGACCGCCACTATCCCCACCATAGAACAGCAATCCCCCGAAAAAGCCCGCATCATCAAAGAGGAAATGCTCTTTTACAGCCAGCAAAAAGTCCAAGATATGTTGACCCAACTGGCGGTCAGCGTCCAAGGCTATCTGGCTTTAGACATGGTGCGCAAAAATAACTTAGAACTGATCAAAGGCGTAGACCGGGCAACCACCACCACCTTATCGGCCTTACGCACCGCCGTGATGGTTTCGCAAGCCTTAACCAACCAAAAACTGGTCTTAAACCAAATCCAGGCCTTAAACACCACCACCAGCGATATGATCGCCAGTACCGCGCAACTGTTAAAACGCCAAGCGGGCGACATCGGCAACCAAGCCGCCGACACCACCCTAGAGCTGGACAAACTGAAAGCCGCTTTCGCCAACCTCTACCAAACTATGGACATGATGGCGGATTATAAAACTAAAGCCTTGGCGAATATGCAACTGACCGTAACCGCCTTATCAACTGAGATCGACAAAGCCAACGTCTATTTGAACCGCAGCCGCTCACAGGACACAACGGCTTGATAACCCGACCCGCTACCCAAAGAGACCGCCCATGAACCTACTGCGCACCGCTTTCCTAACCGGTTGTTTTGGCCTACTGCTCTTAGTGGCGGCTTGCGGCAAACCCACCGAACCTAAGACCGCAACCAACACCTTAACCCTACTGGCGGGTTCCGAACTCAAAGACTTAGAACCGATGTGGGCCAACCTGCAAGAGCAGACCGGGATACACCTGCAAATCACCTATACCGGCACCTTAGACGGGGCGGAAATTCTCAGCGATCCCAAGCAACATTACGATCTGGCGTGGTTTTCTCATGCCAAATACCTCACTCTGATGCAGGAAAAGCAAAAACTCATCCAAGCACAGGAAAAAATCGCCATTTCCCCCGTCATCCCCGCCATTAAAGAAAGTTTGGCAAAAAAATGGGGCTGGCTAGACCATCCGCAAGTGACGTGGACGCAATTGGCGGAAAAAATCCGCTCAGGGCAACTGACTTACGCCATGACCGATCCTGCCGCCTCCAATTCCGGCTTTTCGACGGTCATGAGCGTACAAGCGGCGTTAGCCAATAAGGGCGACGCGCTGACCGCCCAAGATGTCGATGCCGAAAAACTAAAAAGCTTTTTCAGCGGCCATGTCCTTACCGCAGGCAGCAGCGGCTTTTTAAGCAGCCTATTTTTACGCAACCAAGCCCAAGTCGGCGGGATTTTCAATTACGAAGCCGAATTGCTGAAACTTAACCGCAACCCCTTATTGCAAGAAAAGTTGGTGTTGCTCTATCCGCAAGAAGGCACAGTGATTGCCGACTACCCCTTACTGCTCTTAGCCAAAGACCAAGCGGCGAATTATCAAAAACTGGTCGATTACCTCAAGTCCGCCGCCTTCCAACAATGGCTGATGGACACTACCGACCGCCGCCCGGTGAATCCGGCGGTGGCCTTAGGGGCGCAATTCCCCAAAGGTTATTTGCTGGACATGCCCTTCCCTAATACCATCGCCACCGTCAACGAAATCCTCTTTGCTTATCTGAACGAACAGCGCCAGCCCAGCCATACTTATTTTGTCTTGGATGTCAGCGGTTCGATGGCCGGCTCAGGCATCGCCGCCCTGCAACAGGCGATGGCAAATTTAGCGGGGGCGGACACCACCTTAACCGGAAAATTCGCCCGTTTCAGAAACCGCGAACAAGTGACCCTGATTACCTTTAACCATCAAGTCCAAGACATCCGCCATTTCACCGTTGATAAAGAAGGCCACGTCCTGCAAGACATCGACGCTTACGTTAATGGCTTAACCACAACAGGCGGCACAGCAATTTTTAGCGCATTGGATGTTGCATATAAGCAAGCCACCCAAGCCAGAGCCGCCGACCCAAAACGCTTTTACTCCATCGTCCTAATGACCGACGGCCTCAATGAAGACGGTATGAGCTACACCGATTTTGTCCGCCTCTATCAGCAACACGCCGACTCAGCGGCGGCTATCAACACTTTCCCGATTATTTTTGGTAATGCCGACCCTAGCCAATTGCAAGCACTGGCTGCCTTAACGGGCGGGCAAGTATTTGATAGCCGTACCAACTCCTTAGCGGCGGCGTTTAAACAAATTCGGGGTTATCAATAACCATGCGGCGCGTTTTCTTATACATCTACAGCACCGCCAATATCGTCGGCTGCCTATTGGCAAGCATGGGATTGTTGGCGTTCTTTGCCGGATTTATCAAAAGCTTTTGGCTGTTTATCGTCCTCGGTTTATACGCCCTAGGCTATTTGCTCACCCCCAAGCCGCACACAATCAGCCTTATCAACAGCAGCGAAAGCCTAGACCAAGACTTAAGCCCCAAACTGGAAGCCTTAGTAAAAAAAATAGGCAAACGGCTACCGCCTAACCTCTTAAGCCAAGTCCATAGCATTAAAGCTAAGCTGCTGTTGATTTTACCGAAACTGGCGGCAATGGAAACAGGCGCGTATGACCTGCACGTCATTCGGCAAACCGTGGTGGATTATTTGCCGCAAATGCTCACGGCTTACCTGCAATTGCCGCCAGCTTTCGCCAAACTGCATAAAATGCGCAACGGCAAAACCGCCCAAGAAACCCTCAGCGAACAGCTGGATTTATTAGACGCACAACTCGAACGCATTGCCATCAGCATCACCAGCCAAGATGCCGAAGCCCTGATCGCCCAAGGCGAATTTTTAAAAGCGAAATTCGCCCGGCAGGATGATTGGCTTTAGCTAATGCACCGCAAACAACGGCTCCCCCGCCACTTTATAGCCAGGCTTGGCTAATTTCTCCCGCACCAGCTTATCCACTACCGGCTGGCATTCGGGTTGCTGCAAGGGTTGCCACGCTTTGTGTAACGCAGTAATCAGCTCAGACATCAACGCGTACAGCTTAGGGCGGGTTTGGCTATTTAAATCCGGTACGCCCTCAAACGCGGCGGCATGATGTTGTTGCCATTCGGCAAATAATTGCTTTTGGGTAGCTTTTGACGCGGCAATCTGCGCTTTAAAAAATGTTTCCGACCACGCTTCCGGCAAACCTTCGGCAACCGCCTGCGCTTTTAGCTTGGTGATAATCATCTGCTCGCGGGCACTGTCTTCAATCTCCACCTTTTGGTTCCACTTATACCGCGCCACATCTTCCGCTAATGCCAGCCGTTGCGCCATTAACGACACCACGGCTTCTAAAGGCTGCACACTCTCGCAAAAAGCGACGGCGGCACTCGCCGGACGGATAAATACAGTGGTGGCCAATAAGGCCATAATCATTAAGCGCATAGGGATACCTCTCTAAATAAGGAGAAAGCGGACTAAACCGCAAATTAAAATGTGTTTTTCATCGCCCGCAAGCGGCTAAAAACCGCCAAACTGTCACCGCCGGGCAAACCGGCCGCCTGTTGTAAGGCCGCATTATCGGTGCGTAAAAACGGGTTAGTCGCCAACTCTTCCGCCAAGGTGGACGGCACAGTCGGTTGCCCTACGGCGCGTAATTGCCTGACCCGCACCATTTTGTCTTGCAAGGCTTGATTGCCCGGCTCCACGCTTAAGGCAAAGCGGCCATTGGCCTCGGTATATTCATGGGCACAATATACCCGTGTACTGGCGGGCAGGGTTTTCAGTACCTGCAAAGAGTGCCAAAGCTGGCCGATAGTGCCGTCGAATAACCTGCCGCAACCCATCACAAACAAGGTATCACCGCAAAATAAGGCCTCAGCCTCGGCGATATAATAGCTGATATGGCCGCTGGTATGGCCGTGGGTGGCGATAACTTGTACGCTAGCTTGCCCTAAACCGAAGCGGTCTTGGTCATTCACCGCGTGACTGAGGCCAGGAATCCGCGCCCTGTCCACTGCCGCACCGATAATCTGGCAACCCGTTAAAGCTTGCAAATACAGATTCGCGCCGACATGATCGTGGTGGTGGTGGGTATTGAGGATATGCGTCAACCGCCAGCCGCGTTGCGCCAGTGCGTCCAGCACTGGCTGCGCCACCGCCGGGTCGACCACCGCCGTTACCCCGGTTTCCGGCTCATGGAGCAAATAAATATAATTATCGTTTAAAACAGGTAACTGGACGATGCTAAGCATAAGTGTCAACCGATGGGAACTCACATTACTTACAGCCGATGCAAAGGCTGTAATTCGCTAGGTCTTTTGGCGGTCGCTAATTTAGTGCGGGCATTATTTTCGGTGAAAAATTGGAACAAATGCTTACCCTGCCAAGCTTGCGCGCCCCTACCGTATAAAGTCTGATTAAGCAGAATAATTTCATCGCGCAACCGCGCCTCGCACTGGTTAGCAATAGCCCCTAAGGTGTTGGCGTTAAATTGTAGGCTACCCCAAGCCAACAACGCTTTTTGCGCGGCGGCGGCATCATTATCGGCACAGGCGGTACGCAGTTGCTTGACAATATCCCGCAAACGCAACTGCCGGGCCGCTTGCACCTCATCGACAACCAGGACGGGCTTAGCCTTGCCCCGCCACAGATACACCAACGTCACCAGCCACCCCAAAGCCATAAACGCCGCCAGCGACCATGGCAACACAATGTCGGCTGATGCAGCGGGCGGCAGAGCCGGAGCCGCTACGCTAGGCGTTTGCGCCGCCGATGGCGGAGCGGCAAGCGTAGGCGGGGCAGGTACGCTAGCGGCAGGCGCTTCATTCGCTCCCGCTACGACCGTCAACACAACTTCGGGTAAGGTAGCGACCGCCATTTGCTGAGTTTGGGTGTTAAACCACGGCAAAGTCATTGCAGGCAACACATAACGGCCCGGTTTAGAAGGTATCAAGGCAATTTTTTCTTCCCGCAACGCCACCAAACCATCGGCATTTTTTTGCTCTTTCAAGTTCGGTTGGTCAGGATACGCTTTCAAGTCGGCATTGTTCAAGACTTGGGCCAATTCCGGCAATTGCCCAACGGTTGTGCCTTTGGCCTGAATTTTCAGGGTGCGGGTCAAGGGTTCACCAACGTGCATTTGTGCAGGGTCGCCCGACCAGGTTTCGGTCAGTTCCAATTGCTCGGCGGGTAACCAATGCTGTCCGGCCGCCGCCGCAGGGGCGGCTTTAATATCCAGGCTTACCGCAGGCGATTCCACCCGCTTAGTTTTCGCCACAGGTGGGCTGAAAAAATTATTGTACACCGAACGCCCGGCACTCAGCACCTCGGCGGTGAGCACTAAAGGCTTAACGGTTAAAGTGCCGCTTTTTTGCGCAAATATCGCGTACTTACGCTCAGTAACCGAATAGCCCACCCCATTCACGTCAGTATTGTAATTGGCATCTTCACCGATTTTCTCAATCACCGCATCCGCTAGCTCCGGCTCGGACAATTGCGCCCGAGAAATTTCCACACGGGTATAAACCCGTACCGTGTAAATAATTTGAGCTTGGTTATAGGTTTGTGTTGGGGTGGCTTCGGCGGTCAAAAACAGCTCGTCATTGCGTTTGACATCCGGCATTTTGGCCTCTTGCTGGACTTGCACGGTCAACGGTGTCGTAACATCCGCGCCAAAATGGATAGCCGGCACTTGGACAGTACCCGCCGTCTTGGCCATGACATTCAATGTCCATTGCAAAACTCGGCTATGCTGGCCATTCACCCATGAGGCGGTACTGCCATGGTCTTGATGGAGTATCGAGAAATCTTGCGCCAAGGGGCTAAAGTCAGGGTCATCATCCGGCTCTTCGGTCGCGGTAAACACAATCTGGAACGAATCATTCAGATTGACCGGATTGCGGTCTACCGTTACCTGAATCTGCGCGGCCCAACTGTACGGCACAACCGCCAGCAAGCACAAGCACAGCAACAAGCGCCCAAGGTGGCGCGGGTTAATCAACAACAGTTTGTTAGCGTTCATCAGGACAAGTCAACAGAGGGGCAAAAAAGAGGGGGACAAATGGATTATAAAGTATATAAAGCCAAATAACCCATAATTCAAGCCAGATCATTGCAGAGCTTGCCTGTAGCCACTCTTATCGGACTGCCCGGATCGGCTAAGGCTAGCCGGACACGCTCAAACCTTATCCACCCACTCATAAAGCTCGGTTAAGGTCGGGTCGCATTTGCAACAACTGCCGCCGCAATCGGCTTCCAGCGACAGCTTACGGACTTTACCCTTGCTGACCCATTTCGCCAACATGCCGCGCAAAGCATCAGGCTCGACACCGAAATGGTTAACCAAATCCTTTAAGGCCACGCGCCGCTGTTGCTGCAAAAATTCGCGCAATTCCAAAATCATCGCTACGCCTCCTGATGATGGTTTTTATCGGTATGCCTACCCGTCAACCACAGTCCTAACCAGACCAAAGCAAACCCCATCAGCAGGCCGTTAATCCACAGTAAAGAATAAGCCGGATGCTGGGCGTAAGTCATCGCCTGATAAAACACCGTCGCCGCCAGATACGCCAAGCCTGTTGTCCAGCACAGCACAAAAATCGTCCAGCCCCGGTTGGTCTCGCGGTAAATCGCGGCGGTGGCGGTTACGCAGGGCGCGTACAATAAAATGAACAGCAAATAGGCAAACGCCCCCGCCTGACCGTCAAAACTGTGCTGCATCGCGGTAAAGGTAGCGGCTTTAACTTCCTGCTCGGCAGCGGCGGCACTCAAATCATCAACCGTGCCGATGTCCAAACCTAACGGGTCTAAGGCATTGTCAGCCACTTTGCGTAAATTTGTCGGGATGGTCAACGCCGCATCAGTTAAAGCCGTCACCAAATCAAACGCCGCTGGCGGAGCCGCCGGGCTACCGCCATCCGCACCCAACTGGCTGTACAGCGCATCTAAAGTACCGACCACCGCCTCTTTCGCTAAAATGCCCGTAAAAATGCCCACCGTCGCTTGCCAATTATCATCACGGATACCCATAGGCGCAAACGCCGGGGTCAAACTGCGGCCTATCGCGCTTAACACCGACTTGTCGCTGTTCTCGCGGCCAAAACTGCCGTCAGTACCGATACTGTTGAGAAAATTCAGCACCAGCACCATCGGCACAATCACCTTACCCGCATTGAGTAAAAACGC
This sequence comes from Methylovulum psychrotolerans, assembly GCF_002209385.1. Classification (NCBI taxonomy): domain Bacteria; kingdom Pseudomonadati; phylum Pseudomonadota; class Gammaproteobacteria; order Methylococcales; family Methylococcaceae; genus Methylovulum; species Methylovulum psychrotolerans. Next base: position 3,525,980 of record NZ_CP022129.1, read on the forward strand.
TTTCAGCCTATCCCATGTCCTTAAACAGACACCGCTGACGGTCGGCAAATGGTACGCGGGCAACTCCATAATAAACGGCGAGGTTTCGCCTTTAAACAAGGTATGGCGCATAATCAGCCCGGTCATCACCGCCACCGCAATACCCACCAGATATAAGCCGAACACCAAATTCTGCCCACCGACCGGAAAAAACGCAGCGGCAAACAAGGCATACACCGGCAAACGCGCCCCGCACGACATGAACGGGTTCATTAAATTGGTCAGCACCCTATCACGCTGATTTTCCAAAGTACGGGTCGCCATAATGGCAGGGACGTTACAGCCAAAACCGACAATCATCGGCACGAAAGACTTGCCCGGCAAGCCCATCATGCGCATAAACCGATCCATAACAAACGCCGCCCGCGCCATATAACCGGAATCTTCCAGCGCCGACAAAAACAAAAACAAAAACCCGACAATTGGAATAAACGTGGCAACGACTTGCACACCGCTACCGATACCGTGGGTAATCAGTACATTCAGCCATTCAGGCCAGCCCCAACCGGTCAGCACCAACCCCAAACCATCAACCAGTAACGCCCCGACGGTTTGGTCGAAAAAATCGACAAAAGCCGTACCGATATTAATGGTGAACATAAACATGGCGTACATGACCAGCAAAAACACCGGAATGCCTAAAAAACGGTTCAGCACGAAACGGTCGATCATTTCCGTGGTATGGCGGCTAACCTCGTTGATTTTGCAAACGCAGTGCTGGGTCAGTTGATTGACAAAACCGTAGCGGGCATCGGCGGCAAGAATATCAATGTCATCATCCGTCGCGTCGGCAACCCGCGCTTGCAAAGCGGCGACGGCTGGCAAAATCGCCGCCCCGCCGATGGCTTGCGCCAAGGTGTCTTCTTCCAACAAACGCAACGCCAACCACCGCGCATCACAAGGGTAAGCGTCAGCAGTAGCCTGCACCGCAGGCAACAGTTCGCTGACCGCCTGTTCTAAATCAGGGCAATAGGGAATAGCAATATGGGGAATGGGTTGGCTCTGGGCGGCCGCGTTAATGGCGGTTTTTAAAGCGCCAATGCCATGCTTGGCAGAGGCGGTAATAGGGATGACCGGACAGCCTAGCTGTTTGGACAGGGCTTCTATGTCGATTTTAATGCCGCGCCGCTTAACGGCATCCATCATATTCAGCACCAAAACCATCGGCACCCGCATCTCGACCAGTTGCGAGGTCAGATACAGGTTACGCTCAATACTCGATGCATCAATAATATTAATGACCAAATCGGCTTGCCGTGAGGCGACATAATCCCTGGCGACCTTTTCATCCAAAGACACTTGGTCATCGGCAGCCTCTAAGGAATAAGTGCCGGGCAAATCGACTAGCTCAATCAGCTTGCCGTCATGGCTATAATCGCCGGATTTTTTTTCGACCGTCACGCCCGGCCAATTGCCGACATGCTGTTTCGCACCCGTCAAGGCGTTAAATAAGGTAGTTTTACCGCAGTTGGGATTGCCGACCACCCCTACCGTAAAATCCGCAGCCATCACATTTTCTCAATCAATAAGATCGCCGCTTCGTCTTTACGCAAGGTCAAAGAAAAACCGCGCAGCTTAATTTCCACCGGGTCGCCCATCGGGGCGAAACGGGTGACGCTAAACGCCGTGCCAGGGGTCAGCCCCATCGCCAGCAAGCGTTTACGATAGGCTTTGCCGGATTGCTCAAAACCGACTATTTTCCCTAAATCACCAACATGAAGATTTTTTAAACTGAGGGCCATAACCGTATCCTTAGAGTGCGTGTGAAAACCGAGGAGAACGAGAAATTATCAATAATCATTCTCATTAATGATCACTATATCACAGATGGCCAGACAGTCAAAAAACCAATGTAAGCGTGTGCTAATAGTCGCCGCCGTCAAACCACTAGCAAACGCCAGCTATTTGTTTAAACGCATATTTATTGATAGCCACCAAGACTTCGGCAGAAAACCTAAGCGTGACTATGTCTGTCAACCCGCGCAAAAACGCCGAGTTTTGGCATAAAAAGCCCTAACAGTATGAATGGGTTTCAAAGGGGAAGCACCGACGGGCGGCGCAGAAGCTAAGCCGGGAAAGAGATTTTAGCGGCTAAATGACGCCGTAACGGCAACAACCGCCGCAAAGAAGACGCTTAAGCACACAGGCTTAAGCGTAAAACACAGATAAAGCAAGGCTTGCACAGCAAAAGATTACCGCAGCCCGTATATCGTGCCGGATCTAGTCGATAATAACGCACTTGTCACGCGAAGCGTCTACGCGGTCACGCAGTTCCTTACCCGGTTTAAAATGCGGCACATATTTTTTTGACAGTGTTACCGACTCGCCCGTTTTCGGGTTACGTCCGACCCGTGGAGGCCGCATGTGCAAAGAAAAACTGCCAAAACCTCTGATCTCGATCCGTTCGCCAGTAGATAATGCCTCATTCATTTTTTCAATGATACATTTAACTGCCAGCTCCACATCCTTCAAAGCAAGATTTGGCTGTTGTTTAGCTAAGGCTTCAATTAATTCGGATTTTGTCACATTCTATCCTATGTTTAAATCCACACCCGTACATCCGATGGGTGAAACGCCACCGATAAAAAAGGTGGGGCAGCTTCTCCGTCAGCGACGAGGTTTACCAAAAACGATAGCGCTGCAAGCGCAGCACTGCCACCTATCAATAATTCCTCTAAAGAGAGAAGTTTCGTTTTATAAATTCGGGGAAAAACCGCAGGCGGAAGGCGCATCTTAAAGATGCGCCCCCTGCCTGAAGCTTATTTTTCTATTTGCTTAAAGATGTCAGCAAAAGTCGGTGAACTGCTAACCGGTTGTGCGTGGTCTTTAATGGTATGGGTTTCTTCATCTTGCTCTTTAGCTTTAATGGACAAAGAAATAGATTTACTCTTTTTGTCTACACCGATGAATTTGGCTTCTAAAGTATCGCCTTCTTTCAACAGGGTACGCGCATCTTCAACGCGGTCGCGTTGGATTTCGGAAGCCCGCAGATAACCTTCAACGTGGTCGGCCAAAGTGACTACCGCGCCTTTAGCATCGACTTCTTTAATCGTGCCTTTGACTAAGCTGCCTTTTTCATGGGTCGCCAAAAAGTTTTGGAAAGGGTCTTGCTCCAGTTGCTTAATACCTAAAGAGATACGTTCGCGTTCGGAATCAACGGCCAAAATAACGGTTTCCAGCTCATCGCCTTTCTTAAAGTCACGGACTGAGGCTTCGCCGCCTTCTGCCCAAGAAATGTCGGACATGTGCACCAGACCGTCAATACCGCCTTCCAGACCAATAAAGATACCGAAATCAGTGATCGATTTGATTTTGCCGGAGATTTTGTCGCCTTTGTTATGAGTCGCCGCAAATTCATCCCAAGGGTTGGTTTTGCATTGTTTCATACCCAAAGAAATACGGCGGCGTTCTTCGTCGATTTCCAGAACCATAATTTCGACTTCATCGCCTAACTGTACCAGCTTAGAAGGGTTGACGTTCTTGTTAGTCCAGTCCATTTCAGAAACGTGGACCAAACCTTCAACACCTTCTTCAATCTCAACGAAACAGCCGTAGTCGGTCAAGTTGTTAACTTTACCGAACACGCGGGTGCCGGCTGGGTAGCGGCGGGCAATGTTTTGCCAAGGATCTTCGTTCATTTGCTTCATACCCAAAGACACACGGTTTTTGTCTTTGTCGTATTTCAGAACCTTAACCTTAATTTCTTGGCCAATTTCCACACACTCGGACGGATGACGTACCCGTCTCCATGCCATATCGGTAATGTGCAACAGACCGTCGATACCGCCCAGATCAATGAACGCGCCGTAATCGGTCAGGTTTTTGACCACACCGACCACTGCCGCGCCTTCTTCCAGCGTTTTCAGCAATTCTTCCCTTTCGGCACTGTATTCTTTTTCGACCACAGCACGGCGGGACAGGACGACATTGTTACGTTTTTGGTCAATTTTGATGACTTTAAAGTCAAGGTCGCGGTTTTCCAAGAACGTGGTGTCGCGGATAGGCCGGACATCGACTAATGAACCTGGCAAGAAGGCGCGTAAAGCACCGACAGCAACCGTGAAACCGCCACGGACTTTACCGGTGATACGGCCTACGATAGTCGCTTCTTTTTCAAACGCAGTTTCCAGTTCGGACCACGCTTTATTTTTCTTGGCTTTATCTCGGGAAAGAAGGGTAGCACCTAAACCGTCTTCAAATAAATCCAGGGCGACTTCAATTTCATCGCCGATAGCGACTTCCAATTCGCCATCGTTATTTAGAAATTGCCATTTGGGGATGACACCTTCTGATTTAGAATGGGTGCTGACGATGACCATATCGTTTTCGATGTCAATTACAGTACCCATTAACATGGCACCAGGACTCATTTTGGTTCTGGTTAAACTTTCTTCAAGTAATGCAGCAAAGCTTTCGCTCATTTTCTATTCCCAAGCTGGTCGGAACACCCCAGCCTTAATTGTATATGTTAAGTTAAAAAAACTGCCCAACCCTACCCCGCCCATCCTTAACGGATAAAGTCCAAGATTTGGGTTATCACAGCGTCAATTGTTATCTCAGAAGAATCAATAAAAAGCGCGCCGCTCGCCATGCTAAGCGGAGCAGTTGCCCGCTCCCTATCGCGGCGATCGCGTTCTTCTATGTCTTTTGCTAAGCCCATAAGATTAGCATCAATTCCTTTTTCTTTCAACTGTTTATATCGGCGTTCCGCTCTTTTTATGCTACTTGCCGTTAAAAACACCTTATGGGCGGCATCGGGGAAAACCACTGTGCCCATATCTCTGCCATCCGCCACCAATCCTGGCAGCTGTTTGAAATCCTGTTGCTTTTGCAGCAGCACCGCCCGGACTTCCGGCAAGGCCGCGATGATGGACGCGGCATTGCCAGTGGTTTCCAACCCTAACTGCGCCGTTATGTCCAAGCCGTTCAGCTTGACCACCAATTCGTCGCCGCATTCAAACGCCAACACCAGCGCTTGCGCCACGCCAACAATAGCGGCAACATCGTCCAAAGCCACATTTTGTTGTAACACGGCAATCGCCAAAGAGCGGTAAATCGAGCCGCTATCCAGATAATGCCAGCCCAAGCGTTTAGCCAACAGGCGGCTTACCGTCCCCTTGCCCGCACCGCTAGGGCCATCTATGGTCAATACCGGAACCGCCATACTTAAGCTCCGGTGCAGACTAAATCCAAACCTAAAGCCTTAACCAAGTCTTTGAACTCAGGGAAAGACGTGTTGACGTTGGCACAATCCAAAACAGTAATCGGGGCTTGGGCGCGTAACCCGGCAATGGAGAACGACATGGCAATCCGGTGGTCGCCGTGCGATTCGACCACGCCGCCGCCAATCGGCTTACCGCCTTGAATAACCATACCGTCTGGGGTAGGCTGCGCATCCACGCCCAAAATCAACAAGCCGTCCGCCATCACTTGGATACGGTCAGATTCTTTCACCCGCAACTCTTCCGCCCCACTTAACCGGGTTTGGCCTTGTGCACAGGCAGCAGCGACAAACAGCACCGGAAATTCGTCAATTGCCAACGGCACCAAATGTTCAGGAATATCAATTCCCGTCAACGGGCTGTAAATGACATGCAAATCGGCTACCGGTTCGCCGCCCACTTCACGCTCGTTCAACACCTCAATGTTCGCACCCATTAAGCGCAAAATATCAATCACGCCGGTACGGGTCGGGTTAATGCCGACATGCTTTAACGTCACATCTGAGCCGGGGGCAATAGACGCGCCGACCAAGAAAAATGCCGCCGAAGAAATGTCGCTAGGCACATCAATGTCCATCGCCTTTAAGCTGCCTTCGGCGGAAATCATCGCCGTGCTGCCTTCGCGTGTGACCGGATAAGCAAAGCCCGCCAACATCCGTTCGGTATGGTCACGGGTCGGCGCCGGTTCGGTGACACGGGTTTCGCCCTGCGCATACATGCCCGCCAACAATAGGCAAGACTTCACCTGCGCACTCGCCATCGGCATGGTGTAATCAATCGCAGTCAACTGCCCGGCTTTGCCGGTAATCTGCAAAGGTGCCGTGCCTTGTTCGGTGGTCTTAATATCCGCACCCATTTTCGCCAACGGATCGGTAACGCGCTTCATCGGACGGCCTGATAAGGACTTGTCGCCCGTCAACACCGAATTAAACGGCTGTCCGGCCAACAAACCGCTTAACAAGCGCATCGACGTACCGGAGTTACCCAAATACAGCGCGTTTTTAGGTTCTTTCAAGCCGTGTTTGCCGACCCCGTGGATAGTCACACAACCGTTGCTAGGGCCTTCAATCTCCACGCCCATATCCCGGAACGCCTGCAAAGTCGCCAACGCGTCTTCCGCTTCAAGAAAACCCGTGACATGGGTCACGCCTTCCGCTAAAGAGCCAAGCATAATCGAGCGGTGCGACATGGATTTATCGCCAGGAACGCGGGTCTCGCCGCATAGTTTGCCGCCGGGTTGGATAGTAAAGGTGATGGATTTTGACATAGTGGTGTGTGGTTAATGAAAGGGTGGTTAAAAAATTAAAATTGATCTTAAACAGACACTTGGCGTATAAATATCACCCGCCGACATAATGTCTATCCTTGCTCAAACTGGCCGCTCAAACTGCTCCAAAAAACGTTCCCGCGCCGTTTGGGCATAAGCAAACGTGGCAAACAATTGCGCATAATCATCCGCTGCCAGCAGGGCGTGGATCTTTGCCAATTCCGTTCTTAGTTGCTCAATTAAAGGCAAAATCTCCTGTTTATTCGCCGTGCAAATCGCCGCCCACATGGTCGGGTCGCTGGAGGCGATACGGGTAAAATCCTTAAACCCTCCGGCGGCATATTTAAAAATCTCGCTTTGCTCGTCCTTATGCCCCAGCATATCGACCAGTGCGAAGGCCAGAACGTGCGGCAAGTGGCTAGTCGCCGCCAAGACGCTGTCATGGTGTTGCGCATCCATCAGCGACACAACCGAACCTAAGCCCTGCCAAAACGCTTGGACTTTCGCCAAAGCACTGGCATCGGTGTCTGCCACCGGGGTAATAATCAGGCGCTTATGCGCAAACAAGCCTTCCACCGCCGCCGACACGCCGCTTTGCTCGCCGCCGGCAATCGGATGGGCGGGGACGAGATTATCCGGCACATAACCAAACACCGCTTCTGCCGCCGCCAATACACTGCCTTTGGTGCTGCCGACATCGGTATAAACGGTTTCCACCGACCAATGCGGCTTCAATAAACCCAGCACCGCCGCCGTGGTCGCCACTGGCGTGGCAATCACCACACAATCGGCATGGGCGACAGCGGCGGCAATGTCGAGATAAAATTCGTCAATCACGCCGAGTTGCTTGGCAAGCTGGAGATTAGCCAAATCTTGGTCACGCCCAAAACCGACAATACGGGCCGCCAAGTTCTGCACCCGCGCCGTTCTGGCGACAGATCCCCCTATCAGCCCTACACCGATAACGCACAGCGTGTTAAACATCACCGCAGGACATCTGCCAAGGCTTGCAAAAACACCGCATTTTCAGCGGCTGTACCAATACTGATACGTAAAAAATTCGGCATTTCATAGTTCGCCACTGGCCTGACAATAACGCCTTTATGCAGCAGGGCATCATAAACAGGCAAACCTTCACGGCCTATATCAACCGAAACAAAGTTACCCGCCGACGGTATCCACGCCAAGCCCAAAACCTTAAAGCCCTCAGTCAATTGCTGCATCCCTTCGCTGTTATTGGTGATAGTATTGTGTAAATGTTCGCTATCCGCCAAGGCCGCTTCCGCTGCCGCCAAAGCTAAGCTGTTATTATTAAACGGTTGGCGGACGCGGTTTAAAATGTCGGCCAGTTCCGGGCTGGACAAGCTGTAACCGACCCGTAACCCTGCTAAGCCGTAAGCTTTAGAGAATGTGCGGGTAATGAGCAAATTAGGGTATTTTTGCAGCCAAGCGATAGAATCGCCTCCCCCCGCTTGCTGGACAAATTCAAAATACGCCTCATCCAACACGCAGATGACCGTCTCCGGCAGGGCGGCAATAAACGCCTCCAGCTCGGCTTGCGCCAACAGCGTCCCCGTCGGGTTGTTGGGGTTGGCGATAAACACCAGCCGTGTTTGCGCAGTGACAGCGGCGGCCATTGCCGCCAAATCATGACCATAATCGCGGGCAGGCACAACAATCGCCGTTGCCCCGACCGCTTGAGTCACTAAAGGATAAACTGCAAACGCATGTTGCGAGAACACCACGGCCAGTTCAGGAGTCAGAAACGCCCGCGCCACCAATTCCAAAATCTCATTAGAACCATTGCCCAACGTGATTTGGCTGGCATCTAAGCCGTACTTTGCCGCCAGAGCTTGCTTTAAATGAAAACCGCTACCGTCAGGGTATAAGGCCAAATCGGCGAGTACCGCCTGCATTGCCGCCACCGCCTTAGGGCTAGGGCCCAAAGGATTTTCATTAGAGGCCAGTTTAATAATCTGCGTCAAACCCAACTCGCGTTCCAATTCTTCAATCGGTTTTCCGGCTTTATAAGGGATGAGTTTTTGCACACCCGCAACAGCGAGTTGGTAAATAGTCGGTTTGTTCATGACGTAAATAAAATCGGTGATAATTCAATTAGTGGGCAAATATTTCGGCCAAGTCGATGGCCAGATCCGGGAATAGCCAAGGTGCCGCCTGATCATACCGGGAAAACATGGCGGTTAACTGGTATTTTTCTGTCGTTTCGTCCAACACAAATTGCGATACGGTCGCCTCGTAGGGATACACCAACCAATACTCTTTTACCCCCGCTTCCTGATAGAGCTGGAATTTAGTTTGGGTGTCTTTTTGCGCCGTACTTTTGGACAAAATCTCAATAATCCAGTCGGGTGCGCCTAAGCAGCCTTTAGGGTCAAGCTTACCGCCATCGCAGACCACACATAAATCCGGCTGCACCACTGTGTAAATGTCTTGGTTAGCGACCAACGACTTTTTTCGGTCATATAGGCGCACATCAAAAGGGGCATGGAATGCTTGGCAAGGCTTACCTTTCAAATACCCGCCTATCTCCACCAGCAAATTCCTAGAAATCCGCTGATGGCGCAAGTTCGGAGCCGGACTCATCAGCGACACTTTACCGCGCAACAATTCGACCGCCTCATCAAACCGCCACGTCAGATAATCAGCATAGGAGTAAGTGCGGCCTAAATCCAATTGCGAAAAGTGGCTTATTTTGCTCATGCCCCTAAAAAACCGCTTTCGGATAAGAGCCTAATATTTTCAACATATTCACCTTATCGCGTAAAGATATTAGGGCTTGCGCCACCGCACTGTCATTGGCATGGCCTTGAATATCAATAAAAAACACATAATCCCACAACCCTTGATGCGATGGCCTGGACTCGATATTCACCATATCCACGCCAAATGTCGCGAACGGCTCCAGCATCCGGTGTAAAGCCCCCGGCTTATTGCCTGTCGAAACCACCAGCGAAGTTTTATCCTTACCTGTCGACGTGGAAATTTGCTGGCCAACAATAATAAAGCGCGTGGTATTGTTGGCAATATCTTCAATATTTTTTTCGATGACAGGCAACTGATACACCTCAGCGGCGGCAATCCCGGCAATGGCGGCCACCCCTTTATTCGCCGCCGCCAGCCGCGCCGCTTCGGCATTGCTGTTGACCGCCGCCCGCTGCGCGTGGGGCAAATGCTTATCCAACCATTGCCGACATTGCGCCAAAGATTGCTGATGCGAATACACCGTCGTAATGTCGGCCAGATTTTCCGCCAAACTTAACAGGTTTTGATGCACCCTGATTTCCACCTCGCCGCAAATTTTCAACGGCGACACCAACAAGCGGTCTAAAGTATGGCTAATCACCCCTTCCGTAGAGTTTTCTACCGGCACCACCCCAAACGGGCATAACTGGGTTTCGACCGCATTAAAAATTTCATTAATCGTGGCGACCGGCACCGTTTTCACCGCATGGCCAAAATGCTTGAACGCCGCCTGCTGGGTAAATGTGCCTTCCGGCCCCAAAAAAGCCACTTCCAGCGGTTTTTCCAACGCCAAACAAGCGGACATAATTTCCCGGAAAAAACGGATCGCCGTTTCATCCGGCAAAGGGCCTTGGTTCAATTCTTGAATCCGCCGCAACACCAAAGACTCGCGGTCAGGCCGATAAAACGTCCCCTGCTCGCCCTGGGCCATTTTCGTCCTGGCGACTTCCTGCGCACATTTCGCCCGCTGATTCAGCAAGTCCAGCATCTGCGCATCCAGCGCGTCGATTTTTTCCCGAAGTTCAGCAAGTGGCGTAATGGCGGTCATAGCGGCGTTATCCTGTAAACAATTAATGGCTGCGTTCAAATTCCGCCATAAAGGCGATCAACGCTTCCACACCCGCATCCGGCATAGCATTGTAAATACTCGCCCGCATCCCACCGACTGAGCGGTGGCCTTTCAGCTCATACAAACCCTGCGCTTCGGCAGCACTGATAAACGCCTTATCCAGCCCATCATCCGCTAAAATAAACGGCACGTTCATCCGCGAACGGTAAGGGATGGAGACCGGATTATGGTATAAGGCCGATTGGTCGATAGCCTGATACAGCTTTGCCGCCTTAGCGATATTGCGTTGCTCTATCGCGGCGACCCCGCCTTGCGCTTGCAACCATTTCAAAACCAAGCCGACCAGATACCAATTATAAGTGGCGGGCGTGTTGAGCATAGACTGGTTTTTCGCCTGTTCGGCATAATTGAACACCGACGGCGTAGTTTTAGGGGCATGGCCGATTAAATCATCGCGGACGATAACAATCGTCACACCCGACGGCCCCATATTCTTCTGGGTTCCGGCATAAATTAGGCCGAATTGGCTAATATCGACCGGGCGCGACAGAATATTAGACGACATATCCGACACCAAAGGCAGGCCTTTACTGTCAGGAATATCAGGAAACTCCACACCGTGGATCGTTTCGTTAGACGTGTAATGCAAATAAGCCGCATCACTGTCGATGAACCAAGTGGCAGATTCCGGCACATGCGAATAATGCTCCGCCTCGGAACTGGCCGTAAGGACAACCTCACAATAATTTTGCGCATCACTGACGGCTTTTTCCGACCACGCCCCGGTCTTGATATAACAAGCCTTCGTCTTGCCGTTTAACAGGTTTTGCGGGATTAAAGAGAACTGCGCCGACGCGCCGCCCTGTAAAAACAACACCTTATAGTTATCAGGAATCGCCAACAAACTCCGCAGATCACTTTCCAGCTCTTCGGCGATAATGGCGAAATGCTTACCCCTATGGCTCATTTCCATCACCGACATGCCGCTACCCCGCCATTCCAACAGCTCTTGTTGGGCTTGTAGCAACACCGATTCCGGCAAAGTGGAAGGGCCGGCACTGAAATTGTAAACTCTGGACATTAGGATTCTCTTTGTATTTAGATGTGTATTTTATAAACCCAGTGCAATCATAGCAGAACCGCCAATAGGCTAACGCCTGCTTATTCATCAATGGAAAGAATGGCTTAATAGCAAAAGACAACACCCCTTACCAGGATGCCGTCCTTTTAGTCTACCAATCCTGCTTAAGAAGCGTCATCCTCAACATCCGCCTGATCAGCGTCTTCATCGACCCCATCATCCATCGCTTCCGCATCGCCGTCCAATAGCTCTTCTTCCGACTCTTCCGACTCTTCGCCCGCCAACCCGGCAATCCTATCCACGCCAATAACTTTTTCGCCTTTATCCAAACGGATAATGGTCACGCCTTGGGTGTTTCTACCGACCACCGAAATACCATCGACACGGGTGCGCACCAGCGTACCGCCGTCGCTGATCAGCATAATCTCATCGTTATCGTTAACCAACACCGCCCCGACCACCGCACCGTTACGGTCAGAAGTCTGGATAGCAATCAGGCCTTGGCCACCGCGCTTATGGCAAGTGAACTCTTCCAGCTTGGTACGTTTGCCGTAGCCATTTTCGGTAATGTTCAGCACTGTACCTTCGGTGGCGATAATTAACGAAATAACCTTATGGCCGTCTTGCACCCGCATTCCGCGCACCCCGGAAGCCGTCCGGCCCATGGAGCGGACATCGGTTTCGTTAAAGCACACAGCCTTGCCGGAACTACAGAACAACAGCACATTTTGCTGCCCGTCCGTCACCGCGACACCGACCAAGGTATCTTCTTCGCGCAAATCAATGGCGATTTTGCCGGTGCTGCGTTGGCGTTCAAACTCATTTAACGGGGTCTTTTTTACCGTCCCTGCCGAAGTCGCCATAAAAATAAACTTATTGTCGCTAAACTCACGGATCGGCAATAAGGCGTTAATTTTTTCGCCCTGCTCTAACGGCAACAAGTTAACAAACGGCTTACCCCGCGCGGCACGGCTAGCAACCGGCAATTGGTACACTTTCAGCCAATACACCTTACCCAAAGACGAGAAGCATAAAATCGTATCGTGAGTATTAGCGACAATGAGCTTGTCGATAAAATCAGTCTCTTTCATCGCCGTCGCCGACTTGCCGCGCCCGCCACGCTTTTGCGCCTTATAATCGCTTAAAGGCTGGGATTTGACATAGCCTTCATGCGACATAGTCACCACCCTGTCCTCTTCGGTAATCAAATCGCCATCCGACAAATCCAACTGGTTCTGGACGATTTCGGTACGGCGCTGATCGGCATACTGCTCTTTAATCGCCGCTAGCTCTTCCCTGATGATTTCCATCAGGCGGCTATCGTTAGCGAGGATATACAGATAACCGTCAATTTGCAGCAGCAACTCTTTATATTCGCCGACAATCTTATCTTGCTCAAGTCCGGTCAGACGATGCAAACGCAAATCCAAAATGGCTTGCGCCTGGGTTTCGGTCAGCTGATACTGACCGCCGTGGATACCAAATTCTACCGGCAAATCCTCAGGCCGTGAGCGGTCGGCATCGGCGGCTTCCAACAAGGATGCCACCAAACCGGCATTCCAAACCTTAGCCAGCAAACCGTCTTTGGCTTCTTCACGGCTGGAAGAGGTTTTAATCAGCTCGATCATTTCGTCGATATTCGCCAAAGCGACCGCCAGACCCTCCAAAACATGCGCCCGTTCGCGGGCTTTACGCAACAGGTACAGCGTCCGGCGGGTGATAATTTCCCGGCGATGGTCAATAAAGGCAGCAATAATCTCCTTTAAGTTCATGCAATGCGGGCGGCCATCCAACAACGCCACCATATTGATACCGAATACGGTTTCAAACTGGGTTTGTTTATAGAGGTTATTCAGCACCACATCCGGCACTTCACCGCGTTTGAGCTCAATCACCATACGCATCCCGTCCTTATCGGACTCGTCACGCAGACCGGAAATGCCGTCAATCTTGCCTTCCTTAATCAGCTCGGCGATTTTTTCCAGCAACCGCGCCTTGTTGACTTGATACGGCAACTCGGTCGTAATAATGGCTTGGCGGCTACTGTCGCCAATATCTTCAAAATGGCAACGGGCGCGTAAATAAATTTTGCCACGGCCTGTCGTATAAGCGCTATAAATGCCGGACGCACCGTTAATAATCGCCGCTGTCGGGAAGTCAGGGCCGGGAATATGCTGCATCAGTTCCTGCACCGTCACATCGGGATTATCGCACACCGCCAGACAGGCACTGATGACCTCACCCAAATTATGCGGCGGGATATTGGTCGCCATACCTACGGCGATACCAGAAGAACCGTTGACCAACAAGGTCGGCAAGCGGGTCGGCAGCACTTGTGGCTCGGATTCCGACTCGTCATAGTTAGGGATAAAATTGACGGTTTCCTTATCAATATCCGCCAATAATTCATGGGCGATTTTTGCCATGCGCACTTCGGTGTACCGCATGGCGGCAGGCGCGTCACCATCGACCGAACCGAAGTTGCCCTGCCCGTCAATCAACATATAGCGCATCGAAAACGGCTGCGCCATACGCACCATGGTGTCATAGACGGCGGTATCGCCGTGCGGGTGGTATTTACCGATGACATCACCGACAATACGCGCAGACTTCTTATAGGGCTTGTTCCAGTCATTGCCCAACTCGCTCATGGCATACAGCACACGGCGATGCACGGGCTTAAGGCCATCACGGACATCTGGAAGGGCACGGCCTACGATAACGCTCATGGCGTAATCAAGATAGGACTGTTTCATCTCGTCTTCGAGATTAACGGAGATAATTTCTTTAGCGAAGTTTGACATTGATCCCTATATAAACATAAACGCCGGATAACCAAAGATACCGACCGGTTTTTTTAACGGCTAAGCCACCTGAATGTCCACAAACACCCACACAATCCTTGGCGTGAATGTCCAAACACATCGTAACAAGCCCACTATTATAGCAAATAGCGGACAGGGAGTCGAAACCGTTATGGGTGTATATCCAGGCCATTTATAATGGCTGTTTTCTTGAAAAACTCCCTATAACACCATGGCCATCCTATTATTTTCCTTACGCGGCGTACCCGACGACGAGGCTTACGAAGTGCGCGGGCTACTGACCGAACAGCAGATCGATTTTTATGAAACCTCAGCAGGAAATTGGGGCATTTCCATGCCTGCCCTTTGGCTAAGAGACCACGCCCAATTGGCACAGGCCCGCGAATTACTCGCTAATTACCAACAGCAACGTTTTTTGGCGGCACGGGAAGCCTATCTGCAAGCCAAGCAAACGGACGGACAAGCTGTGCCCACGGGTGTTAAGGACTATCTGCGGCGCGGCCTCTACTGGCTAGGCAGCCTACTGGTCGCTTATATTTCGGTGAAATGGGTGTTAGAACTGGGGGGATGGTAAAAAGCCACGACGGATGGGATCGCGGGCATCTTGCCCGCCCATGATTCCGTTGTAAAGCCAAAGGGGGCGGCTCTTTGGCTCCACTCAGGGACCCAGAGGCGGGGCCGGACACGCTGTGCTGCAATGGAACGCCGACTTAATTTTATGCACGATCCTAACAAGCGGCAAAACCGCAGGCAAAAAAAAAGCCCCAACCGTCAGGTTGGGGCTTTCGTTTAGGAGCTTGGCGATTCCCTACTTTCGCATGGCAAACTGCCACACTATCATCGGCGCTAAGCGGTTTCACTTCCGAGTTCGGGATGGGGTCGGGTGGTTCACGCTCGCTATGGTCACCAAGCAATTCGGCAGACCTTAACCCTATCGAACACAAATGGGCACAGCTTAAATCCATCCGCAACCAAGCACGATGTTCCGTTGACGACCTCTTCACTGGGGCGGTTACAGGACATCTTTTTATATCGGATTAGCTATACCGTGTCGGTACCTTGGTCAGCATATTCGGATATGGTATCGCCGACGCTATCCACCCAATAACTGTCATTGCCATAACCGCCAGACATACTGTCATTACCCGGACCACCATTTAATGTGTCGTTACCGCCAAAGCCATACAACTTATCGTTGCCCGAATAGCCGTTCAGTACGTCATCCTTATTATCAGAACCAAATAACATATCGTCACCTGCGGTGGCTTGCGCAACTTTCAATGCAATAGTCGCCGCATTCCAAACAACCCCGTTGCTAAATAGGAGTTTTTCAATGCTAATGCTGTCGCCAGTGTAAAAATAGTTCTTTATGGTAACTTGGCTGCTACCATACTTCACAAGCAAACTGCCATCATATGTACGGCTAACCCCAGTAATGTCAGTGGAAGCCACATCGGTGAACTTTACGACATCCGAAGTACCGCCCTGATCATCAAGGGTATCCGAACCGTCATTTTTGGCGATCAGGTAGAGGTCATTGCCTAAGCCGCCATATAACAGGTCATTCCCTGCCCCGCCAGTCAATATATCGTTACCGTCAAGGCCATACAGACTATCATTGCCCGCTAAACCATTCAGAGTATCGCTACGGTCATTATAACCCACTAAAAGATCATTGCCGGTGGTCGCCTCCAATACCTTGAGATTGATAGTCGACCAACCCCAATTCACCCCATCGCTAAATTGAAGATATTCTACTGCCCCTGCTCCTATTCCTGAGTCAACATTGGCATTAGCGAAATAACCATGAATGACGACCTGATTAGCATTGCCATATTTCACCAGTAAATCCATACCCAAGCCATAATTACTCGCCAAACGGCTAACCTGGGTGATGTCTGTAGAAGCCACATCGGTAAACTTTATGCTATCAACGCCACCCTCATCATTAATGATATCCGAGCCGTCATTTTTGGCGATCTGATAAACATCATTGCCCAAACCGCCGTTCAATACGTCGTTACCTATACCGCCATTCAATAGGTCGTTACCCGCAAGGCCAGTCAGCGTATCATTGCCCGCGCCGCCGCTAAGGGCATCGCTGCGGTCGTCATAACCTGTTAACGTGTCATTGCCTGCCGTTCCTTGCGACACTTTTGGCGCAATGCTTGCCCATCCCCAATTCACGCCGTCGCTAAAATGAAATTTCTCGATAGTCGTTGTGCCTGATGCGTAATCGGTGCCAAAATAATAGCGGACTGTCAATTGCCCGCCATTGCCATACGTCAGCACCAAATCCGTACCAAACCCACCCCGCTTAACCTGGGTAATGTCTGTAGAAGCCACATCAGTAAAATTAACGGTATCCGCACCGTTCAGCTCAACAATAATGTCCTGCCCGTCATTTTTAGCGATCAGATAAGTGTCACTGCCTGCACTACCTTTTAGCGAGTCATTACCCGTGCCGCCATTCAAGATGTCATTGCCTATACCGCCATCCAATATATCGTCACCCGCGCCACCATTTAAGGTATCGTCACCCGTATAACCAGACAACGAATCATTGCCGTCCAAGCCGCTTAAAGTATCGTTATTATAAGTGCCATACAGCGTGTCGTTACCTGCGGTGGGCGCTACCGATGCCAACGCCTTAATGTCCGCCCAGTTCCATGTTACAGAATTGCTGAATTGAAGTTGTATATTGTAATTGGCTCCCAAAAAATAATTACCAACCGTTACGCGATTACTGCCATAAGTCAGCAATAAATCTAAACCCAAATAAGTCGAACGGCCTACTTGGCTGACATCTGTTGAAGCCACATCAGAGAATTTAATGATATTCGTACCGATATCATCGACAATAACATCATAACCGTCGCCTTTAGCGACCAGGTAAGTGTCGTCACCCGCCCCACCGTTGATGTAATCATTACCCGTACCGCCGCTTATGGTATCGTTGCCGCCATTGCCGTAGAGGTTATCGCTGCCGCCATTGCCATAAATAAAGTCATCACCCGCCGTGCCTCCGTAAAAATTATTATTGTTATCGCCGTTATATGTCGCCATTACATCACCTTAGGTTAATTGTGTCGGAAAAATGGTCTGTCAATTTTGCAATGTTGCGCCGACCCTAAAATGATAGGGCAAGCTAGCCTGTTACAACTGCTGGGGAATTTAATTCGCCCACTTAAGGCAGGGCTAGCGCCGACATTGCAAAATCCGCAGACGACCAAAGCATAGGTGAAAGCTACCTCAATATCCAGGTAATATGTCACACTCAAAAATGCTTTTATGCTTTATTTTGGTGCAAATTCGCACCATATAAAATCAGCTCAGCATAAAAGCTAGCATTAAGCCATAGCGAACAACAACTTACCTTTACCTAAAAAAACGATAAGCAAATAACCATCGTGTCTAAAACCCACAATTTTAATTTTTTTGTGTTCCTCAGCTTTGGGTTTAACTGGCAATATTGCAACTACGGCGTGTTTGCAACTTTTTGATGTTACACGGGTAAAAATGCGGGAGGGATTGAAGGGGTATAACGGGAAGGGTAAAACGAAAGCCAAGGAACGGCGGCTTGTGCCGCCGTCATCGCGCTTATTGGAATAGCACAGCCAAACTAATCAGCGTCGCACCCGCCAGCATCGCCCATAAAGTATGGCGTTGGTGGCTGTCGATTTGCTCGCGTAACAAGGCCAATTCGCGTTGTTGGGCTTCGGCCTGTTGTTGGGTATGGGCGGCGTTATCTAAGGCTTTATAAAGCAAAGAAGGGATTTCGGGGAATTGCTGGGCAAATTCAGGGAATTGCTTAAGCAATTGGTTGATTTTGGCTTTCGGCCCCATACGCTCATGGAACCACCCCTCCAAGAACGGCTTGGCGGTCTGCCACAAATCCAATTCGGGATACAGTTGCCGCCCCAAGCCTTCAATATTGAGCAAGGTTTTTTGCAGCAACACCAATTGCGGTTGTACCTGCATATCGAAACGGCGGGCGGTTTGGAATAGGCGTAACAGCAGTTGCCCGAAGGAAATGTCTTTTAACGGTTTCTCAAAAATCGGCTCACAAACGCTACGGATCGCCGATTCAAATTCTTCTATGCGCGTAGTGCGCGGCACCCAACCGGATTCAACGTGCATTTCCGCCACTTTGCGGTAATCGCGGTTGAAAAACGCCAAAAAGTTTTCCGCCAGATAATGCTGGTCGGATAAGGATAAAGAGCCGACGATGCCAAAATCAATGGCGATATACTTAGCGGGCAATTCAACAAAAATATTGCCCGGGTGCATGTCAGCATGGAAGAAATTATCCCGGAACACTTGTGTGAAGAAAATCTCCACGCCACGCTCGGCCAGCAATTTAAAATCCGCCCCCCCTGCCCGCAGTTTGTCTATATCGCCGACCGGGATACCATGAATCCGCTCCATGACCATGACTTTTTGCCGGGTAAACTCCCAGTGGACTTCGGGAATATAAATAATCGTCGATTTGTCGAAATTGCGGCGGATTTTTGCCGCGTTGGCGGCTTCCCTGACCAAATCCAGCTCATCCAGCGTGGTTTTTTCAAACTCGGCAACTACTTCCATAGGCCGCAAGCGCCGCGCATCGGGGGAAAACTTTTCGGCAATTCGCGCCAATTCGTAAATCAGCCCCATATCGGAATGGATACGCCCTTCAATATCGGGGCGCAACACCTTCACCACCACATCCTCGCCAGTATGCAGCGTCGCGGTATGCACTTGCGCCACCGAAGCCGAGGCCATAGGTTCGGGGTCAAATTTGGCAAACGCCTCATCAATCGACATGCCCAGCTCTTTTTCGATAATAGCGCGGGCAATGTCGCTGCCGAACGGCGGCACCCGGTCTTGCAGTTTGACCAGTTCATCGGCAATATCGTCGGGCAACAAATCTTTACGCGTCGATAAGGCTTGGCCAAATTTGACATAGATCGGCCCCAAATCTTCCAATGCTTGGCGAATCCTCACCCCGCGCGACACCGCCAGCTCATTTTTGCGGTTCAGCCAATAATACGGCGTACAGAGCGCTAAAAACCGGATCGGGCGGAAATAAGGCGTGTTTAAGACAATTTCATCGAGGCCGTGCATCACCAAGACCCAATTGATATGGATCAGGCGCATTAAAATTTTAGGGCGGATCACTGCGTTACCTTTGGTGGCGTAGAGTACCCACCTTAACAACGGTGGGTACATTTATTGTTTTTTATAGTTTTAAGGGTGTTCTAAGTTATTTTTCAGCCTATCCACGCGGCTTTGCAGACGGTCAAAGTCTAGCCGCAGATCGTCGATTTGCTGATAAAAAATATCCATTTCGGGTACGGCGGGCAAGTCGCGGGTTTCTTCCTGCAAAAACTCGGCGGCGTTAAGCCGGAAGGTTTCCAGCGTGTCTTTGCCCCAGTCTTGCCCAGCCCGGAAAAACTGACTCAAGTTATGGGCAAATCGTTCACCCGTATATCTGGCTAATTTGTCTTCCAGATGAATATCCAGCTTGGCGAACAGTTCCTGAAACCGCCGCCCCGTGTGCATATCACCTGCTATGACGACATCGCCGGAAAACACCGACCGCATCGGCTTAGCACTCAGCCCCATTAAACCGAACGCAAACAAAGACCCCGTCAACCGGGTATCGGGTTCGCCCGGATACTGGTCCAGCACTTGGATGGTATCGGCTGCCGGACACAGGTAGAGGGTTTCGTTAAACGGGGTAATGGTCACGGCGATGACTTTGCCCGCTAAGGGCTGCAAAAACTGCCCGGCATTCGGGTCTAGTTGCACATAACGGCTAAGGGCAAGTTCTAGCGTGCCGATAAGTAAGGGTTTAATAGGCATATTAAATAATTCTTCTACTAAAAACAAAATTTATGAAGTGACTTGCCGTAAGTATTCATATAAAGAATCAGGTGTCTCCGCATGAATCGAGAAAAGTTCTATTGCCTGATCATTGCTCAACTTATCACTAAATGAAAAATTGATTTTTTCTTTTAGGAAAGTTTTGGTGGTTTTCGAGTCTTTCAATATTAACTCTATAAAAGTAAGCACAAACCATAACTCATACTTTCCCCTAAATTCTTGATGATACTGGCATATAGCAAATTCAGCCTTTTTTGCCTCTAAAACAGTTTCTGGAACATCTAAAGCATTGGCAAATGTTTGTTTGAGGGTATCGAACGTGTAATGTGCCGATACGGCATTTAAATCAGTAAAACTAATAAAGCCTTTAGGGAACTTCTCATCTAAATTAACGCCCGTTTGCTCGTTTGTGCTGTTTTTAAGGCTGATTAAACACGCATACCAAGCATTAAATAATAGTGTTGCCTGATGAAATTCGTGCTGCCTATCCATAAAAAGCCTTACGCAGGTCTGATAAGCTTCATTGCGTTCAGATAAATGCAATGAGTTTTTTAAAATATCTTGGAATACCTCAATGGAGACATAAAAATTCTCGATAGCATAGCACGGCGTTTCAAAAATGGGCGGACTATGCGGCGTTAAGGGCAGATTAAAATCCCTGTCAATAAAAAAGGCTTTTTTGTAACAGTCGTATTCGGCATGTCCGGCAATTAGACGGTAGACCTCTAAAACCTTCTCCCTACCTCCGCAAAGCATGTTCTGGTAAGCGGCGGTAAAGCGTTTAATTCTAGGCACATAATAAGCGCTGTCTTTACCTTCATAAAAACAAAACAAGCTGTGCTCGTGTTTTTCGGTTAGATACATAAAGTCTGAATAGGCTGCGGTTGGCTGAAAACGGCCTTGTCTTAGCGCTTCTAAAAACTCCATATTACGCGGCGACCTGTTTAGAGCGCGTAATATACTCGCTTAACCCCACAGCATAACGGTCTAGCTCATTATCAAAAATAAACGGCGAATGGGTAACAGCCAGCAGAAAATCGCACTTGGTGGAGTTAATCATATCGGGCAATAATTGCTTTTGCCACGGCATACTCAGCGATAACTCAGGCTCATCAAACAACACGATAAAACGCTGGCCTTCCTCGGCAAGATAAATTTTCGCAAACATCGAAATGATTTGTTTTTCGCCGGAAGATAAATATTTAAGCTCAATCGCCGCGTCGGTTATATCCGATTTAACAAAAATCTTAATCGCGCTTTCGTCATAAAATAGTTGCTTACCCACCAGATACTTATTGCAAACATCCCGAAACTGCTTTACCGAATTATCCAACGCCTTTTGGGTGTCGTAAATTTCCAGCAATTTTTTCAGAAAATACATAAGCGAGGGGTTAGTCTCTTTCTTGTCGGCCACAATAGCCCGCATGGCGGTTTTATCTTCTTCGGGCAATTGCTTGCCTACCCTAGCTAATATAATTTCCAGCGCATTTTGGTCGATTGTATCTAACCAACGGTTATCCGTTTCGGAAAAGCCTTTAACCAATTGGCTTAAAATCTCCGAAGAGATTTTGGCAAAGCCTTCTTTTAATAAGCTATCAATTTTATTTTCGATACTGGCGAATTTTTTGGACACATCGTCCATACCGAACTGGATAACGGTGTCTTCTTTATTTAAACGCTCATCTTGTTCGTCGTAACCCAAGTTATGCAAATCTTCTTCTACGCGCCGAAATGTCGGGAAATAAAGAATATCCTTGCCTGAAATTCCGAATTGGATTTTTATCTTAGTATTATTTAATGTTGGATGTATATATTCTTTTATATCCAAGTCAGGATATTGATATTCTTCATCATCCCTTAGGGAAGAACGCAATCTTTCAGAAAATCCAATATTCCATACCATAGCAGATCTGTTTGCATTCATATGATACTTCATATCTTCTTTATGGATTTCAACCGTGTCGCTTTTTGAAAACTGTAAAACTAATTTATCAAAATGAAAATCGTATAGCTTCAAAAAATTCTGCGTTAACGTATAGTAAAGAAGATTCAAAACCTGAGTCTTGCCCAGCCCATTCTCCCCAACCAAAATCTTAATATTTTCATCAAACGGGATATGCACATCACTGGTGCCAAACAGACCATATATCGAGAAGGATTTAATGGGGCTAGGATTCATCGTGGTTATCTATAATGGTCTGTTGATGCACGGTTCAGGCGATCAGATTTTATACCCCCGATGCACCGCCACTATCCCTTGCGTCATATTAAAATATTCGCAACGCTCCAGCCCGGCGTTTTCCATCATCTGTTTCAGTTCAGCCTGTTTAGGGTGCATACGGATGGATTCCGCCAAATAACGGTAGCTTTCTTCATCTTTAGCGACAAAACGGCCAATTTTCGGCAGGATATTGAACGAGTAAAAGTCATAGACTTTCTCGGTGACTTTATCGGTAGGGTGCGAGAATTCCAGCACAATCACCCGTCCGCCCGGTTTCAGGACGCGGTACATAGAACGTAAGGCGGCATCTTTGTCGGTGACGTTGCGCAGGCCAAACGCGATGCACACACAATCGAACGTATTATCGGCAAACGGCAGGCATTCGGCGTTGACTTGCGCATAGCGGATATTCGCCGCCAGCCCGCGGTCGATCAGGCGGTCGCGGCCAGTACGCAGCATTTGCGCGTTAATGTCCGCCAGCACCACTTGCCCGTCGCTACCGACGCGCTCATGAAACAATGTGGTCAAATCGCCCGTGCCGCCCGCCAAATCCAAAACGTGCTCGCCTTTGCGGACGTTGCTCAGTTGTACGGCAATACGCTTCCAAATGCGGTGTATGCCTAAGGACATCAAATCATTCATGATGTCGTACTGTTCGGCAACGGAATCAAAAACCCCGCGCACCAGTTTGACTTTTTCATCGACGGCGACTTGCTTAAAGCCGAAATGGGTGGTGTTATCGGTAGTCATGGTTATTCCCCTATATTAATGCGAGTTCGTGCGTGGTGGGTTGCGGACAATGCCCGCCTCTGCCAATTGGTGCAGATAATCCGCCCACAAGGTTTGGTAATCGGTACCTAGCAGATATAACGCGTCCCATGTATAAATGCCTGTGTCATGCCCATCACTAAAGGCCAGCAAAATGCCGTAATTGCCGATAGGACGGATTTCTTTAATGGTCACGGCTTCCTTACCCGTTTGCAGGGTCTCTTGCCCTGGGCCATGGCCGACCGCTTCGGCGGATTGGGTATAAACGCGCAGATATTCGACAGGCAGGACAAAGACGCTGTCGTCGTCAAAGCTAATTTCCAGGCGGTTAGACAGTTGATGATGTTTAATCTCAACCGGCAGGCTATTGCAGGGGGTGATAGTTAGGCGCATACGATTGCTCAATGGTGTGTGGGCTGGGTAAGCTCAATAGGCTTAGCGTTAAGCCGCCCGTGCTTAGGTAGGCCAGCACAGGCGATACTTATGGCGCAATGGTGTTGCTTATTGGGCGGACAGCGAAGGCTACAACACGCCTGCCGCCAATAAATCCAAATACATAAATTCGGGGGCTTTCACACCCGCTTGTTGGCGTATCTTAACCAATTCGGGCGATTCAAAAAATGCTTTTGCATCCGCCACAGACGACCATTCGGAAAAATGCACGATATGGTTAGCGGAGTCGGTAAATTTCAAGACCTGATAATGCTGCTCACCAGCAGCTTTTCTGATGCCTGCCGCCTGATCGAAAATAATTTTCCACGCGCCGTAATCTTCGACTTCGTGGATAATGAGGACATGTGCCATGTTTATTCTGCCTTAAATCGGGCGTTTAAAAAACCTGTTTAGGATGGTGCATCAAACAAGGCCGCTAAGGCCTTGCGGGTTCCAAATACCTGCAAGGCCTAATCCGGCGGCTTGATATGCAACGGCTTGCAACGGCAGAACTGCCCCTGCTGATTGCCACGTTACAGAATATACCTGCTCAAATCTTCATCTTCAACAAATTCGCTCAGATGCTTATCGACATAATCGGCATCAATTACGATAGTTTTTTCCAGCAAATCGGGGGCATTGAAAGAAATGTCTTCCAAAAGCCGCTCCAAAATCGTATGCAGGCGGCGGGCACCGATATTTTCGGTTTTCTCGTTCACTTGCCAGCCAAGTTCGGCAATGCGCTGGATACCGTCGGGGGCGAACGACAAATCCACACCTTCGGTCGCCAGCAAAGCCATATACTGTTCGGTCAAAGACGCGTTAGGTTCGGTCAGGATACGCACAAAATCTTCTGCTGACAATGGGCTTAATTCAACACGGATAGGAAACCGGCCTTGCAATTCGGGAATCAGGTCTGACGGCTTGGCGACATGGAATGCACCGGAGGCGATAAACAGGATATGGTCGGTCTTAATCATACCGTATTTGGTGCTGACGGTACTGCCTTCAACAATCGGCAACAAGTCGCGCTGCACACCTTCGCGCGACACTTCGCCGCTGCCGCCGCCATGCTCGCCCCGTTTACAAATTTTGTCGATTTCGTCCAAAAAGACAATGCCATGTTGCTCTACCGCTTCGACGGCGCGTAACTTAATGTCTTCATCATTGACCAGTTTGGCGGCTTCTTCTTCCTGCAAAACTTTTAAGGCTTTGCTGACTTTCATTTTACGGGGCTTGGTACGCTCTGACCCCATGCTTTGGAACATGCCCTGCAATTGGTTGGTCATTTCCTCCATGCCCGGCGGTGCCATAATTTCCACACCCATTGGTGCGACATGGACATCAATTTCAATGTCCCGGTCGTCCAAATCCCCGGCGCGTAATTTATTGCGCATTTTCAAGCGGGTCGCTTCCTCGGATGAAGACAGGCTACCCGTAGGCGATAAGGGCAAAGGCAATAAAATATCCAGCAAACGCTCTTCGGCGGCATCGGCGGCTTTCACCTGCATCCGTTCCATATCATCCATGCGGGTCATTTTAATGGCGGAATCGACCAGATCACGGATAATGGATTCGACATCACGGCCAACATAACCGACTTCGGTAAATTTGGTGGCTTCGATTTTGATAAACGGTGCATTAGCCAGACGTGCCAAACGGCGGGCGATTTCGGTCTTACCGACCCCGGTAGGGCCAATCATCAAGATGTTTTTAGGGGTAATCTCATTGCGCAAAGCCGGATCGACATTTTGCCGCCGCCAGCGGTTACGCAGGGCAATCGCCACCGAACGCTTGGCACTGGCCTGACCGATAATATGTTTGTCCAATTCGCTGACAATTTCTTTGGGAGTCATTTGTGTCATGATTTCACTTGTCCGTCTTATTCGTTAGGTTCTGCGTCCAGCTCTTCGATACGAAGATTGTGGTTGGTGTAAATGCAAATGTCGGCTGCGATGTTTAAAGACCGCTCAACAATGTCACGCGCACTCAGTTCGGTATTTTCCAGCAAAGCCCGCGCGGCAGCTTGGGCAAACGCGCCGCCCGACCCTATCGCCATCAAATCATGCTCCGGCTCAATCACATCTCCTGTACCCGAAATAATCAACGACGTTTTGGCATCGGCAATCACTAACAGTGCTTCCAGCTTACGCAAAGCGCGGTCAGTGCGCCAGTCTTTCGCCATTTCCACTGCCGCACGGGTTAAATTGCCACGGTGCTTTTCCAGTTTGCCTTCAAAATGCTCAAACAAAGTAAACGCGTCGGCGGTCGCCCCGGCAAAGCCGGCGATAACTTTATCATGATACAAGCGGCGCACTTTACGGGCGTTGCCTTTCATGACCGTGTTACCTAAGGTGACTTGCCCGTCGCCGCCAATGACGACTTTACCGCCACGGCGTACAGAAAGTATGGTTGTTCCTCTAAACATGTTTTTATATCCTAAACGTTACCAAACCTGAACTCTATCAAAAATGTCCAGCCATTTTACAGTGTCTCATCATAAAAGTGCGAAAAAAGTCGCCCTAATCAAGCGAAGAGACCTGTTAGCTGTTAGAAATGCGGGCTGATTCACAGTAATTCAAGCTTTCCTTAGTTATTTACATTTTCTCTTCTCTTTAATCTCTGCTAACATCAGAAAAGTTCGGATTTTATCCTTCCCTGACCGAACGCCGGATTAACGCCGCCGCCTCGCGGGCTAATCCGGTCATATTATTATTGAGGCATTACCTGGAGATAGAATAATGAACAAATTGACTGCACTTTCCTTAAGTATTGGTGTGCTGGCCGGTGTCGCAACTTTTCTGGCCGTAGGGCCTGCCAGCGGGGTTTTCTTCATCTGGGCGGCAACCATTGCTTGGGCGGCTTATTTTCTGTTAGGCGGCAATCAAGAAGCTTTGGTAAACACTATTGTTTGCGGTATTTTCGGCGTGGCTATGGCCTGGATCACCGCCTTGCTGTTGACCGAAATATCCCCTGACACCTTGCTTGGCTTCCCGCTGATGGCCGCCATTACGGTAACGGTTGCGGTCATCGTCATGTGTCTGGCCGCCAGTTGCCCACGTTTGGCCGCCATTCCTGCCAGCGTGTTAGGTTACTCGTCAACTTTCGCCTATTTGCTGCAAACCCCTGATAAATTAAACCAAGATGTCCTGTTAGGCGTTTCCTTAAGCAACCCATTGCTGGTCATTTCGATTTCTATCGTGGTCGGTACTTATTTCGGCCAGTTCTCAGGCCAACTGGCCGCTAAATGGACTAAAGAATAAAGCTACCACCATTATTCCCCCTGCAAATGGCTATCGCTAAGGCCAGACCGTTAAAGGGGGGCGTAGTGACTTGTTGCCAGCGGGATGTGACGGATTAGGCTTGCCATCCGCACATCCTGCCCCATATCACTACCTTGGCATCACTTATGGATGTATTTCTCCAGCACCCGCTTAAAGATCCCTAACCATGCCATCAGGTAAGCGTCGTCTTTTAACTGCATATGTTCGCAGTCAATGGCATACGTTTCAGGTTTATCATTAAAAAGCTGTAGCCAAGTGTCTGCACCTGCCTGTTTCGAGTGGACAAACACCACTTTTTTCAAGCCATCCCGAATAGGCTCCGGTTTATAGAGCAACATCGCCTGCAAATAAATCGGTTCGATAGATTGCCAAAATAACCGTGCCGGCACCGGCTTACCCAAACCAAAATAAAAATTAATGACAAAGGCCATTTTTATTTTTTTCAGCCACCGCCGCGCATATACGACATAGCCTAAATAATGCAGTTGCCCAAGTTCCCTACGCCACCTCATTATGTAACTTGGCATATCGTGATTCTCGCCATCATAACTGAGTTGGGAAGGGTCGAGCAGAAACAGTAAAGCCACTTGTTTGCCTTGCGCACATAATTGCCGCGCCACTTCATACATAATCATCCCACCCACCGAAAACCCGCCTAAATGATAAGGCCCTACAGGGTCTATGGCTTGAATGCCGCGTATATAGTGGGCAGCCATATCCGCAATCGTCCGGTGGCGGGCTTTATAGCCATCCAAGGATTGGTGTTTTAACAGATAAAGCGGTTGGTCTGTACCGATGTGTTCCAGCAGCATCGAAAAGATTTTCCCATCGACACCCCAAAAAAATGGTGACTTAGTGCCGTCCGCTTGAAAAGCATTGAGGCTGGCCGAGGCATTTTGCTTGACGGCATTCCCCTGCCCTAACACTTCAGCCAGTAAGCTGACGGTAGGATATTGAAACAGCCACTCTACGGGTACGCTTTGCTTAAGCTTGGCTTCTATTTGGGTGCACAGCGTCAAAGCCAATAAAGAATGCCCGCCCAGTTCAAAAAAATTATCGTCACGGCCAATTGGGGCGATGGCTAAAACCTCCTGCCAAACGGCGGCCAATGCCGCTTCCACCGGCGAGGCGGGTGGCACATAGCGGCGGGCAACATTAAAATGCGTTGGGTCAGGCGGCGGTAAGGCCTTACGGTCGATTTTACCGTGGGCGGTCAGCGGCAAGCTCTCTAAAAACACCCAAGCGGACGGCACCATATAATCGGGCAAACCCGCTTTAAGGGCAGCACGCAACGGGGTACTGTCTTTGTCCGCCCCTAAGGCCGGGACAATATAAGCAATCAGGCGCGAGTCTTGGTCAGAACTGCCCTGCAACACCACCACGGCGGCAGTGACAGTCTCCTGTTGCAACAGGAGGGCTTCAATTTCACCCAATTCAATGCGGAAACCGCGCAATTTAATTTGCTGGTCGATACGGCCTAAATAGTCAAGCGTACCGTCAGCTAACCAACGGGCCAGATCGCCGGTCTTATAGAGACGGGCGGTAGGGTCGTCGCTAAACGGATGGGCAATAAACCGTTCTGCGGTCAACTCGGGGCGGCGCAAATAGCCTTTTGCCAATCCGGCACCGGCGATATACAACTCGCCAGGGATACCAATGGCTTGGGGCTGTAAATACCGATCCAAAATATACGCCTGTAAATCCGGCAAAGCCTTGCCAATAATGCTGTGTTGGCTTAAGGCATCGGCTTGGCTTACTGGGTAATAACTGACATGCACGGTGGTTTCGGTGATGCCGTACATATTCACCAAGCGGGGTGTCTGGTCGCCATGCCGGGCGAACCACGGCAGCAAGCTGGGGAAATCTAAAGCTTCGCCGCCAAAAATAATATATCTGAGTTTCAACGGGCTTTGGCCACCCAGTTCTTGGTCAATTTGCGCCAACTGCCGGAACGCCGAAGGCGTTTGGTTAAGGACAGTGACACCCTCACTGACGAGCAAACGATAAAACTCTCTCGGTGAACGCGATACCCAATAAGGCACAATGACCAATTTGCCGCCGTATAACCAAGCGCCCCATAGTTCCCATACCGAAAAATCAAAGGCGTAGGAATGGAACAGCGTCCAAACATCGTGCCCGTCAAAGCCATAGAGAGCTTCTGTGCTGGCAAACAATCGGCTGACATTGGCATGGGTCACCATCACCCCTTTCGGGTTGCCGGTGGAACCGGAGGTATAAATCACATAGGCCAATTGCCCGGCATTTAAGTCACTGCCCAAATCGGGGTTACTCTCCGGGCAGTCGGCAAACGACCCGGTCAAGGTATCCAAATAGATAAGCTCTGCCGCCGTTTCTGGCCATTCTAAATGTGTTTGGGTCAATAACAACGGGGCTTGGCAGTCTGCCAGCAAATACGCCAAACGGGCGGGTGGGTAGCTAGGGTCTATCGGTATATATGCCGCCCCTGCTTTTAATATGCCCAACAAACCGATAACCATACTCAGTGACCGTTCGGTGCCGATAGCGACTAATGAGCCTACCCGAACACCCCGCGTCAGCAGATAATGCGCCAGTTGGTTAGCCTTCGCGTTAAGGGCTTGGTAGCTTAGCTGTTCGCGGCCAAACACCACGGCAATGGCATGGGGCGTACGGGCTACCTGCGCCTCGAACAAATGGTGAATGCAGCGGTTTTGGGGATAATCGGCTGGCGTAGCGTTCCAACCAACCAACAGTTGCTGGCGCTCGGTAGCGGTCAACAGCGGCAATTCGCCAATGGGCCAATCCGGTTGCGCGACAATGCCCGCTAACAGGGTCTGCCAATGCCCCGCCATACGGCTGATGGTGTCGGCATCAAACAGATCAGTGCTGTATTCGATAAGGCCGACTAAACCGTCTGCTTGTTCGGATAAGGCCAGCGTCAAATCAAATTTGGCATTACCGCTAGCGACCTCAATAGACGAGGCTTGCAAGCCGGGCCAATCCGCCGCCTCCGCAGGCGGCTGTAACACCAGCATAACCTGGAACAGCGGATGCCGACTCCGGTCACGGGGCAACTGCATGTCCGCCACCAGTTTTTCAAAGGGCAGTTCCTGATGGCTATAGGCCTCCAAACACACTTTGCGCACCCGCCCCAACAGTTGGCGAAAGCTAGGGTCGCCAGACACGTCCGTACGCAACACCAGCGTATTGGCAAAGAAACCGAGCAGTTGTTCGGTCTCCTGACGGGTACGCCCGGCAATCACTGTGCCGACTACGATGTCATCCTGACCGCTATAACGGTGCAACAGCACTTGTAAAGCCGCCAACAGCACCATAAAAAAGGTACTGTTATGCTGTTGCGCCAAGCCTTTTAAACCAAGGGCCAGTTCTGCGGATAACCGTAGCGGCAGTTGTGCCCCCCGATAGCTGGGCTGTTGCGGGCGGGGGTGGTCGGTCGGTAAAGCCAATGCTACGGCTCCCGCTAACTGTTTCCGCCAATAATTGAGCTGTCTGTCCAATATGTCACCCTGCAACCATTCCCGCTGCCAGACCGCATAATCCGCATACTGGATGGGCAAGCCGGGCAAATCCGCCGCTATACCCAAACTAAAAAAACCATACAATGCCGCCAGGTCGCGGTTAAAAACGGCCAGTGACCAGCCGTCGAAAATACTATGGTGGACGGTGACCAGCAGGACATGTGCCTGCGCCGACAATTTCAACAATAGGGTACGGATGAGTGGCGCCTGCGTCAGGTCGAACGGTTGGTTTGCCGCCGCCTCCAGAATGATCCGTAGTGCACCGTCAGAATCCACCTCCATATCCGGCAATTCCGTCAAAGTACAGGCCAACGGCAAGGGCGGATTAATGACCTGGACGGCCTCCCCGCCCTGCCCGACCAAACCCGTGCGCAACACTTCATGGCGGGCGACCAGGGCATCCAAGCCGTGTTGCAAAGCAGGCACATCCAATACCCCGTCCAAACGGATAGCCCAAGCGATGTTATACAGGCTGCTAGATCCGATCAGGCGGTCTAAAAACCAGAGCCGCTGTTGGGCAAAAGAAACGGGGAAAAAATAACGGTCATCGGTGCTGGCCGAATCCGCTTCATTTTGGATAGATGTCATAGCTCTGTAATTTGATAAGATTTACGCCGTAATGCTTGGATAGGGGTATGTTTACTGGCATTATTTTGTTTTAGCACCACGTCTAACTGTTTAGCAAAGCTGCTGATGGTCGGCTCATCAAATAGCAAGCTCAGCGGCAATTCATTGTGGAAATGCTCCTCAATACGCACAAGCAATTGCATCGCAAATAGAGAATCGCCGCCCAATTCAAAAAAATCATCATGGACACCAATAGGACTAATACCTAAGACTTCTTGCCAAATCACCACCATCGCCTCTTCGGTCGCTGAACTAGGCGGCGCATAGTTATGCCCTAAACGCAGACTTAGCAAATCAGGTGCCGGCAATGCCTGCCGGTCTAGCTTACCGTTGGGAGTTAACGGCCATTCTGCCAATACCACAAAAGCCGAAGGCAACATATAATCGGGTAGCTCTGCCTTAACAAAAAGGGCTAAAGCACTGATGTCCGGTTGCCCCTGTTGCGGGTGCAGCAAATATGCCACTAAGCGTTTATCGCCCGGCTGATCTTCACGCGCCAGCACCACCGCTTCATGGATACCAGGATAACGGCGCAATACCGCTTCAATTTCTCCCAACTCAATCCGGTAGCCGCGTAATTTTACTTGATTATCGATACGCCCCAAAAACTCTACGTTTCCATCCGGCAGATAACGCGCCAAATCACCCGTGTCATATAAACGCGCGTGCGGCTTGTTGCTGAAAGGATGGGCAATAAATTTCCCCGCCGTTAATTCAGGCTGCTGATAATAGCCCTTAGCCAAACAATCGCCACCAATATGGATTATGCCAAAAACACCTACCGGAACCGGTTGGCGGTTACAGTCTAAAAGATAAATTTCAGTATTGGCAATCGGTCGCCCTATAGACGGAAATTCTGCCCAAGTGCGTATATCTTCAGGCAAATCAAACGCCGTAACAACATGACATTCGGTAGGGCCGTATTGGTTAACCAAGCGGCAACCGCCAAGATTTTTAATAAATTGCTTAATGGCAGGGGTGGCGTGCAATTTTTCCCCTGCCGTTATAATAACTGCCAAATGGCTGTCAATAAGGACGCTGGCATGGGTATGGGCGAGCTGTTGCAAGGCGATAAAAGGCAGATATAAATCTGTCACCTTATGGCTAACGATCGCCGCCAATAGTAAGCGCGGGTCTTTACGTTGGGCTTCGGTTATTAACACCAAGCCGCCGCCCGTGCTAAGGGCCGAAAAAATCTCTTGAAATGACACATCAAAATTTAGGCTGGTAAACTGCAAAACCCGCCGTTCTGGCCGCTGTTGCAAGCCGTCTGTTTGCCAATTAAGCAGATTCACTAAGGCGCGGTGCGGCATAGCCACACCCTTAGGCCTACCCGTAGAACCGGAAGTATACAGGATATAAGCGCTGTGTTCTGGCTGGCTTAACACTGCGGGGTTGTGGGTGCTAAAGCTACTGAGCAGGGCTTCTAACTGGGCAATATCGACTATCAGGGCTTGCGTATCGGCCAAATCCGCCACATATTCACCTTGAGTGATTAAGACGGGAACTTGGGCATCGGTCAGCATCAATTCCAGCCGCGCTTTCGGATACAGCGGATCTAACGGCACATAACAAGCCCCGGCTTTAAGAATAGCCAATACGGCGATTATCATGGCGGGACTTCTGGCTAAACAAATGCCTACGGCTTGTTCGGGGGCGACATGTAAGCTGATAAGATAATGCGCCAATTGGTTGGCCTTAGCGTTAAGGACTTGGTAGCTGAGCTGTTCGCGGCCAAACACCACCGCAATGGCCTGGGGCGTACTGGCCGCCTGTGTCTCGAACAGGTGGTGGATACAGCGGTCTTTAGGATAATCGGTTTGCGTAGCATTCCAACCGACCAACAATTGCTGGCGTTCGGCGGCGGTCAGCAGCGGCAGCTCGCCGATAGTACAGTCCGGTTGCCCGACAATGCCCGCCAGCAGGGTCTGTAAATGCCCCACCATGCGTTCGACAGTAGCGGCATCGAACAAATCGGTACTGTACTCGATAACGCCCGACAACCCATCGGGTTGTTCCGTCCATAACAGGGTCAGATCAAACTTAGCGCTGTCTTGGGCAACGGCGACCGGGGCTACGGATAACCCGGCCCATGCCCCGCCCTGCTCCCCACTCGGCGGCTCTAAGACCAGCATAACCTGAAACAGCGGATTCCGGCTGCGGTCACGAGGCAGTTGCATATCAGCCACCAACTTTTCAAAAGGCAGTTCCTGGTGGTTATAGGCCTCCAAGCACACTTTGCGCACCTGCCCAAGCAATTGGCAAAAGCTGGGGTTGCCGGACAAATCCGCCCGCAACGCCAGCGTGTTGGCAAAAAAGCCCAGCAGGTGTTCGGTTTCCTGGCGGGTGCGTCCGGCAATCGCCGTGCCGACCACGATATCGTCCTGGCCGCTGTAGCGGTGCAGCAGCACTTGCAAAGCGGCTAACAGCACCATAAAGAGGGTCGCATTGTGTTGTTGCGCCAAGGCTTTTAGGTCTTGGGACAGTGCCGCTGGTAGCCGGATAGCCGCTTGTGTACCCCGATAAGAAAGTTGTGGTGGGCGCGGGCGGTCAGTCGGCAAAACCAGCGTCGCCGCCCCGGACAACTGCCCCCGCCAGTAGTCAAGCTGTCTGGTCAGAACCCCACCCCGCAACCATTCGCGCTGCCAAACCGCATAATCTGCATACTGGATCGGCAAATCGGGTAAATCCGCCGCTACGCCTAAGCTAAATGCACTATACAAGGCCGCCAGTTCGTGCTTGAAAATAGCCAGCGACCAACCGTCGAAAACACTGTGATGAACAGTAACCAGCAGGATATGCGTTTGCGCCGACAGTTTCAGTAATAGGGTACGGATGAGGGGCGCTTTCGTCAGGTCGAACGGCTGGTTTGCCGCCGTCTCTAGGATGAGCCGCGCCGCGCCATCCCGGTCTGTTTCCATATCCGGCAACTCCGCTAACGTACAGGCCAACGGCATAGAGGGGCTGATGATTTGGACAGCCTCACTGCCCTGCCCGATAAATCCCGTGCGCAAGGCTTCATGGCGGTCGACTAGGGCATCCAAGCTGTGTTGCAGGGCAGGCACATCCAACACCCCATCCAAGCGGATAGCCCAAGCAATGTTATACAGACCGCTAGGGCCAATTAAGCGGTCTAAAAACCAGAGCCGCTGTTGGGCAAAGGACGCGGGGAAAACATATTTTTCAGCAGTGGCCGAAACAGATTGTGTGTAATTTTGGTCTTGGAAAATAGTCATTAATGATCCATTGTATAGTGAGTACAGATTTCGGGAGGATGCCAAGCGACCGGTAATTTCATGACAACCGAAAAGCGTATCATTTTGGCAGCTAAAAGCCAACTATCGGACTAGCCATTAGCACGATAAGCCGCAATAAAATTTCGCCAATCTTAAGTAATTAACGTATCATTTCGGCATTCCGCCAGCAACCCACCCGCCCTGTCTTATGACTAACCGCCCTCGTGTCCTGCTAAAAAATGTCTGGCTGTTGTTATGCCATTATTTCGCCTTACTGGTTAAAGGTAGCCGTTTCTGTTTAACAGGGCTGGTCGGCTCCCTCGCATGGCAACCGCCCCATTGGCTGGTATGGCTGGGGCAGCAATCCGACACGGGGCGGCAATGGCTCTTGGCAAAACCCACACATAGCCTGCTGGCAGGGCTGATAGCCCTCTTAGTCGCCACAAGCAGTATCCTAGGCATTTGGTGGTATGGGCAATTGCCTAAACCGGTCTTAACGCACTACCAAGTCAAAGCCCCTGCTGCCCCAAGCTACGATGACCAAGGCCATGCCAAACCGGAACCCTTGCAGATTGTCTTCGATGAGTCAGTCGCCCCCGTCGATAAGCTCGGCCAAGCCTTGCAAGCAGGCGTGACCTTATCACCGCAACTGGCGGGCGAGTGGCGTTGGGAAGACGACAAAACGCTCAGTTTTTACCCTAAAACTGATTGGCTGATAGACACCGACTATAGCGTCGGGCTGTCTGAGAACGCCTTATTGGCAAAGACGATTGAACTGGACGATTATACCGCCCATTTCCATAGCCCGCCCTTTACGGCGGAACTCAAACAAGCTGAGTTTTACCAAGATCCGACCCTCCCGACCCAAAAACAATTGGTCGCCACCGTCAGTTTTAGCCATCCGGTCGATAGCGCCGATTTTGCCGACAAAGTCCGCTTAGCCTTACCAGAAGGCCTACAGTTTCTTAACGCCAATGACCCGCCCGTCACCATCAGTTACGACGCTTACAAACTGAACGCCTACCTGCATTCGGCGGTACTGAGCATCCCTAAAGAAAACGCCACCTTAAAGTTAACCTTACTCAAAGGCATACGCTCTAGCCTAGGCGGTAACGGCACCGCCGCTCCCCTCAACCGCGACGTGGTCGTACCCGGCCTATACCGTTTGACCTTCGATAACATTAGCATGACCCTAGTCGATAACGAGCGGTTTGAGCCGGAACAAGTGCTCTTAGTCAATGCCACCGCTCCGGTCAGTACGGAAAGTCTAGCAAATAAAGTGCAGGCGTGGCTATTGCCGGACTATCCGCCCGATGCTAGCGAGGAAGAGCGGCAACGGCCTTATTATTGGTCAAACGACAAAATCACCAGCAACATATTGGCGGTGGCCGAACCGTTGGCATTAACCGCCCAAGCCACCGAAACCCCTTATGATACCGTCCACGGTTTTACCTTTAAAGCCCCGGTCGGACGCTATGTGTATGCCAAAATCAACGCAGGTGCCCAAGCTTTTGGCGGCTATCAAGCCCGCCAATCTGTAGGGGCTACCGTACAAGTGCAACCCTATCCGCAAGCCGTCAAATGGTTATCGCAAGGGTCGCTGCTGTCGCTCACGGGCGAGCGAAAACTCGCTTATATGAGCCGGGGAGTCAATGGCGTAAAGCTCACGATTGGCCGCTTGCTGCCCAAGCAATTGCACCATTTGGTCGATCAAAACGGAGGCGGGTTTTCCCAACCGGATTTAAGCGACCACGATCTCGATAGCTTAGTGGAAAATTTTGACGAGCAACGGCCTCTAGCGGCTGTCGAATTGGATAAGCCACAGTATGATAGCCTGGATGTAGGCCGTTATCTGCAAGACAAAACTGCCAACCGGCGCGGCGTGTTTATGGTGAAGCTCCAAGCCTATAATTCGGAAAACCCTGATGAAATGAGCGCCGTACCCGCCGATACGCGCTTTGTTTTAGTGACGGATCTGGGCATTATCGCCAAAAACAGCGTCGGTGGGGGGCAAGACGTTTTTGTCCAATCCATCGCGGGTGGCCAACCTGTGGGCGACGCGCGGGTCGATGTCGTCGGCAGGAACGGGCAAACGGTGTTCTCGCAACTCACCGACATGGCCGGACGGGTCAATTTCCCGCCGCTTAAGCAATTGGAGCGGGAAAAACAGCCGCTCATGTATGTGGTCAGTTATGGCGAAGATATGTCTTTTTTGCCAATTAACCGCGATGACCGCCAACTTAATCTGTCACGTTTTGATATTGGCGGGGCGGACAATGCCGTTTCCGCGAAGCAATTAGCGGTTTTTGCCTTTACTGACCGGGGCATTTACCGGCCTGGCGAAACTGCGCATATTGGTTTTATCGCGCGTACCGCCGATTGGCAAGGGCAATTGGCAGGCCTGCCATTAGCCATGGAAATTATCGACCCGCGCGGCGTATCTGTACTCAACAAACAGATTAACCTACCCGCCAGCGGCTTTGACAGCATCGACTTCAGCAGTGAAGACAGTTCGGCGACCGGCAGCTATCAGGCCAATTTCTATCTGATCACCCATAATGACCGCAGCCAACAAATCGGCAGCGTCGATTTTAAGGTACGCGATTTTGAGCCTGACCGCATGAAAGTCAAGCTCAAACTGTCCGAACAAACGGTGACCGGGTGGTTGCGGCCAGAAGCGGTGCAAGCCAAGCTTAACGCCCTGCAACTGTTCGGCAGTCCGGCGGCAGGGCGGCGGGCCGAAGGCGAAATGGTCTTATCACCCGCCCTACCCGCTTTTGCCCGCTATAAAGCGTATGTCTTCCGTAACCAAGCCAAACCGCTGGAGCGGCTTACCGAAGCCCTGACGGCCACCACCACCGATGCTGACGGCAATGCCGAACTCAAGCTCGATTTGCAACGTTTTGCCGCCGCCACTTACCAACTGTCTGTGTCGGGCAAAGTGTTTGAAGCGGCCAGTGGCCGCAGTGTGACGGCGGAGGCCACCGCCTTGGTGTCGAATGCGCCGTATCTGGTCGGGACTAAAACCGACGGCCTGTTGAAGTTTATCCCGCGTAATGCCGAACGGGCCAGCCATTGGCTGGCGGTCGCGCCT
Source organism: Methylovulum psychrotolerans (assembly GCF_002209385.1). Lineage (NCBI taxonomy): Bacteria > Pseudomonadati > Pseudomonadota > Gammaproteobacteria > Methylococcales > Methylococcaceae > Methylovulum > Methylovulum psychrotolerans. The sequence goes on from NZ_CP022129.1 coordinate 3,563,294, forward strand.
AACCTTGACCCCATTGCCGTCAGCGGCTTGACGCTGCAATTGATTGAGCGGCAGTATGTCTCGGTACTGGTCAAGCAAGAAGACGGCACTTACCGATATGAATCACGCCAGAAAGACCTCGTCCGTGCCAGCAAGCCGTATAGCTTGGCGGCGGAAGGAGCGGAGATTGCCCTAGACACCACTAAACCCGGCGATTTTGCCTTGACCTTAAAAGACGCGGCGGATCAGGAGTTGAACCGTATTGACTATAGCGTCGCCGGCTCTGCCAATATCAGCCGTTCGCTGGAGCGTAATGCCGAACTGCAACTGACCTTAGACAAAACCGAATATGCCCCAGGCGACACTATCGCCATTAATATCCGCGCCCCCTACATCGGTAGCGGCCTGATCACCATTGAGCGCGACCGCGTTTACCAGCATGTCTGGTTTAAGACCGACACCACCAGTTCGGTACAAAACATCACCCTGCCGAAAGATTTTGAGGGCAACGGCTATGTCTCGGTGCAGTTTGTCCGCGATGCCAATTCGGATGAAGTGTTTATGAGCCCCTTATCCTATGGCGTGATGCCTTTCGCCGTTAACTTGGACGCACGGCGTGAACCGCTGTTCTTTAGCGCAGAAAAAACCATCAAACCGGGGCAAACCCTCGCGATGCGCCTAAGCACCCCCAGCCCTAGCCGTGCCGTGGTGTTCGCCGTTGATGAAGGCATTTTGCAGGTGGCCGGTTATAAAAGCCCCGATCCGTTGGGCTTTTTCTTCCAAAAACGCGCCCTGCAAGTCGATACCACGCAGATTCTCGACATGATCTTACCCGAATTCCAGAAGCTAATTAACGCCGCCGCCCCTGGCGGTGATGGCGATGACGAGGACATGACGGGGAGACACTTAAACCCGTTCAAGAAAAAACACCAGCCGCCTGTGGCTTGGTGGTCGGGGCTAATCGACGTGGGCATAGACGGGCAAGCCCTGCATTACGCTGTGCCGGACAGTTTTAACGGTAAACTGCATCTGTTTGTGGTCGCCGTCAATGACGGCCATATTAGTGTCTACGACAGCACGACTGAAGTGCGCGGCGATATTATCCTTTCCCCTAACCTGCCGACCACGGTAGCCCCGGGTGATGAGTTCCAAATGAGCGTCAGCGTCTTTAATAACAGTCCTGGCGGCACGGCGGCAAAACAGCCGATTACTGTCACACTCCAACCTTTCCCTGGCTTACAAGTCATCTCGGCCAACCCGCTCACCGTAGCGGTTGCCGGGCAACAGGAAGGTGTCGCCGAGTTTACCGTCAAAGCCGAAAACCAGTTAGGGCCCGTGGATTTACGGATACAGGCCAATGCGGACGGCAAAAGCAGCAAGCTCCTGGAAAACGTTAGCGTCCGCCCGCCCGTGCCGTTCAGCACCCAACTGACACTGGGGCGTTTTGACAGCGCCACGAAAACCGTAGCCCCCACGCGGCAACTGTACTTGCAGCACCGTGATGTAACCGCCGCTGTCGCGTGGTCGCCATTGCTTTGGGCGCAAGGCTTGGGCGATTATCTGGACGGTTATGAACATGCCTGTACCGAGCAATTGCTCAGTAAAGCCATGCCGGCACTGGTCTTCAACCAAGACCGCCACAATGCCAGCTCAGCCCTGGCACAAGCCTTACAAATCCTCCAGGCCAGACAAAATGACGAAGGCGGCTTTGGTTTATGGGCCGCCAGTTTAGAAGTGGAGCCGCTCACCTCCATTTATGCCGTGCATTTTCTCCTTGAAGCCAAAGACCATGGCATTACCGTCCCCGGCGAGTTGCTGACGAAGGCCAACGGCTGGCTGGAAACGCTGGCAGGGGCTGACAGCGAAGGGCTGGACGGTATCCGCAACCGCGCTTATGCCATTTATCTGCTGACCCGCCAAGGTATCGTCACCAGTGCCTATCTGGCGACCCTGCAACAAGAATTGGACGGGGTGTATCGGGAACAATGGCCGAAAGACCTAGCCGCCGCTTATATCGCCGCCAGCTACCAGCTTTTGCAGCAAGATGCTTTGGCGGCAAAAATCCTCGGCACCGTACCGTGGAGTGACGGCAAAACCATCGCCAATGCTTACAGTTATTACGATCCGCTGATCCATGACGCGCAATTGCTGTATCTGCGTGCCAAACACTTCCCTAACGGACTTACCCGTATTCCCGATCAAGTGCTTAACCAAATGGGCGAAGCCATTGCCGATAACCGTTACAACACCTTATCGGCGGCTTATGTCACTTTAGCCTTAGATGCCTACGCCACGACGAACGCCAACGATAACCCGTTAAGCATTAGCGAAACAGGGGCTAAGCAAGCCGCGCGGCAATTGCCTTTAACAGGTGTGCGCACCAAAACGGCGGTCATTTCGACGGCGGCGACCGACATCACCTTTAGCAAAAGCCAAGCCCTGCCCGCTTTTTATTTGCTATCCGAAAACGGCTTCGACCGCACCGCCTTAGCCGCCAAAGACCAAGGCTTGGAAATTGCCCGCACTTATACCGACTTGGCAGGCAAGCCCGTCAGCCAAGTGAAAATAGGCGACGAATTTCTGGTTAAACTGGCTATCCGTAGCACCGACCGCGATACGGCTTCCGACATCGCCATTGTCGACCTGTTGCCCGGCGGCATAGAACCCGTGTTGAACAGCAAAAATACCCAACCGGAGACTGCCACCGCTAATGGAGACCCAGAAAAAGAAACAGAAAGTGATGCCGATAACCAAACTGAAGACGGTGCTGATACTTGGCAAGCCCCTTTAGGGGACAGCAAAGCGTCTACTTGGCAACCCAGCTATATGGATGTCCGCGATGACCGCGTCGTGCTATATGGTTCGGTTGGGCGCAGTGCCGGCACGTTTGTGTATCGGGTACGCGCCGCTAACGCTGGCCTATACACCATACCTGCCCCCTTTGCCGAAGGCATGTATGACCGTAAACTACAAGCGCGGGGTACAGAAGGCAAGCTACAGGTTGTCAAACCCTAAGCAAATAGGATGGCCTTTTCATGATCTACCGCCGTTACGCGCTCGGCTTGGCGGGCTGCTTATTGTTAGCGGCGGTAACGGCTTGCCGGTTCCTGCCGCACCCGCCCCTCGCCAGCTTCGCCCCGTCGTCAACCGCTGTCTTAGCGGCGGACGGTAGCTTATTGCGCCTTACTTTGGCTGCCGACGGCCAATATCGCTTATGGTCGCCGCTCGCCGACATCCCCGTGCCTTTACAAGAAGCCGTCAAGTTACAAGAAGACCAATGGTTCGCGTGGCATCCCGGCATCAACCCCATTGCTTTATTGCGCGGGGCATGGGCAACGTATAGCGGTGGGCATCGGCAAGGCGGCTCGACTTTAACCATGCAATTGGCACGTTTGCTGTACCGCTTAGACACCCGCCACCCTAGCGGCAAACTCCGGCAAATCTGCCTAGCCTTATGGCTGGAACTACGCTACAGCAAAGCGGCGATTTTTGAGGCCTACCTTAACCTCGCCCCTTACGGCCATAATATTCAAGGCGTATCCGCCGCCAGCCTGATTTATTTCAACAAAACCGTTGGCCAACTGGCTTTACCCGAAATCCTGACCTTAGCCATTATCCCGCAACGCCCTAACGCATCTGGTGGGCGTGATCCGGTACGCGCCAGACTGTTTGCCAGATGGCAGCAAAACCATACTGTCAGCACCATTGACCGCCAATTGCAAAACTTGCCTGTCCCGTTACGGCGGTTGGCGCAACTACCTTTCACCGCCCCGCATTTCACCACCCAAGTCCTTAGCCAAGCGGGGCAATCCCAGCCACACCAACTGCACACCACTCTGCAACCGGATTTACAACAGTTACTGCACCGCCATATCCAAAGCTATATCCGCCAATATCAGCACTATGGCCTGCGCAATACCGCCGCGATGTTGGTCGATACCCGCACAATGGACGTAGTGGCCTTGCAAGGTTCGGCAGACTTTTACAATCCGGCCATTTTGGGGCAGGTCAACGGCGTATTGGCGAAACGCTCGCCCGGCTCAACACTCAAACCGTTCGTCTATGGCTTAGCCTTAGACCAAGGTCTCATCCATCCTTTGAGCATCCTCAAAGACGCACCTACCGCATTTGGCGCCTTCCAGCCAGAAAATTTCGACGGGCGTTTTATCGGCCCCTTGTCGGTACGCGAAGCGTTAATCCGCAGCCGCAATATCCCCGCCCTAACCGTCGCCAGCCAATTAAGCCAACCGACTTTTTATAACTTCCTCAGCAGTGCCGGTATCAGCAAACTGCAAACGCCACAGCATTATGGCTTATCCTTAATATTGGGCGGCGCGGAACTGACCATGGCCGAACTGGTGACCTTGTACGCACTGCTTGCCAATCACGGCGAACTTAAGCCCCTCAACTATCTGCACCACCTAGCAACCAACCCAAGCCAAACCAATACCTTACACCTGCTCAGCCCCGAAGCCAGCTATTTGGTTTTGGATATGCTCGCCACCAACCCACGGCCTGACGGCCTGCCCTCGCGGGCGGCAGTGGCTTGGAAAACCGGCACCTCGTGGGGATTCCGTGATGCGTGGAGTATTGGCGTGACCGGCCCTTATGTACTGGCGGTATGGCTGGGTAATTTTGACGGCTCGGCCAACCCCGCGTTAGTCGGCATTAAAGCTGCCGCCCCGTTATTTTTTCGGCTGGTTGATGCCTTACATTGGGCGCGTCCGGCGGAGTTTACTGCTACCCGCCATCCGCCCGCGACCCTCAAACAGGTGCGCGTGTGCAGCGCCAGCGGCGAATTGCCGAACCGTTGGTGTCCGAAAACTGAACCGACGTGGTTTATCCCCGGAAAATCACCGATTAAGATCAGCACCCTGCACCAGCCCGTGGTGGTCGATAACCTGACTGGCAAAGCGGTTTGTCCACCCTATAATGCCGCCACGTCCCATACCGAAGTCTTTGAATTTTGGCCGTCCGATGTCATGCAGCTTTTCCGCGAGGCGGGCATCGCCAGACGCGCCGCACCCGAACAGCATTGCCAAACTTCCTTGGTAAGCGGCGAGCCGCCGCATATCCGCTCACCATTGACCGGCGGAAGCTACACGCTACGCCGCTCACGCCCTACCGAAACCATTGCCTTACAAGCCAGTAGTGCTGGCGATACCCAAACCTTATATTGGTTCGCCGACCAAACGTTTTTGGGGACAACAGCCGCCACCGACCCCAATGGCTTGGCGTGGCGGCCAGACCATCCCGGCCTCTACAGCCTCAGCGTTGTCGATGACCATAACCGTAGCCATCAGCGGCCACTCAAGATCGACATCATTCCATAACCGCGCATCGGCAATCCCACCATTGCATTCTTGGATATTATCCACTATGTTTACAGACATATCTTACCCGTTTACCGCTAGCCATGACCCCAATACCCCGTCCCCGCAATAATACTATCGACATCCTGCGCGGTATCGCCATTTTCACCATGGTTGCCGCCAACTTTAGTGCTTCGCTGCTCCAAGCCGAAGACAAGGTTTTGGCATTCCGGCTCTATGGCACGTTTGCCGCGCCCTTGTTTATCTTTCTGGCAGGCATGATGGTAGTCATGACCCAGACCCGCCACCGCCATTTTAGCCATTATTTGCACCGTGGCCTGTTAATTATCGGCGTGGCGTGTTTATTGGATATCATCATCTGGCAACTCTGGCCGTTGCTGGGCTACGACGTGCTGTACCTGACAGGCTTAGCCATTCCCTGTGTGGCCGTCCTAAGCCGCTATTGCCAGCCTATCGCCCGGCTTATCCTTGCCGCTATCTTGCTATTGTCGGCCCCAGCACTGCAAAAGCTGTTCGGCTATCGGGAAGAGTTGGTTAGCGTCGAGTTAGCGGCCTTAAGCTTTCCCGACTATCTGCACCTGTTGTTCTCGGCCAGCACCGCGCAACGGCTGCTCTTGGATGGCTGGTTTCCGCTCATACCTTGGCTGGGCTTTGCCTTAGTAGGCAGTGCCTTAGGGTCTTATACGGTTAAAGGTTACGCGCTGACCGCCCGTTCCTTATTGATAATAGGCTTAACAACGGCCTGTATCGGCATTGCCATTTGGCTTTGGCAACAACCGCATCTGGTCATCCGTGAAGGTTATTCCGAGCTATTTTATCCGCCCAGCATCGGCTACGCCCTAACCGCTTGCGGCCTGATCCTGACAGGTTTTTATGCCGTCGCCCACACCCAACATTGGGCCTTGCACCAACCTTTCCTTAAACTCGGCCATGCCAGCCTGTTCATGTACCTGTTCCACCAGCTCTTTCTCGTCACCGCCCTTAAACCGATAGCCGCTTTTAATAACTTGCCCTTAGTGCCATTTTTGCTGCTCTATGTAACCGTCATCAGCCTGATGGTCGCCATAGGCTACGGCTTGGCGGTATTTAAACAACGCCAGAAAAACCTGCCCTTCATCGTGCGGTTTCTCTTAGGCGGCTAGAGCAACCTGTCACCCGCACTGAACCTAATTAACCACGGATAGATGAATGGCTCCCAAAAAAATCGCCAGTAACGTCCCCTGCCCGTGCGGCAGCGGCAAAAAATATAAACAATGTTGCGGTGATAAAGCCTCGCTAGCTCCCACACCAGCACAACAAACTGATGCCGCCGTTACCCATTTTCTCAATGCCGGTTTGGCACACCAGCAAGCCGGACAATTGCCACAAGCGGAAACCTGTTATCGGCAACTATTGCAAATCCGGCCACACCACCCCGATGCCCTGCATTTGCTGGGCCTCATCGCCTATCAACTGGGCAAGCACGCTATGGCTGCGCAACTTATCAGCGAAGCGATCCGCCACCAAAGCGACAGCCCGTTATATTACAATAGTCTAGGCTTGGTGTTGAAAGAACAGGGGCAACTGGATGCCGCCCTTGCCGCCCACCAATACGCCTTGGTGCTCAAGCCCGATTACGCAGCCGCCCACAATAACCTAGCCGTCATCGCCCTTGCCCAAGGCGATACAAACACCGCTATCTTACATCTGCAACACGCCCTCGCTATTGATCCGCACTATATAGAAGCCCATGGCAATTTAGGTTGCTGCTATAAAGACAAGGGCGAATACCGCTTAGCCATTGCTTGCCACCAACAGGCTATGGCCTTAAATCCCCGGTATGCCCCTGCCTATAATAATTTAGGACGGACTTACGAAGCCGCAGGGGACTTTACCTCAGCCCTCGCCACCTACCAACAAGCGCTGTTACTGGACACCCCCTCGGCACTGATCCACCAAAACCTAAGCCGCGTTTATGAAACCCTAGCAGACTTAAGCCAAGCCATTAGCCACTTGCGGCAAGCCCTTACCATCAGCCCCAATGATTTCGAGCTACGCCACACCCTAGCTTTGACGCTGTTAAAGTCAGGACAATTTAGCGAAGGCTGGCAATACTACGAAAGCCGCTACCATCCTAGCCGCAACAGCACCAACATCGTTCCGCCTACATTGCCCTTCCAACAATGGCAAGGCGAACCCTTAACCGGGAAATCCTTATTAGTCTGGCCAGAACAAGGCTTTGGCGATGAAATCCAATTCTGCCGTTACATCCCCCACTTAAAAGCCCTAGGTGCGGCGTACATCACCTTAGTCTGTAAAACGCCGCTCAAAAGCCTGTTTGCCAGCCTTGAGGGCGTTGACCAGCTTGCCGTTACCGGAGAGCGCATCAAACGCCACGACTTTTGGACGTTTCCGCTCAGCCTCCCCCTGTATTGCCAAAGCACCTTAGCGACCATCCTCACTACCCCCTACTTAAGCGCCCCGCCCGAACGCCTCAGCCATTGGCAAACCAAGCTACCCAGCGCACCGTTGCGGGTGGGTTTGGTCTGGAAAGGCGCGGCAGGCCATAAAAACGATGCCAACCGCTCCATCAGTCACCTTAACATCTTAGCGCCGCTGTTCAGCCTCAAAGGTGTAGCCTTTATCAGCCTGCAAAAAGGTCAAGGCGAAGAGCAAGCGCAGGGCTTGCCGCTCACCCATCTCGGTTCCGACATCCAAGACTTTGCCGACACCGCCGCCATCGTCGCCCAATTGGATTTGGTGATTTGTGTCGACACCGTCATCGCCCATCTCGCGGGCGCCTTGGGCAAACCCGTGTGGTTACTGCTGCCCCATAACGCCGACTGGCGTTGGCTGACCGGGCGCGACGACAGCCCCTGGTATCCGCAAACCGTATTGTTCAGACAACGTCAAGCCGGGGATTGGGCGGAACTTATCGGGCGGGTTAAAGAGCGGCTCAAAGGATTGCTCGGATTAGCCCCGCCCGTATCGGCAACCGATCTGGCGGCTTTATTACGGGCCGGCTTAGCGCATCAGCAAGCCGGACAATTGCCGCAGGCGGAAGCCCTGTATCGGCAAGTGCTACAAACCCAACCGCACCACCCCGATGCCCTGCATTTTCTGGGTTTAATCGCCTATCAACTGGACAAGCATGATATTGCCGTGCAACTCATTAACGCCGCCATCCGTTACCAACCCAATAATCCGCTGTTTTACAATAATTTAGGCCTAGCATTAAGAGAATCATCACAACTAGAGCTAGCCCTTGCCGCCCATCAAAAAGCCTTGGCACTCAAGCCGGATTACGCCCAAGGCCACAATAATCTGGCCGTTCTCCTCAAAGCACAAAGGGATTTCACCGCCGCCATCAGACATTTTAAACAGGCTATCGCCATCGATCCGGGCTATATAGAAGCCCATAGCAACTTAGGCTCCTGCTATAAAGACATCGGCGACCTGGATTCAGCCACCGACTATCATAACCAGGCCATTGCCTTAAACCCACAGTATTCGGCGGCGTACAATAATTTAGGCCGCGTCTATGAAGCCCGCGTTGACCTGCCCCAAGCCATAGCGCACTTCCGTCAGGCCATCGCCTTAAACCCTGAGGACATCGAACCGCAGCATAACCTCGCGGTGGTGTTGTTAAGTGCAGGGCAGTTTAGCGAAGGCTGGCAACATTATGAAAGCCGCTACCATCCGAAGAAAAAAAACCGCAGCACCGTGCCACCCAAACTGCCGTTCCGGCAATGGCAAGGCGAACCTTTGGCAGGAAAGTCATTATTAATCTGGCCTGAGCAAGGCTTTGGCGACGAAATCCAATTTTGCCGTTATATCACTCTCCTGAAGAGCATGGGCGCAGGCTGTATTACCCTATTCTGTAAAAAACCGCTCCAGCCCTTGTTCGCCAGCTTGGCCGGAGTCGACCAACTGTTAGTGGCCAAAGAAATTAACAGCATCGAATTCCATGATTTTTGGACATTTCCGCTGAGTATCCCGCTCCATCTCCAAACCGCCTTGGACACCATACCGACTTATCCGCACTACCTGAACGCCCAGCCCGAACGTATTTCCTATTGGCAAACGCGGCTCCCAGAAGCCCCGTTTCGGGTCGGCTTGGTATGGAAAGGCTCGGCACTCCACAAAAACGACGCTAACCGCTCCCTCAGCCACCTCAACGCCTTAGCCCCTCTGTTCAACCTAGACGGCATTGCCTTTATCAGCCTACAAAAAGGCCAAGGCGAAGCCGAAGCGCACGGCCTGCCGCTCACCCATCTCGGTTCCGACATCCAAGACTTTGCCGACACCGCCGCCATCGTCGCCCAACTGGATTTAGTGATTTGTGTCGATACCGTCATCGCCCATCTCGCAGGTGCCTTAGGCAAACCTGTATGGGTGCTGTTGCCGTTTGCCGCCGACTGGCGCTGGCTGACCGGGCGCACCGATAGCCCTTGGTATCCGCAAACCGTGTTGTTCAGACAAACGGCAATAGGCGATTGGGAAGGGGTTGTACAGAGGGTTAGGGAAAAATTGCTGGCGTTGCTGGCGGATGGTAAAGTGCCATAGGATTGGGTTTTATAGGATTTTGTTCAGCATAGAACGGAGTGCAATGGTCTTCAGCCATTGCACGATGGCCTAAGTGAGTGTACCAACGCGGCTCTCTTTTTAAAGAGAACGGTAGTAAACTGGTATAGAGTCTTCTTTAGATTCATAAAGTGCATTTTCAGCATAGGGCGGTTGCGTTTCAGTGTAGAAAAGACCGCAAGAAATGGTAATACACCCATTATTAACTGATGTTACGCAGCCCTTAGTTTTTGCAACTCTTCATAAGCCATTTGGTTGGCCTTGACGAACAGCTTGGCCCGCATAGCGAAATGATTGGTTTTATGTTTTATCTTCAGGCATTCGAGCTTGAAATTTTTGCCAATATAGGATTGCCTTTATTGACCTAAAGGCCCCACAATAACCCGAAAAAACCGTCACCCATGTCCCCGAACATGTGTTACCTATGTCCCACGTCCATACACCCATCAGGGGAGGGGGCTGCCCACCTTAACAAGCCTTAGCTCTCCGCTAATCTTCCCCACTATTTAGAGGTGACTTTATGAAAAACTTGATGATCGAGTTTAAGCAGATGCAGGCTTGATGCCTGATTTTTGGCAGCTGTTGCCTATCTTCTTATATTTTTGGCTTGTTATTTTCAAGCACTCAAGAAACATTTTTTTGCAACCGTAAGAGAAATGACTTGTGAAGCACAGTCACGTTAAAAAGTTGTCTTTACCCCGTATTAATGGGCTGAACCAGTAGCCCATTGTCCAGACCGTTAGCAAAAATAGTTTTGCAGTGTCTCGTTGGCGTTTCATATTGAAACGTAAATTGTTTCACGTTTTAATTGAAACATATCCATCAGAAAATAAAAAGTTTATTATTCCTCATAAAAAACAGAAGATTGCTGAGGGGGCTACGGTTTTCTTGAATTTGGCACAGTAATAGCATTAGAATTTAATAATAGAGTTATTTATAAAATTTTACCTTTGAGGAGCCAAAATTATGACTATCGAGCGCGTCGTCAGAATTGTTGCCGGATGCTTCATCTTGCTGTCCCTTTGCCTAGGCGTGGCAGGCAGCCCGTTTTTTCTGCACCGTGATTGGCTTTGGTTTACCGCCTTTGTCGGGGCTAATTTATTGCAAAGCGGTTTTACCCAATTCTGTCCGTTGGAAATGGTCCTGAAAAAACTGGGCGTTAAATCATCCTGCCAATTATAGGCAGTCATATAATAAAAAGAGGAGTAGGTCATGGCTAAAATTGTAATTGTTGGGGCGGGTATCGGCGGCATTCCGATGTCTTTTGAAATGAAGGAACTGGCGCGTAAGGAAGATGAGGTGGTGGTGATCGCCGATACACCAACCTTCCATTTTGTCCCGTCTAACCCATGGGTAGGGGTCAACTGGCGTAAACCGGAAGACATTAAAGTCGAGTTGGTGCCGGTCTTTAAAAAGAAACAGATCACGTTTATCCAGCAAAAAGTGACCCGTTTCCACCCCGAAACTAATCAGGTGGAATTGGCGGACGGTGCGTTGGTGGCTTATGACTATCTGGTGATTGCCACCGGCCCCAAACTGGCGTTTGAGGAAATCCCTGGCTTAGGCCCCGAAGGTTATACGCAATCGGTTTGCCATGTCGACCATGCGGGTAAGGCGGGTGAATTTTGGGATGGCTTTGTTGAGGAACCGGGGCCGATTATTATTGGTGCGGTACAAGGGGCTTCGTGTTTCGGGCCGGCTTATGAATATATGTTTATTGTCGAAACCGATTTGCGTAAGCGCCAAATCCGCGACAAGGTGAAAATGACCTATGTCACTGCCGAGCCTTATATCGGCCATTTGGGTCTGGGCGGGGTTGGTGATACGCGTGGGATGCTGGAAAGCGAGTTGCGCAATAAGCATATCAATTGGATTTGCAATGCTAAAGTCGACAAAATCGAAGCCGGCATGATGTATGTCACGGAAGTGGATGACAGCGGGCAGGTGAAAAAACAGCATGAGTTGCCGTTTAAGCACAGTATGATGTTGCCTGCCTTTAAAGGCGTTGATGCGTTGATGGGTATTGATAAACTGGTGAATCCGCGCGGGTTTGTCTTGGTTGATGAGCATCAGCGTAACCCGACCTATAAAAATATTTATTCGGTGGGGGTGTGTATCGCCATTCCGCCGCAGGAACAAACGCCTGTACCGACGGGTGTGCCTAAAACCGGCTATATGATCGAGTCTATGGTAACGGCTACGGCGCATAATATCCGTGATGAGCTGGACGGTAAAGCGCCTAGCCATAAAGGGACTTGGAATGCTTTGTGTTTGGCCGATTTTGGCGATTCGGGCATTGCTTTCTTGGCCATGCCGCAAATCCCGCCGCGTAATGTGCAATGGGCGGCACGCGGACGTTGGGTGCATTGGTTAAAAATTGCTTATGAAAAGTATTTCATGCGCAAAGTGCGCAAGGGTTTGAGCGAGCCGTTTTATGAGCGCTTGCCGTTAAAAGCTATGGGCATTATGCGCTTGAAAAAGTCAAAATAAGCTGTCCGGCCAGTGAGGGCACAACCTTCACTGGCCTTTTTGTCGTTTTAGCCATTTAGCCATACTCTACGGAACTCATGAACTATTTAAAGACATTGCTTATCGGCGGTATCCTCGGCTCGATGACGGGTGTGTATGCCGCACCACCCGCTACGGCGTTGACTTTGCCGCAGGCGATTGCTTACGCGCTGGAAAATAATCCTGAGCTGACCATTATTGAAGCGAGGCTTGGGCAGGCACAAGACCAATTGCAGTTGGCGATGGCGGCCAATTATCCGCAAGTGAAGCTGGGGGTGTCTTATCAATACAGCAATAATCCGGCAGAAGCGTTTGCTATGCTGATTTCCCAGCGGCGGCTAAATTTTGCGGGCACGGATTTTAACCATCCGGGCGGGGTCGAGAACTTCCGTCCGCAAGTCACGGCGACTTATTCATTGTATCGGGGCGGCCAAGACAGCCATTTACGCGAAGCGGCACAGTTGGGCACGCAAGCGGCGGAGCTGGAACAGGCGGCGGTGCGTAACCGCTTGGTCAATCATATCAGCGCCGCGTATTACGCGCATTTGGCGGCGGCCGAGGCCCATCAAGTTAGCCAGCGTTCGGTGACGGCGGTGCAAAGTGAGCTTGAACAATCGCAATTGCGCTATCAGGCGGGTACGGTGCTGAAATCGGATGTACTGTCCTTACAAGTGCAGGTGGCGGAAGCGAAAGAGGCGGAAATTCATGCCGCTAATGCCATCGAAATGGCGTTGACCATGCTGAAAACATTGTTGGGAATATCCGCGGACGAGCCGTTGGCTCTTAAGGAAACCCTGGCGCAAGCCTTACCTAAACCGCCAGAAAAATTTACGGAGTTGCTGGCACAGGCTATGGCGCAGCATCCCGAATTACAGGCGGCGCAAAAACGCGTCGCCATTGCCGAGCAACAGCTTGCCGCCGCTAAAGGCGCGTATCTGCCGCGTGCCGATGCCTATGTGAGTTATGGCGCGAACAGTAAGGATGTGGACTTTAGCACCAACCGCGATAATGTCAGTATCGGGGTACAAGTCGAAGTGGATGTGTTTAACGGTTTTGCTACCCAGGCCAAAGTCAAAAAAGCCGAGCATGAAGTGACAGCGGCACAAGAAGCTGCCCGGCAAAGCCGTTTGCAGATTGAAAACGGGCTGAAATCGGCGCAATTAAATTTACAGGAAGCCTTAAACCGCGCTGACGTGGCGACAGTGTCGGTACAAGCCGCCGAAGAGGCGTTGCGTTTGGTCAACGAGCAACGGCAAGCCGGGGTAGTGACGGTGACACGCTATATTGAAGCGGAAGTGGCGCGTGATAAAGCCCATGCGCGGCAAATCAGCGCCCGTTTTGACGCGTTACGCGCGGACGCGGAACTTAAACAGGCCATCGGTTTTTGGCAATAAGACACAGGACAGGTTCAGATGACCGCCCAGAAGACATTTTTAACAAGCTACCCCTGGTTGATACCGGTTGCCGCGATTAGCGGCTTAGTATTGGTGATTTTATTCGCATTAGGTTTTTTAGGCGGTGGGCAGAAGATTAGCCAAGGCACTACCGAGGCGATAGGGCAACTGGTGCCAACTGGGGCGGCAACGCTGACGGTTGCCCGCCAAGCGACGACGAATGTCTCGGCTTGGCAGGGTACGGTACGCTCACGGCTGGCCGTTAAAATTGCCCCGAAACTCAATGCGCGTATTGTCGATATCCCTGTACATCCAGGTGAGCGTGTCCATAAAGGGGCAGTGCTTGCCCGGCTGGATGATCGGGAGCTACGCGCTGCCAGCCAAGCATCCCAAGCCGCCCAAGCCGCCGCCGAGGCGCAAGCCGCGCAAGCGGCGGCGGAAGAGAGGCGCATCATTGATTTATATGCTAAACAAGCTGCTACTAAGCAAAATTATGATGCGGTATTGGCAGGGGCGCGGGCGGCGCGGGCACTGGCGAACCAAGCCGCCAGTTCTGCCCAGCAAAGCCAAGTGCTGTTAGGCGAAGATGTTTTAACCGCGCCGTTTGACGGCATTATTGGTGAGCGATTGCAAGAACCCGGCGATATGGGAATGCCGAACCAGCCGATTGTCACCTTATTGAAGCCTGATGATTTGCGTCTGGAGGCGGCGGTGCCCAGCACTTGTGCCGGGCAAATCGGTTTGGGTATGGCGGTGACGGTGCGTATCGACGCCCTGCACCAGACGGTGCAGGGCAAGGTGGATGAAATCGCCCCGGAAACTGACCCGCAAACGCGTAGCCAAGCCATAAAAATCAGCTTACCCGCCACGCACGGTTTACAACATGGGCAGTTTGCTTGGTTGGAGTTGGCTTGCCAAGCCCAGCAGCAAGTGTTGTTGATACCGCAATCGGCGGTGGTGCAATACGGGCAGTTGCAGGCGGTTAGGGTAGTGGAGGGCAAGCAGGCGCATGTCCGCCATATCCGCACCGGCAAGGCCTACGGTGGGCAAGTTGAGGTGTTATCGGGTTTACATGAGGGTGAAACTATTCTGCTGGACAGTGGGTTGCAGCCATGAGCGCCGATATTAAAAAAGACAGCCTGACGGTCGCTATTGTCCGGCTGTTCACCACTTCGCATTTGTCGTTGCTGTTCTTGCTGATTTCCTTGCTGGCGGGGGCGGCGGCGTTGCTGCTGACCCCGCGCGAAGAAGACCCGCAAATTATCGTCCCGGTCATGGATGTGTTCGTTCAAGTACCCGGCGCGTCAGCAGGTGAGGTTGAGCAACAAGTCACCACGCCGTTGGAAGTTTTGCTAAGGCAAATTCAGGGTGTGGAATATGTCTATTCGGTGTCGCGCCCCGGCGAGGCGGTGGTGACGGTGCGTTATTTGGTGGGGGAAAATCTGGAAAGCAGCCTGATTAAAACCCGCGATAAGTTACAGGCTAACCAAGACATGATCCCGCCTAGCGTCAGCAATTGGTTGGTGAAACCGGTTGAAATTGACGATGTGCCGATTGTGCTGTTAAGCCTGTCGTCGTCACAGCCTAATGGCGAGGCAACGGCGTTGCGGCGTATCGCCGATGAATTGATCGCCCGGTTGCGGGAAGTTGATAATGTCGGCAAGAGTTGGGTAGTCGGCAGTGCGCCCCGGCGGGTCAGCATTTATCCTGATCCCGCTAAATTGGAGGCGGCAGCGTTGACCTTGCCGGATATTCAGCAGGCACTGGCGCAAAATAATAGTAATCTGCACGTCGGCACTATCACGGCGGACAATAAGCAGCTGGTGTTGGAAGCGGGGCCGTCGTTTGATGATGCCGGGCAAGTCGGTGCTACGGTGTTGAAAAGTGTCGGTGGGCGGTTGCTGCATTTGCGGGATGTCGCACAAATTATCGACGGAGCAGCGGATGTTGACGAGTACACGCGCATCGGTTTCGGCCCTGCGGTGGCGGCGATGCAAACGGTCGGTAACACAGCCCCGTTGCCGATGGCAGGTGAGGAGCGGTACATGACCACTATCGCTATCGCCAAGCGGCGCGGCAGTAATGCCGTTAGTGTCGCGGAGCAGGTTTTGGCGTTGACGGAACAGCTTAAAGGCACGTTAATTCCTGATGATGTCCTGCTGACGGTCACGCGCAATTACGGCGCGACTGCCGACCATAAGGTGAATGAGTTGGTGATGCACTTGTCGCTGGCGATTTTGACCATTATTGTGCTGTTGGCTTTGTCGCTGGGCTTTAAGGAATCGCTGATTGTGTCGTTGGCGGTGCCGATGACGTTTGCCGTGACCTTGTTATGTGATTATCTGTTCGGCTATACCATTAACCGCGTCACTTTGTTCGCGCTGATCCTGTCCTTAGGGCTATTGGTGGATGACCCGATAGTGGATGTCGAAAACATCCACCGCCATTACCAAATGCGCAAAGAGCCGCCTTTACAGGCGCTGTTAACAGCAGTCAACGAAATTAGGCCACCGACCATTTTGGCGACGTTTGCGGTCATTATGTCGTTTGTGCCGATGTTTTTTATTACCGGCATGATGGGGCCGTATATGGCGCCAATGGCGTTTAACGTGCCAATTGCCATGCTCTTGTCTTTGGTGATCGCTTTTACGGTTACGCCGTGGGCGAGTTATCGGCTTTTGAAAGGCGATTATGGCAAAGGCCATGATACGGTATTTGACCTGAAAGCCAGCCGGGGCTTTAAAATCTATCAGGCGATCTTAGCGCCTTTATTAGCCAGCAAAGCCAAGGCGGGCTGGTTTTTATTGGCGGTGCTGTTGGCTTTTGTCGCTTCGGCAATGCTGGCGGTGACGCGGGTCGTACCGTTAAAATTATTGCCTTTTGATAATAAAAATGACTTGCAGCTTATCATTGATATGCCGAAAGGCAGTTCTTTGGAAGCGACAGATGAAGTTGCCGCCGCTTTAGGGCAATACCTTGCCAGTGTCAACGAAGTCAGCAGTTATCAACGCTATGTCGGGCTGGCGTCGCCTATGGATTTTAACGGTATGGTGCGGCATTACTATCTGCGCCAAGGGGCGAATGTCGGCGATATCCGTATCGTGTTAGCGGATAAGACCCGGCGTGAACAGTCTTCGCACGCGATTGCCCTACGCATCAGGCCGGACATTGACCGCATCGAAAAACGCTATGGCGCGAATGTCAAAATTGTCGAAATGCCGCCCGGGCCGCCAGTCCTGTCAACGTTAGTTGCGGAAATTTACGGCCCGCCCGAAGCCCGTTATCAGGATATTCTCAGGGTCGCTCAACGGGTGCGGGCGGATGTGGCAAAGACCGCCGGGGTGGTCGATATCGATGATGTCATCGAAGCCGAACAAGGTAAGCTGCATTTTCTTATCGACCACGATAAAGCCGCGTTGCTGGGTATCAGCAGCGCACAAGTGGCGCGTACCTTACAATTGGCGATAGAAGGCGTTCAGGTAGGCCAACTGCATCTTGCCCAAGAGCGTCAACCCTTAACGATACAACTGCAATTGCCTAGGGCGGTGCGCTCTTCCGAGGCGGATTTGCTGGCTTTGTCGGTAGCCAGTGCGGGCGGCACCTTAGTGCGGCTGAGTGAGCTTGGGCAATTCGCCCATGAAAACGGCGAACAGGCCATTTATCATAAAAATATGCAGCGGGTGGCTTATGTAACCGGGGAAATGGCCGGGCGCAGTCCGGTTGAGGCCATTTTGGATTTGTTCGGCGTATTTGACCGCGAGCCTTTGCCGGACGGCTATCATGCAGAAATGGCGGGGGAGGGCGAGTGGAAAATCACGGTCGATGTGTTCCGCGATTTGGGGCTGGCATTTGCGGCGGCGATGGTGATGATTTATGTGTTGCTGGTCGGGCAAACCGGCTCGCTGTCCGTGCCGTTAATTATGATGATAGCGATTCCGCTGACGGTCATTGGCATTATGCCGGGTTTTTGGTTCATTAACCTGTTTACTGCCCCGGTCGGCGGGTATGCGACCCCCATTTACTTTACAGCCACGGCAATGATAGGCATGATCGCCTTGGCGGGTATCGTCGTGCGCAACTCGATTATTCTGATTGATTTTATTGAGAACATTTACCGGAATAACCCGGCCATCAGTTTGGCGGAGGCGATTGTCGAAGCGGGGGCAACCCGTTTGAAGCCGATCTTTTTAACCGCCGCCTCCGCTGTGCTGGGTTCGATGATGATCGTCTTAGACCCGATTTTCTCCGGTTTGGCGTGGAGCTTCATTTTCGGCATTATCGCCTCGACCCTGTTCTCGTTGGTGGTGATTCCGGTGGTGTATTTTTTGTTAAAGCGCAATAGCCTTAAGAAGGTGCTGCCGGAGGTGTAGCGGCATATCTCCTTGTCAGGGCAGCTAGACTCTACATCTTGTCATAAAGTATTTTAAAATGGAAAAACGCCCTAAAAAGGCGTTTGTTAACTGAGGTTGATAACATGATTTCTTTTAGTAACTATATGGTCCAACACGTTTTGTATATTAACGGCATACAAAAATGCCTTAAGCAGCATACCGAGTTTAACCATAAAAAGCCTACGGAATGTGCATTCGGCAAGATGTTTTATGCTGACATAAAACCTAAGCTGGATGCGTTTCCTAAAAATAAGCAAGACGTAATTCATGAGCTTGAGCAGACCCATACCGCTTTCCATAATGCGGCCCTGCGGATTAGCCATGACAATCCTGATATTGAAGCGGCTAAACAAGACGCTTGGCTTTATTCGTCAAAATTGATTAACTTGTTAAATGGCCTTGAAAAAATGTAAGGCTTAGAGGGCAAGCGCAAAAAGCGATTGTCTTCTAAAAGATCGGGCGGTATGTTATGGCGGATTTTCTACAGACCTTACGGAGACGCTATGCACGACCAGATACAGACTGAAGCCGAAAACATTTTCGACACTTGGGAAATTTATAAAAAAATTGTCAGTGCTAATAATATGTTCCATAGAGAGCTATACGCTGACGTTGCGGCGGTCTTACAAACGGTCAAGATGAATTTTTCTTTCTTGGATTTGGGCTGCGGCGATGCGGCGCATTTTGCTACGGTGTTGGCCGGGTTGCCGATAGGCGGTTATTGCGGGGTGGATTTGTCCAAAACCGCGCTGGCTTTGGCAGCAGATAACCTTCAGGCTTTGGCTTGCCCAGTAGAGTGGCGGTGTGGCGATTTGTTGGAAGTCTTGGCGGCCAGTACGCAGCGTTATGATGTGATTTTTACGGGCTTCGCGTTGCATCATTTAAGCGTCACCCAAAAAGAGGCGTTTTTTCAGGCTGCCTTGGCGCATTTGAATGCAAGTGGCTGTCTGGTGCTGGTGGACACCGTCCGTGCCGAGCAGGAAGATAGGGCGGCGTATTTGGCGGCTTATTGCGGTTGGTTGCGTGACTGTTGGCAAGGGGTTTGCCCGCAGGAGAAGGAAGTGGCTTGCCAACATATCATGGACTATGATTTTCCCGAAACCTTGTCGGCTTTACAGGCTATGGCAGAACAGGCGGGCTTTCGTGCCGGCTTGCCGATTAGCCGTTACCGCTGGCATCAGCTGTTGCGTTTTGAGATGTAACGGCGGCGAAGCCTTGCGGGTACGGCAACCTGCAAGGCTTCGCCAAAGTCTTTAAGCGTGGAACGCCGGGCTGTATTCGTGGACAGCATCGACCATCGCTTTGACGTGGTCGGGGTTAATATCCGGCAAAATGCCATGCCCTAAGTTAAACACATGCCCAGAACCTGAACCGTATTTGCTTAATATGGTTTTGACTTTTTCCTTAATGATGTCCGGTTGGGCATATAAGGCGATAGGATCCATATTGCCTTGCAAGGCAACCTTAGCGCCCACCCGCGCCCGCGCTTGACCTATATCAGTTTGCCAATCCAAGCCTAAAGCATCATAGCCTGCATCGGTCATGGTTTCCAGCCATAAGCCACCGCCTTTGGTGAATAAAATGGTCGGGATAATTTGCCCGTCGTGTTCGGTTTTTAATAAAGCCCGGACTTGTTTCGCATAGCGTAGGGAAAACTCGGCATAGTCTTCGCTGCTTAACATGCCGCCCCAAGTGTCGAACAGCATCACCGCTTGCGCTCCGGCTTCAATTTGGGCGTTGAGGTAAGCGGCGACAGCTTGCGCCAGTTTGTCCAACAGCAAGTGCATGACAGCGGGTTGCCCGTACATCAAACTTTTGACTTTCTGAAAGCTTTTGCTGCTGCCGCCTTCGACCATATAGGTCGCCAGTGTCCAAGGGCTGCCGGAAAAACCGATCAGCGGGACGCTGCCTTGGAGGTTTTTTCTGATCAGGCTGACGGCATCGGTGACATAACGTAATTCCGCACCTGGGTCGGGGATGGGTAGGCGTTCGATGTCGGTAAGGCTGCGTACCGGGTTATGAAATTTAGGGCCTTCGCCTTCGGTAAAATACAGCCCTAAGCCCATCGCGTCAGGGATGGTCAAAATATCGGAAAATAGGATCGCGGCATCGAAGGCGAAACGGCGCAACGGTTGCAGGGTCACTTCACAGGCCAATTCGGGGTTGGTGCAAAGGTTCATAAAGCTGCCCGCCTGTTCGCGTATTTTGCGGTATTCGGGCAAGTATCGGCCCGCTTGGCGCATCATCCATACGGGGGTGCGGTCTATAGGTTGTCTGAGCAGGGCTTTAAGAAAAAGGTCGTTTTTTAAAGTTGTCATGGTTTAAGATCTGATGTTACGCAGATATATTCTGCGATTTAAAAAACAAATAATGAGTCGCTGTCGCGACGATTTTTTTAATCGGGTTCTCGCACCCGAAGGCGAGATACTTTCTTTTGCTCCGCCAAAAGAAAGTATCCAAAGAAAAGGCGGCCCGGTTGCCGCTTGATCCTGCGCTTCTCGGTTTTGTCGGGGGTCGGCAAAGTGGGCTCCTGCCCACTTGCCGACGCGCGGCATCCCTGCCGCGCCCCTTTATGCCCTATGGGTATTCGGGCTGATCCCGACAAAACCTGCGATGCTCGGCGCGGCAAACGGGAGTAAAGTGCGTTACTGCGTAACGTCAGTTAAGGTGTTGTCTGGTTAGGTTCCGTAGGATGGCTGAAGGTAAGGCGGTTGGTTTGGCTCAGCCATTGCACCCCCAGGGTGATAGCGACCAGCAACAGCACCGCTGCAATGAGCAAGATTAAGGTCTTATCCTGTTGGGGACGGCGGTTAACGCTGGGCAGGGCAGCGATGATATTGCCCGGAATGCCGTGGGTATTGCGGTACATGCTGGCAGTAACCGTATCATTGAGATGCTGCGGGGCTACACGACGGTCCGGGCGGGCTGCCAAATACTGGAGAAATTCGCCGCATTGTTTTTCTGACAAGGGCGGGATTTCGATCACCGAGCATTCGCTGATTAAACTATCCGAGCTGTTTTTTAGATACAGTTCGTCCGGTGTCAGGGCAAAAATCACCCGTATTTGGCGATGGTCGGCAAACTCCCGCAAAATGGCGGCGATAAAGCCGGGTGTCAGGCTGCCCGCATTGTCAATAACTAAGAGGGTAGGTGCGGTGCTGGCGGAGGCTGCTAATGCCGCGTTCAGGCTTGCCATATCCTGCTCAGGGCTTGCCGTCAGGGAGCAGTAATTCCAAGCGGCAAGCCGCTGCTGCAAGGCCTTGAGCAAGGTGGTCTTGCCAATGCCTTTAGGCCCGCAAATGACGATAGATGAGCTAAGATGGGTCAGCAAGTGAATTAACAAATCCAATTTTGCCGACCGTTCTGAGGTCAGTAAGAAATAATCATCTGGATAAGCCGCTTCGTTTTTTGCTAACAGTGCCAGACCGCCCAGGTTATCACTATCTGCCATAGTGGTTTAAGGTCTCTTCGAGCAAGGCTTGGTCAACATAGTCGGGTAAGGTGGCGGCACCAATCCGCTGTAACAAGATCAGGCGGATTTTGCCGTCGACATTTTTTTTGTCAACCGTCATCAATTCCACAAAACGTTCGCTGGCCAATTGTGCGGGCGGGGTCACAGGCAGGTTTGCGGCGGTAAACAGGGCGATAATCCGCGCCACATCGGCTTCGGACAACCAGCCTTTGCGTCTGGACAGGTCAGCTGCTTGGCAAGTGCCGATTGCCACGGCTTCGCCGTGCAGATAAGTGCCATACCCCATACCCGTTTCTATAGCATGGCCGAAGGTGTGGCCTAAGTTTAAGGTGGCACGCACCCCGGTCTCGGTTTCATCTTCGGCAACAATGGCGGCTTTGTTAAGGCAAGATTGTTCAATGGCGTAAGCCAAGGCCGTCTTATCCCTTGCCGCTAAGCGGCCAATATTGGCTTCCAACCACTCAAAGAAGGCCAGATCACGGATTAGACCGTATTTGATCACTTCGGCAAGGCCAGCGGACAATTCTCGGTCATTTAGGGTATCCAACACGTCGGCATCGGCAATCACGCATTGTGGCTGATAAAACGCCCCGATCATGTTTTTACCCAGCGGATGGTTAACCCCGGTTTTGCCACCGACCGAAGAGTCGACTTGCGCCAATAAGGTGGTCGGTATTTGCAAAAAAGCGATGCCGCGCTGGTAACAGGCGGCGGCAAATCCGCCCATGTCGCCAATCACTCCGCCACCTAAAGCGATTAAGGTGGCATTGCGGCTAAATTTTTCCGCCAATAGAACATCGAAAATCGTGTTGACTTGCTCTAAGGTTTTGTATTGCTCGCCATCGGGTAAAATGACTTGAGCCACCGTGTGCCCGGCTAAATTGTTGACCACCGTTGCCAAGTAGAGGGGAGCGACCGTGCTATTGGTGACCACCAGCACTTGTTTGGAGCTAATGTGTTTTTGCAGCAGTTCCGGTTGCTGTAACAGGCCGGAGCCTATATAAATCGGGTAACTGCGGTCACCTAATTCAACAAGTAAATTTTTCATTGCGGTTAATGGTTGATGGCGCGGTAAGCGGTGAGGATATGCTCGACCACTTCTTTGCTCTGCATGATGCCCGTGTCGATTTTATAGTCGGCACAGGCCAAGTATAACGGTTCGCGTTGGACAAATAAGGTCTCTATGCGTTCCCTCGGATTTTCGGTTTTGAGTAAAGGCCGTTGGGTGTCACGCCGGGTACGCTCTAAAATACGTTCTATAGAGCATTGTAAATAGACAATAAAGCCATTTTTTATTAACAGGTTGCGGTTTTCTTCGCGGAGAATGACCCCGCCGCCCGTGGCCAGCACGATGCCTTGCATTTTGGTCAGTTCTTGAAGCATTTTTTGCTCCCTATCCCGAAAACCTTCTTCGCCCTCAAATTCAAAGATAGTGGGGATGTCCACACCTGTCCTTTCTTCAATGGCTTTGTCGCTGTCATAAAAAGGCACTGCCAAGGCTTTGGCGAGTTGGCGGCCTATTGTCGTTTTTCCGGCACCCATGAGGCCAACTAAATATATATTTTCTGATTTCGTCATCAAAATACCTTGCTGGTCTGATTTCCCAGAGTTTGGGAATGGTTAAAAAGAGCTTGTTGCAGCGGATTTCGGACAGATTGTCTGTCCTAGCCGCTATTATAATAAAAAGGGGGCATTATGCCCCCTTTTTACGGTAACTAGAAGGCCTCAGTTGCTGACAATGTCATCTTTCATTACCTTAGGGGTGACAAAAATTAACAATTCTTGCTTCGAATCCGTATTGTTAGTCCGCTTAAACAAAAAGCCGATACCGGGCAAATCGGCAAAGAACGGCACCTTATTCAGGCTGTTCGTGGTGCTGCCTTCAAAAATCCCCCCCAAGACTACCGTTTCGCCGTCATTCACCCGAACTAATGTTCTGATGTTGCGGGTATCAATACTGGGGACATTATTAACCACATCGCCTACGGCATCTTTAGAAATGAACAAGTCCATAATGATGCTGCCGTTGGGCGTGATTTGCGGGGTCACATCAAGCTTGAGTACGGCTTCCTTAAATTGTATGTTAACCCCCGTGTTGGCGCTTGACGTTTGGTAAGGGATTTCCACACCTTGTTGGATATTGGCTTGGCAACGGTCAGTGGTCATAACACGGGGATTGGACAGGATTTCGCCACGTTTTTCATCTTGTAATGCCGATAATTCAAGGTTCAACACATAATCGGCACCCTTTACTAAGGTCATGCCTAAGGCACCATAAGGTGTGGCACTTGTGCCTAGGTCGACCAGTTGGTTAGGGATGGTTGATGTCGAGCTTTGTGTACCGAAATAAACCCCTCCAGGTGTCGTGGTAGCCGAAGTGCCCGTTCCGGTGGTGAGAGGCAGAGCACCGGCAGTATTTTTGCCGCCAAAACCAAAAACCGTGTCGCCATTGTTTGAGTTGCCTGGTGTCGCTCCAGCTGTACCAAACTTGACTCCCAGTTCTTTAGCGAAAGAATTGCTGGCCACAACAATTCTTGATTCGATCATCACTTGGCGTACGGTGATGTCGAGCTTGCGGATCATTTTTTTAATTTCTTCCAAGCGTTTGGCGGTCTCGCGGACAATTAAGGTATTAGTGCGGGAATCAACGACTGCCGAGCCACGCTCGGAGAGCAGGCGGTATTTGTCATCGGCTTGGGTATTGTTATTGTTATTGATCTGAGAACCCGCCCGCTGAAGTTGTGGCATTTGCTGGGTTTGCTGGGTTTGCTGAGTTGAATTGAAACCGGTTGAGGTTAAACTGGAAGCGGTGCGTATTCTGACTCCGCAGCTATTGAATGCGGCACTATCAAGACCATACAATAAATTTCTGAAATTCTCCGCTTTGGCATAATTGATGGCGATATATTCAGTAATCAAGGGGTCAAGTTGCTCAACCACCGCCTCAGTTTCTTGTTGCTTTTTCTTGTAGTCTTTAATTTTATCGAGGGGTGAAACCAAGATGACATTGCCGGTTTCATATTTACCCAATTCTTTAGTCATCATGACGAAATCTAAAGCCTCGTCCCAAGGCACATCATCAAGCTTTAAGGTAATGGTACCGGTAACATCATCGCCTGCGACAACGTTTTGGCCGGTAAACTCGGCTAGGATAGCAATGACGCTACGCACTTCAATGTCTTGAAAGTTTAAAGATAAACGCTCACCTGTATATTTGACCCGGGATTTTTCTAAGACATCTTTTTCTTCGTTAGTTAATGGCCTAAATTCAATCGTCAACAGGCCATCAGACTGCACTAAAGAGTAATCGTACAGATTATTCTGCATGGTTACTGTCATGGTTGTTTGGGTGCCTTTTGCTACCGTATCAATAAACTTTACCGGCGTTGCAAATTCTGACACATCCAGACGTTTTGCCAAATTACTGTTCACTTCAGTATTAACAAAACTGACGATAACGTTGCCTGATTCTTCTTTGGAATTAACAATAGTGTTAGGGTTAGCCAAAGAAATCAGGATACGGCCTTCGCCTTTTTCGCCGCGTTTAAAATCAAAACCACTGATGGTTTGCTTAGGCATCAGGCTGTTGGTGGCGGCAGTGGATTTTTGCAGGCTGGCCGGGTATAAGCCCGCTTTAGCAGGACTGCGGTTTGCCGAGGTATTTGAAAGGCTTTTGGTCAGGGTAAGAAATACCTTATTGCCAAGCACCTTGGTTTCAAAAGGTGTGGCTTCGAGCAGGTTAAGGACAACCCGCACCCGATCACCCGCTTCGGCGATGTAAATGTTGGTTGCCGTACCTTGATTGACCTGGAAGATTTTTTTCCCCAAGCCATTTTTAGTGTTAGGAAAATCTAAGGCAATCCGCGCCGGATTCTCGGTATGAAAAATGGTCGGCTCAACCGCGGCCTCGCTCATGTTCAGTTGTATCTGTAATTTATCTCCCGCCAAGGTGGCGACATCGATCCCAGATAAGGTCAAGTCACTGGCTTTAACAGGGGCAATGTGAAAGATACATAGCAATAAGACCAAGCTCATCTGAGCCAACAACCACTCTATTTTCAACATAATGCTACCTTGTATATTATTCATTCTTTGTCCCCAAAATCACTGTATCAATGTTAAGGAAGTTTGTTGTTCGCGCCAAGTACCCGGCTTGTCAGGCACTATTTCCATCAGTTCAATTTTATCGGCATTGATCCGTATGATTTTGCCGAAATTCTTGCCCATATAGTTACCTACCCGGACACGGTGGATAGTTTTATCGCTGGCTTTTACTAAGCCCCACAATTGGTTTTTCATGACCACCGTACCGGCCATTTTTAAACCGTCCAACGGAAAAGCTTCCAATTCTTCTTTACGGCGGTTGAAATCGGGTTTTAAACCATTACCTGTTGAAGGGCCTTCATTTTGGCTGGGTTCGGGTTCTTCCAGCGGCTTAAAAGGGTCGCGCAAGGTATCTACCGGAAATAGAAAAGGTTCGACCATTTTGATTTCCGGCAATTTTTCTATCGCACCTTTGGGTCTGGCTTTAACGCTACTGATATACTTTTCCAAATCGCCAGTGCCAGTGTCGCTACAGCCCGAAATGAATAACAGGCAAAAAAGATAACAAAGCGGTGTTGTCGGTTTTCGGACAGTCAATGCTGAGAGCTTCTGTTTCATCATTTTTTACCTTTTTTAGCATCGGCTGCTTTGGGGGCAGGCGCGGCGGCAGTGCTTTCGTTGTAGGTTTTCACGGTAGCCTTCATAACCATTTCACCTGTTGGCCTTATTGGTTTATCGTCTTTTTTTAATAAAGGCTTGCCGTCCTTTCCGCTACTGACTTGAGGAATAATGCTAATATCGTGCAGGGTGACAATTCTTGGCAAAGAGGCCAAACCACTGACAAACAGCCCCAATTCTTGATATTGGCCAATAACTTCGATGCTGATCGGCAGTTCCGCGTAAAAATCCCTGTGGATAGGAGCCCCAGGCTTAAACAGCCTGATTTCTAAGCCGCTGGCTAACGCTGTCTGTGAAATGTCAGTCAACAGGCTGGCCAACTCATCTTTGGTCGGCATTTGCCGGATCATTTCAAACAATTCGGCTTCAATCTGGGTGAGCTGGCTTTGGTAATCTTGCAAATTGACGGCTTTTTTTTGTTTGATTTCAAACGTGCCTTTTAAATCCTGTTCTTTATGTTCGGCCGCCTCCAAGGCTTTGATTTGGTCGAAAGTGTGCAGGTAAACCCCTAATCCCAAAACGGCAACACTGGTTAAGGTGACGGCGGCGGCTTTGAGCGGCCAAGGCCATTGCCCAACGGCATTAAAATCCCAATTTATGTCCGATAGGTTCATCGTTGACCTCGTTTCTTGGCAGTGGGGGCATTTTTATCACCATTAGGGTTTTCCGGCGGTTTTTTACCTTGTTTGGCGCGTAAGGCAAAGTCGCTCAATTGGTCTTGGCTATCTTTATCGGGTATTTTGATAATCGTCAAGGTCGGCGTGTTCATCCATTGCGACGCTTCAATATTGCGCATCATCGCCGAAACCCGGGCATTAGACTGAGATTTGCCTTCAAAGGCCAAATCTGCGGCCGTTTGGGTAAATTTGGTCAGGAACACGCCGTCAGGTGTCACTTTCGGGATGTCGTCAAATAGATGTACAATTTCAGGACGGCTTTCCTGAAGCTTTTGGAGCAGGTCTATTTTTGCCAACAATTTGCTTTTTTTCTCTTCAATATCCTTAATATCGGCAATTTTTTTGTCCAGCAAGCTGATCTCACTCTCCAGTAATTTATTCCTGGATTCTTGATGGGATTTCAAACTCTCAAAATACCCATGAATAACCGCCAGAACCATAATAGCAACCAGCACACCTAAGGCTAGGGCATTTAAAAACTCCTGTTTCTTCTGTTTGCGCAGTTCTTCGCGCCAAGGGAGTAGGTTGATTTTTGCCATTAGTCAAAACTCCTTAATGCCAAGCCACAGGCAATCATCATTGCTGGTGCATCATTGCTTAAAATCTGGGGTTTTACTTTGTTGGATAGCTTCATGTTCAGGAATGGGTTGGCGATGTAAACAGGTATCCCCAAGTTTTTTTCAATAAGCTGGTCGACACCTTGTATTGAAGCGCAGCCGCCTGCCAAGATAATCCGGTCAATACTACGGTTGGCGCTTGACGAGACAAAAAACTGTAAAGACCGTTGGATTTGCTGGAGCATAGCGCGTTTAAAGGGGTCTAAGACATCAGTGGTGTAATTGTCCGGTAAGCCGCCATGACGTTTTGCCAGCCCCGCCTCTTCGTAAGACAGCCCGTAACGGCGTTGGATTTCTTCGGTCAGTTGCTTGCCGCCAAAGCCTTGCTCGCGGGTGTAGACACTGCGGCTGCTATGCAGGACGTTGAGGGTGGTAATGGTAGCGCCAATATCGGCAATAGCGACAGTTTGGCCTTCTATGGAATCGGCAAACTGTTCGACCAATAAAGTAAAGGCATTTTCCATAGCAAAAGCTTCAACATCGACGATTTGGGCTTTTAAGCCTGCCTTTGCCAATGCCTCGACACGGTTGTCGACATTTTCCCGTCTGGAAGCCGCCAGCAGGACATCAACCATACCGGGGTTGCTGTCATTGAACCCCTGTACTTCAAAATCAAAATTGACCTCATCAAGGGAATAGGGCACATATTGGTCAGCTTCAATCATGATTTGCTCTTCCATTTCGTCTTCACTGAGGGAAGCGTCCATGGGGATAATTTTGGTCATGACTGAAGAGCCTGCTACGGCTACGGTAGCTTGCTTTAATTTTGTGCCAGATTGTTTTAAGGCAATTTTGATGGTGTCGGCAATCATGTTGACATTGGCGACGTTTTTATCAATGACAGCATCTTTAGGCAAAGGGGCAACTGCATAGCTTTCGACCCGGTAACGTGGGCCTTGACGGCTTAATTCCAGCATTTTTACCGCTGCCGTACTGATGTCAATACTCAAAACAGTATTCTGTTTATGACTAAACCATTTCATAACATATCCTTAAAAGTGACCATTAATGTGATCCATAGATAACAATACCCAACTGTTTTATTTATAGGGCTTAACCATAAAATGAATGGACTCAAAAAGTATAGTAGCCTTTTCGGAGGATGCACAAAAATTATGCGCCTGATTTGAAATTTTAATAATTAATGGGTGGGTAAACGTTAATTTGGATCTCAGATAGGCTATTTTACATGGCGTTGCCTTTAAAAAAACAGCAATTGTGATAAAAATCACTAACTGCCTAATAATTGCCGCTATCGCCTGTCGGCCAATCTGTAAAACCCCGTTTTTTTGACGGTTAATTTTAGCCGAAAACCAAGCGCTTAGCGTTGTTTTAATAGGTCTTTAAGGATAATAGGCTAGCAATGTCCTTGTTGTCCTTATCCGTATTGACGACCGAATCTACAATATAAATGTGGTCTTGGGTAATGCCGCCGTGCTGCACCAGATATTTGGCGATAGCCTGGGCGCGTTCATTAGCGAGCTCTTTTAAGCGTTCCTGTTCAGGATTGATAATCGCTTGGAGCTTTTGTTTGGCGGCCTCATAAAAATCCCCCCCATTTGCGGCCTTAAGGCGGGGCGTACCCAGTAAAGACCGTTCCGCTAAGAGCGGGAATTTTTCGATAAACATATCGGCTAATAAACGCCGATAATCCTCTGCGGACAACTCGACATATTCGGCGCGGATTTTCCGGGCGGTCTTCTGGTTAATTTCCGTGGCCCGACGGATTTTTAACTGGTCATAAAGCGCGTCGTCGCTGATGGCCGGCCAATCTTGCTCTTGCCGGGTCAGGCCTTTTATTTCCAGCATTAACTCAGGCCGACTGTTTAAAGCATTGGCGATATCGTCTAATTTGCTTTGCTGAGGTTTGTCCAGTGTGGCGCTGCCCGCTTTAAAGCTAATGGTGCTTAAATCGTTGCTAGGGTTGCTGGTCAGCAAAGCGAAGGCGCTAAACGGCGAACTGAGGACTTTACCGATGGCATTAACCAGCGCTTCGGCGACAATCGAACCGATATTAAACTGCGGGTTATCCAGATCACCGGAAATGGGTACATCCATTTTTATTTTACCATTACGGTCTTTCAGTAAGGTCACTGCTAATTTTAGCGGTAAAGAAATGGCATCAGGGTTTTCAACCCGCTCACCCAGTTCGCATTGGTCAATCAGAAAATGATTGAATGCGGTCAATTTTTTATCGGCGATGCGGTAATGGAGGTCTAGGGTCATTTTGCCTTTTTCCACTTTGTACCCGGCAAACTGCACCATATAAGAAGAAACCAACGGCATGGGCAGGCCGTTGAAATTGATTTTGACATCGTATTCACCCAAAAACGGGCTGATATTGCCGGTAATGTCGACAGGTGCCAAATCGTAGGCATTCCCTTTCAGGACAACTTGGACTTGACTGGTTTTGTCGGAAGACACGCCGCTGGCACCCCCATCCAAGCTTTTGATATGGGCAGAAAACGGCAGCAGCAACGATAAGTCGGTAAAATCCGAGGAGCCGTCAATAATTTGGATTTTACCGAGTTTAAAATAAAACGGTTTAGTTTGAGGGGGTAGCGGTTGGGCGGACGGCAGTCGTTTCGGCGTAGCCTGATCTATCAGCAGATTAGCAAAATTGACCGTTTTGTCTTTTCTGATAGTGACCCGTGCGTAGGGTTTATTAAGCGTCAACTCTCCAGCCGTGTAATGTTGGTTCAAGACATCGGCCACGATGGTTTTGAGTGTCAGGCGTTCCCATTTAAGAAAATCTTTATGGACACGTTGGTCGCGGATAAGCAGATCTTCTATGGTGCTATCACCCCTGAATTGGAGGTCTAGCGGTACTAGACGATTAATTGACAGTTTGCCGTTGATATCCAACATGCCATCAATCACATCCAAGCGAATGAATTGGTCATAATAGGGTTGAAATTTTTCCAAGTCGAGGTTATCGGCAACCACCATCATATCGGCCATGAACGGCACCAACAGCAGCGTACCTTTTAGGGCAAGCGAGCCCTGATTAAGCCCCATGCTTAGCTGAAAGGGCAAACTGGTGCTGGAGGTACTGTCATATCCCTGCACTTGTAAGTTAATGGGGCTTAGTGCCATAGCCAGCGGCTTGGGCAGGGTGCGGTCTTCAAAATTGACGGTGCCGTTGTCAACGGCAATAGTATCAATGCCAATACGCCAAGGGCTCTCCAACTGTGTGACGGGCGTATCAGGTGCGGCGGGCCGGGCGAAAGCCTGATAGTTGCTGCTGCCGTCGGCATTTAACCAAGCAGTGAGTTCGCCCTGCGTAATGTTAAGTGAATCAGCCCTGATTTGCCGCTTATCCAGATTGGCCTGCAATCCCTGTAACTTTATGGTCGGAAAAAAGCCAAGACGGGTTGCCTGGTCTGCGATTTGCCAGTCTGTGAGGGTTAAGGCACCTTGGTCAACAGTAACGTTAACATGGTTTTTCTGTTGGCTTACTTGGTAGCTGGCTTCGGCGGTAAAGCGTTTAAGATTGCCCAATAACTGGTCTTGGATACGGATATTATCGGCTTGGACTTTAGCCGCTTTAGCGGCCAGTTGCCACTGCCCAGTCGCATAATCCAAGGTTAAGGCCGTTTCGTGCCGAAGTGTGGCTATTTTCAGTGCCTGTCCGGCTTGGCTATAGCCTATATTGTCTAAAGTTAAAATAGCCTTAGGAAAGCTTAGAGCCAGTTTATCCTGTTTATAAGTCGCCTGATAATCGGCAGTGAAGCTGTTGCCGTTAATGGTAATGCCACTATTAGGAGCAAACAAAGCCAAGAACTTAGCGGCATTTAGCGTGTTTATTTTAAGTTGGCCTTGTGAACTGGCCGGATTCAGGTTGAAATTGCCCTCCCAAGCCATTTGTCCGCCTGACTGTAAGGCAAGGCTTAGCTTAAAGGCTGTTGGTTTAATAGCATAGGTGCTGACGTTGCTGATGTTAAGCTGAAAGGATTGGAGAGTTTCTGACCAAGGCTTGGCCGTTTGGGCATCATGCCAGACGACTGTGCCGTCGGTGATTGACAATTGGCCGATCTGCACAGGCAATACCGGGCTATCGGCAGCTTTAGACTGCGGGTCGCCCGCTATCCAATCTGGGATATTGACTTTGCCGTCTTGGCCCCGGCTCA
Organism: Methylovulum psychrotolerans; assembly: GCF_002209385.1. Lineage (NCBI taxonomy): Bacteria > Pseudomonadati > Pseudomonadota > Gammaproteobacteria > Methylococcales > Methylococcaceae > Methylovulum > Methylovulum psychrotolerans. The sequence goes on from NZ_CP022129.1 coordinate 3,595,080, forward strand.
GGCTCAGCGTGGGTTTTGACAGCACGATACTTTTGAGGTGTAAGGCCTTTGTCGGTAAGGTTTGCCAAGGTTCCAGCTGTATCGATAAGGTATCAAAGGCGAGGAAAGGCTGACCGTTTTTTTCCTGCATGACAAACCCCTGTAGCCGTAGCGTCAGCGGCGATAATTGCAGGCTTGCCGATGCCAATGACACCGTTTTGCCCGTGTGCTGACCAATAAACGTGGGCAGTTGGTCAATCAGTAACCTAGGCAAGCTGTACCAACCCAACAAAACGGTTAGGACTAAGACACCGAGGCTAAGCAGTAAGGCTTTTAGGCTTAAGATAAGAAGGCGGCTAGTCATAGGCGATTGCTTGTATCAACAGGGATTGATACCGATTATAACCAAAAAAGCGGCACCTAGTGGTTTAAGTGCCGCTTTTTACCCAAATGCCTAAAGTTATCCCGTTATAAATCAAGATATCCTGTTTCTTCGTGCAGGGACGTATCCAGACCTTGCACTTCTTCATCGGCACTGACCCGCAAGCCTAGCCAGTTATCCAATAATTTTAAGATCAGGTAACTGAACAAGCCGCTCCAAATAATCGTCACGATAATGGCGAGTGCCTGGACGCTGACTTGCTGCATAATGCTAACGCCATCCTTAAGCCCCAAACCGCCAAAATTGCTGGCGGCAAATACGCCGGTCAACAAAGAACCTGTGATACCACCGACCCCGTGGACAGGAAACACGTCTAAGGAGTCGTCAATTTTTAGCGTCCGTTTGACGTATTGGGTAGCATAAAAACAGACCACGCCTGCGGTAACGCCAATGACCAAGGCTCCGAACGGGCCGATAAAACCGGAAGCTGGGGTAATCGTACCCAAACCCGCCACCATACCCGTAACAATACCTAGCACACTAGGCTTGCCAAAGCGTTGCCATTCTATAGTCATCCAAGTCAACGCGCCAGAAGCGGCGCCGATATGAGTAACCAACATCGCCATGCCTGCCCGACCGTCAGCCGTTAAGGCGCTGCCCGCGTTAAAGCCGTACCAACCGACCCATAACATGCCTGCACCTGTGACTACCATCGTCATGTTGTGAGGCGGCATGGCGGTGTTAGGGAAGCCTTTACGGTTGCCCAGCACCAGTGCCGACACCAGCGCGGCGATACCTGCATTGACATGGATAACAATGCCGCCGGCAAAATCCATCGCCCCCAGATCGGCCAACCAACCGCCACCCCACATCCAATGGCAAATCGGCATATAAACGATCACCAACCAGAGGGCACTAAACCATAACATGGCGGAAAATTTCATACGTTCGGCAAACGCCCCGACAATCAGCGCCGGGGTGATAATGGCGAAAGTCATTTGAAACATGAAAAAAACAGTTTCTGGAATGTCACCCGTTTGGGAATTCGGTGCCATATCAGCAATGAAGAGTTTGGATGCCCCGCCGATGAATTTTTGCAGTTCGCCGCCGTCACTGAAAATAAAGCTATAGACCCCAGCCAACCATAAAATGGACACTAAGCAAGTGATGGCAAAACATTGCATTAACACCGACAAGACATTTTTACTGCGCACCAAGCCTGCGTAAAACAGCGACAGGCCTGGGATCGTCATAAATAAGACTAACGCGGTTGACGTTAGCACCCACACAGTATTGGCTTGGTTAATACCATCCCCCCACGCCAACCCGGGCAGCAAACATAAGCCTATTAAAAGGCTTTTATAATTATTTTTAAAAAACATTGCCTATCCCTTACCAGCCCTTAAATGGCATCTTCGCCAGTTTCACCCGTTCTGATACGGATGACTTGTTCAAGGCTGGTTACAAAGATTTTGCCGTCCCCAATTTTGCCGGTATTGGCCGCTTTGACAATGGCATCAATGGCTTTTTCCAGGACATCGTCCGCCACGGCAATTTCCAGCTTTACTTTCGGCAAAAAATCAACCACATACTCAGCCCCCCGATACAATTCGGTATGGCCTTTTTGACGGCCAAAGCCCTTAACTTCGGTAGCGGTGACCCCAGCCACGCCAATTTCCGATAATGCTTCACGCACATCGTCCATCTTGAATGGTTTAATGATTGCGGTTATGAGTTTCATCTTATCTCCTGATACTGCGTTGCTATGAAGGCCGCTATTAGAGGCCGGTGTGATCTGGTATGGGCGTTACCCCTTACAGAGCGGCAATCATAGAGAATTATCCGGCAACATACAATGAATGTCATAAGCACATAGGCCCAGTCTTGGTGTTGCCACCCGCCTTATCTGCCTAAACCCTGTGTTCGCCGAAAGTTTTTTTCAAAAAAGTGTAAGGTTCTGGCTGCCCCTACGACTGATAAACCAGGAAGGCCATTGTGTAGTCAAGCGGCGTTTCCTATAACCTTTTAACGTAACTTATGAGAATTAACCATGAACAGACAAACCTTGCGCTTCACTTTTGGCAGCATCATTGCTACAGCCTTAACCGCCGCCCCTATGGCTTATGCCGACGGCAATCCTTTTGGCATGAGCGAATTGGGCCATGCCACCGTACTGGCCGAAACCGCTCCGGCAGCGACCGACAAAGCCAAAGAAGGCAAATGTGGCGAAGGTAAATGCGGTGCTGAAAAAGCCCAAAAGCAAGCTGAGGCTGCTGCGGCGGCGGCGACCGATAAAGCCGCCGAAGGCAAATGCGGGGCAGGTAAAATGGGCACGGACAAAATGCCCGAAGGCAGTTGTGGCGGCGCGAAAAAATAAACCGCTGTAAGGAGGCTGGCCTGTAAAACCCTTTTAGGCTTGCAGGCCAAACCTTTAGACACCTGTTACTCTTTAGGAGCTATCATGACCCCTGACATAAACACTGATGATACCTATTGCCGCTGCTTATTAACGCAAACCCGATCTATGTTAGCCGTGCCGTCCCGTTGGTTTACCCAGCATACTGGCGGTTATGCGCCGATTTTTTTACGCCTGCTCTTAGCCTACGAATTTGCCGAAGCGGGGTTAGAAAAATACCATGGCGAGAATTGGTTCGCTAACCTGAGCTTTCCGTTTCCCTTTAACCTATTGTCCGCCGAGGCCAGTTGGAATATGGCGATGGGCTTGGAGCTGTTAGGCCCCTTGGCGCTGGTTTTGGGTTTGGCGACACGCTTTTTTAGTGTGGCATTAATGGTGTTGACCGTGGTCGCCATTGCCGCCGTCCACTGGCCCGCCCATTGGCAAACCTTAGCGGAACTGTGGCAAGGCTACGCGATTACCGATAAAGGTTATGGCAATTACAAATTGCCGTTGCTCTATCTACTGATGCTCGCGTCGTTGTTTTGTAGCGGTGCGGGCTGGTTAAGTGTCGACTATTGGTTAGGCCGGAAATTTTTTAAAGGCTGAACGTTTATGGTGATATTAACCGCCTGACTATCCTAATTATCGGGCTACAAAGGCACGGGCAGGGCAGGGGGGTGAGGTCGCCGTTATCCGCCAAATTGTCCCTACCGCGTCGCCGATAAAATGCTCACTCATCCACTGCTAGCTTCGACGGTAACTTTTTCGGCCAATATTTCCCGCATCAAAGTAAAGTCGGTGCGCTCTCCATAGATGCGGATGAGCTTGTCTACAACATCCAGCAAGTCCTCAAAATCTTGAGGATGATAAATAGCCGTTAAAGCCTGTTTCATTAGCGTGTTAGCCGCTTCTGTTTGACCATCCGCCAATAACGTTAACGCTAAAAAAGCCCGGAAATCCCCATCGGCTGGACGATATGCTAGCGCCTGTTGACAAAGCTCTACTGCTTGAGGTGTTTGCTGCTGCCAAAGCGCAAGTTCAGCTTTGCGGTATAAGGTATACGCCGTATTTTTACCTAAAGCCTCAGCGTGGATTATATCGGCCAGTGCCGCTGAATAATCTTCCATTTTCATGTATAGTTTCGCTCGGTCTTGATACCATTCCACTTGATTTGGAAAAAGGTCTATTGCTTGATTGCAAGCCTCTAAGGCTTGCGTAAATTGTTTTTGGTGTCGGTATAGCTCTGCTAAATAGAAAAAGAAGCCAGCCTTACTACGACAGTCCCCTATTGATTCGAATAACTGTGCCGCTTGCTGTAATATGGTAATTGCTGATATTGTACGTTTCTGCAATCCATATAACCTACCTAAAGCTCTAAGACAATTTGCCGCCCCTAAATGACTTTTCGCCTGTTGATATATTTCTAAAGCTTGGTTGAAATCAGTTTCTGCTTGGTCGTATTTAGCTAAAGCACAATACAAATCACCAAGACCCAGGATGCAACCCGCTTCACCCAAGCGTTCTTTTATTTCTTGATAAATGAGCAATGCTTGCCGATAACGACCCATCGCCTGCTCATATTCGGCTAAGGCATAATGCACTTTAGAGATGGCTTGAATACAATTCGCTTCACCTAATCGACGGCCTGTTTTTTGATAAACGGGTAACGTTTGCTGATAATGGCTCATCGCCTGAGCATGTTCATTCAATATAAAATACACATCACCGATAGCTTTAATACAATTTGTTTCGCTTAACCCATTTTTAGTTTGACGAAAAATAGATAATGCTTTTTGGTAGCAGTCTAATGCTTGATCATATTCAGATAAATAATAATGTACTTCACCAAGAACAAACATACAGTGTGCCATTACAATGTTATTGGTTCTTTGCTTTAACGCTTGTTGTAAAAGAACTTGAGCGGAAGAAAAACGATTATAGAGAATATCTAACTTTGCTTGCCAATATGCTGTCAAAGCAGCAACTTCACCTGTTAATTTCCCGCTATCTACCGCTTCCAGCACTACTTGTGTTAAATGTTCTAAGCTATCAAATTGAAAACTGTCGTGCCAATCCGTCGCCTGCTCAACAAAGTTCTTTTTAGCGGTCAAATTATTAGCCAATAAGCCATGATAAAGCATTTCGACACGCCAAACCGGATCATTTTGGTTTTGTGTTTTACAGTAAGCCGCTGCCTGCTTGCTGAGTTTTTGATAACGGGCTTTTTTGCTTGACCATAACTTGTCCAGCAGTAACTTTCGGCTACGTTCATGGACATTAAAGCCACGTTCTGGATACACTTCTATAAAAGATAATGCCGTTAAGGCGTTAAAATCGCTGTCTTTAAGCGGATGTGCTAATACGGCGGTGAGAAACTGTTGGTCAAACCAGTGTGGAATTGCCGCCGCCCAAACCGCTTGCCGCACAATTTCGCTGAGATTTTGCAAGCTAAATTCCATTACCACCCAATCACGTTCCGATTCGCTGGCATTTTGTAGCTTGTTTAAGAAATCTTGATATTTATCGTTCATTGCAAGCGTGGAAAATTTTCTATAATTTTGCGTATTTCGGCAGGGTTGCCCTTTAACGCGTGACAAATACCCGCCAAATAAGTGAGTTGAGGCTCAACTGGAATTGTACGCCCCATTGCTTCAATTACGGGTAGCCATTCTTCCGCTTCAGGCACACCGTATAAAGTCTTTAATTTTGAGCGGTGATTCCAGACAAAACTTTCTGGAACGTTTTGTCCGGCAATGACTACGCGTATTTGCTGAGAATCTGCCACGCAATTTAAGAAATCACTGTCTATCCAGCGTTTGATCTCAGTGTTGGCTTGCTCATAGACATCAATTAACATCACACATGGTTTATCAAAATTATTTATGTCGTCTATCCAGGCATGAGTTAAAGCTGAATTGCGTTCTGCCCGTTGTTCTGGTGTTGTGTTTGCAAATAGGGCTTTCAATTCGACATTAATCATATTGCCTACCCCAGCTTGGGCATTGCCATTGACATTAATATTAAAATCCTGATTTAAATTGCTTAAATGCTGTTTAAAATGATCAAAATGATCCCGCTTTAAATGGTTGCAGGTTTGTAAAAAAATTTGCATAACATCAGCCGTATTGCGTAAATCAATTGACACTTGATGATGGTTGTTGATTTGTTCTCGGCAATATTTAAGCAAGGTGCTTTTACCCGTACCAGATTCACCTTTAAACAATAAAATCGGTTTGCAACAATCTTCTTCTAAGAGTGTTCGGAAGGCTTCGCGGTGTTCTTTATAATTGGCAATACTCATGTTTTGTTTTTAGCAGCCTGATGGTTTTGAGTATATGTCTTAGGGTTTTTTATTTGGTGTCGCAGCACGGATACGATTTTCGTTGCCTTGTTGGCTATTATTGTCGATAGTGGCATTGGCTGTTTCAGCAGAAATCTCATTGTCGTTACCATTTTGAGTGTTGCCAGAAATAGTAATGCCCGTATTTTGAGCGCGTTCCATTTTGGCGGATACGCTTTTTTTATTGGCAGTGAAACTAAACATTCCCAGCTTATCCCTAAACATCCACAATGCGAACGTTATTACGACAACCGAACCAATTATTAAAGCAATTAGTACATTTTCAGTCATGTTATGTCCTATAAGTCTGCGATTTTAAGTAGAGATGTGGCGATTATATCAGGGGTAATTGATTATAGCTTCATTCAAATGATTAGCCGAGGGTAGGGGAATATTAATCTAGGAGCGTCTCATCAATTAGGTAGGGATGTGTAATACCCGCCGCTAGCCGTTTTTGAAGCGAAACGGTGAATGCCTCCCTATCAGGTCAACCAAGCCGTCGGCGATTTTTCGGCAAAAAGGGGCTGCTGATCGCTTGGACACGATGTTAACAAACGTTATTCATAGCGCATGTGAAAGGACTTGGGGCGGGAGTTAGTGGTGATTTGCCTGAACGGCGGTGATGGCTAAGCAGGCAAGCCTGTTAGGCCTTAACCATCAGAAAACTTGATCATCAAGTTATAAGCCAGACTCCGCTAAGCGGCCTAAAAATATGGGGCGGGGAGGGGGGTAACGCCCCAAAATTCTCCCGCCCATGTCATCAATAAACCTGTCAAAAAAGCCTTAGCCAACTAATGGGCGTTACCTTGAACCGTCACTTTTACGGTATCGCCGACAGTAACGCTTAACCCGGCGTTCTCGCAATCCCAACTGCTTTTGACATCGGGAACAGTGATGGCCGCACCTGTGGTGAGGTTGTCACATTGCAGGTTGAATTTGCTAAAACCCAGTATTATGCCTTTTACCGTTTTAGTGGCATCCGTTTTACTGCCTTGGGCAATAAGCGTCACATTATCGGCTGGTTTGACGGCTAGCCCCTGTTGTTCACAATCGAATTTGCTACGCGTTTTTATGCTAACGGTTTTGCCTGACGTAAGATTGTTACAGGATACGTTATAAGCCCCCAAATCTATGGCGCTGCCGCTGACTGACACGCCAGAGGTGTAAAGCTGTTTGACTTGGGCGGCTTTCAAATCTCCCTTATAGATCCGCAGCCAAGCAATCCGGCCATCTGAAAACTCACCTTGACCGCCACCCAGCGTGTTATCCAGAAAGAAATTCATGATCCTGTGGGGGGTATTGAGGTTCATTTGGGTGGTGGCTAAGTTAAGCTGTTGTTTGCCATCGAGATAGGCTTGCACTGTGCCTGCCGTATTGACCGTTAAGACGATATGATGGAAGGTATTGAACGGCACTAAAGCCGCGCCGCCTTGTTCAGGGAAAATATTGAGGTGATCAGAGCTGTCGACATAAAAGCCATCATCCGAAGTGCGGTCTTGCACATCAATAATCCGCCGCCAGCCATTAGTCGATATGCCACTGAACTCAAACGCCATTTCTACGGAATAACTGTTGGCCGGAATAAGGCCACGGGTATCCAAAGATAAACCTGCTTGTAGGTTTGGTGTAGTGTCACCATCCCAATGAAAAACCCGCAGGGGGCGATTGAAAACAACGGCATCTTCAAAGCCGTTTAAGCCGAGCGGATTGGTTTCTGTCAGGGCAGGGGCGGTGGACTCTTGAGCCAGTAAGGTATTGTTGAATTGATAGGTCGCTTTTAGTGTCGCCGCGCAAACGTTTAAACTCGGTAAGATGAGGCCTGCAAAAAGTACGATTTTTGTAAATTTCATAGCTTGTTACCCCTTATTGATTTTATAGGCTTGGGAAGGTGTTTTGTGGATTGCCGACAAACAATAGCACTTTTTACAAAAAAGGTAATCCTGATTGACCCGATTTAAGCAATGCAGCTTGTTGCTGCGTCCAACTGTAAAACTCGTTCCCTTAAGTTGCCATAACAGCCAATCAGTTCTAAGGGTTAGGGATTTTTAATATAGCAGAAAACCCAAAAAAACCATATTGGCGGCTTAGCGTGGATTATCTTGGATACTATAAGCCCAAGGCATAATTATGCCTTGGGCTTATAGGGTACATGCGCTAGGATTTTTTCATAGGCTGCTTGTAAACATCCTGCGGTATATTCATCATAACAATCTAAATCAGCCATGTTTTCAACCATACCTTTAAATTTGAAGTGCCAACGATGATCCACCGATACAAAGATGGCTAAGTCATTATCATCGAACTGGTCGGCAGTGATGTCCACAATGAGCGCACCTTGCTGGAGCCACGCATGGGTGTAGCCTTCTCGCTCGCCAAGAACATAGTCAAATTTGCCGCATTCGTGATCACGCAAATACTTTGCAAGCAACAAAGCCGTGTCACCACAAGCTCCGTGGGGAAAGTCCTGTAATCCGTCTGGGAGCGTTTCCGGGTCACACTGCATAATAGCCGATCGGAACTCAAGAGCCAGACTTTTTAGTTTTTCTATGTATTTCATAGCTAACATTCGGTTAACGCACACCAATGACAATAATTTTTCTCGATTCAATTGGTGTTTCTTGTGTACATATGGGACAGCGAACTAACTGACCATAGATTTGATCCAACGGTTTGCGCGTAGAGTTGCCCTCATTTTCCATTACATACAGCTTTTGTGTGCAATTTCGATTTTTGCATTCTACTGCATAGTAAAATTTTCCTCGTTCTCCGTGGAGTGGATTCATAATTTTTTCTTCCGGCATATTCTGCTTAACATATTTTCTCAGCGCAGGCGCAGAGTCCACAACGCTATAACCAAACCAGTGGACTCTTGTTCCAATCCGTTTTTGTTTTCTATTTGAATCAATCACATGGTTTTTTGCTGACGTTCGTTTCTTTTGCAATCAACTGAGTTTAATCCGTTAGATTTTTTGTGGCTTCTCTTCGGTTTTTTGTTTTTTTTTCCTTTCTTCCTCTTTTTCCTTTGCAAGCTTTAGCCACATATCCCTTATTTCGTTGTTTTTTGCTTTAAGCGCAAGGCTTACTGCCATGATCTCTACTGGTGATATGTCTAACACTTCACCTATTCTTATTGCGTTCTTTTCTTGTACGCCCGTCCCTTTTTGTATAGCTGTCCATGCCTGTCTAGCCATACCAAGATACTCCATTGTTTCTTGATACGTCTCAAGCCCTAGCTTTTCTTTAACTTCGATTATGTACGGTTCTATTGTCTTCATGCTTTTATTGTAAATCGTCTATTGACCGACCATCTGTAATTTGATAATTTACCTGTCAATTAACGATTTACTTATGGCTTGTTTTGGCAAGCTTAACTTACATTTTTGTCATGTTTTAAGCTTTTTGCTTTTTGTCGTGACATTACCATTATCGCCGTTTTTCGCCGCGCATTTTTAGCCATGATAGACATGCTGGTTTTACGTTGCCCGATTTTGCAATATTTCAAGCACACTAACACGGTGCTGGGCGTACCCATGACCGAACGTGTGCTGTATGACGGCCTCAAGCTGTCCGATCTCGGCATCCCGCACGAGATGGCGATCGACGCGGACGGCGACCAGCGCGACTTGGTGCATAAGTGGGAACGCATCCCGTCCAGCCTGTCGTATATGGCTTTTAAGGTGTTTGTAATGGTCAACAAAAACCGGACACTTTCTTAGGCAACCTTGCTGTAAAATTCCCGCTCAAATTCCAAAGGGGTTTTATAGCCCAATGTCGAATGCGAACGTCTGCCGTTATAAAAAGCGAAATAATCAATAATGCTTAGTTTTGCGGCTTCTTTTGTCTTGAACCTTTCGTAGTTCAATTGCTCGTGCTTTAGGCTACGGAAGACCCGTTCGGTTGGGCTGTTATCCCAACAATTGCCTTTGCGGCTCATGCTCTGTTTCATCTTCATGACGCTTAAATGCTGGCGGTATTCGGAACTGGCGTATTGGCTGCCCCTATCCGAATGGTGAAGCAATCCCGGAGGGGGTTTCCGCCGCCAAAACGCCGTTTGCAGGGCTTGGACGCACAAGGATGTGCGCATGTGGCCGTCAATTGCCCAACCCACGACTTGCCGTGAAAACAAATCCACGACGACGGCCACATAAAGCCAGCCTTCCAATGTCCAGACGTAGGTTATATTTAATTAAAACAACAAATTGCAATGAAAAACGGCCCCCTCCCCTGATGGGGAGGGTTGGGGTGGGGAGAATCTAAACAAGGCTTTTTTCATTAATCGGACTAAAGACAGTCTAATTAAAATCTCTGAGACATCGGAGTAAGTTATTGATTTTATTCTCCCCACCCCAGCCCTCCCCATCAGGGGAGGGAGCCGGATTCCATTGCAACTTATTGTTTTAAATTAAGTCGTGTTCCTTTCAACTATCCGATGGCTGAATTATTTGTCCGACCATTAAAACTTGATGACCGAGTTTAAAACGGACATTTTACGGCAGATGAAACGGGTAAATATCGGGCAGAACCGCTTGCAGAGCTTATACGTTATCATAAAATGTTGGCAAGTTATTTTATAACCACACGTTGTTAAATTTGTTACCATAACCACAACTCACTATCCATTAAGCCAGACCTTAATAATGACAAAAGCAGAATTGTTGGAAATAATCCACAGAGCCGAGGAAGAGCAATGGCTGGAGCTTAATTTATCAGGCCAAGAAATAACCGAACTGCCGCCTGAGATTGGGCAACTGCAAGCTTTGCAGTCGCTTTACTTAACGGAAAACCAACTCAGCCACTTGCCACCCGAAATCGGGCAACTGCAAGCTTTGCAAATGCTTGACTTAGGAAAAAATCAACTAAGCCACTTACCCCCCGAAATCGGGCAATTGCAAGCTTTGAAAAAGCTATACTTATGGAACAACCAACTGAGCCAATTACCATCCGAAATCGGGCTGCTACAAACATTGCAACAGCTTATCTTATGGGGAAACCGACTGAACCAATTATTCCCTGAAATGTGGAAACTACAATTTTTACAAGCACTCAACTTAGGTAAAAACCAGCTAAGCCACTTGCGCTCCGAAATCGGGCAACTACAAGCTTTGCAATCGCTTTTCTTAGAGGGAAACCAACTGAACCACTTGCCTCCCGAAATCGGGCAACTACAGTCACTGCAAATACTTAACTTAAGAGGAAACCAACTGCGCAACTTGCCCCTAGAAATCGGGCAATTGCAAGCGTTACAAAGGCTTGATTTAAGCAACAACCCACTCGACGATAGCGAAAAACCCTTCAAGCCCTTAAAAAATTTACGGGTACTAGACCTACGCGACACCTCCGCCTCTTTACCCACCATCCTTGCTAGACTAAAAAAGCAAGGCGACGGTATTTATATCCCACAACACAGCCGCGACCTGCCCGAAGATTTTTTAGAACATAATAGCTGGGAAATTTATGACTACTTAACCGCAGGCGAAGGCCAACTCCTCCCCCTAAACGAAGCCAAACTCCTGCTCCTAGGCGACGGCACAGTCGGCAAATCCAGCCTAGTCCATTACCTGCTCCACAACAAATTCGCCAGAAAAACCAAAACCGAAGGCATAGACAGGCTGCAATGGAAAGGCCTAACCGTCAACGACCACCAAATTCGCCTCAACATCTGGGACTTCGGCGGCCAAGAAATCCTCCACGCCACCCACCAGTTTTTCCTCACCAAGCGCAGCATTTATATTTTGGTACTGGACGCACGGCACGGCGAGCAAGAAAGCCGTCTGGAATACTGGCTGAAACTCATCCAAAGTTTCGGCGGCGACTCTCCCGTCCTCGTCGTCACCAACAAAACCGATGAAGAACACCGCCTGACCCTCAACCACCGCTTCCTGCAAGACAAATACCCCAACATCATCGGTTTTTACCCCACCTCCTGCCGCACAGGCGCGGGCATTCCAGAATTAAAAACCCGCATTATCGGCACCGTCGCCAAACTGCCGCACATCCACGACCAAATGCCCGCGTCTTGGTTTAAGCTCAAGAACAGCTTAGAAAGACGCAAAGAAAATTATCTCAGCTACGAAGCCTACCAAGCCCTATGCGCCAAGCAAAAAATCACCGAGGCCGATAGCCAAAATACCTTATGCGGCTTTTTGCACGATTTAGGCATTGTCTTAAATTTCCGCGATGATAACCGCTTCGACCGCCTACGCGAGACCAACGTCCTCAACCCCGAATGGGTCACTAACGCGGCTTATAAGTTGCTCAATAACGTCGAACTCTGTAAAAACCACGGGGTCTTCAGCAAAAGCGATTTAGCCAACCTGCTCGATGCCAAGAACTACCCCAGCCCGAAAGAACACCAGTTCATCATCGACATGCTGCAAAAGTTCGAGATGTGCTTCCCCTTGGCCGACACAGACAACAACTACCTCATCCCGCAACTGCTCCCCAATAACGAGCCGGATTTAGGTTGGGACAAAGCCAACAGCCTGCGCTTTGAATTCCATTACGACATCCTGCCGCACAGCGTCTTCTCACGCTGCATCGTCCGCCTGCATGAAATCATCTCGCAAAAAACCTACTGGCGCACGGGCGTGGTATTACAGCACGACGGCAACAAAGCCTTAGTGACGGCAGATATTGAAGACAAAAAAATCTTCATCTGGGTTAGCGGCAACCCGACAACCCGGCGGGAATTGCTCGCCATTATCCGCAAAGAACTGCAACACATCCACCGCACCATCAAGGGCTTAAGCGCGAAAGCCAGAATCCCTTATAAGCACATTACCGTCGATTACCAGCATTTGCTGGATTTGGAAGCCATGGGGCAAACAACCTACATCCCCGAAGGCTTAAAAGAAGTCATTCAAGTACAAGCACTCTTGTCAGGCGTAGACTTACCCAAAACCCAACCCGCCGTTACCATCAACCAAAACATCACCAACAGCACCATACACGGCTCAATATTAGCGGCAGAAGCCATCAGCGACAGCTTAAACACCGTGCAACAAGCCGACACCCAGCCCGATTTGAAAGACATATTAAACGAATTATTACAAAACTAAATAATCAAGCCCCCAACCCAGAAAACGCTACGCCTTATTAAGCCTAGAGGGTATCAAAGAAGCGGCCATCAGCCTAGAAGCCGCCGCCACCCCCATCCTGACGGTAGCAGAAAAAATCGGCGGATTTTTGCAGGCATGGGGTTAATATTGACGCTGGTTCCCAAGCTCCGGCTTGGGAACCAGACTATGCGAAGCTCTCGCTTCGAGAATTCCAAAAAACTCAGCGGCTGCGCCAAAACCGCTTGCAGATTCTATCCGAACGGCACTAGGAAACGTTAGCGTCCAGAATTCTCGAAGCTAGAGCTTCAAGGAGCAGGGTTACCAAGCCGGAGCTTGGGAACCAGCGTCATTTCGTACCTTGTAAAATACCCGCCCAACAGCACCGGATGAAACGGTAAGGCGCAGGTTGGCATAGGCGGCCCGTCGGGCAGAACCGCTTGCCCGACACGAGACAGCACGTTATCTTTATCAAGCAATTGATTATACATTACTATTTACTTCCTTACCCCCGCCGCAACAAATAATACAAACACGGCGTAGCCAACAACGACAGCAGCACCGACAAAGTCAACGCCCCCATCACCGCGACCGCCAAGGGCTTGAGCATATCCGACCCCGCCCCAATCCCATAAGCCAACGGCAACAGCCCTAACGTAGCAGCTAAGGAGGTCATCAGCACCGGACGCAAACGGCGGCGGCCTGAGGCGACCAGCGCTTCTGCCAAACTTAAGCCCTGGTCAAGAAACGCCTGTACCGAGTCCAGCATTAAAATGCCGTTTTTCGCCACCACGCCGATGCCGATAATTGCCCCCAATAAGGAGACGATATTCACCGACGTACCCGTGATAAACCACGCCAGCACCGTGCCGGACAAGGCCAGTACCGAGCCGATGACAATAGCAATCGCCTGGCTGAACGAGCCGAATTCAATCAGCAACACCACAAACACCAACAGCACCGAAACCAGCAACACCACCAACAAATTTTGGAAAGACTCCTGCTGTTGCTTAAACAAACCGCCAAATTCCACCACCCCCGGCGGCAAGCTGGGGTCGTTACTGAGCTTGGCCTTGATTTCGGCAATGGCGCTGCCCAAATCGCGGTTCTCCAAACGCGCCGACACCGCCACCAATTGCCGCAAATCTTCGCGGTTTAATTGCAATTGCCCCGGTTCGTTGACCAAATCGGCGACTTGCGACAATTTCACGGTGCGGCCATCGGCGGCGCGGATCGGCAACTCGCGCAACTGCGCGGCCTGCCCGGTCGCCGCCCCGTCCATCCTGACGCGGATATTCACCACCCGGTCGCCTTCCAACACATAAGAGGCTTTTTGCCCCAGCATCGCAGTGCTGACCGCCACAGCAATATCATTGCTGGTAAGGCCAAAGCGCAACGCGTCGGGGCTGCGCACCCGCAAGCTTAAGGTCGGGCCGGTGGTCTCCAAGCCATCAAAGGTATCGACCACGCCGCTGATTTTGGCGAGTTGGTCTTTAATTTGCGGGGCTTTTTGTTTCAGCCACGCGACATCGGTGGAAAATAGTTTGATTTCAATCGGACGCGGCGACCAGGTCAAATCGCCGATTAAATCATTAAGAATGCCAGCAAACTCCCAATCTATACCAGGAATTTGCGCATGAAGTTTGGGGCGCAACTCATTAATGACGGCATCGGTGCTACGCTGGCGGTCTGTTTTCAGTTTGACCAAAAAATCGCCGCCGTGGGCTTGCGAAATGCCCAAGCCCAATTGCGCCCCGGTGCGCCGCGAGTAACTCTCCAATTCCGGCAAGGCGCGGAGCATTGCTTCGGCCTGTTGCAATTGGCGGTCAGTCTCGGTTAAATTCGTCCCCCACGGCGTGTGGTAATCCAAAACAAACGCTCCTTCATCCATAAACGGCAAAAACTCGCTCTCCAGCCGCCCATACAAGCCCACCCCCACCGCCAAAACCGCCACACAGGCCAATAAGACCAGCCAGACATGCCGCAATGCCCCGCGCAACGCCTGAGCATAAAAATCCAACAGCCGCGCCAACGTCCCCTTACCCTCGTCCGCCTGATGCGCGGATGCAGACGCAGGCAACCACGCCGCCGCCAAAGCCGGGATTAGCGTCACCGCCAACACCAACGAGGTCAGCAACGACACCACCATGGTCAACGCCAAGGCGCGGAAAAACGTCCCGGCGACACCATCAAGAAACGCCAACGGGATAAACACCACCACCGGGGTCAGCGTCGAAGCCAGCAAAGGCCGGAAAATCTCCGCCAACGCCTGCGGCACAGCGGCCAAGCGCGGCGTGCCGGCGACAATTTTGGCATGGATGGCCTCCACCACGACAATGGCATCGTCGATAATCAGGCCAATAGCAGCGGCGATACCGCCCAAGGTCATCAAGTTAAAACTTAAACCGAACACCCGCACCATTAACAAGGTCATCAACACGGTGGCGGGTATCACCGTCGCTGCCACCAAAGTCGCGCCCCAATTGCGCAAAAACAGGTACAAAATCAGCACCGACAACAGCAACCCCAAGATAATCGCTTCCCAAACGCTTTGGATGGAGTCGCCGACCAGCACCGACTGGTCGTAAAATAGCGTCACCTGCATATCCGGCGGCAACTGTTGGCGCAACACCGCCAATTCTTCTTTCAGTTGCTTGGCGATGTCCAGCGTACTGCCGTCCGGTTGGCTGTACACGTTCAACAACACCGCATCGGTGCCGTTAGCGGTGACGACGTTAAACACGGGTTCCGGGGCGCGTTCGACGCGGGCAAAATCCCTGATCCGCACCGGATGGCCGAGCGCGGCGGGGGCAAGCGCACCCGGCGGATTGCCGACCACCGCAACCGTCAGGTTTTCAATATCGGCGGCGGAATGGACGCGGCCATCGACCACAGTCAGATACAATTGATAATTTTCTTCGAGCATCCCCGATGGGGCGACCAGATTATTGCGCAGCAGCGCGTCGGTGACTTGCGCCAAACTTAAGTTGACTGCCTGCAAGCGCAAAGGATCGACCACGACATGGTATTCCGGGGCGCGGCCACCGACCAGACCGACCCGCGCCACGCCGGGTACGCGCAGCAAGCGCGGTTGCAGGTTATAACGGGCGGTCTCCCAGAGTTCGGTCAGGGAATGGCCGGGGCCAGTCAAACCTAAACCCAGCACCGGAAAGGCCGCAAAAGTCAGCCGCCACACTGCCGACGTGGCGGTGGGCGGCAGGCTTTTTTGCACCACCCCCAAACGGCCTTGGACAAACAGCTCGGCCTGCACCATATCGGTTTGCCAAGTAAAAAACACATTGACCTCCGCCGTGCCGCGCCCGGTTTTCGAGCGCACCGTGCGCACCCCCGGAATATCCTTCACCGCCTCTTCCACCGGGCGGGTGATGGTCGCCATCATTTCATTGGCGGGCATCACCCCGTTATCGACCAAAATCACCACACGCGGGAAATCGGTATGCGGAAAAATCGCCGAGGGCATCCCCAAAGCGGCATAAATCCCCGCCAAACACAGGGCGGCGCAGAGAAAGAAAATCGCCTTATTATGGCGTAAGGCAAACGCGGCGTTCGGCATCATGGCAGCACCTTGATACGGGTTTGCGGCGGCAAGCCATAAGCTCCCTCGCTGACCACAATCATCCCTGCCCCCAGCCCCGCACCGGACACCTCTAACCAAGCGCCGTCGCGCAAGCCCGTCACCACTGGCCGCTGCACCGCTTGGTCGCCGTCAACCACCGCCAGCACACTGTGCCCGTCATGATTAACGACACTGGCGAACGGCACGGCCAAACGGTGCGGGCGGGTCTCGACAGTGATCTGGGCATGGACAAACTGGCCGGAACGTAAGCATTGGCCGGGGCTACAAGCACTATCGGGCAACTCGACCCGCACCAGCACGGTATCGGTAAGCGGGTCGATTTGCGGGTTAATAAAACTGAGCTTACCCGCGCCCAGCACCGCCTTACCCACATCAATAGCGACACTCTGCCCAACTTGCAGGGCGACGGCTTCTTGGCTAGGAACATGCAGCACCAGTTCTAAGCGGTGCGCGTCGATTAAATCCGCCAGCACGCTACTGGCGCTGACCGCCTCGCCGACCTTAAAATGGATGGCCGACACCGTACCCGCCAGCGGGGCGGTAATGGTCTGCAACGCGCCTTGAGTTTGCGCGGTCTGTAAATCGGTCTGCGCCGCCGCCACCAACTGCTCGGCATCGTCAAGCAGCTTGCGCGAGATAGTTTCATCGGGCTTTAGCAAGCGTTTACGCGCCAGATTTTTCTTGGCAAAATCCAAAGCCACTTCGGCCTTGGCAATTTGCGCGGCGGTGGCGCGTTTATCCAAGGCGAACAACGGCGTGTCTTTCTGCACCTGCCCGCCCTCCTCGCAATACACCTGCGCAATAATCCCCGCCACCGGACTGGCGACTCTCGCACTCGCCGCCGCCTTACCGTGGCTGGCTAAGGCCGGTTCGACCAAGCCGTAGGCCTGAACATAGGCGTGTAAGGTGATGTCGTTAATGGTCGCCGTTTTCACCGCCACCTCAGTGACCACCTCCACCTCATCCGCGTAGGCCGCACCGAAGCAGAACAGGGTTATCGCTAGGGCTATCAGTTTTGGGGCCATGGGGTTCCTATAAGTGGATAGGGGAATAAGCAGAATAGGTAGGTCAGGCAAGCTGTTTCTGCCCGACGCGCCAGTTTTAAATAAAGGCAAGCGTAAGAATTAACGCTGGTTCCCAAGCTCCTTGCTTGGGAACCCCCATCCGAGAAGCTCCTGCTTCGAGAATTTCGAAATTCACCAGATTGTCATTTGTCTTACCCCCCTTATACACAGCCAAAAGGGGCAAACCGAACCGCTTAGGAACGTGCACGAAATAAAATCCGTTGTAGAGACGTTGCACTGCAACGTCTTGAAGCCTATAAGCGTAGTGTCGGCATAAAGTCTATGCCAGCCCAAAGGTGGCTAGAGACGTTGCAGTGCAACGTCTCTACAGTTTTAGCCTAACCAGGGTTTTTTTTTGCTGTTGGCCTTAAACAACGAAATTATTTTATGCACGTTCCTTAGGTTAGACCAGAAAGGCACTAGGTATCGTTAGCTACTGAAATTCCCGAAGCGGGAGCTTCGGAAGGAGCGGTTCCCAAACCGGAGTTTGGGAACCAGCGTAATGGACGCGCTATAGGCATTTTTTGTTGTCCGATATTTTGGATACCAACGTATGGGTTGTCGGGCAACAAAAAGCGGTTGCCCGACCTACGCAGTATCCCTACAAGCCCGCCAAAAACGCCCCAGTCCCCAGCGGATACCGCAAAGCCGCTTCCAGTTGCGCGGCGGCTTGCTGGCTTTCGACCAGCACATCCAAGCGGCTGCGTTCGGCAAGGCTTTGCTCCAGTTCGGCGGTCGCCAAGGCATGGGCATCCACTTCGCCAGCCGCTAACAGGTCTTTAATCGCCGCGACATTCGCCTTACGGTTACCCAGCGACTGTTCAGCGGCGGCCATGCGGTTTTGCACAGCTTGTGCGGCGGCGTAAGCGCGGTCTATCTCGCCGATAATCCGCAGTTGCAAGGCCTCAAAGCGTTGTGCGGTTTCTTGCCGCTTCGCCACCATTTCGGCAATCGGGCCTTGGTTTTGGTTAAATACGGGCAGTTGCAACGCCGCCAAGCCCATTAACCAACGGTTTTCCCCAGTATTCCAGGTATAGCCTGGGTTGGCTTGGATATTCGGGTATTGGTTGGCGACCTCCAATTGCAACGCCGCTTGGGCGGCTGCGTATTCCGCCAATAACGCCAACACATCCGGGCGTTCGCGCAGGGCTTTGGCGGTCAATTGCTTAACGGCCAGTTGCCGGACATCCGGCACTTGGGCAAAAGCGGTAAAATCCAGTTTAACCCCCGCCAAGCCGCTCACGGGTATGCCCAAAGCCGCCGCCAACACCGCTTGGCTGTCGGCATGTTTTTTCTCGGCGGCACTCAGCCCCAAACGCACTTGATCTAAGGCCAATTGTGCCGCCAACACATCACTGGTGGCGAGCTCCCCCGCCTGTTGCTGGGCGTGTAAGTCACCGTTAACACGCGCTTGCAACGCCTGTTGCTGACCCAGCATCTGCACTGCCGTTTCACTGGCATACACATCCAGCAACGCCAAACGTAAACGGGAGCGCACCAGCCACGCGGTATCGGCAATCCGCAACCGTGCGGCGGCACTCAAGTGGCGACTTTTATCCATGCGATATTCGCGTTTGCCTGCCGTTTCTATCGGGATGCTCAGGGCACCGACAAAAATCCACGGCACGGCATCGGCGATATTACTGATCCACGTCGGCGTGATGGCGACACTGGGATTAGGCCGTTGCGCCGCCGTCTGCCCCGCCGCCCCGGCCATATCGGCTTGGGCGCGGATTAACGCCATATCAGGATGGTAAAACAAGGCCGCCAAGGTCAGCTTAGCCAAATCCCAAGGCGCGTCTTTTGGCAACTTAAGGCTGGCAAAATACGCCTGCAAGCCGCCGCTGTTCAGACTCCGCGCCTCAAGACCGCTAGCGGAAACCTGCGGGTCTAGCGGCTGGTCTTGAAAATGGGCGCACCCCGTCAGCAGGGTCAAGAACAACAAGGTTTGGCGTGGGTGCATAAAGAAAGGCCAGCGTTTAAAAAGAAAGTGATTAAGAAACAAGAGGGAGCGCGGGCATCTTGCCCGCAAAGGGCGGGCAAGATGCCCGCGCTCCTAAGAGACCAAAGTCGGCAGCACTTGCAGCCCCGACACCACCACCCGCAAACCCGGTTGATTATCCAATAACTGCAACCGCCCCTCATGCAGTTCCACCACAGCGGCGGCGATGCTTAAGCCTAAGCCATTACCCGGCGTGGTGCGGCTTTGCTCCAAACGGTAAAAACGCTGCATGACTTTGGCGCGGAAAGCTTGCGGGATGCCGGGGCCATTATCAGCCACCACCCACTCCAGATTTGAACCTTGCGCCTGTAAACTCAGACTAATCCGCGTTTGTGCGGGCGTATGCAGCAAGGCGTTTTCCACCAGATTAAACGCCAATTGCGTCAACAATTCCTGATCGCCGATCACCATAAGGTCAGAGGCCACATCAGCCACCAAACACTTGCCCTGCTCTTCGGCGACCGGCTCCAACGCTTCCGCCACCGACTTGAGCACAGCACTTAAGTTAACGGGCTTAAAACCGCTACGCCTAGAGCCGGACTCAATCTGAGCGATTCTCAGCAAGGCCGAAAACGTCGCCAACACCTGCTCCACCTCCTCCAGTGCCCGGCCTATACAATCTTGATAGGCACTGACCGTCTGCGGCTTGGCCAGCGCGTCCGCCAAACCGAATTGCAAACGGCTGATGGGGGTGCGCAAATCATGGGCGATGTCATTGGACACCTGCTGAACGTTATCTAACAACAGACCGATTTTATCCAGCATCAGATTAAGTAACAGCGCCAGTTTATCCAGCTCGTCATGATGGCGGGCGACGGGTAAGCGGCGCTTTAAATCGCCCGCGATAATCGCCTCGGTCGCCAAGGTAATCGCGGCGATTTTTTGCAAAAACGTCCGGCTTAAATACACCCCACCGCCGACCCCCAACACCAGCACCAAGACCATGCCCGATAAAAATGCCTGGATAATCGCCCGGCCTGTGGCTTGAATAGCCGCGCCATCCTGGCCGACCACCAACCAGCCGCCCTGCGGCAAAGCGATAACCTGCGCATAAATTAACGGCGTATCGGCATCGCTCAGCATCTGCCAACCCGCCTCAGGCGCAAAATGCCGTAACCGACCCGCCAGCCACTGCCCTTGCGCCCCCTGCAAACCATAAAGATGCGCCACGTTCTCATCCTCACGGATTTCATCGGCCAAACCGTCTAAGCCGTCATCCTCATACTCTTCCAGCAAGCGTTGCGCCTCGACCCCAATACCGACCTTAAGCTGCTGCTCTAACGAATGCAAAGTCAGCAGATACACGCTGGTGCCTATCGCCACAAATGAACTTAAAAACAGGCCGATATAAATAATCGCCAACTTAAAACGGGTAAGGCCCATAAGATTGTCGGGGTTAAAATTGGGGAGGGGGAATGGATATAGCTAAAGCACAATAAAATGATGTCGTTCGTGGCGAGCCTGTCGAACCATCATAGCCCTTCGACAAGCTCAGGGCGAACGGTTTTACAATCAACTTATACTGTATTAGCTATATTCTGAATTCCTGGCACAAACCGTGGTCTCAAGTCCTCACACTGGCTAAGAGCAAAGACTCACTGTATCTGCCGGAACCGTTACCACTCATTTTGACCATCGGAAAAACCGCCTATGTCCATTACCATGTACCAAGCTTCAGTCTCTGTCTTTATCCGTATGCTGGACAACCTGTCCGTTATCCTCGATAAAGCCGCCAGCCATGCCGAAGCCAAAAAAATCGACCCGAGCATTTTCATCACCGCCCGCTTGGCTCCCGACATGTACCCCTTAAGCCGACAAATCCAAATCGCCACCGATATGGCGAAAGGCTGCGCGGCACGGTTGGCCGGCTTAGACGTACCGTCTTATGAAGACAACGAAACGACTTTTTTAGAATTACAAACCCGGATCGCCAAAACTGTCGCTTTCTTGCACAGCATCAATGCCGAGCAGATTAACGGCAGCGAAGAAAAGCCGATTACCTTACGGACACCAAGCCGGGAATTAAGCTTTTTAGGCCAACCGTATTTACTCCACTTCGTCTTCCCTAATTTTTATTTCCATATCACCACCGCTTACGCCATCCTACGCCATAACGGCGTGGCCATAGGCAAATTGGATTTTGTCGGTAATCCTGATTAAGGATTCGGATATTGGAGCGCGGGCATCTTGCCCGCCCCTTGCGGGCAAGATGCCCGCGCTCCAAAGGTGATGGGCTTAGCCGCCGCCATCCAAAATATACCCCGCGCCCCGTACCGTTAAAATCAACTCCGGCTTGCCGCCCGCATTCAGCTTACCGCGCAAACGGCTGATATGGGTCTCGACCATATTGGTCTTCGGGTCAAAATGAAAATCCCAAACATTTTCCAGCAACAGGGTGCGCGTCACCACTTGCCCGGCATGACGCGCCAGATACTCTAACAGGCGGAATTCGGTCGGTTGCAGCTCAATGGCCTGACCGCCGCGTTTAACTACGCGCTTTAACAGGTCAATCTCCAAGTCCTGCACCTGTAAATAGGTCGGCTCCACCGTCATTTGCGGGCGGCGCAACAGGGCGTTGACCCGTGCCGCCAGCTCACTAAACGCAAACGGCTTGACCAGATAATCATCCGCCCCTGCATTCAGCCCCTCGACCCGGTCATCAATCCCGCACATCGTCGTCAACAACAACACCGGCACGGTACAGCCGCTACTGCGCAAGGTTTTGACCAAGGTCAGGCCATCTAACTGCGGCAACATCCGGTCGATCACCAAGACATCATAAGCCCCCGTTTTCGCCAACAACAAACCTTCCAAGCCATCACTTGCCGAATCCACGGTAAAGCCGCTTTCTTTAAGGCCCTTGGCAATATAATTGCGGGTTTCCTTATCATCTTCAATAATGGCTATTTTCATGGTCTCAAACCGTTAGGCTACTCTTTATCGTGGCCGCTTTTTTCGTCTTTGTCATCATCATCGTCTTCCAAGGCCACTTTCAGCACTTGTCCGGTCTTAGCGTCGATCATGGCTTCATGGAGGATGCCGTCTTTCACGACTTCAACTTCAAACTGCACCGTGCTGGCCTTGTCTTCCAACTCCGCCTCCAGCGCCTTACCGCCGATTTTTTGTTCGGCGATTTTAATCGCCTCGGTCAGGGAAATCTTGGCTTGGCTGAACAGCTGCAATTTTTTCGCCGCCTCGCCCTTGTCGTCATCCGCTTGGCTTACCGTCACACCAGCGGCGGCGATTAAACCTGTCATCACTAAAGCCAGCACTGTTTTGGGGGTTAATTTCTTCATCGTCATACCTTTATTGTCAGCCCTCAGGCACCATTGCCAAAGGTTGGTAACAGCATACCCCCCCGCACCTTACCACAAACCTTCTAAAACTATACTGTTTGGTAATGTTAGCGGACGGCCTATTGGCTTGCACGTTAATCCCTGCACTCGTTTTTTACCCTAGTTACGCTATACTAAGGTTTTTAACACCGCCCCCTAAGTGACCTGATGCCACCCCTACCCGTCCTTTTGCTCAGCCTATTATCCGCCACCACCGCCCTAGGTGTCCAAGCCGAGACCTACCGGGTACAGACATCGGCAGACGGTAACATCAGTTGCCTAGACACAACGGGCAAAACCATCCCCTTGACTGGCAAAGGCGATAACAGCAGCCAAGCCACCTTGTCACCCGACGGGCATACCGTCGCCTTTATCAAGGTTGACAGCCAGCCCTCTGATGAATTTTCCCATTCCCTCAACAGCGTCTGGTTAGGCGATTGCACCACGGGAGCCAGCCGCCGCCTACTCGCCCCCCACGCCTCCGGCAACCCCAAGCAAACGCTCACCGAACTCAACACGCCGACCTTTTCCTTAAACGGCAACTTTGTCTACGTCATCACCCCCGCCTGGACAACCGCCGATGCCATCCACCAAATCAACATCAACACGGGAAAAGTACGCTTTA
This sequence comes from Methylovulum psychrotolerans, assembly GCF_002209385.1. Classification (NCBI taxonomy): domain Bacteria; kingdom Pseudomonadati; phylum Pseudomonadota; class Gammaproteobacteria; order Methylococcales; family Methylococcaceae; genus Methylovulum; species Methylovulum psychrotolerans. Next base: position 3,618,858 of record NZ_CP022129.1, read on the forward strand.
TCATTGAAGGCGACAGCTTCGAACTGATCCGCCACGGTGGCTATGCCGGCTATTTAGTCGTCAAACGCCATCTGGAAATGGGAACCGACGATTCGCCCGCTTATTTTGTCGTCAACCCGAACGGCGAAGATATCATCGAAATACCCGACTCCGAAGACAACTACCCGGCGGTCGGGCAATGGCTGAAACAACACCACTCGGCAATGGGCGGCACAGAACCCGCACCAAACTGACCCGCGCCAGAGCGGTGCGGCAATAGGATGATTTTTTAACCAATGGCGGTGGGGTACAATACGCTTTCTGTGTTAGCCCTTTAGCCAACCCCAGTAGGCCGTTTATGAATTCCGTACTAGCCTTAAACCATTACACCGCCGAGGACTATCTGGCAACCGAAGCCTTGGCCGATTTTAAAAGCGAATATTATGCAGGCGAGGTTTTTCCCATGGCAGGTGGCAGTATTAACCATAACCAAATCGTCATCAACCTGTGCATTATTTTTGGGTTGGCGTTTAAAAAACAGCCTTACCGCGTGTTGGCGGGCGATGTAAAACTCCACACCCCCGGCTTCGAGTCCTTCACTTATCCCGATGTGATGGTCATTAAAGACCCGCCCGCGTATTGGCAAGACCGCCGCGATACGGTGTGTAGTGCGGTGTTGGTGGTTGAGGTGCTGTCTGACAGCACCAAAGATTATGACCGGGGCGATAAGTTTGCCGTCTACCGCCAGCTTGCCGAGTTGCAGGATTATATCCTGATTAGCCAAGATAAAATCCACGTCGAGCATTATAGCCGCCAAGCGCCGCAACAATGGCTGATGACCGAATACACTAGCCTGGATGCTGTGCTGACTGTTGCCGCGCTGGCGACTGACTTGGCCTTAAGCGATCTGTATGACAAAGTGGCTTTGGGGGTATGAAATCATTCCGTACACGGCTTGGAGCGCGGGCATCTTGCCCGCCTTTGCGGGCAAGATGCCCGCGCTCCAAATAGGTACGCTCCTAGGCCTTTTTACAACTCATAACTCGCCTAATTCCTCGTTGATCTGCGCCAAGGCGAACGCTTCCGGGTCAAACTCGCCGCCGACCCAGTCCAGATAGCTGTCATGCTCAAGATGGGCGGGGTCTTGGATGGCGGCGACAAACTCTTCGTAACCCCAAACGCCGCCGACATTTTCGGGCGGGCAGGCGCGTTTGCCTTTGATGCAGACGGGATATTTTTGCTTGGGTTCGGGCGCGAGGATTTTTTCCACCAGCACATCGTGCCGCCAACCGTCGCCAAAATCATATTCATACTGGAATTTTTGCTTAAGCGTGGGGGCGATTTGCGCCAGCGTGTATTTACGCTCGTCCAGCACCTCATCCCAATCGTCGGCGCTGGGTTTGCCGTAGAACGTCCGGTCTGTGATGAATTGGTGCAAATGGTAATTTTCCCAGCCCATCGCTATTTGAATGATCTCATGCAGCTTGGCTAAGGTGGTGGTGTCGGCCACTAACAACCGCCGCCAAATTGGTGGCCGCGCGTCGCGTAGGGAGATTTTTAATTGGTAAATGGCGGTGGGGGCTTTTTTTGCCATAATAGCCTTTTTTGGGTGTAATCAAATAGTTTATGGTTGCCGATAGCCAGCGTTGCCCTTGCCGTGCCGCTATTCCCTAACGCCGTTCCAGACGGTGCTGTTATCTGGCTCATTGCCTGCACCCCAATGGCCCGTAAAACTGTCGAGGTCTTCCGAAAACGCCACTTGCAGTATACCGCTGCCGTTATCGTCATGCCATTTGAATTGTATGGCCTTAGGGCCGGTGATTTCGGCATGGGTCAGGGTGCCGCCGATGCGCTTGGTGTTTTCTTGGATGATATAAGTGCCGATGATTTTATTTTTGCTGTCAATGCTAAAAGTGGTGCGGACAGGGTAAGCTTGGCCTGTACTGGTGGCTTGGGTGGCTTGGCCTTGGTAGCTACCGGCGATGTTGAAAAACCACGCGCTAGGAATGGCGGCGGCTTCGGTGATTATTTCGGGTTCTTCGTCGGCTTGGGTTGGCGATAATAATTTATCCGGGCCAATAATACCGATACCCAGCATGAACAGGCCAACGCTAGCCAGGACAATACGCGCGGTCAGCTGACTTAATTTGACCGACAGGTGTTTGCTGAAAATTTCTCCGGTACAGCCAAGTAACAGGAACAAGCTACCTAGCAACACCAGTAGCGCGGGCATATCGAAATTCATGGCGGAATCCTTGGTAAATAACGGGGTTCGGGCGGGGGTATAGTGTAGCTAGGCCGTGGCGTTATGGCAATGTGGAGGAGAGGCTTTTGTGTACTTAAGGCAGGCTTTACCAAAAGGTGTGGGAATTGGAGAGGCGGACAGGGTGCAAAGGCCGAAGCCCTTGCACCCGCAGGTGCTGTGCTTAAAACTTGCCGTAATAGCCTTCTTTCAGCGCGTCGAACAAGTTGGCCGCAGTATGGGTTTCGCCGTCGTATTCAACTTCTTCATTGCCTTTAAATTCCATCACCGTACCGTCTTCTAAGGTGAACTGGTAAGTGGTGTTTTCCAAATCGGATTCTTTCACCAACACGCCTTGGAACACTTCGGGGTTGAAGCGGAAGGTGGTGCAGCCCTTTAGGCCTTGCTCGTAGGCGTATTGGTAAATGGACTTAAAGTCTTCGTAAGGGTAATCGGTCGGCACGTTAGCGGTTTTGGAGATCGACGAGTCTATCCATTTTTGCGCAGCGGCCTGAATATCGACATGCTGCTTGGGCGATACATCATCGGCGGCGATGAAGTAGGCTGGCAGTTGGTGCTTGGGGTTGTCGCTGTAGGGCATGGCATCGGGGTTGACCATGTGCCGGTAGGCTAACAGCTCGAACGAGAACACATCGACTTTTTCCTTAGACTTTTTGCCCGCGCGGATGATGTTGCGCGAATAATGGTGGGCAAAGCTCGGCTCTATGCCGTTACTGGCGTTATTGGCCAACGACAGGGAGATAGTTCCGGTGGGGGCAATCGAGCTGTGGTGGGTAAAACGTGCGCCAGTTTCCGCCAATTGTTGCACCAGTTCCGGCTCGATTTGGGCGATTTTCTGCATATAACGGCTGTATTTGGCGTGGAGGATTTTTCCTGCCACGGTGTCGCCGATTTTATAGCCGTCAGCAAGCATTTCCGGGCGTTGGTGGAGCATTTCGCCCGTGACGGTGAATGCTTGCTCCATAATCGGCGCGGCACCTTTTTCTTTGGCTAAGGACAACGCGGCTTTCCAGCCTTCGACCGCCAGCACTTTGGTGACTTCTTCGGTAAAGGCTAAAGACTCCGTGTTGCCGTAGCGCATCCCCAGCATGGTGACGGTGGAGCCTAGGCCTAAATAGCCCATGCCATGGCGGCGTTTGCTGGTGATTTCCTCGCGTTGTTTTTCTAACGGCAAGCCGTTCAGTTCGACGACGTTATCGAGCATCCGGGTGAAGATTTTGATGGTTTTGCGGTAGCTGTCCCAGTCGAAATAGGCATCGGCGGTGAATGGCTTTTTGACGAAGCGGGTCAAATTGATGGAACCGAGCAGACAACTACCGTAAGGTGGTAACGGTTGCTCGCCACAATTACCTGTAGAAATTCCATTGAAGACTAAGGTATTTTTATCATCTTGCGTGGTATCAAAAACCGCTTCTTTGCCGATATGTTCGATGCTGGTGATGGCACTGGTAAAACTATTGGCTTGGGTTTGGCTTAAAGTTTGTTTCCATTCGCTGTATTTGGCGTTCTTCTCCGCGCCTAAAAAGCCGATTTCCTGCATAAAGGTATCGCATGATTGTGAGCCGATGATTAATTCATGCTCGGCTTGCTGTTCGCCGTTATTGCGCAGTGACACGCGGCAGAAAATGCCGAAATTGCTTAACAGCATTTGCACGTCTTGGAGCAATTGCGGGTGGCTGGAGGCGAGGCGGATGGTGCAGTAGCGGTGTTTGTCGTCGCGTTGCACCGTACCGTCGGCTTGGAACAGGCCGCGTAAATAGCCCTTCACACAGTCTTCGGTGCCTTGCCAAATCACTTCCGGCACACTCAGTTTACTGGCTTTGTTAAAGCCGTAAAATTCCAGCAACCGCGCCAGCAATACCGAGCGGATCATAATCAAGTTACGTTGCGGAATGGCGACCGAAGAGACTTGGTAAGTGCGCTGTTGCTCTTGGGCATTGGCGGCCAGCAGTTGGTTGATATAAGCCACCAGTTGCGGGGCGAGGCCACGGTCGTCGTTCCACAGCTTAATCACTGCCGCCTGTTGGTTTTTGCCCCGGTTGGTGAAGTGGCCGTCACCCGTCATCAAGCCCAGTAACTGGCCGAAATTGTGGTCACCCATGCTGCCGAATTGGCCTTTGCCGGATTGGATCAGCAACTCGTCGCCGACGCGCAGGTCTTTCAATTTGATTTTGCCGCGTGGGGTATAAAAATCGTGCCAGGCGGTGGCTTTAATCTCGTAGCCGTCGCGGGTGCGGACGCGGTATACGTCGGCGGAGGCGGCGGTCATAAACGCGGGTTTGGCGGGGCGCACTTCGGTGCCGAAGCACTCTTGCCCCAAGGCGCGTTTATCGACGGTCACTTGCAAGGCCGCGCCGCTACGGTATAAATCGCCGATTTTCACCAAGCCGTATTGGGTGTGCAAACGGGTGTCGGCGGTCACGCAAGGGTTGGTGGCGCGGATTTTTTCGCAGAACCAGTTGTTGTTCATCTCGTTGACTTTGTCGATCAGGATGAAGCCCGGTTCGGCGTAATCGTAGGTGGAACTCATTATCATGTCCCACAAACGGCGGGCGGGCAGGGTTTTGGTGATGCGGCAGGCGACCAGGCCGTCATCGTTGGCCAGGTAGTTGCTTTTGTTCGGGAACTCACGCCAGATGATTTGCTCGCGGTTGTTCAGGTCGAGCTTGTCGGCTTGAGCTTCTTTGGCGGTGACCGGGAAGGACAGCGGCCAGAGTTGGTCGTTTTGCACCGCCTGCATAAAGTCGGCGGTAATCAGCAAGGACAGGTTGAACTGGCGCAAGCGCCCGTCTTCGCGCTTGGCGCGGATAAACTCGATCACATCGGGGTGGCCGATGTCAAACGTCGCCATTTGCGCCCCGCGCCGCCCGCCCGCCGAAGACACGGTAAAACACATTTTGTCGTAAATATCCATGAACGACAAAGGGCCGGAGGTGTACGCGCCCGCACCGGACACATACGCGCCTTTTGGGCGTAGCGTAGAAAATTCGTAACCGATGCCGCAGCCCGCTTTCAAGGTCAAGCCCGCTTCGTGGACTTTGTGCAGGATGTCGTCCATCGAATCGGCGATGATGCCGGACACGGTGCAGTTGATGGTCGAAGTGGCAGGTTTGTGCTCTAAGGCGCCCGCGTTGGAGACGATGCGTCCGGCAGGGATTGCGCCTTGGCGCAAGGCCCAGAGGAAGTCTTTATAGCACTGGTCTTGTTTGGCTTTGCCCTGCTCGACTTCGGACAGGGCTTTGGCGACCCGTTGGTAAGTGCCGTCGATGGTAGTGTCTAAAGTCACGCCCGCCTTGGTTTTTAGGCAGTATTTGGTGTCCCAGATGTCCATAGACGCGTCTTGGAACGGGATTTCGGTGACGGATTGGGGGATGACATGGAGTTGTGCTGACATTGACGGCTGTCCTGGGGGTAAAAGGATACGGGTAAAAAAACAAGCCATAAATCAGCGCCTTAAGTGGCAGCTAAAGCATGGCTTTGGGGCTATATGTAGTTATTTTTAATTATCTTAGCACAATATGTAGTGGTTGGAAGTAAAAAAGCCGGAAATAAAAATATACTGAAAACTGCTTGCAAGCGGGGGGTTTTTTGGGTAGGGATGGGGGGTTTTGGGCGTTTCGGGTAAGCGGTTGTCTTGCAAGGGGTTTGGGTTTGGGGAAGAAAAATTAGCGTAAGGTCGGGGGATATAGCCAGCAATAGGCAATATTAACCGATGGGGCAGACTGCCAAAATTCAAAAAATGGTGGTGACGGTAGAAGGCTTCGGCCTGTTCGTCTTTGGCGGTAACTACGAGGGCGGCAACGGCAATTTCAGAGTGCAAGGCACGAAGGGTGGCATCTGCCAAAAGGGTTGCGCCGAGACCACACCCCTGAAAACTAGCGTCAACGGCTAAACGGCCCAGTAAAGCAACAGGCACAGATGGATAGCGGGGGAGCCCTTTGGCAAGCTGAACGGGTAGCTCATTAAGCGGTGTGCAAGCAGCGGACAGTGTGTAGTAACCGGCTAATGCACCGTTAATATTGTCAACAGCGACATAACAGGAAGCCGCCCGGCGGCGTACATCTTGGCTTGCCTGTTCCCGCAAGTAACGGTCAAGTGCAGGGGTTCAGCAGGTAAACGCGGAGCGGTTATGGTTACTGGCAAGCGGCTCTATGCGAAACCGGGGTATCACTCAATGCCCAACAGTTCACGGCGACGCTCAAACGCTTTGAGCATAGCCGCAGAGGGGGCAGGCGGATTTAGCAGCAACTCATAAAAGCGCAGCTGGTCTTCCGCCGACAAGCGGACAATATTGGTTTCTTCTATGATCCTGTTAGCGGCCTCTTGTGCCGCCGTCACCATAAAATCGCTGACGCTACGCCCTTGAAGTTCAGCGGCACGGCGAACAAGGGCAAGGGCATCGGGGGAAATGCGCGCTTCAACACGGGCGGTACGATGGGTTTCTGGTGTCATTATGGCTAACCTCGTTTTTTTCGAGTGTACGGCGATAACGCGTACATGTCAACGGCTTTTTATTGGCGGCATTTAATGTCGGGCAGGCTGTTTTTGCCTGACAAACCACCCCGAATAAAACGTATCTTTTGCCACCCCCTCATATCCTTAAAACGGCTATTTTGAGGTACACAAGATTGGTGTCGGGCAGAACCGCTTGTAGAGCCTACCCGCTTTGTATGGTAAACCCCCTCAAAGCCATGGGTTTCAGGCCAGATAAGGGTTATCATGGCAACACCCCTTGCTGCCCTAACCCCACTCATGCCCGCGATTATCCGTTTCTCCCATGTCACCGTCAGTGTCCCTGACAAAACCCTGCTCCACGATGTCAGTTTTACCGTTAACAGCGGCGATAAGGCGGTGTTATGCGGCAAATCGGGGTCGGGGAAAAGCACGATACTGAAAACCTTGCTCGGCCTATTGCCTGTACAAGAGGGGGTGATTGAATTTTAGGGACAGCCTTTGAATGTTGCGACCTTGGCGCTTATCCGCCACCATACCGCCTATATCGGCCAAGAGCCAGTGCTGGGGGCAGAGACGGTGCATGAGGCCTTGTTATTGCCGTTCCGGTTTAAGGCCCACCGCGACGCGCTACCCAGCCCCGCGCGGTTGGAGGAGGTGCTGGCGCGGTTAGGTCTAAGTCCGGCGTTGCTGGCACAGGACTGTGCACGGGTATCCGGCGGCGAGAAGCAACGGTTGGCTCTGGCGCGGGGGCTGTTATTGGGCAAAAGCGTTTACCTGCTTGATGAAGTCACCAGCGCCTTGGATGAGGACAGTAAACAAGCAGTGTTCGCAGTGTTTGCCGACCCCGCCCTGACGGTGTTATCGGTCGCCCATGACCCCGATTGGCTGGCCTGTTGCGCTAAGGTGTGGAGTATGGCGGACGGGCGTTTGTCGGAGGTCAACCATGAATACGCTTGATATTGCCGCGCCGCAATTGGCGATATTGTATGGCTTGTGCCTGTTACCCGTAGGGGTGTTGTGGCTGGTCGGCCTGCGTTTGGGACGGGATATTTTCATCGGTGTGGTGCGGATGAGTGTGCAGTTGGCGTTGGTCGGGTTTTACCTGAAAACCTTATTCACCCTCAATAACCCATGGTTAAACGCGTTGTGGATTTTGGTGATGCTGGTAGTCGCGGATTTGAGCATTATCCAGCGGGCGGGGCTGCGGGCGCGGTTTTTTGCCTTGTCCACACTGGTGGCGGTTACGGTCAGCACTTTGTTATCGACGTTTTATCTGGTGGTGTTGGTCATCCGCCCGGAGCTGTTTTACGATGCCCGTTATCTGGTGCCGTTGGCGGGGATGGTGTTGGGCAATTGCCAGCAAGGCAATGTCATTGCCCTGGAGCGGTTTTATGCGGCATTGCGCCGGAATGAGTTGGAGTACCAGACCTTTTTGCTGTTGGGGGCGAGCCGTTGGGAGGCAGTGCTACCGTATTACCGCACCGCCGTTAAAGCCGCCATCAGCCCTACCCTCGCCAATATGACGACCATGGGGCTGGTGTCATTACCCGGCATGATGACCGGGCAAATCCTCGGCGGCAGCGAGCCGTGGCTGGCGGTCAAGTATCAGATCGCCATTATGGTGGGCATTTTCGCCAGTACCACCTTGGCCTGCGCCATTAATCTGCGCCTGAGCATGAGGATGGCGTTTAATGGCTATGATGTGTTGAAAGGGGAGGTGTTTGCGGGGAAGTGACCAAGAGGCGCGTCGGCGAATACTGCCAAGCCTTCAACACACACTATCCAACCCCTTTTTTTGCACCAGATGCAACAGTTTTAGGGCAATCCCGGTCGGGCGTTTCTGCCCTATCTCCCATTTTTGCACCGTTGAGACGCTGATATTTAACAAACTGGCAAAAACCGCTTGGCTGACATTCGCCGCTTCGCGGATTTGCTTGATTTCCTCTGGCTGCAAGCGGGCTATCGGCGGCAAGCAGAGCTGGTCAAACTCCCGCATTGTGATTTGCCCCATAACCCCGGCATCATGCAAACCCTTAGCCGTTTCATGTACCGCTGCCAGCAGCGCTGACGGTGCTTTTCTCATGGCACACTACCTCTATTAATTCGTGGTGATCTCTTGCTGTTATTAAAGCAGATGGCGAAAGCGCCAGTAAATGTCCGGCTAACTTTTTTAAAGCGCGTTCTTCATCCTTGTCGATGGAGCTACGCGCATTTTTGGCAAAACCGAAAACAAAAAACCAACGGTCGCCTTTATTGGTGGCAATCAAGGTACGAAAACCACCGCTTTTGCCTTGCCCTTGACGGGCAAGACGTTTTTTAAACAATCCGCCGCCTAAGTCGGCCTCATAAAGCCCTTGCTGCATTTCCTGCACTGCATGACAAATGGCTAAGTTACTTAAGCCCTGCTTATTTGCCCAAGCTTCAAACCAACGGGTTTTATAAATTATCATGTCGGTTCCCTTCATAGGCCTAATCTTTTAGCAGTATAGCACTTAGTGCCATACTATAAAATAGCGGCTAAAGCTTTTAAGGTTTGAAGCTACTTGAAACCCATTCCATTCCTGCGTAGGCCTTGTAAGCGGTTTTTATGCGCCAGAACTTAGGCAACTGCACCTCCCCAAAGATTTAACACGCTTAAGGGCGATGCGACAAACAGGTGGTCGCGGATTTGAGTATTATCCAGCGGGCAGGGTTACAGGCGCGGTTTTTTGCCCTTATCTACGCTGGTGGTGGGCATTTTCACCAGCACGACTTTGGCCTGCGCCATTAATCTGCGCCTGAGCATGAGGATGGCGTTTAATGGCTATGATGTGTTGAAGGGGGAGGTGTTTGCGGGGAAGTGACCAAGAGGCGAAACAGTGGCCGCGTAGCGCGTCGGCACATACCGCCAAGCCTTCAACACACAATATCTAACTCCTTTTTTTGCACCAGATACAACTTATGCCCCCTGTCTCCGCATTTGGATAGCCATTGCCCTTAGATTGGGCGGTTTAGCCGCCAAGCTTTAAAAAAAATAGGTCGGCATGGCCTTGGGCAGAAAAATAATTTGCGCCGTTTCCGTTAAATATCAAAAAGCTGGCTAATTTTTGACTAAATATGTGACATATTCACTACTTTTTTGGTACTCGTTAATTTTTTTAGCGGCTTAATTTTTGTATTATGCCAATGGCTAGGGGGCTTTCGCAGATTTACGGCGCAGGTTTTGTGGTTATAAGAAAACCATGCGTAATTGCCACAACAAAGGCCTTGCCTAAGGCAAGCGGCAAAAAAGCCGACGCGTGAGAGCCGCATAAACTTCAGCACTGATTTGTAGCCTTATAGGCTTCAAAACCTTGCCATGCAACGTCTCTACAATAAATTTTATTTCGTACACAACCCTTAATCTTGATCCCTATGAAACCGATTGCTATTTGTTGCCTGTTGTTAGCCAGTTTTTTGGTTACCGGAAACGGTGTTGGCAAAGAAAACTTGCCCGCCGACCATCTGACGCGCTTTGATAATCTCAATAAGTTTGGCGGCGGCTACTCGCTGGATGTTTTTGACGATAAAAAGATACACGCGGCGTTAAAAAAATTGCTGGGTAAATACCTTAGCCAGTTCAAGGATAATCTGAGCGTGTCTGATGGCATTGCAATCAATACTGCCGGTGCATTGGAGACCAGCGGTTGCGCTCAGCATTTGTGTACCATTGAAGACGCTACCCTTTATATGCACGCCAGCGGCGAAATCTATGCGGCTATCCATACCGACAAAAAAGTCCTGTATTTCACTACGGACGCAGAATATAAGGCTAAACCCATTGATCCTATTGTTAGGTTCATGAAAGCTTTTCCCGAAGCGCAGTTGGTTCTTATGAGTAACTGATGTTACGCAGTCATTTTTGCGATATTGAAAAATGTAGCGATGAGTCGCTGTCGCGACGGTTTTTTTAATCGGGTTCTCGCACCCGAAGGCGAGATACTTTCTTTTGCTCCGCCTCGGCAATTGCTCTGTCTCCAGACCACCCTGAGGTGGCATTGCTCTACCTCCTTTACGCCCCTGAGGGTGTGCATCCTTGCAGTCGAAAAGAAAGTATCCAAAGAAAAGGTGGCCCGGTTGCCGCTTCTTCCTGCGCTTCTCGGTTTTGTCGGGGGTAGGCAGAAGGGGCTTCCTGCCCCTCTGCCGACGCGCGGCATCCCTGCCGCGCCCCTTTATGCCCTATGGGTATTCGGGCTGATCCCGACAAAACCTGCGATGCTCGGCGCGGCAAACGGGGTAAAAGCGTTACTGCGTAACGTCAGTGAGTAAATGACGGGGCCCGATATTTAAGGGGCAAATATATGCCCCGTGCCACGCGGTTGGGTTTAAGTCCGGTTAGATTCTCCCTGCCCAATCCCATCAGGGGAGGGAGACAAAATCCACAACAACCTTTTATTTCAAAACAGCTTACAGTCCTTTTCAATATCCGGTAGCTGGGCTATTGATTTGAATATTAAAAACTTACCCATCGAATATAAAAGTCCGGGCAGTTGTAACCCTACCCCCATAAACCCTTGCTTTGCCTACCCAAACCTCAGCCCTTCGCGTCCTTCTTGGTTTTTTTCGCGGCTTTCTTCTCTTTAGGGCTTAACGCGGGTTTCTTCTTCTCTTCTTTATTGCTTTTTTGTTCTTTGCTCATGGCCTTAGCTCCGTTCGCTATTGGGGTGGGCGGATGTGCCTTAACGTGGGCGGTTGATTTTGCCGCCAAGGTTAACCCCCGAAGCTTTACTATAGGCCTATTCGCGCCGCCCTGCTTGACTATTTACGCGGCAAAACCGACGAAACGGACAGCGATAGCAGCCACTATTACGCCCAGTCCAGTAGTTTGGGTTAGAATAACCCCCTATCGACCATCAACCCCAAGAACCCACTATGAACTACGCTGCCCACAGCCATTGCCCCAATTGCTTCCAGCCCAGTACCCAAGCTATTTGCGCCAGCTGCGGTTTCGACCGCGCCACTTATGTGGAAGAAGCCTTGCATTTGCCTTTGTTCAGCGTAGTTGGGGGGCAATATACCTTGGGGCGGGTGGTGGCGGCGGACGCGGTGGGCATTGTCTATACGGCGCAAAAGACTGGCGGCGCGATCCTGACGGTCAGGGAGTATTACCCCGAACCGCTGGCGGTGCGCACCCGCACCGGCACGGTGATGCCCAAAAGCGGCACGGCCAGGCCGCAAGGCTTCGCCCAAGGCTACCAACATTTTATCGACGAGGCGCGGCTGCTCAACAGTTGCCAGCCGTTGCCCGGCATCGTCCGCTTTGTCGATTTGGTCGAGCAATACGGCACGGCCTATTGGGTGATGGACAGCATCGACGGTTGCCCCTTGCAAGACGCTTGGCACCAACAACCCAAACAACCCGCATCTTACCTTAAGCTCTGGCTCAAACCTTTGCTGGACACCTTAGAGCAACTCCAACAACGCGGCATCCATTCGCCCGACCTGACTTTACACAACATTTTCTTACGCGGCGGCGCGAAAAAACCCCAAGATCCGGTGCTGATGGACTTGGGCCTGACCCGCCAAAGCGTGTTGGACTTGGATGCGGCGCAGGCGGGCGACGGCCTGTACACACTGGGGGCGTTGCTGTTCCAATGCCTGAACGGTACGCCGCCGCCCAGTTTTGCACAATGCCGACAGGGTGTGCCGCTGACTTTTGTCGGCAGCCATCTGGACCCGTACCTAAAAACCGCCATCGAACGTTGTCTGATGGTCACGGCGACCGACCGCCCCGCCGACATCAGCGCTTTAAAAACCCTGTTGGCACCGTTCCTGAACGCCCGCCCGCCAGTAACGCCCGTGGCGGTGGCCGAGAAAAAAACCGACGATCCGGCGTTGTGGCAACATACCCGCAACGCCGACAGCATCGAAGCTTACCAGGCCTATCTCCAAGCTTACCCGGCCAGCGCCAAAAAAGAAGCCGCCGAAGAGGCCATGAAACGCCTTAAGCTGGAGGCGGAACTGAAATTGCGCCAGTGGCAAGAAGCCCCGCGCAAGGATGACGGTTTTATTGATGATGCGGCGGAAGAGGACGAAGACGATGAGGATTATGACGACGAAAAACCCACCAACCTGTTCGTGCAATTGCTGAAAGTCATTTTTGGCGGGCTGTTGCTGGCCGCTATCGGCGCTGGCGGCTGGGCGGCTTATCAAGGCTATTTGGACATGCAGCAAAAGCACCAAGGCCAAGAGGAAGAACAAAAAGTGCGCAGCGCCGAGCAAGAGCTGACCGCAACCTATTTGCCTAAGGATAACGCCAACGGCTTTTACCAAAGCCGTTGCCCGGATGGGCTCGAATTATGGCAAAAACTGGCCGACGCTAACAACGCCACCGCCCAAGCCCTGCTCAGCGGCTGTTACTTGTATGGGCAGGCCGTTCCGGAAGACAAGGCGCTCGCCGCACAATGGCTACGCAAAGCCGCCGACCAAGGCTTAGCCCGCGCCCAAGCCGAACTGGCCGGATTGTACGCACTCGGCCAAGGCGTGACCGCCAATCCCGTTTTGGCCTTGCAGTGGTACCGCAAAGCCGCCGACCAAGGCCTCGCCGGGGCGCAGTTTAACGTCGGCCAAATGTATGCCAGCGGATCGGGCGGGGTCGCGGTTAATGATCGGGAGGCCTTAGAGTGGTTCCGCAAAGCCGCCGAGCAAGGCTACGCACCCGCACAAACCAGCGTCGGCTTGGCTTACGAGCAAGGCAAAGGCACCGCCCCCGACCGCCCCAAATCCTTAGAATGGTTACAAAAAGCCGCCGGCCAAGGCGACTTGCGCGGCCTGACCGCCTTAGGCTACAGCTATAAAAAAGCCGGCGACTTCGCCCAAGCCCAAGCTGCATTCAGCCCCGCCGCCGAGCGTAATTATCCCGACGCGCAATTTGGCTTGGCGTTGCTTTACCAATTCGGCAGCGGGGTCAAACAAGATTTTGCCCAAGCCGCACAATGGTTCCGCAAAGCCGCCGAACAAGGCCACGCACCAAGCCAATATTATCTGGGCAACCTCTACGAACTCGGCAACGGGGTCAGCCTGGACTTGGCGCAAGCGGTGGACTGGTACAAAAAAGCCGCCACCCAAGGCGACCCCGAAGGCCAAGCCCGCCTAGGCTATATGTTCGCCAACGGCAAAGGCATAGCCCAAGACGACCAGCAAGCAGTGGAGTGGTACAAAAAAGCCGCCACCCAAGGCAGTATCTTAGGGCAAGTGAGTTTGGGCTATATGTATGATGTCGGGCGCGGCATCAGCCAAGACTACCAGCAAGCCTTTAAGTGGTATAAAAAAGCCGCCGAACAAGGCCTGGCCTCCGCCCAAGGCAACTTGGGTGTGCAATACCAATTCGGCAAAGGTGTGGAGCAAGACTACCAACAAGCCGCCTACTGGTACGGCAAAGCCGCCACCCAAGGCTACGCCCCCGCCCAAACCCACTTGGCGTATCTGTACGCCAGCGGCAAAGGCGTAGGCCAAGATTTGCAACAAGCCATCGCCTGGTACCAAAAAGCCGCCGCCCAAGGCGATGCCGATGCCCAAAAAGGCTTACAGGCTTTGGGGGTGCAGTAAGGGGGGGGCTGTGCAACACCTTAACCGTATCCAAAAAGTAATACCCTATGAGGATGCTGTTTTGTATTAGATGACTGACGTTACGCAGTAACATCTTTTCCCCGAATACCGCAGATTTTATCGGGATAAGCCCGAATACCCGCATAAAGGGGTGTGATAGGAATGCCGTGCATCAATATAAACACCCAAAGAGCATAACGACAGGAAGTCAATTCTGCCGCCATCCAATGACGAACGTTTTATAGCTTAATGTGAACAGTTGCCATAATTTTAGTAAATAAAGATCTTAAAATTGACCTAAGTGATTTTTAATTATACCATACTGTTTCAGACCCAAAGCGATCTTAGCATTTAGTTTAGATAACTAAAAAATTAAACAAAGTGCTTTCAATTGCTCTGTTAGCTTTTTTTAAATAATCATACCCATTTAAGAGAGAATTAACGATGAAACAAAGAGTTTTTGCTAATGTGGTAATGGCATTTATGTTGACGGCATCAACATTTACCTATGCCGGTTCAATACTAAATAGAGATCTTACGTTCATAAAAACGGCCAATACGCCCAATGGCCATGTAGAAATTCATACCGCCTCAGCCACCTCCAATTATCAAACCCGCACTCTGGAACTCTGGACTACCTTCACTAATGAAACAGACGGAACTTGGCAGATACTCAGTAATAACGATCTGGCCTTTATAAAAACCGCCAACACAGCCCATGGTTATGTAGAAGTCCATATCGCCTCAGCCGCCTCCAATTATCAAACCCGCATATTAGATGTCGAGACTACCTTCACTAATGAAACGGGCGGAACTTGGCAGATACTCGATAATAACGATCTGGCCTTTATTAAAACGGCCAACACGCCCAATGGCCATATAGAAGTCCATATCGCCTCAGCCACCTCCAATTATCAAACCCGCAAATTAGATGTCGCGACTACCTTTACTAATGAAACGGACGGAACTTGGCGGATACTCAATAATTACGATCTTGCCTTTATTAAAACGGCCAATACAACCAATGGCCATGTAGAAGTCCATATCGCCTCAGCCAGCTCCAATTATCAAACCCGTACATTAGCGGTCGCGACTCCCTTCACTAATGAAACGGATGGAATTTGGCAGATACTCGGCAATAACGATCTGGCCTTTATCAAAACGGCCAATACGCCCAATCATCATATAGAAGTCCATATCGTCTCAGCCGCGTCCAAATATAAAACCCACATCTTAGATACTGCAACTACCTTCACTAATGAAACGGACGGAACTTGGATGATCAATGAAAAGATGGGGGCGTGGCAACCCAGTGAACAAAATGGCCTTCCTTGGTGGCAATTCAGTGACAGCAACCTAACAACTTTTTTCATTGATATAATTCCATTCTTTGTAGGTTTATTTTAAGTTTATAATGCGCTAAAGGGCATTCCGATTGCCCAAAAAAACAGCCGAGGTGACGGGACACCCCCGTCACCTTTCATCCATACCCTCAATGAAGTCGCCTAATCCCCTCGCAACGACCCATTTCTAACAGATGAAATGGCTATTGCTTAACATCCAAAGCAAAAACAAACAAAGCTCCGGCCTTATAGAGCTAGGGCTTCGGCTGAATTGCAAGCAAATAACGCATCTCCTCAGCCTGAGCCTACACCCAGGAAAAACAAATAAAGAGATTTTATTTCAGTATCTTATAAAAACAATCATCTAGATAATTCCAAAGGCATAAAAAACCAATACAATTATTAATTTTAGTTAATTTAAACCAAAAAAATTTCATAAGGGGGATTATTTGCATATCAAACCCCATAAATAAATCATTAAATAACCCTTATCTAATAAAAATTATCAAAATCAAAATATTAACTGTTATAAATTAGCAAGTTAACATTACCCAAGTGCAGCGCCAATATGTCCTATCTCCCTGATTCAAAAAAGCATCTAATGTAGCCGTAAGCGAGGTTGCATCAATAGCTATGGCTTTGCTTACATTGCATGACAAAAATCAGTTGGTTATACACAAACAACCTATGCAAATAATAATGGACACATTACAGATGTCCGAGGAGAGATGAAAATGCGTACGACAAACATCCGGTTTTTACTAGCAACCATTGCGGTATCGGCAATGGGCATGGCTTCTAATGTTATGGCCGCCCCGCTGACAACTTCGCCTGCATGGTCTGACAGTGGCCAAAGCTATCATGCCTGCAATGCGGTCAATGTATCATTGGTTCCACAAACAGTTACCATAGACCTGATCAACAGTAGCGGTACTGTGGTTTCCACCGCTACCCCTACCTTGGCGGTGGGTACATCGGCAGAAGTGGCTTTAGGTAGCGGCGGCGATTTTGGTGGCTTTGCAAGCTGCCGTTTTACCACGGCAAAAAATTTCACCATTCGCGGCAATATGACGGTCTTCCGTTGGACGGGTACGTTTTATGATTCGCTGGCTGTGATAGAAGCGCATTAAGTTAACGCCCTAGGGTAAAGGAAGACCTTGCTTAACCGTCTGGCAACCATTTTTGACGGTTGTCAGACACCTAAGCCTTTTTTACCGCTTTCCTGTCGGATTGCTTGCAAAACTACCATCTCTCAACCCTGTCTTGCACTTGTGATAAGGCGGCGGCCTTCTCATCACCCCACCAGCTTCTAGCAATGGCAAGGCGACTGAAACAGACTTTTTCATCCTACGCCCCACTGCCGCTCAAAATAATCTGCGGTGCGAACCCGGCATTACTGTCGCAAAACAGCATAACCTGGGCATAACGCCCGGCGGTTTTGGTAAAGCCGGCCACATTGTGCAACGCCCCGCCGGAGACGGTGAAGGTCACTTGCCCGGTGTTGGCTTGGTAGACGTAACAATACCACCCGGCGGGCGTAGAATTGACGATGGTTGCGGTCATCGCCGCCGTGCCGTTAAAGCGGACGATACTGCCGGATGGTAAGTTGCTGGAATACAGGGTTACGGAACTGGTGTAAGTAATTACGACCCGTGCCATCGCGTTAATATTGCCGTCCAACTTCTGCACGGCTTGCAATAGGGTGTCGGTGTCGGCCACCGTGCCGGGGCTGGAGTAAAACCCCGTCAGCACCGAATTCAGTGCCCGCTGGACGGTAAAATATAAATTGCCCGCCTCCGGCACCACCCCGGTATTGAGATCATGAAAGACTTTATCACCGCCTAAATATTGGTTGGCGGAGATAAAAAATTCCACATCTGTAACATCATAGGTCGGGTAATTAAAATTCGGACTGAGAACTAATTCCAATATATCAAATTCCAAACCCGTTAAATCCAGCTCCAAAACGTTTACACCCAGCACCAAAGGCGGTAACCCGTTATTACCCAAATCCGGCGTTCTCCAGTCACCCTGAAAATAACTACCCGTCGAATAGACATAAAAGTTTAAATTGGTAAAAGTCTGCAATGAGGTGATTGTTAGCGTCACTTTAACGCGCGTAGGCCGCCAGCTGACCGCCCAACCGCCTGACACAACTAGGGAAAGCGGCACCGTTACCCCGGCGTATTTTGTCCCATCCCATTGGCTAGGCGAATCTGTCCAAACATCAGTGCCCATTTTTTGCACATAGCCAGAAGCCGTACCCGCCGCAATCAGCGGCTCTTTGGCATTGAGCGCCGCCTGCACATCCGTCTGCGCCGCCAAAGTGCCGCCGATACTGCCCCAAGCCGCCGACGCAGCAGCTTCGACCCAGTGGCTATTGGCCGTGCCGCCTTCCAGTCGGTAGGTTTTCCCGTCCGCTGCCACCGTACATACCATAAACTCAAACCGTGCCGCCAGCGGAATCGCATCCCGGGCGGCCAGATCGGCGCGTAGGCTATATAGGTCCAGCGGCAATGCCGAGCCGCGTTGAAAACTGCTTGCTAAAGGGATGGCCATAAACTAAAGCTTATAAGTGTTGGTGAAAAGGGTTTGGCTGGTGGGCTGGTTAAACTCATAACTGATGTTACGCACCCCATCCCAAAAAGAGTATCATTGACGGATGGAAAAAGAAAAAATAGAACTCTACACAGACTACCTGATCTGCAATCAAGGCTTTGCAACGGCGACGGGCTTGTCGGCGATGCTGGGGCTAAGGGGAAGGTATGATGAATGTTAAGTTAGGGGTATTGTTGGTCGCCATTGTGATGGCTAGTCCGGCTGGTGCGCAAACGTGGGCGGTGACGACAGCTATAGAGCTTTCGGCGAATTCGGAGCCAGCTAAAGGCGCGGTTTTGCGCCCGCAGATGGAAGAGCTTATGGGGCTATTGCAAGGTAAGCGTTGGGATGAAGCTGAGCGGCTTGCAACGCAATTGCGTAAGGCTTATGAAGCATCGTTTAATCAGCAGTTGCCGCATTATTCATTTCGGACTAGTGCTGAGTATGAAGCGTTTAAAAAAACTGCCAGTGCGCCGTTTGAATGGGTGGATTGGAGTTATAAGCAGTGCCTGCAAATGCAGGCTTTTATCCGTGCGGAAAAGCAGCAGTTTGCCGAAGCGGTGGCTTTGTTGCAGGATGTGGTAAAGCTTGCCCCTTATTCGGCAGATGCCAGGGCGGAAATGGCGGCGGCATTGAACAGTTTAGGGCGGTTTGAGGAGGCATTGGTGCTTTATAAAGAGACTTATCGGCTAGCGGAGCAGTATAGTAGCCAGCAGGAGTTACGGGGCATGGCTTTGCGTGGGATGGGGTTCTCGTTAACGGAATTAAAGCGGTTGGATGAAGCGGAACGGGCATATCGCCAAGACCTTGAGATTGAGCCGACGAATAAGCTTGCGTTGGGGGAGTTGGCTTATATTGAGCGGTTGCGTAAAGGGAGGTAGTTGCCGTTGTGCAAATGCGGGGTGGTTAGGTATGCGGATTTTTTGCTTGCCGAAAGTTAAATGGCGAAAGGTTTGTCCGTTCGGTATTCTTAATAATGCTCTTAATCCGCTTTAGAATAGGCTGCTGTTGACACATAGGACTGGCGAGCAGTATCGGAAAAAATAAAAAAACTATTCTATATTAATGGGGTGGTGCGTGTAATTTTTGGTGTTTTTTTTAATACCTAATGACAGAAAGATCGAAGACTGTAGAGATGGAAGCTCCGCAACGTCTCTACAACAGATTTTCTTTTATGCCCATTCCTTAAAATGTCGGACAGTGTGCGAATTATGTTAATCTACGAGTAAAGCCCAATGCTGTCCGCTTAATGTATACGCTATGAAAAAAGACCTAACCGCATTCCGAACCGGACTTCCCGATGATGTCGGGGCGATTGTCCAATTGGTTAACTGTGCTTATCGCCCTGAAGCTGGAGCGGGTGGGTGGACGCATGAGTCTGATTGGGTGGCAGGGGCTAGAGTTAATGCCCAGCAAGTGCTGGAGATGTTGTGCAAGCCTTGTTCGGTGGTGGCTTTGGGTTTGATCGGTACCGAAATTGTTGCTTGTGTCCATATCGAAAAACACGGGGATGATGCGCATATCGGAATGCTGGCAGTACAGCCGCACAGACAGGGGACTGGGTTGGGCAAGCAGATGTTAGCCTATGCCGAACAGTCAGTCGGCGCGATGCTGGGTTGCGGTAAAGCTGTTATGGCTGTGCTATCGCCCCGCCCGGAATTGACTGCATTTTATTTGCGGCGTGGTTATCGGCACAGTGGTATTGCTATAGATTATCCTTGTACAGCAGGTGTGGGGTTGCCAAAACAGGCTGGGCTTACGCTTGCTGTGCTGGAGAAAAGGCTTACAATACCTGCCGGAATATAAGCGGATAAATTTATATAGCTTGATATTTTCGGGTATTTAAAAACCATAATGAGTCATTATTGCGCCGATTTTTTTAATCGCGCTAGCGTAGCCGACAGGCAGGATTTCCCTTGGGGTTTGCTTGTCGGGTTAGTGTCTCATCTGCTCTCGGCGGATTTGTCTTTTGCTCCGCCAATACGCTAAGGTAGTGGAATGGTGTGAGAATTAATCAATTAAGGTATGCTGTTGCGCCATTGATCTTCAAAAAGGTATGCCCCGCCTGCCTTCTCGGTCGGTATAATCGCCCCTATTGTCAGTTTTGAGCCTGTTATGGAACTCGCCCCAGCCCCTAAGCCCACGGTTTTTCTGATCGAAGAGTGTGCGAACCCTTCCACGGATTTTTTTATCCTGCCGCTGTTGGCGGCGGGTGGGTTTCCGCTTGTCCGGTGTTTTCATGCCGATGTGCCGGAACCTGAAGCATTAACCGATGCGATTGTCATTTTTGTCCGTTATGTGCCGCCTGCGTGGGCGCGGCTGGTTGGCGCGTGCCGGGCGCGGTTGCGGGCGTTGGTGTTTTTTATGGATGACGATGTGTTGGATGTTGCCGCGTCGGCGGGGATGCCGCTCAGTTACCGTTATAAGTTGGCGAAGTTGGCGTGGCGGCAACGGGCTTGGTTGCGTGGCCAGCAGCCGCAGCTTTGGGTGTCGACACCGTATCTGGTGGAAAAATACGCGACGTGGCGGGCGCAATTAGTGTTGCCTACGCCGATTGCGTTCCCTGAGCCGATCCGGCGGATTTTTTATCACGGTTCGATTGCCACGCATCAGGCGGAAATCCGTTGGTTACGTCCGGTGGTGGCGGAGGTGCTGGCACGGGACCCGCAGGCGGCTTTTGAGATTATCGGGAAGAAAGATGTGTTTGAGCTGTACCGGGGCTTGCCGCGCGTTACTGTGGTGCATACCTTGAAATGGCCGGCCTATCAGGGTTTTTTGGCGCAACCTGGGCGGCATGTCGGCTTAAATCCGTTGTTGGACGTGCCGTTTAATTTGGCGCGTTCGCAGACCAAGTTTTTGGATATTACCCGTTGCGGGGCGGTCGGAGTGTATTCGCCGGGCGGCAGTTGTGCGGCGGTGGTCGAGCATGGGCGGCAGGGTTTGGTGGTGGCGAACGAGCAGGCGGCGTGGGTGGAGGCGATTTTAAGCCTGACCCAAGACGAGACTTTCCGCTATGGCTTATGGGGTAATGCCCAAGCGAAGACACTGGAAATGGCGGCGCAGGCGCAACAGGCTAACCGCCAGTTGTTGGGGGGCTGATGGCTAGGCCGTCGCTTTCTGCCGAAGATTTGGCGCAGGCCGCTGTGCGCTTGTTGCCTAAGCCGCGTTTGCTGACTTTGTGGGCGTTAAGTTGGCGCTGGCGGCGGGTGGTGGTATATCGCCCGGTGCAGCCTGCAAACCGCCGTCTGTTGGCGGCGTGGCGGCGTGGCGGCGAGGTGTTGGCGCGGTTAGGCGGTCTGGTGCTGTGGGAAGCCACCGAGGGCTGTGTTGCGCCTTTTAATGCTGCGGATGGGGTATTGTCGCTCTGTTGGGCCAGTGCGTTGGAAACGGCGATAGCGGCGGCTTATAGCCCTGCCCAG
This sequence comes from Methylovulum psychrotolerans, assembly GCF_002209385.1. Classification (NCBI taxonomy): domain Bacteria; kingdom Pseudomonadati; phylum Pseudomonadota; class Gammaproteobacteria; order Methylococcales; family Methylococcaceae; genus Methylovulum; species Methylovulum psychrotolerans. Next base: position 3,640,481 of record NZ_CP022129.1, read on the forward strand.
CAAGCGCGGGCGTGGCAGTTGCAGGGGTTGTGGCAAAGCCAGCAGTTATCGCGCTATAACCACGCGCGGGCGTATGCTTTGCCTTTACCGCCCCATTATGTAGTGGTAGTTGATGCGGGGGATGCGGCGGGGTCGGCGCGGATGCTGGCGGCGGCTTTGGCGGAGTATCCCGATGCGCAGGTGCTGGTGTTGCCTTGCCCTGATGTGCCTGGGCAGCGGCGGACGTTGGCCGATGCGGCGCGGGTGCAGGCGCTGGCGGCGGATGTGCATCCGGCGGCGGTGCTGGCCGGGGCGCAAGCGGTGTATTGTCAGGCTTCTAGCTTGGGTTGGGAAGGCTTGTTATGGGGTAAGCGGGTGCGCACCTTTGCGATGCCGTATTATGCGGGCTGGGGCTTGACCGATGATGCCGTGCCGCCACCTTTAGGCCGCCAGCCAGTGCCCTTGGCCAATTTGCTGTATGCAGTGCTGGTCGCTTGCGCGGCTTATGTTGATCCAGAAACAGCACAGTGCTGCGAACCTGAGCGTTTGCTGGTTTGGGCGGGGTGGCAGCGGGTGCAGCGCGGGCGGTTTCCGACGCGGCTGTACGCATACGGTTTTTCCGATTATAAGAAGCCGATTGTGAGGCGGTTTTTTCAGGGTAGCGCCGTGCTGTTTGATGTTGCGCAGCCGCCCGAACAGGCCACGCTGGTGGTCTGGGGTCGGCAAGCGCTCACGGTGCTGCCGGAAAATGCCAAACAATGGCATACTATTCGCTTGGAAGATGGTTTTATCCGTTCCGTAGGCTTAGGTGCCGATCTGATCCGGCCATTATCATGGGCTTTGGACAGTACGGGTATCTATTACGATGCGACAAGGCCTTCCGATTTGGAGGCTTATCTACAAAATTATCCCTTTGATACGCCATTGCTGGCGCGTGCCCGGCAGTTGCGCGAGCGCTTGGCCGCTGCCCGGTTGACCAAATACAATGTCGGCACGGGGGTCTGGCAACGCCCGCCGGGCAGTTTGGCGGGGCCGGTCATTCTGGTGCCGGGGCAGGTGGAAAGCGATGCGTCGTTGGCGTATGGGGCGTTGGGGCTACGCACTAATTTAGGCCTGTTGATGGCGGTGCGTAGTGCCGAACCGACGGCTTATATCATTTATAAGCCCCATCCTGATGTGGTGGCGGGCTTGCGGCAGGCGGGGCAGGACGAGGCGCAGACGCATTTATGGTGCGACGAGATTATCGTCGATGTGGCGATGGGGCAATTGCTGGAACAGGTCGATGAGGTGCATACCTTGACTTCGTTAACGGGTTTTGAGGCGTTGTTGCGCGGCAAAAGGGTTGTCTGCTACGGTTTGCCTTTTTACGCGGGGTGGGGGTTGACTGAGGATAAGCTGGTGGCGGACAGGCGTTCGCGCCGCCTCAGTGTCGATGAATTGGCGGCGGCGGCGTTAATCCTTTATCCTACCTATATCAGCCGGGTCAGTGGCCAATTTACCAGCCCTGAGCGGGCTTTAGACGAATTGTTGGCATGGCGCGGACAAGCGGCTTGGCGGCTGTGGGGGCGTAAGCTGTTGCGTAAGGCTTTGCTGTTGGAATTGTGGCTGAAAGCCCGCCGCCAGCCAGTACCCCCTCCAGGTTAGCCTGCTTCCTTAGCCTGGCCAGAAAAAAAAGCGGCTATTTTATGGCCGGATCCTTGCTATTTTTATTACCGTCCTCATAATCTTATTTTTACAATCGTGTTCAGGGCGCATTTATGGAAACACATAACATGACAGAGTTACAGCCAAGCGATGTCTTCATTCCGGTTTTGCCGCTACGCGATGTAGTGGTGTACCCGCACATGGTCATCCCCTTATTTGTCGGGCGTGAGCGCTCAATTGATGCCTTGGACGCAGCCATGCGTGACAGCAAGCAAGTGTTGCTGGTGGCGCAAAAGGAAGCCGAGGTCGACGAACCGGACATTACCGACCTGTATCAGGTGGGGACGCTGGCGAATATCCTGCAATTGCTGAAATTGCCGGACGGGACGGTGAAGGTGTTGGTGGAGGGTAGCCAACGCATTAACGTGGTCTCCTATCATAATGCCGGGGCGTTTTATTCGGCGGTGGTCAAGCCGATGGAAGAGGTCTGGGACTTGTCGGAGCAAGAGCAGGATGTGCTGCAACGCACCGCGATCAGTTCGTTCGAGCAATATGTTAAGCTCAATAACAAGATCCCGCCTGAAGTGCTGACCTCGTTGGCGGGCATTGATGACCCTAGCCGTTTAGCGGACACGATGGCGGCACACATGAGCCTGAAGGTTCAAGATAAGCAGGGGATTTTGGAAAACCCCAATATCCAAAGCCGTCTGGAAAACCTGATGATGCTGATGGAAGGCGAGGTGGATATTCTGGAGATGGAGAAGAAAATCCGCGTCCGCGTCAAGCAGCAGATGGAGAAAAACCAGCGCGAGTATTATCTTAACGAGCAGATTAAGGCGATCCAAAAAGAATTGGGTGACATGGAAGATGCCACCAATGAGATTGAGGAGCTGGAAAAGAAAATTGCCGAAGCGGGCATGTCGAAAGAAGCCAAAACCAAGGCCGAAACCGAACTGAATAAGCTGAAACTAATGCCGCCGATGTCGGCTGAGGCGACGGTGGTGCGCAATTATATTGACTGGATGGTCAATGTGCCGTGGAAGAAAAAGACCAAGGTGCGCCATGACCTGAAAATTGCTGAGCAGGTGTTGGAAGAAGAGCATTATGGCTTGGAAAAGGTCAAAGAGCGGATTCTGGAATATCTGGCGGTGCATCAGCGCGTCAAGCAGCTTAAAGGGCCGATTTTATGCTTGGTAGGGCCGCCAGGGGTGGGTAAGACCTCGTTAGGCGAGTCGATTGCCCGTGCCACTAACCGCAAATATGTGCGCATGGCTTTGGGTGGGGTGCGTGACGAAGCGGAAATCCGTGGTCATCGGCGTACCTATATCGGTTCTATGCCGGGCAAGATTTTGCAAAATCTGGCTAAGGTAAAAACCCGCAACCCGATGTTCTTGTTGGATGAGATCGACAAGATGGCGGCGGATTTCCGGGGCGATCCGGCTTCGGCGCTGCTGGAGGTGTTGGATCCTGAGCAAAACCATACTTTTTCCGACCATTATTTGGAAGTCGATTTCGATTTGTCGGATGTGATGTTTGTCGCCACCGCCAATACCATGAATATCCCGCCCGCGTTGCTGGACAGGATGGAAGTGATCCGCTTGGCCGGGTACACGGAAGACGAGAAGATTAATATCGCTTTGCGTTATCTGGTGCCTAAGCAAGTGAAAAATAATGGCCTGGAATTGCACGAAATTGAAATTACTGAGCCTGCGGTCAAGAATATGATCCGCTATTATTCGCGCGAGGCGGGAGTGCGCAGCTTGGAGCGGGACATTTCCAAGATTTGCCGGAAAGTCGTCAAAGCCCTGCTGTTAAAGTCGGTCGGCGGCAAGGTGGTGGTGACCGCCGAGAATCTGGGCGATTATTTGGGCGTGAAACGCTTTGATTATGGCGTGGCCGAAGAGCGCGACCAAATCGGCCAGGTGACTGGCTTGGCGTGGACGGAAGTCGGCGGCGAATTGCTGACTATCGAAACGGCGGTGATTCCGGGCAAGGGCAAGCATTCGGCGACCGGCAAATTGGGCGATGTCATGAAAGAGTCCATTGAGGCGGCGATGACCGTGGTGCGGAGCCGTTCGGATATTCTCGGCATTAATAACGAGGTGTTCCAGCAAAATGATATCCATGTCCATGTCCCTGAAGGGGCAACCCCGAAAGATGGCCCTAGCGCGGGTATTGGCATGTGTACGGCGATTATTTCGGCCTTGACCAAGATTCCGGTACGCGCCAATGTCGCGATGACCGGCGAGATCACTTTGCGCGGCGAAGTGTTGCCGATTGGCGGTTTGAAGGAGAAGTTATTGGCGGCGCACCGGGGCGGCATCACGACCGTTTTAATTCCTGCCGACAATGAAAAAGATTTGGTGGAAATACCCGACAATATCAAGGCTAACCTGACCATTAAGCCGGTACATTGGATTGATGAAGTGTTGGCGGTGGCTTTGCAGTATGTGCCTGTTCCTATTGAGAAACTGGTTATTGAAGAAAAGGCGAAAAGCGATGCGGATAGTGTCAAGGCCTTAAAAACCGGATTGACTGCCCATTAATAGGGTCTGCGCCAAGGCTTGCCGACCTACGGCAAGCCTTGGTAAACGTGGCCTCGGCTATCTTTAAAGCTTGACACTACACAATGGCAGTTGATATAAATAACAGTGTTTCTTGTGTTGCTGCTGTCAGGGCATAAGAATTACACATCAGCCTAGCACAACACCTATAACAATGACTTCCTGAGGGGGGAATAATGAATAAATCGGATCTTATCGACGCTATAGCGGAGTCTTCAGAATTAACCAAAGCCGATGCCGGCCGCGCGTTGGATGGCTTTATTAAAGCTGTAGAATCTGCATTAAAAGCGGGTGATTCCGTGGCTTTAGTGGGCTTTGGTACCTTTTCCGTGAAAGCGCGTGCCGAGCGTAAAGGCCGTAATCCGCAGACCGGTGAAGAAATAATTATCAAAGCAGCAACAATTCCATCATTTAAAGCTGGTAAATCTTTAAAAGATGCTGTAAACTAGTCAGCATTAGTCGGGTGCTTAGCTCAGCTGGGAGAGCGTCGCCCTTACAAGGCGAGGGTCGGGGGTTCGATCCCCTCAGCACCCACCAGACTTTGGAGTGGTAGTTCAGTTGGTCAGAATACCGGCCTGTCACGCCGGTGGTCGCGGGTTCGAGCCCCGTCCACTTCGCCAAAAAAATCAAAAGCCCCGTACCACTTTGGTTCGGGGCTTTTTTTTTGCATCATACATCGGATTTATTAGGGCCTGAGCTTATGCTGACGACAATTAGAGAAAAATCGCAAGGTGCTTTTGCAGGGGGTATCTTATTATTGATTGGTGTGCCGTTTGTGTTATGGGGCATCAACAACTATATGGATAATGGTAAGGAAGCGGCGGTCGCTTCGGTGGGCGACAAGGATTTTTATCAGCGTGATGTCAATAAAGCCTACGAGCAGTATAGCCAAAGCTTGCGGGGCATGGGTATTGATGAACAGGCCTTAAAAGCCCAAGCCCTGCAAAAGTTGATTAAAGACGAGGTGTTGTTGCAGTACGTCCAATCCCGCGGGCTGACCGCCACTGATGAGGCTGTCCGTGACTTTATTAAAGGTTTGGAATACTTCCAAACCGACGGCCATTTCGATGATGCCAAATATAAGGCTTTGCTGGCGACCCAGCATATGTCCTCTAATGAATTTGTCGGGCGGGTGAAAAACGCGCTGGTGATGGAGCAGTTCCAACACAGCATCGTCGATACCAGCTTTGCCAGCCAGTATGATGTGGAGGGTTTTTTCAAAATCCAAAACCAGCAACGTGATGTCGAGTATTTGACCGTGCCCGTGCAGGTCGCCGCCGAACCGCCTAAGGACGAGGAGATTAAGGCTTATTATCAGCAGCATCAGGATGCTTACCAAGCGCCTGAGCAGTTGTCGGTCGATTATATCGAGTTGTCGTTAGCGGATCTGGCGAAAAAGGTCGAGGTCAGTGACGACAAGCTGAAAGCTTTTTATACCGAACAAAAAGACCAGTACACCACGCCCGAACGCCGTAAAATCAGCCATATCTTATTTGCTGTCGATGCCAAGACGGATGAGAAGGCGGCCTTGGAAAAGGCTAAAAAAGCCAAGCTGGAGCTGGCTAGCAAGGATTTTGCGAAGGTGGCGGCCGAACTGTCCGATGATAAGGCCACTGCCAAAGAAGGCGGCGATTTGGGCTTGTTTAGCGCGGGGGTGATGGAAAAGGATTTTGAGGCCGCCGCGACGGGCTTGAAGTTGGGGGAGGTGTCTGAGCCGGTCAAATCCGCTTTCGGCTACCATCTGATTAAAGTGACCGAGTTGGTGCCGGCGCAAATCAAGCCTTATGACAGCGTGAAGGATGAAGTCGCTAAGGCGTACCAAAAAGCCCAAGCGGAAAATGGTTTCTACGAGGCGGGTGAAAAATTGACCGAAGCCAGTTATCAAAATCCTGACAGTTTACAGGCGGCTGCCGATGCCTTAGGCCTGACGATTAAGACTTCCGCTTTGTTCACTAAGGAAAAAGGCGACGGGGTAGCTGCCGACGATAAAATCCGTAGCGCGGCGTTTACCGACGAGGTGTTGCATGGCAATAACAGCGCACCTATTGAGCAGGGTAGCGATAAGTTGGTAGTGTTGCGTATGCACGAGCATAAACCGGCCGCGACACGCGACTTGGCGGCGGTAAAAACCGATATTAGCGCGATTTTGGCAATGGATAAGGCCAAGCAAGCGGCAGTTGAACAGGCCAAGCAACTTAAAGGCCGCTTACAACAAGGCGAGGCCATCCAGCAAGTGGCGGGCGAGGCTAAGCTGGAGCTGAAAACTGCCCAGGGTCTGACGCGCCGGAAAACGGATTTGCCCGCACCTTTGGTCGAGGCGATTTTTAAGGCCGCTAAGCCCGTCGCCAATAAGCCAAGCATTTTTATCGCCGCTTTGCCGTCAGGCGAGCAAGTTGTCGTCAGCCTGAATAAAGTCACCGAAGGGGTGATGGGCGAAAGCGATAAAGCGCAATTGGAGTTGGCGAAAAAGAGCATGGGCAATGCCTTGGGGCAGAGCGAGTTTAATGCGGTGCTTAATAGTTTGCAGGCCGATGCGGATATTTCTGTGGTAAGCAATAAGGCGCAAGCCGCTGCCGAATAGTCTTATAAGGCCTTTAGGAAGCGGTAAAGCCGCCGGAAACGCTTTTTATGGCCGTTTCCGGCGGCTTTTTTGTTTGCGGCTTTTGGGGGTACCCACAAGGTGGGTTTGGTGTACGGATGGGTATTTATGGTCAATGAACAAGAGATGAGCGCAACCCGGCAGCGTGTCGCCTTGGTTGCGCAAGCGATGTTAAGCGGCGAGTTGGCGTTTCTGGAAGGGGTTTTTGAATTGGCGGAACTCAGTCATGATCCGGCGCTTGCAAGACATGATGCCGGGCTTAGGCTGTTTGTTGTCATGGCATCGGAACTAGATGGTTTGCCGATTGGGCCGGCAAGGCAATATTGGTCAAAAGCGGCTTTGCTGCGGCATCAGCCAAGCATCGAGGCGGCAACTGTTTGGGCAAGGGGGTTAAGCACCGAGGCTTTACGCAATTTGGTGGCGCGGTTTGGGGGTAATGGGGTGCGCGGGTTGGATGACGGATAAGGGAGGCAGCTACGACTTCGCCATTTTCCTAAAGCTAAAGCCTTTGTCGATAAACTTAGGGCTGTAGTATTGTTTGGGGTTGATGTGGTGGTGTTGCGGGTCGACGACATTTTTTATCGTGTAAACGTTGCCTTTTTTGTCGGTGGCCATTTTTGCCAAATCGACGATTTCTTCAGGCATGGCTTGGCCTTCTTCGTTACGCAGCACTACGACTTTAGGGCGCAATTTCATGCGTTCATTGGCTTCGACAATAATCGCCAGTGCCCCGCTGGTCATTTGAACAATGCAGCCGGGCGGGTAAACCCCCATGCTTTCGATAAATTTAATCAGTAAGTCGCGGTCCAGTTTGCTGCCGACCAGTTTGGTCATCTGGTGGGTGGCTTCCAGGTGGGTTTTGCTGGCTTGGTTAGGACGGCCATTAATTATCGAGTCATAAGTGCTGGCAATTGTGACGATTTTAGTAAAATCGGAGATGCTGGCTTGCTTAAGCTGGCGCGGATAGCCGTTGCCGTCTAGGCGTTCGTGGTGGGTCAAGGCGGTTTCCAACACGCAAGAATCTATGTTGTCACTGGATTTGAGCAACTCATAGCCGAGTATGGTATGTGACTGCATGAGCTTTAGCTCGTCGCCTTCAAGCTTGCCTTCTTTGCTGATGAGCTTATAAGGGATGCGCATTTTGCCGATGTCATGCAACATGCCACACATGCCTAAGTTCACCAAAGCCGTTTCCGGCAGGTTAAGGTGACGGCCTAGGATGATCGACAGCACGGCGACATTTAAGCTGTGCCGTGTGGTGTGTTCGTCTTTTTCTTTCAGTCGGATCAGCCATAACAGCGCGTCGGGAGACTGCAAGACGCTGTTGACGCAATCGGTGATGGCCTTTTTCGCCAACCAGCCGTCAATTTGTTTGCCCTGCGCCGCTTGTTTCATGCAATCGTTGATCAAGCTGGTGGTGTGGGCATGGGCTTTTTCCGCTTTGACGATTTCCCGTTCAAATGAACCCAGTTTTTGGGGCGGAACGGTATTTTTAAAGTCGATAACCTTTGACAGGCTAGTGTTGGCGGCATTACCGCCAAGCTTGTTGGTTTGGGAGAGGGTACGGGTTTTGGTCGCGTCTATATACACATAAGCGCAAAGGTTTTTAACCGCCTGCAATTGTGCTTGGGTGCGCACTTCAAAGCCTTGGAACATAAACGGCGAGTCCAACCAAGGGCGGTCAAGCTCGACGATGTACATGCCTAAACGCAACTGGTCAATCGGCGTATAGCTTTTTTCGACCGACGTGCCTAAGCCGCCTAGGCTAGGAGTGGTTTTTTTAAGCTTTTTTTGCTGCCGGAAAGGCCACAGGGTCGAAAGCATGAGAGGCTTCTTATAAACAGATTAACCGATATTAGCTATAATGATAGGCAGTTTTTTCGGGATGTAAAGGTAATTTTACCTAAAAAAACATTTTTTTTTAAGGTTTTTTTTACCGGTTTGGCAGCCCTTGCCCGGCAAGGGCTGCCGACCTGCTTAGTATACGTCGCGTACGTAACGCTTGGTTTTTTTCAAGTGGTTGACGTATTCGGCAGCCTGTTCTGCGCTTAGTTTGCCTTGTTGGGCGATGACTTCATGCAGGGCTTTGTCGACATCTTTCGCCATCCGGTAAGCGTCGCCACAGACGAAGAAATAACCGCCTGCTTCCAGCCAAGCGAACAGTTCGGCGGCATTGTCGAGCATTTTGTCTTGGACATAAATTTTTTCGGCTTGGTCTCTGGAAAAGGCCAAGTCCAAACGGGTCAATAAGCCGCTGGCCTGCATCTCGGCCAGTTCGTCTTGATACAGGAAGTCGGTGGCGGCGTTACGGTCACCAAAAAACAGCCAGTTTTTGCCGGTGGCTTGGCGGCATTGGCGTTCTTGCAAGAAGGCGCGGAACGGGGCGATACCGGTGCCAGGGCCGACCATAATCATCGGTAGGCTGTTGTCTTCGGGAACACGGAAGACTTTGTTGGGGGTAAAAAAGCACCGCACTTCGGTGTCCGATGTTACCAGATCGGCCAGGAACGTCGAGCAGACACCTTTATGCTGGCGGTTATGGCTATCATAACGGACACTGGCGACGGTCAGGTGGACGGTGTCGGGGTAGGCTTTGCTGCTGGAAGAGATGGAGTAGGCGCGGTGTTGCAGGGGTTTTAACAGGCTGATGAATTCGGCGGCGGAAAATTCCATTTGCGGGAATTGTAGCAACAAGTCTAGGGTATCGCGTCCCCAGAGGTAATCGCTGAGTTGGTCTTTGCTGCCCGCGCTTAACAGGCCGTTCAGTTCTTGGTCGCCGGAGCGTTTGGCGATTTCTTCCAACAGTTCTTTGCTGGGGTTTTTGATCTCAAATTGGGTGCGTAAAGCTTCGCGTAACGGCATCAGTTCGCCGTTGACAGGTTCTTCTTCGTCGCCTTGGCAACCGATGGCAGCTAAGAGTTCGGCAACCAAGTCCGGGCAATTGGTCGGTACGACACATAAGGCATCACCCGCTTCATAAGTCAGGCCCGAACCGGCAATGGAAATTTCATAATGGCGGGTTTCTTTGGAAGAGTCAGGGCTAGTGACCCAGCGGTTGGCCAGCATTTTGGCCGGAAACGGGTTTTTGCGGTGGTATTGCGGTTTGTCGTTGGTGCTGGTGTCGGCGCTCACGATAGTGGTGGCGGCCCCGTCAGCCATTTGCGGGATGACGGCACTAAGCCAAACGTGCGCGGGTTCTTCAAAATCGACATCACAATCGGTGCGTTCGTACACGCGCGTAGCACCAAGTTGATGCAAGCGGTTGTCCCAATCTTTGCCGGCTTGGCAAAACAGGTCATAGCTGGTGTCGCCTAAAGCTAAGACCGAATAGTGCAGTTTTGGTAAGGTGGGGGCGGTGTCGGCCTGTGCCGATTCCCAGAGCAGTTGCGCGTTATCAGGCATTTCGCCTTCGCCGTAGGTGCTGGTGATGAGCAGCAGATGTTCCATAGCCGCTAAATCGGCAACGCTGATTTCGTCCATGCTTCTCACGACAGGCTTTAAGCCGTGGGTTTTGGCGATGGCGGCGGCATCGTTGGCCACCGCTTCGGCGTTGCCGGTTTGGCTGCCGTACAGGATATCCAGGATCCGCACGTCTGCGCTGGCAGAATCGGTGGTTTGTATCATACGGGTGTGCATACCAGCGAAAAAGCCGCTTAACCAAGCTCTCTGGCTGGCGCTGTAAGGCGCGTCTAAGGGAATCTGAGGTGTTTTCATTATGTCACTGCAAAATCAATTATCAATCGGCCTCCGGTTGCCAAGGCGACCGGAGGCCGGGGTAGTGGTTAAAGTGCGAGGGATCAGGCGGTAGGTTCGCTCAATAAATTTTGAGCAATTCCCAAGCCAACCAAGCTGGCCAAGTAGGCTTCTATGGATGGGATGCCTGCCAACGCTTGTTTATTGATCTGTTCTTGCTCAATAATCCAAGCGGTAGAGCCTATCGAATAAATGCTTTGCACCGAACGGTTAATCAGCGCGGTTTTATAGTCATTGAGGCGTTTGGCGGCCAGCAGCCATGCCAAATGCCCGTCGCTGTAGTTGCTGTAAGCTTCGCGGGTGTTTTTGACCAGCGCCTCTTGTAATTTACGCGGACGTTCCAGAATGATTTTACGCGCCGCCTGTTCGATCTGGCTTTGCCCGCGTAAGGCTTCCGGCAGATGTTTGAGGCTGTCACGCGCCACTTGTTGGGCTTTGTCCAATACCGCAAAGCTGTTAATGAGCTTAAACGTCAAGTCGGTGTCGCTGCTGCCGTAATCGGGGATAATGCCGCCAAACAAGGGTTGTGTGCTCAGGTAAGCCTGTTTGACTTGCCCGATTTGTTGACGCGCCAATTCTTGCGCCAATTCTTCGAGCATTTCTTTGCGGTCGGTGGTTTGTTGCAGATACTGCGCGTCTTGGGTTTTGTATAGCCAGAGCGGTACGGCAAATTTGAAATGCCCACGTTCTTGCGCCCAGTTTACCAGTAAGTTTTTGGCTTTACTCGAATTCGCATTATCGGCATGTTGCTCCAACATGGCAAGAATAAACTGCTCATGCCCGCGCGCCGTGTCGGTGTCTTCGGTCAGACGGTGCAAGGCCACTGAGGATTTGTCGTACAATTTTTCCAAACGGTCTTCGGGGTCGTACTGGTAGGCGTTACCGCCGGACATGCCGTTGCAAAAACCTTTGCCGAAACCGCCGATGTTCAGCACCGCGCCGTTGGTCATGTATTCGCAGGCGAAATCGCCCACGCCTTCCACGACGGCCATCGCGCCGGAGTTTCTGACCGCAAAGCGGTCGCCCGCCTCGCCGTTGATGAAGGCTTTGCCGCCGGTTGCGCCGAACAGGGCGAAGTTGCCGATCAGGACGTTGTTGCCGGGGGTTTTGATGCCGCCCCCCGGAGATTCGATAACCAAGGTGCCGCCACAGGCGGATTTGCCAACCCCGTCGTTACAAGTGCCCAGATGTTCCATGCGCATCCCGTCGTTGAGGAAGGCGGCATAGCTTTGTCCCGCCGAGCCGGTGGTGCGGATGACGATGCTGTCAGGGGCGAAATAACGGCGGCCTGTGGCGGTTTGGTAAATGATTTTCGCGGCGGCGACGCTGTCGGCATCCAGTTGGTAGGCCAACAGGCGTTCAATATCTATCGCCGCTTGGCCGCCGACGGTTTTGTTGCGGTTATTGAGTTTGAAGCCGTCGCCTTCGATGATGACTTGCTCTTGGCGGTCACGGATCAAGGTGTTTTTGACTTGTTCGATGATGCGGTCATCGACACTAAAATTAGCCTCCAAATAAATCGGTTTGGCGATTTTGATCTCTTCGACTTCGGCCAGCATTTTATGCAGATCAATTTGCCCGACCATGCAAGGGTGGTCAATCAAATGCAGCAGTTCGGTTTTGCCACGGATGTCTTGCAAACTGGTATAGCCGAGGCTAGCCAGGATTTCGCGGACTTCGTGCGCCAAGTTCATGAAGTATTGGGCCAGGACGCGCGGGTCGCCCTTAAATTCTTCATGTGAGGTGGTCAGGCCGGCCGGGCATTTGATGTTGCAGTTTTTCGCCATGACGCAACGTAGCATCATCAGGGCGGTGGTGCCGAATTCAAACGAGTCCGCCCCTAAGATCGCCGATTTGACGACATCAATACCGCCTTGGTGGGCGCCGCTACAACGCAGGATGACTTTTTCGCGCAGGCCATTGACTGCTAGAGCCTGATGGACTTCGGCAATACCGATTTCAGGGGAGCGGCCACTGTGCTTGAGGCTGGTGACGGCCGCCGCGCCGGTGCCGCCGGTATTGCCTGCGACGTTAATGATATCGGCGCCGGCTTTGGCGACACCGACGGCGATAGTGCCGATGCCTTCGGAAGACACCAGCTTAACGCCGACTTTGATCCGTGCCGCTTTGGCATCGTGAATCAGTTGGCCTAGGTCTTCGATGGAGTAAGTGTCGTGGTGCGGCGGCGGGCTGACTAGTTCGACCCGGGGCGTACCGCCGCGTAAGGCGGCAATTTCCACGGATACTTTCGCGGCGGGCAATTGTCCGCCTTCACCCGGTTTCGCGCCTTGGGCGATTTTAATTTCAATTTCTTGGATGGTCGGATCGGCCAGATAGCCTGCCCATACGCCAAAACGGCCAGAAGCGAACTGTTTGATTTTACAGGAGCGCAAGGTGTTGAAGCGGCTGGAATGCTCGCCGCCTTCACCTGAATTGCTTAAGCCCCCGACAATGTTGGTGCCTAAGGCGACGGCCTCATGGGCTTCCGCCAACAACGCCCCGTGGCTCATCGCACCTGACGCTAAGGTCGGGGTGATGGTATGGGCGGGCTGCACATCGGCTAGGGCGATAGGGTCACGCGCGGGTTTGACGGCTTGTAAATAGCCCGCCAGTAAGCTGGTTTCAGGGGTGCTGACCCGCAGTTCCTCCGCGGTGACGGTCAAGCTAAAGCCGCTGTCGCCCGCCGCGCCGAAACGCTGTTGCAGATGGGCGGCAAGCTGTTCTAAGCGGGCTTTGGACGGGTTACCGTCTAAGCTAACGGTAAAGCTGCCGGTAGCCGTTTGCTTGACGCTGAGGCCTCGCACCAAATAGTTGATGTTGCCGCGCAGATTTTGCTGGCCTAAGCTGCGGTCAAAATCGGCACAGGTTTGTGCGCTGCTGACATCGGCCGGAAACGCCATGATGTCACGCAGGGCGGCTGGCCGCTCGGCGCGTTCTTGATAGAGGTTCTTGGTGAAGCTACGGTAGGCAGGGGTGATGCCGAAACTGTCCAATTGTGCGTCGGTGCGTTTTTCGTAACCGAAGTCCAAATAGGCCGTGTCGCTGGCTGTAGGGGCTTGCTCTTGAGGGATGTAGAGTATCGCCTCGTCGGTCATGTTGATGTATTCGCGCACGGCGGTGTTGCCGTAGGAATGGCCGGCCCCGTCTTGGCGTTCTTTGAACAGGCCTAAGAAAGGGATGTCCTTTTCTTCGTGTACCGATAGGGCTTTGTGGTGCCATTCGGTGGCGCTGGCAGCCAAGTCGGCGTAGCGGACACCGCCGACGGAGGCGTGGATGTTGGGGAAATACGGGCTGAGTTTGGGCTCGTCGGTGTCAAGGTAGTTCGATTCGAAGAACTCGCCGCCGATATAACTTTCGACGGTGCACAAGCCGAATTTGCCCATAGTTTTCATTAACGATTTTTCCGTGCCTTTTTGGAATTTATCGAGAATTTTTTGCTGTTCGGCAGGCGCGTAATGGCTCATGACGCGGTTGTGGACGCTGAGCGGACAAATCGCCGACGCGCCGAAACCTAAGATAGTGGCAATGTCATGGGGGCTGGCGGCCTGTCCGGTTTCGGCAATCAGCGAGGAGTTAAAACGCAGGCCTTGTTTGACCAAACGTTGGTTGGCGGCGGCTATCATCAGGATGGCAGGGATGGCCGCTTGGTTCTGGCTGATGTTGATGTCGCTTAAAATAATAATGCCGACATTGTTTTGCGCGGCTTGTTCGACATGGTCGCAGACTACGGCCAAGGCTTGTTCTAGGTTGTCGGCATTGAGCTGGGCATCGGCAAAGTCCGGCGTGTATAGCGCGTCTAAGGTAATGGTGCTGACGGCGGTTTGGCGGCGGATTTGCTCCAGTTGGGTGCGTTGTAAAATAGGCGTGTCGATGACCAGTTGCCGGGTCTGTGCGTCCGAAAAGTTCGGTTTCGCGCCTAAGGCCACACGCAAGGTCATGCCATCGCTTTCTCTGATGGAGTCCAGCGGCGGGTTGGTGACTTGCGCAAAGCGTTGGCTAAAGTAGCGGGACATGCCGCCTTCGGCACCTGACAGGGCGTTAGGGGCAATGCCGTAGCCCATTGCGGTGACTTTTTCCATGCCGGTCGCCAGCATGGGGTCAAGCAAGAATTTAAAGCTTTCTTGGTTCAGCGAATAAGCGGTATGTTGTTGGTCGACGTTGAAGGTGGTGTTGTACGTCAGTTCCGCTAAGGGGACGGGCGGCAATTCTGTCAGATGCAGGCAACGTTTTACCAACAAGGCCTGATAGTCTTGCTCGGCGGCGAGCCGCTCCATGATTTCGCGGGTGTTGTAAGCCTGTTGGGTGGTGTGGTCAAAATAGATCATCCCGCCTGCTTCGATACGGCCACGTTTGATGACTTCTTTGGGCGGGAAGTCAATCTGTCCGGCTTCGGACATGACGCACAGGTATTCGCCGGTTTCAACCGAACGCAAAGGGCGCAGGCCTAAGCGGTCCAGCCGGGCACCGACGCGGATGCCGTCGGAGAAAATCAGCGCTGCCGGGCCGTCGTTTTTCTCTTCGTAAAGGCTGAAGTATTCGAACATGGCGCGTACTTGCGGCGACAAGGTGGTGTCGTTTTCCCAAGCGGGCGGCATCATCGCTAAGACGGCGGTGACAATATCCATTTCATCTTCATTGATGCGCCGCGACAGGGTTTGGTCTAAGCGGCCAGAGTCGGATTGCCCGCACGGGAAAATAATGTGTTTGTTATTTTGCCGGGCAATCGCGCTTTCGCTCAGGCGGTTTTTCTTGTCGGTGTTCAACTCGCCGTTATGCGCCATATATCTGAACGGCTGCGCCATGGTAGTGGCGGGGGCGGTATTAGTCGAAAACCGGGTGTGGAAGAAGAGGGTGCTGATTTCGTGGTCGGTGTCGTACAGGTCGGTAAAGTACGGGATGACCTCAAAAGAATTCAGGCGGCCTTTGTAGACTTGGGTGCGCGAACTCATCGACAGCGGATAAAAGCCTGTCAGTTCGGGTAGGCTGTAGCCTTCCACTTCAATGTCTAGCAAGGTGGCTTGGATATGCCTTTCAAAAACCGCATGTGAGGCATCGCGTAAGGCTTCGGGGCGGCCAAACACACACTGTTTAATGGGTAATTGGGCTTTGACGGAGGCATCGTTAAGGACGCTTTTGTCGATAGGCACAGCCCGCCACAATAAAATCGGTAGCCCTGCGGCTTGCAGGTGCCGTTCGACCATGGCTTGGGCGGTCGAGTCGTAATGGTCGTGGTCTTCCGGGAAAAAGAAGTTGGCGACACCAAACTGGCCTAGCTCTAAATCGGCGATGCCGGTGATTTTGCGGAAAAAATTCCGCGACAGGTCAATGTTGACCCCGGCGCCGTCGCCAATACCTTCCGCGCTCATGCCGCCACGGTGTGGGATGGTGCATAAGGCATCATGGGATTTGGCCAGCAGGTCGTGGGTTTGCTTGCTTTGTTTGTGGGTGATAAAACCTACGCCGCAGCTATCTTGCGATAGTTCGGGGTTATAAAGCATGGCTTCTTGTTGGGTTAATCGGGAATGTATGTTCATGAGGCGGCCCCGTTGTCTATTCATGCTGTAAATATGCAGCGTACAGTGTATGTTTTTTCTTGCAATGCGTGGTCGTTTTTTTTGGCAATGCGTGATAGAGTCAATGGCACACATTGGTGCGGTGCCAGACGGCAAGCTTTGTAAGATAATTTTCAGTTAGCGAAACCCGTTAATTGTAATACAGTCGCGTTTATCTGTCACATTACGGCCATTTTTATTTGCAGAAATTTAGATTACTTGATAGTTGATTAATATGAAAGAAATTTTTGATGTGGTGATCATAGGCGGCGGTATGGTCGGGGCGGCTGTGGCCTGCGGTTTGGGTGGCAGTGCCCTGAAAGTCGCGGTAATCGAGGCTTCGCCGCCCGTGCCGTTTGCCCCGGAGCAGGCGCATGACCTGCGGGTGTCCGCCCTGAGCATCGCTTCAAAAAACATTTTGGCCACGGTCGGGGCGTGGGAGGGGGTGGTGGCGCGGCGCGTCTGCCCGTTCCGCAGGATGCGGGTTTGGGAGACGGCGGGCGACACCGAATTTTGCAGCGACGACATTCATTATCCTGAATTGGGCTATATTGTCGAGAACCGTGTCACTCAATTGGCGTTGTTGGAGCGTTTGCAAGCCTTTGCCAATATCGAATTGATGTGTCCGGTGACTATTAAGTCGATAGATTACGCGCCTGGGCGTTTGAGCGAGGTGGTGCTGGAGGATGGGCGGATATTGTCGGCACGGCTTTTGGTCGCGGCGGACGGCGGGCAATCCCGGGTCCGGCAGACAGTCGGTTTGGGGGTGACCAGTTGGGATTATGACCAACATGCGTTGGTCATTTATATAGAAACCGCTTATGGGCAGCAGGATATTACTTGGCAGCGTTTTGTGCCCAGTGGCCCGCAGGCGTTTTTGCCCTTGACCGGGCATTTTGGTTCGATCGTTTGGTATCACTCGCCGGACGAAGTCAAACGCCTAAAAGCGTTGCCGTTGGCGGAACTTAAGGATGAATTGGTGGCGGCTTTTCCCGATTGTCTGGGGCAAGTGGAGCAGGTGTTGGCGGCCACCAGTTTTCCGTTGAAGCGCCAGCACGCCCAGCATTACATTAAAGCAGGGGTGGCGCTCGTGGGCGATGCCGCGCATACCATCAATCCGCTGGCGGGGCAGGGGGTGAATATCGGCCTGTTGGATGCCGCCGCCCTGGCGGAGGTGTTGGTGGGGGCGGTCAAAAAAGGCCAAGATATCAGCGATGTTGCGGTGCTTAAGCGTTACGAACAGTTGCGCCGCCATGAAAACCTAAAAATGATGACGGTCATGGATGTATTTTATCAAGTGTTCAGCAACGATGTTTTGCCGGTCAGGCTGTTGCGTAATTTGGGTTTGGGTTTGGCGGAGCGGGTTTTGCCCGCCAAACATATCGTTATGCGCAATGCGATGGGCTTGGCGGGTAATTTGCCTAAGCTTGCCAAGGCTGAGCCGATTCTTTAAGCGGATTCGGGCGGGGGATAGGTATGAAGCACCGTATTGATCCGAAAGTGGATTGCGTTTTTAAGGCGTTGTTGGGCGCGGTGGAAACCCGCAATTTGTTGGTGCATTTTTTAAATGCTTTGCTGGGCGATGATTTGCCCGCGCCGATCCGCGCGGTGGAGTTGCTCAACCCGTATAACGGCAAGGAGACGCTTGACGACAAGGTCAATATTGTTGACGTGAAGGCGGAAGACAGCGAGGGCAATCTCTATCAGATTGAGATCCAATTGCTCAACCATCGTCATTTGCCGGCGCGTATGTTGTACACTTGGGCGGATCTATATAGCCAGCAACTTAAGGAAGGGCAGCGGTACGGTTTGCTCCAGCCGACGTATTCGGTTTGGCTGTTGGATAAGGCAATGCTGCCTGATGACGGGTGCTATTTGCGCGATTATCAGTGGCGCGACCGTGAGGGGCGGCGGTTATTGGAACACGGCGGCATTTGGTTGGTCGAATTGGGCAAGTTTGACGTACCAAGCGTTACGAACGAACAGCAGCGTTGGCTGCGTTTTTTTAAACATGGCGGGCAATTGGATGATGTGCAGTTGCCCGACTGGATGTCTACCCCAGAAATGGAGCAAGCGATGAGTGTCTTAAGGCAATTTTCGGAAAAAGAACGCGATTACCATGCGTACCAATCTCGGCAAAACGCCTTGCGCGTGCAGGCTGATATTGATTATGAGTTGGAGGAGTTGCGCCAAACTAAAGAAGAGCTGCTTCAGATTAAGCAAGCTAAGATTGATGCCGAGCGGGAGAAGCTGGCCGCCGAGCAGGAGCGGGAGATTGCCGAGCAAGAGAAGCTAGCCGCCGAGCAGGAGCGGCAGCTTGCTGAACAGGAAAAGGTCGTCGCCCAACAAAAAGCGGCAGTGGCCGAGCGCGAAAAACTGGCGGCGCAAGCCGAGTTGGCACACTTAAAAGCGTTATTGGGCCAGCGATGAAATGGCGGTGAAATAAATTAATAGTTGCACAAAAAAAATCTGTTGATATAATAGACGGCCTTGAAGCTACAACTTCAGGCGCGTAGCTCAGTTGGTTAGAGCACCACCTTGACATGGTGGGGGTCGTTGGTTCGAGTCCAATCGCGCCTACCAGATTTTCTTAAGCACTGCAACGCAGTGCTTTTTTATTGCACAGAAATTAATCGAATAGACTCAAAAATGCCAGTCATTACTCTTCCTGATGGTTCTCAGCGTGATTTTGCACAAGCTGTAACGGTTATGGATGTTGCCAAATCGATAGGTTCCGGTTTGGCGAAGGCGACGCTGGCGGGTAAGGTTGACGGTCGGTTAGTGGATGCCAGTTACCTGATTGACGAAGCTGTCAGTCTGCAAATCATTACCTCCAAAGACCCTGAAGGGCTGGACGTTATCCGCCATTCTACGGCGCATCTTCTCGCCCATGCGGTCAAGCATCTGTTTCCCGAAGCGCAAGTCACTATAGGGCCGGTCATAGAAAACGGTTTTTATTATGACTTCGCCTATCAACGCCCTTTTACCCCTGACGATTTGGCCGCCATTGAGGCGGAAATGCAGCGTTTGGTGGCTCAAGACCTTCCCGTTAAGCGTTTGGTTTTGCCCCGGGATGAGGCAAGCGGCTTTTTTCGTGGCTTAGGCGAGCATTACAAAGCCGAAATCATTGATGCCATCCCTGCCGATCAAGATTTGTCTTTGTACGAGCAAGCCGACTTTACCGATTTGTGCCGTGGCCCACACGTTCCCAGTACCGGGAAACTAGGGGCTTTCAAACTCATGAAGGTTGCTGGGGCATACTGGCGTGGCGATGCGAATAATGCCATGTTGCAGCGTATCTATGGTACGGCTTGGCTGGATAAAAAAGCCTTACAAGACTATTTGCACCGCTTGGAAGAAGCGGAAAAACGCGATCACCGTAAGTTGGCGAAAACATTAGATCTATTCCATAGTCAAGAAGAAGCGCCTGGAATGGTGTTTTGGCATGAGAAAGGTTGGGCGTTATACCAGCAAGTCGAGCAGTATATCCGTGCCAAATTGCGTTTGAACGGTTATGCCGAAGTCAAAACCCCGCAATTGGTTGACCGCTCCTTATGGGAGAGGTCTGGGCATTGGGATAAGTTCGGCAGCATGATTTTTACCACCCATTCGGAAAACCGCGATTACGCGATTAAGCCGATGAACTGCCCTTGCCATATCCAGATATACAATCAAGGCTTGAAAAGTTACCGGGATTTGCCGATCCGTTTGGCGGAATTCGGTTCTTGTCACCGTAACGAGCCGTCGGGTACTTTGCACGGTTTGATGCGGGTGCGTAATTTCGTTCAAGATGATGCCCATATCTTCTGTACTGAAGGCCAGATCCAAGCAGAGGTTGCCACTTTTATTGACTTGCTGTTTGCGGTTTATAAAGATTTTGGTTTTGAAGAGGTTATTATCAAGCTATCGACCCGTCCGGAAAACCGCGTCGGTGACGACGCCGTTTGGGACAAGGCCGAAGCCGCCCTGCAACTGGCGTTGGACAGCAAAGGCTTGGCTTGGGACTTGCAGCCCGGCGAAGGGGCATTTTATGGCCCTAAAATCGAATTCTCTTTAAAAGATTGCATCGGTCGGGTCTGGCAATGTGGTACTATCCAAGTTGACTTCTCCATGCCTAGCCGTTTAGATGCCGTGTATATTGCCGAAGATGGTTCCAAACAAGTGCCGGTGATGCTGCACCGGGCCATTTTGGGGTCTTTAGAGCGTTTTATCGGCATCCTGATTGAACAACATGCGGGAACGTTTCCGGCTTGGTTGGCTCCCGTGCAAGCCGTAGTGATGACCATTGCCGACCGCCATCATGCGTATGCGGGGCAGGTAGCGGATAGTCTTGCGCAGCAAGGTTTCCGGGTCAAAATAGATTTGAGAAATGAAAAAATAGGATTTAAAATCCGCGAGCACTCTATGCAACGCATACCGTATCTGGTCATTATCGGTGACAAAGAATTAGAACAACAAACAGTTACGGTGCGGACGCAAAAAGGTGACGATTTAGGCAGTCTGACAATCCATGAATTTACCGAACAGTTAAAACATACGGTTGCAGACAGAAAATAATAGTATTTTTGGAGGATTAAGGTATCGCTGCTAAAAAAGATGAAACTCGTCTGAATGACATGATCACCGCCAGACGGGTGAGGGTAACCGGCGCAGATGGGGAGGCGTTAGGGATTATCTCTTTAGATGAAGCCAAACAACTTGCGTATGCGGCAGACTTGGATTTAGTGGAAATATCGCCAAATGCGGATCCTCCGGTTTGCAAAATAATGAACTATGGCAAATTTCAGTTTGAGCAAAATAAAAAACTGCAAATTGCCAAGAAAAAACAAAAGCAGATTCAAGTTAAGGAAATCAAATTCAGGCCGGGTACGGATGAAGGCGATTATCAGGTTAAGTTAAAGAGCCTAATTAAATTCCTTAATGACGGCGATAAAACCAAGATTACCGTTAGGTATCGCGGGCGCGAAATGGCGCACCGTGAAATCGGTATGGATCAACTGAAGCGTATCGAAAAAGACTTGGAAGAAATCGCCATTGTCGAGCAGTTCCCTAAATTGGAAGGGCGGCAAATGATTATGGTCATGGCGCCCAAAAAGAAAAAGTAAGGGTAAGCCCCTTACCCGCCAGTGCCGGACGCGCTGGGTAAACGTGCCTTAGGGCGCCGTTAATTCTTCAGGGCCATGCATTTTGCCTTGTTGGGTTATATCTCAGGGATTTTGTATTTTTAATTATTGGAGCAAACAAATGCCAAAAATAAAAACTAACCGCGGTGCCGCCAAGCGTTTCAGACGCACTGGCAACGGCGGCTTTAAGTGCGGCCAGTCGCACCGCCGTCATATCTTGACGAAAAAGACCACCAAAAGAAAAAGACAGTTGCGTAAGCCTGCTGCCATTCATCCATCTGATCTGCGTATGGCGATACGCATGATGCCCTATAGTTAAGGAGCTTATTCATGCCTAGAGTAAAACGTGGTGTCACAGCCAGAGCCAGACACAAAAAAGTCTTAAAACAAGCGAAAGGTTATTATGGTGCGCGTAGCCGCGTCTACCGCGTCGCTAAACAAGCGGTTATTAAAGCCGGACAGTATGCTTACCGCGACCGCAAACAAAGAAAACGCCAATTCCGCGCGTTATGGATTGTCCGTATTAACGCCGCTTCGCGTATTTATGGCATTTCCTATAGCCGTTTGATCAATGGCTTGACTAAAGCCAATGTTGCTATAGACCGTAAAGTGCTGGCCGATATTGCCGTGCGTGATATTGCCGCCTTCGGTGAGATAGCTAAAATTGCTATCGCCAATCAAAGCAAACCTTAATCGGCCTTAACGCGTCGGTCTTGGCCTAGCCACCCCTTTCGGGGCGGCTAGGCTTTAGGTGTTAAGCCAAACCATAAAAATCCCTTCTCCACTCATACAGCGAGCTAATCCGTGTCCGCTACTTTAGAAGACATTCTCGCGCAAGGCTTAGAAGAGCTTGTTCGGGCAACAGACCTTAACCAACTCGATCAGGTTCGTGTCCAGTATTTGGGCAAAAAAGGCCTGTTTACCCAGCAGATGAAAGAACTGGGTACGCTGGAGCCGGAACAACGCCGCGCTGTCGGCCAAGTCATCAATCAAGCCAAAGACCAATTTCAAGCCCAGTTAGACAGCCATAAGGAACGTTTGGAAGCTGCCGCTTTGGCCGCACGTCTTGCCAGTGAGCGGGTCGATGTCAGTTTGCCAGGTCGTGGCCAAGCGGCGGCGGGTCTGCATCCGGTGACCACTACGCTCAGGCGTATCGCCAAAATTTTTACCAGCGTCGGCTTTACCGTCGTTGAGGGGCCGGAAATCGAAGACGATTACCATAACTTCGAAGCCCTGAATATCCCCGCCCATCATCCCGCCCGCGCCATGCACGATACTTTTTATATCGACTTGCATACTGTGTTGCGGACGCATACCTCGCCCGTGCAGATCAGGGTCATGGAGTCGGAGACCCCGCCCCTGAAAGTGATTGCCCCAGGTCGGGTGTACCGTTGCGATTCTGATATTACCCATACGCCGATGTTCCATCAGGTTGAAGGCTTTTTGGTCGATACCGATGTCAGTTTTGCCGACCTGAAAGGCGTGGTGTACCAGTTTTTACGCGCCTTTTTTGAAAAGGACATTCAAGTACGCTTCCGTCCGTCGTATTTTCCGTTTACTGAACCGTCCGCCGAAGTCGATATCGAGTGTGTGATGTGTAATGGCGCAGGTTGCCGGGTCTGTAGCCAGACCGGGTGGCTGGAAGTCATGGGTTGCGGAATGATCCATCCGGCGGTGTTCAAGTCGGTGAATATTGACAGCGAACGCTATAGCGGCTTTGCGTTTGGCATGGGCGTGGAACGCTTGGCCATGCTCCGTTACGGCATTAACGATTTGCGGTTGTTTTTTGAAAATGATCTCAAATTCTTAGAACAATTCAATTAAGCAGGAACTTATCCGACATGCAAATTAGTGAAGCCTGGTTAAGGGAATACGTCAATCCGGCCATCAGCACCCAAGAATTGGTCGCCCAATTGACTATGGCAGGCCTTGAGGTCGATTCGGTCACCCCTGCCGCCGCTGTGTTCAGCGGCGTGGTCATTGGCGAAGTGTTGGCGATGGTACAGCACCCTGATGCTGACCGTCTGCGCGTCTGCCAAGTAGAGGTAGGGACGGGCGAGCCTTTGCAAATCGTTTGCGGGGCCAGCAATGTCCGCGTCGGCTTAAAAATTCCGGCGGCGTTATGCGGTGCGGTGTTGCCGGGCGATTTTAAAATCAAAAAATCCAAATTGCGCGGTGTCGAGTCGTTCGGCATGTTATGCTCGGAGAAAGAATTAGGTTTGGCGGCGGATGCCCACGGCCTGATGGAATTGTCCGCCGACGCGCCGGTCGGTGTCGATATCCGTGAGTTTTTGGCTTTGGACGACCAACTGATTGAAGTTGACCTGACCCCTAACCGGGCCGATTGCCTGAGCGTCGAAGGTATCGCCCGCGAAGTCGCGGTGTTGAACCGTATGGATTGGTCGGCGTTGCCGATGGCGGTTTTGGCGGTAACGGAAGCGGATGCTTTGACGGTGGCGGTGGAAGCGACGGACGCTTGCCCGCGCTATTTGGGGCGGCTAATTACTGGCGTTAATGTCAAGGCCGAAACGCCGCTATGGATGCAAGAGCGCCTGCGCCGTTCCGGGGTGCGTAGTTTGGGTCCGGTAGTTGACGTCACTAATTATGTGCTATTGGAATTGGGTCAGCCTTTACATGCCTTTGATGCCGATAAGCTGGAAAGCGGCATAACTGTCCGTTGGGCCAGAGAGGGTGAAGATTTGGCCTTATTGAATGGCCAGACCATTACTTTGGACGGCGAAGCTTTGGTCATCGCCGATGCCAAGCAGCCTTTGGCGTTGGCGGGGGTGATGGGCGGCAGTGCTTCGGCGGTCAGCGACAGCACCCAAAATGTGTTTTTGGAATGCGCGTTTTTTACCCCGTACAGCATCGCCGGTAAAGCCCGCCGCTTTGGCCTGCATACCGATTCTTCGCACCGTTTTGAACGCGGCGTCGATGCGACCTTACAAGACCGTGCCATTGCGCGGGCAACCCAATTGATAGTCGACATTGCCGGCGGTAGCGTCGGCGGCATTACCGAGGTCACCACGGCGGCTACCTTACCGCAACGTCCGGCGATTTTGGTCAGACGGCAGCGCATCGAAAAAATCTTAGGCATGGTGCCTGACGATGCCGTGGTGCTGGATATTTTCCAACGTTTAGGGATGGTGGTGCTTGCCGAAGCCGACGGCTGGCAAGTTACCCCGCCCGGTTTCCGGTTCGATATTGCCATCGAAGCCGATTTAATCGAAGAAATCGCGCGTATTTACGGCTATAACCAGTTACCGAGCAGCAGTCTGTTAATGCGGGCGGACTTAGGTAAGGCCACTGAAAGTGTTCTGGATATCAGCCGCGCTGCCGATGTGTTAGTGGACAGGGGCTACCAGGAAGCCATCACCTATAGCTTTGTTGACGAAGACATCCAAAAAGCGGTGGCGCCCGATGATGACGTTATCCGCCTGAAAAACCCGATTTCTTCTGAGTTGGCGATCATGCGCACCACTTTATGGTGTGGCTTGTTGAAGGCGGCGTTATATAATACTAACCGCCAACAAAGCCGGGTCAGGTTGTTTGAAACTGGCCTGCGTTTTGTGAAAAGCGGCGGCGTTACCCATCAGCAACGCCGTTTGGCAGGTTTGGCCTTAGGGAGTGCCTTGCCTGAGCAGTGGGGCGAAACCACGCGTAAACTGGACTTTTTCGACATTAAGGCCGATGTCGAGGCATTGTTCGCCTTAACAGGCCGTACCGTGCGTTTTGCCGCCGCCACCCACGCTGCCCTGCATCCGGGGCAATGTGCGCAGGTTTTGTCGCTGACGGGTGATGTGGTCGGCTGGCTGGGGATGTTGCATCCGACGCTGGAAAAGCAATTGGGCTTTGACACCCCGGTCTTTTTGTTTGACTTTGACCAAGCCTTATTGCTGGATAAGCAAGTGGCGGCTTTTAAGCCGTTATCGAAATTCCCGTCGGTACGGCGGGATTTGGCTTTGATTGTCGAAGAAGAAGTCACTGCCGATGCCGTCAGCCTCTGTATTCAGGCGTGCGGCGAACCGATGTTGCAGAATGTGGTCATTTTTGACATTTATCGCGGCAAAGGGGTTGCAGAAGGCAGCAAAAGCGTGGCGTTAAGCCTGCATTTACAAAATGATTTACAAACGCTAACCGATGCTGAGATTGACGCGATAGTAAGCCGAATCTTGGCCAGATTGACTAATCAAATCCATGCAAAATTGAGGGACTAACTAAATGGCATTAACAAAAGCAGATTTTGCTGAAAAATTGTTTGACGAACTGGGGTTGAACAAACGCGAAGCCAAAGAAATGGTGGAACTGTTTTTTGAAGAAATTAAAAGTTCTTTAGAGCAAGGCCAGCAAGTAAAAATTTCCGGCTTCGGCAAGTTTGAGTTGCGTGACAAAAGCAGCCGCCCCGGCAGAAACCCCAAAACGGGTGAAGAAATACCGATTACCGCCCGACGGGTAGTGACCTTCAGATCCGGCCAAAAACTCAAAGCCCGTGTCGAAGTGTACGCCGGTGCCGAATAAGCTTTACCAGCTTATGTCCGTAGAGGACAAGGGCCGTTAAGCAGGTTTAACCCTATAGGCCTGATAGTCAGATGGGGTTTATAGGCTTGCCGACGGCCTGATATTCCCGCATAAAAAAGCCCCAAGGTTATCCCGATAGCCTTGGGGCCTAAGTCAAAAGCCTGTTATGGGCCTTCGAAATTATAACGATTTATACAAATCTAACGCTTTTTGCAATTCGCTGGCTGATTTTTGCACATCGCCTTTGTTGGCTGAAATTTGCCCTTGCACAACGTTATCGTTAGCTTGTTTCACGATAGCATCATGGCCGCTGATTTTTTCAGACGCTGTACGCGCCGCTTTCAAATGTAAACGGGCGGCAGAGAAGTCGCTTTTATTGACTTCTTCCAAGGCTTTTTCAACATGCGCAATGGTTGCGGCTGTGTCAGAAACCGCACCTTTTGCCGCTTCTTCGGCGACTGCAAAGGTGCTGGCACCTAAAGACATCGCCATGAAGCAAGCCAGCGCAGTTTTTTTAATGATATTCATAAATGTGAAAAGCCTTTAATTTAAATGTGGATTAGGGGAGGGTTGGTGCCAGGCTCCTAACGGAGCAAATGGCAACCAGCCCCTATGATAACGTATTAATGGCAGAGCCACCTGATTAATTGCTCTAGAAGGTGTCTTTGCTGGCGGTAAAGGCCGCATGGCTGTTGACGGGTGTCTTGGCAGCGGAAAATGTCTATCTATAGCTAATCCGATATAAAAAGATGTCCTGTAACCGCCCCAGTGAAGAGGTCGTCAACGGAACATCGTGCTTGGTTGCGGATGGATTTAAGCTGTGCCCATTTGTGTTCGATAGGGTTAAGGTCTGCGGCATTTTCCAACACGGCTGGTCTTTGATTGTCGCCGCCTTGCTGAACCACCAACTCCTGCCCGTCAAACCGGGGCGGCCTGAGGCATGGCCCGGTTTGACGGAAATCAACGGCGTGACTTTGGCTGTTTACGCAGAAGGGGGTGGAGGGTAAGAAAACCTACACTTGTAAGATGAGTAGGGGGGTATACGCGCTAATTTAACAATCAAGCTATGCTGCAAGCTGGGCAAACAGCCTCATGCTTTCAAGCACTGACATATTGCAACATAGGCTTGCGGGGGCGCAATATCACTGCCACATCTTGGCCGGGCTGTTCAAAAATGGCCTACGGATGGTAGCCCCTGTCCAGCCAGGCCACGTCGCCTTTGACGAGATGGAGAGGTTAAGGCGTTCGCCCACATCCTGGTCAGTTACTGCAATGTGGACGAACGGCAGCGCGGCCAAATCCAACGCCACATCTAACCGGTAAGACGTGCCCGCCGCGTTCACCAAACTGCCGCAGGTTGCCGGGCATCCCCCTACATGCGGCCACATTTTTTTACAACAGGGCTTTTTACCAAGGGATGTACACGGAAAGCCGTTTTTGCACGGCTGTGTCAGTGATGCGCTCCTGCAATAGGGTGATATTTCCCGCCACACCCTGCCGCGATTTGTCCAAATTGCAGTACATCAATACCAACTGCCCCAAACCCAAGGGGCTGCTGATCTTCCGCGAACGGGTGAAAGCCTTGAATTCCCCCTTTCTTCCTTTTTTGTCTGAATTTAAACACCTAATAAGCACATAGTAAGCATGTGGTAAGCACTTATTAAGCACATAAGGGTTTTATTTATGATATTTATTCTCGCAATTAACTAAAATACGGTATAAACTCTAAATCCAGACAGGTCGATTTTCTGATGGCGCAACTTAGAGTGATAATTAATGGCGACATATAACGGCGATAACGGCAATAACTATTACGTCGGCACGGCAGGCGATGATGTTATTGAGGGCAATGGCGGCGATGATTCGCTGTTTGGCAATGGGGGCAATGATACCGTTACGGGTGGGGCGGACAATGATTCGTTATATGGCGGTGACGGTAATGACACGCTCAGCGGCGGGGCAGGTAATGATACGTTATGGGGTGGGGCGGGCAACGACACTTATCTGGTCGCCAAAAACGGCGGGATAGACGCGCTGTACACTGGCGGCGGTAGCGATGTGGTCAAGTTCACTGATGTGGCCGCCGCCGACATCAAAATTAGCCGGAGCACTTCAGATTTGCTGCTGCAATATAGCGGCGGCCAGCTGACCGTCCAAAGTTATTTTAACTCGACAGACTATCGTGTCGGGCAGTTTCAGTTTAGCAATGGGATTGTATGGGGCTGGGCGGATATTAGCCTGAAGGTGTTGCAAGGGACTGCCAATACTGACATCTTGTCTGGTTATGACGACAGTAACGATACTTTGAATGGTTTGGCGGGCAATGATTGGCTGTATGGCAACGGCGGCAACGATACGCTGAATGGCGGTACGGGTAGTGACACCTTGTCTGGTGGCTTGGGCAACGACACTTATCTGATCGCCAAAAACGATGGGGCGGACACGCTTTACGATAACGGCGGCACCGATGTGGTCAAGTTTACCGATATGGCAGCTACCGACATGACCCAAGTCAGCCGTATAGGTGTAAGTTATAGCAACGGCGATTTGTTGTTAAGTTATAGCGGCGGCCAACTGATTGTCACGGATTATTTTAATGAGGACATGGCGTATTATCGTATCGAGCAGTTTCAGTTCAGCAATGGGGCGGTGTGGGCTTGGGCGGACATCAAGGCCAAAGCGTTGCATCCCCCCACCAGCGGCAATGACCGCTTGTATGGCTATGACGACAGCAATGATAACCTAAACGGTTTGGCGGGTAATGACAGGCTATATGGCTTCAACGGCAATGATACCCTAAACGGCGGCACTGGCAATGACTGGTTGGAGGGTGGTCTGGGCAACGACACTTATCTGATCGCCAAAAACGACGGGGTGGACTCGCTGATCGATAACGGCGGCACCGATGTGGTCAAATTCACCGATCTGGCAGCCACTGGCATCACCCGCGTTAGCCGCGAGGGCTTCTATGGCAACGATTTGGTGCTGGGCTATGGCAGCAGCCAATTGACTGTCCAAAGTTATTTTTACTCGACAGACTATCGGATCGAGCAATTCCAGTTCAGTAATGGGGTGGTTTGGGGTTGGGCGGACATTAAAGTTAAAGCCTTGCAAGCGGCCAACAGCAGCGGTAATGACAATATCTATGGCTATGATGACAGTAACGATACCCTGAACGGTTTGGCGGGCAATGACACGCTGTATGGCTTCAACGGCAATGACACCCTAAACGGCGGGATAGGTAATGATTATTTAGAGGGCGGTGCGGGCAACGACATTTATCTGATCGCCAAAAATGACGGGGCGGACACGCTGTATGATTTCGGCGGTACCGATGTGGTCAAGTTCACCGATCTGGCCACCAACGGCATCACCCAGGTCAGCCGTGTAGGGTTGTACAATACCGATTTGTTGCTGGCTTATGGCGGTAGCCAGTTGACCGTCACGGATTATTTTTCCTCCGCAGGTTACCGTGTCGGGCAATTCCAATTCAGCGATGGTGTGATGTGGGGTTGGGCGGACATCAAGTTAAAAGTGTTGCATCCGACCAGCGGCGATGACCACTTGGATGGCTATGACGACAGCGGCGACATCCTGAACGGTCTGGCGGGTAATGATACCCTGAATGGCGGCGGCGGCAATGACACCCTGAACGGCGGGTCAGGCAATGACCTTTTGTATGGGGGCGTTGGCGACGACACTTATTTGATCGCCAAAAATGATGGGGACGACACGCTTTATGATTTTGGCGGTATCGATAGGGTGGTATTCACCAATCTGGCTTCCACGGACATCACGCAAGTCAGCCGCTTCGGCGGGTTCTACTACGGCGATATATTGTTGCTGGGCTACGGCAACAGCCAACTGACCCTCCCGGATTATTTTTCTAGGGCAGACGACCGCGTCGAGCAATTCCAATTCAGCGATGGCGTGGTGTGGGGCTGGGCGGATATCAAGTCAAAAGTGTTACAGGGGACTGGCGGTAACGACACCTTATATGGTTATGACGACAGCAACGACATTCTGAACGGTCTGGCGGGCAATGACACCTTGATGGGCGGCGGCGGTGATGACACCCTAAACGGCGGAACAGGCAATGATAAGCTGGATGGTGGCCAGGGTGCCGACACTTATCTGATTGCTAAAAATGACGGGGCGGACAGCATTTCCACCGATAACGGCGGTACCGATACCGTCAAATTCACCGATATGTCAGCCACCGACATCAGCCAGGTCAGCCGGGTCGGTGCCGGTTACGATTTGTTGCTCAGTTATGGCAGCAGCCAATTGACAGTCCAATATTATTTTGGCGTAACCGACAGCCGCGTCGGGCAATTTCTGTTCAGCAATGGCGTGGTCTGGCGCTGGGCGGACATTAAGGCCAAAGTTTTGCAGACAGCCGCCACCAGCGGTGATGATAGCGTGGAAGGCTTTGATGACAGCGACGACACGCTGAACGGTTTGGCGGGTAATGATTCGCTGTACGGCTATGGCGGCAACGACAGCTTGGACGGCGGCACAGGCAATGATTCTATGGTCGGCGGTAAGGGCGACGACCGTTATTGGGTCGATAGCGCCTTAGATCATGTCTACGAGTATCTTAATGGCGGCAATGACACCGTCTATAGCTCGGTGAGTTTTAGCTTATGGGGATATGGGGTGAACTTTGTCGAAAACCTGACCTTGCTGGTCGGCGGCCAAGCCGCAACCGGTAACATTCTGGACAATATCCTGATTGGCAATGCCGCTGCCAATAGCTTAAACGGCTTGACGGGCGACGATGTGCTGCAAGGTGGGGACGGCAACGACAGCTTGAATGGCGGTGCCGGTAACGACACCCTAGATGGCGGTAACGGTACCGATGTCGCCCACTATTGGGATGCCACGGCGGGCGTGAGCGTCAATCTGGCACTGACGGGGGCGCAGGACACCCTCGGTGCGGGTACGGACACCTTGGTCAGTATTGAAGGCATCAACGGCAGCACCTATAACGATACGCTGACGGGTAACGCCGCCAATAATAGCTTATGGGGCGGGGCGGGTAATGACACCCTCAAAGGCGGTGACGGTAATGACGGCCTTACGGGCGGGCTGGGCACTAATATCTTAGATGGCGGCAACGGCTTGGATGTCGCCCAATATTACACCGCCAGTGCGGGCGTGACCGTCAATCTGGCGCTGACCACAGCGCAAAACACAGTGGGCGCAGGTACGGACATCCTGCGCAATATCGAAGCCATCAACGGCAGTGCCTATAACGACACCTTGACCGGCAATACCACCGCCAACAGCTTATGGGGCGGCGGCGGCAACGATGTGCTGGACGGCGGCTTGGGCAATGATTTGCTTAAGGGCGGGCTAGGCCAGGACACTTTTGTCTTCGACACCGCCCTGGGCCTGAACAACAAAGACACCTTCGACGACTTTACTGTCAGCGACGACACCATCCGCTTGGAAAACGCCATCTTTACCGCTCTGACCCACACCGGCGTATTGGCCGCCGACCAGTTCAAAATTCTCGGTAACGGCGGGGTGGCCGACAGCACCGACCGCATCCTTTACAACAGCGTGTCCGGTGGCCTGTTTTACGATGCCGACGGCAACGGCACTGGCGCGGCGGTGCTGGTCGCCGTGCTGGGCAAAGGCTTGGCGATGACGGCGGCGGATTTTATGGTGGTGTAGGGGGCTGTATAACCTCCCTAAGGAATGAGTGGGAAATAATTTAGGTAAACGCTAAAGGGTACGGGTCTTGGAGCGCGGGCAATATGCCCGCGCTCCAAAGAGGAAACCGCTTCACGATAAGATTTATTTTATGCGCGTTCCTTAGCCGCCGCTATCTTTTCCACGATGATACCGCTACCTGTCTGATTGATGGCGAAGCCGTTTCTGCCTTGGTGTTTGACTTCGTACATGGCTTGGTCTGCCGATTTATAGAGTTTTTCCAACGTTTGTCCGTAACCGTCGCCAATGGCAATGCCGATACTGACCCCTATGTGCAGGGTGGTTGCCGCATTGAGTGGGATAGGCTTACTCAGGGCGATAATAATATTTCTGGCAATTTGCCGAATGTGTTCGGACGTGCAGTTCACCAGAATAATAAGAAATTCGTCGCCTCCCAGCCGGGCGATAATATCGCTGGTACGCACACAGTCATGAAACCGTCTGGCGACTTCCACCAAAACATAATCGCCGGCATCATGCCCATAAGTATCGTTGATTTCCTTGAAATAATCCAAATCAAGCAGCAGGATGGCCGGTGCCTTGTTCTGGTTTGCCGGGGCATTAAGCAGTTTGATTAACTGGCGTTCGGCAGCTTGTCGGCGCAGCAGGCCCGTCAGCGAATCATAGTCGGCCTCGTGCCGGATTCGGGTCTCGACGGCGATGCGGTCGGTAATGTCATAGACCACGCCTTCGAAATGCGCCGCGCCCGACAGGGCAGGTTGTCGGGAGATTAAGCAATGGACCCAGGTCGCCGTATTGGCGGCATCGGCCCGCGTTTTTAAGCACATGTCCTGGGCTACCGATTGGTTCCGTTCGGCGGCCAGACGCATGAGTTCGCGCATCAGTTCCGGTTCGGCGAAAGCCACTTCAGGAAAATCCTGCCCCAACAAGCTGTCAGACATCGCCTCCGGCAACCTGATGGCTTTGCTCAATGTGGGATTGGCGGCCAGTAGCTTGCCCGTTTCATCCAGTAAGAAAATGCCCGCGCTCGTCGTGTCAAAGATATTGCGTAACTGTTGCCCCATCATCTCGATTTCCTCGCGCAGGAGATGCTCGGCACTGAATTTTTCTTGTAGCGTTTCCAACAGGCCATTGATGTCTTGGACAAGCTGGCCCAATTCGTCGTCCTGATTGTGCGGTAAAGGCTCTAGGCGCTCTTGCTCCCCTACCTCAATGGCGTGCAGTGTGTCGGATACTTTCATTAATGGGCGAGAGAATGACGAGCGCACCATCAATAATACGATGGCGGCGGTTAGGCCGATGAGCACAGACGAACTTATCCCGTTAGACAGGGCGCTGTGGCGTGCCTCTAAAAGATTATATTGCGCTTCCGGGATAATGGAGAGGCTGCCGATGACTTCTGCATCCCCAAATGGCGAGTGCAGGATGCGGATGATTTCGGTTTGTCGGGCCACTTCGCTGTTGCGTACTTGCGTTAAGTGGAGGTCTTGGCCATTGCTGAGGCGGGCTTCGTGGACAATATCATTGCGCAGCAATCCTTTGAGGACATCCTCGCCAATGCTGATGTTATTGGAGTATGCCGAAATGGCGGCGGTGCTTTCCACGGTGTCCAGCAACTGGTTGATCATGACCACGGTTTTTTCGCTGGCCCGTTTAAATTCAGTGAGAAAAAAAACCACCGAAGTCAATATCGAAAACAGTAGGGTGACCACAAATACGGACTTGGCCAGTTTATGGTAAAGGTAGCGCTTTTTTGCAATCTTCATCAGTGTAGTGGCAACAGGATATGGACAGTATTATCGACATGGGTTTTATCGATATAGCCAATAGCGCCTTCATTTTCGCGCACCGTCTGCAATACCGCCTTATCATCGGGCAATTGTTGCGGGGGCGAGGCTTGCCCGGTGAACATGATCCGCGCCCAGTAGGCATTGATTTGCTCCACGGGCCGCGCGGTGAGTTTTTGGTAAAACTCGGCACGCAGGGGCGAGGATTGGTCTATGGGTAGGGCAAATTTCCCATTGGGAAACAAGCGGGTGCGCCCCATGAAAATGTCTTGCACTTGCTTGGCGGTGAGATTGTTGAGATTATTGGAAATATGGGTGATGACCACCAGTTCGGCTTGTGCCGAGGGGATGGGGAAAGCCAGCACTAGGGAGAGAAGAAGTTTTTTCATGGTCAGAACACAAAGTCCATACCGACTGACCATACATTAACGGCATCGGGCGTAGGCCCGCCGGAGGCTGGGGTACGCCATAATGCCGTGCCGTTTTGGCCCAGCCAGTAATAGCTCCATTGTGTTTTCAGGGCGATATGCTCACCGACATCCCAGCGCAGGCCTAAAGAAAGTGATGTTTCGTCCACGCCGTTGCCGTTGATCAATTGGTCGGCGGCACTGTGCAGTTGGCTTAGTGCCGGGAGGGCGATTAGCGGATCGCTGAGCGTAATCCGCTTACTCAGGGATTTCGATATGCCCAACAGCGAGTACAGCGTCACTTTCCCAAAGCGCCTGCCTGCGCTCAAGTAGCCGCCTGCGACACTGGGATAGCTTGCTATATTCGAATTGACATAAGAAACTTCCATTTGCGCCAGCCAGATGCCGTCATCATAAGCCAAGCCGATGGCGTTAAAATGCGCGACCCTATTTTTGGTAGCGATGCGCTGCGCAAGCCCTTGCGCACCCGGCCAGACCGTATTGATCGCCTCACTATTGAGAGTGTTTAACAGGGGGTTTAACGCGCTCAACTCATCGTTGTTTTTTGAATAGCTGTAGCCCAAGCGGGCCGTCCAGTTGCCATATTCATAGGCCAGTTTGCCGCCGACAACGGTAAAGCTCTCGTCGGCAGAGCCCGCAAAGTTGGTGGGGATTTGCAAGAAGCTGTTGCCCCCGAAAGCCTTGATGGTTATCGTTCCTGCACTGGTTGCGAATTTCTTCGCAATGTCGGCGCCGTCAAAGTGGTAGACGGGTAGGCCTGCGTAAAACTCATGGGGAGGACGTATCCAGAGGAAGGCATAGCCAACATTACGGTATTCCGAGAGCATGAAATTATCGAAACCCAACCGTCCGGCTCTGATGTCCAGATCATCCGCAGGCCGCCAGCGCAAAAAGGCCCAGTCAATGTTTTGTTCTAAAAAATCGCCTGTGGTATTGCGGGCGACCCATTGTACCGTCGCATGCCAGGATTTATTAATGTCCGCATCCGCTTGCAGGCCTAAACGGGAGTCGTCGTCAAGCCCCCAGTTATTGGTCACGCCGGGGGTTTGTTTGATGTCGCGGCGAAAACCGAGTTGGCTGGTATCTGTGCCGCTGGCCCCTAAGGTGCCGAAACCGGAAACCGTGAAGTTAGGATAGGTGTCTTTGGCAAAGGCATTAGCGACATCCAACAGCAGCACCGTCGCTGTTAATAAGATGAGGGTTTGTTTCATGGGGCTTTGTCTTTAAAATGGCGATGCGCATTGGGGGTGTCCAGTGCAATCAACGGTAAACCTAAGCGCCTATATAGAAGGCGAAGCCAGTTAAGCTATACTCTGAACGGTCAAGTTTTCGGTTTTTGGAGCGCGGTCATCTTGACCGCAATTGGCGGGCAGGATGCCCGCGCTCCCTCACACTAAAAAACCGAAAACCTGACCGCTTAAAGTATACATAGAGTTGCCGCCAACCAAAGCCTATCCTTAGATACGTTTATGACCAGCCTTGGAATTATATAATATGATGAAAATGATGAAAAGCCTATTTTTAAATTAACTAAATTTTGTAACTGCTCACCCCCCCCCCTTTATAAAAATTAATCATTCATAAACAATTTGTTAAAATTTAAAGACCCCCGCTTCTTCATTTTTTTAGAATTATTCACTTTTTTAGGTGATTTTTGACGATGATTCCAAAAAAATAATCTATGGACATTGTCAAAATTAACGCCTTGAATAAGTTGCCGTTGGTGAGCATATAGAGTCCGAAGTTGATCATGCGACATAATAAGAGCATGAGTTAAGAACGGGCTTCGATTAGCAGAGAGCCTACGTCGTTTAGCTGGCTTCGGTCTCTATACTGTTGGGGCACTGGCGTTTTCCGAACAATGAACCGCTAAAAGACGTTGCCCTTATACTACAACAAATAAAGCTAATGCTCTGAAATTTTGCTGGTTTTGGCAAGGGATGTGCGAAGATTGTCCAGCCGTTGACTAAGAAGGTGTGCATATATTTTTTAACATTGTTATCTCTGCCTTCTGAGGAATTGTACGGTGTACGCAAAAATCCCGGACAAATTAACAATAGGGCCGATAAGCCAGAGTATGTGCACATTAAACAGGCATTAGAGAAGAAACTATTGACGGAACTGAGAAAAGCGGGAGACCTGCGGGTCATAGGCCATGGCAAGCATTTTGACCGCCCGCCTTATACTGACCGTAAATTTGTTGTTTGCCAAGATACATCCCTTTAATGTAGGCCCATTAAATCCCTTTACCTAACCCTGCCGACAGGGATACGGTTACGGACTGCGCGACACCGCGTGCAAAGGCCTTTAGCCTTTGTACGCGGGCCTTATACGCTGAACGGTCAACTTTTCGGTTTTTGGAGCGCGGTCATCTTGACCGCAACTGATGCCCGCCCCTCACCTCGTCGCCACATCCTCACACCCCGCCGCTCTGTTTTATTTTAAGCACCTCATCAGCAGTAAATAAACACAGAAAGGACGATGTATAAGGCTATAAATTCTTGTGTGCGGTAGATTCTCTCAAAATTAACTAAGATAGGGTATAAGCACTAGGTAAAGGTGAAAGCCTTTGCCCGAAGGCCTAAGCCCGTGTACCCGTGTCCTGCCTAGCGTTGACTAACCCCGAACGTTATATGTATAAAAACAATATATAATATAGGGTTTATATGGCATTAAAATTGTGTGGCTATTTAAAGTGCCGGCTTACGATTGTCGTTTGCCCCCCCAACAATGCGGCCTGTTTCAGTCCGATACGACAATTCTTCAGTACGGGTTTGTATGAAAAAAAAAGCTATGTGTAAAATAGGGTTGGCTGTTATGTTGTTGCTGACACCCATGATGGGTTGGTCAGCAAAGCGGCTGAATATTGTGATCATTGTCGGTGACGATTGGGGAGGGCCTTACGCTAGCGCCTACACCGGCATTTATGGACGTAATTTACCGAGTAATGTCGTCAAGACCCCTAATGTTGACCGTATCGCACAGAATGGTGTGCTATTTAAAAACGCTTACGTTAATGCGCCTTCCTGTACCCCGTCGCGCAGCTCCATTTTTACCGGGCGGTATTTTTTTAACACGGGCGGTGGCGCGGTGCTCGGTGGGACTTGGGATTTTACTATTCCTTCTTTTCCTTTGTTATTGTTAGATGCGGGTTACCATATTGGCTTGACTAGCAAAGGCTGGTCGCCCGGTACGCCTCGGAATGCCCCTTTTGGCGGTACAGCGCATTACTACCAATATTTTGGCACGTCAGTAAGTAGTTTTAGTAAAAGCGTTACGAAATGGACAGCAAAGGGTATGCCCTTTGAAAAGGCCAAACAAACCATGCTTGATCAAGTCCGCGGTAATTTTGAAGCCTTCTTAGCCGACAGAAAACCCGATCAGCCTTTTTTTTATTGGTTCGGGCCGACCAACACGCACCGCACTTGGGTGAAAGGTTCAGGTAAAGCCTTATGGGGGATTGAGCCAGACAGCTTAAAAGACCAATTGCCGGTTTATTTACCGAATAACCCGGAAGTACGCGAAGATATGGCCGATTATCTGGGTGAGATTCAAGCCTTAGATGCGTATATTGGCGTGCTGTTGAAAAAGCTGGAAGAGATCGGCGAATTGGATAACACCATAATTGTCGCCACAGGCGATAACGGCCCGGGCGGTTTCCCGCGTGGGAAATGGAATTTGTATGATTTTGGTGTCGCCACGCCCTTGGTCGTGTGGTATCCACACAGTACAGGCGGACGTGTTGTCACAGATTTCACGACGCTGATGGATTTGGCGCCCACTTTTCTGGAAGTGGCTGGTGTGGCCATACCGCCAAAAACGGACGGGCGTAGCCTGCTCAATATTTTGACATCGCCTCTTAGCGGACAGGTTGACCCACAACGGACATTTGCGATTACAGGCGAAGAACGGCATAACGCCAAGGCACGGGACGATAGTTTGCCTTATCCGGCGCGGGCATTACGCACAGCAAGATATCTTTATATCCGTAACTTTGCCCCTGACCGTTGGCCTATGGGATGCCCTTACGTTGCGGCGCATGTCCCCTATGTATTTCACGATATAGGTGAACCCAGCCCTACTTATGACTGGATTATTACTAACCGTTCTATACCCAGTGCGGCAGACTATTTTACATGGGCGTTCGCAAAACGTCCGGCTGAGGAATTGTACGATGCACACAAAGACCCTGGACAAATTAACAATGTTGCCGATGATCCGATGTATGCCGATATTAAGAAGTCATTAGCAGAGAAATTATTGGCTGAACTTAAAAAAGCCGGTGACCCACGGGTCATAGGCGATGGCGGAACGTTTGACCGCCCGCCTTATACCGACCTTAAAACCGTCGCTTGCCAAGATACCATCCCTTTAAATTGGGCACCCGGCAGTCATCACTAGCGGCTCAACCGATGTTACGGTTGGCGGGCGGGCAGCTTGCCCACCCGCCAAAATCCGTGGTCAGACTAATTGCCTGCTATTTTTATCATCCTGCCGCACAGGCCCTTACGCAGTTCCTCCAACACCAGTACCGCTCCCGCTATCCCCGTCGCTAACAGCCAATCCCCACCCGTTAACGCGGTGGTATGGAAAACCGTCTGTGCGGGTGGCCAGTGGATAATCAGGATTTGCAGCGCCAGCACGGTGCTGATGGCCAGCCAGAACCAACGGTTGGCGAAGAAATGGCGGTTAAAGGCGGTGCCGTGTTCGGTGCGGGCGTTAAAGACGTTAAAGACTTGGAACAAGACAAAGGTATGGAAGGCTAAGGTGGTGGCATGTGCCGCCGTGCCAGTTTGGAGGCCATAATATAAAATCCCCAGCGTGCCTATCGCCATGGTTAAACCATAGCACAGTAAATTGCCCAAGCGCGGCCACGATAAAATGGGCGCGGCACTGGCGCGGGGCGGGCGTTCCATGCTGTGTGCCGAGAGAGGGTCTACGCCCAGCGACATGGCGGGCGGGCCGTCCATGATGATGTTAATCCACAACAATTGCACGGCGGTAAACGGCAAGGGCATGCCCAGTAAGGGGGCACTCAGGACGGTGAGGATGGCGCCGATATTGGTGGACAGTTGGAAGCGGATAAACTTAACCATATTATCGTAAATGCCCCGGCCTTCCTTAACGGCGTTGACGATACTGGCAAAATTGTCATCGGTCAGGATCATGGTGGCGGCCTCTTGGGCGACATGGGTGCCGCTCACCCCCATGGCAATGCCGATGTCGGCGCTTTTTAAGGCGGGCGCGTCATTGACCCCGTCACCGGTCATGGCAACGATGTGTCCGGCCTTTTTTAGGGCGTTGACGATTTGGACTTTTTGGGCAGGGGTCGTCCGCGCAAACACGCCGATGCCGTCAATTGCCGCCGCTAAGGCTTCCGCTGACAGCGCGGCCAATTGCGTACCCTCCAGCACCGTCCCCGGTAAGCCCAGTTCTTGGGCAATCACCGACGCGGTCAGGACTTGGTCGCCGGTAATCATTTTTACGGCAATGCCCGCCTGTTGGCATAAGGCGATGGCTTGGCGGGCTTCCGGTCTGGGCGGGTCGATCAGGCCGATTAAGGCGGTAAAGGTCAACGCTTGCAGCAAGTCTGCCAAGGCCGGGATAGTGTCGGGTAAGGGGCCGTCGGGCAACTGCCCGACCGCTACCGCCAGTACCCTTAAGCCCGTGCTTGCCAAGGCGGCGTTGTGGGCTAAGAGGGCTTCGTGCGGTAGGGCGACTGACTCGCCTTGGGCGTTTTGGGCAAAGGTGCACCGCGCCAACAGCACTTCCGGCGCACCTTTGACAAACACACGGATGCCATCGGCACTGCGGTGGAAGGTCGCCATAAATTTATGCTCGGCATCGAAGGGGATTTCGGCAATGCGCGGCAGTTGCGCCAGCGCTTGTTGCTTGTTCATGCCGCCTTTCGCCGCCAGTACCAGCAACGCGCCTTCCAACGGATCGCCGATCACCTCCGCGCCGTGCCAGTCGCTGTCATTGCATAACACTAAAGGCAATAATAAATCGTTAAGATCAGTGGCGGCATTAGCGGTGTCCGGCACAATAGCCCCGGCGGCTTGGTAGCCTTCGCCGCTGACCTGGTAGGATTGGCCGCGATAATAAACCGCGCGGGCGGTCAGTTGGTTGACAGTTAAGGTACCAGTTTTGTCGGTGCAGATGACGGTGGTGCAGCCTAAGGTCTCCACTGCCGCCAAGCGTTTAACAATGGCATGTTGCTGGGCCATGCGGTGCATACCCAAGGCCAAGGTGACGGTCACTACGGCGGGCAGGCCTTCTGGGATGGCGGCCACCGCCAGGGCAATGGCGGTGAATGCCGCCTCGGCCAGCGGCTCGCCACGCCATAACGCCGCCGCGAAGACTATCGCCACCACCGCTAACGCCAATAAAGCCAAACGTTTGCCGACACTGCCCAGTTGCCGCTGTAAAGGTGTTTCTGCCTCGTCGGTGCACGTTAATAGCTCCGCCAGTTGACCGATTTCGGTCGCCATGCCCGTAGCGGTCACGACCATTTCGGCACGGCCACGCGTAATGGTGTTGTTCATATACAGCATGGTGCTGCGTTCCGCGAGCGGTGCGGCGGCGTCGCTGAGGGCTTGGGTTTGTTTGGCAGCGGGCAGCGATTCGCCGGTCAGTGACGATTCGTCGGCTTCCAAGCTATAAGCCAGCAGGATGCGGCCATCGGCAGGGATTTTGTTGCCCGCTTCCAGCAGGACAATATCGCCCGGCACCAGTTGTTCGGCGGGCAGTTCCGCGACGTTGCCGTTGCGGCGCACGGTAGCGTGTAAAGTCAGCATTTTTTTTAACGCCGCCAAGGCTTGTTCGGCTTGGAATTCCTGATAAAACCCCAGTAAGGCGTTGACCATCACCACGCCCATAATGACCGCGCCATCCATAAGGTCGCCAATCAATGCCGCCAGTGCCGCCGCCGCTATCAGCACTAGGATCAGGATGCTTTTAAATTGCGCCAACAGTAAGCGCCAAGCGGGGCGGGGCGGCTTGGTCGCCAATTGGTTCGCACCGTGCTGATGCAGGCGTTGCTCGGCTTGGGGAGTGCTTAAGCCGGTGAGCGCATCCGTTACTTGCGCTTTCAGCACCGCCTCGGCTGACAAGTGGTGCCAAGCGGTGTTGGGCGGTTCAGCGGTTTCGGGCGGGGCTGTGACTGTGTCCGTTTGGGTCGCCAGCCAGGCTTGCCAGACCGCCAATAAGACCGACAGCACCACTGGCCCTAAGAACAGCCCGACCAGTCCGAAGCTGCTGAGGCCGCCAAACACGCCGAACATCACCACTAAAAACGGCACTTTGCCCGCCCCGCTAATCACCAAGGGGCGGATGACGTTATCAATGGTGCTCACGACCAGCGTCCCCCACAGCAATAAGCCCAGTCCGGCCAGCCATTGGTCACTGAGAAACAGGGACAGGTCTATCGCTCCCCAGACCAGCATCGCCCCCATCGGCACCATCGCCAGTATGGCCGTCACCACGCCTAACAATACCGGGGCTTCAACACCCGCCACGGCATAACCGATCCCGGCGGTAAGCCCTTGGCCTAGGGCCGCCAGCACCAGTCCGTAGACCACCGCGCGGGTGGTGTCGCCAGCGGTTTGCCAATACAAGGCTTGGGAAGCGCCCAGAAAGCCTTTCAGGCCGAGCCGTACTTGTTGGAGTACGGTATTGCCGTCACGGAAGCAAAAGAAGACCGTGACTAAGACTAGGCCTAAGTTTAGCAACGATTCCCCGACTCCGCCCAGCCATTGCGCCAGTTGCCCCAAGCCTTGCCGCGCCGCGTTCAGCACTTGCACGACCGTACCGCTACGGTCGCGGTTAAGCCGGTCCATCCAGGGCTGTAAATAATCCCCTAACCATGGGTTGTGCCTGATAGCGGGCGGCAGTTGGTAGGGTTGTTGGCTGAAATTGGCGGCGAGGCTCTGGTAGGCCATAGTGACCTCATTGTGCAGCATCGCCACCAGCCAGAAGATAATCAGGGCGATAAGGCCAGTGATGGCGGCGGTCATCAGTCCCGCACTCAGGTCGGCGTTATCGTTAAGCCTCTGCCGGAGCCGCCGATAGAGCGGCCAAGTGATATAAGCGATAATCACTGCCCAGATGATGCTGGTGAAAAAACCGCTTAATACCCAAGCTGCCAGTAGGATCAGGCCAATTAGCAGCAGCAGGGGCATAAAAGCTTGTAGGGGGGCTTTCGCTAAGAATCTGTCCATTAGGGATAACACCAAGATAAGGGGGAAGGGCAGGCATCGGCAAGGCGACGGCTAAGGGCGGTGTATGGGCTGTTTGACTGTTGCTGATTATACTCGTTAACCGGCATGTCACGATGGCTTTCTGGTTGATAATGGCAGGGGGCGTTTTTGCCTTGTGCCGGATAGGGCGAAGAAAAACGCCGCTTAAAGTGAACAGCCGCTGCAATAATCGGTCAATGCGCTAAGGCTGGATGTACAACAGCCAGACATCTGTCCTTGCCTCTTTTCCGTTAATGCCATGAAACC
Source organism: Methylovulum psychrotolerans (assembly GCF_002209385.1). Lineage (NCBI taxonomy): Bacteria > Pseudomonadati > Pseudomonadota > Gammaproteobacteria > Methylococcales > Methylococcaceae > Methylovulum > Methylovulum psychrotolerans. The sequence continues at coordinate 3,682,614 of NZ_CP022129.1, forward strand.
TATCAACAATGACCTCTCCCACCACATTTTGCCCAATTCCGCGACCATGGTCGGAGTTTGTATTATGGTTATCAGTATCGTTAAGGGCAGTATGGGGTCGGGGTTAGAATGTTATCTGATTGATAAGTTTTTAGCCGTCGATAGCTTGGTGTTTATGGTGAGCGCCTTGCTGTCTTTTTCTTCGATCCGCACCGTGCGGATGGAGGCTAATTTGGAACGCTGGGCGGAAATCCTGTTCTTGTTGGGGCTGGTGTCAATGACGTTGATCACCTTGGTCTTTGCATTTGAGATTGTTTAAGGGCTGGGCATGAAAAACGGCCAAGCCCATTTTTGGGAGCGCGGGCATCTTGCCCGCAGCCTTTGCGGGCAAGATGCCCGCGCTCCTACGCTTTATCAGCTAACGTCGTCCACTGGCCGTATGCGCCGTCTGGCGCGTATCAGCGAGACGATCACTACGACTAATAAGGTCGCTAAAGACAATTCCAGCAATACAAACGCGGCAATTTTAAAATAGGCGAACAGGGGATGGACGAAGCGCACCAGCCAACCGCCCGCTTCGTCGGCGACGGCGGAGAGATAAGTCAGGCTGCTGAGCCAGATTTTCAGGCGCACCGAGAACTCGGTCATAAGCATCAGATGGGTCAAGGTCAGCACCAGCATCCCCATAGAAAACAGGTGGAAATGCGAGACTTCCAACATGCCTTGGTAGCTGCGCGGTTGGGTGAACTGTTCTTCCGAACCGAGATAATAGCCGACCACCGAGCCGGGGGTTAAGTCCATACGGTGGAAGTACATCAGGCCGTTGCTGAGCCAGAGCAGGACAATATAGCCTAAAAACATCAGGACTAGGGCATTCAGCAAGGCTTTACGCTGTTGTTCGCCAGTGACAAAGTAGCGCATCAGAGGCCTTTATGTTGGATCATGATCTGGTGGAAGGCCATCACCTTACGGATGCTGGTCAAGGCCGAGCGGGTACTGAGGGTCGCGCCGGAAATGCCGTCTACGCCTTTGCTTAATTCCATGTCTGCCAAGGGGCGTTTATACAGTTTCTCGTACCAGTGCGCGGACGGCAGGTATTCGGGCGGTTCATGGAAAGCCAGGGTGTAGACATTGCTTAATTCGCCTTGCGGGGTCAGGACGATCATCAGGGTTTCCGGTTTGGTGCGGACATTACTGGTTTCAATGGCGGCGTAGGCGATTATCGTGTCCTTATCTTTGCCGACATAAAAAGTGAACATGCCGGATTCCAACGGGGCTTTGGTGAGGGCTTGGATAGCGGCAGTCTCTTTGTCATCAGGAAACAACGCTAAGTTTTCGACCGTGGCGTTTTTGCCAAAGACCAGTTCCATTGCTTCATTTTTGCTGTAGAAAATGGTCGCAAAGCTGGGTAAGGCAGATAGGGTAAGCAATAAGGCTAAACTAAGGATAAGGCGTTTCATAGTGGCTGGCTTAAAAAGGTGTGGCGGTAAAGTCGGCGGGGGTTTCCAGGCTGAACGTGTCGTCATGGATGCGGGCGACGTAAAATCCGGCGTTGAGGACGCGCTGCTTAAGGGCTTCGGTCATATCGACGGCGGCGATAATACCATATACTGTTTTGTCCTTATGCTCCGGGAACAGGCTTTTAAATTTGCTTAAGGTGTTCTGCAATTGGCTGATGGCCTCTTCGCGCAAATGGCTTTTGACCTCGACGACGTAGGCGGCGTTAATCTGGCTGTTGGCGTAGGCCAACACGTCGATCTCCAGTTCCACACCGTTCTTGCTGACCCGCACACTGGGGCTGACCACTTCCATGTTAAAGCGCTGCCTGAGGATTTTGGTCATGGACGGCAAAGCTAGGCCTTCGGTGAAACTGCCGAATTTTTTGCCCAAGCCGCCGATTTGCTTGCCCAGTTCTTTGAGCTGCTTATCGGTTTCTTTGGTCCGCTTATCCGCTTGCCGCCCCAGTTCTTTGAGCTGCTGGTCGGTTTCTTGGAAGCGTCTGTCCGTTTCCTGGAATTGTTTGGCGGTTTCCCGCTGGGCGATAGCCAAGCTGGCAACCAGTTGTTTTAATTCATCGTCAGTCATGGGGTCTTCCCGCCAATAAAGAGGAATAGGTCAGCTATTCTAACAAACACAAGGCCGTTCTGTGCAGTTATCCGCGCCTATTCCTCCGGCTCCCATTTGCGTCTACGTCAGGCGATTAAAAGATAAAGCCAAAGCCTAAGTTAAAGTCATCCGGTGCCAAACCTTGTTTGGCGTGGAAATTACGGTAATCGGCTTTAATAACGACATTCGGGATAGGCTTATATTGCAGGCCGAACTGGTAAATGCGCAGGTCTTGGCTAGGATCGTCGGCATAGCCGGTGGGGGCGCTGGCGATGGTGTCCAAACGCTCATACCTGAAAAACGGCGCGAGATACTGGAGGGTATCCGCCCTGAACAACGGCAAAATGTCATAACCTAGCTCAGTGTACCAGCCGTAATTTTCCGAACCGATAGTTTGCCCGGCGGCTTTGCTTAGTAAATCGGCATTGCCGATGTGTCCCCATGAGCCAAGGGTACGGAATTCTAAGCCCCGGTATTTCCATTGGACATGGCCTTCATAGAGTTGGGTGAAGACATCGGCGCGTTGTCCGGCATAGCTTAGGTTTTGCCCGGAGTTGCCGACAAACAGCGAGCCGCCCAAGGTCACGCCCGGCAAATAGCCCGGCGTGTAGTCCATACGTCCGACATAGCCGACATCTTCCGCTTTGGCTTGGCTACCGCCGCCGCGCCCTTCGGCAATCCCAGCCGAGCTAAAGCCGCTGGCATCCAAGCCGTTGACCAGATAAGTGGTGTAGGTCAAATTCGGCGTGATTTGCCCAAACAAACCCACACCCATTTCCCGCCAAGTGCTGGGGATGATGCGTTGCTCGACTTCGGGGCGGTGGTTACCGAAGAAGAACGGCGGCTCATGGATTTGGTTGATAAAGCCCATTGGCATCAGCACCAAACCGGCACGGACGTTCGCCAACGGATCAATGAAAAAGTCGAGGGCGGCAAATTCTACGCCGACTTCGCCCTTTAGTTCAGAGCCTTCGCCGCTGGAAGCGTGTTCGAATTCAATTTCGCTGTTAAATAAAATGCGGTCGGTGAACTTATAACCCGCATACAAGACCATCCGTTCCAAATCGGCATTGTTTTTGGTGTCTGGATTACGGTCATTGACATAATTTTGGTAAATGGCTTCGCCATAACCGCCTATCGACAAGCCTTTGCCGACTTGGTAAACCTTAGAAGCCGCAGGGCCTAAGCCATAGGCGCTTTTGTATTTGACTTCATCGGGTATCACTAAGTTGGTGCGCAATTTTTCCACTTCTTGACTCAGCACATTGGTTTTGCGTTCCAGTTGTTGCACCGTACTGGTACTCGGTGCGGGGCTGCTGGCAGGAACAGCTTGGCTTGCAGGGGTGGCGGCGTTCATCTTGGCTTTCATTGCCTCAATTTCTTGCTGTTGCGCCTCGATGATCTTCCACATTTGCTCCATCGTTTTGGGTTTGTCCAAGGCGTTGGCAGCGGTGCTTAGCCCGGCCAATGCGGTCACTAATAGTGTCTGTTTTAATTTCATTGTTAGGCCCTTTGCATAATTTAAGTCTGGTTTGATTATAGTGTAAATAGTTGCAATGATGCAAATGATTCTTATTTGAATTTTTATAATCTGTCCAAGCGGATATTGGCTGCCCGCTATCGCGCTGCTATGGCGGCAAAACGATGATTTTCTGTAAGATTACGGCTTATAATGGTTAACTAGAACGCCCGCTTCTGGTATATTCAGACCTATAGCGTCATGACGCTATAGCCGTAGCCAGTCTAATAAGAGGGGGCGGCGCGGTATTTGGGGTGGAGCTGGCATCAGGGCATGATGGGCTGCACTGCCGATAGGCCGTTTAGGCCGATGGGCAAAACTGATAAGGTTATGATTTGCCAAAATAATAATAAAAACTACTGAAGAGGAAAGTCGTTATGACTGAAATACTGTTTATATTCACCACTATTTTTGTGGCCTACGTCATCTATAGCATCGCTGACGGACAAAAGACGGCAGCGCCGTCACCCGTACCGCCCCCCGCCAGCCCTGCCGAGCCGCCAGTCGCTAAAGCCGCTCCCGCTGCCAAGGCTACTAGTGCCCTGGCTTCTGCTCAACCCGCCGACGCACCAGTGTCCGCCGAGCCTGCGGCCGCTGTTGCCGTTAACCCCTCCGCCGCAGAACCTGCCGTCACTATCGCCAAAGCCCCTCCAGTTGCCGCTAAGCGTGTAGCTGCCGAGCCTGTCCCCACTGCGGCGCATACCGTAGCAGCCAAAGGCAGTGTCCGCAATCCGAAGACAGGGGAGGTGGCGACCGTGACCAACAATTACCGCTTCACCAAGCGTTGGATTAAAGAGGCCTTGGTGGCCGAAGGCCTATTAACTAAGATATATAAGAACAACGAGCTGGATACGGCGGCGGAGGCGGCCATAAAAACCGCGTTACTGGAATTGGCGGCAATGGCTAAATATCAGGCCTAAAGCGATAAGTGTGGGCTCGGTAATGGGTAGGGGATAGCTTATCTACAAACCGCTGAGTTTGCTGTATCTGCCTGTGCTTAAGGCGGAGATATTGAAATCTGGCGGTTGTGCCAAAATGCCGGGCAGAGGCACCTGCCCGCCCTATCTGCATTGGGTTTTTCCCAACAACGGGTGATGATCCTTGGCCCGCTTTTACCATGCGGTATTCCTCCCCTGTTTTTCTAACCACCACCCCGCAACAGTCCTTGTCTGTACACGCTTTAGCAGGTGCTGAAAAATCAACAGCAAAGCAACGATTTCTGTTTATAAGCCAACATGATTTAGCCTGTTAAAAAACCAAGACACTGATTTTTCATGGAACTATATTGTGGCATTTTTATTGCGTTGATGTGTATTGGGCAATAAAACAAAGTGAGTTGGAGGAAACCTATGAATATGTCTGCAATTGAATTACATGCTACTGTTGGTATCATCACCCCTATAGTCACAACCCGTTCCCCAGAAGCTTTCGTCAAGGCTAGCCAATTTGCAGCGGTGAATATCCTACCTTAGCCAATCCGGTAAACGCCCCTATGCAAGCCGCTAAAAAAATAGCCGTCGTTGGTTCATCCCATGTCACTTGGTGGGAGTTGGCTATCGAAAGGCGGCAGATACCGCAGCCATTGCCCGCCATCGTCTTTATAGGCCGTAGTGCGATGCCGATTTGGGCGGATTATATCCAAGCCAAACTTGCCGCTATTGAAGATCAGGTTGATGAAGTCTTTGTATTTTTAGGTGATTTAAGGTTTGGCAATAAAATCTTAACGGACGGGGAATTTATCCGCACCGGAGCGACATCGGGAAGCTTCCTTTATATTGATAAAGACTTGATCAGCGACGCAAACGACAAAATCATGTTGGGTCTCACGCTGTCTTATTTACAGCAATTGTCCGCCCGATTAGGGCCAAAATTGCGTATCTTGTTTTGGTCATCGACATTCCGTGAATACTATAACCTAGAAACTGGGCGCTATGGCGGGCGGGGCAATTATCGCCATCCGGTTTGGAATTTGGCCGAGCTGATCGCCCCGTTCGGTAGCACTGCCATCGATACCACAGCCTTAACCGCATTGCCGATAGACAGTTATTTTCTTGACGGTAACGGCCATTGCACCAGCAAAGGCTATGCTTTTATTTACCGTTTGTTGGCAGGGCAGCAGGCTGTGGCGGCTTACCAATCCGTCTGCGCCGATTTTGCAAGTTGGAGCCATCTGTTGTTCCCAAGCGGAGCTGAGCGCTATAAGGTAAATATTACCGGTGCTTCGATAGCCTTTAAAACCCTGTTAAAAGCAGTGCGCACCGATTATTTTAAGCTACCCGCCCAATGGGCGGTCAATGAGGTAAAAACCTGTAAAACGGTAGAGGATTCTTATGATGTTGTGGTTTATCTTTCCGGCTTACATTTCCAGGACGAGGATCAGGTGCAGATTCACGCTAAAATCGCTGAAGAAAAGGCTAACCTTCAACGCTTGTCCTCTGGCGGGTCTCTGTGCGTTATTTTTTGGGACCAGTGGGCGCGGGAAATAGTGGCTCAGCGTCCTGAGTATCGGCAGCAGTTTTTGCCGAAACATCCCGATGGCCGAGTCCGGCAGATTGAGCAAGCCTTTGCCCCTTATGAGGTCAAGCCATTAAGCCTTATTTCTTTCGTGGATGCCGATGGCATGGTGGAGTGCGGCAGCTCTTTTGAGCCCACGACCAAAGGTTTTGCCGCCCTTTTCCATCTGATCATGGCCGAAGACATGGTGACGGCCTTTGCGCGTTACCATAAGATGGCTGGCTATTGCCTAAACCAAGCTTATGACGCAAATGCCTAGCCCATTAACTCACATTTGGGATGGTTAGGTGTTTTTGCAATTTGGCCGGGCAGGCCGGATTGCCTGCCATGGTCTTTTGCCCGTCTATCCGTTAGCCCCGCCTGACAGGGGGTTAGTTATCCATGTTCAGCTTTTTAAGACGGTAGCGGAAGGAGCGGAAAGACAGCCCTAACTGCTTGGCGGCGGCGGTTTTGTTCCATTTATTCTCTTCTAGCGCGGTGGCGATGGCTTTGCGCTCAATGTCTTCCAAATAATCTTCCAGTGACCCCTGAGACGGATCATAATCGGCGGGGTTATTGGTGTTCGGGCTACTGACAGGCAAATTAAGGTCGTCAACTTCAATCTCTTTACCATTGAATAAAGCCAGTGAGCGTTCCAAAATATTTTCCAGTTCGCGGACATTGCCCGGAAACGCATATTGCTGCAAAGCCGCTAGGGCAGCGAACGATAAGCTAGGATTATTGCCGCCTGTCAATTTTGCTAAAATATGGGCGATGAGCAAGGTGATGTCGCTGATGCGTTCGCGTAACGGCGGGATATGCAGGTCAATGACATTGATGCGGTAATACAAATCTTGCCGGAAGCTACCCTCTTGCACCATTTGCGCCAAATTGCGGTGGGTGGCGCTTAACAGGCGAATATCGACGGGAATTTCTTGGTATTCGCCGACCGGGCGGATCTTTTTCTCTTGGATAGCCCGTAGCAACTTCACTTGCAAGGACAAAGGTAAATCGGCGACTTCATCCAAAAATAAGGTGCCGCCTTCCGCCGCTTGGAACAGCCCCTTCTTATCACTGACGGCTCCCGTGAAACTGCCTTTTTTATGACCGAAAAATTCGCTTTCGATCAGTTCATGAGGGATGGCCCCGCAATTAATGGCAATAAATGGCCGGTCGTGACGTGAGCTTTGTTCATGGATCAGTCGGGCGACCAATTCTTTGCCCGAACCGGATTCGCCGCTGATATAGACCGGGGCTTGGCTACGCGCCAGTTTAGTGATTTTGGCGCGGATGTCGCACATGACCGCCGATTCGCCGAGCAAAACCTGTTGCATCTGCGGTTTTTTGTCGCTGGCATCGCCCGATTCTTTCAGGGCGCTTTTGATGAGTTGCCGTAAGGCCGCCAAATCGACCGGCTTGGAGACAAAATCAAAAGCGCCTTTTTTCATCGCCAAAATTGCCGTGTCCATATTGCCGTGCGCGGTAATCACCGCAATTGGTAAAGGGCTGGGTAAGGTCTGGATCTGGTCGATCAAGTCCAGTCCGTCGCCGTCCGGCAAGTGCATGTCGGTCAGGCAAACATCAAACGCATATTGCCTAAGTAGGGCTGCGGCTTGGGCGAGTGTGCCTGCGCATTGGCAGTTAATGCCCATCCGGTTGAGGGTGATTTCGAGCAGTTCCCGAATATCCGGTTCATCATCTACGATTAGTGCCAGTGGTTTGGTCATATTTCAATCAGGTTTTTGTCCGCATTGAGTACACAGAGCCGAAAGCAACTCCGATTATCATCTGTTAAATGATAGCTTAATTTTGCCTGATTGAGTTCCGCCAGTTCTTTAGAAATGTATAAACCCAGACCTGTACCGCTGGCCGATGTCGTGAAAAAAGGCTCAAACAGGTTGTTAAGGTGTTGTTGGCTAATGCCTTTGCCGTTATCAATGACTTCGATGCAAGGTAAGCCTTCGTCGAGAAAGCTTTGGACAAAAATGTGGCCCAGTTCCGGTTTTCCGTACTTTAAGGCGTTCTCACATAAGTTATTCATGATTTGCCTTAGATGGTTAGGGTCGATAAACCCGTACAAAGGGGTTTGGTTATGGGTGATACGGAAATTTTCGGTACACACCTGATGTAAGAGCGTGAAATTTTGCAGATACTGATCAAGCCAAGCGGTCAATTCAATGCGTTCGCGGTTGGAATCATGGCGTTTGGACAAACGCAGAATATCCTCAATAATGACATTGACCCGCCCGCATTGGGTCACGATAATGTCGGTCAGGCGACGGTCCGCAGCGGGCAACTGCTCGGATTCCGCCAACAATTGCCCGGCATGGCTGATGGCACCGAGCGGATTGCGGATTTCATGGGCAATGCTGGCGGTGAGGCGGCCTAAAGAAGCCAGCTTGCCTTGCTGGACCCGTTGGTTATGCAGGGCACTATCCTCTAGCATGACCATATAAAAATTATCATAATGTGCGGACAGCAGCATAAAACGGCTACTGATGTCGGCTTGGTCGGGGATGGCGATGGCGGCGACATTGGCTTCCGAGTCGGTCAGCCAGTGCCGGAACGCCCGCGCCAGATGTGGGGAAACGTCGCTTAGGTGCTTAGGCGGCTTGGTTTGTTTGGTTAACCTTAAGGCCGCCTCATTAATCGAATGGATATACTGGCGTCGGTCGGCAATGATGATCCCCGATTGTAAGTTTTGGATAATATACTGGTTTAAGTCTTCTAGCTTAAGAATGGTCGCCTGCTGCTGCTCGGCCAGTTGCAAGCTGTCTTCACTACGCTTGGCAAGAATATAGGCTAATAAGGCAATAGTAAAAAATGCCGCCCCCAATATGCCGGTATAAGTGTAAGAACTGGGGTCGATGATCTGGTGTTGGTCGGTAAAAATCCGCTCAGCGAGTACCGCTAAGCTCGCCATGGCCGCAAATAGCACGGCACAAATGCCGCCGATTAACAGACCGCCTGAGGCAATGGAAATGGCGATCAAAATGCCTAAGCCGCTTTTAATGCCGCCACAGGCGTGCATCAGCAAGGTGAGCAGGATAATATCGGTAAAAATCAGCAATTGCGCTTGCGATGTGTATTGGGTCAGCCGCCAGAACACACAAATCAATGACGTGAAAGTCAGTAACCAATAGCATTGGCTGCTGTATACATATAAGTCACGGTAGTAAGGGGTCAGTAGGCTGGTATCGGCATCTTGGTATAACAGCGCGAGAAATAAGCTCGCCAAGATCAGCCGATAGATCAAGAATACTTTTAACAAGGCCCAGGCTTGCTGCGCCGGAATGCCATAGCCTTTGGAAAAAGGGCAGGGGTATAGCCGTTCAGAGGGTTTTATAGCCATTTGCTTATGATAAGGATAGCGTTTTATAGAGACTTGGCTAGAATAGCCACCAGCTTATAGCATAGCAGCTAAAGCCCCGGTCAGGGGGTTAAGGCTGTTTAAGCCCATTCTAAATAATAATAGCGCCGATTACCCAATCGTTTTTCGCCAAAACCGTCAGGAGCACGTATGAATATCCATGAATATCAGGCCAAGCAGTTGTTTCAGCATTACCATATCCCGATCCCCGAAGGCCAGTCGGCCAGTACCCCGGAACAGGCCGAAGCGGTGGCGCAACAATTGGGCGGCGGCACTTGGGTGGTGAAGGCGCAAGTCCATGCGGGCGGACGCGGTAAGGTCGGCGGGGTCAAACTGGCCAACAGCGTCGCGGCGGTCGGGCAATACAGCCGTGACCTGCTGGGCCGCCGCCTAGTCACCCAGCAAACCGATGCCGCAGGCTTGCCCATCGGCGCAGTGCTGGTGGAAAAAACCTACCCGATCAAACGCGAGCTTTATTTAAGCTTGGTGTTAGACCGTGCCAGCGAACGGTTGATTTTTATCGCGTCGGCGGCAGGTGGCATGGATATAGAAACCGTCGCCCATGATACCCCAGAATTGATTCTGACCGTACCCGTCCACCCCGCCGCCGGCTTGCAAGGCTACCAATGCCGGAAAGTCGGCTATGCCTTAGGTTTGCAAGGCGGGCAGCAAAAAGCCTTGGCGGCGATTATGCAGGGCCTGTATGATTTGTTTTTAGCCAAAGATGCCAGCCAAATCGAAATTAACCCGCTGATTGAAACCGATACTGGCGAGCTGTTGGCCTTGGATGCCAAAATCAATTTTGACGACAACGCCGTTGCCCTGCACCCCGACATTTTGGCGATGAAAGACCCGGCGCAAGAAGACGACAAAGAAAATGAAGCCCAACAATTCGGCCTGAACTATATTACCTTAGACGGCAATATCGGCTGTATGGTCAATGGCGCGGGTTTGGCGATGGCGACGATGGACTTGGTCAAGCTGAAAGGCGGCTTACCCGCCAACTTTTTGGATGTCGGCGGCGGTACCACGGTCGCCAAGGTCTGCGAAGCCTTTAAGTTGATCCTGTCAGATGGCACTGTTAAAGCGGTGTTGGTCAATATTTTTGGCGGTATCGTCAAATGCGATGTCATTGCCGAAGGCATACTGGAAGCGATCAAACAAATCCATGTCAGCATTCCTGTCGTGGTGCGCTTGGAGGGCACGAATGTCGAAGAGGGGCGGGCGTTGTTAAGCAATACCGGACTGAATTTATATGCCGCCGAGGACTTGGCGCACGCGGCGGAACAAGTGGTAAAACTGGCGGAGGCCGCATGAGCATTTTAATCGATAAAGACACTAAAGTCCTGTGCCAAGGCTTTACCGGCAAACAAGGCACTTTCCATTCCCAACAAGCCTTGGATTACGGTACGCAACTGGTCGGCGGCGTAACCCCTGAGCGCGGCGGCGAGACTCATTTGGGTTTGCCCGTTTTTAACACCGTACAAGCCGCTGTGGACGCGACTGGCGCGACCGCCAGCGTCATCTATGTGCCGCCGTTTTACGCCGCAGACGCGATTTTAGAGGCCGTAGACGCAGGTATCCAATTGATTGTCTGTATTACCGAAGGCATCCCCATTTTGCAAATGCTGCGCGTTAAAGCCGCTATGGCGGGGACTGGCGCGTTACTGATCGGCCCCAACTGCCCCGGCATCATCACCCCAGGGCAGTGCAAAATCGGCATCATGCCTGCGAAAATCCACTTACCGGGTTCTATCGGCATCGTCTCGCGCTCCGGCACCTTAACGTATGAATCCGTCCATCAGACCACCGCCCAAGGCCTAGGCCAAAGCACTTGCGTCGGTATCGGCGGCGACCCCGTGCATGGCATGAACTTCGTCGATGTCCTCAGCCGCTTTCAGGCTGATGAGCAGACTAAAGGCATTGTCATGGTCGGCGAAATCGGCGGCGGCGAAGAGGAAGATGCCGCCGACTATATCAAAGCCCACGTCACCAAGCCTGTGGTGGCTTATATTGCCGGACAAACTGCCCCGGCGGGTAAGCGTATGGGTCACGCCGGGGCGATAGTCACCGGCGGCAAAGGCACAGCGGCGGGTAAGATTGCCGCGTTGAAGGCGGCGGGGATTGAAGTGGTCAGCTCGCCTACCGATATTGGCGTGGCGATGAAGGCGTGTTTTTAAGTTAGGCTTGTTGTTAAGCCAACATTCTAAGACGCGGGTAGCCGCGTCTTTTCATTGCCGCGACGATATTAAATCTAAAGCCGATCGCTTGGGTTTTGGAGCGTGGGCATCTACCCTAGGTTCCTTAATTATGGTTTTTTGCCTGCATTCGCCAAGTCGAGTTCCTTTCTTGCCCTGTTTTAATCAATTAGGAATTGTATGAATAAACCTTCCGTGCCAACGCTACCTAAAATCGGCTTGGCCGGTTTAAAAGAAAACTGGCGTAGTGATTTGTCCGCCGGATTTTTGGTCTTTCTTATTGCTTTGCCGCTATGCTTGGGGGTGTCGATAGCCTCCGGTTTTCCGCCGTCGGCAGGAATTATTTCCGCTATTATCGGCGGGCTGCTGGTATCGCGCATTAACGGCTCTTTTCTGACCATTAACGGCCCGGCGGCAGGGTTAATTGTCGTGATATTGGCGGCGGTGCAGGCGTTAGGTGAGGGCGACGCTATGGCGGGATACCGTTATACCTTAGCGGCCATTGTGGTAGCCAGTTGCCTTCAAGTCATGATGGGGGTGCTGAAAATGGGGCGGTTCAGCGCCTTTTTTCCGGCATCGGTAGTGCATGGCATGTTAGCGGCGATTGGGATTATTGTTATTGCTACCCAAAGCCACGTTTTGCTGGGCGTTACTCCAGAGCCCGGCAGTTTAGTTTCGGTTATCTTACAAATTCCGCATAGTCTATTGAATTTAAAACCAGAGATTGTCCTTATCAGCATCTTAGGCTTGTTGATATTGGCTATTTGGCCATTAATTGGCAGCCGGATTCCGGCGGCGGTGCTGGTGGTCTTGGTGGGGATGATTTTTGCTTGGCATTTTGGCTTGGCGCAAAAGACGGCGGTTAGTGGTGGGCCGTTTTTGGTGACGATTGCCGATAATTTTGCCGCCGATTTTTATTTTCCCGATTTTTCCAAGCTGTTCAGTATCGCTTTTTGGGAGGCGGTGCTCAGCATCAGTTTGGTTGGTAGCCTTGAAACCTTGCTCAGTGCGGCGGCGGTCGATAAACTTGACCCTTATCAGCGTTCTTCTGATTTCAACCGGGATTTAACGGCGGTCGGCATCGGTAATATCGTGGCCGGATTAATAGGCGGCTTGCCGATGATTGCCGAGATTGTCCGCAGTTCGGAAAATATCAATAGCGGGGCGAAAACGGCTTGGTCTAATGGCTTTCATGGCCTGTTATTGCTGTTATTTGTGCTGCTTTTCCCCGGCTTCATCAATAGTATCCCGCTTGCTGCATTAGCCGTATTATTGGTCTATAGCTAATCCGATATAAAAAGATGTCCTGTAACCGCCCCAGTGAAGAGGTCGTCAACGGAACATCGTGCTTGGTTGCGGATGGATTTAAGCTGTGCCCATTTGTGTTCGATAGGGTTAAGGTCTGGCGGGGTATTCGGTGTTGTTGGTGGATTTGCCCGCGCATGGCGAGAGTACGGGGCAGTACATTACTTTTGGCGTGAATGAGGGCGAGGCGGTTAAAGCCATGTTGGCTTATTTGCGGCGGCAGGTGCCGGGGGAGAAGGTCGGTGTGATCGGGGTGTCTTTGGGTGCAGCGGCGGCGGTGTTGGCGAAGGCGACCCCGCCGCCGGATGCGGTGGTGCTGGAGTCGATGTTTCCGACCATTGAGGACGCGGTTACGGATCGGATGGTGCATTATTTTGGCCCTCTCGGTCGGGGTGTTGCGCCGTTGCTGTTGTGGCAGTTGCCGTGGCGCTTGGGTATTTCTGCCGGGCAATTGCACCCTATTGATGAGATAGGCGCGTTGGCGGCCCCGGTGTTGGTCGCGTCCGGCACGGAAGATCCGCTAACGACCTTGGCGGAAGCGCGGCGGATTTTTGCGGCGGCGAAAGAACCTAAGCAGTTTTGGGCGGTTGAGGGGGCGGCGCATTGGGATTTACATGCCTACAATCCGGCGGCGTATCAGGCGAAGATTTTGCCGTTTTTGGCGGCGTATTTGCCGCGAAAGGTGGTGCCTTAGGGGGATTTACCATGCAGATAGTATTAGAGCGCGGCGTTGATGATATTGTCTTCGGCATGACCGAAGCCGAGCTGGTCACGTTGTTGGGCGAGCCTGATAAGGTAGAGTCGGATTCGGAGTATGGCATCACTCGCCTATTCTACTATAAACGCAAGCTCGTTTTGAATATCGAGGATAGCAACGATAGCTGCCTCGGCTGGCTTGAGGTGCATAATCACCAGGCCCGATGGTTGGGGCTAAACCCTTGGACACTGGCACCTGACATTTTGCTGGCCCGTTTAGGCCATTATTTGCACGATACTTACGCGGTAGATGACTATGGCGGTATGGAATCTTATAATTTTGATCGGTATTGGCTGGAGCTGCAATATGTATTGGGCGACTTGTCGGCGTTTAATTTTGGTGTGACTTACGGTGCCGACGATAGGCCCTTATGGCCGCCACGCTGACCTACAGCCTATTGCTTAGGCTATTAAGGAACGTGCATGAAATTAAGTGGGCGTTTGAAGTATATATTGCGCTTCAGCGTGTTAAACCCCACCCCAGCCCTCCCCTTCGCAGGGGAGGGAGCCAGTATCTTTTCCTTCGTACAGGCGAAAGTCAGGGGGGAAAGCCCCTTTTTTCCCCTGCCCCCTTCGGCTTCGCTCAGGGAGTGCGGAGGTTGGCGGGTTTAATCCTGCTCGTTCTGCGTCTGAAACAACCAATGCGCCATTTTTTTGGCTTTGGTCTGCAAATAGCCCAAGTTATCGTCGTTGGCTTTGATTTCGATGGGGATGCGGGTATTGACGGCGATGCCTAGGCCTTTTAGGCCGTCGATTTTTTCCGGGTTGTTGGTGATTAACGCGATGGAGTTGACTTGCAGGCTGGTCAGGATCAGCGCGGCGATGTCGTATTCGCGTTCGTCGGCTTGGTAGCCTAGGTGCAGGTTGGCATCGACGGTGTCCATGCCTTGGTCTTGTAAGTTATAGGCTTGGAGTTTTTTCAGCAAGCCGATGCCGCGCCCTTCTTGGCGCAGGTAGATCAACACCCCGCACTCGGCTTGGCTGATCAGGTGCAGGGCCATGTCCAGTTGTTCGCCGCAGTCGCAGCGCCTAGAGCCTAATACGTCGCCGGTAAAGCATTCGGAATGGATGCGCACCGGCACGTTGTCCTGGCCTTTAACGTCGCCTTTTACTAAGGCGATGTGTTCTTTGCGGTCCAATGAGTTGCTGTAGTAGTGCAGGATAAATTCGCCGTGCCGGGTGGGGATGGGCGTTTGTACTAAGTCTTCTAATAATGGCTTCACGTCAGATATAAGCTAAAAATTCAAAAATAGTTCATCCACAAAGCCGGGAGCAGGCTGTGGGGTCGGGTAGGATCTGGCTATTTTACCTGAGCCGCCGCTGGTCGGTGCATAAATCAGGTGATTTTCTTGCCAAATAGGGTATCGGCAAGCATTGCCGGGTATTTTTAAATAAAGGCAAAAATAGGCCTTGGTTTTCCGCGCATTGCTAGGTTTAGGCGGATATTTTTTCGTTTCGTTCAGCAACCGTTTAGGTAAGGGGTATATATTCCGATTTAACGCGAGTGTCTGGCATTTTGCAAGTGTGACAAAACATAGTGATGTCTAACTTTTAAAGTGCAAGCTTATAGGGCTGGAGTTGTCCATCAATAAGCAATAAAGCGGCGATAATGGGTTAAAAATAGGCTGTGCGCCCATAAATTAGCCTAATAGCCATTATTTTTATAATGTTATTAGGGTTATCTGGGTTGGTTAAACCGCTTATTGCGAGCCGTATAGTTGGACAAAAACAAGTTAATCAACTTTTGTTCATGTTTTGTAAAACTATATCTTGACGAAATAAGATACTCTTGTTACAGTATTGTTAAGTGATTAGGAAACAGACTAGTTCTTATGGATTGACAATTAGCGGCTCTACAGACCGCTAATACTACGGGTTATGCAGTAAAAAATGCACACGCACGGCTTAATAAGGCCGCGCCTTGATGATATTTTAAAACGCTTTAGCGGCGAGGAGAGGGTGAACATGGCTTATCTAACTGAGCATTTGTCGAGACAACAACGCGGTACTGCCGTTAAAGGCGGCCTAACGGACAAGCGGGCTGATACGGTAGCGGATAATAGCCCCAGTCCGATTGCCGCCAATGAGCATGGTAATGTCGAGATCGCCCGCCGCTTAAGCGAAGAAAAAACGAATTTGATTAATGCGTTGGCGCAATTTCCGGTAACGGCGTTGGTGTTGCTCAATAGCCACGAAAAAATGGCCGGGCAAGAGCCGGATGAAGAAGCGGCTTTGGTGTCCGATTTGGCTTCGGCTTTAGCGGAAATAAAAAAAGCCTTTTGCGACGCTAATCAGGCACTGATGCAGGCCGACCCGCTATATGCCAGCCATAAGCAACGTTTGGTAACGGCTTTGCAAGCTTTCCCGTTTGCGTTTGAAGAGCTGAACAGCATCGCCGAGGTTATTGTGTACGGCTATAAGCTACGCGGCCTTTGCCCGCAGCCCGCCCATGACAGTAATGCCGCCCAAGCGCAGTTGTTGGGCAAGCGTCTGGAGGGCAAAGGCCGCCGCAACCGCAGTGCCGCACAAGTGGCGGACAAGTTCCGGGCGTTGGCGGTGGAGGATTATGATCCGGCGTTTTTATTCTTGTCCAGTGCCGACATGCACAAGACCTTTACCGATATGGTAGTCGCCGAGCAGGCGTGGTTGGTGGCGCGGCAGCAATTGGCGGAAGCCAATAATAAGCTGGTGCTGTTTATCGCCAACCAATATAAAGCCGGGTTTTTGGATTTTGAGGATTTGGTGCAGGAAGGCCAAAGCGGTTTGCTCAAAGCCGTTGACCGTTTCGACCATCGGCTCGGTTTCCAGTTTTCCACTTATGCGGGTTATTGGATACGGCAAGCCATTTCCCGGTCGCTATCGCGTTGCGAGCGGCTGGTGCGGGTGCCCTGTGGGCAGGTAGCGACCATTAATAAGGTGTTCCGCGCGAAGAACGAGCTGATGGCGCGTACGGGCATTGAGCCTAGCCTGAACGAGTTGGCGGAGTTTGCCAAATTGTCGCGCGATGATGTCGATACCCTGTTGTCAATTTCGCAGTCGGTCATGTCGCTGGAAGGCCCCGAAGATGAAGAGGACGGTTTCGCGCCGATTGATTTTTTGGAGCAGCAGGTGTTTACCCATGCCTTCACGCGTATCGCCGAAGCCGATTTGGAACGTTTGCTGGCTAAGGCTATCACGTCGTTAAACCCGCGTGAAGCGCAAGTCATTTGTAGCCATTTTGGCATGGCCGCCGATCAGGAAATGACCTTGCAGGAAATTGGTGCCCAGTTGCAGTTGACCCGTGAACGGGTCAGGCAAATCCAAGTGGTGGCTTTGAATAAGATGAAAGCCAGTTTCGGCCAGCAATTATCGTGTTTTTTGTAAAAACACCGTTACCGGATCGGGCATAATACTGGTATCGGGCCAAAAGTAGTGATAAAAAAGCTTTTAAAACAACTAATTAAGTGCGTTTTGCCAGGCTGTTAACGGCGCGTCGGTAGCATTGTTTAATGAAAGACTTTTGCGGGTAAAGGTGGTTTAATTGTCTCAAGGCCAAATGCGGTTAATTTGGCTAGGGACAATGAAAATCAATCTATTAGGGCGACGTGGAGGCGTCGGGTTTTGAATGGCGATGTTATCGTAATAAACAAACGTCTAACAGATGGCCTTACTAGAGGTCAGGGGATAATAAAATGAAAAAGTATATATTAAACGGGTTGTTGTGGTTGGTTGTGCTCACTGGGGCATTCCTGATCTACAACCGCGTCAACACCGCGCCGCCGCCGCAGGACACGCTCGCCTATTCGGATTTTATCATTAAGGTCAAGAATGGCTTGGTCGATCATGTCGAGATTGCCGGACAACTGATTAAAATCCGCACCACCGACGGGCAAAATGTCGAGACTTATAATCCCGGCGATGCCAACCTGATCGATGACCTGATGAAGAACAACGTCCAGATCCGCACTACGCCGCCTGCACAACGCTCTTTATTGATGGACATCTTTATTTCGTGGTTCCCTATGCTGTTGCTGATTGCGGTGTGGATTATCTACATGCGCCGGATGCAGGGTGCGGGTGGCGGTGCCAATACCTTTGGTAAAAGCAAAGCCAAAATGCTCGAAGAAGACAAAATGACCGTGACGTTTGACGACGTGGCGGGCTGTGAAGAAGCCAAAGAGGAAGTGACTGAGCTGGTCGACTTTTTGTCTGACCCACAGAAGTTCCAAAAATTGGGCGGTAAAATTCCGCGCGGCATTTTGATGGTAGGCCCTCCGGGTACGGGTAAAACCTTAATCGCCAGAGCGATTGCCGGCGAAGCGGGGGTTAAGTTCTTCACCATTTCCGGTTCGGATTTTGTCGAGATGTTTGTCGGGGTCGGTGCGTCCAGAGTCCGCGACATGTTCGCCCAAGCCAAAGAACACGCCCCTTGCATTATCTTTATTGATGAAATTGACGCGGTAGGCCGCCAACGTGGCGGGGCCGGCATGGGCGGCGGTAACGACGAACGTGAGCAAACCCTGAACCAGTTGCTGGTGGAAATGGATGGCTTTAACGGTAATGAAGGCGTGATTGTCATCGCCGCCACCAACCGTGCCGACATTTTGGACAAAGCCTTACTCAGACCGGGCCGTTTCGACCGTCAAGTAAATGTCGGTTTGCCGGATGTCCGTGGCCGTGAGCAAATCCTTAACGTCCATATCAAAAAGGTGCCGGTCGCTGCTGATGTCGAACTGAAATATATTGCCAGAGGCACCCCCGGTTTCTCCGGTGCGGAATTGGCCAATGTGGTTAACGAAGCGGCTTTATTTGCGGCGCGTAGCAACAAGAAAGAAGTGACCATGCAGGATCTGGAAAAAGCCAAAGACAAGATTCTGATGGGTGCGGAACGCCGTACCATGGTGATGAGCGAAGACGATAAGCTGTTGACCGCTTACCACGAAGCCGGACATTGCATCGTCGGCCAGTTGTCGCCTGACCATGACCCTGTCTATAAAGTAAGCATTATGCCGCGTGGCCGGGCGTTGGGTATCACCATGTTCTTACCTGAGCAAGACCAGTACAGCGCCAGCAAACGTAAATTGGAAAGCCAAATCGCCAGCCTGTTCGGTGGCCGTATTGCTGAGCTGATGATTTACGGTGGCGATAGGGTAACGACAGGTGCGTCTAACGACATAGAACGGGCGACCGAATTGGCCCGTAATATGGTCAAACGTTGGGGCTTTTCTGACAAGTTGGGGCCATTGGTGTACGGCGAAGAGCAAGGCCAGCCATTTATGGGCTATCCCGGCTCACAAGGCAGCAGCGTTTCTAACAATGTCGCCCAGCAGATTGATGAAGAAATCCGCGCCGTGATTGACCGTAACTACCAACGTGCCGAAACCTTATTGCAAGAAAACATCACTATCTTGCACAAAATGGCCGACGCGCTGATGAAATGGGAAACCATCGACAAAGACCAAATCGACGCGATGATGGCGGGCAAAGACCCTATGCCGCCTAAAGATGACAACGATACGTTTAACAGACCGAATTATAGCAAGCAGGACAAAGTGGATACTAAACCCGTGACTAGCAAAGTCAACACCACTATCAATACCAAACCTGCCAGACAAGTTTGAGGTGCGCTCATTCAAGGGGGGCTTTTATAGCCCCCTTTTTTTTGCCTAAAAATTGCCAACACCGCCATCAATGCCAGCAGTCCTACCCGCCTCCCACCCCCGCCCGCCTATTATTCATGGCTACCTGCCCAAGATGTTGTCGCCATAATTGCATAAAAGCGGTTAAGACGCTATTATCAGGGGTTATTTGCCGTATCGAAAACCGTTTTCTGTAAGCGGTAAGCGGCATTAAGGATGGGCAAAAACAACCTGCCACTATAAACCGTTTCAGGGGGTATTATTGCCCGCCACTGCCTAAAGCCCCATAATATAGACTGATTAACCGATTAATGCGGGGTTCTGATGTGCATTGAATATAAAAAAATAACATGATAAAGCTTAAAAAAAAATCAGCTGCCCGTCCGTCAGCAGAAGCCCAATGCCCTAAATGTGCGTCAGAAGAATTTCGCAGGACAACTTTCCGTTCTAATGACCCGTTTATGGTCAGGACGTTTTACAAAGCCTACCGCTGTCGGAAATGCCGCTATCGGTTTTTTCTGATCAATACGCTGATCGTCACTTGGAGTTCGATTATCGCCGCCCTGACGGTGCTGATGTTTGGGGCTTGGCTGCTCCAGCAGTTTGCCGTACCCGAATTGGAAGCCCAAGACATTGCCGCTTACAACCGCGCCGTAGACCGTGCCCAAGGTGGCGACGGCGCGGCGGAGCTGCAAGTCGGTGTGTTGCTGAGCGAGGGCAGGGGGGTGGTGCGAAGTGATAAGGAAGCCGCGCAATGGTTTAAAAAATCTGCCCAGCACGGTAATCTTGAAGGCCAATACCAATATGGCAATTCCTTGTCTAAAGGCATTGGGGTGCTGCAAAATTACAAGGAAGCGATCAACTGGATCGAAAAAGCCGCCCGCGCCGGCCATGTCAAAGCCCAATACGATTTGGGCAATATCTACCGCTATAAGTCGGGGGTCGAAAACGACCCTAAACGCGCTTACCTGTGGTTTACCCTCGCCGCCGGGCAAGGCTCTATGGAAGCGGCGATTGCCCGCGACCAAGTGGAGGGGCGGTTAAAGCCGGAAGAGATTGCGGCGTTGCAGGAAGAGGCGGGGAAGATTACGGTGGAGTCCAGGTAGGGGCTTTGGAGCGCGGGCATCTTGCCCGCCCTTGTGCGGGCAAGATGCCCGCGCTCCGAGACCTGTACCCTTTTTTAACTTATACGTTTATATGCTGCGTGATAAGCTTCGGACTCTATAACTTGCAAACTACTAGGGCTTTCCGGGTATTCAGCGTTAAAAGCCAGTGCTTCTACAGGTGATTCGGAAGTAAGGATGGCTTGAATATCGGCTTGCGTGAAGTCATCAAGGCTTAGCACTTGGCGGGTGTATTTTCTCAGTTGCGGGTCTTCAGCCGCCGATAACCTAATCGCGCTCCCGCAGCCGTTTTGGGTAACAGTATCCTGCTGTTTTAAAGGTTTTTGCTGTTCGGTGGGGCGAATGGTTACCATAAAAAACCTCGTTGCTTGTTTATATACGTCTATTTGTAGCCTATTTGGCATTCCATGTCATTAAAAATAGGCGCTATTATTAGCCAATAAGCCATAATAGACCTACCTATTCCGCCCTTTTCCCCTAAAAACCATGCCCACCCCATTCTACCGCCACCTCTACGTCCAAGTCCTGACCGCCATTGCCATCGGCGTTGTTTTGGGGCATTTTTACCCCGATACCGCCATTGCCATGAAACCGTTGGGGGATGGCTTTATTAAGCTGATTAAGATGCTGATCGCGCCGATTATTTTCTGTACGGTGGCGGTGGGGATTGCCGGGATGCAGGGTTTGGAGCGGGTCGGGCGGGTTGGGGTTCGGGTGCTGCTGTATTTTGAGCTGGTCAGTACCTTGGCGTTGCTGATCGGCCTACTGGTGGTGCATGTCTTCCAGCCGGGGGTGGGGATGAATGTGGATGTCGGCAGTTTGGATACCCACGGCTTGAAGGGTTATACCGATACTGCCAAAAGCCAGGGGACAGTGAGTTTTCTACTGAGCATTATCCCGACCAGTGCCGTGGATGCCTTCGCTAAGGGCGATATTTTGCAGGTGTTGTTGGTGGCGGTGCTGTTCGGTTGCGCTTTGGCGGTGTTGGGTGAGCGGGGGGCGGGCTTGCGCACGGGGCTTAATGATGTCGCCCAGGTGTTGTTCGGGATGGTCGAAATGGTCATGAAGCTGGCTCCGGTCGGGGCGTTCGGGGCGATGGCGTTTACTATCGGCCAGTACGGGGTGCAATCGTTAGCGCCGTTGGCGAAGCTGATGGGCTGTTTTTATTTGACCTGCTTGGTGTTCGTGTTCGGCGTGTTGGGGCTGATTGCCCGCTATTGCGGTTTTAGTATCTGGCAGTTTGCCCGTTATATCAAAGACGAGTTGTTGATCGTTTTGGGTACGTCGTCGTCGGAATCGGTGTTGCCGCGTATTATGCTTAAGCTGGAGCGGCTGGGCTGCGGCAAATCGGTGGTGGGCTTGGTCATCCCTACGGGTTATTCGTTTAATCTGGACGGCACGTCAATTTATTTGACCATGGCGGCGGTGTTTGTCGCCCAAGCCACCAATACCCCGTTGACCTGGACACAGGAGCTGACGCTGTTGGCGGTGTTGCTGCTGACCTCGAAAGGGGCGGCTGGGGTAACGGGCAGTGGTTTTGTCACCTTGGCGGCGACCTTGTCCGCCGTGCCGACCATTCCGGTCGAAGGCTTGGCGTTGATTCTGGGGATAGACCGCTTTATGTCCGAGGCGCGGGCGTTGACCAATTTGATGGGCAATGGCGTGGCGACGGTGGTCGCGGCGCGGTGGGAAGGGGAGTTGGATGAGGCGCGGCTGGCGGCGGAATTGGGTAGCTAAGTAGGGTAAGCCGTAAGGCCGCTGCCATTAAGTTAATATGTTAATTTGTATAAAGCTAACGGTTGGGCGCCGTCGGAGTCTGGCCGGCCATCGTATTGCCCAGTTTTGGATGGTACCGTCAGCCGTGTGTTTTTTGCCGCCATCGTTGATAACTTAAACCTCATTCAGCCAATCTTCGATAGTCAAAACCCCATTGGGGACTAGGCTGAATGCTTTATCATGGGTGACAAGTAGGGTATTGGCGGCTATTGCATGGGCGGCAATCATCATGTCGAGCGCGCCAAGTGTAATGCCGACCGACACGCAAGAGGCGCGTAAATCGCCATAAACGGTGGCGGCTTGCCCGTCCCAAGGCAATGTTTCAACACAAAAAAGAAATTCGCGGATAAGTTTTGCAAGCGAGGCCGGATGCCCCTTACGCGCTAAGCCGTATAACAGTTCGCCTTGGGTAACTGCGGATACGGTAATGCTTTCCATCGGCAGCAACGCCAGTCGGTTACGGATCGCCGGGGGATGGCTTTTGATAATATAACTGGCCATATTGGTATCCAGCATATAACGCATCAAAACAAATCCCTCTCTTGGTTCGGCAGGTCTTCGCGGTCCGCCATGAAATCGGCGGGGATATTGGTGCGGTCGGCCAGCTCGAAAAACGCCGCCCAAGATGCAGGTTTGGGTGACAGTATGACTTCGCCAGTCAAGGGGTCACGACGGATAAACACTTCCGCCCCCGAAAAACGGAATTCTTTCGGAAGCCTCACTGCTTGGCTTCTGCCTGTGATAAATAGCTTCGCAGTCGACTGCATATTAACCCCGCCTCTTAAGTTGATATTGAAAGTATATACCCTAGATTGGTATGTATCAATGATATTTATCGGACTAAGTAGGCGTGTATATCCTTCAATCCTTCCCCGGCAAAAACGGCACAAAGCTGACCGGCTCTAGGTGTTCAAATTTGTAGTTATGGGCGGTGCGGGTGATGCGTTGTAGGGTTTGCGGGCCGCCGTTTTCGCCGACCGGGATGACCATGACCCCGCCGATTGCCAGTTGTTGCAGGAGGGCTTCGGGTACTTCGGGGGCGGCGGCGGCGACCAGGATGCCGTCGTAAGGGGCGTAGTCCGCCCAGCCGCTATGGCCGTCGCCGTACAGGTAATGGACGTTTTTCAGTTTCAGGTCCCAGAGGATGTCTTTGGCTTTTTTTTGTAGGGCTAAAATCCTTTCCACCGAATAGACGTGATCGGCGAGTTGGGCGAGGATGGCGGTTTGGTAGCCGCAGCCGGTGCCGATTTCCAAGACTTTGCCCGGCCGCCCGGCCGCTAGGAGCAGTTCGGTCATTTTGGCGACGATGTAGGGCTGGGAGATGGTTTGGTTAAAGCCGATGGGCAGGGCGGTGTCTTCGTAGGCGCGGCTGGCTAAGGCCTCGTCCATGAAGACATGGCGCGGGGTGGTGCGCATGACGGTTAACACTTCTTCGTTGCTGATGCCTTGTTCGGTAAGCCGTGCCGCCATACGTTTGCGGGTGCGCGGCGAGGTCATGCCGATGCCTTGCAGGTCTAAACTCATAGGCTTGTCCTTGGGAGCCAGTCTTTCAGTTGCGCTATGCGTTCGTACCGCGTCAAATCCAGTTGCAGCGGCGTGACCGAGACATAGCCTTCGGCGATGGCGTAAAAGTCGGTGCCAGGGCCTGCGTCCTGTTCGCTGCCGGGCGGGCCGACCCAGTAGATGGTGCGTCCGCGTGGGTCGAGGTTTTTTATCATCGGTTCGGCTTTATGGCGTTGGCCTAGTCGGGTCGCCTGATAGCCTTTTAACGTCGCTAGCGGTAAATCTGGCACGTTAACGTTGAGGATGGTGTCTTGGGGCAGGGGCTGGGCCAGCAATTGCGTTAACAGGGTGACGGCGACTTGGGCGGCGGTGGCAAAATGTACGGGGTTGCTGCCGACTAGGGAGATGGCTACAGCGGGTAGGCCTAAAAAACGCCCTTCGCTGGCGGCGGCGACAGTACCTGAATACAGCACGTCGTCACCGAGGTTGGCGCCGTGGTTGATGCCCGCAAAAACCATGTCCGGCTCACTGTCCAGCAGCCCGGTTAAGGCGAGGTGGACGCAATCGGTGGGGGTTCCGTCCACTTTGATGAAGCCGTTATGGGCGAGGTGGGCGCGTAAGGGCATTTCTAGAGTGAGGGAGTTGCTGGCGGCACTGCGGTTGCGGTCAGGGGCGACCACCGATAAGGTGGCGTGGGGGCGGAGTGCGTCAGCTAAGGCACAGAGGCCTTCGGCCAGATAGCCATCATCATTGCTTAACAAAATATGCATTATTTATCGCCCTGCCGCCCAATAAACTATAAAATCGGGCATCTTAGCAACTATAGCCAGTAAAATCAGCTTTCGTGACAAAAAAAATCCTCAGTACAGAAGATAGTGACTTATTTCGGGAGGCGGTCGGTAAGGTTAGCCCGCTGAAAAATGATAAAGTTCATGGCTTAGGCGCACCGCGTCCTAAGCCTTTCCCTAAGCCGCGCCCTCCCGTCCACGAGGTGGCGGACGAGGTGCTGGCTTTAGTCGGTACGGAGGACGATATTAGCTATGTTAGTGGGCGCGTCGCCAAAAACAGCTTAGCCAAGCTCCGCCAAGGCTATTTTGCCCCCCAAGCCGAGCTGGATTTGCATGGCCTGAACAGCGCCGCCGCGCACCGCGAATTGCTGGGCTTTTTGGCGGATGCGGTCAGGGCGCGTTACCGATGCGTCCATATTGTCCACGGCAAAGGCTACCGTTCACAAGAAAATTATCCCATTCTTAAGAACAAAATCAATCTCTGGCTTAGGCAGCACCCCGACGTGTTGGCGTTTTGCTCTGCGCCGCCTAAAGACGGTGGGGCAGGGGCGGTGTATGTGCTGTTGGCGATGGCCTAAAGGGGGAGGGCATAAAAAAAGCCGCAGGAGCGGCTTTTTTTATGCCCTATGGGCAAGGCTATGTCAGAGCGCGGGCATCCTGCCCGCTGTTGCGGCCCAAGATGGCCGTACTCCGACAAGAGTGGCTAATGTTAGCCGTGATGGCGTTTGCGTAAGGTCGCGCCAGCGATTAAGACGACGGACATTAAGGCCAATGCGTTAGGCGTAGGAACCAGTTGCGCCAATTGCGTAGACGAGCCGATCAGGCTTTGCGCAAGGATGGTGCCGTCGGCGGCAAGGTTGAATAAGGCGACCGCAGGGCCGGTCGGCAAGCTGGGCGCTAAGTTTTTCAGGGCTTGCACACCGTTATTGAAGGTCAGGGCGGACACGCCGGACACGTCGGCGCCGCTGGCGGTGACGGTCGCGCCGTAAATGACCGACCAGATAGCGGCTTGGATTTCGCCTGACAGCATATTGCGGTTAATGCCGCTGGCGGTGGTGGCCAGCAGTTGGTTGCCGTAGGTCGCCAAGGCCATGACATCATGGATTTGTTGGCTACCCAAGGCGTGTGAGGAGGCGATAGTGCTGCCCATGCTGTCGGTGTTTAACAGGCCGGTGGTGTAGGTGTAATGGCTGTTAAGGTAAATGGTGTGCAGGTCGTCTACGCACCAAGTGCCGATGGCGCCCAGTTCGTTGGTTTGCAGGACGATTTGGCCGGCATAAGGGGTGGTGACCGTGCGTGGTGTTGAGCCTAAGGTGCCGCCAGAAATGGTCAGGTTAAACGGTGTGCCGGACGGTAAGGTCACGTTGGTGACGGTCAGGTTTGCGGCGGAGGCGGGTGTGGCCAACGCAAACAACAATAGCGAACTGGTGATGGCCAAGTTGATTTTGTTAATGAATGACATAGAAAAGTCCTAAAAATGGGGTTTGTAGGGGATATAAAACGTTGCGGTAGCCAAGACTAGAGCCATGACAATAACTTAGCATGATACAAGCATTTTATATGCCATAAAATTTAATGTTTTTGCAATTTAATAAGTTATATTTTTTGTTTTTCTGCTTAAAGGACTATGTGTAAAAAAAAATGACACTGGATTTTGCTGTAATAGCGGTTGTTTTAACAAGTAGCCCTGATTGTGGGTATCAAAATCAAAACTAGGGTGTTTTATAGGCTTTTTATGCTGTAAAGAAAACCGACAACGCTGGTGGGTAAGTTTTGTTTGGGAGGTGCTTGGGTAGGGGGGTATGGCAAGGGCTTGCCATTTTGGCGATTAGGGATATATTAAAAGCTCAACAAAACTATAATTTAAAAAACAGCAGGTTAGGACATGAAAACAATCTATAGCTTTTTAATGATAATAGCAGGCATTGCTTTGGTTTATAGCATAATGGTGTTTATGCCGATGCTGTTCACTTATTTGTCAAACGGGGATGTCAGACCTTAAGTAAGTTGTCGCGGCGGTTCGGCAATTTAAAACGGCCAGCGAAAAGCGCGAGAGTTTTGCCGTTGTGGCTCTGCAATATGGCCTAATGATGGGAGTGTGCCATGCCCGCGCCAAGCCTGTCCGCCATTCGGGGTGGTAATGCTGAAAGGCTGGGCATTAAGTGGCATGGCTTTGGGCAACTGACGACAGTTGCCCAAGCTAGGCTTTTACCTGACGGCCCGTTGCTTATTGCCCGTCGGCCAAGCAAAAAATGCGTTTGCCCGCTTGCAGGGTATGGGTGACACGGCCTTTTAAAGTCTGTTGCCAGAATGGGGTGTTGATGCCCCGGCTATGCCATTGGCTGCGGTTGACTTGCCAAGCCAGTTCCGGGTCGAACACACAAACATCGGCGGCAACGCCTGGCGTAAGGGTGCCGCTGGGCAATTGCAGAATCTGCGCGGGCTGCTCACTTAAGGCGGCGATGCCTTGGCTCAGGGTAATGGCGTGTTGCGCGACCAGTTTCAGCATCATCGGCAACAGGGTTTCCAAAGCCGATATGCCCGGCTCGGTTTCTGGAAACGCGCCCAGCTTGGCATCAATATCGTGGGGCTGATGGTCTGAGCAAATACTGCTGATGGTGCCGCAGGCCAAGCCTTGCCGCAGGTATTGCTTATCGGCTTCGGTACGGAACGGCGGCAGGACATGGTAAGCGCTGTCAAACGGCTTGATGTCGTTTTCGGTCAGGTGCAGTTGGTGCATGGCGACATCGGCAGTGACATTCAAGCCATACTTATTAGCCTGATGGATTTTAATCACCGAACGCTTGCAACTGAGCTGGCCGAAATGGACGCGGCAGCGGGTCAGCTCGGCCAGTTCCAAACATTGGTCTAAAGCGATGGTCTCCGCCGCGTCGGGGATACTGGGCAGGCCGTAACGGGTGGCGACCGCGCCTTCATGGGCGCAGCCGTTATTGCCCAGCCAGTAGTCGTTGGGGCGGAATATCAACAATAAGTCATGGCTGGCGGCGTATTCCATCGCCCGCCGCAAAATCAACAGATTGCGGATCGGCTGGTTGGCGTTACTGACGGCGATACAGCCCGCTTCCTTCAAAGCCAGCATGGAACTGAGTTCGTTACCCTCAAGCTTTCGGGTCAGGGCGGCGATAGGGTAGACTTGCGGATAACCGGCCTTTTCCGCCAACTCCCGAATCAGCTCAGCCACCGCCGCCGTGTCGATGACCGGCGTGGTATCGGGTTGCAGGCACATAGTCGTCACCCCGGCACTCGCGGCGGCACGGGTTTCGCTCTTAAACGTCGCCTTGCGGCTTTGGCCGGGCTCACGCAGGCGCACGCTCAAATCCACAAAACCGGGGCAAACGACTTGCCCGCTGGCATCAATCACCGTATCGGCGACAAAACCCGCTGGCGCGTCAGTGACCGAGGCGATTTTGCCGCCGCTGATATACAGCGGGCCTACATGATCCAGTTCGTTGGCGGGGTCGATGATACGCCCGTGTTGGATAAGGATGTTCGCCATCAGAAAGCTCCTTGTGGCTGCATGGCCATAGACATAATCGCCATACGCACGGCAATGCCGTTACTGACTTGTTTTAAGATCACCGATTGCGGGCCGTCAGCGACGGTGGACTCGATTTCCACGCCCCGGTTAATGGGGCCGGGGTGCATGACAATCGCATCCGGCTTGGCGATTTTCAGCTTGCTTTCGGTCAGGCCAAAGCATTTAAAATATTCGCTCTCGCTAGGCAGCAGTGCCGAGGTCATGCGCTCTTTTTGCAGGCGCAGCATCATCACCACATCAATATCTTGCAGGCCTTCGGTCAAATCATGCGACACCGTCACGCCCAAGGTCTCCACATGCGCAGGCAACAGGGTTTTCGGCGCGATGACGCGGATTTCTTTCGCCCCTAGGGTATTGAGGGCTTGGATTTGCGAACGCGCCACCCGCGAGTGCAGAATGTCGCCAATAATCGCCACCCGGAGCGGGGCAAAGTCTTTTTTAATTTGGCGGATGGTGAACATGTCGAGCATGGCCTGGGTCGGGTGCGCGTGTTGGCCGTCGCCCGCGTTAATGACGCTGATGTGCGGGGCGGTGTGCTGGGCGATGAAATGCGCCGCGCCGCTGATGGCATGGCGCACCACAAACATATCGACAAACATGGATTCGAGGTTGCGGATGGTGTCGAGCAGGCTCTCGCCTTTGGAAGTCGACGAGGTGGCGATGCTCATGCTCAGTACGTCGGCGGACAGGCGCTTAGCGGCCAGTTCAAAGGTGGTGCGGGTGCGGGTGCTGTTTTCAAAAAACAGGTTGACGATGGTTTTGCCGCGCAACAGCGGCACTTTTTTGATTTGTTGGTCGGACACGCCGACAAACGACTCGGCGGTGTCGAGGATCTCGGTCAACAAGGCTTTGCTCAGGCCTTCGATGGTCAAAAAATGTTTAAGCTTGCCGTCTGCATTTAATTGCAAGTTATCAGTCATGGCGGGTGGCGGTTTCTATATGGATTTTTAAAGGCTGGGGGCCGGTGAGTTTAATGCGTTGTTGTGCGGACAAGGTCAGACGTTCGCCCGCACAATCGGGGGCGACGGGTATCTGCTTGCCGTCGCGCTCGATCAGTACGCCCAGTACCACACGGTTCGGACGGCCATAATCGAAAATTTCGTTCAGGGCGGCGCGGATGGTGCGGCCTGTATAAAAGACATCGTCAATCAGGATTATATCCCGGCCTTCGATGCTGTTGGGCAATTGGCTGGGTTTGACGTTGGGGTGGACACCGATTTGCGAGAAATCGTCGCGGTAAAAAGAAATATCCAGCAAGCCCAGCGGCTCGCTGATGTTTAAGCGTTGGTGCATCGCCTCCGCCACCCAAACCCCGCCGGAATGGATACCGATCATCAGCGGCTGCTTGAGCTGGCGTTCTTCAATCAATTGCCGTAGTCCGGCTTCCAAGTTATTCAGTAAAGGGTCAATTTCTAGCACACGGGCATCCTTTTGGGGGTTGGTAAATGGGGCAAGAAGGGTTTTTATAGCCAGCTTTGGTAAACAGGCGGCCGGCCTTCAATGCCCGCGTAATCTTTAGCGCTAGGATACCGCCAATGTTCGGGCTTATCAACGATGATAAGCGATAATGGCGGTGGGGGGTGCGGTGTGCCTTCTATGCACCTACGGGTATCAGGGGCATACATACTGCTGGTGGGGATACAAACGCTATGCCAATGGTTGGGTCAGGTATTGGCGACAATTTATGGGGAGGTTATTAGGATAACGCCCGAATCACACACAGACCCAGTGCATTTTAAGGTATTAAAATCATAGATTGCCGAGTGGCCTGGGTCGCCGCTCGGCCTTGACACACCACGGGGAACAAAAAACCTCGCTGCATCCCCCCCGAATAAACCGACAGGAAAAACAAACGGCTTCAATACCACATAAGCCCCCCTATATATTTCAGGAAGCGTAGGAGGAGCTTGCCCTGCAATCGAAGGCACATCTTTGGGTTTGGGCTTAGGGAGTTCAGCAAACCAAGCGATGGCATCTTCTTTAGTCGCTTTTCTTAGCAGGCCTTTTTTGACACCATCCTCCAAACCCGCCCGCCCTGCACGGGGGGCATCCTTATCGAAAAAAGAGTCTGAAGGGGTGGCGGGCGAAGAAAGTATCTTCATATCCGGCACTACCTCATCACCCAGCAAAACATTGCCATTTTTGGCGACATAAACTTTTTCCACCGGACGGTCAAACAAACGGCGGGATAAGGGGTTCAAGGTTTTGATATCCGATCCGCCGTAAAAATCATCACACCTGCCGACATTTTTTTCCGTCGAATTAAGTATGGGGACACCTGGCGGCAGTCCGGCTACGGCTTGCCGATAATATCCGCCTACCACCACGGCAATGATGTCGGTTCCTTGCGTCCAACGGATGTTCCAAATGGTCGGCTCGTAATTTCCCAGTATTAATGCCAAAGGCTTCTTTGTTTGGTTGGCTAAAACCTCAACTTGTCGTGTTTGATGGCCGCTTTTTTGCTCAATCTGAAACTCAAGCTTGCGCCCGGAATCCGGTTCAGCCGCCCAGACAACAACATCATCAGACAACTTGAGATTGGCAAATTCACATCGGTTTTTGCCCTTAAGTTCGGCTGAAACAGGTGGCGGAGCTTTTAGCTGCATCCCGCAATCCTTTTCGGGGTCTAGTGCGCCAGGGAAAGTATGGCATAACGACATGCCAAACCTATCTTCACCAATAGGCTCGCCATTGCTGGGCGAGCTATTGTAGCCAAAATGATAAACGCCACCGGCATTGGGCAAACCTAAGAGACCTTTTGCCACATAATAATCGCCAGAACCGATGCCCGAACCGCCCACGGCAACATAAAAAGCCCGGCCATTTTGGTAAGCATCGGCTAGGCATTGGCTTACTTTGGCCGCCTCCGGGTCACTTAAGTAGTAGTTCGCCGCTTTATTTTTAAGATGATAGACACCACAATTTATGGCTGTTTCGCCAACGATACCCAATAGGCGATGCTCAAAACCGGGCTGTTCCGCAGGGCAGGGCGAGGCAAAACAAAGGATGATGAGAGCCAATAGGGCATGGTACGGCGGATTTTTCATGTGGAATCCTTATTCAGGTGATAGCCGGAGAGGTAAAACCTTTCGGGTAGTAACGCCCAATACGGCTCAAGTGAGAGCTTTTATAGGCCCTAACACGCTTAGCGGGAGGTTATACCTCTAAGGCCTATAGCACAACAGATCAAGGCCAAGGCACTTTAAGGTATTAAAATCATAGATTGCCGAATGGCCGGAGTCGCCGCTTGGCACTGGAACACCACGGGGTACAAAAAAATTTTTAGCCACCAGCCCGGCAGGAAAAACAAACGGCTTCAAGACCACATAAGCGCCTTCATAGATACCAGGAGTTTTTGGGGTAGTCTCTTGGCCTGCAATCGGCGGCACATCGCTGGGTTCGCGCTCAGCGACTTGCGCAAACCAAGCCCTGCCATCTTCTTCAGTCGCTTTTCTGAGCAGGCCTTTTTTAAGGCCATCCTCCAAACCAGCCTCTCCTGCAAGAGGGGCATTCTTATCGAAAAAAGATTTCGGCGGGGTGGCCGATGAGGATAATACTTTTATATCCGGTGATAAGGGTTCGCCCACCAAAACGTTGCCATTTTCGGCAAGATACACTTTTTCTACAGGGCGGCCAAACAAGCGGCGGGATAAGGGGTTCAGGGTTTCGAGCTCCCCTTCTTTGTAAAAATCTTTACATCCGTCCTCATTTTCTCCGGTCGGGTTAAGCATCGGGATACCGCGTGGCAATCCGGCCACGGCTTGCCGATTACCGCCACCTACGACTACGGCAATGATATGCGTCCCTTGCGTCCAATGGATGTTCCAAATAGTCGGTGCGGACTGGCCTAAGATTAAGACTAAGGGCTTGTCGGGTTGGTTGACCAAAACCTCAACTTGTAGCGCTTGATAGCCGCTCTGGTCAATTTGAAAATCTGTTTTGTGGCCGACCGCTACTCCGCTAGGTCTTGCGACCGCCAACACGGCAAAATCATCAGGCAACTTAAGCTGAGTAAATTCACATCGGCTGGGTTTACTTTTGATTTTAATTTTGACAGGCTCAGGCGGCGGGGCTTTTAGCTTTATTGCGCAATCCGTTTCGGGATCAATTTTGCCGGGGACAGCGTTTTTATGGCAGGATGCCATGCCAAACGCATCATTCCCAGAAAATCCGCCGCCGCTGGGCGAGCTGTCGTAATCAAAGCGATAAATGCCGCTGCGGTTAGGTGTCCCTAAGATGCCTTTCGCCACATAAGAATCGATACCTGACCCTTCATCAGACAGATAAAACCCTTGGCCATGTTGGTAGGCAACAGTCATACACCGGATGGCTTGGGCCGCCGCCGCATCGCTCAAGTATTCCGATTTCCTGTCGTTAAAGTGAAACACCCCGCAGCGCACGGCGTTTTTGCCCACGACGCTTAACAAGCGCTGCTCCAAGCTGGTTTTTTTCGCATGGCTTTGATAGGTAAAACTTAGCGTAACGATGGTCAGTAATAGGGCATTTTTCGCTAGGCTGTTCATCTGGGATTTTTGTTCAAGCCAATGGGAATCCGTTTAAGATGCCATGGATCAAAAAAAATCGCAAGTAGTTAAGGCTGTTTGCCAAAACTACCTCATGGTGTGCTAAGAAGGCGAGGCGTTTAGCGGGGAAACTGACGGCAAAACCTAAAGGCCCATAGTGTGTTGTGAGAAATCACGGCCTTAAGTTAGGCAAATCCGGCCTACGTTTAATCTATCCCGGTGTTTTTAAAATCATTCAACCAACTCTGCAAAATCAATTGCGCGGCGAGTTGGTCTTGTACGGCCCAGAGTTTGGTGGCGTTGACGTTGACTTCGTCGAACAATAGCTGTTTGGCTTCGTAGGTGGACAGGGCTTCGTCTTGTTGGTAGACGGGCAGGTTGAAGCGGCCTTGCAGTTGGCGGCAGAATTTTAACATGCGCGGCGTGATGGGGTTGTCAGTGCCGTCGGCTTTGCGGGAGATACCGACCACCAGCCCGGCCGGTTGCCATTCGGCAATCAGCTTGCCGATGGCGTGCCAGTCGGGGGTCTCGTTGGGCGAGCGCAAGGTCTGTAGCGAGCTGGCACTGCGCGTGGTGACTTGCCCGACCGCCGTGCCGATTTTCTTGTTGCCGAAATCAAAGCCCAGGTAGGTGTCGTTACTGATGTTGGCGGCGAGGGGGTCACGGTTAGCCATGGCCTGCCATTGTCGTCAGTTTGTTGATGTCGATGCCGATTTGCCCGGCCGCCGCGCTCCAGCGCAGGTCGATGGGGGTGTCGAACAGCACTTGCTGGCCGTAAGGCGTGTTCAGCCAGGCGTTGGCGACCATTTCTTTTTCCAGTTGGCCTTCGCCCCAGCCCGCATAGCCTAAGGCGACCAGGTAGTGTTCGGGGCCTTTGCCGACGGCAATCGCCTCCAACACATCGCGGGAGGTGGTCAGGGCGATGTCGTCGGAGATGGGCAGGCTGGCGTGCCAGTCACCGCCCGCCGTGTGCAGGACGAAGCCGCGCTCCTGCTGCACGGGGCCGCCGGCAAACACCGGGGATTCGGCCGCCACCAGCGAGGTGAAGGGGATGTTCATCTGTTTGAAGATGTCGCCCAGTTTCATGTCGGTGCAACGGTTGATGACGATACCTAGGGCACCGTCTTTGTTGTGTTGGCACAGGAAGGTGACGGTGTGGAAAAAAATCGGGTCCGCCAAGCCGGGCATGGCGATGATGAATTGGTTATTGAGGTAAGTAGGTTCGTTCATACGCTTAAAATCGGCAATGGTGGGCGGTATAGGCGGCTTGGGGCATTACCCTAGGCACCCCTGGAAATCGGCAGTCCTGCGGGGCAGAAGTGCCTTAAGTACAAGGCTAATCGCTTCATGGCAAGTCCGGTCGGGCTGGGCTTGCGGTAACTTTCTTTGGTTTTTGGCTTCTATATGGGGTTCGGGGCTATCGATAACAAGTGTTTAATAGCCCTAAGGAACGTGCATAAAATATAAGTAGGCGTTCCATTGCATCTCTGCGTGTTAAACCCCCTCCCTCCTGAGCGAAGCCGAAGGGCTCCCCCTTGTCAGTGGGAGGGGCATTTTCCCCCTGATTTTCGCCTGTATGACGGGGAAGCCATTTGCCCCCTCCCCTGCCAAGGGGAGGGCTGGGGTGGGGTTGAATTCACGAATGTTAAAAGATAGACATCTTCTTAAAAGCCCGTTCTCCGACCCGCCCTAATGCGCACTCAGCCCCGATTGGTCGGAGAATTGCCAGACGCGGGTAATCACCAGCACGTTCGCTTCCTTGAGCAACTCGGTCGGGAACGGGGCGAACGGGGCGCTCATTTTGACAATGTTTTTCGCCGCTTCGTCCAAAGACGGATGCCCTGACGAGCGGGTGATGACAATGCTTTGGATGCTGCCGTCAGCCCTGACCCCGACATCCATGGTCAAACGCCCGGAAAAATTTTTGCGGGCGGCGACTTCAGGGTAATTCATATTGCCGATACGCTCGACTTTATTTTCCCAATCTTTTTGGTATTGCGCCGCCAAAAACTGATGGGTGCTGACTTGGCTGACGCGCTTGGTTTTGTTGTTGTCCGAACTTTGCTGGCTGAGGCGGACTTCCGTGCCGAGCTGCGCCATTTGGCTGCGTAAGGTCTCCATATCCAGACGCGGGCTGGGCGTGTCGTTGTCGCCCTCATCGGCCTTGGTTTGGGTGGTGACTTTTTGCGCGGCTTTCGGTTGCACCAGCACTTTTTCTACCGCCTTAGGCTTATTTTCCACCACGGCGGCTTTTTTTATAATCTTTTTCTCGCTTTCGCCTTCGCTGGGCAAATGCTGTTGCGGCGGTGCCGCCCGTTGCACGGTTTCCCCCGCGCCGACCTGGTTGTCCGGCGCCAAAAATTTCGCCTCAGGGGGCGGTTTTTTGGCGGGTGTGTTGACCAAAGTGATGTCGATGGCACGGTTAAACTTTTCGGTTGTGGGGGCGGTGAAATTGACCCCCAAAATGACCAGCACATGCAGGATGGCCGCCACAAACAAGGCGAGCAGCAGCGAGTCATTGTGCGGCATGACCGATACGGGCTTAAAATCGGCCGCTTTTTTAGCCATGTTGCAAAGTCGCGGCAATGTGGTCCATCAGCAATCCGGCAATATTGAGGTTAAATTGGCGGTCAAGTTCCTGTACGCAGGTCGGGCTGGTGACATTAATTTCGGTCAGGCAGTCGCCGATCACATCCAGGCCGACAAATATCAGGCCTTTTTCGCGTAAAGTCGGCCCCACTTGCCGGGCGATCCATAAATCTTGTTCGCTTAAGGGCCGGCCTTCGCCGTGGCCGCCTGCGGCGAGGTTGCCACGGGTTTCGCCTTGTGCCGGGATACGTGCCAGGCAGTACGGCACAGGCTCGCCGTTGACCATTAAGATACGTTTGTCGCCGTCTTTAATGGCGGGCAAGTATTTTTGCGCCATGACATAGCAACGGCGGTATTGTGTCATAATTTCGGTAATGACGCTGAAATTAGGGTCGTTCTCACGCAGATGGAATATCGACGCGCCGCCCATGCCGTCCAAGGGTTTGAGGATAATATCGCCGTGTTCGTGCAAAAAGGCACGGATTCTGTCCGGTTCGCGGGTCACTAAGGTGTCGGCGCAGCAATGGGCAAACCAGGCGGTGTATAATTTCTCGTTGGCATCGCGCAAGGACTGCGGTTTGTTGACCACATAAACGCCCAAATCTTCGGCGCGTTCCAGCAGGTAGGTCGCGTAAATGTACTCTTGGTCGAAGGGCGGATCTTTGCGCATCAGGATGGTGTCCAGCGTCTCCAGCGGGATGTCCTGCTCTTGGCTAAAGCCGTACCATTGCTTAGGGTCGCGTTGGACGCTGAGCGTGCGGGTTCTGGCGTAAGGCCTGCCGTTGCGCAGGTACAGGTCGTTCAGTTCCATGTAATGCAGTTCCCAGCCCCGCGCTTGGGCTTCCAGCAGCAGTGCGAAACTGGTGTCTTTTTTGATGTTGATATGGCTGATGGAGTCCATCACCATACCCAGTTTTATAGCCATGGGCGGTTCCTTAGTGAGCGCGGATGGCGCTTATTTTATAGATTGCAGTTTACCTTGCAAAGAAATTTTGGTATAAAGCTCGGCTATTTAGCATTAAGGCACACCTAGAGGTAAACTATGACCAGAATATGCCAAGTTACAGGAAAAAAGCCGATGGTCGGCAATAACGTATCACACGCCAACAACAAAACCAAAAGACGTTTTCTGCCAAATCTGCATCACCACAGATTTTGGGTAGAAACCGAAAACCGTTGGGTGCGCCTGCGCGTCTCCGCTAAAGGTATGCGTATCATCGACAAAAAAGGCATTGACGCTGTATTGGCGGATTTGCGTAAAAACGGCATCAACGCTTAAGAGGATAAACCATGCGCGATAAAATTAAATTAATTTCTACCGAAGGCACCGGCCATTTTTATACCACCACTAAAAATAAAAAGACCATGCCCGAAAAGATGGAGATCAAAAAATTTGATCCAGTCGTCCGTAAACACGTCATGTACAAAGAAGCCAAAATCAAATAAACGTTTTGGTTGCTTGCCCGTTGCTTGCGCTAACCACAGCCCCGATGTGGTTAGTCAGGTGGCGTACCCACCCCATTTCCTACCCCCGCCTTTGGGCTTGCCCCACAATGCCTAGGGCATCTTGCATTGTTTTAGGTCGTCCGCTGGTGTTTGAACTAAATTGGTGCATTATAGGTCTTCCTGCTGTCGGTAAAAATGCGCCCCTGCGTTAACCGCTTTGTCCGTTTCTGTGGGCATTGTGCCGACCCGTGTTATTTTTACTGGATATAACTGAGTCATTGGCGGTACTATTTTGCTAAGGCCGCGCTGGTTTTGCGGCCGATACGGAGATAGCCCAAAAAGGGTGGCATACTTCATGCTTCGTTTAATGTAAAAATTAATAACTATTAAAAAGCTATGAAATCGATCTGGGAAAACTACACCACCGAGAACGCTTACGACGAACTCATGTATTCCGAATTCCAGCCGCGTCCGGTTAGCCACAGCTTATGCCAATATCTAAACTCGCTGAAAAAAACCGATATAGATAAGCGCAAGATCGCGGCGGAACTGGCGATTATGGAAATGGGCATTACGTTTACGGTCTATAGCGACGAAGGTAATATTGACCGGGCTTGGCCTTTTGACATCATCCCGCGCATTATGGATGCCAGGGAATGGCGGGTTATTGAACAGGGCCTTAAGCAACGTCTGACCGCCCTTAACTGTTTTATCAGCGATGTTTATGGTGAGCAACAGTTCATCAAAGACGGCAAAATCCCTAGCGAAACCATCAACAGTTCGAAAAACTTCCGTAAAGAATGTGTCGGCATGAAGCCGCGCCATAATGTTTGGGCGAATATCTGCGGCACTGACTTGGTGCGTAATAAAGACGGCATCATGTACGTTTTGGAAGACAACCTGCGGGTGCCGTCAGGCGTGTCGTACATGCTGGAAAACCGCGTCATCACCAAGCGGGTCTTCCCCGAACTGCTGCAAGGCATTGATATTCTCCCGATAGACGATTACCCCACACAACTGCAAGACATGCTGGCTTCGATAGCCTTCGCCGACACCGACAAGCCGCTGATTGTCGTGCTGACGCCGGGCATTTATAACTCCGCCTATTTTGAACATGCTTATCTGGCGCAACAAATGGGTGCGCAATTGGTCGAAGGCAACGATTTGGTGGTAAAAGACGACAATTGCGTTTATATGCGCACCATTGAGGGGCTGGAAAAGGTCGATGTGATTTATCGGCGCATTGACGACGATTTCCTTGACCCCGAAGTGTTCCGCAAAGATTCTACTTTAGGTGTGCCTGGGCTGATGCGGGCATGGCAAGCGGGTAATGTCGCCTTGGCCAACGCCCCTGGGGCAGGGGTCGCCGACGATAAGGTCGTTTATGCTTATGTGCCGGAAATGATCCGTTACTACCTGAACGAAGAACCGATCTTGCCGAACGTGCCGACTTATTTGTGCAGCAATAAAGAACATTACGATTATGTTATGGATCATCTGGCCGAACTGGTGGTAAAACCCGCCAACGAATCCGGCGGCTACGGCATGTTGGTCGGCCCCCATTCTACCGCCAAAGAAGTTGAGGCCTTCCGCAAGGTTATCCAAGCCGACCCGCGCAATTATATCGGCCAGCCGACTTTGGCGATCTCCACTGCGCCGACTTTATGTAAAGGCAAGTTGGAGCCGCGCCATATCGATTTGCGCCCATTTATCCTGCAAGGCGAAAACACTTTTGTCACGGCGGGCGGCCTGACCCGCGTCGCCTTGCGCAAAGGCTCGTTAGTGGTCAACTCCTCGCAAGGCGGCGGCAGTAAAGACACTTGGATTATCAATATGGAGGGCAACTAATGTTATCTCGTTCAGCAGAACGCCTGTATTGGCTGGCGCGTTACATGGAGCGCACCGAAAACACCGCCAAATTGGTCAGTGTATATATGAACCTGCTCATGGATTTGCCCAAAGGTGTGGAAATGGGTTGGCAGCAACTGTTGCGCATCAACGGTTCGGAAAAGGAGTTTTACGAGAAATACAAATCCGCCAACGAGCGTAATGTGATCCGTTTTATGCTCGCCGATGACAGTTATTCCAGTTCGTTGTTTGCTTCCCTGAGTGCGGCGCGGGAGAATATCCGCACTACCCGCGAGCTGTTGCCGGATGAGGCGTGGGAGCAGGTCAACGAAATGTATCTGTGCAGCAAAAGCGAATTGGAGATTGTCGCCAACCGCCGCAGCCGGGTGTTGTTTTTAAAGAAAATCATTGAGGGTTGCCAACGTTTTAGCGGCCTGTTGTCCGGCTATATGAGCCACAACCATCCTTACCGCTTTATCCGCTTAGGCAGAAACCTAGAACGCGCCGACATGACCAGCCGTATCTTAGATTTGGCCTCGCTGTTGTTGGCCGACTCGCGCAGCGACGAATTGCGCCAGTATGAGACGATTTTATGGATGAACATCCTGACCGCCCTCAATGCCCTGTTAATGTACCGCCAGCACGTCCGTAGCCGTGTTAAAGGCGATGATGTGCTCAACTATCTGCTGCTGGACAAAAACCTGCCGCGCTCGGTCGCCCGCTGTCTGGTGGAAATCTCCGAAAGCATCGCCCAACTGCCCAACAGCGACGCGCTGCCCCAACGGGTCGTCGAGATGGAAAACTATGTCCAGGCGATAGATACCCGTGAAGCCACGCAACTGCAACTGCGCGCCATTTTGGATGATTTACAGAATAAGCTCGGTGGGCTGCATGGCAATATTGCCGATAATTGGTTTGCCAGGGTGGAGGATTAGGGCTAAGGCCTTGGGAAGGCATAGGCTTGGGGGAGCGGGCAAGATGTCCGTTCCCAAGAGAAAACTGCGGTTATGCCGAAGGTTGCCCTTGTCCCATTTTTACGGATTAGGGTGGCTCTCCATGGTTATTCGCTGATGTGGCTTAGCAGTTTCTTGATTAACGGCGGGTGATAATAAATGCCATGGCTTTGCATGGCGGTGACGCATTCGAGAAAAGACGGTATTAAGCCCTGTTGTTTGGCCTTAAGTAAAACGCCCAGTGTTCCGGTGACACGCAAGCCCAGATATTCGGCCATATTACGGCCAATTTTTTCATCTATTAACACCCAATCTGCCTGAAGCTTTTCAGCCATGTCCAAGGTGTGCTTTTCGCCCTTATCGAGTTCCAATAAGAGGCTGGTGTGGCTAATCGGGGTTGAGTCAATGATGGTTAGCCACTCTAAATTGCGCAACGAAGGCACTGTAATCGCTCCGCCTACTTCACATTCTTCTACGACTTCATTAACCAGATAGATATGCCCAAATAATTTTGGCAGTAAATCCAAGTGCTGGATACTGCTTAAGGCTATGATGGGCGTGGTGTTGGAAAAAACGATCATAATAATGCGGTTTCCCGCCGCAAATCATCGCCGCTGTCTTCCAATAAAGTGGCTCCGGCCTCAAAAGCCATCCGTAAAAACGCCACTCGGTTAATGTCCAGCCATGTAGCGGCAGTGCCGGATGACAGTTTGCCTTCTTTAAACAAGCTGATGGCAGCTTGTTTTTTCAGATAAAAGGCGAAGTCTTCCGCATTTAAATGGCTACCCATTAACAATTCGGGCGGGCAATCTATGGTTATAGTTCTCTGCATGGTAAATCCTCACTGTTCTGGTTTTTCGTAAAGTGCCTACACCAATAGCGGGCAAGGTTTTTGCTGCCCGTCATTCCTATTCTAGGCGCGTTCATAGACGTGTTGCTTGAGTTCAGCCGGAATATAAGAACGGCTCATCGTGGTTTGTTCAGCTTTAATAAGGCATTGGCTTTAGCAATCCGCACTAAATGTTCTAAATAGCCGTAGTGCTGCCACTGTTGCTCTTCTTCATCGTTGAGGCCGACGGTACGTTGTTTGTCCAGTAAGCTAGCCATCCGTTGCTGTAGCTCCGGCGCGGGGCGTAGGGCGATAATGTCTTCGGGGCTGGGGAGTTTGGCGAGACATTCTAAAATGTCATGCAGGCTATGGAAATCCGCATTGCTGGGGGTGTTTAACTCACGCAGACCCAATTCTAATAAATGCGGCAACTGTTGCTTAAAAGGGCGTAAGCGTAGGCCTAAATCATTCGGAACGTCAAGGGTGATTAACATGGTCTGCCCATTTAAATGTGAGTGCTGGGATAGCTATTTTATACGCGTCTTGGTGATAAACAAGGCGTAAAGGCTACGCTTTAATTTTTAAAGCGGCCTTAATCCGGCGGATAGGGTTTTGGTATGCCGGGTTGGTTTGTTGTAAACGCTGTAAATCGGCGTTGATGGCTTTTAGGGTGTCTTCTTGGGCTAGTTTTTCTTGTTTGGCTAGTTCTTGGCGGGCGGCTTTATCTTGGTTTTGTAAAAATAAGCTGACGACTAAGCAGTAACGGGTGTAGGCGGTTTTTTCGGCTAAGCTGAACAGTTCGAAGCCGTCGTCTGTGGTGTTGACAAAATACCATGGGTCTTGGTGGGTGCTTTGCGCCATCAGTTGGGTATCGGCCAGCAGTTGCAAGGCTTGGCGTAGGGCGGTGCTGGCTTCGGCTAGGTGCTGGTGCCGCCAGTAGAGCGGTGCCAGTTCGACTTCGGCAAGCGGGAAGTTTGAGATGCTTTCGTAAAGCGTGATGGCTTCCGGCTCTTTGCCGTGGGCGGCGTAAAAGCCTGCTAGGTTGGTTTGGTATTTGGCGAGCGGTTGTAGGGCGATGGCTTGTCGGTAATCTTGTTCGGCTTCGGTGTTACGGCCTTGTTGCTGGTATAGCAAGGCTCTGGCAAACCATGCTTCCGCTAAGGTAGGGCGGCTGTCAATGGCGGTTTTATAATAACCGAGGGCTTGGGCATTATCATCTGATGTTACGCACCCCATCCCAAAAAGAGTATCATTGACGGATGGAAAAAGAAAAAATAGAACTCTACACAGACTACCTGATCTGCAATCAAGGCTTTGCAACGGCGACGGGCTTGTCGGCGATGCCTTCGAAAACACCGAGGACACCGACGGCTGGTTCAGCAGCCCCGAAATCCACCCCGGCGACGAGATCATGGTGCTGCCCGCCGTCGACCCCAAATACCGCCAGCTCTTCAAAGAGGTGGCCACCATGCTTTACCAGATGGGCTTGGGCGCACGGGTATTCCTGAAATAGCGTGGGATACCTCATCATTCGGCTAAGGGCTGCAAGCGCAAAACATGCGCCCTTAGTAAGCCATTGCCTTAAAATGCGGCTATGACGGCAAAATGATCGGATTCCGCATTGCAAACGAACCGACTAGACGGTTCTTGTGCAAAATCTTTTGCCTTTTGGGTAATAGTTCATATTATTTAGCTGGTTTTCTTGTTATCTTAAACCAACAGGTAGCGTATCCGTCAAATGCGGAGAGCCGGCCTTAAGCAGCTTGCCTCCTATAGTCTGGCAATCACCTACCCCCTCCCCAAAGGGTAAGAGCTTTTTATCGGTGCGGTTCCTTGTGGCCGTAGAAAGTCCTATGGGCAAAAGGAAACCATTTCAACAGTAACAGCGATTTGTTGATGCTTATTTTATGGGCACACCTTAGTTCTTGACGGTAAATGATTTTTTAAAGAGCAAATCAATCCTCTACCATATTAAAAACGGTAAATTTCTGTTTACCGCCATTGACGGCGAATAACATGAAGATCACTGAAAAACCGCGTAAAAAGTGCTTACTCTTCGTAAGGCAGAACATTTAAACTATCGTTTTCACTATAAGGACGACATTTATAGCGTCTAGTTAACCGGAGCATATTAGGCATCTTGGCAATACTTATAAAAAGAAGCGTGTTTTTCTGACGGATCAACACAATGTTACTTTTTAGGCAAACAGAGGGGTTATACATTTATTTTCAAATAACAGAAAATAGTCATGCCGATTCCTTAAAATTGACAGTAGCGAAGTAGGTAGGGCGTTAAGCAATTTCTCCATACTGCCCAGCTAGCTTAGCCAACCCAATTAAGGTGTATTACATTTAGCAATTAACGCGTGGTTTGGATAGTGTTTTTGCCACATCGGCTTTCATGATGCGTAAGCAACGTTTTACTCCATCACGGGCAAGATTGGCTTAAGTACCAAGTTCTTATAATACAGGTAAAAATATGACAATTCGGGAAACATTAAAAGCGTTGCGCGGTGAAGTGAAAATGACCGCACTGTGGGGGATAAAAATAGCGTGTAAAACCTTAGGGTTGCGCAAGGCTTATCAGAGCCGGCTGATACGTTTGGTAGCCAGGCAGGAGTTGTTCGACAATGCCTATTATTTGGAAAATAATGGCGATGTCGCCCAGATAGAAACCGATGGGCTAAAGCATTATGTACTGCACGGCGATAAAGAAGGCCGGGCACCGATGGCCTTGTTTGATCCGGTCTATTACCGCTCCAAAGCGACCGGATTGAGCAAACACTTGTACACCAATACCCTGCTGCATTACAAATATGTTGGCCGCTATTGCCGGACATCCCCCAGCGCTTGGTTCGACCTGGATTTTTATCTGGTCAATAATAAAGATGTCGCCCGCACTGACAATGACCCGCTGATCCATTATCTGAAATGGGGCGGCGCTGAAGGGCGTTCGCCTTGCCCGCAATTTGACGGCACTTATTATTTGCGCACCTCCCCTGATGTGGCGGCGACGGGTATGAACCCCTTATTACATTATTTGTTTTTTGGCCGCACGGAAGGGCGCAGTACCCAACAGGAACGCGATAGCGACGGTTTGGATATAGAACCGGGCGAATTGCCTGTACTGACCTTACCTGATGATGAGGCATGGGGAAGCCTGGTGCCGCGGGCGCATATTGCGGAAACGGACTTGGATGTGGTCGTGCCGGTTTATAAAGGCCGCATTGAAACCTTGCGCTGCCTGTATAGCGCCTTGGCGGTCACTTATGATGTGCCGTTTGAGCTGGTGGTCATTAACGATGCCAGCCCTGATGAAGAATTGAGCGCCGATTTACAACGCTTGGCGGATAAAGGGCTGTTTACGTTGTTGGTCAATGAAGAAAACTTAGGCTTTGTGCAAACCGTTAACCGGGGCATGAAATTGCACCCACAACGCCACGTCGTCTTATTGAATTCGGATACCGAAGTGTACGATGGCTGGCTAGACCGCCTGCATAAGGCCGCCCACCGTAACCGCAAAACCGGTACAGTCACCCCGCTGTCCAATAACGCCACCATCTGTAGCTACCCGAATTTTCTCCATGATAACCCCTATCCTTTAGAAGTGAGTTATGCGGAAATGGACGCGCTGACCGCCACCATTAACGCCGATGTCGAGGTGGAAGTACCGACTGGCGTAGGGTTTTGTATGTACATCCGCCGCGATTGTTTGGAAAAAGTCGGTTTGTTTGATGAAAAGGCCTTCGGCAAAGGCTATGGTGAGGAGAATGATTTTTGCCAGCGGGCCATCCGTAAAGGCTGGCGTAACATTATTGCCGGCGATATTTTTGTCCGCCATTTAGGTTCTACTTCATTTCAGGGCGAGCGGGCCATGCGTGTTCAGGCCGCCCTAAAGGTCTTGGACAAAAAATATCCGCGCTACCGCAAAGATGTCGATGTTTTTGTCAAAGCCGACCCGCTCAAAGACAGCCGCAGCCGTCTGGATGCCTTTCGGTTGCAACGGATGAGCCGTGCCCAAAATATCCTGTTAGTTTGCCACAGCCGGGGCGGCGGCTCGGAACGCCGGGTGCAGGAAGACATCGTTAATTTTATGCAGGCCGGTTATGGCGTGTTCACTTTACGTCCCGTCGCCAAACGTCCCACCCATGTTAATTTAGGCCATCCGTCTATCCGTTCCGTCCCCAATATCAACCCTTTCGAATTGGCCGATACCGCCGCTTTGGCGGCTATTCTTAAAGAGCTCGGCATTACCGAAGTCCATACCCATAGTTTGGTCGATTTTGTGCCGGATGCGGCATTAGAATTGCATAAGGTGATTAAAGAATTAGGGGCGTTTTGGAAAATCAACCTCCATGATTATAAGCCTATCTGCCCCCGTATCAATTTGATTGATGAAGATGGCCGTTATTGTGGCGAACCGGATGAAGCGGGGTGCAACCGCTGCTTATTGGAGCGCAATTCTGATTTCGGTGTCAAAAGTATTGCTGAATGGCGGTCATCCCATCAACAGGCT
The DNA here is from genome assembly GCF_002209385.1 of Methylovulum psychrotolerans. Classification (NCBI taxonomy): domain Bacteria; kingdom Pseudomonadati; phylum Pseudomonadota; class Gammaproteobacteria; order Methylococcales; family Methylococcaceae; genus Methylovulum; species Methylovulum psychrotolerans. The sequence continues at coordinate 3,727,412 of NZ_CP022129.1, forward strand.
TTGCGCTTAGCTGACCGTATTGTCGTGCCCGACCAAGATGTCGCCGACCGCTTGGGCAGCTATTTTCCCGATGTCGCATTTGAAGTCTTGCCCCATGAAGCTATCGACCTAAAGGCCATTCAGGTTAAAACGCCCCAAATTGCGGCGGAAGAAAAGTTACGCGTCGTCATTATTGGTGCCATCGGTAAAATTAAAGGTTTTGAGGTCATTATGGCCTGTGCTAAATTGGTGCAGCAACAAAATCTGCCGATAGAGTTTATCGTTATGGGTTACACCATGAACGATTTGCTGATCAAAGAATCCGGCGTGACCGTGACCGGCAAATATCACGAGCATGATGCGCTGGCTACTTTAGAAAACCTCAACCCGCATCTGGTTTGGCTACCCTCGCTCTGGCCAGAAACCTACAGCTATACCCTCTCATTGGCCTTCCAAGCTCATTTACCCGTATTCTCCTTTGATATCGGTGCGATTGCCCGCCGTACCAGAGAAGCGGGTATGGCTGACAAACTGGCGCCCTTGGCTTGGATGGATAGCCCGGAAAAACTGGTCGGACAATTTGATAACTATAGGCAAGCGTGCTTGCAGCCTTTGCTATAACAAGATTTGCATTTAAAAATAGTGGAATAGGATATGAAAAAAGTAATTTCAGTCACGCCTGACTTATCTGAAAATAAAATTAGCGAAGCTTCGGCCTTGGACAACATTATTGGGCAAGCTGCTGTAACAGCAGAAAACGGCGTAGCCGACCCAGAAACCAATACTGATACATCAGATTCTGAAGGGTTCTCTGGAGTAGCATTAGCAAATGGACAGGATAAGAGCATTGTCGGCTATATCGAATACTTAGATAAGTTACAAATTCATGGCTGGGTGATTGACAGCGAGGGCAGCCCTTTAAAACTCGCCCTCAGCATTGATAAACAGTCTTACCAAATCTCTTATACATGGCTGGATCGGATTGATATTGCCGAGCAACATGGCGATAAATACCTGACTTCAGGTTTTCGGATTGATATACCGCAAGGCCTGATTGATGTATTTGAACAGGCCATACAAAATGGTAAGCGTATCGACGTGACAGCCAACGGAATTACTTTATATAACAAAATTACCCAGCCATCGGCAGAGGTTGTTTTAGCCGCTCCAGAAGCGGACAACTTAACGGAAGCAGCAGAGCTGTCCGCCGAAGGCGTGGCCGAAGCTGAAGAAGCTACCGCCGAAACGGCGGAGCTACCCGCCGCCGAAGCGGTGGCCGAAGCCGAAGAAGTTCCTGCCGAAACGGCGGAGCTACCCGCCGAAGCGGTGGCCGAAGCCGAAGAAGTTCTCGCCGAAACGGCGGAGCTACCCGCCGAAGCGGTGGCCGAAGCCGAAGAAGTTCCCGCCGAAACGGTAACGCCAGCGAATGCCGAAGAACTGCCGTTTGAGCAACAGGACTTGACAATTATAGGTATTGTAGAAGAAATTGATGCCTTACATATCAGAGGCTGGGCAATTGCCCCAGACGCACAAGGTGCGTTAACCTTTTCCCTGCGCATTGGCGGCGTTAATTATCCATTGTCACCCATCTGGTCTAGTCGCGTTGATATTGCTTTCCAGCACGGCGAACAATTCTTACAATCTGGATTTAAACTGGATATTCCTAACAGCCTTGCGCCAACCTTTTTGCTTGCCCGCCAAAACAGCGACGATATTGACGTATTGGTTAACGGCACGCTATTAGATACCAGACTGCTGATGCCGTCCCCCAAGGTTTTTCCAAAAAATGCTGCCGCAGAACGGGTCACCGCGCCATCCCTGCAAACCTCACCCGCAACCGATAACCCAGAAACGGGCGATATAGGGCACACTAAAGCCCCAACCGTTGCCGACAATGCAGTTACAACGATACAACCTCCCATCGGAGCCACCACTGAAACCGTGCCGACGAGTGCGGGAAGCCTATCTGCTGCCGAAACTGATGCCCTGCTATCCGATAACCGTGAATCTATTATCGGCTATGCCGAACGGATCGAAAATACCGATATTTATGGTTGGGTGGTCAATTTAGAAAAAACGCCCTTAAAGCTGTCTTTATCTATTGATGGTGTGGTTTACCCAATAGCGCCTGTCTGGAGCCGACGTACCGATATTGCCGAAGCGTTTCATGATGATAGCTTTTTACAGTCAGGATTTAAGATTGAAACACCGGCGAGCCTTGCCGAAACCCTGTTATTGGCCCGCCATAATGGCTTGCAAATTGCCGTTATCGCCAATGACGTTATCCTACAAAATCAAATCCAAGACTTGGATTTAGACCACAAAGCATCTCCTGCCATTGCGCGTAACAATACGCCTATTACAATCAATGGTTATGTAGAAAACATCGACCAATTATGCCTTTATGGCTGGGCAATTAATCAAGGGCAGCCAAAAACGGCCCTTAAACTTTTTTTGCGTATTGATGGCGTTTCTTATGCGGTTACGCCAGAATGGCTTGAGCGCTTAGATATTGCCGGCACATTTGGCGAGGCATTTTTACAGGCGGGTTTTAAAATCACGGTTCCTAAGGCACTGATAGACACGTTTTTGCAGGCCTGCGAAAACGGCAAAGCGATCAGCGTGATTGCTAATGATGTCTGCTTGAACAATAGCAGACTCCCCAGTAATTTTGACCCTCATTTATTGGGCGCTGAACTGGCGACCGAGCCGAATAAATATCAAACGGTGTTTGCGATTAACGCAACATCAGGGGTTGAAATTGAGGCCGAAGATTTTCAAAAACTATTGACCGGACAGATCAGTTATCCCCTGCATGTCAGCCATAATGACCGTATTAATGCCCATTATTATTTGGAACGGGCCAAACAAAAGTTGATCGTCCACGACATCGGCGCGGCGCGGACGCTGCTAAAAATCAGCCTGACCTTCGGGCGGCAGGCGGAAGTGCTGGAGCTGCTCGGCAACACCTACTTCGAACAGAAAGACTACGAAACCGCCGCGCACCACTACGAAGCCGCCGCCGCCAGCCACGGCAACCCCAGCAAATGGCTGGTGTCCAACCTGATGCACTGCAAGAAGCTGATCAGCCATCCCAAAGAGGTCATCGAGGTGCTGTTGGCGGCCATTGCCCGCAACCCCGAATCCGGTAACCTGCGCGAGCGCTTCGACGAACTGGTGCACGAATACTGGATGAAGCAACAGGGCGCGTTGGAGGCCTACGCGGTCACCGACGACCGCGACGGCCTGGTCGCCAAAATGGCCGACGTGTCGTCGTTCATCTACAGCGCCTACCTGCAATTTTACGGCGCGTCCGAACAGCCGCAGTGGGTGGGCGGCTGCAACCTGGAGCGCGTGCTCATCGTCGGCGACTTCCACATCCAACAGTGCGTGCGCTACCGCATCGACCAGAAAATCGAGCAGCTGGAGGCGGCGGGCAAGACCGTCACCGCCGTGTCCTGGACAGACCTTGCCGACCAGCAGAACGCGCTGGCCTTCTACGACGTGGTCATCTTCTACCGCGTCCCCGCCGAGCCGCCCGTGCTCAAGGCCATCGCCCAGGTCAACGCCACCGGCCGTTTGTCCATCTACGAAATCGACGACCTGCTGTTCGACACCGCCTACCCGCCGCCGATCGAAACCTACGGCGGCTACCTGGATCTGAACATCTACCTGATGCTCATGAAAGGCATGGCCTCGTTCAACGCCGCCGCGCACTACTGCCGCTTCGGCCTGGCCTCCACGCAACTGCTCGCCGACCAGCTCGAAAAACGGGTGTTCGGCGGGCGCTGCTTCGTCCACCGCAACGGCACCGACCAGCACAACCTGTTCAAACACAAAGTGCATGACGGCGGCAAGGACACCCTGGACATCTTCTACGGCAGCGGCACCATGGCGCACAACAGCGACTTCACCGACCTCGCCCTGCCCGCCGTGTCCCGCCTGCTCGACGAATACCCGCAGGTCGGCCTGAAAATCGCCGGCTACCTGAAACTGCCGGAAAGCTTCCTGTCCGCCTACCCCGACCGCGTCAAACAGATGCCGCCCGTCAAAAGCATCAAAGCCTACTGGTCGATGCTCGAACGCGCCGACATCAGCCTCGCGGTGCTGCACGACGACCTGATCAACGGCTGCAAGAGCGAACTGAAATGGTTCGAGGCCGCCTGCTTAGGCATCCCCTCCGTGGTCAGTTCCACCGCCAACTACCGCGACATCATCAAAGACGGCGAGGACGGCTTCATCGCCGCCACCAGCGACGACTGGTACCGGCACCTGAAAGCCCTGGTCGACGACCCCGCCCTGCGCCAAGCCGTCGCCGACCGCGCCCAAGCGCGGGTACGCGCCGAGTACAGCACCGAAGCCCTCGCCGACAACCTGACCGCCGTGCTCGGCGCGGCCTTGGCGGCGGCGCAGCAGCCCGGCCAAAAACCGCGCAAAAAAGTCGCCCTGGTCAACGTGTTCTTCCCGCCGCAATCCATCGGCGGCGCGACCCGCGTGGTCGCCGACAACTTCGACCTGTTGCGGCGCGACTACGCCGATGACTTCGACATCACCGTGTTCACCTCCGACGCGGACTTCAAGCCGCCCTACCAGATGACCCAATACAACCACCAGGGGGTGCGGGTCTACCGCGCCACCGTCCTGTGGCGGGAAAACATGGACTGGCACCCGGCCGACGACAAGATGGGCGAACTGTTCACCGAATACCTTGAGGCCGAACGGCCCGACCTGGTGCATTTCCACTGCGTCCAACGCCTGACCGCCTCGGTGGTCGAGGCCGCCCGCAGCGCCCAGATCCCCTACCTGGTCACCGTCCACGACGCGTGGTGGATCTCCGACTACCAGTTCCTGGTCGACGCCGACAACACCGTCTACCCCGACGGCCACCCCGACCCGTACCAACCCTGCACGCCGCCCAACAACGTCAGCCAGCTCGAATCCGTGGAGCGCATCCTCTACCTCAAAGGCCTGCTGCGCGACGCGAAAGCGGCGCTGACCGTGTCCAACTGCTTCGCCGACATCTACCGGAAAAACGAGATCCCGCAGATCCGCGTCAACAAAAACGGCATCTCCGAGACCCTGGCCTGGCAAAGCAAAGACACCCGCCACACCGACAAGGTGGTGTGCGGGCATGTCGGCGGCATGGCCGAACACAAGGGCTACTTCCTGCTCAAGGCGGCGGTCGAGGCCTTACAGCCCGAACACCTGGAGATGCTCGTCGTCGACCATTCCCAAGAGGAAGGCTACCGCCTCCAGACCCACTGGGGGCAAGTCCCCGTCACCTTCATCGGGCGGCTGGGGCAGACCCGCGTGGTCGAACTGTACCGGCAGCTCGACGTGCTGTTCGCGCCGTCGACCTGGCCGGAAAGCTACGGCCTGGTGACCCGCGAGGCGGCGGCCTGCGGCTGCTGGATCGTCGCCAGCACCATGGGCGGCATCGGCGAGGACGTGGTCGAGGGCAAGTCCGGCTTCGTCGTCGAGCCGACCCTGGAGGCACTCACCGCCTGCCTGGAAGCCATCGACGACAAGCCCGCCGTGTTTAAGGGCAAAGCCCACTCGCCCGCCCTGCGCAGGGTCTCCGAGCAGGTCAAGGAATTAACTGACATTTATCTTGATAGGCCCCAAGAAAAAACGATTAACGAAATTAGCGGCATTGATTTTGATAGTATTTTTGAGGTTAACGCCGCGTTTGACAGGGAAATTTCCGTGCAAGACTTTGCGGACTTACAGGCAGGTTTAATTACCTTCCCGTTACGCATCAGCCAAGATAATGCCGTCAATTCAGCCTACTATTTGGCGCTTGCCAAAAGCTATTTAGATAGCCATAACATTAAATTAAGCATCCAATTTTTACGTTTTGCCGTATTCTTTGATAGCACAGCCGCTTATAGCGGTGACCTCGACGCTCTACCGGACTTACCGGAGCCGATAACAACGGAAGATTTTAACCGTCTCCTTAACGGCACTGCCTATCCCTTAAGAATCAGTGAAAATGACGGCATTAACGCCCATTATCATTTTGAATTGGCTAAGCATAATGTCGAGCAGGGCAAGTTGCAGGCCGCCATCAATTTTCTCCGGGTCGGTTTACGCTTTGAGCATCATGCCGAATCGCAACGCCATAGCGTAGCGCCCCTCAAACAGATTGATTTCAAAACGGTGTTCACTATTAACGCCAAATACGGCGTAGAAATTACCATAGAAGATTTTAGCAAGCTTTTATCGGGGCAAATCAGCTATCCTTTGCGGGTTAACAGGGATGATGCCACTAACGCCCGCTACTATCTGGAGCAGGCCAAGCAAAGGCTGATCGCCCACGACACCGGCGCGGCGCGGACGCTGCTGAAAATCAGCCTGACCTTCGGACGCCAAGCGGAAGTGCTGGAACTGCTCGGCAACACCTACTTCGAGCAAAAGGACTACGAGACCGCCGCTTACCACTATGAAGCCGCCGCCGCCAGCCCCGGCAACCCCAGCAAATGGCTGGTGTCCAACCTGATGCACTGCAAGAAGCTGATCAGCCATCCACGCGAGGTGGTCTTGGTGATGCTGGACGCGATCAGCCGCCATCCCGAAGCCAACGCTTACCGCGAGCGCTTCGACGAACTGGTGCACGAATACTGGATGAAGCAACAGGGCGCGTTGGAGGCCTACGCGGTCACCGACGACCGCGACGGCCTGGTCGCCAAAATGGCCGACGTGTCGTCGTTCATCTACAGCGCCTACCTGCAATTTTACGGCGCGTCCGAACAGCCGCAGTGGGTGGGCGGCTGCAACCTGGAGCGCGTGCTCATCGTCGGCGACTTCCACATCCAACAGTGCGTGCGCTACCGCATCGACCAGAAAATCGAGCAGCTGGAGGCGGCGGGCAAGACCGTCACCGCCGTGTCCTGGACAGACCTTGCCGACCAGCAGAACGCGCTGGCCTTCTACGACGTGGTCATCTTCTACCGCGTCCCCGCCGAGCCGCCCGTGCTCAAGGCCATCGCCCAGGTCAACGCCACCGGCCGTTTGTCCATCTACGAAATCGACGACCTGCTGTTCGACACCGCCTACCCGCCGCCGATCGAAACCTACGGCGGCTACCTGGATCTGAACATCTACCTGATGCTCATGAAAGGCATGGCCTCGTTCAACGCCGCCGCGCACTACTGCCGCTTCGGCCTGGCCTCCACGCAACTGCTCGCCGACCAGCTCGAAAAACGGGTGTTCGGCGGGCGCTGCTTCGTCCACCGCAACGGCACCGACCAGCACAACCTGTTCAAACACAAAGTGCATGACGGCGGCAAGGACACCCTGGACATCTTCTACGGCAGCGGCACCATGGCGCACAACAGCGACTTCACCGACCTCGCCCTGCCCGCCGTGTCCCGCCTGCTCGACGAATACCCGCAGGTCGGCCTGAAAATCGCCGGCTACCTGAAACTGCCGGAAAGCTTCCTGTCCGCCTACCCCGACCGCGTCAAACAGATGCCGCCCGTCAAAAGCATCAAAGCCTACTGGTCGATGCTCGAACGCGCCGACATCAGCCTCGCGGTGCTGCACGACGACCTGATCAACGGCTGCAAGAGCGAACTGAAATGGTTCGAGGCCGCCTGCTTAGGCATCCCCTCCGTGGTCAGTTCCACCGCCAACTACCGCGACATCATCAAAGACGGCGAGGACGGCTTCATCGCCGCCACCAGCGACGACTGGTACCGGCACCTGAAAGCCCTGGTCGACGACCCCGCCCTGCGCCAAGCCGTCGCCGACCGCGCCCAAGCGCGGGTACGCGCCGAGTACAGCACCGAAGCCCTCGCCGACAACCTGACCGCCGTGCTCGGCGCGGCCTTGGCGGCGGCGCAGCAGCCCGGCCAAAAACCGCGCAAAAAAGTCGCCCTGGTCAACGTGTTCTTCCCGCCGCAATCCATCGGCGGCGCGACCCGCGTGGTCGCCGACAACTTCGACCTGTTGCGGCGCGACTACGCCGATGACTTCGACATCACCGTGTTCACCTCCGACGCGGACTTCAAGCCGCCCTACCAGATGACCCAATACAACCACCAGGGGGTGCGGGTCTACCGCGCCACCGTCCTGTGGCGGGAAAACATGGACTGGCACCCGGCCGACGACAAGATGGGCGAACTGTTCACCGAATACCTTGAGGCCGAACGGCCCGACCTGGTGCATTTCCACTGCGTCCAACGCCTGACCGCCTCGGTGGTCGAGGCCGCCCGCAGCGCCCAGATCCCCTACCTGGTCACCGTCCACGACGCGTGGTGGATCTCCGACTACCAGTTCCTGGTCGACGCCGACAACACCGTCTACCCCGACGGCCACCCCGACCCGTACCAACCCTGCACGCCGCCCAACAACGTCAGCCAGCTCGAATCCGTGGAGCGCATCCTCTACCTCAAAGGCCTGCTGCGCGACGCGAAAGCGGCGCTGACCGTGTCCAACTGCTTCGCCGACATCTACCGGAAAAACGAGATCCCGCAGATCCGCGTCAACAAAAACGGCATCTCCGAGACCCTGGCCTGGCAAAGCAAAGACACCCGCCACACCGACAAGGTGGTGTGCGGGCATGTCGGCGGCATGGCCGAACACAAGGGCTACTTCCTGCTCAAGGCGGCGGTCGAGGCCTTACAGCCCGAACACCTGGAGATGCTCGTCGTCGACCATTCCCAAGAGGAAGGCTACCGCCTCCAGACCCACTGGGGGCAAGTCCCCGTCACCTTCATCGGGCGGCTGGGGCAGACCCGCGTGGTCGAACTGTACCGGCAGCTCGACGTGCTGTTCGCGCCGTCGACCTGGCCGGAAAGCTACGGCCTGGTGACCCGCGAGGCGGCGGCCTGCGGCTGCTGGATCGTCGCCAGCACCATGGGCGGCATCGGCGAGGACGTGGTCGAGGGCAAGTCCGGCTTCGTCGTCGAGCCGACCCTGGAGGCACTCACCGCCTGCCTGGAAGCCATCGACGACAAGCCCGCCGTGTTTAAGGGCAAAGCCCACTCGCCCGCCCTGCGCAGGGTCTCCGAGCAGGTCAAGGAATTAACTGATATTTATTTAATAGGATAAGCAAAATGACACAATTTGTTATCGGCATTGGTTCGCAACGGGCAGGTTCAACGCTATTGCATAGGATTTTGGAACAATGTTCGCCCATTTACATGAATCCGGTTAAGGAATTGCATTATTTTGACACCTTATTTCATGTCCGCCATGAGTCAGTGTTAAAACACTTTTCAGTCAACCAATTAAATCGGGAAATTGACCGACTAGTCAAAGCAGAAGATTTTGCTTTTGTGAATAAGCGTTATAAAAATTCCTTGCGTGCCAATTTTCTGTTGGCAACCAAACCGATCCAGAAAATTGACTATATCGACCTGTTCAGGCCCGTAGCCAAGCATTATGATATGCTTGGGGAAATTACCCCGGAATATATGATTTTACCTGAGCCGGGCATCCGCAAAATGCGCGAGGTAGTCGGTGAGGATGCCAAAATTTTGCTGCTGGCCAGAAATCCGGTAAAGCGCTTTGTTTCCGCTTTTAAGCTGTTAATGTACGGGTTGCCTAATTCCGGCCAGTTGGTGTTTGAGGAAGAAATGCTGAAAATCCTTGATACAGGTGGAGAATGGATGCGGGTGCAAGACGCGCTCAATGATTATGCAACGGCACTGACCCTTTATCGGCAAGAATTCCCCCACGTTTTAATGCTTAGCCATGACGCGTTGTTTGGTGACGTAGAAGGGACAGCGGCCACTTTGGCGGAATTTTTGGAAATCCCTATTTCCTTAGGCAATTACCAAAAAATTGTCGGCACCAAGGTAAACGCATTGGATGAAACCAAAGAGTTGTCCGATGCGACGCTCGCCCTGTTGCAAACACGTTATGAATCCAACCAACAGTATTTGGATAGTTTTTTTGGCGAAGGTAACTGTGTGGCCTAATAAGCCCGATGGCGAAGATAATGCAAACTATCGGCGTTAATCAGGGTTATTTATCTTAAGTATCGTTATTGGATTTTAGGAGCAAGTGGATGAAGCGGTGTGTAATTCATTTTGGCATGTTTAAAACGGGATCTTCCTCAATACAGCATTCTTTTGCAGAGCAATTGGGCGACCAGCACTGGCATTATCTGAAATTGGGTAGCCCGAATCATGGCGGTGCTTTTAGCCGGCTGTTTGCCGAAGACCTATCGGCAAGGCGACACGTCATTTTTGAATCCGACCTGCAAGGGCTGGAGGCAAAAAAACTTAAGCTTAAAAAACGCTTAGCCAAGCAGCTCTCCGGTACTGCCGAGAATTTTTTGGCCTCCGCAGAATGGTTCAGTTCTAATGCCTTTAAACCGGCACATGTGGCGCAATTGCAGCATTTATTCTTAGATTATGTCGACCAGGTAGAAGCGGTCGGCTATATCCGGTCACCTAAAGCTTATATGGAAAGCGCGTTTCAAGAAACGTTAAAACACGGGGCGAAAGGCCAGTTAAACTTTGCTAAGCTGTATCCTAGGTATCGGGAGCGTATTGAAAAGTTTGACCAAGTGCTGGGTAAAGATAAGGTGCGGGTATGGAAATTTGATCCTAGCACCTTTTACAACGGCTGCGTGGTACAGGAATTTTGTCGGCAATTGCAGATTGATTTTCCGGTGGCGGACATCAAAAGGATTAACGAAAGTTTGTCTTACGAAGCGACAGCCTTTTTATATACCTACCGCGCTTATGGACCAGGGTTTGGGGAAGGGATCGCCGCCATTGCCGAGAATAAACTGCTGATTGCCCGTTTGGCGCAGTTAAAAGGCCGAAAGCTCCGGTTTTCTTGGTCGGCAGTCAGCCCGGTATTGGAAGCAAACCGTGATGATATCCACTGGATAGAAGAACGGGTAGGCGTTTCGCTGGATGAAAATGAGCCGGAAAGCCCCGATGCGGTCAAATCGCCGGAAGATCTGTTAAGGTATAGCCCGGAGAGCTTGGTCTGGTTGGCCGAACAATTGGGCGATGCTAGCCTAGTTTCTGATGGGGTGCGGATAACGCCGAAAAAAGTGGCTGTTTGGCTACATAAATTACGCCTTAAACTGGCTCAAGAAGCGGGTTTGGCCGTTATGGCTGCGGATGGCAAACGCTCCCGTTTAACCGTCAGCACCTTAGCGGGCTTAGTGAAACAAGCCTCCCCAACCCTGCAAAACCTTTCCGATGCCGATACCGACCTGCTGCTGAGCGAGGCGTTTAAGCACATTATCGGACGGATCGATACGGATAACAACGTGCTGGTTGAAGGCTTGGGCGTATTCAAAACCTCCGAGAAGGGCGACAAGAAAACCGCTAAGAAAATAACGTTCCATATCAAAAAAACGTAGCCTGATAGGTTCTGGCAGAAGCACTATAGCGGACTGTGGCTAGCGAAAACTCACGAGGTATAAAGTAGATTCATGGATTTAGTAATAAAAAAGAACGCATTAGTGGTGCCGCAAACGTTATATAAGGACTTTGGTGCGGGTATGGGGCAATTTGCCCATGGGGTGGTGCGCGATCAGGGCGACCCTGATTATTTTGCCCACATGCGCAATGGCAAAGCTTTTATTAACGAGAAACTCCAAGCACGCCACTTACAGGAACAGCCGGAAAAATTGGCGGGCAAGTGGTTATACTTGGGGGGGTTGCATAACCATTTCGGGCATTTCTTGGCGGAATGTATCCATCGGATATGGGCTTGGCACGAATACCGTGACCAGTGTTCTGGCGTATTGTTTCTCCCTAATATCAAGCAATTTGAACTGGGGCACCATTTGCCCGGTTATTCAAAAGCCATCTTAGATTTCTTAGGCCTTGAAGAAAGTGCCATCCGCTATGTGACCCAACTGACGGAAGTGGAAGAGCTTTTGGTGCCTGAACCGGGTTCCCAACTGTTTGTTGCCGCTAAGGCGGACTATATTAAGTTTTTGGCCACCTTGAAATTGGCGCAGCGCTTACATAGGGAAGCATTGCCGTCCGGCTATACGCCTAAGGTTTTTGTGTCGCGCAAAAAATACCGTATGAACGGTTCGATTGCGGGCTTGGATGTGCTGGAAAACAGTTTGCAGCAAGAAGGCTATTTTATTTTTTATCCCGAAAATTATCCGATAGCCGTCCAGCTTAAAGTCTATCAGGAAGCGGAAAAGATTATTTTTGAAGAAGGTTCCGCCGTGCATCTGCTGGAACTGTTTGCCAAAATTAAGGCGGATGTGTTGTTGATTAAGCGCCGCCCCAGTTCCAGGTCGTTTGATTGCGTTTTTAAGCCGCGTACCAAATGTTATATCAAATATATTGATGTCATGACACCGCCGCCGTTGACTTCCGCTAAATTCGCCGATGTCAACGCCTTGTCTTTAACCGACTTGGACAATTTAGGGCAGTTTTTAGTCGCCCAAGGGTTTGCCTCGGCCGCCTTAGCCATTCCCCTGGATTGGCGGGATAAAGTCAAGGCGGACATTTTGGGCTATCTGCTCAAAAATGCCCGGCTTGAGTCGCCTAGCATGGATGAATTCATTGTCGGCTATCTGCAAAGTATCGACGATTTTTTCCAACAAACGGATAATCCGGCTTAATGGACGCTGTTTTGGTTATCGGCCTGGGTAAAAAAATACAACTATAATTATTTACGTTTAACCGACTGGGTCGGCTTTGGGGGAGTCATAGTGAAACATAAAATCATCATTCATATTGGGGCGCATAAAACGGGGACGACTTCAATACAAATGAAATTGGATAAAGATAGGGAGCTATTGCACACGAGGGGCGTTTATTATCCCAAATCAAATTTCCAATTACATGGCCAGCATAAACTGGCCTTTGCCATGAAAAACCCTAAAGATGAGGCAAATTTAACCGATTGCCTTAAAGCGTTAACACAGGAACTCAATAGCCTTAATGAGGGTATGTTAGTGGTACTGTCAAGCGAGGAGTTTTTTACGGCCCCATTGGAGAGCATCAGGCAATTAAAGCAAAGCCTTAACCCGTTTGACGTGCATATTTTGGCATTTGTCAGACGGCAAGATAACCAGTTTGTGTCTTTTTATAATGAACGCGCCAAGGGCTTAAGGAATAACTTTACCCAACCGGCGCAGCGTTTCTTAAAAAACCCTATTTTATTAAGCGATGAACTTGATTATCTGCACTTTTTGAACCAATGGGCGTCGGTGTTCGGCGCAAAAAAATTAAAAGTGCAACAGTATGAAAGCTACAGCAATGTCGTTGCCGGCTTTTTTGAGGCGATTGGCCGTAAAGGCTGTTATATTGAAGACGGTTCAGGGACTAACCGAAAAAATATCTCGGTCAATTTGGAAGTGTTAGAGATTTTAAGGCTGGTCAAGCAACTGACCCACGATGTAGCGGTCAGAAAAAAAATCTTGGTGGATGCCAAGACTTTTTTTGTTAATGGCACACCCGCACAAAAACTGATCACGTCGGAACAACGGGTGGCAATATTAGATTTTTTTAAAGACTCTAACGAAAAGTTATTTAAAAAATATTTCCATCAGAGTAACCAATACAGCAGTGACCATATTGTTGCCGAAGAAGATGCCGTCAAATTGAAGCCAGCGGACATCGTCAACTTCATGTTGTCCTATGTCAAGGCTGACAGTATTGATGACTAAGTTGTTTAATCAGACCGTTGCCCATGCCAACACCGCATAATTTCAGCCAAACCTTTGGTTTGGCGACTACATAGAGGATCAGCGATGCCAGCAAAGCCATGCCGGGTTACTCCCCAACGTCGTTTTTGCCGTATTTTTTTAACCGCCTTGCTAACGGTGGGGAGCGGTGAGGTTTTTGCTGGCTTGCCGCCATTGCCGGACACTTATCCTATGGCCATGACGTTTCATGCGTTCGATAAAATCAATAAGGGCAGCCCTGCATTTGACGACGCGCTAGGCAAGCAAGCGCCTTATCTTTTCATCCATGGTGCCGGCAACGCCCAAAAGACCCATGCCGTGAAGGCCCGTTGGCCGGATAAAATCGTCACTTTACAGGATGCTTACGGCGGCGTGTCGGAAGAGGATTATGCCAATGTCTGGCCCGGACATTTATTGTACAAGCCTGGCACCTTAAGCAGCCAAAACATTAGCCCGCAAGATACGGTCATCAGCGTCCAAGACCCCAGCTTGATCGTCAAAAATGCCCGCCGTCTGGAAAAAATGCAGAAAAAAACGCCGTTGGCGTTAATCATTTATGCCTTAGATAAAGCCGGGAAACCGGATTGGTCCCATGCCGAACACCTGGTAGCCGAACGTATCGACGGGCAAAAAATCACCGTCAAACGCGGACAATGGGGCAGTAAAGCTTTGGCGTTTGAAGCCGGAAAAACGGTTATTGCCCCGCACATGATGTTTTGGGCGCGGCAATGGCAAGTTAACTTCAGCCTGCATAGCCCTAGGGGAGGCGCTGGCAACCTGACCGCCGCCGAATGGTATGCCCGCCATGCTGCCGACAATTTGGCACAAGCGTCTGCCGACGGCATTGAATTTGATGTGGGGCGTTGGACGTGGGGGGCACCCGAACAACAGGCAATGGATATTGATAATGACAGGGTTGCCGACTATGGTTATCTTGATGGGGTGAACAGTTTTGGTCTGGGCGGGCGGGTGTTCTTCCGGGAATTGCGCCGCCTCGTAGGCCCTGACAAAATTATCCAAGCAGACAGCAATGATGCCATGTTCGGTGTCCGGGGTTGGCAGTACCTTAACGGTGTGCAATTGGAGTCGTTCCCGGCCGCCAACCATTTTGACCGTTTCTCGACGGCATTTTTACATTTACGGATGTGGGCGGAAAATGCCCAAGCCTTACCGCATATCAGTTATCCGTTTACCAAAACCCCGACGACCGTCTATGCCAATGCGCGTAATGCGGACGGCTCAAAAACCGATGCCCGCTTTCGGATAGGCCTGGCCGCCGCTTGCCTGACAGGTATGCCGCATCCGTTTGCCAGCCTGGGTAACCTAAAATTTGATCCTGCCAACGTTATCGCCAACGACGACGGCAGCAACCAACATTTTGGCGTGTTCGCTTGGGACGAATACCAAGGCGGCGACCGCCATGACTGGCATTGGCTAGGCCGCCCGCTGGCCCCGGCACAACAAGACTTAAGTGATCTGGGCACAGCCGATTTGCTGACGGGTACGTCATGGCGCTGGGTGACCGACAAAGGGTTTACGGCCAAGCCGAGCGGACAAAACGCCATGACGGTCGAGCATATCCCCGCCAATATCCTGCCGGAGCAAATGTGGTATGGGGTGCGCTATGAGCCCAACGGCGGCTTAAAAACCTTGCAGGCCAACCAAGACTACACGCTCGTCTTCGATGCCCAGGGTGATGACAGTTGGCATTATGCCGGCCAAGATTTTGCCCAAGTACCCCGGATGCTGGTCATCAGCGGGGCTGCCGATACCAAAAAAGCCGCTGCGCCGCTGTCGGTTTTAATCGACAGCACACCGCGGACTTATCGGGTCAGTTTTGTGGCCGACGGCAGCCCTGCGGCCGTGTTCGGCATCGCTGAACAGCTCGGCAAAACGACTTTAAATGCCGTCAAACTGTATGCGGGCAGTGCCGAACACTGGTCGCGCGAGTTTGCCAACGGCATGGTTTTGTTAAATATGGGCCATAAGCCTTGGCACGCCACTGTGCAAAAAGACCTGTACCGCCACCTGAAAGGTACGCAAGCCCCAGAAGTTAATACAGGCGAAACCGTCGGCAGCGATGTGCTAGTGCCGCCACAAGATGCGGTATTTTTAATAAAACGCTAATTATAGAGACTTAAATGGCGATATATTTTCTTTATCCTTAATAGGCTATGTTTTGTTAGGATCTTTATTGATATTTTATATCAATAAGTTATATTTTATTTGCCAATAAAAATTGTATTGCTTTATTTGTTTTAATGGGGCAATATATTGCCTGACTTATCGCTATCAGTTGTAAAGGTTTTATGCACTTTCGCGTCCGTAAGAACGTTATCCAGCTTATCCGCGTCACTTATGACGGCAGCACCAAAAAAGGCAGCAACGCCATCATCGGCTCGGTCAGATTATCCGCACCTGAGCTTAGCGATGAATTACGCGTAAAACTGACCGAAGCCGAGGTGCGGGCGTTTCAGGTATGGCTGGATACACAACACAAAACGCTGATGCTGAAGGAAGAGGTGGCGGCTTTGACGCTCGCGGAAACCCTCTCCTTGGCGGAACGATGGTTTGAACGCGGACAAGGCGGTGATGCCGCTGCTATGGCCGCCCAAGATATTGTGTTCCAATGGCAGGCATTGCGTAAGGTTTTTTTAAAAAAAGGTTTACTTGAGTGAACATTGGGTTTACTGGTAATTTGCAGCCGTAAGGCATATTTTTTAATCATTGTAAGAATATAGGGTGTAAAATGAAATCACTTGAAGTTGTAGAATTAATAAAACAAACCAATCCTAAGCTGTTAGGCAAAATGCCGGACGCTAAGGCGGCAAAAATTATCGCCGCTGCTTTGCTTGAAATCGGCAAACAGATCAGTGCGGCCGAAGAAGGTGCGGTAAAAATTGCAGGCCTAGGATCATTTAAAATTCGCCAAGTCGAACGCGAAAAAGACGGCGAGAAGACAGCCGTCAAAAAAGTAATTTTTACTGCCGCTAAACCGAAGCCTAAAAAAGCGGGAAAAGCGGAAGGGTAGTCCGCTCCATTATTCTACTAAATGCAAATAACGCCAGTAATCGTTAAATTTTATTAGCCCCCAGCAACACTGGGGGTTCTTGCGATCATTCATGGCCTACAAGTTAATGCTTTGGATGGCTTAAGTGATTAAATAGCTACTGGGGTGTTCTTGATAAATAAAGGAAGACCCCTTTGGCAAACTAACTGATGAAATTCAAAAAAAAGCTCACCACTTTTATGTCACAAAAAGAATGGGAGAATTTGGGATGGCTTGGTTTTTAGGTCTCGCCGTGCTTAGGTAGCACAGAATTATCCCGCTTTGGGCTTTACGCTTCCAATATTCGTGTTTTGCTGAATCATGTCAGGCCGTATTAGGCATCCTCAATATACCATTGATATCAAGTTATAATACGTTTAGTCAATTGAGTTTGAATGCTTATTTTTGAAGGAAAGGAGGGTAAATATTTAGTTTTAAAAATCAAACTCTTATGCTGACTTTTTGCACCTAATTGCTGTCTTATTGATATTCAATTATTTTTCACCAAGTAATGACGCTATTTTTAATTACCTAATTCTGAATACCTATTTTTGAGGATGCGGAATATCAGTTTATAATATAGCGCGTATGTTCTACACTTGCCATTGCCCTTAAATTAGACATGAATTTTATTTTTCATATTGGTACACATAAAACAGGTAGTACAGCACTACAAAGCTTTCTATTCTCCAATAGGGACATGCTATTAAAGCTAGGTATCCTTTATCCAACAACAGGACTAGTTGACAAGGCTCACCACGATGTAGCTTGGATGATTGGTTCGGGCAATGTTAATAAAGTAATGGAGTTGTTCGCGAAAATAGAAAGCGAAGCGTCTGCTTTAGGCCTAGAAAATGTATTGTTAAGCTCGGAGGAATTTGAGTTTATCCGCAACATGGATATACTAAAAAATCACATTGCCAAAAAGTTTAAAATAAAGACCATTGTTTTCATTCGGCGACCAGATTTTTATTTAGAGTCAGAATATAATCAACACGTTAGGATGTATAGTATAAGATTTAAGAACGACATCTATAAGTTTTATTTCCATATTGATTTTTTAACACGACTTAATTATCGTCATCTTTGTAGCTCATGGAATTCTTTTTCGGACGTGAACGTTATTAATTACGATCACTGCCTTACTGAGAAACAAGCCATTTTTAAGGCTCTCATAAAACACATTGGCATTGACTGGGATGATAGTTTTTCTATACCCTATGATAGGGAATCGAATATTAGTTTGTCTAGCATAGGAACCATCTATCTTAGCCGGATGAATAGATTGGATTTTTCTCCCTCATTGCATCAAAATGCCATTAAGGTTGTTTCTGAAACGTTTGATTCGTTACCTAAACGATGGCTCTTATCCTTGGAAGATAAATTGACGCTATGGAGAAGGTTTGACAGCACCAATAGCTTTGTTTCCAAACACTATAATGTTGAGCCTTTTGCCAAGCCTTGTGCGACTGAGAGTATGGATGAAACACCGATAGATTATCATAGTGACTTCAATGAAGACATATTTTGTACATTACTTAATCAAATTAAAGAATGACCTTAAAAATGTCTCGAAAACAATATACGGAAAAAATATGAAAATAGGTAAATATGTCATCGGCTTTTCTAACTCAAAAAGAATCGAGCTATTCTTTGAGCGTAACCTTCAGTTATCGGGCTTTGAACAGGTAGAAGCCATTAATGGGAAAGCAATGCCTTTTTCATTGACACTACGGTTGTTTAAAAAAGACTTCGTTGACCATCAGTTAAGCCGTAATAGTGCCTCTTGGTTACAAGGCACCTTGGGTTGTCTGTTGTCGCACATTAAAGCTATTGAACAGGCTCAAAATGATGATGTTGATTATGCTTTGATTGTTGAGGATGATGCTGTTTTCCGGGCAACACCTGACGAAATTTTTGTGGTCGCTAGAAATCAAAATTACGATATTGTCTATATTAATGACCGCATGAGCCTTGACCGCCTATTTCTGGTCAATGGCGAATACACTATTTCTGATTTAACGGCTTCCAACTTGAAAGGCACTGGAGCCGAAGCGTATATAGTGTCCCGAAAAGCTATGCCAGTTCTACTAGACCTATTTACCTCAGCCATAGCCAATGGCTTACCTTGTGGTTATGATGGTTTCTTACAGAGCATTGTGTTAAAACAAAGCGATTATGAAAAAACTCCCAATGCCTTGGATGACCGACCCGGAAAAAAAGGTTTATTGAAATGGCTTGCGTTTCGTAAGATAGATTTAAATGTAGGTGTATCTTCCCCGACGTTAGTTAAGCATGTTGATGATGGCAAGTCATTGATTCGTGACTGATGAAAATTAATAAGTAACTGTGCAAAAGTCTTTTAACAAACAAGCCTGATTTTTACAGGCATGTAGATATAAAAATGTTAAAAGATTTATGAATGGTTACTTAGCTTTTAATCAGGAAATTTTTGCACACCTACTCATGGTGCGCTAACTAATTTAAAATCCGAAATTTCAAACAAAATACTAGAAAGCCCAGGAACTTCATAGCCAATATTGACTGATGAAATGCCAAAATGGCTAAGGTAAGCATCATTATTTTCAGCGGCTCTTGTAACGTTATTGACTAGGCGCGGCGGGATGTAGAAAATTTTATCATCATCTGACTTACCTTGATTTAGGTCATTTTGGGTGGCTTCCATCTCCAAAATGGCTGACTTGATAAGAGGCAGTATATCAGCCGAAATATGGGCAGGGACATTAACTTGCTTAAAGGGGTTGTGGATGAAACCACCAGGGACTAATGCCCGGAGGTCTTGTCCATACATAAACATTTGGGTATCCTTATCCAAGCCAACCGCCCCTGTGTCAAATTCTTTCCGTTCATCGAAAAGGTTAATGCCATAGTGAAAGCCTCTATTTTGAAATTTACAATAAGCAGGGAATTCCTTAGGCGTACTTGCTGAGGGAGGCTTCATTGCCGGACAATGGTTATCCATCCAATCTACAGGGATAAAAAAGCGGAATTGTGTCCCGTGTTTTCTAGGGTCATACATCGCTTGAGCCCCGTCGGGAATAGGGGTAGTGGTGATTCTGTCGGTTTTGATTTGTACTTCCTTGAGTGTGGCAGCTACAGAAATATTTAACTTCGAAACGCTTTCCAGCCCAATCCGTTGATACTTTTTGGAGAGCAAAAGAGCCGACCAATTCTTGTCATGACCATCGCGATAAAAGGTATCACCAAACAGTGCCTTAAAATGCGCCGTCGACCTGAAAAAAAGATCAACGGAGTGGTCTCGGATTTGGATAAATTTAGCTGGCCCGCCCCCATCGCCTCCGGGTCTGACCAGCTTTAGCATCCCATTTTCTTTCACTAATGAAGTTTGTGGATCGCAAAAAGAATCCTTATTTCCTAAGGCTCCCCATTCCGCTACCCGCCAAACCAACTCACGCCAATTCCTATTGTAGGTTTTCACAGCATCGGGACGTTGATCGGTATCCTTGTCAATGTTAGCCAAAACAGGGTTGCTGCCTTTACTATAGCTAATCTCACATGCCCTAAGATTGTTTGGATGTTCTTTATTCGGAACCTCTCTTACAATCATAAGATTTTCGGGCGCATCTTTCATACGGAGTTCGTCTACCATATCAAAAAGAATTTCTGGCTGAGTGGTATGGAGCTTAGCCGCTTTATTATCCCAACTGGTTACATTTTGGTAGCTTTCTCCCCCACAGTTGTATTCACACGTTAATCTGCCAATGTCACTATTGCAGGAAACCGCAAAGCACATGATGGCGGCAAAAAGTATATTTTTTTCAAATCGTCCCATAAATATTGGCCTTTTCAAAATAAAAGCGAAAAATGTTAAATCCCCTGAGCGAACTGAAAACCATTTGGATTGCATTTATAGCATCAACGTGGAGATACGTCTGTAAACATACCCCATTCAGTTGATAGTTGCGTAGCGGCGGCATCTATTTGTATAGGTAACGTTGAATAATCAGTGTATGTCTAATTTGTTTTCATGCGCCAATGATACCCTTTCTTGGTTTGGATGTATAAGATTCGTTGATAACGTACTTTATTCCATACCAGCATAAAATCTCTTTAATCCCTCCACCCACAGCACACCATTATCCCCCTGCCTCCCTTAAAAAAATATTAATTTTTTTATTGTGTGATTTAGTACCTAGCTATTTGATTTTTTAGCGTATAAACTTTGCCTGAAGTGATTCCCCCCCCCACACACACAACACGACTCAAGGTGGTAAACAATGGCAACCTATAATGGCGACAATGGCAATAACACTTACAATGGCACAGCAGGTGATGATGTCATTAATGGCAATGGCGGTAACGATACCCTAAATGGCGAAGGTGGCAACGACATCATCAATGGCGGCACCGGCAACGACACTATGTACGGCGGCTTGGGCAACGACACCTACCTGATCGCCAAAAACGATGGGACTGACTGGATTTCTGATGAAGGCGGCACCGATGTGGTCAAATTCACCGACATGCTCGCTACTGATATCAGCAGCGTCATCAAGTATTACAATGTTTTGTATCTGACCTATAGCGGTGGTCGGCTGGGAGTTTATAATGATTTTGTTTATAATAATAATAACACGGTAAATTATCGCATCGAACAGTTCCAGTTCAGTGACGGGACGGTCTGGAGTTGGGCGGACATCAGCCAAAAAGTACTGCAAGGCACCAGCGGCAGCGACAACCTGTGTGGCTATGACGACAGCAACGACACCCTCAATGGCTTCGCGGGCAATGACTCACTTTATGGTTATGGCGGCAACGATACCCTCAATGGTGGCACCGGCAACGATTATCTGGTCGGCGGCTTGGGCAACGACACCTACCTGATCGCCAAAGCTGACGGGAAGGGCACCATTTATGATGCTGGCGGCACCGATGTGGTCAAGTTCACCGACATGCTCGCCACCGACATCAGCTACGTCAGCCAAGCCAGCTCCGGCAGCAGTTTGTTGCTGACCTACGGCTCTAGCCAACTGTTTGTTCAAAATTACTTTTATCCAAACTACCGCATTGAGCAGTTCCAGTTCAGTGACGGCACGGTGTGGGGGGAGGCCGACATCAAGGCGCACATTAGCCTGACCGGCACCAGCAGCGATGACACCCTCTATGGCTATCACGACAGCAACGACATCCTTAACGGCTTGGCGGGCAATGACACGCTTAACGGCGGTGATGGCAATGACACCCTCTATGGCGGCGCGGGCAATGACACACTATGGGGTGATGGCGGCAATGACACACTTAACGGCGGTGATGGCAATGACACCCTCTATGGCGGCGCGGGCAACGACACCCTCAACGGCGGCAATGGCTTTGACACCGACTCATATTGGGATGCCACCGCTGGTGTGACCGTCAACCTAAGCCTGGCCACGGCGCAAGACACCGGCGGTGCCGGCATCGACACCCTGACCAGCATCGAAGCCGTCAAAGGCGGTAACTACAACGACACCCTGACCGGCAATGCCGCCAACAATATTTTGTCGGGCGGCTGGGGCGACGACATCCTCAATGGCGGTGACGGCAATGACAGCCTGATGGGCGGGGCGGGCAACGACATCCTCAACGGCGGTAATGGCTTTGACATCGCCCAATACTGGGGTGTCACCTGGGGCGTTGATGTGACCGTCAACTTGAACCTGACCACGGCGCAAAACACCGGCGATGGCTTCGACATCCTGACCAGCATCGAAGCCGTCAACGGCAGCGCCTACAACGACACCCTGACCGGCAACGCCGTCAACAACACCTTATGGGGCGAGGGCGGCAACGATGTCCTTAACGGCGGCCTGGGCAACGACACCCTGATCGGCGGCTTAGGCCACGACAGCTTTGTCTTCAATACCACCTTAGGCCCTGGCAACATCGACACCATCACCGACTTTAGCGTCACCGCCGACACCATCCAACTAGCGCAGTCTATCTTTACCGCCTTGGCTACCGGAGCCTTGGCCGCCGACCAATTCAAAATTCTCGGCAACGGAGGTATTGAAGACAGCAACGACCACCTCCTCTACACCACCACCTCCGGTGCCCTGTCTTACGACACCGACGGCAGCGGCGCGGCGGCGGCGGTGCAAATCGCCATCCTCGGCAAGGGGCTGGCAATGACTTCGGCGGATTTTATGGTAGTTTAACCCCCTGCCCCCTTGCGGAAAACGCCCCGTTTTCCGCAAGGGCGGCAACCTACAGTCATGGCAGGGAATATTCCGCCAAAGGCTATTCCCTGCCGATGGCCGCTTCCGTACAAGAGCCGTAACGTCCAGTGCAGCCAAACCTTTCCATACCAATGTAAATCCTTCAGGCTTCCAGCCCCAACAAACCATTAAACTTCCCAATTCTCTTAAAAAATTCTAATTATCACGGATTATGGGGTATTTTCAAAGCGCTGTATTTAATTGGTTCTATATGAGTTTCAATGTCTTTTTGTCATTAATTAATATAACGACCATAAATCTACCCGTTATTTCGGTAATTCCTTTATACCCCGTGGGTATGCCGAAATGACGGGTATTTTGGATGTAGCCAAGCTTATTAATGGGTTACCCTACCTCTTTGGAAAAAGACCCTGAAACCCATATAGAGCCTTTTTCAATATTGCAGAAATGACTGACATCAGTAATTAAGCAACGCTGGTTTGACCCTGGCCGGCTTCAATGCCAACATGTATTAGGCCGCTTGTATAACGTCGGGTTCCATGTTCGTCTGGCCATTAGATTAGATTAACATCATAGCGATAGAATATTTCCCATGCCAGTGCCTTAGGTTTATTATATAAAATATCGCCATTATGTGCTGCCGACACATAGCGGCTTTTAAGCAATAAAGTAAAACCATTATTGCTGTTATCTTCTTTAACAATGAAGTCATCGCCTTTTCCCGACTCCATGCCCTTTAAATGCACTTGGCCATGTGGGTCAATAGCACAGGCGAGGAATCTGTTTTTGCTCCATATTGCCGCAACTTCATAGCCGGATAGCTTAACAAGAAATATCGGCTGCAAATCCATTTTCTCAGACTCCAATGCGTTAAGGTTTTTATGGCAAAGTATCCCGTAAAAAACGCTGTAGACCAATACGGTCTGATGGTGGGTTACCAGGATTCCTTGTGTTTTAATCATGGCCGTCCGGGCGCAATCGTCCAGTGCTTCTTGCAATAAGTTAATGCGGTGTCGGCAGATAGACGGGCCTAAGCGTGTTAGCACTTCATTGGCTTTCTCTGGTTTGCCTTGGGCGATAAAATATTGGAACAACTGCGAATTTAAGGCGTTATTCTCTGTAACGCCCAACTTGGTAGCCAATTCAGCATTTCCCAACACCCGGTGTACGAGCAGCGGATGCCTATTGATGGCTTTTTGTAACAGGATATGCTTTCTAATCCTGCTATTACGCCTTATTTTGCTGACAATATGCTTTAAGTGCGGAATGTCATCCCGTATAAATGTCGTAATAAGCTCGGCTAAGTTTGCCGTACCCGCTAAAATAGAAGTGACGTGATGTTGGGCTGTATACACATTGACAGAGGCAAGGTTTTTGCATACAGCGGCTATTTGGTTATGGTGAAAGTCATCAACCGCATACGAGGGATCATGCAGTATGCAAATACGCCCCGCCATATCTTCCATCCGAATGCCCATGCCTGCCATTGATGGCTTAAAATAATGCTCATAGCCACTGCTCTGGCCGGCGCATTCATTGGGGTCTATAGACCACTGCGGACAGAAGGCAAGCACTTCCGACGCCCCCAATAAAGCCGAATATTTAATTGCGGCGTACCCGCCCATTGAACCGCCATAGGCAACCCGGCAGGAGAATTGCCTCAGGATAGCAATCTGCCCAATTGCCGCCGCCATACTGGCAGACGGAAACCAATTGGGCGTTTTTGCCATAAAACCGATGCAATTCAAACCTAATTTTGTCACTGCCGTATCGGCATAAAACTTGTTGCCTGCTGCTAGCGAGATAAGGTCACCAAATGTTATCAGTAAGTAATCCGACTCTCCGGGTTGCCAAATTACTATTAATTCACTATCTTCATATAATACTTCACGGTACATAGTAAAAACCAAATGGCAACAATAGGTGGAGCCCAACTATAACTGTTGCTTTTTACAAAAAGCAACAAAAACTATAGATGCCGTATATTTCAAGAGGCTTTATTGAAAATTATTTAACAAAATTAATAAGATAAAAAACGCATAGGATCAAGCGCGTTAGCAAGCGATGGTCACTTAATGCAGGCAACCGCCATTTCTATAAAATATACTGATTGTACCAGATTATGGGGTTGCTAAAAATTCATTGATACCAAATTAAATCAATTGAATACGGATTTTTTAACATTTAACACTCCCCCCCTTACAAGTGTAGGTTTTTAAAAAGTGACGGGGCAAAGCGTTGAGGGTAAATTGATGAGTGTCATCAACATCCGTTTACCGAAGGTGCCGCCATGCCCCGCCATCCAGAACTATACCAATGGATCGACACGATTGCCATGCATTTTCCGTCCCTCAGCAAGCCAGAGGCATTGGGCTTGGCGTTGTGGAGTTTTGGCATGGTCGTCGCGCGTTCATGCAGCCTGACCGCCGTGGCCGACGTGTTGTCGCCGCTGCTGGGGCAAAAGTACAACACGCTGCGTGAAAGGTTGCGTTTTTGGGGCAATCGCCAATTCGGCCAGGTGGGTGAGCGGGTCGACCAGGCCGTCGGCGACGGGTCTGAGGAAAAAGCCCGCCGCTATGCCTGTCAGCATAAGGATGATGGTCAGCCACGCCGGAATGCCGTTGGCCTGTTTGCCTTTAGAACGTGAGTACCGCTTGGAATCCCGATCGTATCGTCCCATATCCGCCTCGCCGAAAAGTTAAGGTACTAATTTGATGCTGGTTTTGTCTAAGATGATTTTTTGGTCTTTGTATAAGGCGCCGATGGCTTGTTTAAACACTTTTTTGCTCACGCCAAAGGCGGCATAAATCGCTTCCGGCGGGCTTTTGTCGCTCAGTTGCAGTTCCCCGCCGTTCGCCGCCAGTTTCGCTAAAATGGTGTCGGTCACTGAGGTGACTTTTTTATAGCCGGGCTGGTGTAAGGTCAGGTCGATTTTTAGGTCTTCTTCCCTGATTTGTTTGATGTAGCCGTCGATGTGCTGGCCGGGGGTGACGGTTTGGAACAGTTCGTTGCGGTAGAGCATCCCCCAGTGGGTCTGGTTGATGATGGCCCTGATTCCTAGGTCGGTGCTTTCGGCAATAATCAGAGCCACTTTTTCGCCGACTTTGAAATCAGCCGAGGTTTCGCTTAAGAAACGGTTGATTTTGGTGGTCGCCAAAACCCGGCTTTTGTCGTCCAGAAACAGTTTCACCAAATACGATTGCCCGACCTGCATATCCAAGTGCTGTTCGCTGAACGGCACTAGCAGGTCTTTACGCAAGCCCCAATCTAAAAATGCACCGACATAATTGACCGAGACCACGGGGAGCCAGGCAATTTCGTCCACTTGGGCGGTGGGGATGCGGGTCGTGGCGGCGAGATGGCCGTCGGTATCGACATAGACAAATACCTCCAGTTCCTCGTCGGCCTCATGGTTGGGGGGCAAGCGGTCGATAAGCAGGACTTTATTAGACGTTTCGCTGCCCAGATAAATGTCGGCGCCTTGTTGTTTGACGATTTTCAGGCGGTTGACTTTGCCGATCTGGATCATAAGGGAGGACTCTCTGAGGAAAGGGGATGGGGCTATTATACCGCAGTCTTGTGGACTTTTGGCGGGGGCTGGCTAAGCCCCGCCGTAATAAAGGCTGTTATGGCGGGGCGGGCGGCCTTGGTGGGGGCTTAAAATACGGAGGATTTTTTAGCGATCAGGTTCCAGGCCGCTAGCCAAGTTTGGGGGCGGTAGGTGTCGGCGGGTTTGCTCAGTTCGCCAGTTAAGACCATCGTTAAGGTGTTGTTGATGATGCCAAAAAAGTAGGTGTTCGCCAGCATGGGGTCAATGTTACGGATTTCTCCGGCACGGATGCCTGCTTGGATGATTTTGAGGATTTTAATAAAGGCTGAGGTTTGCTGGAGCGGCTTTTGTTCGGGGAGAAACTCATGGAGGGGCATGACCAGCAGAAATTTCATGATGGCCGGTGCGTCATCGGTGAGTTTAAACAATAGGTCGACCACGCCGCGCAATTGCTCGGATGATTTCTGTGTCCGCCGCCTGATGTCGTCTATGGACACGTTCAGGCTGTCGAGGATGTTGTCGTAGAGCTTATTGGCGATGCTGTGTTTGCTGTTAAAGTGCTGATAAATGGCACTGACGGTTTTTATGTCCGCCGCTTCGGCAATATCGGTTAATGAGGTGTTGAAATAGCCTTGTTCCGCAAACAATTTGAGTGCCGCAACCAGTATTTCATTCTGTTGTTCAGATTTGCTCTGATCAGATTTGCTCTGAGTAGTATTGAGTTCCTGTTCCATTTTCTTCTTTCACAGCCAGTTCAATAGGCTGTATCTTATAATTTGAGTGAAACCAAGGCACTATAGGCGGTGGTTTGTAATGTTTTAGGTTTTTGCTATCGCTATCAAGGCGGCTTTCAAATAGTTGACCATAGACCACAGCGTCAGTAACGCGGCGATATAGAGCAGGCCGTAACCGAGGCTGTTGACCGGGATGCCGAACAAATCGTCGCGGTATAAGAGCAGGCCGATGGAGACCATTTGGAAGGCGGTTTTCCATTTTGCCAATTGGGAGACGTTAACGGTCGCCCGTTGGCCGATTTCCGCCATCCATTCCCGCAGTGAGGCAATAGTGATTTCCCGCCCGATAATGACGGCGGCAGGGATGGCCAAACCCGGCGATCCCTGTTGCTGTACCAGCAAGACCAATACCATGGCGACCATCAGCTTATCGGCGACCGGGTCAAGGAAAGCGCCAAACGGGGTTTCCATGTTCATTTTCCGGGCCAAATAGCCGTCTAGCCAGTCGGTGATGCCCGCGACAATAAAAATCAGCGTACACGCGACATTGGCATGCTGCCAAGGCAAGTAAAAAACGACTGTTAAGAGCGGGATTAGCGCGATCCTTAACAGGGTTATATTGGTTGGTAAGTTAAATTCAATTGCCATCTTGATGATGAAAATGCTCGTAAATTCGTTGTGCCAATGGTTGGCTAATGCCGTCTATACTGCAAAGTGCGTCTACCCCTGCTTGGGCAATCCCTTGTAAGCCGCCGAACTGCTTTAATAATTGTTGCCGACGCTTAGGGCCTAATCCGGCAATGCCTTCCAAACTGGACTGTTTTTTGGCTTTGCCGCGCCGTTGCCGATGTCCGGTAATGGCAAAGCGGTGCGCTTCATCGCGGATATGCTGGATGAGCAATAGGCCGCTGGCGCCCGCTGTGATGTCCAAAGGGTGTTCCTGGCCGACCAAAATCAGCTGTTCCATGCCGGGTTTTCGGTCGGGCCCTTTGGCAACGCCGACTATCATAACATTGTTTATGGCTAATTCCTCTAGTGCCTTTTGCGCCGCTTTCACCTGACCTTTACCGCCGTCAATAAATAAGATGTCCGGGGCGGGGTGTTCGCCCTGTTGCAGGCGTTTAAAACGGCGGGAAACGGCTTGGCCAATGGCGGCATAATCGTCGCCGCCGGTGATGCCTTCGATGTTAAATCGCCGATAGGCGGATTTGACCGGGCCGTTTTGGTCAAAAACTACGCACGAGGCGACGGTTTGCTCGCCTTGGGTGTGGCTGATGTCGAAACATTCCAGACGTTGCGGCAAGGTTGGGCAGCGCAATTGCTGTTGCAGGCTGAGAAAACGCCCGTGCAGGCTTTGTTTGTCGGCGAGTTTGGCAGCTAAGGACAGTTCGGCGTTGGTTATCGCCATTTGCAGCCATTTTGCCCGCTCCCCGCGTACCCGTGGGCTGATGGTGACGGCATGTTGGGCTTGGTGGCCGAGCATTTCCGTCAACAGTTCGGTTTCGGGCAGGGCGTGGCTGACGATCAGCTCGGCGGGGATGGGTTTGTTGAGGTAATATTGGGCGATAAAAGCCTGTAAAACGGCGCTGGCTTCGTGTTCGTCGCCTAGGCTGGGAAAGTAGGCCTTATTGCCCAATTGCTGGCCGTTACGGATAAAAAATACCTGTACGCAGGCACTATTGGCTTGGGTGACGCAGGCGAGGATGTCGAGGTTGCCTTTTTCACCTTGGATATGGCTTTTTTCCAGCACCGTCCGCAGGCGGGCGATTTGGTCGCGGTGAGCGGCGGCTTGCTCAAATTCCAGGGCGGCTGAGGCCTGTTCCATGTTACGGATGAGCTGTTCGATCAGCAAGCCGCCTTGGCCGTCCAAAAACAGTTTGGTATGGGCGACATCTGTGGCGTAATCGGCGGCGCTGATGAGGCCGACGCAAGGGGCGGTGCAGCGGCCTATCTGGTGTTGCAAGCAGGGGCGGGTGCGGTTGTTATAAACGCTGTCTTCGCATTGGCGTACCGGAAACAGTTTTTGCAGCAGTTTCAGGCTTTCTTTAGCGGCGGTGGAACTGGGATAGGGGCCAAAATAGTGGCCGGCTTTTTTCTTCGCGCCCCGGTGCAAGGTGATGAGCGGGAATGCGTGATCGCTAAGATAGATATAAGGGAAGGATTTGTCGTCACGCAAACAGATATTATAACGGGGTTTGTGGCGTTTGATTTGCTGGCATTCCAGCAATAAGGCTTCGCTTTCGGTGTGGGTGACGGTCACTTCAATGCGGCAAACTTTTGCCATCATTACCTGTTGTTTGGGGGAGGCCTGATTGTTTTTGTAGTAGCTGGAGACGCGGTTTTTAAGGTTTTTCGCTTTGCCGACGTAAATGAGTTCGTCTTGGCCGTTAAACATTTTATAAATGCCCGGCAAAGTGGTCAGGTTTTTTAAAAAGCTGGCGCTGTCAAACACCTGGCTGGGCGTAGTCGGTTCCACAATGGTTTGGCTGCAAAGTTGGGGGTAGTGTTAGGAATGGGTAGGAAATAATTTAGGCAAACGTTAAAAAGTATGGGTTTTGGAGCGCGGGCATCTTGCCCGCGCTCCAAAAATGCTTATGCCGAGGTTATTTTATACACGTTCCTTAGGCGATAGGCGGTTAAAAGGCGGGTCTGTCACCGTTTACGGCATAACTGACCGCCATCCTCACTTTGCCGCCCGTTGCCGTCTGGCCTCTTTAGGGTCATGGTAAAGGGGGCGGTAGATTTCTACCCGGTCCCCGTCTTTTAAAGGTTGCGTTAGGCTAACCATGCGCCCGAAAATGCCGACGTTGAGGCTGGCCTCGGCCAGTTCAGGGCATTGCTGGGTAATCCCTGAGGCGTGGACGGCGGCGGCGGCCGTGGCGGGTGCGGGCAATTCTACGGTGATGAGGAACTGCCGGTCTGGTGTGGCGTAGCCGACTTCAATATGCAGCGGTTCAGACATATACTTGTTTGGCGCGGGTGGTGAAGGAGCTGACCATGGTGTTGCAGATTTGGTTAAAGACCGCGCCGAACGCTAGGCTGGCAAGCTTGCCGGACATTTCAAACTCTAAGTCCAGACTGATTTTGCTGGCATCTTCACGCAAGGGCATAAAATTCCATACCCCTTCCAGATACGAAAATGGCCCGTCCAGTAAGGACACGGTGATTTTGCCGCCTTGGTCAATGCGGTTGCGGGTCGAAAAGGCTTTTTTAAAACCGCCTTTGGAGATGGATAATTCCGCTTCGACCACGCCGTCGCCCCGTTTGATAATGCGGCTGCCGCTACACCACGGTAAAAACTGCGGATAAGCTTCTATGTCGTTAACCAAATCAAACATTTGTTGTGCCGAATATTTGACCAAGGCACTTTTTTGAACAAGCGTCATTCCTAGAGGACTCCTACAACGTGTAAAAAGACGAAAAACACACCCGCAGGTGCAAGATATTTAATCAGTAATTGCCAAATTTGATACTGCGGTTTAGGTAAGTCCAGTTCCGCTTCGCTATGGTCTGCCGTCATCATCCAGCCGGCAAAAATGGCAATGGCGAAGCCGCCTATTGGCAACATCAAGTTGGCGGTGACATAATCCAATAACTCGAACAGATTATGCCCGAACAGCTTAAATCCTGCCCAGCTATTGAAGGAAAATATACTGGCGAAGCCTAACAGCCAAGTCAGCAAACCGGCCCATAGCGCGGCTTTTTCGCGGCTAAAACCGCGTGCTTCGACCAGCCACGCCACCGCTGGCTCGATCAGGGCGACTGAGGAGGACAACGCCGCCAGCACCAGCATGACAAAGAACATAATGCCGAACAGCCAACCGCCAGTCATAGAACCAAACGCAATCGGCAGGGTTTCAAAAATCAGTCCGGGGCCGGAATTGACGGGCAGGCCGTTGCTGAACACAATCGGGAAAATGATGATCCCCGCCAGTAAAGCGACTACGGTATCGGCCAGGGAGACGATCACCACGGTTTCGGTGATGGAGACTTTTTTCGGCAAATACGCCCCGTAGACCATCACCGCACCCATGCCTAAGCCTAAACTGAAAAAGGCTTGGCCCATCGCGGTCAGTACCGAGCCGCCCGTTAATTTGCTGAAATCCAAATTAAACAAAAAATGCAGGCCTTGGAAGTAGCCGGGGGTGGTCATGGCGTAGCCGACCAACAAAATCAGCAGCACAAACAGGCTGGGCATCAGCCAACGCAAAGCCTTTTCCAAGCCGTTATGGATACCTTGTTTAACTATCCACATCGTCGCCAGCATAAACGCGGTGTGCCAAAAAGCCAATTGGATAGGGCTGCCGATAAAGTCGGCGAATTGCTGTTTGATGGCGGGCGCGTCCGCACCAAAAAAGCTCCCGGTAAAGGCTTTCAGGACGTAGCCCGATGCCCAGCCTGCAATGACGCTGTAATAGGACAAGATCAGAATCCCGGCGCTGATGCCCATCCAGCCCAGATAATGCCAGTGTGGGTCGGCGTGGGCTTCGGCGGTCAAGGTCTCCATCGTGGTGATGGGGTTATGGCGGCCACGGCGGCCCATAAGGGTTTCCGCTATCATAATCGGCGCACCGATCAGCACCACACACAACAGGTAGACAAGCACGAAGGCGCCGCCGCCGTTCTCGCCAGTGATGTAAGGGAACTTCCAGATATTGCCCAAACCCACCGCTGAGCCAGTCGCGGCGAGAATGAAGGCGAAATGGGATGACCATTCGCCTTGAGGGGATTTTCTTGTGTCTGTCATGTGCGTAGCCTCAAAAAACTCACTTTAATTATTATTATCGGATTATTATCGCGTAAAATAGCAAAATTATGCCGTTGCGTCAGTTTAATTTATCTGGCAAAGGCTTTATCCTTATCTATCAGTGTATTACCCGCCCTATGGCCGATAAAAATTCTAAAAAAGCAAAATCCCAACAAAACTCGACGATTGCCGTTAACCGCCAGGCGACCCACGAATATTTTATTGAAGAGCGGTTTGAGGCCGGACTGGTGTTGCAGGGCTGGGAGGTAAAAAGCCTGCGGGCGGGTAAGGTGCAGCTTAAAGAAAGCTATGTGGC
Source organism: Methylovulum psychrotolerans (assembly GCF_002209385.1). NCBI lineage: Bacteria > Pseudomonadati > Pseudomonadota > Gammaproteobacteria > Methylococcales > Methylococcaceae > Methylovulum > Methylovulum psychrotolerans. The sequence goes on from NZ_CP022129.1 coordinate 3,759,611, forward strand.
GATTAAGCGCGGCGAGGCTTGGTTATCGGGGGCGCATATTTCGGCTTTGTTATCGGCTTCCACCCATATCAACCCCGAAGCGGTGCGCTCGAAAAAATTATTGCTCAACCGTTATGAGCTGAATAAGCTGATTGGGGCGGTGGAGCGCAAAGGTTACACGCTGATCCCTTTGTCGATGTATTGGAAAAGCGGCCGCGCCAAATTGGAAATTGGTTTGGCGAAGGGCAAGCAACTGCATGATAAACGCGCCGCGTCTAAAGACCGCGATTGGCAGCGCGAAAAAGCGCGGATTATGAAAAAAGGCTAAGGGCTTATGAATACACATCCTAATTTGGCGGCGGCGGCGAATAGCGTCCTTGTTGTGGTCGACATCCAAACCCGTCTGACCGCCGTAATGGCCGAGGCAGGGGGCGTGAGCCAGTGCGTGACGGTGTTGTTGGCGGCGGCGCAACGTTTGGCGGTGCCGGTGCTGGTGACCGAACAATATCCGCAAGGCTTGGGGGCGACCGAACCGGCACTGCTGGCGGCCTTGCCCGCACAGACACCCGTATTGGCTAAAACAGGCTTTTCCTGTTGCGCCGCACCCGGCTTTATGGAAGCGTTGCAGGTGACCGGGCGCAAACAGGTTATTTTAGTCGGCTTGGAAACCCATGTCTGTATTTTGCAAACGGCTTTGGAATTGTTGTTTATGGGCTATCAAGTGCAGGTGGTGGCTGATGGTGTCTGTTCGCGCGATGCTGAGCATAAGCGCTTCGCGCTCAAACGCCTACGCCAGCAGGGGGCGACCATCACCAATTACGAATCCGTGTTGTTTGAGTGGCTGCGCGACGCCGCGCATCCTGAATTTAAAACCCTTTCCCGATTATTGCGTTGATTTATGTCCTTAACTTTGTTTCTTGAAAAATTAGCCCACCATATCCCGGTCAGTTTTGCCGAAACGATGGCTATTATTGAAAGTGCCTACCACTATAAGCCCGTAGCCTTTTACAACGGTTTGGGCGAAGGCCGCCTGTTGAGTCCGGCGGGTAGCAATGAAGGCTCTTGTAAGATTTTTGCTTTTGCCCAGATCCATCAGCTTGATGAGGCAACAACCTTAAGTTTGTTCGGGGACTATTACCGTTTGGATGTACTAAATGACCCGGATGGCCAGGGACATAAGAATATCAGAAACTTTATGAAGTACGGTTGGGCGGGGATTACGTTTGAAGCTGAGGCGTTAGCGGCTAAATAAAAACGGCCTGCTTCTGCCGGGATAGGCCGCCGGGTTATTTGAACATCCTTTTTATATCGGCTTGGCTTGCCCGAAATGCCTACAAGCCATTACCCTAATTCTGGCCCTTATAGGGCGCAGGTTCGCAGGTATGGCAAATTACCATACAATTATTATGGTGTTTTTAATCCAGCAAACCGTGCTTTAACGCATAACAAATAATATCGGCGGTTGAATGCAGGTGCATTTTGGCCATCAGCCGGGTCCGGAAGGTGCTGATGGTTTTGACGCTCAGCGTCATCTCTTGGGCAATTTCAGAAGTGCGCCTGCCCTTGGCGACGGCCAGAAAGACTTGGTATTCACGGTCGCTTAATTTGGTATGGGGCAGTTTGTTCTGGTCGGGGTTTAATTCCTCAATTAATTTATCGGTCATTGTGGCGCTGATATATTTACCGCCCTTCGCTACCTTACGGATTGCGGCGACCAATTGGTCGGGGGCGCTTTCTTTGGTGAGATAACCGTCCGCTCCAGATTTGAGCATTCTGATGGCGTATTGGTCTTCAGGGTACATGCTTAATATCAATATGGGTTGCTGCGGATTTTTCTGTTTGGCTAATTTGATCAGCTCCAGCACATTTTTGCCGGGCATGGCGATATCCAGCAGCAAAATGTCCCAGTTATCGGCCCTGAGCATTGCCAGGACATCATCACCTGAAGCCGCCTCCCCGGCGATTTCCATATCAGGCACATCGGCGAGGATTTGCTTTAAGCCCTCGCGGACAATCGCATGGTCGTCAGCCATCAGTATTTTAATCATTCATTGTCCCCACCGCCCTAAGCGGCTTGGATGGGCATGGACAAACTGAGCAGGACACCTTGTCCTGGCCGTCCGTCCAGCTTGAGTTCACCGCCAAAATAGCGGGCGCGTTCGTGCATACCTTTAATGCCATAGTGGTCGTGTTTATTGATCTGCGCATGCGTCATGCCACAACCGTTATCCAAAATATACATCTGTAAATTATTTCCGCTCACACTAATTTTAATGATGACCACAGTGGCCATAGAATGGCGGATAATGTTGGTTAACGCTTCCTGCATAATCCGAAATACCGCCATGCTGTGCTTGTCGTCGATGTCAATAGGGTGTTCCGGCATGGTTAACAGGCACTTCATTTGGGTTTGCTGGCGGATTTTTTCCAGATGCCACTCTATGGCCGCCAATAGCCCCAGATGATCGAGAATGCTGGGGCGTAGGTCGGTAATGATTTTTCTGACGGTTTGGATGGCATCGTCAACTTGTTCGGTCATATTGACCGTTTTGGCGCGGCATTTTACCCAGTCAGCGGGCAATTGTTTGTTTAGCCAGCTCAAATCCATTTTTAGGACGGTCAACAGGCTACCCAGTTCATCGTGGATTTCGCGGGCAATCCGGGCCCTTTCCTCTTCCCTGGCCAGTTCTAAGTGGCTGGATAGTTTCCGTAGCGCATCTTCAGCCTGTTTATGCTTGCTGACATCATGTACGGTACAGATAAACAAATGTCGGCTATCGACGTTAATTTCAATAATGCTTAAATCCATCGGGAATTTCGAGCGGTTTTTCCTCAGCCCGTAGGTTTCGTGCCCGGCGCAAATGACATTCTGGTCGCTGTCATTGTTTGTGCGGCCTAAATACGCGTCGTGCCAATTCCACTCAGGATCGGTCAGCAGCAGGGTGATATTTTGGCCAATGAGTTCATGCGCTTGATAGCCGAATATTTTTTCGATGGACGGGTTAATGCTTTCAATAAGGCCTTGCTGATCGATAATAAAGATGCCGTCAAACACATTGTTGAAAATGGCGCGTAATTTGGCTTCTTTTCTGCTGAGTAAGGCCTGCATTTCGCAGCGTTCGGTGACATCTTTTTGCACTCCGACGAAATGGGTGATGACGTTATTTTGGTTGCGTATCGGCGAAATATGGATTTCATTCCAGAAGAGACTGCCATCCTTGCGGTAATTGCGCAGCACAACGTGTGCGTCGCAACCTTCATGCAGGGCGGTGCGTAATTGGGCAATTTCGGCTTGGTTATGGTCATGTTTATTCAAAATACGGCAATTTTGCCCGCGTATTTCCTCAAGGCGATAACCTGTCAAATTTAGGAAGGCATTATTCGCATAAATAATCCCATAATCTGTGTCGGCCAAGCCGGAGATGACGATGCCGTTACTGCTGGATTCGATCGCGCACTGCATCAGGCGCAATTGTTCTTCGGTTGCCCGCTCCCGCGTCAGGTCTTGAATGCTGCCGTAAATACGGATCACGTCCGCATGGGCCGGGTCACGGATAGGTAAGGCATAATCTTTCAGCCAGTAACAGCCGCCATCGTTGCCGATGACACGGTATTCGGCAATGTTTTCAAAGCCGGCCCGCAGTTGTGCAAACCGATATTGGATAATGTCCGTATCATTCGGATGGATGGCCAGTCCTGTGCCGTCAAGCGGTGCGGCGGCATCGTTTATGCTATCCCGACAATTGATGATGTGTTTAAATGATGGGCTCATCCACTCAAAGACCGGCTTATTATCAGGCCCTATGCGCATGGCATAGGTATAGTCGGATTTTAACCGTAAGATGCCTAATAACAGGCTATCGTTTTTATCCTGAAAGAGGGGAGGTAAGTCCGGCTTACAAAGGCTGGCGGTTATTGCGTCGCCTAAGGTACGGCGGTGGCTTTTGGGGATATAATCGGCCATGCCGCTTTTTATGGCGGCGGCGGCTAGCATTTCATCGCCATAGCGGGTCAGCATGATGACCGGTAGGACGGCATGGTCACGACGGATTTGCCGGAATAAAGCCAAACCGTCTGTCCAAGCCAGCCGGAACTCCGTCACCACCCCGTCGAAATCGGCTTGCACCATGCTGTGCGCGAAAGCGTCCGGGCCGGCAATTTCGACCGCCTCCACGTCAGCAAATTGCTGGCTTAACACTTGGATGGTCAGGGCGCGTTCGGCGGCATCATCGTCAATAATTAACAGTTTCATAGGTTTTTCTGCGGTGTGCCAGTTCCGTTCCGGCTTAACGTATGCCCCGCCCACCTAAGGCGGCATCAATTAACGGCCATTAAGCAAGCGTAGCGACAGCTCTTCGGGTAAATTGAATTGGCGCAGTTTGGCGATGACTGGGGCGTTGTCATAAGGCAGTCCTATAAAGGTGACTTGCTGTTGTTCTTTATCGTAAATGGCAAATTGGGCTTCTTGGCGGCCATTACGCGGTTGCCCTACCGACCCTGGGCAAACTAAGGCTTGTTGGTAAGTGGACAGCCGTACAGTTTGGCCAGTTTCGTGGCTGTCTTTATGTCTGTTACGCGCAAATACGCCGGGGATATGCGAGTGTCCGTGAAAGCATAGCGCCAAACCGTTTTGCTGCATATAATCCAGATTATCCTGGTACGTCATAATGTAAACATACGCGTAAAAATAGTCCGCGTCCATCGGTGCGCCATGTACGGCATACCAGTCGTCCTGTTTGATAAACGGCGGCAATTCGCTAAGCCATTGGCGTTCGTCGGCGGACAATTGGCCGATTGTCCAATGAATGACGGCTTTGGAACTGCTGGAAAAGCTGCTTGGCGTATTGCCGCTCGCCACGCCCTCATCGTGGTTACCTTTGATGATATGGAAAGTGCTGTCCTGCAGGCGTTGTATGCATTCTTTAGGGTCGGGGCCATAGCCGACAATATCGCCAAGGATAATGCCTTGGTCAATGCGCTCGGCGGCAAGATAATCCAAAACACAGTTGAGTGCCGGATAGTTGGCGTGGATATCGCCCAGCAAGGCGAAAAAACGTCCGTTAGCGGGGCGGCGCACTACTTTAGGTGCTGGAGGGGCGGTCTCCACAATGGCCGCAGGGGGTGTTTTGGGGGGATGGTGCCGTAAGCTGCCGATTAAAGTGCGTAACAGGTACTCCTTATCGGCATTCGGCATGAAAACCGTTTGCAAGTGCGCGGCAATAGTCAGATGGGAATGTGTGCCAGGAAAAATGGTTTCGACCAGCACCTGTAATTTATGGCCTAATTCCTCTATAAAAGCATTGTCGAACCAGTGGTAAGTGCGGATATAGACACCGAGCATGACGGCAAAGGCGGTAAAATCATCCCAGCCATAATACTCGTCGTCCAAATAATACATGTCTCCCTCGGTGGAGAAGGCGAAGTTTGACAGGCCTTCATCCAATTTATGCCCTGTCGTTTTGGCCAAGTTTAGGTAAAGCTTGAATACAGCCATCAGCAAATCCAGATTATGCCGCCGATCCGCTGCGGATTTCAGGGCGATATTAACGGGATAAAGGCGCGGGCAAATGCTGCCGACTTGGCACTCCCCGGAAGGGGTCAGCAGTAACAGCCAGGTTTTATAGGGATGGTGCACGCGAAGGCGCTGCTCGTTATGCAGGGCTTGTTGTAGCCAAGCGCGGGCTTTGTCAACGGGCAAAGCCAGTTCGGTGCGCACTTTGATAACGTCAGTGTTGTTGACATACAGTTGTGTGCAGGGCCGGCCAACAAAGTCGCTACCCAACGCTAAAGCTTGCGGGCCTGCATTTAACAGTTCGCCGACATATTTAGGGCTGTAGTGGGACTGTCCGTCAATAGAGCCGATAAGTTCGATAGTCCACATAAGGTTACGGGCAGCCTTAACTTAAGCGAAAAGTGCCGGAACGGCCAGCACCCTTAAGGTGCTGGCCGTTCCGCGAGGAATGCAGGGCAAGATGTTAAGGGCACAGCGGGGCAATCAACGGCATATTTCTGCGCACGGCTGCCCAACCCATGCCTAAATGGGTTTTTCTGTTGGTGATTAAGACCACTAAGGAATCGGGTTTTTCTGGAACAATCGCCATAAAATGTAAGGTGTTTGCCGTGGTCATTTGCACTTCTTGGATGGTTTTTTCAACCACCTTACCGCGTTGGGTCGCCAGTAAAGACTCCACTGCCCGGACGTTTTTGCCGCGCAGCATATCGACAGCCGCCGCCGCGACGGCTTCCAGATAGGCATTGGTAAAGTAAGGCACATTATGCGCTGCGCCAATCAAAAGACCGGTCTCCAGATCAACCACGGCACATCCTAAAGCGCCGTCCACATCCGCGACAATGCTTTGTAAAAGATCATCTATTTTTGCCATTTTGAAGAATTCCTAAAATAATAAAGTTTTGGTAACGGCCTCTGGCCGGGGTGGGTTACTGCTAACCATGTTCAAGCAAGGCCAGCAAAGTATTCAGTAACAGCTTAATATCCGATAGCTTACGCGCATCGGTAGGGATAACCGGCCACGGGTCGCCGCGCTCTGCCAAGGCGTTATAGTAAACATCCAACTCTGGCTGCTGTGTCTCATCATAGTGGGTGACACCAATAATAGCCGGATTGTCGAGTAAGAAACGGTAGTTAAGGTTGAGGTAATAGTCCAGTTCCTGCAAGGGGTTGTCATGGCTATTGTCTATCAGGATAACCAGGCCTATTGCCCCTTTCGTCAGGATGTCGGTCATGAAATCAAAGCGGCGCTGACCGGGTGTGCCGTAAAGGTATAAGGTTTCACCGTTTCCTAGGCTTAGCGTCCCGTAGTCCATTGCCACTGTTGTTGATGGCTTGCGTTTGATGACGCTGGCTTCGGAAGGCTTAACATCGGTTGATATGGGTATGTCTTCGCTAATAGTCTGTATGGCGGTCGTTTTTCCTGCCCCGACACAGCCTGTAAAAACTATTTTGATTTTATTCGCAGTGTGCATTTATTTTAAACGGTTCCTGATTTTGTTCAGAAGGCTTTCCCGCTCGGTATTGGGGATTTTTTTATGTAATTGGATGGTCAAGCCTTTTTCAATTAAGCCGATTAAGAAGCACGCATTATAAAAGTTGTAAATATCGGTCGCTGGCATTTTGACAGACGCGGCTATTTCTCCTAATGCTAAGGCGTTGCTGTGCATAAACGCCGCCAACCTGACATAATTGCCGCACTCCGGCAGTTTAAAATTGGGCCACTGGAGCAGGTTAACAATGTCTTCAGGGCTGCTGCCCTGTAAAAGGCGGCCTTGCGATGATTTATACGCCACATACCAAATAAGGTCTTTAAGCGGGCCGGTGGGCATATCGGCGTTGCTGACCGTGCGTTGTAAGTCGGCTGGCGTAACCGGATAGGCCGATAGGGAAGGAGGGTTGGCTAGACAATAAGGGGCGAGGTTTTCTAAGGCTTCAGATGAGTAGTAAACGTTGGCTACCGGATCAATCCACAGCTTAAGCGCATTAGCAGTAATAGCAAGGGGTTGGGCGGCGGATCTGGCTTCTAACAAGGCTTTTAACAGGCCTTGTTCTGGATAAAAAACCGTCGATGTGTCGGGTGCTTCCGCTATAGTATCGGTGATAGGTGGTGCTGTGGCGGCTTGGGCATCGGCGTGGGGTTCTTCTTTGGTGGGTGCGGATGCCGGATCGGCTGGCTGAGGTTGTTTTTGCCGGTTGAGTACGGCCACCAAAGAGTGCAAACTCGGAATCATGCGGGTATTGACGAAAATACGCTGTTCGGCATTATTAGGGTCTTGGGTGCACAACAAACGCCGCTCTAAGGGGATGCTGGAGTCTATCGTTGCTTGCAATGGTTCTTCGGTGAAGATAAAAAAATCGGCTTGCCCTTCGTTGCTGACGATTTTCCATTGCTGTTGCAATTTAGATTCGGCCAGATTTAGGATGGACTCAAAATTAGAGCGTTGCGCTTCGTTAAATCCTACCAATTTGATAGTTAATTCACTAACAGACATCTATCGCATCTCCGATGGGCTTTAATTTTGTGGGTGGATAAATTAAAAAATAGCACTGTTGTGGTGTCACACCCCTGATAAATTCAACTCAGTGAATATATAGGGACGTTTTCCGAACCTGTTAGCCTGTTTTTCTGTATTGGGCAGTTCTTATTCGGTCTGTAGTATTTTTTAATCTATTGCAATAAAAGCCATTGATGAAATTCGGTTTAATTAGCATATTAGAACCCACTATTATAAATTTAAAGATAGGGGTTTAAAAGCAGCTAAGGGCTTTAATATTTGTAGGAAAAACCTTACAAATATCAAAATATTCCTACAATTTAGTCTGATTTGTTAAAATCACTGAAGAGAAGCCCTGTTCGCCGCTTCGTTTCCGCGCCATGCACAATTCTTTACGGTCAAAATGCCATTTTGCATAGTATTGCAATAGATTAAGCATTCCCCAGCATTTTATCCTTATCGGTTCTTACCTTCCCCCTTTCCCCCATTTGTCTGTTTATGATGCCTAATAAAAACCCCCATAGTAACTTCAATATATTTTTAAAATGGACTTATCATCATTTTCATCATATTATATATTTTCACCAGTAATCTGACGATTTTTACAGGCCGTAATCGATTTCTTTACTGAAAAAAACGTTGTCAGATTTATTTTGGCGGTAACGAATTAATTTTTATACAAAATAAACGATTTTTCAGGATGAATGGGGACATTAAATATGCAACAAGCCACCACATCAATTAGCGCTGTACAGATAGCTCATAACATCGAAAAACGTAGACTGTTTATAGAAAAACCGCAATCCCAAGCCCATGTAACCAATATGAAAGATGCGCCTATTTACAAAACCCGTCCGGCAGTTCCGCAACGCGCCCAAAACCAGGATAGAACGCCTTTATTAAAAGGAGAGCCTGTCAAAGAAGTCAAGATTATTCTGGCGGGTAATGTCGGTTCTGGCAAATCGACTGCCATTAGAGCCATTAGCGAAATCCCCGTGATGGGTTCCGATGCCAAGGCGATTGAACGTAATGCTTTGCATAATAAAGAGTCCACAACCGTCTCTATAGAATATGGCATGGCGTATCTGGATAATAGCAATCTGCATATTTACAGCACACCCGGACAAAGACGCTTTGATTTTATGGCAGATGTTTTATGCAAAGGCGCTCACGGTATGGTGGTGATGATTGATAACGGTTGCCGTGACCCGTTGAATGAAATGGACTATTATTTGCACCAACACGGTCGTTTTTTACAAAACTATCCGGGGATTATCGCCATTACCCATTTTGATGACAACAATACTGACACCAGTTTGTTGGATTACAGCACTTATCTTTTGAAACATGGGTTAGCTTGCCCAGTGGTGTCGCTTGATGCGCGTAACATACTTGAAGTAAAACAGGTTCTGATGAATTTATTGTTACAAATTGGCGATTTTAAAACCGGAAAAAAGAGAGCTTAGATCTATGGAAAACAGCGTGGATACATTACCGCCTACATTGGATGACGGCATTAAGTGCAGTGCCATTACTTCCACAGACGGCTTGGTGCTTGCCCATACAGTCAGTGGGGCAACCTTGGATGAAGATTTCCTTGGGGCGATGGGGGCGGCGCTTTTTGCCTTTGGCTCAAAGAGTATTGCCAATCTGGTCGGTGGCAAAATGAAAGACATTGTTGTTGAGGGTGAGCAAGGTTTTGTAAAGGTCACTATCTTGAACGATAAGCTGTTAATGGTGACGGTTGCGGAGCCGCTTAAGCTTGAAAATTAAAAATTTGGCGGGTTACCGCCTATAAAAAAGTGCTGGACTTATATACAATAAGCCTGTGAATTTATTTCAGGCCGCTATAAAGCACAGTATAATTCCGGTTGCGTGTGTTTGTGTGTTTTATAATGCGTAATTCAGTGTGGCCCAATAGCGAATGCAACATCGGTTCGACAAAAATACGGGCATCAGCTCATCCGTTAACAGATGTTTCCATAAAGTCTGCGTGGTATTTATAGCTATTGTAGAATGGTTATTTCGGCAATCCGCTTGAGCCTTTGGGCAAGCCGGAATGACGGCGTAAAAGTTGTGGGAATATTTTATGCTTTGGGGCTTTTAAGAAGGAAAGATCATGAAATTGATTTCAGCGCCATCGGTTTAAAGGCGATTATCAAACACCAAAAATAAAAAACTTATGAGTGAATCCAATACGTTAGAGCCTGAAAAATTTCTTTCCACCCGCGCGGCGGCAGCCAAGTTAGGCGTGGCGTTGTCAACAGTGCAGGTTTGGGTTGAGTCGGGGATATTGCCCGCCTGGAAAACTGCCGGGGGCCATCGGCGTATTGCCGTCTCGGCGGTCGAGGCCATGCACTTGCGGCAAAAGGCTATCCTGAGCACCGAATCGTCGCCGGCACCGGATCAGCTTCAAGTCTTGATAGTGGAAGATGATGCGGTACAGCGCGAAGTTTATCGCCTCCAATTTAACGAATGGCGTTTACCTGTCCGTTTGTTGACGGCAAACGATGGTTTTAAAGGGCTTATGATGATTGGCCGCCATAATCCGGACTTAATCATTATTGACTTGGTTATGCCGGAAATGGATGGGTTTAAAATGATACGGAGTTTGAAATCCCAGCCCGCCCCGACCCAGGCGACTATCATTGTCGTCACTGGCCTTACGGCTTCCGAAATTGAAGAACACGGTGGGCTACCGTCCGGCATTCCGGTCTATTCCAAACCGATTCCCTTTGCCGTTTTGCGTCCGCTAGTGGAGCATTTGAGCAAAAAGTTGGCATGATGGCAGCCTATTGCTACGGTGCACAACGGGTATTGCAAAGTCATAGACTTCAAACGGTCAAGTTTTCGGTTTTAGGATTAACCGAAAACTTGACCGTTCAGAGTATAGGTTGCCTGACGGAGAACTGTCTTGGCAAAAATCGATTCGGTTAGGCATAAGTAAAAGCTAGCAATGACTGACCAACAACATCAACCCCAACAACAGCGCATCGACAGCGTAGGGCAAGTGCCGGATGCAGCCGAACCCGTTAGCCATGCCAAGTTGGAAAACTTGGCTAATTGGGGGGACAAATTACGCGCACCGTTACACACTCTTCTTGCTCAAATCAACATTCTGCAAATGGATAGGGCGTTGGATGCCAACACCCGCCAGCAAATCGACAAAATTGCCAAAGGTGCAAAGCGACTCGCCACATTGATTAGCGAACTGCCTGAACATATTGATTCCAACTGTTCAACGTCTTCTGAATCCGCCATCGTTACCACAACGGTAACTTCTGACAAGACGGGGCGGCGTTGTATCCTTGTGGCCGAAGATCGCCCCGCCAACCAAATGTTGCTACAAATGCAACTGGCGGCGTTAGGCTTTGATGCCGATATCGCCGCTGATAACACGGCGGCACTGCTCAAATGGCAGGAGGGTGGTCATGATCTGGTTCTCATCGGCCATCAGATACCCGATTTGGATAAGGTGAAATTAGCCCGCGCCATACGCGCCGCCAAACGGGCTAGTGGTGCGTATACACCTATTATCGCCATTACTACCGAACTGTACCCGAAAGGGCCGACAATTTGCCGGGAGGCGGGTATAGATGCCATGCTGGCCGAACCCGTCGAGTTGGATGCGTTACGCTCCCTATTGGAATACTGGTTGGACAAAACGTCGGCAAAGCCGGCAATCGCAATCCTAAATACCAGCAATTTGGTTAATCTTATCGGTGCCTCAGATGTCCAGCAGATGCGCGAGTTTGTCGGCCTGTTCATCACGACGGTACATACGGATATTGCCACTTGCCGCCAGCATTTTACCGAAGGTACGGCCCATGCGCTGGCTTTAGTCATGCATAAAATTAAATCGTCGGCGCGTATTGTCGGTGCGTTGCACTTTGCCAGCTTGGCGGAACGTATCGAGGCGGCCGCCAAAAATAGCCGCCTCGATACCGCACAAATGCTTTTTATCGAACTGGAAGATGCCTTGGAAAAGGTCGAAATTGCCGCTGAAAAGCTCACCGTATCTGAGGCTTACGGTCTTGGCGATACCGCATTGATGCCGGATAAGATAGGGACAAGCATGAAGGTAACAGCATCGCCAATAGTGGCAACCGTCAGTCCAAACCATTATCTTGGCTCAAGCACCTCCGTCCGGCCTACTACGCTAAGCATTTCGTCCAATGACATCTTGGCAGGCATTCGCCATGCCGAATTTCAGCTGTATTTTCAGCCTAAGGTGGACAGCAGAACGTTGCATGTCGTCGGTGTGGAAACGCTGGCGCGTTGGCAACGGCAAGGCGAATCACCGCCACCCGATGAGTTCTTCGCTATAGCCAAGAAATATGGTTTGGTCGCGCCGTTATCCGAGGTGCTGCTGACTAAGGCATTGATCAGCGGCATACAGTTTACGGAAGTAGGTTGCCCTTTGGCTCTCTCAGTCAATCTCTCGGCAAATTGGCTGGCGGATACCCGCTTTCCGCAATTTATCCTTGCCAGCATCCAGGCATTCAATTTTAAGGCCGAGAATCTGATTTTGGAAATTACCGACCTTGACATGATGTCGGACATGACAGCCATTCTGAAGGTTATGAACCACTTGCGGCTCGAAGGCTTTAAGCTGTCAGTCACCGATTTTGGCAGTGGCTATCCGCTTGCCGCGTTATTGCCGCATCTTCCCGTCAATGAGCTAAAATTTGATCGCCGTTTTGTGCGTGCCGCTAGCCAAAATCCCGCCATCCACGCAACAATGGCGGCAACGTTAGCAATTGCCAAGAGGCTTAAGCTTGCCACTGTAGCGGCAGGGGTCGAAACTCAAGCGGATCTGGATAGGGTGCGTGATCTGGGTTGCGGTTTCGTGCAGGGCTGGTTTATTGCCAAGGAAATGCCGGAGGATCAGCTTCTTGAGTGGCTGAAGGGACACGTCGCTTAAACCAGGGGTTCCCTTGAAGGGGTGCTCCATAATCCGGCGCAATCCGTTTTTAGGAACAATAAAAATGTCTTCAAGATCTGCCTGTTATTATGTAGGTGCTGCAAATGGCCGGGCGGTAGCTAAACCACTAGCAATCGGCAGGATGATGCCCCGCTTGGTATTTTGCCTATGCCTGTTGGCATCTGGTAGGTCGGGAGCGGATAATAAAGCTTTGCCTTTAACTTTGCACTATTTCGGAACGGCGGGTTTGGCCCATTCAGGCTCAGGGCAAGCCGAGTTTGTCCGTGACTTATCCCAACCTGATGGCGTAAAAGGCGGCCAATGGTCCGCTACCGTGGATTCCTTAGCCGGCTTGCAGGCTAACTTGACGATCAATGACCAACTTGAAATCGTCGGTCAAGGTGTCAGCCGCTATCACTTCGGCGGCACTTACCTGCCTGAACTGACGTGGGCTTACGCGAAATATTCGCCCCGCCCCGAATTGGATCTGCGGGGCGGACGGCTAGGTGTTGATTTTTACATGCGTGCCGATTCCAGGCTGGTGGGATATTCCTATCTCCCCGTCAGGCCAGCGGTGGACTATTATGGCGGCTTGCCTTATCAATATATTGATGGGCTGGATGGCACGGTCAAGCTGCCTATGGGTAAAGGCGTTCTGCGGGCCAAGCTGTTCGGCGGTTATAGCCCTGAAAAAATCCCCCCGGCGTGGGATGTGAGCGGGACGCTCGTGTTAGGCGGAAATCTGGGCTATCAGTGGGACAGTTGGCAGTTGCGCTTTAGCTACACGCAAATCCAGCACGCACGGGATTTGGCCAGAATACAGGAATTACTAGCAGCTTTACGCGGGATTCCCCGACCGGAAACCCAAGCCGCCGCCGATGCGCTGACGGTTCAGGATACCATCAGCCGCCATTATTCGCTGGGCATGACCTATGATAAAGGCCCTTGGCAAGTGGAATTGATGGTCAGCGGAGCGGTACATGAAACGGCCTCTTTGCAGGACAATTTTGCCGGCTATCTCTTGGCTGGCTATCGGGTCGGTGCTGTCACGCCTTATGCAGGCCTGTCATGGAGCCAAGCGGCCACCAATACTATTGGCAGGACAAAAATACCGTTGTTGGATGCGGCTGTGGCGAAGGCCATCGGCGCATCCCATAGTAACCAGCATACGTTCACGCTGGGTTTGCGCTGGGATTTTTATCGTGGCATGGATGCAAAAATTCAGTGGGATGCCGTTCTTGGGAGTCCAGATTCGGTCTTTTTAGTCCGGGGCGAGCAACCGGGCTGGAATGGGCAGACGGATGTCCTCTCGGCAACCTTGGACTTTGCTTTTTGAATATGGAGATTTTAGCCAAGTTACTCGCCTTTCCCCTGCTGGTTTTAATGCTGGTATGGGTTAACACGGCACCGGCGGATATGGTGCTGATCGCCAACGCCAAAATTTCCGTAGCTAGCATTAGCCGTGAAGAAGTGATCAACATTTACATGGGTCGGTTGCGTCAGATGCCTTCAGGTGCTGCCGCGCAGCCCTTGGATTTGCCGTCAGACAGTGAAGAAAAAGCCCTTTTTTATCGCCTTTTGGTTAATAAAGAGATGGCCGATATTGATTCTTATTGGGCGCGGCTGATATTTTCCGGACGGGCTTCGCCGCCGCGTGGGGTAGCAGACCAAAAAGCCGTGCTCGAAAGTGTAGCCAGCGATCCGAACACTATCGGTTATGTAGAGCGTTCCGTCGCGGACAAACGGGTAAAAATTATCCTGGAATTGCAACCTAAAGGCGGCAAATAATGCGCCATTGGTTCCCTGCCAATATATTGGCCCGCACTTTACTCTTTCTGCTGGTGGTTTCCGGAGTGACGGGGGGCGTGTTTATTGCCTTTGCCTCTTCGGTCATTGCCAATTATTCATACCGCCAAACCCAAGGGCGCTTAAATGAATTGATAGACACGGTGGAACGGACTGCCAGCATCGCTTGCTACCTAAATGACCAGCCATTGGCCGCCGAAGTGGCGCAAGGGCTGATGAAGAATAGCGAGGTTGCGTCGGTCGTGATTTACGATATCGGCAAAGCGGAGTTGGCTAACTTTTCGCGTCCTGGCCATTTCCTGGAGAGCGGCATATCCGAAATAGCACCGATTCATCGGTTAATCCTATCCCCGTTCAGTCCCGATAAAGTGGTCGGCGAATTGGTTTTAGTCCCGAACCCTTTAAAAATAACACAGCGTATCGACTTGGATGTGGGCTTTGTCAGGAATCTGCTGATTTTCGAACTGGTGGTATTGGGCGGCGTAGTGCTGGTGATGGTGTCGTTTTTCGTGATCCGGCCCATCGGGCAGGTTTCGGATAACTTACACGCAATGGATGCCTGTGCGGGCGATACGCTGGCTTCACCGCGTGGCCATCAGGATGATGAAATTGGCCGCCTAGTGGACGATGTCAACGCCTTGGCAAAGCAACTGGTGTCCGCCCTGCATGAAGAGCAAAACCTTCGGCTACAGCATGAGGCCGGCGAAAAAAAATATTTGGCTATTTTTGACAATGCCAAAGCGGGGATCTGTCTGCTGGATAGTAACAGCCGGATAGTGTCCTGTAATCCTGCTTTTATCCAGATGATAGGCATGGATGTTGCATTAACCGCCGAACCAAATGCTACCTTCCTGAATGCGCTGTGTTGCCGTGACCCTAACAGTATAGGCAAGGCTTTGGCGCGATGCCAAGACCAACGGGTCACGGTGACGGAGGAAATTGAATTGCCGCGCCCCGATAGCAGTAGCGTCTGGTTACATCTGAGTTTGACACCGATTAGGCAAGGGCTGGTGCAGTGCATCATTAACGACATCACCGAACTGACCTTAGCAAAGCAAGCCGCAGAGAACGCTAACCGTGCCAAGTCCGAATTCTTAACAAACATGAGCCACGAATTGCGTACGCCGCTCAACGCCATTATCGGGTTCGCGCAATTACTGGAAATGGGTGGGCTGTCGCCGCTCATAAACGAACAAAAACTGGCGGTTGGACACATCATAACCAGCAGCCGCCATTTGCTGATCCTCATCAACGAAATCCTCGATCTCGCTTGCATCGAAAACCAAAAACTGAACCTTTACACCGATAAAGTCGCCTTAGTGCCGTTGCTTGAAGAGGTGGTGTTGCTATTGCGGCCTACCGCAACGGCACGAAATGTCACTATTATCCCATCGTACCAAAGCGAAATGGCCATCTACGCCGACATGTTGCGGGTGCGCCAGGTTATATTGAATTTATTGTCCAATGCGATCAAATATAACCGAGAGGGGGGTAGCGTGGGCTTATCCTGCGAAGTGTCTGGGGATTTTGTGCGCATTACTGTCGCCGATACGGGCTTAGGTATAGCCGAGGGGAGATATACAGAAATATTTCAGCCATTCCAACGCTTAGGGGCGGAAACAACAAGTGTCGAAGGTACGGGGATAGGGTTGGTTGTCAGCAAGCGGCTAGTCGAAGCGATGGGAGGCAGCATTGGTTTTGACAGTGTTATGGGAGTCGGTAGCCGCTTCTGGGTTAATTTGCCTAAGGCAGCCGTTAACGACAGGTCTGCGGGGATAGCAACTAAAGCGGCCATGGATCTTTCTGATATCAGCGGGCGTGTTATCTATATTGATGACTGTCTTATCAATATCAAGGTTATGTTACATATTTTCCGAAAGCTTCCGGGTGTCGAATTGCTAACCGCCAACACTGCCGAATGCGGCTTGGAGCTAATCTGCCAAGAATCGCCAGATCTTGTGTTGATGGACATCAACCTGCCAGAAATGAGTGGTTTGGAGGCTCTGCATTTGCTTAAAGCCAATCCTGGTACAGCCCTGATTCCGGTGGTTGCTGTCAGTGCCGCCGCCATGCCGAAGACCATTGATGAAGGTTTAAAGGCAGGTTTTCTGGCCTATTTGACTAAGCCGTTCGATGTGCCGAATTTGCTTGAGCTGGTCATTGATATTTTAAAGAAAAATAAGTAATAGGCTATGCTTTAGCCTTTTCCCTTAACACAAAGATGCCCATGCGTACTTTCCGGGATAGGTAACTCTGTCGGTGCAGGGGATTTGCAGCTGAATTCAGCCGTTTTTTGAAGTATAGCGAGGATTGCTTTACAGTTGAGGCGTACACCAGAAATAATAAAGGCGGCAATGATTGCCGCCTTTATTGCTTTGCAAGCGCTTGCAAGCAAAAACCCTCCGGCTTAAGTGCGCGGAGGGCTTTTGGTTTTATTTGCCAGCTATTTGAGCAGCTGTAGAGTTGTTGCTGGTGTGTCTTTTTTCTATTTTAGAAAAGGTTTCAGTTTGAAGTGCCGCAACAGCGCCGCTTTGCAAATGTTTGGTTTCGTCTTTTTTCAATAAAACGACCAACAGAACGATTGCAGCGATACAGCCACCAACGATGAACCACAGTGAATTGTCTTCTTGTACTTCAGCCATTTTTAAATCCTCATCTATAGTTATTAATATTTTTGTTATTTCCCTTTCCTACAAGGGAGCAACTCAGCTTGTATGAGTCGGTTGTCGAAAGTTTTCTTAAACAACGGTGCAATTTTTATCACGATAACCGTGTTGTGTCAAAACTATAAATTAAAAAAATAATAGCGGAATCGGTATGCGATATGCGTGTATTTTGCAACAAATTGAATATAAATAAGAAATAATTTAAAAAGAAAATCTGTGCTGTAAAGGTAACTTATTTTTTGCCGAAAAAGCTTTCGGTCAGGCGTAATGGCTGCATCTGTGCTTAGCTAGGAAAAGTGTCTATTAAGGGTTATCATAAGCCTAGATGCTAAGCTAGCGGCAGGGCGGCGGCTGTGTGCCGAAAAACTGTCCCCTTCTTGTTTTTGGATCATTGCATCCCCATCTATAGATGAACCTGACCATCACTAAAATGAACGGAGATTGATTTTTATGAGTATTTCCTTAAGTAAAGGCGGCAACATCAGTTTGTCCAAAACCGACCCGAGCCTAAAAAATGTTATCGTCGGTTTAGGCTGGGATGCCCGGCCTACGGACGGTGCGGATTTTGATTTGGATGCCAGTGCCTTTATGGTCAACAGCGACGGTAAAGTCCGCTCGGATGCCGATTTTATTTTTTATAACCAGCCCAAATCCGCTTGCGGTTCGGTCGAGCATACTGGCGATAACCGCACGGGTGCAGGCGACGGTGATGACGAATCCATTATCGTCTTGCTCGATAAAATTCCCGCCGACATCCAACGGGTTATTTTTACCGTGACCATCCACGACGCGGAACCCCGCAAGCAAAATTTTGGTCAGGTTAGCCAAGCCTTTGTCCGTATCGTCAATAAAGATTCGGGCGTGGAAGTCACCCGGTTTGATTTGAGCGAAGATGCCTCTATCGAAACCGCGATGATTTTCGGCGAAATTTACCGCCACACTAACGAGTGGAAATTCCGTGCGGTCGGCCAAGGTTACGCGGGCGGCTTGGCGGCTTTGGCTCGCCAATATGGCATTAATGTATAGTTTTAACAATTTTAGTATAAAGTTATAATTTTAATAGTCTAAAAACAACTAAAGAGGACATGGCATCATGGCAATATCACTGACAAAAGGCGGCAACGTAAACTTAAGCAAAGAAGCGCCAGGCTTGAATAAAATCATCGTCGGCTTAGGCTGGGACGCACGCGCTACCGATGGGGCGGCATTCGATCTGGATGCGAGCGCCTTTTTGGTGAAAGCGGACGGTAAAGTCCGTTCTGACAGCGATTTCTGCTTTTTTAACAATAAGGTCGTTGCCGACGGTGCGGTCGAACACATGGGCGACAACACCACAGGCGTAGGCGACGGCGACGATGAAGTGGTCAAAGTCCAATTGTCCGCCGTTCCCGCCGATTTGGACAAAGTGGTGTTCACGGTTACGATTTACGATGCCGAAACCCGTAAACAAAATTTCGGCCAAGTCAGCCGCGCTTATATCCGTATCGTCAACGAAGAAAACAGCCAAGAAATTGCCCGTTACGATTTAAGTGAAGACGCTTCTGTCGAAACCGCAATGATTTTTGGCGAAATTTACCGCAATGGTGGCGATTGGAAATTTAAGGCGGTCGGCCAAGGCTTTGCGGGCGGTTTAGGGCCATTGGCCACTTCCTTTGGCGTTAATGTTTAAACGACGAGGAACGTGACGATATGTCCGCCCTAAATGCCGACTCTCAGGTACTGGCAAAAGGGCGGCGGGTCGCCCTAGAGCAACTGTTCGCTAACTATGCGCCAGCAGAGCGCTTCCAGATAGGCGTGTCTATAGCAGGTCTGTCGGTAGCGGTAGATTTTGCTTGTTTTGGCCTGGATGCCCAACAGAAGCTCTCTGATGACCGCTATATGACCTTTTTCAACCAGCCCCAAACACCGTGCGGGGCTGTCGCTTTAGCGGCACCGGCAGGCGATATGGCAGGATTTACTTGCCAATTGGCGCTCTTGCCTGCCACGGTTGACCGCTTGGTGTTTACGGCGGCAGTGGATGGCAACGGCACGATGCGCCAGATGCAAGCAGGGTATTTGCGCCTGTTGACCGGATTAGGGCAAGAAGTGGCGCGGTTTGCTTTTAACGGCAACGATTTCGCCGATGAAAAAGCCCTGATGGTCGGCGAGTTGTACCGCAAAGACGGCACCTGGCGTTTCAATGCGATAGGCCAAGGCTTTAACGGCGGTTTGGCGGCGTTGGTCAAGCATTTTGGCGCGGAAGTGGCAGAGGAAGTCCAGCCGCCAAAGCCAGTAGAGCCTAAAGTATCCCTGTCAAAAATCACCTTAGAAAAACGTGGCGACAAAATTTCTTTGGATAAACCTAAAACGGCCAGTGGTTACGGACGCATTGTCTGCAATTTGAATTGGTCGGCGCAGCAAACCCAGAAAAAAGGTTTTTTTGGCGGCAAGAGTGCCGATAAGGCGGTTGACCTTGATCTGGGGTGTTTATACGAACTCAGTGATGGCACTAAGCATGTGGTGCAAGCGTTAGGCAATTGTTTTGGGTCTTACGAAGATGTGCCTTATATCCACCTCGCGGGTGACGACCGTTCCGGCGCAGTTGCCGAGGGCGAGTTTCTGTACATTAACGGCAAGTATTTTGACCGTATCCGGCGCATTTGCATTTTTGCCTTTATCTACGAAGGCGCGGTGAGTTGGACACAGGCTGATGCCGTTGTTACCCTGACCGTCCCCGACCATCCGGTCATTGAAGTGCGTTTGGATTCCCAAGGCAAGGACTCGAATATGTGTGCCATAGCGATGTTAGAAAATAGCCATGGCGCGTTAAAGCTGACGAAGCTGAACGAATATTTTGGCGGCCACGAGAAGCTGGATAAGCATTATCAATGGGGGATGAAATGGCGTAGCGGTAGCAAATAGTTTGGACATCATGCAGTTAGGAATGTGCATGAAATAAAATCTGTTGAACAGGCGAAAGTACGGCAACCCCCTCCCAGCCTCCCCCTTGGCAGGGGGAGGGGCATTTTTCCCCTGATTTTCGCCTGTACGACGGGGAAGGCATAAGCTCCCTCCCCTGCCAAGGGGAGGGCTGGGGTCACTGCCATTAAGTTAAGGGTTTTTGTGGCTATATGGACGATAATAAACGAATTTTTTAGATTATTAACATGGTTAAAAAAAGCGGGCAGTTGAGCGGAGCCGGGATCTGATCGATGCGGACAGCTTACAAATAAAATATCACTTAAAAAAATAACTAAAACAGTTAGAAACAGGCCAAAACTCACAGAATTGCAAGAAACATATTTTAAATCATCACCAAATGAAATTGACTTAATGTTTACTAATAACTGTGACAACCAAGAGAATGTTTGCTGGGGGCTTATTAAACTGCCTTTAGTGGTTGCCATGAAAAAACTTAATGAAAGCGCAACACGTGCTATCAACCAAACTCAATTTATTCGTATGAATAATAGTGATCCGACAAACACAATCTCGGCCTATAAAGCTCTTATTTCTCCAACAAATAATGCTACAAGTGAATTTACAGAAGGCTTGGGATGCTATTTATCGTATTGGCTTGATCAATTACCAAATAAAGCTATAAAAACAAAGTTCACGGACGAGCCATCTATAAAAGGAATAATGGCCTGTAATCAAGAACAGGAAAATGGAAATAGTAGCGTGTCGAGCTATTTCGATACTTTAATTAAGAATCTTAATTGAATAATTAACCCTCAAAGAACTTCAATAGCCTTATGCCACCCAACCCCATCCACCTGCTAACCTATCAAGACCAGCAACTTATCCCCCGGCCATTGCCATTGGATGAGCCGGGGTCCGGCTGCACTGTGACCTTACGCAAACTGCCCGGTGCCCGGCAGGTGAGGGTGGTGTTGTGTGCGGGGGATGTCACGTTGTTTCGTGCCGAGGTGCTGACCCCTGACGGAACGCCGCAGATAACCCTTGATATCCGGCACGGTGAGGAAGGCCATTTTGAACTGGAATGCCGCGAGGGGGCATCTGTCCGGTATCTGCAAACCAACCCAGCCCATGCCCAATACGAACAGCCGATTGAATGGCTAGAGCCGGCACAAGACATTGATTTGGCGATAGTGGTTGATGCCACAACCCGGCTGTTTTTACCTCAAGAAGAACCGCCCCATAAATTGGTGCCGTCTTTACTTCTGGCCAAAATGAATCGGGAACACTGGTCGGCATATGTGGACAAGTTGTGCAAGTTTACCGAAACCTTACGCGCGGGCTGTGCTAATCTCCGTGTTACGGTGCTGGCGTTTGGGGATCAGGCCATGCCGGACAATGTCACCGCCGATGATTTGCGCCCGGCTTTTAAACTGTATCCCTTCAAACCCGAACAGCGTCTGTTGCAAGCCGTGGAGGCCGATGCCCTTAAAGGACGCTTGCTGGCCATTCCGCACAGTTCGGGCGGGGATTTTGTCGATGCCTTGGCGGATGCCTTGGCGGTTTGCAACAATGGCTTGCATTGGAGTGCCAATCCCGGCACCCGTAAGCTGGTGCTCATCTGCGGCGAATCACCGGGTTTTTCCATTACACATCAATTGCCCAAAGGTGATGCGTGTGTCCGCGAACATGATGTGGACACCGAAGCCTTACGTTTGTTTCGGCAAAAACGCGTGACTTTGCTCAGCCTTTATTATCAGCAACCCGCCGACTATTTAGAAAGCCTAATTTTGAAGGATGCTAAAGAGTTACAGGAGGCGGCACGCAGCCAATATTTAAGGTTGGCGACCGTGCCAAGCTTTGCTTTTGCTGACAGCCAATTTGACGGTGCGGAAGAAGCGGAAACCGTGCTGGGCTTTACCGGCTTGCTGGGTTATGGCGGTTGCTGTGGCGAATGGGTGGCTTAAATGGATAAATTAGTCCGCCCAAGCAATCGGCCAACAGTCCTGAACTCCTTTTTTTGGGCCTTGTTGGTGTCGGCAAGCACTGCAATGGGGCCGGTGCAGGCGGCGGCCATGGCCCGTGCCGATGTGGCCGTTATTGTCGACACCTCCACAAGTATGGAAGAACCCGGCATGGATCCTGAGCGCGCCTCATTGTTGGTCACTAAATTATTGGCTGATATTGTGCCCGGGGATTTGGCGGTGATCCGTTTATTGGATCTTGAGTATGACAAGGCATGGCTGCCCAGCCATCCAAGCGGCAAATTTATGCCTTGCTCAGAAGACCCTAGAAAATCCTGTAGTATGGTTGAACAGGACTCGAATTGGGAGGCGGATGCCCGTAGCCGTCAGTTCGGGGCTTTAGTCCGCCCAAGCCGGGGCGATGCGGATTACAAGCAAAAGCTGGAGCGGCATTTGGTGCAGTCCCAGAATAACAGTATGTTTAATTTGGCTTTCCAAGCGGCGGCGGGTTTTTTTGGGCAACACCCAGAAGCGGTGCCCCGCACCGTTATTTGGTTATCGGACGGGCGTAGCGACAGCATAAGTTCCTTGCAACAGGCGGTTTCCCAAGTCCAAAGCTTAGGGGCTACGGTTGAGGCGATTGTCTTTGGGGCGGGGGATGTGGCTTTGCCGCAAAAAATGGGGGTTGACACGTTAAAAGTGAGCAATCCCGCTGAGATCATGAAAGCGTTTGCCAATGCGTTTCGGCGCATTGTCCAAGCCCCCTATCGGATTGACAACACGGTGACCGCAGAACCCCGGTTTGAAATGAAACATAATGTGCAAGAGGCTTGGATAGTTGTTTATGGCGACCGGAGCCTGGGCGCGGTGACCTTGGCGGGACCTGATGGTGAGGTGCGCGCCGATTATGCCGCTGATGTCTGGCCCACGGCGGGTGCTTATAAAGTCGCCTATTTGCAACAGCCCAAAGCCGGGGCATGGACGGTCAAGGCAAAAGGCGGCGGCGCAGGCGTGGCTTATGCGGTCATCCAACGTTCTGATTTGGAACCCGTTTTGGTGTCGCCCACCCAAGCTTTTGCCGGCATGGATGTGCCGTTGGTGGTGGAGATACATGCGGGTGCCAACGGCGAATGGGTCACCGATCCTGAGTTGTTGAAAGGCGCCGTCCTTACCGCAACCGTGGATGACCATGAAATTGAGTTACTGGATAATGGCTCATCGGGGGATGCGTCCGCCAATGATGGCCGTTTCACGGGCATGGCCAATTTCCCCACGGCGGGTGAAATCCCTGTCCATTTGCATCTGAAAAATGAAATAGCAGACAGAGGCAATGAGGCGACCATCAGTGTTGTCGGCCAATTTGACTATACGGGTGAGCCTATTGGAATTGACTTGGGGCATTTGGGTGTGGATAGCGAAGCTTGCCGCCCGCTAATTTATCAAGCCAATCATCAGGGGCGTGTCATTTTTGAACTGAAAACCTTACAGTCCTTACCGTCTGGCCATACCTTGGCCATACACCTGCCGACAGGGGTTTTAACCGCCGACGCTGGCACCGCGCCAATTAAACCGAATGAGCTTATAGAGGTTTGCCTAAAAACCTCCGTTATGGCCGCTTCATCACAGGCCGAAGGTGAGCCTTGGTTGGCATTGCAGGTTGCCGGCAGCCAAAAACCGGAACAACAGCTTGTCCTTAACTTGCGCTGGCAGGTTCAGGGATTGTCCTTTTGGGAACGCTGGGGATGGTTGGTGTGGTCTATTTTGGCGGCACTGGTGGTGCTGTCCATCATTCTGGGTTTTGTTTTGCCGCACCGTTTTCGGGGTTCCCTCGCACTGGTCTTTGTGCCTGAACGTGATGAGTTGGACGAGCAATTGCCCCAACCCGTCAAACAGTGGCGGGGTGTAAGCATCGGCTTTTACCGCAATGCACGGGCTTTCTTGCAGCCTGATTACCGTTTGTCCGGCAAAGCCAATGGGGCTTTGGCCGGGTTGTTTGCCGAACGCAGTGGTTGCCGTGTCGCTCCGGGTTCGGGCGTTAGCCTGTTCCGCGAAACGCTGGACGGTGACTGGGAGCCGGTGCTTACGGTAGGTTGCCGTGGCCGCCCTGGTGACATTTACCGGGTGGGAAGCCACGGGCCGTATTTTCGGATTGCGGTGAAAGGCTAGCCTTATGAAAATAGGGGTTACGATGAAAGACGGGCTGGTCAACGCATCCGCATTGGCGCAATTGGGGGAGATTACCATGAAAGGGGAATGCGCGATGAAATGGCTAGGCGGGGTGATGTTGGGTCTTTATGTTTTTTTAGGCGTGGCGCAAGCGGCGGACTCCCCCCGCAAGCATATCAGGGTGGTTTTGGATTTGTCCAAGTCGATGCGGCTTGGCCCGCCTTACGGCCAAGGCAATGATCCGGGCGGGATGGCCATTTTATCCACACTGTTGCTATACGATCTCACCCGCCCCGATATTGGCCTGCATGATAGTTTTAAAGTGATTCCCTTTTACAATAAGTGGGCTTGGCAAGATCCGGCGCAATCCCCGCCAACCAACAACGGGCCGATTATTGAGGCCAAGCTTGGCGGTGCGCAGGCGTTTGTAGATGCAATCAAATCCCTTCCTTATGATGCCGAGTGTACGCATTTTTATCCGGGGCTTTATGAAGCCAGCCATGACCTCAGCAAAACCGGAAAAACCGGAGACACCCGCACGATTGTCCTCATCACGGATGGATTGCCTGACAATCCTTGCAAAGGCAACCTACCAACGCAGGATGAAGAGAAAAGGCGCATTTTGCAGGACATTGTGCCCTTAATGGCCGGAAAGAAAATCAGATTATATGTCATCGCATTTGGCCAAAGCGTAAGGGAAGATTTTTTTGCCCCAATGACCGGAGCTACCGGCGGGCGTGTCTTTGCGCTCGGTTCAGGCGAAACGCTGTTAGGGAAGATGCTGGAGGTTTTTGCCGAAAGCTTGGATTATGAAGTCATTGGCCCGGATGATTTGCCTAAAAGTGGTCTGGAACTGACCCAAAGTTCGGGACGGGCAGACAACACTGCCGTGGTTGTATTTAGTCATAGCAAAGGTTCGGTTCCGGCTAAGGAACCCAATGTCACCCTTGATCCGCCCCCCAATTCCCCGGCAAACTTTTCACCGATTAATTATGGTTATCAACGTAGCGATAGTGCGCCAAGTATTAAACAGGTCGCCAATAGCAGGAATGGGGTCCCTGGGGCTGCTTACCATATTGATTGGATTTTGAATCCAGGCCCTGGCATTTACAATCTCGACACCGATCCTAAAGAAGGACAGGTTGCGGTATTGCGCCCCGTGTCAGCCAAATTTGGCATTGTCGGCATCCCCGATCCGGCTATCAAGGCCACTGATGTGATGGCAAACAGCCCGTTGCCATTGGGGTTGGCTATTGGGAATAGTGTTGAGGGGGTGCTCAGTAAAGACATTGTTGTCCAATACCGGTTAAGTGCAACCAGTATTGGCCTTAACCCTGAACTTAAACAAGCCCCTTCATTAATGCTAGGAAGCAAGGTTTACACCTTCCCTGAAATATTTGCTGAAAACCCCAAAAATCCGGCTGATAGTTATGTCGGACAAATTGAGGCATGGGCATACCATAAAAACAGTAATTTTGAAAATGCCTTGGCCAGTTTAACCCCCCCTTATAAGGTTACCGTCCATCCTCACTTGTCGATTACGCCAAATCCCAGTAGCGGCGATGCGGGTACGGCATTAAGCCGTGGGGATCACTACTGTACAGAACCCTTTAACTTAGAGGTGCAAGGCCATTTGCCAAAATTAAACGGGGCAAAAAAATATACAGTTACGGCCAATTTGGATTTCCCGGATGCCACTGTGATTGAGCAGGAATTTTTTCATGCCGAGTTTTCTTTGGATGGCCTGCCCTTGCAATTTAACAACCCCAAAAGCCCAGCCAGCCCGGCTTATCCCACAAACCACGCGGCAGCCGGGGAATGGTTTAAGGGGAGGGCATTGACCGAAGCGGAACTGACCGGTAACCATACGCTATGTGTCGTTATCGGCCAGCCAAAGTACGGCGATCCGTCAAAGACTTTGACCTTGCCTTTACATTTCGTCTTGAAACATAGCCCTTATCAAGACGTTGATGTGATTAAACGCTATGAATTAAAATTGACCTTGGCGGAAGTCATCCCCCCCATACCGCCCAGCGGAGCGTCATTAGCCGCGTTAGGTTTGGTCTTGTTGTCTTTGTTATGGCTTTTGCGGGGGATTCCGAAGCTTCCGCCGGATTTGGCCTTTGCTTTGGCCACGGAAGGCGGCGGAAATTTGCAGCCTAAAACCTTAGGCGAAGGATCGTTGCTGCAACGGGCATTAGGCCTGCCCGTTGACAAGCCCATCATTGCCGAAAATGGTGATCTGCCTTTGGCTTGGGTGTGTCCAGTCAATGATGAGCTGTTTAAATTGCGTTTGGGCAAAGGTGTCACGCTCACAAACCCAGAGGGCGGCGGTTTCCTGCCGATATCACAAGGCAATGCCGTCTCCGTTTCGGTGCACCGCATTTACGGCCTTACCCGCCAAAACAGAACGTATCGGGTGCGGCTGGAGTATCGTCATTAATGAAGGGTTATCGATGCGGTTGGATGGTTTTGTTTGTGGGCATGTCATTTATCTGCCCGGCGGTTGCGTCCGCCCAAGGGCGGCATGTGAGTATCATTGTTGACACATCAGGTTCCATGAGGGATAGCGACAAATCCCGCTACACCTTGCAGTTGTCGCAAATCCTCGCCGACTTGCTGGATACGGACGATAGCCTCACAGTGATCCATCTTCCGCCGGGTCAGAACGATTGTAATGATAGGGCCAATCCCTCGCTTGCGATGCAGTTTAACTCCGCTTATCGCAGCAGTTTCCAAGCCAAACTCGACAAAGCCTTGTATTACAGTACGGACAACAATTTTGCCGCACCCGTCCACACCGCCCAAGCGGATTTGGAACAGCACAAAACCAAAGCCCGGTTGTTGCTGTTTGTCGCTGATTCCGGGGGCTTGGGTAAAAATTGTGATGCCAAATTGACACAAGATTTGCAGGCATTGCGCAATCAGGGAGTAACAATTGCCGCAGTCAACATCGGTGGCTTGGGTGCATTTGATGCCAATCCGGCTTTTACCTTCACGACCGGGGCGCGTGATTCCAATGACTTGGTTAAGTCTGTTGCCGAAGTTTACCAAAAATTTATTGGCGCGAAACACGTGCAAACGGGCAGTACAAACAATGCCATTGAATTTGAACTTGAATCGCAAGTAAAAAATGCTTATCTGGTGATCGTTGCCGATGGGCGGCTCAATGCATTAACTGCCTTGGACGGCAATCCACAGGCCGGGCAAGTTGATCTGAATTATAAAGGTGGCGGTCATGCCATCGGTTTGGATGGGTTGCAACGCGATTACCGCATTGTCCGTATGCACAGGCCGCAATCTGGGCATTGGCGTTTTCAAGTGCCTGATCTTAAGAAAACAGCGGGCTGGATGTTGCTGCAAGATTCTGCCTTGGCACTACGCTTGACATCTGCTGCTAATGCGGCCCAAGACATAACCACACCCTTGGAAGCTGAACTTTACGACCAAGAGACGGGAAAAGGCGTGTACAGCCCCCGCCCCCCTGCCGGTTTTCAAGCATCGGTTGAAATTGAAGGCCGCACTGTCATGCTCCATGATGATGGCCAAGACGGCGACCGGAAAGCGGGCGATGGGGTGTTCACGGCTTCAACACGCTTCAGTCAAGTGGGTACGCAACAAATCCGTTTGAATTTGCAAAGCAGTTTGCTGGATCGCCACAGTGAGGCCACTGTCCAAGTCGAAGCCGTTGATTGGGGGTTGCAGGCTTCGGTTCCCGAACATGTCGAAGTGGATAACCCCGTCAATTTGACGGTTAAAATCCAACCCGGCGTTTCCAGCCATTCCCCCATGCCCCCGCAAGCCATAGACGTTTATATTGACGGCAAAGCCGAAACCAGCCTGTATGATGACGGCAAAAACGGTGACACGCAAGCGGGTGACAGCCTTTATGCCGGGACGTGGACACCCCACACAATTGCGGATTATTCGTTGGACTTCAAGGCGGTGGCTGGCGGCAACGCCCTCCCAACTAAGGCATCGATTAAAGTCATAGGCAGTATCCGCTTTGGCCTAGCCATTCCGGTAAACTTTGGCCGCAGGTCTAGTAACAGCCAAGTGCAAAACCATTTGGATTTGGGTAACGATACCCTTGTCAAAGGCGAGTATCCGTTGACCTTAAGCAGCAACTATTCCGCTTCCGGCAGTGTGGTCGAGATTGATCTGGGGCAAGGCTGGGTGCCGTTGGATGCCCGTCCCCAACCGTTCGTGTTAGGTTCCGGTGCATTGCATTCTTGGCCGTTACGCCTGCGCGTCGGTGATTGCCCGGCCAGCGTAACCGCAAATGATCACTTTAGCATTGAGTTTAGCGGCACCGATGCCAATGGTCAACCCGTGCGCCATAGTGTCCCTTTGCGTTTGGAAATCGCCGCCGATTGGTGGCTGCATTGTTGGTGGCCTGTGTTGGCCACTGCTGTTGCCGGTTTGCTGGGGGCGATTGTCATTTACGGTTTTTGGTCGCCATCACGGTTTTCACCCAAACTGGGTGTGTTCTTGTCACCGGAAGAAGATATCAATGAAGGTTTTTTTCATCCCATCTACGCCCAACGCGGCACCGGCAACGGTTTTTATCGCGATGCAAGGGTTTATATCCGCCAAGATTTCCGCTTATCAGGTAACGCTAAAGGTGAACTGGCGCGTTTGCGTGCCGATGGCAAGCAGGTTTTTATCCGGCCTGCGCCAGGTGCCGTGGTTTACCGCCAGAATTTCGATGGGGAATGGGAGGTCATGCCCGCCAATGAAACAGCAGTTAATTTTGGGGTGATTTACAAAGATTCTTTGGGGGCTTTGTTTTTTCAGTTGAGGAATGGGTGAGTGTTCAGGCCTTGAACCTGTAAATTACCTGAATGGGCTTATTTTGTAATAGATACGCGATGTTCGACTTTTTAGGAGAATTTTAAGGGGGCCATTCTGGTCTTAGGTTCAGGTCAACAAACCACCTTACCGGAGAAGCCGTCATGCCCGTCGAAGATTTCATCATTTATGTGTATTGTTGCGTATGCGATTGCTATGAAAAAGTGACCCCCAACCCGCTGAGGAAGCGGGGCTTCCCGACCAAACTGAGTGATTGCGAAGCCATTACGATGGAGATTGTCGGCGAATTTATGGGCAAAGACCAAGACCAAGACAAAGGGATTTGGGAATACTTCCGCAACCATTGGCATGGCCTGTTTCCTAACTTAGGGTCACGCAGCAGTTTTGTCAAGCAAGCCGCGAACCTTTGGGTGGTGAAGGGGCGTATCCTTGGTCAACTGGCCAGACAACTTGGGGCGGACACGAACACCGTCCATTTGGTTGACGGTTTCCCGATGCCAGTTTGCAAGATAACCCGCGCCGCCCGGAGCCGCTGTTTCCGCACGGAGGCGGGTTACGGTTACTGCGCCGCCAAGGATGAAAAGTATTACGGTTTTCAAGGCCACCTTTTGACCGACAGCAACGGCATCATCTGCGGTTTTGCCTTCGCCAACGCCTCCATTGACGAACGCGATGTCGTCCCAGAACTTGCCGAAGGGCTTGGCGGGTGGCTGATTGGCGACAAAGGCTATATCAGGCCTTGGCTCAGCTCAGAATTGGCAAAACGGGGCATCAGCTTGCAGACACCCTTACGGAAAAATAGGGACGACCCGCGCCCGAAGGCCTTCGTCAGGCAACTGACGGCCACCCGAAGCCGTTATCGGGCAACTGACCGAAAGGTTCCACATCGAACGGATCAGGGCGCGTAACCTTTGGCACTTGGCAAACCGTGTCATCCGCAAGCTGCTCGCCCATACCGTGGGGGTGTTTCTGAATTGTTGCCTGGGCCGCCACCAACCCCTCCAATTTGAGGGGTTGGTACAAATCTAAAAAGTCGAACATCGCGTAATAGATGTAAAAATAAGAATAAGAATATTGGAGATGAATAATGCCGCCAGATAAAAACTTAACCATAGATATAGATTATTTTCTTGAAAAATTCAAGGAAACGAATAAATGTAATGACAGGAAATTTTGTTTTCTTTTAGGCGCGGGGGCTTCGAAGACATCTGGAATCCCATTGGCAGATGAATTAGTGGACAAATGGTTACGCTGTTTGCACACACGGCATGGTAAGCATAAAGAGTCTAATTTCGACCAATGGGTCGCGGCAGAGGCCGCTGTCGAGCTTGATATCGACGGTTTCGACATTTCCAGAAAAGCAGAATTTTATCCCCATGTGTATGCAGAGATATATGGCAAGGATGACCCCAGTATGGGGCAGATCGAAATACAGAATATCATCAAAGGGAAGAAACCAAGCATCGGTTACCTGCTGTTGGCCGACATACTGACCAAGACAAGACATAACATGGTTGTCACCACTAACTTTGACAATTTGGTGGTCGATGCTTTTTTGTCAGATAGGGATTATATGGAGGTTCATGATCAGACATTAGCCCATCACGTTAATAACAACGCTAAACACCCCGTCATTGCCAAAATTCATGGGGATCGGCTATTCAAGCAGATACACAATAACCCTCCTACTTTGGGTGAATCATGGGAAGCAGCATTAAAGGAAATATTTAAATCCCACTATATCATCGTTATTGGTTATGCCGGAAATGATGGTGGATTACTTAAGATATTAAATGCAGCTAATATTAAAAAACATAATGGCAAAGAAGCGCAGGGACATGGGATTTTTTGGATGCACCAAGAAGATGTGGTGCCACGTGCAGAGATTGAAAAACTGGTAAGGGAGGCGGAAGGTAAGTTCGTTAAAATCAAGGGCTTTGACGAGGTGTTGTACCAGCTTTGGAAATGCATCAATGGCCCCTCTTGGGATACGGAGTCACTCATTAAGCATGGGGAGAATATGTTGCATGAAAAACATGTTAAATATTTTAGCCAAAACTTTGAAGAACTCAAGAAAGAGTTTGCTGAAGTGGTTGAAAGGGTGCAAGGTAAAGATGAATGCCACCAAGAAACGGGCAAAGCCCCGGTGAAAAATGCTTTGCAATATAGTGGCTGGGAGCCTTGGGAAAAGAAAGCCCAAGCAGAGCCAAACATTGCGCTGCGCGATGCCATTTATCAAGCAGCCTTAAAGGAATACCCATACAGTGCTGAACTATATGGAAATTATGCGGTTTTCCTTAAGGTTCACAGAGCCGATTATGATAATGCGGAACATTATTATAAATTGGCCATCTACTTTAACCCAGCCGATCCAATTAATGAAGGGAATTATGCTTTTTTCCTACACACTGTCCGAAAAAACGTACCTGAAGCCAAAAGGCTTTACCTTAAAGCACTTGAGCGGGAACCCGGCGTATTGGAAAACCGGGTGCGGTTTATTTACTTATTGTTAATAGGCCAAGAATATGATGAGGCAGAAAATTACGCCAAACAAGGTTGGGAATTGTTGTTAAAAAGCAAAAAATATGCCAAACAAAACCAGATGTCTGAAACGATAAAAAATGGCAATAGGCACAATGTTGCACTACTCGCGTTATTTAGGGGGATTGTTTACCATCACAAAAGCCTTGATGACGCGCCTGCCTTAGGCCGGTTAAAAAAATTGTTGCATAAGGATTTGGACAATAAAAATTTGGCTTATGATGCCATCAAAGACGTGTTCGCGGAAACGGTTAAGGAGGGGAAAAAATTAGGATTATATATTTTTCTGTACGAAACCTTAAAAAGCCCGAGCGATTTTTTCCTCATACTGAACGATTTGCCTATTTGGAAAGAAATCACCCTCATTGATTTGGACGGGGCTTGGGATGATTAAATTTTAGTCATTATTTGCTGCTTTCCACAACACAAAAAAACATTACCAATCAGGATATCCACTATGAGCGAAGACTATAGAACCGGCCAAGGTACCATCATCCCCACCCTTATCATTGGTATTGGCGGGGCAGGCTCACGTATGGTGGATAGGATTGCCGGGCGTTCCGCCCGCTTGGCAAATTGGGAAAGCCAATTACGTCCCCTGACCCAATTCGTTTCAATCGACACCAATGAATTGGATCAGCACAAACTGCGGAATATCCCGGCCGGCAATCGCCTGAATATCTCTGCTTTTGATAAGGCAACGGTGATTGAAAATTTCCGCCGTTCCAAAGATTTGCAGGCTTTGCAGTGGTTAGATAAGGGTTACCGCCCCAGGCCCGGCTTCAAACCGGGGGCGGGGCAAATTAGGGTTGAATCCCGGTTGGGTTTTTTCTACCATTCCCCGGCCATTCGCCAACGCCTGCAAGAATTGGTTGAAAGCAGCCTGCGCCCCGGCGTTACATGGCGCCAGTCCTCTCCGCCCAAATACAATGTTTACATTTTTTGCTCTTTGGCCGGGGGCACGGGTTCTGGCAGCTTTTTGTCGGTGGCTTATCTGATCGATGCGGTCATCCGCGAGAGAAATTGGCAACCACGGGTGATCGGCAACCTGTTGTTGTCCACGGTGATGCTGGAAAAAGTGGGTCCGGAATTGCACTCTGATATTCACGCCAATACTTATGCCGCGCTGAAAGAGCTGGAACACTTAACGAAACTGGATTACAAGCAAGTTAAGGATGAAGGGCGCACGGAAGAACCGTTTGTGTTTTGCCGTGATCCCAATACACAGGATATTACGAAGGTCAAGACGCGACCCTTCTTTTTGGCCTTTATCTTTGACCGCCCCCCCCACTTGGGTCTTTTTGATTCTGAAGCCACCATTGCCGACGCTTCGTATCTGCAAATTTTTACGCCGCTCATTGATAATTTGGCTGGCGAATTGGATAACTATGAAAAGAAGCTGGAAGAGCTGACCCGTTTTCCGGGTGATTTGCGTGACGTGGGGCAGGGCTACACTAAAAATTTTGGTGCCTGTGGGGCTGCGGCGATGGTTTTGCCGGGTGAGGATTTTCTAGAATACGCCGCCTTGCGTTTTGCCGCCCAAGCCTTAAGAAGGCAAATAACCTTCGGCATCGATCCCACGGATGCTTATGATGACCGTACCCGTGCCTTAGCTAGGTTGGCGGTGAGTTACAGTAATCCAAAATTCTTGGCCATGGCTGACGAAGGCCGTGAACGGACAATTAACCAATCATTTATTGCTTCGGTGCAAGAATTGGCACGCCAAGATGCGGTGCAGGAATTGTCCCAAGGATTCTGGTTTCAATTGGTGGAAACCGTGGACGAAGGCAAGCAAACCGGTTTGGATGAACAAGGCCAGCCTATCCGCAACGAAGCATTTACACGGTTGGTGGAACGCAAACTGGAAGAGTCTAGGGCTGGCTTGCTGAACAAAGTGGCGATTAAGGAACGGGCGTTTGTTTTCCATCGTGAAGGGGTCAATCAATATATCGAATTGGTTGCAAGGTTAAGCGAAGAAATCCGTGCAGCCAGCACAATTGTCAATGAAGGCCTGCAAAGTTTGGAAGCGGAAGCGAAAGAAGGTGAAATGATTGGCAGCCTTAAGCTGGATCCTTTAAACGAGCGGTATTTGGCAATCCGTTTATTGGATTTGTGTGAACAACGATGGATTTCAGAAGCCAAACAGCAGGCGGATAAAGCCCTTGAACGCGACATTAACAACCCCAAGGTACGCGAACGCTTGGAAAGGGAATTGCCGCAAACCTTGGCTGATGCGGCACGCCAAGGCGGTTGGGTTGCCCGCCGTTTTGGCAGTGCCGACGAAGCTTTTTTGGCGGCAAGGGATGAGGCGCAGGAATATTATCGGGCCGTCGCGGCGGCGGCGCGCAAAACTTTCGATGCGCAAATACGGCTTAGGCAACTGCGGGCTTTACAAGATTATCTGTTGCGCCGTTCCCGCCAATATGCCGGCCTCTCGACACGCATGGATGGGTTGGTGCAGGAATTGGAGCGGGAAGCGGAGAAATTGCGGCGTGGGGAAGTGGAAATTTCCCCACCTTTGGCCTTGCGCGTCGAAGTGTTCGAGACCTTGGATGAGCCGCGCCAACGCATTTGGGATCAAGTGTATCGCTCGCTCTTTATTGATGGTGGGCGCTATATTTCTACGTTTGACCGCCAAGCATTGGCGGAAACCATTGCCAAGGAATTAAAGCCGACGGTAAATGCGGATGGACGTATTACCGATAAATCCACGGATCAATTGGTTACGGATCTGCGTCAGGCATTATATGAGTTGGGGTGTAGGCGTTTGAAACCGCAAATTTTGGGTGATGGAACCGGCAATGGGCTCGATTTGGCCCGTGGATTGGAACTGGAGGCGGAATTGGTGCTGGGTGCGCGTAAACGGCCGGGCGAAAGCGTCACCCCTGAGGAAGTGGCCGCTTATCGGGAAAAGAAATTCCATGCCTTGGCGCAATTGGCCGGTATTTTGGCACGGGTAAACAGTGCCGAAGCCAATGCGCTGGATGATGGTGTCGTCACTAACCATACCCGCCAATTGATTATTGGTGATATGGGCGATTCTACGGCGAGTGCCCGGTTTTGTCAGAAATTGGAAGATGTGCTGTCGGCAGGCGGCAAACAAGTCAAAAAGGATATTTGGCATGATCCTAGGACAATCATTGTCCATGATGTGGCCTTACCTATCCCGTTGTATTATTTTTCCGCCGTGGTGGGCGATATCGAGCAAGCTTATCTGGTTCAAGCCGCAGACGAACACAGAAGCTACAACTTGCATACCGATTACAATTGGGAAAAGCCGTTGCCCAACCTCAATCCGCGCAATTCTGAATTGGGCGTTGACTGGTCACTGACCATGCTGGCTCAAGGGTTGTCAGTTCGTGCCATTGAATTCAGGAAAGAAAACGGGGCATTTGTTTACACCGATGGCAGAGGTGAGTCTGTGCCGTTGGGCAATAATTTGTCGAGTGTTTTATATCATTTGGCGGAAATGCACGAAAAATTAAAGGAAGAAATGGAAAGCCGTATCGCAACGGCCCGTCAGACCCAGTCCGATGAGGAACGCGGGGGGCGTGACCAAGAGCTTGCGGAGCGTTTTGATGCGCAAATCAACCAAATGCTCCGCCGCGAAGGCCGAGGGGAGATTACCCGTGAAGAGTCGCTTGACCGCCCAATTTTGCGTGCTTTGAAACGCATTTTGGAAAAAACCTCATTGGGCGTCCCTTCCGTGCCATCTGGCACCCGTTACGATTTTTGATAAGCCATGTCTGCAAAAAACACTAACCATCGGCCTACAATATTAATTGGCTATGGCCGCTTTGGCCTTGAAATCTTACGGCAATTTTTAGTCAGCACCGCGACACGCGGGGTTTTGGTATGGGACACGCCTGAAGGGGCGGGGATTGGTGAACGCCGATTACGCGATTTGGCTTTGCTGTGGTTGCCGGATCCGATGGAAGATGAGGGGGTTGGCGGCGCAGTTCTGGGGGGGAATAGGGCTGAGCTGATGCGTGATTTGCATCGGCAAATCGAAAGCCCGCCGGATAATTCAAAAGACATTCAGGCGTTTATTAAAAATAAGGCGGAGGGACTGCTGAATGCCGCCCAACGTGCCCGCCGCCAAGATAATTTGCCTTTGGGTTTGGATGTGATGGTGTTGGCGCACACCCATGATCGCCGGACATTGGGCAGCCTGCAACTTTTATTGAAAGATTCTGTGATTGAACCGCTCTATAAAGGCATTCCCCAGTTGCACCGCGATGTGGGTGCAGATGCCATAAATTTCATACAAGTGATTGATTTCGAAAACTATTGGGAGGATTCCGATTCGGCCCAAAAAATCAGGGAACACTTCATGTCTTATATCGATTTTTGGCAGCGCCGGCGCGAGGTCAACCTCCCAACGTTTGGGCGTATTTATCTTGTGGATAAACACACAGTAAACGGCGTGAGAGAGGAAAGCGAACGCATTGATGAAATCAGTTTGTTCTTGGAATTTTTGATATTTGAAGGCCAGCGTGACAGCGAGGCGTTGCAAACGCTGTATCAAGCCCGTCCTGATGACGGGCGGCTGCTGGCAACTTTCGGCATCCGTTTGCTGGAGCGTAGTGGCGGCTTGCTGAAACGGCTGTCAGCCGCCCGTTTTGGCATAGGTTGGTTGGATTATCTAAACAGTGCCCATCCCCGTTTTCCAGGGGATATAAAACCATTACGCGAAGCGCTAAAGGCTTGCTGCCTAGACCCGGTGCAGGATGATGCCCTTAATGGCGACTTTTTGCTTGCCGAATGCCAACCTCAATTATCCTTGTTAATGAAAGGGTTGGAATCCTTGTCTACAGACAATGCCGATTGGCCGCAACAGGTGCAAAACCGCTGTGAACAAGGGCTACGCAAATTGCAGGGCGACTTGGCCGGACAGGCACAAAGCCATATTCAGCAAACGCTAGCACACAGCTCGTTCGCCGACGCGGCCAGCTCATTGGCTGGCCAGGTTGAAGCCGTTTTACATAATGACCGCCAACCCACCACGTTAGGGGTGGTGTTGCATGAATTGGAAATGGCACTGGGGACATTAAAGCCAACCCTAGGCAATACTGACGAAGCTAGGATCTTATCTACCCCGAATAAGGTGGATTTTTCAAAACTACGAAAAACACACGCACATTATCGGCGCTTCCTGGCAATGCAACTGGATATTCAGGGCATTTTAAAATGGTGGCCTTTATTTGCATTATTGTTTGGTTTTGGCTTAAGCCCTTGGTTGGCAGGGTGGCTTGAAGCTTGGCTCCATTTATCGGTGTTTGATGCGGCCACCGCTTCCCCAGCTATGCGGTTTGTCCACGATGCCGCGCAATGGCTGTCAGGTTATGAAAGCTCCGGCTTTCCCGGTAAGTATTATTGGAGGGTAACAGTGGTTTGTGTGATGATGGGCATCCCGATTGCTTATTTTTTACACCGGGGGGTTAGGCGGGAAGTACTCCAAGCCCGGCGTTTTTGGACAGATGTTGAACATGGACGTTTGGTTGATGCTTTACGGGCGCTCTTAAATACGGTCGCCGATATTCAAGCAACATCGGCAAAACAGATGCAAGCAGATGCCGCAATCAGTATCCGTAGAGAAGCCAGCCGTGAATTAGCCCTATTGTATGAGCATCTCAAGGAAAGACGGCGTGAAATCAGTTGGTTACGTGGCCAACTCCATGATTTTTTAGATATGTACGGATTGGATGCGGAAAGCTCGACGGAGAATTGGGTGCGCCTTGGCAATAACAGCGGTATCCGCCATGCTATTGAGCAGTATGTTGATTTGCAACGTATTGATCAGACAAACCCCGCCATACCCGAACGTTTCCAGTCAATGCAGGCGGAAAAAAAACCATTCAAACAATGGGGGGAACGTTACAGCTATGCATTCCTTTATCCCTTGCAATTTATAGACGATTTAAGCCGCGCTTATCAGGAGCCTTTGGAACAGGAATTGGCCAAACTGGGTTCCGGTGATGAGCAAACCACGAGAGCCCGCGAATTATGTGCCTTTCTGAATCGTCACAGTGGGGATTTTTCCACGGCTTTCCGTTGGCGGATGCGTGATGGGGTGCCTGTAGATAACGTTTATTGCCTATTGCCCTCACTTTGGCTCAGTTTGCCCGCTGTGCGTGCTACCCTGACGGATCAGGGCGTTAATGAAGATCATTGTATCGTAGGGGCGGATGGCTCACGGGCATACTTGCTGCGTTTGCAAATAGGAGTGGAATCGTCATGTTTAAATTGACCCCGATATATATAGCTTGGCTCTGCGTGTTTTTGGGTATGGCTTGGGGTGTGGCTATGGATAAGTTGGCACAAGCGCGCCGCCCTCATGGCGATAGGGCTGATTATTGGTGTCGGGTTGCCCAATGGTGCCTGTATCCTTTAGTCGCTTTTTTGGCTCTCTCGGAATTATCCCAAAGCCTTGGCGGATGGTCGGGCTTCTATGCCGGAAATGATTCGTCCGTCAATAGCCCGGTTCTTTTATTGGCACCCTTTATATTTTGGTCATTTATTTCATTAATCAGCTTGTTCCCAAAGCCTTTACCCGCCCAATCGTCACGTTGGTTGACAGGAGGGGTCGGTTTTGCCAATTCCCGCCGTTGGCTATTATGGCAATCTTTAATCTTGGCAGTCATTGTTTTTTTTAACATCAGCAATTTGGAGGGATTTTATCCCGTTGCTGTTTGGGGATGTATGGTTGTGTCGGTGTTCACCCTGTTAGGCATTTCTTTCAGCGGAGGCCGGTTCCTCCGTGAGGATGACACCGCAGCTGTTGCCGAAACCCAAAATGCCCCGGCTGTTATTGCCGGAAAAACGTGGCCTGAACTTATGAAAGCCGCTGGTTTTATTGTCAGGACAGTGGCTGAATGGCCTGCCACCCCCACCCCTGCCCGGAATTTGCAAAATAGAACGGCACAAGCAATGTCGGCACGCTTGGAGGCAATGGGGGCTATGTCGGTGGCGCAAGAATTGATTGAAGCGGTTGCTTCATTGGCCTGCCACGAACACCAGGGCAGTGATGGTTATGGGGCCGTACGGGTGGTTTTCGCCCCGGATAACAGTGGCCAAATAGAAGCCATTGCGCTGATGGCCCTGTTGCTTGACCAACAGAGCCATACTGTCACCCTGATAGTTACCCCACTGGATGCCAATGATTTAGCAAAACAATTGCAAAGTTGGTTGCCTGACTTGCGGCAACGTATTGTCGCTTTGGACTATGGCGACATACCGGAACATGCGGTAATTTGGGTGGTTAATGCCGAGCTTTTGTCTGATTCCTTATTGCGGAGGCTTAAGGATTTGCCTAGCAGCATTGCCAAGGTCGGATTGGTGGTATGGTGGCGTTTGCATGATTATAGCGGGGTTATGGCGGCCAACTTATGGGCCATCACCCGTCGCCTGCATAGGTTATTGCGCACCTTTGGCCGGGAAGATTTGCTGACGTTGGCCTTCATGCGTACAGCATCAGCGGATGCACAATACGGTGAATTTGTACGGCACTTATTGCCACATTCGGATCTGAAAAGCTCACATACCCGCACATATGTCAAACTTCACCAAAAGCAACGGATAAGCCTACATATTTTACAGACCAAGGAACCGGGGAACAGCCATCAATATCTGTTGCTTAGTGCGGCGGCGGCATCCATTGCAGGAAAATGGCCCACGGCAATGACTCTTCCGGATTTTATCTCAGCAGACGAGTTTGCACAGTTTTGCGGACAAACGGCAAATACAGGGACGATAGGCGGACAACTCCTGCCCACCCCTAGCCAAGCTGCGGTTGGTTTTTTACAGATGCGGCCTGCCGATTTGTTAGCCTTACCGAATTTGCTTGGCCAAGGCAGGCAGATAACCGGTGGCATCAATCATTTCCATATTGCCATTATGTCACCCGATAACCCTTATGTTGCTTATTTGCTCAACAGCTTGGCAGAGAATAACGGCATTGCCACATCGCGGCGATTGATTTGTGCAAAATCATGCCCTGCCATTATTCAGAGGCATTTGCTGTTGGGGCTGAATGAATTGCCTGACACAAGGGACGGGCTATTGCAAAATTCGCTGTGGGATAGCGAATTGGTTGACGAGACGTTGGTGCAGTTGGCCAAGCAAGGAAAACTAAGTAAAGTGGAAGTTCGCTATTTGGATGCCAATGGCCGTCTGGCACTGGATTTTGAATACCGTAGCCATGATGCGCCTGATGATTGTTATCGCCCTTTGGATACCATCGGCCTGAAATTAATTAAAGTGCGCGAACGAGCCGGAGGCGGAAAAGAAAGCGGCATCCGTATGCACCTTGATCAAGAACGTCTGTTAATCATGGCTTATCCTGGTCGGGTGTTCATGTATCAAGGGAAGCGCTACCGTATTAGCGAGTGGTCTTCGGTCGAAGAGGTGAAAAAAAGGGGCGAGTTGGAATGTCGGCAAGAGGGGCAAAGCCGAAACACTTGGCGTTGCCATAGCAGCACAGTGTTCAATATTAAGCCTTTGCCAAAAAGTTCTGAAGTGGCTATTGGTAAGCAAGGCCGTTTGCAGCGCCTTGCCGTTGAACTGCATTACGAGGAAGAAGTGACGGGGCGGATTGAATGGACAAGCGATCCTTGCCAACATTGGATGGACAAACCCCAACGTAGCCATATCCCCCCTATTGCCAATAAACCGTTTGTGACGCGGGCCGTTATCTTACGCTTAATGGTGTCTCCTGATGCCAATGCCCTGCATTCGCTATGCCAAGCGTTACAACATGTGTTGCCTGTCCATCTTGGGGTAGAGGACAATGCATTGGCCGTTGTGAACCTTAACGGGGAGAATGACGTTCATGGCGAGGAAATGTTTGGCATTGCCATTGTCGATTTGTATCCTGGGGGGATTGGTGTGGTTGAGGCCGTCAGTGACGATGATGTGTTATGGCTGAATATATTGCACTCGACCAGTGCTTGGTTAGAGGAGTGCCAAGATGATGATTTGCAAAACCATCCCATCGCGTTAGCCGCAAACGCCGATCAATTACCCCAAGCCAAAGCGGCTTTAAAAATTTTGAAACAAATTCTGTGATGGCGAGTGGCCTGCAAAGTGACCTAATAATTTTGACGGATAGGACAATAAATTAAGCATGTTCGATAAGAAAAAGCGTGAAAAATTGGACAGGTTGGCGGCACGCCTAATAAGCTGGATGGATGCCATCCCAACGGCACTGGAGTTCCAGCACCAAGCCAAAGGCTTGCTTGATGAGCTGGATACCGTACGGCGGCGTTCTTCCTGGTATAACATTATCAGCGAAGATAGCGTTATTGCTTTAACGCAACGCTGCAATAATTTGGAAAATCTTGCCATTGGCCTGCGTGACATTGTCGGTGATGCCCAACCCTTAGTGGCCGAATTAAATTTTTTACGCGAATTGTTCAAAAAAGAAGAAGGGGAGGCTTTTGAATACGGTAAACAAATCTGCGAACAATGGCACAATGATCTCCTTTCTGTTTCACTTTGCAGCAGGGAGGTGGACATTTTCCCGGCTAAACAAAGATTACGGCTCATCGAAAGTGAGTTGCGCCTACATGCAGAAGCCTTGCGGAAGTTTCAAAACGCTGATGACATATTGAGTAAATTTAGTTCGAACTTGGAAACAGCCATCCTTGAAAATCAGTTACGGATCCAGCGGGCGGCAATGTTGCAGAGCCAATTGTCAGCTGATGGCATAAACCAAATCAAAACGCTTTGTGCGCCATTAGAAGAATTAAGCAAGCGTCCGGAACCACCAGAAATAAGAATGATGTCGGAAACACTGGCGGAAATCCGCAGATGGACGCGGGCCTTTGAATTACCGAGCAAGGAAGATGAGCAGTTAGACCGGCGTTTTCGGCAATTGGAAACGGATTGGCGGTTGCGCGATGTCTCTGAATTGGCGGATTTGTGTGCGGATGCGGAAGCCCTAAAAACCTCCCGTATCCAATATGGTCATAATGAACGGACTGCCAAACTGACAAAATTGCAAGACGCTTTAACCGATCTAATGATGGCTTGTGGCCCGCAACCGG
This sequence comes from Methylovulum psychrotolerans, assembly GCF_002209385.1. Taxonomy (NCBI): domain Bacteria; kingdom Pseudomonadati; phylum Pseudomonadota; class Gammaproteobacteria; order Methylococcales; family Methylococcaceae; genus Methylovulum; species Methylovulum psychrotolerans. The sequence continues at coordinate 3,801,420 of NZ_CP022129.1, forward strand.
AAAGTGAATCCAGCCTAAAAGAACTGAAAAATTTACGGGTTGATAGGGCACGTGATCACTTGACATGGCTAGAAGCTTTTAAAACGGCCAAAAAAGAATTTAACGCCATTGCCAACACTTATGAACTGGCTTTAGATAACCGTTTAGATACGCTATGTTCTGAATGGGGCACGGGGTTGGCAAGCTTGCAAGCACAGCCTTTGGCGCAATCGTTGAGGTTGCAGGCCGAAACCTTACAGCAACGTTTGGATGGGCTAAACGGCCACAAAGCCACCCAAGATTTGTTGCTTTCTTTGCGTGAGGCCAAACAAGGGTTAGTCGAATTGGACAATCTTAAGCGGCAAGCCGATGCCGATAGGGAAGGGTTTGATCGGGCGAAACAAAAATTACGCCTAGACAATGACAGATTACAAAAGCAAGCGGCTATTGTCGGCATTGTCTGGGAAAATCTGCAAGCGGCCATTGACACGTTAGGGGGAAATGCCAGTAATCCCGACCTTGATGAAGTGCTCGCCGAAACCCATGCCTTAGAACAGCGGCTAACACAGCTCTGCGGGGATTTTATCCGTGATTGCCACAACCAACTGGCCTGCAATTCAGCAAATAACCAACGGTTATACAACGCGTTGTTGCAGGCAGGCTATCCGGATGCCGCCGAAGGGCAAAGAGCTGATGCCTTTCCTAATGATGCCGAACAATGTGCAAACCAAATCGCCGAGCAATTGCAACAGCATTCCCGATTGGAACACGCTATTGATGAAGCTATCGCGGATATGCAGCAACGTTGTAAAGAAGAGCAAAGATTATTATTGGGTTTGCTAGACAGGCAAACACTGGAATCTGACTATTTTGAGCGTATGGAATTATTGCTGGGGCAGCTTGATTCCCCTATCGGCTCTTATCTTGGATATGAGCGGCTTAACGGGTTTGCCGAAAGGTTTAAAGCCTGCCAAGCATTCTGGCGTGATCTCTATGAAGAAGAGGAAAAATTACGCAATAGGCTGGATAAATTAAAGTACAAACTGGGGCTCTTCAATCAAGAACGTTTGAAAAAACATTGTTCATTGGAATTGTTTGAAATGGTTAATGATTGGGTGCGTGGGTTACCGGAACAGCCCCGGCAAATCCATATCGGGCAGCTAAGCGAGGCGGAAATGATGTTGGAACGCTTGGAACAGGTGGCCCGCCACCGTGTGGCAGAAGAAGTCCGTAAAAATATAGCGTTATTGAAGCAAAATCAATATAACCGCCCCGAAGTCATTGCATTGCTTGGCAAGATTGAAGATTTTGGCCAAGCCATACATTTGCCTTACGATTACCGCCGACAGCTAGATAGTGCCGTCACAGCACTTGGAGGTTATGGTCATGACTGAATATACGCTTTGGCAATGGCCGTCTTTGCAAAGGGCGACACGCGGAAAATTGCCCAAAAAGTTGGCCTCTCAGCGTGGTGTCTTTGGCAAAGTGCACGGTGCCCGCTCCGATTTCCGCTGGATAGCCAAAAGCACGGAGTTTAGTGGCGATGACCTGAAAATTTATCTGGGCGGTGAAGACAATCTTTGCACCCTCTCTTTTTGGTACGGCAGGCAGCTAAAGGATAAGGCTGCCGCGGTTTATTTTGCGGGGGCTTCCTATCCCAGCAGGGTGCAAGATGCGGCTGGCCGTTCTGGTTCTTTAGAAACGCAAATTGCCGAATCAGGCGGTTCTGGCCTGCCCGCCGCACTGGTGGCATTGCTGTTGTTGCCACGGGTGAGGCAATGGGACGACAAGGTTTGGTGGGATAGGCGGGAAGAAAAAAATTGGCTACTCCCTGGCAGTGTGTTGGCCATTAAGGCGGAGGCTTGTAATTTTTCCTTGCCGGATGATCTGGAAGGGCATTTAAACGAAGTGATCGCCAAAGGCCGGGCTAGTTTGGCCGTTTTGGGGGCTGATGAAGCAGGGGTTATTAATAATCTTGCAAATTTTTACGCCGCCCTGTTGGCCGGGGAAAAGCCCGCCGTCCTTTATGCGGCCAGCCCCCTGACTGCAGAAGCTCTGGCGGTGCTATTGCTGCCTTTGCCGCCAGCACTCGCCGATTCCTTGTCTTTAGCGGGGTGGATCCCTTCACTCCAAATAAAGTTGGCAGAGCTGGGTAAGTATTGGGATGGCGTTGTGTTGCCCAAAGAAGGGCAAACCACGGCTTTGTCCGCTACCGCCGCCGCACGGTTGACCGACGCCGAGAAAATGGCGCGGGCATTGCTGGAAAATAGACCAAGCTTATTAATAGCAACGGAACCTGAGGAAGAGCCGTCTCTTAATACAACGCCTCAGGAAAACGCACGGCAATCAACAAAAACCCTCCAAGTAGTAGTCATAGAAGATGGACAGAGCTTACCGGCAAGTGAACCGGATAAATTAAACGTAACCACAGAAAATAATAATAACGTGTGCTACCAAAAAAAAACATTCACTGGCAACTGTAAAAAAGCAATTGAAATCATTGAAAAATTTTGTGATTATAATATACCTAATGTAAGATGGACATTAAAAGAGAATGAAATTAGAACGATTATAGAGTGCCGCCATAATACGGGAGAGGAGATTGAGGTAACAAAACAAATAGAAGATATTATGTCCGCTCAAATAAAAAATTGGAAAGGTGATAAAGAACAGCGTAATGCTAAAAAAATTCATCTTGTTGCTTTAATGGATTACTTAAAAAATCTTAAAGAAATTGAACTGCATAATGAAAATAATTTTTATGAAAGAATTTACAAAAGGATTGAAATAATCGGCGATAGTGCTCTGAATCCAGAAATCAATTAAAACAGGTTTTTGGGTGCTAATCAACAAAAGGCTCTAAAGTTCCACGGGATCTAGTGGAAAAGTATTTGGGTTTTCCCCTGCTTTTGATAGCTGTTACTGGCCGACCGTAAGGATTCCTTCGTAAATGCGTATAGTCGCCCTGTAGCCCGCATCACGCCTATATTCAGAACATGATTCCATAGTCAATGGGTAATGGATGACGCTCTTTCAGCTCGAACAGCCCGAAGCGGTTGAGGTGGGATGTCCGGTACGGACTGAAGCCGGCGATTAATTCCTGCGTCAGCTTGGGTGACCGTAAGGATTCGTGAGAAAAAGTGCAATAGCGGATAAACTCATGTGACATTTATTTTTTAGCCAGTAATTGCCATGATACACCTGTCGTAAAACACTTGTTTTCCGATTAGTTAGATAGGGTGCCACTGTTGCCGCCCAAATCATCCTTAAAAATGTACGAAAAACCCTGTCGCTATGGTATACCATACGCAAATTACTTGCTAAGGGTTTTTCGTACATGCTTGTTGGTTATATGCGGGTATCATCCGACTCTGATCGTCAGACTACCGACTTACAGCGTGACGCGCTCATGGCGGCAGGAGTCGATAGTCGGCATTTATTTGAAGATCATGCCTCAGGTGCCAAAGATGATCGTCCGGGCTTATTAAAAGCACTTGAGTTCGTTCGCCCTGGCGATGTCCTGGTGGTCTGGAAGCTGGATAGGCTAGGCCGTTCGTTGTCGCACCTGCTATCCATCGTCAATACCTTGAAAGAAAATCAGGTTGCCTTTCGTTCACTCACGGAGGGCATGGATACAACGACGCCATCTGGGGAATTATTATTTCATGTATTCGGGGCGCTGGCCCAGTATGAGAGGGCTTTAACAAAGGAACGTGTCGTTGCTGGTTTGGCTGCGGCCAAACGGCGTGGACGGATTGGCGGACGACCACCCGCCATTGTGGGTGAAAAATTAGAGGCAATCACTACGGCGCTAAAAGGCGGTATGTCCAAGGCAGCAGTTTGCCGTAACTTTGGCGTAAAACGTACCACATTGATCGAAACCCTCGCTCGAATAGGCCGGCCGGGCGGCCAGCAATGACCAAATTTCTGTCATGCTAGCGAGCGATACTGCCTACCCCAGATTAAAAACCAGCTTCAACGCAGGCGAATTAGAACGGTGGTATTCCCCAACACCTGAAGAGTGTGAATTTTGCACAAAGGTTGTGCGTGGACAGGGTAGCCGATTCGGTTTTCTCCTTACCCTTAAGACTTTTCAACGTTTGGGCTACTTTGTGACATCGGATCAAATTCCGGACTCAATCATTGCTCATCTAGCCGAAATCGAAAAAATCCCCCTTGATCGGGGGGCGCTAAAGCACTACGACGATTCACGCTCACGCAAAACCCATGTCGGTCTGATACGCAGTTATTTAAATGTCAGTCAGTTTGAAAGTGAAGCACATAAGCTATTGCGCCAAGCGTTGGTTGACGCTGCGCTGACCAAGGACGATTTAGCGGATATCATCAATGTTGGGGTCGAGACACTGGTAAAGTATCGGTACGAGCTGCCAGCCTTCGGAACTTTGTTACGGGAAGCCAAGGAGCAGCGGACTGCGACTTATCGAATGCTGTTCCGTAGTGTTTATGAATGTTTGAGTGAAGCCGACCGTACCAAACTTGATGCTTTGTTTCTGGTCGGCGAAGACAGTCAAACTAGTCCGTGGAACGATATAAAAATCGATGCACCCAAGGTGACACAGAGCGGTTTGCGAGAACTATTAACGCGCTATGACCAACTTTCGGCCTTGGCTGGTAATCAGGACTTGTTACGCAATATCCCGGTTGTCAAACGGCAGCAATTATCCCTGGAAGGCTTAAGTCTGGACGCCGCCAGCATGGCGGATATGGAAGTGAAAAAGCGCTATACCGTTTCATTGACCCTGATTGAGCGTCAATTAGCACGGGTAACCGACGATCTGTGCGATATGATCTGCAAACAGATGATGAAAGTCCAACACCTGGCTGGTGCAGAACTTGAAGATTACCTGACGGTCAATCAGGACAAGACCGATGAAATTCTGCGCCGCTTCGCCCAGCTCGATACGCTCTTACAGTCCGGCCAACCGGTAGACGATCAAATTACCCAAGCCCGGCAACTGGTCACTGAACGACCGGATTTATGCGAGTTCTCTCGTGTCCACTCAGAATTTGGCGGCAAAAACGAATGTCGTTTCATGTGGCGCTATTTTAAATCTCGTCGGAGCGAACTGTTCCGCATCCTGGCCAAGCTTCGCTTCGTCGCAACCAGTCAGGATAAGAGCTTTGAAAATGCCTTGGCCTTCGTTCTTGCTAACAACCGTCGCCATTCAGATTGGATCACGTTAAACGGTAAGGGAGAAGCTATATTGACACCGCAGGATTTGGACTGGATGCCGGCGAAATGGTGGAAACTTGTCACCGGCGAAAGTGACAGCAAAAAGGAGCCTAGTCGTGTAAACCGCCGTCAGTTCGAGGTTTGTGTTTTTCGGCAACTGGTTCAGGAACTGAAATCAGCCGATATTTGTGTGCCGGGCAGCGATACTTACTCAGATTCCCGTGAGCAGCTTTTGTCTACTGATGAGTGTAACAAAGCTTTGGCTGAATATGGGGAACTGGTTGGTCTGCCGGTCGAAAGCCAGGCGTTCGTCGATCATCTACGCACACAACTCACTGATGCCGCCAATGCAGTTGACCGCGACTATCTGAGCAATACGAATTTCAACATCGTCAATGGCCGACCAACACTGGCAAAGCTCATCAAGAAGCCTGAGCCGAAAGGGTTTAGAGTCGTTGAAGATGCGTTGACTCGAAAATTACAAGCACTCGACCTGTCGATGCTTGATGTGCTGGGCGATATAGCTAATCCGATATAAAAAGATGTCCTGTAACCGCCCCAGTGAAGAGGTCGTCAACGGAACATCGTGCTTGGTTGCGGATGGATTTAAGCTGTGCCCATTTGTGTTCGATAGGGTTAAGGTCTGCATCGCCGACAAGCCCGTCGCCGTTGCAAAGCCTTGATTGCAGATCAGGTAGTCTGTGTAGAGTTCTATTTTTTCTTTTTCCATCCGTCAATGATACTCTTTTTGGGATGGGGTGCGTAACATCAGTTATTAAAAGCACAAAACCGCTGGTCTGTTGCGGGTTTGTATGAAAACCAAAACAATGACATTAGCGTGGAGCAACCCACGGCACTTTGGGGGACAACGTTTTTTGGCGGGTGGCGGCGGGGCGTGGGCGATTACCCGCTTTATGAAGGTAAAAGCCAGACTGCCCAAAGCGGCGAAGCCCGCATTGGGGTGAATGTACCCTTATGGCGTAACCGTGACATTGACCGCCGCCGGGCAAGTTTGCAGCAGGCGGAGTGGGGGCAATTAGTCGCTGGTCATGACTATGAGCTGGCGTTGCTTGAAGCTACCCGGATGGCCTCTTATCGCTATTGGGATTGGGTGTTAGCAGGGCAGCGTTTAAGGGTTGCCTCGCATTTGCTGCAAATTGCCGAGCAGCGTGATAAAGGCATCCGCGATCGGGTGGCGGCGGGGGATATTCCTGATTTTGAAGCCTTGGATAATCGCCGCGCTATCATCGAACGGCAAGAGCGGGTGGTGGCTGCGCAACGTTTATTGGAACAGACGGCGCTCCAATTGTCATTTTATTGGCGTGATGCGGACGGTCAGCCCCAGTTGCCCAGTGCCGGGCAACTGCCGGACCGGTTTCCTGATCCGGTGTCGATAAAGACGCTTGATGCTGCCGAAGCGTTGCAAGTCTCGCTCAACCATCGGCCCGAAGCCAAGCGTTTGGCCGTGCAAGCTAAACAAACCCAAACAGAATTGGAATTCCAGCAAAACCAGCGTGCCCCTGCCGTCGATTTGTCGGTGATGGCGGCGAATGATATAGGCCATAGCAAAGATAAGATTAACCGTAACGAGCTGTATGTGGGATTGAATATCGATATTCCGTTACAGCAGCGCGCCGCTAGTGGCCGCGCCCAAGTCGCGGCGGCTAATGTCCGCCGTTTAAAGTGGGATAAGCAATTGCAGGAGGAGCGTATTGCGGTGGAGGTGAAAGATGTTTTTTCGGCGCTGTCAGCGGTGCGCAAACGCTTGTCATTAAGTGCCGAGCAACTGAATGCCGCCGAGCAATTGGCTGACGGCGAACAGACGCGGTTTGATTTGGGTGAAAGCACGTTGCTGTTCGTTAATTTGCGCGAGATAGCGAAAGGGGATGCGGCCTTGCAGTACGCCGAAGCCACCGCCAGTTTGTTCAGGAGTTATGCTGATTATCAGGCTGTGTTGGGTGTTCAGGAGCACTATGTTGACTAATCTGCTTGCGTTAAGAGAGGCTCAAATGACGGTAAATGAGAAGGTTAAAGATCAAATAAAGCGCTTTCCGATAGTGAAATGGTTGCTGTGTTTGTTGGCATTGGGTTATCTGCTGCATTTTCCTGAGGCCATTGCTCATGGCATTGTCTGGGTGGCGCACACTTTTTATGAAGCCACATCGTTTGTGCTTGAGGAGTTTTTACGGCACACGTTTGGCTTTGATAAGTTTTTGGCGCAATTGACTGTGTTTTATTTCAGTGTCGTGGTGGGGATAGGGGGCATTTTTTTGGTTTGGCGGCCAGCTATTAGGGCGTTGCATAGCCTTAGGGATTACGCGCTCCGCAAGCTCTACGCTTATCAATATCGGCTTGTGTATTACTGGCGCAGTCAGCGGACAGCGCAGAAAATTAAGCTGATACTGATCCATTCCGCCTTAATGATAAGCGGGTTTATGTTTTTGTTGATGTGACACAAGAGGGTTGTTATGGGGATTTTGAGGTTGCCGAATAAGTCTTGTTCGGCCAAGGCGAGGGTTGGGTAACGGCGGTTAGGCGTTAAATGATGGGTTGGATTGGCTTAAGGCTATATGGGTTATAACAAGCAGTGGAACTAAAAATGAAAACGTTAACGAAAGCAATACAAGCAGGAATTACTCCGGCAATGGCATTGGCGTTGTTGCAAGAAGGTAATAAACGCTTTGTCAATAATCTGAAGGTCAACCGTAATTTGCTGCAACAGGCCAATGAAACGTCCGATGGCCAACATCCGTTTGCAGTCATTTTAAGCTGTATAGATTCGCGCACCTCGGTGGAGTTGATTTTTGACCAAGGTTTGGGGGATGTTTTTAGTATCCGTATCGCCGGGAGTATTATTAACGAAGACATCTTAGGCAGTATGGAGTTTGCCTGTAAGGTCGCCGGGGCAAAATTCATTGTCGTGTTAGGCCATACCAAATGTGGGGCGGTTAAAGGCGCGTGTGACCATGTCGAAATGGGCAACCTGACCGCCTTGCTTGCAAAGCTGCAACCTGCCGTTTATGATGAGAAAACCGAAACCGAAAACCGGCACTCAGGGAATGGTGAATTTGTCGAAAAAGTGTCGGTGATTAATGTCAAGCGGACGGTACATGCCGTTTTGGAACGCAGCCCTATATTAAAAGAGATGATTGCCGACGGCACGATTGGCATTGTTGGCGGTACGCATGATATCGCAAGTGGCGCGGTGACTTTTTATGATGATACGTTGCTGGTCAATAACCCGTGATAAGGCTTTCCAGGTGCGATAGCCCGCTTTCTCCTCCTGAACGTTTTGCTGACAATACGCTCGCGGAGGGGCTGGTGGCGGTAGGCTAAAAACGATGCCATGCCGCTACCGAAATTCAAGATGAGATTGGGTAAGTTGGGCAAGTGCTGAATGCCCAACTTACCGCGCGGCGCTTACTTTTAGAAGGTGTCGCTATACAGCAGGGCACCGGACTTGCTGTCGCGGGTTTCGGCGGTTGCCTTGCCTGTGGGCAAGACACCGACAACGGTTAATTCGCTAAAGGTTTTATCCGAGCTGTAAGTGGCGCTCAGCGAACGCGGCTGGTAGGTGCTATTCAGAAAGTTAAACGTTTTTAAGGAAACGTTGTTGTTTTTTGCATCTTTAATTCTGATGGTCAGCCCTGACAGCACCGCTATTTCAGGAACACCGTTGATATTCATGTCGGCGATGACTGCCAAACCAATCGGCGGTGTGGGGGTGGAGTTGGCAAAGGTTAAGGTGCTGATGGTCGTATGGGTTTTGGGGTCACGGATGATGACGGTGTGGTTGTTGGTTTTGTAGTCCAGATAAAGCGCGGCAGTTTCGTCTACACCGTTATTGTTAAGGTCGGGTACGGTGGCGCTGGCAATGTAATCGTTTCCATCCCATTCGCACACATAGCCAGTAGAAGAATAAATTCCTGACCCTATATGACCATCAATATTACTCAATATCCACTTGCTATCACTAACTTTCATGCCGTAATAGTCATAACCATTAACCGTAGTTGGGAAGTTTTTACCAAAGGGTTCGCCCGTCACCCACGACCAAGTAAAGGTGTTTTCGTTGTAAACGGCACCGATAAAGTTGAAATTATAGCCATTACCAGCACCAGAGAGTGATTTGCTGACCAGTTGCGAGTAAACAAAATCAGCTTCTTTATTGTCAACACCGTAATCAGTGCCTGCAAACGTCACCAAATGTGCCTTTAGTGCGCTGCAATTGGCGTTTGCTGTGGATTGTTTGACATTGGCCAAGTCAAAGCGCTGATAATAGTGTCCTGTTACAGGGTTAAATACCTTAAGGGAATCGGCGGCCACAGGCGTTAAACCTTGTAGGGCGGCAGTTACTAATAGGGTATTCGCTATAGATAAACCTAATTTTTTATTTGTCATTGTTTTTATCTCATTGTCGGGATTTAAGAATATACGGCATAAGGCGCATTCAACAGGTGGTTGTTGAATGCGCCTTATGTTATAGCCGCACGACTGAACGGTTGCTGAATAAAAAACAATAAAAGTGCGAAAAAAGTGATCCGGGTTTTATAATATTGCTTTTTTATGCTTATAGCAGCAGATGGTGCGCTTTATGCAATGCCCTGGGTTTTGTTTTTGCTAGGTGGCGATAAATGGGTATCTGGCAAAGTGTTGGTGCACACGGTTATATCGTGCAAAGGCTAAAAGCCATTGCACTCCGTCCGGTGTGGCCTCACTAGTGGGGCGCAAAGGTCTTTAGCCTTTGCCGAGGGGTTTTAAACTCGCGCCTAACGGTTACCAGTCTCTATGCCGCTTAATAAGTGACGGCATTTATTAAGCACCTTAACGCAAGGGCTATTGACGTGCTAACCTGTCCGGCTAGTGTATAATGTCCGGCCAAGACCCGTTTACGCCGCTACGCTGTGCCGAACGGCGGCGGGCGGGGAGACCTGAGGGGCTTAAAAGTACGGTTTTTTGCTAAAAAGAGCCTGATTTTAATAGATTATTCTTTCAATGTTTGACGCTTTTGGCGTTTCCATATATCATTGTGCGGTTATGTTAGCTAGATTACCAGAATACATAGAGCCTTTGCACCTCGCCGATAAGCGCGGCGCTTTAAAAGGCCAGATACCTTTAAAAGACCTGAATCGTTTGGCAGATTTGCTAGTTGACGATACGGGTTCTGTTGCTATTGAGCTTTTTTTCCAACGGGAAGGGCGTTTGGCGACGATTGAAGGGCGTTTGGAAGCGGTGCTGCAACTAAAGTGCCAAAGTTGTTTGGCGGCTTTGCCGTGGCCTGTTAACAGCGAGGTCAAGCTCGGTATCGTCACGTCGATAGCGCAGGCCGACAAGTTGCCTGAAATCTACGAGCCGCTGATGCTGGAAGGCGAGACCATGCCCCTTAAGGAACTGGTCGAAGACGAACTGTTGCTGGCGTTGCCGGCGTTTCCAAAGCACGATTATGCCTGTTTTAAACCCATTGGGTTTGTCGAAGACGCAGCGGCTAACAAAGCAAAATTAATAGGGGATGACGAACCGTCGCCCCGCGAAAATCCTTTTTCCATCTTAGCCAACCTAAAAAATACTGGAGATTTATAATGGCCGTTCAGAAGAGTAAAGTATCACGTTCAAGACGTGGCCAACGCCGTTCACATGATGCTTTGACTAGCCGCGCCCTGTCACAAGACCCTATCACAGGTGAAATGCACTTGCGCCACCACATGACCCCCGATGGCTATTTTAAAGGCCGTCAAATCGTGGGTGCTGTTGAAGAAGATTAAGGCTTTTACAAGCCCTGATGCTATGCCGGGCCTTTGCGGGCCCGGCTTTTTTAATTTCTGGCGGAGTCACTGGACAGCGTGGGCTTAACAATTTCAATTGATGCAATGGGTGGGGATCACGGTCTTTCTGTGACGGTTCCCGCCTCCTTAGATTGCTTGAAAGACAATCCGGACTTAGTGCTGATTTTGGTAGGTGATGAAGCTTTACTTAAGCAACATTTGGCGCAAGCATTAGTTGACTATCAGGGACGGTTGTCTATTCATCATGCCTCGCAATGCGTCGGTATGGACGAGTCCCCGTCTAAGGCGTTAAAAAATAAAAAAGACTCGTCAATGCGGGTCGCCATCAATTTGGTGCGTGACGGCGTTGCCGATGCCTGTGTCAGTGCGGGCAATACCGGCGCCTTAATGGCGACGGCGCGGTTTGTGTTAAAGATGATCCCCGGCGTTGACCGTCCGGCAATCGTTTCGACGTTGCCGTCCATTTATGGGCATACCCATGCCTTGGATTTAGGGGCGAACGTCGATTGCACCGCAGAGCATTTGTTTCAATTTGCGGTGATGGGCAATGAGCTGGTCAAGGCAATTGAACATATTGAACACCCGAAGGTCGGTTTGCTGAATATCGGCGAAGAAGACGTGAAGGGTAACGAACAGGTTAAAGCCGCCGCTAAGTTGCTGGAAAACTCCGGGCTGAATTATATCGGCTATGTCGAGGGCGATTCTTTGACGGCAGGCCATGTTAAAGTGGATTTGATTGTCGCCGACGGTTTTGTCGGCAATGTCGCGCTCAAGTCAATTGAGGGCGCGGCCAAGATGATGGGCACGGCGCTGAAAGAGGCGTTTGCGCAAAATCTGTTTACCCGTCTGGCGGCGGTGGTGGCGTATCCGGTGCTAAAGTCTTTAAAGCAGCGTATCGACCCCCGACGTTACAATGGCGCGAGTTTTTTAGGCTTGCGCGGTTTGGTGATCAAAAGCCACGGCGGCGCGGATGTGCTGGCGTTTAAGACGGCGATTAAGCTGGCGGAAGTTGAAGTGCAAAATGACGTGATAAAAAAAGTCAGTGAACAGATTCAAGTGATTTTAGCGCAGAGGGAGAGTGCATGAGCCGTTATGCAAGGGTGATAGGTACGGGCGGTTATTTGCCTGAAAAAGTGTTGACCAATGCGCAAATATCTCTGATGGTGGACACCTCTGACAGCTGGATACATGAGCGTACCGGCATTAAGAGCCGCCGGATTGCCGCCGACCACGAAAGCGCGTCCAGCATGGCGGAAATCGCCGCACGGCAAGCCATTGACGCGGCGCAGATAGCCCCTGAAGACATCGATTTGATTATTGTCGCGACCGGCACCCCCGACCGCGTCTACCCCAGTACGGGGTGTTTGTTGCAAAAACGCTTGGGCATAAAAAATGGTGTCGCGTTTGATGTGCAGGCCGCCTGTTCGGGGTCTATCTTCGGCATCAGTATTGCCGACCAATATATTAAGTCCGGTGCGGCGCAAACGGTGTTGGTGGTCGGTGCGGAAATTTGTTCGCGCATTGTCGATTGGACTGACCGCAGCACTTGTGTGCTGTTCGGTGACGGTGCGGGCGCGGTGTTGTTGCAGGCTTGTGAAGAGGCGGGGGTGTTGTCCACGCATATCCATTCCGATGGCGAGTTTGACGATTTGTTGTATTGCCCTAACCCGCAAGCGGCGACCGAAGCGGGTAAGGATGAGGCCGGGTATATTGCTATGCGCGGTAATGAGGTCTTTAAAGTGGCGGTGAATACCTTAGGGCGTATCGTTGACGAGACGCTGGAGGCAAACGCGATGGATAAGGCTTCAATAGATTGGTTGGTGCCGCATCAGGCGAATATCCGTATTATTGCGGCCACCGCCAAGAAGCTGAAAATGTCGATGGAGCAGGTGGTGGTGACTTTGGAGACCCAAGGCAACACCTCGTCGGCATCGGTGTTGCTGGCGTTTAATGAGGCGGTGCGTGATGGCCGCATACAACGTGGGCAAGTGGTGTTGCTGGAAGCGTTCGGGGCCGGGTTTACTTGGGGTTCCGCGCTTATCAGATATTAATTAACAATTATAATAATTATAGTTATCAATATGAGCAATCAATCATCTCATTTGGCTTTTGTTTTTCCTGGACAAGGCTCGCAATCGGTCGGTATGTTAGCGGATTTGGCTGCCCACTATCCTAGTGTCAAGCAGACGTTTGCCCGGGCTTCGGATGCTTTAGGTAAGGATTTGTGGCGTATTGTCAGCGAAGACCCGGATAAAGAGCTGGACCAAACCCATAATACCCAGCCGATTATGTTGGCGGCGGGGGTTGCGGCGTGGGAAGTCTGGTGCCAGCATAGCCCGTTGCGTCCGGCTTGGATGGCTGGGCATAGCTTGGGCGAGTACACCGCGCTGGTCTGTGCGGGTGCTTTGCAGTTTGAAGAGGCGATTAAGCTAGTGGCCTTGCGTGGCCGCCTGATGCAGGAAGCCGTACCGGCTGGGGTTGGCGCAATGGCGGCAATCTTAGGTCTGGATGACGACGAGGTGGTGGCGTTGTGCGCCGAAGTGGCGGGTGGTGAAGTGGTTGCCGCCGTGAATTTTAATACCCCTGGGCAAGTGGTTATCGCCGGCCATGCGGCGGCGGTGACGCGGGCGATGGTGGCGGCTAAGGCAAAGGGCGCCAAACGTGCTTTGCCGTTACCTGTGAGTGTGCCTTCGCATTGCGCCCTGATGCAGCCGGCGGCGATTAAGTTGGGTGAGGCTTTGATGGACGTGGCGGTCAGCGTCCCTAATGTCGAGCTTATCCATAATGTCGATATTGAGTCGCACAAGGATGTCGGCGACATTAAGGCCATTTTGGTCGAGCAACTGTACAAGCCCGTCCGTTGGGTAGAAACGGTCAGTTATTTGCAGCAGCAAGAAGTGTCCTGCATTGTCGAATGCGGCCCCGGCAAGGTTTTGCTGGGACTGAACAAGCGCATCGCCAAACATCTTGACCATTTTGCCCTGTATGATGCCGAAACCTTAGAAGAATTGTTGGAAGCACAGGCTTTAGAGGTAAGTTATGACGACTAAGCGCTTGGCCTTAGTGACCGGAGCCAGTCGGGGTATCGGCAAGGCGATTGCCGAGCGTTTGGCGGCGGACGGTTTTTTTGTGGTGGGTACGGCGACAACCGCTAACGGTGCCGAAGCCATCAGCGCTTACTTGGGCGAACTGGGTAAGGGCATGATGCTGAATGTGGCCGATGCCGTTTCTGTTGAGGCGGTACTCAAGGCTATCAGCGACGAATTCGGTACGCCCAGTGTGTTGGTCAACAATGCCGGCATCACCCGCGACAATTTGCTGATGCGCATGAAAGATGAAGAGTGGGACGATATTATCGCTACCAACCTGACATCGGTGTTTCGGATGAGCAAGGCAGTGTTGCGCGGCATGATGAAGGAAAAATATGGGCGTATCATTAACATTTCCTCGGTGGTCGGGGCAACCGGCAATGCCGGGCAAGCCAATTATGCGGCGGCAAAAGCCGGTATGATCGGTTTTGCCAAATCGATGGCGAAAGAAGTCGGTTCGCGTAACATTACCGTCAATACGGTCGCGCCGGGTTTTATTGATACCGATATGACCCGTGAGCTGAACGAGGACATTAAAAACCGGCTGTTGGCGGGTATCCCGTTGGCGCGTTTGGGTAATGCCGAGGAAATCGCCCATGCCGTAGCTTTCTTGGCATCGGCAGGGGCAGGCTACATCACCGGAGAGACGCTCCATGTCAACGGCGGTATGTTTATGCCTTAAAATTGTGACATTGTTGTAATATGAAAGTATAATTTCCCCACCGTCTGGGAATTGCCGGAGACGGGATTTCTAGTAAAACTAATAACAATACTATTGCAAGCAGATTAGAGAAAGTTTGCATTGTTTGAGGATAATAATTATGAGTAACATTGAAGAACGCGTAAAAAAGATTGTTTCTGAGCAGTTGGGCCTGAAAGGAGAGATTGCGACCGACGCTTCGTTTGTGGACGATCTTGGTGCTGATTCTTTGGATACAGTTGAGCTCGTGATGGCGCTTGAAGAAGAATTCGAATGTGAAATTCCTGACGAAGACGCTGAAAAAATCACTACCGTCCAGCAAGCCATCGACTATGTAGAAAAACACGTCTGATGACCGCCTTAGTGGATGGATTTTATGGGTCCATCCACTTGCTATTTCCCCTTCTAATTCCTATCTTGACTTCTTACGGTACATTACATTGAGCAAACGTCGAGTTGTAATAACTGGATTGGGTGCTGTTACCCCTTTGGCTAACACTGTCGCAGCAACATGGGACGGTATCATCAATGGTAAAAGCGGTATCAGTTCGATTGATTCATTTAATATTTCGCCTTTTGCGACCACTATCGGTGGCGTGATCAGAAATTTTGACATTACCCAATACATTGCGGAAAAAGATGCCAAACGCATGGATGGTTTCATCCATTACGGTATTGCCGCAGGCTGTCAAGCGTTCGAGGATTCGGGTATCGAAGTCACTGAGGCCAATGCCGAGCGTATCGGTGTGGCTATCGGGTCGGGCATAGGCGGCATTACCGGTATTGAAGAATGTTACGCGACCTACGATAAAAGTGGCCCGCGGCGCATTTCACCGTTTTTTGTGCCGGGTAACATCATTAATATGATTTCCGGCAACCTGTCGATTAAGTATGGCCTGAAAGGCCCTAACTACGCCATCGTCACCGCTTGTGCCACAGGTACGCATAATATCGGTGATGCGGCGCGTTTGATTATGTACGGCGATGCCGATGTCATGGTCGCGGGCGGTGCTGAGCGTTGCACCACGTCGCCGACGGCGATGGGGGGTTTTGCTTCCGCTAAAGCCATGTCGCGCCGCAATGATGACCCACAAGCCGCAAGCCGCCCTTGGGATAAAGACCGTGACGGTTTTGTCTTAAGTGACGGGGCGGGTGTGGTTGTCCTTGAAGAGTTGGAACACGCTAAGGCGCGGGGCGCGAACATTTATGCCGAGCTGGTCGGTTTTGGCATGAGCGGCGACGCTTACCATATCACCACGCCTTCTGAAGGCGGTGAGGGCGCGGCGCGGTGCATGAGGCTGGCGTTGCGCGATGCGGGCCTTAACGCTGATCAGGTCGATTACATCAACGCGCACGGCACATCAACACCCGCAGGCGATTTGGGTGAGACCCAAGCGATGAAGGCGGCGTTGGGCGATCATGCTTATAAGGTTGCCATCAGTTCCACTAAGTCCATGATCGGGCATCTGTTGGGTGCGGCGGGCGGCATTGAGGCGGTGCTGACGGCATTGAGTATCAGGGATCAAATTGCCCCGCCGACCATTAATATGGAAAATCCAGACCCTGAATGTGATTTGGATTATGTGCCTAACACGGCCAGAAACATGAAGATTGACATTGCCATGTCCAATTCGTTCGGTTTTGGCGGCACGAACGGGACGCTGGTTCTCAAACGTTACGGGTAGCCGCACCGACTGCCATAGATGTATCTTGTCAACGGTAGCCCCAGCACAACGTTTGATGTAGCCGACCGCGGACTCCATTATGGCGACGGTCTATTTGAAACGATTGAAATAGACCGTCGGCAAGCGGTCTTTTTGGCGCAGCATTTGCGGCGGCTGCAAACCGGTTGCCAACGTTTGCGTTTGCCTGTGCCGGATCTGCACTTGCTGGCCGATGAAATCGCCAGCTTGTGCCAGGCCGCCCCCGAACATGGCCAGGCCGTAATTAAAATCATCATTACCCGTGGGGTCGGTGGCCGTGGCTACCGTCAGCCCGAACCCATCCAAAGCAGCCGTATCTTAAGCCTGCACCCCTTCCCAGATTATCCCGACAGCTTCCAAGAGCAGGGCATTGCCGCGCGTTTTTGCCAAACCCGCTTAGGGGTCAGTCCGGCCTTGGCGGGTATCAAGCATTTGAACCGTCTTGAACAAGTTTTGGCGCGGGCCGAATGGTCGGATACCGCTACCCAAGAAGGCTTGTTACTGAATGTCGACGGCCATGTCATTGAGGGGACGATGAGCAACCTTTTTTATGTCAAGGATGGCGTTGTGTACACGGCCTTATTGACCCGCTCAGGCGTGGCGGGGGTGGTGCGCGGTTTGGTGATGGAGTTGTGCCGGCAACAGCCGCTTAAGCTGGTCGAGCATGATTATACGCCAGCGGCTTTATTGGCGGCGGATGAGGTGTTTCTGAGCAATGCCATTATCGGTTTATGGCCAGTCAGGCAAATCGACGGCCACGTTTTTCAAGTCGGTGTGCTGACCCGCCATTTGCAAAGCCAGTTGCGGCACTTAAAAGCCTTGGATAGGGAAGTTGGCCATGCGCTATAAAGTATGGCTTGCCGCCGCTGCACTTATTGCGTGCTTAGGGGTGGGGGTAGGTTGGTCTTATTATGCGGCTTTGACGGATGTGGTGGTCAGCGTTCCCGTTACGGTGGAAGTGGTGAAGGGCGACTCGTTTACCCGCATTATTGAGAAGCTTCAGGCGCAACAAGTCCCCATCAATGGCCTGTGGTTTAAGCTGCTGGCCTTGCCCGGCGACGGGTATAAACGTGTTAAGACGGGCGAGTATGAATTGCCCGCCGGTTTGACCCAGCCGGATATTTTGGCGTTGTTGTTGGCGGGCAAAACCAAGCGCTATGCCATTACCATCCCCGAAGGCTGGAATTTTAGCCAATTGCGCCGAGCCGTCGAGCAAAACCCGCATCTTGAACATACCTTAAATGGCCTGGAACCGGTTGCCTTAATGGCTAAGCTGGGTGCCACCGCCACCCATCCCGAAGGCGCGTTTTTCCCCGACACCTATTTTTTTGAAAAGCATACCAGCGATGTGGCGCTGTTACAGCGTGCCTATCTGAAAATGCAGCAAGTCATTGCCCGCGAATGGCCGCACAAAGCCGAACAATTGCCGTATAAAAATGCCTATGAGGCTTTGATTATGGCATCGATTATCGAAAAAGAAACCGCCGCCGAGCCGGAGCGCCCGCAAATCGCGGGGGTTTTTGTCCGCCGCCTGCAACAGGGTATGCGTTTGCAGACCGATCCGACGGTCATTTATGGTTTGGGTACGGCTTATCAGGGTGACATTACTTATAAAGACTTAAAGACCCTGACACCGTACAATACCTATCTGATAACGGGGTTGCCGCCTACGCCGATAGCCATGCCGGGTTTGGCCGCGATTAAGGCCGCTTTGCACCCGGATACGTCGGCTAGCCTGTATTTTGTCGCGCGGGGCGACGGCACCCATGTGTTTTCGGCAAATTTGGCGGCGCACAATCAGGCGGTTAACCAGTACCAAAGGAAGAGCAAATGATACGCGGTAAATTTATCACGCTGGAGGGGGTCGAAGGGGTTGGCAAAACCACCAATCTGGCGTTTATTAAAGAACATTTAGAAAAGTATAATATCCCGGTCGTGGTCACCCGTGAACCGGGCGGCACCTTGTTGGCGGAAAAAATCCGCCAGTTGCTGTTGGACGCGGACAGCGAGGCTATCAGTGAGCAGGCGGAATTGTTGATGATGTTCGCGGCGCGTGCCCAACACATCAAGCATGTGATAGAGCCCGCTTTGGCGCAAGGCAATTGGGTTATCAGCGACCGTTTCACCGATGCCACGTTTGCCTATCAGGGCGGCGGGCGCTGTATGAAAGTCAGCACCATTGAGTGGCTGGAGCAGTTTGTTCAAGGGCCATTACGGCCTGATTTGACCTTATTGCTCGATGCCCCGATTGAAGTGGGAATGGCGCGGGTTAAAAAGCGGGCGGTGATTGACCGTTTTGAGGCGGAAAAAATGAGTTTTTTTGAACGGGTCCGGCGCGGCTATTTGGTGCAGATGGAGTTGTATCCAGAACGCATCAAGCTGATTAAGGCCAACCAGCCCTTAGTTGAGGTGCAACGGGCCATTAGCGAAGCCTTAAGGGT
Source organism: Methylovulum psychrotolerans (assembly GCF_002209385.1). Classification (NCBI taxonomy): domain Bacteria; kingdom Pseudomonadati; phylum Pseudomonadota; class Gammaproteobacteria; order Methylococcales; family Methylococcaceae; genus Methylovulum; species Methylovulum psychrotolerans. The sequence goes on from NZ_CP022129.1 coordinate 3,820,309, forward strand.
CTTGTTACGATGAGCCTGTTGCCTTGGCAACAGCAGGACTGGGCGCATCTGCACAGCTATTGTGTCCAGCAACGCATTCCTCAAGCCCTGTTGATTAAAGGGCCGCAAGGTTACGGTAAACTCCGGCTGGCCCAGCAGTTTGCCAAAGCCTTATTATGTGCTGCCCCGCAAACCGATGGTTTGGCGTGTGGCCACTGCCATAGTTGCCTGTTGTTTGCCGCCGCCACCCACCCCGATTTTATTAGCGTCGCGCCGGAAGAGGTGGGCAAGGGCATCACGATTGACGCCATCCGCGCCTTGATTACCCGCCTGAGTTTGAAGCCGCAGTTTGATAAAAGCCGTGTCGTTATCGTCCATCCTGCCGATGCCATGAACCTGAGGGCATTGAACGCGTTCTTGAAATGTCTGGAAGAGCCGACCGAGCGCACCGTGATTTTGCTGGTGACTGACCGTCCCGCGAAATTGCCCGCCACGATAGTCAGCCGTTGCCAAAAGCTGGCGGTCAGCTCCGCCGACCCCGTCTGTGTGGCGGCGTGGTTGGCGCAACAGCAGCCGGAACTGAGCGCCGCCGAGGCCGCGTTGTTACTGGCCTTGGCACAAAACTCCCCGTTGCAAGCCTTGGCGTATGCCCGCCAAGATTATCTGCCGCAACGCAATAGTTGTTTTAAGGCCTGGTTGGCGGTCGCTAGACAACAAGCCCATCCGGTCATCGTCGCGGAACAGTGGCAAGCTTTGCCTGAGCAGCAGTTGCTGTTTTGGTTAAGCTCGTGGGTGATGGATGTCGTCCGCTGCCATTACCTTGCCGAAGCGCGGCAACTGTTTAACCCTGATTTGCAGGCTACCTTGCAAAGTTTGGCAGTCGGTTTGGACTTAAAAAAACTCTACGGTCTCTATGATGTGTTGTTGGCTAGCAGGCAGCGTCTGGATACCCCCATTAACAAACAAAGCTTGTTTGAAGAAATCCTCATCTATTGGTCACAGCTTAATCGGAGTAAATGAACTATGGCAGATTCTGTTGCCGGCAGCACTACCAGTGGCGGTTCGGCGCCCAGGTCAGGGATATTAACTTTGTCTATTAAGGATAAAAAGTCCTTGTATATGGCTTATATGCCGTTTTTGATTAACGGTGGCCTGTTCATCCCCACGAATCGGCCTTATGAAATGGGTCAGGAAGTGTTTATGTTGCTGAACTTAATGGAAGATAACGAAAAAATCCCCGTGCAGGGCAAGGTGGTGTGGAAAACCCCGTCAGGATCGGAAAATTACCGTTCGGCAGGCATCGGCGTACAGTTTACCGAAACGGGCGGCGGCAATGCCCGGCTGAAAATCGAAAGCTATTTGGCAGGGGCTTTAGGGTCTGAGCGGCCTACCCATACGATGTGAGCGGGGGGGGGGCAGGGACGAGATTGGGTAAGTGGCAATCCGTTTCAATGTGACGTATTTACTGGTTAAATGTAAGGATTAGCCTATACTTTGCGGGCAGTGAGGTGCGTGCCAAGCGGTAGCCGGGTACGCGCTTTACTGACGGGCTGTTGATAAAACGGCTTCCATCGACTCTGTGCGGGCAGAGTTATACCCTCCAAGGAAAAAGCAATGACAATCAAAAAAATACATTTTTTATCCGGCATTATCGCCCTGTTGCTAGCGATACCTGGCGCTTATGCCGCCGATACGGCGCAAATCATCACGCCCCCCTCCAGTGTGGACAAGCCTGAAGATGCTGGCTTAAAAGCCCGCACCCATTTTAAATTCTTAGTGCCGCCCGGCGGTTACGCCAAACTCCATGCCGCGATTGCCGCCAACACTGCACCGTTGGGCGGGCCGCCTTATTTGGGCTATGGGTATGAAACGCCCGCTTCTTTGGCCTGTGTTTATAATCGGGTGCCGAGGCTGTATGCCTGTAACCCTAATAAAGTCACTACCGTGGTGACGGGCGGCAGTAAGGCGATTGCCTTGGTCGATGCCTACCATTATCCCAATGCCTTAAGCGATTTGCAGATGTTTTCCACGCAATTCGGTTTGCCTGCGCCTGATCTTGAGGTGGTTTATGCCAGCGGTACGCAACCTAAAACGGATCCGAACGGCTGGGAAGTGGAGGAAGCTTTAGATTTGCAATGGGCGCACGCGATGGCACCGAATGCCAAGCTGTATCTTGTGGAAGCGGCCTCTAATTCTAACAAGGACTTGACGGCGGCGGTCGATGTCGCCAGTGCCTTAGTGGCGGCGGCGGGCGGCGGCCAAGTGTCGATGAGTTATGGCGGCGCCGAGTTTACGAAAGAGGTGAATTTCGAGAGCCATTATACGACACCGAATGTCGTCTATTTTGCCTCCAGCGGCGATGCGGCAGGAACCAGTTACCCCTGTATGTCCGCCAATGTCGTTTGTGTGGGTGGCACGACGCTGCGCCGGGAACCCGCCACGCAAAAACTGACGGGTGAAGTGGCATGGATTGACGGCGGTGGCGGGATTAGCCCCTATATAAAGCGACCCGGTTATCAGGATGCTTTGGCGCCGCTAATCGGCAGCACGCGTGCGGCACCGGATGTGTCTTTGGCGGCTGACCCCATTACGGGGGGCTGGCTGTATTATACAGCCTCTAATAACAGCAAAGCGGGTTGGTTTATTGTCGGCGGCACCAGTTGGTCATCGCCTACCTTAGCGGGTATCGTCAATGCGGCGGGCAGTTTTGAGGCTTCGTCCCAAGCTTTGTTGGCCAAAATTTATGGCGGCACCAGTCCGGTTAGCTTTACCGATATTAGCAAAGGTTGGTGTGGGCCTTATGCGGGCTGGAATGCTGTGGCTGGCTGGGATCCGTGTACAGGCTTGGGTAAGGTCGGGCAATAAGGTTTTTATCCGGTTACGGCTGACGTTAAGGCCTTTCAGGTTTTTACAGCCTGAAAGGCTTGGAATTGTGGCCTGCCGATGGCAGGATTAGTGCCGTTTAAACAGCAGTAAGGTAATGTCATCGGTAAAGGTCTCCCGTTGGCAAAAAGCCTTGAGCGCGTTGAGCAATGCGTCGAGGATGGCTTGTGGGCTTGCCGCCGCGTGTGCGGCCAACACGTCGGCAGCGCGTCGCCAGCCAAAAAATTCGCCTTGGGGATTGTCCGCTTCGGTCAGCCCGTCAGTATAGAGCAGCAGCACGTCACCTTCCGCTATATGTACCGTTTTTTCTTCAAAAACGATAGTCTTGCGTACCCCTAAAATCATCCCATCGGCATCTAAGAGCTCACAGGCCCCGGCATTGGCACGCATCAGCAGCGGTGGTGAATGTCCGGCGTTGGCGTAGCTTAACAGTTGGCTATCTAAGGCATATTGCAGATAAAAGGCGGTGATAAAGTAATCGGCCTTATTCAAGTCATCAAACAGAAACTGGTTCAGCAAACCGAGAATGGCGCCCGGTTGTCCCGAATGCTGGGCCTGGGTACGGATCATGCTCCGCGCTTCGACCATAAATAACGCAGGGCCTATGGAATGCCCGGACACGTCGGCGATCACCATATCCAAATGCCGGTTATTATGGTAAAAATAATCGAAATAATCGCCGCCGACCTTATCGGCGGGCAGGCACAATCCGGTCACGGTAAAATCTGCGGTTGCGATGGGTGCGGAAGGCAATAAGGAGGTTTGGATATATTGGGCGATTTTCAGTTCGTTCTGGGCTATCGCTAAGGTGATTTGCGCCGCCCGGATCTGTTGTTCGGCGGCTTTACGCAGGGAGATGTCACGGATAAAACCGCTAAAGCTATAACGTCCGTCGATGAGTAAGGGCGATACGCTCAGCTCGATAGGAAACTCGGTGCCGTCACGGCGTAACGCGGTCTGTTCGGCCAAGGTGTTGAGCCAAGGGCAGATGCCGGTGTGCAAAAACAGTTTCAGGCCTTGCCGGAACAGGGCGCGTACTGGCGGCGGCACGATTAACGCCACTAAAACCTGCCCGACCGCTTCTTCGGCAGTCCAGCCAAAGGTTTTTTCGGCTTGGCGGTTCCAGTCGGTGATAAGGCCTTCGTCATCCATAATAACGATGGCATTAGTGGAGTTTTCAATAATCAGACGGGTGCGCTGTTCGCTGGCGATCAGCGCGTCTTGGAAATATTTTTTCGCGGTGATGTCGCGGTCAACCCCTCGCCATTTCAGCAATGTGCCGTGGCCGTCGAACAGCGGTAAGCCGGTCGATTCGGTCACAACCCGATGCCCGTCTTTATGGCAGTGTTCGTTAAGCAAATCATAAAAGGGGGTTTGGCGGCTGGCGTTCTGGGCTTGGACGGTGGTGTTCTGGGCGGTCAGAAAGCGCAGGTAGTGCTGGCCGACCACTTCCTCAGGGGTATAGCCCAAAATTTGTTGTACCGCCGCACTGCTGTACAGGTAATAGCCTTCGGGGTTTTGCTCCCATAACCATTCTCCGGTCAATTCCGCCATTTGCCGGAACCGCGCCTCACTATCGCTTAAGGCCGAGGCGATGTCATTGCAATACTGGCCGTTAAGCTGATTTGGCGTTTCGATATGCAGGGCGATAGCCGGGGCAGGGGTGTCGGTACACAAGGCCCCTGCGCTGATTTGTACGGTTAAAGGTTGTCGGTTATGCCGCACGAAGGTAAAGGTGAACGGAGTGGCCGCGGTTATGGCACTTTGCCAAAGGCTAAGCGCGTCGCCATTGCCGCATAGCAGGGTCAGCGGTTGTTGGAGCAGGGCTTCGGGGTGATAGCCTAACAAATCCGCCGCTTCGGCAGTGGCTTGGCGGATAACAGGGGCCGCACCGGGCGGGTATTCGATAATGAGTAGGCAAAACACTGAAATTAACCGCCTCTGCCGTTCATAAAAGACTCCGTGTTTAGAGTGACATAATGTAATTTTAATATAGTGGGTTTATGATGGCTGTAAACCCCCAGCCAGGCAAACAGTGCTTTGGCATGGACAGCGAGAGTCTCCCCTGATAGCTTTGTTATCCTGTGGTTGCCCAAGATGCTGGGTTTGGAGGAGCGATAAACTATTTTGGGATTTTTAAGCCTAACACCCTACATAAGTTCTATAATACCCCAGCTCTCCAGCCTTCGCCTAACCATTGAAATGGAAATGCCAACATGAACGCTTCCCGTTTATTTATCAGGACATCGCTAGCGGTGTTAGCCTTGTTATTAAGCGGCTTTCATTCCCCATCCCGCCATTCTGCCCCGCCGCTAAAAAAACCGCCCGCCGCCGAATTGACCCCGCCGCCACAGCCTATCCTAGCCCCCTTAGATTTGAGTGTGCCTTTTACCGCCGCCCCGGTCGGCAACGATGCCAACGGGCTTGACGATGATGCCGACATACTCAATGATTTTAACGGCCTGTTTGCAGCCAAACCGAAAAAAATCGACGGCCCGCTTCAGTTGCAAGGCGGTTGGATAAACTCGCCCGAACCTGAAGCGGAAAAGCGCAAGTCGGTGGATGGGGCGAGTATTATGATCAATATTAAAGAATGACGGGTTAATCCAGCCAAGCGATGATATGGTCTTCGTAGTCCTCGGAACGCTTCATGCTGGCGGCTTTTTTGGCGTAGGCGGCGGCGCTCATACCCGCCGCCGCGACGCTGGCCGGGGTTCCGGTGATTAAGGGATGCCAATCCGGCAATGGTTTACCTTCGCCTAATAAGCGATAGGCGCAAGTTTTGGGTAGCCAGCGCCCATAAGTGGCAAAATCATGTTGCTGCAAATCCAAGCATTCGGGGACTAATTGGCTGCGTTGTTCATAATGTCGGCAACGGCAGGTCTTAATCACCAGCAAATCGCAGGCGATACGGGTCAGGGCGACTTGCCCGGTGTCTTCGTCCTCCAGCTTATGCAGACAGCATTGGCCGCAGCCGTCGCATAAGGATTCCCATTCGGCGGGGCTCATGTCCGCCAAGCTTTTTTCTTGCCAAAAACTCATCTGTTTGTTGCCTTATAACGCGTCTGTGGTTTGGGGTTGTGCCGCCAGGCCGTCAAGAATAGTCCGAAAATGCGCGTAGTTTTGGATGTTCAGCACGCCGACCTCTTCCATCACGGCGATGTAATGCGCAGCGGCTCTGCCGCCGACAATCAGGGCGACGTTTTCCCCCAATAGGCTGCGCAAGCGTCTGATTTCTTTCGGGATGGTTAGGTCGTCATTATTAAAACTGATGCTTAAGGTCACGGCGCGGGCTTGGGTGAAGTGGACGGCGGCGGCAATTTCCTCGGCGGGCAGGTTGGCTCCCAAATAAGTGACTTGCCAACCTTTCAGTTCGGCGATGATCGCCGCCAGCAAGGCGCCCAGTTCATGCAATTGGCCAATCGGCGTGGTCACGACCATGCGTGGCGCGTTGGCGGCAATAGGGTTATTATTGCGCAAAATATAAGTGAGCGTGCGGATAATTGACGAGGCCATGTGTTCATGCACAGGCCGCAGTTCGCCGACGCGCCAGCGTTCGCCAATTTTGGTCAGTAACGGGGTCAGCAATTGCTCGATAAAAATTTGTGTGCCCAGCTCGACGATCGCATGTTCAAAATGCGCCTCTAAGGCGTTGCTGTCAAACGCCAGTACCGCACTATAGCATTTGTCGACATACTCTTCGGCGAGATAGAGGCGGTCAGTGGGGTTGTCTGATGGCATTGCCAAGCCGAGGTCGCCGACCGCTTCGTCTTTGACCAATTGTTTCAGCTCTTCTAAGGGTAGCCGGGCAATTTGGCTGATGCTATGGCCGTTACTGGTCGCTTGGTTGAGGAGCTTTAAGCGGGCTATATCTTGCGCCGTGTAAACCCGGTGTCCGCCCGGTGTCCGGGTCGGGGTTACTGCCTGATAGCGCCGCTCCCATGCCCTGACGAGATCGGACTTAACCCCCGATCTTTTGGAAACCGTGCTGATTAAATATTGTGCCGAGTCGTCATTAGGATTAATCATAGTTGCTTCTTTGCATCAGATTGATTGTAAATGCCCACATACTAACACAAGCTTTACAAAACCTTGACAAAATTTGAACATTGCGCTGCGGCTAAGGCGGGGCTTAGACGGAAGTCTGGAAGGCTGTTTGGGGTCATGTAGATAGTTTTATTTGGCTGAAGTTTTTGATACGGAAATATGCTATATTTATCATGTAGTTATGTTTTTTGTCCTTTGCCGGAATGGCGGGGTGGCCGTAGCCTCAAAAACACTTTACCTTTATAAGCCGTAGCAGCGGCTATTGTAGACATTTTTCACTAACACAAGGCTATCCGCCATGAGCCAAACACCCCGCAAACTATTATTTATCGATACCGCCATTAACGCGGCTATCTTAACCGTAAATACCGCGCCAAGTTTTGCGACCGGCAACGGCATTTTTATCACCACACCCGCCGATAGGCCCAGCAATAGCCCGAGCGACCAAGAACTTGTGATGGCTGATGGTCAAAGGTTATTGGTCAGTACCCGTGTAAACGCCAACAATAATCTGGATTTTGCCTTGTTGCGTTACCGTAGTGATGGCTTATTGGATAACAGTTTCGGCAACCAAGGCATAGTGGCGACGGCTATTAGCAAAGGTAACGATGTTGCGCATGGCTTGGCGGTGCAAGCGGACGGTAAAATTGTCGTTGTGGGCTGGTGTGATGGGGTTGTTGGTGGCGATGATATTGCTTTGGTGCGTTATAACAGCAACGGCACGTTGGATACCCGTTTTAGTGGTGACGGCAAGCTGACAACGGATTTTCGGGGTTTTACTGACCAAGGCACTAGCGTTGCTTTGCAACAGGACGGCAAAATAGTCGTGGCGGGTTCCAGTAATAATGGCCATGACGATGATTTTGCGCTAGTGCGTTATAACCCTGACGGCTCGTTAGATAGCCATTTTGGCCAGGGCGGCAAGCTGGGTACCGATTTTAGCGGCGGCTCTGATTTCGCCAATCATGTGCAGGTGTTGGCTAATGGTAAGCTAATGGTGCTAGGGAGCAGTGCTAGCACGGTCGGCCAAGGTTTTGACTTTGCCTTAGCGCGTTATAACAGTGACGGTTCGTTAGACAGCAGTTTCAGCGGTGACGGCAAACTGACGACGGACTTGTCCGGGTGGAATGATCAGGCGGTTAATATGGCGGTGCAAGCTGACGGTAAGCTGGTGGTGGTCGGCAGCGTTCAACCGGCAGGCAGCAGCTATACCAACATAGCCATCATCCGTTACAACAGCGATGGTTCGGTGGATGGCCATTTTGGTAGTAACGGCAAGGTGATTACCGATTTAAGCCCTAACGGCAACGATAGTGCCGATTCCGTAACGGTACAGGCGGACGGTAAAATCCTCGTCATAGGGCATAGCAATTATCAGGGCAAACCCAATAGCTTTACGATGCTGCGTTATAACAGTAACGGTACGCTGGATACGGGTTTTGATAGGGTCAATACCCTAGATGGCTATCCCCATTATTTGAATGATGGCGGGATACCGCTTATTAATTTAGATGACCACAGCATCCCCACTTACACTGAAAATTATTCGCCTGTCGCTATGGATGCGGATGTTGATGTGAGTGATACTGAGCTGGATGCCGCCAATAATTATAATGGCGCTTCGGTGACGCTGGTACGCCATGGCGGCGCGAACAGTGACGACCAATTTTTTCTTGGCGGCTATCAGCATCCTTATTTTACCGTAAATAGCGTGGTTTTTAATAATGTTGCCGTTGCCAGTTACACGCAATCCGCTGGCCGTCTGAGCATCTATTTTAATGCCCATGCCACGGCCAATAGTGTCGATAGGGTTTTACAGACCCTTTCCTACCGCAATGTTTCCGATACCCCGCCCTCGTCGGTGCAAATCGACTGGATATTTAACGACGGCAATACCGGGGCGCAAGGGACGGGCGGGGCATTGACGGTGTTAGGCGCGACTACGGTTAAGATTGTCGCGACCAATGACGCGCCAGTCTTGGTAATGCCCCCCGGCATTTATTATACCGATACGGCTTTTGATGATAGTTTTGCTACGATCACAGGGACGTTAAGTGCCAGTGATGTGGACAATACCGTGTTAACCTACGGCATTATCGGTGGGGTCGCTAATGGCAACGGCACTATCAGTAAAGCTGGCGCGTATGGCTTGCTGACGGTGACGAAGGCGACGGGAGCCTATAGCTTTGTCGCCAATGATGCCGCGCTGGAAGCGTTGACGGTGAATGCGGCACTTGATTTTACCGTGAGCGTGTCGGATGGCTCTTTAGTGACCAGCAAGACCTTAACGGTGAACGTCAGCCAAGATGGCATTACGGAATCGAACGGCAATGATAACTTGCTGGGTACGTCAGGTAATGACAAATTTAATGGCTTGGCGGGGGCGGATACCATGACCGGGGGCTTAGGCAATGATACTTATACCGTCGATAATATCGGCGATAAAGTGGTTGAAACCTCGGTGCTGGTGACGGAGATAGATAGGGTTAATAGCTCGGTGGATTACACCTTGCCCGTTAATGTGGAGATTCTTGTCCTCATCGGGGCGGCGCTGACTGGCGCAGGTAATGCCGCCCCGAATGTCCTGATCGGCAATGCCGCTAATAATACCTTGTCCGGCGGGGCGGGCAATGATGCCATTAATGGTGGTTTAGGTAGCGACAGGTTAACGGGCGGGGCAGGGCAAGACAGGTTCATTTTTAACACTGCACCGACAGTGGGCGGTATCGACACTATCACCGATTTTGTTGTCGCTGACGATACGGTGCAATTAGACAAGGCCATTTTTACCAAGCTGACCACAACGGGCTGGTTGGACAGTGGCTATTTTAAGATTGGCACAGCGGCGGCGGATGCTAATGATTTTATTATCTATCATCAGGCGACTGGCGGGTTGTTTTATGATGCCGACGGCAACGGCGCGGGCGCGGCGGTGCAGATTGCTAACGTGGGCAGTAACCTAGTGCTGACAAATGCTGATTTTTGGGTGGTTTAAGTCTTGTCGCCTAAGGGTATACATTCGGTGAACGGGTAAGGTAATTCGCTAGGCAGCATCGCCTGCGCCTTTGCCACTTCGCCCTGTTGAACCAAAGCGAAAATCGCCTGGGCTTGTGGGGTGATGTCGGTTATGTTTTGTAGCCATTGGTTTACATACAAATCAACGGCGATGCCGCCTAAACCGATTTGGATGCTGCGGTGGGGCAGGGGGTTGAGTTGTAAATCCCGCTCTGGATCCCATTGGATACGGACGGGCTTGGCCTGCTTTAAGTGTTGCCATGTTTCTTGGTTTAGGGGCTGGTCAGGGTGGCTAGGGCAACTGTTTGCTAGGGCCCAAGCAAAACCTGCCCGGCTGATGTCAATGGCTAAAATACGCGCTTGGCTCGGATCTTTAAAGCCCCAGCCAGCCCGGTACATCATCCATAGAAAAGAGGGCTTAATCCACGTCATGCGGGTCATTTTAAAAGGCGGCGCAAAAGTGCCTTGTGCTAATGCGGCATCGGCGATGCTGTCGGAATACGCCTGATAGACGCGGATGGTCTGTTCGTCATAGACGGCGCGGATTTGCCGGAGCGGGATTGCAGGGATAAGCTTTAAGCCGTTGTCGGTTTGCAATGTCTCTGTTAAGGTCATCGGTTGCCCATTATCTATGCCTAGGTTTACACTATTTACTATTTGCGCTTAGTCTACCCTGGGTATTTACAATTTAACAAGCCACCTAATTGAATATGGATAAATTATTGACTGAAATGAGTAAGTTTTTAAGCTATGTCTTGCGCCACGAACCGCAGGCTATTGGCTTGGTTTTGGATAGCGAAGGCTGGGGGACTATTGCCGATTTGCTGGCCGGGGCCCGCCAAACAGGCCGGGTGCTAGACGAAGCTCTGATCAAGCGGGTGGTGGAGGGCAATAATAAACAGCGTTTTGCCATTTCGGCAGACGGTTTACGGATTCGTGCGGTGCAGGGGCATTCGGCGGCAAGCGTCGCAATGGCTTATCCTGAACAAATCCCGCCGGAGTGGCTTTTTCATGGCACGGCGACGCGTTTTTTACCGTCAATTCTCGCGCAGGGTTTGTTGCCTGGGCAACGCCATCATGTGCATTTGTCGTCTGATGTCGCGACGGCAACGGCGGTTGGCCAGCGTCATGGTCAGCCTGTGGTGTTAAGGATTGCCGCCTTGGCTATGCACCAGCAAGGTTTTAAGTTTTGGTTAGCTGAGAACGGGGTTTGGTTGAGCGGCCCGATACCGCCGATGTTTTTGGCGGCGGTTTCGGAGGGAAAGGGCTAGTGGGTCTGAATTTTATCCGCTTCTCTTTTGCCATTCTTTAAGCCGATGTCTGCAAGGGCAGGGATATTGTCTTTAAGTTGATTCCAAGAAGGCTCAACCCTCAATGAGGCGGTTTTCTCTTTAGGGGGCCAAGATGCCCGCGCTCTAAAGCTTGTTGCTGTGTCGCTTAATGCCCTTTGCCCTGATAAGTCACTTTATAAATCAAACCGTTTTTATCGTCGCTAATCAGCAAGCTGCCGTCGGGTAGGGTGAGGATGTCGACGGGGCGGCCTGAGACGGTGCCGTCTTTGTCTAGCCAGCCGCTGATAAAGTCCTCTTCGGCGATGGGTTGGCCGTCTGCGCCGAATTTCACCAGTACGACGCGGTAGCCTTGTGGGTCGGTGCGGTTCCATGAGCCGTGTTGGGCGACGAACAGTTGGTTGTTATAGCTGGCCGGAAATTGTCCGCCTGTATAAAAGCGCATCCCTAGCGGGGCGATGTGGGCAGCGTATTTCCATACGGGTGGGGTAAAGTCGGCGCAGTGTTTGCCGGCGGCGAATTCCGGGTCGGGGATGTCGCCGCCGTGGCAGTACGGATAGCCAAAATGCTCGCCTGCGTGGCTCCAGCGGTTGAGTTCGTCGGGTGGTGCGTCGTCGCCGAGGTAGTCGCGGCCATTGTCGTTAAAATACAGGGCGTGAGTTTGTGGTTGCCAGTCGAAGCCGACGGTGTTGCGGATGCCCCGCGCGAGGATTTCCAAGCCGCTGCCGTCGGCGTTTAACCGGACTAGAGAGGTGTAAATGTCTTGGTCTGGGTTGCAGATATTGCACGGCGCACCGACGGCGGTATAGAGTTTGCCGTCTGGGCCAAAGCGCAGGTATTTCCAGCCGTGGTGTTTGTCGCTGGGGAATTGGTCATAGACCACGACCGGGGCGGGCGGACGGTCTAGGCGTGTGGTGATGGCATCGTAGCGGAGAATGCGGTTGATGGCGGCGACATACAGCGCCCCGTCTTTATAGGCCACGCCGTTGGGCATGGTCAGGTCGCTGGCGATGAGTTGGTGCGGTTCGGCTTTGCCGTTGCGGTCGGCGACGGCGTAGACTTTGCCTTCGCGGCCTGTGCCGACATAGATTACGCCTTGATCGCCCAAGGCCAGGCTTCTGGCATTCGGCAAGCCGTCGGCATAGACGGAGACGCTAAAGCCTGCCGGAACGTGCAGTTTAGCCAATACGTCTTGATGGTCGTCAGCCGCCGATACGGCTAAGGCCGTGCCGGAACATAAGGCCGCCAATAGTTTTTTGCTACGATGTGCTTGCATAATGATACCCTCCCGATAAACTTTTTCTTGTTATTTGCAGTCTGTTAAGCCATTGAATTTAGCGATTCAATCCCTATATCGTCAATAATATACTCCACCTATTAAAAGGCACTATTTATGATGCGGCTTTTTCTGTTTTTAGCAACGAATGCGGCGATATTACTGGTCGTCAGCTTGATTTTCAATATATTTGGCCTGCAAGGTGCGCTGGATGCCCAAGGGGTGCACCTTAACCTGCAAGGCTTATTGCTGATGTCTGCCGTGATCGGCATGACCGGCTCGTTTATTTCCTTGGCGACGTCAAAATGGTCGGCCAAACGTGCGATGGGCGTTTTTGTGATAGAAGCCCCCAGTAACGGCACTGAGCAATGGCTGTTGGACACTGTGCGTAGCCAAGCGGCGGCGGCGGGCATCGGGATGCCGGAAGTGGGCATTTTTGATGCTGCCGAACCCAATGCCTTCGCTACGGGCATGAGCCGTGACAGTGCGTTGGTCGCGGTCAGCACGGGCCTGCTGCACAATATGGATCAGGATGAGGTGGCGGCGGTCATCGGCCACGAACTGACCCATGTTGCTAACGGCGATATGGTGACTATGGCCTTAATGCAGGGTGTGGTCAATACCTTTGTGTACTTTTTTGCCACGGTGATCGGCTATGTCGTTGACCGCGCGGTGTTTAAGACCGAGCGCGGCTATGGCCCGGCTTATTACGTCACCCAAATGGTGGCGCAACTGGCTTTAGGGGTGTTGGCTTCTATTTTGGTGATGTGGTTCTCGCGCCGCCGCGAATTCCGCGCCGATGCGGGCGGGGCGCGGTTGGCGGGAACCCATAAGATGATTGCCGCCCTGCAAGCGTTGCAACGCGCCCACGAAGCGCCCGCTTTGCCTGAACAATTGGCGGCGTTTGGTATTACTGGCGGCGGTTTCAGCCGTTTGTTTATGAGCCACCCGCCTTTGGAAGAGCGTATCGCCGCTTTGCGCAATGGTCAATAACGCTAAAATAAACAGATCCGGGACTAGAAGCGGATCTGTTTAAATAAATGAAAAAACAACAAATTGCAATGGAACTCGTCTCCCTCCCCTGATGGGGAGGGTGGGGTGGGGAGAATCTAAACAAGGTTTGTTCAAGCTCGAATGCCTGAAGATAAAACATAAAACCAATCATTTCGCTATGCGGGCCAAGCTGTTCGTCAAGGCCAACCAAATGGCTTATGAAGAGTTGCAAAAACTAAGGGCTGCGTAACATCAGCTCATAAATAAAATAGGCTTGCGCCGTGCCGTCCAGTCCCGTAATCGTTGCGCTGCGTTGTGTGTAATCGGCCAACGTCTCAAAGCCGTTGGTATCGGTGATCGAGCTTAACGCCCCATAAGCCGCCGGATAAGCGAAATAGAACACCTCGCCGCTAGGGCTGGTGGTGACGGCCTTGCTGGGGGCTTGGGCAATAATGGCCTTGGTCAAACCCGCCACCTGCACCGCCGTCAAACCCGCCGCCCCCACACCAAAATAATAGGGATAAACAAAACGGTAACTGACCGCGTTACTGCTAACCGTGGTCGTGCCGTCGCTGACTACCGAGGTATAGGTTACGGTATCGCTAAAGCCGCCATTATCAGTCATCGTTTCCGTACCGCCTTGGGCTTGCGGCGCGGCGACCGCACCCAGCAACACCCCATCACGGTAAAATGCCACCGCACTGATTGCGTCAGAACGCCTGAGCGTCACTGCCGCCAACGCCACCGCCCCGACCGGGTCGCCTTTCTCGCGGAGACTAGGCGCGGGGCTGGCGGTTAAGGCAATAGTGGGCGGCGTATAAGTCAGCGCCATCAACGCATCCACCGACGCTTGCAAGCTGGCAGTGTCGAGGTATTGGCCTAAGGTCGCGGAAAAACCGCTATGGCCATGCCCCGCCACCGCCCCCACCGTCGTGCGTTTAGTCGTGCCTTCGCTGCTGTCGGTAAGGTCGGCGGGATCGAGGATCAGAAAAATATCCCCGGCATCGGGGCTGGGTTTGCTGGGGTAGGATTGGTATTGTGGCATGGGAGTCGCTCGTAGGTTGTCGCGTCGTGCAAATCGTGTAGGTCGGGCAAGCGGTTCTGCCCGACAGACCAGCATGAATTAACGGCCAGCCCTGCTTAAGGCTAGCGGGTCATAAGCCGATAATTGGGCGTTCAACAGATAGGTCGGTCGGGCAACAAAAAGCCCTTGCCCGACAATGGCAGCCGATTAGCCAAACGGCTTCCACTTCGCATTGCTAGGCACAATATTCTTAATATAACCATGATGCTTAGGCTTGGTCATCCGCAAATACCCGTACATAAACTGGAACCAACTATGCACCATCGCCCCACCCATCCCAAACGGCAACGGGATTTTCGACATCGGGTAAAACTGCCGCCAACCAATCGCATCCGCGCCAGGGTTCATATTCAGACAAGGCACCGTCACCGTACCCGGAATATCCCGGTTTAAATCGGTATACACCGTGGTCGCGCCCGTCTTGGCAATCACCGCCATCAAACGCAAATCGTCGGTGTTATTCGTGCCGCCCAAACGGCTACGGTACAGCGCGTAACCCGTTTCCGCACCCGCCACCGCCGACTCGCTAATGGTCAACACCACTTTTTTGCCCGCCGCCACCGCCACTTGCGCCGACTTGACCACCTGCGAATAGCCCTTACCTTCGCCGTCAATCGCCGCCACCGCGTAATAATAATTGCCTGCCCGCGCCGCATCGAACTGCGAATCCGCCGACGAAGCCGACGCGCTGACACTTAAACTGGCGGGATTAATCCCCGCGTTTGCCGCCGCAATGGTCGGATAATTGACCTCAAACGGTATCCCCATCGGAAACTCGTTATCAATTAAAAACGTGTCCTCGGTCACTGCCAACTTACCGCCCGACAAACGGATGGCATCGACATGGCCGCCGAGCATCGGCATATTATTGCCGTCCGGCAACCACCGGAACGCCGGATCCAAGCCCATATTCAAATCCGCTTGGACACCGACACTCACCAAGGCATCGGTCAAACTGCCCCACGAACCATAACGCTTAATGGTCGCCTGCAACTTAGCAAAACTGTCCACCGAATCCAACGCCTTGCCCTGCAAGTCGATGACATGCTCTTCGCTCATCTTGCCCGCCGCAATCTGCTTATCAATCAAGGCCATAATGCCGTCGAAATGCACCGGACAGGCATCGGCGTTACCGTGCAAAATCTGATACTCGGTATCGGTCAAAATCCCCAATGCCCCGTTGCGCTCTTCAGCGGCAATCGGATCGACGATATTGCCCACCGCCTCCAACACATGCCCGACTTGGCGCAACTGCGCCATCAGCTTAACCTGGCCGACTTCGCGCTTATACTCGCCCATGGCATTTCTGACCGTCGCCAACTGGCTAATGGAACTGCCGCCCGGAAAACCGCCCACCGCCGTTTGCGTCACATACTGGTCGATAATATTGGTGGCGTTACTGGAGCGCAGCTTATTAAAAGCGACAAAATGCTGATTATCTTGCAACGTCGCCTTCATAATGCCGTCCAAGGACTCCATGCCCAACGCCGCACCGCCGGAGAACTGGGAAAAATCCGTGCCGCCCGCATTCGCCTCCAAAGCCTTTTTCAACGCATCCGCCGCTTCCAAATAATTGCCGCCAAACATCGCCGACGCCGCCGACTGGGCATTTAAAATACTCATACCTTTCTCCTTAGACACTTAACACTTTGACAATAATGGCCGGATCGACCTGTAAACCCTGACGCACTGCGACATCAGCGACCGCATATTCATGGCCGGAAATCTTACCCACCTCCATCGCCGCCAACGCTTTCGCTAAAAACGGTTGCGGCGACACATCTGCCGCCGCCGCTTGCGCCACTGATTTTCGGCCCGCCCCACGGCTACCGAACGCCTGCATGTGCGTATGCAGCTCGGCAATGCTCTCATTCTGCGCCTTCAGCAAATGCATCAAGCCGCCGACCGCCTTCACCAAATCCGCATCGCGGGCCTGCAAACGCGTGTCCATCAGCTCACCGAACGACTTTAACAGTCCGTCGCCGTCAAAACCTTCCGCTTTTTGCAACGGCGCACAGGCCGCTGCATCCGGTGCATCTCCCTCATCTTCCCCTTCCTCCCCTTCCTCCCCTTCCTCCCCTTCCTGGGCATCCGTATCCGAATCCGCTTGCCCCGGCTTAGCCTTCCGCTTCGCCGCCAACGCCTTCGCTAACTGCAAGCCATCCAGCTCGTCCAATAACTCTTGAAAATCACTCATGTTAAGTTCCTACGGTTGCGTAAATCTGTTAAAAATCGGCGGCTAAACTGTCCGGCCAGTTCGGCGCTTAAGCCCCACTGCCGCTCGGCAAACGCCGCGACATCCTGCGCCGCCAACGTCCCCGCCAACAACGCCCGGGCCACCTGCTCACGGTACGCGTTATAAGGCAAGCCATCCGGCAGCACCGCCGCCGTTTGCAGAACAAAGCCATTCAAACTCTTGGCAAATACCCCGACCGGTGCCGCTGACACTTCCGGGATGGTCTTATTGACCGGGCAACGGTCCAGCGCGACATTATTCCAGCGCACCCGGTCAATCACCGCCACCTTCGCCCCCGTCGCCGGATCGGTCTGCACCGACTTCGACAACACCGCCCCGCCCACCGACGGATACCAACGGCATGGCGGCGTTTGCCGGGTCAATGAAGCCCACACCCGGTTCGCGTTCTGCGCCATCGGCGAATCGCCCTGATACAACTGCGCCTTCACAAACGTGCCAGCCCCGTCCATCTTCACCGCCACGGGCTTGCCGATTTCATAATCCATGAAATTCGCCAAGCCCGACTTAGGCCCTAAAATAGTGTAATGGCTCAGGTCAATATTGCCATGGCGCAAAAAATACGCCGCCGACTCGCCCAACGCCTGTTGCAGCACCACCTCGTTCTGGTGGTCTAGATCTTCGTTAGACGCTTGGAAGTATAAAAAACGGCAACCGTCCGCCTCGGTGGGCGTCGCCTTAAGCAAACCGCCCACCGCGATAAAATCGGGCAGCCCGGCCAGCAGTTGTTGGTCTGTAGGGGTAGGGATAGATGTTTTCATGGGTGACATGGTAATGTCACGACCTTGGGCAGTACGGCGAGGGATTGCTTGGGGCATAAAAAAACCCGCCGGGGGGCGGGTTTTTAGGGCAGGGTGAATCCAATCAGCAGCGCATCAGCCTTTACTCAACAAACCACTTAATTGCTCTGGTAAACAGCGTTTTGCCCTTATCAACGTGTTCCCCAACTGACCATCGGCTGACCGCCACCTGGCCTTTAGTGTTCAGCATGTAGTAACCGTAATAAGCATCATCGGCAAATCCAAAAGTCGTACCGGGAAAGACATAATCCGTGCTTATCCCCGTTGTGTACATACAAGTGACATAATCTGTGCCAATCGCCAGCTCTTGGCAAGGCATGACTGACGAGTCATTCAGAGACACCTTGATATTCGCCCCCTGTTTTGCCGCCTCTCTTAGGGCGATTAAATTGCCGTAGGTCAGTTTTCCGGTCGCATCGTTTGCATAAACCAGCGTCCATGCACCAGCATCAGACATCAGCATAAAAAGAGCTAACCCTGCTAAAAAAGTAAGACTATTTTTTATGGCCATAATATTTACCTTCTTTCTGTTTGATGGAGTGACAGGCTTACAACCTAATCCGACAACAAGCCTAACCTAGTGAAACCGCTTCCCGTTGGTTTTTCGGTTTCATGCGTAATTATCCTCTTTCGAAAGAAAAAAATATTGATTTACATCAAAAACACATTACGTTTTTAACGGGACTTTTTACACACTGACCTGATCTACAGATCATCCCCCAAAAACGCCCGCCCAAACAAATCCTCAAACACCTCCGGTGCAACCGGCTTAGAAAACCAATAGCCCTGCGCGTAATCGCAGCCCATCGCCGCCAACAAGCCGCATTGCCCTTCGGTCTCCACCCCTTCGGCGATGACTTTAATGCCCAGCTTATGCGCCATGACAATAATCGCCTCGCATAAGACTTTATCGTCAGACTGCGCCGTTAAGTTACGGACAAATGACTGGTCGATCTTTAAATAATCAATATCAAATTTTTTCAGATACGCTAACGATGAATAGCCTGTGCCAAAATCGTCCAAGGCCACTTGCAGGCCGGCATCCCGAAAGGCGATAAACTTATCGTCAATAAAGCGGTCGGTCTCTAACAGTAAACCTTCGGTGATCTCCACGACAATGCTTTGGCCGGGCAAACCCAACTTTTTGAGCTGTTCCGGCCACGCTGGGTAATGCAGGTTTTTGTCTTGAAATTGTATCGGCGATTTATTGACGCTGATCTGGAAATCCCGGCAATAGTTTTCGCGCCAGTGTTTGACTTGCCGGACGGCTTGCAAAAACACCCATTCGCCAATGGTGATAATCAGCCCGGTTTCCTCGGCGATAGGGATAAATTCGCTGGGGCTGACCAGCCCTAACTGCGGATGCTGCCAACGCACCAAGGCTTCCGCTTTAACGACGCGCCCCGTCGCCAACTGGACAATGGGCTGATAAACGACCCGAAGTTGCTGCTCAGCCAAAGCAGAGTGCAGGTCATTGGCCAAATGCTGCCGTCTCTGCGCCGCCGCCTGCATCATCGGGTCAAAAAAACTATAGCGGTTGCGCCCTTGGGCTTTGGCGTAGTACATGGCTTGGTCAGCGCATTTTAGTAAAGCATCGGTGGTGCCGGCCACATCGGGATAGGTTATGATGCCGATGCTGGCGGTAACGTAAGCCAGATCGCCACCTAAGACAAAAGGCGTTGCCAATGCCTCCAGAATCTCTTGGGCGAGCGTCTCGGCACGGCTACTATCGCCCTGCCCCCCCATAATGACGGTAAACTCGTCGCCGCCCAAGCGTGCCACCGTATCAACCGGGAGAACACACAGTTTCAGGCGTTGCGCCACATCCTGGAGCAGCTGGTCGCCGATGTGATGCCCTAAGCTGTCATTCACTTCCTTAAAACGGTCGAGATCAAGAAACAATAACACGAAAGCGGACTTAGCGTGATCCGCCTTCTTGATTTCCTGCTCCAGCCGCTCATAAAACATCCGGCGGTTAGGCAACCCGGTCAGCGGGTCAAAATTGGCTTGCCGCCAAATCAGTTCGTCAGCGGCCTTCTTCTCAGTAATGTCATAAAACAATGCGACACGCCGATAGACCGAGCCGTTCGGTTTAAAAATGGTGTTAACACTTAACCGTTCGGCGCAGGCTTCGCCGGATTTGCGCCGGTTCCACACTTCCCCTTGCCAACGTCCGGTGGTGTTGATTTGCGCCCACATCTCCTGGTAAAAAGCCGGGGCTTGAAGGGGGGTGCTGCGGATATTCGGGTTTTTGCCGATAATATCTTCGGCGGTATAACCTGTCAGTTGGGTAAAGGCCGGATTAATGGCGATGATGATATTATGTTCATCGGCGACCATCATTGCCTCACTGCTGTTTTGGTAAACCAAGCTCGCCAATTGCATGGCTTCTTCGTTACGCCTGCGCTCGCTAATGTCTTGGTTGACCACAATCGCCCCGGTAATGTGCTGGTCTTTATCCCTCAGCGGCAAAGCCGAATTCAGGATGGTCTTGCAAGTGCCGTCAACACATTCGATATCGATCATTTCCTCCAGCACCGTCTCACCGTGCCTGATGGCCCGTACCGCCGCCCATTCTTCATCCTTAACGCGCTCGCCCGTAGCGCTCCACCAGCCTTTATAGGCGCCATAGCTTGCAATGCCGACATATTCGGCACCCGCCCAAATTTGTTGTCCGGCGGCATTGCCGCGTATCACCGTGCCGTGTGCGTCCACCACCCAAATGCCGATGGGCAAATTATCCAGCACCGTGCGCAATAACTGCTGCTCTTGCTTAAGTGTATCGGCTGCCTGTTGTTGTTCGGTAATGTCTTCTATGATGGACCAGATATAGTTTTCACCGTCAGTGCCGGTAATGCGCACCCCATTCAAACGCACAACAATCCTATGACCATCGTGATGGATATATTCCTTTTGGTAAGGGCCATAGCGTCCGGTCGCGTTTAATTTCGCCAATTGCTCGATTTCTTGCGGCGCATACTGTTCGGGCGTGAGCTGCCAATAGGTCAGCGTGTTCAGTTCGTCCAGTGAGTAACCGACCATCTTAAGCAACGCCTGATTGGCCTCAATGAAACGGCCATCCAATGAATTTCTCGCCATCCCCAACGGCGACAAGTCAAACATTGCCCGCAGTTTTTCCTCGCTCAACTCCAGCGTCCGTTTAGCTTCAGCGTTTTGCCGGGTGATCAATGCCAATGTCAGCCCCACCACCGACAGCGCAATGGTATAAAACCAAAAATTCACCAGCTGCGCCTGAGCGGCCATTGTGCCGAACAAACCAACCTGCCAAACCAAACCCAATAAACTTTGCGTGACCGACATCAGCATGATCAGCAACACCCCATGCCGGCCAAAGCGCATACCGCTCCAGACGAAGAACAGGAACATCCAAAAGCTCAGCACCGGGCCGGTCAGCGTATTAAACCACCCCAAAAAAAGGCTCTGGCCAAACAACCAAGCCAGACCAAAACAGGCGGCGATTTCGGGTAGCCGCCCGCGCCGCAACCAACGGTAAGGCGGTTCCCGCCAGACTAAAAGGCAAGGGGTTATTAACACCATCCCCATCATATCGCCCTGCCACCAGTGCAGCAAATTGGCGACAAACCCTGACCATGCCGACACCCCTGCCAGCACCAAGGCCGTGCAACCCAGCATTGCCGACACCCCGGCACTGAGCATGGCGGCAACCACCAACACCAAATAATCCCTCAAACGCCGCAGCGCCAAATCGCCGTGCAACGGCCCGTTTAGCAAGTAAAACCCCATTAACGCTTCTAGGGTGTTGCCGCCAGCAATCGCCGCCGCCAAACCGGGCGGACTTCCTGCCAAACTGTTGCCCAGCCACGCCCCGACAAAAACGCCCAGCCCATAGCGCTTGCCGCCGATCAGTAACACCCCCAACGCCAAGCCACTGCAAGGCCAGATTACCGACACCACACCGTTAGGGGAAAAAAAATGCAGCATGAGTTGGGCAAGGCAGGCATAGCTAAATGCCAAAGCGGCTGACTTTAATAAAAAAACACCGCCAGATACGGATAAAGATTTCAAAGACAACACCCAAAAAAGGTTAGGAACGGGCATAAAATAACATCGGCAATACCCTGATTATTCTGCTATCTTGACCACAAAGGCGTGACGACACTTGCCCTTCCAATCAGCCGGGCATCTGCCTGCGTTATTTTATGCCCATTCATTAACTTATGCCGTAGTCAGCCCGCCTTAAAGTAGGCGCGGCAACAATAGCCGATAACCCATAAATAATTCATGAATTATTAACTACGGTATAAGTATAGAACAATTTCGCCGTCCAACCTGCCAAAACCCGCCAAATTTTGCCCAAAAACCATTCACGCCTACACACCGGTCACTTAAACAGCCTGATAGCCCCGGCGTTATTAAAAGCAGCACTACCATGCGTATTTTCAAAGTCCCTTTAGCTAAAACCGTCGTGCCGTTAGCAGCCAGTTTTTCAAGCCCTGCACGCGCCTTAATGCCGATTTTTCCACTTGGCATAAAAATAAGCGCCCCCGGAAACCGCGCCCGTCACCGTCGCGGCAAGCGCGATAATCGGCGCGGCGGTGACAATTAATGGGGCACTGGTAATCCCTAAGGCCACCCCCAACGCCGTAAGGCCCGTCGGAGCTGCCAAACTGGCGCCGACACCCGCAGCGGCGGATACTAGACCCACTGTCATGGCCACATCTTCGGCACGTTTGGCTACTTTGTCATGCAGTTTGTTAGGGTTTTCGGTCATGGGCAACTCTCCAAAAAGGCTAAGGAACTAATTAATAAAGTAATTCAGGGGATACGGGCGCGAAACCGACATCCTTCCGCTCCCTTCATATCCTAAAAGATATACTGGCAAAACGGCTAAGGCAATGGGCTTACCCAGACAAACGGGCGGGGAGACATGCTCGGATGTTGCTCGGCCAATTGCCATTCTTGCCATTAGGTCAAACTGATGTTGAACGGCAGTGAGAAATCCGGCGAAATCCATTGAGGTCGGCCTGACAAATAATCAGCTACTGGCACTCTGTTGGTCAGACCAGTAAAAGGCGTGGAGTATGCCTATCAATATCAGGCCGATTCCGATAGCTATACTGTGAGCGGCCAAGTTTTCGGCTTTTACAATTCACCGTAGGGTACGCTGTACCCTACCAAAAAAACCGAAAACTTGGCCGTTTGAAGTATATTTAGGGTTTGGCAGCGCCCTGCCCTTGCAAAAAGCCTTGGATGTAATTGGCGGGCAAATCTAGGGCTTCATAGCGGAGGGTGGCGGAAGCCAGTTGCAGGTGCAGGCCAGTTTGTCGGGCTTGCGCCAAATCGGCGGCGGCTAAGTCTAGGCTGAGCAAGTCCTGATAGATGCACGAAGAAATCAGGCTGTTAAACAGTTGGCAACGTTCGGCGATGTGGCGTTGGTGGCTAAGGGGGCGGCTTTGCCCGTCCAATTGCGCGAAATCGTAATGGCGGACAGCGCCGCCATAATTGATGTCGATGAGCAGGCGAAAGCCGGAATTTGTATCGGCGGAAGCTAAGCGGTAATTTACAGTGTCGTAGCCGAAGAACAGGGTGCGGTATTGGCTAAGGTGCAAGACCGGGGCGAACCAAGTCAGGCCTTGTGGGTCGGGGCTGGGGCTGTGTTCAGTCTGTTGGGCGATTTGGGCGGCAGGGGCTTGCCTGATATTGTCGGTACAGGCGGGCAATAAGGCGCACCCTACCAGCACAAGGGGAGCATAAGCTTTCATAAGCGGGTCCTCTATAAAATGCCAGCTAACGCTGGTTGGGCGGAGACATGACCGCGACCAAGAAAAATATCACCACCAACAACGGCCAGAAAAACGGCGCGACCAAAAACATACCGACCAGGGCGACGAACAGGGCGGCTAAAAAGACTACAAAACCGACCCCCAAAAACAGCAGCACGGCCAGTATACCGCTAAATAACAGGATAATTAAAGCGCTGGGAATGGCGGCAAAGCCGAGCAAGGCATTATCGACAGGCTGGCCGTTGACCATCAGCTTTAACACCCCGACATCGGGATGGAACAGATAGCTCAGTAAGGCGACCAGTACGCCCATGACAAAGACGGTGGCGATCAGGGGATGGCGTTGCATGGTCGGTTTCCTCGCTATGCGGGTTGGGGGATAGATCTGTTTCGAGGTTGGGCGGGTCGGAAAACCTGCAAAACTGAGCCTGCGTAACGGCATTATTTTGCCTATCCTTAAGCGCCTGCCTCTATCACATCATAACCTAAAAAAATCAGAATAGTTCCTGATCACTTGCAGGGTGCGCCTGACAACCGCGTAGGCTGGGCAGATTATTTCAACCTGTACAAATCAACATCCCTACACAATCCCACCCGTCGCCTGCTCATAAGGATACAAACTCTGCTCCGCCTTGGCACGTTCATAAAACAAAGTGCCACGGTCAAAGACAATACTGGAGACAAAGCTTTGGTACAGCGTAAAACGGTGGCTGATGGTATGGGCGTACACCTCGCCCATATAACGCCCACCCCGGTATAACTTCAGATAACAGCCCGGCTTAAGCCGCTCATCACCGCGCAATTGCAACGAGCCGCTGTCCAAAATCACATTATCGCGGTTCATCGCCGCCAACAACGCCGATTGGCTGCGCAAATAGTCAGTTAATTTTTGCGTATTGCCCGCGATAACGGCTTTTTTAGGGTTATCATTACGCACATACTGGTTAGGCAACAACGCCGTTTCCATGCGCATCGCCCGAAACCCAAACACCGCACTGGCGCTATTGACATAACCCAAACGGTCTTGCGCCGTCTGCACATCCTCAGCCGTCAAAGTTTGGTTTACATCGGCATGGGCGCGGGAAGACACCGCAAAATAATTGGCCACCCCAGCATCCGAACGCTCGGTGCTGAGCTGCTCAATATCCTTATCGTCAATCCGCCACTGCACCGCCTCCCCTTGCAGAAAGCGGCCACTGGCGGTATCTTTCAGCGGAATAGGCCGCACTACCAAGATCGCCCCCGCCTCGCTGTCCTCCACATACAACTCGTTAAAAGCAGGCACATCCAACACCCCGCGCAACAGCTCCAACAAGGAGATATTCTCAGACAGCGACTTCGCCGACAACGACACACTGGCCGCGACATCCGCCTGCACCGCCATCTGTTTCAACACCTGCCCCGCTTGCCCGACCATGGTCTGCAAATACGGATTAATGACCACCTCGGCGACCTCCTGCACAAACTGCCCGACCGTCTTGGTCTTAGCCTCTGTGCCTTTGGCATAGCGGGTAAAATACGCCAGCACCGTTTTCAGCGTCCCATCCAACTGCCCATTAGGTGCCGACACCAGCCGGATCAGTTGCAATACCTTACCGTAATCATGCCCCGTCACCCTCACCATACGTTGCGGCACACCATTAGCGATACTTTCGCTACGCGCGACACTGGTGACAAAACCGCGCAACACCAAGGGATAACGGCCCGCCGCATCGGTAGTGCCGCTGTGCGACAGGCGGATTTCGATACTGTCCATCGGCTCGATAAACGCCGCCAAAGAATCAAACCCCGCCGCCCCGCCCTGCATTAGACTCACCGAACGGTCAGGAAAGCTTAACATAAACGTCCCGGTCGCATCCCGCACCGACTTTCTCACCTCCACCATACTGTCAGTACCTAACAGCGGCGTAAGGTCAAAGCCATGCGGGGTTTGGCGGTAACGGCGGCCATCCGCGCTGACCGTGTCGGCGAGTAACTTGCGCGGCCTGCCGTGGGTCAGCCAGACGCTAATTTTGGGGTGGTAGGTTTGCATGGTTAGCCCACATAAGAAGGGACAGGAGAAGTAATCAGCGAAGCCACCACTATAGGGTCGGCAATCGGTATGCCATGAGAATTATTCAGGTTAATATTCACGCCCAAATTACTGAACGTCAAACGGACGGCTTGCTCGGCACGCGCCAGAGCTTGCTGCTCACCCTTAATAAAAACCTCATTGGGGATTTTTGTGGCGTTGGCATCGCTGCCACTACTTTTGGGCAGAAGGTCGGCAGCGAGGGAAGTATCCGGCCAAGTTTGTTTGTTGATTTTCCCTAATAACGCGACGTTTTTAATAGCTTCTTTCTTATCCGATGTGTTGCCCTGATTGCCCTGATTGCCTTTCTGGAAATTCGTATTTGTGCCACTGCCCTTTCCTCTGAATTGTGCCGAGCCGGGGATTAGGGCGGCGGTAGCTGAAGCTAATGCGGCGGCGGTCATTGCGGCGGCGGCGGCAGATTTGGCGGATTCGGCAGCGGCTGAAGCAGATGCGGTGGCAGCGGCTGCGGCGGTCGCCGTAGCTGTGGCGGCTGCGGCGGTGGCAGGGGCTGTAGCGCATGGCACACAGGGATCGCCTGAAAAGCCGCCGCGTTCCTGTGGTGCGGCAGACTGAAATTTACGGCCATAGGTGTCAGCGAAGCTACTTTCTGGCGTGGCGGCACCCTTGGCGGCAGGTGCAGTGGTTTCTGGCGCGGCGGCACCCTTGGCGGCAGGTGCAGTGGTTTCTGGCGCGGCGGCACCCTTGGCGGCAGGTGTAGTGGTTTCTGGTGCGGCGGCATCCTTGGCGGCAGGTGTAGTGGTTTCTGGCGTGGTGGCAGGTGCGGCTTTTACATCGGCAGCCTTAACAGGCTCAACCGGAGCAGGCTGCATAAACCCTGCTATCGCCTCAGCACTCAGCGCAGCTTGTGGATTCAACACCTCGCCCAAGCTCTTGCCCAATGCCTCCCTAAACAGTATTCCCTTTTGGGTTTTTTGCGCCACCAGCTTCCAGATATAATCCATAATTTTTTGGATACTTTCCGGCGAGTTGGCATTACTGACACCCAACTGCTTCGCCAGCTCTGCCGTCAACGGCATCCCGCTGGGGTCTTGGGCTGCCTCCATCGTCGCGACAAGCGTCGCCATATCCTTATTGTTGATATGATCATGCTTAGCCGCCACCAAACTTATCAGCGCCGCGTATTTTCTTTTCCCCTCACCAAGGGCAGCAAAGCCTTGCGAATTTAGCAGCTCTTGTACCACAGGCAACCGCAATTGCGGTTCAAATTTGCCGGCTATACCTGCCGCCGCCTCTTGCCCGATCAGTTGCTCCAGCGTTTTCGGGCTGGGCGGCGGTGTCTCCACAATATCTTTTTTGCCACTGCCCTTATCCTTATCCTTGCTCGCGTCAGCCTCAGCCTCAGCTTTCCGCAGCTGATTGAGCTTATCCTGCCGGACTTGTTCAATAATGGCAGCCGTATTCTCAGGGTACAAACGTGGCTGTCTTGCCACCGCCGCTTGTGCAAGCTTGACAGCTCTCTCAATACCCTGCTCATCTTTATACACGCCCTCAGACAGCGGCTTGATTAACTTATCCGCCGCCGCAAAGCCTTCCGCCGAGACAACCGTCTCCTTCGTCACGCCCCGCATTGGGACTGGCATTGTCACAGTAGAATAGTCATACTGCTTGACATGACCCAAGGCATCCGTCACCGCTGGGCTTTTTAACAGCCCTTTCTGCTCCGCCCACAGTGCTAACGCTTCGCCAAAACCCTCGCCATACTTATCGGGATGGAGCTGGAGTTCCCGCTCAGTTTTTAAAAACGCTGCCCGCGCCTCCTTTAAAGCCTCAGGATCGTTAGGATGCTCACGCAACGGTTTTTCAATCGCTTCCAAACTATCGCCAGATTCGCGGCTTTGGGCATCGGTATACCGTTCAATCGCAATCGGCACTTTTAACGTTTCGGCGGCGTCGCTTAAACGCTCACGCCCGATAATCGCATTGACGGCATCGCCCTTAAGCTCATCCGGCAAACTTTCCATAATCGCCAGCAACACTTGTTTTATGCCTGACGTTAACGGCAACATCTGCGCGGCATATTCCAGCATCTGGGTTTCTATCTTAATTTGATCTGTTTGCGCTTTCAAAGCCGGATCCGAGCTATCCTTCACCACCAGCTTAATCACCTCGCTTTTGAAGTCCTTAGACGAGTGATCCAGTTTATCCAAACGCTCTTTATCAGCAGGCGTAACCTTATCGTGCTTAAGCAAAGTCTGATATTGCTCATCAAAGGCCTGATCGCCGCCCTGCGCCAACGTCGCCAACACGGGTAACACCGATAAATCTTGCAGCTTATTGACATCATAGCCATATTTTTCTAAAAAAGGTTCGAGCTTCCCCATGCCCTCAGGGGCTTTGTTATACGCCAACACAAGGCTAGTGGCCTGTTGCACCGACATGTTTAAAGTATCTTGCACCAGTTGCACCAGCTTTTCGGTATCGACCGGACGGTTTTGGCCGGGTGGCGTGGTTGCGGGCTTATCATGCTTACCCTTACGCTTTCTTTTACCCGAAGGCTTAGCCTCCCCCCCTTGGGCAAGCAGCACAAACCTATCCATTAACTGGCTTAAAATACCTTCCGAGTTGGCGGCGAGTTTTTGGTTATGGGCAATCGCCTTGGTATCGTTATAATAACCCGCCAACTCCATCGCTTGGCTGTCTTTGCCGTAAACTTTGGCAAAACTATTAAACAAACCGCCCGCTTGCACCCGCTTAAGGTCATCATCACCAAAGCCCGGCGTGGTGCGGCGGAACGTGTCCGTCAAAAACTTGACGGGCTTTTTCTTGCTGGCTTCCCTAAAACCTTTATCCGCCGCATCCAACACCGTCGCGGCATTGGTCGGATTTTTACTCAAACCGGGTGTAGACGATGCCATCATCGCCGATAACAGCGTAGAATAGGTCGATACATCCGGTACCATTAACGTTTGGTTAGCGGAAGATTCGGTAAACTTAGACACCACCGTTAACAGTTCGCCCATTTTCGCGCTTGTGCCGCTATAAGCCGCCACCTCGCTGAGCTGGGCAAACAAATGCTTATTATCCGGCTCGTTGCGTGAGACTTTATAAAGCTGCTCGGTCGCCAAAAACTGGCTAGTGCTTTGCGCGTCAATACCGTAACCTTGCGCAAAACCGATGGCATCGCGTAAAGACTGCCCTAAACCTGAGGCGCGGTCATTATCCGGCGTAACCGCCGCCACCGAAGCGAACTTTTTGGCAAGCTGCACCGCATCATTGGCGGAGACGTTAAAACCCGCCGTCAAATGCTGGGTACTGGCGCGTAAGGTATCAAAATCGACACTGGCCGTGCCTAACATGCGCCGCAACTCGGAATAGCCCTGCGCTTCTTGCTCGGCTTTGCCGACACTGGCATCATACGCCGCGCCCATTTTGCCGCCCACCGCCTCGCCGATCGCCCCAACAATCGCCCGCCCCCTAGGTCCGCCCACCGACCCCAGCAACTCACCGGCAAATTTGCCCATCATTTTGCCGGTGTTTTCGCCGCCTTTGCCTTCGAGCATACCCGTGACAAAATCGCCTGCGGCTTTGGCTTGTTTTTCATACAGGCCAGCGGCTTGTTGCTGAGTATCGGTGCTTTCATCCGCCGCGAAATCCGAGAGACGGTCGGCAAAACTGGTATCAAGTGCCGTGGCATGTTGTGCTTGGCGGACACGTTTGGCTAACTTCCGCGCTTCACCAAGTAACCTGATAATATTTCTGTAATTTTTTCCTACTATGAACTGTTTAAGCTCCTTACGCACCACACTCAAAGCATCCAGATCAGTATCCAACGTACGCAAGTCGCTATTGGCATCATTAGCTCCCGACGCATAATCGCCATGCGACAAATGTGCATTGATGGAGCTCATTGTTGTCTGAACAGCCGCTATTGCGGCATCAATTCTAGCCTGACTTGTATTGATAGTGCTCATTGATAATATCTTCAAACTCGCTTAAATCGACCGACTCCAAAGCCGCCGCGCTGTCAAAAAACGGATTGGCATAGTCATCGGGGTTATTCTCATAATGGCGCGTCCAATATTCGGCCTCAATGTCCATATCGGTCATCGCCAAATAGCGCGGGTCGGTCGGGGGCAGGTTATAGGTCTGCCGGAACCAACTGCGGTACGTTCTCGCTTGCTCCCAGCCCCGGCGCTTGGCTTCCTTGTGCCGCGCCGTCGCGAAAGCTCTTAAGCCGTTCCATCAGCTCCTTGTACAGCACCGCCAGATTATTGAGCATAGTCTCGTTATAATCCAACGCCGCCAACTGCCCCCAACCGGCCGGCGCGGACACGCACAACACCTGAAAATGCGCCAGCGCGTCGGCGATAAAATCCAAATACCTGTCCTGCCCGCCCTGGGCGTTAGTCAAGGTAACATAAGCCGCCTGAATGGCGATATGGTCGCCCAAAGTCTCCCGGCCAAACCGAAACCGCCCGACAGTGGGTAAATCAATCATAAAATCAGTCTCTTTTGCTGGTCTTGACATACTAAGCTCCGCGTAATAATAGGAAAAAAAGTCGCTAAACAAGCCACGAGCTTACCGTCACGACGCGCAGGGCAAAAAAAACCCGCACGGGGCGGGTTTGTGTGGGTAGATGCGTAGGTTGGGCAGGCGGTTTTGCCCAACTTTTCCCAATTCCGCCACGCTCAAAATATCGGATTTAACGTAACGGCCTGAACAACGGGTGCCGGTTGATATAGGTGGCGCATCAGGCAAAACCGCCTGCCCAACCCCATTAAACGGTAAATACCGCACCACCACCCGTGTAATTCCCACACACTTTCTAACCTTAAACACCTACCGCAAGCAGTGCGGCCAAACTTTCGCCATCTTCTCAAAAACCGCAAAAAAACCGCCTAAAACCGTTATTTTTCTGCACCGACCTAAAAAAATAATTGATAAAAATCAATGCAATAAATAGGAAAATTTCATTTAGTGAACAATTACCATTTTTTTCGGTAATCCTTAATTTCAATTTAGAAATGTGTTTGTTATTTTAAAACCATCAGTTAAGCGCCTTAATGCAGTGTGTGGCAGACCAAACTGGCCCCCATGCCCCTCTTCACTCAAAACCAACAGCCTAAGAAACAACAAAAAGAAGGAAACCGCCATGAACACGACAAACCCCAAAAACTCCCTATACCTGTTTTCATGCCTGCCGTTGGTCTTACTGTTAGCTTTTATTGTCGGTGGCTTAAATGCCAGTGACGGCGAGGCGTTACTGCGCCATCTGGCACACGCCTACGGCGGCTCCCCTGCCCCCGCTAATATCACTGTCGCCCACAACAGCCAACAAGATGTACAAAAAGTCCGTTAACAGAGGGCGGCGGACAAGCTGCCGCCTCAAGAAAAAACAGGACAATAACCGTTAGCCGTTACTGAGGGGCAATGGCGTTTGCCCTATAGGGCAGGCTTGATGAAAAAAACCTGAAGAGCCTCCAAACACAGCAAGAGGCTTAAAAAGAGGGGCCGGAAAATCGGCAAAGCGCAGTAAAAGCCAGGGAGCCGCAAAGCCCCCCAGCCTAAAAAGCCAAAAAGCTTAGTTCAATTTAGGCAATACAGCGGTGCCTTCCATCAAAACGGCTTTCAGTTTGTTTGGATCTAAACCTAAGCTGTTCAAAATCGTCGGTGCGATTTGCACAGTTTCCACCGCATCAGTTACAGTCACGCCAGACGCGATACCCGCACCCCAAACCAAAATCGGCACATGACGGTCATTCAGCGCGTTGCCGCCATGCTCGGCGATTTTGCTCAGCTTGCTGCCCGCATAAACACTGCCGACTTTCGCGATACCGACCACATCAGGCACGCGCGCGTCGCCTTTCTTAACACCAAACATCGCATAAGCGTCAGCACCCGCATTAACCGTGCGCAATCCGGCGTTGGTGAAATTAACGGCTGTTTTGTTACCCAGGCTGTCCGAACCAATACCAGTACCTGAATAGTTCATCAAAAAGTGTTTGGCAAAATTAGTCGCCACTTTAGAACGGTCTTTCAACCACAACAACACACCGTCGTCGTCTAAGGCATTAGCCACCAACCCGTTAGCGCCCGGATGCGCCGCGTTCCAAGCCGCATCCAACGCCGCCAACATGTCGCCGTCATTGATCAAGACCAGCTTAGCACGGTTTTCAGGTGATTGGCCGTGTTTGGCAGAGATAATCACCACCGTATTGCTAGGGTCAACCGCAGCGACGATTTTGCTGATCGATTGGTCAACAAAGCTCAACGCACCGCTCAGCACAGGGCCTGGCACCAACGCGCCAGAACCGTCAGCGACATAACCGCCTAAGCCATTAGCCAGAACAGCACCAGGGTTAGCAGGATCATAATAGCCAGACAAGTTCAGCTTTTGCGCCGTAGAAACCGATTGGAAGTTCATCCCATAAATGGCCGGCACGCCGACGGTGCCAGTACCCGCATGGTCTTTGCCTTTTGCCCAGTTCAGTACCGCATTCACTTTCAGGTTATCGTACGTTTGCGTGTCAACGTTGTTTTTAGTAAAGTCAACAGAGCCGCCCGTCACGGTCAGGCTATTGATTTCTGGCGTAAAGAACTCCGTCACCCCGTTATCGGCGCGGCCATTGACAATCTCATACGCCGGATGTTTGTCCGACCAAGCGGTGCGCAAATGCTGGCTTTTGGCGACGTTAAAAACGGTATTGACTTTCAGGTATTGGTGCGGATAAACAGGCGCACAGCTCATCGGATCAACAGGCAACATCGCAGGGTCGATCAGCGTTTTAGGGTCGCCGCTCAACGCCGAAATCAGCGCGTAGCTGCTAGGCACATTGTCATACAGGCCAGCGATGTTTTGGCCAGCGTCCAAACGGTCAGTGTTCTTATCAATCGATTCATCAAACGCCACCACCGTGCCAGGCAACGTGTTGACGCAATCGGTAGTGCCGGGCGGCAACAAATCGCGGTTATACGTCACATCATAATAAATGCCGGTCGTGCCAGGATGACCGCCCGTCACTTGGCCGATTAAGCCAGGGAACGAATCAGAAGGGAATGGGGTCATAGCGTTAGCATACTCAACACCGTTGTTGACCAAGGTCGCCAACGCCGAAGCCGGATGGTTTTTCACAAACCAAGCCAAATCATCTTGATGCAGGCCGTCTACCGAAATCAACACCACATGTTGGGCTGGCGTAGCCGCATTCGCTTGAGTAGCCCCCAAAGCCATCGCCACCGCCAAAGAAATCAGCGCGTTATTCATCTTCATCTAGGTTTACCCTTATGATTATTATTAGAACGCCCATTGTATTTTGCCGTTATGACACAATGATGACGGAACCTACCCGCTAAGCCCGCTACCTAGCGGCAACGGTTACAATCCCCCGCCATTAGTGTGCATATTCACCACCTACCTTTACGTTATTTTCTAAAAAACACTAAGTGGCTGAATTTAAAAGAATTAGCTAAAATAAGCTTTTGGCACAAAAATAGCTTTATAATTCAGCAAGAGACCGGCCCCGCGTTCCCTTCCGCCCGACGGCGACCTTAAACGCAGGCTACCCATAACCCCGTCAGGATAGACCATGAACAAATATTGCCATAAAATAGCCACCTACACCGCCGTTATCTTCATCTCCACCCAACCGCTCGCCGCAGATGCCATGACCGCCGAAAAAGAAGCCGGCCAGCTCAGCGTCTTAGCAGACGACGACACCCCAACCGAAAACAAACGCCGCCTGCCCAGCGAAACCTTGCGGCAAATCGGCATTGAAGACGAAGACAGCCCGACAACCGCCCGCTTCAGCGACCACGCCGCCCCTAACACCAGCACCGAACAACCGCCTAAAGCCCAACAGCCCTTAACCGGGATAATCAGCCGGAAATTCGCCAGCTTCGTCGCGTGGCTCAATACCGACATAGAAGCCGACTTGCATTAATTGTCAGTAATGGACATAAAATAACCCAGATCCTGGAGCGCGGGCATCTTGCCCGCACTTGCCGCCAAAATACCCACATCTCCCATGCGCCCCGACCTCTACTGGCTCCCCCTACCCGGCTACAAGCTAGCCATCATGCCGCGCCCCCGCGCGGGCGACTGGCTAGCGGATGAAATCCGTGCATGGCAGCAACAGGGCATCAACACCGTCGTCTCCCTGTTAGAAGCGAGTGAAGTCCATGAATTAGAACTGGGCGAAGAAGAGCGTCTATGTGCCGACCTAGGCATCCGCTTCCTCAGCCTACCCATCCCCGACCGGGGCATACCCGCCCACCGCCCCGCCGTCCGCGCCTTAGCCTATACCCTAGCGGCACAACTGCAAGCGGGCGCAAGCGTAGCGATCCATTGCCGCGCAGGCATAGGCCGCAGCAGCCTAATCGCCGCCTGTGTGTTGGCGGTTTTAGGTATCGGTGATGAATTTGCGTTAATCAGCCAAGCGCGGGGCGTGGCAGTGCCGGACACGGAACAACAGGCGGCTTGGTTGGTGGGGTTTAGGCGAACAGAGGCGTAAAGCCTCTGAAAAATGAAGCAGGAAATAATTTAAAGGCTACGGATCTGGGGCGCGGGCAAGATGCCCGCGCCCCATGCTGAGGTTATTTTAAGCCTAACCCAAATCCGCCAACTGAAAGTGCATCCCATCCGGCTTAGACCAAGTGCCGCCCCAGTCAAAGCCATTATCGGTAAAACACTTCACAAACTTCGCACTCAAACTCGGCTTACCGCCAAAACGGTTCCACGCGGCGTTAACATCAATCGCCACACCCCAGCTATGCAAACTGGCTGTCGATGCACCGCGTTTTTTGCGGATGTTAAAACAGCCGTCCCAAGTTTTTAACTCACTGACACAGCCCGTTTTAATCAAGGCTTTAAACGCCGCCGTCAACGGCCCGACCATACGCTTATTGCAATAGACTTTTTTCGGAATCACGCCAATCTCCAACTCCGTCGGCACATCCCACAGCACCATATCGGTCTCATGGCTAGGGTCGCCGAGTATTTTCAAACATTTTTGCGCTGTTAACATAACATCCACTCTTTATATATAGAGGGGCTACCGATAACAATAGCCCCAAACACCCAAAAGCCCTGTGCCAAAGCAAAAACCTTGGCACGCCAGCGCTATTCCCCGTGCTGCCGATCCGGGGCGGCCATACCGACCGCGCCCGTACCAAAAAACACATAAATCAACGATGTCACCGCCTGTTCCTGCTCAGGGCTGAACTTGACCAGCGCAAAGGCGATCATCACCTGCATTAGCCCCAGCCAAGTGCTGGGCTCGCGCAGGCGTTTTTGCCAATAGCCCATCCCCGCCCCCTTACACACGTTGGATAGCCAACGCCATAAAGGTAATATTATGGGTAATCACGCGGTTGGTCTGAATCTCAGTGTCGCCCGATGCAAACGTACAGCCCAAGGCCTTTTGCACCACTTGGCGGCTGTCTTTGTCCAGCAGCAAAATGTCAAACACCGAGCCGGTCAGCATATCCGCCGAGGTGGCGGGCTGGATGCCGTTCTTCACCAAATCGTCGTTTTTCAATTGCAGCATGTTTGCGGTCACGGTGTACTTGGCCGCGCCCGGCACGTTCTCAATCGGGTCGATAGTGCCGATGCCGTAATACGGCTGCACCCCGTAATCCTCGTTAAAACGCACCGTCTGCAAGGTGCCTAAAAGCTTATTATTAAAAATCAGCACCGCCGAATTGGCGGATTGGATCAACTGGTTAGTCGCCATACGGACGCTCCTTACGCGCTGGTGCCGGTATACGGCACATCATAAATACTGATACCGATATAATTATTCGGAATAACGGGCGATACTTGGACACTGATGCGGTTACTGTCCAACGCTTGGGTCACGGTCAAACCGCGCCACGCCGGGCTAGTGTTGTCGCCGACAATCACCCCCTCACCCAAAGGCTCAGGAATCGCTAACTGCTTCAAACGGCTAGCGACCACCGCCTTTAACTGCGCAGGCAGATACGGGGTGTTTTTCGCCCCCAACAACGGCGCGACCGCCTCCCGCAAAGCACGGGCGACATAATCCGAAGCCACCCCGGTGGACATTTCATGCTGGTTAAAATTATCGGCATTCTGCGAGGTGCTGACCGATTGCAGCACCCGCACATTGCCCTGATAATCGCGCCAGCAACACAACACCCCACCCGGCAACAGCACATCAGTGTCTTCCGGATTACGCAAGCGGCTGGCCATATCACTGACCGCCACCGTCTTATTGGTCAACGGCGTACCCGCCGTCACCCCGCACATCATCCCCGCCAATAACGCCGCCAACACCATCGGCGGATACATCGCCATCAAATTGTCGCTGTTCAGATCATAAAAGCCCTGATGCACCAACGACACACGCGGGTTATTGAGCGCCTCCGCCTTCGCCAACGCATCGTCGTTCGCCGAACCGCTGGGGATACCGACAATGCCGCGCCGCTCCTGAAACGCCACATCGCTCATATAATTGACATGTGCCGAGAGCATCTGGTGGACATTATCCTCATCCGACAAACAGGTCAGCCAGTGGCACGGGACATTTTTCAGCGCGTCAAACGCCATTTGCCATTGATCAAAAGTCGGCAATACAGAAGTGGTGTACGTCAACGCCTTTGAAGCAAAAACCACCGGCTCCTTAACCAACACCGCCGCCGTGGTGCGGCTGGCGCTCAACCACGGCGACAAGGTGTTAATCGCTGTTATCACCGCATCCAATAAAGACCGCACCGTCACCCCACCGCTCGCCGTAAGCGACGCAGCCGTTGTAACCGCGTCCAGCCTATCGGTCGCCTTCGTTAACAGGATGGCATTTTTCACCACCGCCGTTACCCCGTCGATCTGGTTCAACGCCTCCAGCAAACCGCCCACCGACGAATACACCGCAAACGACAAATCGGTCTGCTGCGTCCCGACCGTCACCTGCAAATGCGGTACGTCATCCAACAACACCGTCTGCACCGTCGCTACCGTCGCCGAACCCGCATAACTGATAGTGAACACGTCGCTGATAATATTGCTCGCGGTCACGGTATTATTGGCACCGACAATATTGCTGTTCTTAATCGTCACCGTGCGCGACACCGTACCCTGTAGCGTCCCGGTGGCAATAGCCAAATAAATCTTCTGCCCGTTCGACCCATAAAGATTGGCGTGGACATTCACCGCATCGATGCCGCCCACATCCTTCAGCACTAAACTGGCTTGGCTGTCCGAACGCGGATTCACCACCCACACATAATCCGGCCCCGACACCGCCGCCTCGGCAGACGGGGCAAAGGCTTTTTCCAACGCCTTTAACAGCACCGTCTCACTAGGGTCTAGCGGATACGCCAACGCCTCACGGTAACTGCTAAATTTCACCGGGGTAAACGGCGGCAAATTCTTACTCTCGGCGATAATCGCCAAGACATTACCCAAACCCGACCCGCTATTGCCGTTCATCGCCGAATCATCGACAAAGCTCGCGGTCACGGGCGTTTGGTAAATCGTATTATTAAAATCAAATCCTGACATGGGCTTATCTCACGGCTTGGGAAACAAAGGCGGCAAAGCACGCCTGATACTCGGCGGCAGTGGCAAACCACCGTGCCGCACGCTGCTGCGCCTTCGCAAACGCCGCCACCAACTCATAGCGGCGGTCTTGCTGGTGCAAAACATTCATAAAATCCGCCAAACTGACTAACGGCTCAACTACGCCTACAGAGGCCGCCTCGGCCACCGCCACCGCTTCGGGAGCGGCGGCAGGCCGGGCGGCAGGCGCGGGTAGGTTAGCCTTAACAGCGGCTTTAGCGACCATAGCGGCCGTGCTGGAATCATCACTCATAGTTAGCTCACAGAAACAGAAGTAGAAAAGACAGGAAACGGCACCGTCGCGGCAACACCCGACTGGCAAAGACATTGCAAGTTTAGGCGCGACAAATACACCGGGCTTTGGTAACGGTCAAACTCCTCGGCATCGCTCAGGCTTAACTGGATCTGCTGCATCCCGGCCTGGACAAACACCTCCAGATTGGCGATCACCAACCCCTTCACCGCCTGACGCAAGGCCTTACGCTCATCACCGCCGAGCTGGCTCCACACCACAATCTCCAGCGTCACCGCCGACAGCCAGCCGCTCTCAGCCTCGCTCAGGGCATCGCCGACAAACAACTGCTCCGGCGTGTCGCTGCGCAACTGCACCGTCACCACCGGCAACGCCACCTTATCCAACTGCGGACTGGCGGTCAGTACCGGAATCCGGTTCTGGCGGTGCTTGAGCGTCCCATTGGCGACCAGCATCGCCAAACCGCTGTCCAAACGCTCACGCACCAAGGCTTGCGGGTCTATCGAGGTATCGGTAAAAAACGCCCCCGGCGTAAC
Organism: Methylovulum psychrotolerans; assembly: GCF_002209385.1. NCBI lineage: Bacteria > Pseudomonadati > Pseudomonadota > Gammaproteobacteria > Methylococcales > Methylococcaceae > Methylovulum > Methylovulum psychrotolerans. Next base: position 3,858,094 of record NZ_CP022129.1, read on the forward strand.
CGACCGCGCCGGATACTGGCCATCCCAAACCGTACCGTCAAAGTAAAAGGCCTTATAGAAATACGCCACCCCATTGCTCAAGGCCGCATAATCCAACACCATCAGCGCATTACCCTCATAAATCAGCTCAGCGGCATCACCCTCGGCAAACGCGTCGCGGCTATTACGCGCCACCCGCCACAACAACGCCCCCGGCGGCGGGCTTAAATACACCTTCACCCCGTTACCCGCCAGTAGCGGCAGGCAATAATCAATCATCAAACACATCCACAAAAAGGGGAACACATGGGGCTATAGTAGTGTCACGACGTGGCGGGAAAAACAGCGGGCAAACAAACGCCTCTGCTTGGCCTTCCACCAAAACAAGCGCATCGCTAAAGCAAAATGTAAGATACCGTCACTTAATTAAGCGACACAGAGCGGAGTGGTCTTTAGCCATTGCACGGATGGCCTAGCACAAAATAAAATCCGCTAAAGAGACAAAAGGCCGTTCCCTGAGCGCAGCCGAAGGGAGCGGCTCTTCGGCTGCGCTCAGGGACCCAGAGATAGGGGCGGATACGCTGAGGTGCATTAACGCCTACTTAATTTTATGCACGACGGCCTAACCGTGTGTACCAACAGGTAGCCTGTCGTTTGCATAACACCGAACCCCTCTATATGCCCCGACCCAAATAAGGCTATAATCCTTACCCATCCCGTATACCCCGATCTTTTAACCCTACTATTAGGATTCCAGCAATGAAAACAGTCATCACCCTCGCGGCCTTTGGCTTAGTCGCCGTACTCAACGGCTGCGCCTCTTCACCCATGGGCGGCAGGGCAGCGGCCAACCAGCCTGCCCCGTCAATAAAAACGGTGGCGGAGCAAATTGCGGCCAGAGAAGCCATCGGTATGCTCGGCAACCGGATGGGTGTCACCCCTGCCGCCGCCCAAACACCTAAACTGGTGAATATTCTCGCCCAACAACTCGGCATCTCCCATCAACAAGCCCTTGGCGGCGCCGGGTCGATTTTCTCACTCGCCAAACGGAGCATGAACCCGACCAGTTTCGGCAAAGTCAGCCAAGCCGTTCCAGAGATAACGCAATTACTGTCTGCCGCCCCGGCGTTGGGCAATTCGGGGGGGGCTGTTGGGTGCGGCCGCCACAGCCTTAGGCTCAGGCAGTGAATTAGGGAATTTGGCGATGCTGGCAGGGTCATTCCAACAACTGGGCTTGAATTCCAGCATGGTCAGCCGATTTATTCCGGTCATTTTGCAATATGTGCAGGCTCAGGGCGGCGCTTCCACCATGGGCTTGTTACAAGCCGCCTTAATGCCATAACCACCATGACTTGATGGTCAAGCGCTTAGGAACGTGCATAAAATAAAATCCATTGTAGAGGCGAAAGCATGGCAATCCCCTCCCAGCCTTGTCAGGGAGAGGAGCTTTTTCCTCTAACTTTCGCCTGTATGACGGGGAAGCCATTTGCCCCTCCCCCTGGCAAGGGGGAGGCTGGGAGGGGGTTACAGAGCTACCAATGTTAAATGTTAAAAAATATATGAACACCCACTTACGTTCCTTAGCGTTACCGTCAAGCATTCAAATTGTAACGGGCAAGCAAAACCGCTTGCCCCCCTACCTTGTCCGAAAAATAGGGTTATAATCTTGTCCGCCGCCGCACCTAAGGCCGCAAGACATCACCCATTACCACAAGGATTCAGTATGCAACGCCCCCAAACCGCCCTTGCCTTAACCCTGCTCAGCCTCTGCGCCGCCGCACCCGGCTACGCCGCACCGCCCGCGCTGATGGCCTCCAGCTTTATGCGCAATGAACTCAGCTTTGAAGCCTGCCAGCTCAAAAGCCGCGAAATCATGGACAAAATGAATTTGGAAATAGAAGACCACGGCAACGGCACCATCGGCGGCTTCGGCGAGCAAAGCGTCGCCTTGGTCAACTGCCACCGCCTCGAAAAAAGCACCTACGTCCAAATCGCCGTCGCCAGCCAAAAACCCGAAGCCGCCGAAATGATCATGAACTACATCGTCAGCTACCTGCGCACCAGCACCGTCAACAGCGATAACCGCGAAGGGGGGGCTGGGGTCAGACAGTTTAACGGATGTTAAAAAATATATGCACACCTACTTACTTTCCGTAGGTAGCCTTAGGTTAAAAACGCAATGCAGACAAGCCTTATCACTAAAAGTACATCTCTTCTGTTAGCTTTATTTATTATCGCCATTTATTTTTCCACCAGCCTTGTAACGATTTTATCAGTTTTACTCGGTCTGTTGTGGCTATTTTCTGGACGCTTTAAGACCTTGCCGACCATTGTCAGGCGTTGCCCGATTGCCGCTTGGGCAGTGGGGCTATGGGCGTGCTTGTGGCTGGGCTTAGTTTATAGCCGCGCCCCGTTGCCCGATGGCTTGGCAATGGTGAACAAATACAATGAGTTGTTTTTTATTCCGGTGTTGTTGGCGTTTTTAGATGACAGCCATGCCCGCGCTTGGTTATGGAAGGGCTTTATCGTGGCCTCGTTGGCGGCGTTGCTGTGTTCGTATCTGATGGCGATGGGCGTTTTGCCGCTGAACGAACAGGGCGACCCGTGTTTTAAGAGCCGCATCACCTACAGCATTTTTATGGCGTTTTTTACCTTTTACTGCGCCCATCAGGCTCATCAGAATAAAGGTGGCCGCCTGTTATATCTGTCGGTGGGGCTGTTATGCGGGTATAACCTGTTTTTTATCGTGCAAGGCCGGACGGGGCAGTTGGTGTTGGTGGCCTTGGCCTTGTTGTTTGCTTGGCAACGCTTTCATCGCTTAGGCCGGGTGGTGGCAGTCGTGGTGTTGGCGGTGTCTTTAGGCGTGTTTGTCGGCTATTCCGATAAGGCCAAACGGTTGCAGGAAGGCATTGAAAATACCCGGGCCTATTTAAAGCCCCAACCTGAGCAAGTCGACTCTACGCTGAACTTACGCTATGGTTTTTGGCAAAATTCGCTCAAACTCATGGCGGAAAAGCCCTTATTGGGTTTCGGCACGGGCAGTTTTAACCAAGAATACCGGCGCGTGGTGGCAGACCCCCGGCTGTGGACGAGCAACCCGCATAATGAGCCGTTGATGATAGGCGTACAGTTGGGGCTGGTCGGTGTCTTGGTTTACGCAGGCTTTTTGTGGAGCCAATTTAGTTGTGCCCGCCAGTTACCCATACCTGACCGCTGCTTGGCGCAAGGGCTGTCGCTGGCGTTAGTGGTCGCCAGTATCTTTAACAGCCCGATGCTCGACCATGGTGAGGGGCATTGGTTTGCCGTGTTGATTGCGTTGTGTTTTGCGCCGTTGTATGGGACGGCTCAGGCCAATACCCCCGCATAAATGTCCTGCACACTAAGGCTGGTATCCACACAAACCAACGGCACTTGGTCGCCTTGGCCGTAAAAGTCTAAAAACCAATCCTGCGGGTTGGCGGGGTTGCGGGTGTATTTTTTGATGCTGTATTTGTCTTGGGCGACCAGACAATATTCTTGTACACTGGGGATGTGTTGGTAAGCGGCCCATTTTTCGCGTTTGTCGGTCAGGGCGGTGGCGGGCGAGAGGATTTCGACAATCAGGCACGGTTCGGTCACGGCATAGTCGTCGGTTTCTTGGCGGCTACAGCCCAGCATCACGTCGGGATAATAATAGGTTTTTTTGTCGGCTATTTTCAGTTTGACGTCGCTCATATAGACGCGGCAGGGCGTGTTTTTGACCTGGCCGTGCAGGAAGCTATAGATATTGCCGCCGATTTGGTTATGCGCCCGGCTGGCTCCGGTCATGGCAAAAATTACCCCATCCACATATTCATGGCGTTCTGGGCTGGTCATTTCCATTGCCAAATAGTCCGCTTCGCTGAGGTAGGGGATGACGGTATGTGCTAACATATTTTAGGCTCCAAAACGAAAGGTTCGGCTTTTGCTGGCCACATAGGGCGCGATTGCCCGCTATTTTACAATAAACACTATGGACAACACACCCAAGACTAATGCCGAGATTTATAAACGCCTGCTGACCTATGTCAAACCGCATCGGCGGCTGTTTATCATCAGTATTTTCGGCTTTCTGATTTATTCCAGTACCCAGCCCCTATTTGCCAGCCTTATCCAACAGATTATCGACACCTTGCAGGCCAAGTCGCGCGAGAAAATGTATTATTTGCCGCTGTTTTTCAGCGGTCTGGTGCTGATGCGCGGGATCGGCAACTATCTGGGCAACTATTTTCTTGCCAAAGTGTCGCTGAATGTCATCCATACCTTGCGCTGTGAGATTTTTGCCAAATACACGCAATTGCCGACCGCACATTTTGACGACAACAACAGCGGCTACATGATCTCTAGGATTACCCACAACGTCGGCCAAGTCGCCCAAGCCACCACCGACGCGGTGCGTAAAGTGGTGCAGGAGGGTTTGACGGCCTTGGGTCTGCTGATTTATCTGTTTTATATCAACTGGCGGTTGTCGTTGGTGTTTTTGGTGGTCGCGCCCGTTATCGCGTTGCTGGTGAATTATGTCAGCAAACGTTTGCGGATGTTGAGCAAGCGCATCCAAGAATCCATCGGCGACATGACCCATATCACCTCGGAATTGGTCAACGGCCACCGCATTGTCCGCAGTTACGGCGGCGAGGCTTACGAAAAGCAGCGGTTTGTGGAGAGCAGCTTGTATAACCGCCGCCAGTCGCTGAAATCGACCACGACCAGTGCTGTCCATAACCAAGCCATGCAGTTGGTGATTGCCATCGCCTTGGCCGTTTTAATGTATATGGCCTTGTTTTTTATGGAAGAGTCCAGTGTCGGCACCTTTGTCGCCTATCTGACTGCGGCCTTCTTGTTGCCCAGGCCGTTCCGGCAATTGAGCGATGCCAACAGTGACATCCAGCGCGGTATTGTCGCCGCCGAGTCTTTGTTTGAGATTTTAGATACCGCCAGCGAGCCGGATGACGGACAGTACCGGAAAGACCGCTGCCAAGGCGCGTTGGAGTTTAAAAACTTGACCTTTTACTATGCGGGCGCGGCCGAACCCGCGTTGCGTGACATCAGCTTTAAGGCCGAACCCGGCCAGACCATTGCCTTGGTCGGCGCGTCCGGCGGCGGCAAAAGCACCTTGGTGAACTTGGTGTCGCGGTTTTATCCGCACGACCAAGGGCAGATTTTGCTGGACGGCGTGGAAGTCAATGACTATCAGTTGGCCAACCTGCGCGAGCATATTGCCTTGGTGAACCAGCAAGTCATCCTGTTTAATGACTCCATAGCCAACAACATCGCTTATGGGGCGTTGGCGGGGGCGGCGCGGAGTGCGATTACGCAAGCCGCCACCGACGCTTATGCGATGGAGTTTGTCGGTAAGCTGGAGCAGGGGCTGGACACCGAAATCGGCGAAAATGGCGTAAAACTGTCGGGTGGCCAACGCCAACGTTTGGCGTTGGCGCGGGCATTGTTGAAAGACGCGCCGATTTTGATTTTGGACGAGGCGACCTCGGCGCTAGATACCGAATCCGAGCGTTATATCCAAGCCGCCCTGCAAAAAGTCATGGGCAACCGTACCACTTTGGTCATCGCCCACCGTTTATCGACGATAGAGAATGCCGATATGATTTTGGTGATGGAGCAAGGGCGTATCGTCGAACGCGGCACACACAGCGGCTTATTAGCCAAAAATGGCGCGTATGCCCGGCTTCATGCCATGCAGTTTAAGGAAATGCCGGAAGCGGTGCCATCGCTATCATAACTAACGTTACGCAGTAACGTGCTTTATTCCCGTTTGTCGCGCCGAGCACCGCAGGTTTTGTCGGGATCAGCCCGAAGGGGCGCGGCAGGGATGCCGCGCGTCGGTAAATGGGCAGGAAGCCCATTTTACCGACCCCCGACAAAACCGAGGAGCGCAGGATGAAGCGGCAACCGGGCCGCCTTTTCTTTGGATACTTTCTTTTGGCGGAGCAAAAGAAAGTATCTCGCCTTCGGGTGCGAGAACCCGATTAAAAAAACCGTCGCGATAGCGACTCATTGCTGCATTTTTCCAATATCGCAAAAATAACTGCGTAACATCAGATCATAATTTTTCGGGGGTGGCTGCATCCAGTCACCCAGTCTTTGCGTAGATAAGGTTAACGATAACACGATGAGCGGAACTTCCGGCACAGACAGAGACGAGCTGATGGATACTTACCTTACCGATGCCCCTATCTCAGGTGCTGGAGCGGCGTTGCCGGGTAGTGTGGCGATGGTCACGCCTGATGAGCTGTATTTACAGGATTTGTTAGGCCGCATTGTTGATCAAGACCAACGCGCTTTCGCCGCTTTGTATGAGCAGTTATTGGAGCGGGTCTATGGCTTGGTTTTGCGGATTACCCGCCATGTCCAGCTGGCCGAAGAAGTGACCGAAGATGCGTTTTGGCAAGTCTGGCGGCAAGCCCCGCGTTTTGATGCCGAACGCGGCAGTGTCGTGGCGTGGGTGCTGACCATTGCCCGCAGCCGCGCCTTGGACGCGCTCCGCCGCCTAGATAGCGTTGACTATGCCGAAACGGCGGACGACTTGGAAGACGTGTTGGGCGATAACCCCCACGATTTGCTGGTGGCGGTCGAAACGGGCAGCCAACTTCATGCGGCGCTGCAACACTTGTCGCCTTTGCCTAGGCAATTAGTGGCCTTGGCATTTTTTCGCGGCCTCAGCCACGAAGAAATCGCCAATTACATGGATTTGCCCTTAGGGACGGTAAAATCACACATCCGCCGCGCCCTGGTCAGCCTTAAGCAAACCCTGGCAGAATCTGCCTATTATTGATTGACTGTAACGATTATGACTAGCAAAACCGACCCCTCCGATTCCGACCTTGCCCCCGCCGAATGGGCGCATTTGCTGGGCGGGCATATTGCCCCGGTCAGGCCGGCACCCGACCGTCAACAGGGCCTAAGCCGCCGCTTGCAAGAGCGGGTCGCTTTGAGCGCCGCCGCGCACCAGCATTTTCTGACGGTCAGAGCCAAGCACGGCGTTTGGCAAACCCTCAAACCGGGTATCCGTTTCAAATTGCTTTGGCAAAGCGACCAAGGCAACTCGGTATTGATTGAGCTGGCACCGGGTACGGCCCTGCCCGAACACCGCCATCAATGGTTGGAAGAAGGCCTTATTTTGCGCGGTGGCCTGCAAATAGACGGCTTGGAACTGGGCGTGGCCGATTATCATGCCGCCCCGGCGGGTAGCCATCATGGCCGCATCCAATCGCGTCAAGGGGCTTTGGCGTATTTGCGCGGCACGTCACTAGGGCACCCCCCGTCCGTCGCGCTGGAAGTGTTGGGCGGCCTGTTGCCGTTTGGCGACCGTCTGGCACATACCGTCTTTGCCGCTGACGGGCAGGGCTGGCAAACAATCGCTGACGGCGTATCCCAAAAAATTCTTCAGGCCGACCAGCGGCTGTCGTCCGCCCTGTTCCGTTTAGCGCCCGGCGCGGCCGTTATGGCGCACGGCCATCCCTTGCCCGAAGAATGTATGATGCTCAGCGGCGAGGTATTTTTGGGCGATATTTTACTGCGCGAAGGCGATTACCAACTCGCGCCCGCCGGCATCGGCCATGGCGAGGTCTACAGCGATGTCGGGGCGTTGCTGTTCCGGCGCGGTGCGGTCGCTTAAGGCCGCTCATCACATTGTCATAAAACTACGCTACTCTAAACGCCGCCGTTTCCGTTTGCATCTTAGCCTCCGCTACGAAGTTCACGGAAACACCGCTTAAGAAAGCGTCGTGCCTCATGGTGGGCCGACGTTGTGCCGACAGGCCGCCGCGTGTGCGCAAAACCCCTATTTCGTCGTTTTCAGCGGATTATTCTGCCGATATTCCCCCCGTTTGCCCCAACATTACGCTAAACTATACCCCCTAACACTTCAACCCACTCTCGGAACACCATTTTGATCTCTACAGCTAACATCACCATGCAGTTTGGGGCCAAGCCCCTGTTTGAAAACGTCTCTGTCAAATTCGGCGACGGCAACCGTTACGGCTTGATCGGCGCGAACGGCTGCGGCAAATCCACCTTTATGAAAATCCTCAGCGGCGATCTGGAACCGAGCGCGGGTAACGTCAGCGTCACCCCTAACGAACGCCTGGGCAATTTACGCCAAGACCAATTCGCCTTTGAAGACTATAGCGTCATCGACACCGTGATTATGGGCCATAAGGAACTTTGGCAGGTCAAGCAAGAGCGTGACCGGATTTACGCCTTGCCGGAAATGTCCGAAGACGAAGGGATGCAAGTGGCCGAGCTGGAAGTGGAATTCGCCGAAATGGACGGCTACACCGCCGAATCGCGGGCAGGGGAAATCCTGTTGGGGCTGGATATTCCGTTAGAGCAGCATTATGGCCTGATGAGCGCGGTCGCCCCGGGCTGGAAATTGCGGGTCTTGCTGGCGCAAGCCCTGTTCGCCAATCCTGATATTATGCTGTTGGACGAGCCGACCAACAACTTGGACATCAACACCATCCGCTGGTTGGAAAACATCCTCAACGAGCGCAACTGCACCATGGTCATCATCTCGCATGACCGCCATTTCTTAAACAGCGTCTGCACCCACATGGCCGACATGGATTATGGCGAACTGCGCGTGTATCCCGGCAATTACGACGATTACATGATTGCCGTCACTGAAGTGCGCGAACGCCTGTTGGCGGGCAATGCCAAGAAAAAGGCGCAAATTGCCGAATTACAGACCTTCGTCAGCCGTTTTTCCGCCAACGCTTCCAAAGCCAAGCAGGCCACCTCCCGCGCCAAGCAATTGGATAAAATCAAGCTGGATGAAGTCAAGCCCTCCAGCCGCGTCAACCCCTTCATCCGCTTTGACCAGAGCAAAAAGCTGCACCGTTTGGCCTTGGAAGTGGAAGGCGTGGCAAAAGGTTACGGCGACGGCCCGCTGTTCCAAAAGCTCAACCTGATGATCGCCGTCGGCGAACGGGTCGCGGTTATCGGTCCGAACGGTATCGGTAAATCGACCTTATTGAAAACCTTGGTCGGTGAGCTGGCCCCGGATGCCGGGGTGGTCAAGTGGTCGGAAAACGCCGAAGTCGGCTATTTTGCCCAAGACCATGCCGAGGATTTTGCCGACAATATGACCTTAATCGAATGGATGGGGCAATGGCGCAAAGACAGCGACGACGACCAGACCATCCGTGGCACCTTAGGGCGGCTGCTGTTTTCGCAAGACGACATCAACAAATCCGTACAGGTGTTATCGGGCGGGGAAAAGGGGCGGATGCTGTTCGGCAAGCTGATCCTGCAAAAAAACAACATCATGGTGCTGGACGAACCGACCAACCATTTGGACATGGAGTCGATTGAATCGCTGAACACCGCGTTGGAAAACTATCCGGGCACGTTGATCTTCGTCAGCCATGACCGCGAATTTGTCTCGTCGCTGGCGACCCGCATCATCGAACTGACCCCACAGGGTATCGTCGACTTTAACGGCAGCTACGATGATTATCTGAGCAGCCAAGCCTAAAAAAATAGCCGGACGGGTGCTTTTGCTAAGCGCCTGTCCGGCTAGCGTCTAAAAGCCTAAGCGGGCCGCTGGGCCGTTAAATTTTTTCTAAACCTGACAGGCCGTCGACCGACCAGTTTTTAATGTCGGCAACACCTTCTTGGTCATCACCGTTATTGTAAGTGATCCGGCAGGCATACTTATGGGCGCCGCTGGCGGTGGTCACTTCGGCGTTAATGACATATTGATAATTGCCCAAGCTCCAAGCGTTGATCGGTTTGGCCGGAAAAGTGATGGTGGTGTTTGGGTCAAGTGTCGATTTTATATAGGTATTGCAGTTGTTAAAAGCCAATTCGGTCAGGTGTGTCGAAATGGGTAACTGGCTGGCCTTGTCATTGCTGTCGACCAAAAACAGGTCGGATTTAATGATGTCATATACAAAGGGCATGACTACTTTTTGTTGGGTCAGAAACAGCGTGCAAAGGCCGATGATCAATACGACAGTTGGGTACTTTTTGAGAAAGTTTTTCATAAAATTAGTTTTTCTTAAGGCGATATAAAATTAAAGTCATCTACGGAATTTTAACAGACATCAATATCTTAAGAGGAAGTATATTTTTAGCAAATATAAATTGTCACGACCGAAAGCATTTTCTGCAATGATTGGGCTTGACAAGGTTAGCCGAACTGGTAGACTGATTACTCACCAAATAGAGTTGGTGTCTTTCTTAATAGTAGCACTATGAGATTGGGCAAAAGGGAATTGTTACTACGATTCTTGGATAACCTCTGAGATTTTAATAATTTTTAGGAGATAGAAATGGCAGCTACAACTGAATCAGTGAAAGCTGATGCTGCGGAAGCACCGCTGTTAAATAAAAAGAATATGTATCTAGGCGCTTTAGTCTATATCATTTTCTACGGTTGGGTTCGTTGGTATGAAGGCGTCTACGGCTGGTCAGCTGGTCTGGACTCTTTTGCCCCTGAGTTTGAAACATACTGGATGAACTTCCTGTACATCGAGTTCGTATTAGAAGTTTCTACCGCAGGTATCCTGTGGGGTTACATCTGGAAAACCCGTGACCGTAAAGTTATGTCAATTACTCCAAGAGAAGAATTGAGAAGACATTTTACACATTGGGTTTGGTTGGTAATGTACGGCATCGCTATTTACTACGGCGCTAGCTACTTCACCGAACAAGACGGTACTTGGCATCAAACTATCGTTCGTGACACTGACTTCACTCCAAGTCACATCATCGAATTCTACTTGAGCTACCCAATCTACATCATCACTGGTGGTGCAGCTTTCTTGTATGCTAAAACCAGATTGCCAGCTTACCAACAAGGTTTGTCTCTGCAATACTTGGTATCAGTAGTTGGTCCTTTCATGATTCTGCCTAACGTAGGTTTGAACGAATGGGGTCACACTTTCTGGTTCATGGAAGAATTGTTTGTTGCTCCTTTACATTACGGCTTCGTATTCTTCGGATGGGCTGCTCTGGGTGTAATGGGCGTTGTAAACACAGAAGTTGCTTCAATTTCAAAATTGTTGAAAAAAGACTTGGCATAATCTGCCCCGTCTGAAAAACATTTATAAAAGTAAACAAATCTATCTCCTAAAATGAACGCCGTCTAGGCGGCGGACATGAGAGAAGATAGCATTTATAAAAATAATTTAAATCCTTTTAGGAGGTAAGCTAATGAGCGCATCTCAATCAGCTGTACGTTCACGCGCTGAAGCGGTAAAAGCTTCACGTACGTTCGATTGGCTAATCTGTTTTACATTGTTCTTCGTTGTTCTTGGTGGTTATCACATTCACTATATGTTAACCGGCGGTGACTGGGATTTCTGGACTGACTGGAAAGATAGACGTCTGTGGGTTACTGTTGCCCCTATCGTTGCAATTACTTTCCCAGCTGCTGTACAAGCTATGTTGTGGTGGCGTTACCGTTTACCTTTCGGTGCTGTTCTTTGCATCTTAGGCCTGTTATTAGGCGAATGGATCAACAGATACCTGAACTTCTGGGGCTGGACATACTTCCCAGTTAACTTCGTATTCCCTTCTAACCTGATGCCAGGCGCTATCGTTCTTGACGTTATCCTGATGCTGTCTAACAGCATGGTATTGACAGCGGTTCTGGGCGGTTTGAGCTTCGGTCTGTTGTTCTACCCAGGTAACTGGCCAATCATTGCTCCATTACATGTTCCTGTTGAATACAACGGCATGATGATGACTTTGGCTGACTTACAAGGTTACCACTACGTTAGAACTGGTACTCCTGAGTACATCAGAATGGTTGAGAAAGGTACACTGAGAACTTTCGGTAAAGACGTTGCTCCAGTATCAGCGTTCTTCTCTGGTTTCATGAGTATCTTAATTTACTTCATTTGGCATTTCTTCGGTCAATGGTTCAACAAGACTGATTTTGTTAAATCTGCTTAAGAACCAATAATTATGACCTAGTGGCTTAAATTGAAAAAATTAACAGCACTAGATACTTAACAAACTATAGATTCTCTATTATAGAGGAGGATATATGAAATTATTAAAAGACAAGGTTGCTAAATTGTCCTTTGTCGCATTGCTGGCTACTGTAACAGCATCGATGTTCTACACACCAACTGCTGCTGCACACGGTGAAAAATCTCAAGCTGCGTTCATGCGTATGCGGACTATCCACTGGTTCGATTTGAACTGGTCGAAAGAAGAAGTGCCTGTTAACGACACTATGACTATCTCCGGAAAATTCTTCGTTTTCAGCGGATGGCCAGAAACTGTTGATAAACCAGAAATTTCTTTCTTGAACATCGGTATCCCAGGCCCAGTATTTATCCGTGCCGGATCTTGGATCGGTGGTCAATTGGTTCCACGTTCAGTTTCTTTGGAACTGGGCGAAACTTATGACTTCAAAGTCCTATTAAAAGCTCGTCGTCCAGGTGACTGGCACGTTCACACTATGTTGAACGTGAAAGGCGGTGGTCCAATCATTGGTCCAGGTAAATGGGTAACTGTTACCGGTTCTATGAAAGACTTCAAAAACCCGATTACTACTTTGACAGGCGAAACTATCGACCTGGAAACTTACAATCTGGACAACACTTACTTCTGGCACGCCTTCTGGTATGCTTTAGGTTTGGCTTGGATGGGCTATTGGATGAAAAAACCAATGTTCATTCCACGTTCTATCGCTGTTGAATCTGGCAAAGCTGAGTCTTTAATCAGCAGCACAGACAGAAAAGTAGCAATGGGCTTTGCCGCTGGTACAATCGCTATCGTTGCTATGTCAATGAGCACTACCAACGAAAAATTCCCTGTTACTACTCCATTACAAGCTGGTTTGCTGCGTGGCATCAAATCAATTGAAATGCCTGTAACATCAGTTGCTGTTAAAGTTGAAGACGCTACTTACCGCGTACCAGGCCGTGCAATGCAAATGACTTTGACCATTACTAACAACGGTGATTCCGCTGTTCGTTTGGGCGAATTCAACACTGCTGGCGTTCGTTTCTTAGACTCTAACGTTGCTCAAGACGAAACTGGTTACCCAGACGACTTGTTGGCTGAAGAAGGTTTGACTGTTAGCGATAACAGCCCACTGGCTCCAGGTCAATCAAGAACTGTTCAAGTAACTGCTTCTGACGCTGCATGGGAAGTTTACCGTTTAGCCGACTTGATCTACGATCCAGATAGCCGTTTTGCTGGTTTGTTGTTCTTCTATGATGAAGCTGGTAAACGTCAATTGATCACTATTGACGCTCCATTAATTCCTACTTTCATCTAAGCTTAGCAATAACTTAGTTTAAGAGTTAAGAATTGGAACCCCTGCCGGTTGTAAGACTGGCAGGGGTTTTTTATTGTGTGCCATTTGGCCAACTAGGCTAGTCCGCTAGGATGCTAAACCTAATGGATGTTAATATAAGGGCTTATTTTTCAGGCAACGGTTTTGCCGTTACTTGGCAAATACACCTTTTTCCAGCGGATACAACGCGTGACCCCCTCCTGTTTTAGGTTTGACCCACCTTCCATACTACATTTTAAAACGCTCCCATGCTAAATTTTAAAAATATCGCCTTACGCCGAGGCGTAAAGGTTTTGTTTGCCAATTCCTCGTTTACCCTGCATAAAGGCCAAAAAATTGGCTTTACTGGGGCGAACGGTGCGGGTAAATCCAGTTTGTTTGCTATGGTCAGAAACGAACTGCACCCCGATGAGGGCGAGTTTTCCATGCCGCCCAATTTGGAAATCGCCCATGTCGCCCAAGAAACCCCGGCCATGGCCAGTGCCGCGATTGATTACGTCATAGACGGCGATGCCGAGTTACGGCGGGTACAACAGCGTTTAGCGGCGGCGGAAGCCGCTAATGACGGCTTAAAACAAGCCGAACTGCACACCTTATTGGAAACCATCGGCGGCTATACCGCCCAGGCCCGTGCGGCGCGGCTAATGAACGGCTTGGGCTTTACGGTAGACCAAGAGGGTAATGCGGTCAGTTCGTTTTCGGGCGGTTGGCGGATGCGTTTGAATTTGGCGCAAGCGTTAATGTGCCGCTCAGATGTGTTATTGCTGGACGAGCCGACCAACCATTTGGATCTGGATGCGGTGATCTGGTTGCAAGATTGGTTATGCAAATATCCCGGCACATTATTGCTGATTTCCCATGACCGGGATTTTCTCGATACCATCACTGACCATATTGTCCATATCGAACACAATAAAGCCGACATTTATACCGGCAATTATTCCGCCTTTGAAAAAATGCGTGCCGAAAAATTGGCGCAACAACAATCCGCCTATTTAAAGCAACAGCGCGAAATTGCCCATATCCAAAGCTTTGTTGACCGATTTAAGGCACAGGCGACGAAAGCGCGGCAAGCGCAAAGCCGTATTAAAGCCTTAGAGCGTATGGAATTGATCGCTCAAGCCCATGTCGATTCGCCGTTTGATTTTAGTTTCCCTGCGCTGGGCAGAATGCCCAACCCTTTGTTGAAAATTGATAAGGCAACGTTGGGTTATGGCGATAAGACCATTATCAAACAAGTCAGCTTGGCGATTGCTCCGGGCGACCGGATTGGCTTATTGGGGCCGAACGGGGCGGGTAAATCGACGTTGATAAAACTGTTGGCGGGCGATATGGCGGCGCAAACCGGGACGCGTCTGCCGGCAGAGGGCTTAAAAATCGGTTATTTTGCCCAGCACCAATTGGAACAGCTTCGCCTGGATGAAAGCCCGTTATGGCATTTGCAACAGCTTAACAAGCAAGCCACCGAAAAAGACCTGCGCAATTTCTTGGGCGGTTTCGATTTTCAAGGCGATAAAGTGATGGAGGCGGTCAAGCCGTTTTCGGGTGGGGAAAAAGCCCGCTTGGTGTTGGCGATTTTGGTGTACCAAAACCCGAATTTGCTCTTACTGGATGAGCCGACCAACCATTTGGATTTGGAAATGCGCCACGCCTTAAGCGTAGCTTTGCAGGACTTCCAAGGGGCGATGGTCGTCGTCTCGCATGACCGCCACTTATTGCGCTCGGTCACTGACCAATTGCTGTTGGTTGCCGACGGTAAAGTGCAAAATTTTGACGGCGACCTTGACGATTACCGGAACTGGTTAACTGAGCAGAAGAAAGCCGAAGAAAAAACCGTCGCCACCGATACCGCCGCGACAGTGTCGCGCAAAGACCAACGCAAATTGGATGCGGAACGCCGCCAACGTCACAAGCCCTTATACGATGCCTTGAAAAAAGCCGAGCTGGCCGTGGAAAAATACCATAAGGAACAGCAGCAATTAGTCCAGCAATTGGCCGATCCGGCGCTTTATGACGATGCTGCCAAAGGCCGTCTGAAAGCCTTGCTGGAAAGTAAGGTGAAAGTGGATAAGGCCTTGGAAGAGGCGGAGATGCTGTGGATGGAAGCACAAGAGCAGGTGGAGGCGGCGCAGTAAGGCTGGAGCGCGGGCATCTTGCCCGCACGCAGGCGGGCAAGATGCCCGCGCTCCACGAGCGTAACGTCTTGCCTTTATTCTTTAGTGATAAACGCTAGTTTGTTAATCCCCGCTTTATGTGCCACCGCCATGGCTTCGGCGACTTTGCCGTAAGGGACGGCGGTGTCGGCTTGGAACTGTACGGTCAGCTCGGCATCAGCACTGTGCAAGTCGCGCAGTTGCTGCTCCAATGCCGCCAAGACTTGCGGTTTTTCATTCACAGTCAGGTTGCCTTGGGCATCAATGCTGATGGTCGCCAGATGCTTATCCGGCGCAGGGTCGGTCTTTTCGGTTTTGGGCAGGTCGACATGCACCGCTTGGGTCAATAAAGGGGCGGTGACGATAAACACGACTAACAGCACCAGCATGACATCGACCAGCGGGGTGACGTTAATTTCGCTCATCGCTTCGCGGTCGGACGAGGAATCGGTTTTAAAGCTCATGATACCTCTCCTGCACTGGCTTTCAGGCCGGATTTGACCGCCAAATTAAGAAAATCGATGGCGAAGTATTCCAGTTCGGCTTCAGTCAGCTTAATGGTGCGGATGAAAAAGTTATAGGCCAATACCGCCGGAATGGCGGCGGCAATACCGATGGCGGTGGCGATTAAGGCTTCGCCGATAGGGCCGGCCACCACGTCCAAGCTGGCCGATTTGGCTTGGCCAATGGATTGCAGGGCGTGCATAATCCCCCAGACCGTACCGAACAGGCCGACAAATGGCGCGGTGCTGCCGATACTGGCGAGCATGGATAACCATTGCTCCAAGGTTTTACGCTCTTTGCTGATTTGTTGCCGTAAGGAGCGCTCTAAAATGGATTGCAGGTCTCCGCTGAGCACTAGCATGGAGGCGACATTGTTATGGACATCGCTTAAGGCATGAAAACCCGCCCCGGCGATACGCCCTAAGGCGCTGTTGGTTTGCTCAAGCTGCGCCGCCGCCTGTAAGGTGCTGGCCGCCCAAAATTGTTCGGCATAAGCGCGGTTATTACGGTTAATCCCCCAGATCAGCCAGCTTTTTAAGAAAATGATGGCCCAGGTCAGTACCGAAAAACCAATCAGTATCCATAAGGTGATTTGGACAATGTTGGCGGAAGAAATGTGTATCATGAGCTTTCCTTTAAGATTTTAATTTGAATGAAATAGGTACGCGTACCCAATCCTCAACGGTTTTATCGCCCCGGTGCGCGGGTATGAAATGCCATTCTTTAACTTGTTCAACCGCCGATTCATCGAGGATTTCGTGGCCGCTGCCGCTGACAATCTGAATCTCCCCCGCTGTGCCGTCCGCTAAGACCTTCACTTTTAAAGTGACCGTGCCTTCCCATTGGCGCATTTGCGCAATTTTGGGGTATCGGGTCGGCGGATTTTTTAAGCCGGGTGCGGAATAGGCGGCGTTAACCAGCGGCGGCGCGGCGCTAGGGACAGGGGTCGGGCTGGCTTTCGCGGGCGCGGGTGCCGGGTTAAACGCAGGTGGGGCGGTGAACCGGGGTAGGCTGTCGGCCTCTGGCACAGTTTCCTTCGGCACAGGTGTGGGTTTAGGCGGCGCGGCTTTTTTCGGCTCGGCGGGTTTGGCTACCGGCTTAGGCTTAGGTGCTGGCTTGGGCTTTTCAGGCGGTTTCGGTAACGGTTTGGCGGGTGTCGGCAACGCCACTGGAGGCGGTGCTGCGGGCATAACCACGGGTGCTACCGGACTGGGTGCGGCATGGGTTAAAGCGACTTCGATCACCTGCGGCGGCTTAATGTCGGGCAAAGGCTCGGTAGCCATACCTTGCCAAGCCCGCCAAATTTCGCCGTGCAGGGCAATGGAGATCAGGCAAGCCAAAGCCATGGCCCATAGGGGCTGGTTTGGGCGGGAGGGGCTGGCGGCAAGGGTTTTGGCGTGCATTTAAGTGCAAAATAGTGATGTAATAAGCGGTGGCTTTACAAGCCGCCGCCCTGTTTTGACAGGGTGAGGACGGCTAATTATATCAGCCAATTGCGCTAAAACGGCAATTGCTTATCAATAGCGGTTCCGTCGCGTCGGCGAGGCAGGCTGTTTCTGCCCAGCAAGCCTCTCGGCTAAACGCTACCTTTGCCAAACCCCACACCCTTAAAGCAGGTCTTTTGGCACTGGCGATAATGAAAAAACGGCTGGCAGGGCTTATGCCACTAAGCACTCGGCAATAAACCGTTCCCAAACCGCATCCGGTTCCCAGATGCCCCGTTGCAACGCGAAGGCATCCGCCACCGTTTGGCCACCGTACAAATGCCAATATAAACCCAAAAATACCGACACCCGTTTGTTTGCCGCACAATGCACCCACGTTTTGGCCGTCTGCTGCGCCGCCATTGCCGTGCAAAACCGCGCCAAATCCTCACGGGTCGGGGCGGTGAATTGTACGGGGATATGCAGGTAGGCCATCCCCAACGCCTCAACTGTCCCGCGCTCATCAGGCAAGGCATAGCGCGGGTCGTCGTGCAGGCCAAGGTTAATGACGGTCGAGTAGCCGTGGGCGGCTATCTCGGCCAATTGCCGTTCGTCCGGCTGGCCGGAGCTGGCTAGGAGCGGGGAGATTGCCTGGTAATGACAGATGTCGCTTAGCATAAGCGACTAACCTTTAGGTGACATTCCGGCGCGGATATGCCGGAATGGTCTTAAGCACAGGCATAAGGCAGATAAGCCTCTGTTTTATAGTTGGGGCAGGGCTGGCGTAATTACAATTTTTCAGCCAAGTTTTTCGATAACTGCGCTCCGGCCACCGCCATCGGCTCTATATAGGCATCAATCGTCGCCCAACCTAAGGACTGGGCTTGCGCCTGTTCCTTATGCTGCAACTCATCCAACAAGATTTTTTCAATAGCTGCGCTGACTTGCGGATCATGCGCCTGGAAGAATTCACTGGCGGCCAGCAGTTCCTGTTCGACAATCGCCTCAATAATCGCCGTGCTTTTCCAAATCGCCCGCCGCCCTAGTAGCGCGGTAACGACACCGTACAAGATACCGCCTGCACACCATAAGATCGGCAATCCGACCTGTGGCGAATTTTTAACCGCCAGCAATTGCCCGAACAGTGCGTAATGCTCCGTCTCATGGCCGTGCATGGCGGTCAATGCCGGCACCAAATCAGGGTAACGCCAAGCGGCGACCCAACGGTGTCCCCAATAAACCCCAGTCGCACCTTTTTCACAGGCATGGATAACGCGCAAATGGCGGCTAAATTGTTTGTTTACCGATAGCATCATGTCACTAAGCCCTTAAAACGAGGCTCAGGGGCTTGCCAAAATCGGCACCGCCGCCTAAACCGATCAATAAACCGCGCACCCAAACGGTTGCGCCCCATTGCCACGCCCAAGCTGTTAACGGCAACTCAGGCCGGGCTGGCGTTTTTTTCGTAGAGTTTGATAAACCAAGAAAAAGCCCACCGAATGGTAAAATAATAAATCCACGTCAGTATCATCCAGCTCAACACAATGACACTTATTATAAGCCTAGAACCTATCGCCTCGCCTAGTTCTTTGATTTCGATAGGGGTAAGCACGAACGCCATATAGGGGACAACCATTATGACGGAAGCGGCCCAAACACCGATGACCGCAAACCAGCTAAAACGCCGCACTTCGCTGGGGGTCGCTTGGCGGGCATGTTCCTTATAAAAAAACCGGGCAGGCACCGAAGCGGCCACGAAGAGGGAGGCAAATGCAAGGCCGCTACTATGGTTAACATTCAGTGCGGTCATGATACCTATCAGCACGAGGGTGATGACGAGATAGGCGGCGGAAAAAATAAGGGCGAACTTTTTCATAGATTGTAAGGGGGTAAAGGTTTAACAAGCATAAAACTACGCTGGATATGCTTACTTAGGATACCAATGCGACCAATGGCTGTTGGCTAAATGGGTCGGTATAGTGATACTGGGGTCGCCGCTCGCCAACCGCCGCGCCAGTGCCGGAAAAGTGGTGGTGTGGCTTGGGAATAGGTCAAAATCAGGATGCTGCCATTCGTCCAGAGTGATGATTTTCTCCAGCCCCGCCGGAACAAATCTTTGATATTCTTCGGGTTGGGCGAAAAGCTGCTCTTTATAACCGTCCAACAGGGCGACGCACACCCAGAACCCCCGTTCCGGTTGTATTTGCAAATTGGGGGTGATCGTCAGCGAATCCACCGCCACCTTACGCCCACGGACAACAATACTCTCTACTACTTGGTCGTCCTCCTCGGTAATGACTTCCCCCGGTACAAAATATCGGTCATCCTGATACCCTTGCTGATTGGCGGGTAAAGTATTGCCGACCAGTTCCACCAAAGTCGCCAAGCCTTCGGCAGACGGCCACCAGACAATAGAGTTAAACATCAATAGCCAACGCGTCTCATCACGGAAGCCGACGAGGCGCGAGGCGACATAATCTATATTCATATTGCCGAAACACGGCAGATAATAATTTTTATGCGCCCGATCTAAGTCGGCTAAAATCAATTGTTCATCCAGCATGGTTATTGGTCCGATAGTGTTGCGGCAAAGGGATAACCCAAAGCCGATGACAAAAAACTTAATCTCATGGCGTAGGAACAAACGCCGAAGCCAAGCTTCTTGCCGCCCTAAAACTACTTTTGGCGAACTATACAATAAAAAAACGCGTAATGAAATAAAGTATTACCAAAAATATACACCAATACCTTGCAAAATAACCTATTTCTCCGGCTCTAGCGCGTTAAAAATCACCTAAAAATCAGCCGACCGTCCGCCGGAACTGGCGGAAGTATCCAGTCAGGTGTTGGTATAATTCCGCCACCCAAGGCGGCTGAGCGTGGTTAGGCAAGGGCTTGAGGCGCGGGTCGGACGGGGCGATGGCGACGGCGATATTGGTTTTGCCGATTGTCGCCGCCAATACGAACAACTCCTCAATCGCCTCGTCGCCCATCGCCAAACAACCGACCGACTGGGCTTTGCCGTGGATAAAGATATTGCTGCCGGGCTGGTGGCGTTGTTCGGCGGCGGCGTGTTGCAAATCGAAAGCGTTAGGGTAGTTGAGCTTCATCGACAAATGGAAGGCGCTGTTGGGGTTTAGCCCTGCTATGCCATAAAACCCCTCCGGCACTTGCCGATCCCCTTCCAGGCGTTTCGGCCCTGCCGTGCCGCTTAAGGCTTTAATCGGGTAAGTGCGGATGAACGCCCACCCTGCTGGGGTTTGCGCCCATAGTTCCAGGGTCGCGCTGTCCTTAATGCCCAGCAAGGCAATTTTCGGCGGCGGATAAGCCACCCCCGCCGCCTGAAAATACGGCTCTAACCGCGCCCGCGCCGGCCCGCCGTAGTCCGCCAGCACCCCTTCCACCGTTTGTTTAATACCCGTCATATCCTGATACACCGGCACCCAAAGCGACCGCCCATAAAATACCAGCCCGGCAAGTGCCGCCAAGCCGATAAGCCCTACCCCGATAAGAAAACGCCATTTTTTCGACATGACAGTTATTGAGTGTATACATTATTATCGTGAGGCCGGAGCGCGGGCATCTTGCCCGCAAGGGCGGGCAAGATGCCCGCGCTCCCCGCTTTTGCCAAGCTAAAAACCACTTTTGGCAGACTATACAACAAAAAAACCAGTAATAACATTAATTATTACTATCTATGCAAGCGGTGCCTTATAAAGGCTATTGGGCAAACTGATGATATTCAAGAAAAAAATGTAAATGAGCGGCACTTAAGCGAGATGGCCGCTGTGCCGTTACCTTAGGCGGCATTGCCCGTTTTGCGCCTTACCGCTATGATTACGGCTTAAGCGCGGTAATGCACACATAACATCCTTATTCCTTACCATTACGTTAGGCTTGCCTTTATGTGCTATATGACCTTATTAAGTACGACAGCCGAAGATGATTTGGCCGTTAATAACAATGGGCTTGTCCGGTTTTCATCTGAATTGCCTGGAATCCCCGAAGAAAAGTACCTCAGCTTCAAAAACCAATGGTACATCGGCTCACAACATGGCTGTAGTTGTGGTTTCAGGCATTTGTACACGAGTAGCGTTGAACTGGGTTTCGGCGAACCGCAAGAGTGGTATTCAGAAGAGGCTTCTGACATAGAGGCAACTCTGCAAGTGATCGCAATCATACGAAAATTGGTAGAAAGAGGCGAGCTTGTGGATTGCGTTGATGCCTGGGCTCATGGGCAAGAAACCGCAGAGCCATTAGAGGGCGACCTTGAGATCAATCTTGCGAAAATCAATGATCCGTCATTTCGCTTTTTTGAAAATCGTCGGTTTTTATTTTTAAACCAAGCCTAGTGGGGTGGGGACATCTGGCCGCGTTTTTATTCATCACAGGTAAGTAGCCCCCAATCATTTTCGGCACAAAGTATATTAACCTATTGAAATTGTAAACTCACTAAGGGAAGCAAATAATGTCCAACAACTACACACGCATAGCCATTGTAACTGGCGCGACCTCCGGTATTGGTGAGGCTACGGCGCGGAAGCTGGTCGCTTCCGGTTTCGGCGTGGTCGGCAGTGGCCGTAATGCCGCCAAATTGGCCGAACTTGAGCAAGAGCTGGGGGCGGCGTTTTGCGGGGTGGCGGGTGATGCCGCTGATCCGGCGGTGATCGGGCAATTGTTCACCAGCGCATACAGCCATTTTGGCAAGCCCGCTGATATTGTGGTCGCCAACGCTGGGCGCGGCTTGGGCGGGTCGGTCAAAGATGCCGATTTGACGCAATTTGCCGACGTGGTCAACATCAATATCACTGGCACACTGGCCTTGCTGCAAAAGGCCGCGCAGGACATGCTGGCTTGGCAACAACCCGCTTACCCGACATCGGCGGCGGATATTGTCATTGTCGGTTCGGTGGTCGGGCGGAACGTTTCGCCGTTTAGCGCGGTTTATGGTTCGACCAAGTTCGCTGTCCATGCCTTGGCCGAAGGGCTGCGGCGCGAGGTGGGGCCTAAAGGTATCCGCGTTTCGCTGGTGGAGCCGGGGATTGTGCTGAGCGGCTTCCAAGCGGCGGCCAATTACAGTGACGAGATGGTGCAGGGCTTTGAGGATAGGTGGGGGCCGTTGTTAATCGGCGATGACGTGGCCAACGCCATTCACTACATCGTCACGCAACCGCCGCATGTGCATATCAGCGACATTATGATCCGCCCGACCCGTCAGGATTATCCTTAATAGGGCAAAAACATCCTACTCCTTGGTAGCTAAAATCCACTACAAAGAGGCATTATGCTTAAGCATCTGTTATTGATAGGGCTGTTGTTCTCCGGCACTTGTGCCGCTAAAGACATTACCTATACCGCTTATGAAAACGGGGCGGCGGAATACTCGGTCGCCATTCCTGACGGTATCTTATACGGCCAAGGCGAATCCGGCAACCACATGGGGCAAGTGTTCAAGTCGGAGGACATGGATGCGGTGTTGTTTACCTACGGTGAAGGCAATATCGATGACAAAGGCATTGACGCGTTATTTTTTGATGCCTTACACCCGGACGATAAGGCAGAGCGGGTATTTGTCTATCAGGCGAAAGGTGACGACTGGTTTGTGGTCACGGGTTTTTATAAGCAGGAGGTGTTTTATCAAAAAACCTTGGTCAAAAAGGATAGCTTACTGAAGACGATCTATTTTACCTACCCCAAGGCAAAAAAGGCATTGTATGACAAGATTACCAGCCATATCGCCAAGTCGTTTAAGCATTTGTAGGGCAGCGCAAAGGCTAGAGACCTTTGCACTCCACTGTAGAAGTCGGGCCGCACGGAGTGCAATGGACTCTATAGAAGGACGTTAGCCCTCAGTTAAAATAGCCCAAGTGGCGTTGGCCTCTTGGGCTATAAGGCCTTGGACGTAACTTTCAACGGAACGCCCAAGCTTTCAAACGCTGTCAGTTACGCCCCGCGCTGACCCCGCCGTCTAAGGGCAAAATAACGCCCGTAATCCAGCCGCTGAGTTCGTCATCGGCCAAGAATAACAACGCCGAGGTGGTGTCTTTCACTTGGCCGTTGCGGCCTAGCGGATGAAAGCTGTTAAAGCTTGCCAGTTGCTCCGGGGTCAGTAGCGGGTCAAACAACGGCGTTTCCACCAATCCGGGGGCAATGGCGTTGACGCGGATGTGGTTGGGCGCAAATTCCAGCGCCAAGCTACGGGTCAGCGCGTGCACGCCGCCTTTGGCGGTGGCCGCACCACAGCACGGCGTGGCGGCAATGGCATGGTTTGACCACATAGAACCGACATTGATGACCGCGCCCGAACCCCTTGCCAGCATGGCGGTGATGGCGTGTTGGCTGGTGATAAAATAAGCCCGCAATAATTGCAGGTAGCCGTCAATATCGTCTTCCGTATGGGCAAGAAAGGCTTTGGTGGCAAAAACGCCGGCATTGTTGATTAAGACATCAACGCCGCCGAATTGTTGGATGGCCCTATTGATAAGCCCGCTACTGATGGCGGGGTCGCGGATGTCCCCGGTAAAATAGGCGAGTTGTTGCCCGGTCGGGTCTAATGCCGCCGCCACCGCCGCCAGTTTGTCTTCGCGGCGGCCATTAATTACGACTTTGGCCCTGGCATTAAGAAAGCCTCTGGCCGCATCCGCGCCCATGCCTGTCCCGCCTCCGGTGATGACCACCACTTTATTTGCTAAGCCCATAAGATTACCTCTGCTAAAATTTAAGGATACGGCGGTATTGCCGAAGGCGATAATGCCGCTATTTTTCGCAGGCAACAAGCGGGCACTTTTTTGTCAGTAGGGTACTTTTATGAAAGAAAAGGCGGTAAATAAGGCGAAAAAAATATCGCCCCCTGATGTGGGGGCGACCATTTCGGCAGTCTTTGGCTGCAAATGGTCGCTCAAAATCCTCGATGCCATACAAGCGGGCATCTGCCGTCCGGGGGCCATCGAAAAAGCCCTGCCGGGTTTGACCACCCGTGTGCAGAATTATTATTTTGCCAGAATGATGGCCTTGGGGATTATTGACAAAACCATCTATGCCGAAATGCCGCCGCGTGTGGAGTATTATTTGACCGACTACGGGTTGCGCATTTTTGAGATACTTAAATATATTAAAGCCGTGCAAAAGGATATTGAAGCGGAGCTTGAGCTGGCAAATGCCGAAGGGTTGGGTGCAGAGTGATTGGATAGTAATGGCTGGCTGGATAACGTAAGTCGTTTTTTGCATCTTCCGTTAATTTATAATTTCCCATCCCGTCTCAACTCCTCCTTAAGCTCCGCTTTGATTTCATTGGCAGTCTGGGCTACAAATCCGCTGTTTTCTGACTTAATTAACCTACTGCGTATCATATCCAGTTCATTTTGATGCATCCTTGCTCTTCGTATTAAGTCATTTACGATTTCACTTTTGCTATTGTATTCTTCGCTTTCAAGCAAGGAATTTAACCAATTATCGTTTGGGGTAGTAAAAGAAATACTTTGTCTTGCCATAGCGCTATCCTCTTAATGTGGTGCATATATGGTTCATATTTACACCATAAATATACGGCAGGCAAGACAAATAGCTTTTGTCTTTTGTTTTGTAACACCTGTTAAAAGACCTTGAAACCCATATAGGGCTAAACTTCTTAGTGGCTGATACCCAAAAGCCCTTACGCCAGCCCCAACTTTTTCGCCGCAATCAACACCCCAATCACAGTCAAACTGTCTTTCACCTCGTTACGGTAAACCATCGCCAGCAATTCGCTAAAGGGGATTTTTTTCACCACCAGTTCTTCGGTCTCTTCCGGTTCGGCTTCGCCGAAGCTTAGTCCGGTCGCCAAATAAATATACGCCCGCTCGTTGGTGATGGAGTTGCTGGTGTTAAATTCATAAATCATTTCCCAGTTTTCGGCGCTGATGCCGGTTTCTTCGGCCAGTTCGCGCTGGGCGGAGGCTAGGACGGTGGCGGCTTTGTTGCCGCCGCCTTCGGGGATTTCCCAGCTATATTCTTCCAGCGGGAAGCGGTATTGGCCGACGATGTAGGTGTTGCCTTCGCTGTCTATGGGGATGATGCCGATGGCCCAGTTTTTAAAGTCCACGGTGGCATACATGCCGGGAGTGCCGGTGGGGGTGATGACATCGTGGTAGTCTATGCGTATCCACGGGTTTTCGTAGATCAGCTTGTCGCTCAGGATTTGCCAGGGGCCGCGTTTGGTCATGGTGGGTATCAGGGTAGGGTGAGTGGGCACAGGCATTCTTTAATGCTGTGGTTAAGGGCTATTGCGTATAAAATAGGCGGTTAGTATTTTGCTTTTTTCGCTATTAGGTTTTCATGACAATCGGCACCCTTTACATTATTGCCGCACCGTCGGGTGCGGGCAAAACCAGTTTGGTCAAACAACTGGTGGCGGATACCGCCAATCTGACCGTGTCCATCTCCCATACCACCCGCGCGATGCGTCCGGGCGAGACGGATGGGCAGGATTATTATTTCGTGTCCGTGGCCAAGTTTCAAGCCATGCTCGCCGGGCAGGCCTTTTTGGAACACGCGCAAGTGTTCGATAATTTCTATGGCACGGCCCGGCAGACGGTGCAGGATAACCTTAACCAAGGCTTGGACGTGATTTTGGAAATCGACTGGCAGGGGGCGCAGCAGATTAAGCGCCTGCTGCCCGACAGCCTCGGTATCTTTATCCTGCCGCCGTCCATTGCCGTGCTGGAGCAACGCCTGCGCGGGCGCGGTCAGGATGACGAAGCGATTATCGCCCGGCGGATGCGCGATGCCGTCGCCGAAATGAGCCATTACCGCGAGTTTGATTATCTGGTGGTCAACGATGACTTTGCCTTGGCCTTGCAGGAGCTAAAAAGCATTATTACCAGCCAGCGGTTGCTGCGCGTCCGACAAGAGCAGCAATGCCAGGCTTTATTGGCGGCGTTGCTGTCTTGATCCCCTTTTTTATTTTTCCTACCGCTTAACTTTAATACATTTATGACATATACGCCAACAGTGGGTTTTATCAGTTTAGGTTGCCCTAAAGCCCTGGTCGATAGCGAGCGCATTTTGACCCAATTGCGCACCGACGGTTACACCATTTCCCCCACTTATCAAAATGCCGATCTGGTGGTCGTCAATACCTGCGGCTTTATCGATGCGGCGGTGGCGGAGTCTTTGGACAGCATCGGCGAGGCTTTGGCGGAAAATGGCCGGGTTATCGTCACGGGGTGCTTGGGGGCGCGTGAGGATGAGATCCGGGCGCGGCATCCGCAAGTGCTGAAAGTTACCGGAGCCCATGCCATTGACGAGGTGGTGGCTTCGGTGCGCGAGCATTTGCCGCCGCGCCATGACCCGTTCACCAGCCTGTTGCCGCCCCAAGGCGTTAAGCTGACCCCTAGCCATTATGCCTATCTGAAAATCTCCGAAGGCTGTAACCACCGCTGCACGTTTTGCATTATCCCATCCATGCGCGGCGATTTGGTCAGCCGTCCGGTCGATGATGTGCTGGTGGAGGCCGAGCGTTTGGCGCAAGCGGGCGTTAAAGAATTGCTGGTGGTGTCGCAAGACACCAGCGCTTATGGCTTGGATGTCAAATATCAGCCGCGTGACTGGCGCGGGCGCAGTGTGCAAACCCGGTTTTACGATTTGGCCGAAGCCTTGGGCGATTTGGGTATCTGGGTGCGGATGCACTATGTTTACCCCTATCCGCATGTCGATGACGTGATCCCCTTGATGGCGGCGGGCAAGATATTGCCGTATTTGGACATCCCTTTCCAACATGCCAACCCGCGCATTTTAAAGCTGATGAAGCGTCCGGCGGCGAGCCAGAACAATCTGGAACGCATTAAGGCTTGGCGGAGTGTTTGCCCCGACATTACCTTGCGCAGCACCTTTATTGTCGGCTTTCCTGGCGAAACCGAGCAGGACTTTACCGAATTATTGGATTTTTTAAGCGAAGCCCAGTTAGACCGGGTCGGCTGTTTTGCCTATTCGCCCGTGCGCGGCGCTGCCGCTAACGATTTGCCGGATGCGGTGCCGGAAGCATTGAAACAAGAACGTCTGGCGCGGTTTATGGCGCACCAAGAGGCCATCAGTGCGCAGCGTCTGCAACAGCGGGTCGGGCGGATTGAGACGGTGTTAGTGGATGAAGTAGTCGAAGAAGGGGCGGTCGCCAGAAGCCGCGCCGATGCGCCGGACATTGACGGGCAGGTGTTTATTGACGGGGCCACACACCTGAAAGTCGGTGATTTTGTCCAAGTCGAGTTGGAAGAGGCCGACGAGCATGATATGTGGGGGCATTTGGTGTAGGTGGTTCTGGGGGTTATTGCCCTGACCGGCGTGCAAAGGCTTTAGCTTTTGCACGCCGGCTTATTATCCGTGCGTATGCCCTGCGAAAGTCGGCCACCACTTCTAAAGCCAATTATCCTAAACCCTATCTTGCCGCTTATCAGCTTGGCAAGCCAACAGCCTATAGCCTTCAATGCGTTCGGCGATTATCTCTTTAATGGCATGGTCTTCACAGGCTTGAAGCAGACCCTGTTCGGCAAGAAAATCATCAAATGTCTCGTCGCTTACGCTGCTTTTTTTGCATTGTTCCATCACATTACCTCCCGTGCCAGATTAAATACTCGATAATCAATTTTTTCATAAAGCCACCTCTATAGTGGGCAAGATTAGTGAAGAGCTAAGGCTTATCAAAGTGGATGGCTCCCTCCCCTGATGGGGAGGGCTGGGGTGGGGAGAATAAAATCAATGGCTTATACATATAGTCCAGAGATTTTAATCAGAGTGCTTTCAGTCCGTTTAATGAAAAAAGCCTTGTTTAGATTCTCCCCACCCTGGCCGCATCTTGCTTAAATTCCAGGGTAAATTTGGGTTTTTTGACTTTATCTGTTTTGCTCATTTTTCACCTCTGCTGACATTATAATATGCCTTTGGAAGTGTCCGGCTTTATTAGACCATTTCACCAGTTTCTTAGCTATTATTGAGAAGGCTTTGTATCCAAGGGACAGAAGATCATCTGTACCATAGACACTCTGCCCTTGGATAAACATGGCTAGATTTCCGGTTATGCGTACAAACTCATATTCCACATCTTCCTCATCCATATTTTCAGCATCTATTACGGATTTTATTTTTATGGAAGAGCCGCCCTTACCAGAAATATAGATAGGATAGTTTTCTTTTCTTTCACTCCCATCCTTTTTGGTTACTGTTTTATGTCCATTCCCAATGAAGTTGTTATGTTTCATTGGAACTATTGCATCAATATAATCAATCATTGGTAAATACCTTGTTTTGTTAATGTACATTTAGTATTTACACTTTTTCATTTTTGATTATTTGATCAAGACTAATGAAAATTAATGCTCTATTATCTACTTGATTAAGCTTATAGCTTTTGTTTAAGTCACTACTATATTTTGTATTAGCGTGTTGTCTTCAATGGATTGTTAATAGTGAATTAAGTGTATCTGTGTTAACAATGGGGGGTATCTACAGTAAATATGTGAGTGTCTTATGTTAATAGTCTCAATATCAATAACATCTATGATTATGTTAAAAGTGAGTATGTATTGCATGTATTACATGAATAGAGGCAGCGGTCACCGTATGCAAAACTGACCAAAAATGGCATGTATAAGGTCTGTCAAAATCGTACAATCGATAATTTACAATATCCGATCTCACGTTTATAAAGTATTGGATTGTTTTTTATATCTTATATAAGTTTCTGAAAAAGTTGTCTATTTTGACGGAGATAGTTATCGTTTTTTGTAAAGTGTAAATCAATACTGAATACGCATTGGGCTATTCACTTTTTTTAACAGGACAAATAAGATGACTAAAAAATGCACCTCAAAATCTAAACCTGATTGCAGATACACTTATAAGCAAAAAAATAATCGCATTTATGTTGTAGATAATTCAACAAATACCACTAAATGCTTAACCAACTTTACTGTGCAGATCATTAAAGAAATAGTCTGCGAAAAGATTGATGGCAACACCGAATGCTCCGTTCAAATCAAAGGTGTGATGGAATCAGGTCAAATACTAAAAACAATCACTCTCAGCGCAACTGATTTTGAAAATGGCAAATGGCTTCGCAAGCACTGGGGCATTCACCCTAAACTGAATGAATTGGAAATTAAAGAAGCGGGTAAGCATCTGGTAGAGGCCATTCAAAAATTAAATACAAATGACTATCCCAAAGAATGTGTCTATTATCGTATTGGCCTGTCTTGCGAAGGGGAAAATAGGAAATTCTTATTTGGAAATGGAGCCATTACCCCCACTGGTATTGAGTTAAGCTCTCGCAGCCATCTACCAGAGCAGCTTCGTTACTATCAATTGCCTAGTAATGCAAAAAGCCCGGCAATTAAATTGTCCATACAAAATGTGTTCAAGTTATTGGCATTTTCAGATGAAAACCCCAATATTGGTGCCTTACTATGCGTTGCCTCGTTTAGAGCCGTCATTAGCATGTGGTTACCGGTTGACCACTGGTTTTTCTTAGTAGGCAAAAAAGCGACCTATAAAAGCAGCATTGCTGAATTGATCCAGGCATTTTTTGGCGTGATGGATCGGGATCAGGCTTTAGTCAATTGGAAATCCACCACATGTGGTTTGGAAAATTTAGCCAAAGTGGCAAGAAATGGTGTGCTATGTGTAGATGATTTTGTTTATCCTAAAACATCTAACCGAGCGTCTGAGTTTACCCAGAAGGCTGATGACCTGCTCCGCTCCATTGCAAATGGGTCTCCAAAATCACGCGCCACCCCTCATGGTACTGGTATCGAAGACAGTGTGCGCTTGAATTGCCTAGTTATATCAACAGGTGAGTTCCCGCCTAATGACTCGAAAGAGTCGCTGCATCATAGGGGGATTTATGTACCTTTCAATGCAGGCGACATCGAACTGGACAAATTGAGCTACGTTCAAGAGTTGGCACGAGCAGGAAGTTTTGCGTGTGCTAATGTCGCTTTTATTCAGTTTTTGTTATCTGATTATGATAAGTATGCGCAATTGGCTGACTCTTTATTTAAGAAATACCGAAAACAGGTTACCCAAGAGCTTGTTGGAGATGCGCGGAGGGCAAGCCATATAGCAGGCTTATTAGTCGCTTGGAATTTTTTCTGTAGATTCGCCTACAAAAATGACGTAATAAGCAAGGGCAAAGCCAAGTCTTACCTGCGTGATGTGAGGCATGTCTTAATAGAATTGATGCTCCAACAGGAAGCCATTTATACAGCAAGCCCTGGTCATGTATTTATCGAGGGCTTGAAACAAGCCTTCCTGGAGGGCAAAGCACACCTTATAGACTCACAAACGGGTAACCAACCCAAAGCTGTGCGTACCTTCATTAACGATATAACAACAATACCGTAAAAAAGGTACGCACAGCGTACCCTACTTGGCTTATAAACAAGGTATTGACACAGACCGCTTACAAGCCTTGCATGGGCTAGAAACTCAGTTACTCGTGCCTCAAAGCCTCTATCGGGTCTAATCGGGCGGCTTTCCGTGCCGGAAAATAACCAAAAACCACACCTACCGCCGCCGAAAATAAAAATGCGGTAAGGACAATGCCGCCTTGAAAGACAAACGGCACTTGCAGAAGGCCGGATAATCCCAATGCTATGCCCAGTGCCAGAAGGATGCCGATAAGGCCACCGAAGGATGACAACACCACGGCTTCCACCAAAAACTGCAACAGCACTTCATTCTCCAAAGCACCAATGGCTAAGCGTATACCGATCTCCCGCGTCCGTTCCGTCACAGAAACCAACATGATGTTCATAATGCCGATGCCGCCGACCAGCAGGCTGACTGCGCCGACTGCGCTGAGCATCCCCGTCATGGTTTGAGTGGTGCTCGACAGCATCGCGGCGATCTCTTTCATGTCCATGACATTAAAATTATTTTCCTCGGTACTGGCAAGGTGCCGGCGGGTACGCAGGATGCTTTCAATCCCCTGTTTGACTTTTTCAGTATCATGGCCACTCTGCACCGAGACTTTAATCAGATTGATCTCCTGATTACCCGCTATACGGCGTTGGTAAGTGCGTAATGGTACGACGACCAGATCATCCTGGTCTGTCCCCATGGTCGATTGGCCTTTGGCTTTCAAAACCCCGATGACTTCGCAGGACAATTTTTGCAGGCGAATCCGGTTGTTTAAGGGGTTTTGCAGGCGGAACAGCTTGGTCGCCACAGTTTGCCCTATAACGCAAACCGCCGTGCCGAGCCGCGCTTCGCTGGCGGTAAACAGCCGCCCTTCGGCAACCGGTTGGTTGCTGACCGAAAAAAAAGCGTCCGTTGTGCCGGAAACGTTCGTCGACCAGTTTTCATTCGCGTAGATGGCGGTGGTTGAACCCGATGCGACAGGCGCGACGGCGACCAGCCCATAAACGTCCTTGGCCAAGGCTTCTGCGTCGGCCAGCTTGAAAGCTTCTGCGCCGGATACCTGTCCCGGCCCCATCCGTTTACCCACGCTGACCATTAATAAATTACTGCCTAGGCTGGCGACTTGTTGGCTCACTTGCTGGGTAGCCCCGCTGCCTAACGTGACCACAACAATAACCGCCGCTACGCCAATAATAATGCCCAGCATGGTCAATAGCGACCGCATAGCATTGCGCCGCAATGTCCTGAAAGCCAATAAGAGTGCATTTCCTAACATAAATTAGCCATTAAGTATCCTGTCGCTTTCAATTAAACCGTCTTTGAAGGCGATAATGCGCTTCGCATAATCCGCCATATCCAGTTCATGTGTGACCATGACGACGGTGATGCCCTGATCCCGATTAATGGCGGTTAACAACTCCATAATCTCGACACTGCGTTTCGAGTCGAGGTTTCCCGTTGGCTCGTCCGCCAGAAGCAAGCAAGGTGCTGTTACAATCGCCCGGGCAATCGCAACGCGTTGCTGTTGACCGCCAGAAAGCTCGCCGGGCGTATGGGTTTCACGCGACGATAAACCGACGGCATCCAAAGCCGCTTTGGCTAAGCGGTGCCGTGTCGCCGTATCCAAGCCCCGGTAAATCAACGGCAGTTCGACATTCTCCAACGCTGTCGTGCGGTTGAGCAAGTTAAAGCCCTGAAAAACAAAGCCCAGATAATGCCGACGTAACAGGGCGCGTTGGTCTCGGGTCAGACCGCCGACGTTCACACCCTGGAAGTGATAATCGCCGCCGCTAGGCATATCCAGACAGCCCAAGATATTCATGCAAGTGCTTTTCCCTGAACCGCTAGGCCCCATGACGGCGACGAATTCGCCTGGATTGATCGTTAAATTAACCCCGGCTAATGCGTGCATTTGGCTATCGCCCGTGCCGTAGGTCTTCGTCACTCCCTGTAGCGCCAGTAATGGATTGTCTGCCATTGTTGTCCTACTGATGAGAGGTTTCTAAAATCCCGGTCACTAATTCAGTACCGGTATCGACTGCACCGCCCGCAATTTCAGTAAAAGCGCCATCCGTTGCGCCTTTACTGATGGCGACAGGTTTTAAATTTCCTTGGCTGATTGTCCACACTTGCTGCTGGTTCCCGGTGGTATTCAAAACAGCTTCCGGTTTGGAAGCGGAAGCAGGCGGGTGCGGCAGCAGGGCGCTAAGCAATCCGCCGCTGGATTTTTTTTCAGCGGCGCTTGCTTGCGGCGGAAAAAATCTCAGTACGGCATTGCTGACCAACAGCACATCGGCTTTTTTACTGACCGTAATCGTCGCGGTGGCGGTCATGCCCGGACGCAACGAAAGTGACGTATTATCGACGGCCAATACGGTTTTATAGGTCACGACACCGTCCACCGTCTCAGATCCGTAGCGGACTTGGGTGATAAGCGCCGGAAATGTCCGGTCGGGATAGGCATCTACCGTAAACGTAGCTTCCTGACCTTCCCGAATCGAACCGATATCCGCCTCATCGACATCGACTTGCAACGCCATTTTTGTCAGGTCTTCCGCCAGTTTGAACAGCA
Source organism: Methylovulum psychrotolerans (assembly GCF_002209385.1). NCBI lineage: Bacteria > Pseudomonadati > Pseudomonadota > Gammaproteobacteria > Methylococcales > Methylococcaceae > Methylovulum > Methylovulum psychrotolerans. The sequence continues at coordinate 3,891,406 of NZ_CP022129.1, forward strand.
CCGGGGATTCGAACGACGAAGCGACGGTTTGTCCGGGTTCGATTGAGCGTTCCAGCACAACGCCGTTAATGGGGGAATGCACCACGGCTTTATTTAACTGAATCCGGTTGTCTTTATAAGTGTTCTCGGATTGCAATACGGAGGCCTTGGCACTCGCCAGATCGGCTTTCGCCCGGGTCAAGTTTGCCCGCGCCGTATCCATCTCCACGGATGCAGGTACTTTGCCGCCGCTCAATTGCCGGGTCTGATTGTAACGGTCGAGTTTTAATTGCGTTTCCTGCAAGGTCGCTTCCGCCTGAAGAACTTTCGCCTTCACCACTTCTAACGCCGATTCGCTTTGCTGGGTTTGCGCTTCCAGCCTTCGGGTATCCAGCTTGGCAAGCACTTGCCCGACTTTCACTTGATCGTTGTAATCGGCAAACACTTTTTCGATGGTGCCCGACACTTCAATACCGACTTGGACTTCATTGACTGGCGAGAGTGTGCCTGTGGCGCTGACCGTAACCACCAAATCACCACGCCGCGCTTTTTCGGTTTGATAAAGGACGGGTGCTGGCTGCCCCATCCACAAAACGCCAACTAGAACAAAAAGTAAAATCATGGCCGCCAACAACCACCAGAGCCAGCGAGACTTACCGCTGTGATCGCCTATTTCAAGGACTTTTGTTATGTCTTTTTGTGTTTGCATGTTTATTAATGATGAGTCTGATTTGGCTTGGTAGCATTAATATCCCATCCTCCGCCCAACGCTTTATAAAGCCGGATCAGGTTTGAGGCGGTTTCCGCTTCGCTTTCGACCAATTGATTTTGAGCTGTCAGTAATGATTGCTGGGAATCCAATACCCTTTGAAAATCGGTTGTTCCCGTTTGATATTGTTGCTCGGCCAGCGTCAACGCATCTTTTCCGGCAGTTGCGGAGGCTTGGAGCGCGTCGCGGCGTTGCCACTCCTGATTAAGCGCGTTAAGGGAATCCTCGACCTCTTTTAACGCCGTCAGAATAGTGTTTTGATAGAGTCCTAAAGCCTGCTCCTGAAGTGCCGTTTGTATTTTTACATTGCTGCGGATGCGGCCAGAATCAAATAGCACCCACGCCGAGCTGGCCGCCATTTGAAACGTTTTGGCCGCTGCCGTATACAGATTGGCCGCCAACAGGGATTCCAAACCTATCGACCCAGACAACGTAAAACTGGGGTAAGCGGCGGCTTCGGCAACGCCGATTTGGGCGGTTTGCGCCGCCAATTTGCGTTCCGAACGGCGCACGTCCGGCCTTTGCCGTAACACATCCGCCGGGATACCGATGGCAATGTCATTAGCGGCGACCGGAATGGACGCGGACTGGGCTAATAAGGCATTTAACGCCGTAGGCTGCTTTCCCAACAACACCGCTAAGCCATGTTTGGCTTGTTCGAGCTGGCTGGTTAATTTGGGTATATCGGCGCGGGTACTCTCGACCGAGAGCCTAGCCTGGAGCACATCGACCTCGGAAACCAGCCCGGCTTGCGCCCGCCACCAGGCTATATCATAGGTTTCCTGCCGTGCTTTCAGGCTGTTTTTGGCAATAACCAATTCATTTTGGTAACGTCTTACATCAATGTAATTCAAAGCAACTTCGGCGCACAAGCTGATCAGCACATCCTGCAAATCCTCTTCGCTTGCGCCCAGCGTGGCATCGGCATATTCGATGGAACGCCGCTGCTTGCCCCATAAATCCAGCTCCCAACTGGCATCCAAACCCTGGCTAAACTGATTATAGGAACCGCCGAATTGGCCGACTTGACCAAAACGGGAGGCTCTACTGGGCTGGTTTTTGCTCGCCGAGGTGTTCATCGACAAGGTCGGCAGAATATTGGCTACGGACAAGTCGCGGTTGGCGCGGGTTTCGCGCAGTCTGGCTTCGGCCTGAAACACATCGCGGTTGCCCAAGCGGGCTTGGGTAATCAGTGAGGTCAAGATGGGATCATGAAAGGACTGCCACCAGGTATGCAGGTTTTCCCGGTCGCCTGTCTGCTGACGTATCAATGCCGCATCCCATTTGGATTGAAAAGTCGTCGGCGGACGCTGGTAATCCGACCCCACCATGCAGCCAGGCAATAATGGCATTAGCCCGGCAAAAACAAGCCATCTTTTGATAGTATTCAGATCAATCATTTGATTAACGTAATAACTGATGTTACGCAGTCATTTTTGCGATATTGAAAAATGTAGCGATGAGTCGCTGTCGCGACGGTTTTTTTAATCGGGTTCTCGCACCCGAAGGCGAGATACTTTCTTTTGCTCCGCCAAAAGAAAGTATCCAAAGAAAAGGCGGCCCGGTTGCCGCTTCTTCCTGCGCTTCTCGGTTTTGTCGGGGGTCGGCAGAGTGGGCTTCCTGCCCACCTGCCGCGCCCCTTCGGGCTGATCCCGACAAAACCTGCGATGCTCGGCGCGGCAAACGGGGGTAAAGCCCGTTACTGCGTAACGCCAAGTAATAACGTAAAATTTGTGACGGGCAGGTAGGGCTTATTTCAATTTCCGGCATATCAGTCTGCAAATCCCATTCAATCATTCAAAAATCGTTTTGATTTTCTTGGTGATTAGTATCGCTGAAGTAACGTTAACTGCCGTTAAGGGAATGTAAATTTTGGTAAATTTTGTTAAAAGCCGTTACTATTGCCGACATTAAAATCAGGGTTTCAATAATGGCTAAGATATTGCTAATAGACGATGATGTTGAACTCACCGGAATGCTGACGGAATATCTGACGCAGGAAGGTTTTGATATGGTTGCCATACACGAGGGCGAAGCGGGTAAGCAAGAAGCCCTTTCAGGCAGCTATGACTTGGTAGTGTTAGATGTCATGTTACCCGGCATGAAGGGCATTGAGGTTTTAAACCGGATTCGCCTGGACAGCCAAATCCCGGTCTTAATGCTGACGGCCAAAGGCGATGATGTCGACCGTATCGTCGGCCTTGAATCGGGGGCGGATGATTATGTGCCAAAGCCGTGTACTCCCCGTGAGCTGGTAGCACGCATTCGCGCGATCTTGCGCCGATTAGAGTCCTCCCAACACCCCGATGATAAAATCGTTGAGGGGGCACTGACGCTATGGCCGAAACAACGCAAAGCGGAATGGCAAGGCCAACAGCTGGATTTGACCAGCTCGGAGTTTAGTCTGCTTGAAGTCCTGGCCGTTAATGCCGGGGCCATTGTTGGCAAAAAAGAACTTTCAGAAAAAGGCTTAGGCCGACCTTTAGCACGCTTTGACCGCAGTATCGATGTCCATTTAAGCAGTATCCGGCAAAAACTCGGCAACCTGCCGGAAGGCCGCTCCTGTATTTTGACAGTACGCGGTAAAGGTTACTTATTCGTTAAAGTGTGACCCATGGGCAAACTATTCTGGAAGTTTTTCATCGTCATTTGGCTGGCCTTGCTGACAATGGGCGGCAGTATGGGTGGCGCCTTCTGGTTGCAACGCAACGCGGTACTAAATGCGAATGGGGCCAGCCGGAACCAACCACAAATAGCCGCCGACCCTGCCGCCCCTTATCTCAACACTGCCAGCCTTATTGTTAATAAAGGCGGCATAGACGGGTTACGCAGCTTCTTGGCTGAATCCCGCCATAATCCGGCTATGCCACCCATCTTTGCAATCGATGATGTTGGTAAGGATGTGCTGGGGCGCGAAGTCGCGCCAAACATCCTCGCCCAGGCTAAATCCTTAGCGGCCTCCAATTCTACTGGCGTTCGGCGCATAAAGACCGATGAAGGCCAGAGCTATCTGCTATTTGCGCTGTATTCTGACAATAATTCAGCAAGAAATCCCAAGCAGTTACACCCCGACCCGCCGCCGCCCTGGTTACCGATCATCTTAGGTTTTTTTATTAGCCTTATTTTTAGTGGCGTATCGGCGTGGTATTTTGCCAAACCAATACGGCAATTGCAGTCAGCATTTAGTGCCGTTGCCCGGGGGGATCTTGATACCCGCGCTGGCCAAATTATGAGCCAACGCCACGATGAATTGGCTGATTTAGGCAAAAGCTTCGATTACATGGTGAGCCAAATCCAATTATCGGTTAATGCGCAACAGCGGCTCCTTCATGATGTCTCGCACGAACTGCGTTCGCCGTTGGCCAGAATTCAGACGGCTATCGGTTTGGCCTACCAGCAGCCGGATAAAATCCCGCTAACGCTGGAACGGATTGAAAAGGAATCGCAACGGATGAATGATCTGATCGGCGAATTACTGGCCATTTCAAGGCTGGAAGCGGGGGTCATCGGCAAACTGGAAATGATCGACATCAATGAGTTACTCTCTGAAATTGTTGAAGATGCCCGGCTTGAAGCGGATAGCAAAAACGTCGGAATCGACTTAAACATCGCCGGGGAAATATTTCTTCAAGGCTACTATGACCTACTCAGCAGAGCCATTGAAAATGTGCTGCGCAATGCGGTCAAATATACCCACCGCCATAGTAAAGTCAGCGTGAACGCCAAGCTTTGCGCCAGTGGCCACCAACTGCATATAGACATTACCGACCAAGGCCCCGGCGTAGCTGAAACAGAATTATCCGCTATTTTTGACCCCTTTTTTCGCGGCTCCCATCATCAAACATCCCAAGGCATCGGCTTAGGACTCACCATTGCGCTGAAAGCGCTGGAAACCCATCATGGCAAGATCAAGGTGGGCAATCGTGCAGAGGGCGGCCTCAAGGTTGAAATTATGTTGCCAACCGCTTGATTATCCTGGTTTTCTGATAGTCTCCATACCAAGCGCACAAGCCTGCCATAGACATAACCGTTGGTTTAGCACATAAGCGCGGTAAAATGACGTTCCCTTTGACGGAGTGGCCGCTTATGAACTTTCTCGACATCAGAACCGACTTTGCCTTTAAAAAAGTCTTTGGCAGCGAAGGCTCCAAAGACATCTTAATCAGCTTCCTCAACGCACTGATCAACTTCAACGGACGGCTCATCCGCGACCTGACCATCGTCGACCCGTACAACATCCCCATGCTCAAAGGCATGAAGGACACTTACGTCGATGTCAAAGCCGAACTGGACGACGGCAGCCGCGTGATCATCGAAATGCAGGTGCTCAACCATGAAGGCTTTGAAAAGCGCATCCTCTACAACGCCGCGAAAAACTACTCCGCCCAGTTGGGCAAGGGCGAGCAGTTCCACCTGCTCAACCCGGTCATCGCCCTAACCCTGACCGATTTCGTGATGTTCCCCGGCCAGCCCCTGACTAACTGCTTCAAACTGCTGGAAAAAGCCCGTTTCATCGAATACAGCGGCGACATCGAGCTGGTGTTCATCGAACTGCCCAAATTTACCAAAACCGAAGCCGAGCTGGACAGCGTGCAGGACAAATGGCTGTATTTCATCAAAAACGCGGGTAAATTGGACTGCATCCCGAAAAACTTGGGGCAAGAGCAGGAAAAAGCCTTCGCCATCGCCAACGAGGCCAACTTGAGCGCGGAAGAGCTGGATCTGCAACACCGCAAACGCGATTTTATACTCATCCAAAAAAGCTCGATTGACTTGGCCTTGCGACAAGGGCAGGAGCAAGGGCTTAAGCTGGGTATTCAACAGGGTTTGGAACAAGGTATCCAACAAGGCCTAGAGCAAATAGCACAAAACCGCCGCACCACCATCATCAACGCCCACCAAGCCGGATTAAACCCCGCCACCATCGCCGCGATTGTGCAATTGAGTGTCGCCGAAGTTGAGGCGGTGCTGGCGGATGTTAGCTGACGGTGGTCAGACGGGCTAGCAAACTGTCTTCCAGTTTATGCCCTTTACACCCTGCAAGTGCGTGGGTATGTGAACGGGGAAAGCCTACCGCCTTCCTACCCACAACAAACACAAACAAAACACGGGTGTTATACTTTTAGGGGATGTGTTATAAAGCCAACTGACACCCACCACCCCTAGATCGTAACCCCCGTTAATCGCTTGCAGGAAATACCTCCATGTCAGAACTCGCACTGCGGCTTATCGCAGAAAATAAGGAAACTAAGTCCACGTTTTTGGACTTGGGCAACTGTGGTTTGACCGAAGTGCCGGAGGAACTGGGGGAATTGGTTTGGTTGGAGGAACTGTCGTTTTCTAGCGAGAGGCAGGATAAAAATGGGTGGACAACATCTTCAAATAAGAGGGCTGTTAACCAAATAGGTAGGCTGAGGCCTGCCCCGTTTGTCCATTTAAAAAAGCTCAAAAAACTTTGGTTGAGCGGCGATTTTGGTAACGCATTTGCTTTAACTGATTTGTCCCCATTAAGCTACTTGCTAAACTTACAGTTGCTTAATATCGGATGCACGGAAACTTGCGACTTGTCTCCGCTGGCAGGCTTAATGGCCTTACAAGACCTTCATGCCTGGGGTACACCAGTCTCCGACCTATCCCAGTTGGCGGGCTTGGTGGCCTTGCAATCACTTGATGTTGGGAGTACGTCAGTCTCTGACCTGTTCCCGCTGGCGGGCTTGGCTGCTTTGCAATCGCTTAATATCAACAATACACCAGTCTCCGACCTGTCCCCGCTGGCGGGCTTGGCGGGCTTGCAATCGCTTGATGTCGGGGCAACAGAAGTCTCCGACCTATCCCCGCTGGCAGGCTTGGTAGCCTTGCAATCACTTGATGCCTGGGGCACACCAGTCTCCGATCTGTCCCCGTTGGCGGGTTTAGCGGCCTTGCAATCAATTCATGTCGGGAGTACGCCTGTCTCCGACCTGTCTCCGCTGGCGAGCTTGGCGACCTTGCAATCACTTAATTTTAGGGATACGCCAGTCTCCGACCTGTCCCCACTGGTGGGCTTGGTGGCCTTGCATTTGATTGATGCCGGAGATACACAAGTCTCTGACCTGTCCCTGCTGGTGGATTTAGCCGCCTTGCAATCGATTGATGTCGGCAATACGCAAGTCTCCGATCTATCTCCCTTACTACCCCTGATAAAATACGGAATTCCAGTTAAATGGGACACCCTGGAGCAGGGCATTTGCGTAGAAAACTGCCCCCTCACCAACCCACCCGCCGAAATCGCTAAACAAGGCAACGCCGCCATCCTCAATTATTTCCAAGAACAAGCCAGCCAAGGGGTCGATCATTTATACGAAGCCAAGCTATTGATTGTTGGCGAAGGTGGGACGGGTAAGACCAGTTTATTGCGGCGGCTTTACCAGTGCGATAAGCCTATGCCGGAAGAACCAGAAACCACCAAAGGCATTGACATCCACCGCCACGACTTTACGCTCGATAATGGCCGCAATTTCCGGCTAAATGTCTGGGATTTTGGCGGCCAAGAGATTTACCATGCCACTCACCAGTTTTTCCTCACTAAACGTTCGTTGTATGTATTGTTGGACGACACCCGCAAAAATAGCATAACCGTGCAGGATGATGGCTTTAAGTATTGGTTGGAGGTGGTCGATCAGTTGGGCGACCACAGCCCCGTGCTAATTTTCCAGAACGAAAAAGGCGGGCGCAGTAAGACCATAGACGAGGCGGGCATCAAAGGCCGCTTTGCCAATGTCAAAGGCGTGTATCAAGGCAATCTGGAACACCCCCACACGGCGGATAAATTGCACGAAGCCTTGGCATTTTACGCCAAGCAACTGCCGCATATTGGCGAAGAACTGCCCGCCCGTTGGGTCGCCATCCGTGCCGACATTGAAGAGCTGACGCAACAGAATCCCTATATTTCCCAGCAAGATTATTTTGCTTTGTATAAAAAGCATCTGGAATTTGACCGTGACAAAGCCCTGCATTTAAGCCGCTATTTGCATGATCTAGGCGTGTTCCTGCATTTTCAGGATGATCTAATCTTGGCAAAGACGGTGATCTTGCAAAACACCTGGGCGACCGAAGCGGTGTTTAAGATGCTTGATGATGAAGCGGTCAAAACAGCTTTGGGGCGTTTTACACAGCCAGATTGCCAACGGGTTTGGCAAGAGTCGCTTTATGCCGATATGCACCTTGAATTGTTGGCCTTGATGCAAAAATTTGAACTCTGTTACCGTTTGCCTGATACGGGACTCGAAACCTGGCTGGTTCCGCAACTGTTGCCACCGTCTAAACCCACTGCCTTAAATGGCTGGGAAAAAGCTGGGGATTTGGTGTTGCGTTACCGTTATGACTTTATGCCCAAGGGCCTTATCAGCCGCTTAATGGTGCGCCAGCACCGCCATGTGCCTAAGCCGGAATTGGACTGGGTGACGGGGGTGCTGTTTGAGCGTGATGGTGCGCAGTTATTGGCGGAAATTTCCCCGAAAGGCGATGAAATTGTCTTACGCGCCAGAGGCGCAGAGCGTAAGGCATTGTTGACCATCATAGCCGCCGATTTGGATGCCTTAAATGACAGTTTCCGGCTTAACGACAAGGTCGAAAAATGGGTGCCGTGCCATTGTAAACAATGCCTTACCAAAGCCATACCGGAAAGCTTCAACCAAAAACGGCTATTGCAACGCAAACGCGATGGCAAATTGACCGTGGAATGTCCTAGCAGTTATGAAGATGTTAATGTGCTAGCATTACTGGACGGCATCGAAGCAAAAAAATTACCCAATGGAGCAACGCCCTTGAAAATTTTTATTTCCTATTCCAAACACGACATACATCACAAAGACACCTTGCTTAAACACCTATCGGGTTTACGCGGTAAGATCATCACTTGGAACGATCAGGATTTGCGCGGCGGGGAAGAGTGGGATGATAGAATCAAAGAAGAATTGAACAAAGCCGATATAGTGTTATATCTGGTTACAGCAAACAGCATGGCTACCGATTATATCCAAGATACTGAACTGCCATTGGTTGAGGCACGTTGCCATAACGGGGAATGTAAGCTCATTCCGGTGATAGTGGGTTTTTGCCACTGGACTGATTTGGATTTTGCCAAATATAACGCCTTGCCTAATAAAGGTGTGCCCGTGGTGGATAAAAAACAGTGGAGCTCAGAAGATGAAGCTTGGTTAAAAGTGGTGGAAGGTGTCCGGCGGTTGGTTGTTGCACAAAAGTAACACCCCAAACAAGACGCAAGCCCAAACATAGCGTTATAATCTGTCTTATTTCCCCACCCCTACCCGTATCTTATGAGCAGTACAACCCATACCCCGCTTACGTTCATCGCCAAAGCCGCCCCAACCCGTTCGCCCTGCGCCTGTGCGCAAACGCAAACGTATGGCGGCAACCCACACCCTAACAAGGCAGGTTAACGATGGCCGTAGAAATTGAACATAAATTTTTGCTGGCGAATGACGGTTGGCGTGAACACGTCCACCGCTCGGTGGTCTACCGTCAAGGTTATTTAAGCTCGGAAGCGCATACCTCGATTCGGGTCAGGATCAGCGACGAACACGCGTGGCTGAACATCAAAAGCGCGGTGGTCGGCACACATCGGCAGGAGTACGAATACGAAATCCCCTTAGCCGATGCCGATGAGATCATCAGCCAATTGTGCCGGAAGCCGCTGATTGAAAAAACCCGCCATTTGGTACTGGATGACGGCAACCTGTGGGAGATTGACGAGTTTGCCGGCGAAAACCAAGGCCTGTGCGTCGCTGAGATTGAGCTGTCCGCCGTCGGCCAAGCGTTCCGTAAACCCGCGTGGCTGGGGGCGGAAGTGACCGATGATTTGCGCTATTATAATAATAACTTGGTCGCCCACCCTTATTCACAGTGGTACTATAAGGACTAAAGCTGGCTATAGCGGTCAGGGTTTCGGTTTTTAGTGGGATGGAGCGCGGGCATCTTGCCCGCCAGTTGCGGTCAAGATGACCGCGCTCCAAAAACCGAAAATTTGACCGTTCAGAGTATAGCAATAATGCGCCACCCAGCTTAATAACCCTTTCCTTAACCGCACGGCATTGGAGGTATGTCATTATGAAAACCCTATTTCCTTTAAAAGCCCTACAACAGGCTGTACTGGCCTCGGTGTTATTAGCGGCCAGTCCCACCCGCGCCGACCCTATCACCGACGCGTTAAATGCAATAGAAACGGATTGGGCGAAGATTTATTATCAACTGCCCAAACAACAGCAAGGCCCCGCTTATGCGCAATTGCTGGAAAAGGCGGTTAAGCTGTGTGGACAATACCCCAAAGCAACCGGGGCGTTATTTTGGCAGGCCGTCATTAAAGCCAGCTATGCCGACCATCAAGATCCGGTGTCGGCATTAAGCGCGGTGCATGAGGTACGCGAAATGCTCAGGCAAGTGATCGCCAGTGACCCTAAAACCATGGGCGGGTCGGCGTATGTGGTGTTGGGGACGTTATACCACCTGACCCCAGGCTGGCCGATTGCCTTCGGCGATGACGAAGAAGCGGAAAAGATGTTCCAAGCGGCGCTAAAAATCAGCCCCAACGGCATCGACAGCAATTTTTATTACGCGCAATACTTAGTGGATCAAGGCAAAAAAGACCAAGCCCTGCCCTATTTTGAACGCGCCAGCACCGCACCGGTCAGGCCGGAACAGGTTTTTGCCGATACCCGGCTTGAAGAAGAGGCGAAACAGGCCCTAACAACCGTTGATGGCAGCCCCTTAAACCGTAAAAAAGACCATTTGTCCAACGCCAACACCTCCGCCAGCAACAAATAAAGCCCGGTTGGTTAACTCGGTGTTCTATGGACGCAGGGTTTCTGCTAAAATAGTCACTTTTATTAAAATCTATTCTGGTAACCACTATGACTTTTGTAGTCACTGAAAATTGTATTAAATGTAAATTTACTGACTGTGTTGATGTCTGCCCGGTCGATTGTTTCCATGCCGGCCCTAACTTTTTGGTCATTGACCCGGATGAGTGCATAGACTGCACCTTATGTGAACCCGAATGCCCCGCCAACGCCATTTTTGCCGAAGACGAAGTGCCGGAAGGCCAAGAGCAATTTATCGCCTTAAATGCCGAACTGTCAAAAATTTGGCCCAGCATCACCGAAGTGCAGCCCGCCGCAGCGGATGCCGATGCGTGGAACGGTAAAGAAGGTAAATTGGACTTGCTGGAAAGATAAAGGCCCTCTGCTGGCAATACCGCGTTGTTAGCGGAATGCTCTGGAGGGGGCGGGTGCTGTTGCCGCCCCCTTAGCAGAGGCAACAGCACCCCTGCTTGAGGATAACTTAAGGGGCTTCGTCGGTTTGTTGTTTTAAACGGTTGCCGTCCACAATGCACATAATGCCAAACGCCAGATGCGATAAGCCCGTGTACAAAAAGAACAGCGGCAGGCTTTCGTCAATCTCCACCGTGTTGACTTCGCCATAAAATTGGATGGATTCAATCATCAAAATCAGAAAAAAGCCCACTAAGGTCATCACCTGAAATTTTTTGCTCAGCCAGCAGTAAAAAAACACCACCAGCTCAATCATCCCCAGATAAACAATCATCATGCGCAGATTGTTATCCAATGCCCCGTATAAATCGCCGTTAAAATCAAACACGCTATAACCGTCTGAAATTGACAACAGACAAAACCCCGCCAACACCAGTACCGCGATATAAAAATTTATTGCCACCAGCCCTTTGCCTAAGCGGCTTATTGTTAAGACCATCGCTTTCATCCTAGATCACCTTAAAAAAAAAGCCCTCCCATAGACAACCTAGGAGGGCTTATAGAGGAGGACGGGAGTCTTCTTAACCTATCAGCGCAGATTAAGAAAGCAATACGAAATTCATGCCATTTAGCCTGTGCCGCCCATACTTAGGCACAATGGCTAAGCATATCGGCAACACCTCTGAATGACCCTGAATCTTGCTTATCAACTTACAAGCACAACGCATTTTGTCAATTCATATCTGTACAAAACATGTACAAAATTACATTATGCTCCTGACCTACACCTGAAAATAGCCCTAAGTGCCGATTCGTGGTATATCAATGGCAGGGCAAGTATAAGTAGGTGTGCATATATCTTTTAACATTTGCGAATTAAACCCCACCCCAGCCCTCCCCTTCGCAGGGGAGGGAGCGTTTTCCCCGTCGAACAGGCGAAAATCAGGGGAAAAAGCCCCTCCCCCTGGCAAGGGGGAGGTTGGGAGGAGGTTACAGAGATAACAATGTTAAATGTTAAAAGATATATGCACACACTTAGAAGCCCTAACAGCCCCCTCCTGACCACCACTTAATTATAAGGGAAAATCATGGACATTCTGCTTACTGGCGGCACCGGCTTCCTCGGCTCCGCCCTCGCGCGTAACTTGTACGACCAAAACAACACCGTCACTATCCTGACCCGCAACCCGCAATCTGTCCGGCAGATAGGCCGCCCAGGCCTAAAGGTGCTGGACGACATGGCAAACATTAACGCCGACTCGTCTTATCAGGCGGTGATTAACTTGGCGGGCGCACCGATATTTGCGGGCCGCTGGACACCTGCCCAAAAACAGCTCATCCGCAGCAGCCGCATCGGCTTGACCGAACGCTTGCTGGACGCACTGGCGCGGATGCCCACCCCGCCCCAAGTGCTGGTCAGCGGGTCGGCCATCGGCTATTACGGCTGCCAAGGCGATACCTCCCTGACCGAATATTCGGCGGTGCATGAAGATTTTTCGCAACAGCTTTGCCATGATTGGGAACAGGCGGCACGCCAAGCGGAAGCCCAAGGCACCCGGGTCTGCCTGATAAGGACAGGCCTAGTCGTCGGCGCGGGCAGCGGTTTTTTGCAACGGATGTTACTGCCCTTCCGTTTCGGCTTAGGCGGACGCTTAGGCAACGGCCAGCAATGGATGTCGTGGATACACCTGCAAGATTGGCTGGGCATTGCCCAAACCTTGCTGTACGACACCACCTTACACGGGCCGTATAACGCCACCGCCCCCCATCCGGTCACTAACCGCGAATTTACCCGCACCTTAGCCGCTTGCTTGCACCGCCCTGCCTTATTAACCCTACCCGCCAGCCTCTTAAAGCTGGGCTTAGGCGAGATGTCCGAGCTCTTGCTGGGTGGCCAAAACGTGTTGCCGCAACGGCTGCTGGAGCATGGCTATAGCTTCCGCTACCCCTTGCTTAGCGATGCTTTACAAGAAGTCTTAAGCCATGAATAAAAGGCTGATCAATCCGCAAAAACTGCTCTTGAGCAAATGGACGGCGGTAACGCCTGCCAACAAAGAAAAGCATTTTTTGGTGACGCGCTTAATTAAGGACGAACAGGAGGTGGTTATCGCCTGTATTTTAGAAGCGGTAATAAATCACAATGAATACGAAATTGCTTGGAACTTATTGAAAGAAAAAACTATTTGGCAAATGGGCTGGCATTAGGCAGCAGGCTTAAGAGAAAGTTTTTCCGCCCACCGCTTGCGCAATTTCCCGGCATCCATTATTGTTAAGCAAGAATGTGAAATAGTTCACGGAAAAATAAAAAATATTAATTTATGCTATTTCGCGTAAACAAAGCTGGGCAGAACAACTCAGCCGCACCGTTTATTTATTCTTAACAAGGGGCTTTATTATGAAAAAAATAACCGCAACGCTAGCTTTGTCGCTGTTGCCTTATTACGCGTTTGCCGGTGTGTTTGATGCGCTCATTACCGTCACCAATCCAGACACCCAAGCACAATCCTCCAAATCGTTTTCATTCGACACCGCCAATAACTTTTTTGACCAGCTCAAGGAAAAGGGCTTTAAGCCGTCTTTTCCCGGTTACAACAGCACTTGGGGGGTGACCGCCAACACGGTTTATCAAGGCGTACCTATTGTGGTGACGTTTAATGAAAAGAGCAACACCCTGATTTTGGACATTCCCTCAGTCGGTTTACAGGGCAAGACCTTTACAGGCACCAACCGTAGCAACAGCACCAAACAGATGGAAAACTACCTGCGCAACGACACTGGCGGCACTTATAGCAAGATCCTGCAATATCAGGTCGCCAACACCCCTAACTCACAAATTGCCGGCAACCCTACCAGCTTACAAGGCCAAATCGTCAGCAGCAACTTTGATTTTGCCAGCAATGCCACATCAACATCAACAACCTCAACATCAAGCTCTGGCAGCCACACTGGCAAAGCCTCCAGCCTCTCTTCCGCCAACCCCATCATGGTCGGTATAGGCGGCGGCAATTATACCCAAGGCGGTAAAGTTGATATTTCCGTCCTTAACATACCTGTCAGCAAAGCCTTCAATATTAGCGCGGATGATCCGCGTAAAAAACTCCTGCTCACTGGCCAGTTCAACTATATCACCGTAGGGCAAGCCGCTTCTTACCAAGGCAGCTTAGGGGTTGGCTATATGCACCCCCTGACGGATAATTGGTATCTGATCCCCTCGGTCGGTTACGGTGCTCTCGGCTCGCAAGACTTGGCCACCTTAGGGCAAATATTCAACACCTCGCTGGCCAGCAACTACCAGTTCAAGTTCCAAGGCCTCGACATGGGCTTCGTCAATATGTTCGGCTTTTACAAAACCTTGCCGCTCAGCATTAAAGGCGTAGTCAGCTCCGACCCTAACATCAATAACTATGTCTTTAAAAACGGTATTTTCCCCAGCAAAGTGGTGTCGATGTTCGGCCATGACGTAAAAGTCAAAGGTATCTTCACCGATACCGAATTCACCGGCTCCAAAGTGTTTGTCCGCCAATATAACGAAGTCGGCATTGAACTGAGCTCCGTCAAAAAAATCGGTTGGGTAGACCGCGCCACGTTTGGCTTGGCAGACTCATTATCGCTAAGCGGCAAATATGTGTTCAGTATCGAAAACCCCAACAACTTCGAAGGCTACGACATCGGCATCAGCTACGATTTCTAAGCAGCCCTGCCCAAAGCCTTAAACAAAAAAAGCCGCCCAGCAACTTCCGCTGGGCGGCTTTTTTAGCGAATGCCGCACGCTACACATAAAACCAGGTAGGATTAACGTAATGGCAGTGACCGCCAATCCTGCCCACCCGCCTTTACTTTCGCGTTTTTCCCCGTATGCTAAATAGCGGTGGGCAAAATCCCCCCATCGGACACCGCCCTTAACCGCCGCCCCCAACGCTGCGGTAGAGGGTGTCCCACACCAGCATCTGCGGAGGACTTATGGCAGCAAATGACAACGACAATGACGACAAATCCGTGCTGACCTTTGTGCTAGGCACAATGATCATCAGCTTCATCGTTATGGCATTAATCTAAACGCCCGGCAAACCTATACCCCCCTAAGGCAGTTCCCTAGGGGGGGAAACCACCTACAACACGTCCGCTAAATTCCCCTTAGTCTCCAGCCACGCCTTCCGGTCTTGCGAGCGTTTTTTCGCCAACAACAAATCCAACTGCCCGCTAGTCTCATCATCGTCGGCAATTGTCAACTGCACCAAACGGCGGGTATCCGGGTTCATCGTGGTTTCCCGAAGCTGTGAGGGGTTCATTTCGCCCAAACCTTTAAACCGCTGGACATTAATCGTCCCTTTCAGCTTCTCGGCCTTAATGCGGTCTAACACCCCCAACCGTTCCGACTCATCCAGCGCGTAAAACACCCGCTTGCCGACATCAATCCGGTACAAGGGCGGCATCGCCACAAACACATGCCCCGCCTTCACCAGCGGCTGAAAATGCTGGTAAAACAGGGCGCAAATCAGCGTCGCAATATGGTTGCCGTCCGAATCGGCATCGGCGAGGATACAGACCTTACCATAACGCAAATTCTGCAAATCGTCCGACCCCGGCTCTATCCCTAAAGCCACAGCTATATCATGCACCTCTTGCGAAGCCATCACCTGCGTAGACTCCACTTCCCAAGTATTCAAAATCTTGCCGCGCAAGGGCATAATCGCCTGAAAATCCCGCTCCCGCGCCTGTTTCGCCGAACCGCCCGCCGAATCCCCTTCCACCAAAAACAATTCAGTACGCGCAATATCCTGCGCCGAACAATCCGCCAATTTACCCGGCAACGCGGGCCCGGCGGTGATTTTCTTACGGATGATCTTCTTATTCGAGCGCAAGCGTTTTTGGGCGCTGGCGATAATCACCTCGGCGATCTTCTCACCCTCCGCCGGATGCTGGTTCAGCCACAAGCTAAACGTATCTTTAGCCACCCCCGACACAAACGCCACACACTCGCGCGAGCTTAAGCGCTCCTTAGTTTGCCCGGAAAACTGCGGGTCTTCCAACTTTACCGACAAGACAAAATGGCAGTTCTCCCACACATCTTCCGGCGCGACCTTCACCCCGCGCGGCAGAATACTGCGCAAATCACAAAACTCCCGCATCGCCTCGGTCAACCCCGCCCGCAAGCCGTTGACATGCGTACCGCCCTGCGCGGTCGGCACCAAATTGACATAACTTTCCGCCAGCACTTCCGAACTGTTTTCCACCGCCCAGACCACACCCCATTCCACCGCCTCATGGTTAGCGGCACTATTGCCCATAAACGGCTGTTCGGGGAAATACTCCACCTGACCAATACGGTCAAGCAGATAATCCTTTAGCCCATCCTGGTAATACCACTCGAAATGCTCTTCCGACTGCTCGATTTTCAGAATCACCTTCAAACCCGGCGACAACACCGCCTTCGCGCGTAAATTGTGCTTAAGCCGCGACACCGACACTTTACTGGAATCGAAATACTTTTCGTTCGGCCAAAACTTCACCGTCGTGCCGGTATTGTTCTTGCCCACCGTGCCGACTTCGGTCAACTCGCTTTGCTTCTCGCCATCGGCAAAGGTCATCCGGTATATCTTACCGTTACGCTTCACCTCCACCTCTAACTTGGCGGACAAGGCGTTAACCACCGACACCCCGACCCCGTGCAAACCGCCGGAGAATTGGTAGTTTTTGTTAGAGAACTTACCGCCCGCATGGAGTTGGGTCAAAATCACCTCCACCCCCGGCATCCCCTGCTCAGGATGCACATCCACGGGCATCCCCCGGCCATTATCGGACACCGACACCCCGCCGTCCTTCAGCAACAGCACCTCAATGCTATTGGCATGGCCAGCCATCGCCTCGTCGACGCTATTATCGACCACCTCCTGCACCAAATGGTTAGGGCGGGTGGTATCCGTATACATGCCAGGACGCTTACGCACCGGCTCCAAACCGCTTAAGACCTCTATCGCGGCGGCATTATATTCATTACTCATTGGCTCTTGCTTACTCAATCACTAAAAACGGGAAGGGTTGTTGCTATACATCCTATCATTAAATATTTCTATCCGTATCCCCAAACAACAATTATGCCATTTTTGGGGGTGTGGGAGGCAAGGCGGGGACGGGTAAAAAGCGGGGCTTGGGGCGGATAAACATAGTTGTTACGCTGTTACCAATTGATCGATAATTATTCCAGTTTTTCTAAGTATTTCGGTCTCGCTCGGCAACTTAATTTGCATACGATTTTTTGCTCTAGCCTCTATTAAAGGCTCCAATCCTTTCCTTGCATAGTCCTCCCTATCACTACTGGCATACATATCTCGTAGCAGATCTGGAACATCCAGTTTTTGAAATTCATCAATCACAATCGCGGCATCTGTCTCGTTTAACAAATAGTCAAACGCCAGTTGCCCGAAGACGCTTTCAATAATTTTAAGCATCGCTTTGGCATCATCTTCAATAAATTCATCTAACACCGTAGAAGCAACGGCTGAAGCAGCACTACCGCCTGCAAAACCACCTAACAGTCCTCCAATAATCCCCCCTGCTGCTGTGCCTATAATGGGTACAGCAGAACCAATTGATGCGCCTAAAGCTGCACCAGCCCACCACCCACCAGTGCCTCCTGCCACAGCCGATGCTGTAGTAGCCACATTTTTAAACACTTGAGCCCCAGAAATTCTTCCATTGAATAGACGAACAAAATCTACCGAAGACAAAACAACAGTAGTCACAACCCCAGTAACAATATTCCCCCTCAATAGCTTACTGACATTTCTCATAGCCACATCACCATAAATATTTTTACCAGATCGCAAGCCATTTGCTAGCCAAGCGGCGGTTTTTGGTCCCATTTGCTGGACAATCCAGTCAGTTGTGCCTCTTAATCCTTGTTCCAAACCTGTTCTGCCTAATTGGGCTGCTAAAACACTACTGACCCAAGCAATACCACCTACTTTTAATCCAGAATAGCAGGCTTGCTCTAAAGCAATATCCCATTGCTCTCCATTCCAAATAGAAACAGCAAACGACATAACCGCAGAAATGCCCATTGCAGTACCTGCCAACTTAACACCATTAACGGCATCATAAGTTAAGCTTTCAACTGTTCCAAAACGAGCAATATTTTTAACTTGTTGATAGGTATATTCGCCTTTTTTAATAATGTCTTTTGCTTTTACCGGGTCACTAATGCCTTTCAATTGGCCTTTTCTAATTCTATCTTCCATTGCTTGTACGGCTGAATCATACATATCGGATGGCACTTCAATTTGCATGGGGGTTCCGTTGGTATTCCAATAACGGAACTGACCGTTTTCAAACGTTTCAGCAACGCATTTTGACCCCGAATTACAATATTTTGTTTGTATGAATATGCCGTCAACTAGCCTATCAGCACCATTTTTAACATTATTACCGCCAATCAGTTCTGCATTTTTACCTGAAAAAAAGTCATGAAGATGATTTGCTTTTTCAGCGGCAAATCCATGCCCACGTTGCGCACTTAAAATAACGTTGTCTGCATAATTTATTGCACTACCCATAGCTCCTGCAGAAAGCCCAGCTATTTGTGTTATATCTATGCGATCATCTGATGAGTGTATTTTTTGAAAATCAGTGGCATCTATTTCTTCTATGGAACCTCCAAAATATTCTACTAATTTCTCAAGCCCTTCTTTAAACCCCTGCCCAACAGCATTAAATCTCCATATTCCATTTTTCCTATAAAGCTCACCCAATATTAATGAACGTTCCAAGTTAAAATCATCTCCACTGAATTTAAAACAAGCAATTTCTTGGTCATCACTAAGAAACTTTAAATAACCAGATTCCATTAGCCCCATAGTATCTAAACCATTAACAGCAATTGTGAAAGCCAAATGCTCTACTGCTCTAGGCAATGTATTTAAATTACAAGAAAAAAGTGCCAAATTAGCTTGCAAAGCTACTGATACAGATCCACAGGGCATTTGCGGCTGATTGAAGAACACCATGTAATCATCAGTTAACAACTTATTATCTATGTCCAATCCAAAACAAGCAAAATCAACTGATATACCTACAATTGATAACCTAACTTTAAAATTTTGACATTCACTGCCAAGTAGCTGAGCAAGCGATACCCGCTGCCCTTTCATAAGTTGCATAATAACTCCATCATATTGGATTGAATTAGCTGGTCGAAGTTAAGAAAATTTATTCTTTTACCTGACACTTAACGCATATAGCTTTAGGGAATAGTGACTTGCCCCTTAGTAGTTAATCGGGGAAGAGTGTAACGTATCTCCTTACTAAATAGTCAGGCTGCATCGATAAAACATAGCCTACCATATCGCTGGCAAAACCACGGCGTTAAGCGTTTTTTGTTAAAATATCCGCCATCAACAGCAAAGAGACGCAGCTATGAGTATCTAACAGGTAAATTAAGCTCATAGCTTAAAATCCCTATCTGTTTCGGTCGCCCTGTCTTTTTCAAAAATACGGGTGTCAATATCGATAGGATCTGCTTCATATTTCTTAAGAAAATTTTGTAAGGCCGTTCCTGCCGATAACGAAGTATCAGCCTCCTTAAGTGTAGGGGGGCTAAGGTCAGCGTTCTCGGATGCCCCAATAGCTTGCGCTTGGAGATAATGGTCATGATTAAGCGCGAAATCCTCAATACCCGCGTCAACTGTCGGCAAAGCAATGGCCGGATTTGTCCAAGGATCATCAGTAACCGCCTGTTGCTTAACAAAAACGGCAAAGAACTTAGCTTCGGTCAGCAAACTTTGCTCCAACTCCTGAATGCGTTGTTGTAGGCGTTCTTTCGGTAAGGTATCTGGAACAGTAATCGTAATTTGCATGGCGGTTTCATCCGTAGGAAAGGAAGTGCAAAAGTGGCAGGGCAAAAACTGCCTAAGCTTACCCAATAATGGGCTAAAATTATGGTAACACGGCGTTTATCCGCCGCCAAAATGCGGCACGCGATACTTCACGCCTGCGGCAACAGTTAATTTACCCCCGCTTACACCTTTACACTCGATCATCAAGTTTTTCATAAAGTCACCTCTAAATAGTGGGGAAGATTAGCGGAGAGCTAAGGCTTGTTAAGGTGGGCAACTCCCTCCCCTGATGGGGAGGGTTGGGGTGGGGAGAATAAAATCAATGACTTATGCTCATGGCTAAGAGATTTTAATCAGACTGTTTTTATTTCGTTTAATGAAAAAAGCCTTATTTAGATTCTCCCCACCAAGCTGTCCGCATCGATCAGATCCCGGCTCCGCTCAACTGCCCGCTTTTTTTAACCATGTTAATAATCTAAAAAATTCGTTTATTATCGTCCATATAGCCACAAAAACCCTTAACTTAATGGCAGTGAGGGCTGGGGTGGGGTTTAACACGCTGAGGCGTAATGGAACACCTACTTAATTTTATGCACGTTCCTTAAAGCTTTTACACGGGAGCAGTCCACCTGACTTTAGCGGCTACCGCCCTGACATAATGGCTAGGGCAGGCGGTAGGTTCAAACGGGGCTTTATGGGTGGCGGTAAGCCGAATCGGCGGCATCTTCGGCCATGGCTTTGGCGGTCGATTCAAATTTGCCGTGTTCGCTGCCTTTTACCATGACCATGACGGCAATGGCGGCGGCAACAATACCTACAACGATAAACCAGAAATTGTCGCGTTCTTTCACTTCGTTCATAACATAAGTTCCTGTAGTGGCTAAGGTTTGAGGGTGGGCTGCGTCGACGTGGCGCTATTTAAACAAAAAATGCCATAAAAAAGTTGAGCAAGATCAAGTATTGTGCGGTTTTTCATCGGGTTGTTGCCAATTGTTTATTTTGTAGTGGTTTTTTGGGCGGACGCAGAGGGAGGATAAGGTGGTTTTTTTGTTGGCGGTAGAGGCGGGCTGTTGGGGTGTATGGCTTGCTTGCCTGCCCTTGCTATGGAACTTCCTTTCCCCACCCCCTGTCCACGGTGCAGGAATGTGGCAGGCTTTACAATTAAGCCGTATCGCTATACGCTTATGGGGTTTATCTTACTCTTATCTAATAGCTTAACGGACGCGATGATGGCTTTATGACGCAATGGCTGCTGGTGGTGAATGTCGGCAGTACCTCGGTGAAGACGCAGTTGTTTGACGGCCTGTTGCGGACGCGGGCGGCATTGGCGGCGGATTACGGTGATCCCGCCGCTGTAATGCTGACGGGGCTGGATTGGCAAGGCGGGGCAGTGGCGACGCTGTTGGGGCCGTTGCCGGACGTTGCCGCCGTGTTGGCGGCGGTGCTGGCGCGTTGGCAAACGTGGCTGGATGCCGCCGGGGTACGGCTGAGCGCTATCGGCCACCGGATTGTCCACGGCGCGGACTGGTTCGGTACCTTAACGCCCATCAGCCCGGACGTATTGGCGCGGCTGGCGGCGTTGGACGCTTACGCGCCGCTGCATAACCCGTTTAACCGCTTAGGGGTGGGGCAAACCTTGGCGATCTTTCCGCAAGTCGCCCATTTCGCTTTGTTTGATACGGGATTTCACCGCCAATTGCCGATGGTCGCCAAACGCTACGCCATCCCTGAGGCCTTATCCACGACCGTGGCGTTTTACCGTTACGGTTTTCATGGCCTATCCTGCCAACACAGCCTCAACACCGCCGCGCATTGGCTGGGCCGTACGCCTGCCGAGCTGAACTTGATTATCCTGCATTTAGGTGGCGGTGCGAGCGCTACGGCGGTGCGCGGTGGGGTCAGTGTTGACACCTCTATGGGGTTTTCGCCGACTGCCGGCCTAATGATGGCGGGGCGGTGCGGCGACCTTGATCCGATGATTGTGCTGACTTTGCAGCAACAAGGCTTGCCGCCTGCGCAACTTAGCGGGATACTCAACCATGAGAGCGGGTTACACGCGGTATGCGGTGAGGGGGATATGCGCCGGATTTTACACCGTGCTGATGCGGGCGACGCGGCGGCGGCGTTGGCGGCGGCGATGTTTTGCTATCAGTTGAAAAAGTATATCGGCGCATATTGCGCGGTGTTAGGCGAGGTGTCGGCGGTGGTGTTTACTGGCGGCATTGGCGAACACGCCGCCGTAATCCGCGCCCAGACCTTAGAGGGCTTGGGGCCGCTAGGTTTCGCGCTCGACCCCGCCGCTAACCAAGTGCTGGTCGGCGGCGGCGATATTAGCGCGGCGGACAGCCGGGCGCGGGTGCTGGTGATCCCCGCCGAAGAGGCGCAGGTCTGCGCGGGGCTGATGCTGGGGGCTTTGGCTGCATAAGGTCTGTGTGGAGCGCGGGCATCTTGCCCGCAAAAGAGGCGGGCAAGATGCCCGCGCTCCAAGGTCATATCATCTGACACTATTTTTCCGGACACGCTGTGTCCAATGATTAACTTGAGTATGAGGAAGCGAATGGAACCTAAAAACCACGATCTGCGTTTGTCGGCGGAACTACTGGAGCGCATGAATGCGTATTGGCGGGCGGCCAATTACTTATCGGTCGGGCAAATTTACTTGCTCGACAACGCCCTGCTGAAAGAACCGTTAAAGCTGGAGCATGTCAAGCCGCGCCTGTTGGGGCATTGGGGTACTACCCCTGGGCTGAATTTTATTTATGTGCATTTAAACCGCCTGATTAAGGCGCATGACCTGAATATGATGATGGTGTGCGGCCCCGGACACGGGGGGCCGGCGATTTTGGCGAACAGTTGGCTGGAAGGCACTTACAGCGATTATTATCCCAGCATCAGCCAAGACAAGGACGGCATGAAGGCCTTGTTCAAACAATTCTCCTTCCCCGGCGGCGTGCCCAGCCATGTCGCGCCGGAAACCCCCGGCTCCCTGCATGAGGGCGGCGAATTGGGCTATGCCTTAACCCATGCCTACGGGGCGGTGTTTGATAATCCCGATCTGATCGCCTGTTGTGTGGTCGGCGACGGTGAGGCCGAAACCGGCCCTATGGCGACGGCGTGGCATTCCAATAAGTTTTTAAACCCTAAACGTGACGGGGTGGTGTTGCCGATATTGCATCTGAACGGCTACAAAATCGCCAACCCCACCATTCTGGCGCGGATTGATGAAGATGAGCTGATCCAACTGTTCGCCGGTTACGGCTACCGCGCGTATCTGGTCGAAGGCCATGATCCTGAGATTGTCCATACCCGTATGGCCAGTGTTTTGGACCAATGTCTGGACGAGATTGCCGCTATCCAACAGCAAGCCCGCACGGGCGAATTGCCCATCAGCCGCCCGATTTGGCCGATGGTGATTTTGCGTACCCCCAAAGGTTGGACGGGGCCTAGCAGTGTTGACGGTAAAAAGACCGAGGGCTTTTGGCGTTCCCACCAAGTGCCGCTGGCGAACCTGGCCGAAAATCCTGAGCATTTAGAAGGCTTGGAGCGGTGGCTGAAAAGTTACCGCCCTGATGAGCTGTTCGACGAGCAAGGCCGCCCGCTGCCGGAGTTGCTGGACTTGGCCCCGAGCGGCCAGCGGCGTATCGGCGATAATCCCCATGCCAACGGCGGTTTGCTGTTGCGTGACTTGCGCCTGCCCGACTACCGCTGTTACGCGGTCGATGTGCCCGCCCCTGGCGCGGTGGTCGCCGAAGCCACACGGGTGATGGGGCGGTTGCTGCGCGATGTGCTGCGCAATAATCAGGAGCAGGGTAATTTCCGCATTTTTGGCCCCGATGAAACCGCGTCGAACCGTTGGGATGATGTCTTTGATGCCACCTCACGGGTGTGGATGGAAAAAATCCTTCCCGAAGACACCAACCTGTCACAAGACGGGCGGGTTATGGAAATCCTCAGTGAACACACTTGCCAAGGCTGGTTAGAGGGCTATCTGCTGACCGGGCGGCACGGCTTTTTCTCCTGTTACGAGGCGTTTATTCATATTGTCGATTCCATGTTCAACCAACATGCGAAATGGCTGAAAACCTGTAACCGCATCCCGTGGCGCCGCCCGGTCGCGTCGTTAAATTATCTGCTGACTTCGCACGTCTGGCGGCAAGACCATAACGGTTTTTCGCACCAAGACCCCGGCTTTATCGACCATGTCGTCAATAAAAAGGCCGAAGTCATCCGCGTTTACCTGCCGCCCGATGCCAATACCTTGCTGGTGGTGACCGACCATGTTTTGCGTAGCCGTAATTATGTCAATGTGATTGTCGCGGGTAAGCAGCCAGCGGCGCAATGGCTGAATATGGACGCGGCGATTAAGCATTGCGAGGCGGGCATCGGGGTGTGGGAATGGGCGAGTAACGACTGTGGCTGTGAGCCGGATGTGGTGATGGCCTGTGCGGGCGACGTGCCGACCTTGGAGGTGTTGGCGGCGGTCGATATTCTGCGCCAAAAAGTCCCTAGCCTGAAAATCCGCGTCGTTAATGTCGTTAACCTGATGCGTCTGCAACCGCCGAGCGAGCATCCTAATGGCTTGTCGGATAAGGATTTTGATGAGATTTTCACTAAGGATAAGCCGATTGTTTTCGCTTACCACGGTTATCCGTGGCTGATCCACCGCCTCTGCTACCGCCGCACTAATCATGCGAACCTGCATGTGCGCGGATATAAGGAAGAAGGCACGACTTCCACGCCGTTTG
The DNA here is from genome assembly GCF_002209385.1 of Methylovulum psychrotolerans. Classification (NCBI taxonomy): domain Bacteria; kingdom Pseudomonadati; phylum Pseudomonadota; class Gammaproteobacteria; order Methylococcales; family Methylococcaceae; genus Methylovulum; species Methylovulum psychrotolerans. The sequence goes on from NZ_CP022129.1 coordinate 3,915,998, forward strand.
ATATGGTGGTGATGAACGACATGGACCGCTTCCACCTCGCCGCCGATGTGATCGACCGGGTGCCGCGCTTGGCGCAACAGGCGGTGTATTTAAAGCAATACATCCGCGATAAGCTGATTGACCATAAGCATTATATCTATAAGTATGGCGAGGATATGCCGGAGATACGGAATTGGCAATGGCCTTTGCCGGTTGTGGCTGCGGAAGAGGCGGGGGATGGTGGGCGCGAGGGCTGAGGTTTGGTGGGGTGACGGTTTCGCCTTCTAGTACCTAAAGCTCCCATTGACGCTGGTTCCCAAGCTCTGGCTTGGGAACCCAGCTTTTCGAAGCTCCCGCTTCGGTAATTCGCGGCTGCCCCGTACTGACAGGTGTGCCTGTCCCCCCGCTTTAGGCACCACGGGCTTTCCGGGATTATAAATTCCCGAAGCAGGAGCTTCGGCGCTTGGGGTTCCCAAGCCGGAGCTTGGGAACCAGCGTAATCTTTATTTGCACTGGTTCCCAAACTCTGGTTTGGGAACCTAGCTTTTCCGAAGCTCCCGCTTCGGGAATTCGCGGCGGCAAGTAGCCACTGCCGACAGGTGTATTAGTCCATCCGCTTTAGGCCCCACGGGCTTTCCGGGATTATAAATTCCCGAAGCGGGAGCTTCGGCACTTGGGGTTCCCAAGCCGGAGCTTGGGAACCAGCATAATGAGTGGAACCAGCGCAATGAGCGCAACCCGCGTAGCCTTCCCCGTTTTCCTCACCATGCCCGTGTGACTTCAATCAAGCCCGGTTGCCCCAGATAATTACGCGCACTGGAGTAACGCCAATGCTCAGGCAAATCGACATAACCACGCTTGACGGGGTTATGATGGATATAGTCTAATTTCTGCCGCATAACCGCCTCGGATTCAATGAGCTGTGGATGGTTGCCCTCTTCCCATACCTGATACTGGCTAGCGGTTTTATGGGCGCGTTTAAATCGGGCGAGAATCTCTAAAACCCGTGCTGATGAACGTTGTTGCAGATAATCGACCAGTTGCCTGGCTGTCCAAGACTTAAACCGCTGCATGTCGCGGCTTAAATCCGCCGAAGCGGCGATCAGATGCAGGTGATTTTCCAGCAGCACATAACCGTAAATCTTAAAATCCGCTTCTTGCTGTAAAAACCGCCAGCTATCCAAGACGATATTGGCCGTTTCCGTGCGCGTAAACAGCGGCTGCCAGTGGTTGATGGTGGCGGTTAAAAAATGCGGATAGCCTGTGTGGTGTATGCGGTAGCGGCTTCTGGGCATGGGGGATACCTGGATGTTTTAGGAAAAAATGGCTTAAGCTTAAGTGGTGGGCCGGCTCGCACTTTGTCCCTATCCGGTTCCCAAGCTTCGGCTTGGGAGCTTAGTTCTTCGAAGCGCCCGCTTTGGAAATTCTGGACGCTTTTTTCTAGTGCTGTTCGGGTAGGCTTTACCAACGGTTCTGTCCGATGTTTTAGCGCAATCGCTGACAGAATACTTACTTTGCAATTCTCGAAGCAGGAGCTTCTCGCATTGAGGTTCCCAAGCCAGAGCTTGGGAACCAGCGTTAACAGTTTTCTCGCGCCCTTCGCGGCGGTTCAGCATTGCGCAGTGAAAGGAATAAAATGCCCTCGCCCAATGGAGGTGGTACGTCTCAGGACGAATGCCTTAATGCTTGTATTAGGTTGTTATGGCACTTATCCAGTAATTTTGGTGGCAGGCTGAAAGGGAGGGTCTCGCAGAAAATAGGTTGCTAAGGGTAAATGAATATTGTATTATTTCAATAATATAAGTTATTAATTGGCTATATTCCAATTTTTAAAGGTTCGCGTACAGTCATTTAAGCGTGTATAACCGATTTGTTATGTGTTTCTGATTACCTTAATCGTTTTGGTAACAGGGGCACTTCGATGTTATTTTGTCGCTAGTTGATAGGGGAAGCCGTTTTAACTTTTCGGTCTTAGGCTTTATGTAAAATCGGTTGGTTTTTGGGTTTTGCTGTAGGTGTTCTGGCGATGCCCCTCTTACTCACGCTAGGTATGCTATGGAACTCATGCCCCTCATTGCCAGATTTGATGCGGTCATGTCACCGGGTCTTGATTACCCGCTGTGTCCTGATTACCCGCCGCGTCCGACCCGCCAAAGTATCGGGAGAATCGAAACCCACTTCGGCATTGCTTTGCCGCCAGCACTTATCGAGGTCGCACTGCATTCACGGTCGTTTGGCCGTTGGTTTGCTGGGCTGGGGCCGGACTATACCAGACTTGACCACATTATCCGCATCAACAGCTATTGTCGACGGCGGCGGCGAAGCAGGGCGATACCCAAGTATCTTATTGCATTCAACCTGGGCTTTGACGAGGATTTCTATTGTTTTGACGCGCGGCACTACAACCACCAAACGGGTGAGTATTTTATCCGGTATTGGAGCCCTGGAATGGAGGAGGGCGATCCATATTGTAGTGTTGCGGAGTATTTGGAAGTCTGTGTAAAGGGTTGGGAAACTGCGCGTCGGGGGCGGCGGGGATAGGCTTCGGCTATTTCTGGGCGGTATGTTCTTCACTGCACGTTAGGTGCTATTTTGTGGTACTCAAATGAAAATAAAAGCGGTTTTTGGGTTAATTATGGGCTTGCAGTGCGGTGATTCGTGGGCACAACAATTCTCCATCCCTGCGGAATTTGTTTCTGAAGTAAAGCAAGCTGAAACAACGGGAGTTGAATTGTTCCGGGTGTTTGCTAATGCCAAGCCTATAACGTCGCCAACAGAGCTAAAGGCGCAAAGCACAGCCGAAACTGCCCCAATAGACCGCTGTGATACGCCTTATCGGACGGTGGTTCTGCCACCCAAAAAAGCACAAAAATCGATAACGGTTTATATTATGGGTATCCCTTCACTCATGGCCGGCATAATGGGCGGGCGGCATTTTCGGGTAGAGGTTTCGCCAGATGGCGGCAGCGTTTTATCGGTCACACCTTCCACCCAAACCTGCCTCTTTACCAAACCAAACGCTATGCCTAATGGCGCAAAGTCTGTTGGGGCATTGATGACCCATATTCTGTCGGTAGCCCCAACGGAATTTCAGGTATTTCTGAGCCTGTACAATAAACAGCCTCTTTATGTGGGGACAAAAGCGGGGGTATGGCGGATTGAAAACGGTAAGGTTTCGTATGTCAGTAAGCCGAAATAGTCGGCCACACAACGGGGGCGAGCCTATGCCTTTTAGACAAGCGTTAGGGCAAGCAGTCTGTTTCACGATACGATACTTTAAACGTCTTAGGTTAGCCGATGAAAGCTATAGTTAAGTTTTTTGTTTGGGCAGCTTTTGCCTGTTGGCCGCTATACTCTGGTGCGGCGGTGGAGATGACGGTCGTAACGCCTAGCGGGGTTGTTGCCTTCACCGTTGAGGAGCAGTGGCAGGTGTTGTCTATGCAGCCGACGTTGCCGATTGCCGCCGCTGTGTTTCAGCTACCCAATCAGGCGGATGAAGGTACTGCGGACTCGACCAATTTGATCCTACAACTGTATGACCTAAAATCGCCGGAGGCGTTGCAAGCCTTACAGAAAGTCGGGCAGGTGTTCGGTGCTGCCAAGCCTAAAGAGGAGGTGTTCAAGGGTTGGGTGTTGTATAGGCAAGACTCGGTTCAGGATGGCACGGCGTATTCGGTTATCGATGCCAAACAACGTCTTAAGACAGTAGCGGCAAGTGTCCGGCTGGCGTGGCCGCATTTAAAAAATAATCCGGCGGCTTATGATGCCCAAATGGTCGCGGCGTTGCATAAGGTTTTGTTGTCGGTTCAGGAGCGGGTCGGACCTTGGCGACCGGAAAGCGGCGCGGTTATCCGTCGGCCTGAGCAATAGCGCGGCGGGCTTGTTATTGGGCGGTATGCCCTTTCACTATTAGGCTAGGCACACGAATGATGACAAATTGGAAGCCAAAAAAATGGCTGGCGATCCTCTTGGGGTTTTTTGTACCGTCGCTTGGGATGCTCTATATGGTTAGGGTGAGGTTGGCGGCTGCTTATTTTCTGGCGGGTCTTGTTGCGGGGAGTCTTGATCTTTGGATGGTGTTCAGTCAGGCCCCGTGGGGGCACTATCTTTTCTTTGGTTGGACGCTTATGGCGATAGGTGCGGTGCATAGCTATTGGCTGGTACGGCAAAACCGGACAATACGGGTTAGGCCTTGGTACAGTAGATGGTATGGCTTGATTACCTTGCCTATCATGCTGACTGTTATGGTCTTTTCGTTTAGGGCGTTTTTGTTTGAGCCTTTTCATATACCGCCCTCAAGCTCGATGTCACCTTCAATGAATCCAGGCGATATTCTGGTGGTCAGTAAGTGGGGTTACGGGCATTACGCAACATTCGGCATTACCTTGGCTAGGTCTGGCTTAGCAAAAGAGGTTAAGCGTGGTGAGGTGGTGGTTTTTGCCTATCCTAAAGATCCGTCAGTTGAGTATGTAAAACGTGTGGTTGGCTTGCCGGGCGACACGATAGGCTATGATAAGGACTCCCTAATTGTTAATGGCAACCCCGCCGCCAGGGTTTTTGCGGCGAAAGGCACGGATGTTGACGTGTTTTCGGAGGTGCTGGGCGAGAGCCGTTATCAGATACAAGTCGTGCCTGATGCGCCTTCTGTTAAGGGCAGTGTGACCGTGCCGGCGGGGGCGGTGTTTGTGATGGGTGATAACCGCGATAACTCTAATGACAGTCGGTTTTTTGGTCCTGTCCCGCTGGAAAATATTGTCGGGAAGGTAATTTACATTATTCGGGCAGGCAATCATAATTAGGTTTTAGAACATATAACTACAAGGATAAGGGATATGGGCGAAATGGTAGCGGATAGTTTTAACTTAGCTAGGTTTGTTAACGCCCAAGCCGATTGCTATCAACGGGTGTTGGCGGAGTTAACGAATGGCAAGAAGCAAAGCCATTGGATTTGGTATATTTTTCCGCAAATTGCGGGGCTGGGGCGTAGTGATATGACCCAACGCTATGCCATTCAAAGCCTTGCTGAGGCGGTGGCTTATCGCCAGCATCCGCTGCTCGGCCCGCGCTTGCTGACATGTTGCGGGCTGGTGGTGGCGGTTGAAGGTAAGACGGCTTTAGAGATTTTGGGTTCTGGGATTGATGTGCAGAAATTTCAGTCGTCTATGACGCTGTTTGCGCTCACGGCGGATGGGCAGTCGGTTTTTTCGGCGGCGTTAGACAACTATTTTGCGGGGGTGGCGGATGCCCGGACTTTGGCTTTAGTTCAGCGGTGATTTGGCCGCATGGGCGGGAGGCTCTGTAGCCCTATGATCATGTTAAAATAAATAGCTTAGATTTTAGGCAGCAGGAAAGTCATTTAATTTAATAAAAACAACAAATTGGAGTAGAGTGCGGCCCTCATCCCCTAATGGTTATAGAGTCCGGTGTTAAGCAAACGACAGGCTAAACGTTGGCACACACGGTCAGGCTATCGTGCAATGGCTAAAGACCATTGCACTCCGTTCGGTGCGGCCTCTCCAGTGGAGTGCAAAGGTCTTTAGCCTTTGCCGAGGGCTTTAACCCCGCGCCTAACCCAAGCTGTCAGGTTAGCCTGTCTCTGTGTCGCTTAATGAGTGGCGGCATCCATACCATTAAATCCCATCTCCACAGGATAGCCCCATGAAAACCCTGCGCATAGAAGTTTTTAACGCCAGCCCCAGCCTTGCGCAATTGCGGTTTTTTGCCGATGGTAACCGCCAGCCGCGCACCCGTGATTTAGCCCCTGCCGAATTAACCGACTTTTGCCAACGTAGCCTAGCGCATTACCAAGACGGCTTATCCTTGCAAACCTTGGGTAAAGCGTTGTTTGACTGGCTGCATGGTAAGGAAGGCTATTTGGACGATTATAGCCAAGATACATTGCTGTACATCCCTAGCAGTCCCCTAGGTGAGGTTGCGTGGGAGTTGCTGCACAATGGCGGGTATTTATGCGCCAACCCGCACCACCCGTTTACCCCCTTGCGCCGGGTTGCGGCCAGCCAACGCCCCGCCCAGCCGAAAAACCGCCCTTTGCGCTTGTTGTTTATGGCGAGTTCGCCGAAAGATGTCCGGCCCTTGCTCCAGTTTGAACAGGAAGAGGCGTTAATCTTAACCGCCACCCGCGCCAGTAATTTGGAATTAGTGGTGGAAGAAAGCGGCTCTTTGGAGGGCTTAAGCGAGCGCATCAGTGATGGCGATGCTACTGATAGCTTTGATGTCGTCCATATCACCGGCCATGCCGATATTGTCAATGATAAGCCGATATTCTGGTTGGAAGACGGGTTCGGCCAAGCCCAACTTGCCGATGCCGATGCGATTGCCGGGGTTTTTAGCCGCTATGAGCGGTTTCCGCGTTTGCTGTTCCTGTCCGGTTGCAAAACCGCGCAAGCCAGCTCTAAGGCCTTGCCCAGCTTATGCGAAGCCTTGGTGTCGGCGGGTGTGCCAGCGGTGTTGGGTTGGGCTAAGCCTGTGGGTGATTTAATCGCCAGTTTTACCGCCCAAGAGCTGTATCAACGCTTGGCGGAGGGCGTGGAGTTGGGGCGGGCGGTCAGTTTGACCCGCCAAGCGCTGTACCGCGAAGAACAACGCCTCCTACAAACTGACCCCACTTATAAGCCGCAATGGCATTTATTGCGCTTTTATAGCGACGACACGCCGTTGACCGCCTTGGCCATTAAGGGTAAGCGGCGGGCGGTGCGGGAGATCCGCCAAGAATTTTTGGACAATAACGTTAAGGTCGAAGTCTGCCCGCGCGAGGCGTTTGTCGGTCGGCGGCGGCTGTTGCAACAGGCGTTGCGGGTTTTGCGTCGCCAGCAAGGTGATAAGGATTACGCCGAGGGTGTGGTTTTGACGGGTATGGGCGGTTTGGGTAAAAGTAGCTTGGCGGTGCGTATTTGCCAACGCTTGGAGCATTACCTGCCGCTGCGCTGTATTGCCCACGGCAAAATAGATGAAATTGTGTTGCGTAATTTGCTGGGCCATAACCTGCCCGAACACGCCGCCGCCATTAACGACATCCTTAACCAGCCGCAAGCGTTGGCGCTACGGTTGCGGCAGATTTTTCAGCAATTTCCTAAATTCGATGAAGCCCTGTTTGTGTTTGATGATTTTGAGCAGAATTTTCGCGCTGATGATTACCAGAACGTAGAGCCTATCGCTTACGGAATTATCACCGCCTTGCTGACCGCTATCCGGCAAACGGGTTCGCCCAGCCGTGTCCTTATCACCAGCCGCTATGCGGTGGCAGTAACCGCCCCGTTACGGCTGGCCGACATCGCCTTAAGCTCTTTCCAAGGCGCGGACTTGGACAAAAAAACCGCTGCCTTACGCTTAAGTTATTTACCGCCTAAGCCGGACACCACGACGCTGGCACAAGAGCAACAGGCGATCCAACTGGCCGCTGGCAACCCGCGCTTATTGGAACGCCTCTATCAAGTGGTGGCTTCTGACTTGGATACGGATGCGCTGTTTACGCAATTGGCGGAAAAACAAGCCGAGTTTCGGGAAGAGCTGTTGCTGGCAACTTTGCTGGGCTACCAAAACACCGCTACCCGCCGACTGATTGCTGGCTTGGCGTTGTTTGAGGTGTTTATTCCTGAAACCGTCTTGGCGGCGGTGTTGGATTTGCCGGATTTTGTGGCCTGTCTGCACGCGGCATTGGCGGTGGGCTTGGTGGAAACATCGGCGGCGGGGTATTTTGTTTCGCGTTTGTTGCTGCCGTTGTTGGTGGGGGAGTTGGATGCAGGGGAGCAGCGGGGGATTTATAGCCTGGCGGCTGAGGGTTTGTATGGGCTGTGGTGGGAGGGTGATTCTGCCATTAGTTTGGAAGAACATGCGGAACTGAGCCGGGTCGCCAAGCGGGGTGGGCAACAGCGTTTGTATTCTAAAGTCACTGGGCCTCTGGCTCAACGGTTACAGGATCTTTGCCGTTATGATGAAGCCAAGGGCTTGTATGAAGGGCTGTTGCCGATATGCCAAGCGTTAGGTGACAGAAAAGGCGAAAGCTTTGTTTATAATCAACTGGCACTGATTCAGGATTTGCGCGGTGATTATGCAACGGCGTTAGCTTATTACCAACAAGCATTGCCTATCCAGCAAGACATTGGCGACAAACAAGGCGAAGGTGCGACCCTCAACAACATTTCCCAAATCCACCATGCCCAAGGCGACTACGGCACCGCCTTGCGCTACTTGGAACTGTCCCTGCCAATTTGCCAAGCCATTGGCGACAAACAAGGCGAAGGCGTGGCCCTCAACAACATTTCCTCAATCTACCAGGCTCAAGGCGACTACGGCATCGCCTTGCGCTACTTGGAACAGTCGCAGCAAATCTGCCAAGCCATCGGCGACAAACGCCAAGAAGGCACGACCCTCAACAACATTTCCCAAATCTACAAGGCCCAAGGCGACTACGGCACCTCCTTGCGCTACTTGGAACAAGCGCGGCAAATCTGGCAAGCTATCGGCGACAAACAAGGCGAAGGCACGACCCTCAACAACCTTGCCACAACCGCACACGCCCAAGGCGACTACGGCACCGCCTTGCGCTACTTGGAACAAGTGCTGCAAATTTGCCAAGCCATCGGCGACAAAAGCCAAGAAGGCGTGAGCCTCAACAACATTTCCCAGATCTACGCTGCCCAAGGCGACTACGGCACCGCCTTGCGCTACTTGGAGCTGTCGCTGCACATCTGCCAAGCCATCGGCGACAAAAGCCAAGAAGGCGTGACCCTCAATAATCTTGCCACAACCGCATACGCCCAAGGCGACTACGGCAGCACCTTGCGCTACTTGGAACAGTCGTTGCAAATCCGCCAAGCCATCGGCGATACAGCGGGTGAATGTGCGACTTTGTTTAATATCGGGCATAGCCATTGGCAAAATGATGAGCAGGAACAAGCTTTGTCCACTTGGCTACAGGCTTACCGTATCGCCAAACGCATCGGCTTGGCGGAAAGGTTGCAAAATTTAGACCGATTAGCCAAAGACTTGGGCGGTGAGGGTTTGGCTTTTTGGGAACGCTTAAGCTTGGCGGATTAGGTTTGTGCTGTTCCGTTCCTTTCCCTTCGGCTTCGCTCAGGGTGTGGGGCGTTGGCTGAGCGGAGCCGAAGCCCGTTTTCTGAATGTAGGCTTTACGTTGTAAAAAAATCGGCCTTAACCGCGCTGCCGGGAAAACTTTTTCCGCCTGCTTTTGTGTTACATATCAAAACCCTATTCACTTGCTTATTGCTTTTGTGAAGGATTCACGTTTTAAGTGGTAATTGTTCATTTTATTGTTGGTTTTGTTGTTGTATAGTCGGTCGGGGCGGTTTTGGCGGCGTGGGGATGCTTGGCTTAGGCTGTCGGTCGAGGGGCTATGCCGGGTTTTGGGCTGTTTGCAAGCCCATTTTTAAACAACGGTTTTGGGTTTCGTCTTAAGCCTTCGGGCGGTGTAAGCTTTTGCCACAACATAAGGTAGGCTAAATTTATGGCGGTTTCGTTAGAGAAAAAACTCGAAGAGGCGACGGTAGCTAAGAAACGTTACCGTTCGCTGTTTGTGCTGGCTTCGGTGGCGTTGGTGCTTGTGTTGGGCATTGTCTATAACAATGTGGTTTTAGATTATGCGGTGCTGGATAACGTCACCATCACCCGGCAGGCCGGGACGAATAGTGTGAAGTTCCAATTTGATGTCATTAAGCCGGGGCGGATTGATTTTAATTATGGTCAGGCGGTGTTAACGGACAGGAAGCAGGTTCGGGAGGGGGATGGGTTTAATTGGAGTTGGACGGCTACGGGCGACACCGAGGTGTCGGTGAGGAGTCGCCAGTTTATTTTCCCGCATTGGGATAGTGAGACATTTAATTTTTAAGTGATGTTTGGGGGCGCGGGCATGAAATAAAATCTGTCGAACAGGCGAAAGTACGGCAACCCCCTCCCAGCCTCCCCCTTGGCAGGGGGAGGAGCGTTTTTCCCCCTGATTTTCGCCTGTACGACGGGAAAGTCATTTGCTCCCTCCCCTGCCAAGGGCGACTGCATGGATGCAGGAGGTAGAGCAACGCAAGGAGCGGTTGCCGAGAGGGCTGGGGTGGGGTTTAATACGCAGAGATGCAATGGAACGCCTACTTAATTTTATGCACGCTCCCAGATTGCTACTACCGAAGCACTGTAACCATAAGCCGATAAAGAAGAGGAGTCCGTGTATGCAAGGCCGTAAAGTGTTTGCCGTTTGTGCTGTTGGGTTGGCTTTGGCTGTGCCGTTGGTGGCGCAGGCGGAGTTGTCGGCGGAGGCGGTGTTGGATAAGGTGTATGGTCAGCGTAGCGCCAAGGGCTGTTGGCCGACAACGGATGACGGGCAGAGCTATTGTATGAAGGTGGATCATGCCGATCAGCGCGACACCGCCACGGGCAACAGGCTGTATTTGTTGGTCACGGGTGAGGCGGTGGATGCGCAGGGCGAAGCGATTAGCGCCCATGCTTTGTCGGGCTTGGTCGGGGCGTTTGTGGTGGAGGAGCATAACGGTAAGGCGGAGCTTATCGCCAGCGACCCGAAAATCCCGATGGGCGAATTTGGTTCGCCGCCTACGGACTGGAAGCTCAGCTTGTTGGGGCCGTCGGATTATTGGGGTTGGCAGAATACTACGGGCGGCGGTAATCAAGGGGTCTTTTACAGTTGGTATGTGCTGCTTGCGCCGTACGGCAACAAAATCAGCAATCTCGCAGATTTTAATGCCAGTTATGATAATACGGGCAGTTGCGGGGATAAGGCCTGCGAACGGCATACCGGGTCTGTCGATTCAACGTTGGTGATAGATAGCAGCAAGAACACGGAAAAAGTCTATCCGGTGCAGGTTACGGTAACGGGAACGGTGAAAGGCAAAAAGCTTAAGCCGAAGACGTGGACGCTGCCTTTTGACTATAAGAAGTGGATGTATAGTAAGCCGAAAGACTGGCCGTTGGGGCAGGTGGATTTTTGAGGTATTATCGGCCCCGCTCAGGGAGGCTCTTCGTCTCTACAACAGGTACACGTTCCTTAGGGGCTATTAATGGCTTATATAGGCATTGCCATGCTGTTGCTGGGGGTGTTTTTTGACATGATGTCTTTCTGTTATGGCATCGGCTCTTTGATCGGCAAGCGGTATAGGTCGGGGTTTTTATGGGTCGCTTTATTTTACTATGCCGTGGGGGTCACGGTTCTTCCAAAGGTGCCGGCGGTTTTTTCGTTTCCGTCACTTCCCTTTTCCGACAAAATGGTGTTTTTTTTGCTGTTGTGCGGGGTGCATTGGCTTTGCCAACTCCCTGGTAGATGGGCTGTGCTTAAATATCCACGCCCTAAGGCGGTTCTGTAAAAGGCTGGCTTTAGGGGTAAACGTTTCCATTTTTAGAAGGTATAGGTAATGGCGGTGAGGAAGGTATGGGCAATGGTGGGGCTGGCGTTTACGTTGGTGGTGTCGGGTTGTGCGACTTATCAAACGCCGGGTGCGGGTATCAATATAGGCAATTTATCGAAAGCGGATGCGGATATTGCGGAATTGATGAAGCGGGAACCGGCGGCATCCTTTCCGGCGCGGCTGGCGGTGGCGCGGATTCAGGCGAGTGGCTATGATTCGGGGCATCTTTCATGCTATGGCAATGGGCGGTATTGTGTGTTGACGGCCCGTGATATTGAGGCGGAGCAGGAGGTTAGCCGCTTGTCTCGGTTGCCGATGATTGCGGGCATTGCGGCGATGAGCCGGATGTTGCTGCCTGAAACGCCGGATTCCATGAAGGATTTGCGTTTGGCGGCGGCGAGTTTGAAGACGGACATGCTGTTGGTGTATTCGGTGGACACCCATTTTACGGTCGAGAGCACCGATATTGGGCCGTTGGCGTTGATTTCGCTGGGCTTCTTGCCTAATAAAGAGGCGCATGTCACGGCTACGGCGGCGTGTGTGTTGGTTGATGTCCGTACCGGTTTTGTTTATGGCACGGCGGAATCGACGGCCACTGAACAGCAACGGGCTTCTATGTGGTCTAGTGAGGCGGCGATAGACAGTTCGCGCCTGAAAGCGGAGGAGCAGGCGTTCCGGCAGATGATCGGCGATTTCGATAAGCTGTGGAAGGGGGTTGCGGAAACGTATGCGGGCAAGGCGGCTAATCCGGTGCGGTAGGGTTGTGGGTTTGGGGGGGGCAATAAGCGGGTGCGCATATATCTTTTAACACTTAACATTGGTATCTCTGAACCCCCTCCCAACCTCCCCCTTGCCAGGGGGAGGGGCATTTTTCCTTAACTGTCGTCTGTACGATGTGGAAGACGCTCCCTCCCCTGCGAAGGGGGGCTCTTCGGCTTCGCTCAGGAGGGGTGGGGTTGAATTCACGAATGTTAAAAAATATATGCACATCTACTTATCGGTTAACGGGTTTACTTAAATTAAAAAGCAAATGGGGATGGCATGAAGAGGCTAGTGGCGGGTTTGTTGGTTGTGGCGGGTGGGTTTGGCGTAATGGCCGCTGAGGCGGGTGGGGCCAGTATCGGTAAGGCTAAGCCGTGCCACCGGACGGAGGCTTATATTCCGGCAGGTTGGTGCCAGCCGACCAAGGCGGACATGACCGAGGATTGGCTGGCGTTTAAGGCCGATTATCCTATCCCTTACCATACCAGCGGGCATTTTAATGGCGACGCGGTCAAGGATGAGGCGTGGATTTTGTATGATGAGGCGCGTAAGGACTGGGGGGTGTTTGTGTTCCTTAGCCAAAAAGGTGGCGGGTTTGCCCAGTATGAGGTGTTCAAAGACCAGTTTGGCAAAATCAATCCGCAGTTTATCAGTATTCGGGCGGCGGAGAAGGGCGAGTATGAGACGGCTTGCGGGAAGGGCTATTGGGAATGCGCCAAAGGCGAGCCTAAAAAGATGACGGTTAAGGCAGGCGGGGCGTTGATTATGGGGCCTTATGAGTCGGGCGGCACGGAGTTGGTGTATTGGCATAAGACCGCATTTAAAAAAGTGTCTTTGGATGATTAGGCTTTGAGCTTGGGATTGTAAGATGGACACGCTGTTCGGGGTGGCGTTACTGCTGGCTTTGTTTGCTGTGCTGGTGGGGTTCGCCCTGTTTCCGCTGGGTGTGGCGGTGGCCATTGTGCTGATGCGGCGGCGGGCGGCTTTGCGTGAGCGGTTGCTGTGGGGCGGTGGCGCGGTGCTGGCACCGTTTGCGCTGGGGGCGTTGGCGGCGGCCTTAAGCGCTTTGGCGGCTGTGCCGCCCAGTACGGTAATGGCTATGGCGATTTTGGCTGTGTGTGCCTGCGCGTTGTTTTCGCCGTTTTTGGTGTTGGAGTTGTTTGTGCGCCGTTTTCCGGGACATCCTCTACACCCTGTTAAGGCGGCGGGTCTTGAGCGTTAACCTGGAAAACTATAGGCGGTTTATGCAAAAGCGCGGCGGTTGGCGGGTGTTTTGGTGGGGGCTGGGATGGGTGATGGTGGTTTGTGCGGGTTTGGTGGTGGGGGTTTTCTTCTACCATGAGGATCATCGGGCAGAAATTGCCAAGGCCCTTTTGTTTGGGGGCGGTAATGGCTCTAATCTTCCTGTTGTTAATGCGGCTTTAGCGGCGCGTTTTCCGGTGGGGTCGCAACTGGCGGATGTGGTGGCGTTTGCCGAAGGGCTAGGTGGCCACTGTGAGGCGGGGAATGAGGGTGAGCGGAATTGTTTCGTAGGCTTATCAAGTAGTTTCTGTGTTGCGTCAAATCTGGTTATTACTGTGGCGTTGGCGGCGGATAGGTCTGTTAGCTCGGTGAAGGCCTACTATTCCTCTTTTGGTTGTTGATAGCCGCGTTCTGACCCGTTGGATGACGATTGATATACTGTGAACGGCCAAGTTTTCGGCTTTTATAATTCACCGTAGGGTACAGCGTACCCTACCAAAAAACCGAAAACTTGACCGTTTGAAGTATAGGTGGAAACCCCAATCGGTAAGGTTCAGGCTGGATTTTCCGGCATCAGGAAGATGGCGGATGTGGGCGGTTAATCGCCTAGGGTTAGGCGTGTCAGTGTATAAATAACGTGTCGGGAGGTTAAATGCAACAAGCTTTGATGGTTTATCCGATGGTGGCGATGGTGTTGCTGACGTTTGTCATTGGAATTTGGATGCTGAGGCTACGGATTAAGGCGGTTAAGGAGGGTGTGCTGAATCCGGGGTATTTTCTGCTGAACCGGGGGGCTAAGCTACCGGACGGTTTGGCGAAGGTGACCCAGCATTACGCGAATTTGTTTGAAATGCCGGTGCTGTTTTATGTGGCTTGTTTGGCGGTTATTGTCACCCGGAACACGGATTGGCTATCGCTGGGGTTGGCTTGGCTGTTTGTGGCGGCACGGGTGGCCCATGCTTATATCCATACTGGCCATAACGGCCTAAAGCATCGGCGGCTGGCGTTTTTGGCGGGTACGGTGGTGCTGGCGTTGTTGTGGTTGAGGTTGTTGGGGCAATTGTTGGTGGCGTAGGTTGGCTTTGGTTAACGTACTTAAGGTGGGCAACTAAATTAACGATTACCCAAAATGTGGGTGTTTTTTCACAGTATTGGCTAGACATTGTTTTGGTGTCGGGTTAGAGTCTATAGTCTGGGTATTTTTTTGTAACTTTTAAGGTGATAGATAATGGCGACTTATAATGGCGATACATCTCAGGCCAGCACTGCGGGTAGTACATTGAACGGCACGGCTGGCAATGACAATCTCTATGGTACATCTGGTAATGACATCTTTAATGGCGGTACGGGTAATGACCTGTTGGTTGGCGGCTTAGGCGACGACACTTATCTGATCGCCAAAAACGCTGGCGTGGACACGATTTATGATACAGGCGGTACTGATGTGGTCAAGTTCACCAATATGCTGGCCAGTGACATCAGCCAAGTCAGCAGCGCCAATTACGGTAGCGATTTGTTGCTGAGCTACGGCAGCAGCCAATTGACTATCCAACATTATTTTGATTCTGCAAACAACCGCATCGAGCAATTCCAGTTTAGCGACGGCACGGTGTGGGGTTGGGCGGACATTGAAGCGCACCTCAAGCTAACCGGCACCAGCGGTGACGACACCCTGTACGGCACTAACGACGGCAATGACAGCCTCAACGGCTTGGCGGGTAATGACACCCTATTGGGCTATAAAGGCAATGACACCCTGAATGGTGGCACGGGCAATGACCAGTTGATTGGCGGCTTGGGCGACGATACTTATCTGATCGCCAAAAACGATGGGGTGGATGAGATTAATGATGACGGCGGCACCGATGTGGTCAAGTTTACCGACCTGCTCGCCACCGACATCAGCCAAGTCAGCCATACCGGTTTCTATGGCACAGATTTGTTGTTGGGCTATGGCAGCAGCCAACTGACTGTCCTCGGCTACTTTATATCAACAGACTACCGCGAGCAGTTCCAGTTTAGCGATGGCACGGTGTGGGGCTGGGCGGACATCAAAGCCAAAATCATCCAGACCCCCACCAACGGTGACGACAGCCTGTACGGCTATGATGACAGCAACGACACCCTCAATGGCCTGGCGGGCAATGACACCCTCTATGGCTTTGGTGGTAATGACATCCTGAATGGCGGCACGGGTAATGACCAGTTGATTGGCGGCTTGGGTAACGACACTTACCTGATCGCCAAAAACGATGGGCTGGACACTATTAGGGATGACGGCGGCACCGATGTGGTCAAGTTCACCAATATGCTGGTCAGTGACATCAGCCAAGTCAGTAGCGACGGTATTACTTTATCGCTGAGCTATGGCAGCAGCCAACTGACTGTCCAAGGCTACTTTAATTTAACAGACTACCGCATCGAGCAGTTCCAGTTCAGCGACGGCACGGTGTGGGACTGGGCGGACATCAGCCTAAAAGTGTCGCAAGGGACTGGCGGCGATGACATCTTATACGGCTATGACAACAGCAACGACACGCTCAATGGTTTTGCCGGCAATGACACCCTTTATGGCAATGGTGGCCCTGACAGCTCTGTTCTCAATAAAGGCAACGACATCCTCAATGGCGGCACCGGTAATGACGAGTTATTTGGCGGCGATGGTAATGACACCTACCTGATTGCCAAAAACGATGGGATGGATATTATTGGTGATATGGGCGGCACCGATGTGGTCAAGTTTACCGACATGCTCGCCACCGACATCAGCCAAGTCAGCCGGGGCTACGACCATGACTTGGTGCTGACCTATGGCAGCAGCCAGCTGACTATCGGCGGTTACTTTTATTCAAGGGCCAGCATCGAGCAGTTCCAGTTCAGCGATGGTACTGTGTGGGGTTTGGCGGACATCAAGGCGCACATCAGCCTAACTGGCACCAGCGGCAATGACAGCCTGTCCGGTTATGATGACAGCAATGATACCCTCAACGGCTTGGGGGGTAATGACACCCTGTGGGGCTATAGCGGCAACGACAGCCTGAACGGCGGCAGCGGCGACGACTACCTCGACGGCGGCTACGGCTTTGACGTCGCCCAATACTATACCGCCACGGCGGGTGTGACCGTCAATCTGAACCTGAACCTGACGGCACAAAATACCATCGGCGCGGGCATTGACACCCTGACTAATATCGAAGCCGTCAACGGCAGTGCTTTTAACGACACGCTGACGGGCGATGGCTATGATAACAGTTTATTCGGCGGGGTGGGCAATGACATTCTGGCGGGCGGTGACGGCAATGACAGTCTGGTGGGCGGTGTGGGCAATGATGTGCTGGACGGCGGCAATGGCTTTGATATTGCCCATTACTACACCGCCACGGCGGGTGTGACCGTCAACCTGAACCTGACGGCGGCGCAAAACACCCTCGGTGCGGGCTTTGATACGCTGACGAATATTGAAGCGGTCAACGGCAGCGCTTTTAACGACACGCTGACGGGTAATGCGGCCAATAACAGCTTGTTGGGCGGGAAGGGCAACGATGTGTTGGACGGCGGTTTGGGTAAGGATGTCCTGACGGGTGGCTTAGGCCAAGACAGTTTTGTTTTTGATACCGCCTTAGGCCTTGGTAATGTTGATATTATCAGTGATTTTACGGTCGCCGATGATACTGTCCAATTGGCGCACAGTGTTTTCTCCGCCTTAAGCCTTGGTGGCTTGGCTGCTGACCAGTTCAAAATTGTCGGTACTGGCGGTGTGGTGGATGGCAATGACCATGTCCTTTACAACAGCGCTTCCGGGGTATTGTCTTATGATAGTGACGGTAGCGGCGCGGGGGCGGCGGTGTTGGTCGCCATTTTAGGCAAAAGTTTGGCGATGACAGCGGCGGACTTTATGGTGGTGTAGCGATTGCCATAAGCGGTAACATAAATATGGCTGTTGGTGCGTAATGTGCCGACAGCGGTTTTGCCATCGTGAGGCGGTCTGTCTTTGGAACGCGGGCATTTTGCGGGCAAGATGCCCGCGCTCCAAGACCTGTGCCCTTTAGCTTTTGATATACCGCGCGAAGATGGAGCCGAAGTCGTAGTCTTGGATCTCGTGGCGGCGGCTGTTGAGGTGGGCTTCGACTTGTTGGCTGGTTTGGCAGATGATGTCGGGCAGGCTCAGCACGACTTGTTCGGGCAGGGCGTGCAGGGCGAACATGCGGTTGATCGCATCATGGGTCTGCTGTAGGGTCGTCAGGTGTTTTTGGATGTCTTGGTATTTTTCGGCGGCCCTGCACAGGGCTTTGTATAAATCCCGCACTTGCGGCATTTGCTTTTTGGCGATGTCTATCGACAGGGCTTTTTCGCCGATGTTAAATTTAATTTCCACATCGAGGTCTACCGTCCCGGCGGTTTCGATGCGCACATGGCTGATGGGGTAATGGCTATAGGGGTAGCGGTTGAGGGTGCGTTTTTTGCTGACGGCGCTTTCGCCGTCCAGATGGATGAAGGCTAGGTTGGTGAAGCAGTATTCGTCGGTTTTGGATTTGATGACGACGAAGATTTGTTCGTTGTCTTCAGGGAAAATGTAGTCGTCGACATCGGCCTTGTCAAAATCTTTGACGGCAAGTATGGTGCCGATGTCACTGAGGCCGAGCACGTCGGCGGCGAAGCTTTTAAACATAAGGTTCCTTAAGGGTGCTGTCGGTAGGGTGGGGGGTAAAATACAGTAGTGGTAATGATAAGCGGGGTGTGGGTCGATAGGCAAGGGGGGTGAATAAATACGCTAGGCCGATAAGTAACGTATATGAAATTAAGTAGGCGTTCCATTACGCCTCAGCGTGTTAAACCCCACCCCAGCCCTCCCCTTCGCAGGGAAGGGAGCGAACGGCTTTCCCGTCGTACAGGCGAAAATCAGGGGAAAAAACTCCTCCCCCCTGATAAGGGGGAGGTTGGGAGGGGGTTAGGTTAAATGATTAATGGGTGTGGTTGCTTATGCGCGGATTTTTTTTGCTGGTCTTGTTATTGTCCTGCACTGGGCCGGCTGTTGCCGCTGAGGAAAGCCGTTGCTATGGTACGCCTGCCCACGGGGCATTGGCGAACGGTTGGCAGTTGCCCAGTGCCGGGGAGAATTTCTCGGTTTACAGTTGGGCGGGGGTGTTGGTTGGGCGTAATTATGTCCATAGCCAAGTGTACCGCACGGTAGTGGCGGCTTATCAGGCCTTGGCAGTGGAGATGCCGACTAAGGTGTTTGTGTATGGCGAGTCGGGTTGGCAAAGCGGCGGGCGGTTCCGGCCCCATAAGAGCCATCAGAACGGGTTGTCGGTGGATTTTTTTGTCCCGGTCGTTAATGCGGCGGGCGAGTCGGTGGCGTTGCCGCGCAGTGTGGGTAATAAGTTCGGTTATGGTATTGAGTTTGTCGGCACGGGGCAGTATGACGGTTTGACGATTGATTATGCGGCGATGGCGGCGCATTTGCTGGCTTTAAAGGCCGCTGCCGCCGGGCAGGGCATTCAGGTGGCGCGGGTTATTTTTGATAACGCGTTGCAAAAAGAATTGTTTAAGACTCCGTTGGGGGCGCGTCTGCAACGGGAGTTGGTGTTTTCTACCAAGAAACCGTGGGTGCGCCATGATGAGCATTATCATCTAGATTTTGCGGTGCCTTGTGGGGTTTTGGGGGCTGGCGGTTAAGTTAAGCGGGTCAAAGCTTGGGTGAGATAATTTAACGCTCAAGGTTTAAGGCGCTTAAGATGAGTGGTATAACTCGATCATCAAGTTTTTCATAAAGTCACCTCGAAATAGTGGGAAAGATTTACGAAGAGCTAAGGCTTGTCAAGGTGGACAGCTCCCTCCCCTGATGGGGAGGGTTGGGGTCACTGCCATTAAGTTAAGGAAATTCTGTTCAGAAACAATGTTTTTTCTTCCTTTTATGGAAGTTCAGCAACCCCCTTGCCGATGTCTTTTGTCTGGGCGGGTTACGGTGCTTTCGTTCCAAGCAAGGAAGCGTTTTGGCGATTACGTTATCGATTCAAATGCCATTCCGGAGCCTATAGACCCGACATTGCCGATATAATCAACTGGGTTTGGCCGCTATGTCCTATTTTTACATGTATGTCGGCTGTACCCGAACCTGTCAATGCTGTGGACATGCAAGGTGTCGCCTTCGCGGAGGTGGTTGAGGCAGGCCTGTAGTTGCGGGCGGCTGGTGTCTTTTGCCGACACCTTGTCTTCAAAAATCTTGTCCAGTTTGATGTCCGCCAATTGCCTGTCCGTATTTTGTTGTGCGGATGAGACGCGGATATAGCCCACCTGTTGGCCTGTCATGATAGCCCCCTGATTGTAAATTAAGTTTTAAGGGTTATCATAACACATGTAAAATAAACCGATAATAGGATATTGTTTACACGGTGGGATGCAGGTTTGCGGGGGGCTTGGGATGTGTAAAGGAAACTCCACTTTATGAGACAAGCCAATCGCGTGTTGATTGAGGCCTGATTACTGGGTCATTTTTACGGATGGCTTACCCATCATATCAATGGAGTGAAGCATGACAATGGAGATAGTAACTTAAACGTATTATGTATCGAATGCCATGCAAATCAATCGTCTCACGAACATATTAGACATTTTTTTAAAGGAAATTTTATTGCTTCGACGAATAAGAAAGGCGTAAAAACTTTTGTGTAAACGACCATCCTTTTATCAGGATAGGCAAACAACCTTACATCCACTTTAATTCAAGCAAATATCAAGCAAATAGATTGTTATTTACCTTTATATATCATTAACTTATTTTTTTAGTACATTACAGATCATCGTCTCAGTCAAGCAACGGTCAAGCAAATTGCTAAGCCCAGAATGGGATATACCGCATCGCTTTGGTTCCAGCCTCTGAATCATAGGGACGGATTAAATTGTTATCCAATGCCAGTTTAATAATTCGGCTAACCATAGCACTATTTTTTACATCAACACCTAAACGTTCCCTGAGAGACGTGTTATTCATTGGTTCTCGGTTGACATATTTCAGGCAGCAGTGCAGATAACAGGCGCGGATACGGTCTTCCTTATCCATGTCCTTGAAATCTTTATGGCCGAACAGTATCGCACGGGTATGTTCTTGGGTAACTTCGAAAGCAGGCGCAGGCAATTGATATGTTTCAGTTTCGAAAACTACCTTGTCGATGCCACTGCCGCGTTCTTCGCAGACCCCGATACGGCGTAGAAACGAAGCCAATGCTTCATTTCGGCTCCGGGGCGGACTATCAAGAAAGCGTTGCGTATCCACAAGCGGTATGCCCGGATTAGTGATTTCCATACGGTCAGAAAAAATTTCGATCATAGGCCCAGTACCCGTAAGAGAAAAATCCTGGTGAATAATCGCATTAACCACTAACTCACGGACTGCCAGTTCAGGAAACATCGGCATTGATTTGCGTAGTGCTTGGCCTATCACTTCGTTTTCAGGTAACAAGTTGTTTATGAAACCGATTAATCCCTCAAAACCGGAGGCATAGCCTTTAGTGCCACCAATCTCACGGATAGTTTCAATGCGGTTATTGCCCTTGTACAACACCACGCGTACGGCTTTACGCGCCAAGTGAGAAAACTCTTTTAACTGCTTGGCAAACAGAACCGCGCCTAAGTTCGCAATATGCCACAAGCCGCTGTCGCTTTTAACAATCAAACGGTCGGCCTCTAATGCGTTTAAAATGCCTATCCGATTATCAGGTAAGGGCAAGTCCATCAGTTCAAAATACGCCGGATAATCCAATAGCTTCAACACCAAGTCACTGCTTTGATTTTCTGCGGCCAGTTGCAGTTCGAACGGTATCTTATCAAACGTGCGCCATAATTCACGTTCTTTCGCGGGGTGGTCTTTTAGCTTTTTAGTATAAGAGCCGATACGCACATATTCCGTGCCATCAAATTGTACGGGAGTATGGTTGGCGGCAGTAATTTCCAAAATGGCACAGGCTTTGCCACCGAAATCAAATTCAAAAAATTGAAAATGAATTTTCGGCACAAGCTTTTGTAATAACCAGCTTTCTAATTCTTGCTGTTTATGTCGGGTTGTCGAAGGCTTGAAGTCAGTGCCTAACAGCGCGTGATCTTCGTCAGCCACCCCCCAAACCACATAAGCAAACTGCTTGCCTAATAATGCCGCCGAATTGGCCAAAGCCGAAATATATTCCCCGATCATCTGCGGATCAGCATTATTATGCTTGAATTCTACCCATTCAGTTTCTTTGGGCAGGTTGCAAAGTTCATGCAGCAATCTGGCGAGTTGTTCGGGTGGATAGTAGATTGACACTAGAGTTTTCCGGCGAAGGCTTTTTGGTTGAGAGAGTTAAAACCTAATTCTGTATCAAAATCGGATATTTTCATATTGTTAACCATCCTCCTTATTCGGCAAACAATATCATAATATTTTTTTACAATAGATTCATCGGGTAAAATAATCTCAAAGTTTTTAAGTTCAATTGGGGATATATGGGGTACTGTTGTTTCTGTAGGACGGCAATGTGTTTCGAATGATTTAGATTTAATGCACGAATAAATGAAATTACCATATATAGCTTTTATAGGACGAATCCTAGCTACGCGTTGTACTAAATATGTTTCGCGTTCCATCGATTCTACAATACAAACTTTAAGTCCACTTGAAATCCAAGGGCGATCCATAGCGAGAATAACATCCCCTTCTTTGATTAAATACTCATCCAATTCAAGCGACTTATCCTTTGGCCAAAATACAATGTCACTCCAATCAAAATAACCAGTTAATGTATTTGCTCCACGACACAAACGAACAGAATCATTGCCATCCTGTATGAATTCCACACTTTTGAAAGGATATCCTGTTATTATTTTAGAAATAGTGGAAATACTCCCTTTTTTCCATTTTTTTGGATTACTCACCGGATCACCAAACATATCCAAAAACACCGCCCGAAGAAACTGGTCAGCAAGTTCAATAGCTTGCTGGCGTTTGCGGCGCACACTGTCGGCTTTGTCGAGTATGGCAGCAATGCGTTTTTGTTCAGCTAGGGGTGGGAGGGGGATTTCTAGTGCTTCAAATTTACTTTTATTGATAATGGCAACTGTTGTAGCAGGTGCTAATGATTCTAAAACTGGCTTAAGCCGACTACAGGCATAGTAACCGTATTTTGGAAAAACTTTATCCTCATCAAAAACAATTGAATTAATCTGCTGATTTGTGGCGACTGGTCTTTGGGCTATTCCAATTTTTCCCAATGAACCTATACAACAAACCATAATGGCGTTTATAGGAACAACTGTTACTTGTGTTGCACCTAATTCCGTTATCGTTTGTGCAGCACTATTAACATAAGCACCCCTGTTTAATTCTGTAGGTGTAACAAATGGAATGTGGCCACCAAAATATTCTGGTACTAATTTAGATGGGGTTTTTCCAGTATATACTTTTCCTACAGATTTAATTGAAACTATAGGCCAACTCACAACATCCCCTCCAATTCTCTCAGTTCCCGTTGAATATCATCCTCCAACGCCATCAGTCGCTTTAAAATAACTTTCGGCTCCTCATATTGCTCCTCCTGATAGATGCTTTCTTTATAACGGTTGATCGACAAATCGTATTTATTGGCGGCAATATCGGCTTTACTGACCCAAAAACATGCTTGGGCTTTATTATTGGCGGCGGTGTCGGCGGTGGTTTTGTCGCGCTTTTGGTAAGCCGCCAGCACTTTAGGCAGGTCACCCGCAAAGCTTAAGGGGTTGCCGTATTCGTCCTGATACAGCGGGTCGCGTTTGTCATCCAGCGAAAAGCCATCGTCTTGCACATCGTAAAACCAGACCTGATCGGTGGCGCCGCCTTTGGCGAAAACTAATATCGCTGTCGCCACACCAGCGTAGGGTTTAAACACGCCGCTGGGCAGGTTAATGACGGCTTCAAGCTGATTTTGTTCTATCAATAAGTGGCGTAGGGTTTGGTGGGCGTTAGACGAGCCGAACAGCACACCTTGCGGTACGACAGTCGCGCTGCGTCCGCCGAGTTTAAGCATCCGTAAAATCTGCGCGACAAACAGCAGTTCGGTCTTTTTAGTTTTGACCAAGCGCAAAATAGGAGGGTTAATGGTTTCCTGATCCAGGCTACCTTTAAACGGCGGATTGGCGAGGATGACGTTGAAAGCGTTCTGCTCGAAGTTCGGAAACTTTTCGACAAAACCTTGCGCCAGTGTGTCCTGATAATGGATGTCGGGATTTGCCACGCCGTGCATGTACAGGTTCATCGAGGCGATGCGTAACATGGTGCTGTCAAAATCAAAACCGTGCAACATCTGGGTTTTAATCTGTTGCCATTGCGCTTCGGTTAACAAATCGCCGGTGTAGGTGGTTTGAACCTGGGTTTTGCCTTTGTCATCGGTCATTTCCTCACGCAATATGCCGTGTTCGCTGCTATGGGTTTCTTGCAGGTATTCCATGACAGCGACTAAAAACCCCGCCGTGCCACAGGCCGGATCGGCGACGGTTTCATCGGGTTGCGGGTCGAGCAGGCGCACCATCAGTTTGATGATATGGCGCGGGGTGCGGAATTGTCCGTTTATGCCCGCATTGGTAAGTTTGCTGAGCAGGTATTCGTATAAGTCGCCTTTAGTGTCGCCAGCGTCTAAGGGCAAGGCATCAATCATTTCGATGGCTTTCATCAATAGGCTTGGCTTGTCGATAGCCAGCCGCGCGTCTTTCATGTAATCGCCAAAACGGCTGTCGCTGGTGTGTTCACGGAAATGTTTGAACACTTCATCACGCACCAGGTTAAGCAGGCGGTCGGCATCTTCGATATGGCAGAATTGGCTCCAGCGCAGGTGCTGTTCGTCGGCTTTAAAGCGGCGGGTATAGTGGTATTCGGTACGCGCGGCGCGTTTTTCGTCGCGGCTTTCGTTAACATCCAGCAATTTCGCAAACATCAGGAAGGTGATTTGTTCAATGACGGTCAAGGGGTTGGCTATGCCGCCTTGCCAGAATTCTAGCCAGAGCCGATCGATTTTGTTTCTTAGTTCGCCTGTAATCATTAGTGGTTTTCTTATGGGGTGGGTGTTGCAGGTTGTTTGCCAAAACTTTCAACAATGGCGAGCAGGTCGTCAATTTGTTGGGCGTTGGTAAACACGGTATCAGGTTCGCCTATCGCGGCAAAGGGCATTTCGTACAGATGGTTAATTTCTATCGCGCCGCTTTGGGCAATCTGGCGTTTTAGCAAGCTTAAAAATTGCACTTGCCTCGCGCTTAAAGAGGGGTAATGTTGGATGAAGTCCGCAAAATGCTGGTTGACGGCTTCGGAGTCCATACCGACAATGGTGCGGAGAATCTGTTCCATCGGTACTGCGGTGCTGTAAAAATCTTTTAGGGTATTGAGGTCGATGTCGGGGTGTTGGGTGTGGATCAAGGCGTTGAGCTGAGCCAGTTCCACTGCCGTGACGGCTTTACCATTACGGATTTTTTGCAAGACGGGGCTTTGCCCAAACAAGGGTTTAAGTGCCTGTTCGACTTTGATGCGGTAACTGGCCATGTCAACCGCCGTTAAATAGGTAGGCTGCTGTTCGCGGATTTCATCACTGTCTTGCACGTCGATGACACGGGGTGTCGGTTTCGGCACAGCACCTTTGTCACGGTGTTGCAAGATGCTACGCAGGTCAATCCGCACCTGTTCCAAGTCATCCAACGAGGCCGTTTGCCACCATGCCTGTTCCCGGCATTGCTTGATGGTTGCGGCTTTGGCTTTGACTTGGTTCAGGTTCATTTGCAATTGCCAGAGCTGGTTGATGGCTTCCCCGGCCAAATCCGTAAAGCCCGCCGATTGTTTGATTTTTGCTTGTTGGATTTGGCTAAGCAGTAAATCCCATTGGTAAGCGTCAGCGTGTCCGCGCACGTCCAGCCATTGCATCAGCGGGGCGATGTCGTTTTGCAAAACGGTGACGGTGTTGGCGTTGAATTGGCGGAGGGTTTGCAGGTCGCCCATTTGATGTTTATTCTGCCACTGGTCACGCACGGCCATTGTCTTGTCATCAAGGCTGTTGATGGTCTGGTGCAGCCAATTGGCAAGATGCCCGAAGAAATCGGGTTCCGCGTAATGCAGGCTGGTTTTCGCCAATTCCAAACGGGTCTCAAACAGGCGTTGCATCAGCGGTTTGCTTTGGCTGATAGTGACTTCGCGTGTTTTCATGCCGTGGTATTCGACCACGCCCCAGTGGTCGAATATCTGGAAATGGGTTTTGTGTTTACCGATACCGAACAGGTTTTTGCACAACCGGGTTCCGCGTCCGACCATTTGCCAAAATTTTACGGGCGATTTTACCGGACGGGCAAACACTAGATTAACGATTTCCGGCACATCAATGCCGGTGTCGAGCATATCCACGGATACCGCTATGGTGAGCAGGCTGTTACTGCCTTGGCCTTTGAAATCGTCGATCAGCGATTCGGCGCGGGGGTCGTAGTTGTCGATGACTTGGCAAAACTTGCCGCCGTACTGCGGGTATAGCTCATTGAAGAGCGTTTCGAGCAGTTTGGCATGGTTGTGGTTACGCGCAAAGATGATGGTTTTGCCCAAGGTTTGCCCGTCGGCCTGACGTATGCCGTTTTCCATCAGGTTTTGCAAGATTTTGCGGTTGGTGTCTTTGTTGTAGATGGCTTTGTCGATGTCTGTGCCGTCAAAATCGAGGCTGTTGGGGTCTATGCCCTGGTCTTCCAGTTCGGCAATTTCTTCGGCGGTTAAGGCTTTGCCTTTGATGCCGTCGCGTAGGAATTTTGTGGTGTGTTTGACGACTTGATAAGGTACGAGATACCCTTCTTCTACGGCGGTTTCCAAGGCGTAATTGCTGGTGGGGTTTTTAAAATCACAGCCGAACAGTTGGCAGGTGGAGCGGCTGATCATTTCCACGGGCGTGGCGGTCAGGCCGACTTGCAAGGCATCGAAATAGTTAAAAATGTCGCCGTAAATGTTATAGATGCTGCGGTGGGATTCATCGGCAATAATCAAATCAAAAAAGCCAGTATCGAAGTGTTGGAATATTTTCACCATTCCCGGATAGGTGGCAACAAAAATGCGGTGATGGGTATCTTCAACGCTCTTGCTGGTTAGGGTGGTGATCGTCGTACTTAAAAATTCGGCATAGGCATTTTTGGCTTGCTTGCGCAATTCGCGGCGGTCACAAATAAACAGGACTCGTTTGACCCAACCGGCTTTCATACAAGCATCCGACAAGGCTATCGACAAACGGGTTTTGCCCGTACCTGTGGCTTGTACCGCCAAGGCTTTGCGTTGCTTGTTTTCAAAGCGTTCACAAATGCGCTTGAGGGCTTCATGCTGGTACAAACGTTCGCCCAGAATCTCGGCTTTAGGGGTGACGCTGTTAAGCGGTTTGCGTTCGGCGCGTTGGCGGACTAGGTATTGCAGGCTAGATTTGGCATAAAAGCCGTACAAGTGGCGCGGCGGGTAATTTTGTGCGGGATGGTCATCCCATAGCCAAATGTCATGGCCGTTGGTGTAAAAAATCACCGGACGTTGGCCGTGCATTTTTTCCAAACCATCGGCGTAGTGTTTGGCTTGATGGCGGCCTTTTTCGGCATCAGCGGCGGCTTTTTTGGCCTCAATCACGGCCAGCGGCTTGCCGTTATCGTCCCATAACACATAATCGGCATAACCTTCGCCTGAATGGGTCGGCTGGTAGAAGATTTTTTCTTCGAGCGTGACGGAATCGGCATTGGCGATAAGCCAGCCGACTTGGGCAAGTTGCAAATCAATTAAGTGTTTGCGGGTGGCGGCTTCATTAAAGTGCAGTTCATTGGCGGCTTGTTGGCCTTTATTGGCCGCTTGTTGTTTAAGCGTAGCCAGTTCTTCGGCGGTGCGTTCTAACTGGGCGGATTTGTCCCGTTCGGCTTCAAGTTCCGCCAACATCGCCTGCATACGCGCCTCTTGCTTGGCGTATTGTTCCAGCAGGGCTTTACGTTCTTTTTTATAATCCGCTTTGGCGGATGACGAAGGGGTGGGGGCTTGGTAATCGCTGAGGCAGCGTAAATCGCCTTGGGCGTAGGCGACATAAAGCCAGCGGCCTATATCAAAGGCTTCCTTTAACAGTGATAAGGCGTTTTGTCCGGCGACTTTTTCGCCATGTGCAGCTTGGTTGCCGTAAATGCGGAGGGTATGGAGCTTATCAACCACAACTTGGGGGGTGATTGCCTTAAACGCATCGTTACTGAGCAATTCCATGAATTTCGCCATCGGCGGCTTAGGCAAGCTAAGTTGCATATAGACAATGGCGACCGAACGTTCCGCAAAATTACGCAGTTTGGTCAGCGCACTTTGCGGGTCAACTTGGGCGTACTGTTCGGCAAAGCCCGCCAAGCTTGCCAATTCAGGCCAAGCCTCGCGGAGGAATTCAAAGTTCTGTGATTGCATAGGCCGTAATGGTGGATAGGCTATCAAAGCAAAGGGGCTGGGGCATGGGAGTTAACGATCTTGAATAATTACAGCTCTTGCCTTCTCCAGCGGTCAAAGTGGCTACCTGGATATTTTTTATAGGATGGCTTTAAATCGATGCCTAGGTCATTAGCGGCTTTTTCAATGGCGGCTCTTTGTGTCAACCCGGCATTGTGGTATTTCAAACACAGCACCTTAAACGCTGTCGAGGCGGTGCCAATTGCTTGATTTTCGGCGGGGCTATTAATGCTGTCATCAAGATCCATAAGCTCCAGATTTTTGTCTTTATGGTGTTCGCTGTTCAATGATGATAAATGCTTGCCTAACGACCATAACCCGCCATCAATTTCTTTCAGTTTATTTATCTGGACATTTAACCCACTCAAATTAGCCTCTTCTAAAATTTCCAGCCACCAACTCTGATATAAGCTATAGTTTTCCAGCGTTGAAAGCCTATAACTAGGGTTGTCTTTAAAAAACGCAAAAGCAAATAAAACCCATTTGTCGATTATTGGGTATATATTTGGTCGCAGGCAATGCAATATAAAAGCAGGAATAACAATACTATCCCATAAATTAAAACGATCCCTTAATACAGCTATCAACCCAGAATCAAAGTAATCTATTTTTCGAACGGCGATAGCCCAATCAAAAAAATCTTTAGATTTTAGTATTTCTGCATGGCGATTGTTAAACGTATTAGGTTTAATTTGGCTAACATTATAGCGCAGACCAGACGATGTAATGATTTTTGATCCATTCTTGTCCAGTCGAATTTTTCCGTCTTTCCAGCCCAAGCTTTCTGCTAAATATTCCCCCAGTTCATCTGTAGTTTGGGCGTCCCTAATTTTAGTCAAGAGGTGGAAATAAACAGCATTAGGGTAGGTTGTATCATTAAATTTTAATGAGAAATTTCTAACACATTCAATGAACAAACTCATATTGCGTACCCCTATTTTTAAAATGATTCACTATTATACATCATTCACTAATTTTTTAAAAGTGAATGAATCATTTAAAATCATGTTCAACATTCAAATTGGTGAAAATTTTGATACATAGTCTTTATATCGGTTACTTGATGAACCTTTTTATCCTGGCTGTCAATTTAAGCTGCACCCTAACCTGATGTCAGGATGATGCCGTTAAACATGTGTCACTTTTCAAAGTCGGTGTCAGAGGGGCATTTGGGGGATGAAGCTAAAACTCAAAAAGTAATGTCGAAAAAGTGAAAATACGTACTTTCGCACTATGTTTTTGCGACACAAAAAACGTTGAATTTACTGGGATTGCCTGATTGTTGCATAACTTTCAATTTTCGCTACAACCCACTCATGCAACTGGTTTTTCCCATTTTGCGACGTGCTGACATCGATTTTGAAAAGTGACACTAATCACCTAACCTTTTTTCAGGATAGCTTGCAGATTGCTTCAGCATCCTTGTTGGGCAATCAGCAAGCACGCGACCGTTTATCTCTGTTTTTTGGGGAGAAAGGGGCTGTATGGAGCGGGGGCGAAGTTTTCGGAAAAGGGAGTTACCGGATGGCGAGACTGCCATTTAGCTGGCTCGGTGTACGTCGCGCATAGCACCCGTCCCGCCATTTGGCGGGGTTGCCCAAAAACAAGGCAGATCGGATCATAGATGGTTAGGTTTCAAAGAATGCCGTATATAATCAGGCCAAGGACACATGAATAAAACCCCAGACACCTTGCCCATTGTTTCCTTTGATGAGATCATCAAATTCATTGAGGCCGCCCGTCAAAAATCATTTCAAGCGGTCAATACCGTTTTGATTGATCTTTACTGGCAAATTGGGGAAACCATCAGCCGCAAAATAAAAAGCTCTGAATGGGGGGATAAGGTCATCAATCAACTGGCAGATTATATAGCCAAAACACAGCCTAGCCTTCGCGGCTTTACACGCTCAAATTTGTTTCGGATGCGGCAATTTTACGAAACTTATCAAGGTGATGAAAAAGTCGCACCACTGGTGCGACAATTGCCGTGGACGCACAACCTTATCATTCTTGGTCAAAGCAAACGCCCCCGAAGAACGGGAATTTTATTTGCGTCTGACTATTAAGGAAAACTGGAGCAAGCGGGAACTGGAACGCCAACTTAAAACAGCGCTTGTTTGAGCGCACTGTCCTCAGCCCGCCAAAAGCGTCACCACTGGTGACACAAACTTACCCTGATGGCATCAATATTTTCAAAGATGCTTATATGGTGGAGTTTTGGGGTTGTCACAAGGCCGCTCGGAAGCCGATCTGCATCAAGGCCTGTTGGGTCAGCTAAAGGATTTCCTGATTGAATTGGGGCGTGACTTTTGTTTTGTCGGTTCTGAATATCCGTTGCAAGTTGGGGACGGGATTTTGCGCTTGACCTGCTGTTTTTCCATCGTGGCCTCAATTGCCTTGTCGCCATTGAGTTGAAAGTAGGGCGGTTTGAACCTGAATATCTTGGAAAACTGAGCTTTTATCTTGAAGCCTTGGATCGGGATGTTCGCAAGCCCCATGAACAACCCGCGCTTGACGTGTTGCTCTGTGCCAGCAAGGATGACGAAGTGGTGGAATATTCCCTAAGCCGCACCCTTTCCCCTGCCTTAATTGCGTAATACCAAACCCAATTGCCGGATAAAAAACTGCTGCGGGAAAAACTCCATGAGCTTTACCTACAGAACTCTATAAAAGACAAAGGAAATGCTTGAGTTTTTTGACCTCAGGTATATTATGCAAAGATATTTCTTGTTAAAAAATTTTTTATTCCTGCTGTTTATTCATAAAAACAAGTAAATTACATAAAAATATGACTAGCTCAGAACCAAAAACTGTTCTTCAATATATTTTTGAGTGGTCATTAAATCGACCTCTTTGGCAACGCGATGCGCTTCGTAGGATTGTTTCAAATGGACGGCTTGATCCCAATATAGACATCAATGAGCTGACTGAACTATGTAAGCAGGGAATATCCGGAATCACAACTGGCATTCAAGCAATTCCTTTAGAAATAAGCCACCTTCCGGCCAATCCTGCTGAGATGGCTACGATCTCACTTCTGTCTATCAAGAATGTTAATGGTGTTAATAATTTGGCTTCCGGTCAATCCTTAGCCTTTGAGCATAACGGACTTACTGTTATCTATGGTGACAATGGAGCAGGAAAATCTGGATATGCGCGGATTTTCAAACGCGCCTGCCGCGCTCGACATGCTGGCGTTATACAGCCTAATATATATGCCCAAGGAGGAAGCATACCGGCATCACCATCGGCAACCTTCACTTACAGCATAGGAGGGGTTGAACAATCACCAGAAATATGGGAAAACACAGATAAGCCACACCCTGTTTTTTCGGCAATCAGCGTATTCGATAGCAACTGCGCCGCTGTCCATATAAACGATAAAAATGAAGTTGCTTTTCGTCCTTTTGGACTTGATATACCTGATGAATTAGTGACTGCTTGTCAAAGCATAAAAGAATCTCTTGTTGCTGAGAAAACCAAACTTGAGAAAGCCAAAAATCCCATTTTTGCTACACCTGCTTGGAAAGCCGATACCGCTGTAGGGAAAGAACTAGCGGCGTTAAACCACAAAACTAACATTCAACGCATTACAGATTTAGGAACTCTATCAGAAGACGAAAGCATCCGCTTAATCCGACTTAGAGAAGACCTATCTAAAAATCCCAAAACAGCTGCCTCAGAGCAGAAAATTAAGGCAGATAACATCAAAAGATTAATTCATTTCCTTGGCTCTATATCTAACCAAACAACTGATGAAGCTTTACAAAAAATTTTTGATATTGGACAAGATGCTAATGTTAAACGCGAGGCAGCACGAATAGCTGCCGAAAAAGCGTTTTCCAGTGAATCACTCAAAGGTGTAGGTGATAAAATTTGGCGCATTCTATGGGATTCTGCGCGGCACTACTCAACACATGCCTATCCTAACCAGCCATTTCCTCCATCAGAAAAAAATGCTCTTTGCGTTCTTTGTCAGCAAACGCTAACAGGTGAAGCGCGTGAAAGAATGGCTCGATTCGAGGATTTCATAAAAAATGATGTTGAGAAACACGCACAAGAAGCAGAAACGTCCTTTAATAATGCCTACAAAGAATTCTCTGAGCAAAATTTTGCTTATCGCTCTTTTAAACCAACTCGCCTCGACATCGCACTTCAAAGACCTGATCTCGCCAAGCAGATATTCCGGTTTATCGCATCGGCCAAACTTAGACGTTATTTGTTAGCAAAGTCCTTATTGAATAACGTAACATTACTTCCATTTCCAAGTTTACCGTATAACCCCAAGGAATCGCTAGAACAGCTTGAAAAAACTATCCGTGAATATTCACTGGAACTTGAAAAATCGGCTTCTGGAGAAGAAAGAAAAAAATTAGAAAAAGATTTTTCAGAATTGTCTGATAGAGAGATTCTACACGGCATGTTGCCAACAGTAATTGATGAAATTAACCGCTTTAAAAGCATCAATTTTCTTGTTGAGTGCCAAACTGAGACAACAACGACTGCCATAACTCGCCTTGGAAATGAGATTGCCGATTCCGTTATTAGCCCAAGACTTCGTGATAAATTTCAAGAGGAAATAGTTAAGCTCGCTGCTGATAAAGTGCGGGTCGAAATGGTTCGGTCTGGCGGTAAGCTTGGTTCTCCACAATATCAAATACGATTGTTTGCAAAACCAGATGCAAAGGTTGGCGTTATCTTAAGTGAAGGTGAACAAACTTGTGTTGCTTTAGCGGCATTTCTAACTGAGCTTGCAACTGCTATGCACCGTTCGGCTATAGTATTTGATGACCCTGTTTCATCATTGGATCATCGCTGGAGAAAAAAAGTTGCTGAGCGTCTTGTTGAAGAAGCACAGAATCGTCAAGTTATTGTGCTAACGCACGATCTTGTGTTTGTAAATGACTTGAATGATCTATCGTTCGGAAAAAACTGTCCTGTTAAATCCATTACAATAAGCCGAGGTGCGCAAGGCACAGGAATCGTCAGTGAAGGACTGCCTTGGCAAGGTAAGAGTATCGAAGATAGGATAGACAAGCTGGAAAAATCTTGCAGAGAAGCACAATTATCATATGTAAACAATCAGGATGATAAATACCGTCAGCAAGCGGCTAATATCTATAACAATCTAAGAGCCTCATGGGAACGTGCGCTAGAAGATATTGCATTCTCTCGTGTCGTACAGAGGCATAGGGACTACATAAATACCAAAGACCTAAAAAAAGTTGCCGTTTTGTCCGAAGAAGATTGCAATTCATTCCATGCTGGATTCAAAAAATGCTGTGACATAGTTGATGCTCATGATCCATCGAGCGCGAGAAATGGTGAAGTTCCTACGCCTCAGGAAATCATTCAGGATATTCAGGCACTCAAAGACTGGAGTATTTCATTAAAAGACCGTCAGAAAACCGTCAGATAATAATATTATCCATGATCAATTTTATTATTTTGTCTAACAAAGGAAGGCTTTTTAGACAAAATAAAAAATTAACAAAATCAATTGCTTGTGTGTCTAATAATTAGGCCATGAAATATGGCTATGCACGGGTTTCGACCAACGACCAAAAAGCGGATTTGCAGATTGCCGCCCTGAAAAGTGCGGGCTGTGAACATATCTTTACCGACACGGCCAGCGGTGCGGCCAGAATTGACACGCTGCCTTGAATCGCTACGGGCAGGGGATACGCTTGTTGTCTGGAAGCTGGACAGGCTGGGGCGGTCGCTGTCACACTTGGTGGAGGTGTTGGCCAGTCTGCAAGGGAAAGGGATCGCCTTCCTGTCGCTGACCGAAGCCATAGACACCGAAAGCGCGGCGGAGCGGCTACTCGGCCACATGCTGGCGGCTCTGGCGGAATTCGAGCGGACTTTGATTGTGGAACGCACCCAAGCAGGATTGAAGGCCGCCAAAAAACGCGGCGTGAAACTAGGGCGGCGGCCTTCGCTGTCTGAGGGTCAGCGCAAACATGCCCGTGAATTACTGGACAGGGGCGAAAGCCCGGCAACGGTCGCCAAATTGCTCAATGTCTGCCGTGCTACGCTTTATAATAGTTTGAAAATTAGGGCATAAAGCATAGCCGTTCATTTTGTCTAATGTTGAGGGTGTTTGGGGCGGCTCTAGGCCTTGAAAACAAGGAGCGGTCTTTCCAACATGAGACAAAATGCGCCATTTTGTCTCATATTCAAACGAATTTCTTGTTGATTAATTTCACACAACATTTTAAATATGTTATATATCATCAATATACGTCCGCTTTTTGTTAAGCTTATCGCTTTATATATACATTCAAAATGAAAACAATAACATTTTTAGTTTTTTTCTCAATACTTACTTCATTTATTTCTGGATGTGTAAGTAATTATGAAAGTTTAATTCACGGAATGGATATAGAATATGTATTCGTCCCGCCAAATTCTATATATTATCCATACACATTGTTATCCTATACTGATAAAAGCGGTTTTAATCAAGCTTGCCCAGCTGAATTAGTACTTGGAAAAACCCATGATGAAATTAAGAAGCTTGATAATGATGACAATAATATTGCTTCCTTCAAGAATACCAAATCAGAAAGTAAATCTTATAGTCTTGATTTAGACTCGAAAATAAAAGCTAAACTTGGAGCAAAATACACTGACTTAGATCATTTCAATATTAGTTTAAGAAAAGGGAAAAAAATTGAATTTTATGAAAACTTAGACTCTGTAATAGAAAATATAATTAAAAATTGCGGAGCAAATATACGAATTGCTATAAAAAACAACCCTGAATTTAAGTATTTTTTGCCAACTTCTGTGTTTAGATATGATATTGATTTTGACTTGCAAACAAAAAATAATACGAAAATAACTGGTGAATTACCATATGAAGTTTTTCAGGTTATTTCAGCAAAGCTTGGCATAAACTCTGGAAATGATAATAATCAATCGTTAACCGGAGAGCATATGTTTATTGGCTTTAACGGCATTCCAATGGAAGCAACAATAGAGGAATTAATTTTAAGCAATCGAGCTTATATAGCAGCTCTTGCAAATATACTTCCTCATACCTGTCACAATTGCGCTGACTTTACGCCATTTTTCTCAGATGAAAAACCACAGCCTAAACTTTATGATATGACAAGAATATTAAATAAACTTTTAAATCCTTCGAACCCAGATTTTGACAAATAATCTCAACCATTAGTCTGTTTTAATCTATGTTTAACGCAGCTAATGTTAACTAACATTCGACAAAACGACACGGCCTGTCTAATAAAGTAAAAAAGCTTCCAGCCGTTTACTCTTGATAAAACCCGTTATCAAGAGTAAACGGCGGGGTGTCCGGCCTTGCCGGTGCGCACCCTCACGGCCACGGATCCCCCGCGCCGAGGCCGGCGCCCCACACCGCGCGGGCCAGCCGGCCATGATCGCCAAAACTCAATTCGGCGGAAAGCCGGTAAAGGGAGCGGGGCGGGGTCCTGTCGGAAACGGTAACTTCATGCTTCCCCGGCACCACTTCCGACCGCGTTTGACCGAACCTCGGCAATGCGGCTTAGGATGGCCGTTATGTCCTATTTTTACATGTATGTCGGCTGTATCCCATATTCAATGGGGACTACACGCCCTTTGTCATCATGACCCGGTTGATCTTATCTTTTTATAGCCATTGCCCATTTTGGCAATGGACGCATAGGGATTGCGCCATAAATCAACATTATCCGAACTGGTAGCGCCTTAATTGCGCCCTAGTTGCGCCCTAATAGCGCCCTAGTTCCGCCCTAGTTCCGCCCTAGTTCCGCCCTAGTTCCGCCCTAGTTCCGCCCTAGTTCCGCCCTAGTTCCGCCCTAATTGCGCCCTAGTTCCGCCCTAATTGCGCCCTAATTGCGCCCTAATTGCGCCCTAATTGCGCCCTAGTTCCGCCCTAATTGCGCCCTAGTTCCGCCCTAATTGCGCCCTAGTTGCGCCCTAATTGCGCCCTAATTGCGCCCTAATTGCGCCCTAATTGCGCCCTAATTGCGCCCTAATTGCGCCCTAATTGCGCCCTAATTGCGCCCTAATTGCGCCCTAATTGCGCCCTAATTGCGCCCTAATTGCACCCTAGTTCCGCCCTAGTGCGCCTCAGTTGCGCACGGCTTATTCTTACGGGGGTTGGCGGGAATGATAAGCGCGAAAAGTGGCGTTTTTTTGGTGGGGTTCGGTGGGTGCAAGGCGGCGGAATCCGCCGTTTAATCATCCGGTTGACAGCGGTGCGTGGCTTGGCGGACAATCTTATCCGCATATCGTGATTCCAGGCAGGGGTCATCAGGCGGCGCCAGTTCAGCGCCTTAAACGACGAATAAACAGTCGGGGCTTAAGTCAGTGTTTTGACGGCAGGAAGCCGCACCGGACAACTTTAGAAACACAGCGGCTTTGCCGTGATATTGAAACACAGCGGCCTTTGGCCGCGGCATAGAAACGAAGCGGCTTTCGCCGCGATTTGAAAACACGGCGTCTCTGTACGCGATACAAACAGAAACAATGACTTGTCGGCACGGTAAGCGACGTGGCCGCTAGGCATTAATTCCTCCGGGCTTTGGGCCGCATCTGTGATGTTGCGCCTGGGTTCGCGCTTGCCTGCCGTCCCGTGAGGGGCTGCGGGTCACTTCACCTCCGTTTTGCGCCCGCCTGCCGGGCTTGGGCAAGACGGCATTTCCCCGATGCCGGTTGGGCACGGCCGCTGGCGGCCTGTCTTTTCTAGCCTCTTCGCCCCGCGCCGGGGCAAAACCACCGCTTTTGGCGGTCGGGTTTGGCGATGGCGCGGGGTCTTTGAAACCGTTTATGTCGGACATAAACGGTTTCCGTCGTAGCCCCGAAACCCCTTGTCCTTCGCGGACGGCAGCATTTTTTGTTGGGGGGTTTTTGGGGGTTTTCCTGTCACGGGCCGTAAAAAAGGTACTGCCGCCGTCGTGTTGTGACGGTGGCCGTGATTGGCCATCCCTTTTTTCCGTGAGGGTTGCATTATTGTTCCCGCTTTGCGCGGCGGGTAAGAAGACGCGCGTTTGCTCTTCGTTGTACACACCCTTTCCGGCTGGGTAAGCCGTGAATTTTCTTTTAACCGTAGCGGTTTTTTGGTCTTGTGTGCGGCGGGGGGCTGTTTGCCCGACCAGGCGGGGAGAATCCTGGATTTTGGAGGGTTTTGAGGTTCTGAGATTTTGGAATTTTAGGGTTCTGGGATTTTGGATGATTTTTAATGGCTTGGGTTAGCCAAAAGGTACGTCTGTCATCCATCACTAAAACGGGGGATGGATGAAGGGCAAAAAGGGGTGATGGTTTGGGATAGGGGGAAAGGTATGACGAAAACTGATGCCGATGGTGTCAGTGTGGGTGTCGGGGCGGCACGTTAACGCCGTCCGTGGCGGACGGCCTGATTTCCGTGTTCGCTGCGGATATTGGCGGGACATTGCGCCCTGTGGTGGATGCGCGGGCGTTGCACCTATTTTTGGGTGTGAAATGGTATTTTTCGAACTGGATCAAACAACGGATACCGAATACGAGCTAGTTGAAAGTGAGGATTATGTGTCCATTGCCAAAATGGGCAATGGCTGTGATAACAAAGGGTTGTGTCGTCCTTATTGAATATCACCCTAAGCTGGATGTCTCCAAGGATCTGGCGATGGTGGAGAAGAAAGCCAAGGCAGTGGCGCGGCGGTATTTCATTGATTGCGAAATCCGCCTGTTAGCGCAATTACTGGCTCAGGCCGACCAAGCGCGGTCGCTGGGTGCATTTGACCAACCGCAAGGATTCGTTCGTAAATTGATAGTTGAGCAGTATTATGTATGAACAAAAAACCAATTCAATCCGTCCGAAAGGGATGTACGAGTTATAGCAGGTGTACGAAATACATTCAGCCTACTTTCACACCACAAAGAGGCATGTCCGTAACCGTTCGGTTTCGGACTACATAGTGCGGTTAAAACGGCGTTATTGTAGGCGGGATGTGGGTTGCAGGCCACTACTATCAATCTACACACTAATCCTTACGGTCGGTCGGCCAGAACTTGTTTTTCTTTGGCCTAATGACCCCGATTTCTCTTAAGTTTATAAGAGAGCAAAGTCCAAGTCACACCGAACTCTACCAAAAAAACGCCACTTTTCGCGCTTATCATTTCCGCCAATCCCAGTAGAATAAGCCGTGCGGGATTAAGGCGCAGTTACTGTGCCGTTGGAGTAGCGGCGGCCGCTGCGATGATGATTAAGGGGACGTTGATGGCGGACAAAGAAGCAGTTGCGGACTCATTACGAGCATTGTCCGCCGGAGTGGAAGGCAGGAGCTAATCGGTAATGCTGTGCGACCTCCTCGCTGAAGTCGAAGCCACCTTGGCGGCTGGGGTGGGGAGTAAAACCTTGCTGGTGGCACTCCACCGACATTACGGTTTCACCATGAGACGGTTAGAAAAAGCCCTTAGACGGGCGAGGTAGCGGCCGCAAGTGCCAATACATTACTCCTTACAAACCCAAGACCGCTCGGCAACGCCAAGCCCGTCGCTCACCGCGTTGCTGACATCTGCCTAGACAGGCTCCGCCGCAATCAAAAAATGGCTGGCAGCAGAAAAAAACCGCATCGAACAAGAAACCGCCGACGAGGAATTTATTGACAATTGTCCTTATGAAGCAACACATGAAACTAGCCGTGATTAACTACTCCGACGGTGTGGGCAAAACCACCGTCGCCATTTACCTGTTTGAGTTCTGCATTGGTAACGCTAGGATCATCACCATTGAAATTATCAATGATGCTGCGGCAAATTTGGATGTTATTGTGGAACAGATGAAAGGGAAGAGATTTAAGGAATCTGCTGGGAGCGTTAAGGTGTACGTTTATTTAAATAAGCTTAAAAAAGCTACTAACTGATTACAGTTTAATGATTTTTAAAGATGCTAGTAGTAGTTGTTTTTATTGTTTTTATTGTTTTTATTGTTTTAGGGGCTTTTTTCTACAAATATATCATGCGGTTACGACGCTAAATATAACAAAAACAGTGTGAACTATAACAAAAACAGTGTGAACTATAACAAAAACAGTGTGAACTATAACAAAAACAGTGTGAACTATAACAAAAACAGTGTGAACTATAACAAAAACAGTGTAATCTGCTATAGAAATAGCGTTAATGCTAGATATTTAAAAAAATAATCAGTTTTTCAGGTGATTTTTTCTCGATTTACCTCTAATTTTTTATATAAAAATAATTTTTTACTTATATAAAACAATTAATTATATTTAAACTATAACAAAAACAGTGTCATTTTTATTATGGCATTAAAGATTTTTTGGACATTCTATGGTTAATGCAAAAAAGAAACATTCACTATCTTCATTGATAGTGACTCAAGCTAATGAATTAGTTGAAGCTCGTTATAATTTGACGTTAGGAGAGCAACGGTTAATTTTGACTATGATTGCGAGGATTCAACCAGAAGATGAGGATTTTAAACCTTATTGCATTAGCCTCATTGAGTTGGCTGAGTTTTTAGGCATTAATAAAAATCATATTTATGCAGATTGTAAAAAGATTACTAAACATTTACTGGAGAAAGTTGTAGAGATACAGGAGCTTGGGAGGTTATTACAGACTCATTGGGTATCATCTGCCGATTATATTAACGGTACAGGAATGGTTAATTTGACGTTTGATCCTTTATTAAAACCATATTTGTTAAAGCTTAAAGGAAACTTTACTTCAAGTAAACTGGAAATGCTTTTGAGTTTTAAAAGTCAGTATACCATGAGGATGTACAGCTTGTTAAAACAATATGAAAGTTTAAATAAACGTGAAATTGATCTGCAAAAACTTCGTGAAATGCTTGGTATTGGAAAAGATCAATATCAACTTTACGGCAATTTTAGGGAACGAATTTTGGAACCTGTCCAAAAGGAGCTTAAATTGAAATCAGATATTTATTTTGAATTTGATGAAATCAAACACGGGCGCAAAATTGCAGTGATTCGTTTTCATATTTATTCAAAAAAATGGGATTCGCGGACTTCTAATGAAATCATGGTAAATCAACCTATAAATTTACCCATTAAATTGGCCGATATTGGCTCCTTATCGGGTAAATTATTGGAATTAGTGCCTGAGCCGCATAAAACAAAAAAAACAGTGCTATCAGCCTTAGAATCTTTTGAAAGGAAGCATGGATTTGATTATGTTCGTCGAAATGTTTTGTATAGCAATGCTAAAGCTGATAAATCATATGCAGGATTTTTAAATAATGCCCTGAAAGAAGATTGGGCGCATGATTGGGAATTGGAGCAACAAAATAATGTATCATCAAAAAAAAATGTTTTGGCAGTATGGCAACGCCAAGGATTTTCTAGCCAGAAAGAATATGATGAATATATGTATAAAAAACAAATGCAGAATTATGGAGTTGTCGCAAATTAGTAGATAAAGTATTAGACAAAATTGAAAGTTTTCTCAAAAGTCAGTAACGTATTGAACAGCATCGCTCGCTTTTGTATAGACAATTAGGGATTCTGTTCAGGGAAAATGCCATGTTACTAAAGCCGCATAACCTGTTATTTACATGATGATGTCAGCCATTTCTCATTCCTGATGGAAAACAGCTAACAACATGTTTTTTTGCTTTTAAAGACATTTTCTAGGTTACAATCCTATCAGTTGAGTCGGAATGTTGAGAAATGCACTGCTTCCATCGGTGATAGATTATTGTCTTCGTAGTTTTCCCGTTACAGGAAGCAGTTATCCCAATAAGAAACCGATGTACATCGGCAGGGTGCGGACTGATGTGGGACGATTGATTGCCTTTATCATGATAGGGTCTTCCGTTCGCAATTGTATATGAATTTTTAAAATACATATTGTAACATTCCTGTAAATGCATAATTTTCAGGTGGTTCTATATTGCCTATTTAAATGAGAAAAATGAGTAAAATACTTCTTATCGCGTCCCAAAAAGGTGGCGTAGGTAAATCAACTACGGCCATAAATATTTCTTCTGTATTAGCCAATCAAGGCCATGATGTTTTGCTGGTTGATTCCGATCGACAGGCATCTGTTTCGGAATGGTGGGCTGAGCGTAAATTACATCATCCTGATAAGCCTAAAATTGCCTGCATTCAAAAATACGGTGAACTTGATGATACTTTGATTGATTTAAGAAATCGTTATGAATACGTCATTGTCGATGTAACTGGACGAGATTCTGAAGAAATGCGTTCGGCTATGGTAGTCGCCGATATTCTTTTAACTCCAGTTAAAGCAAGTCAGGTTGATATTAATACGTTACCTAATATGTGTAAAATAATTAAGCAATCAAGGGTTTTTAATAAAAGATTACTATCTTATGTTTTTTTGTCAATTGCACCAAGCAATCCAAAAATCAATGAAATAGAGCAAGCGAAACGTACAATTTTAGACTTCTCAGAATTGCAGCTACTTAAAACGGTTGTATTTGACCGTAAAATATATAGGGATTGTATGGCTGATGGATTGGCTGTTACCGAATTGAATGGACGCGCAGATAGTGAAATTTCGGCAAAAAAAGAAATGTTAGCTTTGGTGGAGGAAGTATTACATGGTCAAATTTAAAACTTCCGATGAAATTGAGGCGCGGAGGGTCTTTATTGCTGGGGCAGATAAAGACGGTATTATTCAGCAGCAGACGGATATTTGGTCATTTTTAGACTTAAAAAAACTGACCAATGACGAATTAATTGATCGTTTAGAACAAATTGATAATCAGGCTACTTTGATAAAATGGCGTATTTTATGGGCATTACGGCAGCGATTTCCGTCAGATAGATTATTCGGCCAGTATATTGCCGACCTAAAGGCTACCCGCGCAATTTGCGCGGGTAGCCATCAAGAAATTAACCGTGCGCTTCATGCGGGTCGTTTTTGTGAAAAATATGGAATAACAAACTTGAGTTCGGCAGGGGTGCTTCAGTCGGCAGTATATGCGTTATCACGCCCTTCAAATGAAACAATAGCCGATGAAGTTTATAATAGAGTAAAAAATAAAAATGTTCCTGTTAAAGATGTTGAACGGTATATCGAACAGGCTAAAGCGGTATTGACTATTGAACAACCAAAAAATCCTGAGCAAATGCCATATGAAAGTGGCATGGAAATAAATTATGCCTCCTCTGTAAATGAGGGTGGTGGAAATTTAAAACTCGAAATATCTGAAGCTTTAGCTATTCTAAGTGAGAATATTATTCATGGTGTTGCAAATGTGCCTGATTCAAATCATCAGCGTCGCATGGCTATTTTGGCAACGTTACCCACATTAAATGAAGATGAACTCTCGAATGAAGAAATTCTTGATGAACTCAAAACCTTATGTCTTCAATTTATGAAGCCATCTTTAACGATAATTCCTATTATAAAATTGCTAATAAAACGATTGGCCAGTGATTTGTAGCAATACCTTCTTCAATCCTCATTTGATTAGAGTCGATCCTGGCGATTTCAGTAGCTTGGAATAAATCACTTAAAACATCCCTCTCATTTGGCGAAAATGTGGATTTAAGCAATCAGCTTGTAAAGCGTCGGCCTGCTGATCCCAAACTCTTTTGCCAGTCGGCTTTTTTCTTCCCCTGCGGCCACCCTGGCTTTCAACTCCTCGACCTGTCCGGGCTTTAGCTTAGGCCGTGCGCCGAACTTAACGCCTTTTTTGAGCGCCTGTTCAATGCCTTCTTTTTGCCGTTCCTTGATCAATGCCCGTTCGAATTGCGCAAAAGCCCCCAGCATCTGTAACATCAGCTCTTGCATCGGGTTGGCCGCACCGGAAAACGTCATGTTCTCTTTGTGGAAATGGATGCAGACCCCTTGTCCTGCCAAGCCGGTGACTATCTGTTGGAGGTCGAACAAGTTCCTCGCCAACCTGGGGTACAGCCGACATACGTGTAAAAATAGGACATAGCAGCTATCCTAAGCCGCATTGCAGAGGCCATGCAAAATTCAATTGCAACCGGCTATCTTTCCATCCCGTCGACGATATTAATTTTTACGCCAGCACTAGCCGCCGTTCCGTATCCGGCAAGATGCTGAGTTGGCTGACCGGACAAGCCGGTCTATTCGCCAGCGCGGCGGTTAGATGCTCTAGGGCAGTCTCCAAATACCCGGCGATGCGCCCCGGATCGATGCCGTCAGTGCATTGGGCGGTGAGCAGGAAGCCGTCGCCCAAGTCGTCTATGCAGACCGTGATGGGGTAGTTGGTGCGCTCTTCGCTACGCAATACCTCTAAGCCTTCCCACGCCCAAGGCTGGGGGTTTTGCTGGCTAAGCAGATTGGCATGGCGGTAATTGAGTAAGGTGGTGAATAAAGGCAAACCTGCGGCCACGCCGCTACAGCGTTGCGCTAGCGACAAGGCGGCGTGTTCATGGTTGAGCAACTCGCTGAGGCGTTGTTGGCTGTCGCTGACCAAGCTGGCGGCGCTGTGGCCGTCCAAACGGATACACAGTGGTAAAGTGTTGATAAATACGCCCAGTGCCTGGGCTGTTCCGGCTTGGCCTTGCAAACGGCCAGACAAGACTGTGCCAAACACCACCGTGTCCCGGCCTGTGCATTGCGCCAAGACTTGCGCCCATGCGGCATGGCACACTGCGGCGGCAGTAACGCCGTGCTCCCGTGCGCTGCGGCGGATGCGCAAAGCCAACGGGCTGCTGAGCGTTTGCACCGCTTCA
The DNA here is from genome assembly GCF_002209385.1 of Methylovulum psychrotolerans. NCBI lineage: Bacteria > Pseudomonadati > Pseudomonadota > Gammaproteobacteria > Methylococcales > Methylococcaceae > Methylovulum > Methylovulum psychrotolerans. Next base: position 3,959,503 of record NZ_CP022129.1, read on the forward strand.
CGGATATGGCAACCATCGCCCTGAGTATCCAATATGCCGAACGGCGCGGTCGGTGAGTCTATAGCCGCCAATTGGCGGCTAAAATAAGCCTGATGGACGCTGGCGGGTACGCTGGCGACGTGGGCAATATACTGCCGATAGGGTAGCGGCGGCGGCAACGCCGCGCTGTGGCCTTGTAAAATCTGCTGTATTTCGGCCAAAACCAGTTGCAAGGTGTAATTGTCGTCAACCAGATGATGGTTCAGCAAGGCCAATAACCAACGCGGGGCGGACGGGTCAAACAGCATATAGGCGGCAAACAGCGGGGCGCGGTGCAAATCCATACCTTGGCGGCTAGGTTCGGTTTGCGCCAGCAAGCTTTGCAGCGCGTCTTCGGTCGCCGCCGCCGTTAAATTGATGATAGGCAGCGGTGCCTGTCTTTGCACCACTTGCACGGGTTGCGGCAAGTCTGCCCAATGCACCGCCGTGCGCAAAATGTCATGGCGGTTAATCACGGTTTGCAAGGCGCTGAGGAAATTGTCCACCGCGCCGCGTGTCGTAAAGGTGATGATGGAACGCTGCAAATAGGCGGCGCCGGGTGTGCCCGCCCCCAGCAGGTGGTGGAACAGGATACCTTCCTGTAACGGCCCTAGCGGGTAGATGTCTTGGATGTTTGCCGCTCCGCCCGGCACTTGGCCGACCAACCCATCTAACTGGGTTTGGCTGAGGCTGACCAAGGGCAGTAAATCGGGGGTGAGCGCGGTGCAATCGGCACTAATCAGATTAGGCGGTACAGCAATATCGGCTTGCGGCAGTTGCTGGATATCCAGTTGTGCCGCCAAATCCGCGAGTACCGGGGCGGTGAAGACAGCACGGACACTGGCCGACAAGCCGTGTTGGCGCAGACGCTCAATCAGCGCGACCACCAGCAGGGAATGCCCGCCCAATTCAAAAAAGTGGTCATAACGGCCCACTTGTTGCAAATGCAGCAACTCTTGCCAAAGCTGGGCAATGACGGTTTCGCTAGGACTTTGCGGGGCTTGGTAAGCGCGGGCGGCGACACTGCCGCCATCTGGGACGGGCAAGGCCTTACGGGCCAGCTTGCCGTTGGCGGTGAGCGGGAACTGTTCCAGCATGACAAAAGCACTGGGCAGCATGTAGTCGGCCAAGTGTCTGGCCAGTTGCTGGCGTAACGCCGCCGGGTCGGGGGTGTGGCCGGGTTGGGCGATAAGATAGGCGACCAGACGCTTATCGCCCGGCACATCTTCTCTGGCAATGACAACCGCTTCGCGGATATCGGGACACTGGCACAAGCAGGCTTCGATTTCGCCCAATTCGATACGGAAGCCGCGGATTTTGACTTGGCAATCGTTGCGCCCCCAATATTCTATCGTCCCGTCAGCCAGCCAACGCCCCAAGTCGCCGGTTTTGTACAAGCGGCCCGCGCTCTGGCAGAACGGGTTTTGGATAAAGCGTTCGGTGCTCAGTTCGGGGCGGTTCAGATAACCCCGCGCCACACCCGCGCCGCCAATATGGATTTCGCCCACCGCCCCCAACGGTACGGGTTGCCCGTGCGGGTTTAACAGATAAAAAGCCAAGTCGGGCAAGGGCTTGCCGATATTACTGGCGGTACCTGCCAAAATGTCGGCTTCGCTCAGTAATCGGTAAGTGGCATGGACGGTGGTTTCCGTGATGCCGTACATATTGACCAGGGCGGTGCGGGCCAGGGGGTTACTGGCTAACCACGGGGCAAGGCTACGGAAGTCTAAGGCTTCGCCGCCAAAAATGATGGTACGCAATTGATGCGGCAGCGGGTTTCGCGCTTGCGCGGCAATCAGTTGCCGGAACGCGCTGGGGGTCTGGTTAAGGATGCTGACCTGCTCCCGGCACAGCAGCCGATAGAAGCTGTCCGGGTTACGCGCGGTGTCTTGCGGCACAATCACCAAGCGGCCACCTGACAACAACGCCCCCCACAATTCCCACACCGAAAAATCAAACGCGACCGAGTGGAACAGCGTCCACACATCGGCGGCGGTACAGTGAAAATAGTCGTGGGTGGCGGCAAACAGGCGGGTGGCGTTGGCATGGCTGACCATCACGCCTTTAGGCTGTCCGGTGGAGCCGGAGGTATAAATGACGTAGGCCAAGTGTTCAGGGCTGACTTCGGCAGCGAGAAGTTCTTCCGCATCGGCACGGTAGGGCGCGTCCATGACGATTAGCGGCAGCGGTCTGGGCAGCATTGCCGCTAAACGCGGCTGCAAGGCGGTTTGGGTCAGCAGGGCGACGGGCTGGCTGTCGTCGAGCAAATAGGCCAGACGCTCGTCGGGGTAAGCGGGGTCTAGTGGCAGATACGCACCGCCCGCCTTCAGGATAGCCAGCAAACCGACCACCATGTCCAAGCTGCGTTCGGCGCACAAGCCGACGCGGTCGTCGGGGCAGATACCTAAAGCCCGCAAACGCTGGGCCAGTTGCCCGGCCAAGCGGTTAAGCCCGCCATAGCTTAAGGTTTGCCCTTCATAGACCAAGGCGATTGCGTCGGGGGTGGCTAACGCTTGCCGTTCGAACTGTTGGTGCAGGCACAAAGCTTGTGGGTAAGCGGCTAACGGCGTGTTAAAGTCGGCTAGCACTTGCTCGCGTTCGGCATCAGGTAATATATTTAGCAGATTAGCCGGATAGTCGGGTAGGAATCCGAGCGCGGTAGTCAGGCTCTCCAATGCTGTTTCCAAATAAGCCACAACCCGCTCCGCCGCAATACCGTCGGCACACTGTACCGTGAGCCGGAAACCGTCGCCAAGGTCGTCAATACACAAGGTAATGGGGTAATTGGTATGTTCTTCGGTGCTTAACAGTGCGATGCCCGGCCAAGCAAATAAGTTGCCCGTGTCGGCGGCGACCAGGTTGCTGTGCCGATAATTCAGCAAGCTGGTAAATAACGGCAAGCCCGCCGCGACCGCGCTACAGCGTTGCGCCAAGGCTAAAGCCGCGTGTTCGTGCGCCAATAAGCCGCCTAAGCGCTGGTAACAATCAGCCAGCAGTTGCTGGGCACTATGGCCTGTTAGGCTTAGCCGTATCGGCAAGGTGTTAATAAACACACCCAGTGCTTGGCTGGCACCGGTTTGTGCCTGCAAACGCCCGGACAAGACGGTGCCGAACACCACCTCGTCACGCCCGGTACACTGCCCCAGCACTTGCGCCCACGCGGCATGGAACAGCACGGCGGCAGTTACGCCCTGTTGGCGGGCAGTACCGTATAGGCGCTGCGCCAAGTCCGCCGACAGCGGCAGTTTGGCTTCGTGTAAGTGTTGGCCATTACCCTGAATATCCAGCACCCCAAACGGGGCGCAAGGCTCATCTATATCACCCAATTGGCTACGGAAATACGCTTCATGCCCGCTGTCAGGCACGCTCAGGAGATGGGCGATAAACTGCCGATAAGGCACAGGCGGCAACAGTTGCCCGCCTTGGCCTAAGAAAATCTGGTTGATTTCCGTTAAAATCAGTTGCAGGGTATAGTTATCGTCAATCAAATGATGGTTGACCAAGGCCAGCAACCAGTTATCCGCCGCCGAGTCAAACAGCGTGTACGCGGCAAACAGCGGGGCATGGTGCAAATCCATCACCAAACGGCCTGGGTCGGTTTGTGCCGACAAGGCCGCTAACGCCTCGGTATCCGCCGCCCCGGCCAAGGTGATAACGGGCAGTACGGCTTGGCGTTGCACCACTTGCACGGGTTGCGGCAAGTCTTGCCAATGCACGGCGGTACGCAGGATGTCATGACGGTTAATGACGGTTTGCAGGGCGTTAAGAAAACTGTCCAAACGTTCCCGCGTGGCAAAACGCAACATCGCCCGTTTCAGATAAGCATCACTGCCCGTCGCCAACAAATGATGGAATAAAATGCCTTCTTGCAGCGGCGCTAACGGATAAACATCTTGGATATTAGCCGCACCACCCGGCACTTGCGTACAAAGCGCGTCCAGTTCCGCTTGCGTCAGCGTCACCAGCGCCAACATTGCCGGGGTAAGCATCTGCGCATCCGACGGGATCTGTGCCGTGTCCGCTACCAAAGACGGGCTGGTGGCCGCCTGCAAGGTCGCCGCCATATCGGCCAGCACGGGCAGGCTGAACACATTCATCACATCGGCGCAAAAACCTTGTTGCTGGAGGCGCTCAATCAGGCCGATTGCCAACAGCGAATGCCCGCCCAACTCAAAAAAGTGGTCATAACGGCCTACCTGCCCTACACCCAGCAAATCTTGCCATAGCTGTGCCAATACGGTTTCCGCCTCCCCTTGCGGCGCGGCGTAAGCCCCTGCCGTCAGGGCTTCCCTATCCGGGGTGGGCAAGGCCAGACGGTCGAGTTTGCCGTTTGGGGTTAGGGGAAATTCGTTCAAGCCGACAAAGGCGCTGGGTATCATGTAGTCGGGCAATACCGCCGCCAAGCTTTGGCGCAAGCCGCTGACCGTCCAGCCGCTATCGGCCAGCAGGTAGGCGACCAGACGCTGGTCGCCGGGCTGGTCTTCGCGCACCACCACGGCGGCGGCACGGATGCCAGGCAGTACGGCCAGTTGGCTTTCAATTTCGCCCAATTCAATCCTAAAGCCCCGAATTTTCACTTGGCCGTCGCCGCGCCCTAAGAAGTCGATGTTGCCGTCGCTTCGGTATTTTGCCCAATCCCCGGTTTTATATAAGCGGCTGCCGGGAAGTCCGAAGGGGTTGGGGATGAATTTTTCTGCCGTCAGGTCCGGGCGGTTGCCATAGCCTTGCGCCAGCCCTGCCCCGCCGATACAGATTTCACCCGTCACGCCGATAGGGACGGGCCGATAATGGCGGTCGAGGAGATACAGTTGCACCCGGTCAATGGCGCGGCCTATCGGCAAGATGCCAGCAGGTTCTAGGGTTTGGCTCTGATAGGCACTGCTCCACACGGTCGCTTCGGTGGGGCCGTATTCGTTGACAAACCTGACCTGCGGCAAGCGCTCGTGGTGGCGGTTGGCGACCGCGCCGGGGCAGGCTTCGCCAGCGACAATGACGGTGCGCAAGCTTTGTAATTGCCCTGCCGCCGCCGTGTCGGCCAGGGCGGCATACAAAGACGGCAAGGCCAACAAATGGCTGACCTGATGGCGGCTAATCAGCTTGGCTAAGGCCACCGGGTTGGCGGTGTCCGCCGTTTCCGGCACACATAAACAGCCGCCGTGGCTTAATGTCCAAAAAATCCCCGCCACCGAACTGTCAAACGCAAATGAAGACAACAACAGGAAACAGCTGGGCGCGTCTCCATAATAACCGCCCCGTGCCAGCGTCGAATGTAGCAGGTTACGGTGGCTGACTGCCACGCCCTTCGGTTGGCCGGACGAGCCGGAGGTATAAATGATATACGCGGTGTTGTCTAAATTGGCAGTTAACGTCAGCACCGCACCCGTGTGGCCGTTAGCCGCCGGGCCGATAGTGACTAACGGGCAATCAAGGCCTTGAAAGTTGCCGATAAAGGCGGTTTGGCAAAGCAGTAAACTGACCGCCGCATCCTTGACCATAAAATTCAGGCGTTCTTGCGGATAGGCCGGGTCTAGCGGTAAATAAGCCGCCCCGGCTTTTAGCACCGCCAGTACCGCCACTACCAAATCCACCGAACGCTCAGCGCACACACCGACCCGACTTTCCGGCCTGACCCCCAAGCGTTGCAGGGTTTGCGCCAAGTGTTCAGCGCGGCCATTCAGTTCACGATACGTTATGGTTTCTTCGGCAAAAACCAAGGCCGTATTATTCGGGGTGGCCTGCGCTTGGGCGGTAAATTGTTGGGGTAGCGGCAATAACGTGGCTTCTAACGGTTGCTCTGGGTTCCATGCCAAAACGAGTTGTTGCCATTCCGCGTCAGTTAACAGCGGCGCGTGTTTTAAGGCTTGCTGCGGATGCACCACCAGTGCCGTCAGCAGGGTTTCTAAATGGCCTGCCAAACGCGCCAATGTCGCCGCCGCGAACAAATCCGTACTGTATTCGATAGTGCCTTGCAATTGGCCGTCCTGTTCTTCAAACAGGAAGGTCAAGTCAAACTGTGCGGTTTTGCTGGCTAGCGGCAGCGGCGTGACGCTAAGGCCGGGCAAACGAAAATCCATCTTCGGGGCGTTCTGCACCGTCAGCAGCACTTGGAATAAGGGGGCGTGGCTGGTGTTGCGTACCGGATTGACGGCTTCCAACAATTGCCCGAAGGCTATATCCTGATGGGCTTGGTCAGCTAAGGCTTGACTGCGGACAGCCGCCAATAGCCCGGCAAACGTTGCGTCATCATCCAATTGCCCGCGTAGCACTAAGGTATTGACGAAAAAACCGATTAACTCGGCGGTTTGGGTCTGATTGCGTCCGGCGGAGGTATAGCCGATGGCGATGTCTCGGCTATGGGTATAGCGGGACAATAAAACCTGCAAGGCCGCCGCCATGACCATAAATAAGGTGGCGTTATGCTGTTTAGCCAGACGGTGAATATCGGCTGTTACTGTGTCAGGCAAGGTGAAATGGTATAAATCGCCCCGATAACTGAACACGGGTGGTCTTGGGTAATCGGTCGGCAATGCCAACAGCGGGGCTAAACCTTGCAGTTTTTGTTGCCAGTAGGCGCTATGCGCTTGGGCGGTGTCGCCTTGCTGGCGTTGCCAGAAGGCAAAATCACCGTAATGCAGCGCCAGTTCCGGCAATAAAGACGGTAAACCGCTGGCAAAGCGTTGGTATAAGCTGGCGACTTCGCGCATGAGAATGGCGACCGACCAGCGGTCTGCGACGATATGGTGCAACACCACCACCAGCACTTGCTGATGGGGATGCAGCGTGATGAGCAGGGCGCGTAACGGCGCGGCCTTGTCTAAGGCAAAAGGGATGCGGGTAAACACCTCGGCACACTGTTGGCAAACCGCTGGCGCTTGGGCGGAAGGAAGGTGGCTCAGATCCACGGTCGACCAAGCTAACCCGCCGCCAGCGTCGGGCTGCTGGGTCAATATCCCTGAGCGTTTGCCAAAGCGGCTATGCAGGATTTTATGACGGCGTTGCACCTCCGCCAAACTTTGCCGTAACGCCGCGACGTTTAGCGCACCGTTAAATGCTAAAGCCCCGGCGACATTATAAACCGGGTTGTCCGGGTCCAGTTGCGACATCAGCCACAACGCTTCCTGGCCGTAGGACAGCGGGGTGTTGCCAGGCGTTGGCCGCGCTTTAATGGGAGTGTCGGTAATCGTTGGGCGGTGGAGTTTTGCGATCAGCCGCGCACGTTTTTGTTGGCTGGCATCGGGGGTTACTGTGGCATCTTGCATAGTCGTCGTCTCGTTGTCTTAACCGGATTGTTTTATTATTTTGCCCTTGCCTGTTACGTTAGGCTTCGGCTTTGCTCAACCCATTCCCTTCGGCTACGCTCAGGGAACGGACTTCGCTCAGTCAACGGGATTTACCTACTCTCTTAGCGAAGCCCGTTCCCTGAGCGTAGCCGAAGGGTCAGCCCTCTAGGAACAGCTCGGCTTTTCCATACAGACGTTGGGCTTCGGTAAAGCCTTTGCTTTGGCAAGCGGCCAGCAGTTTATTGATTTCTTGGATGTAAACATCATCGGCTTCGGGTTCCAGAGCCATGAAGTATTGCAACCACGGCTCCCGGCCTATGGCGTAGATATAGACTTGGCGGCTATCGACGGCCTGTAATAAAGCCATTGCCACGTCGGCGTTGCTGCCGTTGGAGCGGCGGGATTGGCAGTGTTTGTAGTCGGGCAGTTTCGGCAATATCGGCCCGTAAACCCAAGATAAGGGCGCACCCACCCATTCCATGCCCAGAAACACCACATCAATCGCCCCCCGCTGGGCGCGGATGTTTTCGTACATGCGTTTGTCCAAACAATTGGAGTCGGCGGCAAACAGGATTTGCTTGTCGCCCGCCTGCACCAGATAAGCGGATTTGGCAAACGGCAAATCGTTATGCTCGCCCAAGAACGGGATGGCGACAATTTCGCCTTGGGGCAAGGCAATGGTATCTAAAGGCTCAACTTCCAGAATCTGGGTAAAGCCCAATTCTTTCGCCATGAGCTTTAAGGAAATGTCACCATAGAAAATACCGGAGGCTTTCGGCACTACCAAGCAACCGACTTTATGGCGGATTCTGAGCAGGGTCTCAAAAACAAAATGGTCGTGGTGGCCGTGGGTAATCAGTACATAATCAATTTTGGGCGGCAAATCTTGGAAGGTGTAACGGCTGATCCCACCCTCGCTGGGCTGCACGCTAAGGAAAGGGTCCAGCAAAATGGCGATGCCGTTAAATTCGACCAAGACACTGGCATGGCCGAAATAGCGGATGCGCGTACCCGGCCCTTGCCAGTTTGCTGCGGGTCGGGGTGGCTGGTCGGTCAATAAGGGCAATAATTTGGCATCATCGGCGGCGCTCAGGCCTAACAGTTCGCGGATAAACGCCAACGGTTGCGGTTGGCTGTCCAGTTGAAACAGCGCGTCCAATTCGGCTTGGGCAAACGGCAGTGTCCAGCCGATGCTGTCCGCATCCGGCAAACGCGGGGTGCTCATATAATACGCCCGCATCCGGTCATGGGTTTGGCGGAACAAGCGCAGGGATTGCAGGTGTTTTTTGTAATGGCGGCTACGGTAAAATAAGCTTTCGATACAACGGACTATCGGGCGGCTATGGTAGTCGTATAGCAATTCGGTATAGCCGCGCAAGCTGTCGGGCAAGGTCGGGTAATAGTTGTCGAGGCTTTGTCCGAGCGCGTCTTTATCGAGCAGGTTCTGAAAATCAATCAGCTCTTGCGCCAGACGCAAATCATCGCTATGCCCACTCTCCAAGTTCTCCAGTAACACTTGAATAGCGGGGACGCGGTCAATCGGCAGATTGACGAACGCGCCGCCCAGCAATTTTGGGTTAGTGCTGGATTTATGATGTAAGGCCGGATTTTGCAAATACGATGCTAAGGTCTTTTTCTGATAATTCAGCAGGTGCAGGCTGTAGGCCACGGGTGAAAACGTGTGCGGCCACGCAACCCAACTGTCGACCAAGGCTTCTGCAACAGTGGCATCGGCCAAACGGTATAAGGTTTGTTTGTTCATGAAAGGTTCTTACTCGATGTTCAAGTTTTTTATAAAGCCTGCCCTGAATAGGGTGGAAAATTTGTTTTTATTTAATGTAAATACCCCTGCCAATGTTAAAAACATGATCATTGAATCTTAGGGATGTGTATAAAATTAAGTTGGCGTTCCATTGCATTTCTGCGTGTTAAACCCCACCCCAGCCCTCCCCTTGCCAGGGGAGGGAGCAAACGGCTTCCCCGTTGTACAGGCGAATATCAAGGAAAAAAGCCCCTCCCCATGGCAAGGGGTAGCCCTTCGGCTTCGCTCAGGGAACGGCCCTTCGGCTCTACAACGGATTTCATTTCATGCACGTTCCTTAGGGATTTGATTTGGGAATCAGTCAATTTGGTATTCGGCGACTTTATCGACAAATTCGGCGATGGTCGGGGCTTCAAACAGCGTCTGTACGGGTACGTCAACCGCGAAGGTATCACGGATTTTGCTGACGATTTGTACGGCGGATAAGGAATGCCCGCCCAATTCGAAAAAATCGTCATAAATGCCCAGTTGCTCAATGCCCAAAATTTGTTGCCATATCTCGGCGACCGCCTGCTCGGCTTCGTCTCTGGGGGCGGTATAGGCACGGCGTTGCCAGCCTGGGCTATCTAAAGCCAGCAAGGCCTTCCGGTCCAGTTTGCCGTTGGCGGTCAACGGCAAAGCCTCCAGCGATACAAAAGCCGACGGCACCATGTAATCGGGTAAGGTTTGCTTAAGGAAGGCCTTGAGGGTTTGGTGTTCGGGCTGGGCGGCTGGGGCGACCAAATAGGCCTGCAAATAGCTGTGCTCGGCATCGGTTCTGGCCAGCACCACAGCGGCTTTTATGTCCGGGTGCTGCAATAAGCGGGCTTCGATTTCGCCCAGTTCGATCCTAAAGCCCCGGATTTTGACTTGGTTGTCGCTGCGGCCTTGGTATTCTAGGTTGCCGTCTGGGCAGTAACGCGCCAAATCGCCGGTACGGTACAGGCGTTGGCCGGGTTGGCTGCTGTAGGGGTGGGGGATGAAACGCTCGGCGGTCAATTCGGGGCGGTTCAGATAGCCCCGCGCCAACCCGGCTCCGCCAATATACAACTCGCCCGTAACCCCGACAGGCACGGGATTAAGCTGGGCATCGAAGATAAAGGTTTGTAAGTCGGCCAAGGGCCAACCGATGCGGCTGGCGGTTTCGGTTGCCGCTGTAGACGGGAGCAGATACTGGCTGACATGCACGGTAGTTTCGGTAATGCCGTACATATTTACCAGTTGCGGGCCGTGTCCGGCTTGGCTTGCCAACCAGGGTTGCAAGCGCCAAGGCTCTAGGGCTTCGCCGCCAAAAATGACCCAACGCAGGGATAAAGCCGTAGCGCCGCCTTGTTCTGCATGATAAGCGGCCAGTTGGTAAAAGCTTGACGGGGTCTGGTTTAACACGGTTACGCCCTGTGCCGATAACAACTGATGCAAGGCGGCGGGCGAGCGGCTGAGCCAATACGGCACAATCACCAGTTTGCCGCCATACAGCAACGCCCCCCATAATTCCCAAACCGAAAAATCAAAGGCAAAAGAATGGAAGAGGCACCAGACATCAGCGGCGGAAAAATCAAACACCGCTTCGGTGGCGGCAAACAGCCGCCGGACATTGTGATGGGTGACGGCCACGCCTTTGGGGGTGCCGGTCGAGCCGGAGGTATAAATGATGTAGGCCAGATTGTCGGCGTTGCCAACCTTAGCCGGATTGGCGGTGCTGTGGCTGACCACTTCGGCGGCTTGGCTATCTAAGCAGAACACCCGGCAGTCCGGCGGCAACACCGCTGTTACCGCTTGTTCGGCCAACACCAACAGGGGGCGGGCATCAGCCACCATATAAGCCAAGCGTTCTGCGGGGTAATCCGGGTCTAGGGGCAGATACGCGCCGCCCGCTTTTAAAATGCCCAACAGGCCGACCAGTAGCTCTAATGAGCGGGGCAGGCAAATTCCCACTACTGTCTCGGCCACCACCCCTTGCCCGCGCAAGTAATGGGCTAACTGGTTGGCCTTGGCATTAAGTTCGGCGTAGCTTAAGGTTTGGTCTTCAAAGGCCACGGCGGGCGCGTCCGGGTGTGCCATAACCTGTTGTTCAAACAAGGCCGGCAGGCAAGTATCTGCCGGACAAGCAAAATTGATGCGGTTCCACGCCAATATTTGCAGGGACTCGGCTACGCTCAGTAAGGGTAAGGCGCGTAGCGGTTGCAAGGGGTTTGCTAACACGCCCTGCAACAGGTGTTGGAAATGCCCGGCCATGCCCACTATCGCCGCTGGGCTAAAAACATCTTTAGGGTATTGGAAGGATGCGGCCAAGCCCTTATCGGTCATTGCCATCATCAGATTCAAGTCAAATTGGGCAGCCGTGTCGGGTAAGCCGACGGTTTTGGCCGTTAGCCCCGGCCAAGCTAGGCTGCAATCGGGCATACCTAAGGCGAGTGCCGCCGCGTCGCTGCTGTCGGCAGCATCCGCCTGCAAAACAAAGCAGACTTGATACAACGGCGCCGCCCCTGACCCGCGCCGCCGTTGCAAAGTTTCTGCTAACAGGCTGTGCGGATAATCTTGGTGTTGTAAGGCATCTAGGACAGTGGCTTTCACTTCGTGCAGGAATTCGGCAAAGGTCTTAGCGCCGTTCGGATAGCTGCGCAGGGCAACCGGATTGGCGAAATAACCCACGACTTGGGCAAACTCGCGCTTAGGCCGCCCGAACAGCGGCGAGCCGACGATAATATCGTTTTGGCCGCTGTAACGGTACAGCAAGGCCTTAAATACCGCCAACAGCACCATATATAAGGTCACACCCTGTTGTGCGGCTAACTGTTGGAGCCGCCAAGTGGTATCGAAACCTATCACCAAGGTTTCTATGCCACCGTTATATGCTGCCGGGTTTTGGCGGTTGGCCGCACCCGGCAAGCGCAGGGTCGGCAACTCGCCCGCCAATTGCTGTTGCCAGTAACTGAGGGCTTGTTGGGCGGCTGCACTGGGTAAATACGCGTGTTGCCAGTCGCTAAAGTCGCGGTAAGTCGCGGTCAAAATAGGCAAAGACAGCGTTTGCCCCATGCTATGGGCCGCATAAAGGGCGGGCAATTCGCCGAGCAAAATCTGTAAGGAGCGGAAATCAACGGCGATATGGTGGGCGCAAAACAACAGGATATGGCCATCATTGGCATTTGCCGTGCTGAATAAGACCGCGCGTAGCTTGACATCCTGGTGCAAATTAAAAGGGCGGTAAATTTCGGCACTCAGTTGCTGGTTGCGGTGCTGGGCATCGCGGCACAGGTGTTGGCTCAGCACCTGATAAGGTGGGTCTAACACTATCGGCACGGGCAAACCGTTTTCGGTTTGGTAGCCCGTGTGCAATTGCGGATGCCGGGCCACTAAACGTTGTAAAGCGTGGCGTAGGCTGTCTATAGCAATACCGCCGCTGATCTGCATGGCGATGGGTAAGTTATAGACGGCACTGCTGGCAGCCAGTTGGCAGGCTGTCCAGATAGCCAACTGGCCTGCGGATACCCGGTTGGCGGTTGCTGTTGGGTTTACCGTGGCTAGCGGTGGTTGGCGGCTCAGTTCCAGGGCGTGTTCGGCCAGTTCCCACGCCGATTTGTCGGCCAATATGAAGGTGATAGGAAAATCGATGTCCAGCAGTTCGTCCAGCGCCTGTTTCAGGGCCAGGGCTTTTAAGGAGTCTATGCCTAAGGATAATACTGGGGTTGATAAATTGACTTGTGCCGCCGCCAAGCCCGCCAAGGTTTGCAGTTGGCCGCGTAAATACTGCCCCAGCAGCTTGCGGGCTACCGTTAAGTGTTCAGTGTGTATGGCTTGGCGTAGCCCAGCCAACTCTGCTGCCGATGGGGCAGTGGTTTGGCCGCTCAGCCCGTCCGTCGCCACCACCATCAGTTGCTGGCTGATAAAGGCTTGTTTGCAATCGTTGCGGCGCGTTTTGCCGCTGGTAGTTTTTAACACGCCGCCGGGCTTAACAAACATCAGGGTATCGGCTTGAATGGCGCATTCGGTCACCAAATGGCTGCGGATAGCGGCAAATTCGGCGCTGAAATCGCTTTGTTTTAAATACGCCCGCTTCAATTCGGCCAGCACCACCAGCTTTTCGCCGTCGCCTGCCGCGACGGCAAACGCCGTCAAGGCGTTGGGGTTGACGCACGGCACAGCCGCCGCCACCGCCATTTCAATATCTTGGGGATAATAATTGCGCCCCCGAATGATAATCAGCTCTTTACTGCGGCCTGAGACAAACAGCTCGCCATGGTCAAGAAAACCCAAATCCCCGGTGCGTAACCAAACCCGTTGCGCCGCGTCGACGCTAACGCTTTCGGCGCTGGCCTCGGCATTGTGCCAATAACCTTGGGTAACGCTAGCACCGCTGACTTGGATTTCGCCGATACACCCTTCCCCGCATACGGCTTGGGTATCCCTATCGGCAATCCTAAGCTGATGGCCTGTCCCCACAAAACCACAGCCAACCAAAAGGCGGCTGTTTGCATCACCTGCTGGCACGGGGCTGGCGATATGCGCCGCCAGCTTGGCTTTATCGAAGGCTTTTAGCGTCGGCAAGGCGGTTTTGCTGCCGCCTGTGACCAGTAACGTCGCTTCCGCCAAACCGTAACAAGGGTAAAAAGCTTGCCGTCGGAAGCCGCACCCGGCAAAGGCGGCGGCAAACCGCTCCAGCGTCGCCGCTTGCACCGGTTCGGCGCCATTAAACGCCACTTGCCAAGCGCTTAAATCCAGGCGGCTTTTTTCTTCGGCAGTTATTTTTTCGGCACACAGCGCGTAAGCGAAATTGGGGCCGCCGCTGGTATGGGCGCGGTAATCGGACACCGCCTGCAACCAACGCGCGGGTTTTTCCAAAAACGCCATCGGCGACATTAGCACCGCTGGTGCACCGATAAATAAAGGCTGCATGACATTGCCGATCAAGCCCATATCATGATACAGCGGCAACCAGCCGACCACCGTGCTGGCCGCGTCATGACCAAAACCCTGTTGGATTAGGGCTTGGTTCGCCATTAGATTGGCGTGGGTCACCACCACCCCTTTAGGGTTGCCCGTAGAGCCTGAGGTGTATTGTAAAAAAGCCACCCCCTGCGGGTCGGTAGCGGGTAAGCCTCCCGTTAGCCCGGCCTCGCCTAAGGCCTCCGTCGCCACTATCGGTACGGTGACGGCATCGCCAAACAGTGCCTGTAAAGACGGGATAAGTGCTTGCTGGGTAAGGATAAGTTCCGCCTGACAATCGGCAATAATGCCGTGCAGGCGCGGCAAGTGCCGCTGGTTTTTCGGCGGATAAGCCGGCACGGCGATAACCCCTGCGTACAGGCAACCGAAAAAGGCGGCGATGTAATCCAAGCCTTGCGGATACAGCAAGACAGCACGGCCACCCGGTACGCCTAAGGCCAGTAACTTGGCGGCAATGCGGCGGGCTTGGCTGTCTAATTCGCCATAGCTGAGCGTTACGGCGGCTTGGTCGGCATCGGCCAAAAACGTATACGCGGCTTGCGGGCTTTGCCGTTCCGCCCTGATCTGTAAGATTTCCGCCAAGGTGCGGGCGGCACTCACGTCTACCCTTACCGTCTCTGGCCGGGCGTTCATAAGGTCGCCTGAAATGCAGCCGCGTTGCTCGCGGCTATTGCCCATTCCAGTTCGTCCGGCACGCTAAATTTCAGGCGCTGGGCGCAAAAGTCCAGCCAAGCGGGGGATGCCTCAGCAAGCAACACGTCTTTATCCGCAAGCATTGTCCGCGTCACGCAACCGTCGGCTTGTAAAAACACCACCTCGCCGTCGGCTAAAGCCGTTAGTCCTGTAGGCAGACCGGAAAATGGGCGCAGCTCGGCGACAAGATAAGCCCGGCAATACAGTTCGGCGGTCTGGCTTATGGCAAGCCCCACCGCTTGTTCGGCTTGGCGCAATAACCGCGCACTGTCAGCGTGGGCGGCGGCTAAGGCAATTTGGTAGGCGGTGCGGGCATCCCTGCCGACCTTGCCGACATCCGCCCCAGCGGCCAACAGCATGGCGATGATGGCCGTATCGCCCTGACCTGCCGCCCAATTCAATGCCGTCCAGCCATAAGCATCTTGTCCGTCAACAGCAACCCCGTTCGCCAGCAGGGCTTCAATAGCTAGGGTATCCCTTTGTTTTACCGCGTCAATCAGTTTTAATTCGGGCATAAAATCGTCCTAAAGCATATAAAGCAATATGGTTTATGACGAGCGATGCTCAGGGAAGCCTCACCCAAACAACTAAAAACCTTACCTAAGCAGTGCTTTTCTGGGAGCCTTTCGCTTAGGGTTAGGGGATTGGAACGCGGGCAAGATGCCCGCGCTCCAAAAATCTTTAGCCTTTGCCAACAAATTTATTTCCGGCAAAAGGTGAGGGTTTACGTTGACTAGCGCGTCCTACCAGTGTCTGGCTATAAGCCATCGTCAATTCTGCACTGGTCTCAATGAACATAACTTTTTTTCAGCCTCAAAAACCGCTACGCCTTATCGGGACATCCAAACTGCTTGCCGTTACCTTGGCGAATTTGGTGTTGTTGCCGTTATCGGCCAGTGCGGTGGAGCCGATTGAAACCAAGGCGGGCATGGAAACCAGGCCAGCGGACGATAAAAACACCGCCAAACCGAAAGCCAAAACGGATAAAAAAGCCGCTGCGGCCAGCCCGCAACCTAGCAGCCTTGGCGAAACCACGACCTTAAAGACCATGACCGTCACAGGTGCGGCGGAATACGATCCTGAAGACCCGTTCAACACTGATTATGTGTTGCCCACCGCCACGGCAGGCACTAAAACCGACACGCCGATTATGGAAACGCCGCTGAACGTACAAAGCGTGTCCAAGCAGGTGCTGACGGACCAGCAGGTGATTAGCCTTGATCAAGCCCTAAGGAATGTCAGCGGCGTGACCATGAAAGCGCATGGCGTGAACTCGGTTAACAACGGCATTAATTTTGGCATCAACTACCCGACTCCGGTTATCCGGGGTTTTGCCTCGCAGACGTTTTTTCGGAACGGTTTCCGTTTGCAGGACAATTCGGCGGCACGGCAGTTTTCTAATGTGGAAAGCGTCGAAGTGCTCAAAGGCCCGGCGGCGATTTTGTACGGCCAGGTAGAACCGGGCGGGATGATTAACATCGTCACGAAAAAACCCCAAGCCATACCGTATTACTCGTTAACCCAACAGTTCGGCTCTTACGATTTGTTCCGCACCAGCATTGATGCCACGGGGCCGGTCGGTAAGCATGACGATTTGCTGTACCGGATCAACTATTCTTACCAGAACAGCAATTCTTTCCGCGACCTTGTCTATACTGACGATGTGTTTGTCGCCCCCTCGCTAAAATGGATCATCAGCCCGAAAACTTGGGTCAGCGTCGATATGGAATATGACCGTAACAACAACGGTTATGATTCCGGTTTTATCCCAATGTATAAAGGCAAAATCCTTAAAACCCCTTTCCACTATAACTGGGGCGAGCTGTCGCCTGTCAGACAGGAAACCTATTTCGGCAACATCACTTGGGCGCACCAGTTTAATGAGGCTTGGTCTGTCAAACACCAATTTTCCGTCAATAGGGCTACCGGGGATAGTGACCTTTTTTTTCCTTATTATCCTAATAATAAAGGATTGGTCGAAAACATCCATGCCATTTATAACAACCGCAATAACACGTTTTCGACCAACCTGGATTTGACCGGACATTTCGATACTGGTGGGCTAAAGCATACCCTGTTGTTAGGCGGCGATTATTACCATTTAGATGCAGCCATCACCAGTGCTTCCACACCAAAGTTTAAACCGGGCAAGGATTTTTTTCATCCCATCCACGAACCGTTTGTAGCCCCGCAAGTAAAGCTAGCTACAATACAGTTCAATTATCAACAGACCGATCAATACGGCTTATATGCTCAAGATCAAATTAAATTGCCCTATAACATCCATTTGATGGGCGGGTTGCGTTACCAAGCTTTAAGCCAAGTCCCCTCTGTTCACAAGTTCTACGATCCCGCCACAACTATACCGTCTTCGGAAGATGCCGTAACCCCTAGGGTAGGGGTGTTATGGCAAGCGCGGCCTTGGTTAAGCTTGTACGCCAATTATGTGGAAAGTTTTGGCCCGAATGTCGTCAGTTCGCCGGGTGTGTTGTACGGATCTAACAAACCTATTCCGGCCACTGGGGCAAGCCAATATGAATTTGGCGGTAAAACCGAGTTTTTTGACGGGCGCTTACGGACGACCTTAGCCTATTTTGACCTGACCAAAAATAATATCGCCGTTAATCTGCCCCAAAGTCTCGGTCTCGGGGGGGGGTGTGGCAACTACACTTGTTATCTGTTGATCAGCGAAGCGCAAAGCCAAGGCATAGAGCTGGACATCCAAGGCGAGATACTGCCGGGCTGGCAAGTCATCACTACGTTTGCTAATACTCATGTAAAAGTTACCAAAGGCGACGAAACGGGCTTATTTGGCAATCCCGGCCAACAACTGTTCGGTGTGCCCATTGATACCGCATCGTTCTGGAGTACCTATAACTTTCAACAGAAATGGCTAAGGGGCTTTATGGTTGGGGGAGGCTTGACTTTCCAAGGCAAGCAATATGCTTTTATTGATCAAAATGCCCCTCTGACCGTCAGCAGCCCCTTTAAAGTGGCGGGCTTTCAAACGGTAAGCCTGGTGACTGCTTATAGCCGCGATGTCGGTGCAGCGAAAGTGTCGGTGCAATTGAACGTCGAAAACCTGTTAGATGAACGGTATTTCACTGGCTTAACGGTTGAAAACGCGAACAAGTACGGGGAAGGCGGAGCTTATGGCGTGTACGGTACGCCCCGGACGTTTATGGGGCAGATCCGTATCCAATATTAAGCGGATAAGTCTCAGGTAAAAATCACACAACCCATTGCAATCACAAAAACACCTGCCGAATGCGGGTTATTTAATTAACTGGAGTCCGCTATGACCCAAACACCAACCCAAACAGATGGGGGCTTTATGCCAGCCACCAAAATCTCGCCCTCTTTGCTGACCTTGCTGCTGCCGCTGTTATTGGTCGCCCAGCCAGTACACGCCATCATGGAAAGCAAGCTGGAAACGGTCACTTGCGATGCGGTTAAAGGCTGGGCGTGGAACAGCGCCAGCCCCAGCACCCGCGTCAAAGTCGATATTTATGATGTGACCGCAACAAAGACCACACTGCTGGCGACCGTGACCGCGCAAACCTTGCGTAACGACCTGTTAGCCGCCGGCAAAGGCGACGGCAAATATGGCTTTACTTATGTGCTGCCGCCTAGCGTCCGTAATGCCTTAACACACAAAATCTCTGCCCGTTACAAAGGCACGGTATTCGAGCTGACCGGCTCGCCGATCACCACCACCCTGCCCTGTTACGGCAAACTCAATGATACCGGGTGGCAAAAATGCAGCACTAACACGGGTAATGGTCTGGCTTGCCCGCTGACCGATTATCCCCGTCAAGACGCTGACTACGGGCGCGATAAGGCCGCCAGCAGCGGGCAGTTACTGAAAGTCGGCGCGGGCAGCGCGGGTTTTGATTATACCAAAATCGCCAATGACGGCACGGCCTTAGCGCCGACCGTCGCCTTAGGTAGCGGTGCTAAAGCGTGGGCTTGTACCCAAGATAATTTAACCGGGTTGCTATGGGAAGTAAAAACCACCGACGGCGGCTTACGCGATGCGGATAACACGCACAGTTGGTATAACCCTAATGCGGCGACCAATGGCGGCTTTGTCGGCATTCAGGATAACGGCAGTTGCACGGGCGGCATTGCCTGCGACACCCTCAGCTATGTCCAAGCCGTCAATGCCAGCAAATTATGCGGCAAATCCGACTGGCGTTTGCCGAGAGTGGAAGAGCTGATTTCGTTGAGCGATTACACCCGCGCCCCAGCCATTAATCCGGTGTATTTCCCTAATACCCCCCCCTATTGGTATGTCTCTTCTACCATCGGGCCGGTCGATTCAGGCAAAGCCCGAAAAGGTTTATGGGGGATTTATCCCACTAGCGGCTTTGTCGCTGATGACTTAGCCGATCTGGACGGTAAAAAAATCAGGTTAGTGCGTGGCAATTGAGGTTTTTTAGACCCAGGCCACTAAGACACCGAAGCGAATATCACTCTTTTAGGAGTTTAGTTGATGAACAAAACCATATTGACAACCTTGCTGTTACTGGCTTGCCAAGCGGGCGGGGTACAGGCTCAGACCTGTAACACCAGCAATTACCTGACCACCCCGACCAGCCGTTTTGTGCTGAATACGGACGGCACGGCTTTGGACAAAAAAACGGGCCTGCTATGGAAACGCTGTTTGGAAGGCTATACCTGGAACGGCAGCACCTGCACAGGTGCCAGAAGTGCAGCAAACTGGCAAAACGCTTTAAAACAAGCCGCCGCCAGCACCTTTATAGGTAAAACCGACTGGCGGTTACCGAACGCTAAAGAACTGGAGAGCATCGCCGAACGTGGCTGCGTCGACCCACAAGTTAACCTGAGCGTTTTTCCCAATATGCCGACTACTTTTATTTGGTCAAGCACACCCGACGTTAACAATACTTCTTTGGCATGGGCAGGCGGCAGCGGCTACCAAAACCATTCTAGCTACTCTAAAAACTTCGGTTATGGCGTGTTGTTGGTGAGAAATACCCCCTGATAGGGAACGGCTCAGTCAGCATTTACCATTTTTAGGCTCCCGCTCCCTGAGCGAAGCCGAAGGGAGCGGAGACTAAAGGCCTTTGCACCCCACGGAAAGGCCGCGCCGAACGGAGTGCAATGGTCTTCAGCCATTGCACGCTATAACCATATACCAATCATTCACTTAACGCCGGACTCTATAGGCAGCAAATAACGCACAACCCACACCGCTGGCCTGTACCAGCGGCACAGCACTTCGGCAAACCTGCCGGACACAGAACGTCAACACCCTAGGCTTTCCTTTAAGCGGATAGCCCTAAATTTGGCGCAATACCTTATATAACATTATAAAATCAGGAATAAACGATGAAACTAAACACCCTAAACCGTTATCTTGCCTTACCGTTGGCGATGACCGCCATCAGCTTAGGCACCGCCCAAGCCCTTGAAGTCAAAGCGTCCAATAGCGTTTTGCAAGGCGGCAGCAATTCTTCCGTCACTTGGCCGGCACCGGCCAGCCAGCCGTATCGCGTCTATGTCCGTGTCCCTGCCGACAGCACCGCCACCAATGCCTTATACCGTGTTTACCCTAACGGCTTGCCAGCCACTGCCGGAGCGTGCTCAAGCACCGACGCAACTACCCCTTGTTTTGAAATCCCCCTAGACACCACGCAATCGCCGGGCGAATGGGTGCAACTGACCTTAGCGAATGATCCGGCAACCCAATGGGACTTCACCCAAAACCCTTACGTTAACGGCAATGTCACGGTTAACGCCAGCAACTTAAATTCTTCGGAAGTTTTGTCCACAGGCTCAGTGCTGTTTGATGCCCCCAGCATCGGCCAAGCCTACCAAGGCGGCATCTTGATCAGTCTCAGTAAAGACGGCAAGCACGGCCTGATTGCCGCCAACCAAGATTTGCCGGGGACTTACAACTTCCAAGCGGCAAAACAAGCCGTAAAAGACAGTGCCAATTATGATGCCGAAGGCCAAAAATACAGCGACTGGCGGTTACCTACCGTCGCCGAGTTGAATACCATTTATCAGCATCAAGATTTGGTCAAAGCTACGGCATCTTTTTATTGGACAGGCGTTTCATCCAGCAAAACGCTGGCTTGGATACAAATTTTTAGATATTCCAGCTACCCTGCCTACAGTGGTTTTCAAGCCAATGACGGCTATAAGACCGGCGCCTTATCGGTACGTCCCGTCAGATCGTTTTAAGCCCGCGTAAGCCTTGCGTATCGGGTTGCCAGCGTGGCGACCCGATATTAGCGCGGCTTCCCTCTGGGTGAGGAATGATACCGTTTAGTGGGGGAGACTTTAACACGCCACACTCTGAACGGTGAAGTTTTCGGTTTTTGGAGCGCGGGCATCTTGCCCGCAACGGGCGGGCAGGATGCCCGCGCTCCACCGCTTACAGTATATATCAACATCCCTACCCCTTTCGCTAACAGTCGCCTACCGTAAACCTAAGCTAAGGATATTCAATCATGTCACGTCATTTTTGGGTACTGGTACACCGCTATGCCGGGCTAACCATAGCTGGCTTTCTGACGGTTGCCGGACTGAGCGGCAGCATTTTGGCGTTCCGCCCAGAACTCGACGCGTGGCTAAATCCGCCCTATAGCGTGGCGGTGCAGGCGCAGCCCATGCTTAGCCCCTTGGTGTTGCGCGAACGGGCGCTGCGCCTAGCACCGCATACCCGTATTAACGCCGTCGATTTACAGCCCAAACCCGGCATAGCCTTTATGCCGAACCTGACCGCGCGTACCGACCCGGCCACCCAGCAACCCTATCCTCTAAAGCGGCTCCATCTTAACCCCTATAACGGCGAGCCGATAGCTATGCCGGAAACGCCTGCACCAACTGGCTACTGGCCGCTGACGCGTCACAATATCCTCGCTTTTATTTATGAGCTGCACTATTCGCTGGTACTCGGCGACATCGGCTTATGGCTGTTCGGCATTACCGCGACGCTATGGACGGCAGATTGTTTTATCGGCTTTTACCTGACCTTACCGATGCGGCGCAAACAGCCTTTCGCCGCCACGCCTATCGCAACAGGCCCAACCCTGGCCAATTTTTGGCAACGTTGGCAAATCGCGTGGAAAATCAAATGGCCCAGCTCCAAACAACGCCTGCATTTCGATTTGCACCGGGCGGGCGGCTTATGGTTATGGCCGCTATTATTAATATTTGCGTGGTCTGGCGTGGCGTTTAATCTGAATGCCGCCGTTTACCGACCCGTCATGCAAGCACTTTTTGAGATGACCGATTTCGACAACTTCCCTGCTTGGTGCACAATTATGCGCCAGCTTAAAGGAAATGGAGTCGACGGTGCAGATTATCCGTTCGCATCATGAACGTTGGAACGGCAGCGGCTACCCTGACGGCCTTAAAGGCGAGGCGATTCCGCTGTTAGCAAGGGCATTCCAAATAGTCGATATTTTTGATGCCCTGACATCGCCCCGGCCTTATAAGCCCGCCCTAGATTTTGCTGCCGTCATCGATATTATTAAGCAGGAAATTGCCGAGGGGTGGCTAGACCCGCAGTTAGGCCGTATCTTCTTGGAATTGCTAGAAACCCGTCCACAAGATTTTGCCGTTATCCCTTCCGTTGACGAAGCCGCTTAAGGCAATGCGCTAAGGGAAGTCGCTGTACTTCCCCCTTAGCGCCGTTGGCGGTAGGCTCAAAATCCTCTTTTGCTAAATCCTATCAAGCGGCCCGCCGCCATTTTTTGCTTTTTCTGTAGGCTAATGATAAAAGCGGCGAGTCTTGTACATTTCTCAAGGCCTATGCCTTATCAAATTAGGGCTTTCAGGGTAAACGGGGTTTATGGTACAAAGGCCATAAATTTTCGCTAGGCTCCTGGGCGACATTGTTGCAGGCGGCCTGTTTTTGCATCACTTCACTAAGGAACATTTGTATGAGCATCAGCTGGGAAACCGTCATCGGCTTGGAAATCCACACCCAATTGGCTACCCAATCAAAAATTTTCTCCGGCGCGTCCACCGCTTACGGGGCGGAGCCCAATACCCAAGCCTGTGCAGTCGATTTGGGCCTGCCGGGGGTATTGCCGGTGTTAAATGCCGATGCGGTGCAAAAAGCGGTGATGTTCGGTTTGGCGATTGATGCCCATATCGCCCCACGTTCGGTGTTTGCGCGGAAAAATTATTTTTATCCCGATTTGCCCAAAGGCTACCAAATTAGCCAGATGGATTTGCCGATAGTCGGCAAAGGGCATTTGGATATTGAGGTCGATGGCGAGGTTAAGCGCGTCGGCATTACGCGTGCGCATTTGGAAGAGGACGCGGGTAAATCCCTGCACGAAAACTTCCACGGTTTAAGCGGTATCGACTTAAACCGTGCGGGTACGCCATTGCTGGAAATCGTTTCCGAACCGGATATGCGCTCCGCCAAAGAAGCCGTGGCCTATATGCGCAAACTGCATGAACTGGTGCGTTATTTGGGGATTTGTGACGGCAATATGCAGGAAGGCTCGTTCCGTTGCGATGCCAACGTCTCGGTGCGCCCGAAAGGCCAAGCCGAATTTGGCACCCGCGCCGAAATTAAAAACATTAACTCGTTTAAGTTTGTCGAAAAAGCTATCAACCACGAAATCGAACGGCAAATCGAGCTGATTGAAAGCGGCGGCAAAGTCGTGCAGGAAACCCGTTTGTACGATGCCAACAAAGACGAAACCCGTTCCATGCGCAGCAAGGAAGAAGCCAACGATTACCGCTACTTCCCCGACCCCGATTTATTGCCTGTGGTCATCAGTGACGACTTTAAGGCCGAGGTAAAGGCGACCTTGCCGGAATTGCCGGAAGCCAAAAAACTGCGTTTTAAGGCCGATTACCAACTCGACCATGAAAGCGCCACCATCCTGACCGCTTCGCGCCCCTTAGCGGATTATTTTGAGGCGGTGGCCGCCCAATCCGGCTGTGAAGCGAAGTTATGCGCCAATTGGGTCACAGGCGAATTGTCCGCCGCGCTGAACAAAGCCGATTTGGACATTACCGATGCCCCGGTCAGTGCCGGGCAATTGGCGGGCTTGCTGGCGCGGATCAGCGACGACACCATTTCCGGCAAAATCGCCAAGCAAGTGTTTGAAGCTTTGTGGCAACAAAGCGACGCCAGTGCCGATGACATTATCGAGGCTCAAGGCCTGAAACAGATTACCGACACGGGCGCGATTGAGGCGGTCATCGACCAGATCATCGCCGCTAACGGCAAGCAGGTGGAGCAGTACCGGGGCGGCAACGAAAAAGTGTTCGGGTTTTTTGTCGGCCAAGTGATGAAAGCCATGCAAGGCAAAGCGAATCCGGCGGAAGTGAATAAAATGCTGATGGCTAAGTTGCAGAAGTGATGGGGCGGTTAGAGGACGGCGTTTAGGTGGGCAAGCGGTATCGTCGGACAATGGGATAAGCCGATAAGCTTGGCATTTTTCATTATTGCCAAGCTTATTCTCTGGCTAGCCGCTTAATTGTATTCTAACAACGCCAATAAGGTCTCTAACAGCAAATGAATATCAGCCGCCTCACGCGCGTCAACCCGCACGACAGGCCAAAGGTAGCCACGGTTTTCCAATACGCCGTAGTAGTCCTTAATAGCGGGGCGGCTGGCTTCGTCAAAATGGGTGATGCCGACAACGGCGGGGTTATCCATTAAAAATTCTTCGTTTAAGTGCAGATAGTAGTCCAATTGCGCCAGCGGGTCGTCGTCGCTGTTATCAATCAGAATGATCAGTCCTAAAGCCCCAGCCGTTAAAATTTCGGTCATGAAGGCGAAACGGATTTGGCCGGGTGTACCATACAAATGGACTTTTTCGCCGTTGTTTAAGGTCAGTTCGCCATAGTCCATCGCCACGGTAGTTTTACTTTTACGCAGCTTGACACTGGCTTCGGTCGAGATGACATCGGTGCTAATCGGCAAGGTTTCGCTGATGGTGGCAATCGCGGTGGTTTTACCGGCACCGACACTACCTGTAAAAATAATTTTGATCTGACTCTTCTCGTGCATAATCCCCTCCTTTTTTTACGTTATTATTATTTTTGTTGGTCAGGCTTTTATAGGTAAACCTGTTTTTACTGTGCTATTTAGCCCTAACGTTGTTAGATATAGCGGATAAAACCCTTTTAGCCACGGCTGAAAAATATGACACAAAATAGCCCATTTGAAAAGTTTGTGCCATCAATTAATGCAAGCTATTGTTTACTAGGGTATAAATTATATAATACTAAAGTTATTTATAGCGTGACTACAATTAAAATATAAAGGGTTTATGATAGCTTTGAAAGCCCCGATGTTGCCGGGAAAGGCAGTTTTGGTAGAGTATGTGATATTCCGGCAGCAAAGCCTTCTTTTCATGAGATAATGGCAGGACAAGCCCCTATTGAGAGGGTGCCAGCGAGATGGGCGCGGCTTCCGACCCTTTAGCTAATCGGCCTAGGCGGCTCTGTGCGGGCGGATAAGCAATGGCTACCCTGACTTTTTAGACTTAAAAAAACGATCATGCTTAAATACATTCTTCCTTTAATCCTATTCATCGTCATGGCGGTGTTTCTGGCCATTGGCTTAAACCTTAAGCCGAATGACATCCCCTCGCCGTTGCTGGACAAACCCGCGCCTAGCTTTACCGCCCCGAAGTTGCAAGCCCCGCAAGAAAAGCTCTCTACCAGCGATTTAAAAGGCCAAGTCTGGTTGTTTAATGTCTGGGCTTCATGGTGCGTCTCCTGCCGTGCCGAGCATCCGGTGTTGAATGGGTTGGCGCAGCATAAAGCCGTGACCCTCATCGGCCTAAATTACAAAGATGATCCGGCGGCGGCGCAAGGTTGGTTGGGCAGTTTGGGCAACCCGTACACCATCAGCATTATGGACCAAGACGGGCGGATCGGTTTGGATTGGGGCGTGTACGGGGTGCCGGAAACCTTTGTGATGGATAAAAAAGGCATTGTCCGCTATAAGCACACCGGCCCCGTAACGGTAGACGATGTCCAACAGATTTTCTTGCCTTTAATCGCCAAATTACAAGCGGAAGCACCATGAAACGCGGCCTATTGATTTTCTGTTTACTGTTGTTGCCTCTGGCTGCCCATGCCATTGACGCACGGCAGTTTGCCGACCCCAAACAGCAAGAAGCTTATGACACATTGACGGCGCAATTACGCTGTTTGGTCTGCCAAAACCAAACCATCGCCGACTCCAATGCCGAGCTTGCGGCGGATTTACGGCGGCAAGTGTATGAAATGCTGGCAAAAGGCCAATCGAAAGAAGAAATTATCCAATTTATGACCGACCGCTACGGTGATTTTGTCTTATATAAACCGCCGTTCACCGCAAAAACCGGCTTGTTGTGGCTGGGGCCGGCAGGCTTTTTGCTGTTGGGCTTATGGGGGGTATTTTGGGTAATCCGGCAAAAAAAAGCTGCCGCCGACCCAGCCAGTGGCCAAGCGGAAAAATTGGCGAAAATCCGCCGTTTATTAGATGAAGGGGATGCGTCTTGACTGTGTTATTTTGGCTGTTTGCCGCCCTGATGGTATTAGCTGCCTTGGCTTTAATCGTACCGCCGTTATGGCGGCAACGCGCGGTCGCCGCCGCCGATATGGACGGGCGCAATATCGCCATTGCCAAAATCCGTTTGGCGGAGTTGCAAGAGCAACGCGAGGTGGGGCTGTTAAGCCCGGCGCAATATACCGAGCAGCGCACCGAGCTGGAATTGGCGTTGGCGGATGATTTGGACATTGCCGCCCCCACTGCCGCCGCAACTCCCCAAAGCCGTTGGCTGGTGTACGCGCTGGTGCTGCTGATACCGTTGTTGGCGGTGTCGCTGTATGCTGATTTGGGTACTTATCAGGCATTGGAACCGACACCGGAAATGCTGGCGACCACCACCCCGACTGCCGCGACCCCCAGTATCGAACAGATTAACCAGATGGTCGCCAAGCTGGCCGAGCGCATGAAGACCAACCCTAACGATGCCGAAGGTTGGGTGATGTTGGGCAAATCGTATAAATATCTGCAACAATTCCCTAAAGCCGCCGATGCGTTTGGTCAAGCTTATAGGCTGTTGGGCGACAATTCTGAGGTGATGTTGCTGTATGCCGACGCATTGGCGTTTGCCAATAACGAGCAAATGGCGGGCAAACCTGCGGAGTTGGCGTTTAAGGTCTTGGCGAAAGAGCCGGACAATGTCACCGCCCTTTGGTACGGCGGTATGGCGAAAGCCCAAGCGGGGGAAGCGGTGGAAGGCGTTAAATTATGGCGCAAGCTCGCCGCCTTATTGCCGCCCGGCTCGCAAGCCCAACAAGAAACGCAAGCGATTTTGGCCAAACTGGAAGCGACCGTACCCGGCGGTGTGCCTAAGGAAGCGGGGACGGCGGCGACACCGGCCCCAGCGGCGGGCGTAACCCTGCAAGTACAAGTCAGTTTGGCGGCCTCATTACAAGCCGCCGCCGCGCCGGACGATACCGTATTTATCTATGCCCAAGCTTTGACCGGGCCGAAAATGCCGCTGGCGATTATCCGCAAACGGGTCGCCGACCTGCCCGTCACGGTCAGTTTAAGCGATGCCCAAGCCATGTTGCCGACCATGAAACTCTCGGCCTTCCCAAGCGTCAAATTATTGGCGCGGGTGTCCAAATCCGGCACCGCGACCACGGAACCGGGGGATTTGTTGGGGGTTATTGAGCCAGTGGCGACCGGCAGCAGCCAAAGCCAAGCCATCGTCATTGACACGCAGGTACAATAAGATGACGGAAGCACGGATTATCGAGCTGGAAATCAAAGCCGCCTATCAGGAAGATTTGCTCCAGACCCTAAATCAAGTCGTCAGCCAACAGCAGCAACAGATTGACCGCTTGGAAAAGACCTGTACATTGCTGAATGAGCGGATTAAGAGCGTCTCTAATGAACGCCGCGACGGCGGTAACGACGGTAATGGGCATGAGGTACCGCCGCATTATTAATCACGCTGCACAGGTAAAACCTATATTATGATTGACGCTATCGAGCTGAAAAATTTTGGCCCCATCACGCACTTGGCTTGCCCGACGCTGGGCAACATCAATCTGGTGATTGGTGAAAATAGCACAGGCAAAACCTTTTTGCTGAAAGCCCTGTACAGCACCATGCGTACCCTGGAAGACTACAAGCGCGGTAATGAGCAACGCAGTGCTGCCGAAATTCTCGCCGATAAGCTGTATTGGACATTCCAGCCGGAAAAAATCGGTGATCTGGTCAGCAAAAGTGCCGATGGCCCACTAGCGTTACAGTTGACCTTCAACGGCAAACCGTTTAGCTATAGTTTTGGCAAGGACACCAATAAGTCGATTACTGTCGATAACCAAGTGCCGCCCCGGGCCAGCAATAGCGTTTTTCTGCCTGCTAAAGAGGTGCTGTCACTGCATCATATTATTTTAAAATCCCGCGAGCAGGATAGGCTGTTTGGTTTTGATGACACTTATTTTGATCTGGCCCGCGCTTTGCGGCAAATGCCTGTAGCAGGGGATGGGGGCTTACAGAAAACAGCTCTTGCCACTATCCAATTTGGCCCATCCCGCAAGCAACTGGAAACTATCTTGGGCGGTAAAATCCAGTATGATGAAGAATCACAGCGCTGGCTGTTTAAAAAAGGCAACCAAAAATTCCCTATTGGGGTGACGGCAGAGGGGGTTAAAAAAATCGCCATTCTCGACACTTTGCTAAGTAACCGTTATCTTGATACCCAAGCCATTATTTTTATGGACGAACCGGAAGCGGCTTTGCATCCGGTCGCCATTGGCAAATTATTGGCTATTGTGGCCGATCTTGCAGGGTATGGCATCCAATTTGTCATCGCCAGCCACTCGTATTTTGTGGTGAAAAAATTATATTTGCTGGCTCAAGAGCGGGGCATGTCCATCCCCGTGTTATCTAAAGAAGGCGATAGTTGGCAATTGTCCGATTTACAGGATGGTATGCCCGATAATCCGATTATCAATGAATCGATTCGGCTGTATGAGGAAGAAGTCGGTTTGGCTTTTGCATGAGCGACGCTTTTATTACCGAATCTGGCATGACCTTTGGCCCCCATGCCGAAGGCTACCGTTTTGATATTGAGCAATCCGCCACGCTTAGCCAGCTTAATAAACGGGCAAAAACTCACGAAGGCATAAAGCCTGCCGAATTTTTGTTGCTACGCACAGATAACGGCAAGCCGACAATTTGGATCATAGAAGCAAAAAGCAGTGCGCCGCACCCTAGAAGCCAAGAGGATTTTTCTCAGTATGTTACCGACATTAAAGAGAAATTTGTTAATTCTTTAGACTTGTTTATGGCACTGTATCTAAACAGGCATCCGACCAGCGACGAGTTGCCAACGGCTTTTAGGTCTCTTGATATGGCTAGCGTTGACTTTCGCTTAGCCTTAATTATTAAAGGCTTTGACAAAGCGTGGTTGCCGCCTTTACAAGATGCCTTTAGCAAGGCCCTGAAACTTACCGTTAAAATCTGGGCGCTACCGCCTGCTTCGGTGCTTGTTATCAATGACAGCATTGCTAGGGCTTATGGCTTACTTAAGCCCGCCACCCCACCTTACTTGGATAAGCGATGAAAAAAATCCCCATCGGTATCAGCAGTTGTTTGCTGGGCCATAATGTCCGTTTTGACAGCGGCCATAAACGCGATGCCTATATCGTCGGTACCTTGGGCGAGTTTTTCGACTTTCGGCCTTTCTGCCCTGAAATGGCTATTGGCCTAGGTGCGCCGCGCCCGACCCTGCATCTGGTCAAGAGCGATGGCGAGCCCCGTTGCGTCGGCGTGAAAGACCCCAGCCACGATGTCACCGAGCGTCTGCGTGCTTATGCGGCGCAAGAACAACCCGCTTTTGCCGATTTGTGCGGCTATATTTTTAAAAAAGACTCGCCCAGTTGCGGTATGGAGCGGGTAAAGGTTTATACCAACGGGCAACCGCGCCGCGAAGGCATAGGCATTTATGCCGCCGAATTGCTGCATAATAACCCCTTGTTGCCTATGGAAGAAGAAGGCCGCTTGGGCGATCCTGGCTTGCGGGAGAATTTTATCCGCCGCGTGTATGTCTATCATCGGTGGCGGCAATTATTGGCGGAGGGGCTGAGCGTTAATAACCTGATGACCTTCCATGCCCGCCATAAATTGATTATTATGAGCCATGCCGATTACCGGGGTCTGGGGCAATTGCTGGCCTGTATCGGCAAGGACAACCTTGAAGCGGTGGCGGGCCAATATATTAAGGAGCTGATGCGGTTACTGAAAATCATCGCCACGCGGGGCGGCCATGTCAATGTCCTGCAACATATCCAAGGCTATTTGAAAAAAGACCTCTCCGCCGATGATAAGGCCGAATTGTGCGAGGTGATTGAAAGCTACCGCAATGGCGAAGTGCCGCTGATTGTGCCGCTGACCTTGCTTAAGCACCATTTCCGCCACTCCCCCGACCCTTATATCGAAAACTCTTATTACCTGTCGCCTTATCCGCAGGAGCTACGCTTGCTCAACCAATAACGCCCCGTCCGTTATTTTTAAGCTAGGCACACTTTTTTAACGCCCGCCCAATCTGGCCGACTCTCTAACCGCCAGATTGGGCCTATCTTCTCCTCTCTCTAAACTGAAAAGATTATCATGAACATACAACAAAAAGCCCACCCTTGGCACGGTATCAGTGCAGGCGATAATCCGCCTAATATTGTCACGGCCTTTATTGAGATAGTGCCTTCCGATACCGTCAAATATGAAATCGACAAAGTCAGCGGTTATCTGATGATCGACCGCCCGCAAAAGTTTTCCAGCACTGTGCCGACCCTGTACGGCTTTATTCCGCAAACCTATTGCGCCGAAGAAGTGGCCGAATTTGCCGAACAAAAATCGGGCAAAACCGTTGCCAAAGGCGATGGCGACCCCTTGGACATTTGCGTCCTCAGCGAGCGCACTGTCACCCATGGCAATATCATCTTGCAAGCCATCCCTATCGGCGGTTTCCGTTTATTGGATAAGGGCGAGGCCGACGATAAGATTATCGCGGTGATGAAAGGCGACGAGTTTTATCGGCAATGGAATGATGTCTCCGACTGCCCCGAATCGTACATCAATCGCTTGAAGCATTATTTTTTGACTTACAAAAACCTGCCCGACGAACCCAGCACTTGTGAGATAACCAATGTTTATGGCCGCGAAGAGGCCCATGAGGTCATCCGCCGCGCCCAGCGCGATTATCAAAACCATTATGGCAGCAGCCCTTGGGTTAAACGGCGGGTCACGGATACGGATTTGGTGTGACTGGGTTTTAAGTAATGGCTGATCGTGGGAGGCCGTAGCTAAAAGCCAACGGTTAGCAAACGGATGGCCTTTCTTAAAAGGCAAGTCGGGTCCGTCATGGTGATTATGCCACCAAATCAGGCAAAACACCTCTACATTCAATGCGGCAAGCCAAGCCCCCTGACGTATTAACGGCAAGGGGCGCACTGCGCCGCCCATACCAAAGCGCCTGCCTCAGCCGCTGCCCGTCCGCGCCACTTTTGTGCGTTAAGCGGAGAAAAATCCGTAATATCACTATTGATAAGCAGATTGGCTTTAATGGGCTTGCGTTTCCCCGCAAGTTACGATGAAATAGCAGGAATATTTTTATCCTCTGATTTTGTTAATTGTGTAATGACCGAAAAATATAAAATAGTCGTTGAGGCCAAGCCGCATTACATTGCCGCACAATCCGCACCGCAGGAACATCGCTATGTGTTTGCCTATACCATTACTATCACTAATCAAGGCACGGCGCCGGCCAAGCTGTTAAGCCGCCATTGGCTGATTACCGACTCTAATGGTAAAGTCCAAGAGGTTAGGGGCGATGGTGTTATCGGCGAGCAACCCTATCTTAAGCCGGGCGAGATGTTCCAATACACCAGCGGGGCGATGCTGGACACGCCGGTCGGTACCATGCAGGGCGAATATACGATGAGCTCTGATGAGGGCGAACATTTTAACGCTCTTATCCCTAAATTTACTTTATCCATACCCAGAACCTTGCATTAAGCCATGGCCATTTACGCTATCGGCGATATTCAGGGTTGTTTTGATGATTTGTTAAGACTTCTGGATGTTATCGCCTTCGACAAAAAAACCGACCAACTCTGGTTTGCCGGAGATTTGGTTAACCGTGGCCCTAAGTCCCTAGAAACCTTGCGCTTTGTCAAGGGTTTGGGCGACGCGGCGGTCACGGTGCTGGGCAACCACGACATGCACTTGCTGGCGGCGTCGTGTACACAGAAAATAGCCCTGAAAAAAGACGCACTGACCCCGGTGCTGGAAGCCCCCGATGCCCAAGAGCTGATCGATTGGCTGAGGAACAGGCCGCTGTTCCATCACAGCAACGGCTTTTGCCTAATCCATGCGGGTCTGCCGCCGCAATGGGATTTGAAAAAAACCCAAAAAATGGCGCAGTTGGCGGAAGCGACCTTAAGGGGGCCGGATTATGCGATGTTTTTAAAGCAAATGTACGGCAACAAGCCGAATATGTGGTCATCGAACCTGAAAGGCATGTCGCGGCTACGTTTTATCATTAATTGCTTTACGCGGATGCGTTATTGCGATGAGGCAGGGCGTTTGGATTTTGCCAATAGCGGGCCGTTAGGGTCGCAGCCGAAAGGCTTGATGCCGTGGTTTCAGGTACCTAACCGCAAAAGCGCGGGGTTGCGCATCATTTGCGGGCATTGGTCAACGCTGGGCTATTATGAAGGCGACAACTGCTATGCCATTGATACGGGCTGTTTATGGGGCGGACAACTGACCGCCATCCGCCTAGGCGAGACGGTCGAGCGTTTTAGTATTGATTGCCTTGGCGAGAAAAAGCCGGGCAAGTCGCGGCTGGTTGAAAAAACATCAGCGAAAGCGCAGATGGTAGGGACGGCGGCTTATTCATAAGGCTCGCCTGAGCCAAACCTGTTGATTAAGCTCTGATGTTACGCAGTCACTTTTTCGATATTGAAAAATGTAGCGATGAGTCGCTGTCGCGACGGTTTTTTTAATCGGGTTCTCGCACCCGAAGGCGAGATACTTTCTTTTGCTCCGCCAAAAGAAAGTATCCAAAGAAAAGGCGGCCCGGTTGCCGCTCGATCCTGCGCTTCTCGGTTTTGTCGGGGGTCGGCAGAGAGGGCTCCTGCCCACCTGCCGACGCGCGGCATCCCTGCCGCGCCCCTTCGGGCTGATCCCGACAAAACCTGCGATGCTCGGCGCGGCAAACGGGGGTAAAGCACGTTACTGCGTAACGTCAGTTAAGCCCTTATTGCGCCGCTTGCAAAAACTTGCGGTAATCGATGGACACTTTCAGCCCGGCAAACTTGCCCGCCATGATAATCAGGGCTTGGGTGTTCTTGGCAAAGGTGAGTTTAACTTCCGTCAAGGCATTATCTTCGTAGCCTTTTTCAATGCGGGGGGTGTCCAGTAAAAACAAGTAGCTGTATACCTCCTGTTCCGGTTCGTCCTCAATTTTTAACGGTGGCCCCAGTTTTGCCAAAACGGCGGCTTTACTTGGCAGCGGCGCGGTGATTTTGCCGATATGGTCGGTATTGGCCCGTAAAGATTGCTTCTCCTTATCAATTTCCGCCCCGGCGATGGAACGCAACGACACTTCTAAAAATTGGGGCGGGGCGATTTCTAAAAATAACCCCGAAAACGACCAGTCGGTGAGTTTTTTCTCGGCATTAAAAACCAATTGGGAATAAAACTTAATTTCCGGCTTCAGCACCTGTTTGTCCTGCCCGACTTTACGGAACCAATACCGCCACCGCCTGCCGTCCTTAAGGGGCAGGTCTTCGCTGGGGTAGAGATTGGCAAGGGCGACAAAGTCGCTGCTGTAGAGTCTTGGCTCCTTAAAATGCAGGGTAAACTCGTCGCTGACCTGCACGTTAAAATGGCGGTCGAAGTCGCTCATTTGCAGATAAGTCTGGTAGGCGTGCAGCCACTGCAAGCAGCCGGTCAGCGCGGCCGCTAGCACGAGGATGCCAAGACGGCGGGAATGGCGGGCTAACCAGCTTGGGGTCATTATTTTAGCCTAAACGTTAGTGGCGGGTGGTGGAGGTGATCGCCAAGCCTTCGGGTGCGAAGAGGGTTTCGGCATCGACTTTGTCGAAGCTATAATGCGCCCCGCAAAACTCACAGATCACTTCAATCTGGTT
Source organism: Methylovulum psychrotolerans (assembly GCF_002209385.1). Taxonomy (NCBI): domain Bacteria; kingdom Pseudomonadati; phylum Pseudomonadota; class Gammaproteobacteria; order Methylococcales; family Methylococcaceae; genus Methylovulum; species Methylovulum psychrotolerans. The sequence goes on from NZ_CP022129.1 coordinate 3,993,415, forward strand.
TTGTTCCGCCAAAATCCCTTCCAACTCGGCGCGGCCCATGGCGCGTAAGGTGCGCTCGATGCGCGGACGCGAACAGGCGCACTGGAAGGCGACGGGTTCAGCCTCAAAAACCCGCACTTTTTCTTCATTAAACAAGCGGTACAGCACTTGTTCGCAGTCCAGTTCCAACAATTCTTGGCGGGTAATAGTGCTGGCCAGCAGTTCGACGCGCTCCCAGTCGGCCTGAAAATGTTTCTGGGCGGGCAGTTCCTGCAATAACAGGCCGGCGGCATGGTATTGGTCGGCAAACAGCCACAAACGGGTTTTCAGTTGTTCCGACTGCACGAAATAGGTTTCCAAAGCATTCGCCAGCGATTCGCCTTCCAGTGGCACAATGCCTTGGTAGGGATCGCCATTGGCTATCTCAATGGTCAGCACTAAGCGGCCTTCGCCAAATAACTCGCTTAGGCTGCCTTGGTCTATCGTAGTGTTACTGCGCACCAAGCCGCGTATTTTCCGGTCATGGGTGGCTTGGGCGACTAAAGTCCTGATAGGGCCATCGCCTTGCGCCTGTAAAATCATCGACCCGGAAAATTTAACGGTGGCGGACAATAGGGCGACCGCCGCCAAGGCCTGCCCCAGCAGTTCTTGGACAAAAGCGGATTCTTGCTGATGTTGGCGGGCCGCTTGCCAACTGTCGCCCAGTTTGATCCATTCGCCGCGTACGCCTAATTCTTCGAATAGGAAACGGTGTAAAATATCTTGTTTAATCATGTTACTCTCATTAAAGGTTTGGCCTTTATTATAAGGCAAATTCCTGATAGTCTTAGGTAAAGGCTATTTCCGAACAGAACTTTACCTAAAATACCCGCCATTTAAAAGGTTGCCAATGATTTTCTCTACTAAAAAACTGGGCTTACCCACACCTGAAGAGGCTTTGCCGGGGCGGGACACGCCTATGCCTATCGTTAACCGGCATTTTGTCAGTGGCGAGCCGATTGCCCCACCTTTTCCTGAGCATTGGCAACTGGCGCTGTTCGGAATGGGCTGCTTCTGGGGGGCGGAGCGCAAGTTCTGGCAACAGCCGGGTGTGTGCAGCACGGCGGTGGGCTATGCGGGCGGCTATACGCCTAACCCGACCTATCAGGAAGTCTGCACGGGCGATACCGGCCATAACGAAGTGGTCTGCGTCTTTTATGACCCTGCCCACACCACTTATCAGGCGTTGCTGGAAGTGTTTTGGCAAGCCCATAACCCTACTCAAGGGATGCGCCAAGGCAATGACCGGGGCAGCCAATACCGCTCTGGCCTGTATACCTATACCGATGCGCAATTGGCCGAGGCTCTGGCTTCCCGGCAGCATTATCAAGCGCGTTTGCTTAAGGCTGGGCTGGGGGAGATTACCACCGAGATTCTGCCCGCACCGACGTTTTATTATGCCGAAGACTATCATCAGCAATATCTCGCCAAAGAGCCGCAAGGCTATTGTGGCTTGGGTGGGTTAGGGGTGGCGTATAGTTAAGGGCAAAAACGGCGGGCAAAAAAAAGGCGGTTAAAAAAACCGCCTCAAGAGTATTAGGAAGGATATAACGCAACTTTCAGCCAAGTAAGCTCTAGGAGCTTCAAAAGTTAGGTTAATAATATCAACACAGAGTGCAATTAAAAATGTGACATATTGTCGCAGGTGTGCAACAGGGCCGCTTAGGGCCGGCAAAAGCCGCCGTGGTAAGGCAAGAAAACGGTTTCCTAATGTATAGGCTGATTCGGACGACATAGTCTTATACCGTTAATAGGCTGATTTTTATGCTAATTAACACTATATCCTACTAAGGCACTCGGTTTTTAGCCGTTACCAGCCGTAACAGTGTACGCTTTTGGATACACACTATATCTAAAACCCCTGCATCAAACCAAGCCTTCCGAAAGCGTTTATGGGCGGCAGTCTGTGCCTCTGTCATTAAAAAGAGATTAGAAATGTTTGCCCACCCTATGGTACTAGGAATTTTGTATGTATGAAGTACATCCGGTTTTTGAGCAACCATCAGACGAAAACGAAAAAGTTTGGCGTTATATGGATTTTACAAAATTCATATCTCTGCTCGAATCAAGCGCATTATATTTTACCAGAGCTGATAAATTTGAAGATCCTTTTGAAGGCTGTTATCCCAAAGAGGAGATTTTGGCAGTCGAAGAAATGCTTGATGTTGACAAAAGCAGTCGTACTGAAGAACAAAGAAGACTCGAGATGGAGTTTTTTTGTGATAAAAGTCAGAGAAGAAAAAAGTATGTATTTATCAATTGCTGGCATCTAAATAACCATGAATCTGCCGCAATGTGGAAACTGTATTTGAAAAGCAATGAGGGCATTGCTATTCAATCCACATATCAAAAATTAAAAAACGCCTTTATATCCGACCAACGAATCTATCTCGGACACGTTAAATATATCGACTATGAGACTGAATATTTTGATCGCCGTAAACACCCATCAGCCAACTTACTTAGGCCTTTTATTTATAAACGAAAAAGTTTCGGGCATGAGAAAGAAGTCAGGGCTATTATTGAGAAATTAGATGGCTATACAGTAAATGAAAATCCCCATGAACAAAAAAATACCATTCATGGATTACAGGCTGCAATTAATCTTGATGTGTTAATTGAAAAAATTTATGTTGCTCCAAATGCCGAGCCTTGGTTTTTAGAAATAGTAAAATCAATTATAAGGCGTTACGATAAACACTATGAAGTGATGCAATCTGATCTTTATAAATCACCTTTATACTAATTGGCAGCATCAGGTTAGCTATAGGCCAAGTAGCGATAGGCGTGACCTGACAATTGCCGTTTGTATGAAAACACCTACTTTAAGGTTTATGGGGATAGCATAAGAAAAAACCGTCCATGGTTTGCTTTAAAACGGCATTTTTGCCCCAAACCTAAACAACAATAAAGCCGCCAAGCTTGCCCCCAAGGTATCCGCAACCCAGTCCATACTGTCGGAACTGCGGCCAGGGACAAAGCTTTGGTGCCATTCGTCAGACAGCCCATATAAACTGCTGAAAGCAATACTGGCCACCGCCAGTATAATAGGCGGCTGGACGAAGGTGCGGAAACCGCGCCACGCCAGCACCGCCAAGATAAAATACGCCCCGCTGTGGTAGAGCTTGTCTTGTCCGGCAAACCACATCGGTGCGGGTAAGGACGGCTGGTCTGACAGCCAATAAATAAAGCCGCAATACGCCAACAACCCAAAAACGTCTATACTTCTAACCATAATGAATAACCTGTTTGACTACGCGCAAGCCTGTTTGCATAACGCGGACATTGCCGAGAAATTGGCGTTAACCCATGAAGCGAAAGCCCGTTGTAGCCGTGGCGAGTTAAGTCTCGCCCAGCTAACGCCCGTGGCGGATATTAGCCACGTCACGTTTCCGGCCCAGCCGCAGTGGTTGCCGCCGCGTTTGGTGCCTAACCGCAAACTGACCCAAGCGGGCGGGGTGGCGGCGTTTTTCCATGCCATTGCCCATATTGAGTTTATGGCGATTTATCTGGCCTGGGATATTCTTTATCGGTTCCGTGGCTTGCCTGACGCATTCTATCAAGATTGGCTGAACATTGCCGACGAAGAGGCGCAGCATTTTGAAATGATTTGCCGCCATTTGCAGACCTTAGGTCTGGGATACGGCGACTTGTCCGCCCATGGCGGCCTCTGGGATCATGCGAGGGACACCGCCGATGATGTGCTGGCGCGTTTGGCCTTAGTGCCGCGCTGTATGGAAGCGCGGGGCTTGGATGTGACACCGGGCATCATCAAAAAATTCACCGCTATGAACGATACTGCCAGTATTGCGGTCTTGCAACGGATCTTGACCGATGAGGTCGGCCATGTCGAACGCGGCTCTTATTGGTTTAACACCCTGTGCAACCAACAAGGCTTGGAGCCGGAAAGCCATTATCGGCAGTTAATCCGCCATTACTACCAAGGCGGCAAGCCAAAAGGCCCATTTAACCGAGAAATGCGTATAATTGCAGGCTTTTCTGCTACTGAATTGGACTGGTTGGAAGAAGCATCCTCATGAAGACAAAAACACTATTCGATTACCCGCTGTTTGCCTTGGGCTTTAGGGCGTTTTTCGTCCTCGCTGGCCTGTCTGCACTGATGCTCATCTTGCTGTGGAACGCCATGTTGAAAGGCCAATGGCTACACGCCAATTACTTCGCCCCGAATGTTTGGCACGCCCATGAAATGCTCTTAGGTTATTCGGTCGCTGTGGTGGCGGGTTTTTTGCTCACTGCCGTGAAGAACTGGACAGGCCGCGCCACCGTCACCGGTGGTGCGTTGTTGGGCTTATGCCTGTTATGGCTGTATGGGCGCATTTTGCCGTTTTATGCGGGGCTGTTGCCGGATGGCCTGATTGCCTTAGCCGATCTGGCTTTTTTGCCGTTATTGGCGTTCCGGGTCGGCGTACCTATCGTCCAGGCTAAGCAGTATAAGAATCTGGTTTTTGTGCTGATATTACTGGTCTTAAGCGTCGGTAACGGCCTGATCCATGCCCAAGCCCTCGGTCTTGCCGACACTGCCAGCGTCGGGCTGGAACTGGTGCTGGCGACGTTAATCATCCTAATTTTGGTGATTGCCGGACGCATTTACCCGTTTTTTACCGAACGCGCCATTTCCGGCACTTTAATCCTGAAAAACCCGCTCATTGAAGGCTTGGCTATTGCCGGTGCCGTGCTGGTGTTCAGCCTGCAATTGGCTGACGTGGCGGGCGGCTGGCTGGCGTGGAGTGCGGGCTTTGCCGCGACGGTCAACTTCCTGCGCATCGCTAACTGGTATGTGCCTAGAATCCGCTATGTGCCCTTACTGTGGGTGTTGTATGTCGGCTATGGCTGGATTATCGCCGGGTTTGTCCTTACGGCTTTAGCTGCCTACGCCTGGGTGGCCCCGTCTTTGGCTTTACATGCCTTTACCGTTGGCGGCATCGCCGTAGTCACCTTAGGGATGATGGCGCGGGTGGCGTTAGGCCATACCGGACGGGCGCTGAGGGTCTCCAACGCCATTGCCTTGGCGTTTCTGCTGATTAATCTGGCTGCGGTGCTACGGGTGCTGTTGCCCATGGCCTTACCCGGCGGCTATGACTGGTTTATTTATGCCTCGACTTTATGTTGGTTGGCGGCGTTTGCGTTATTCATCTTCATCTATTTGCCGATTTTGACCCAGCCGCGCATAGACGGCCAAGAAGGTTAGCCCTGCCATGCTTTCACACGTCTCCCCCAAATCCGAATTTTCCGCCCGGCAAAATCTGCGCTGGCTGTTTATTTTAAGAAATCTGATGATCCTCAGCGAATCTTTGCTGATTATCCTCTCGACGTATGGTCTGAACATCCGCTTGCCTGAGCAACAGCTCTGGCTGGTAGTATTTATGATCTGCGCCTTAAACTTTTACACCTCCATGCGCCTCCAGGCCGAAGAACCGGTTAACGAGACGGAACTGTTCATCCAGTTAATTATGGATGTGGTGGCTATCGGGGCCTTGCTGTATTTGACGGGCGGTGCGTCCAACCCGATCATTTGGGTGTTTTTATTGCCGGTGATCATCACTGCCATCATGCTGCCGCACTCTTATGCGTGGTATATGGTGATTATCACCACCTCTATGTACACGGTGCTGATGGCGTTTAACATCCCTTTGCCCGCCATCGAGCCGCATTCGCCCAGCCCGCATTTGCTACATTCGACCATGAACTACGATCTGTTGCAGCAAGCCCATGCCATGAGCGACAAGCACTATTTCAACCTGCATATCTTCGGCATGTGGTTTGGTTTTGTGTTCAGTGCGGGTTTGGTGGCGTTTTTTGTCGTCGAATTGGCGATTGCCCTGCGCATCCAAGAGCGTAACCTTGCCGAAGCGCGGGAAAATGCCCTGCGTGATGAGCGCGTGGTCGCCCTCGGTACCTTAGCCGCCAGCGCGGCCCACGATATGGGCACACCGCTGGGGACAATCGCCATTGTCGCCCACGAGTTGGAACAAGAGTACCCCGAACACCGTTTCCCGGATCTGCACGAAAAGACCCTGATTATGAAGCAGCAAATCGAACGCTGCAAAGCCGCCTTGTCGGTGATGTCGGCTTCGGCGGGGGAGTTACGCGCCGAATCTGGCCGCGTCATCTTGCTGACTGAATATATCGACGAGGTGATCAAACAATGGCGCACCCATAAGGTCTCGACCAAACTCAGTTTTGTCATTGACCCGGATGTGCCGTTTGATGCGCAAATTATCGCCGAGCGTACCCTGACCCATTCGATCATTAATATCCTCAATAATGCCGCCGAAGCCTCACCGCCAGAAAAAGGCATCGAATTCCACGCCGACTGGAGCCGTCAACAGGCGGTTATCCGTATCCGTGATTTTGGTACCGGTCTCCCCCCGGAACTGCTTAATTTTGCCGGCAAACAGCCTGTGGTCAGTAAAAAACGCGGCTTAGGGGTCGGGCTGTTTCTTACCTACTCCACCATCCAACGTTTAGGCGGCAAAATTAACCTTTACAATCATGACGCAGGCGGTGCCTGTGTGGAGATTACTATTCCCCTTTTACATGCAGAAGAGCAACATGATGACCTTACAGGAATTGGACAAGCCCCGTTTATTGCTGGTGGATGACGACGAAACCTTTTGCAAGGTTTTAAAAGCGGCGTTGGAAAAACGCAATTACGAAGTCCTCGTCGCCAATAATGTCGGCAGCGGCATTGCCTTAGCCGAACAAAACCTGCCCGAATATGCGGTGATAGATTTGCGTATCGGCTATGAATCCGGGTTGGAATTGGTCAAAAAATTGATCTCGCTGGACGATAACACCCAAATCGTCATGTTGACGGGTTTCGCCAGCATCGCCACCGCCGTCGAAGCCATCAAGCTCGGTGCCACCCACTACTTGACCAAACCCGCCAACGCCGACGAAATCGTCAACGCCCTGAATAAAAACGAAGGCGATGCGTCTGTGTCCATTAGCGAAAACCCCTTATCGGTGAAACGCTTGGAATGGGAACATTTGCAAAAAGTGCTGATGCAGTATGACGGCAATATCTCGGCAGCGGCGCGGGCTTTGAACATGCACCGTCGGACTTTGCAAAGGAAGTTGGATAAGCGGCCCGTGCGGGAGTGAGTGTTGCAGACTCCCTCCGTTAACCGTTCCGGCAAGGTATCAAAACCAAACTGGCGCGGTTTTTTAGGGTAAGCACATAAACAATCGATTATATAATAATCCCTTAGACAGTATCAGGAAGTTTGTCCAGATACTTTTTATTTTTTACCAAGAGCCACCCCCATGACCGCCAAAGACCCCAAAGCCATCCGTATCGCCCCGAAAAAACAAGGCAGTACCTTATCGGCGGCGCAAAAACGCTTTAATAACCTCATCAAACAAATCGATAAAAATAAAAAATTGTTGCTGGACTGGAAAGACACCATTCCGGTTTACCAGCAAAAAGTCGGGCAAGAATACGAGCCGCTGTTCGATACCTTTAACGGCTACCGCTTGGAATGGTTACAATTATTAGACCAGTATTATGAGCAACCGCAGTTTAAGAAAACCGATAAGGCCAAAATCAAGCATATTATCAGCGCGGTCTGTGATGATTTAGTGGTTGATATGGAGTCGGAGGCGGTGAAAGCTCTGTTCAATAAATACAAAGACACCGACTACGATGCGATGGTGCAGGAACAGGAGCAAGCCATGGCTGAGATGATAAAGGGTCTCGCCAAAGAAATGTTTAAGGTCGATATTGACGACGACGTGGATGTCAGCACCCCAGAAAAATTCCAAGCCCATTTGCAAGACAAGCTACGCGAGCAGGCTGAGGCAGAAGAAGCCGTAAAGGCCGCTAAACCGAAGAAAAAAACCGTCAAGCAATTGGCACGCGAAGCCAAGCAACAGGAAGACGAAGCCTTAGCGGGTAAATCGGTGCAGGAAATTTACCGTAAGCTGGTCGCCGCCTTGCATCCTGACCGCGAACCGGACGAGCAAGAGCGGGCGCGTAAAACCGAGCTGATGCAGCGCGTCAATACCGCTTACGGCAAAAAAGATTTGTTGCAATTGCTGGAACTGCAATTGGAAGCGGAGCAGGTGGATGCCGCGCAATTAGGCCATATCGCCGATGACCGCTTAAAGCATTTTAATAAAATACTCGGCGAACAATTGGCGGAATTGACAGAGGAAATAGGCCATATCGAGATGACGTTCATGGAGCGTTTGAATATGCCGTTTTTTGGCAAAATCACCCCCAAACATTTGTTAGCGGAACTTGCACACGATATGCGGCAGGTCAAACAAGATATTGCTTATATTAAAGAAGACCTGCAAGACCATGCCGACCCGGCCACCTTTAAGGCGTGGCTAAAAGCTTACCGGATACCTAAGCCTAAGCGGCGGGATGCTTTTGATGAGCTGTTTGGCGGCGATCCTTTTGACTTTCGCTAACAGTCTGCATGGCCCTAACGCCTGTTAGGGCAGGTCAGCGGACTATGCCTTTGTGCTCCCGTTTTATTATCGGCTTATCCTTACCTTGGCGGCGGCTAAGGATACCGTAACCGTTTGTTACCTTGCCGCCCTAACCGAAAACCGATATGTTAAGAATCACCGAACTGAAACTCCCCCTAGACCATACCGAAGCCATGCTGAGCGCCGCTATTATCGGGCGGCTAGGCATTAGCCCAGAGCAGCTAAACGGCTATACCATTTTTCGGCAAGGCAATGATGCCCGCAAACGCGCGGCGATTTTGCTGGTCTATACCCTAGATGTGAGCTTGAGCAATGAGGCGGAGGTGTTGGCGCGTTTTCACGCTGACCCGCATATTTTGCCGACCCCCGACACCACTTACCGTTTCGTCGGCCAAGCCCCCAGCAACCTGAGCGAACGGCCTATTATTATCGGCATGGGGCCGTGCGGTTTGTTTGTCGGGCTGATTTTGGCGCAAATGGGCTTTAAACCGCTGATTTTGGAGCGTGGCAAGGAAGTGCGCGAACGCACTAAAGACACCTTCGGTTTGTGGCGCAAACGGGTGTTTAACCCCGAATCGAATGTGCAGTTTGGTGAAGGCGGGGCGGGGACATTCTCCGACGGCAAGCTCTATACCCAAATCAAAGACCCTAACCATTATGGCCGCAAGGTCTTGACTGAGTTTGTCAAAGCCGGTGCGCCGGCAGAGATTTTACGCGTCAGTAAGCCGCATATCGGCACGTTTCGGCTGGTGTCGATGGTCGAGCAGATGCGGGCCAGTATTGAGGCCTTAGGCGGGGAAATCCGTTTCCAATGCCGGGTTGATGATCTGGCGATTAGCGGCGGACAAGTCCAAGGCGTGACCCTCGCCAGCGGCGAAACCTTGCGTAGCCGCCATATCGTCTGTGCGGTCGGCCATAGTGCGCGGGATACCTTTGCCATGCTCTATGAGCGCGGTGTTTATATCGAAGCCAAGCCATTTTCGGTGGGATTGCGTATCGAACATCCGCAATCCTTAATCGACACCTGCCGCTTTGGCGCGGCTGCCGGACACCCCTTATTGGGCGCGGCGGATTATAAGCTTGTCCACCATTGCCAAAATGGCCGCTCCGTGTACAGTTTCTGCATGTGTCCGGGCGGTACAGTGGTGGCGGCGACCTCGGAAGCGGGGCATGTCGTCACTAATGGTATGAGCCAATATTCGCGCAATGAACGCAACGCCAATAGCGGTATTGTGGTCGGCATTACCCCGGAAACCGATTACCCCGGCCACCCCTTAGCGGGCATTGCCTTACAACGCCAGTTAGAAGCCCATGCCTTTGTCTTAGGCGGCGGCACTTATGATGCGCCGGGGCAATTGGTCGGCGACTTCCTCGCCCAACGCCCCTCGACCACCTTCGGCAGCGTTTTGCCTTCGTACACGCCGGGGGTGCATCTGGGCGATTTGTCCACCGCCTTGCCTGATTATGCCATTACCGCCATCCGCGAAGCCTTGCCCGCCTTCGGCAAAAAAATCAAAGGCTTTGCGATGGATGATGCGTTGTTGACGGGCGTGGAAACCCGCACTTCGTCGCCTATCCGCATCAAACGTAACGGAGATTACCAAAGCATCAACACCAAAGGCCTATATCCGGCAGGCGAAGGGGCGGGTTATGCGGGTGGGATTTTGTCGGCGGCGGTAGATGGTATTAAAGTCGCCGAAGCGGTGGCTTTGGCGATGTTAAGGAATGAGTAGGGGCTTACAAGTGTAGGTTTTTAAAAAGTGACGGGGCAAAGCGTTGAGGGTAAATTGATGAGTGTCATCAACATCCGTTTACCGAAGGTGCCGCCATGCCCCGCCATCCAGAACTATAGCTAATACAGTATAAGTTGATTGTAAAACCGTTCGCCCTGAGCTTGTCGAAGGGCTATGATGGTTCGACAGGCTCGCCACGAACGACATCATTTTATTGTGCTTTAGCCTTATACCAATGGATCGACACGATTGCCATGCATTTTCCGTCCCTCAGCAAGCCAGAGGCATTGGGCTTGGCGTTGTGGAGTTTTGGCATGGTCGTCGCGCGTTCATGCAGCCTGACCGCCGTGGCCGACGTGTTGTCGCCGCTGCTGGGGCAAAAGTACAACACGCTGCGTGAAAGGTTGCGGCGGCTTCCGGGATGGTCAGGCCCTGTTCTTTCATCACTGAAAGCAGTTTTTTTCTGAATGCCGCTGGATAAGCCATTCGTTTTCCATTCAAGATGATCGTTTTTACAATAGCCTATTATCATATCAAATTATATTGGCTTGGCTATATATTGACTTAAGCGTGTTAAGCGACGGTAAGATAGATACCACTAATGCTAAGGTGACTATTGGGCTTTCGCCAAATTTGCCCGCTAACACATTTATTCCCGGAACCTATATAGATGGGCAAGGTGCTACTTGTACGGTAGTGACTACGGTACTTCAGGGAGGACGTACGGAAGCAGCACTGTCATGCTCTGGTGATTTTGGTTATACTTTTCAAGCAAATTGGGTGACCGGCATTATTTTAGGCCATCCGTATGAATTGGACTTAAGGGCGGCGGGAATAGATAAGCTCAGCTCTTATACCAATTACTCTTGGGGTAAGGTTGCTAATAGTAGTTATGGTTGGTGGGGGTGCATGGATGCGAATGATATTGTGAGTGCCAGACAGATTGGCAATACTTTGGCAATCGGCGGGTACAATACGGCAAATCTAAAAAAATGTGGCGTTAACTTGACAAAAAAATAAGGTCACTGCGGGGAGCGGTAAGCTAACAGGGTGTTACGCCTTGTTAGCCTACCATCAGGCTTTAAACCGGATTCAACAAATTAAACAAAGTCTGTGCCATTTCTGCCGCTTCGTGGCCGATGGTGGTTAGGTAACCGCCGTCTGCTTGGGTGGTCAGGCCTTTGCTGTGTAGGCGTTGGGCGGCGGCTACGGTGGCTGGGCTGGCGCTGGAGCTGTGGACTTTAAGGCCTGCCAGGGTGGTGTCCAGATTGTAACGGGCCAACAAGTTCAGTTCGTCAATGGTGTCTTGGGTATAATTCATCGTTTATTCTCGTGTGGTGTGCCAAAACCTTTGCGGGTTTCGGCGGATATTAGGGTAGTGCTTACCCCGATGTTGCTTTTATTATTGTGAACCAATGCGCAAGTGGCGCAAGGATGGTGTACCGTACACCCTGACAGGGTTGTTTAGCAAGCACGTTTATACCACGCGGTCGGGTGGTTCGGTGCCGGCAAAAAATGCCGCGATATTATTCAAGACCCTATTGCCCATCGCTACCCGTGTTTCTTCACTGGCACTGCCCAAATGCGGCAATAAGGTGACGTTATCCAGCCCCAAAAAGCCGGGGTTAAGGTTTGGCTCGCCTTCGTAAACATCTAGGCCTGCTCCGGCGATCCAGTGTTCTGTTAAGGCCTTAATCAGGGCGTTGCTGTCCACTACGTCGCCACGCGCGGTGTTAATCAAGTGCGCGGACGGGCGCATCAGTTTCAGGCGTTGTTCGTTCAGCAGGTGTTTGGTGGCCGCGCCACCGGGGCAATGCAATGACACGAAATGGGCTTCGGTCAGCAGTTCTTCGACGCTATGGCAGCGTACCGCTTGCAATTCTTCGACGATTGCCGGATCGGGCGTAGACGGCACATAAAAGAGGATTTTCATGCCGAAGCCGTGGTGGGCTTTACGCGCCATTGCTTGGGCGATACGGCCAAAGCCGATCAGGCCTAGGGTTTTGCCGGTGACTTTTTGCCCGACCAGTTGCGTAGGCCCCCAGCCTGTCCATTGCCCATTCAGGATGAGCCGTTCACCTTCGGCGGCGCGGCGGGCGGACATCAGCAGCAACAGCATGGCGATGTCGGCGGTGCAGTCGGTGAGGACATGGGGGGTGTTGGTGACGGCGATGCCGTGTGCCTTGGCGGCGTTAATGTCGATATTATTGTAACCCACGCCAAAGTTGCCGATGATTTGCACCCGCCGGTTTTCTACACCGATAATGTCTGCGGTAATCGGGTCGGTGACGGTGGGCAATAAGGCATCGGCGGTTTGCATGGCGAGCTTGAGTTGCTCGGCGTTCATGGGGATGTCGGATTCGTTGAGTTGCACGTCGTACAAGTCTTTAAGCTGGGTTTCGACTTCGGCGGGCCAGCGGCGGGTGACGATGATTTTGGGTTTGTTCATGGATGAGGCTCCGTATTTTTAAGGGCTTCAAGTTTGGCAAGCAAGCTTTTGACTGCATGGAAGTGTTGGGCAGCTTCGGCACGATTGATATGCAAATGAATGTCGTAGTCGGCTTTGGTGCGTTTGTTTCGGCGTTGTCGGATGAATCCGCCTAATCTTTGTCAATGGTTGTTGTCATGTCGTTCACATTTAATGAAGACTTTTTCGTGGCTTCCTAGTTGCTGGTATGCCGATTCATCTATAGGGATAGGGAATGTTGCGGCAATGTCCTAGCTTAATAAAAATACCGCGTAGCATGAGCGGCTTATTAAGTTTCTAAAATCTATTTCCGTGCTGTTGGAATTATTCAGCAGGGCTTCGGCGGATTTAAAAAAGTCTTTAAATAATAAGCCAGTATCCAGATAACGCAAGGCTATTTTGATACTGGCCCAATTAAAACCCAAAAACGCTGAGCCGAGGCGCCCTCACGCCGCCTCGGATCTTAAGCTTTGTTGCGGATTTTGTAACTATTTCGCCGTCGCGCGATAATACTCAATCGCCGCCGCGACACCGCTACCGGGTTGGATGGCAAAACCGCAATCCAATAACGCCATTTCTACGCCCGCAATCGCGCCGAGCATGGATACGTCGTTCATATCGCCGACATGGCCGATACGGAACACTTTACCCGCCAATTCGGACAGGCCTGCACCCAGCGAAATATTGTATTTGCTGAACGCGGTGCTGATGACCAGACGCGCGTCTTTGTCTTCAGGCACGACCACCGCTGTGACGGTGTTGGACTCAAAGCCTGGATGGGCGCATAAGCCTAAGCCCCATGCGGCGACTGCTTTGCGTGTGCCTTTTGCAAGGCGGTAATGGCGGGCGTAGACATTTTCCATGCCTTCTTCCAGCAACAGGTCTAAGGCTTTGCGCAAACCGTACAGGATAGGCAGGTTAGGCGTGTAAGGGGTATATCCAGCGGCGTTGTTGGTCATTTGGTCTTTCAGATCCAAAAAGCACCGTGGGTAGGTTGAGGTTTCCACGGCTTGCAGGGCTTTTTGGCTGAACGCCAGGAACGCGCCGCCCGCAGGCAGCATAAAGCCTTTTTGTGAGCCGCTGATTGCACCGTCCACACCCCATTCGTCCATGCGGAAGTCTAGGCTGGCGATAGAACTTACGCCGTCAACAAACAAAAAAGCGGGGTGGTTGGCTGCGTCCATCGCTTTACGCACCCCGCCAATGTCGCTGGTGACACCGGTGGCGGTTTCGTTATGGGTGGCTAACACGGCTTTAATGTCGTGGTTAGTGTCTTCTTTCAGGCGGGCTTCCAGTTTGTCTAAGGGAATGCCTTTGCCCCAAGTTTCTTGGTGGATTTCGACATCAAAGCCTAGGCGTTTCGCCATTTCCGCCCACAAGTGGCTGAATTGGCCGAAGCGGTAGATCAAGACCTTATCGCCAGGGTTTAAGGTGTTGGTCAGCGCCACTTCCCAACCTGCCGTGCCCGTGGCCGGAAAAATAAAGGCTTGTCCGGTTTCGGTGTTAAAGATTTTTTTCAAATCTTGTAATAAGGGGGTCAGCAATTTGGGGAACACCGGCGAGCGGTGATCTTCCATGGTGACGTGCATGGCGTTCAGCACTTCGTTAGGGACGTTAGTCGGGCCTGGGATATAAAGGTGGTTACGACCAGCCATGGGGATTCCTCTTGTAAATGTAAGGTTAAGTAAGGGCGTGCCGCGCCGTACCACGGGGTACCCGTGCGGCGCGGCAGTGCGGACAGGTGCAGGTGGTTGACTTTATTTAAAAAAATAGGCCAACTGCCAGCCCTAAGTATAAGGCCGTTGGCAGTTTTTAATAAAGTCTCAGCAAAAAAACGAGCAATGATGACATAGCCACTGCCAATCGGCAAGATTTCATTGACGATTTCTCGCGGTAACAATTGACTTTACGGTGTCTGAAAGTAGAATGGGCGATTTATTTGTTTCTGGGGTATGCCAGAATTATTTTTTTCAGGTACTGCTGGTCAGTACGTTAACACCCAAAAAGCAGGAATGTACAGATGAGTCACACTTTATATACAGCGTCAGTCCAACGGGTACAGCGCTGCGAATTGGCTGTTCCGGGTTCTAACCCCGATATGTTCGAAAAAGCGATGAAGAGTGGCGCGGATTTTATTTTTTTGGATTTGGAAGATGCGGTCGCCCCTGACGACAAGCTACGCGCCAGAAAGAACATCATCGAGGCCATTAACGATTTGGATTGGCAAGGTCATGGCGTGACCGTTTCCGTGCGCATCAATGGCCTGGATACCCAGTATATGGTGCGTGACGTAGTGGATTTGGTCGAACAGGCCGGCAGTAAGATCGACACGATTTTGATTCCGAAAGTCGGCGTTTATGCTGATGTGTACATGGTCGAAGCTATGCTCAACCAATTGGAAATGCAGCAAGGCCTGAAAAATAAAATCGGCATTGAAGCCTTGATTGAAACCGCCTTAGGTATGGCCAATGTCGAAGATATTGCCCGCCAAGGCGCGTGTGGACGTTTAGAAGCCCTGCATTTTGGCGTTGCCGATTATGCCGCCAGCAACCGCGCCCGCACGACGAATATCGGCGGCCTTAACCCTGATTATCCGGGCGACCAATGGCACGCGGCCATCAGCCGTATGACCGTGGCCTGCCGCGCTTATGGCTTGCGCCCTATTGACGGCCCCTTCGGCGATTTTAAAGACCCTGACGGTTATGTGGCGGCGGCTAAACGGGCGGCGGCTTTAGGTTGCGAAGGCAAGTGGGCTATCCATCCTTCGCAAGTGGCGTTGGCTAACGAAGTGTTTACCCCGCCTGCGGCAGAAGTTGAAAAAGCCAAACGCATTTTGGTGGCTCTGCAAGAAGCGGCGGCACAAGGCAAGGGTGCGGCAGCGTTAGACGGGCGCTTGATTGATGCCGCTTCGGAACGGATGGCCAATAACGTGGTAAAAGCGGCGGAAGCGATTGCGGCGAAACAAAAATAATTATTTTGGCAGGTGACGGTAGTGGCATCTGCATTCAACTAGACATAAAGGAGATGCTGTGGATATTCATGAGTATCAAGCAAAAGAAATTTTAAGCGGTTATGGTATAAAAACCGCTGAAGGGGGCTTAGCGTATAGTCCTGAAGATGCGGTGCAACGTGCCAGAGAAATCGGCGGTCATGTTTGGGCGGTTAAGGCTCAGATCCATTCGGGCGCGCGCGGTAAGGCAGGTGGCATTAAAATCTGCAAAACGCATGATGAAGTCGAAGCTGCCGCCGAAGCCCTGTTAGGTAAACGTTTGGTCACGCATCAGACCGGCCCTGCGGGTAAGGTTTGCGCCCGTTTGTATATTGAAGCGGGTACTGATATTGCCAAAGAATTGTATTTTTGCTTTCTGGTCGACCGTAGTTCTGAGCGTATTGTGATGGTCGGCTCCGCCCAAGGCGGTATGGATATTGAAGAGTTGGCAGTGACCAATCCCGAAGCCATCACCAAGATTTATATTGAGCCTGCGGTCGGCCTGCAAGATTATCAGGCTAGGGAAATGGCTTTTGCGTTAGGTTTGGATGCCGAAATCATCAGCCATGCTGTCAAAACCATCCGGGGCTGTTACCGCGCCCTGCGTGATTTGGATGCCAGTATGTTGGAGATCAACCCCTTGGTCATCACCCGCAATAATGAGTTGCTGGCTTTGGATGCGAAAATGGGCTTTGATGAGAACGCCCTGTTCCGGCAACTGAAAATCTCCGAATTGCGTGATAAGACCCAAGAAGACCCCCGCGAAACCGCTGCCGCTGACCGTGGCTTAAGCTATGTCGGCCTAGATGGCGACATCGGCTGTATGATTAACGGCGCGGGCTTGGCAATGGCGACAATGGACATGATTAAGTTGGCGGGCGGTGAGCCAGCCAATTTCTTGGACGTGGGCGGTGGTGCTTCCGCTGAACGTACCGAGAAAGCTTTCCGTTTGGTACTGGCGGATAAAAACGTTAAAGCCATGCTGGTCAATATTTTTGCGGGTATTAACCGTTGCGATTGGATTGCCGAAGGGGTGGTGCAGGCGGTCAGAAAAATTGATATGAAAGTGCCGCTGATCGTCAGATTATCCGGTACAAACGTCGAAGAAGGCCAACGGATCATTAAGGAAAGCGGCTTGCCTATCATCACCGCTGAAACGTTGGCGGAAGCGGCGGAAAAGGCCGTACAAGCGCGTAATGAAGTTGTTGCCCGTACTACAGCGGCTTAAGGAAATATTATGGCTATTTTAATTAACGAAACCACCCGCATCATCGTTCAAGGCTTTACCGGAAAAATCGGCAGTTTTCATGCCCAAGACATGCTTAACTATGGCTCGCAAGTCGTCGGTGGCGTCACCCCCGGCAAAGGCGGCCAAACCCATTTAGGCTTGCCGGTTTTTAATACGGTCAAAGAAGCCGTGCAGCAAGTCGGCGCGGAAGCCAGCATCGTCTTTGTACCGCCCGCGTTTGCCGCCGATTCCATTATGGAAGCCGCTGATGCAGGCATTAAATACTGTGTGGCGATTACTGACGGTATCCCTACCCAAGACATGATGACGGTGAAAAACTTCCTGCGCCGCTTCCCGAAAGAACAGCGCATGGTGTTGACCGGCCCTAACTGTGCGGGCACCATCAGCCCAGGCCGCTCCATGCTGGGCATTATGCCGGGGCATATTTATCAGCAAGGCAATGTCGGTATTGTTGGCCGTTCAGGTACTTTAGGTTACGAAGCCGCTGACCAGCTCAAACGTTTGGGTATCGGTATTTCCACCTCGGTCGGTATCGGCGGCGACCCGATTAACGGCAGCTCGCACCGCGATATTCTGGAAATGTTTGAGGCAGACCCGGAGACTAAAGTGGTGGTGATGATCGGCGAAATCGGTGGCCCGCAAGAAGTGGAAGCCGGGTTGTGGGCGCGGGACAATATGACTAAGCCGGTTGTGGCATATATTGCCGGTTTGACCGCCCCCGAAGGCCGTCGCATGGGCCATGCCGGGGCGATTATTTCCTCGGCGGGCGAAAGCGCGGCGGAAAAAGTCGCTATGCTGAGGGAGTTGGGCGTGATTATCAGCCCGACCCCGGCGGCGATGGGCGCGACTGTGGCGGAAGTATTGGCTAAGCTGTAAAAATTGCTGGAAATAAGCCTATTGCGCTGTATGGTGCGGTAGCAGGGTGATGAAAAAGGGGTAAAACGTCTGTTTTACTCCTTTTTTTGTGCCTGAATTTTGGTGGTTTGCGTTTTAAGGCATATTAAAAATCGCCAAGCCTTAAATGTTTTGTTATATTTGTAACAAAAAAGTTATAATAAAGACATGAATACTTTATTGTTGATTATCTCTCTTTCCACCGACAACACCGCCGGACGGATGCGGGCGTGGCGGGCTATTAAAGCGTCGGGCGCGGCGGTGTTGCGTGACGGGGTTTATCTGTTGCCGGAGCAGCTTGCGTGTCTGACGGCTTTCCAAGCGGTGCAGGCCGATGTGCAGCGCTGTGGCGGCACGGCTTATCTGCTGAAAATAGCGGCCTTGGACGAGACGATGGATTTGCCCGCGCTCTTCCGGCGTGACGGCGATTATGCCGTGTTGTTACAGGCCATTCAGGCGGAGCGGCAGGGCGTGGCGGCGGGTTTGCCCCCCGATATTTTGAAAAAAACCGCCAAGCTGCGTAAAGAGTTTACGCAATTGGCCGCGATTGATTTTTTCCCCAATGCTGCGCAACAGCAAGTCGGTGCCGCCTTAGCCGAGCTTGATAGTGCTATCCGGCGGTTGGTTGCACCTGATGAGCCTCAGCCTACCGATGCGGTGCTGGCACCGTTACGTTGCGCCGATTATCAAAACCGTTTGTGGGCGACACGTTGCCGACCGTGGGCAGACCGTTTGGCCTGTGCGTGGCTGATCCGCCGCTTTATTGACCCGCAAGCGCGGTTTGTGTGGTTGGAAACGCCGTCGGCTTGTCCGCCGGAGGCTTTGGGGTTTGATTTTGACGGCGCGGCGTTTACCCATGTCGGCTCTTACGTCAGCTTTGAGGTGTTATTAATCCGTTTTCAGCTAGAGACGGCCGCCTTGAAGCGCTTGGCGGCTCTAGTGCATTATTTGGATGTTGGCGGCGTACAGGTCGCCGAAGCTAGCGGTGTGGAATCGGTATTGAAGGGCTTGTCGGCAACGTTTAACGATGACGGGCAACTTTTGGCGGCGGCCAGCGGCGTGTTTGACGGTCTGCTGGCGGCTTTTGCAATGGCAACAGAGGAGTAAGGGGAATGGCAAAAACAAGCAGCACGGCATCCGCCGTAACAAGGCCTGCCGCCGTGTCTTTGGCAACGGCTTTTAAGTTTTGGCTAAAAATGGGCTTTATCAGTTTTGGCGGTCCGGCGGGGCAAATTGCCATTATGCACCAAGAGCTGGTGGAGAGCCGCCGTTGGATTTCTGAGCGGCGGTTTTTGCATGCACTGAATTTTTGTATGTTATTGCCGGGGCCGGAAGCCCAGCAATTGGCGATTTATATCGGCTGGCTGATGCACAAAACGTGGGGTGGCATTATCGCTGGGGTGCTGTTTGTTTTGCCGTCGTTGTTTATTTTGATTGCCTTATCGTGGTGTTATGTCGCCTTTGGCGATGTGCCATGGGTGGCGGGGCTGTTTTATGGCATTAAGCCGGCGGTGACGGCTATTGTGTTGCAGGCCGCGCACCGTATCGGCTCGCGGGCGTTAAAAAACCGTGTCTTATGGGCGTTGGCGGGGTTGTCGTTTGTGGCGATTTTTGCCTTTGACGTGCCGTTTCCGGCGATTGTCGCCACGGCGGCGGTGATTGGCTATGTGGGTGGACGGTTTACGCCGGATACCTTTAAAGCGGGCGGTGGGCATGGTAAAGCCGATAAGTCTTTCGGCCCCGCCCTTATTGACGATGACACGCCCAAACTGGCGCATACGGTTTTTAAAGGTTCGCGCTTGCTGATGCTGGCGGCGGTCGGCGGCATATTGTGGCTAGTGCCGATGGCTTGGCTGACCGTGCAGTACGGCTGGGATAATGCCCTCACGCAAATGGGCTGGTTCTTCACCAAAGCGGCGTTGTTAACCTTTGGTGGGGCGTATGCGGTGCTGCCTTATGTCTATCAGGGGGCGGTGGAGCATTACCATTGGCTGATCCCGCAACAGATGATAGATGGCCTAGCCTTGGGCGAAACCACCCCAGGGCCGCTGATTATGGTGGTGACGTTTGTCGGTTTTGTCGCGGGTTGGACACAAGCCCTGTTCGGTGGCGAGGCTTTGTTTTGGGCAGGGGCGGTAGCAGCGACTGTGGTCACTTATTTCACCTTTTTACCGAGTTTTTTATTTGTGCTGGCAGGCGGGCCGCTGATTGAATCCACCCACGGTAACTTGCATTTTACCGCTCCGCTGACTGCCATTACCGCCGCTGTGGTTGGGGTGATCCTCAACTTGGCGTTATTCTTTGCGTGGCATGTGTTTTGGCCGTCGGGTTGGGCGGGGGCGTTTGATGCCGTCGCGGCGGTGGTGTCGGCTTTGGCGTTGCTGGCTTTATTACGTTATAAAATCGGCGTGATTAAGGTTATTGTTAGTGCGGGGGTGTTGGGTTTGGCGGTGACATTGGCCAAGCCTTGGGTTATGGCCTTATTGGCTACAGCAATGACGGGAGCTTAAGATGCAATGGATTACGCGTGAGCGGCCAAAAATAGACCGTATAGCTTGTCCGTGGCTGGTGGCGCGGTTTATTGATACAGAGGCCGAATTTTTGTATGTGCCAGCGGCGCAAGTGTTGCCGATAGCCGAAATGACAGGCGCGATACCTTACGATGTGCCGGATGTGGAATTGTCGCATGTCGGCGAATTGTGCAGCTTTGATGCGTTTTTGTTGAAGTATGGGCTTGATGATCCGGCTTTGGCGCAACTTGCTGTTATTGTCCGTGGCGCCGATACCTCGCGTTTGGACTTAAGCCCGCAATCGGCGGGGCTGTATGCGATTTCTTTAGGCCTGTCGCACACCTTTGCCGATGACCATGAGTTGCTTAAATACGGGATGGTGATGTATGACGCTTTGTATGCCTGGTGCCGGGATGGTCAGGCGGAGACGCATAATTGGCCACCGCAGTAGGGGGGGGGCTAAATTTCCAGCAAATTTTGAAATGATGATAAGCGTCTTTTTCCTGAGCGGTCAGAGCTGATAAATAGGGGCGGTTTTCCATATCTATACTTTGCTTGATTTTCTATATTTTTTCAAGGGGAGGGGGCTGGGCAGTTACTTTTAAACACAATCAATCGCATGGTTTCTTAACGCACCCCATAATCCGGTACAATCAGAAATAGATTTCAATACACTGTTTAATTCATCAACTATTGTGGAGTAATGACATGTCGGCTGTAAAAAATATCGGTTTGATCAGTGAGGAAGATTATTTACAAGGCGAAATGGCCAGTGAAGTCAAGCATCAGCTGGTTGACGGTCATGTTTATGCTATGGCTGGAGCGAGTGAAAATCATGACAGAATTTCTGGAAATATTTATCGGAAATTTGGGAATCACTTGGAAAAATCACCTTGTGAGCCTTTTACATCAGATATGAAGCTAAAAACGTCCACGGGCAATTTTCGTTATCCCGATTGTATGGTGGTTTGTGATAAGGATGATGAAAATCAGTTTTACAAAACAAAACCCGTCATATTGGTTGAAGTCCTTTCCCGTTCCACCAGAAAAGCCGATGAAAAAGATAAGTTGATAGAATACATAAACATTCCGACATTACAGGAATATGTTTTAATCGAACAGGATTATGTCGACATAACCGTTTACCGTAAAAGTGATAATTGGCATTCGGTGCATTATTTCTTGGGCGAAACGCTCTATTTTGAATCTATTGACCTTACGTTATCCGTGGAAGAAATCTATCATCGGGTACAAAATGACGATATGGCGGAATTCTTAAGCAGTAACGTGGCTGGGGTATGAAAGTGCAACTTGACAAAAATAGATTCTAATACACGGTTAAATTCGTCAATTATTTTGGGGTAATGCTATGTCAGCAGTAAATGCTATTGGTTTAACCAGTGTGGAAGACTATTTGAAATGGGAACTGACCAGCGAAGCCAAACACGAATTGATTGATGGTCATGTGTATGCAATGGCTGGAACGAGTGCCAATCACGAAAGAATATCTGTAAATATTTTAAGAAAATTCGGTAATCATTTAGAAAATAATCCTTGTGAACCGTTTGGTTCAGATATGAAATTGAGAGTCAATTCAAATTTTTTCTACCCTGATGTGATGGTGGATTGCAATTTTGACAATTCCGAGCCTTATTTTACGAAAACACCTGTCATCATTGTTGAAGTTTTATCTAAGTCCACTCGACGAAAAGATACAACCATTAAGTTTATGTCGTACATAAACATCCCTAGCTTACAAGAATATGTGATGGTTGAACAAGACATTGTGGATGTCCAGATATTCAGAAGAAGTGAAGGTTGGTTAGCAAAACATTACTTCCTAGGCGATGAAATCACTTTTGAATCCATTGGGTTAACCTTGTCAGTAGAAGACATTTATCATCGCGTACAAAACGATGATATGGTGGAATTCCTGAACAACACAGCCGGACAGTAGTTCTGTTTTTTTGATCCCTTAGGGATACCATTCCAATAGTTCGAACCATGGGTTATTTTTTAGACGGAAAGCCGAAAAGTCTGCTTTATCAACAGTTAATATCTGTTGTTGCCGATAGGTATTGGTCAGCCAAACCACAGCGGCATCCGTAAAATCAATATCATGGTCAGCATATTTTTCAATAGTTTGTATTATGTCGCCATAAGCCATTACTGGCACGTCAATCACGGTGATTCCCCCGCAGGCCGCCCAGTTTAATAAGGCTATTTTTGCTTTTGCATCTAAAAAATAACAGCTTTCGGCAATTACGGGGGCGGCAGTAATTAATGCTTGTTAGTTTTGCCGGAGAAAGTTTAAGGCATGTTGGTGCAGTTTATCGCGCCGAATAGAGAGTGCGACCAAAAATCCCGTGTCAATTATCAGTATTGCCAATAAACCGTGCTTTTAGCAAAGCCTTACTCTGTTGGGCAATGTCGCCTTCGTGGGTTTGGTCTGCACCAAAACCTGCCTTGCCTAGTTCGTAGGGGCTTAATGGGCTATTAGGGATAGTCAGTAAGCGTCCGAGAGCCAAGCGGATGGTTTCAGTTTTGGACACTTGATGTTGTTGGCAATACAGGGTGAGTTGCTGTTCTAGGTTGTTGGGATAGTGTGAAAGCTTTAATCTGTTTCGTCAAGCCGATAGCTACACAAGCAAAACGCTGGGGTAGATACCCATTGCCCTCTTGCCACTACTTAAGTTCAATCATTATCCTCATCAGGGATTTGTCCGCGCAGTTCTTCGGACAGGAGCATTTGTGCGCCTGTGGTGACGAGGGTGTCGCCGGGTTTAAGGGTGTCGCTGAGGAAATAGCCTTGGGCGGTGGGGGTGTAGTGGCTGATGGCGCGGCGGCTGAAGGTGTCGTCGGTGGTTTTTAGGTAGACGTAGGCTTGCCCGTTAGCCCAGCACACGGCGGAGGTGGGGATGATGACCCCGGTGTGTTGTTGGCCTTGTTCGGGTAGCCACGCGCTGACGCTCATGCCAGTTTTGATGGCTTTGCCGCTGGTTTGGAAAAAATAGCTGATGCCTTGGTTGGTGCTGTCGGTTTGTGGGGAGCTGGCGATCAGTTCGGCGGTCTGGGCTTGGTTGCGGTCGCCGGAGGCGGCCACGGCAATGCTGTGGAGGTTTTCGGCGGGGCTATGGTGGCTGGGCACGGTGACTTGTAATAAGGTTTGTTGGCCGCTCAGAAACGGGTTCAGTTTTTCGGCCCGTGCGGTCAAAGCCCAAGCGGATAGGGTGGCTCCCCAATTGAGCAGGGCTTCGTCAAGTAAGGCTTGGTCTTGGTATTGGGTGGCATCGAGCAGGGCTTTGTCGGTTTGCCATTGCGCCTGTTGGTCTTGCAAGTTGCGTTTAGCGGTGACACCGTGTTGGTATAAGTCCTGTTGACGTTCGATGCTTTGCTCGGCCTGCTTGAATTTGGCGGCGGCACGGTTGCGCTCGGTCAGTGTCGCCAGATAGCGGTGGTGCAGGGTGACCAAGGGTTGGACGCTGATGGCTTTGCCGTAGCTTAAGAATTCGGCATAGTGTTGGGCGGCTTGCAGTACGGTGGTGGCAAGGCCGGACAGTTGTTGGGTTTTCTCTGTCAGTTTGATGACGGTTTGGCCGTTGGCTTGTTGGACTTTGCGGTTGGTGGCCGTGTCGTCGTCATCGTCGTCCGCATGGGTGCTGTTAAGGCACAGCAGGGTGATAATCAACAGGGTAAGGCCAGGTTTCGGCTTTGGTGTTAAGTGTGTTAATCCAGCCATTAAGATAGGTTTTTGGGGGGTTGGTGGGCTTGTCGGTTAAAGGCGGCTATTTTAGTTGATATGGGCTGTTTCTGCTTGCCTGAAAATAAAAAAGCCCTGGCTGAAACCAGCCAGGGCTTTTAGGGCGTGCTAAGGTTTAAGTCTGACTTATTCTGGTAATGCGAATACAGTCAATACACCGCCTAATTTAGTGTAAGAGCTTAAGCTTCTGTACGCGCCTACTGCACCCAGGCCTTCTGAGCCAGATTTATCGGTGCCGTCATCCAGACCAGCGGCGATACCGATACCTGCCCAGCCGCCGATACCTGACATTACGCCGACATATTGTTTGCCGTTGTATTTCCAAGTATTGACGTTACCGATGATGCCTGATGGGGTTTTGAATTTGTACAATTCTTTACCAGTTTTAGCATCAACCGCTTTCAGGTAGCCTTCCAGTGTGCCGTAGAAAACGACGCCGCCAGCAGTAGCGACTGAACCTGACCAAACAGAGAATTGCTCTTTGTTAGACCAAGCAATTTTGCCAGTTTTCGCGTCATAAGCGGTGAATTGGCCCAGGTTGGTAGTGCCGTCTGGTTTACCTGTCAGGACATCAGCACCAGCTGGCATCATGGTCAGGGTGGCGCCAACGTAAGGTTGGCCAGCGGTGTAAGCGACTTCAAACGGTTCGTAGTCCATACACAGATGGTTGCCTGAGATGTAGAACAGGCCAGTTTGTGGCGAGTAAGAAACAGGCTGTTGGTTTTTAGAGCCTAACGCCGCAGGGCAAGCGCCTTTGGTGTTGACATCTTCGCCGTTGTGTTCGGTACTGAACTCAGGCACCACTTGTGGGCGGCCTGTTTTCATGTCAACGTGGGTTGCCCAGTTAACGGATTTGTCGAATTTTTCAGCAACCAACAGTTCGCCAGTTTCACGGTCTAAGGTATAGCCAAAGCCGTTACGGTCGAAATGCACGATAGTTTTGTGCATTTGGCCTTTCACTTCTTGGTCAACCAGAACGGTTTCGTTGATACCGTCAAAGTCCCATTCGTCGTGTGGGGTCATTTGGTAAACCCATTTTACCGCGCCGGTGTCAGCGTCACGCGCCCACAATGACATAGACCATTTGTTGTCGCCAGGACGTTGTACTGGGTTCCAAGTCGATGGGTTACCTGAGCCGTAATAGACCAAGTTCAGTTTAGGGTCATAGCTGTACCAGCCCCAAGTGGTGCCGCCGCCGATTTTCCATTGGTCGCCTTCCCAAGTGCTGGTGCTGGATTCTGGGCCAACAGGGGCTACTTTGCCGTCTTTCCACGCTGTGGTTTTTTTGCCGTCAATCAGGGTGTCTTTATCAGGGCCGATGCTGTAGCCTTTCCACGCCAATTTGCCGGTGTTGATGTCGTAAGCGGCCAAGAAGCCACGGACACCAAATTCACCGCCGGAGATACCGGTCAGGACTTTGTCTTTAACGACTAAAGGCGCGTTGGTGTTGGTCATACCCAGTTTTGGGTCGCCGTTTTGTACGCTCCAAACACGTTTGCCGGTTTTTGCGTCCAGTGCAGTCAGGACAGTGTTGGATTGTTGCAGGAAGATTTTGCCGTCGCCGTAAGCTAAGCCGCGGTTAACGGTATCGCAGCACATGACAGGGATGGTGACATCAGCATCTTGGGTTGGGGTGAATTCCCAGATGACAGATTGGGTTTTTTGGTCGATTGCGTAAACAGTGTTAGGGAACGGGGTGTGGATGTACAGGACATCGTCAACAACCAATGGGCCGCCTTCATGACCACGCAATACACCTGTGGAGAAAGACCATGCCGGTTGCAGATTTTTGACGTTGCTGGTGTTGATGTCGTTCAGTTCGCTATAACGGGTACCGGCATAGTTACCACCCCAAGTCGCCCAGTTGGCAGGGTTTTTGGTCAGTTGCTCAACACCGCTATTAGCAGTTGAAATCGCTGGTGCGGCTAATAAAGCGGCTACGCTAGAAGCAAGTAGCAAGCTTTTTAAAGGCTTCATCATAATTTATTTCTCCTGATATTTTGTTGTACAACAAAATACTGATTATGTTTTTTTAGACTAATATTAGTTTTTGGGTGAACTTCTTTCATCCCCTCGTGTGCAGGAAATTTTCACGCCAAGTGCCTAGATTTAATGATTTTGGGTCAAAAGTCAACTATTAATAGAAGCGGCATCGTTTGACAGGGTTTTATCGCCGTTAAGACGCTCCATTGGGGATGCTTAGCCCCTTGTTTCCTAAATAACTTCTTAAATAATTTCGCGTCGGTAAGCCCCCCCGTTCCAGCTCAATGCCTCGCCTGCTTGCTTATGCCATGCCGCAAGCACAAAACGTTGCGCCGCTTGGCCGTCAACCGAGAGATCATGCACGGCGGGGCGGTGGGTATGCCCGTGGATCAGGCGCAGGCAAGCGTATTCGCGCAAGGTGTTCACCACGGTATCGGCATTAACGTCCATAATGGCCTGACTTTTTTGGCGTTTATGGAAAAAGCTCCGCAGACGGAACCAACGGGCGGCGAGCAAGCGTACCAGCAACGGCTTGCTGAGGACGTTCTGTTGCCATTGCGGTGTCCGCGCTTTGACGCGGAAGGTTTGGTAAGGCAGGTCGTCGGTACACAGCAGGTCGCCGTGGGTCAGCAGGGTAGGGATGCCGAACAAGTCGATGACGGCGTAGTCGCCTAACAGGGTGATACCCGTCTCTTGGCAAAAGCGCTGCCCCAGTAAAAAGTCGCGGTTGCCGACTTGCAGGTAGACTTTTGTGCCTGAGTCGGTCAAGTGCTTGAGGTGGCGGCGTAGGCTACGGTTAGGCGGGGTGTAGTCATCGTCGCCTAGCCAGGCATCGAATAAGTCGCCGAGAATGTACAGGGCGGATGCTTGCGGCGCACGGTGCTGGAGAAAATCCACAAAGTGGCGGGTAATCTCTGGTTTATCGAGTGCCAGATGCAGGTCGGATATGAACAGGATGTCTTGGGGCATGGGCTGAAGACGGTTGGCCTGAGGTTGCGGGGCGGTTTAGGAGGGCGTAAAAACGTTTTTGCGCCCTCCGCAAATCCTGACGGCAGTTTAAGGCTTATTCGACCACTTCGGCCTTTTCGACGATAATATCCGTTTTTGGCACATCTTGGTGGCCACCGCGGTTGCCGGTGGGGGCTTTGGCCATGGCATCGACGACTTCCATGCCGGAAATGACTTCGCCGAACACGGCGTAGCCCCAGCCGCTAGCGGTTGGGCTGGTGTGGTTTAAAAAGGTGTTGTCTTTCAGGTTGATGAAAAATTGGCCGGTAGCGGAATCAGGGACGTTAGTCCGCGCCATTGCCAAGGTGCCGCGTTTGTTCGCCAGACCATTGTTGGCTTCATTTTTGATGGGTGCGTGGACGGCTTTTTGCGTGAACGAGGTGTCAAAACCGCCGCCTTGCGCCATAAAGTCAGGGATTACCCGATGGAAAATCGTGCCGTTGTAAAAGCCTTCTTTAACATAAGTCAAAAAATTGGCGGATGAAATAGGGGCTTTTTCGGGGTTAAGCTGAATGGTGATTTCACCTAAGGAGGTGGTCAGTTTAACTTTAGTCGGTTCGGACATGGTTTTTTCCTGTGCAAAAGAGAGCGATGTGGTTAATGAAAACAGTAGGGCAAGCATCAGTGGACGCATTATTTTTCCTCAAATTAATGGAAACAGGCAATTCTATGTGTTTTTATCTTGAAAGAGAAGTACGCGCTTGGTAAATTGTACAGATTTGTTGCTAACGTATTGCTAAATAATTGGGCCTAATGACAGTATGCTAAAAATTTATAACACTCTGACCCGTAAAAAAGAACCCTTCCGCCCACGCGTGGCGGGTCAAGTCGGCATGTATGTCTGCGGCATGACGGTTTACGATTATTGCCATATCGGCCACGCCCGCGTGATGGTAGTGTTTGATACGGTCGCCCGGTTCCTGCGCCATAGCGGCTACGCACTGACTTATGTGCGCAACATCACCGATATTGACGATAAGATCATCCAACGCGCCCATGAGAACGGCGAGGCGTTTACCGCATTAACCGAGCGCTTTATCGAGGCGATGCACGAAGACGAGCGGGCGTTGTCGGTATTGCCGCCGGACATCGAGCCGAAGGCCACCGAATCCATCGCCGATATTATCGCCATGATCGGCACCTTAATCGCTAAGGGGCTGGCTTATGTCGGCGGTAACGGCGATGTGTTTTATTCGGTGCATAAGTTCGCCAATTACGGGCAGTTATCGGGCAAAAATCTGGCTGACTTGCAGGCGGGCGAGCGGGTCGATATTGACCATGCCAAGGATAATCCCTTGGATTTTGTGTTGTGGAAAATGGCGAAACCGGACGAGCCTGCTTGGCCGTCGCCTTGGGGGCTGGGTCGTCCGGGCTGGCATATCGAATGTTCGGCCATGTCCACTTGCTGCTTAGGCCACCATTTCGACATTCATGGCGGCGGTATGGATTTGCAGTTCCCGCACCATGAGAACGAAATCGCCCAATCCGAGGGGGCGACGGGTGAGACGTTTGTTAATGTCTGGATGCACAATGGCTTTGTGCGCGTCAATGAAGAAAAAATGTCCAAATCATTGGGCAATTTCTTTACCGTGCGCGAAGTGCTTAAGGCCTATAAGCCGGAGATTATCCGCTTCTTCATTTTGCTGAGCCATTACCGTAGCCCCCTGAATTATTCTGATGAGCAACTGAACGAGGCGGGCGTGGCCTTGACGCGCTTGTATACGGCTTTGCGCGGTTTGGACAGTACGGTGGCAGGCGTGGATAGCGCTTATGTCAGCCGTTTTGAACAGGCGATGGACGATGATTTTAACACGCCTGTGGCGTTGGCGGTGTTGTTTGATCTGGCGCGGGAGCTAAATAGCGCCAAGCAGGCGGCAGATACGGCCAAAAGTGCCGAATTGGCGGCGACTTTGCGGTTTTTAGGCAGCTTGTTAGGTGTTTTGCAACATGATGCCGACAGTTTCTTGCAAGGCGATGCCGACGACGCGGTAGCGCAACAAATCCAGGCGCGTATCGATGCCAAAAAAGCCAAAAACTGGGCGTTGGCCGACCAGATCCGTGATGAACTAAAAAGCCAGGGCATAATCTTAGAAGACGCGCCAAACGGCACAACGACGTGGCGGCGCGAAGCCTAAAGGCATTTCGCGGCCTAGGCCCTTTAACGCGGCAATTGCTGTCTAACCCATTATTGAATGATTAACCCCATGACTGAAATAAAAGATAAATCCATCCAGCTCTTTCTGGACGAATTGGCCAGCAAATCACCTACGCCCGGCGGTGGCAGTGTCGCCGCGCTGATGGGCGCACAAGGGGCGGCATTGCTTAGCATGGTGTGCAATTTGACCATAGGCAAGCCGCAGTATGCCGAGGTTGAGCCGCAGATGCGGGAGTTGTTGGCAAAAGCTGAAATCTTACGCGCCGAATTGACCGCGCTGGTCAAGGCTGATGTCGAGGTGTTTGGCCGTTTGATGGCGACTTATGGGCAAGCTAAAGAGACTGACGAAGAAAAGGCCGCGCGTAGCGAAGCCATACAGGCGGTTTTGAAAGAGGCTACCGAAGTGCCGCTGGCTTGCGCCCGTGCTTGCCATGAAGTGATGGTGTTAAGTGAGATTGCCGCTACCCACGGTAATCTGGGCGTTATCAGCGATGCGGGTGTGGCGGTGATGGCGGCGTACAGTGGTTTAAAAAGCGCGGCTTTAAATGTCCATATCAATACCGGCTGTTTAAAAGACGAAGTTTATGCGCAGGCGAAGGTTGCCGAATTGGCGGAGGTGTTGGCCGGGGCGGACGCACGCGCCGAAGCGGTATTTGCTAAGGTTAAGGGTAAGTTATAGACGGCGGGTTTGCGTTATAAACGCCTGCCAGAAACCTGTAATATATACTGTGAACGGCCAAGTTTTCGGCTTTTACAATTCACCGTAGGGTACGCTGTACCCTCAGGGGCATAAATGCGTACCTTTTGCACTTGACCGTTTGAAGTATAGTTTAATAGGTGGCTTTTAGGAGCGCGGGCATCTTGCCCGCTCTTGCGGGCAAGATGCCCGCGCTCCCAGCTTAAGCCAAACGGTGTTTGCACTTGTTGTAATCCTAAGCTTAGCTGGCTTGGGAGTGACCTAAGGGGAATCTGCCATGACCAATAGCGAATCTGTCCGCATAGCGGAGAATGTCGGCGAGCAGCCGCCATGGTGGCGGTGGGGGCCGTATCTCAGTGAGCGGTCATGGGGGACGGTGCGGGAGGATTATAGCCCTAATGGTGATGCGTGGCGGTATTTGCCGCATGATTTGGCGCGGAGCAAAGCCTACCGCTGGGGCGAGGACGGCTTGGCGGGGATTTGTGACCGTTACCAGCTTTTGGTGTTCGCCCTCGGACTCTGGAATGGCCGTGACCCTATCTTGAAAGAACGCGCCTTTGGCCTGGATATGTGGGAAGGCAACCATGGCGAAGATGTCAAAGACTACTACTTTTATCTGGACAACACGCCGACGCATAGCTATATGCGTTATCTCTACAAATACCCACAAGGCGAATACCCCTACCAAGAACTGATCCGCGAAAATCAGCGGCGGGCAGGCAGCGGTGCTGAATTTGAATTGTTGGATACGGGGATCTTTAAGGACAACCGTTATTTCGATGTCGAAGTGGAATATGCGAAAGTGTCCCCCGATGACATTTGCATCCGCATCAGCGCTCATAATCGCGGCCCTGATGCCGCCCCGCTGCATATCCTGCCGCAGTTGTGGTTCCGCAATACTTGGGCATGGTCGGAACCGCGCGGCCCTATCCCGACTATCCGCTTGTTGAAGAAGGCGGGGGTTTATACCTGTCTGTTGGCGGACAGTTCCGAACTGCCGCCCTTACCCGGCCTGTTGTTTCCTTATCAGCTAGGTAAACGTTATCTGTATGCCGATGGTGACTGTACACCCTTATTCACCAATAATGAGACCCATAGCCAGCGGGTGTACGGAGGTCATGCCGCTAATCCCTCGCCTTATGTAAAAGATGCCTTTCACCGCCATATAATTAATGGCGAAGCCTGCGTCAATCCCGCGCAGACCGGCACGAAGTCCTGTCTGCATTATCGCCTGGATATTCCCGCTGGCGAATCGGTGCAATTGACTTTACGGTTAACGCCCACCGCCATGCAACAGCCGTTTGCAGACATTGGCCGCGTGTTTAGCCAACGCCGGGCGGAAGCCGATACGTTTTATGAGGCTCTCCATCCGCCTAAAGCCACGCTTGAGGAGCGGCGGGTACAACGGCAAGCCCTGGCGGGATTGTTGTGGAGCAAGCAGGTGTATAGCTAATCCGATATAAAAAGATGTCCTGTAACCGCCCCAGTGAAGAGGTCGTCAACGGAACATCGTGCTTGGTTGCGGATGGATTTAAGCTGTGCCCATTTGTGTTCGATAGGGTTAAGGTCTGCTGTAATCCTGTGTAGTTCTTGGCACTACTATATAAGTATCTTTGGGAAGCAAGACAATCAAGATTGTCTATTTTATTCTGTTCAATATTAATCATTTTATTTTTTATTACCAATAAGTAGGAAATTCAGAGCCAAATATTTCTCTCCATTTATTTATAGATTCTTTTTGTTTTCCTTGATCCTCTAAGCTTCTTGCTTCTACTGATCTATCGTAATCAAAGTTTGCTCTATCCCAGATCTTTGATTTCTCATCATAAGTTAAATGGTTTATATTACCTTGTATTCCCTTGGGATCTTGAACAGAATTGTAAACATTATTCCTTATATAAAGAAATATATTAGGAAGTTCCATATCAACATAATTACTGGCATCATCTCTGTATTCATAATAATTTAATATCATATTTTCTATTAGATAAGATGACATTGAAGGCATTGTTGGTCTTTTGTTCCAAAATTTCATTATTCTTATAACATTTAGAACATTTCCTTTATTTTTTTGATTTATGTCCGATACCTTTTCTTGGTCAATTCTTGGGTCTGTTTTTTTCCAGCTCCCGCTACCATTAGGTATTAAGTAAAATGTTTTTCCATAGGAGTCTTCTCTGGTAAAGAAGCAGGGGACTATATCGAAGCTCCAATCGTAACTTGTTAAGTTTAAAACGGCGGCCTCTTGTCTTCTATTTATTTGAGAATTTTTATACTGCGAAACACTACTTAAGGAACTAACAAATTTATTAACAACTTTTATTGAGTTCAACTGATAAGTATTTGGGTTGCATAAATATTTTAAATTTTTTTCGTTATAGTCAATTGTTATTTCAATATTATCATGACTGTATTCAAGATAAGTTCCACCCATAGCATTTAGGCAAATCATCATATCAATATCATCGAGAAGTCGTTTTTTTGTATTTCTATCGAATGAACCGAAATTTATATCTTTCTCTGAATATAGAGCTGGAAAACTTGAATCATGTATTGGAAAATCGTGTATTTTTCCTTTAAGCAAAGTTCTACTAATTCTTGCCGACTTTACATCATCGGCATCTAAATTAACTGTATCCTTTAAAAATTCATTGAAAGCTGATATTACGGTTGATGCCATAAATTTTACCTGATATTAAAAATTAAACTGATCTACCCACTAATCCCATCAATAAATGTATTAACGAAATTCATTATTTTTTCAATAACTCGCTCAACAACATTTTTTCTTTCAAGCAACTTTGGTTTTTCTTTGAGAATTCCAACCACTTCATCACGGATTGGCTTTCTTTCGGTGTAAATGTAGTTCCCTATTACATCCTGGAGCTTTTCAGGTATTAAGCCCTCTTCTTGGCACATCAGGTCAAAGGCTTTTTGTTTTTCAATTTCCCAATAGCTTTCAAATTCCGCCCCAACATCCGTATCTTCGTTAGTTTCGGATTTTATCAAGCTGGAGTTTATGAAATTTTCAATCAGCTCTTTTTTGCTTCTAAGATTAGCTTCACCCGTCAACAGGTCAATAATCGCTTTTTTCTTCTTTTCCCGTTCTGAGGTGTCGCCTTCTTTAAGTTTAGCCAGTAATTGCAAAATATAGGCAACATTGACTTCATCACGGTGAATAAGCTCTAGTTCAAAGTCCACATCTTCCAGGATCGAGACTTTTTCTTTAGTGTGATCGCTTTTTACCTTGTCGTGCAAGTCTAAATATTTGCTTTTATAATCCTCAAAGCTTTGTTCAGTCATAGCCAAATCACTAAAATTGAAGTCGGCAAAGCTGGTTAGCACATTTTTTAACCTCATCAACTCCCTAAAGGCTTTGATAAATTCTAGTTCTTCGGTTTCGCTTGGAAGGGTATCAACACTTTTAACCGTTGGTGCAATCGCCAACAACTGAGAAAAAGCCTTGTTGAACTTTTTTACATAGTCCTCGTAAGGCTCAACCAGAATAATCTCTTTGGCTTCTAAATTAGAGAACAAAGCAATGGCATCATCGGTTAGCTTTTTCAGGTTACGGAAACAAACAATATTCCCTTGTGATTTTTGTTCGTTTAAAATCCTATTAGTTCTTGAATAAGCTTGTATCAAACCATGATATTTTAGGTTTTTATCAACATACAAAGTGTTTAGTGTTTTGCTGTCAAATCCCGTCAAAAACATATTAACGACAAGTAAAATATCAATCTGCCTTTCTTTTACTTTCTTGGCAATATCATTATAATAGTTGTAAAAAAGTTGGCTGGTTTTGGTTGAAAAATTTGTATTATATAGCTTATTGTAATGCCCTATATATTCATCCAGCTTATCCCTACTATGCTGGTTTATAGTCGCCCCTTCTTTTATTTCAATTTCAGTATCAGGAATAAATCCATTGGCATCCTTATCATCTTCATTAGCGGTAAAGCTAAAAATAGTAGCCATCCTTAAATTATGCTTGCCTGATTCTTTTTTTGCATAAAAAAGATCATAATATTTTATTAATGTCTCAATACTGCTTACACAAAATAAAGCGGTATAGTCCTTGTTGTGGGTTTTTCTATTGTGATTGGCAATAATATAGTCGGTTATCTTTTCTAGTCTCTGTGGGCTTTCCAGTAGCTCTTTTGTGTCAATATCTTCGACTTCAATATCAATTTCATTTTTACTGCCCTCTTTTTCCTTGTACTTCCCGATGTACTCAATAGAGAATTTCAAAACATTTTCGTCTTTTATGGCATCAGTAATTACATATTTATGCAAACGGTCGTCAAATAGCTCTTTAGTGGTTCTTTTCCCGCTTTCATTGGCAACGGCATTTTGCACAAAAATGGGTGTTCCGGTGAACCCAAACATTTGATGATTATTAAAAAATTTCTTGATTCTCTTGTGGGTTTCGCCGAACTGTGAACGGTGGCACTCATCAAAGATAAAAACAATTTTTTTATCCTGGAGCTGTTCCATTTTTGCTAAATATTGCTGTTTGCTGATAGCGGTATTGAGCTTTTGAATCGTGGTAACAATCAGCTTGGTATCGTCTGAAAACTGCTTAACTAAGGCTTTGGTGTCGTCTGTCCCGTCAATACTACCCTTTGAGAAGGCATTAAATTCTTTGGTCGTCTGGTAATCCAAATCTTTCCTATCCACCACAAAAACCACCTTGTGGACTTGGGGCAGTTTCATCAAGACTTGGCTGGTTTTGAACGAAGTCAGGGTTTTTCCTGATCCGGTGGTATGCCAGATATAGCCGTTTTTCGTGCTATTTTTTACCCTATCAATGATGCTTTCCGTTGCATAATACTGGTAAGGGCGAAGCACCATCAAAACCTTTTCGGTTTCATTCAGCACGATGTACTTCGTGATCATTTTTGCGATGTGGCAAGGCTCTAAAAAGTCCTTGGTAAATTCCTCTAGCTGGGTGATGTTCTTGTTATCGAAGTCCGACCAGTAAAAAGTCTGTTTAAAGGACTGGTGGCGGTTATTGGCATAGTATTTTGAGTTTACACCGTTGCTGATAACGAAAATTTGCAAATATTGGTACAAACCATGAGACGAACCGAAAGAATGCCTCTGATAGCGGTTAATCTGGTTAAAAGCCTCTTTGAGTTCAAGCCCCCTTCTTTTTAGCTCAATCTGAACCAATGGCAAGCCGTTGATAAGAATCGTTACATCGTAGCGATTTTTATAACTGCCTTCCATTGTGACTTGGTGAGTCACCTGGAACTGGTTTTTGCACCAGTGATCCTGATTAATGAATTCTAGGTAAGCTGTTTCGCCATTGTCCCTTTCAAAATTCATTTTGTCCCTGAGAATTCTCGCTTTTTCAAACACATTACCCTTATTAAGATGATTTAGCACTTTGCTAAATTCTCTGTCCGATAGTGTTGTTTGATTATGCTTTTCAAGTTGGGCTTTTAGGTTTGCCAGCAAATCAGCTTCATTTTTTATAGTAACCGACTGATGACCTAATGAATTAAGCTGTTTAATCAGGTTCGATTCTAAAACTTGCTCAGGTTGTGTACTCATCCATTGCCTTATTAGGAAGTAAATTTAAACAAACATTTGTTGAAGTAAGCCTTTTTTATACTTTTTAGTCCCTTCTAGTTGTTTTGATGCTTGATTTATTTTTTCGTCTATTTCGGTTAGGAATTTAGCTATTTTTGTTTGTTCTGGTAGTGATGGAATATGAATTTTTAATTTTCTTATTTTTCCTAAAGCAATAAATTTTTGTGTATTTCCAACAGTGACATCATCAAATTGTTTTAAAACAAGACTACTATTTAAATAATGGACAAGAAATATATTTTTAAGCTCTTGTTTTTCTTTAATTAAAGCAACATTTTTAATCGCAAAGCCTGACGTTTTTATTAAAACAGGATTTCCAATCGTTCCAATCATTCCGAATAAAATATCACCAATATCAACTTTAGATCGTTTATTAAAATTATTAAAATCAAGTTCAGAAATTAAACTAACATTTTCAAAGTCTATTGAACCATTTGCTAATAAATTTTTTGATGTAATAAATGCAAAGCCATTTTGATGATATTTTGGTGAATCATGTGTACCATCTCTAACATCAGAAATATCGCCTAATTCTTTTTCTTCCCAATCAGGGTAATCATTCCCTTCATTATCTTTAAAACGAAGTTCCTGATTAAAAATATTCTGCATTACTCCTTTTTTATATTTTTCTAAAAGCTGTTTTTTCTTTATGAGTTTTTCTATTCTATTATCTATTTGTAAAAGAAAATCGGCTATTTTTTGTTGTTCTGAAATCTGAGGAAAACTTATAGGAAAACCTGCTACATCACTTCCCGTTATATTAGGGTCTTTTCTACTGCTTCCTGCGAATTTTCTCCAAAGATTAACTTTTGCATTAAGCCAAGTTAATAAATATTGAGGTAAAACCACTTTTTCATTGGTATTTAAAATAGAAAGAGCTTGATTTGTTGTAGCATCAACTTTCAATATCCCTGTTCTTCCTATTTGATTAAATCCACCATACATAGCTACTAAAACAGAATTTTTCGGGTATATTTTTACAGATGTTTCTTTAAGTGCTAATTCAGTTATACATTCTTCCGTTTTTATAATATTTGAATTATTTAAATCGGTTGTCTTTACCCACCATATATGTCCATTTTTAAAAAAATCTTTATTTGACCTTAATGGAGTTGAACCTGATTTAATTGTAGAAATATCCTTAATTTTCTTAACTACCCACTCCTCTGAAAACTCAGGAAATCTCAGCACTGGCACTTTTTTTGTATTTTCCATATTAAAAAGGTGTTGAAATATTAAGCTGTTTACAGAATTCGGCAATGTTTGAATCCGTTATTTTTATTTCATCATCAAGCGATGCTAATTCACGGGCTACCGCTTCCAAATCAATAGATTCTTGCTCTTCAAAGGTATCGACATAACGGGGAATATTGAGATTATAGTCGTTGTCTTTTATTTCTTGTAACGAAGCTAAATAGCTGTATTTTTCTTGAGTGGTTCTGGCTTTGTAAGTTTCAACTATCCTTTCAATATTTTCAGGTCTTAAAACATTTTGATTGCCTACTTTTTCAAAGCCTTGACTGGCATCAATAAACAATACATCTTCGTTGTGTTCCCTGCACTTTTTGAATACTAAAATACAAGTTGGTATGGATGTGCCATAAAAAATATTGGCTGGTAAGCCGATCACAGCATCCAAGTAGTTCCTTTCTTCAATCAGGTATTGCCTGATACGACCTTCAGAACTAGCTCTGAATAAAACTCCGTGTGGCAAAACGATTGCCATTTGCCCGTTGTCAGCAAGCTGGTGGATCATGTGTTGAACAAAGGCAAAATCAGCCTTGGTTTTCGGTGCTAGGCTTCCGTATTGGCTAAAACGGTCATCACTCATAAACAACGGGCTTGCACTCCAATGAGCCGAAAATGGCGGATTTGCTACGATAGCCTCAAATCGTTCGTTTATATGTTGAGGGTGTTCAAGGGTGTCTTCTTGTTTAATGTCGAATTTTTGATAATGAACCCCGTGCAAGATCATATTCATTCTTGCTAGGTTATAGGTTGTACGGTTGAGTTCTTGCCCGTAGAAGTTTGAGACATCCTCAACTTCCCTTTTGACACGAAGCAACAACGAACCAGAACCGCAAGTGGGATCATAAACCGACTTTAAGCGAGTTTTCCCGACCGTTACCAGCTTGGCTAACACGGTTGAAACTTGTTGTGGAGTGTAGAACTCCCCTGCTTTCTTCCCCGCTCCACTTGCAAATTGCCCGATTAAATATTCGTAGGCATCCCCCAAAACGTCAGATTTTGGATCATCCAGGTTAAAGCTGATTTTGTCTAAATGAGCCAATACCTTGGCTATCAGGCTGTTTTTATCTTTTTCGGTTCTCCCCAGCTTGGTAGATGTTAAATCCAGGTCTTCAAACAGGTTATCAAAATCATCTTCGCTGGCTGTCCCCATCGTGCTTTGTTCGATGTTCTTAAGGATTTTCCCTAATTCTTCAAGGATGAAGTTATTTTGATTTTCGTCCTTGATTTCCGAGTTTCCTTTTTTAGCAACCTCGCTAAACAATTCAGAAGGCTTTAAAAAATACCCCAAACTTTCAATGGAGGCTTCTTTTACCGCTTCAAGGTATTCTTTTCCTTCTTTGCTATTTTCGTCAATTTGATTGTAAATAAGAGCATCTTCCTTTAGTTCATTATTAGCAAAAATGAACATTTTTTCAGAAAGATATTTATAAAAAATGAATCCTAAAATGTAA
The DNA here is from genome assembly GCF_002209385.1 of Methylovulum psychrotolerans. NCBI lineage: Bacteria > Pseudomonadati > Pseudomonadota > Gammaproteobacteria > Methylococcales > Methylococcaceae > Methylovulum > Methylovulum psychrotolerans. Next base: position 4,031,638 of record NZ_CP022129.1, read on the forward strand.
TCGCGAAACTCGTCCGCATCCATTTTCCCCCTAAGTGTATTGGCAATATTCCAAAGCTGTTGCTCAAGTAACTTTTTTTGTTCTTCTGACATGAAAATCCGTTTTTTTAAGTAAGTAAAAAATTATTAATTAGCTATATGTTTATTATATGATTATTATATAATAATCAAGTTTTTTAAACATTAAATGTCTATTTTAATGTGCTTTTCCGTTTATTGTTGAAATTTAAACTAACGCCTATCATTAGCTTTAATATGCTTATAGCTTTATTTTCAGCAATTAAGGTATATTCTGAAAAGAATCATACCACCCTAGACGGCAAACTTGCTTTGTATTCGGAAATTTAGTGGGGATTATCTTACCAGTAAGTGTTAACCATCGGCATTAGATTTCTCGTCTTAAAGCCACGCTAAAGACTTAAAATCCCGCTTCGGTCAACTTCTGCTTAATATATTGATCTCTCCTTAGCTCAAACTGAGGAATCTTCTTTATAATCCACATACCAGCAATAGGGCTACTTAAACCTTTCTTTTTTAATAGTGAAACAGACATGCTATCAAGCTGAACCTCTTCAAGAATTTGGTTTTTAAGTTCTTCTTTTTCGGCATCGCTTAGTGAATTCAAGAATTTTTCCTTTTCTGATCTACCAAACTCTAACGAGAATTTTGATCTTAGCTCTTCCCTTCTTTCCTCCAGCTTTCTTTCCTTTATAACTTGATCTTCTTTCTTCTTGTTATCAATTTCAAACAATGAAACCGTGTTTGCATAGTCATTTTTGATAGCATCCACTAGGTAGCCAGTCAGATTTTTACTCACATTACCGCTTTTATACTCTTGCTTAGTGTATTCGATATTCCTTATTATTTTTTCTTCACTAACAGTTTCAACAATTTTTAAGGCTATCTTTTTACTGATTTTGTATTCATCCACAAGAGTTTTAAAAATTGCCAACCCCTCCAAATCTGATTTTTTATCAGCATCCAGTTTTTTAATATCCTCACTTATAGGTAAATTTTCGTAATTTTTATTATTTTTAAAAATAAGGAAATTTATTTTTTCAACCTTTTTTCCTTGTTTTATTTCTTCAAATTCAAAATAAATATCTGTTTTTTCTTCAATTTCCTTTTGAGCAACTAATATGACTTTAGACTTAAAATGACCATATTGATGATATTTATCAGATTCAATCATTAAAAAGTATCTAAGTTCATTTAAAGAAATTTTCCTGCTTTTAATTTTTTCATACTGTTTTAGAAGTTCATAAATCCTTATTGAGTAGGAGCTTTTTAACCGAGCAATATTTTTAAAGTAAAACTGAGTATAATTCCCATTAGATAACTCAATAATAAATGGTTTTAGTAAATTATTAACTTGAAAACCAATAAGCCCAGCTTTTTTTATAAAAATGTTGGGAAACAATGTAGCTAAAACTTCGCCATCATCTAACAAAATATTTATATCTTCTGTTTTTTTCATGCTTTCGGCTATTTCTTTTAATGCCTTATAATTTTTTTCATTGCTATTAATTTCATCCAATAACTGTTTTATTGAAAACCAATAAACGTCTTCGTCTGGACTCTCACTAATAGAGATAATAATTTTACAAAAAAGCTTAATTTGAACAGTCGATTTAAACAATGGAGCTTCCAAAAGTTTATTAGATTGCCTCACTAACTGATTTTCAGTTTTTTTATTTATTTTCATATTGCCACTAAAAAATATTTTTAAGTATTTTAAAAATATAATAATTTTTGTCAAATTAAATATCACCTTTCACAAAAAAAGTGATAGTTTAACCGTAAAAAAGTGATCTTTACCTTCAACGATAGGCACTTTTACGGAATAAAAAACAGTGATCAACCCCTTCAAAAATTAGCCAACCGTAAAAAGGTGATACTTGACCGTAAAAAGGTGATGTTTACACCGTAAAAAGGTGATACTTGACCGTAAAAAGGTGATGTTTACACCGTAAAAAGGTGATACTTGACCGTAAAAAGGTGATGTTTACATGCAAATTATAGCTATAAATCAATAATTAAAGACTACCGAAAAGATTAAAATGTTATTAAATCTTTTAAAAACAACAACAACAACAAATGAAAAATGTTGTTGTTGTTTGAAAAAAGAAGAGCCAACGGCAGAAAGGCTCAAGAGCCAAAAATCATAAAAACGAAATAATTGGCAATATGACGGCTTTAAATAATTTTAAGCTACCAGTCTATGGTTTTTTGTTTTTTGACCGCCTACGGCGAAATTTGAAGGGTTTTTGGTGTGGTTTTAGACTGTTACGGGCATTGAAAAACAGCCAGCCAGGAAAACAAACAGTGCAACATATAATTATTAATTAATTGTTATATGGTTTTTATATGCTTTTTTCGATTAGAGCCACCACTGACAACAGGAACAGCACGATGAAAACGACCAGGTAAGTTTTCAGCGAATAAAATTTCTTGATCCATTCGGTTTTCTCTTGATTGATTGCCTCGTATTTCTTAATCCACAGCTCCTTTTCTTTTTGCTCTTCCATTTTCAGCAAGGCATATTTTTGGGTTTGCTCCTCCCTGATGCTGATGATTTTATCTTTCTGTCCGATTTCCAACTTCAAACCGTTTTCTTTGTCCTCAAACTGTTTCTTTACCGTTTCCAGCTCATCCATAAGCGACTGTTTAAAATTGTCCGGCAGACCGTTTAAAAACTGTTTTTGATCATCTCAAAACGGTTTTAAAACCGTTTTAGTTTCGGTTTTTTTCGCTTCGGTTCCATAGTCCAGCAAGGTTTTTTCTAAGCCATGCACCTTATAGAACTTAACCATCTCCAGGTCTTTTTCATTAAAGACCCTTTTATTTTTTATAAATTTATTTGAGAAAGGCAAACGGTTTTTTAACGCCCCATACAGCAAGCTTTTATTGATTCACTGCTTGCCAAAGTCTTTTATCGAGTAGTCCATAGCCTGAAAATTATGCAAATAAAAAAACAGTTTTCAAACCGTTTTTGAAGTGTTTATAAAACGGTTTGGCTACTGTTTTTTATATTCATTTTTATTGATAATGCAAGGGCTTTTATATTTTCTCTTCCCTATCGAGCTTTTCCTTAATCGCTTGGCAAATGAAATTGGAACGGCTTAGGCCAATGCTGGAGGCTTCCAGGTACTCGTCCAATTCTTTCAGCAGTTGGGGGGAGATCACCAACGGCACTTGGCTTTTCTTGACCTTGGCTTTCTTCACCTCACCTTCGGTCAGATTGCTTCCGGCTTGCTCAATAAACGCATCCGTCTTTTGCTTGGCGTGGCTGGGTTTTTTGGCGACTGTCGTTTTCATAGTCAATAATTATAGTGTTGTTAAATGGTTTACAAACAGTTTCGATACAGTTTATAAACGGTTTTCATTTGATTATTATATGGTTGTCAGATGGCTTTGTTTTCTTCAAAAGACTGTTTGAAAACCGTTTGGTAGAGTTCCTTTAACTCATCTATGGCTTTTTGGTCTTTGGGCTTGTATTCAACGACCCCCAGCCCTTGGCCGGAAGCATTCCTGAAAACCTTGCGGTTTTTGATGGGGCAGTCGATAAAGCCAATATCAGGATAATCCCCGATAAGGATGTTTGCGGTGTCATCGTTTTGGTTGCCGATGGCATCCGCCCGACTCAGGAAGCAATACGCCTTAAGCTTGGGATTGATCAGGCTGGCCTCTCCGACCAAGGTGTTGATGGATTCAATGACCCAAGTGTCAAACGAAGAAGGGAAGACCGGAACCAGCAACAGATCGGCGACCGTTAGGGAAGCCCGTTGCGACACCGAATCATGCCCGCCGACATCAATGATAATGTCGTTGAACTTCTGGGCGAGTGTGGGGATTTCCTTAGCAATGGCCTTGCCATTGAGCTTGATCGCGGTGTAATGCTTATTTTGCAGGGCTTCATCCCTGATGGCGGAAAAATCCGAAGCGTTGCCGTTGTCGATGCTGTCGGCATCGACCAGCAACACTTCAAAGCCCGCCAGCCCGCGCATAATCGCCAAATTGATGGCGGTTGTGGTTTTCCCACCCCCGCCCTTGATACCGCCACAAATAATGATCATACCCCGCCCCTTTAGGTGTAGTTTTGATAAACGAATAGTTACCATACCGTTTTTAAATAAAATCCATACAGTAACAATATAATTATAATATAAAAACCATATAACTTTATAAAAATGGGGATTTTATTTTCACCCGTGTTGCGGGTGAAAATAAAAAACAGGGCAGGGGAGCTTAAAGACGGTGCGGGGGAGGTGGGGGAAGGCGGAAGCCTGAGCTGTTCGGGTCAGGTTCCCGCCCTGTTTTTAGCGGTCAGACGGCAAACTCCTCTAGTTTCCTGCCAGCACCGAGCTGGGTTATCAGCCAAGCGGGTTTACGGCCTTTGCCCGTCCAGCCCTCATCCTTGTTGTCGGGGTTGCGGTACTTGACCTTGGCCGTGGCCTTCTTGAGGTTCTTCTCGCTGGGGACATGGGTCAACAAATCCGCCAGCGAAAAACCCGCCTCCAAAGCCAGGGACTGGATTTTATCGTACACCTCCCGCTTATCCTTTTCCTTCCGGTTTTCCACCGCCTTATTTAGCTTTTCCTGAAAAGCCAACAAGTCCTTCAAAGGCCTGTTTACCAATTCCTCAACCGTGATTTTATTCAGTTCAAACTCGCTCATTTGGTTTATTCCCCATCGTCATTTCGTTAAAGTCGTTATAGCCCTGATACAGGCCGGATTTATCGGTTATCGGTGTGTTTTTGATACGGTCAATAAAAAACTGCGTAGTGCTTTTTCCCGCCCCATCGTTATCCAAAAAAAGGTACACCTTGGAAAAAGTATAACGGTTAATGGTCTCCAACGCTTGGTTTCTTAAATTAACCGTATTCAGGATAATCACCGAATTTTGAAAAGCGTTTATTTTATGAAAAGACAAAAAAGCCAGAAAGTCCATAAACCCCTCAAAAATAGACAGGCTGTTATGGTTTTCCAGATTAAGCGTACTCACCGCCTTATGCGTCCCGACAAAGCCCTTAAAACCCCTATTCCTGACCTCAAAGCCGTCACCGCTAGGGAACCCCAAGGCATAATACGTTTTGACCCCCTGCGGTGGCCTAAAACAGACTTGCCTAAGGTAAACCCTGGCAACGCTTAACTCTATTTGCCTGGACTGCAAATAAGCCAGCAAATACGGCTTCTGAATGTCGGCAACCCCGACCAACTCCAAACCGCCTTTTTCTTTTTCACCCGCAAAGCCTACTTTTCCCTCCAGCAAGGACATTTGCACCGTGCTTTGGCCTGACGTTCCACTGGGGCTTGCCGTTCCTCCGTGGTTTCCTGTGAGGTTTCCTTTAGCTGATTTGACTTGATTAGCGTTACTAGGCTTAAAGCGTGTGTAACTGGCATGGCTACTTACCCCCGAACGCTCAAGAATAGCCAAAGCCTCCTTAACCGTTGAATGGGTCAGCTCACACACCAAGTCAACTACATTCCCGCCCTTCACCAGCCCAAAATCAAACCATAAATTCTTTTCCGTATCGACCTTAAAAGACGGGTCAGAGTCACCGCCCCTTAACGGGCTGGAATACCACAACTCCCTGCCCGATCTCCTCTCTTTGGCGGGTCTTATCCCCGACCTTTCCAAAAATTCGCTAATCGGAATATCCCTGGCTTCTTTTGCTCTCATGGATAGAAAATTAAAGTTCTAAACGGAAAAACAATTTAAACAAAACAATAAAACATAAAGGGCAAAAATAAGGAATTAACTTTTTAATGTCTCTCCGGCAGAGTAGATAATAATCATCGCTTGGCAATTTTACATTTCGGACTAAAAAATAAAGGTAGTATTGCTCGTGCCTCACAATCTCCACCTTGATTTTTTAGCTTAACCGAAATGCCCATTGCCCACGCTCGATTAGTTAATAGTTGGGTATTTTACTTTTTAATTTTTTACAGTATGTGAAAATTAATAACAACAGTCGAAAGGCTGATGAACAGCTATCCTTATGGAAGCCAAATGGAAAAAGACAGCAAAGACATTGTGATTCCTGTCAAATTGTTTGACCTTTGATGAACAATCAACTGGTGGCTGTCCGAATACGACCCAGAGTCAAAAGTAGCTTTCGGTTATGTGACCGGATTCTACGAAGACGAATGGGGAACCGTTTCATTAGAAGAATTGGAAGACCTGGAGTTAGCCATTGACATTTCAAATTTTGGTAACATATGAAAAATACCCAGAATTGAAATTGACAAACATTTTAAACCAACAAAGTTTCCAGAACTTCCATTTAATAAAGAAAACTCCCACTAGGAGTTCCTTTATTTTACTTATTTTAACGAAAAAGCAAATTCATTTTTGCTTTTTAACTTTTTATCTTTTAAAAAATACTTATGGACGAATTACAGAAAATTTTGTTAAACATTGTTGATGAAGAAGAGTGAACAATCAGAAGTTTTATCGCTCAAGAAGCACTGAAAAGAAAGCCTTATATTGCCCTATTTTTTGAAGAGCTTATCAGAGAAATAGCTGAATATGGTTTTGCTAATTGAATAATTAAATCTTTATCTAATTATCGTAATAGTTATCGGTTTTTTAATCAACACTATCGTGAAATATCTAATGCACTTTTAGAGTACACCGATGAAGAAGAATGATTTTACGGCTTTAAGTGAAATGATTTGCTAAGCTCAATTGTTCGGCTTGCTGTTGAGAAAATAGCCAGAGAAATGGCTTGTGATGATTTAGGGTTAGACATTTAGTCTAATCCTTTTTTAATTTTATTTAAAAATTTATTTAACCTTAACTTAAAAATTATGAAAAATACCGTACACAAAATCGTTCAAGGCGATTGCCTAGAAAAAATGAAAATCATCCCTGACAACTTCATCGACTTTATCTGTTCCGATTTTCCTTACAATATTTCAAATAACCCAGGCTTGACCATGAGAGGCACAAAGGTTGTCAAAGCCGACTTTTGAGAATGGGACAAATGGGACAACCAAGAAGACTATTTACAATTCGTCTTTGCTGTCTGCACCGAGTACCAAAGAATCTTAAAGCCAGGATGAAGCCTGATCCTGTTTTTCAGCTACCGTTATTCTTGATGGATTGGTTACGAACTGGAGAGAAGGGGACTGTTTAGCTTTAGAGTGCCGTTGATCCTGTCAAAAATGAACCCCTTGCCAAGCTTTAAGCAAAACGGGTTCAGAAGCTGTTATGAAATTGGCCTTTGGCTAGTGAATGACGGCGGAACCTTCAAAAAGCCAAAAACCTTCAATTTCACCTCCCAACATGAAATGAAAAATGTCTTGCCCTACCTGATAGGCAAAGACGGTAACAAGCAAACTCAACACCCGACCGAAAAACCCGAATGAGTGATAGGACAGCTCATCAAAGTCTTCACCAACCCCTGAGACATCGTACTTGATAGCTTTGCCGGATGATGAACCACAGGCGTAGCTTCCTACAAACTGGGCAGGCATTGCATTTCCATCGAAAAGGAAAGCGGATTCATCCGAATGATCGAAAAAAGGCAAAAAGCCATCATGAGGGTTTAGCCCTCCCTTTTTTTTTGCTTATAGGGGTAAATAAAAAAGAATTCCTAAAAAGAATTCTTTTTTAAAATATTTCACTATGGCTTCAAAGCCTCAGCAAATAAAGCGTTAACTCAGTATCACTTCTTTGATAAACTAAGAGCAGGTCAGGTCTTATATGACACTCCCTCAATCATTTATATTTTCATTGTAGAGCGTGATCATTATTTTTTTTGGGAAGAGGGATTCATTTTTCTAGCATAATAATAATTTCTTCCAACTCTGTCACCGTATCCTTATTGTGCCTTATTTTTTTAAAATCACTTTTAAAGGCACTGGTTATCTTTCTGTTAAACATATTTAAAATTATTAAGCCATTAAATTACTCATCAGCTCTTCGTGGGTAGTGAATGGTTTTGAGTTTTTAGCTTCCTTTAACAAATCGAGTAAATCAGGTTTATTTTCATACTCAAAGGTCACGGTAGTCCTCAACGGCTTAATTTTTATTTGTTCTGATAAAACGATCACTCATTTTTTATCATCATAAGTGGCAGGAATGGTTATATAATTCATAGTCTTTATAATTAATTTATAATGCTTTGATTATATATATTTTCTTTTTTTATGCAAACAATAGTGACGGCCACCGCCGTCCGGTGGGGTCTACGCGGTAGCCCCCACAAATAAAATCTGACGATTTCATTTGACCAACAAAATCAAAATCACTGCTATACTTATCCACACCAACCCGTGCGGGAAAAGATAGCAAGATTGCAATTTACTTGTAAACTACCGTTTACCTGTAAATCACATCTTGCAAAAGGCCTACCCTTTGAACCCGCTCAGGGGAAAACTCCCCTAAGAACCCCTTGTCGCCGACACTTTTATTTTAGACTTTATATTTACACTTTTTTCAATAAAATTAACCCAGTTTAACCCTTAAAAAAAATAACATGCCACTCGATAAAGACTACCATAAAAAATACAGGAAAGAGTACAAAAACAAAGTCAAATACATCACCCTTTCCATCCCAGCCCCCCTGTATGACGAGCTGGAAAAACTGTCCGAACTGGAACAGACCAAAGTCAGCACCCTCTTCAAAAATATGGGCTTGGCCTACCTGCAACAAAAAACCCTTATCCCCAAAGACTACCTGGAGGCATTAAGGGAACACACCCTATTAATCCGCAACATCGCAAACAACATCAACCAAATGGCACACCACAGCAACACCCTCAGGCTCATGACCCAATCAGACGAACACAGCTTGCTGATGGAACTAAAAAAGCTTGAAGAAGCCGTAGAAGAATACACTCATAAAAAAGTTAAAACTAAAAACTAAAATAAAAGACACTAAAATAAAAAGACTATGATCATCAAATCAATGTCCAGAAAAAAGGCCACTTTCGGGCAATTGGTCGATTACTTTGAAGACGGAAGGCAAGAAGAAAAACACACCATCTACAATAACCTTTTTTCAAAAAACGCCGAAGACATAAAAGCAGAGTTTACCAAAAATGCCACTTTCCTAGCAGAAAGGAAAAACGGCGTTTATATGTACCACGAAGTTTTATCCATCACCAAAAGCACAAAATTAAGCGAAGAAAAGCAAAAAGAAATCCTTGAACATATCGCCAAAAAATACATACAAGGCAGGGCTAAAGATAACCTGGTTTATGGAGTCTTGCATGACGATAAAAAAGACAATCTGCATTACCATTTCATCATCAGCTCAAATCCAGTAAAAAACGCCAAAAGGCACCGCCTAAGCAAAGAAGAATTCAGCCAGTTCAAAAAAGACCTGGAACGCTACGTCTTAGAAGTTTACCCCGAACTCGAACAAAAACAGCTCATCAACAAAACCCCAGGCCTTAAAAAAGAAACAGGCGAAAAACTATCCAACAAAGGCGCGGAACTTAAAAGAAGGACAGGGAAGACCAGCCAAAGGGACAGCCTCAAAGACAGACTGGCAACCGTATTTGCCGAATCAAAAACCAAAGCCGATTTTTTTAACGGCTTGGACAGGGAACAACTGAGCATTTATGTCAACGGCAACACCATCGGCATCCTGGATAAAGCCAGCCAACGCAAACACCGCCTAAGCACCTTAGGGATGCTTGACGCATTTAACGCCATCTCGCAAGTGATTGAAAAAGCCGAAAGCCAAAAAATAGAACCCCAAGCCCAAGCCCCTGCTAACGCCTCCAGAAAAGAAAAAGTTGACACACGGGCTTATCGCAACCAACAACAAAACAGCGAAGCAAAGCCCCCAGCCGATAAAGAACCGCCACCCAAAATAAAACCCCATTACGATAAACCTGCCGAACCCGAATTAGAACCTGAAAGTGAAATAGAGCTAGAGCTAAAACCCGAAAGCGAAATGGAGCGGGAAATAGCCAAAAGAAAAGCCCAAATGAAAAAAGCAAGGGATCAAGAACCCGATTATTCAAAAGACCTTTCAAAAGGCAAATGAAAACTAACCAGCCTGACCATCAAATGAAAAATCGTTAACATCCTGGATCAATACCCAGACGAAACCGAGCATGAAATCAGCCGAAGGAAATTTAAATTAAAAAAAATGAGGGAACAGGACAGAAACAATTACAATGAAAACAAACATTATTTTTAACTAACCTATTATGTGAAAATTGCTTATGGTGATGAAAGGCACTTTTGACCTACTCTTTAAGGCCGGAAAATACTTGGTTAAAGGTTATGCCCTTAACCAGGAAGAAGGGGCTAGGTTTTCAAACAGCCAAGAAGAAAAGGCCATTTTCAAACCCAGGAACACAGGCCTGTTAATTGACGGCAAAAACAAAAGGCTGTCCGAGAAAGATTCTTTTGAGCATCTGGCGGTCATCGCCAAGCCAGGGAGCGGAAAGACCACAGGCTTTATCATCCCTAACATCTTGGATAAGGCCAGCCAAAAATGCTCAATGGTCATCACCGACCCATCAGGGGAGATATTCGCCAACACCAGCGGTTATCTCAGTAGCCGTGGCTACAAAATCCTGACCCTCAACCCCGATGATCTCAGTAAAAGTTGCCGATTCAACCCCTTTGCCGGATTGACCGCCTCAAACATTATTGAGATAGAGCAAATTTGTAGCTCGATAGTCCTGTCAAAATACGGCAACGACAAGGAAGGGGTCTGGAATGATGGTGCCATTTCTCTTTTGGAGGTCTTCGCCAAATGCCTCGCCTTTACCGAACCCGACAACCTGAACCTCCCAAACATCAACTACCTGGTGCAAATGTTTGGCGAAAACGGTTCCGGCCTGGATGATTGGGTGGTGGAGCATTCCATCAACCCCGAAGACCTCCACGACAAATCCATCGTCAACGCCTGGATCGGGATCACCAAGAACAACAAAAACATGCTGACCAGCTATGCGACCATCGCCAAAACCGCCCTAAAACAGCTCAACAACAGGCAAATCCAAAAGCTGTTAGCCAGCAACGACCTGAACCTTAACCGCCTCAGAAGGGAGAAAACCGCCCTTTACCTCATCGTTCCGGCCAACCAGCAAGGCTACTACCAGTTTTTGATTGACGTGCTGTACACCCGCCTGTTTGCCGTGCTGATGCACCGCTTACCGCAGAGGGACGACTTAAGCGTTTACTGCTTCCTTGACGAGTTCGGGAGTTCGTACATCAACGACTTCCAAGCCTTGATCAACAACATCAGGAAATACCGTGTTTCCCTGTCCATCGTCTTGCAGAGCATTTCCCAGCTTGACAGCAAATACGGGAAAAACGCCGAAGCCATCAAAGGCGGGATAGGGAGCTATCTCATCCTGTCCGGTGCCGATTACAGCACCGCCAAAGAAATCAGCGACATCATCGGAAAAAGGCTGTTAATTCAGAGAAACAACCTGACTGACGTAGAAAAGCACTACCACGAACTGACCTTGTTGACCCCCGACCAAATCAGAACCCTGGGCAACCAGCAAGCCGTGTTTTTATCGAAAAACCGCCACCCGCTGTTAATCAACATCACCCCTTACTACCAAAACTTCCTTTACAAATCGGCAGTCAACAGAAAGCCTTATGTGTTACCCGAAAACCAAACCGATGACAACATCGGGCTAATCAATCTATGAGATCCTGAACCGGACTTTGAAAAGACCGTAGAGAAACACAATGACCTTCACCATTAGCAAAATAACAATCCCTATCAATAACCAACTCATCGTCATTTGTGTTTTTTATTTTGTATTGTCTTATTTTTTTGCGTACCTGTTCAAACGTGCCAATATTTTTTTAAAAATACCTGTTTTTATCCTTATAATGACAGTATTCTCTTTAGTACAAAACGCCAATGCCATTGAGATCACCCTCTCAGCCTTGCTAGGGGTTTTGGTCGTTTACGGCGAATCGGTATTGAATTTTATTTTTATGCTGAAGGGCTGGATTGAATTTGTTTTTTATTCGATAAAATCCATTCTCAAATTCATTTTTGATAGCATCGCATCCATTTTTTATTTTATCGCCCAATGCCTTATATTCCCTTTCCGCTTACTCAACCGGCTTTTCAGCTTGGGTCTGCATTTTCGTAGACCCAACAAGACCGCACAGAAGCCCCGTAAAGACGATACAAAGCAAAAAAGCAGGATGGAAGAAGAGCTAAGGCGAGCCAGGGAAGAAGTCAGGCAAGCACGAGAACAGGCCAAGAAAAAGGAAGCCAAGCCAAACACGGATAATGATGGCCGTAGCCATCAGGAAATCTTAGGGCTGTCGGCAACCTTCACCGAGCCTGAACTCAAGCAAGCCTACCGCCTTGCGGTATCCCGCTACCATCCTGACAAATACGCACACATGTCCAAGGCGTTCCAAGAAGAGGCTGGCAGGGAGTTTGTCAAGATACAACAGGCTTATAATGCGTTGATCAAAAATTTTAGTTAAATTTCATCTACTGCCATCAGCTTTACACGGGGGGATTATGGCGAGAAAAAAACTGTTCGAGTTCAGGAAAGACGGCAAAAAAGTTGAAGTCTTCACCGGAGACGGGACACTTGATGTTTACTTCAAGGTCAATGACGGATCGTCCAAGGCTTCGGGCTTGCGGTATAACCCTGATACGGGCAACTTCAAGTCCCCCAGCGGGGCAGTGGTCAAGTTTGACGATGCACAAGCATGGGTGATGAAAAAGGTTTGAAGTTTATTCTTGTTTCATTAGGATGAGTATTATAGGACTTTGAAACGGCTCAAATTTCAGCGGATAGTTATAAAATGTTGGTTGCCTTGTTTGTGAAAAAATAGCTGTTCTTTGGCTATTATTTTTTCAAAAAGATTGAAAGCCAGTTAAAAATGGTTTTTTAAATTAAACATTGATGTATATTTACTAGAGATGTATCATCGCAATTTTATCTATTTTTAATGGTGAGCTTATGGGGTGGATAATTGCGATCTTTGTTTTATACTTTCTTATTAAAATTTTTAAAGGCGGGAGTAAAGGTAAGCCTGGTGGAGATAAGCGTAAATTTAAATGTGATTGCGGTGCTAATAGTTGGATAGTAACCAATACATCTCACTATCCAGATTCTAAATCTTATAATTTCAAAGAATGGTTAGAATGTAGCAAGTGTGGAAATACCATAACTAATGAGAAGCGGATATAAGCATTTTTATGCTTCATTTCATAAGTGAATTTTTAAAATTGACTTATGAAATTTATTAAATAAAATAATGGTTTTAATTATTAAGGTGTAAAAATATGTTAACAAATAATTTAAATAAAAAAATAGATAATCAACAATCATTTGTTCCTTGGTCTTTGCTTAATGCAGATGTCTCTGATATTGTTGAATCAATAAATGCAGTTTCTGATGCAACTGGCACAACAACTCATGTATTAGATGTACCTAAAGATTTACATTCTGATGACTCTTGAAAAAAAATGTATATACTAATTGTAACATCTAGTAAAGGCGATGTTCATGTTGCATCGGTATTGGATTATATTAAGGACGGCTTTATTCCTTTAATAATTGATACCGAAGATTTTGGTATCAACTGGTTTGTTTCTTTGTTTTATGAAGGGATAGAAGAATCTTACATAACAGTTGATACTAAAAAAGTATCAGTTAATGATATTTATTCTGTATGGTGGAGAAAACCGACTCCAGTAAATGTAAAATACATGAAAGATGAATTAGCTAGTTTTGTCTTCAGGGAAACAAATGATACCATTTATGGTTTAATTTGGATATTAGAAACCCTAGGAAAGAAAGTAATAAACCATCCTTTTTATAACTACAAAGCATCTATTAAGCCTTTACAATTATTGATTGCTAGAAAAATAGGTCTTTTATGTCCTGAAACTACTATAACTAATAGCTCTGAATCTGCGAAACAAATGATAGAAGATTCTGATTGTATAAGTAAAGGCGTTTCAATGAGTTGGGCAATAGAAGATAATAAAAATTATTCCATTTATGTAAAGCAGATTGATTCAGAGAAGCTAGAAAAAATATCTTTGATAGAGAAATGTCCAGCAACCATTCAAGAGTTAATTCATAAAGACTATGATGTTAGAATAGTTGTTATATTTGATAAGGCATTTTGTTTTAAAATAGAAAATTCAGATAAAAATATAGATTGGGCGGCCTTGATGTCTATTTTTGCCAATATAGGATTGCCTTTATTGACCTAAAGGCCCCACAATAACCCGAAAAAACCGTCACCCATGTCCCCGAACATGTGTTACCTATGTCCCACGTCCATACAATAGTTGCTTCGCGGGTGAGCATTGCAAATGCTTCATCTTCAACTTTTTTCTTGGTCACTATTTTAACTCCATGTTTTATTGTTGATCTGCAATTGCGGTTAAGGCTGTCCGTGTTCAACCCATTATGGTTAAGTACGGTGATTATTTATCATCAGGCTTGCTATCGTGTCCTGATGGAATACCAGCAAATCCTCTGACAATCCAGCCCACACACCATGAAAAAATCCACAAAAATGCTAAACACTCCATAATCATAGGTGCGACTTCTTTAATATCTTCCAAACGTGATGACCATACTTTGCCATCAATCCACTCTTCATCAGCTTTAGATAATTTGAAAATATCAGCCACTTTTTTAGTGTAGTCTCTAACCTCGGTGGAATATTCTTCCGCTCCATGTGTTAATAACCACTTTTTTGTCTTTTTGTTATTATTATCTTCCTGCGTAGCTTTCTTATAAGCTGCTGTTACAGCTTCAAACTTGGGAGTGCCTTTCTTATCCTTGTTTGCAACTATCCATTCAGCCAGTTGATCAACACCTATAAAATACTCACCCCAAATTGGAATTAATTTTCTTCCATCCTCAAAAATTTCGGGTTTAAAGCAAAGCGTCGCGTCAAAGGCCGTGCCTTTCTTCGTGTACTGCGAATGCAAATACTCTGTAGCATCTTCTTCGTTGCACCTATTCTTTGGATCATCCATTCTTATGGGTACGCTACCGGGAGAGTCCACACGAAAATATTGATCAATATATGGATTGTAGTTAAAAGCGTAAATGCTCCAGCCTACAATCCAGATAACCGATATTAGCTTTGTAATTCTCCGCGCCCCTTCAAAAACATTAATGCTCATAAATAGCCTCTGTTAAGCAAATCAATTTTTATGCCGTTTTACGGAACGGAATAACATCAGCCCCATTCTTCAAACCGTCCAGATAATCCGCCCATGACTGCATCATTTTCCGGCGTTCGGCTAGGTGTGCGGTTCTGTTGTATGCCCGCCCGTTGGGGTCTTTTACCGCGTGGGCTAATTGATGTTCGATAAAGTCAGGGCGAAAGCCTAGCACTTCATCTAATACGGTTCGGGCTAACGCCCTAAATCCGTGTACGGTCATTTCATCCTTACCAATGCCCATACGTCTTAAAGCCGCCAATAACGCCATATCGGACATAGGCCGCGAACCGTTGGGCGTTCTGGCACTAGGGAAAACATAACGCCCGTTTCCGGTCAGGGGCTTAAGTTCTTGCAGGATGGTTAAGGCTTGGGCGGATAGCGGCACGATATGCGGGGTTTGGGTTTTAGTGACCAAATACCGCCATTCTTTGGTGTCAAAGTCGATATGTTCCCATTCGGCTTGTCTGAGTTCGCCCGGCCTGACAAAAACCAAGGGGGCAAGCTGTAAGGCGGATTTGACGACAAAAGAGCCGCTATAACCGTCAATGGCGCGTAATAGTTCGGCGGCTTGTTTGGGTTCTGTGACCGCTGAAAAATGCCCGCCTTTGATGGTCATTAATGAGCCGCGTAAATCGGGGGTTATGTCCCTTTCAGTGCGCCCCGTAGCAATCGCATAACGGAACACTTGCCCGCACACTTGTAGGGCGCGGTGGGCGGTTTCTATGGCGTTGCGGGCTTCTATACGCCGTAATGCCGCCAACAGCTCAGGGGCTTTTAGGTCGGTTATGGGCTTGTTGCCAATGTAGGGGAACAAATCGCGCTCAAATAATCCGGTTACGCGTTTTTTATGGTCGGTCGATTTGTCGCCCATGTTCCGTTCGTACCACTCGCGGGCGATCACCTCAAAACTATTAGCCGCGCTTTCGGCTTTGGATTGCTTAACGGCCTTTTTGTTTTCGTTGGGGTCGATACCGTCAATAATTTGCTGTCTGGCCTTATCCCGATCTTCCCGCGCTGTTTTAAGGCTGGTTTCAGGATATACCCCCAAGGCCAAGGTTTTTTCTTTGCCGTTAAATCGGTATTTCAGGCGAAAATATTTTGAGCCGTTAGGGTTAATTAACAAAAACATGCCCTTTTCATCGGCCAACTTATAGGCTTTGTCTTTGGGCTTCGCGTTCTTACAAGCGGGGTCTGATAGGGGCATTGGGGGTATCAACTTTGGCTAAGTGAAATATGCCCCCATTTATACCCCCACCTTTGGGGGTATGTCAATGTATCTTACTGCACTTCATTGGACAAAAAAAACCCCGCTAAGCCTTGTAACTTGCGGGGTTGTGTACTCTGTTGGATGTCGAGGTACTGGAGTTTGGTGTCCCAAGGCGGATTCGAACCGCCGGCCTGTCCCTTAGGAGGGGACCGCTCTATCCTGCTGAGCTATCGGGACAGATAAATTGTAATTTTACCACAAAATAATGTGAAAAATTACCATTTTTAATATTCTGCCCTGACTGACGCGCTGGCCGCCATCTTCATTTTTGGGCAACCGACAGATTTTTTTAAAAAAACCATTAGGGATAAATGACTTTTGGCTTAAAGTAAGCGGCGGGGTACTTCGGGTCGGTTTTGTCTTCGGCGGCATCAATCAGCGCTTGGTCGGCATAGACGACTTGGGGCTGATAGTTAGCGGCAGGGTATTTTGGGTCAAATTCGGCGGCGGAAGCCGGGGCAGTTTGCGCCGCGTCTTTATCAAGATAAATCACTGTCGGTTGAAAATTGGCGGCTGGGTATTTGTCGTCGGTAGCGGCGGAGCTTAAAACGGGATTCAGAGCGATTACAGCAAAAGCCAAGCCTAAAAGGGTGTTGTTCTTCATAATGTAGGAGTCTCCAAGTGTAGTAAATTAAATCCAGTCAGGTTCCTCGTCTGTAAAGCTGGATAATCCCGAAGTATCGAATATTTTGGTGCAATGCGCAACCGTTTTTACACGGTATTTTTACAATCGGGCAATGTTTATGAGTGAATTTTTGTTTGTCTATGGCTCGCTACGCGCCGATAGTGGCTCACCGATGGCACAGATGTTGGCAGAAGTGGCGGTTTATCAAGGCCATGCCGTTATGTCTGGGCGTTTATATGAGGTGGCGGGCTATCCTGGGGCTGTGGAATCTGCCGATCCGGCGGAAACGGTACACGGTGAGTTATACCGCATTGTCGACCCTAGCGTATTACTGGCAATATTGGATCAATATGAAGAATGTTCGGCAGAATTTGCCGCCCCTCAGGAGTATATACGCAAACGCTTAACGGTTCGCTTGGCGGGCGGTAGCCTATTAAGGGCATGGTGTTATGTTTACCAATGGGAGGTGGAAGGCTTGCAGCGGATTGTTTCGGGCGATTATTTGGGATACCGCTAGTGGCAAGCCATTTGGCGTTCTACCCAATTATGGGTGGCGATTTTCAAACGCCCAAAACAAGCTGTCTGGGCTTTCGGGTACACTATCGCCGCTAGCGGGAGACATACCCGCCGGAGCATCTTCGTAGCCATAAAATGCCGAGGCAGAATAAAGCCTAGCGGTGATGTCCTAGATTTAGGGTTTACGCCCACTTTGCGCTGCAAACTTTTTACTGCTGATTTTTTTACGGCATAATCTGAAAGCAGGTCAACACCTCATCCATTTCCAACTCGTAAATATCCACATGGTCAACCCGTGCCGTTATCGGGCCTTTATGGCACCATTTGATAAATTTTTCTATCACCGGATGCTCGGCTTCGGCGATGATCTCCACCCGCCCATCAGGCAGGTTTCTGACACTGCCCTTAATGGCAAAATGTTTGGCTTTATTTTGGGTAAAGACGCGGAAATACACGCCTTGGACACGCCCTGACACTAAAATTTTTACTCTACGCATAGCTTAACAAGCCTCCAGCAATAATGGATTTTAGTCTGGCGGGCAAAATCTTCCGGGATAGTGTCCGCACTAATGTCGTCTATCGCCAATTCCGGCAACGCGGCAACATCCATTTTGAAGCGCCGGAAATTGGTCGAAAAATAGAGTACCCCGTCTGCCGCCAATAAGGCGGCGGCGTTGCGGATAAGCGTCACATAGTCATTTTGTATGTCAAACACCGCGTCCATGCGCTTAGAATTGGAAAAAGTCGGCGGATCGAGAAAAATCAGCCCGTACTGGCGGGGCGACGCTTGCGCGGCTTCACTCGCCAGCCACTCCAAGCAATCGGCTTGGATAAACTCGTGGGTACCGTCGGTTTTATTGAGCGCCAAATTTTGTTTCGCCCAACTAATATAAGTATTGGACATATCCACAGTGGTGGTGGCGATGGCGCCGCCAACGGCGGCATGGACGGTAGCACTGCCCGTATAGGCGAACAGGTTTAAAAAGCGTTTACCTTTGGCCTCCCGTTGGATGCGCAAGCGGATAGGCCGATGGTCTAAAAATAGCCCTGTGTCGAGATAATCGGCAAAGTTAACCAGCAAGGTGCAACCGCCTTCGGTAATGCGGTGAAATTGCCCGCTATCGGCAAATTTTTCGTATTGTTCGGTGTTGCGCTGCTTGCGGCGGATTTTTAAAAACACGTTGTCGCGCGGTATGTCCAGTACCTTGGGCAATTCTGCCAACAGCCCCGCCAAACGTTGGTCGGCTTTTTGGCGGTCTACGGTTTTCGGTGGCTCGTATTCCTGGACGTTAACCCAGGTTTGCTCGCCTTGATACAAGTCTACCGCCGCCGCGTATTCCGGCAAATCGGCATCATAAATCCGGTAGCAGGTAACGGCATTTTTTTGCGCCCATTTACTGAGTTTTTTCAGGTTTTTTTTCAGGCGGTTGGCGAACATGTCCGCGCCAGTATCTTCGGGAATGGCGTGGCTGCTGGTCTCGATCACTTGCGCAACACGCTCTTGTGGGTTACGCGCTTTCGGCACAAAAAACGCCGCCTCGTTAATGTTCAGGCGGAGCAGCCTGCATTCCAACGCGCCATTAAACAGGGTAATAGGTTTTTGTGAGCGGATGCCGAGCCGGAAACCCAATTCAGGATTGCTGATAATCATGCCGACTTGCCAGCCGAGAAAATGGCTTTTTAAGGTCTCGCCGAATTTCCTGTAGAGTTCGGCAACGGCTTCTTCATCTTCCAAACGCTCGCCGTAAGGCGGGTTACAGATCACCAGACCCGGTTGCCAGCTTTCCGCAGGCGCGGCATCGGCTATATCACGGCGTTCGACATGGATTTTATGGGCCAATCCGGCATTGGCGATATGTTTTAGGGCAATGTTGACGGTATAGCGGTCTTGGTCAAAACCGACGATGACGGGCAGCTTGGCAAGGCCAATGGTTTTGCGTTGTTCGGCCTCGGCGCGGAGCTTGCGCCAACAGGCGGCATCGTGCTGTTTCCAGCCGGTAAAGCCAAAATAATCGCGTAATAGGCCTGGCGCGTAGTCGGCAGCCATCATTGCCCCTTCCAACAGTAAGGTGCCGGAACCGCACATCGGATCGAGCAGGGTCGCGTGTTCGGCGGCCAGTTTTGGCCAACCGCAACGTAATAACAATGCGGCGGCCAAATTTTCTTTAATCGGCGCTTTAATGGTGGTGTCGCGGTAGCCGCGCCGATGCAGGCTTTCACCGGACAGGTCCAAACTGAGCTGGGCGGTTTCGCCCTGCAAATAGACGTTAATACGGATATTAGGCTGCTCGGTGTCGACGCCGGGACGGACATTAAAGCGGCTGCGCATTTGGTCGACAATGGCATCTTTAACCTTTAATGCCCCGAAATGGGTATTGTTGATCGCTTCGGAATTTTTCGCGCTAAAGCTGACCGCCAAGGTGTCTTCGGGGTTAATGTGGGTAAACCAGTCGATTTGCTGGACACCGTCATACAAATCCTGCTGGCTCTTAACAGGAAAAGTGGCCAAGACCAGTAACACGCGGTTGGCGGTACGCGACCATAAACAGACACGGTAAGCGGTTTCCAAATCGCCCGCAAACGCCACCCCTGCCAAAGTTGCTTTGGGCTGGGCGATACCTAGCGTTTGCAGTTCTGCGGCCAGAATATCTTCCATCGCTTTCGGCGTGGTGGCGAATAATGAATAAGTGGGCATGGTTTTAAAAGGCTGATTAAGGGGGAAAAGGAAAACGTCACTTACCGACCGGATTCTACCAGAGACGGTAAGCGTGCAAAAAGAAGTGGGCGGTACGCCGTGCGGTGCACTGCTGGGTAAGCCCTAAAGGCTAAGGCCTTCCGTTGGCCGTTTACGTCATGTCGCCGACAAGCTGGGCTTATTCGGGTTGTTTTATTTTTAGTAGTTCTACGTCAAACACAAGGGCTTCGTTAGGTTCAACCGCACCGCCGCCGGCTTCGCCATACGCCAATTCAGAAGGGATGTAAAAACGGTATTTCGCGCCTTCTTTCATGAACAGCAGGCCTTCTGTCCAACCCGTGATTAAGGCGTTGACCGGAAAAGTTGCCGGTTCGCCATGTGCATAGGAGCTATCAAATTCTTGGCCGTCGATTTTGGTGCCGCGATAATTTACCGTGACAGTATCCGCTAGAGTGGGTGACTTATTACCCGTACCCGGCGTTATTACTTCGTATTGCAAGCCGCTTTTGGTCGTTATAATAGTAGGATTTTTTGCATTGGCGGTAAGAAAAGCGACACCCGCAAGCTTATTTTCTTGGGGCGTTTTAGCATTCACTACGGAAAACAAGGTAATGCCTACAAAAATAGCGGTAACCATTGCCAGGATTTGCGTTTGATTTTTTCCCACGATTTCTCTCTCATCAAAGTAAAAAGCCCATTTTACCAAAAAATTAAAGATTGCATCCGTTCAATTGCTTTTGAAACTGTTTAGCACGGGTCGCCACCTTATCGGCGGTACGCCGTAACCAGGCCACGCGTAAATAGGTTTTTTGCTGGAAGCCGCGATGGCCTTCATGATAAGCCAGATACAGGTTTTTCGTATCGCTGGCGGCAATGCCTAATTTACGGTGGCTGATGGCGCAATACCACGCAATGAAATCGGCGGCATCGGCGAAATCGTCGCGGTCTGACCACCAATTGCCGACACTGCCTTGGTAATCATCCCAAGTGCCGTCTAAAGCCTGCGCATAACCGTAGGCGCTGGTGGGGCGAAACCACGGGATAAAGCCTAACAGATAGGTGCGCGGCGGCTTGGCATCGGCGACAAAATGCGATTCTTGATGCATGATCGCCATAATGACGGTAGTCGGTATGCCCCATTTTTCCGAAGCTTGGCGGGCATTGCCATACCACTCGTCTTGCTCGCTGAAAACGGCGCAAATATTTTCGGTATTGTTGGGTGGCGCAGTCGCGCAACTTGCTAAACATAAATAAAAGAGTATCGTTAACAAATTTCGCCTTAACATAAGCCCAGCCGCTTAACCATTATTAAAAAATAACCACCCAACCGACATTGCGCCTTTCACAGGCCACCCATTAACAAATACTATTGACTTCTTCGGAAAATGCGGAAGAAAATTTTATTTCTTTATGGAGAAAATAAGCTACGCGGATGTCGAATATATAAATAGAGGAAAAAATTATGAACACGCCGTCCCATGACCATGACCGCCCTTATCGAAAGAGCATTAACTCACACGGTTGGATGTATGTAGGCGGTGAATCAAAGGAAATCACTGTCAAAAACATTTCTATAACGGGTGCGTTAGTGCAATTAAACACCCAAAACGAAGTGCCTGACAAGAAGCATACCCTACAAAATTTAGCGGTTTCAAAATCCATCGATTTTTATTTGCCGCATCTGCAATTGTCTGGTGAGGCGAAAGTTGTCAGGGTCGATACTACCGACGATAAACAATTGCTTTTGGCCATGGAATTCCAAAATATTGCCTATACCACCGACAAACCCGTTTTTAACCGCAAAAGTTACCGCAAAGAAGTCTCTATGCCAGGCCAACTCTTAGTAGAGGAACAGCCGCTTGATTTTGTCACCGTCGATATATCATTAGAAGGCTTAAAAATCCGTGTGCCAGAAGAATTGGACATAGAGCCGGGCGCGGTCATACCCTTCCAATTATCCGAAGCCAACGTAAAGGGTTTGGTTAAAGTCGTTTGGGCAGCTCATGGCGAAGCCCATGAGACGCTCATGGGTTTACAGTACGTCACCCCCAAAAAAACCCAAACGGCCCCCAAAATTGGGTTATCGAAACCCTATAGTATGAGTAACGCACTGCGATAAACGTACAATATGATAAAATTCTGCCCCGTCAGCTTAAGGCCGCTAAGCTAGCTTGGCCAGCATGTCTTAAGCCGACCCGAATCAACCGGCCCGGCCTTACGGCCCGGACCGGTAATGCATTGACACAACCCCACACCTTAAAACTCTTATGAATAAACCAAAAAAAGTCGCAATTCTTACAGCGGGCGGATTAGCCCCTTGCCTTAGTTCTGCTATCGGTAGCCTGATCGAACGTTATACCGAAATTGATCCGACTATCGAGATCATTTGTTACCGTAGCGGTTATAAAGGTCTGTTATTGGGTGATTCTTACGAAGTAACCCCAGAAATCCGCGCCAAAGCGGGTTTGCTGCACCGTTTTGGCGGCTCCCCTATCGGCAACAGCCGCGTTAAACTGACCAACGTGAAAGACTGCGTGAAACGCGGTTTAGTTCAAGAAGGCGAAGACCCGCAAAAAGTCGCCGCCGACCAATTGATTAAAGACGGCGTGGACATCCTGCACACCATCGGCGGCGACGACACCAATACCGCAGCAGCGGATTTAGCGGCTTTCTTGGCCAGAAACAATTATGGCCTGACCGTTATCGGTTTGCCAAAAACCGTTGATAACGACGTTTATCCGATCAAACAATCGTTAGGTGCCTGGACTGCCGCCGAGCAAGGTGCGCGTTATTTTGCCAATGTGGTGGCCGAAAACAACGCTAACCCGCGCATGTTGATTGTCCATGAAGTCATGGGCCGTAACTGTGGCTGGCTGACCGCCGCCACCGCCCAAGAATACCGCAAATTGCTGGACCGCTCCGAATGGTTGCCTGCCATCGGTTTAGACCGTAACGCCTTTGAAGTCCATGCCGTATTCGTACCTGAAATGGCGATTGACTTGGCTGCCGAAGCGGAACGTCTGCGCACCGTCATGGATACTGTCGATTGCGTCAACATCTTCGTATCCGAAGGGGCCGGTGTCGAAGCGATTGTCGAAGAAATGCAAGCGAAAGGCCAAGAAGTGCCACGCGATGCGTTCGGCCACATCAAACTGGATGCCATCAACCCCGGCAAATGGTTCGGTGAACAGTTCGCCGCCATGATCGGCGCGGAAAAGACTTTAGTGCAAAAATCCGGTTATTTCGCCCGTGCCTCCGCCGCCAATATCGAAGACGTGCGCCTGATCAAGTCCTGTGCGGATTTGGCGGTAGAATGTGCCTTACGCCGCGAATCTGGGGTAATGGGTCACGACGAAGACCAAAACGGCGTGTTACGCGCCATTGAGTTCCCGCGCATTAAAGGCGGCAAACCGTTCAATATCGACACCGATTGGTTCGGACAAACTTTGGCGGAAATTGGCCAAACCAAAGGTGCAAAGGTTGAAGTCAGCCACTAAGCGGTTAACGGGCAACGGCTAACACGCTTGCCTTAAACCACAAAAACCCCCGAAGGCGTTTAAAGCTTTCGGGGGTTTTGTTTTTATGACGGGTTAACCTTCAACCACCCTACCCTGTCAATACAAATGCGTATAGCTGTCCCGCACTTCGCGCAATTCCAGGGCAATTTCCCGCCGTAAGCGGAAATCGCGTTTGGAGTGGGAAATGTTATAAGGGATACGCGGGTTACGCTCGTATTTGACGGCGGTGCGGATAATGCCGATCCATTGCCGCTCATTGTCTTCAATTTCTTTAAAGCGGTTACGGATGCGCTCCAGTTCTTGGTTGCAATAAGTGATGAAACCCGCCGCATAAAAGACGCTGTTTTTCAGGTAATCTTCCAACGCCGCCAAATCACCGTTGATCTCTTCGACCACTTGCTCAAAATTGATAGGTTCCGGTGACCTTTCCAATTCTTCTTTGAAAGCGGCGACCGACTCGACCACTTCTTGCACCACTACGGCTTTCGAGCGGCTGCCGCGTCCAGATACCGCTAAGGCCGCATCCGCCACTGTTTCCGCCAACTCACTGCCCGCTTTAGCGGCGCGGGCAGCCTTACTGACCGCGACCGGAATACGGCTGATGGCTTTTTCCCACAAGCCATAGCGCAAATAATGGGTCAAACGGCCTTCTTGTTTGGGCTGGTCGTTCGTGCTCAGATAGAAGGCTTCCAAGGTTTTGATTTCGGCGGCGCGTTCATTCAATAGGCGTTCGCGGGCTTGTAGGGGTTTGGCGATAAAGGCCTCGACGGCGACCCGCCCAAAGCGCAAAAACAGCACTTGGAAACCGTGGCGTATCCGCGCCTGCTCTATGGCTTCATCCATTTGCGAATGCAGCAGAGTTTTACGCACATCTTCGGTTTCCCAAAGCAATTCTTGGGTTTTGCGGACGATTTGGTCAATTAAGGCCTGTAAGGCTTGCGCCAATTCGTCGGTCAGTTCGGTCTCAAATTTTTGTTGGATTTCCCGGAACAGCTCTTCGCGGATCTTATAATTGCCCTCCCGCGAATCCGGCATGGAAATGGTGCCGCCAGCGGTGTAAATACGCTTTAACTCATCGGGTTGGGCCGTGGACAAATTAGCCAGCAAGGCTTCGATTTTTTCATCATAAGCATCATGCAAAGCCGCCAATTCTTGGTGTTCCGCGCCTAAGGCATCGGCTTCGGTACGGCCTTGGATGCTTTCGGAATACCAGACATCAAAATCTTTTTTAATGCGCTGCCATTCCCGCCCCCACCATTGGTTAAACTCTTTACCCAGCAAGTTATCTTCATGGCTATCGCTGTCGCTGTCGGCAAAACTGGCATAGAGCGGCTCTAATTTTTGCAAAATGTCGCTGGCGTAATAGCGCATATTATTGACTAACGCATCGCAGCGTTTTTGCAGCACCAAGGCGCGTTCGTTATCAATATAATAGTTGACCGATTCTTTTAAGATCGGCAAGCCGTCGGTAATGCCCAGTTTTTTTAGCTTGGCCTTATCGTCGGCACTTTTAGAACGCCGCAGGGTATCTTCGGAAGGGATGCCGAACTCCACCAAATGCGCCCGGGCACAGACCGGAATCAGGCGGCGCTCAGGCACGGCAGGCCAGTAGTTTTTATGCTTTTCGTAGGTTTCCTTAAAATCAATCGGGTCATCTAAGGCATCGACCTGGGTGAGGACGACAAATACCTTATCGGCAACGCGGATTGCCGGATCTTCGGCATCTGTCACTATCAGCATCTCTTTTTCGGGGCCGGTAATGGAAGGTTGCTTCATTTCTTTGGCGTAAATGATGGCATCGCATTTTTTCAACCGCTCCAGCGCCTGTTCGGCGTGCATCAAGATACCGGAGTTAAAGCCCGGCACATCATGGAAAATAATGTCGCGGTCGCTACGCAAGCGTACAGTCTTCAGTTGGATACGTTTGATCGCCAGCGATTGGGCGCGGTTTTTAAAAATCGCCTCCTGTAAATGGTGGCTTATTTCGCTGATGTCAATAAACGTTTGGCTAAAACCACTTTTCAGTTTGGTAAACTCGGCAATGGCATCCAAGTGCTTTTCCGTATCGTCAAGATCTTCCTGAATTTCCTTTTTTTCTTTTTCGCTCAACAAATTGCTTGCCAACGCGTCACGGCGCTGGGCTTGCAGGATGCCGATTTCCTCTTTGCTGTAATATTCAATCCGTAGCAATTGGTCGTGTTCGGTTTGCGCCGACCAAATTTCGGTACTGGTAAATGTGCAGCGCTCGCGGGCGGACGGCAAAATTTCTTGCCCCAACCACGCATTCAGCAAGGCGCTTTTACCCGCTTTTTCCAGGCCAATGACGGCAACCTCAAAACGGTTGGCGCGTAAGCGCTCTAATTGGTTATTGAGGCGTTGCTGCTCGATAGCCAGTTTTTGCAGCAGTTCGGCGGGCAAATCCGTTTGGGTTTTGCCGCACAGGGTGTCCAGCTTATCGACCAGCACCGCCGTTTTTTCTAAGCGTATCAGTTGTTGTTGACAGGTTTCTAGCCAAGTAGCCATAAAAATTCCGAGTTATTAAAAAGAGGTGAAGCGCTTTTAAACCGCCATTGTCAGAGTTGGCGTTTTAAAATAGCGTCACTGTTAAGCCCTATCGGCTTTATCCCAAACCGTAGGCTGCCAAAGCAATGGATTAAAAATAGGATACGTTAGCCGGGCGGCGGTGTAAATATGGCGTTCATCCCAATAAACACACCTCGCCAAACTGACAGCCAATAGCTACGTTTGCCGTTTGTTTATCGCGTACCCTAGAAGGCGTATAAATAGCCAATGCGGTATTGCCAAGGATTTCCTAACGGAGGAATTAAAACCTTTAACATAAAATGGCAGGCAATTTTATTCCTGTCTCTGCTAAACTAAGGGCTAATAAAACACATTCCACATCAATAATGTTTGCACTTTTGTTAAAATAACGCCTAACCGCTTTTTACTCCAGAGCTTATTAATGATTGCTAATAATGCCTGCCAAGGCCTTAAATCCGCTAATTTTTTTGCCTTCCCCTCGCGGCCTTTAACCAAGCTTCAGAATGGGAAATTATTACAAGCATCTGCCACCGAAGCGATATTTTATCGGTTCCGCAGCCAATACAAACAGATTTTTGCACAGCCTATAAACATCGCCCGAATAACCGCTAAGCCGTTTATGGTATCAGCTAGCCAACAGAATGCCAATGAAGCCCGGCAAACCGATAAGGCCAATTTGGCACAGTTGCTGGTCTTGTATCAGGCGGTTACGGATTGGGACAGGCAATTGCTTTGTTACGGCCTATGCTTAGATCAGGCCGATCTGGCAGGGGTTAACGCCTGTCAGCCGCCACCCAAGGTTTAAACCATGCCCATCCCAACCCTTACCAAGCCCAGCCGCTACTTTACTGACAGCCATTTTTTGCCCAAGCCAGCCATTTCTTTACCCGATGGCCCACGCCTGCAACTGATCGCTGCCGAAGCTTTATATTATTTTTTCAGTAACCAAACTGAAAAAATTTCCGACCGGCACCACAAAGGCATTAAGACTTTATTTGCCGCCGCCAAAAAAAACAGCGGGGCATTCATGGTGCCTGCCACGGTGCTGACAGCCAGTGAGGCCATGCAAGCGGAAAACTTGGCGGTTAGCAAACCCCGCTTGGCGCGTTTGCTGGGGCAGTGCCGCCATGAGCATTTTGCCGAGCAGTGCGTGGCGACTGCCCTGACCTCCAACCTCAGCTTGATGAGTCCGTTTTCGGATAACCGGGCAAGCTGCCAAGAAAGTTATGAAGCAGACGGGATGAATTATTTACGTTTTACCGACGGTCAGCAGTGCTTTTTTGTGCTTCAGGGGGTTTCTTCGGCGGATAGCCTGTATTTTCCCGAAGGCAATAGCTTAATTTGTCTTGTCCAAGCCACAGCCAGCGAAGTCAGGCACTTACAAAACCACCTGCTCGGCGAGTTTCATAAGGTACTGGCCTACGCGCAAGGCAGCAACAAATTGGCAGGCCTGATCGCTTCCCATAGCCTGCCCGAACATTTTTATTATGAAATCCTCCCGGCCTTGCTGACAGTCTACCAAAACCCGCAACTGCGTCCACATATTCCCGGTCTGGTGATGCGCAAAGGCCAAGATTTTATTGACCTTAAACTGTTATTTCCAAACTGCCCCAGCAGCGTTTTAGGGGCAGGCGAAATGAGCCGGCAGGCTTTCAGTACGCAACGCTGGTTTATCCATATTGGCAACGCCCCGCAACAGCGCAGCCTGTATAAATATTACGATGCCGTTAACCGCTACCTGTTTAAACAGATCAACAACCACGTCAGCCATGAGGCACAAGCCAAAGCCGTGCAGATGGAAGACTGCTATCCTTTAATTTGGATTGGTGTGGCCGGACAAAAAAACGCTTGGCAGGAACAAGTGGACGGCTATAGTTATATCCTGAACCAATTAATTGCCCGTTACCCCCGTTTAGGGGTCATCATTGACGGGCAGATCTTAGCGGCCAGTGCGAAAAAAGCCCACCGGACAGCCGACTACCGTCTGGCCGAGGCTATCCGCAAACGCTTACATCCCGATATTCTGACCCTATCGGTCATAGATGAAAACACCACGACAAAATTGTTTATCGCCGCCAATATTGATTTTTTCATCGGCAGTTTTGCCACCGGGTCGCTGTATGTGTCAGGTCTGCTTAGTAAACCGGGCATTGCCCATTTGGGTAATGCCGAAGCCCGGCAAGCCTTAGAGGAAACCCTGTATAACCACCCTAACCCTAACGTCTATTTGTTGCCGAAAGCCTACGTCAAAGATAAACGGGCCGGCTCCGTGTTAAAAACTTTGTGGAAAAAAAGCATGGCGATGTCCTTAAAAACGGCCCAGCAACCCGCATCAGCAATAATAGAACACCCTTATTCCATTGAGAAAAAAGCCTTTTACCGCTATATAGAAGCGCGTTTGGATAAGGTGTTGCTTAACCCCCAAAACACCAAAATCCGGTTTTTTATCGAACCGTCTTTCAGCATTAACCCCGCTGTGCGGCATTATTTAACCATGGCCAGTCATGGCAACCTGCTGGAGGTCTTCCCTACCTTGCCGTTTCCCAAAAATCTCACCGATTTGGCGGAATTTAGCGAAACCTACCTAAAACAGCATATCATTTACGGTTTGTTTACCTTTGGTAGCCAACAAATTTTAAACCGCCCCAGTGAATTTATGGTTTGGTTGGGCGACCCCTTGCGGCGGGTGCAACAGCACATCCTGTTATTTGCGAAAAATGCCGAGCGGATGCACCAAGCTTGTGATATGGCAACCATCCTTAAAGCCGAACACAAAAGCTTGGACAATTATTACACCCGTCTCATTTCCGGTTTGGACGCACCCTTCGGCAAATGCACAGAAACCATGCTCAATACCGCTTTGGGCAATATGGCCCAATATTTTGTTTTTATTGGCATCAACGAGCAACAAAAGCTCTCTTTTGACCGGCTCTGCACCCTGATGGACTGGGAGAGGTCATTATTTCCCGACAGCTTACCGAATACCCAGGCCATTGATACAGACGCTTTCTCAGAAGACCATCTCGAGCAGTTAAATGCCTTATGCGTATTCGATTACCGCCTGTATAAGGCAGCATTGGCTATGGCTAGGGGGGCGGTGCTATAGTTCGGCCTGAGTGCAAAGCATCGCGGCCCTTTAGCCTTGCGCCGTTAGCCTCAGCATTTCGTTGCCTGTGTTGTTTGGGTAGCGACGGCCATATACTTCAAACGGTCAAGTTTTCGGTTTTAGGATTAACCGTTCGGCCTGAGCCTGTCGAAGGCTGGACGGTTAATCCGCCCATGGTTCGACGGGCTCACCACGAACGGATTAACCGAAAACTTGACCGTTCAGAGTATATAAGCAACGCTTACCGATACTTAACCTCAACCTTATCCTGCCCAAACACCGCGCGTAACTTCGTCACCAGTTCATCGCCCGCGCTGACGCGCCAGTCATCGCCTAACCTTAATACCGCCTTAGCCACGGGTGATTGGTAATTCACCTCCACCG
Organism: Methylovulum psychrotolerans; assembly: GCF_002209385.1. NCBI lineage: Bacteria > Pseudomonadati > Pseudomonadota > Gammaproteobacteria > Methylococcales > Methylococcaceae > Methylovulum > Methylovulum psychrotolerans. The sequence goes on from NZ_CP022129.1 coordinate 4,061,450, forward strand.
GACATTGCCCGCCTTTAAAATCCTGCAACACCGTCAGCAGCTTAGTAACCGTCACAGGGTCATCACCCTCGGCCGTCCAGTAAACTTGTAATGACCGGGCAAAAGCCGACCGTGCTTGGCCTATATCAAGGGCTTTTTCGACAGTCATCCGTAAGGCGTTAGCATAAGAATCCATGCTCAACGCCCCTTCGACCACCAATAACGTATCCCGTAGCACCACCTCGCGGTAACGCTCGTAAACTTCGCCAAATAAAGTGCATTCCAGCCGCGCGGTACGGTCATCCAGCATAACGGAGACAATCGTCTTGCCACTTTTGGTTTGGCGTACCCGCAAATCCACCACCAAGCCCGCAATCCGTACGGTAAGCGGGCCGCGAGAACGTTCCGCCGTCTCCTGCACTCCCGCCAGTGTACCATTGGTAAACTGGCGCAACTCAACCGCATATTGGTCTATGGGGTGTCCGCTCAGATACAAGCCCAAAATGGCTTTTTCGGCATCGAGCTTAGCCTTTTCCGACCACGGTTCAACAGGCGTGGTGTAGGTTTCCGTCGCATCGGTTGCCTCGGCGCTCACCGCTAAACCGAACAAATCGTTCTGCCCCGTCAACGCCATCTTGCCATGCTGTTCGGCAACGCGTAAGGCGGTCGGCAATTCGGCAAAATGGCTGGCGCGGCAAGGGTTAAACTCGTCAAACGCGCCCGCCTTTACCAAGGCCTCCAACACCCGCTTGTTCACCTTGCGCAAATCCACCCGCTTGCACAAATCATACAAACCCGTAAACAGCCCATTAGTGTTACGCTCGTTGATAATCACATCCTCAACCGCCGCTTCACCCACACCCTTAATCGCCCCTAAGCCGTAAACAATTTGCCCCTTAGCATTGACCGTAAATTTATGCTCGGACAAATTAATGCTCGGTGGACAAATTTTCAGCTTCATTTGCTGGCACTCTTCAATCAGCACCACCACCTTATCGGTGTTATCCATATCCGAGGACAACACAGCCGCCATAAACGCCGCCGGATAATGGGCTTTCAGCCACGCGGTCTGGTAAGCGACCAGCGCGTAAGCGGCAGAGTGGGATTTGTTAAAACCATAACCCGCGAACTTTTCCATCAAGTCGAAGATATAAGTGGCGATAGTTTCCTCGACTTGATTGGCAACCGCCCCGACGGTAAACTTCTCGCGTTCCTTCGCCATTTCTTCGGCCTTCTTTTTTCCCATGGCCCTTCGAAGCATATCCGCCCCGCCCAGCGTATACCCCGCCATCTCCCGCGCAATCTGCATCACCTGCTCCTGATACAAAATAACGCCGTTAGTGGGCTTTAAAATCGGAATTAAGAGCGGGTGGGCGTATTCGGCTTTGGCGCCGTGTTTGACGTTGATGTAATCATCAACCATGCCCGACTCCAGCGGCCCCGGCCTGAATAAAGCCACCAGCGCGATGATGTCGTCAAAACAGTCAGGCTTGAGCTTTTTAATCAGCTCTTTCATGCCGCGTGACTCCAACTGGAACACGGCAGTGGTCAAGCCCTGTTTCAACAGCTCATACGAAGGCAAATCATCCCTAGGGATGGTGGTGATGTCCACGAGCGGCTCGCCCGCCAACTGCTTTTTGCGGTTAATGGTTTGCAACGCCCAGTCGATAATGGTCAGGGTGCGCAAACCCAAAAAGTCGAACTTGACCAAACCGACCGCTTCCACGTCGTCTTTATCAAACTGGGTGACTAAGTTGCCGCCGCCCTCTTCGCAATACAACGGCGAAAAATCAGTCAGCTTGGTGGGCGAAATCACCACCCCACCCGCGTGCTTACCCGCGTTTCTGACCGTGCCTTCCAAAGACAACGCCATATCGATAAGGGCTTTGACTTCTTCCTCGGCTCCGTAACGTTGCTTTAAGTCAGGACTGTCTTTTAAAGCCTTATCCAAGGTCATGCCGATTTCAAACGGCACCAACTTTGCCAAGCCATCGACAAAACCATACGCAAAGCCCAGTACCCGCCCGACATCGCGGATAACCGCCTTGGCGGCCATCGAACCGTAAGTGATGATCTGAGCCACATGGTCGCGGCCATAATGTTCGGCGACGTAATTAATCACCTCATCACGCCGATCCATACAAAAGTCAATATCAAAGTCGGGCATGGACACCCGCTCTGGATTTAAAAACCGCTCGAACAGCAAATCAAATTCGATAGGGTCCAAATCGGTGATTTTCAACGCATAAGCCACCAAAGAACCCGCACCCGAACCCCGTCCGGGGCCGACCGGAATCTGGTGGTTTTTCGCCCATTGGATAAAGTCGGCAACAATCATAAAATAGCCGGGGAAACCCATCGCGTTAATCACCGACAGCTCAATATCCAAGCGCTCATAATAGGCCTGCTCGTTTTCCGCCACCGACCGCTTCCCTACCGCCGGATAATGCAGCAAGCGCTCCGCCAAGCCTTTTTTGGCCTCCGCCGCCATCAGCTCGCCCAACGTCATCCCCGTCGGTACGGGAAAATCCGGCAGAAAGTTTTCGCCCAAGGTCAGCTTAATATTGCAACGCTTGGCAATCTCCACCGTGTTCGCCAAGGCTTCCGGCAAATCGGCAAATAAGGCCTGCATTTCCTCACTGCTGCGCAAATACTGCTGCTCGGTATAATCCTTAGGCCGCCGCGTATCATCCAACACCCGCCCCTGATTAATACAGACCCGCACTTCATGCGCGGCAAAATCTTCCTTCCGCAAAAAGCGCACATCATTGGTCGCCACCACCGGCAAGCCGTGCGCCAACGCCAAATCGACCGCAGCGGCGATATAACGCTCTTCATCCGGCTTGCCCACCCGCTGCACTTCCAGATAAAACCGTTGCGGGAACAAGCCGCCCCAATACGCCGCTAAGCGTTGCGCCGCCTCGGTATTTTCCGCCAACAAGGCCTTGCCAATATCACCCTCCATTGCCCCCGACAAGGCAATCAATCCGTCGTGATTGGCTTCTATCCACTCTTTCTGCACCATCGGCACGCCTAAGTGCTGGCCTTCCTGATAGCCCCTAGAAATCAACTCGGTCAGGGTCACATAGCCCTGCTGCCGATTGACCAACAAGGTCAAACGGAACGGCGCGGCGGGCTCTTCGGGGTTAAACACCCACACATCCGCCCCGGCAATCGGCTTAACGCCCTGCCCCATCGCCGCCTTATAAAATTTAACCAAGGAAAATAAATTGCCGTTTTCAGTCAGGGCAATGGCAGGCATGTTCAATTCCGCCAGCCTCTTAACCAGCGGCTTGATCTTAACAATGCCGTCTACCAGCGAAAATTCGGTGTGGAGTCTAAGATGGACAAAAGCCGGGTGCATGTCGGTATACAGTCAAATGAACAAAGGCCACCATTATAATACGTTGGCCTTATATCAGTAGGGCTAAACCACCCGAAACCAAACCGCAGGCAAAAAAAAGACAGGCATAAAGCCTGTCTTTAGATTTTGCGTAAGGAGGGAGCCGCGTTTAACTGTTTAACGCGCCTGCATAGGCTTTATCGAACGTGGGGATATGGCTATCCAGCCAACCTTTGACCATCTGTCCGACCGCATCGGTCACATCGGCTTCGCCGGCATGGAATTTTTTCTGCAAATCGGCGCAAATGCCGATCAATGCCTCATGTTCCGCTTTGTGGTTAGCAAAATTGGCGAAACCTTTCGCCTGCATTTCTTGTTCTTCATGGGCAAAATGTCCGACCACATAAGCGATCAGGTCGTCTAACTGCGCCCCTATCGCCGAACGTTCCGCCCCGCCTGTCGCCAAGCTGTATAAATTATTGAGTTTATCAAACAAAATTTGGTGCTCTTCATCGGCAAAACCTACATTAGTGCCGTATTGTTCTGCCGTCCAAGTGATTAGTGTCATCTTTGTTCTCCTCATGGGTTAATTCTAGTTATTACCACATTTTTATTATGGTTTAAATTTAACCATACGTCAAGAAGGGTTTTTTATGAAGACCCATAAGGGCTGAGGCCAACAAATTTTCTTAATAACTGATGTTACGCAGCCCTTAGTTTTTGCAACTCTTCATAAGCCATTTGGTTGGCCTTGACGAACAGCTTGGCCCGCATAGCGAAATGATTGGTTTTATGTTTTATCTTCAGGCATTCGAGCTTGAAGCCGATGTAAACGCACAGCTTGCTGTTGAGGTGCTGGAAATCTTCTTTTGACAACCCGACAAGGCGTTTGTATTCTTCGGGGTTGTCGGTGGGTAGCTGGGCATACGGTTTCATGGCTTTTTGGTGGGTCAGGATAAAGCTTGGTATTTTAACCTGTCAACGTTTATATAGTCAGCAATATTTAGGAAAGATGTCTATTAAACGCATAATCAAGAACCCAATGCAAATTGTTTTCTATGCCCCAATGCGCACGGACAACTTGCCCCAGTCTCTTAGGGTCGGATGCGTCCATGCTGCTGATAAAGTAACGGGTCTCTTCCGTGATTTTCCCCTTTTGTTCGCGCTTGGCGGTCACCGCCACGATGCTCGTAAGCTTGTCCCATTCGGGATGCCGTTCCTGTAGCCAAGCGATGTCGGAAGCCGCCCGTACGGTGCGGGTCTCAATCCGCCCGTGCCCGCCGTCATGCTCCTCGTGGCCCACGGCGGGGCGGGTGTTTTCGGATTCAAAAAACAGTTTGACATCCTCATGCAGGCCGCCCTGGTTGCCCTTTAGGCTAAGGAGGTAATCCGCGCCTTGGGCGACGATTTGCTTCGCCACTTTGGTTTGGCAACCCACTAGTGCCCCGTGTGGGTATAGCGTCAAGCGTCACCACTGCCCCGGTAATGTCCACTTGCAACAACAGCTTGGGGATGGCGGTGATTTCATTGGACTTGTCGTCCACCTTTTGCTGCCCCAGCACCAGTTGGTTATGGGTCGCCCAAGCACTGACCCTATAAATGGCTGCTTTGTCCGAAGCCGTGTCCAAACTGCGGCGTAGGCATTTGCCGTCAATGGCTATGACTTCGCCACCGCTGAGTTCCGCCAAATCGGATGCCCAACGGCTGAAGCATTCGCTGAATTTTTGCGTGTCGATAACCGTAAACACATTGCCGAAAGTGTCGTGCGAAGGGATGCCGTTTGCCAAACCCAGCACTTCGGTGAACCAGGCCTCCTTCGCCTTCCCGAACGTTTCGATGGCAACCCAATCATCCGCGCCGCAAATCACGGCGCATAAGGTGATGAAAAAAATGTCGCTGAGTTTATGCCGCTTCCGCCTGTCAATCCGGGGGTCGGGGATGTCGGCAAAGTGTTTGATGATTGAGGCGGTTGGCGCGGTAGGGATGGTTTCCATAAAATCCAGGATAAAATGCCTTAAAATCCACTATTCTACCCTTGTGTCAACAGAATTTTAATGCGATTGCCCTAGCCTGGGCGATCAGTTTGCTTTCGTCGTCGTAACAGGCGTGGTAGGTGACATCCTCGCGGAACCATTGCCACACATGTTCGACGGGCATGAAGTCGGGGCTGTAGGGCGGCAACGGCATCAGGGTGATGCCCAGTTCCTGCGCCGCCTGTTTGACTTGGCGGCTGCGGTGGTAGGGGGCGTTGTCCCAAATGAGGGTGATGTGGTCGGTGGCGGCAAAGCACGCCCTGATCTGCCGGAGGACTTCCACTGTCGCGTCCCCGTTGGCTTTGGTGGCGGGGAAGAGCCGCACTTGGGCGCGGTTGTAGAGATACACCCCGAAAAACGACACTTTCGCCAGCCCCGGCGAACTGGAACTGACCCAAGCGCGTTCGCCTTTGACCGTCCAACCGTAGCCTTCGTCGGTGTCCAGATGGATATGGGCCTCGTCCAGATAGACGATCTGGGTCTTGCCTGCGGTGGCCGCCGCCAGCCGTTCTTGGAGCGGGGCGATGAAGGCCTCCCGCCGTTCCGGGTCGGCCTTGTTCAGGAGTTTGCGCCATTTCTTCCAAGAAAAACCCATATCTTTCAGGGCGTTCCTGGTACTCTCACGGCAACAGCTGACACTGTGGGTTTTTTTGACCCACTCCACCAGCCGTTTTAACGTCCAGCGGGGCATGAAAGCGGCTTCGGTTTGGGCTTGCGGCGGCTCCGCCGCCGATTGGAGGCTTTGGTGAATCAGACCTGCTAATCCGTCGGTGATTTTCCGGCAAAAAGGGGGAGGTTTCCGCCTGTATGCAGATAAAACAGGCTTTCATGCCCCTTTTTGTTATATCGCCGCACCCAATCCATCACGGTCTGGTGGTTCCTTCCGGTTTCGCGCCCGACTTGGCTCGCGCTCTTGCCGCCGCAGATCTCGAACAAGGCAAAAAAACGCTCACGGGTGCGCGGGTGGTCGCCGTTGACTGCCAGATCCCTTAAAAATTCGGGTGACTGGCCCCATTTGTCATAACTTACTTTTAACAGGTTTCAAAACGGATGGGGGAGTGTTTTTAAAACGCTGCATGATACGGCCAATACCCGTTTTTTGCCACCCGGAATCCCATGCAAAACTCCTTGTTTCGCGTGATTGCTTGTCAAATAGAAGTTACTGTTTTCGGCATGGTTAAGGTTTATAAAGATTCTTCAATCATGGTTTTTCTCCTTTGTTGGTGATTTTAAAGCTACAAACAACACCGCCTTTGGCCATGCACTCGGTATGTTCTATCTCACTTTCCAGTAAAGACGAAATCAACGTCCGGTCAAATTCACAAACTTCTTCATGTTTTTGTGCCAGGTCATGATAGACGCAATTGCAGGCTTCAATAGTCCGTTCATTGTTATCTATATTTTTGATGGCTTTTGCCTGGAAACCCAGTTGCGCCATTATTTTTAGCAAACCCTCCAGTTTTTCGTCCGGTTGTTTGCCGACAAACTGGGGCAACAGGCTTTGCGACAAATGGACCGCCAACTTATGCAGATAACGCTGTAAAGCTTCGGAACCCATTTCGTCTTTGAGGTTGCGAAGAAGCAATTCGGAAAACCAAGCGTATTGCTTGGGAAAGCTGTTGATGCCCGCTTCGGTCAAAATAAAGCTACGGACTGGACGGCCTGAGGTTTTATGGATCCCGCCGGTTTGTATGTAACCGTTTTTTTGTAGCGTGGCGAAATGTTGCTGTACGGCGTTCCTGGAGATGTCTAAGGCCGTGGCGATTTCGTCAATGCTCAGCCCTGCCTTGTTTTCCAGCAATAAGGTAAGGATTTCATGTTGTCGGGATTTGATCTTGTCAACCATATAAGTGCTTTATGCCCATCCGCTAAATGGATAAAGAATAACAAAAAAATCGTACATTAAACAGTAATAAACCATATAACATAAATATATTGTATAAGTTATTTTTGTTTGTTATCATTTTTCGCGTAGCCGAACCCATTTGGCTATAACCCTGAAAATGCCATGATGGCCAATACCCAAAACCATAAGGGCGCAACTACGGGTAAAACGCTTTATGAATAGATGCCTTTTGGATTTTCCCACTCTGAACAACAGGTTTCTCTAAGATGGATATTAAGCCATTTTTTCAGTTCATCACCGTTGATCCGGTCAATTTAAGCATCAAAGGCAAATTGCTTTCTGTACTTGCCAGTTTCATTGCTATTTTAGTGATCGCATGGGTCACCCAAAAAGTCGGGGTTGGTTCCGCTTACCCGATTATAGTCGCCTCGATGGGCGCTTCCGTCGTCATCCTGTTTATTTTGCCTAGCAGCCCGCTTGCGGCACCGTGGCCATTGGTTGGCGGGCAACTGGTTTCGGCAGCCATTGGCGTCGCTTGTGCCCAAATGATTGCCGATACCGTCTTGGCATCGGGCTGTGCGGTCGGAGCCAGCATCCTTGCCATGCTGTTGCTGCGTTGCCTGCATCCTCCGGGCGCGGCCACGGCACTGACACCTGTCATTAGCAGCGCCCCTGACCATTTGCTGGATTACAGTTTTGTCTTGATGCCTGTGGGCGTTAATGTGGCGGTCATGTTGTTTATGGCGGTTGCCATCAACCGCTGGATATTGCGTTACGGATACCCTACAGCCATCCCTTTAGCTGACAAGAACAAGCGCGGACACAGCACCCTTATCCAGCCTTCCCAACGCACCGGCATTTCTGCACAGGATGTGGAATTGGCGTTGGAGAATATGGATAGGTTTATGGATGTTTCGGCGGGGGATTTGAGCAAACTGCTTACCGATGCCCAGATGCAAAGCTTCAAACGTTACCAAGGCAACATCAGCTGTGCGGATATTATGGTTAAACCTATTCTGACGGTTGAATATGGGACAGAAGTCCAAGAAGCCTGGAAAACCATGCACGACGGCAAGCTTAACGCCTTGCCTGTTATTGACCGTGCCCACCGTGTCATTGGCATTATCACTTGGAATGATTTTTTTAAATTCGTTGACGTGGAAGCCAATGAAACGTTTGCGGAAAAATTCAAGGCTTTTGTCCGTCGTACGCCGGATGTCACCACCGAAAAACCGGAAGCGGTCGGCCATATCATGGCTAGCCCTGTTAGTGTCATGCCGGAAAATAGCCATATCGCCGAACTGATCCCTTTGATGGCAGATCAAGGTTATCGGCAAGTTCCGATTGTAAATGACGAAAATCGTCTGGTGGGCATGGTGTATCAGGCCAATTTAATTGCCGCCCTTTATAACAAAAGCCACGATTATGCGAAAAACCAACCCGTGGGCATTTAGGCCCGCACCGGACAAAGGGCGGCGTTTTTTATTGATGCCGCCCATTTCGTGCTGATGCCGTTCCCCGTTCCTGAAATGTGCAGTAAGCCATTAATGAGCATGACAACCTTGATAACCGAGATAATAAATGGCTTGTGGATGTAGGCTAATGTAAACGGCTTAATCATCTTACTAGGTCTATGGCGGGATCAGCCTTGCGGTTTCAATACCAGGAGCTTGCCGATGGATTGCAGTCCAACCACTTCTTCTAGCGCCAAGCCAGATTGCCCAAAAAGGTGCCGCCACTGTGCCAGCGTCCTTTCCCTGCCCCGTGTCGCCATAAACATCTGCATATCAAAAGCGGCGCTGGCAAAGTCGGCTTGGTTTTTTGCAACCACCCATTCCAACAGCGCAATACGGGCGCCAGTGCCTGCACAGGCGGAAGCCAGATTGCCCAACGCTTTGACACAAGCCCCGTCATCCATGCCGTGCAGGACAGCACTTAACAAATAGATGTCCCGGTCATTGTTTGCGCTTGGGACCGATTCCAGCAAGTCCCCGGCCTGAAAAGCCAAGCGGGCAAGCAAGCTGGGCGGGGCTTGCTCCGCCCAGTGGTTTGCCGCCGCTTGGATCACCTGGCTACGGTCAAACACCAATGCCGACAAATGCGGATGCCGCTTCAATAAGGCCACGGATTTGTTGCCCTGCGAACCGCCCACATCAATGACCCGGTCAAATTGGCGCCAATCGAAATCCGTGGCAAAGCTGTCGCCCGTCAACGCCTCCACACTGGCCATGGCACGGGTAAACAGCCGGTCGAATTCGGCGTGGCTATCCATATAGCCATACAGCGTGTCACCGTGGGCGAGCTGAAACGGCACTTCATCATTACGCATGCCCTGTTCCAATTGCTCATACCAGGGCACGCTCATTTCTGGCGAGTTGTGCATCAAGATCATCGCGCGGACGTTTTGGGGGTTATCTTCGCGCAAGTAAGCGGAAAGCCGGTTGTTCCTGAACGAACCCGGGGGCTGTTCTGTAAAGATACCCATTGCCGAAAGCATCCGTAACAAACGGTGGACGGCATCCGCCGATGCGCCGATGTGTGCCGCTATGGCTGCGGCGGAGAGGGTTTTATCCGCCAGAACGGACGCTATATCTAAGCGGACAGCGACATGCAGCGCCCGGGACTGCCAAAACGCCGACCCGATTTGTATCAGCCGGAACGGTGGCGGGGTGAGTTTATTGGGGATGGACTGCAACCAAGCGGCAAACTGCATCAGCTTGGCAAAACGGCGGACCGCGCCCGGATTTTTCTGTAATGGCATGACAAACCCTTCCTATTCTGCTCTGACTACCAAGCCAGATGCCAATAACTGGCCGTTGAACGCGGCCAATTGGCCAAAAAACGCACTGTCCATGACTTTGCCCTGCGCCTCAAAAAAATCTTTCAGCAGTATCGGCATCATCGCCAGACTGACAAATGCCATCCGAACCATATCAGGGTCCAAATCCGGCAAGGCTTGGCCGTCTGCCTGCCATTGCGTCACTTTTTTGGTGCCGCGCGTCCGCCCCCGCTCCAATAATTGGTGGATAAAATGGCGGCCTGGCCCTTGGTTAAGCGCCAAAACCTTCAAGATGAGCTTGGGAAATTCGGGCTGTTCCGCCATCGTCCGGTAATACAGCAAGAAAAAGTCCTTAAACCCATCAACAGTGTCCAGCATCTGCCCGTCCAACACCTTAAGCAAGGGATTTAGCGTGTTGCGGATCATCTCTTCATACAAACCTTCCTTATTGCCAAAATAGTAACGGATCATCGATACGTTGGCATCGGCTTTTTCGGCAATCAGACGGGTCGTAACCTTGTGGTAGTCATCGGAAAGGAAGCTGTCGAGGGCCGCTTTGAGCAAACGCTCGCGCACGGGATCAGGAGTTACGTCAGGGTTGGTGGTCATTGCCTTTTCCAAATAGCCGATAGAAAAGGTTAGGTTATCAGCGGCATGTTGATGCCGCCAGACATTTCGTCAATCAAATTTGCTGGTTTGATTGACAATGGGAGGGTTTGATAGCGGCCTGTTATGCGTTGTCGGGCATCCTGATGACGGCTTCCTCCGTGCGTTAGACCCTGCCGAAGGCGGGCGGTTTTTCCGTCGCCGCCGTGCCGCGCCGCCGCAATGCGGGCAGGTGATACCACCTGCCCAACGTAACGGCCGGATGGTCGGGTAACAGTGGGCTTTACTGGCTAGTTGTTTGATTATGATGATTGAGGTTTCCATTCGGCCATTTTAGCAAAAGACCTCAAAACACATATTGAGCCACTCGTTATTAACGGCATGGCACGGAACCCAAGACCCAGAGTCCTTCCGAAAACGAACGCCAACAAACCTGATCATTGAGTAAACCCTATCTCATCCCCGCAAACAATAGGCCTTCGCCTTGTGGCATATCCCTTATGCTAATAGTGCCATATTCCCTACCCGCCTTGGAAGCCGCGCAGAATAAGGCATAAAGTTTTTAAAAAAAATATAAATCAGGTCAAATGACACACTTTCGATTTTTTTTGTTATGGAAACGCGCTTTTTTTGTATTTTTTCTGGCTATTTTTTTGCCTGGGCTTCCGTAATTTACCTCACCTACTATTTTTGGTTTTTATTAAAAATAGTATCAATAATAAAAATCATCAGTTGTATCAATGATTTAAATCATTGCATAAAATCAATGCGTTAAATTATTGGGGCAGTTAGACAAGCCATTTTTTTGGCATAGCTTATGCAATATGACAGTAAGAAATCGGTTTTGCCGTTTTCTTACCACAAGAGATTTTTCTTGTGACCTTAGCTTGCATAAGCCATAGCTTCCGTAAAAAATATTGGCTTTGCCAAGCGAAATATTGTTTTATATAAAAACTTGGAGAAATAAACATGATCAAATTGAGTCGCCAAAAACTATCTTTGTTGGCTGTAGCGGCAGCAATCAGCGCCTTTTCTTTCACTGCCCAAGCCCACGAATTGCGTTTCTTGAGCAATGGCTACATCATTGGTGTCGGTTCGCATGTTGAACCGGTCATTCATGGCCAAACTAACGGCAATGATTTTTATGCCGCCCACGAAACCGTCATTGGCGACATAAATTCATCGGTCTTTTTGGATGTGTCTGCTGGCGATACCATAGAATTGATCACGGTTCCCGTAAAGCTGAGCACAGAAGACTATAACGCACCTATCACCCAAATCTTCCCGGCGTTGACCGCCTATAGCCAAACGACTATTGATGATGCCCCAGGCCTGACTGCCAGCTTCACATTCCCGACAGCGGGTACTTATGGCTACATCGTATTCGGCGAAATAAAAAAAGTGGGCTACCCTACCCTCTTTTTCGGTGAAAAATTCGTCTGTGGCGCAGGTAGCCGCGACACGGTTTACGGCACCTCTTTCGAGTGCGCCCAGTAAGCGCTGATTAGCGGTTTATAGATAATTGGGGTAACAGCCGACGGGCTGTTACCCCTTTTTCATGGCGGCGGGTTTATCTCCGTTTTTGGGTAGGAAATATTGCCGCTATACCCCAACAAACGCCGTTCTTTGTGGCATATCCCTTACACCTATAGGGCCATATACCTTACTAAGCTTGCAAGCCACGCAGAATAAGGCCTTCGGTTTTTAAACAATAGATAAAGTAGGGCAAATCACACATTTTAGCCATTCTTTATTATAGAAACGCGCGTTTTTTTGTCTTTGCTACAGATTTTTTTATTTAATCACCGAGCTATTGACCTCACCTATTATTTTTATTTTTTTATCCTAAATAAGACCGATAATAAAAACGCCCCTCTCCTTCAATAACTTAAATCAGATAATTAAATCAATAAGTTAAATTATAGCGGCAGGCATAAACGCCATTTTTTGGCATAGCCTGTGCATTATGGCTATAAGAAACCCATTATTGACGGGTTTCTGAACACAAGAATTTTTCTTGTCAGCTTAGTTTGTATATGGCATAGCCTCGGTAAAAAACGGCTTCGCTGGTGCAAGCGTAATACACTTTTTTATAACTATCTGGAGAAATAAATATGATTAAATCAAGTCGTCAAAAATGGTCTTTGTTGGCTATAGCGGCAGCAATCAGCGCCTTGTCTTGCACTGCCCAAGCCCACGAACTACGTTTCTTGAGCAACGGCTACATTATTGGCGTCGGTTCGCATGTTGAACCGGTCATTCATGGCCAACCTAACGGCAATGATTTTTATGCCGCCCACGAAACCGTTATTGGCGATATCGATTCATCGGTCTTTTTGGATGTGTCTGCCGGCGATAAGATCGAACTGATCACCATCCCCGTAAAGCTGAAAAAAGAAGACTTTAACTCGCCTATTATCCACATTTTTCCGGCTCTGACCGCCTATACCCAAACGGATATCGATGGTGCGCCTGGTCTGACCTCCAGCTTCACTTTCCCGTCAGCGGGCGCTTATGGCTACATCGTCTTCGGGGAAATCAAGAAAGCAGGTTATCCTGAACTGCATTTCCATGAAAAATTCGTCTGTGGCGCAGGTAGCCGCGACACGGTTTACGGCACCTCTTTCGATTGCGCCCAGTAAGCGCTGATTAGCGGTCTGTAGCCGTTTGAGGGTAACTGCCTTAGGGCTGTTACCCTTTTTTATAGCGGTTGTTGTCGGAACGGCATAGGACATGGACAAGGTTTATCCAGCCACTTTTTGGTTGGCATAGACCGGAGCGGAGGACTCGCTTAACCTAAAAACTTATTTTCACTTATAAATCAATATCATGAGCGGTTTTTCTTTGTTTGCCGTAACTGTTTGATTTTATTAAAAACCCCAAAAACCGCCCCCTTTTCCAAACCCGCGCCGATAACGTTAAAGCTAAGCCGCGTAGGTCGGGCACGCGGTTTTGCCGGACATTTACCCCTTCCGCCAGAAGAGAAGTAAACACTCCTACCCCCTTAAGGTTTAAAGGGCAATGGCATAAACAAAGGGTATGGCAAACCGCACGGCTCCTGTCGGGCAAAACCGCGTGCCCGACCTACAACGACAGTCTTTAGCTTTATTTTATGCGCCTTCCCGCCTATCTTAACAAAGGCCTTAGCTGTTGCGCTAAATGTGAAACGTGCGGAGCGGTGAGCATACTGATATGGTTGCCGGGGCTTAGGCTTAGCGCCGCGTTGGGGGCGTATTGTTGCCATAAGCGCAGACGCTGGCCGCTAGCGTCGGCAGTGCTATCTTGCCCGGCCTCGGCGACGTTGAACACATGCAATGGCCCTAAATAGGGTTGCTCAGGTGTGTAGGGTGTCTGCCAATTGCTGGCAAACACCCGGACGATACCGTGCAAGGTTTGCAGGGAGGTTCTCGGCGGCATCAGTTTGACGGCAATTAAGCGTTCCAGCAACAGGGTAAGTTGGGCGTATTTAGCCAGCGGCACAAAATCGCCCGCGCTCAACCCTAGCGGTTGCTGGCTGCTTAATTCAAATAATCCTACCAAAGCCATTAACATGTCAATGCGGTTATGGCGGCTTATGAGTGCATCTGGCGTTGTCGGCACTTCGCTGTCCAACAGGATCAGGGCGGTAATGTCCGCCCCCTGTTGGATGAGTTGCACGGCCATTTCAAAAGCGACCCAGCCGCCAAAGGAATGCCCCAGCAAACGGTAGGGGCCGGGGGTTATGGCACGCATGGCTTTGATATAGGCCGCAGCGGCGGCGGCCACATCGCTATGCGGTGTTAAACAACCTTCTAAGCCACGCGGCTGTAGCCCATAAATCGGTAGATTCGGGTCTAGCGCTAGGCTCAGTGCATAAAATGCCGTGACGCTAGCTCCAGCCCCCGGTACACAAAACAGCGGCGGGGCTTTGGTTAAACCGCTTTGGATCATAATTGTCGGTATATAACGGCTTTCGGGTAGGGTTTGGCTTAGCGGTTTTTGCAAGGCTTGGCTTAAGGCTTTCGCCAGTGGCTGGCTATGCGGCGGTACCATCATCGACAGATGATTGCCTGCTACAGGGATAATGGTTAGCGGTTCGCCAATGAAGTTTTGCCATGCTTGGCTTATGGCGGCACAGGCGGGGTTGTCTTGGGCGGCGAACAAAGTCACCGGAAAAGACGGGGGATAAAGGCAATACGCGCTAATGGCTTGGCTAATGGCTTTGTACACGGCTAGCCAGCGTTTGGCGGTGGCGTTGTCTATGTCCTTAGGCAGAAAATCGGCGTTTCGGCAATAATCCAGCAGCCCGTCCAAATCAGTGCTAAGCATTAATGGCTGTAATTGGCTATTAAGGGCGGGCGGCGCATCAAATGCCAGCAACTCCAGCAAAAATTCGCTGTCCGTGCTGTGGCGCTCTGGGCCGTCGTAATATGCCGTATCCAGCAGGCCGACAAATTCCACTGTTTGGTCTGCCCCTAGCAGTTGGTTGGCGATTTCATAGGCGATGATCCCACCCGCCGACCAGCCGGCAATCCGGTAGGGACCGAATGGCTGAACCTTGCGGATGGCGCGGATATAACAGGCGGCCATGGCTTCGACGGTCGGTAAAGGGCTTTCGCCTACACCAAAGCCGCTGGCGGCCAAGCCATAAACTGGGATGTCGGCATCCAGCCACTGCGCCAGTTCCCGCGCATAGTTAATCTCGCCTTTGCCGGGGTGGATTAAAAACAGCGGATGGGCGTTGCCTGTCGGGCTAATGGGAACTAAGTTGCTGGCCGCTGGCCGCTCAGTGCTGATAGCGGCCGCAAATGCCGCCAGTACCGGATGGGCAAATAGGTTACGGACAGGAATATCCACCGCTAAACTTTGCCGTAACCGCGACATCAGTTGTACCGCCAATAACGAATGGCCGCCCAAAGCAAAAAAATCATCGTGCCGCCCTACCTTGTCTACTTGCAACAAGTCTTGCCAGAGGCGGGCGACTGTTATCTCGGTATCGCCTTGCGGGGCTTCATAGTCCTGCGTGACGGTGCTGCTGCCGTCAGGGGCGGGCAAGGCCTTACGGGCCAGCTTGCCGTTGGCGGTCAGCGGAAATTGTTCTAAGGTGACGAAAACACTGGGCAGGCTATAATCCGGCAACTGTGCGGCGAGTTGGCGGCGTAGCTCGGCGGGGCTTAGGGTGTGGCCGGGTTCGGCAAGCAGGTAGGCGACCAAACGCTTCTCCCCCAGATTGTCCTCACGCGCGATAACCGCCGCTTCACGCACGCCTGGGCAGCGGCACAGAGCTGCTTCAATCTCGCCCAGCTCAATACGGAAGCCCCGGATTTTGACTTGCGCATCATTACGCCCCAGATAAGCGATAGTGCCGTCCGGCACCCATTTACCCCTATCGCCCGTTTTATAGAGGCGGTCAGATTGGCTGTCACCAGACCCGAACGGGTTGGCGATAAAGCGTTCGGCGGTCAGTTCCGGGCGGTGCAAATAGCCCCGTGCCACCCCTGCTCCGCCGATATGGATTTCCCCTGCCACGCCTAGGGGGACGGGCTGCATCTCGTTGTCTAAAATATAAATTTGGCTATTGGCGATGGGACGGCCTATGGGGATGGGCTGTCCGGGGCTGGCCGCACTGATGGTAAAGGTGCTGGCAAAGGTCGTGGTTTCGGTAGGGCCATAGCCATTTAGCAGGTGTTGGGGGCGGTCATCGCTGGCCAACAGGCTGGCGGCTGTGCCGGGGTCGACCACATCGCCGCCGATGAGCAAATACGTCAATTGGTGGAATGCGGGCTTAAGTTCGGCACAATACTGCCTGAACAAGCCGACCGTCAGCCATAACGCCGTTACGCCATTTTCCATCAGGGTATTTCTGAGCAGTCCGGCCTCTAAGACCACGGCAGGCGGCACCAGCACTACACGCGCCCCATTCAGTAACGCGGCCCAGATTTCCCAAGTCGACGCGTCAAAAGCTGGATTCGCGCAATGGGCTAAGCAATCGTTAGGCGTAATCGGCGCATAGTTGTTAATGGCCAAGTTAATGACATTGCGGTGTTCAACCATCACGCCCTTCGCTTGCCCGGTCGAGCCTGAGGTGTACATGATATAAGCCAGATGCTGGCTGGTTAAACCCTCGATATGCGGGTTAGTGTCAGGCGTATTCGGATCGGCTTCGGCAGTCGGCCCGTCCAGGGCAAGGCTAGGCACAGGGCTGGGCAACAACGCCTGCAAGCGCGGTTGCAGGGCGCTGTGGCTCAGTATCACCAAGGGCTGGCTATCGGTGAGCAGATAGGCCAAGCGTTGGTCTGGGTCACTGGGATCTAGCGGCACATAGCCGCCGCCCGCCTTCAGGATGGCGATAATCGCCACCACCATCGCCAGACTGCGTTCGGCACAGAGCGCGACCCGGTCATCGGGCCGGATACCCAGGGCGATCAGGCGATGGGCGAGGCGGTTGGCTTGGCGGTTAAGTTCGGCATAGCTCAGGTGTTGGCCTGCACAAATCAGGGCAATGGCGGCGGGGATTTGCGCGGCTTGCTGCTCAAACCGCTGGTGGATGCACAGGTGTTGGGGATAGTCGGTGCGGGGCGGATTAAAACCGCGTAATAGTTGCTGGCGTTCACCGTCACTTAACAGCGGCAACTGCATAACAGGACGCTTAGGATGGCCGATAATGCCCTGCAATAGGTTCAGAAAGTGTTGCGCCATACGGGCAATGGTGGCAGCACCGAACAGCGCGGTATTGTATTCGATCAGGCCGCTTAGGCCATCGTCGGCAGCTTGGCTGATATGTAAGCTCAACTCGAATTTAGCGCTGACACCCGCACTCTCCACACCGCTGATGGTCAAACCCGCTAAGGGCGGCAGGGGCTGTTTGGTGCTGTTTTGCAAACTGAACAGGACTTGGAACAAGGGGCTGTGGCCTAAATGGCGTTCCGGCTGCAACAGTCCGACCAAGTGTTCAAACGGCAAGTCCTGATGGTCTTGCGCCGCCTGTACCGTATTATTGAGGCGGCTGAGCAATGCTTTAAACGTGGGGTTACCTGACAAATCGGCGCGTAGCACCAAGGTGTTGACGAAAAAGCCGATCAGGTTTTCGGTCGCCAATTGCTGGCGGTTGGCTATCGGCGTACCGATAGCCAAATCGTTCTGGTTACTGTAGCGGGCCAGCAAAATGCTAAAGGCCGTCAATAGGGTGACGAACAACGTGGTTTGGGACTCGCGGCTCAGCCGATGACAAGCCGCCGCGAGGGCGGGCGGTAAGCTAAAGTGTTGGTTCGCCCCCTGATGACCCAGCACCGCTGGCCGGGGCTGGTCGGTGGGCAATTCCAGCAATGCGGGTAGCCCGGCCAATTGTTGCCGCCAGTAGTCGGTTTGCCGTTGCAGAACCGCCCCATCCAGCCATTGCCGTTGCCAATAGGCAAAGTCGGCATACTGGATAGCCAGTTCCGGCAAGGGCGACGGCTGGCCGCTACGGTAAGCCTGATACAGGGCGGCAAATTCGCGGGTCAGGATAGTGGCTGACCAACCGTCGGTGATGATATGGTGTAGGTTGACCAGCAGCAAGGCTTCGGTTGTACCCAAACCGATCAGACATACCCGTAGTAAAGGCCCGTTTGCCAAATCGAAAGGGCTAACGGCTTCCTGTCGGCACAGTCGCTCAGCCAGCGTTTGCTTAGTAGGGTCTGGCAAGTGCGACAAGTCCACACTGCGTACGGGTATGCTCAGGCTGGCGGCAATCTGTTGCTCCGCTTGGCCATCAACAGTGACAAAGCGGGTGCGCAATATTTCATGGCGGCGGACAATTTCGTTAATGGCTTGGCTTAACGCCACGGAGTGCAATAGGCCGGTCAGGTGCAAGGCCATCGGGATAGTATAAAACCCACTGCCCGGTTCTAATTGGTCTAAAAACCAGAGCCGTTGTTGGGCGTAAGATAAAGGGATGCGGACGGTACGCGCGATGGGCGTTATCCGGCCATTGCCCTGCCCGTCCTTAGCCAGCAAGGCGATTAACTCGGCTTTTCGGTCTTTTAGCTGGGTTTTCAGGGTATCTGTTAGCGTATCTTTAGGAGCCTTACACCTTAACTGCCCATTTTCGACAAACAACTGGACATTTAAGGCGCGTAAGCTGCCCAGCAATTCCGTTAACATCATAGTTCTATATCCTCATATTCGACATCGCTTGCCGCGTTTGGCAAACGGGTTTGGCTGTTGAGCCAGACCGCCAGATCGACTTGTTCAGCCAATTGGGCCACCGTATTGGCCTCGAACAAGGTTTTTAAGGGCAAGTTAATGGCGAAGGCCAGACCTACCCGGCTCATCAATTGGGTGGCAATCAAGGAATGCCCGCCCAGCTCGATAAAGCTGTCATTAATGCCGACCCGTTGGACATTCAGCAGTTGCGCCCACATTGCCGCCAAGGTTTGCTCCGTGGGGGTGCGCGGTTCGGCATAGCGGTGTTGCAGTTGTTCGGCGACATCCGGTGGCGGTAAGGCTTGACGGTCGAGTTTGCCGTTGGCGGTGAGCGGGAAGGCATCCAATACCACAAAGGCGCTGGGCAGCATATAGTCGGCCAGTTGCGCGGCGAGCTGTTGGCGCAAGTCGGCACTGTTAAGTCCGTAGCCTGATTCGGGAATAATATAGGCCACTAGGCGTTTGTCGCCCACGCTGTCTTCACGCACGCTGACCACCGCCGCCTGTACATTGGGAAGCTGGCTGAGCTGGGCGGCAATTTCGTCCAATTCGACACGGAAGCCCCGGATTTTGACTTGCCTATCGTCACGGCCACTATAGGCGATGTTACCGTCCGGCAACCAGCGGCCTAAATCGCCGGTTTTATAGAGCCGGGCATGGGGAGTGCGGCTATAAGGGTCGGCAATGAAGCGTTCGGCGGTCAAGTCGGGGCGGTTGAGATAAGCTCTGGCGACCCCCGCCCCGCCGATATACAACTCGCCCGTGACCCCTTGCGGCACAGGGTGCAGATTGGCATCCAAAATAACGATGTGGCAGTTGGCGATAGGGCGGCCTATCGGTATGGGCGTACCCGCCGTGGCCGCCGTTATCTGATAAGTGCTGGCAAAGGTGGTGGTTTCGGTCGGGCCATAACCATTAATCAAGTGCGCAGGGCCAGTGCCGCTTGCCAATAAACGGCTGACGGCCTGGGGATCGACGACATCACCGCCGACCAACAGGTAGCTTAACCGCGCAAAAGCCGGGGTCAGCACGTCAAGGTATTGATGGAACAGCCCAGCCGTTAACCATAAGGCGGTTACGCCTTCGTTAATCAGGGTGTTATTGAAATCAGGGGCCTGCAAAACCACATCTTGGGCGATTATCGCCAGTCTTGCGCCATTGAGCAACGCCGCCCAAATCTCCCAAGTTGACGCGTCAAAAGCCGGGTTGGCGCAATGGGCGACACAATCTTGTGGCGTGATCGGCGCGTAGTCGGTCATGTTGATTAAATTAACGACATTACCATGGTTTACCATAACCCCTTTCGGTTGTCCGGTAGAGCCGGAGGTATACATGATATAGGCCAGATGCCCGCCCGTCAGCGGCAGTGCTGGGTTATGCGCCGGATAATCGGCCAGTCCCCCTACCCTGCCCGCCGCATCCAAGGCCAGTAGCGGCACTAAGGTCGTCGTAGTTGGCAAGCCGGACAGTAATTCCGCTTGCGCCAACACCAAGACCGCTTGGCTGTCTTGCAGCAAGTACGCCAGCCGTTGGGCAGGGAGGCTGGGGTCTAGCGGCAGATAAGCCCCGCCTGCCTTCAGGATGGCTAATAGGCTGACGACCATAGCCACACTGCGCCCGGCATAGACCGCCACCCGGTCTTCGGGGCGGACACCTAAGCTAAGCAGGCGGTGGGCCAGCCGATTGGCGCGGCGGTTGAGTTCGCCATAACGAAGGGTTTGGCCTGCACAACTGACGGCGACATCATCGGGCCTTTGCGCGGCTTGCTGCTCAAACAACAGCGGCAGGCAGGCGGATTGTGGATCATTAATAGCAGTGCCTTTCGCTAGGGTAAGTAAGTTGTGCTGTTCTTCTGGGCTTAAGAAGCTTTGGCGGGTATGGCTAGACCACGGGTTGTCGGCCATATCGGTCAATATGTTCAGGAAATACCCCGCTATCTGTCCGGCCTGTGCCGCCGTGAAGCGGTTTTGGTCGGCAAAAAGGCTGAGGCTGAGCTGCTGACCGACGATGTCTTGCTGAAAAGCCACCAGTAAAGGCGTTAAGGTGGGGGCAAAATCATCCCATGCCAATACTTGCAGATCCTCAGATTGCGCCAAATCCTTAGCGACATGATAGTGCAAGTAATGGAACATCGTCCCGAACAAGGGCCGCTGATGGGTACGTTGGATTTCTGCCAACGGATAAAACCGATGCTGCAATAATTCCCGTTCGGCAGTGAACACCTGAACGGCCAGCTCCCGCCAACTGCTAGGTTTAAGCCCCGTCACCAACGGCAAGGTGTTTAAAAACACCCCCAATGCCCGATCCGCATCGGCCACTTCCGCGCGGATACTACAGACTAGCCCCGTCGTGACCTGTTGCTTACCGTACAGCATCGCCAACACTTTGAGGTGGGCGGTCAACAACACCGTTTTTAGCGGTACACTGAGCGACCTTGCCAGTGCCTGTAAACCTTGGGCCAGCGCGGGTGTTAAGCGCACCGTCAGCTTGACGGCCTCTGGCGGCGGCGAGGCCTGCACACAGACGGGTAACTCCCCGTCAGGCATAGCCGCCACTTGCCGCTGCCAATACTGCCGGGTGGCGGCGGCTTGCAGGGCTTGCCGCTCGCAGACCACCAAATCGCGCAGGACATTGGCAGGGGCGGTAATGGCTAGCGGCTCTGCTTTCAGTGCCGCCAAATAGCAGGTGAAGATTTCATTCAATAAACTGACCACACTCCAACCATCCAAAATTACATGGTGTTCGGTTAAGGCAAAATGAAAGGTTGTGGCGCTGAGTTTATGGATATGGATACGCGCTAAAGGCGCTTGGCTCAGCGTGAACACTTGCTGTTTTTCAATCGCTAACCACGCATCAAGCAAATGCTGCTGGTAGGTGTCGGGAAAGCCGCTCCAATCGTCAAAACCGACCGGAATGGCGGTCTGACCTTCGGCAAACACCCATTGTAACGGCTCACTAAACTGACCTATAACAATGGCTGTCCGTAACACCGGATGCCGGGCGCAGACTTGGCGGATGACCTGATTAAACACCTCGCTATTCCAAGGGCATTGCAAAACGATGGAGTCCACCAGATGGTAAGCTTTGCTGTCCATACCGCTGTGGTAAACCATACCGGCTTGCAAGGCCGTCAGCGGATAGGCATCTTCAACATGGGCGGGTAAGAGCTGGCGGTCAGCCGCTGTCAGTAAGGCAAACGGCGCTATTACAGGCGCGTGGCTAACCGTGTCGCCGCGTACATTGGCAAGCAAGGCGCGGATGCTGTTATGCTGGTAGAGTTCCGCCAAAGAAAACGTCAACCCGCGTTGCTTAGCCAGATTGAGGACTTGGATGGTGCGTAGGGAATCGCCGCCTAAATCGAAAAACCCATCATCAATGCCGACTTGCTCCAGTCCCAGAATTTGCGCCCAAATCGCCGCCAACACCTCTTCATCGTGGGTGCGGGGTGGCGTATACGGCCTATTTGTCCGCAGATGCTTGCCGTCCGGCGCAGGCAAGGCTTTACGGTCAAGCTTGCCGTTGGTGCTGAGCGGGAACTGTTCCAGCGTGACGAAGGCGGCGGGTAACATATAGTCCGCCAATTGCCCGGCCAGTTGGCGGCGCAACTCGCCCGGGTCGGGGGTGTGGCCTGTTTCTGGGATAAGATAGGCGACCAAGCGCTTATCGCCCGGCACATCTTCCCTGGCGATGACCACGGCCTCGCGGATACCGGGGCATAGACATAAGCGGGCTTCAATCTCGCCCAATTCAATACGCAAGCCGCGTATTTTGACTTGGAAATCGTTGCGCCCCAAATACTCGATGCTGCCGTTGGGTAGCCACCGCCCCAAGTCGCCGGTTTTGTACAGGCGGCCACTGCCGTCTTTGCGGAACGGGTCGGTGATGAAGCGTTCGGCGGTCAGTGCCGGGCGGTTCAGATAGCCCCGCGCCACTTGGATGCCGCCGATGTGGATTTCCCCGGCCACGCCCAGCGGTACGGGTTGTTGGTGGCTGTCCTGGCGCGGGCGTATCATTCTATTTTCATGCCATAATTTTGCAATAAAACCGTTTCGCTCTTGGAGCGCGGGCATCTTGCCCGCCTCTTGCGGGCAAGATGCCCGCGCTCCAAGGTTTATTCCGCTTTTCATGCCCAGCCCTTTATCAAGTAAAAAAATCAAACCCCATCTGCCCGCCCGCTTCCGGTTTGCGGAACAAATCGGTGCGCAATGCAGGTAAGGGTTGGTCTATCCTTAAGCGTTTGCAGATGAGGCGGAAGCGTTGGCCGATCAGGTCGGCGTACGCGCCGGTGCCGCGCTGGCGGTGCCGGAAGTCGCTGTCGTAGGTTTTGCCGCCGTGGCTTTCGCGGATTAGGTTTAACACATGGTCGGCTTTGAGCGGGTAATGTTGGCGTAGCCATTGTTCAAACAAGTCGGCGACCTCCAAGGGCAGGCGCAAGAACACATAAGCGGCACTGCTGGCTCCGGCGGCGTGGGCGGCTTTGACAATCGCCTCCAGTTCGTGGTCGGTCAAAGCCGGAATCACTGGCGCGACCATCACCCCGACCGGAATGCCCGCCCCGTGCAAAGCCGTTATGGCCTGTAATCGCCGTTGCGGGGCGGTGGCGCGCGGTTCCA
Source organism: Methylovulum psychrotolerans (assembly GCF_002209385.1). NCBI lineage: Bacteria > Pseudomonadati > Pseudomonadota > Gammaproteobacteria > Methylococcales > Methylococcaceae > Methylovulum > Methylovulum psychrotolerans. Next base: position 4,084,812 of record NZ_CP022129.1, read on the forward strand.
GCGTCCGCGCCAGATGGCGGTCTAGGGTCGTTACCGATAAATGCACCGACACCAGCCCCTGCGCCGCCATTGCCGCCAGCAAGTCAATATCACGCTCGATTAACGCGGATTTAGTGATGATGCTGAGCGGATGGCGGGCCTGTGCCAACACCTCCAAAATCTGCCGCATGATTTTTTGTTGCCGCTCTAAGGGCTGGTAAGGGTCGGTGTTGGTGCCTAAGGCCAGCGGCGCACAACGGTAGTTGCGCTTGCCCAACTCCTCGCGCAACAGTTGGGCGGCAGCGGGTTTGACGAGGATGCGGGTCTCAAAATCCAGCCCCGGCGATAGCCCTAAGTAGGCGTGGCTAGGCCGGGCGAAACAATAGATACAGCCGTGTTCGCAGCCCCGATAAGGGTTAATGGAGCGGTCGAACGGCAAATCCGGCGAGTCGTTATAACTGATGACCGATTTGCTGCTGTCGGTCAGCACCTGCGTCGCCAACGGCGGCAATGGCGCATCCAAACTGCCCCAACCGTCATCCGCCGCCTCGCTGTGCTGCGGCTCGAACCGTCCGGCGGTGTTGCTGATGCTGCCACGGCCTTTGTAAGTGAGGGGTTTGGGCATAAGCAGACCTTAGTGGCGGGTGGCGGGCGGTAAGGCGCTCATAATACTACGCCACCGTGCCGAACAACGCCCCTACCCCTGCCGTCAGACCCAGCGCGAGCGCACCCCAAAACACCACGCGGGCGGCCGATTTCAACACCGGCGCACCACCGACCCGGGCGGCAACAATACCTAAGAGCATCAGAAAAACCAGTGCCCCGCCTGACACCACCGGCACTAATAAAGCGGCCGGCACCACCAGCACCGTCACTAACGGCAAGGCCGCACCTACCGCAAACGTCGCCGCCGAAGCGAATGCCGCTTGCACCGGCTTGGCGCTCAAATTATCGGAAATGCCCAGCTCATCACGCGCATGGGTCGCCAAGGCGTTATGGGCGGTCAACTGTTCGGCGACTTGTTGTGCCAATGGCGGCTCCAGACCCCGTTCCACATAAATCGCCGCCAGCTCTTTCAGTTCGGCTTCGGCATCCGTCGCCAGCTCTTGGCGTTCGCGGCCCAGGTCGGCGCGTTCGGTATCGGCCTGCGAACTGACCGACACATATTCACCTGCTGCCATCGACATAGCCCCCGCCACCAAGCCCGCCACACCCGCCACCAATACCTCGCTTTGCGGGGTGTGGGCGGCCGCCACCCCAACAATCAGGCTGGCCGTTGAGACAATGCCGTCGTTAGCCCCCAAAACGGCGGCGCGTAGCCAGCCAATACGGTCAGTGCGGTGGCGTTCTGAATGGCGTTTAAGCATCTTGTGTCCCTTTATGAAAGGCGGTGATGGTAAGAAGGGTAAGTTTTATGGCAATCTGTGGTGTTTAAAACATCACAGGCATCCCATCGGCTTTGCCGGGGAAACCGCAAACGTTTGGCAGTAAGAAGAATCCATCAGGACACTTACACTTGTGAACCACCCAGCATACGATTGGGAAAAAGCCTGATGAACGAAGCCGAAAGTCTAAGCCACTCCAAGTGGGAGTGCAAATATCATATACTCGATGCTCACGTTTTTCATAAAGCCCACCCTAAATAGGGCATGGTATCTACACAAGTTTAATTGAGGCTTTGTATGGGTTTCAGGGGCATTTTGCCGCTAATAAATGTAGCGACCATAAATCCACCCGTCATTCCGGCAGATTTGTACCTGAGCGTCATCACAATAGGCGAAGTGGAACGCGGCATCACCCAGCAACAGCGCATGAATCCGGCTTTTGCTGAGGATTTGCGACGCTGGCTGGACACTATTTTGCAGCGATACGAACAGCGCCTATTGCCGTTATACTTCAAACGGTCAAGTTTTCGGCTTTTGGAGCGCGGTCATCTTGACCGCAACTGGCGGGCAGGATGCCCGCGCTCCCTCCCACTAAAAACCGAAAACTTGACCGTTTGAAGTATATAGATGCCGTCACTCATTAAGCGACACAGGGACAGCCCGACCTGACTGTTGGGTTAGGCGCGGGGGGCTAAAGCCCTCGGCAAAGGCTAAAGACCTTTGCACTCCACTGGAGAGACCGCACCGAACGGAGTGCAATGGTCTTCAGCCATTGCACGATATAACCGTATGTACCAACGTTTAACCTGTCGTTTGCTTAACGCCGGACTCTATATCTTTTAACATTTTTAAGAAGAAGCCGTCATTCCGGCAATCCCTTTATGTGGGTATGCCGGAATGACGGGTATTTTTAAGGATGCCATGCTTATTAACAGCCTGCCGTACATTTTTAGCAAAAGACCCTGAAACCCATATAGAGCCAAATCAAAATTGTTGCTAAAAAGCTACTTTACTGATTCGTAAGTATTTTTAAACTTGTGTATAACGATGAGCGCAGGGTGGGAGCAAGAAGAAAAGGCGCGGGCCGCCCCTTACCCAAACCCCACCTTAGTGTTAAACTTGCCCCACCATCCCAGCTACCGCACAGCCCCGCCATGACCCGACAAAGCCACTCAGGCACAGGCCCCAACATCGGACGCGACCAAATTAACGCCGACCGCCAGACCAATATGGGTGACGGCAGCAGTTACAACGAAAGCATCACCCACATCCACTACGCCGAAACCACCATCCCCCACCACCTGACCGCCACGCAGTTCATCCCCGACGTGTTCCAAGGCCGCGAGGAAGATTTATTGGCGATACGCGCCAAGTTGGAAGCAAACAGCCAGCCCTTGCTGTTGGTCAACGGCCAGGGCGGTATCGGCAAAACCTCGTTGGCGGCGAAGTATTGGCAAACCTACCAAAGCCATTACGCCCACATCGCTTGGCTCTACGCCCCCAGCCGCTTAGACGATGCCTTGCTGATGCTGGCTTCGCCTTTGCAAGTCAGCTTCCCCGACACCATGCCCACGGCGCAACGTTTGGAGGTGCTGCAAGCCGCCGTCGCCAACCTCACCGCGCCCTGTTTGCTGATTATCGACAATGCCAATAATGCCGAAGAGCTGGCGCAACACTGGGGCTTTTTACACGCCTGCACCAACTGCCATATCCTGCTCACCAGCCGCCTGCACAGCTTTAACGGTGCCGACCGTTACCCGATTGAAGCCTTGCCGGAAGATGTGGCCTTAAGTGTCTTCAACAGCCATTACCCGCAGCACCGGACAGAGGATGATGGGCTGTTTTTTGGCATCTACCAAGCGGTGGGCGGCAACACGCTGGTGCTGGAGCTGTTGGCGAAGAACTTGGCGATGCTGAACCATGACGAAATGACTTACAGCCTAAGCGATCTACTGAAAGACCTGCAACAGCGCGGCTTATTGCGCTTAGCAAAAAACCAACCTGTGCGTATGGCGGGCAAAGGCCAACTCCCCAGCTTACAAACCGCCACCCCCGCCGCTATTATTGCCGCCCTGTATGACGAACTGGAACAAATCACCCCGTTAAGCGCAGCCGAACAATGGGCGCTGTGCAATCTGGCGGTACTGCCCGCCGAAAACCTGCCTTTCCCTTGGTTAAAAGACCTATTGGTTTTTGACCTTAGCCCAACACCCCGTAAGAACCTATGGCATAGCGTAACCGCGTGGCTGAAACCCCGCCCACCTGCCGCCGCCCCAACCCTTTCCCAAATCCTCAGCGGCTTGGCGGCACGCGGTTGGTTGGAGAACAGCACCCAAAATGGGATAAGCCACTACAAATCCAGCCCCGTGGTGCAGGAGATCACCCGCCATAAAAATGCCGGACACTTGCAAGGCTATTGCGCGGGTTTGGTCGCTAAGCTGACCGACAAACTGGCTTATGAAGCTGGCAGCGGGCATTTGCTCAACGCCAGCTACGCGGACGCGGCGGCTTACTGCCGCCATGGTGAAGCCGTCACCGCCTGGTTACCGGGGGATCATAAGCTTGCCGTGTTGCACGGACACATAGGCAGCTACCACCTGACCACCGGCAACCTGGACAAGGCCTTAAGGGCTTTTACCGATGAGTATGCGGTTATGGCGGAGTTCCATCAGCGCGAACCGGATAACCTGGACGTTAAAAATGACTTAGCTGTGGCCTGCCAATACTTAGGCATCACCCACACCACGCTGGGCGACCTGCAACAGGCCTTGCGCTGGTACGAAAACTACCATCGCCTGAAACAAGAACTCCATGCCGCCGCCCCCGGCCATCTGGGCTTTAAAGACGGTTTGGCGATTGCCTGCCAATACTTAGGCAACACCCACACCACGCTGGGCGACCTGCAACAGGCCTTGCGCTGGTATGAAGAATTCCACCACCTGGCACAGGAACTCCATGCCGCCGCCCCCAGCCATCTGGAGTTTAAAAACCAGTTGGCGATTGCCTGCCAATACTTAGGCTACACCCACACCACGCTGGGCGACCTGCAACAGGCCTTGCTCTGGTATCAAGACTACCACCGCCTGGAACAGGAACTCCATGCCGCCGCCCCCGGCCATCTGGACTTTAAAAACCAGTTGGCGATAGCCTGCCAACACTTAGGCAACACCCACACCACGCTGGGCGACCAGCAACAGGCCTTACGCTGGTATCAAGACTACCACCGCCTGGAACAGGAACTCCATGCCGCCGCCCCCGGCCATCTGGGCTTTAAAAACAATTTGGCGATTGCCTGCCAATACTTAGGCAACACCCACACCACGCTGGGCGACCTGCAACAGGCCTTGCCCTGGTATGAAGACTACCACCGTCTGGCACAAGAACTCCATGCCGCCGCCCCCGGCCATCTGGACTTTAAAAATAGCGTGGCGATTGCCTGCCAACACTTAGGCAACACCCACACCACGCTGGGCGACCTGCAACAGGCCTTGCGCTGGCGTGAAGAAGACTACAGGCTGTCACAAGAACTCCATGCCGCCGCCCCCGGCCATCTGGACTTTAAAAACGGCTTGGCGATTGCCTGCCAACACTTAGGCAACACCCACACCACGCTGGGCGACCTGCAACAGGCCTTGCGCTGGTATCAAAATTATCACCGCCTGAAACAGGAACTCCATGCTGCGGCCCCCGACCATCTGGACTTTACTAACGGCCTAGCCGTTGCCCTCATGAAATTAGGCCTGCATTATGAACAACAGGGTAATCTCCCCTTAGCCTTGGACTATTATCGGCAAGCCCAAGCTCTATGGGCGGAATTAGTCGCCAAATCGCCGCTTTATGTGAAGTTTAAAGAAAGCTTGGCTTGGGTCAATGAACGGTTGGAGGAACTGGCGGGGAGGGCGTAAAAACTTCAGCATCGGCTTACACGTTGTCCTGACTCGGCAAATTGGCGGCTGCCGAGGTAACCGCCTGCACCTCAAAGACCGTGCCGTTAACGGCGACCACTTTAACTTTTGTGCCCATCGGGCAATCTTCGCCGTAGACTTTCCAAATGGAATCGTCCGCCCTGATTTTGCCTTGGCCGTTTTCTATGGCTTCGTACAGGCTAAAGACCCTGCCGATGTACTGCGCCCCGCGTTGGTTGAGCAAGGGCTGGTCGGAATGGATGGGCATTTTTTTGGCATAGCTTTTCCAGACCACCAAGGCGACGATGGCGCTGAGCGAAAACACCAGCACCTGTATGTCCAAGGTCACGGCGGGCAGTAGCCAAAAAATCAAGCCGTTGAGGAAAGCGGCGGCGGCCAGCCATAAGAAGAAAAACCCCGATACCAGCATCTCGGCGATCAGGAACACTATCGCCAGCACCCACCAATACCAAAACAAAAAACCCAACGCCGCCATGGTTACTGCCCGCTTTTGGCGTTTTTAGCCATCGCCTCTTTCGCCAGTTCGCCGATGCCGCCTAAGGCACCGATAACACTGGAAGAATCCAATGGCATAAAAATCAGCTTGCTGTTATTGGCCGTGCCGATCCCTTTGAGGGCTTCGATATATTTTTGTGCGACGAAGTAGTTGATGGCGTTAATGTCGCCCTTGCTGATGGCTTCGGAGACCATCAGGGTGGCTCTGGCTTCGGCTTGTGCCAAACGTTCGCGGGCATCGGCATCGCGATAAGCGGCTTCTTTGCGGCCTTCCGCGTCTAAGATGGCGGCTTGTTGCGCCCCTTCGGCGCGGAGGATTTCCGATTGCCTTAAGCCTTCGGCTTCCAGAATCGAGGCGCGTTTTAAGCGTTCCGCCTTCATTTGCCGGCCCATGGCTTCCACCAAATCTTTGGGCGGGGCGATGTCTTTGATTTCGATGCGGGTGGCTTTGATGCCCCATGGCGTGGTGGCATCGTCAACAACGGTCAGCAGGCGGGCGTTGATGTCGTCGCGGCGGGACAGCAATTCGTCCAGATCCATAGAACCCATGACGGTGCGGATATTGGTCATGACCAAGTTGAGTATCGCCCAATCGAGCTTGCTGACTTCGTAGGCGGCTTTGGCGGCATCCATGACCTGATAAAAGACCACGCCGTCCACCGTCACCATCGCGTTATCTTTGGTGATGACTTCTTGCGACGGCACGTCCATGACCTGCTCCATCATGAGCATTTTTTTGCCGATACGGTCGACCAGCGGGACGATAAAGTCTAAGCCGGGGGTGATGGTGCGGGTGTATTTGCCGAACCGCTCCACCGTGTATTCCATACCCTGCGGCACTGAGATGATGCTCATCAGTAAGGCTAAGACGACAAACACCAGCACCACTAAAACTGCAATACCTAAACCATCCATAAAACCTCCGCTTACGTTGAGAAATGACACGTTGTTTTTGGTACGTTTGCGCCTTGTTAAGCCCTGTCGGCGTTAAATTATCGGCCTATCTATACTGTGAACGGCCAAGTTTTCGGCTTTTACAATTCACCGTAGGGTACGCTGTACCCTACCAAACAACCGAAAACTTGACCGTTTGAAGCCTATAACTCGATCATCAAGTTTTTAACATTCGGATAAATTGTTCAACTACCGGATATTGAAAAGTTGAACAAATTAATTTAAAACAACAAGTTGCAATGAAATCCATCCCCCTCCCCTGATGGGTGTATGGACGTGGGACATAGGTAACACATGTTCGGGGACATGGGTAACACATTTTGGTACTGATTTTCTGGGTTCCTGCCGTCCATTAGATGAAGCTCATAATAACATCTAATACAAAGCGTACAGGCACGCAAAAATTGGCCGTTAACCTAGCATATAAAATTTTAGCTGGATTTTTTTTCATAACCATGTGGGACCCTAGCCATATAAATTTAAACTGCCAACAAGGCGTTATTTTTGTCAATACCGGATTACTTTTTTTGGTCTCAATAAGCCCAAAAAAACCGTCACCCATGTCCCCGAACATGTGTTACCTATGTCTCCGGTCCATACAATGGGGAGGGATGGGGGGGAGAATCTAAATAAGGCTTTTTTCATTAATCAGACAGACAGAAAGCAGTCTGATTAAAATCTCTAAGTCATAAGCATAAGTCATTGATTTTATTCTCCCCACCCCAGCCCTCCCCATCAGGGGAGGGAGCAGTCTTACCCTACACGCTTGTGTTTTTAACAAATGCCCTACCCTATTCAGGGCAGGGCGGGCTTTATGAAAAACTTGATGATCGAGTATAAATAATCCGCCACACCCGGCGCGGCAATGTTTAAAATAGACGGTTTGCCCGCCGCTAGGCTTGCAAAAATTCCCTGACAGGTAATACTGTACTCTTTTCAACCCATGCTTAAAACAGGTAAATAACAATGACAACAGCCGCTTTTGACCTGGCCCTGTGGACAATCCTTTTCTTTATTATCGGGATGATTAAGCCCAAATGGCCGTTATTTTTCTTAAAAAGCGCCGACCGCATCGTGGTGGCATCCATCACTGCCGTGCTGGTGATGGTGACGGTGACGCTGTTCACCGAAGGCGCACGCCGGGACAAACTCGCTAAAGAAGCCGTCTCGGCTCCTGCCGCCAGCCAAGCGGCGCCCAATGCCCCGGTGGCGGTTCCCGTGCCTGTGCCGACCCCCGCCCCGGCAGCTCCTCCGGCGCATAAATAAATGTGCGGCGGCTGATTGGCGGCGGCGGGCTGTTCTGCCATCGCCTCATGCGCCGCTATCGCGTATAATAAGCACTAAGCCTATTAATTTCCTAAGAAGATTTCGCGTATGTCTTTAAGCCTAAGAAAAATCACCCATCCGGTTATGGTCGGCAATGTCAAAGTTGGCGGCGGTGCGCCGATTGTGGTGCAGTCCATGACCAATACCGACACCGCCGACATCCAGTCCACGGTTAAACAAATCATTGAGCTGGCGACGGCGGGTTCGGAGCTGGTGCGGATTACCGTCAATACCGAAGAGGCCGCCAAAGCAGTGGCGGAAATCCGCAATCAATTGGACAAAAAAGGCTATTCGGTGCCGATAGTCGGCGATTTCCATTTTAACGGCCATAAGCTATTGGAAAAATATCCCGATTGTGCGGCAGCGTTGGATAAATACCGCATCAATCCGGGCAATGTCGGGCGTGGGCGTAGCCGTGACCCGCAATTCCAACAAATGATCGAATTTGCCTGCCAGTATAATAAGCCGGTGCGTATCGGCGTTAACGGCGGCAGTCTTGACCAAGCGGTGCTGACCCGTTTGTTGGACGATAACCGCGCCCTGGCCCATCCTGAGCCGCTGGCCGCGATCACCCGCAAGGCGATTGTCCTGTCGGCGCTGGAAAGTGCCGCCAAAGCCGAGGAATTGGGGCTGGGTAAAGATAAAATCATTTTGTCCTGTAAAATCAGCAATGTCCAAGAACTGATTGCCATTTATCAGGATTTGTCCAGCCGTTGCGATTACACCCTGCATTTGGGGCTGACCGAAGCGGGTATGGGTTCTAAGGGCATTGTCTCGTCCGCCGCCGCCCTGTCGGTGCTGATGCAGCAAGGTATCGGCGATACTATCCGCATTTCCTTGACCCCGGAACCGGGCACCTCCAGAACCCAAGAGGTTATTGTCGGCCAAGAGATTTTGCAGACGATGGGTTTCCGTTCGTTCACGCCGATGGTCATTTCCTGTCCAGGGTGCGGACGCACCACCAGCGATTATTTCCAAAAGCTGGCGATGGACATCCAAGGCTATTTGCGTGACCAAATGCCGGTCTGGCGTAGCCAATACCCTGGGGTAGAGGCGATGGAGGTGGCGGTGATGGGCTGTGTGGTCAATGGCCCTGGCGAAAGCAAAAGCGCCAATATCGGCATCAGCTTACCCGGTACGGGCGAAACCCCGGTCGCGCCAGTTTATGAAGACGGCGAAAAAACCGTGACGCTAAAAGGTGACCGGATTGCCGAAGAGTTCCAAGAGATTGTCCAACGCTATATTGAAAGCCACTATAGCCTTAAGGAAGACGCGGGCGCTTAGGAATGAGCAGGAAATAATTCAGGCAAACGCTAAAGGGTACGGGTATTGGAGCGCGGGCATCTTGCCCGCCCTCCAAAGAGAAAACCGCCTCATGACAAGCTTTGCCGAAGTTATTTCATGCACATTACTAATCTCAGGAATGTGCATGAAATAAAATCTGTTGTAGAGACGTTGCACTGCAACGTCTCTAACCACCTTTGGGCCAGCATAAGCTTTATGCTGGCACTGCACCTATAGGCTTCAGCGTAGGCGGCGGGGCATATCCCGTCCGGCGGGGCGGTTCATCGCCCGGATTTTCGTGCGTAAGCGTTGGATGGGGATGTCCACCAGATAGATGGTCATCAGGGACAGCACGGCCACCACCAGCAAGGTGGTGAGGAAGACGATGGCCCCGCGCCCCGACAATTCATGAAATGCTTCGCCATACAGCAAATAGCTTACCGCCAAACCGGCTTGCCAGTGCCACAAATAGACCGGATAGGCAAAGTCGCCGATCACTTTATCCGCAGCGGCAGGGATAGCGGCAATTTTGTCGCCTTTAGCCAAGCTGTAGACCAGTAAGGCGCAAATGCCGATATTCAAATAAAAGCCGATTTCAAGGTAGAGGCCCGGATGGGTGACGGTCAGGACAGTCCAAAGCAAACAGTTGGCCAGTAAGGCTATAAATAAATGTCTGGCGCGTAGTCGGCTGCGGACATAGAGCTGATAAACACGCGGTTCCTTGGCTAAAAAATACAGCGCCGAACCGACCGCAAAGGGTAGCGACCCGGCGGCGATGGGGGCATAGCGTTGCCTTAGGGGAGCTTCCAGCAGATAAGTGCCGATCACATAGGCGACGGAGAGCAGTAGCCAAACCTTAATGCGGCGCGGGTGTTTGGAAATGCCCAAGCCAATCGCCACATAAAAAAACAGCTCCACCGTTAACGCCCAAGCGGGCGGTACGAGGCGCGGATCGACCGAATTGGGCAGCCAAGCCGGAAACAACATACTGGCATTGCTGAGATAATCTTTAAGCGACTGCGGCAAAAATAGGCTGTCATGGTAACGCAGGACGGTTGCCGGGCCGATGCCGATAATCAAAGCGGCCGAACCTAAGGCCGCCAACCAATAAGACGGATACAGCCTTAATAGGCGGTTAGCGGCAAAAGCTAGCCGCCCTGACCCGGTATAGCCGTAATTGTCGTGCATGATAAGGGTCATCAGGTAGCCGCTGATCAGGTAAAAACCAAATACCGAATAAGTGCCTAAGGGCGATAACTCAATCAGCAAATGGAAGGTGACTACCATCAACGCCAGTGTTGTGCGGAGTAAGCCTAGCATGGGTCGTAAAATAATGGCGCGAAAAAAGGGCGGGTAAAACCAATCGGCAATAGTAGCGGACAGCGGCGGCAAAGTCGATAGACGCTAAGGAACGTGCATAAAATTAAGTAGGCGTTCATTGCATCTTAGTGCCGTACCCCACTCCCAGCCCTCACTGCTATTAAGTTAAAGGATAGTCATTTACTTATGCCTGTAGAAACCGTTAGTTTACGGCCAAGGACACCAGCAAGCGCTTGAAAAAATAGTGCGCTTGGCGGTAAATGCAGTTTAAACTAGGGTTCTCGCTGCCGCTGGGCTTATCTGGACTGCCGCAGCCGCTGTGTGCCATTCCCTATCATGAGCTGATACTGATGACGAATCCCGCTCCTGCCGATGCCGCCCCAGCCGGGTCGCGGTTTTTTATTAACTTGCCGCATTACCGCATCGATATGTTTTTAGCGGCTGCCGCCACCGACTTGGTGGTGACGTTTGAGCCGATGGGCAGAAGAAAAACCTTCGGGGAAGGCCGCGAAGGCTGGGGCATGCGTTTTTTGCAAGGCTTGGGCTATTCGGTGATGGCGGTGATGATTAAAGACTGCGACTGGTACCGCCAAGCCGACCTGGCGGCCTTTTTTGCGCAAATGCAGGCGCGGGGCTTTTTCCGCAGCTTTGCCAAGGTCAGCACCTACGGGGGCAGTATGGGCGGTTTTGCCGCTTTGGCTTATGCCGATGCGGTATCGGCTGACATCGTGCTGTCACTGAACCCACAGGCCTCTTTAGCGGCGGCTTTCGCCCCGTGGGAAAGCCGTTTCCCATTTGTTGACCGCAAACAATGGCAAGAGGGCCTGAATAATGCGGCGGCGGGCTTTAAGCGCGTCCGGCAAGCCTATGTCATTTATGACCCTTGGTTGGCATTGGATGCTAAGCAGGTGCAGTTGTTGGTGGCGGATAACCCCGCTTTGGTACGGCTAAAAGTGCCCGCCGTGGGGCATGGTATGCCGAAATGGCTGGCGGAAATGGGCTTGCTGAAGCCGACCGTCGGGGCCATTCTGGCCGGGCAGTTTTGCCTGGCCGACTTTTATCAGCAAGCCCGCAAACGGCGCACCCTCAGACGGTATTGGCAATTGCTGATCGCCTTGCCAAGAGTCGCCAAGTCGCCGCTGTTCACGGAAATTGTCGGGCGGTATGCCGCGCAGTATGGCTTTCCCTATCGGCAAGGCACGTTTGCGCTGCCTGATGCCGCCCTGTAAGAGCTGCTGCTTAGTTGCTGCTTGATAATCAAATTGTCATATAAGCAGGTGTAAAATAGACTGTAATTTTTCTGACATATTTCCCTGACGGTATGAACCCGCTTCCCTCCTTCCTGTGCGTCGGTGTCCAAAAAGCCGGCACGTCCTGGCTTTATGAGCAATTGCGCCAGCATCCTGAGATTTGGTTGCCGCCCATTAAGGAACTGCATTATTTCGACCATTTGTATTGCCCCGCTAACCGTGCTTGGACGCAGTGGCACATCGAGCAATCGGCGAAAAACCTGCTCAAAGATTACCTTAACCAAGCGCAGGCTGTCGATTTCCGCTATGTCCGCTATCTGGCGACCATGGCTTCTAAGCCCTTGTTCACCGAAGCGTGGTATCGGCAGGCTTTCACGCGCCGGGCGGCCCGAGGCAAGCTGTTGGGCGACATTACTCCCGAATATTGCGCCATAGGCGATGAAGGCATCCTCTATATGAAACGCTTGCTGGGTGCGGTAAAAGTGCTGTGGATGATCCGTGACCCGTTAGACCGCGCCTTATCGCAATTGCGCATGAACGCCGGGCGGCGCGGCCTGTCGGCAGACACCCCGGCCAGCACTTGGCTGGCGTTGGCCGAAGACCCCGAAGTGGCCGAGCGGGGCAACTACGCCGATTATATCCCCCGTTGGGAGCGGCACTTGGGGCGGGATGCCATGCTGTTTATACCGTTCAGGCAGATCGGCCAACAACCGGAAGCGGTGTTGCAGACGGTCGGGCAATTTTTGCAAGTCACGCCCTGGCAAGGCTACCAGTGCCTACATGAAAAAGTCCATGCCAGCCCACCTTACCCTATTCCTGAGGCCGCAGTCAGTTATCTTAGCGCGTTAGCCCAGCCCCAATACCGCTTTTTGCGGGCTTACTTTCCTGCCGAATTCATGCAAGCGATTTAGACGAATAGGCCGATATTTTGCGAAAGATCCTGCGTTTTTTAAAAAAAGCCCTCCCCCTCCAGCTTAAGGCGCGGCGGCATGGCCGTGATTTAGCCTTGGTAAAGGATTGCACCGCACACATTAACGGCAAGGATATTTTAGCGTTTATCGTGTTGCGCAATGAGGCGGTGCGGTTGCCGTATTTTTTCGACTATTACCGGCACTTAGGGGTCGGCCATTTTCTGATTATCGATAACGGTTCCGATGATGGCTTGCTGGAAGTGATCGGCGCGGCGGCCGATTGTTCGGTCTGGCATACCCAAGCCAGCTATAAGGCCGCGAAATTCGGTGTGCATTGGCTGAATTTCCTGCTGCGCAAATACGGTACGGGGCATTGGTGCCTGACGGTAGACCCCGACGAGTTTTTGGTTTACCCCTATAGCGATAGCCGTAATCTGCGGGAACTGACCCATTACCTTGAGCAGGAAGGCAAGCCGTCGTTGTTTACCCTCATGCTGGACATGTACAGCGACACCGCCATAGAGCAAGCCACCTACCAGGCCGGCCAAGACCCGTTGGCAATTTGTCCATGGTTTGACGGTACGGGCTATTATCAGGACAAACGCCCACACTATGGCGAATGGTGGATACGCGGCGGGGTGCGGCGGCGGGCATTTTTCGCCGACCAGCCCGAACTGTCGCCCGCCCTGAACAAAACCGTGCTGGTGCAGTGGCGTTGGTATTACGCGTATATCGCCTCCACCCATATTGTCTGGCCGAACCGCCTCAATAACCCGCACTTTGCCGACACCCTGGCCCCGACCGGCTGCTTGCTGCATTTTAAGTATCTGTCCCTGTTACGCGAAAAAGCCGAAGAGGAAGTGCACCGCCAAGAGCATTATGCCGGTTCTTTTGAGTATCAGCGCTACTTGGCGGGACTGGACGCACAGGCCTATCTTTGGACTAGCGCGTCGGTGCGTTTCCAAGACTGGCGGCAGTGTGTCGATTTGGGGCTGATGACGACGGGGCGGTGGTTTTAGTGATGAAATTGGCGTTTATCATTTTGGCGCATGACGATAGCGACAACCTGTTCCGGCTGATCCGGCGGCTGTTGGTTGACGGCGATTTAGTGGTGGTGCATTGGGATAAAAAAAACCCTTTCGACTTAGCCGCCGCCGCATATAGCCAATTGGACGGCCCACAACGCTCGCGCCTGCGCTTTGCCCGCCGCCATGCGGTCGAATGGGGGGGCTGGAGCATGGTCGAGGCGACCTTGGCGGGGCTGGCGGAGCTGGCAACTTCGATTGAGGCCTTTGATTATGTGATTCTGCTGAGCGGAGCCGACTATCCCATCAAACCCTTGCCCGTGCTCAAAGCATTTCTTCGCCAAGGCGGTGGCCGCGAATATATCGAATGCGTAAACCCCGAACACGAGACATGGGTGGTCGATGGTTTGGTGCAGGCGCGTTACCAGCATTACCATTGGCTAAATTGGCGCAAACGCCCTAAGCTGTTCAGCTTTATGGTGACAGTGCAAAAAAAACTGGGCATCCGGCGGCGTTTGCCGGAAGACCTTAGTCCGCGCTTTGGCTCCCAGTGGTGGGCGTTGACCGGCACGACCGCGCAACAGGTGCTGGAACGTAGCCGCCGCCGCGCCCTCCGCGCCTTCTTCAAAACCACTTGGGTGCCGGATGAGCTGTTTTTTCCGACCCTGGTGGCGGCGCTGGTGCCTGCCGGGCGCATTGTCTCCAGCAGCCTGACTTTTTACCATTTTAGCCAGCAAGGCCGCCCCTTGCTGTTATATAACGACCATTTTGACTTTCTGTGCCGACAAGAGCGATTTTTTGCGCGGAAATTATCGGCACACGCCACCTTATTGCGCGACCGCCTCGACCAAGTGTTGGCCGCTCCTGAACCTGCCGCCCCACCCGTCCGGCTCAGTAAGCAATTGCCTGCTTACGAAGCGTTTACCGCCGTACAATGGCGCGGCTTACCGGGGCGGCGCGTCATCGGTCGGCAGCACGATGCGTGGTACGGCGATTTGGAATGGAATAAGCGGCCCTATTTTGTCTTAGTCTGCGACCAGCAGACCCGGCTTGAAACCGCCCACCAAACCTTAAACGCCCTGCCGGGCGTTAGCTGCTATGGTGAGCTGTTTCATGGCAGCCATATTGACTATGGCGTATCCGGCTGGGCACATCCGTTTTACCCCGCCGACAAGCCCGCTGTCCGCGATATGAAACGGCCCAATTTTTTGGCGGATGTCCTCCAAGCCCAACCGGCGCAGTTTATCGGCTTTGTTTTACGCCTGCCCTGCGGCCATGAAATGGAAAAAGTCATTCTGTTTGACCCGCAGGCCGCGCCTATTTTTATCCTGCCCGCTGACGGTTACCAAACCCCCGACGGGCTGGCCTGGGACACCGCCTTCGCTAATATGGTTTTACATGATAATCTGCAAGAAGCCCGCCGAGCGGGTAAGCGCTGCTTATTATTAACCGCACACCAGCATCACCTTTCAGATGAGGGCATTAGCCAGCTAAGCTCTTATGTCAGCCGTCTAAAAACAGGTTTTACATGTTAAGTTTTTTGGGGATACTAGGACAAATGGCAGGCCACTACCAACCCCGCCCGTTATTGTCGCCGGCAGCGGGGGATAATCGGCAACCGGCCAAGCAACGCTTGGTGATGACCTTATTGGTCAGAAACGAGGCCGACGTCATCGAAGGCAATCTGCGCTTCCATCTCGACCACGGGGTGGATTTTATCGTCGCCACCGATAACGGCTCCAGCGACGGCACGACAGAAATCCTCGAAGAATACGCCAAGCAGGGGGTCGTGCATTTGCTCCACGAGCCGAGCCGGGTGTTCCAGCAACGCGCCTGGGTCAACCGCATGGGCAGGTTAGCCTGTTCGGCCTTTGCCGCCGATATGATTTTCCACGCCGATGCCGATGAGTTATGGTTACCGCGTAGCGGTTCCTTAAAAACCGAGTTGTCCCGCTATAGCGATGTGGATGTGTTGTCGGTGCCGGTCAGAAATATGCTGATCGCCAATCGCGGCGGGGCCGAGTGTTTTCCGGGGGATATTATTTACGAAGTCAGCAACCCGATAGTCAAAGCCCTGCCGAAAGTGATGGATGAAGTCAATTGGCGGTCGTTTTTGTTGTACCGTTACCCCAATAAAGTCATTTACACCACCCGCCAAGGTTATTTGGAAGTGGTGCAGGGCAACCATGACATTCAGCCTAGGCATTGGCAAAATTATTGTAAACAGCCGTCTTGCGATATAGAAGTGCTGCATTTTCCGGTGCGCGGCTTTGCGCAATTTTGCCGGAAAATCATCAATAATGGCGAGGGCTTGGAAAATCTGGAACAGCACTTTGGCAGCAAGCCCGCCCATGCTTGGCATGTCAAACGCTGGTACGCGCTGTATAAAAACGGTAAGCTGGACGAAGAATATGCCCGGTTGCTGAATTTGGAGGCTTACTTGGCGCAAGGCATCCTATCGCCCTTAGGCGAACACCGCTACCGGGCGTTGGATTATTTTGCCGATGCCTTGGCAATGCCGGGCTAAGCGGTACATTAAGGGTTAAAATCATTGATGATCAAGTTTTTCATAAAGCCCGCCAATTAGGGTGGGGCATTTGTTAAAAACACAAGGCCGTAGGGTAAAACGGCTCCCTCCCCTGATGGGGAGGGCTGGGGTGGGGAGAATAAAATCAATGGCTTATACTTATGGCTTAGAGGTTTTAATCAGACTGCTTTCTGTCCGAATTAATGAAAAAAGCCTTATTTAGATTCTCCCCTCCCCATCAGGTGAGGGAGACGGGCTTCGTTGCAACCTGTTGTTTTAAATTAACTTGTGTTTATTTCCAATGTCCGGTAGCCGGGCTATTGATTTGAATGTTAAAAACTTGATGATCGAGAAAATGATAATAAAACGCCGTACAGGCTGGTTGCTTGCCTTAGGTCTGGCGCTCATTGGCGCGTTGGCGATTTTGGCGCCGGTTCCGCTGGCGTTTGCCCCGGCTTTACAGCTAACCACCCTTACCGGGCAAACGCTAACACTGTCGGACTGGCGCGGCAAGCCGGTCATCGTCACGTTTTGGGCGACCGATTGCGCTGGCTGCATCAAAGAAATCCCCCCGCTGCGCGGTTTGTATCAGGATTATCACGCGCGGGGCTTGGAGATGCTCGCCATTGCCATGTACTATGACCCACCCAGCCATGTGGTGGCGATGACGGGCGAACAGCAGTTGCCGTATCCGGTCGCCTTGGACTTAACGGCAGCGTCGGCGCGGGCGTTTGGCCAAGTCGCCCTGACCCCGACCACGTTTTTAATTGCCCCCGATGGGCGCATTGCCTTACAGTACACGGGTTTATTTGATGAGCAGGCGATACGCGCCGCGCTGGACCGTTTTTTAAAAGGATAACTATGCTTTGGTTAAAAGCCCTGCATTTGATTTTTATGGTGACGTGGTTCGCCGGCCTGTTCTATTTGCCGCGTTTGTTCGTCTACCATGCCATGAGCGATGATGCCATCAGCAACGAACGCTTTAAGGTGATGGAGCGCAAGCTATACTTTGGCATTATGACACCGGGCATGGTGGCGACGTGGCTGTTTGGGCTGTGGATGTTGCACAGCTATGCGTGGGCGGCTTATGCGGGCAGCGGTTGGCTGCACGTCAAGCTGGCCTTGTTGCTGGTCTTGGTGGCTTATCATATCCTGTGCGGGGTATGGTTACAGGCGTTTAAGCAGGACCGTAATACCCATAGCCATGTCTATTATCGCTGGATGAACGAAGTGCCGGTGCTGTTTTTGGTGGCGATTGTCATCTTGGCGGTGGTCAGGCCTTTTTAGGTATTACGGCCTTTAGTCCGTGAGGGCGGCAGGTGGACGGATCTCTTGGTAAGGAAAAGGTTTATGTTCGACATAGTAACTGATGTTACGCAGCCCTTAGTTTTTGCAACTCTTCATAAGCCATTTGGTTGGCCTTGACGAACAGCTTGGCCCGCATAGCGAAATGATTGGTTTTATGTTTTATCTTCAGGCATTCGAGCTTGAACCTTGCTTGGAACGAAAGCACCGTAACCCGCCCAGACAAAAGACATCGGCAAGGGGGTTGCTGAACTTCCATAAAAGGAAGAAAAAACATTGTTTCTGAACAGAATTTCCTTAACTTAATGGCAGTGACCCCAGCCCTCCCCTTCGCAGGGGAGGGAGCTTATGCCTTCCCCGTCGTACAGGCGAAAATAGGGAGGGGTTGCCGTACTTTCGCTTCTACTACAGATTTATTTCATGCACGTTCCTTATCGGGTTTAATGCTCGGCTTCTAACATCGCGGCCATTTCATTGTAGATGTGCTGTTGCCGTACCGGGTCGGTAATCGGCTGGTTTTGTGGGTCGGTGACGTAAAACAAATCCTCGGCGCGGCTGCCGATGGTGGTGATCTTGGCGCTGTGCAGGTTAATGTGCTGTTTGATGAAGGCTTGGCCGATTTGGGACAGCAGGCCGGCGCGGTCGGTGGTGACCAGTTCGATAACGGTATGCCGCCCTAGCGGGTCGTCTAAAAATTGGATGCGGGTCGGAATCGGGAAATGGCGGGCCTGGCGTGATTGGCGGTGCAGGTTTTTGTGTTTTTTAACTTCTTGTTTGCGCAAGCTGGTTTGCAGGGCGGTGCGGATATGTTCCTCGCGGTAATGGTCTTGGATAGGCTCGCCGGACTGTTCCAATACTTGGAAGCTATTGAGGGTGTAATCGTTCAGCGTGGTCATGATCCGTGCGTCTAAGATGGTCAGGCCCAGTTGGTCGAGGGTGGCGGTGCACAGGGAAAAAATTGGCCCGCAGTTTTCGGTATAGACGAATATTTCCGCGCTGCCGCGTTGGGTATGCGGCTCCAATAACACCATCGGCAGGTCGGCCGGGTCGGCGTAGGCGATGGCGCGGGTATGCCAGACAATTTCATCGGTGGCGTAACGTAAGAAGTAATCGTCGCTGAGGTTGTGCCACGTCTTGTCAATGACGCTTTCACATAAGCCCAGTTGGCGCAGTTCGTCTTTGGCTTCGGCTTTGTTCTCCGCCAGCCGTTCCGCGAGGGTGACCGGATTTTGCAGGCCTTTGTGCAGGACGCTATGGGTTTTGTTATACAGCTCTTTGAGCAGCACGTCTTTCCAGGAGTTCCACAGTTCCGGGTTGGTGGCGCGGATGTCGGCAACGGTGAGCAGGTACAGGTAGTTAAGGTATTCGATGCTGCCGACCAATTGCGCGAATTCGTGGATGACATCGATGTCGCTGATGTCTTTGCGTTGGGCGGTCATGGACATCATCAGGTGGTTGCGTACCAGCCAAGCGGTCAGTTTGCTGTCGTGGTTGGACAGCCCGTGCTGTAGGCAAAATTGGTAGGCGATGTCTTCGCCGATGGTGGAGTGGTCGCCGTTGCGGCCTTTGGCAATGTCATGGAACAGCCCGCCGAGGTAGAGCAGTTCGGGTTTTTGGATTTGTAAAAAGACTTTGTGGCAAAACGGCATTTCGTTGCAATGGGCTTCAATCGAGAAGCGGCGCAAGTTGCGGATCACGAACAGGGTGTGTTCGTCGACGGTGTAAATGTGGAACAGGTCGTACTGCATCCGTGCGACGATGTTGGCGAAGCTGGGCAGGTAGGCGGCCAGGACACCGTAGCGGTTCATGCGTTTGAGTTGGGTGGTGATGCCGCGCGGTTGCCGCAACAGTTCGATGAACAACTGGTTAGCGGCCTTGTCGGTGCGGAACGCGTCGTCCATCAGGTGCAGGTTTTTGCGGATCAGGCGGATGGTGGTGGCGCGGATGCCGCTTAAGCTGGTGTTTTGTTGGAGGATGAGGAAAATTTTCAGCAATAAGAGTGGGTTGCGGGTAAACACGTCTTCATCGACCGCTTCCAGATAGCCGTTGATGGCGACAAAGTCCTCGCTGATGTCGGTGGGTCGGCAACCGGTTTCGCCACAAACGAAACGCTCGTTAAACAGTTGCAGAAGCATTTCGTTCAGCCGCTCCAGGCCTTGTACAGTTTTAAAATAAAACTGCATGAAGCGTTCAACGTCTTGGTTGTATTGCTGGTCTGCGCCGCTAAAGCCGAATTGTTGGGCGAGGTCGCGTTGGTAGTCGAAAATCAGGCGGTCTTCGCCGCGTTGCGTGAGCAGGTGCAGGGCATAACGGATGCGCCACAGCACTTCGCGGGCGGCAATCAGCTCGTTATATTCCGACTCCGGCATGAAATTGTATTTGATCAGCTCTTTCAGGGTGGAGGAATGGTAATGGCGCTTGAACACCCACGCGATGACCTGCATATCCCGCAAGCCGCCGGGGCCTTCTTTGACGTTCGGCTCCAGATTGTAGGCGGTGTTATGGGCCTTGGCGTAACGTTGCTCCTGTTCGGTCATTTTGGCTTGAAAAAACAAGTCCGAAGGCCAGATATGGTCGGGCGAGGTCTGTTCTTTCAGTTCATCAAATAAGTCAGGGTTGCCGGTAATCAGACGGATTTCGGTCAGGCTGGTCATGACCGTCTGGTTTTTAATGGCTTCGGCCACGCATTCGCTAATGGTGCGCACGCTTTGTCCGGGTTTGAGGCTGATGTCCCAGAGGAAGGTGAAGAAGTTGCCCAAATCTTCTTGGTAGCCGCTGTCGTCGCCGTCCTCTTCGCCGTTGTCGAGCATCACTAAAATGTCGATGTCGGAATAGGGGAACAGTTCGCGCCGCCCGTAGCCGCCGACGGCGATGAGGGCGAAGCGGGCGGCTTTGATGCCGAGAAAATGCCGCCACGCGCTGCTGAGCAGATTGTCGATAAAGTCCGAGCGTTCTTTAATAAGCGCCGACACCGATTGGTGCGGGTCGAATTTTTGTTTAAGTTCCGCCTCGTTGTGTTTCAGCAAAAGCTTAAACTGTTGCAGGTGGTCGGGCTGGTCAAAGAGTTCAGAATACAAAGGCTTCACCGTTCTTCTTGGCGTAAGGTCAGGATTTCATAGCCGGTCGGGGTGACCAGTATGGTATGTTCCCATTGCGCAGATAAGCTATGGTCTTTAGTGACCGCCGTCCAACCGTCCGCTAAAACTTTGACATGGCGTTTGCCCAGGTTAATCATGGGCTCGATGGTGATAATCATGCCCGCGTCCAGCACGTCGCCGCTACCCGCCTTGCCATAATGGAGGACTTGCGGGTCTTCATGGAATTTTTTGCCGATGCCGTGCCCGCAGAATTCGCGTACTACCGAATAACGGTTGCCTTCGGCATGTTTTTGGATGGCATGGCCGATGTCGCCCAAGGTAGCCCCGGCCTTGACTTGCTCAATGCCTTTGTACATGGATTCTTGGGTGATTTTTACCAGCCGTTTGGCGTGGGGGCTGACCTCGCCGACACAAAACATTTTGCTGGTGTCGCCGTGATAGCCGTCTTTAATGACGGTGATGTCGATATTGACAATATCGCCGGATTTAAGTTTCTTGTCGCTGGGGATGCCGTGGCAAACCTGCTGGTTGATCGAGGTGCAGATGGATTTGGGGAAGCCTTTGTAATTCAGCGGCGCGGCAATGGCTTCTTGGACATTGACGATATAGTCGTAGCAAATTTGGTCTAGCTCGTTGGTGGTGATGCCGGGGACGACAAAAGGTTCGAGCATTTCTAAGACTTGTGCGGCCAGTCGGCCTGCCACACGCATTTTGTCGATTTCACTGGCGTTTTTTATAATGATGCTCATAGTCAATTAGCAATGGCTACTGCTGTCGGCAGTATTTCAGGGTCAAAAAGTATAAGGAACTGGAGAGTTTAACAGAGATTGGCTTGTTGTAAAAAGCTTTATATGGTATAAAGATAAGTTCATTTTTGTACCAATACTCACATTTATCGTCACGTTTGGAAGGGTGCCGGGTCGCCGTGTGCGGACTGGTTTCCAGACGGGATAAGTGGAGGCGTAACCCACTCGGGACAAGTGTCCCGAATTTTAATCTTTAGGAGAAATAAATGGCAGCAGTATCTATGCGTCAAATGCTCGAAGCGGGTGTCCACTTTGGCCACCAAACCCGTTACTGGAACCCCAAAATGGCTAACTACCTGTTCGGTTCGCGTAACAAAATCCACATCATCGATTTGGAAAAAACGCTTCCTTTATTTAACGACGCTATGAACTATCTGGGTCAAATGGCGGCTAACAAAGGCACTATTTTGTTTGTCGGCACCAAAAAAGCCGCGCGTAAAGTGGTCGCCGAAGAAGCGGCGCGTTGTGGTATGCCTTACGTCAACCATCGTTGGTTGGGCGGCATGATGACCAACTTTAAAACCATCAAAAAATCAATTAACCGCCTGAAAGAGCTGGAAGCGATGAAAGCGGACGGCACTTTGTACCAACGTTTCGGCAAAAAAGAAGCCTTGGGTATGGAGCGCGAACTGGAAAAGCTGGAACGCAGCCTCGGCGGCATTAAAGACATGAAAGGCGTGCCTGATGTGATTTTCATCTTGGATGTCGGCTACGAAAAAAATGCCATCAGCGAAGCCAGAAAATTGGGCATTCCTGTGGTCGGTGTGGTTGACTCCAACAACTCACCTGACAAAGTGGATTATGTCATTCCGGGTAATGACGATTCAATCCGCGCCGTTAAGCTGTATTGCGAAAGCGTGTGCGCGGCGGTATTGGATGCCAAAGCGGCGACTTTAGGCCTGTCCGCCAAAGCCGACGACTTTGTTGAAGAAGCGCCAGCAGCAGAATAAAGGCCGTTTCCGGCCTACGGCAAATGCCGTAAGGGCCGGGATTGGATTAGACAACGCCTCCTTAACGGGGGCGTTTTTATAGTGACACAGACTATTTTTAAAAAACAGGCGAGGAAAACGAGCAATGAGTATTACTATTAGTGCAGCAATGGTGAAAGAGCTACGCGAGAGAACCAGTTCAGGCATGATGGAATGTAAAAAAGCGTTGGTTGAAGCCGAAGGCGACATGGAATTGGCGATTGAGAACATGCGTAAGGCCGGTTTGGCGAAAGCCGACAAAAAATCAGGCCGTATCGCTGCCGAAGGCATCATTGGCGTACAAGTCAGCCCCGACGGCAAAACTGTCGCTATCGTTGACATTAACTGCGAAACCGACTTTGTTGCCAAAGCCGACGATTTTGTCAGCTTTGTCAAAAACGTGACGGTCGGTATCTTAAATGCCGATATTCAAACCGAAGAACAATTATTGGCGATGCCGTTGGAAGATGGCGTTACTGTCGACGAAATGCGCCGTGGCCTGATCGCCAAATTGGGCGAAAACATCACCGTCAGACGTTTTGAAAAATTCACCGCCTCAGAAGGCGGCACCGCTTGCTATCTGCACGGCAGCAAAATGGGCGTAATCGTTGAGTTGGCGGTTGCCGACCCTGAGTTAGGTAAAGATGTCGCCATGCACATTGCCGCCAGCAAACCCATTTGCGTGTCCGAAGACCAAGTGTCGCCTGAAACTATCGCCAAAGAAAAAGAAATTTTCATGGCGCAAGCGGCAGAAAGCGGCAAGCCTGCGGAAATTATCGAAAAAATGGTGGTCGGACGGATCAGCAAATTCTTGGCCGAAGTTACCCTGTTAGGCCAACCGTTCATTAAAGACGATAAAATCACCGTCGGTAAGTTGGCAGCTTCTAAAGGCAATAAAGTCATCCGTTTCAGCCGTTTTGAAGTGGGCGAAGGTATTGAGAAAAAAGAAGAAAACTTTGCCGAAGAAGTCATGGCGCAAGTACGCGGCAGTTAATGTCCGCATCCCAAGCAACTTGGGATAAAATGCTTGCCACTTAGACGTAACCCCTTAAAAGCCGACCTCCGATAAAACTATGACCAAGCTGATTTGCCAAAGAATATTGTTGAAATTAAGCGGTGAAGCCTTAATGAGCGATGTGGGCGGCAGTATCGATGCCGACATTGTGCAGCGGCTGGCGACCGAAATTAAAGAATTGTGTGACTGCGGTGTTCAGGTAGGTTTGGTGATCGGCGGCGGCAACATCTTGCGCGGTGCGGAAAAGGCCTCCCAAGGCCTGGACCGCGTCACCGGCGACCAGATGGGAATGCTTGCCACCGTCATCAATGCCTTAGCCATGCAGGATGCCATTGAGCATTTAGGGCAACCGGTACGCGTGATGTCCGCGCTTAAGATTAATCAGGTCTGTGAAGATTATATCCGCCGCCGTGCCGTCCGGCATTTGGAAAAAGGCCGGGTGGTGATTTTTGCTGCCGGGACGGGTAATCCGTTCTTCACCACCGATTCCGCCGCCAGCCTCAGGGCGATAGAAATCAACGCGCAATTGATGATTAAGGCCACGAAAGTCAAAGGCGTGTATTCGGCCGACCCTGAAAAAGTTAAAGATGCGACGTTTTACCCGCGTTTAAGTTATGACGAAGCCCTGGACCAACGCTTAAATGTTATGGACACCACCGCTTTGGTATTGTGTAAGGAAAACAATATGCCGATGCGGGTCATGAATATTTTTGAGCAGGGGGCTATTATGCGGCTGATGACCGGCGAAGACATCGGCTCACTTATTCAATGAGGAACACAAAATGATTAATGATATTCAAAAAGATGCCTCTATCCGTATGGGTAAAAGCATCGACGCTTTGAAACATGAATTTTCTAAAATACGCACAGGCCGTGCGCATCCGAGTTTGTTGGACCAGGTGACGGTGTCTTATTACGGCACTGAGTCCTCTATCTCCCAAGTCGCCAATGTCGCGGTGGAAGATTCGCGTACCCTGACTATCACGCCTTGGGAAAAAGGCATGGTGCAGGCGATTGAAAAGGCGATCTTAAAGTCCGATTTGGGGCTTAACCCGGCGACTAACGGTATGGTTATCCGGGTGCCGTTGCCGTCTTTGACGGAAGAGCGCCGCCGGAGTTTGGTCAAGGTCGTTAAGCACGAAGCTGAAAATGGCCGCGTGGCGATCCGCAACATCCGCCGCGATGCCAATTCCGACATTCAAAAAGCGTTAAAAGAAAAGTTGATTTCAGAAGACGAGGCACGTTCAGGCGAGGACAAAATCCAAAAGCTGACCGACCAGTTTGTCAAAGATGTGGAGAAGTTGTTGGAAGCCAAAGAAGCTGACTTATTGTCCATTTAAGACTGGGATTAACGTTATGTCCAATGATGACCTGAACTTTTCGGCGGCGACTCCCCGCCATATCGCCATTATTATGGACGGTAATGGGCGGTGGGCGCAGAAGCGTTTTATGCCCCGCGCGTTCGGTCATCAGGCAGGCGTTAAGACCGTCAGGAAGATGGTCGAGTATTGCGCCAGAAATAAGATAGAGGTGTTGAGCCTATTTGCGTTCAGCAGCGAAAATTGGCGGCGACCGCAAGATGAGGTGTCCATGCTGATGAACCTGTTTTTGGCGACGCTGCAAAGTGAAATTAATAAGCTGGACCGCAACAATATCCGTTTGCGTTTTATCGGCGACCGGAGCCAGTTTTCTGACAGTTTGCAGAAAAAAATGGCCGAAGGCGAAACGCAGACCCAGAACAATACCGCCCTGACCTTAGTGATTGCCGCCAATTACGGTGGCCGCTGGGATATGTGCCAGGCCTGCCAGCAAGTGCTGGATAAAATGGCGGCGGGCGAATTGCCGCCGCAAGCGATTACCGAGCAGTTGCTGAACCAGCATTTGTCTACCGCCGGGTTGCCGGAACCGGATTTGTTTATCCGTACGGGCGGCGAGCAGCGGGTGAGCAATTTTATGCTGTGGCAACTCGCTTACACGGAAATGTATTTTACCCCGACGCTGTGGCCTGATTTTGACGAAGCAGCGCTGGAAGCGGCGGTTGTCAGCTTTACGGGCCGGCAACGCCGGTTTGGCCATACCGGCGAGCAGATAGCTAACCGATCCGTTACCTTATAATTTATCTTAAGACCTACCCATGTTATTACAGCGAATTATCACAGCATCTATCTTGGCAACCTTGATTGCCCTCGCCGTCTTTTTGTTGCCGATTGACTATTTCTCCCTCGTGTTGGCGATTATCGCCCTAATCGGCGGCTGGGAATGGGGCAACTTGATTGGCATCAACTCATTGCTTAAGCGCGTGTTGTTTTTGGTGATGATGATAGTTCCGATGTTAGGCATCCATTTTTGGACACAACTACTGGAAGTGGTGGCGACCCTGTTAGATTGGACGGAAGTCAGAACTTATTCGGGGGTGTTGGACTGGCTGGCGGTTCCGCCTGTGATGTTTTGGCTGCTGATGATGATTATGATCCGCAACGCCCCCGGCGGTGTCTTGGCGTTGCAATTAAAACCCCGTTACAAGGTTTTTATCGGTTGGTTTGTGCTGTTGGCGACATGGATGTTCCTGTCACGCTTGCGGTCTTTTTATGGCTCAGAAATGACCATGTATTTTTTATTGCTGATTTGGGGCGCCGATGTCGCCGCCTATTTCGTCGGCAAAAAATATGGCACGGTCAAGCTGTCGCCTGAAATCAGCCCCGGCAAAACGGTTCAGGGCATGTACGGTGCTTTGGCGGCGGGGGCGTTGTGCGGCATTATCCTGTGCCTGATTTACCTGTTCCCGATTATGATTTCTGCCGACTTTGTGTTGCTGTCGGCTTTGACGGTGCTGATTTCGATTTATGGCGACTTGTTTTTCAGTGTCGTCAAACGCCAACGCGGCGTTAAGGACAGTGGCTCGATATTACCCGGCCACGGCGGTATCTTAGATCGGATAGACAGCATTATCGCCGCCGCCCCGTTCTTTTATGCAGGCGTGTTCCTGATTTATCGGAGCGTATCATGAAAGGGATTTGCATACTCGGCGCGACCGGCTCTATTGGGGTCAGTACCTTGGATGTCGTGGCGCGGCATCCGCACTTATACCGGGTCGTGGCCTTAACCGCCAACACCAATACCGATCTGCTGTTTAGTCAATGCTTGGAGCACCACCCCGATTATGCGGTGGTGGTGGATGAAAAGCGGGTACAGGCGTTTCGGGAAAAAATTAAAGCCTCGATAGTATCCGACATTA
Source organism: Methylovulum psychrotolerans (assembly GCF_002209385.1). Taxonomy (NCBI): domain Bacteria; kingdom Pseudomonadati; phylum Pseudomonadota; class Gammaproteobacteria; order Methylococcales; family Methylococcaceae; genus Methylovulum; species Methylovulum psychrotolerans. Next base: position 4,111,621 of record NZ_CP022129.1, read on the forward strand.
AAGTGTTGTCGGGGGCTAAAGCCTTGGAGCAAGTCGCCAGTTTGCCCGCTGTCGATTCGGTCATGGCGGCGATTGTCGGCGCGGCGGGGCTGTTGCCTTCCTTAGCCGCCGCCAAAGCGGGCAAAACCGTATTGCTGGCGAACAAAGAAGCCTTGGTCATGTCCGGCGACATTTTTATGCAGGCCGTCACCGCCGCCGGGGCGCAGTTACTGCCGATTGACAGCGAGCATAACGCCATTTTCCAATGTATGCCCGCCGCTTATCAAGCCGGTCAGCATAGCCCGCTGGTACGGCGCATTTTATTGACTGCCTCCGGCGGCCCGTTCCGGCAAACCCCTTTAGAACAATTACCCGATGTCACCCCCGCGCAAGCGGTCGCCCACCCTAATTGGGATATGGGCAAAAAAATCTCCGTCGATTCGGCGACCATGATGAACAAAGGCTTGGAAATGATCGAAGCCTGCCTGTTGTTCAACATGCAGCCTGAGCAAATCCAAATTGTCATCCATCCGCAAAGCGTCATCCATTCGATGGTCGATTATGTCGACGGCACGGTACTGGCGCAAATGGGCAACCCCGATATGCGCATCCCTATCGCCCATGCCCTTGCCGCCCCCGAACGCTTTGACTCCGGCGCTGAGCCGCTAGACATCTTTAAGGTCGGGCGTATGGATTTTGAAGCCCCTGACTTCCAACGCTTCCCTTGCTTGCGTTTGGCTTACGAGGCCATCCATGCGGGCGGCATTATGCCGACTGTGTTAAATGCCGCCAACGAAATCGCCGTCGAGGCCTTCCTGCAAGGGCAGATCCGCTTTACCGACATCGCTAAGGTGATCGAACGCAGTATGGCGGCGTTTACCGTCCGCCCAGCCGACACGCTGGAGATTGTCTTGGACGCAGACCAGCAAGCGCGGGTAGCCGCCAACCAAGTGTTAAGCCAATTGGACCGTTAATGGCCTTCTTACATACGCTGTTTTATTTTTTCCTCGCCATCGGGCTATTAGTGTCTATCCATGAGTTTGGGCATTTTTGGGTGGCGCGTAAAGTCGGCGTAAAGGTGTTAATATTTTCGGTCGGCTTTGGCAAAATTCTCTGGTCGTACCAAAAATCCCCTGCCGATACCCGCTATGCCTTTTCGGCGATACCTTTGGGCGGCTATGTCAAAATGGTTGACGAACGCGAAGGCGAAGTCAGCCCCAAGGATTTGCCGTTTGCCTTTAACCGCCAAGCCCTGTGGGCGAGGTCGGCTATTGTCGCCGCCGGGCCGGTTTTTAATCTGGTGCTGGCGGTATTGCTGTTTTGGAGCGTACTGGTGATCGGCGAGGCCGATTTTAGGCCGATTATCGGGGTTGCCGAGCAAGGTACCTTGGCGGCGCAAGCGGGCTTTGCCGACGGTGAAGAAATTATTGCCGTTAATGGCAAAACCTCGCCGACCTGGACGGAAGCCATGAGTTTGCTGATGGCGGCGGGTATGGACGGCGATCAGAGCATTCAGGTCACGGTCAAAAATCCAGCGGATGAACAACGGGAGCGGGTTATCACGTTGGCCGAAGGCGATGCCGAAAGCCCCGATAAGCTTTATCAGCATTTTGGCTTTAAGCCGTGGTCGCCAAAGCTCAAGCCTATTATCGGCACAGTTTTGCCGGACAGCGCCGCCTTGGCCGCTGGCTTAAAAACCGGCGATGTGCTGGTCAGTGCCGACACGGTTGTGCTAGATGACTGGCTGCAATGGGTGGGCATCGTCAAAAAACATCCGGGCAGCCCGATTAGCCTGATGATTGAGCGTGATGGCGTGGCCATGCCTATAACGATTATCCCCAACGCAGTGGTAACAGATCCTCAAGGCGAGCAGAAAGAAGGCAAGATCGGCGCTTCGGTGCTGTTTCCTGACGAGTTGCGCAAAAAAATAAGCGTCGATTATGTGTTGCCGCCTTGGGAAGCTATCCCGGTTGCTTTTGAAACGACCTATTATAATGCCAGCGGCACCTTGAAAATGATCGGCAAGATCATCATCGGCAAAGCGTCGGTAAAAAACTTAAGCGGCCCGCTGAGCATTGCCGAATATGCGGGTAAATCCGCCGAGGTTGGTTTAGTGCCGTTTTTGAAATTTTTAGGCTTAATCAGTGTCAGTTTAGGTGTGCTGAATTTATTGCCGATTCCGGTATTGGACGGTGGCCATTTGTTGTTTTTTGCCTTGGAAGCCATTTTTGGCCGACCCATGCCGGAACGGGTGCAAATGGCCTTCCAGCAACTCGGTATGCTGCTGCTGTTCGGGGTGATGGTTTTGGCGTTGGTTTTGGATATGCAGCGCAAGTTTTTTTAAGTGGATTTAAAAACCCGCTAACAATAAGGGGCGTGTAGGATGTTGCCCCGCAGGCAGGCTTATCTTAGGCCTATATGAACAAATCCATGTTACTGCTGTCGGACAGCCACAGCATTCTATATTTGTAACCCACGAGAAAACCATGAAAAAACTACTTAAGATTGCCGCGTTATCGGTGACGGCGTTAACCTTAGCCGTTGCCCATGCCGATGAAACCGCCATTAAGCAAATGTTGGCGAAATCTATGCCGGATGTGCGCGTGGACTCTGTCCGGCCTTCGGATATTAAAGGCATTTATGAGGTTATGGTGGGGGCAAATATTTTGTACGCCACGGAAGACGGCAAGTATATTTTTCAAGGCCGTTTGATTGATGTCGAATCACGCGCCGATTTGACCGAACAGAAATTAGGTGCTGTCCGTCTGGCCGCTTTAGATAAGCTTGGCGAAGCGAAGATGATTATCTTTAAGGCGAAAATCCCTAAATATACCGTCACTATTTTTACAGATATTGATTGCGCCTATTGCCGCAAGCTGCATTCGGAAATTGATTCTTACATGGCGCAAGGCATTACCATCCGCTATGTGTTCTTCCCCCGTGCCGGCAAAGGTTCCGAGTCTTACAATAAAGCCGTGTCGGTTTGGTGCGCTAAAGACCGTAACGCCGCGTTAACCGCCGCCAAGAAAGACCAGTCTATCGATAACAAATCCTGTGAAAATCCGGTTGATGAACACATGCAATTGGCCGCTGATTTTGACGTAAAAGGCACCCCGATGATTATCACCGAAAAAGGCAATGTCTACCCCGGTTACTTGCCTGCGAAAGAATTGGTGCAAGCCTTGGAAATTGAGAAAAAGCCCCGCTAATCCCCCTTCGGCTACGCTCAGGGCAGGCTTCGAGGCTCAGGGCGAGGCTTCAAGTAAGTAGGTGTTCATATATTTTTTAACATTTAATATTGGTAGCTCTGTAACCCCCTCCCAGCCTCCCCCTTGCCAGGGGGAGGGGCTTGTTCCCCTGATTTTCGCCTGTATGACGGGGAAAATGCTCCCTCCCCTGCGAAGGGGAGCCCCTTCGGCTTCGCTCAGGAGGGGTGGGGTTTAACACGTTGAGCCGCAATGGAACGCTCACTTAATGTTATGCGCGTTCTAATAAATAGCGTAACGGCTAACATCGCTTGCCAAGGATGTTAGCCGTTTTAGTGTGGCCTTATGGTTGGCTGGCTTTTTTATGGTGCAGATACGCTTTTCCGGCGATAAAGGCAATAACGGCGACTACGGCAAAGACGATCAGATGTTCGACATCGCGGATGGCGTTGTAAACTTGGTCGGCCAAATGGCCAAAATGGTAAACCACCCAAACGATCAGCGGCACACTGATTAACGCCGCCAAACCGTCGTATAAAAGAAACACTTTATAAGGCAAATGCAGCGACCCGGCGCAGAAAAAAGTCGGTGCCCGCAGGCCCGGCATAAAGCGCGAGACAAAAATGACTTTATTGCCGTGCTGATGCAGCTTTTCCTTTACAGAATCCAAGCGTTCGGGGGTCAGGATCTTACTGAAAAAAGGTTTTTTGGTGATTTCCGACCCGTATTTCGCACCCAAGAGAAAAATGCTGCTGTCGCCGATCAACACCCCCGCCATACTGACGATCACCATCGCCACAACATTCACCTTGCCGTAATAGGCCAGCATTCCGGCTACGAATAAGGTGATGTCTTCAGGAATCGGCAACCCCAGACCACAGGCCAGCAAGACCACGAACACCAGCACATAAGGCATCATGCCCCCAAAACTCTGTGCGAAATTTAATAGCTCCTCCACGGTTTAACCCCTCTTATTATCAATAATTATTTGCCGGCACAGGCAGGTAGACGGCTGTCTTTAGCGCCTGTAGCCGGGCGATTGTTATATGGCAATGCTTAGCCCGAAGATAATCGCTGATAGCGGCGGGATTGTCAATTTAACAGGGCGGGGAAGTGGGTTTATTTGTTTTTGAGGCGGATGGATAGTAAGTACTACAGAGGCAAGCCAACCTGATTTGTTGGGTTAGGCGAGAGCTTAAAGCCCTCGGCAAAGGCTAAAGACCTTTGCACTCCACTGGAGAGGCCGCACCGAACGAAGTGCAATGGTCTTCAGCCATTGCACGGTCAACAGGTGCTGGGCAGATGACGGTGTTGCCGTTATCGTTGTGGCTGGTGAGGGTTGGCATGGGATGGCCTTTTTGTGAGTCCTAAACTGCGCCGATTTTAGGGTGGTAGCGGTTTATTGGCAAGGGTTGTTTGGCGGTTAGGCCTAATGACGCGTAAGCAGCTAGTCTTGCTGGCAATTGGCTCCCCGTTCCTTAATTGTCAGAAAAATATCTGTAAAAAAGTATTCTTATGTGTTGTTTTTAAGTAAATCTATAAATTCTCCAATGTTACGATGCTTTAAATCATTGGGTGTTTCATCTGTTAAAGAGAAATTATGAAATTCATGCCAATCATGGTCAAGCTGTGGATTATATTCCTTAAAATGTAAGTCTGGTATGTCTATTTTGTTAGCAAGAAAGTAACGCCTTTCTATAAAGAGATTCTCCGCTATTAAATTAAGTCTGTCGGGTTTTAGGTTATATTGGTTGGAAAAGATAACCTCGCCCCAGTTTTTAAAGTTTCCTGCATCCCGATAAAGATATTCAAATTTGACATTCATAACGGCTCCTACTTTTTGAAAATACATTCCCGATGGTAGCGTAAAAAATCGGCAAGAGGGCTAAACTTTTGGGGTAAAAAAATTGGCTTACCCTCGTAAGCCAATATTGCAGAATTAAAAAAAAGATCGTCATGGCTGGTATATTTTTTTGAAACGCTGATAGTCATGTTTTCAGCAATTGTCAAAATGCCCATATCAAATGCTTTGTCATGTAGCATTGATAAACAAAGCCCGTTACTAGGATTTAATCGATTTGTTTCATCTATTCGCCACGGCACTATATGACTGGCTACCAATAGTTTTGTATTGGCAAGTCCTGTTATGCAGCAACGGTTATTGTAAGCACTCAGCACTGAACGTCGGAAAAAAGTTTGACCAACTCGGCTTGTCGATTGGATGGTTTTGTTGCTTCCGGTATAATTAGCGGCATCATATAGTTCGTCTATGTCTAAAGACAATTCCGGTATTTCAAAAGTATTTATAGCTTGTTGCATTTTATTGGCAAAAGCATCCCTGTCAAGTTGCATTTCTTCCCACATCGCTCTATCTAATGTTGATGCTCCTTTTAGTCCACTACGTCCGGTTGATATTATTGCAGGATCAATACTAGCAATATTCACTAATTTCATTGCTAATGCTGACGGAGTTCTATCAATAATTTCCGCATATTTAATAATTTCAGGATTGTTTTTGTGCATTTTCCCAAAGGGCATTTGACAATATAAATTGAAAGCGATTAGCAGTTGATTATATGTCCAGCTATTTTTAGTTGCCATTATAGAGTCCGAAGCTGATTATGCGACATAATAAACGTATAACTTAAGAACGGTCATTGATTGGTATGGGGCAAACGGTTTTACCTGACATTTCTCAAAACTACCAGATTCAATTTATCCCTATTAACGGCTTTATTTCGCGCCAAAAGGTACGACAAGCCTAATGGCTGTTGTCGGGCAGAACCGCTTGCCCGACCTACTTGCTATTTTTATTCAACTTATTGATTAATATTTAATTAATCCTCTTTTTAAACCAAACTTTTCAATTTATACAGCCAATCTAAAGCCTGCCTAGGGCTCAGTTCGTCGGGTTTGACTTCTTCTAGCAGGGTGACTGCCGGGTGGCATTCGGGGGCGGAGAACAAGTCCAGTTGGTTGGTGCCGGTTTCTTTTTGCTGTTCTTGGTAGGCCATGTTTTCTAGGTGTTGTAGTTTGTGTTTGGCTTTTTCAATCACTTGCCGGGGTACACCTGCTAGGGCGGCGACTTGTAGGCCGTAGCTTTGGCTGGCGGCGCCTTCTTTGACGGCGTGTAAAAAGATAATCCTGTCGTCATGCTCCATGGCATCTAGGTGGACGTTGTGGATGATTTTCTGCTCTTCCGCTAAGGTGGTCAGTTCAAAGTAATGTGTGGCGAACAGGGTGAAGGCTTTGCATTCTTTCGCCAGATAATCGGCGCACGCCCAGGCTAAGGACAGGCCGTCGAAGGTGCTGGTGCCGCGGCCTATCTCATCCATCAGCACCAAGCTTTTGGCGGTGGCGTTGTGGAGGATGTTGGCGGTTTCTGACATTTCCACCATAAAGGTCGAGCGGCCGCCGGAGAGGTCGTCGGACGCACCGATGCGGGTAAAGATTTTGTCCACTGGGCCGCAGTGTAAAGCTTTGGCAGGGACGTAGCAGCCGATATGGGCGATGAGGACGATTAAGGCGGCTTGGCGCATGTAGGTCGATTTACCGCCCATATTAGGGCCGGTGATGACTAGCATCCGCCGTTGTGGGGAGAAAACCAAGTCATTGGCGATGAAGGGAATGTCGGAGACTTGCTCAACCACTAAATGCCGCCCGCCCGTGATGCGGATGCCCGGTTTGTCGCTTAGCACGGGTTCGGCGAGGTTGAGGCTGTCGGCGCGTTCGGCAAAGTTGGTCAGCACGTCCAGTTCCGCTAAGGCGGCGGCGCAGTGTTGCAGCGGCACGAGGTCTTCGGCGATGGTGGTCAGTAGGCCGTCGTAGAGGGCTTTTTCACAGGCCAGGGCTTTGTCACGCGCACTCAGGACTTTGTTTTCAAAGGCTTTCAGTTCTTCGGTGATATAACGCTCCACGCCTTTTAGGGTTTGTTTGCGGGTGTAATGGGCGGGGATTTTCGCGCTGTGGGCGTTGGCGATTTCGATGTAATAGCCTTGGACGCGGTTGTAGTTGACTTTGAGGTTGGCGATGCCCGTGGCGGCTTTTTCCCGCGTTTCCATGTCCAATAAAAATTGGTCGGCGTTTTGGCTCAGGTCGCGCAATTCGTCCAATTCGGCGTTAAAGCCCGCCGCCAATACGCCGCCGTCGCGGATCAGCACGGGTGGGTTGTCGATCAGGGCAGTTTGCAGTAAGTGCAATAAGGCGGGCTGCTCGCCGATGTGGCCGCGTAACTGGGCAATTTGCGGGTTATCGCTGTCGGCCAGGCAGTGTTGCAAGTCGGGCAAGACGGCTAAGGTGTTGCGCAGTACCAGCAAATCGCGGGGCCGTGCCGATTTTAAGGCTACCCGCGAGCTGACCCGCTCAATATCGCCGACTTGTCTGAGTAAGGTCTGTACGGCTTGGTAATGGAGGTGGTTGAGCAGGCTGCCGACACAGGCATAGCGGTTTTTCAGCACCTCATGGTCACGCAAGGGGCGGTTGAGCCAACGGCGCAGGCAGCGGCCACCCATGGCGGTGGCGGTTTTGTCCAGCACCCCGAACAAGGTGTATTGCAGTTGTCCGGTCGGGTGGCTGTCCAGCTCCAAATTACGGCGGCTGGCAGCATCGAGCAGGATGCAGTCGTCGGTTTGTTCGACACGGATGCCTTGGATATGCGGTAAGGCGCTTTGTTGGGTGTCCTTAACGTATTGCAATAACGCCCCGGCGGCGGCGATGGCGGTGTGCAAAGTGTCGCAACCGTAGCCTTTCAGGTCTAGGGTGTTAAATTGCCTAAGCACCAATTGCCGGGCACTGGCCGTGTCAAAATGCCAAGGCGGGCGTTTGCATAAGCCGCTGCGCTGTTTAAGGGCGGCGGGGGCTGACCAGTCTTCGCCGAATAACAGTTCGGCGGGGTTTAGCCGGGCGATTTCGCTCAGCAGTTGGTCTTCGCCGTTGAGTTCTTGCAGGATAAACCGCCCGTTACTTAAGTCCAGGCTGGCGATGCCGTAGGTTTGTTGGTTTTGGAACACCGCCACTAAGAGGTTGTCCTTACGGTCTTCCAGCAAGGCTTCGTCGGTGACGGTGCCGGGGGTGATGATGCGCACCACTTTGCGCTCGACCGGGCCTTTACTGGTGGCGGGGTCGCCGATTTGTTCGCAAATCGCCACCGAGAGGCCGTGTTTTAACAGGCGGGCGAGGTAGTTTTCCGCCGCGTGGTAGGGGATGCCTGCCATGGCGATAGGTTCGCCCGCCGAACTGCCCCGGCTGGTCAGGGTGATGTTGAGCAATTGCGCGGCTTTTTTGGCATCGTTAAAAAACAGCTCGTAAAAATCGCCCATGCGGTAAAACAGCAGGGTGTCGGGGTAATCGGCCTTGATGCGGAAATATTGCTGCATCATGGGGGTGTGCGGTGTCGGGCTGGAAGTCATTAACAAATAACGGCAAAGGTGGATGGGGTTGGGCTGGTAGGGCTTAGGCTTCGCTCAGCACGAGTGACACTTCGCGGCTGCTGTGTCCGTGCAGATAAAACCCGCGCATTTCCAAAATGCCTTTGGTGTCTAGGGAGATGATTAAATACAGGGCATCGGGGTAGGCCGCCAGTTCCAAATCCGTCGCCGAGGGCAGGGCGGGGGCGTGGGGGTGGGAATGGTAAATGGCGAACAGGCTCTCGCCGTGCCCGCGCATGGCACTGAACGCGGCGATTTGTTGCGCCGGGTCGAGTAAAAACCGTTGCTCAGGCAACTCGGCAATGTTGGTGATGGGGTAGCAGCGGGTCGGTACGCCTGAGATAGCGCCCACTAAGCCGCAGACTTCTTGCTCTGGGGCAAGTTGGGCGTTATGTAGCAGTTGGTTGGCGATTTTGCGCGGTATTTGGATGGCTTCGGTCATGGGTGTACGGAGGGCTGAAAAGTAGAAGGGGTAAAGTTTAACATTTCAACCGCAACACATCGACTGTAACTCGATCATCAAGTTTTTAATATTAGAATAAGCAACTTAGCCACTAGATATTGGATTAGTATTTTAATTAAGTAAAAACAACAATTTGCAATGGAATCCCCTTGCTTGGAACGAAAGCACCGTAACCCGCCCAGACAAAAGACATCGGCAAGGGGGTTGCTGAACTTCCATAAAAGGAAGAAAAAACATTGTTTCTGAACAGAATTTCCTTAACTTAATGGCAGTGACCCCAACCCTCCCCATCAGGGGAGGGAGTTGCCCACCTTAACAAGCCTTAGCTCTCCGCTAATCTTCCCCACTATTTAGAGGTGACTTTATGAAAAACTTGATGATCGAGTATTAAAAACTGGCTTTGTTTTCCTGAAAATGATCCGGTAAACAAAGGGCAAGGCTGTGCATTAGATTTTGACTCATTGCCCATAGACATACCCGATTAAAGCCAGTGCGGCTGGGCAAATCCGTGTTTTTAGCCGCATTTAACCCTTCATGCCGCACGATGGCAACTACCTAGCCCCTTCTGAGCAGCACCCTAGCCCCTCCAAAGGCCTAGTCCCAAACCGCAAAACCGTGCGCAACAAGAACCTGCCCTGCGTCCTGAGCATACTCGGCTGGGCGGTATCATCACCCATTACCGCCCCCACCCTTGCGGCTTCGCCCATGGAACGCGGAGGCTGGGAGGGGATTGCCGTACTTTCACCTGTGCAACAGATTTTATTTCATGCGCGGTCTTTAGTGGCCATCCACCTGTTCCGGTGGCATGGCAAACAATAAGTCGGCCAAATCATCGGCATGTTCTTCCTCCACCGCAAGGATAGATTCCAGCAGGCGCTGGGTGGTCGGGTCTTGGTTGCCCAAATACTGGATAACTTCCCGATAACTGTCGATGGCTATCCGCTCCGCCACAAGATTTTCCTTAATCATATCCACCAAAGTCACTCCTTCCACATATTCGGCATGGCTGCGGGCCAATAAACCTTCGGGTGAAAAATTGGGTTCGCCGCCCAGTTGGACGATGCGTTCGGCCAGCAGGTCGGCATGTCCTTGTTCTTCGTTCGAGTGCATCAGGAATTCTTCGGCCACCGCCTGGGAGTGGATGCCCCGCACCATAAAGTGATGGCGGCGGTAGCGCAACATGCACACAATCTCAGTCGCCAGCGCACCATTCAGCAAGGTAAGGACGGCCTCCCGGTCGGCGCCATAGCCTACCGTCACCGCACCCGCTTCAATATGTTGGCGGGCGCGTTGGCGCAGGGTAGGGGTATCGGTCATCACGAATTGGTTTGTCATTGTGTTCTCTCTTAGGGGTTTGTTAAAGGGTGGATAAGGCGTGGATACTAGCGGCAAAAGCCCGTGTGGTCGGTGCGTTGTGCCGCATAAAGCTAAGCCGCCCCGTCTGCAACCACCCCGGCCTATTGTGCTGTACCGTACCGACTCCGCTGAGTTTTCCGGTTAAAGTGTTTGCAAGGCCATAACCTAGCCTTAGGCCACCATCCTGTATTGCGGGATGGTTCAGTTACCTTTGACGGCACTTGCCATACTAGAGCGATACCCTATGAATCACTTAAAGCCCTTTGCTAATCAGGTGATGATATGAATAAAACGCTTTGCCTATTTTTTAAAGGGCAATTGGCACTATGTGGGGCTTGTTTGTTATCGGCGTGTTATCCGCTTACCGTGAACTTGAATGTCGCCACGGATAAGCCCATTGCCCTTTATTGGATTGTTGACAAACCCATCGCCGTTAAACTCGATGCCGACGTTGCGGTCACCAAACTGCCAGCCATACAAGCTGACGGCAATATCGGCATCACTAAGCTGCCGCCCATAAAATTGGCGCATTAAGGAACGTGCATGAAATAAAATCTGTTGTACAGGCGAAAGTACGGCAACCCCCTCCCAACCTCCCCCTTGTCAGGGGGAGGGGCTTTTTCCTCTAACTTTCGCCTGTACGACGGGGAAGCCGTTCGCTCCCTCCCCTGCCAAGGGCGACTGCATGGATGCAGGAGGTAGAGCAACGCAGGAGCGGTTGCCGAGAGGGCTGGGGTGGGGTTGAACACGCTGAGGTGCAAAATGAACGCCAATTTTTGGGTAATACCGATAATAACCGCTAACGGAACAACCATCCGCTAGGGTTTTTGCCCGGCAAATTAGCCATTGATATGTGCGAAAGCGAACAGATAGGCCGTTGCACATCGTGCAAAATTTTCTAAACCCACTTGCTTGGAAATACATTATGACTCCTTCTGATTTATTAAGCGCGGACACCTTCGGGTACGCGGATGACCCGTCCACCTGTTGCCAGGAACCCCTGCAAGCCGGATCTAGTGCCGTGTCTTGGGGCGCCATTATGGCGGGGGCGGCGGGGGCGGCGGCTTTGTCGCTCATCCTGTTGATGTTAGGGATAGGCTTAGGGCTGTCCTCGGTATCGCCTTGGTCATATAACGGCGTAAGCGCGGCGGCTTTTGGTGTCTCGACCATTTTGTGGCTGATCGTCACCCAGCTGATTGCTTCGGGTATGGGCGGTTATCTTGCGGGCAGGCTCAGGACAAAATGGCTGGACGTACATACCGATGAGGTTTATTTCCGCGACACCGCGCATGGCTTCCTGGCTTGGGCCATCGCCTCGCTGGCGACCGCCGCGCTGCTCACGACAGTGATCGGCTCAATCGTTAGTGGCGGGGCACACATCGGCGCTGCCGCCATGGGCGACATGGCAGCCGTACATTCCGAAAAAGGCCGGCATGACAACGGTGTGATGGGTTACTTTGTCGATGCCTTGTTCCGCAAAGGCCCAAACGCGCCTGCCGCAGCAGATCCTACCCTAGCTGACCCTGCCATGGCTGAGCCCGAAACCCTCCTGCCACCCATGCCGCCAGCCAAGCCAAACAGAGGTGAATTGACCGCCGAAGTGGACCGTATTTTTAAAAATGCCATCCTAACCGGAGCATTGCCGCAAGAAGACAGCCGCTATGTCGGCCAAGTGGTCGCACAACGCACTGGCCTGAGCCAGCAAAGTGCAGAGCTGCGGGTCAATAGCGTCTATGAGCGTTTGCAGGCAAGGCTGCATGAGCAAGAAACAACGGCGAAAACCGTTGCCGATACTACCCGCAAAGCCTCTGTTTATGCCTCGCTCTGGCTGTTCATCTCGTTGCTGATAGGTGCCTTTGTCGCCAGTTTCGCCGCTATATTCGGCGGTCGGCAACGTGATCTGTAATTACAACCCACTTGTTTAGGAGAAAAATTATGCGCTCAATCCTTTTGTATTTTCTCGGCATCCCCATCCCCATTATTATCCTGATTGCGTTGTTCATGCATTAAATAGTCCATCCATCCCATGCCGATACCCGGCATGGGCAATTATCACCCGCTCAGATTGAGCTTAGGAGAATCACCATGATTAATGCCGCCCAAATTAAACCCGATATGCCCGTTGTTTGCTCCCAAGACGGCCAATTTGCCGTTGTTGACCACATGGAAGGGGCCAGCACCATTAAGCTGACAAAAGACAAAACCGGCCAGCACCATTACATTCCGCTAGCTTGGGTCATTTCAACCGAGAACGGCAAAGTCAAAATAGACCGTCCTGGCGACCAGGCTATGCAAGAGTGGTCAACCGTAGCGTAAAGCTATTCAAAAAGCCTGATTAAGCGCTTTAAAAAAGCCCCGATACCTTAAAGTGTCGGGGCTTTTTTATGTGCATGGGTTTATCCTGTTGTAGATATACTCTGAACGGTCAAGTTTTCGGTTTTTGGAGCGCGGGCATCTTGCCCGCAACTGGCGGGCAAGATGCCCGCGCTCCCTCCCACTAAAAACCGAAAACTTGACCGTTTGAAGCATAGGTATACGCAAGCATCCTGAAAGGTATTGCTTACTTTGATGTCGAGCCGCCCGCCTCTTAAGCCCTTTGCACAATGGCCTAATAATCTGTATTCTGTTATTACTGATACACCTTTGCTCTGGGGCGCAACGGTGCTGCCGCCCTAGCAATGCCTTTTTTATTTGCCGGAGCAGAACATGGACAACGGTCTATTTAACATTTTCATTTTCTTGGCGGCGGCCTGTGTGGTCGTGCCGCTGGCGAGCCGCTTTAAACTCGGCTCGGTGCTGGGCTATTTGGCGGCGGGGGTGATTATTGGCCCGTTCGGTTTGGGGCTGATGGGCGATACCACGAAAATCATGCACTTTGCCGAGTTCGGCGTGGTGATGATGCTGTTTATCATCGGCTTGGAACTGGAACCGGCCTCGCTGTGGCGGTTGCGTAAGGCCATTGTCGGCTTAGGCGGTTTGCAAGTATTGCTGACCAGCGCGGCGTTTACCGCCATCGGCATGGCTTTCGGCTACTCTTGGCAACTCAGTTTGGCGGCGGGCATGGCCTTATCGCTATCGTCCACCGCCTTGGTGTTGCAGATGCTGCAAGAAGCGCGGCTAATGGACACCACCATCGGCGAGACCGCGTTTGCCGTGCTGTTGTTCCAAGATATTGTCGTCATTCCGATACTGGTCATCATGCCGTTACTGGCGCGGCATGGTGTGCCTGCCGCCATCCAGAACCACGCCAATCTGATCGCCAGTTTGCCGGGTTGGCTGCAAGCGCTGGTGGTCACCGCTGTCATTGCTGGGGTAGTGGTCGCCGGACGGTATTTGTCGCACTATTTGTTCCGCGAAGTCGCCAGAACCCGCTTGCGCGAGGTGTTCACGGCCTTGTCGTTGGCGATGGTGGTGGGCATCACCTTGCTGATGCAATCGGTGGGGGTGTCACCCGCGTTGGGGGCGTTTGTCGCGGGCGTGGTGTTGGCCAATTCCGAATACCGCCATGTTTTGCAGACCGACATCGAGCCGTTTAAGGGGCTGTTGCTGGGTTTGTTCTTTATTTCCGTCGGCATGGGCATGGATTTTGGCCTGTTCGCGGAGCAGCCGTTGCGCTTAGGTGTGACGATAGGGCTGTTAATCACCGTCAAAGGCCTGTTGTTGTTTATCCTGGCGCGGCTGTTCGGGCTGAACGGCCTAAACGGTTTGGGCGTGGCTTTCGCCTTGGCGCAAGGCGGCGAGTTTGCGTTTGTGCTGTTCCAATTTGCCGGGGGCTTGGCGATTCTGCCCGCCGCGCAAGCGCATTTACTGACCTTGGCGGTCGCCACCTCCATCGCCATCACTCCGGTGCTGATGCTGGTGTATAGCCGCTTTATCATGCCGCGTTTTATGAGCGTGTTGCCGGAGCAAAATTATGACCGTTTCGCCGAGGGCAATGCCATTATCATTGCCGGTTTTGGCCGTTTTGGTCAGGTCATCGGGCGGTTTTTGACCGCTCAAGGCATTAAGGCGACGGTGCTGGAAAAAGACCCCGACCAAATCGAGTTGTTGCGTAAATTCGGTTTTAAAGGCTATTTCGGCGATGCCTCGCGCTTGGATTTGCTGCACAGCGCGGGAGCGGCGAAAGCGTCGTTATTGGTGGTCGCGGTCGATGACCCGGAAACCAGTGTGGCCATCGTCAAACTGGCTAAAGCCGAATTTCCGCAGCTAAAAATCTTCGCCCGCGCCCACAACCGCCGCCACGCTTACGAGCTGGACAAGGCGGGGGTGGATTATTACAAGCGGGAAATCTTCGACTCCTCGCTGGCAATGGCGCAGCATATTATGGTGACGCTGGGCAACAGCGCCGAGGAGATGCGCATCAAGGCCGCACAGTTTAGGGATTATGACGATACCGCCCTGAAAGCCTCGTTCGCGTTTTTTGATAACGAATCGGCATTGGTTAATTTTGCGCGGATTCAACGGACGGAGTTGGAACGGATTTTACAGGATGATGCGGCGGAGGATGGGCAGTAAGGTGGGCAAGCGGTTCTGCCTGACAGTTGCCCATTCCGTCAGGATGAAGCCGCCCGTTTTAAGGTGATGGGTTGGGGCGATGGCGGTCTTGATGCTGTTCACATCCATATAATGTCTCCGGGGTTATAATTGATGATGCGGTCGTTGAACTCAACGTGGACGGTTTTTATTTGCTGATCCCATTTAATACAGCCCCGATCTTTATGCCTAATCAATGCTTCCCTGACCATTTCGAGTATGTCCTGACGGTATCTTTCCAATTTTTCAGGGATGCGCATTTTGGCGACACGCCAAGCGATATCATACGTCCCTTCGGCATTTTTTTTTGCCTGATCATAAGCATGCATCTTGATTTCTTCATTTTTCCAGTGGAGTTCCACAAACTTTGGCATTTCCCCACCGCCGCCGCTTCGGGTCAACCAAGCATCCCGTTCACGGTCTATCGTGACGTAGGCAGAACCGTATTTTTTTCTTTCCTGTTCATCAGTCAGGTATTCATTAGCAAAGGCCATGGCAGTTTCCTTTATTTCGAGCATCAAGTTTTTAACATTCGGATAAATAACTTAACCATCGTATATTGTAGAGCTATTTAAAACAACAAGCCGCGTAGGTCGGGCACGCTGTTTTGCCCGACAAAAGCCGTCCGGTCTCCCGTATCCTTGCCAAGCCATAGATGCCTTAAGGCGGGTATTTTGCAACGGGCGATAATGGAAAATGTCGGGCAAAACAGCGTGCCCGACCTACGCGAACTAAAAAAACGATAAGATTCAATCGCTATGCACATACACAATACTATTTGGCAATATGATGACCTGCACCAGTTGCGTAATTACCCGTATTTAAAAGCCCTAAACATCACCAGAACGCTCAGTGATCATGGCTATCCCAATGGATACGATATTGAGATTCTCTTAAGCCGCTATTCGGCGGGCAGCACGAAGGATTTACAGTTGGTTTTTATCGGGGCGGTGGATATTCATATCAGTCAGCAAGCAGGGCTGTTCGGTCTGTTTGTCACTATTGAGGATGTGGCAGACCGGCAGCTTGAAGAGATGAAATTTCGGGTGGTGGAGCAGGAAGAGGGGGTATTTTGCTTTTATTGTAAGGCATTTACTGCCAGCTTGGTTGAGCCGACGTAGTAAGGTATTGTTCAGGCGGATTGGTTGCCCCACTTGTAGAAACTTGGCCTAAGGCATTCATTATATGCGTAAACATCGTAGCCGCCGCATAGTAAAAAAGCTCCATAAGCGTTTTTTATGGGATATTCGGTATGACATAAGCCTTTCCGCCCTTTGGCGGGCAACCTTATTTCAAGCTGCGGACGGGGCGGTTTTTCCCATCGGGCAAGTGCCGTCCGCTAAGCTTCACAACAGCATACAAAAATACGGCTTACGTTTTTGCGTCATGCGCCAACGCATTGTCGGTACGGAATGGGTGCGGTTTATTTTTTATCCCGCCGATTTTCCCGAGCTTAGGATAGAATCAGAAAATCCCCTGCCTGGTAGCAAGGCTGAGCGGATAAGGCGTTAGCCGCGTAGGTCGGGCACGCTGTTTTGCCCGACAAAAGCCGTCCGGTTGCCTGTGTCCTTGCCAAGCCATAGATGCCTTAAGGCGGGTATTTTGCAACGGGTGATAATGGAAAATGTCGGGCAAAACAGCGTGTCCGACCTATGCGAACTGTATAGCGTACCTTACTTGACTGCGACAATACTATGCAAATACCATACTATTTTTTATATGCAATCAATTGGTTATTGATCGTTATCCCGTCGCATAACGCTTGGAATGCAATCAATGACACGGTATTTAGCCCGGTTGCTTGGGTGGCTTTTTTTCTGCCTCTTGCCGCCGCCTTGTTTTTGTTGCGCCCCTCCACCCACCAATACAAAGCCTTGCGGTGGATTTTGGTTTTTTTCTTCGGCTTGGAAGCGGCTTTGCTGCTTGCTAAAGGCCATGATTTTGCCGTGTTGCCGCTGGTCTTCGTTATCGCCCAATTGCTAAGGGCAAAGCTTCAGGGCGATGCTTGGCAAATTTGCGAAACAACAGGCGGAAAACCTGTGCTGACGCTGATATCTGGGGCTAAATCAATTATCTTTATCGTGCTGGTATTTTGTGGCGTGTTCGGGATGCTGAACTATTCGGGGTTTTGTTTCGAGACTTTCCGCTTTCTCTCTGACGAACAAAAAATACGGATTGCCGTGGCGGATAGGTTAAAAGCAGAACCGCCCAACCAGCAAAACCAGCAAAACCAACATGAGGCAACGGTTTCTTATCATTATCAAGATGTTGATGATTTTCTGCGTCTTAATGCCGAGTGTTGCCAAGTGTCTGGCGCGGATTTTTTCAGTGGTGTGCCGTTGGAATGGCTAGAAAGGCTGTGTGGCCGTTTATCCGATTATGTGTATGTCTGGGAACCCAGCAAATACAAGGATAAAAACATGATGCCAGACAACAGCGTACATATTGTTGCGCTAACCAATTGCGGTAAGGCTTGGAGCGATTTTTATTAACAGGCCTTGCATAAAATCAGCGTTCGCCTAAGCGTTTACCCCCCTTAGGAAAAACCGCCGCTTTCCTTCCCGTCTTAGCCCTTATGATACCCCCATCCAATTTATTCCTAAGAGGTTATCACAATGGCAGTCAGTACCGGGTCTTTTACTAAAGCAATCCACGGCGATATCAGAAATCTTGGCAATAAGGCCATCCTCTCTGATGCGACCTTGGTCATTAAGGGCTTTGAGCATGTCCAATTTTTGTGCAACAGCTTTCCTTGGCCTATTATCACCACCCAGCTAGCCATTGATGTGCCGGGCCCTTTGGGGACAAAAATGGTGCAGCCTGGTCAGGCTAAAACGTCTTACAGCGGCCCGATTACCTTTCAAGAAACCGTTGCGGGCACTTGCGACCAATTTTTGTTGGATTTGATCAGCCAAGGTGGGGTGTTTGACGCGAAAATCTACGAAGGTACGCCACGCGCGTATCTGCGCTATAAGGTAATTGAGCAAGCCCATATTTATATGGAAAAACCGCCGCAACGCGATTGGGGTTCCGCCACGTTACTGATTTTTTCAGGCCAGCTCAATTATCACTACTATGGCGAAACGGTTGACGGCGCCGCGACTTACGGTTAAACCATGACCTTAACCGAATTGGTAAACCGCTTTTTGGTGAATGAGCGGCCTTTAGGGGTGGTGCTGGACGAGCGGGTGGTGATGGCGCAGGCCATTGCCGCCACGGTCTATTATGACGGTTATATCCGTCTGGCCAGCACCCCTGCCGCTATTGACGAAACGACGGCGCTGAATAATTTCGAATGGGCGCTGATCCGCCCGTTATTTTTGCTGTATGTGGAGCGGGAGACGGCGCTGTATTTGGAGGCGGCGCAAGTCATGGGGGTAACGTTATTTGGCCGGACTTCGGAAATGGTGCAGACGGCGATTGCTGCTGCCGAATCGGGCTTTAATACGCAGATCAATAACGTGCAGAATATAACCGCGTCATGATCATCACCTTAGAAAACGGCAAGACGGTGCGCGGCGATTTGCTTAAAAAGGCCGTGGTGCGCTCGGATTTGGCACCGATTCCGCTGACGTTTGAAGGGCAGATTCGGGTGACGGGGGATACGGGCAAGTATTTGGCGGAAGGCCGGACGCTGACCGTTAACCAAGATGTGTTTAAGATTATCGCCAACCCCGAAGACACTAAGGCGCAGTTGGTGCAGGGTAAGCAGGGGGTGGAGTTTAAGCAGGTTATCGCTTTGCTCAATAATTGCCATACGGCGGCGTTTATCAGCGCTAAGGCGATTATTAAGGAAAAAACCTCGTTGGCGGCGATTTATAAAGCCGCCGGGGCGGGGTTGGCGGGGATAGACGGCGATGTCACCGTGCCGTATTTCTGTTGTCTGGCGGGCAGTTGCCCGACTTTTCCGCTGGCCCAGGTGTTGCAGGAGCAAGGCGGGGTGTTGCGCTGGAAAAACGGTAAGATGGCGTTTTTCCGCATTGGCGATTTGTTTAACCAAAAGCCGGTGCTCACCTTGCCCGATACCGGGGCGGATACGCTATCGAACGGGTTTCTGGCGCGGCATACCGTGCCGTCTTTTTATTCGCTGGCCGATGACGGCAGTTTTATCTACGGCAACCGTGATAAGACCCGCAGCAGTTATTATGTGCCGAACAAAAATGCCCAGCAGTTGCAGAATATGTCACGCTGTCTGATCCGCCGTAAAATCATCAACCGCATTGATTTGGCCCCGGCGATTGCGGCGGGGGATTTAATCGGTTTTGCGGGCGGGCAGGCGTTGGCGGTGATTACCGCCGCGCATGTTTTTGAGTCCGACGGGGCGCACAGCAAACAATACACCCGGCTGTGGCTGGGGGAGGCTTTAACATGAGAAAACCTGCGGTTATCAGCAGTTACGATGCGGCCACGCGGACGTGCCGGGTATCTATCCCCGGTATTACCGATCAGGCGGAGGTGTTGCCGGAGGCGCATATCGAGTATGCGGTCGGCGATAAGTCGGCATTGACCGAGGTGCGGATTAAGGCGGGGGATTTGGTGTGGGTGGATTTTATTGATGACGACCCGCGCTATCCTATTATTACGGGCTACCGTAACCCGCGCACGGGTAACGCGACGGGGGTGCGCCGTATGCAGCAGCAGGGCATTGAGTTGACTGCCGACGGCACGTTAAAACTGACCGCCGATAAGATTGAGTTGGTCGGGACGACGAGCATTAAGGGCGATGTCGCCATCAGTGGCGGCGATTTGACCCATGAAAACATTAATGTCAGCTCTACCCATAAGCATTCAGGCGTACAAACGGGTAGCGGCATTACGAGTATACCGCAATAAGCGGTGGTTTTGTTTTAATCCCATCCCGTTATTTTTTACCGCGCTAGGCTACCACTGAATCCGGTGGCCACTTGGCGCGTTCCTGCTATGATTGTAAATGGACTTATTGACCACCCTGCACGACACCGCGCAACGTAAAGGCGCGGCCATCCTTTACCACGCATTGACCGCCGATAGTTGCGGCCAGATCATCATTTTAAAGCCCTGCGGCGAGAAAACCATCCGCGTCAGTTTTAGCAAGCCCGAAACCTGCCGGACTGCGTTTAAGCAGGCGTTGGAGTTGGTTTGCGCGTTAAATTGAGGGGCAAGGCCGCCCCGCCCCCCGCATAAGAAAACCCGCAAAAATCCCCGTTCCGGCTTGGGTTACTATACTCAGGTACGAGGATTTTTTAACTTTTGAGGGTTTCCCTAATGACCGCATTTACCAACTATACCGAAAACCAAATCGCTGGCCATATTTTTGGCTCGGCTACGTTCGCTAAACCGACTGCCCTTTATATCGCCCTGTTCTCGGCGGTCACTGACGGTGAAGCAGGTTCGGTGACGGAAATTTCCGGCAACGGCTATGCCCGCGCCGCTTGCGCCCCTGGCGATAGCGATTGGACGCAACCTACGACCGACGGTACGGTCAGCAATGCCGTCACGATTTCTTTTCCTGCCGCCACGGGGGATTGGGGCGTAATTACGGCATGGGGCATTTTTGATGCCGCCACAGCGGGTCATTTGTTGGTCTACGCCAACTTGACCAACTCGCGTAACATCACCGCCGGCTCTACCCCTAGCTTTGCCGCTAACGCGTTGACAGTACAGATCGATAATTAAAAGCTAGGCCGCTTTAGGCCGGGCTTTTCGCCAGTACCCGCCGCCCGGGCAGATGGTTTTGTGCCGTTTGCTTGGGCGTTTGTGTGTTTGGGGGGTAGCTTTTATAGCCGTGGGACAAGCGAAAAAACGCTATAATGCCGACCATTATTATTTAATCCGCGCACGGGTTGCCGTGCCTTTGATACTTGACCATGAAACTGGACATCAGCATTCGGCATTTTGGCAAAATTAATACGGCAAGCTTAAAACTGCGCCCGTTTACGGTGATAGCAGGGCCGAATTCTTCGGGGAAGAGTTTTGCTACTAAGGCGTTGTATAGTTTTTTTAATGCGGTTAATAAGGATCATTTGGCGATTGGATTTTTTGATAGCTGCAATGAAATTATTATGGCAATACCCTCTCTTTCTCCTTTTTTGCCAAAATTCAGCCAAGCAGAACGTGTGGCTTTTGAAGATTTTTCCTTTCAACTCAATATGCTTGAAACAATAAAAGCAGACTCATTCGAAAGGCTGTCGTTTATGGCTCAGGTGACAAAGTATGCGTTGTTAAAGAAAGAGATTCATGCGCTATCTGTAACCTTGGACACCTTGGTATCTGTAGCAGATAACGATGCTCTTATGAAGGGATTGCTTGCTAATGTTGAGCCTCATATTAGTGAACTGAAAAAAATAGTCGAAAATCCTACCGAATATCTATTTTCTGCCATTAGCAACAGCTTTGCTAATGCCCTAAAAGACAATTTCCAAATCTCTAACCTAGCCGATTTAAAAAATTACCGTTCGGCGGCAGATGACCTTGCCCAGTTTGATTTTGCCCAGTTAGGTTCCGTTACCCTAAAAAAGGCGGCATTAACGGTAGCTTTAAACCCTGACAGCTTTGCTGAGTTTCGCCAGTTTAATACTATTGTCTATCTGGAGTCGCCAGTGTATTGGAAAATGGCGGCGGCATTGCAATCGGTAAGACAAGATAAGCGGCAATTGTCGATGTATGGTTGGCAAAAAATCAATTATCTAACAGGTGTGCCGAGGTATGTGTACGATCTATTGGATCAGTTAAGCCATAAACGCAAAATCAGCCATCCTATTGGTTTAGACCAAGACACGATTAACGCCGCCATTGGCGGGGAGATTAAGCTATCGGAATCCGGCGATTTTTATTTTCAGGAACACGGCTATGCTGACGGGGTTGGCCTGCATTCGACGGCTTTGGGTATCACGAATTTGGGGCTGATCTCGTTGCTGCTTAAGCGCGGTGTGCTGGGTGAAGGCAGTTGTTTGTTTATCGACGAACCGGAAGCCCATCTGCATCCTTCGTGGCAAAAAGTGATGGTCGAGGCGTTGTTTGAGCTCAGCACCAAAGGGGTTAATATCATCATCGCCAGCCATAGTATCGACATGATGAAGTGTATTGAAAATATCATGGAACGGGAGCAGGACAACTTAGATTTAGATGCGCATTTTGGCATTAACCAGTTATCCGCCGACGGTAATTCGGTGAATATGAGCGACAATGTCTTTAAGCGTATCGCGGCGATTAAGGAGGACTTGGGGCAGTCTTTTTATGAGATGTTTGTCGATAGCGCGTGGCTGGGCTGATGCGTCCGTTACAGGATTTTTTAGAAGCGATGGATCATGAATTCGCCGATCTCCCGCTACGCTTGGAGGTGTTGGCGTTGAAAGTGGATGGCGAGGGTATAAAAAAGCATTGTCAGCTCCATGCCTTAAAGTCGGTGGATTATATTTATCCTAGGGGTGATGGTTTTCCTTTGGTGGAGTTCAGCGATATTGCTCGGCAACAGCACCGTATTTTGAATGACATCGCGGGTATTAAAGCCTCCAATTTGGCTAAGGCTTTAAGGACGGATCTTATCAAAGCTAGGCATAAGGCGGTTAATCAAGAGCTGGTGGCTAAATATAAAGACACGTTGACGATTATCAGCCGCTTAAACCAGCATTGTGCTGATGTACCGGAAGATTTGCTTAACGGCCTGCATCATTATTATGTTGTGGTGGCACCGCTTCATGAGGAGATAGCGGCACCGGGCAGGCGGATTGAAATCATCAGGTTTTTAGACAATCTTGAAAGCAAAATCATCAACAGTATGCCTGAGCAACTGTTTGCCGGGGTTAGCGTGGTATTGATCCATGCGTTTGCTGAACAGCATTTGTAGGGTATAGCCGTTACAGGTTTGCGTATATTGTGATTCCCTTCTGCTAATGTATGACACACCAGACCGTGGTGAGGCATGTTTCTAATATGGACTTTAATGTCAGGCAAGGCAACCACCGTATTTTTGGTGGCGATAATCAAGAGGTTAAAAACTATAGCAGCTACCCTAACCTGACGTTCAGGGAGTTCCCTATCCGTTCTCTCAACCATTTCCGCAAGAAAATCACTAACGGCGGCAAGGCGATTGCTGAGGCGAAACAATAGGGCTTTAATAATGTCGGGGGAAGGCATTGGGAACTGATCTATAACCTGTATTTAAAAGAGGGCGAAGCGGGGCTGAGCAAGAAGTTTGCCGAGATTTTAAAACGAAACACCGGAGAAGCCATCGTGCAGGATGGCTTGCCTTTAAGTGAAGTCATTAACCAGCTTAATTGCGCGAGAAAAGCGGAATTGTTGGAGGTGTTGATCTGTTAGGAGCGTGCATAAAATTGAGTAGGCGTTCCATTGCATGGCTGCGTGTTAATCCCCCTCTTGCCAAGGGTCACTGCCATTAAGTTAAGGATTTATACTTTACATTTCAATAATGTAGAGATTAAATTAATCCGTTCGTGGTGAGCCCTTCGGCAAGCTCAGGAGAGCCCTGTCGAACCAAGTAGGATTAACCGCCCACCCTTCGACAGGCTCAGGGCGAACGGTTAATCCTACTTGGCGTTATACGAACAGATAACGTACTGATTAATAATACTAAATTCTTAACTTAATGGCAGTGTAGCCAAGGGTGACCCCTCCGGCTTCGCTCAGGAGGAGGGGGTTGCCGTACTTTCGCCTGTTCAACAGATTTTATTCATGCACATTCTTTAGAGCCTGCGGGGGTTTTTGTAGGGGGCGGTTTGCGCCAGACGCACCGTTATAGAGGCCGGCGTTAAG
This sequence comes from Methylovulum psychrotolerans, assembly GCF_002209385.1. Taxonomy (NCBI): domain Bacteria; kingdom Pseudomonadati; phylum Pseudomonadota; class Gammaproteobacteria; order Methylococcales; family Methylococcaceae; genus Methylovulum; species Methylovulum psychrotolerans. Next base: position 4,135,335 of record NZ_CP022129.1, read on the forward strand.
CAGGCAAAAACCCCTAGAAATGCCGCTTAATAATATTAACTATATGTTTCTTAAAAATTTTCAGGTAGAATTGCAAAAAATGTATTTTTTACCTGAAAAAATATGCAATTCATAGAGATAGACTCCAATTCAAATAAAATCAAAATCAATGCCATTCAATGTTATGAAGCCTGGCAAGATGCGCTGAACAAATGGCATCCTTACAAGGGCAGCATGATGTGGCGTAAGCTATCGGGCATTGATTACTTGATACACCAGACCGCCAAAAGACAAAATAGCCTAGGCCCCCGATCCGAAACAACAGAAGCCATCTATACCAACTTTCAAACCAGAAAAGCCGAACTGTCTGAGAGAATTAAAACACTCAAAACCAACCAAGCAAAACATGCCAGATTGTGTAAGGCGGTTTACGCAAACAGAGTGCCGCGTATGCTGGCCGACATTTCAAGGCGACTGTCTGACTTTCCGGTATTGGCTAATAAAACGCTGATTGTCGGCACCAGCGCCCTATACGCTTATGAAGCGGCGGCGGCGGTGTATGTTGAGCCAGACAGTGTAGCAACCGAAGATAGTGCTGTTTTGTGGGATACCAGAAAAAAAATAAGCATCGCGGCAGCAGAGCCAAGAGGTTTTATTGGCCTGCTCAAATCCGTTGACAAATCTTTTGAGGTAATGGGCGGCAATACAGCCAGGGCAGCCAATAAAGAGGGCTTTATTGTTGACCTTATCCAACCCGCCAGTAAAAAGGTGTTGTTTAGCACCTATTCTTCAATGGCGGATTTTCCTGAAGACTTAGTGGCCGTAGAGATAAAGGGCTTGGCGTGGTTAGTGTCGTGCCCGAAATTCACCGCCATCGGCATTGATGAGCAAGGCTTTCCTGTAGGACTTACCGTACCCGATCCAAGAGCTTTTGCACTGCACAAGCATTGGCTGTCTACAAGAGACGACAGGAATCCTGATAAGAAAAAACGCGATTTAGAACAGTCCATAGCCGTTTTTAAGCTGGTTAATGACAAACTGGCCTTTCTTGATTTTAGTGACGATGCGCTGAGGGCGATGCCGTTAGCGATAAGAAAGTCTATACTGATGTAAAATCTCAGGCAGAACCGCTTGCCTATGGTTGGCTTAGAGCGATAACTCTGTCAGCAAGTTTTTAACGTCAGAATAAGCAACTTAGCCGCTAAGCATTGGGCAAGTATTTAAATTGAATAAAAACAATAAGTTGCAATTAAATACAGTTCCCTCCCCTGATGGGGAGGGAACTGTCTTATGTCTAACATTAGGCAATACTTAGCCCGAACGGTATTGTTTTTTTACCTTTACTTTTTAATCCTGATTTACGTTGAGATATTGGATATTGATTTGAAGCTGTACGCCCCAATCTGAAGCATAAGGATTACTCTTATTATTCACAGTAAGAAGCGCCCCGCTTTCACTGCCAATCTTAGCTCCTTGAAATCTAACAGTACTCAAATCCGTTGAAAATTGCCGATTGGCCCGGATTACGGGGTCTGGGTTTGAGTCGGCAATCTTAGCGTTAACTTGATCAATCACATCCAGTATATTTTGCTTTGTTATCGTAAAAGAAATTTTTTGATAACCTCCTGTCTTATCAGGTGGTGGGAGGAGGGTTGCCTCATTAGTTAGGTGAAAAGTATTGTCAGGCGAGACGGTTATCCCTGGGAGATTACCGGTATTATCGAGCGAAGTCGAGAAATAAGCAGAAGAAACGCTTGTGCCTGTATAAGGCGCACCACTACGCGAATCCATCAGCCTTATTTGAATACCAAGAGGATAACGGACTTGATCCCCTCTTGTTTGCAAGAGATCAATCCACAAATTGGACTGAGTGAAACCGCTATTCTTAACGAAGAGCTGAGGTATTGCCATTTCAGATTCAACTGTTAATGCTTCTGTTGTCAGAGTTGAAGGATCAGAAAATAGCAAAGGAGCCATGTTGTCTTGATATAAGGGCCAAACGCCTTTAAGGTGATCAAAGCCTACGTCAGTATGAATCCCTCCTGCCGCTACTGGTACTTTAAGGTCACTAGGCAAAGATGAGGAATTCAATATCCAGCGAATAGCAGAAATATTTTTCATTCTTGGATCTATTGAAGTAGCATACACATAAGATTTCCCTATCATTTTATAAATATCAGTGGTGGGTAGTTGGTTGTCGGGAACAATGGCGTTGTTTCTCGCCATTGAGTATCCTGCGGAATCTATACCTAAACTGAATGTTTTAATATACGTTTTTTCGTAGTCAGAAATATCAGGCCCCATGCCAATGGCCTGCATATCAGCAGTAGGCTTTCCATCAGGAGTAGTAAATAGCCCAGTAGCTTGATCAATACCACAACCTGTAGTTGTAAATCCACCGTTTGTTGCCGGAGAAATAGTGGAGTCCCAAATAACCCAAGTGCCATTACGAAGAGAACAAAGGTGTTTAATCGCTTGGGTGTTAGGATTAACATTGAATCCGCCTGGGCTAAAAATAATTTTAGACGAAGTTGAATTGTCAAATGAAGCGGGGGTGATACTTAAAAGCGTACGAGTAGCATTGGCTTCACTAAAGGGAAGCGCTAATTCAAAGGCCCCCAAAAGAACAAGCGGTAAAATCCGAAGCCTAAAGAAAACGTTTTTTTTAGTCGTTAAGTTCATTTGTTCCTCGCAAATTAGTCAAAATACCCTACGGCTTTGCCGTAGGTGTGTCAATGTGAACCGCTCAAAGCGGGTAAAAATGCGTGCTACCTGCTGGTGGGTGGAGGCTGTGTTTTAAAACCAACTCAATTCGCTCGCCTTCTTCTTTCTTTAGAAGTGACGTTATGAAAAACTTGATCATCGAGTATTTGCCCGTGTCCTCGAAACACAAGATGAGTCAGGGGTAAAAGCACAGACTTGAGAGGGCTTTAAAATAACAAGCAAACTGGGTGGACACAAAACAGGTGCTTTAATATCTATACTCTGAACGGTCAAGTTTTCGGTTTTTACAATTCACCGTAGGGTACGCTATGCGTACCTTTTTCACTGATTTTATGAAAGTTTTTTAAAGGTACGCACAGCGTCACTGCCATTAAGTTAAGGATTTATGCTTTATATTTCAATAGTGTAGAGATTAAGAGCGTAGTGCGTTAATCCGTTCGTGGTGAGCCTGTCGAACCATGGACGGATTAACCGCCCACCCTTCGACAAGCTCAGGGTGAACGGCTAATCCTATCTTGTTGAAATTACAAGTACAATTTCTTAACTTAATGGCAGTGACGCACAGCGTACCCTACCCAAAAAAACCGAAAATTTGAACATTTGAAGTATATATTAATCACTAAACCACCTGCTGTAAAAATGTGGCTATTAAGTTATGTTTCTGTATACTTTCTGGGCAACTTGTGTTCAATAAAAAACTTATCGATTAATTGCTGTTGATAAGTGCATCAGGGAAGTCGGATTGATGGTATATAAATATTACTTAGTATCTGATTTCCAAGCAAGTTTTTTGTTGTTTTATCAGGAAAAATCCTTATTTTTTCCACCACGCTACCGAAAAAAGAATTAAAAACTCATCTTTTTACTATAAATGGATCACCATAATAATTAAACTATTTTTAATAAAATCCATTGAATTCAACTAACTGCAATTACTTGGGGAGAATAAAACGAGGCTATATAGGGGTTTTAAGGTCTTTTGTCTATTAATATACTTCAAACGGTCAAGTTTTCGGTTTTTAGGATTAACCGTTCGGCCTGAGCCTGTCGAAGGCTGGACCGTTCAGAGTATAAACATAGCGACCTTCAACCCCCATCATTCTGGCATACCCACGAGGCATAAAGGGATTGCCGAAATGATGGGTATTTTGTGTGTAAGCCATTTTGAGCAACTTATTTTTCAGTCTATTTGATGAAAAAAGTGTTGTTTAGATTCTCCCCACCCCAACCCTCCCCATCAGGGGAGGGGGCAGTGTCACCTTGTACTTTGCGTATTGGTGAGCCTAACGCCCTGTTGTGCCTGTATCCCTAAACCCATTAGAGCCATAATAATAAATAATTTGTCCGAAGCGGCTGTTGTGCGTTTCGAGAGGAAGTTAATAATGAGCCAGAAAAATAAAACCCATTCAGAAATTGTTGTTTTGCAAAGTGTGCCATCCCACCAGCAGTTGATGAAAACCAACCGATGGTTGCTGAGGGGGGTGTTTTTCCTTATGACGGTGATTTTTGTCACGGGCTTTTTGTTACTGCCCAGCAATGATTTTTTAACGGCTTATAAAAAAGTGACGGCGGATGATGGCACGGTAACGGCGGACAGTCCGCAGTTGTCGGCGGAAGTTAACGCGCTGAAAGGGCAAATGGTCGGTTTGGTCAGCGGCTCGATTGAAAGCAAGCTACGCTCTTTAGAAGAAAGCCTACGCGCCGGGGCGGTTCCCGCGTCTTTAGGGGCGTTGGAAGACATTAAAAACGATGTGCGGGTGTTGCGCACCTATTCGGGACCCGCCCAAGCTGCCCCTACTCCGGCGGCCAGCCTATCGAATGCGCAACTGATGCAGGAAATGTCGCAATTAAAGCGGCTGATTTATTGGACGCTGGCTTCCTGTAGCCTGATGATCGCCGCCGTGGCGGGCATCTGGATCAGAAACCTCAAAAAACTGCCGTTGCGGGAAAAGATTGTCCGGTATTTGAGCGGCAAGTAAGCTTAGGCTTAGGAACGTGCATAAAATTAAGTCGGCGTTCCATTACTCCTCAACGTGTTAAACCCCACCCCAGCCCTCCCCTTCGCAGGGGAGGGAGCAAATGGCTTCCCCGTCATACAGGCGAAAATCAGGGGGATAACGCCCCTCCCCCTGCCAAGGGGGAGGCTGGGAGGGGGTTGCCGTACTTTCGCCTGTTTAACAGATTTTATTTTATGCACGTTCCTAAGCTTAGGCTTAAGTCCCGACACAAAAAAGCCGCCCCAGGTTTGCACTTGGGGCGGCTTTTTTTCGGGCTAAAGAAAGGCCCGATTTAGGTCAACAGTACGCTTATTTGGTTTCCAAATATTTGTACAGTGCGTCAACCGCTTGGTCTTCGCCGTAACCGGCTTTAGCCACTGAAGGTTGTTTCATGATTTCTGCGATGGCTTTAGGCATACCGCCTTTGCCTTCTTTCAGAGTGGTTTCAAATTTAGCGCGGTCCAATTGGCCGGCTTTGATTAAAGCGGTCAGTTGTGGGTTAGAAGCGATGTCGTGGCAAGTGCCGCAACCACGGCCAAAAGCGCGTTCATAGATTTTTTTACCGACTTCGATTTGTTCGTCAGCAAATGCTTGGCCACTTAAAGCGATTAAAGCAATACCTGCGATTGTGATTAATGATTTTTTCATAATGACCTCTCTTGATGTTAAAAAAAGAACTGTATTGCTTTAATTTAAGTGTACAGTCCGACGCAAAGTTAAACCCGTAAAGAATATGGAATTTAGCCGAAAAATTCAATGCTTTTGTTGAATTTTTTCATTTTTGCCGCTAAAGCCGCGCATCACCTTTTAGGCGGCGGATAACGGTATCTAGCGGCGGCTTTATTTTCCACAACAAAAACAGGCTGATGCCATAAGGCTCCCCTTATACCGAATCATTATCGGCACTTTGGTGTGGCTTGTAAATAAGGGCTAGCCAGCCAATTGCAGGTCTTAATGGATAATCGGCTAATTTTCGTGGATAATGAAGCACTTTAATTTGATTTAACTGTGCAGTGTGGCGATGAAACAAAAGATAGAGGAACTGATCCGGCAGGCGCTTGAGAGCCTGAAAACTGAGGGTGTTTTGGCGCAGGACATTGCGCCGCAAATAGTGATAGAGCGCGCCCGTGATGCACAACACGGCGATTTTGCGTCTAACTTGGCCTTGATGCTGGCCAAACCCGCCAAAGCCAACCCACGACAATTGGCCGAGAAAATCATTGCCGCCCTACCCGCTGATGCGGCGATCACTAAAGTGGAGCTGGCAGGCCCTGGCTTTATCAATTTTTTTGTTAATCCAGATGCCCAGTATCAGATTATCCCGCGTATCAACGAACAGGGCGCGGCGTTTGGTTTAAGCCAAAGCGGGGCGGGTAAGAAAGTACAGGTGGAGTTTGTTTCCGCCAACCCCACCGGCCCTTTGCATGTCGGCCACGGGCGCGGCGCGGCGTATGGTTCGGTGCTGGCGGACTTGTTGGCGGCGGTGGGCTTTGAGGTGCACCGGGAGTATTATGTCAACGATGCGGGCCGGCAAATGGACATTTTGGCGACCAGTATCTGGTTGCGCTATTTGGAAGAATGCGGCGAAGTGTTGCCGTTTCCGAGCAACGCCTATCGCGGCGATTATGTCCGCGACATTGCACGGGGCATCCACCAAAATGCAGGCAACGACTACCGCCGTCCGGCGGCGTTGGTGCAGGAAAGCATTCCGCCCGACGAGCCGCAAGGCGGTGATAAGGAAGTCCATATTGATGCCCTGATCGCGCGGGCAAAAATGTTGCTGGGCAGCAAACTGTACCGGGATTTTTTCCAAATCGGCCTGAACGACATTTTAGGCGACATTAAGGACGATTTGCACGAGTTTGGCGTCGATTATCAGCAATGGTTCTCAGAACGGCAGTTAATGGATGACGGCTCGGTGGAAAAGGCCTTGGCGCAGTTGCGGGCGGGCGGGCATTTGTACGAGCAAGACGGGGCGATATGGTTTGCGTCCAGCCAATTGGGCGACGAAAAAGACCGGGTGGTGGTGCGCGAAAACGGCCAGTACACGTATTTTGCCTCCGACATTGCCTACCACCACCACAAACTGGCGCGGGGTTTCGACCAGATTATTGATATTTGGGGTGCCGACCATCACGGTTATATCCCACGCGTACGCGCGGCGATACAGGCTTTGGGTGCGGATGCCGAGAAGCTGAAAGTGCTGCTGGTGCAGTTTGCGACCTTGTACCGGGGCGAAGAAAAGGTACAGATGTCGACCCGTTCCGGCGAGTTTGTCACCTTGCGGCAATTGCGTAACGAAGTCGGCAAGGATGCGGCGCGGTTTTTTTATGTAATGCGCCGCTCCGAGCAGCACATGGATTTCGATTTGCAGTTGGCGACTTCCAGAACCAATGAAAATCCGGTGTTTTATGTCCAGTACGCCCATGCGCGGGTATGCAGCGTGTTACGGCAATTGGATGAAAAAGGTTGGTCGCGCGATATTGATTTGGGCATGGCGAACTTGCCGCTGTTGGCGGAAAGTCATGAGTTGGCCTTGTTGGCAACCTTGGGCCGTTATCCCGAAGTCTTGGAAAAGGCGGCAGCACAGTATGAACCGCACCAAGTGGTGCTATACTTGCGTGAGTTGGCAACTGAATTGCATACTTATTATAACGCCCACCAATTTTTGGTTGACGATGCACCGCTGCGCAATGCGCGGCTGAATCTGGTTTGCGCCGTCAAGCAAGTGTTGGCAAACGGCCTAAACCTATTAAACATTAACACGCCTGAAGTTATGTGATGTATGGCTAAAGATTACAAACACCGGGGTACCATCAAAAAGAAAAGCCCGTCTTCCAAACGGGTTATTACCCGCTGGCAAGGGCTGTTGGTTGGGGCTTTGGTGTTTGCTTTCATTGCCTTTTTGGCCTACCTAAAACTCACCTCCCCAAAAGAGCCGCCGCCGTCTTATGTGGCGGGTAACAACACGGCAGCGGGTACGGGCACTACGGCCACAGCTACCGACCCTAAAAAAGGTACGGCAGCGGCGGTGCCTGAGACCAAAGAACCGCCCAAGCCTAAGCCCCCGCATTTTGAGTTTTACACCGTCTTGCCCGATAAGGAAGTGGTGGTGCCCGATTATGAGCTAAAAACCCGTGTCCGTGAAGAGCGTATCGGTAAGGCAAAAGATGCCAAGTATGTCATGCAGGTGGGTTCGTTCCAAACCTTTAAGGAAGCCGACCAACTCCGCGCCAAGCTGGCCTTAATGGGCATCGCCTCGAAAGTAGATAAGGCGAAAATCGACGGCGTGACCACCCACCGTGTCAAGTTAGGGCCTTTCACGCAGATGAAGAGCGTCAACGACATCCGTTTGCGCCTAAAAACCATGGGCGCGAATGTCATCGTCACCGAAATGGCCCCGACCAAACCTGTGGTGCAGACCCCGCAACGCCGTAGCCAGTAGGGTTTAAGTAGATGGCCAGCTATCCGTTATAAGAACCGTCACCCGTTGCGCGGCACAGAGTGGAGTGCAATGTTCTTTAGCCATTGCACGATGGCCTAACCGGATAGGTCAACCTGTCTTCCGGCGTTAAGGAAGGCGCATGAAATTAAGTGGGCGTTCCATTATATCTCTGCGTGTTAAACCCCACCCCAGCCCTCCCCTTGGCAGGGGAGGGAGCAAATGACTTTCCCGTCATACAGGCGAAAATCAAGGGGAAAACGCCCCTCCCCCTGACAAGGGGAAGCCCTTCGGCTTCGCTCAGGAGGGAGGGAGTTGCCGTACTTTTGCCTGTTCAACAGATTTTTTTTATGCACGTTCCTAAGTAAGCAATTTAGGCCATCGTGCAAAGGCTAAAGACCTTTGCACTCCAAGCTTGCGTAGTATTTCAGTACAGGATATACCTTTAACAGTGCGGCACGCGTAACATGCCACAGCCGTGCCGTTAAAAAACCTCTAGCCCTCAAAATAATAATTAAAGAGACGCAACTATGAAAGAGACCCTGTTAACCCTCTGGCAAGATGTCTGGCCTAACATAAAAGCTTCCCAGCCGTTACCGACGGGCGAGGGGGTGATCGACGAAAGCGCGTTCAGTACCCTAGAAGTCGATAAAGTGTTCGATGCCGTCAACTACGCCACCACCACCGCCGGGCAAGCCGTGCTGTACCGCTCGCTCACCCAACCCTCAGACTCGCTAGAAGTGCTGCACGCCAAGCAGGCAGCGGTGCAGGAACTGGGCGACAAGCCGCATCTGGCGGCAGCCCTGACCGCGCTGATTGACCACGCGGCCCAGCAAGAAGGCCATTTTTACCGCCTGCTGTTCGGCAATTTCCTCGGCTCGTTCACTACGGCGCGGGAAGCCCACGAGATCGAAGGTTATGGCTATGCGCAATACAAAAAAGGCGTACAGTTTCTGCTTGATGCGGTCGACCACGTCCAGGCTATTGAAAAGCCTGACAGCGCGTACTTGCAAGAACTGTTCGCCACCATCAGCAACTTCGCCGACACCCGCTCCTATTCGCTGATGAAGGGGCCTGTGTACCTGACCGAGCGCGGCATCCAATGCCGCGAAGAGCGGCGCGGTTCGCTGTTGCCTGCGGTGGTGTTTGTGCCGCGTATCCTTAAGCCTTTATTGCTGGTGACGGTGTTTGCCCTGTACTGGCTGATCAGCACTTTTGCCCCGGCTGATATGCGCGTGGAATTGCCCGATCAGGTGGTGTTTTTGTCACCGTTGCTGCTATTGTATTTTCCGATTATCGGCGGCTTTGACCGCGACAAGGCCATTGTGCCGTTGCGCGGCATTTACCGCAGTTCCGCCGCCGTCGGCGAAACCTTAGACGCGCTGGGGCAGTTGGATGAACTGTTGTCGTTCTTAAAATTTGCCGAGCATTTTGGCCACAATGTGGTCCTACCCAGCTTGATCGACAGCCCACACCACCGGATGAACCTGACCGAGGCCAGAAATCCGGTGTTAAGCAAAGCCTACAATGATTATGTCGGCAATGATTTGGCTTTAGACGACGAAAAACTGTTGCTGGTCACAGGACCTAACAGCGGCGGCAAAACCGCCTTTTGCAAGACCATCACCCAAATCCAATTGCTGGCGCAGATTGGCTGTTTTGTCCCTGCCAAAACCGCCACCCTGACGGTAGCCGACCGGATTTTCTACCAAGTGCCGGAAATTAGCCATTTGAATGACGGCGAAGGCCGCTTCGGTACGGAACTAAAACGCACCAAGGACATCTTTTTGGCGACCACCGCGAAAAGCTTGGTGGTGCTTGATGAATTATCGGAAGGCACCACGTTTGAAGAAAAAATGGAATCCTCCACCAATGTCCTCGACGGTTTTTACCGCAAGGGCAACAGCACGGTATTGATTACCCATAACCACCAATTGGTCGACCACTTCGTTAAGAAAAGGATAGGGATGCCCAAACAAGTCGAATTTGCCAATGACGCACCGACCTATCGGCTGGTGGAAGGCATTTCCCGCGTCAGCCATGCCGACCGGGTCGCCAAGAAAATCGGCTTTTCTAAAGAAGACATCGACAATTATTTAGCAGAGACAAAATGATGATAGGTACGCCATTAACCCCCAACGCCACCCGCGCCTTGCTTTTGGGCAGTGGCGAGTTGGGCAAAGAACTGACTATCGCCCTGCAACGTTACGGGGTCGAGGTCATTGCCGTTGACCGCTATGCCAATGCCCCCGCCCAGCAAGTCGCACACCGCAGCCATGTCATTGATATGACCGACGCGGTGGCGGTTAAGCAACTGATTGCCTTGGAGCGGCCGCATTTTATCATCCCAGAAATTGAGGCGATTGCCACGGCGGCACTGGCGGAGATTGAGGCGGAAGGGCTTTGCACCATCGTCCCGAACGCCCGCGCCATCCAATTGACCATGAACCGCGAGGGCATCCGCGCCTTAGCCGCCGAAGAGCTGGATATCGCCACGTCGGCTTATGCCTTCGCCGAATCGTTTGACGAACTGCAAGCGGCGGTCGACGGCGGTATCGGCTACCCCTGCTTTATCAAACCGACCATGTCTTCGTCCGGCAAAGGCCAGTCTATGGTCAAATCCGCCGAACAATTGCGCCCCGCTTGGGATACCGCCAAAGCCAGTGGCCGCGTCGATACGGGCAAGGTGATTGTCGAAGCGAAAATTGAGTTTGATTTTGAGATTACCCTGCTCACCGTCCGTGCCCTCAATGCCCAAGGCGAAATAGAAACCCATTTTTGCGAGCCTATCGGCCACCGCCAAGAGCAAGGCGATTACCGCGAAAGCTGGCAACCGCAAGCCATGACCGCCGCCGCATTGGCTAATGCCCAAGCGATAGCCTTAAAAATCTGCGCCGCCTTAGGCGGCTTAGGGCTGTTTGGGGTCGAGCTGTTTGTGCAGGGCGATACCGTATGGTTTAGCGAGGTCAGCCCTAGGCCGCACGACACGGGCATGGTGACAATGGTAACGCAACGCCAAACCGAATTTGACCTGCACGCCCGCGCCATTTTAGGCTTGCCGGTTAATCCCGCCCTGCAAAACATCGGTGCTAGTGCGGTAATTCTTGGCGGAGTGGATGCCGAGGGTGTAGTCTATGCCGGTCTTGCCCAAGCCTTGGCTGTACCCGATAGCGACATCCGCCTGTTCGGTAAGCCGGTCGCCTATAGCCATCGGCGTATGGGCGTAGCCTTAGCCACCGGGACAAGTATAGAAGCCGCGCGTAGCAAAGCCGTACAAGCGGCGCAATTAATCGTGATTAAAACTGCCTAAAGGTATTCTTATGGTAAAAAAACTGTTTATTGTATTCATCTTGAGCCTCACCCAAGAGGCTGGTGCTGATATTTATAAATATGTCGATAGCGACGGACACACTTATTATACTGACGAGCCGAAAGGCGGTATGTATAAACGGATTATTAAATCTAAAGCCGAACGGCGGTCACGCAATTATTTTACCAACGTCTACCTTAGCGCCAATACTAATACCAGCCCCAGGATAGGCCGTTATAACGAAGCCAATAAGCAACGCTTTGCCGACCTGATCGAACAGGCGGCGGCCAAACACCAAGTTGACGCTAAGCTAGTCCATGCCGTTATCCAAACCGAATCGGCTTATAATGCCGATGCCGTATCACCGAAAGGGGCGGTCGGGCTAATGCAGTTAATGCCCGCCACCGCACGGCGGTTTGGGGTGATGGACAGTTCCGCCCCCGAACAAAACATCGATGGCGGCACCCGCTATCTCAAGCATCTGATCACGATGTTTGAACCCAATATCGACCTGGCCGTCGCCGCCTATAACGCCGGCGAAAACGCCGTCATCAGACACAACAACTCCATCCCCCCTTACCCAGAAACCCAAAACTATGTCCGGCAAGTGCTGGCTTTGTATAACCGCTAAGGGGCGGATAAACGCCATTGTTTGATAATAGCGCTCCCTTCGGCTTCGCTCAGGGAGCAGGATACCTCACATTCCCTGAGCAAAGCCGATATGCCAACCATTAAAAACCTTATCTTTGACCTAGGCGGTGTGGTCATTAACCTTGATATACCCCGCACTATCCGCGCGTTTGAAGCCTTGGGCATTGCCGAGTTTGCCCAGGTGTTCAGCCAATTGGCGCAAACTCCGTTGTTTGACCAATTCGATAAGGGGCTGATCAGCGAAGATGATTTTTTCGCCACCCTTAAAAGCGACTTTCACTTACCCCAGCCCATTGCCGAATTGGAGCGGGCTTGGAACGCCATGTTGCTGGATTTTCCCGGCCACCGCTTAGCGCAACTGACGGTTTACAAACAACATTACCGGACGTTTCTGTTAAGCAACACCAACACCACCCACATCCGCACCTTTGAAAAAACCTTAGCCGACCATCATGCGGTGGCGAACTTGCAACCGTTTTTCCATAAAGTCTACTATTCTTGCGACGTGAAGTTGCGCAAGCCCGACCCGGACATTTTTCAGTTGGTCTTAGAGGAAAACGGCCTCAAACCTGAGGAAACAATCTTTATTGACGATACCTTAGGCCATGTGCAAGGGGCGCAGGCGGTCGGCCTCCATGCCCTACACTTACCCAAGGGGCAAGAATTTAAAAACCTGTTAGATAAGGTCTTGGTATAAATACCTATAGGCTAAAATCCTCCAAAGCCTTACACTATCCCACCATTACTAGGCCGGCAGTATTTGCCATCCATCCGCATTGATCACGATAAACTAGAGGGAAACATTTTATGGGGCGTTTATTATCTCAGCCAAGCCGTCTTAGCGCAGGTCTGGTTATGGCCGTAACCCTGCTATTGGGCGCTTGCGCGACCGAATCACATAAGGCATTAGTGCCAGAGACGGTCACGACTTACCAACGCCCTTATTTTGGCGAAAAGCAAGTCTTGGTGGTCGGCAAATTCCAGAACCGCTCGACCTATATGCGCGGCATTTTTTCCGATGGGGTTGACCAGTTAGGTAATCAGGCCAAGACGATCTTAAAAACCCATTTGCAACAGTCGGGGCGTTTTGATGTGGTTGACCGGGAAAATATGGACGAAATTGCCCAAGAAGCCAAGTTTCGCGGCGCGGGGCAACAGCTTCAAGGTGCCCAAGTGGTGTTGACTGGCGATGTCACCGAATTTGGCCGCCGTACCACGGGCGATACGCAACTGTTCGGGATACTCGGCTACGGTAAAAGCCAAACCGCTTATGCTAAAGTCGCCTTAAACGTGGTCGATGTCAAAACCTCGCGCATCCTGTATTCGGCACAAGGCGCGGGCGAATATGAGCTGAGCAGCCGGGAAATTATCGGCTTCGGTTCGGACGCGGGGTATGATGCAACCTTGAACGGTAAAGTCATCAATTTGGCGATTATGGAAGCCGTCCAGCATTTGGTGGCGGGGCTGGAGCAAGGTGCGTGGAAACCGTCACTATGAAGCAAGCGCTAAAAGCCGGATTAGTGGCAGGTGGTCTGATAATGGCAGGCTGTGCGCCTAAACCCCTGTACTATTGGGGTGAATATGAAGGGCTGATTTATACTATGTATAACAAACCCGGCTCGGCGGAACCCGACACCCAAGTCGTAAAATTACAGGAAGACCTCGCCAACGCCAAGGCGGCGGGGCTAAAAGTGCCGCCGGGCTTACATGCCCATCTAGGCTATATGTATTTTTTGCAGGGCAATACCCAAGCCGCGCTGACCGAGTTTAGCTCGGAAAAAGTGCTGTTTCCTGAATCGGTAACTTTTATCGATGGCATGATAGGGAGGTTAAAAAAATGAAGCCCGTCAAGTACCCTTTAAACGTGGCACTGCTCAGCGCGGTTATGGCGGTTGCAGGCTGCGCGACACCGCCAGGTACCGATTATGTGGCGTTCCGCAATCACCGCCCCCGCTCCATTTTGGTCTTGCCGCCCTTAAATAAGACCACTAACGTTAATGCCCCTTATACTGACTTATCGACCATTACCCAACCGTTAGCCGAGTGCGGCTATTATGTGTTTCCGGTGGCGGTGGTGGATGCGTATTTGAAGGAAAACGGCCTGCCTTACCCTGATGAGATGCACGGGGTCGCTTTGGATAAGATCAGAAGCATCATCGGTGCGGATGCCGTCCTGTATATTATGATTGAAGAATGGGGGCAAAAATATATCGCCATCCAATCGATGACAGTCATTACCGCCCATGCCAAGCTGGTGGATACCGCGACCGGGCAAATGCTTTGGCAGGGCAAACAAGAAGCCAGCCAAGGCTCCGGCGGTGCTGACCCTATCGCCATGCTGGTGTCCGCCGCCGTGCAGCAAATCATGAGTTCAATGGTGGATTATACCCATCAGCTATCGGTGCTGGCCAATAACAGCATGATTTACGATAGCAACAAGGGCTTTATCGCCGGGCCTTACAGCCCGCCCGGTACGGCAGGCCGTTGTAAGCCTTAAAAGCTAAGGGATAAGCCCGCTCAGCCGCTCACCGACACGGTAAAGCCTAGTTGGCGGATCTCTTCGGCAAACGCTGCCAATTCTTCAACCGGCAGCTTGGCCAACTGTGCCGCTTCCGGTTGCGCCGATGGTCTGGCAATGGTGTAGAGCATAATCTGCCGGACATTACAGTGGTCTTTCAGTTGCCTTAACATCGCCAGATACGCCTGCTTTTCGCTCTCCGGCAAGCCGCGTCCGGCAAAATCGAACAGGCAGGTTTGCAGCTTGGTCTTACAGAGCTGGCTGGCGGTCAGGACATTTTGCACCGCCGCCTGACAGCTTTGGCCAGAATTATTGACCAACAGCCGCCCCGCTTCGGTGGCGCTGTCAAACTTAAACCACACTTGCCCGTGATACGCGTTCAGCACCCGCAAGCCTTCCTGCACCCTAGGTTGGTGCAACAGGCTGCCGTTGGTGATCAGCACATAATCGCTGGCCGGAAATACCCCCGCCTCAGTGGCGATTTGCCCGATCAGCCCGACCGCCCGCGCGAACGCCTTCAGCGTCGTCGGCTCGCCATTACCCGCAATGGCAATATCCTTAATCACCCGCTTATCGGCATCGACTTCAAAACGGTCATAAAAATCCCCGTGCAGGACATCCGCCAAAAACTGCCGCAATTCTGCCGCCAATAAGGCAAAGTCAATGGCCGGAGCCGCGCCCAGGGTCAGATTAGGCACTTGGCAATAGACGCACCGCCAATTGCAGGTATTGTTGGTGTTAAAGTTAATCCCGATAGACAATCCGCCCGCCCGTCTGGACAGCACCGGGTAGATATAGGTCAGGCCGATAATATCGGCACGATGGCTATTGACTGATAATTTTGAACCCATGAATTCCGCTTAAATAGTGAGGCCTTAACCCTACTATTCTACGGCTTTCTGGGGATTTTATATGCTTTTTTCTGCGCCTAAACGGCTGGGAGTGACAAATGTTCACATACTTGCCTAGTTGGGCGTAACGTTCACTGGTTTAAGCGGTTTGCCCAGCTTTTTTTAAGTTATGGTTTTTTTCCTAACATTTTCATAAACTGCCCCGCCAACGGGTTGCGGGTCACAAATAACGCCACTACCCACGATAGCGCAAAACTGCCGCCCGCTAAGGCCAGCAAGCCAACCGTGGGCAGGCCCTGCACTTCCAGATAATGTTTGATGGCAAACGGGAGGGCTAAAGCTAGCGCAGCCATAATCAAATTAGCGGCGAATATCCGTCCTAACAGCCGCCAGGCATTCAGTTGGATTAAATAACGGAGTACGGGCAGATAGATGAACAAACCCACTCCAAAGGTAACGGTTTGCGCCCAGGCGACCATGCTTAACGACATAAAAGCAGCAGGCAGGGTAACGCCGATACGGAAACATTGGATAAACAGTTGTATCCTTAACAGCAAACCCGGCTTACCGATGGCGTTGATAGTATTGGGGGCAAACGCAGTGATGGCGTACAGGCAACCGCCTAAGGCCAAGATTCTGATCAGTTCCGCCGAAGCTAACCATTGGCTACCGAACATAATTAAGATAATTTCTTCGGCGTATAAGGCCATAAAACCGAAAAACGGGAAAGCGAACGCGGTGATGTAGACGGTGGAATCGGCATAAGCGGAATTAATCGGCAACGCATCCCGATGGCGTTGGGCTATTGCCGGAAAATACACTTTCGTGATCGCGCCAAGAAATTGGTGCGAGAACATTTCCGTCAAGGTTTGCGCCTTGCTGAACAACGCGACGCTGGCAAAGCCTAAGGTTTTGCCTATCATCAGCTCGGCGGCATTATTGCCGATTTGCGCCACGATATTGGTCAGACTGGCTTTGCCGCCAAACGCGAGGATATGCAAGCTACCTTTTAGGCTAGGCAATACGAAGGAATAACGGGGCCGCAAACCAGTCGCCATGACCGCCGCCAAGCTGATATTGGCTAATGACCCCCAGACCAAACTCATATAGCCATAGCCATGGTAGGCCAAATAAATTGACAGTCCAGACGACAATAAGGTCGGGATCAAGTTAATATAAAACAGCAGATGGAATTTCATTTCCCGCATCAGCAACGGGAAGACTGTCGAGCTAAAGGGGATAACCAGAAAGTTAATGCACATCCAGCCCAAAATCTCTGCCAAAGCGGGTTCATGGTAAAATCCGGCAATGGCGTAACGGGCAAAATACAGGGCGGCGGCAAGGCTCCACGCGGTCAAAATGGCAATGCCGAACACCGCCTTCATATCCTGTTTGGTCAACTCCTTCGCGTGTACCATATAAGCCCCGACCCCAAAATCACGCAGCATGTGCGCTATCGCTAACGCGGCCATGCCGATGGAAAACTTGCCGATTTCGCTGGGGGTCAGTAATCTGGCAATAATCATGCTGGATGCTATCTGGATCAGCATACACAGATAGCTTTCCGCCAGAGAGTAAATTAACGACTTATTGATGCTGTTCAAAATGGGTTTTCGGGGTGAGGTTAATAACTGATATTACGCAGTCACTTTTTCGATATTGAAAAATGTAGCGATGAGTCGCTGTCGCGACGGCTTTTTTAATCGGGTTCTCGCACCCGAAGGCGAGATACTTTCTTTTGCTCCGCCAAAAGAAAGTATCCAAAGAAAAGGCGACCCAGTTGCCGCTTCTTCCTGCGCTTCTCGGTTTTGTCGGGGGTCGGTAAAATGGGCTTCCTGCCCATTTACCGACGCGCGGCATCCCTGCCGCGCCCCTGCGGGCTTATCCCGACAAAACCTGCGATGCTCGGCGCGGCAAACGGGAGTAAAGCACCTTACTGCGTAACGTCAGTTAATAAAGCCTTCATTGCCTAGGGCGTTAGCCAGACAGGCAGCGTGTCAAACTAATAGCTCTTCTGCCTTAGGCTGGGACAGGAAGAGGTCGGGGCTGGCGGTGTAACCATACGCGCCAGATTGGTAGACCACCACTAAATCGCCGATGTCCGCTATCGGCAAGGCCATCTTATCGGCGAGAATGTCTAAAGGCGTACACAAAGGCCCTACGATACTGACCGTTTCCAAGGCCGTACCGCGCATGTTAGTGCCTATCGCCACCGGATAATTCTTGCGGATGACTTGGCCGAAATTACCCGATGCCGCCAGATGGTGGTGCAAACCGCCGTCAACCACCAGGAAAACCTGCCCGCGCGAGATTTTTTTATCAAGCACTTTCGCCACATACAAGCCCGCTTCACCGACCAGATAACGCCCCAATTCGATGACAATCTCGGTGTCCGGCTGCTCGGCCTTAAACCGCGCCATTGCCGCCCCTAAAGCGGTGCCGACTTGCCGGGTATCTAAACGGCTTTCGCCGGGAAAATACGGGATGCCGTAGCCGCCGCCGATATTCAGGGTGCGGATCGGGCTGGGGCAATACGCCGCCAAGCGTAAAGCCAAATCTAGACTTTGTTGCTGGGCTTCGATAATGGACTCGGCTTTGAGGTTTTGCGAGCCGCTGTAAATATGGAAACCTTGGAAGGCCAAATCAAGGGCTTTAATACGCTGTAACGCGTCCGGCAGACGCTCTTCATCAATGCCGAACGGCTTCGCGCCGCCGCCCATTTTCATGCCCGACGCTTTCAGCTCAAACGCGGGGTTAATGCGCACCGCCACCCGCGCTTTCAACCCGGTTTGTGCCGACAATTGCGCGAGGGTCTCCAGCTCATGAAAAGACTCGACATTGACGGTAATACCCGCCGCCAAGGCCTGCAACAATTCAGCGGGGCGCTTACCCGGCCCCGCCATGCTGATATGTACGGGCGACATAACCGTATCTAAGGCGACTTTCATTTCCCCTGCCGAAGCCAAATCAAACCCATCGACCAAGGTTGCCAGATGCTGCACCACGGCGGGCATAGGGTTGGCCTTTAAGGCATAATGGATTTTTAAGTCCGGCGGCATGGCATGGCGCAACTCGGCGACACGCTGGCTTAACAGGCGGCGGTCATAGACATAAAAGGGCGTGCTGCCGACCCGTTGCGCCAATTGCGGCAAAGGGATGCCGCCCACCAATAAGTCATTGCCCTGGACAGGAAAATCCGCCATCTCAGCATGTTGGGGAGAAGCCTGGCTCATGACGCGCCTCCGGTTTGGAACAGCCCGGCAAACTGTTCGGTTAAGGCTTTGCGGTCAATTTTGCCGTTCGGGTTTCTCGGCAAGGTCGGTAAGGCGATGATTTTGGCGGGAACCATAAAATTAGGTAGCTGGTTTTTACAAACGGCAAGCAGAGCTGGCGCGTCGAAACTGTCCGGCTCTTCGGCGCTGACCACCACCACCACCGCTTGCCCCAAGCTGTCATGGGCGATACCCAAGGCGGCGGCTTCTTTCACCAAACCCGACGTATAAACCACTTCTTCAATTTCGCTGGGGCTGACGCGGTAGCCGGAGGTTTTAATCATATCGTCCTTGCGGCCCACAAAATACAAATAGCCTTCTTCGTCGCGGGTCACGGTATCGCCTGACCACACGGCAATTTCCGTCAACGGCAGTTGCGGCAGTTGGCCGGGGGCGGGCTTGAAGCGGGCGGCGGTGGTTTCCGGGTCGTTCCAGTAGCCCATCGCCACTAAAGAACCGCGATGCACCAACTCGCCCGGCTCGTGCGCCGCGCACAAACTGCCGTCTTCGCGCACCACAACAATTTCGGCATTGGGGATGGCTTTGCCCATCGAATCGGGGCGCAGGTCGATTTGCTCAGGCGGCAAATAGGTCGAACGGAAGGCTTCGGTCAGGCCGTACATCAGGAAAAACCGTGCGTCGGGGACTTTGGCGCGGATAGTCGCCAAAATGGCCTTAGGCATTTTGCCGCCTGAGTTGGTCATATAACGCAAATGGCTATTGATGCCGTCCGGCCAGTTGACGTTCGCCAATTGCGCCCACAGCGGCGGCACGGCGGCCAGGCCGGTAATCTGATACAGTGCCAAAGCCAACACCACATCACGCGGCAACAGATAATCCAATAACACGCAACAGCCACCTTTTAACAGCGCGGTGGTGAATTGGTTAAGGCCATAATCAAAGCTAAACGGCAACACCGCGAGCAAGCGGTCCGTAGGGCCGATACCCAGATACTCGCTGACGCTGTACGCTCCCGTAATCAGGTTGCGGTGCGAAATGACCACACCTTTCGGCTTGCCGGTACTGCCGGAAGTGTACAAAATCGCCGCCATATCGGTGTCAATAGTCGGCGGTACCGTAAAATCGGCCGCCTGCGCCAAAAAGGCTTGCCAACCGAACACCGCCTTTGCCGCTACAGGCGGATAAGCCGCCTCTTCCGCTTCGGTAATGATAACGGTATGCAAATCCGGGCAAGCCGCCAACACCTCGGCCAACCCTGCCAAACGGTTTTTGGAGGTGATGAGGATGGTGACATTGCAGTTACTGAGGATATAGCCCACTTGCGCAGCTTTTAACACCGGATTGACCGGCACAAACACTCCGCCCGCTTGGCTAACCGCCAAAAAACTGCTGACCGTTTCGATTTGCTTGGCCAAATACACCGCAACCCGCTGCTGCGGCTGTAAACCCACCGCTTGCAGGGCGCGGGCCTGTTGCCCAACTAAGGTGTGCAATTGCGTATACGTCCATGCGGTTTTTTTGTGGACGATAGCCTCGGCATCCGGGCGTAAGGCTTGCGTTTCTGAAAGCAGGTGATGAAGTAAGGTAGGCATGATCGATTTTACTGGCTGGTCAAAAAATTAGGGAAGGCAGACCTTCGGCTTGCGGTTGGCGGTCAAGATGACCGCGCTCCCCAGTAAGCCACCCTACGCTGATGGTTTGACGGGCTTATTTTATTTGCCCGATAATCCCGTCTAATTCGTCTAAGCTGGTATAGCTAATCACCACCTTGCCGCCGCCGTGGTCTTTGTGGTCGATCACCACTTTCGCGCCCAGTTTCGCGGTCAATTCATCCTGCAAGCGCAACGTGTCGTTATCAAGCCGCTTTTCCGCCGGCGTTTTCGGTTCTGCGTGGGATTGCTTGACCAATTGCTCGGCGGCGCGGACGGACAGGCCATCTTTGACAATTTTTTGGGCAATCGCCAATTGCTGCGGATCGCCCAGCGACAACAAGGCACGGGCATGGCCCATTTCTAACTGCCGGTTCACCAGCAGTTTTTTGACTTCGAAGTTCAGTTCGAGCAGGCGCAACAAATTAGTGACGGTGACCCGAGATTTGCCGACAGCATCGGCAATTTGCTGATGGGTCATGGCGAACTCGTCAAGCAATTTCCGCAACGCATCGGCCTCTTCTAAGGGGTTAAGGTCTTCGCGCTGGATATTTTCGATCAGGGCAATCGCCATCGCGGCGCGGTCGTCAATCTCCCGGATCAGCACCGGCACTTCTGGCAAGCTAGCCAATTGCGCCGCCCGCCAACGCCGTTCGCCTGCAACGATTTCGTATTTTTCCGCCGCCACTTGACGCACCACGATAGGCTGGATAATGCCTTGGGCTTTGATAGAATCGGCCAGTTCCTGTAATTTTTCAGGGTTCATATCCTTACGCGGCTGGTATTTGCCCCGTTGCAGATATTCTATCGGCAAATTTTGCGGTTGCTGCTTAGCCACTGCCACAACGCTGTCATCGGCAGCCATCCCGCCGTCTTTTGGCGTTATTTCTCCCAATAAAGCATCCAGGCCACGGCCTAATCCACGTTTTTGTACAGCCATTGCTTGCTACTTGTCGGTTTGATGGTTGGAATAAGAACCCTATAACTCGATCATCCAGTTTTTAATATTCGGATAAATAGCTCAGCTACCGGATATTGAAAAGTTTAACAAATTAATTTAAAACAACAAGTTGCAATGGAATCCGCCCCCCTCCCCTGATGGGGAGGGATGGGGTCACTGCCATTAAGTTAAGGATTTATACTTTACATTTCAATAATGTAGAGATTAAATTAATCCGTTCGTGGTGAGCCCTTCGGCAAGCTCAGGAGAGCCCTGTCGAACCAAGTAGGATTAACCGGTCGAACCAAGTAGGATTAACCGCCCACCCTTCGACAGGCTCAGGGCGAACGGTTAATCCTACTTGGCGTTATACGAACAGATAACGTACTGATTAATAATACTAAATTCTTAACTTAATGGCAGTGAGGGATGGGGTGGGGAGAATCTAAATAAGGCTTTTTTCATTAATCAGACAGAAAGCAGTCTGATTAAAATCTCTAAGCCATAAGTATAAATCATTGATTTTATTCTCCCCACCCCAACCCTCCCCATCAGGGGAGGGAGCAGTCTTACCCTATACATTTGTGTTTTTAACAAATCCCCTACCCTATTCAGGGTGGGTTTTATGAAAAACTTGATGATCGAGTGATAGGCCGTTTTAGCTTGGGTCTTAATCGCTACGGGCAACAGGGCAAACAATAACCGGAATTTTTCGGTCGTCCGCGAAATCACAAAGCATCCGCATCCAGCACTTGCGTTTTGCCTTGCTGATACTCGCGCACCGCTTCGTCTGCCAATGCAGCCAACCCGTCGGCTGTTTCGGCAAACAGTACCGCCCATTTCTTTTCGGTTAACACTTCGTCCATTAACCATTGCGCCAGCATGTTTTGTTGTAGCTCAGGCAATTGGGAAGCTTCTGAAAAGGCTTGTTCAAGTAATTGGGTCATAAATAACCGTCCGACCAATGAAAGATAATAATCGGATTATATAATATTGTGGGTCGTTTTCGGTACGGTACGCCGAAAATAAGCCGCCCGCAAGGCCAACCAATCAACGACTTGTACGCTTACCCATCGCAATTACATCATGGCCTTCACCCACCTCAGCGCGAAACTCACCCAACTGGCCGAGCAAGGCCTCTACCGCTCCCGCCGCGTGATCGATTCGCCGCAAGGCATCCGCCTCCACTTGGACGGCAGCAGCGTCATTAATTTTTGCAGCAACGATTATCTGGGGCTGGCGAACCATCCGGCGGTGGTCGCGGCCTTTAAAACGGCGGCGGACGCTTACGGCGTGGGCAGTGGCGCGGCGCATTTGGTGTGCGGGCATAGCACTGCGCATCATGCTTTAGAAGAAGAGTTGGCGGCGTTTACCGGACGCGAGCGGGCGTTATTGTTCTCAACGGGCTATATGGCGAATATCGGGGTGATTACCGCCTTAGTCGGACGCGGCGACACGGTGCTGGAAGACCGCTTAAACCACGCCTCACTCTTAGACGGTGGCCTCGCCTCAAACGCGGCCTTCAAACGCTATGCCCATGCCGATACCGCGCACTTGGCGCAGTTGCTGGCGGCGGCGGCAGGCAATAAACTGGTCGTTACCGACGGCGTGTTTAGCATGGACGGCGATGCCGCGCCGTTACCAGAGCTGGCGCGTACCGCCAAAGCCCATCAGGCGTGGCTGATGGTCGATGACGCGCATGGCTTGGGCGTACTGGGCGCACACGGCGGCGGCTTGTTGGAACAGTTCGGCCTGGGGCAAGACGATGTACAGGTGCTGATGGGGACTTTAGGCAAAGGCTTCGGCACGTTTGGTGCGTTTGTCGCCGGGTCTGAGCTATTAATCGAAACCCTTATCCAAACCGCCCGCACTTATATTTACACCACCGCCCTACCGCCCGCCGTCGCCGAGGCGACCCGCGCCAGTTTACGGTTAGTGCAAGCCGACACTTGGCGGCGCGACAAACTGGCGGCGCTCATCCGCCAATTCCGCAGCGGCGCGGCGCAGTTAGGCCTACAGCTCATGCCGTCCGATTCGCCCATCCAACCGCTGATTATCGGCGACAGCCAGCAGGCCGTGGCTTACAGCCAAGCTTTATTAGCGGCGGGTTTTCTGGTCAGCGCGATACGCCCGCCGACCGTGGCGCAAGGCACGGCGCGGTTACGCGTCACCTTATCGGCGGGGCATGACGAAACCATGGTGGCGGGCTTGCTGGACGCGCTAGGCGCAATCCGTGTTGCCCAGGGCTAGGCGTTGCTTTTCCTGATAGAGGCCATTACTATGAAGACACTACTGACTAAGGGGAGATTTTGCTATGCGAGTAACTGCAACAGGCCAAGTGACCATTCCGCCCAATCTGCTGGAAAGCATGGGTATTTTACCCGCCGAAACCGATATAGACTTCAGGCAAGATGAAAGTGGCCGCTGGTATATAGAAACAGCGCCGACAGCCAGCCGTTTCCGTACCGCCCATAAGATAGCGCCATTGGCGATGTCTACTGAGGCGATTATGGCATTGACGCGAAGCTGACCACTAAATAACGCCGAATATCCAAACCCGAAAGGAAGCGCCTTCTTGCAAAACCTCCACTACCAAACCCTAGGCACTGGCAAGCCGATTGTCATGATCCACGGCTGGGCTATGCACAGCGGCATCTGGCACAGCTTTGCCGAACAGCTGGCCGCCCATTACCAAGTCACCTTAGTCGATTTGCCCGGCCACGGCCACAGCGCCACGCTCAACCCGTTCACCTTAGAAGCGATTGTCGACACCCTCGCCCAAACCTTACCCGACCAACCCTGTTGCTGGCTGGGCTGGTCGTTGGGGGCGACGGTGGCGACCGCGTTGGCGCAACGCTATCCCGAACGGGTCAACGCCTTGGTATTGGTCGCGGGTAATCCGTGTTTTTTGCGCCAAGACACTTGGCCGGGAATGCAGCCGACCGTGTTGGACAGTTTTGCCGCCAGCCTCGCCAGCGATGCCCAAGCCACTTTGCTGCGGTTTTTAGCCATACAAGTCATGGCCTTGCCTAACGCCAAAGAACTGACCAAAGCCTTAAAAGCCGCCGTGCTGTCCCGCCCCGCCCCGGCTGGCGAAACCCTGCAAGGCGGCTTGGACATTTTAAAAAGCACCGATTTACGCGCCGCCTTAGCAACTGTTGACGTGCCTGTATTGGCGATTTTCGGCCAAAAAGACAGCCTGATTCCGGTCGCGCTCAGCGAGTACCTGCCGCAACTGCTACCGCACACCCAAGTGCAGGTCTTGGCGCAAGCCGCGCATATCCCGTTCTTATCGCACCCGCACGAGGTTTTGACACGGCTGATGGCATTTATGGAAGCCCATGATGTTTGATAAAGCGCAGGTAAGACACGCGTTTGCCGCCGCCTCGCACAGCTATGACAGCGTCGCGCATTTACAGCGCGAAGTCGGCATGGCCTTGTTACAGGCCGCCGATTTAGCCACGCTGCACGGCACGGTGCTGGACATCGGTTGCGGCACGGGCTTTTTAACCGGACACTTAGCCCAAACCGGGTGCGGGCCGCTGATCGCCTTGGATATTGCCCTCGCCATGCTCCAGACCACCCGCGCCAAACTCGCCGCGCACCCGCAGGTACACTACTTGTGCGCCGATGCCGAAGCCTTGCCCTTAGCCGCCGCCAGTATCGACCAAGTGTTTTCCAACCTTGCCCTGCAATGGTGTGGCGACCTTAACGCCGTGTTCGGCGACCTCCGGCGGGTACTGAAACCGGACGGGCAACTGCGCTTTAGCACCTTCGGCCCGCAGACCTTACAGGAATTAAAACGCGCTTGGGCGGCGGTCGATAGCTACCCGCATGTCAATGATTTTTATACGCAAGACCAGCTTATCGCCAGCCTGCAACAGGCAGGCTTCCGCCACATCACTTGCCGCACCCATATTTACCAGCCCCACTACGCCTCGGTATTGGCGCTGATGCGCGAGCTTAAAGACATTGGGGCGCATAATGTATTGCCCGGACGCAACAAACGCCTGACCAGCAAAACCGCCCTGCACCGCATGATGGCGGCGTACCCGCCCAACCCCGAACCCTCCGGCATTACCGCCACTTTTGAAGTCTTTATCGTGAGTGCGACCCGATGAACAACGGCTATTTTATTACCGGCACCGACACCGATGTCGGCAAAACCTGGGCAACCGTCACCCTGATGCACTATTTCCGCCAGCAAGGGCGGACAGTCGCTGCCATGAAGCCGGTCGCGTCCGGTTGCGTGTGGCAAGACGGGCAATGGCAAAACGCCGATGCCCTGCTGCTACAACACCATGCCTCCAGCCCCCTGCCCTATCCGCTGATTAACCCCTACGCCTACGAGGAACCCGTCTCGCCGCATCTGGCAGGCGTGGCTAATCCGGCGCAAATGGAGACCATCATCAGCCGCTTCCAAACCCTACAAAGCCACGCCGACAGGGTACTGGTGGAAGGTGCGGGCGGCTGGTACGCACCCATCAACGCCGAACACGACATCAGCGACTTAGCGTTTGTTCTAGGCTTGCCCGTTATTTTGGTGGTCGCCATCCGCCTAGGCTGCATCAACCACGCCAAACTCAGCCACCAAGCCATTACCCTCTCCGGCCTACCCTGTGCAGGCTGGCTAGCCGTCTGCAACGATGCCACCATGCGCCAACGCGAAGCCAACATCGCCACCCTAACCGCTGCCTTACCTAGCCCGCTCTTAGGCGTATTGCCGTATCAAGCAACGGCGGATTTTGTCGGTTTGGCGGGGCTGATAACACCGGGCTTGCGGTAGCCTGAATGATTTCCCCTATTTCTTAAGAGGCTTTTTGATAAAAAGGTAAGTATTCACAGGTGTGGGACGCTCATCATTACAGGCCACGTCACGCAAGAATACCGTGGCTTGCTGGCCAAGTAATAGCGGCAGGCTAAAATTTTAACAAATTTATTTTTCAAAATGTGAATTATTCACTACCAAAGTGTTTTAAGCCCTCCTATAATCTAGCCAAAGCCGGGGATTTATCTCCTTACGGCTTCTCTCCCCTTAAAATCAGCTCCACGCAACCGTGTTGTTTACCCGCCAACACCTAACAATACGCGCTATTTTTATTTAAGGCCGTCCTACCCCCCCATTTTGCCGAAATAGTATGAACGCCTATCTAAAAGCCGACCACCACACCGCAAGAATCCGCCAAGCCCAAGAAACGGTAGGCCGTATGCTACGCTATGCCATCGGCAATCCGCAGATTACCGTAAGCGAGGATCTTATCAACCGCAGCGTTAAGTCGCTATACACCCGCCATGAAGACTTTTCCGCCGAGACGGAAATTTTGTTGTGGACGGTTTATGCGCAACTGTCGCAGTTAATCAGCCCCGTTACCGATGTGAGCATCCAAATTGCCGACGGGCTTAAAAATACGGCGGCTACCGTTGAGGACACTGCCAGCGAGAAAAAAACCCTAACGGCAAAGCTTATACGTTTTTTTGGCCTGAATTCACACAAAAGCCTGTTAGTGAAACGTTGCCAACAAGATTTGGGTGTCATCACCTTTTGTTTGCTGATGTTCGTCAGTTTTTATGTCGTCAGCCAGTGTTACATTGCGTTGCTGTCTGAAACCCTGACCCATTCCTCACAATTGCTTGACGACCTAAAAGCGCAAAAGACTGCCGAGCTTTTGCTCAACGAACAGTCCCCAGCCAACCAAAACTTACAAATACGCAACGAAATTTTGACGCTTTACTTAAAGCTTGATGCCGCGTCACACGCTTTGAGCGATTTGGTCATGCCCTTGGAACGCCTGGGCTTTCTGACCCTCAGCGAGTCAACGCTCAACACCCTCAAAAGCTGCGCCCGTTATCGGGACACTATCGACCTGGAGAATGCCGATTTACTGCGCTGCGTCGCCCTTGAGCGCAAATATGCCTCGGCAACCTATACCGTGCTGTCCCGATACGTTTTACCGTTATTGCTGGGCTTTATCGGCGCGACCGCTTATGTGACCCGCCATACCTTATTCCAACTGGCCACTAACAGCTACGCGCCGTCGCCGCATGGCATGATGACCATGCGCCTTTGCTTGGGCGGCCTGTTAGGGGCCATCAGCGGCATCTTCATCTCCGCCGATGCTAACGAGACCCAGGGCTTTAACTTAAACCTGACCCTCATGTCCTTAACGATGGGCTATAGCATCGAAGTGGCTTTTTCGCTGTTCGATTCGGGAATTGATCGGATTAAAGAGTGGACTAAAAGTTTACGCACACCCAGTACCGCCAACCCAACGGTTAATGACATACCATCGGCCCCTCCTAAGTAAGGGCTTGAAAATGGGCAAATAATGGCCAAAAGCCAAACAAGGATTATGACGCTGAACATCCATACCGCCTGTTGGCAAGATGTCCCTGCCATCCAAACGCTGATGACCGCCTCCGCGCAGACACTGCAAGCGCCGTATTACCCCAAACCCGTCATTGCAACGGCTTTGGAACTCATCGGCGGGTTAGAAGAACTCATCACCACAGGCCGCTTTTTTATCGCCAAACCAGAAACAGCCCTTATTGCCTGTGGCGGCTGGGCGCAGGATAGCACCCACCCAGAACAGGCAGAAATACGCAGCTTTTTCGTGCATCCTGAGTTCGCCCGCCAAGGCATCGCCACCCAGCTCCTTAACCGCTGCGAGCGTGACTGTGCACGTCACGGCATTAAGACACTATACCTGACGGCAACGCTAGCAGGCGAGCCTTTTTACCAACAGCGCGGTTTTTCTGAATGCAAAAGATACCGCCATATATTGTCAAACGGCGCGGCGTTTGAGTTGGTTAAGATGGTGAAAAATTTCTACACACCGTGTAACCACGAAAGCGAGAATAGTTTTTAGCCACCCGACACCCACTTGCTAAACATCACTTCCTCAAAATAGCGGTTATATAAATACAAAACGCGTGATTCAACGGCGTACTGAAAAGCCAGCAGACGATCATCATCCCATCGCCATCCCTCTTCCGGGGATGCCAGTAACCACTTTTCACGCTCTATCTTATCAGCAGGATTAATGGCGTAGACTTCCCATGTATCACTTGGCTCAACCAGTTCTACCCTTAAAGAGCTATCACCCCGACTTCGGTTTTCCGAGCTATCCATAACCCGATAGTTGCCAATAGAATTGCCTAAGGCTCGCCGATAGTATAGGTTTTCAAATTCCTTCCTATTTCCTTGGTTTTTTATGCCATTTCTATCCATACTAAAAAGTGATGACCAGTTTGATTGCGGAATAAGATGGTCAAAATCGTAAGGCACATTATCTTCATCTTGGCCGGCCATTGGCACAAATTTTTCTTCACCAAACTTTTTTACCGCCCATTGCCGTTGAAACCAAAGCAATAGTTTTTTGTTAGACACGAAATTGGCATACAACAAAAAGTGTATATCGCCAAAAAAATAGCTTGTTCTCTCATCCTGCTTACGAAATTGCTTACTGTCCAAGACGTTCTGAGAAGGGGCAACTAACGGTAAAAACAACGAGTCGCCTTTGTCTTGTTGAGCTGTAAGCGTTTGATATAATTTTTTTCCTGGAAAACATCCGGTTTCCCCGCGAACAACTTCCATTGCGACTCTACTGGCTTTATAAGCAGATGCAGTATCCTTGCTGCACACAAACCAAAACAAGATAAAACGAATAACCTCTTCTCTTAAATCCTTAAAAGAGACGCTATTTTCCCGATTGCAAATAAGCCAATATAAAATGACTTGTAACATCGAGTCATTCATGAACGGAAACATAATCTTTGGAATCCCAATATCTTGACCGCCACGATATTCAATCATCTCCACTAAGCTCTTGAAGGCTTTGACCAGAATACCTTCATTACCAATCATTTTCCGCAAGCACCCCGGACTGTCATCTATACCAAGCAATTCGCTAAGGTGCCGATGAAAGGTCTTGGCATTGAGTTCTGGATCACCCAATTTGGCGTTTCCAGATTGTAATACCGCCAATCTAAAGGCTGTCATAACAAAATCGGTTGGCTTCATGAGGGAGCCGACCTCTTTTTGAAGCGCGTAAACGATGTTATGTGCTTCCGGCCAAGACTGCTTAATCATCGAAAAAAGCAGGTCATCCGGGCTAAGCCGAGTGCCATTGGATGAAATCCGGTCAAATAATATGGTCAAATAGTCATGGCTTGGATCTTCAATATCGGCTTGTTTTTCAATGTCAGGAATTTTTATTACCGCTATCCATTGAGTCCGTAAGCGTGTCAAGGCCAAGCGAAAACTCTTTACCCGTTCCAAAATCAGATCATCTAAGTCAATTTCTTGATTTGGCATCAACCATTTTTGGACAACCTCCTTTTGCATCTCTGATCCGCCATCGGTGTCCAGCCATTCCCAAAATTTGTTGACCTCAACAAGATATTCTTGCCGCTTACCCCCGGCTTTCCATGGCCTAGTCATTGCGTCATTAAAAACCTCCAAATGGCTTTTTTCTGCTTTTGCTTTGTCATCATTATCCCAGTGGATACGCGCCTCACGCCTCTCATGGAGAGATAGGCGACCGCCATCGGCTGCATAACCAAACGGTTGGGCGGCGGTAGTCACACGCAATTGGAATATAGAGCCATTTTTTCCAGGCTCACTAAAATCCACCCATAATTTATGTTGCGCCCCATTGGCACAGGGAAAGCCCAACAACATAGCCAGCGTCCGTTGCTGTCCATCCATTAGATGGAAACTCGGTTTTGAATTTTCTTCGATAATCCTTGCGCCAGAAGTGACTTTGCCACTTTTTACACCAGCACCTGATGCTTTTAACAGCAGACTACCGATTGGCATATTCCTGAGCAGTGAATCCCATAAATCCTGTATTTGCTTTGGTTTCCAGACAAAGCCGCGTTGGATGGGAGGCATAGCCAATATGGTCGAATAGCGGTCAGGGTGTGCTGCCCAATCTAAATATTCCGTAATAGGGAGAGCCGCAACCGTTTGATTTTCAGGAAAAAGCTTATTCATTTTAGAGTGTATGCCCTGTGTTTCTGCCGAACCGTTCGCCGTCATATTCGCTTTTACATCCATAGGGTTATGTGGATAAGATAGATTATTTATGTGGGTCAAATATGTTTGGGGGCTGTGGGTCACTGCCATTAAGCTAATGTATTTAGTGTTATTAATCAGTGTTTTATATATTTGTATAACGCCAAGTAGGATTAACCGTTCGTCCTGAGCCTGTCGAAGGATGGGCGGTTAATCCGTCTATGGTTCGACGACCAGCGGAAGTCCCTGTGGGACAGGCTCACCACGAACGGATTAACCTAATCTCTACATTATTGAAATATAAAGCATAACTCCTTAACTTAATGGCAGTGGGGCTATGGGTGCGGTAATTGCGTGTTAGTTACCACACCCGCTACATCACCCCCACCACCAACCGCCGCCCCAATACCGCCAACGCCGTTTCAATCTGCTCTATCCGGCTTTTATGCCGAAACGACAGCGACCTATCCACCAGCATCGGCGCGATATTCAGTAACCGCGCCATATCCGCCTTACGTTTGGATTCGGCCAGCATGGCGTTGTAAAGGGCGACTTTGCCCGCCACGATCACCGGCAAATTAACCAACACTTGGCCTGATGCCGCAACAGAAGGCATAGGTATCGCCTGCCGTTGTTCTTCGCAGATTTCAAAAGCCGTCACTAACGCCGCTTCGGCATTGAGCAACGCTTCGGCTTCATCTTCGCCGACCGAATGGGCAAAGGTAAGTCGGGGAAAGAAACCATAATGGTTCCCGTATCGGGGTCTTGTTCAAGGATGGCAGGATAACAGAACATGTTGCTGCTCCTGTCTTTCTGGTCAAACTGAACCGTGGCTTATACAACGCCCCCCGCCCTCAATGATGCAAATGCGCCGCCAACCACCGTTCCGCCACCTCTTCAGCAATACCCTTGCGCCGTGCGTAATCCTGCAACTGATCCTTATCAATCTTGCCGACGTTAAAATATTGCGCGTCAGGATGGGCGAAGTACCAGCCGCTGACGGCTGAGGCGGGGTACATGGCGAAGCTTTCGGTCAGTTCGATGGTGGTGTGGGCGGTGACATCCAGCAAGGCGAACAGCTTGGCCTTTTCGGTATGGTCAGGGCAAGCCGGGTAGCCGGGGGCGGGGCGGATGCCTTGGTAAACTTCGTTGATTAAGTCCTCGTTGGCATGGTTTTCGTCTTCGGCATAGCCCCAGTAGTCTTTACGCACCCGCAAATGCAGATACTCGGCAAAGGCTTCGGCAAGGCGGTCGGCTAAGGCTTTGAGCATGATGGATTTGTAATCGTCATGGTCATCGGCAAATTCTTGTAATTTGCTTTCGATGCCGATACCCGTAGTGACCGCAAAGCCGCCGATGTAATCGGCAACCCCGCTGTTTTTGGGGGCGATAAAGTCCGACAGGCAGTAATTGGGCCGGCCTGGGGCTTTGACGTTTTGCTGACGCAAATGGTGCAGGGTTTCCAGCACCTCGGTACGGCTCTCGTCGGTATAGACCAGCACATCATCACCGTCACTGTTGGCGGGGAAGAAACCAATAACGGCGCGGCAACCTAGCCACTGCCCGTCAATAATTTGCTTGAGCATAGCTTGGGCATCGGCAAACAGTTGCCGGGCTTCGCTGCCGATAACGGCATCTTCCAAGATTTTCGGGTAACTGCCGGCCATTTCCCAGGTTTGGAAAAACGGCGACCAATCGATAAATTCCGCCAACGTCGCCAACGCCACGTCTTCAAGGACTTTTAGGCCTAAAAAGCGCGGTTTGACAGGCAGGTGCGCACCGACCGTAAACTTATTGGCGCGGGCGGCGGCGATGCTGTGTTGTTTGGTTTTGGACTCTTTGCCTTTATGGCGCTCGCGCACCAGTTCGTATTCGGCGCGGGTGCTGCTGATAAACTCGTCTTTCAGCTCATTGCTCAACAGATTGCTGGCAACTCCAACCGCGCGGGAAGCATCGGTAACGTACAGCGTCGCGCCCGTGTAATGGGGTTCGATTTTTACGGCGGTGTGGGCGCGGGAAGTGGTCGCGCCGCCGATCATCAGCGGGATGGTAAAGCCTTGGCGCTGCATTTCTTTGGCGACATGCACCATTTCATCCAACGACGGCGTAATCAGGCCGCTGAGGCCGATAATATCGACTTTTTCCAGCCGTGCGGTTTGGAGGATTTTTTCGGCGGACACCATCACCCCCAAATCAATCACATCGTAATTGTTACACTGCAAAACCACGCCGACGATGTTTTTGCCGATGTCGTGGACATCGCCTTTAACCGTCGCCATCAGGATTTTGCCGTTGGTTTGCCGATCCCCGGCGGCTTTGTCGGCTTCCATAAACGGCATCAGGTAAGCCACGGCTTTTTTCATGACCCGCGCCGATTTGACGACCTGCGGCAAGAACATTTTGCCCGCGCCGAACAAATCGCCGACCACGTTCATACCGTCCATTAACGGCCCCTCAATGACGTGCAAGGGGCGTTCGGCTTCTAACCGTGCCGCTTCGGTGTCTTCGTCGATAAAGTCGGTGATGCCTTTGACCAAGGCATGTTCCAAACGTTTGCTGACTGGCCAACCGCGCCATTCCAGCTCTTCCGGCTTCACCTCGTTGGAGCTGCCGTCGCCTTTGTATTTTTCCGCCAATTCCAACAACTTTTCCGTGCCGCTGCCGTCATGACGGTTCAAAATCACGTCTTCGACGGCATCGCGCAAATCACGCGGAATGTCTTCATAAATCGCCAATTGCCCGGCGTTGACGATACCCATCGACATGCCTGCTTGGATAGCGTGGTATAAAAATACCGCATGGATGGCTTCGCGCACCGGATTATTGCCACGGAACGAGAACGACACGTTGGACACGCCGCCGGAAATCAGCGCGTGCGGTAAGGTCTGTTTGATGACGCGGGTGGCTTCGATAAAATCCACCCCGTAATTGTTGTGCTCTTCTATACCCGTCGCGACGGCGAAGATGTTCGGGTCAAAAATAATGTCTTCGGGCGGGAAGCCGATTTGTTCGACCAAGATTTTATAAGCGCGTTGGCAAATCTCGACCTTACGCGCTTGGGTGTCGGCTTGGCCGACTTCATCAAAGGCCATGACAATCACTGCCGCGCCGTAGCGTTTGACCAGTTTGGCATGGCGGATAAAGGCGGCTTCGCCCTCTTTCATGGAAATGGAGTTGACGATGCCCTTGCCTTGGATACATTTTAGCCCTGCCTCCAAAATCTCCCATTTGGACGAGTCGAGCATAATCGGCACTTTGGCGATGTCGGGTTCGGCGGCGATCAGCATCAAAAACCGCACCATCGCCTCCTTCGATTCCAACATGCCTTCATCCATGTTGATGTCGATAATTTGCGCCCCGTTTTCGACTTGTTGCCTTGCCACGCTTAATGCGGCTTCGTAATCGCCTTTGATAATTAAATTTTTAAACGCCGCCGAGCCGGTGACGTTGGTGCGTTCGCCGACATTGACAAACAGGCTGTCAGGGCCGATGCTCATCGCTTCTTGCCCGGCTAAACGGCACTGCTTGGGCAGGTCGGGGATAAGGCGCGGCGGGTGTTTTTGCACCGCATCGGCAATCGCCTTGATATGCGCGGGGGTCGTGCCGCAACAGCCGCCGATAATATTTAAAAAGCCGTTCGCCGCCCATTCGTCCAGCTCTTTCGCCATGGCTTCGGGGGATTCGTCGTATTCGCCAAACTCGTTCGGCAGGCCCGCGTTCGGGTGGGCGGAAACATGCGTGTCGGCGATGCCGGACAATTCGGCAATGTATTGGCGCAGTTCTTTCGCGCCCAAGGCACAGTTAAAGCCGAACGCAATCGGTTCGATATGCTTGAGCGAATGCCAAAAAGCCGCGACGGTTTGGCCGGATAGCGTCCGCCCCGACGCGTCGGTAATCGTACCGGAAATCATCACTGGCAGCTTATAGCCCAAGGTGTCGAAGACATTGGCGACGGCAAAGGCGGCGGCTTTGGCGTTAAGGGTATCGAAAATGGTCTCGATCAGGATAATGTCCGCACCGCCGTCCACCAAGCCACGGGTCGCTTCGGTGTAAGTCTCCACCAGTTCATCAAAGGAAATGTTCCTAAAGCCCGGATCATTGACATCCGGGGACATCGACGCGGTGCGGCTGGTAGGGCCTAACACGCCCGCGACAAAGCGCGGCTTGTCATGGCTGTAGTCGTCCGCCGCCGCCCGCGCCAGCCGCGCCCCTTCCAAGTTGAGCTCATAAACCAAGGCCTCCATGCGGTAATCGCCCATGCCGATACTGTTGGAGTTAAAGGTATTGGTTTCGACAATATCCGTACCTGCGGCAAAATACGCGCTGTGTATAGCTTTTATAATGTCCGGCTGGGTCAGGGTCAATAAGTCGTTATTGCCTTTTAAATCCACCTCCCAATTGGCAAAACGGCTACCGCGATAGTCCTTTTCTTCCAGCTTATAGCTTTGGATCATCGTGCCCATTGCACCGTCGAGAAATAAAATTCTTTGGGATAATAACTGTTTTAACTGTGCTGATTTCATGTGCGGATAAGGGTTAGCAAGAATTTTTTGGATGACAGCGTATAATGATTACGCAAAAATGCGGCAAACACTATTATTTTTACTGGCGTTACGCAGTAACGCCGTTTTTCTCCCGTTTGCCGCGCCGAGCATCGCAGGTTTTGTCGGGATTAGCCCGAATACCCATAGGGCATAAAGGGGCGCGGCATGGATGCCGCGCGTCGGTAAATGGGCAGGAAGCCCATTTTACCGACCCCCGACAAAACCGAGAAGCGCAGGATCAAGCGGCAATCGGGCCGCCTTCTGACTCGTGCCGTCCTGGCACTCGCACTTCGTGTGCGGTGCATCCAAATCTGCTCCCGGCAGATTTGTCTTTGGATACTTTCTTTTGGCGGAGCAAAAGAAAGTATCTCGCCTTCGGGTGCGAGAACCCGATTTAAAAAAACCGTCGCGATAGCGACTCATTATTTGTTTTTTAAACCGCAGAATATCTCTGCGTAATATCAGATTTTTACAGCTTAGGAGGGTGACAATGACAAAACCAAGCGGCATCGACATAATCAAAAGCGTTTTATCGGCATTTATCGGCGTACAGAGTAAGGCGAACAGAGAAAGGGATTTTACCGAAGGCTCGTTAAAAACCTACATCATCGCCGGCATCGTGTTTACGGTACTTTTTATCGGGACGCTTATCTTTGTCGTTTCGGCGGTGCTGGGTTAAGGCCCCAAACCCCACAAACTAAAAAGCCCAAGCACTGCCTGGGCTTTTAGGGGCGTTCCGTCAATAACGGCGGCTTATTTTTTAACGCCTTCTTTGACGGAATCAACCGCGCCTTTGGCCGCACCTGCAACCATTTCGCTAATGCCGCTGAACAGATTAGGCACAGAAAAGCTTTCTTTGGTGACGAATTTCAAACGGATAACCGCCAAAATCAGGAAACCGACCAAAGGCGGCATCAGTTCCATAAAGACCGACAAAAACGTGCCGCCTGTCGTTTGGAAGCCTTCTTGGTTTTTCCGGTCGCCAACACTGGTCAGATCGCGCTCATAACCTGCGGTGGACACATCTTTGCCGCTGTCAGAAGAAACCAGCAAGTCGGCAAGGTAAATGTTGACATCATACAATAGGATTTGCGACGCTAAAAACACGCCTGCACAAATACCTAACCACATGAAAATATTGCTTGTTTTTGCCTTGATTCCTGACTGGTAAATCCATATCACCGCAAAAATCATTACTATTGCACCAATCATAGCTACACCCTTCTTATGTAAAGTTTTATATTTTTGTTAAAAAATAGAACAAGAACGGACACTTAATAATCATCTCAGAGCCTTCTTTGCTGATGACTTTGCACGATTCGTATTTTTCTTGTCCGAGTTTGGTCTGCTTTTTAATTTCGCCATTTTCGACCGCATACTTAATGGCTATTTTCATTTCCTTCGTCCGGCCCACCGAATCGGTGGCCGTTGTGTTGAGGATACCGTCGGCTTTGAAATCCCACTCCACTTTTACCGCTTTTTTCTCACCGTCAAGCTTCGACGCTTCAGCGTATAAATTCCATTTTCCTAATATCTCCGAATTATCTTTTAATGCAACATCGGCATGAACGGAAAATGCCATTAACAGGGCGGCAAACGGCAGTATCTTCATATATTTTTTTATCATTTTTCTTGTCCTCATAACATGATCTGCGTGAAACGAGAAGTTTAAACTATACCACACTTGCTATCGAGCTTTAAATTTTCAATCGGCAAGAATTGCCTACGCCGCGCAACAAAACCTATAAGGGCTAAGGTTTTTCCGGCAAGGCATATAGGCCTTATAGACACCTGCCCCACGGCCAAAAAATGCCCGTAACTCTATAGGTTTTATGGGCTAATCTCATCATGAAGGGGCAATTAGCGCTTGACTTTAATTACGCCTAAAGTATCATGTAGCTTCCATTTGCTATTCAAACTAGCAATTTCTAAAATACAAAAAATTACAGGTAGGACATCCATGGGGTTCATCTTAGATCTCACTTCAATGTTAAAAGAGCCAGCTGGCATGGTCGGCGCGGTTGTAGTTATTGGTGCTATTTATGCGTTAGTCAAATGGGTATTTGCTGAGCATCCAGACGACGAAAAATAAGCCGTCAACAAAATCCCGCCATACTTTAAGGCCGTTAGCCGTCTGATGACAGGCTAACGGCCTTAGTACGTTTAGCCCCTGCCAAATATTTACCCCACAGTTTAGCGTTTTATTCTACAATTCGTCATTTTTTCACAAAATGCCGGAATGCCTAACTGATGCTGCCTAAACTCCCCGCCTTACTTGCCAAGCAAGTCCCTGCCACCGGCATAGGCTTGTTCCGTATCGCCTACGGCTTGGTTACCCTACAAGAAATTATTTTCCTGTTTTACTTTAACCATCTGATTTTCGACCCCATCCCGTTCATTGATGTCGAATTTCCGACCATCCCGCTGTTTTTATGCCTGTGGGGCTTGGTCGCCTGCGCCGTCACCGTCGGCTACCGCTATCAGGCCGCCTTGCTCAGTAACTACCTGTTCTGGCTGGTATTCGTCAATTTTACGCCCATGCAGCGCGATTTTGACGGCGGCTTCGACCTGTTTATGATCGGCGCTAACTTCTTCCTGCTGTTTATGCCGGGCGAGCGGGCTTTTTCCTTGGACAACCTGAGGCGCAAGCTCAGCACCCCGTTCGTGCCGTACCAACACTACGCCCCGGCCACCGTGTCGGTGCTGGCCTATTATGTGCCGGTCATGATCTGCCTGGGCTTTTTGTATTTTGATTCGGCCATCCACAAACTGTTCGCCGAGCACTGGCGCAACGGCTTAGGCTCATGGCTGCCCTCGACCCAGCCTTACTATGTCTCGGCTTTGGATATGTCTTGGCTGCTCAATAACGAATGGCTAGAAAAGACCATCGGCTACACCATTTTGGTGTTCCAGTTCACTTTTATTTTCGGTTTCCACCAACGCCGCCTGCGCCCCGTCTACCTGCTGGTCGGCATGGCCATACACTTAGGCATCACCCTGTCGCTGAACATCTACCCGTTCGGCTTGGGGATGCTGGCATTTTACACCCTGCTGGTGCCGTTTTCGGTGTGGCGGACAGTGGGCCGCTGGTTATGCGCCGCCCAACCCGCACTGACGGTGTTTTATGACAAGCAATGCCCCTTGTGTAACCGCACCGTGCTGACCCTGAACCACTTGGACATCTTCAAGTGCATCGACTTTAAAAACGCCCAAGACCATGCCGCCAACTACCCCGCCCTGGCCTCGCTCAGCCCGCAAACCCTATTGACGGATTTATTCGCTGTGGACGGCCAGGGGCGACTTTATTCTGGAGTGGACACTTATAGCCAAATCTTGGTAAAAATGCGCTGGCTAGCCCCTATGGGGCTTATTTTGCGCCTGCCGGGCATTCACTTACTGGCGACCCGACAATACCGCGCTATTGCCGACACCCGGGCGCGGGTCGAATGCACTAGCACCTGCCTGGTCAGCCCGCCTTTTACCGAGACCACCGCTTACCAACGCTACTTTGTCAGTTTGGCCAACACCAAACCCAAAGCCTTTACCCGTAAACTGGGAAAAATCCTGACCGCCATCGTACTGCTGCAACTGAACAGCACCTTCCACTACGGCATTGTCTATCGGCTGGACATCGACACGACACAAAACCCCGTCACCAACATCATGGCCAAAGGCAGTAACGCCGTGCTGGAGCTGTCGCAAACCTTTTTGGGCATCGCCCCGCACGCGCTGTACCTGCACGACCATTTTTCCGGCTACGACCGGATTGTCGCCATCACCTACACCGATGCGCAAGGGCAGGAGCAATGGCTGCCGTTCGTCAACGAACAAGGCCGCTTGCTCGCGCCCAATTGGGGGCGGGTACATTCGATGTGGGCAAACATTGCGGTGACACCGACCATCAACAATGTCCGGCTGGAAAAATTCATCATGAAAGTGACGGCATTTTGGGGGCATCAGCTAGGCTTAAACCTCAATAACACCGTTTTTCATATCCAACTTAAGAAAATTAACGCCCCCAACCATTGGGTATACGACCAACTGCACCAAAACTTTGCCGCGCCGTGGGTTCCTATCGGTTCGGCCAAATGGACGAACAATGTGATTGCCGTTGATTTGCCCAATAATATCAATTCGCTGTAAAGCGGCCAATAAAGCAAATGACTTTAATTATTGCATGAATCCCTGAGCCATGATATAAATTGCCCGTGCTTTCATACATTGACGCACAATAAATAAAATAAGTTAAACCCCTTTGGAGGATAATATTATGAAAAAAATTCTAGCACTTTTGGCTATGGCATTGATGGTTGTTGGCTTGTCTGGCTGTATGGATGATCCAGATGGTTCAAAACAAAAAGTTTCTAGTTCAATCGAACTGTAAGCAAACGCTTTGAAGCAAAAAAAAACCCAGCCCTCGGGCTGGGTTTTTTTTCGCCTGGCGGAAAGCGGCGGTCTTGGTGACAAACCAAAAAATAAGTGCGCATCTATTTTCTATTTCTTGATGTTCAAGTTTTTAACATTCGGATAAATAGCTCAGCTACCGGATATTGAAAATATGAATAAGTTAATTAAAAACAATAAATTGTAACGGAGTCCGTCTCCCTCCCCTGATTTTTACATTTACCTAATGTAGGCAGTCAGTTATGATTGCCTCTTTACATAATACCGTTAGCGGCACTGATATTGTTATCCTAACTATATTTTCGGCTTTTACAATTTACTGTAGGGTACGCTGTGCGTACCTTTTGCACTGATTTTATGAGGGTTTTTAAAGGTACGCACAGCGTACCCTACCAAAAAAACCGAAAAATTGACCGTTTGGAGTATATATAGGGTAAACCCGTAACAGCCGATAGGTTTTTTCCGGTTTGCTTGTTAAACAAAGTGCATTGCTTTTCCACAAGAACAGGTAAAACTTGAGCGACAAAAGTGAGCCGTTTAAAAAGACCGTAACACAGCTTAAGCATAACATTACTAATGATTGATAAAAGAAAGTCCGCATTTGACAATATCAGCAGAACACTTGCTATTATCCGATATGATATTGAGCAGCACCAGGTAATCAATGACTTATCGCTTAATATTCATGGCGAAAATTATTTTAGGGATATTTTTAATTATGTTTACGCGCCATGTAAGTTGGAAAACGCTAATTTTGATAGTGCTAACAGCCCTTGTGTAGATTTAGTGGATAAAGGAAGCAAGCTTGCTTATCAAATTACGACAACAAAAACAAAGGCTAAGATTGAAAATACCCTTGTTGCTTTGCAAAAGCCAGAATATCAGGGCTACCGGATAAAGCTATTTTTTCTTTTAGGTAAAGCAACGTTGAAAAAAGAGACAATCACGGAGATTAATGCCCGATTCAATGTCAATATTATCGATTGTCTCCATGATCATAAAGATTTAATCAAGGATATAAACAATCTTGAGACGACTCGATTGATTGGGTTAAATAAACGGTATTTTGAAAGCCAAAGCGGCAGATATACGGATGAAATCGTTTTGGATTTAATTTTTAGGCATTTGATAGGACAAAAATCAACAATTAAACCAATGTATAACGATGATTTTGGCAATGTGGATAGCCATGAAAAGTTAAAGTTGAATAATATCAACAATAGGATCGCCAGTGAAATTAACAAAGGGTTGGATTATCGGGATATTGTTGAAAGCATATCGCAAGAAAACAATCTTTTGACGACATTAAGAGGATTTGTAGTGGATGAGCTTTACAAAACCATTTTGATGGCGCAATTGCACGCAGCAGTCCGCCGCTCTGAATTAGAATCTAAATCGTTAGCGGAATTACATGGCTTGGCACGGCAATACGCGG
Organism: Methylovulum psychrotolerans; assembly: GCF_002209385.1. Classification (NCBI taxonomy): domain Bacteria; kingdom Pseudomonadati; phylum Pseudomonadota; class Gammaproteobacteria; order Methylococcales; family Methylococcaceae; genus Methylovulum; species Methylovulum psychrotolerans. Next base: position 4,176,028 of record NZ_CP022129.1, read on the forward strand.
TTTGTTTTAATAAAACCATTTATAAGTTGCATGAGGCGATTGAAGCAAAAATGGATATTAAAGATTTTAACGCGATGAATATCGCGTGGATTATTATCGCGTATTTCTTTGAATTGTGCGATATCGGGGTGCATGAGTCATGATTATGCCGACAAAAATCATACAACCTGTTGATTCTTTGATTGTTATAGGGTCGTGCGTATTAAAGCTATTGGCCGAGCACGGCCAGTTATCTGTTGATGATTTACTGGATAAGGTTAACAAAACTTACCATAAGCCCATTTCGATTGATAAGCTTTTGCTCTGCTTAAATTTTCTCTACCTTATAAATAAAGTCGAAAGCCATCATGCAATTATTAAAGCTAAGATCTGATAATCCAAAGTTTAGGACATTAGATTTCAGGCCAGGCTTGAACATAGTCGCCGGAATACAAAAAAGCGATAAAGATACCGACTCTTTTAACGGTATTGGTAAAAGTTTATCGCTTAAACTTATCCATTATGTCTTAGGGGCGGCGCTTGATAACAAGAAATTAAAAAGCTATTTAGCGGGTTATGGTTGTTTTCATCTTGAGTTTTTACATAAGGGTAAGCATTATCTGATCAGTAAGGATTTCTCACAAGCAGATTATATTATTAATGGCCAAAAAATTAATCAGACAGCGTATCCTAAGGAGTTAAGCCAGCTTTTCTTAGGCGATAAAGCCGAGATTGGCTTTAGGCAGGTATTCAATTGTTTTGCAAGGCGGTTTGGCGGAACGTATTATGCTGATCCTTTAAGTCAGCAGGGACGACCTATTACTGACTATAAGCAACGGCTTACCAATTTATATTTATTAGGTATTGATACGGATTTGGTAAGACAGCGATTTGCTACTAAGAAAGACATTGGTTCGTTGAATAACGCGGCAAAAGCGATAAAAGAATATGAAAAAAGCTTGGATAAGGCTAATCTGAAGGATTTGGCGGATGAAATAGCTGATTTAAAAAATAAGCGTGATCATTTTGTGATTGCGGAAAGTTATGACCTGCTTAAAAAACAAGCCGATGATTTAACCGCCGAACTGAACGAACTGAGAAACAAAAAATTTTTTCTTGAGAGAACACTGGAAAAAAAAGAGATTAGCCTAAAAAGGGAGGTCGTTAACATTGATGTTGCCCAGATTGCAGATATTTATCATGAAGCCCAATTCTTTTTTGGCAAAGAGATTACCCAGCGGTTATCTGATGCCCAACATTTTCATAATGCCTTAGTCAACAACAGGAAAAATAGGCTGATAATGGAAGTTAGCCAATTAAAGACCGAAATTGCCGCCCTAACTGGGTCTTTAGAAAAATGTTCGGCGCAACGCGATGGTATTTTGAAAGATTTGGATAATTCCGGGGCATTAGAGGAGTTTAATTCACTGGCGGAAAGAATTAAGTCATTAGAAATCGAGAGCGAGAATTTAAAAAAATATGAGCATTTGTTACGCGATTTTAAGAAAGAAAAAAGCAATTTGGACAGTCAAAACGCTTTGATTAAAGAGCGGAGCATTTTATATTTAGAAGAGAAGGATGAGTCTTTGGAAGCCATCGAAAATGAGTTTAGGGTGTTGGCCAAGCCTTTTTATGGCAAGCAGGCTCATCATGGTGCTTCATTAAAAATCCAAGAAACGAAAGATGCACAATATTTGTTTGATATTCAATTACAAATTCCCAAAGACGAATCCCAAGCGGTCGGGGAAGTAAAAATTTTCTGTTACGATGTCTTGCTCTATAAGTTGAATAAAGATTTGTTAGGATTTATGGCACATGATGGGTGTATTTTTTCGGAAATGGATCCGCGACAAAAATCAACAATGTTTAAAATTATTTTGAACGTGGTGAGGGAAGAGAAATGCCAGTATTTTTTAAATATCGCGCAAAATAGCTTAATAGAGGTTTTAGATGCAGAACAAAAAGTCAATATTTTGACTGCGGAAGAAAAGCAAATGATTAATGACGCTTTAATTTTAGAGCTTTATGATAAAGATCCTGAAAATTGGTTATTTGGCGAGGATTTTAGTGCATGATTCTATCGGTGGGATGGCGGGCAGGCCGTATCTCCGGTTGTAAGGCGCATAAGTAATTCTGACTCCGACGGTTCATCATATTACCGCTTCTCCCCATATCCCCGCCATTTCTGGTAATAATCAACACTATTTCTGGTAAAACTTAATATATTTCAATGATTTATTTTGCTATTATCCCTTTACCGCCCCTGTTGGGCGGTATTGTGTCAGGTGTCTGTCGCGGCGGTGGTTTGGGCGGCGGCAAGGCGATTATTATTACTGGATAGGGGGAAGGTATGAGTAAGACGATGGTTTACCGTTGGGGTTGTGCGTTGCTGTTGCTGTCATTTTGGGTTTGGGGTGGGGCGTTGGCCGATGAGGCGCAGGATGCGGATAAGGAGAAGTTTATGGCCTCGGTGTTGCACGGGCATTTGTTTTTGTATTCGTTCTACTGCGGGGTGGTCAGTATTTTGGTTAAGATTGTTGATTATATCATTAAGAATCAGGTGGATGGCAATAATTCCCGCTTGCCGCATCAGGAAATTATCGCCCAGGCCTTGCCTTTGGTGGGGTGGTTTTTTTCCGCGACGGTGGTGGGTTATTTGGGGGTGGTGAGCGGTTTTTTGAATGTTTCGCCGCAAACGGCGGTGGCGGTGGGCTTCGCTTGGCCGATGGTGTATGAAAAATTGCGCAAGGATATGGAGAAGCAATTTCAGCCGGAGGACAGTTTGGTTGAGGAGAAAACAGCCCAGTAGGTTGGGCGGTATTTTGACATTTAACCGTCTTGGCGTATTTTTGGCCGGATTTTGTGGTTGGTCGGGCAGGGGGTTTTTGCCCGGCGAGCCGCTTTTGTTTGCTGTTGCTTTGGCATTTACCGCCTTATTCTAGGCGGGTACTTTCATTGCTGGATTTTCTGACAGGGCATCGGCCTTACAGTGTCACGATTTCTCTTCTGCGGTCATCTTTTTCTAAGACCACCTTCCAGCCCTCTTTTCTTTCCGTCAGCACAAAATCCAGCAAGCCTAAGGCGCGGCGTAAGGCATCAGCTTTGGTGGTGTCCAGATTTTTGGCGACGCGTTCCAAAACTTCATACGCTTCTGGGCTAAAGTCGGCGGTGATGCGTTTAACGTCTGGACGGCTGGTTTTGGCGGTCTTTTCGGTTGAGTCTTTTGTTGGTGTTGTCATATTCATTGCCCCGCATTTGCTGGGTAAAAGTAGGTGGCTGCTGTGCCGACAAATTTTCATAATCGATACGTTGCCTGCATTAAGTGGAACAAAGGCGTTCTTCGTTTTTGGCACTGACAGTTTATCGTGCCGGAGGTTTTTTGCAATTAAAAAAGCGTTAATTTTGTACAAATTTAACGTATAAATGCAGTAAAAATGCGTAGGTCGGGCAGAACCGCTTGCCCGACCTACGCGGCTACGCGATCCGCTTCTTACATTTCCCGTCGTGACAGTACCTTAATCGGCATCCCTCTTTTTGGCTGCTGACTTATGGACAATCCGTTTACCGCTGCGTTTAACCCCCAAGCCCCTGTTGCCGAGCGTACTGATGCGTTGGCGGGGTTGCACCGTGCGCATTTGCCGGGTGATGGCGAAGTATTGCCTGCGGATGCGGTGCAGGAGTTGTTGGCGTGGGTGCAGGAGGCGGAACTGGCGAAGGCGCTGGTGGCGTATCCGTCTTATGCCGCGCAGCATGGGCGGGCGGGGATGCAGTCGGTGGGTTTGGATGAGTTTCAGGCGCGTAGCCAGGGCGAGTATTGGGAGCGGCCTTTGACGCTGACGGCGGAGGGGTTGCGGTCTATGGTGACGCAGACCCCGGTGCTGAATGCGGTGATTTTGACGCGCACCCGGCAAGTGCAGCGTTTTTGCCGGATTTGTGACAGCGACACGGCGTTGCCGGGGTTTCAGGTGGGGCATGTTGACCGTAAGCATTCGCCTAGCCGTGCCGAGTTGGAGCAGATGGCGGTGCTGAATAAGGTGATCAGCCATTGCGGTTTTGAGTTTTCGGCGCGGCGGCGTAAGGCGTTGCGGCGTGACAGTTTTGCGCAGTTGATGGCGAAGGCGACCCGCGATTCTTTGGTGTTGGACGCGGTAGCCTTGGAACTGGAGCTGAAAAATACCCGCGATTTGGGGATTGACGGCCTGTACGCGGTCGATGGCGCGACTATCCGTTTGTGTCCTGAGCAGGGGTATCGGGGCGATCCCGATATTTATGCGGTGCAGGTGGTGAATGGGCAGGTGCGCACGGCTTACCGTTATGAGGAGTTGATTTTTGAGCCGCGTAATCCGCGCTCGGATGTCGCTTCGGCGGGCTATGGGTTTCCCGAAGCGGAGTTGTTGGTGCGGGTGGTGACGTGTTTTTTAAATGCGATGGCGCTGAACAGTAATGTGTTTGACAAAAACAGTATCCCTAAGGGGGTGCTGCATTTGTTCGGCAATTTCGACAGTAATGATGTGGCGGCGTTCCGGCGGTATTTTAATAATATGGTGCGCGGGGTGAATAACACTCTGAATTTGCCGGTGTTGGTGTCGAAGGACCAAGCGTCTAAGGTGCAGTTTGAGAAGTTTGGTGTGGACTTCAATGAGATGATGTTCGCCAAATGGATGACGTTTTTAACCTCGCTGATTTGCGCGGTGTATGGGATGTCGCCGTCGGAGATTAATTTCGATTCGTTTTCCGGCGGTACGGCCAGTACCTTGGGCGGCAGTGATACGGCGGAGAAGTTGGCGGCTTCGAAAGATTCTGGCTTGCGCCCGTTGTTGAGTTATTTTGAGAATCTGTTCACTGATTTTGTGGTGACGGATTTTAACCCGGATTGGTGTTTCCGTTGGACGGGGCTGGATGTGGAAAATCCGGCGCAACGTTTTGAGTTGCGCAAGACGGTGTTGACGCTGAACGAGCTGCGGGCTGAGGAAGGCTATCAGGCCTTAGCCACGCCGTTAGGGGATGCCCCGGTCGATCCGGCTTTGTTGGGGGCTTGGCTGCACTTGCAGGAGGCGGGGGCGGATAAGGGTTTGGCGAAGAGTTTTCCGCACCATAAGGGGCGGCCTGGCTTGGTGGGCGGGAGTTTGCCGCGTGGGGTGACGGCGGATAAGGCGGCGCGTTATGCGCAAGATGTTAAATTCGATTTTGGGTCGGCTAATACGCGGGGGGTGTTCAAGCCGCCTTTTGGGGGTGTTAAGCCGGGCGTTAATGGCTGGCTGCTGGTTAGCGGCGGTGCTGATGATAGGCTTAAGCCGGATGGTGGCAAGGGCTTGCCGGGGAAGCGGTCGCCGCGTGAGGGGGCGGCGGCTTGCGGGATGGGACTAGGGATTGGCAGGGCTTTTGCTAAGCGGGGGCCGCTCAAACCGCCTTTCGGTGGCGGCGGGGGCGGCACCAAGCCGGGAGTTAACGGGCCACCACCGATTACCGACAGCCCTGTCAATGTGCCTAAGCCTAAGCCGGATGCGGGCAAATATTTGCCCAGTACGGGACAGCCGCCTGGTGTGCCTAAGCCTAATCCGGATGCGGGCAAAAGCTTGCCCACTAAACCGCCTGGTGCGCCCAAGCCACCCCCTAATAATGGCTTATCGGACGCGCTTAAGATTATTCTGCACGTCGCCATTAAACTGCAAAATAGAAATACAGATTCCTTGGAGGGAATCAAAGATATATTAAAAGATGTGGCTAAGCTCCATCCTGAGTGGTTACCGCATGGGGTGAGCCGTGTCACTTCGGTTACTTTTCCTAATACCTTTGCGGCAACTGATTCGCGGGGACTTTTTATGTTATCGCAAGAGGAGCTAAAGAATGCGAATGGACGCTCTGGCTTATCGTTGACAATAGCGGCATTAGAAAAAATAAAGAGCGGCGAAACATTAACGTTTCTTGATGAATACGCGATGGAAGCGCTTTGGCATGAAATAGGGCATAATCAGCAGGCCAATATTATGTCTGACAATATGACGGATGAGCAGATTGTTATTGCCGAGTCCTTACGCGAAACGGTGGCAAGACAGACCTATCCTGAGTTTTTGGCGGTTTTTGGTGTAAGGCCAGGATATTTGCAGGCTATCCGTGAGGCGGGTATCAGTTATACTAGAAGCGCGGGGACACTGCGCAATTTATTACTGAAAATTGGCGCGATGGATCCGGTGTCCTCAGATATTACGCCGGATGTGTTCGCGGGTTTAGTTAAGATTGACCGGCAGGCGCAATGGCCTCGCCAGCAAACGGAGTTGGGTGACTTTTTAGCGGCGCATTATCCTGAGTATCGTGCGTTTATTATTGATAAATTACATAAATTGTCGAAACGTTCTTATGATTGAAAGTATTTTTGATGCCCCGCATTTTGCCACGGATGAGGAAATGCACACACTATATGGCGATGGCTATAAAGACCGTGCGGATTTGGAGCAAAATGGCCCCCAAAGCGACGATAACCGACTGTTATATATCTGGGAGCTGTACCGGTTACGCGGAGACGCGGCGGGTATGGCGGCGGCGGAGGCGCGGCTGCAAGATCCGGGTTATCTTGAGGAAGTCCAATGCCGTGATGCCTTTGAAAATTTGGATATTTTTTTGCTGACGGAACCGGTGCCGGAAGCCGAGATGCCCTTTATTGAAAGCATTTTCGATGCCCCGCACCTTGCCGATGATGCAGAAATGCACGCGGTATTTAGCGGATATAAAGACCGTGCGGATTATTTGCAGAATGGCCCCAAAACCAGATGTGATAAGTTGCTGAGTTTGTCGTCGCTGTATTTGCATCGCAACGACAGGGCGGGCATGGCGGTGGTGTCGGCACGGCTCAAGGAGTTGACTAGGTTGTCGGGCGGGATGATCAGCGCGTAAAGTTACCAAGAACCTAAGGCTGAGTGATTTACCATGTCCAGCTTTCGGCTCAGTAGTTGGGTGCGCTGTGCGTACCGCGTTAATCGCCTAAAAGGTACGCACAGCGTACCCTTGGCTCGGTGCAAGCAGGTAATGGAGCATTACGCCGCTGTGTTACAATGGCAGGGCGATCATTACCTATTGTTATCCGCCCATCCGTGGGATAAGGCGCAGTACAAGACTAACAAGCAAAAATATACCCTACCCAAAGGCGTGCAGGGCAAAAAAGTGGCCGATTTCAGCGTCCCCGAAAGGTTAAGCAAGTCATCCGCCCTTAGCCCGGACATCGCCCCAGGATTAGAAGCCGTCGCCCAATTATTTATCCGCCTTTGCGCCGAGGCCGCCGCGTCATGAACCCTCTATCGCCCCCAAACAAGAAATCCCGTGTCGCTTTGCCCGCTTTCCGTGCCGCTTTGATCTGGCATAGGATTGCGTCTGCCCCTGCCCCGGCGGGTGACTGGCTAGATGCCAGATTGGACGAAGACAGGCCTTTTCCGCAAGAATATGATTATATACCAGATAACAGTGACGATGAGGGGACTGCGGGGGTAGCGGAAAGCTATCGTGAATGGGATGAGTTGCCGGCGGGCGCGCCGTGTCCGTTTGAGACCATCCACCAATATATGTTTGACCGGGAATTGGTCAGCCCGCACCCTTGCCCGTGGGTCAGGCCGTTGCTTGACGACTATGCCGCCTTTATCGACCAGGCACTCGCGGGTTTTTATCAGGAAGCGTTTGCGTGGCTGGAAGGGCGGCGTTATGGTTGCGCAGACCGTTACCCGCTGGTGGGGAGGTTTCGTTTTATCGGCAGATATAATAAATATGTCAGTACCCGCTACGCAGAGGTGTCGGAATGTTGCCGCCGGATGCCGGAGGATTGGCAGACGGAAGATTACGATATTGTCTTCAAGCTGTTGTTCCACAGTTATTTATCGGCTACGGATATCCACCGTCGGGTGAAAAGTTATGCCCTCCAAGCATGGCAGTTAGGGGTGGCGCAAGTGGCTTGGGAAAACGCCCATCCGGGCAGGGAGCCTACCGACGCGGAAGTGGCGGCTATCCGCCAAAGCTCAACGGCAACCCTGGAGGAATTGATGGCGGCGCATAGCTGGGATATGACCACCTTGCTGATAGTGGGTTCTCATATCATCGAATCGGCGGCCAGCGTTAGGGAAAGGCTAGATGAGACCTTGTATATGCTATTGAGGAGGGGGCATATCACGGAATATAGTATGGCTAATAGGCACGCGTCAATAAAGCACTGGCTGTATCAATTGTCGGCGAGGCTTTTGCAATACGGCCTGTGCGAAATCAGTGAGCTAAAGTTACAGGGTTTCATCTGGGCATTACCCTACGGGGCTGTGGTGCAACGCCAAGAAGACTCTGGCGGTTGCCATTTCTGCCGGAATATTGACGGGGCGGTGCTGACGGTGGTGGCCCCTGATAAGCCGGATAAAGACCGCTGGCACGAGGTGTGGCTGGGCAAAACTAACCGCGATTTTGATAATGTGCCGGAGTCTTACTTCGAAAACGTCAGGCATTTTAAAGAGGTGCCTGCGGGCAATATTTTTCCGCATTTTCGCGCGAAGTGGCGGCGTTTGTCCTGATTGGGCGTGTTTTTGTTGCCCGGCTTCCTTCGGTTTTGCTTAGGGGGCGGCTTTTTGTTTTTGCAAGGGATTTTATTTCGTGCGCGTTCCTAAGCAAACGCTAGGCTAGGTGTTGACCCGCGCGGTTAGGTCATCGTGCAAAGGCTGAAGACCTTTGCACTCCGCGCTAGGTTGCCCAGTGAGCGGCGGTATTTGAGTTTGCTGAAGGGGTCGCTAGGAACGGGTTATTAAGTTAACACGGGCGGGGGATGGTGGGTTTTACTTCGTGCGAGTGCTTTACTATGACAAGCGCGAGGTCTGCGGGTTAGCGTGTGCCAGTTTTTTATGCCGATAGGTGGGTTTAGATGCAAATACAAGACAGTCGCGGTAATACCTTGTTAGACAGTAAGACGGACGCTATTTTAGATGCCCGGCCTACGCCGTTGCCGGTGCAGGTGTTGGTGGCTGCGGTGCCGACCTCGGCGCGGTTTATGGCGCCGGGCATGAAGCGGAGGAGCCGCTGATGGCGTATTTTGCGCAGGTGTTGGCGGTGCATCCCGAAGCGGTGGCGGTGGATGTGCGTTTGGATAATGGGCGGGTGCTGGCGGGGGTGCCGGTGTTGTCGGCTTCGGCGAGTATGGACAGCGGCAGCCGCGCTTTGCCTAATCCAGACGGTGCGACGGTGTTGGCGGTGGTGGATTTTATCGGTGACGACCGCCCTTATGTGCAGGGCTTTTTGTTCCCGCACGGCAATTCCTGTGCGTTCACCGATAACCGCGCGTTGGGTCTGCACCATTCGGGGGCTTATTATTCGGTGACGGAAGGGGCGGATATGGAGATTTTCCACCCTTCTGGCGCGTATCTGCGTATTGCGGACACGGCCGATCATGAAGATTTGACGGGTGCCGATTATCAGGGCGAGTTTGCGGTGACGAAAAATACGGGTAAAACCGTGTCTATTACGCTAGGCCTTACGGGTACGGATACAACCCGCATCACCTTAAGCAAAGACGGGATAATGGTGAGAGGCGATGTGTCGGTGACGGGGTCGATAACGGCCAGTAAGGATATTAAGGCGGATACGATCAGTTTGCAGCTGCATAAGCATGGTAATGGTAATGCGGGTGGGGATACGGATGTGGCGAAGGCGGGTACCTAGGCATTGATGGTTTGGGTGCATAGAATAGTAATCGTTGGATTGTTACTATAGACTGTGTTGTGTAAATCACAATAGAGGGTCGGCAGTCACCAGACCATTAAATGAAGAAATTATCCATAAAGCAAAAGATCCATCATATTCATAAAAGTAAACATAAAATACGCAGGATATGGAAAAGTCGGCAAAAATCTGCAAAAATTTTACCAAAAATCAACCATAGAATTGTTGTCCATGCCCCCGAAATATTGAGTCTTATAAACGAAAATGACAGAAGGTTATTATTAGCTTTTTTAAGGCAAATTAAAGATGCTGTCCGTAACGAATTGAAAGTGCATGTGTTATTTGGTAAGACTAAAAGATTGCATCCTTGTGGGATGTTATTGGTTTTGGCAAATATTGAAGCCTTGCTAGATTTGCATCCAAAATCCATAAGCTGTAATTATCCCGCTGATGATATTGTGGAACAATTATTTCAGCATATTGGCTTGCTGGCATTATTGGGGAAACATACCCCCCGCAAAGCCATTACGGCTGAAAATGTCCGTTACTGGCACTACATTAAGGGTATTTCAACGGATGATGTCAGTAAGTTTAAAAATTTGCTCCATAGTATAAACTTCAACGAAGAGATACAGTCTGGTTTATTTGAAAGCTTGTCCGAAGCAGTGACCAATACTATTCAACATGCTTATAAAAATAGCGAACAAAAGATGTGGTGGCTGTTTGCACAGAAAAAAGGTGACTTTTTTGAAATTGCGGTTTGTGATTTAGGCATAGGTATTCCGCAGTCCCTTAGAAAGAAACCTGCGTTTAAAGAGTTTGTGGACAAGCCCCTACAGCATTATAGAAACCGTAAGGATACTTATTTGCTTCAGGTGGCTGTGGGTAGCTCCCGCTCCAGCACTAAATTACCGCATAGGGGCAACGGCCTTAAGGATATGCTGGAGTTTGCAAAAACTCATGAGCTGGGCGGCTTTAGGATTTTTAGCGCAAAAGGCGGTTTTAGCTATAATTCATCTAATAGTGAAGAGTCTAGGAAAGATTATCTCACAGACATCAATGGCACCATTGTGCAATGGCAAATTTCACTGGACAGCAGACATGAAGAGTAAAACCATAATAATAGCAAATGATTATACCGATACGCCGGCAGGCAGATATAAGACGGACGGCAGCTATTCGGGTGAGAGGTTCAGGGAGGAATTTTTGTATCCGGCTTTGCAGGATAATGATGAGGTCAATGTCGATTTGAATGGGGCGTTAGGGTTCGGCTCTTCTTTTTTGGAGGAGGCGTTTGGCGGCTTGATTAGGGAGAAAGGGATGCCGTTGGCGGATATTAAGGGCAAGTTGAAAATCGTCAGCTCGCGGGCTTTATATAATAAAAGGATATGGAGCTACCTTGAGAAGGCGCAAGCGGAAAAAAGCAAAGTCTGGTAATCGCTATGTCGAGTTGTGATGTTGCGGCTATCGGCTGGGTGATCGCACTGGTCGGCCTTATCGTCAACCATCGTTTGACGGGGCAACGCGACACGCGCAAAGAAATTCGGGGGGAATTGGATAAGTTTTTAGTGGCCTTGAAGGTGCTGCGCGATGCCGCTAATGATTATTATTTTCCCGCGAAGCCCGATACTCAGCCTAAACGTATGGCATTGGACATACATAATCAATTTAGCGAACTGGACAGGCTGGTCGAATGGTTAAAAAGCCGACAAAAAGGTATGGATTTGGACGGTGATTTTGCCGACTTATTTGAAATGGTCACGGGTGATGATTTTGAATCTTCGGCGCATCTGCCGGGTGGACACCATGCCAGAAAATGCCAGGATATATCCATTAAGATTCAAACGATTATTGCTAAAATCGAACAGTGGTACAGCAAGCACTATCAACGTTAATCCGCTTGTTCACCTGCTTAAGCGCGTAGGCTCTAGGCGGTTCTACCTGACGCTTTATCAATGCCGACAGTTGCCGGATGTTCGTTTGAACTCGATCATCAAGTTTTTAACATTAGAACAAACAACTTAGCCACTAGGCATTGGATGAGTATTTAAATTAATTAAAAACAACAAGTTGAAAGGTGAGGCCGCTCCCTCCCCTGATGGGGAGGGCTGGGGTGGGGAGAATCTAAACAACACTTTTTTCATGAAACAGAATAAAATACATTGATCAAAATCTCTGAGCCATAAGCATAAGCCATTGATTTTATTCTCCCCACCCCAACCCTCTCGGCAACTGCTCCTGCGTTGCTCTACCTCCTGCATCCATGCAGTCGCCCATCAGGGGAGGGAGCCGTCCACCTTGATAAGACTTAGCTCTTCGCTAACCTTTCCCACTATTTAGAGGTGACTTTATGAAAAACTTGATGATCGAGTTGAAGAAATAGGGCGCAGTTTGTTGGGCAGAACCGATAGTGTTACGTTATTCGAGACTTCACTTACCCCGTTTTTTCAAACTCCGTTTGATGTCGGCCATGTAGATTTTAAAGCGCGGATGGTCGGAAGACAGGTAGTATAAGCCGTAACGCGGCAGTTTATAGGGCATTTCTGTGCCTTCCAGCATCAGTAAATAGGTCTTGCCTTCGTCTAGGATAACCGGGCAGCGGGCGTGGGCTTCTTCGTCGGCTTTGGTTTCGGCTTGTAGGGTGTCGCCGGGTTTTCCGGGGCCTTTTAGGGTTTGGACAATCTGGCCTGTCAGGCTAAACGGCGGGCCGTACCAACTGTCTGGCTGGTCGGATTTGATGGCGGTGACTTTTACGACATAGACATGCGGGTAATTGATGACTTCTTCAAGCGGAAAATGCTTGGGTTCGGGGTCGAATGATTTGCAGGCATAAACGGGCTGGCCTAGGCTGGCAAACAGGGCCGCTGCCAAGCCTAAAACGGTTGCGATATGTTTAGGGCGGTTCAGTAGGTTGTTTAGCATCTTAGCCTAGGGGGATGGTCAATAATTCGGGCGGTTGTGGGCAATCAGTCGCTGTTATGGGGGATATTGTTTTGTTTTTCGATGCCTTCGGTTAGGTTGTAGCCGTCGTCGTTGAACAGGTCGCCGGTAAAAAATATCCGCCTGTCTATAAGCCAAGCCACTTTTTTTAGCTTGTCGCTTTCGATAATCAGGGCGGCGAGTTTTTGGTTGTTGTCGACAATTTGCACCACAAGGGTTTTGGGGTTGGTGGGGTCTTCTTTGAGCGCACCTGTGACGATATGCTGGGCGGCTTCTAGGGTCAGCTCTGGACGCGTGGTAGGCATTTCGGCTTTTTTGGCCTCTTTCAACGCTTGCGCGTCAAAATAGCCGATGTCGTAAGCGACCTTAAAGACCACGCCGAGCAGAATCACCCCGCCGTAGAGAAAAAGGCCGATTTTTAGCCGTCTTCTGACGCGGGGGTTGGACAGTTTTTTAGCAATACGGCTCATTTTATTACTCAATGGTTTAGCGTTTTGTGGTGGCACAAAAGAAATATTTTGTCCGGGTGGGCAGGTGGTTTTGTCCGACAATGCCGCTTCGGCAACCCGCATCGTACCACCAAATCCCAGCACCTTAAAGCGGGTATTGTGAAATTGGCGGCATGGCCGAAAACCGTAGGGCGGGCAGGTGGTTTTGCCCGATAAACTCCCTTTGGTCGTCCGCGCCTTACCGCCAAACCCCAGTACCTTAAATAGGGGTTTGGAAGTTGGCGAAACGGGCAAATGTCAGGCAAAACCGCGTGTCCGACGCGTTAGGCGGCTTCGTCAGGCCAAGTGAAATTTAAGCGTTCGGCGACGGTGTACAGCCAGTGCGGAAGCCGCCCTTGGCGTTGTTGGCAAAATCGCCGCCACACCTCCGCACCCGCTGACCCTGTTAACGCGGTCGGTTCATGGTGGTTTAACCAGCCCCAAGCGCATAAATAATAGCCCAGTATAGGGTTTTGCTGGGCGGGGGCTAGGGCTTGCCAAACCGCTAACGCCTGTTGAAACCCTTCGCTGTGTTGCCTTGGGGATACCGCCAGACAAGCTTGCAGCACTGCCGCATAAAACTTTAATAGGGCTTGTTGATGCGCGGCAATCGCGCTGGGTAGCGGGGGTAGCGGCTCTGCCCAGCCACTGTTGACGGGCTTTACCTCCGCCAGCCAATGCAAAAACCTCATGTTACAATAACTGCTGTAAGCATCAAATTCATAACGTGCTGGCGTTTTCACCGCCAGCCGCTCATCAATAGCCAGCGCTTGCTGGGCAAAACCTCGGGCTTCGGCGTATTGGCCTACATCGCTAAGACTGTTCGCGTAATTGTTTAAGGACACAGCATAGTCCGGCTCAAAGCGGTCGGGATTTTTTTCCACCAGCCGTTTACGGATAGCCAGCGCTTGTTGGGCAAAGCCTTGGGCTTCGGCATATTGGCCTGCATCGCTAAGACGGTTTGCGTAATTGTTTAAGGATATGGCATGGTCCGGCTCAAAGCGGTCGGGATTTTTTTCCGCCAGCCGTTTACGGATAGCCAGCGCTTGTTGGGCAAAGCCAAGGGCTTCGGCGTATTGGCCTGCTTCGCCAAGACGGTTCGCGTAACTGCTTAAGGAACTGGCATGGTCCGGCTCAAAGCGGTCGGGATTTTTTTCCGCCAGCCGTTTACGGATAGCCAGCGCTTGTTGGACAAAGCCTTGGGCTTCGGCGTATTGACCTGCATCACTAAGACAGCTCGCGTAACTGCTTAAGGAACTGGCATAGTCCGGCTCAAAGCGGTCGGGATTTTTTTCCGCCAGCCGTTTACGGATAGCCAGCGCTTGTTGGGCAAAGCCTTGGGCTTCGGCGTATTGGCCTGCATCCCTGAGAAAGGCCGCGTAATTGTTTAAGGATTTGGCATAGTCCGGCTCAAAGCGGTCGGGATTTTTTTCCGCCAGTTGCTTATAGATAGCCACCACTTGTTGGGTAAAACTGACCGTCTCGTCATTCTTCCCAATTCGGTATAAAGCAACTGATAAATTACCCAAACTTTGGGCATAGCCTTCCTTCGCACCAATATCTTTAGGCTTCTTGGCTAATTTTTTATCGGCCTTATTTTTCTCCGATAACGCTACTTCATAAGCTAAATACCCCAGCTCTACTGATTCATGTTTAAAGAATCCTGACAACAACCCCGCCGCGTGGCTTTGCCCGGCTGGAGTCAAGCCCCTAAACGCCGCACACGCCAATGCCGTTAATTTACCCGGTGTCTCAACGGCCACCACAAGAATAGTCCGGCAACACTTACCAAAATTCCGTATTAAGCCCGCCACCAACACGCCCTCAACATCAGGGCGATGCCCAGAAAGCCGCGCCAGTACCGTTAAAGCGGAATATTGCAGGGCGTCTTCCCTTAACACCGCATCCAGCAATCTGGCCCCTTGCGCTTGTAACAAGGTTTGTGCCACCAAGGCCTCGCCCAATAGATCCGGCTGCATGGCGGGTAAGCGTTGGTTGCCGCTGCCGGGGTATAGCGGCGTTAAGGCATTAAACAACACCGCCATTTCTAAAGGCTGCAACGGATAATCACTCACTGCCCCCCAATAATTATGCGCTTGGTTAGGGGCGGCAAAACCGCCTGCCAAGGTCGCCAAAGCCAGTAATTGCTGGGCTAAAATTTCAGGTTTCGGCAAGTCGCTATCCGTTAAAGCTTGCGCCCAATAACGGCGTTCATGGTTGAGTAAGGCGCGGGTCAAACCTTCGGCGGTTTGCGGGTATTCATCGAATAAAGCCAGTAAGGCCGCCATTTGCAAGTACAAGGGCTTGGCAAAATGCTCGCCTGCTAAGTCCGGGATATATTGTGTGGCTGGACGGCCTAAGGCCTCGGCGTAGGCTTGTAAAGCTTGCTGATAAGCGAGGCGGCGGCTGCTTGCGTCCAAGTATAAGGCGGGTAACAGATAAGGGCCGGAGGTGGCATAGCTAACTAAGAGCATTTCACAATCCGCATCCTTACTCGGCAAGTTATCCCACCATTCGCCGCCGCCCCGCGCCAGCAATAACAGCCGGACGGGGTGCGGGCTTGGGTTTTGCAACAGGGCTTTGACCAAGGCCAGCAACACGGTTTGGCGGGTTTCGGCATAATCCAGCACCACTAACACGGCTTGCTGTTGTTGCCGCAGTTCGTCCCAGAATAAGGCCATGTCTTTGGCGGCATGATCTTTGTCTAAAAAGCCACAGCACCAGCCAGCGGCTTGGCGTTGTCGGCACAGTTCTAATGCCAAGCGGGTTTTGCCCAAACCGCCCGCGCCAGTAAGCAGCCGCACCGCTGTCGGCCATTGAGCGTCCAGCCATGTATTCAGCAAGTCTAGGCTGGGTTGCTGGGCGGCATCGAACGGCACTAAGGCTTCGTCGGCGCGTAGTAACTGGCTTTCTGGCATACCGCTATTGGCTTGCCAGCGTTTGCTGGGCATCCGTAACGGTGAGGCGGGTTTATGATTGGCTGGGCAGACCTTAACCCTATCGAACACAAATGGGCACAGCTTAAATCCATCCGCAACCAAGCACGATGTTCCGTTGACGACCTCTTCACTGGGGCGGTTACAGGACATCTTTTTATATCGGATTAGCTATAGTCGTCATAATGCGCCGCCCCTTCACTGAAGTACGCCAAATCTTTATCCGGCAGGTTAATCAAGTGCTGGCCCATATCTTTTTTCGCCAAGGCGATAAAGTATTCGCCCATAACATTACCGATACCCCGGCTACCCGAATGCAGCAACACCCAAACGTCGTCATTTTCATCCAAACATAATTCGATGAAATGGTTGCCGCCGCCTAAAGTACCCAATTGCCGCACCCAAGTCTGGTAAGGTTTTTTCTGCATGGTATTGAGTTTGCGGTGCTTGCCCAAAATGCTGTGCAAGCCTACCGCTAAGGCGGTGACGGTAGATTGCCTCGCCCGGTCTTGTTTGTGCATAGCAAAGCCCACTGGAATCGCCGCTTCGATAAACAGGCGCAAAGAACGCAAGTTATCCGGCAAATCATGGGCTTTAATCGATAAGCGCAAGGCATTCATGCCGCAACCTATATCGACCCCCACTGCCGCCGGGATAATCGCCCCGGCAGTCGGGATGACCGAGCCGACCGTCGCGCCTTTGCCGCAGTGCACATCCGGCATCACGGCGATATGGCTATGGATGAACGGCAATTGCGAAAGGTTATAGAGTTGCTGGAATGCCGCCGATTCAACCTCATCGGTATAAATTTTCACCGGCACTTTGCCTTTGGTCATAACGGTTTGAATGGGCATCAGCCAACCCTCCCGTCTAAAATACCGACATAACAAAAGCTTAAAGTCGGCGTGTGTTTACGGTGTAAGGCCTGGGCCAAGGCCGAACGCAATAACCCTTGGATACGGTTTAAGGCTGCCAGCACTTCGGTTTCGGATACCGGCGTATCGGCGGCATATTGCCCGACGGTGACGCGGATACATTGCCCGTCGCCGTCCGGCTCTACCGATAACACCACTAAATCCCGCACTAAAGGCTGTTGCGCTTCGCCTGTTAAGACTAACGACACGATACGCGCTGCTTCTTTACACAGTTGCAGATGTTTGCGCGGCGTTTTTTTCCGTGCTTGTTTAGCGGCTAAATAGCGCGGGTCGATACCGTCTTCCGCGCCGATGTCGGCACACAGGCGTGCCGCGTTTTTTGTCCAACGATGTTGGGTATTCATACAGACTCCCACTGACCAAACTTTAGGCAAAGCAAAGCCCTACCGTGTCCGGTTGTGTTAAAAAAATGGATTTTTTTGTGGAAGCCCCGACCCGTAAGATCGGACAGATTACCGAGGAATAACGGAGACGAGGCTGGATTTCATTACACTATCTAACATGGCAGCCTCCTAAATGCAGGTAAATGGATGGAAAGCGCGGCAATCTACGCGCTTTGCGCCGATTTGTCAACTTATTTAATACTCAGGCCAATCCTAAGTAGCCGCCTGACAACCATACGGTGTGGCTGGCCGGGGGATTTATGAACAACGTAAGCCGTCATTATTAGAGCCATGTAAAAGCTTGCTGGGCTCTGTGAAGCCCAAAGGCTAATTGGCCAGGTCTTTTGCGATACTTTCCCGGACATTTTTTCTTATGGTTGCAGACATCTCCGGTTTCATTAATTTTGGACACGAATAGGTGTAACTATTTAAGATAATCTCGCAATTTTTGTTAAAGTCGATTTCGTCAATAGCCTGTTCTTTGGTATTCACCAGCGCACTCAGCGACGCTTTATTGCCATTGCGCACTTCAAAAGTGACCGTAATCGTATCGGTGCAGCCAGTCCGATAAACAATAAACTCACCACCAGAGCGGCTGTCTATACGCTGGTTTTCACAGTTACTGTCTTTAGGCATAACAACATCATTAAAATGTATCCCTTGTTTTTTTAAATCATTAAAAACTTCCCAGGCATATTTCCTATAGTCTTTTTCTAGCTTTGCTTTGGCGGCCATAATCAAGTTACGGTTATTTTCTTGCTCTTGTTCTTTATGCTGATTCTCTTTATCGGCTTTTTTGAGGCGGGCAGCAATGGATAAGATAGGATCTGAACTGGTTTTATCCTCATCTGCCGCTGGGCTTGCTTCACGGCTTTTATTTTTCAATAACGCCGCTTGATGCAATTCACAGGCTTTTATGTTATCAAAATAAAAATAATCGATATTTTCATTGTTGACGCTATCATAGCGATGGGCTGAAAAGACCCGGCCACTTTTTTTCTGCGGTGATATTTCTGCATCCACTAATTCATTGCCATATTTTTGAAGCAATTTGTTGCGTTGCTCTTCTAGCGAAGGGGTATCGAAATGTTTACAGAGTTCGGTGCCGGCTGCAATAGCTTCAGCAGTAGCCGCCCAATAAATGCCGCCTTGCGGTTTTTTTTGTTGGGCATGACCTGTACCCGCCATAACCAATAGGGCAAGCCCTCCAACCGCTAGAAAACGATCCGAACGCATAGTTACTCCAAAGAATGTTAAGTTAAAAACGCAAGTTTAGAGCAGCTGCGTACTAATGCAAGTTTTTTGGTGTATCTTAACGGCAACCGTGTTTGCTGACGGGATAGCCATTTGAAGAGGGATAAACCAGACTTTAGTTTTTGGCCGGAGCAATGGCTGAAGCTGGAGTTGGAACAGGCGCAACAACCGCAGGTGGCACGACTTTTTCGGCAACTTCTTGCTTAACGGGTTTAACGCTTTTATGTTGAAACAGATTTTGTTGCCAAGCACCCACCAATGCCCCCAGAATAATGCCAATGACCAAGAAACTGCGCCACGGGGCTTTTTTCGTGGCAAACGGGTCAAGCAATTGACGCTCGGCATTTTTCGGCAATTTTGCCGTACTGGTCAACAAATGCCCGAACGGAATATTAATATAAGCCTTAGTGTTAATCGCCCATCCACTGGCATCAAGGATAGGGGCGAGATTGCGGCGGTGTAGCTTGAAAGAAGCGATCAGCATCGAAGGGCCAGAAATGAATAATAAGATCCCCAACAATGATAAGGGCATCTGCCACCAGACCAGCGATAAAAAGCCGCTGACAATAGAAGCGATGGCTGCGCCTATCGCACCTATCGCCAAACCAATAGCGGCAAAAATGCCTGCAAATTTACCTGCATCAAACGGTACGGGCGCGGCCTCAGTGGCACTGATAGCGGCTGTACTGCCTGCCAAGGTTTTCGCTTGGGCTTCTTTATCACGGGCGGCGGCAAACTTTTCAATTTGTTCGGCGAGCATTTTGCCTAAGCGTTGATAAGGCGACCAAAACGCTTGGCCGATGCTGATCGGATGGTCGATAATTTTCACAATCGTGGCATCCCAATCGCCGCCTTGCCGGTCATAAAAAATCCCGTTACGCCCAACCAACAAATTATCCGCATCCCCGCCTGTAAAGGCGGCGGCAATGGTCATTTTTTCTTGTGTGCCGGGGCGGGTACAGTCGCAATAGGCCAAAAAAATCAGGCTGGAACTTGCCAAAGCACTGTGCTTGGCAATGTCCGTCACTCTGATACATAAGCTACAGCTTCTGCCGTCTAAAAATAAAGTGCCGGCCTGAAAAATGCTGTGCGGGTTGGACGAATAAAAATCCCGGAAAGAGACGAAATTATTCAGCAAACGGTATAAGTCGCGGTAGTAATAAATTAATCGCTCGACCGATTCAATCGCCTCGGCTTCCGCCGCCAAAGCTTGGTCTTTAGCAATCAAAAGGCTGAGCTGGTGCTGATAATCGCCCGCTAATAAAGCCTGTAGACGCTCTATGCTTAAGCGTTCAACGGCTTCGGCCGGTTTACTTTGCAGCCACAGGTCATAGCCGACAAACTTCGCTTTGGCTTCTTGCCATTGCGCCCAACTTAAAGACTCCAACCTACCCAGTAAAGGCAAGAAAACCGCTTGGTTTAACTGGCTTATCTGCACCGCCCAAGCCGGATTTAAACCTTTATTTAAAGGTAGCGGCTTATTCGCGGCGATACTTGCCAAGGGCAAGGCAAGCAGGGCTAAATCGGTCGCTGACAAATCATGCAAAGCCAGTTGTTCATACTGGGCGATTGAAGGGTTTAACAAGGTTGCCGCTTGCGGGTCAAATTCCGCCAGTTGGCAACGGGTGAAATAGTCGTCAATTTTCGGCTTAAGCTGCTTAAAGTTTTCTACGGCGATTAACGCATCCTCCCCTAGTAGCAGATTGTGGGTATTATCGTCAGTATCGACATGCCACCAGTCAATATAGGCCTGCACTTGGCTGAAAAAGTCATCGACTTTTGCTTGGGTCACTCCCATCTCGCCGCAACGGTCCGGCTCCCCGCCCACACAACTCAAAATGTCGGCAATCACCTGCTGGTAAGTCTCGTCATCGACGGCTTGGACGGGTATCACACCATCACCGTTAAACGGGGTTTGGGCAAAAATCTGGGCAATATCGGTAACATCGTCAACCGAAATTTCGTTGGCTTCCGGCTTATTGATGATTTTTAGGATTTCACGGGCCGAAGCCAAGAGTTTCGCACCTTCGGGGTGGGATTGGTCAATCGCCGCCAAAGGCAAAACACTATGGCCCGCTTTGATGTCCAAGGGGTTAATCAGCCGTGCGGTTGTCCATTGTAAAGCGACAACAATTTCCGGCGCGCGGATACGGCCATCTTTATCGGTATCTAGCAAGGCCAAGGTGCGGGGATCAAAATACAGGCCTTGGGTCGGGCAGCTGAGCGCTGTCCAGAGTTTTTGGTCTAACTCCGCCAACGCAATCAAATCTTCCGTGCGCTCCAACTTCACTTGATCAAAGCCTCCCACGCGGACAAATTGCCATTGGTGCGTTTTTTTCTCGGTGCTGGTATCGGCGACTGTGGGCATTAAAATCCTCTCCTAGTTAATGGGTAAGAAATTGTGGCGGCTAGCCACGACAATTTAATTGGATCACTATTTTCACAAGTTTACTGCTTTTGCTTATATGAAGCCACTTGGCAATGCTTTGGATTTGATCACGCGCCGTCATTTTCTTCAAGCCCGTCTTAACGTGGCCGTTTTGTCAGGTTTATGACAATCCCCCCATACCTCCACGGTATTGTCCTGTCCGCATTACACCAATAACCCACCAGACCCCGCAATTCCTGTGACTTAAGCAGTTGGCAAGCGTTTTGCTTTATCTCTGTTAAACGCTTTTTGACCTTGATAATCCTAGCCATGAAAAATCCCAACCGCCAGATCATCATTGACGATACCACGCTAAGAGATGGCGAGCAATCGGCGGGCGTGGCTTTTTCCCTAGACGAAAAGCTAGCGATAGCCACCCAACTGGCAGCGTTAGGCGTACCTGAATTGGAAATTGGCATTCCGGCCATGGGAGCAGTGGAACGCGAAGAAATCCAAGCCATTGCCGCATTAGGTTTACCTGCGCAATTGCTGGTCTGGTCGAGGATGCGCTACGATGATTTACGCGCTTGTTTAGGTCTGAATGTCCATAAAGTGGATTTGTCTATTTCCGCGTCCGACCAACATATCCAGCACAAACTTAAACAATCGCGGCAATGGGTGCTGAAAACCATCAGCGAACTGGTACAAGAAGCAAACAACTTGGGTTTTGAGGTTTGTGTCGGCATGGAAGATGCGTCGCGGGCGGATGTCGGTTTTCTGGTACAAATGGCCGAAACCGCGCAAAAAGCCGGAGCGACCCGGATCCGCTTTGCCGACACAGTAGGCATTATGGAACCGTTCGGGGTGTTCAACACCATTAAAACCTTACGCGCCGCCACTGATTTGGCGATTGAAATGCACGCCCATGATGATTTAGGGCTAGCGACCGCCAACACCCTTGCCGCCGCTTTGGCAGGCGCTACCCATGTTAACACCACCGTCAATGGTTTGGGCGAGCGGGCGGGCAATGCCGCTTTCGAGGAAGTGGTGCTGGGCTTAAAGCAATTGTACGGTTTTGATACGGGCATCCAACTTGCACAGTTTCCGGCCTTGTCGGCTCTGGTCGCCAATGCCTCAGGCGATGCTATAGGCAGCCGCAAGAGCCTGATCGGCAAAAACGTCTTCAGCCATGAGGCGGGTATCCATGTCGATGGCTTATTGAAAGACCCCCACAATTATCAAGGTGTAGACCCGGCTTTGGTCGGGCGTAGCCACCAACTGATCTTGGGCAAGCATTCAGGTACGCAGGGTGTTATCCATGCTTACCAACAACTGGGTATCAGTGTTAGCCGTCCACAGGCGCAAACACTGTTGCAGGCAGTCAGGCGGTTTGTCAGTACCCATAAACACCCCCCCTCAGCAGGTGACCTTAACCATTTTTATCAAAATTTATGAGGATTACAGCCATGAACGAAGAGTTTGATTTGCTTGTAGACCGTTGCGCCATTGAGGCCGAAGCCAGTGACACCGAGGAATTGCCGGGTATTGACGATGACCGTTATCCCGGTTCATTTTTCCGCATCCCCAGACCGCCGATACCCGGCAAGACAGGCTGGAGCTTAAGGTAGTGGTCATGCTGATACCCAATCATCCGGCGGCAGACGCGCCTTTAAGCTTTTTTGCGCAATGGGCGGAAGATGTCAATTGTGTATTTGGCCGCGATCCGGCGGCGCGTAGCGTCATTGAAATATTGCTGACCTATTCGGGAGTCCATGCGGTGCTGTTACACCGTATCAGCCACCGTTTATGGCTGGGGCAATGGAAATTGGCGGCGCGGGTTTTGGCTGCTTTTGCGAAATGGATGACCAGTGTCGAAATCCACCCGGGTGCGACCGTCGGCAGGCGCTTGTTTATTGACCATGCTTTAGGGGTTGTTATTGGCGAAACCGCCGTGATCGGCAATGATGTCACTTTATATCATGGGGTGACGCTGGGCGGTACGACGTGGAATAAGGAAAAACGTCATCCGACCTTGGGCAATAACGTCTTGGTCGGGTCGGGGGCAAAAATCCTCGGAGCGATCACCTTAGGCAACAATGTCCGGGTCGGCGCAAATTCGGTGGTCGTCAAGGATGTGCCGCATTGCTGTACGGTGGTCGGCATCCCCGGACGCATCATCCAAAGCAAAGGCACGCAAATCCAGAACAAGCACGGCATTGACCTCGATCATCATCTGGTACCGGATCCGGTCGGTAAGGCGATTGCTTGCCTGATGGAACGCATTGACGAGCTAGAAGCCAAACAACTGCAACTGCACAAGGCGGTTGCCGAGCAACATTGCGACTCCTGCGAAGCAGAAAGCCTCTGTGGGTCACATCAGGATGCGCCAATTAAACTGACGGTGAGCCTATAATGGATTTATTAGATTTTGAAGCCCAAGGTCTGTATTTTGACGAACCGGATGTGGCGGGTGTTAAAGAGCTGATTGCCGAAGCGTCGGCACAGTATGGCGGCGGCAAGGCAGAATTGCCGTTATTAAAAGCCTATTTCAAAGCCCCTGAATCGTTGAATGTGTTAGTGGCCTTAAACCGTTTTTATTATTACCAGCATCGGCTAGATGATGCCCTTGCCGCGACGACAAAAGCTTTAGCGGTCATCAGAGAGGTGGTGGCTTTTCCCGAAGATTGGCGGGATTTGCAAATAAGCCATTTACAGACGGCACCGGCGGCCTTATTGACCCAAGTCAGGCTGTATCTGTTTACCTTAAAAGCCATCGGTTTTTTACACATGCGCTTAGGGGATTTACAGGTGAGCCAAGCGATTTTTGAAAAATTGGTTGCGCTGGACAGCAAGAACAGGATCGGGGCAGAGGCCCTGTTGGAGTTGGTCATCCAACGCCAAGCGGAATTGTACGCCGCAACCGCCCAAGCCTCCGCTTGAACTTAATAATGGCTTAGCCTTAGCTACCGGAGTTATGTCATGTCAGAAACGAAAACCAAAACTGAGTCAAAGATTAAACCTGATGCCTTATTAACCATCATGGCCTGTGCCGCCTTCATCATGTTGGCTATTTATTTGCTGATTCAAGATTCGTCTTTAATCGGCCCTTTGTAATGTTGACAGCCCTTAGCGGAGAATACCATGAGTTTTGAAGAAGAAATGGAAGAACTGGAGTCCGCTGAAGACTTCTTGCAGTATTTCCAACTGCCTTACGAGGCCAGTGTCGTGCATGTCAACCGCCTGCATATTTTGCAGCGCTTCCACAATTATTTACAGCAAGGCGCGGACAGTATGCCCGAAGACGAGACCGCCAAACGCGCGGTCTACAGCAAATTGTTGACGCGGGCCTACCAGGATTTTGTCGACTCCGATGCGCAGACCGAAAAAGTCTTTAAGGTGTTCCACATGGGCGAGGCGCAAACGGCCTTTGTAGCCTTAAGCGATATAAAAACATGAAACCGGAACGCTTTGACGAAGGCCGCTTTGAATACGGCGAAGCGGTACGGGTAACGCGTAATGTCCGTAATGACGGTACTTATCCCGGCTTGGATGTCGGGCATTTGCTAGTGCGGCGCGGCAGCTTAGGCAATGTCGTGGAAGTCGGCACTTTTTTGCAGGATCAGGTGATTTTTACCGTACATTTCCTCAGCCAAGGCCGTATGGTCGGTTGCCGCTTAGAGGAATTGATCAGTGCCGATGAAGTCTGGAACCCCAGCCGCTTTGAATTTAGGGATAAAGTTGTCTGCACCCTCGATTTGGGTGTCCAAGGCAATGTGCTGGTGGCCAAAGGCAGTGACGGCGAGGTGATGAAGGTCATCCGTGACGATGCCCGCATCCAATATCACGTCGCATTTCATGCCCGCACCTTGCAAGTCCCCGAATCGGCCTTAGCCCCCGCACATCCAGAAACCTTTTGTGAGCCGGAGTTTTGATATGGAGCAGCCCCAAGCGGAAGCCTATAACCTACTAAGGACAGCATTGGCGCTGTTCCAAAAATCCCCCGCCCATTTGGAAGACGCGCAGCTACAGCAAGTGCGCCTCCAAGCCAGCAAGGAATTACAACTGGAAAATCGGGTGCTGAATTCGTCGGAAGCCGCTACGGTAGTGATTAGCGAACAAGAAGTGCAAAACGCTTTTTTGGAAATCCGTAACCGTTACGATAATGACGGGGAATTTCTGGAAGAGCTATACCAAAACCGTCTTGATGAGGATAGCCTACGCGCCGCCTTATATCGGCAATGTAAGGTCGATACCGTCTTGGCGGTGGTCGGTAGCCGTGCCCCGACGGTCAGTGACGTGGAAATCGGCATTTACTACCATGTCCATACCGAGCAGTTCCGGCGGCCTGAACAACGTGAGGCCTGGCATATTTTTATCAGCATCAATGACGATTACCCGGAAAACACCCGGACGATGGCTTTGGCAAGACTCCAACAAATCGGTGCAAAGTTGCAGAAAAAGCCGTATAAATTTGCCGATTTGGCGTTGCAGCATTCCGAATGCCCGACCGCCCTGCAAGGTGGCCTGCTGGGCAAGGTGTCACGCGGCACGCTTTACCCTGAAATTGATGCCGTGCTGTTCACTTTGAAAGAAGGCGAAATCAGCGCGGTGGTGGAATCGGAAATCGGTTTCCATTTGGTGTTGTGCAAGCATATCCAAAAACCGGAAATCTTATCATTACAGAAAGCCACCCCCAAAATCCGCCAATTGATGGACGATAGGGCCAAACGGGTGTGCCAGCGGGCGTGGCTGGCCGGTTTGGCTAAGGAAGCCGACGATAGGCATTAGCCCCGTATTTGCACAAGCCCGTATTTGCACAACTCTATTGAGAGGAAAGCCATCATGACCATTAAAGAAATTAAGCACTGTTCTTTTTGCGGTATCGAACAATCCGCTTCCATACCCTTGATAGCCGGTGCGGAAGGCTATATTTGCGGGGCTTGTGTAGCGCTGGCGCATCAAGTGGTCAGTAACTGGAGCCGCAAGAAAGAATTGTCAAAAATGCAGGGGACATTACCTATCCCGGTAAAAATTAAAGAGCATCTTGACCAGTATGTGATCGGCCAGCAGCTTGCCAAAGAAATTTTGGCGGTGGCCGTCTATAACCACTATAAGCGCCTGAAACATGAGAGCGGTGATGCCGGTCTGGGGCAATTTGACAAAGATGTCGAAATCGGCAAATCCAACCTGCTGCTGATAGGGCCATCAGGCACAGGTAAAACCTTATTAGCCAGTACGCTGGCGAAAATTGTCGGCGTGCCGTTTGTGGTCGCCGATGCCACCACCCTGACGCAAGCCGGTTATGTCGGTGATGATGTCGAAAATATCTTGGTACGTTTGCTGGATGTCGCCGAAGGCAATATGGCGAATGCCGAATGGGGTATTGTTTATCTGGATGAAATCGACAAAATCGCCCGCAGCCCGGAGCAACCTACCGGCACCCGTGACGTGTCCGGCGAAGGTGTGCAACAGGCTTTGTTAAGGCTGGTGGAAGGATCACAGGTCAAATTACCCAACAAAGGCCGCCACAGCAAAGAAGGCAGCGATTTGATTATGGACACCCGCAATATTTTGTTCATTGCAGGCGGCTCTTTCCCTGGCTTGGAAAAGCATGTCGAAAAACGCTTAGTTCCCAGCAATACGGCCATCGGTTTCCATGCCAGCGTTAACCAAACCAACGAAAAACCCAGTTTGGAGGCGATGCTCAACGCCACCCAACCCAGCGATTTGCGCAAATTTGGTTTGATACCTGAGTTTATCGGGCGCTTTCCGGTCTTAGCCCCGTTGGAGCCTTTGGACATTGACGCGCTAATCCGAGTGCTGACCGAACCGAAAAATGCCTTACTCAAACAATACCAGCAATTGTTTGCTTATGAAGGCGTGGCCTTAGAATTTACCCAAGAAGCCTTAGCGGCCATTGCCCAAAAAGCTATAGAGCGCGAGACCGGAGCGCGGGGGTTACGGAGCATTATGGAACAAATCCTCAGAAAAACCATGTTCGACATCCCCTCGGCCAGCGATGTTGAGCAATGTCTGATTGATGCCGATGCCGTACAAGGCACAGGCGATGTCCGCTTGATTAAGAAAGCAGCGGCGGACGGGCTTCGGCAACAGGCGGGGTAGGGGGCTTAATAGCCCCTTACAGGGATGCACATAGATTGATGTAGCCGAGACGTGCTGGCTTTAAGTGGCACACTTAAAGCCAGCCTTTCAAAACTACCCACCCGACTATTATCTACAACAGGGCATAAGCCGTACGCCTAACAGCAACCAACTCACTTTCCCGTATTTTATGACTACCATGAAAACCGAAGACAAAATCCGCCAACAACTGGCCACGAATCCGATTCTGCTCTATATGAAAGGCGTGCCGGAAAATCCCCAGTGCGGTTTTTCCGCCAAAACGGTGGGCATCCTGAAATCGACCGGTTGCCAATATGCTTATGTCAACGTCTTGGCCGCCCCTTTTATCCGCGAAAAGCTTCCCAGCATTTCCCATTGGCCGACTTATCCACAATTGTTCGTCAATGGTGAACTGGTCGGCGGTTGCGACATTGTTGAAGCAATGGCGAACGACGGCAGCTTGTTACCGTTGTTAAACTCGGCGACCCCAAAAACCGAAGCTGCTAGCGACGGGCATTTATCGGTGGCAGACGTAGAACAACTGATCAAGCAAGGCATCAGCGACGCACAAGTGCTGGTTGACGGCGAAGGCTGCGACTTAATGCTTACCGTCATCAGCGGCGAATTTAGGGATTTGTCTTTAGTGAAAAAGCAGCAATGGGTATTGTCGACCTTAAAAGACCCGCTGGCATCCGGCAAGCTCCACGCCGTTAGTGTCAAAGCCTATACCCCAGAAGAATGGCAGGAAAGTCAAGCCCAGCCCACAGGCGGCTTGTTGCAGATACAATTGTGATTATCCCCTTGGCCTGAACAAGTCTTGGGCAGCATGATCTTAGCTAGTGGAGAATAGTATGGCGAAAATAGGCATTTTTTTTGGTACCGATACCGGTAACACCCGCCGGGTGGCGAAAGATATAGCCACCCTGTTAGGGGCGGGTTTAGCGGCCAAACCCGTTAACATCCGCACGGCCAACGTCGACGACCTGCTGCAATACGACGTGTTGATCTTAGGTGCGCCGACTTACGGCGAAGGCGAATTGCCGGGCTTGGGTACGGGTAATGCGACCGAGAGCTGGGCGGAATTTTTACCGAAATTGATCGGTCACGATTTCAGCGGTAAAACCGTCGCCATTTATGGTTTAGGCAACCAGAAAGGCTATCCCAATGACTTTGTCAGTGCCATGGCTTATCTGTACGACAGCTTCCGGCAATGCGGCGCCGCCATCGTCGGAGCCTGCCCTACCGACGGCTATAAATTCAAACACTCTAAATCTGTTATCGACGGGTTGTTTGTCGGCTTGGCATTGGATCAGGAAAACCAAAAAGAACTGACCCAAGAACGTCTGGGCACTTGGCTGCAAAGCCTGCAAACGGTTTGGGCTTAACGGCCATGACCGTACTGCACCCTAAGCTGAAGGCCATTTGCCCAGTGGCACAGTTGCAGCAACAGCCCTTTACGACGCGCAATATCACCCTGAAAAACCAGCCTGCTTCGGCGCTGGTTTTTTGGTTCGACGGTTCTGCTTACAGTTACGTCAACCACTGTATGCACATGCACCGGCCTTTAAACTGCGAACAGGACGCTATTTTTGATGAAACCGGCAATTATCTGCGCTGCTCCATGCACGGTTTTATCTTTGACCCCAAAACGGGCGAGTGCCAAAGCCCCGTCTGTTTGGGACAACGCTTGCAAGCCTTACGCTTGCAAGAACATGAAGGGATGCTCTATTTTGCCGAGAAGCATCTGACATTGCTTGATTGAGAGCCTATTTATGATAGAAGCGACCGCTGTAGTGGTGAAAACCACCGACCAACAAATTTGGATCACAGGCGGCGAACAGTCCGCCTGTGGGGCTTGCCAGCAAAAAGCCTCGTGCACAACAGCGGCACTGGACAGCACCTTCAAAAAAAAGCCCGTACCGATTACCAGCGCGTTGCCGCTAAACACTGGCGACCGGGTGTTGGTAGCGATTGATGAAGGCGTGGTGTTACGCAGTACCTTACTGTTATACCTATTGCCTTTACTGGCTTTGTTGCTCGGTGCAGGACTGGCGGAAAGCCTGTTCGGGCAACAACAACATGCCGATTTATGGATTGCCGCCAGTGCCATCGGCAGTTTGTTGCTGTCACTGTACCTGATCCATAAAGGCCAAAACTTAGGCCTAGTGGGAACGCCCCCCACGCCTGTCATTATTAAAAAGCTTTAACCCACCTGTTATTTATGAATGTCTGGGCCATTAATAAAGACACGCCCCTTAAGCTGTTGCTATTAGAATTAGTGCATTGTTATGGGGAAAATGCCCTGGCATTAAACACCCGCGAGCAACACTTTCAGGCCATCGAGTTATGTACTCTAGCAGACTCCAGTTTGGCCGCCTATATTTATACCTTTGCGCAATCGCCCGGACGTTACGGCATCGACCTAAAATATCCCATTGCCGAGCATAATATCGTCGGCGAAAACGAAAACCTGACCTTAGCGCAAATCTTAGACATTATCGCCAGCCATCTTTTCTCCTAAAGCGTCCTTCGCTTAGGGCAAGCCTTAACCTATTCAAGCTGGCAACCGTAACAGGATGCAGTTGTCGTCAGCAAAGCCCTATGGCATGATATAGCTAACGCAGTATAAATTGATTGTAAAGCCGTTCGCCCTGAGCTTGTCGAAGGGCTCACCACGAACGGCATCATTTTATTGTGCTTTAGCTATATTATCAACGCTTCGCGCCAACTTGCCAAAATTTTGGCCACAATAAAGTAGTGCTTAGCCTTTCCCTCGCCTCAACGATAATTCATCATGATAAAAATCAGTATCCTTTACCCGAATACACCGAATAGCCGCTTTGATATGGCCTATTACCTTGAGCAGCATATTCCCTTGTCTATCAGCCTGCTAAGCGCACATCCTGATTTTCAAAGCGTTTCGGTCGAGCAAGGGCTGAGCGGGGTCATGCCCGGCAGCCCGCCTACTTATTCTGTCATGTGCCATTTTCTGTTTACCTCCATAGAAAGTTTTATTGCCGCCTTCATGCCCCATGCCGCCCAATTGCAGGCGGATATAGCCAATTACACCGACGTGGAACCGATCATCCAATTTAATCAAGTGCTGGTAAGCCAATAAGCAGACTAATGACAACTGGACACATCACTTTCAGCAGGGCAGGCTTGGGCGACGTTGGCACAATAGCGGTTATGGTCGGTGAATTATTGGAGGAAATTATGTCTGCCAGTGGCACACAAGCCTTCAACTTTAATCGGGCGGAAACTGACGCGCGTCTGACGGAGTTTATTAGCCAAGACCAATACATCGTCTTCATAGCGCAGAGTGAAGAGGCCGGGGCAGTAGGGTTTGTCAGCCTTTATAAAAGCCTGGCCTTATACGCTGAAGGCTATTTCGGCACTATCGCCGAATGCTATGTGCGGCCTAAGTACCGCTCCCAAAGCATCGGGCGCGGCTTATTGGCACAAGCCAAAGCCTACGCACTTAATCAAGGCTGGCGGCGTTTGGAAGTGACCACACCACCCCTACCGCCCTTCGACAGGACGCTGGCATTCTACGGACGCGAAGGCTTTAGCGTAGCAGGCGGGCGAAAAATGAAAGTGCTGCTGTAGGGGGGCTGTCAGCATCCTGCAAAGCTTATGGAACAGATTAAATCCGCCTTGATAGCCTGAGCATAAAATAACAACCCGTTGGCCTTATAAAGGAACCGCCTTGATGTTGACCGAAAAATATCTAAACCCTTTCACCGATTATGGGTTTAAACGGATTTTTGGTGAAGAAGCCCATAAAGATCTGCTGCTGGATTTTCTCAACGAATTATTGCGCGAAGAACAAGGCGAAATAAAAACCCTGACGTTTCTAAAAACCGAGCAGTTAGGCTCCACCGAAACCGACCGCAAAGCGATTTTTGATTTATATTGCGAAAATGAAAAAGGCGAAAAGTTTATTGTCGAACTGCAAAAAACCAAGCAAAACTTTTTTAAAGATAGGGCGTTATATTATTCGACCTTCCCGATTCAAGAACAGGCCAAACGGGCCAATTGGAATTACCGCCTGACTGCCGTTTATACCATCGCCATTTTAGATTTTGTCTTTGATGAAGATAAGAATGACACCGATAAATATAAATACTTTGTCAAACTCAGCGATATTGAAACCAACAAAGTGTTTTACAACAAATTGACCTTTGTCTATTTAGAAATGCCCAAATTCAACAAAGCATTGGCTGAAATAGACAGCCGTTTTGAAAAATGGCTGTATGTGCTTAAGCATTTACCCGAACTGGAAAAAATCCCTGCCAAACTGACGGAGAAAATATTCAAACGCCTATTTGAAGTCGCCGAAATTGCCAAATTTAACCATGAACAGCTCATACAATATGAAGACAGCCTAAAGTATTACCGGGATTTGAATAATTCGTTTGCTACCGCGCGGGAAGACGGTAAATCGCAGGGCTTAGCTGTGGGATTGGCAGAAGGCCTAGCTCAGGGCTTGGCTAAGGGATTAACACAAGGGAAAATAGCAGAAAAAGTGACGCTGGCGACTAAGATGAAAGCCAAAGGCTACACGTTAGACGAAATTATCGAACTGACAGGATTAGATCCGCAAACGCTGGAGAATTTATAGGGCTAGTTTGGCAAAGCCCCCAAACCCCACGACGTGACCATGAAAAAGTTCGTCATATTCGCCGCCGTGGGATATTCATTTTATTTTTTAAGCTGCCTGTGCGGCAGTAAATAAGCCAACAAAACACCACCCATTATCCAAGAATTTCTAAGCTGCCTGTGCGGCAGTAAACCTCAGTCTTTTGACTTGATAAACCAAGGTATCTTTCTAAGCTGCCTGTGCGGCAGTAAACGCCCAACAAGCGCAAAACCAAAACCGTGCGATTTTCTAAGCTGCCTGTGCGGCAGTAAACTAGACATCTTTCCTAAATATTGCTGACTATATAAACGTTGACAGGTTAAAATATCAAGTTTTACCCTAAACCACCAAAAAGCCATGAAACCGTATGCCCAGCTACCCACCGACAACCCCGAAGAATACAAACGCCTTGTCGGGTTGTCAAAAGAAGATTTCCAGCACCTCAACAGCAAGCTGTGCGTTTACATCGGCCCTTGCTTGGAACGAAAGCACCGTAACCCGCCCAGACAAAAGACATCGGCAAGGGGGTTGCTGAACTTCCATAAAAGGAAGAAAAAACATTGTTTCTGAACAGAATTTCCTTAACTTAATGGCAGTGACAGCGTACCCTACGGTGAATTGTAAAAGCCGAAAACTTGGCCGTTCACAGTTATGCTAAGTTATGGTAGATTGAACTTAAATAGGACTTCCGGTTGGTTGCTGGTGTTGTTGGGATTGGAGGTGTTGTGATTTCCGCGTTGTACGGCAGTGCGGTGTGGCGGGCTTTTCCGGTTCTGGTTTAAATGTCCTTTTTTCATGCCCAATAAGCCAGTTAAAGGGACTGCCCGCTATTCCACTGGCGAAGTTAGTTTTTTCAAAGGTAAGCGGCTGCTTTAGGCCATCAGGCGGGTAGCCTTTTACCGTAACGTTGGGTGGAATATATGCCAGTCTTAGAAATGTACGAAGAATTTAGGGTCGAGTTTCCAGAACTCACCGCAAAATCAGATATTGAACACTGTAAATACTGGGGTGAAGTTGATCCTGAATTTGCTTACAGTTGGTTTGGAAGCCTCGCAAATACATTAAATAAAGAGATGTCACGGGGAATTGATGTAAAAACGTATAAAAATCAGTTTGAGTTTTTTCACAGCAAGTACATAACTGGCGATAGTGAAGTAAAAAACTGCATTGATGTCTCGTTTATAGAAAACCTATTTTGGCAAGTAGTGCCTGAAAAAGCCTTGCCTTATTGGCAAGCCTTACCGCTACCATTAAAGGAGTTGTATCTGGATTTTTATGGGCATTCTCCGCGCTAACTTTTCTATCAAACTGAACTCACTGACCGGAGGTGATTTTGCAGGTTTATTTTATAATCAAGGTCAGTGGCTTCGTTTCGCTGTCGTTAGCGGCGAACCCCTTGCGGTAAGGTTATCCCTATCATAATTAGCTAAGGTCGGGCATACTGTCTACCCGACCTTTTTGCTAACAAGCTACTGAGGTGCAGAAAACATGCCCAGCCTATTCGAAAAAGTTATTCAGCAAGCCGCCTCGTTGCCTATCGAAATTCAGGACGAAATAGCTGGATAATGGCTAGAGGATCTGGCAAAAAACCTTGCAGCAACCGCAGGAGCAGTGGCTGTCAGAACTGGCCTTGGAAGCGTTGCGCCAGTCAGCACGCGGTGAGATGTTGGCAAGGGGATTCGATGAAATCTGAATTGACCCCAGAGTTTTTAGGGCAGTTCCGCGTTTTACCGAATAGGGTCAGACAAACTACCAGAAAAAACTATCGCTTATGAAAACTAAAGAAGATACTGAACCCGATAGGCTAGCCGAATACAATTTTGATTATACAAAGGCAAAACCCAACAGGTTTGCCAGCACCGCACCAACCGTTACGGTCACGTTAGACGCGGATGTCGCGGCTATTTTTACTAAGAAGGAGTACAGGAAGCGAAACGGAAGTGGAGCGGTGTACGACGCCCCCCGCGTAGCCGTAGGGGCCGGGCGTGTTGACGGAGTTGGAGCGCAAGCGGAAGCGTAGTCAACATGCAAGGCCATCCCGAAACGGCGTCAAGTCATTTGCGCAGGCCAGTGGTGCACAGCGTACCGAAGGGGAGTTGTGTATCGCGGCCGGAGCAGGACGAAGGCGGGCAGCCGAAGGCAATAATCGCCAGGAAAATTTTTCGCCGCTAAAATCGGATGGATCCCATTTTAGCTTTCGCGAAAAATCCTGGCGCGCCTGTTCTGAATCGGTAAACAAAGCCCTAAGAGCTATTTTGTCGGCTTTGCCAAGCACAAAAACAAGCTAAATAATGGGCTTAAGTGTGGGGCTTTCCGATTGTGGCCTAAATATCCTCACAAGCCAGCCAAAGAGAAACTCCGCCCATCACCAACAAAAACACCCCTAAACGGGGTGTTTTCAAACAAATCCTTACCAACCAAGTCTAAACCCAGCCGCTTATTCCAAATTCGCGTGGCGGTAACGCATTTCTTCTTCCGCTATACCCTTCTCATGAATCAAATGCGCGATATACGATTCTAAGAAGAACAAGGTGGACAGTTCAAACACCGTACCCATCGGCATTCCATAAACTTTGCTGTATTGCTCAGGCACGCCGATTTGGAACACGTCGTCGGCCATATCGCCAATGGTTGAGCTGCCTTTGGTGGTGATCAGCAAAATGTCCGCCCGCAGTTCCACGGCGCGTTTAGTGAAGGCGATCAATTGTTCGGTTTCGCCGGAGCCGGAGATGATAATCAGCAAGTCGCCGCGTTTAATGCTGGGGGTGACGATTTCACCGACGACGCTGACGGTGTAGCCGCTGTGCATCAGGCGCATGGCGAAGAATTTGGCGATCAGGCCCGAACGTCCCGCCCCGCACAAGAACACACGTTTGGCTTTATCCAACAGCCGGGTCAGGCGGATGGCATTCGCTTGGTCGGTGGCGCTCAGGATGGCACCGATTTTGTTAATGACCATTTGCTGATGGGTGGATTTGCCGTCGGCAATGTCGCGGATTTGTTTGGCGGCTTCGGCGGGGGAGGCCGCGCCGTAAATCGCCGCGCCGACGACGATAATATCCGCGCCGGCTTCCACCACTTGTTTGACGGTGCTGGCTTTAATGCCGCCCGCAACGGAAACGCGGACTTTTAAGCCCAAGGCGGTAATGGCTTGTAAGTCGGCAAACGGGGTTTGTCCGGCGGCTTGGGCATCGAGTCCGGTATGGACACCGATGATATTCGCGCCCAGTTCGGCGGCGGCTTGTGCACAGGCCACTTTGTCGGGGACGTTGATTAAGTCGATTTGCGCTTCGGCCCGGTGGGCTTTGGCGGCGTTAATGACCCCGGCGATGGTTGCCATGCCCGATACGCCCAGCACGGTACAAATGTCGGCCCCGGCGGCATAAAACGGTGTGGCTTCGTATTCGCCCGCGTCCATCGTCTTTAAATCCACTAAGATCAATTTGTCGGGGAATTTAGCCCGCAACGCCTTAACCATGTCCACGCCGTTATGCTTGATGCAGGGGGTGCCGATTTCAAAAATATCAATATACGGCCCGGCCTGTTCGGCTAAGCTGAGGGTTTGGTCAAAATCCAGCGAATCTAACGCCAGTTGTATTAATGGTCTAGCCATGATGTGTACTCCTCTCTTGTAATTATAATTTTTTCCAAGGCTCAGGCGGGCTGTGCGTGTTTATGCGCCGGGCCTGCGCGGGTTAACGCCCACCTAATGGGGGCAAACTGTAAAACAGGACGGTGCGGATGTCAATTTTCTCCCAGCTAGGTAGGCGTGTTTTAACTCTAGTCCAGCTCCCGTTCCCTTCGGCTTCGCTCAGGGAACGGGAGCTTTGCTCGGAGCGGCGTGGATGGCTTTGGCTTTGGGTTAAACCGCCTGGCATAACAGCTCGGCAATTTGTTCCAAGTTAAGGACTTTTTGCGCCGCGCCATTATCAATGGCGGCTTTGGGCATCCCAAACACCACACAACTGGCTTCGTCTTGGACGATGGTCTGGCCGCCCGCTTGGGCGATGGCTTTCAGGCCACCCGCGCCATCATCGCCCATGCCAGTCAATAACACGGCAATGCACAAGCTGCCATAGTGTTTGGCAATAGAATGGAAAGCGACATCCACCGAGGGGTAGTGCAAGTATTCGGGGGCGTGGCTGTAGGCAAAACGGCCATAGCCATCCAGTTCGAGATTGGCATGGTCGGGCGCGAAATAAATTCGTCCGGGTTCAGGAGATTCGCCAACGGCGGCAACACTGACTTTCAGCTTCACTTTGCCGCCTAACCAGAGCAGGAAGGGATCTAAAAAGCCTTTGCTGATATGTTGGATACACACGATGGGCAATGGATAATGGGCGGGCAGTTTCGCCAGCACCGCCTCAAGGGCTTGCGGGCCACCAGTCGACGCGCCAATCATCAAGATTTTTTGTCGGGGGGTAGCACTAACAAGCTGGGCGGCTAAAGCAGGCCTTGCTGTTTGTGGCTGGGCTTTGCGCCTGAACACGCTGACCCCGGCTAAGACTTTCAGTTTGCGGGCCAGCAGTTGGCCCGCTTCCGGGTCGGTGCTTAAGGTAGCGGCGGGCAAGGCTTCAATGGCTCCCGCCGCTAACTGCGCGTTGCTTAGGGCTTGGCTGTCCGGCGTTGCGGGGCTCATGATCAAGATAGGGGTGGGGCATTGATCCATCAATTGTTGGGTTAGTCTTAACGCCCCTATTAATTGCGCGTCGCTCACCACGACATCCGGCTTAAGCAGACTGATTTCTGTCAAAGCTTGTGGCGCGGTGCTGGCGGTGCCGGCCAGCCCTAAACCTGTGGCTAGATTTAAGGCGCTTTTCAAGGTTGTCAACAGAAAAGGATCATCAGTGACTAAAAACACACGGATCAAGGTCAGCACTCCTGGCTAAATAAGGGTTTTTAAGGTGTCCAGCAATAGGCGGTGGTCGAACGCACCTTTGCTTAAATAGGCGTTCACGCCCAATTCCAAGGCGCGTTGCCGATCATTGGGCTTATCCATTGCGCTGAGCAAAATAATCGGTAAATTTTTATACCGTGTTTGGCTACGGATTTTTTCGGTGAGGGCAAGGCCGTCCATATTGGGCATAGTGACATCGCTGACCACGGCGGTAAACGTATTGCCCACTAATTTTTCGTAGGCATCGCGTCCGTCCACCGCCGCTGTGACGGCATAACCGGCTTTTTCCAAGACCCGCTTAATTTGGGTACGCGCGGTAATGGAGTCCTCAGCGTATAAAATATGCGGCTTGACGGTTTGTTGGGCGGGTGGGGCAGGGTCGGCTTTGATGGTAATGGCGGTTTTTTTACCGTAGGCGGTTCTGACCAAGTCATAAGGGTTTAAGACAATGCAGACCTCGCCGTTGCCTAAGACGGTCACGCCGCTGATATTGCGCACCCGCTTTAACAGCCCGCCTAAAGGCTTGAGGAGAATCTCCTGTTCGTCCAACAATCTATCGACCAACACGGCTATCCGTCCGTATTTTACGGCGATAATCACCGCTAACCCATACTGTTTTTTGGTGGGCACATCGGGCAATTCCAGCAGGTCGCTTAAATGTGCCACCGAAACGGCTTGGTTTTCCTGTAACAAAGTTTGGTAGCCGTCGATATTAAACAGTTGCTCGGCGCTGACGCTGCGGATCAGTTCAATGGCTTCCATCGGCAGGGCGTAGTAGTGTTTTTGTTGCTCGACCAAGATCACTTTTGTAGTGGCTAGGGTGATCGGCAAAACGATGTGGATACTGGTGCCTTGGCCTGGGCTGGAATCGATTTCAATATGGCCTTTGAGTTGCTCGACTTTGCTGCGGACAATCGCCATCCCTAAGCCGCGTCCTGAAATGTCATTGATTTGGTCGGTTGTGGACAGGCCTTGGCTAAAGATCAAATCTTGGATTTGCCTATCGCTCATTGCCGCCAGTTCATCCGCCGAATAGAGCTTATGCTGTAAGGCGCGGGCCTTGATTTTTGCGACATCAAGCCCTGCGCCGTCATCTTTGACGACAATGACAATGGTCGAGGGGGTTTGGCGTGCGCTCAGGCGTATCGTACCGACAGTGGGTTTGCCTTGCGCTTGGCGCTGCTGTGGGCTTTCAATGGCATGGTCGATAGCGTTGCGGAGCAGGTGTATTAAGGGGTCTTTAATTTCTTCAATGACCCGTTTATCGGCTACCGTGTCATCGCCTTCAATCAGCAAATTCACTTGCTTATGTTGTTGTTTGGCAATGTCGCGCACCATGCGCGGAAACAGGTTGAACGTGGTCGAGAACGGCAGCAGGCGGATGGAGCGGATACCGAAACCGATTTCGGTGTTTAAATAATCAAAACGGTTACTGTCCTCATGCAGTTGGCTGCGCAAGGTTTGCAGGCGGGTTTCAATAGCGGCCAGATCTGGGCTGTTAGTAGGGTAGTGTTGTTGTTTCCATTCATCCCAAAGAAAGATAATGTCGTTCACATCGTGAAGGCGTTGCGCTAAGCGGTTTTTATTGACGGTCAGCTCACTGACATGGGTCATCAGGCTGTCCAGCTGTTGGGTACCGACCCGTATGGTGTCAATCTTACTGGTATGCCCGCCGGAGGTATAGGCTTCGGTAGATTCCGTCAGTACCTCTTCGCCTGGTTCCGGCTGATTGACGGGTAACGGGCCGCTGGCGCGGGCGGCAGTTCCGGCCAATTCTGCAAAAATAAGCGCTATGTCCTTATTATAGGGGATATCGGTAAGGGCGGCTTCCGCCAACCCCCGCAAATCGTCAACACCATGATAGAGCCGCTCAATGACCCCTACTTCTAAAGGTTGGCCCGTGTGCTGCGAGGCTTTTAAGACGGTTTCAAAATGATGCGCAACTTTTTCCATATTACTGACCCCCAGCATCCGCGCCAAGCCTTTCAGGCTATGCGCTTCGCGGAACACCTCGTCCATAGAGGCGGTCAGGGCCGGCTGTTTTTCCAAATGCAATAAGTGCTGCTCCAAATTGTGCAGACGCTCTTCGCATTCTGCCTTAAACATTTGCCGCAGGTCGGGATCATCGATCATAAGGTTAACTGATGTTACGCAGACATATAAAAACAAATAATGAGTCGCTATCGCGACGGTTTTTTTAATCGGGTTCTCGCACCCGAAGGCGAGATACTTTCTTTTGCTCCGCCAAAAGAAAGTATCCAAAGACAAATCTGCCAGGAGCAGATTTGGATGCATCGCACACGAAGTGCGAGTGCCAGGACGGCACTCGTCAGAAGGCGGCCCGGTTGCCGCTTGATCCTGTGCTTCTCGGTTTTGTCGGGGGTCGGCAGAGAGGGCTCCTGCCTTTATGCCCTTGGGTGCACCTGCCGACGCGCGGCATCCTTGCCGCGCCCCTTTATGCCCTATGGGTATTCGGGCTGATCCCGACAAAACCTGCGATGCTCGGCGCGGCAAACGGGGTAAAGCGACGTTACTGCGTAACGTCAGAGGCTAAATCATATCTTGCAGTTGTCCGGCGGCGTTGTTCAAATTCTGAATCGCCAGTTTGCTTTGGGAAATGCCGTTGGCGGTCTCTTTTGCTCCGGTGTTGAGCATATTCATGGCTTCGACCACTTGGTTGGTGGCGTTGGCTTGCTGTTTGGCGGTTAAGGAAATTTGCTGCAAGACATCGGCGATATTATTGACGGCGGCGGACAAGTCATCATAACTGCGTTTGGCGATGTCTGCCTGTTGGCTGTTATGTTGGGCGGTTTGCGTACCCGCCTCGGCGGCCAGCACCGTCGTGTTGGTGACTTTTTGGATATTTTCTAATAAGTTGCTGATATGTTCGGCGGATTTTTTGCTTTGCTCGGCCAGTTTGCGGATTTCTTGCGACACGACGGTAAAGCCTTTGCCGTGTTCGCCGGCGCGGGTCGCCTCTACGGCGGCATTGAGCGCCAATAAGTTGGTCTGGTTGGCAATATCCTTAACGGCATCGGTAATATGGCCGATTTGTCCGGTCTGCTCGCTCAGGCGGACAATCTGGACACCGATGGTTTCTACCTTGCCTTTAAGCAAATCCATGCTGAAGAGCATTTCCTGCATGGCCTGCGCCCCTTGCCGCGCTTGGCCGACCACCCGTTGCGCGTCTTGGTTGGCGGCATCGGCTTGAAGGATGGACTGTTGTGCGGAGCGCCCCAATTCGTTCATGGTGGCACTGGTCTCATTAACGGCGACGGCCTGTTGCGCGGCTGTGCGTTCATGCTCGTCGGTAGTGATGGACAGTTCACTAGAGGTGGTAAAAATTTCTGTGGCCGCGCCGCTGATCGGGCGGCTGAGGCGACGGCCATACAGCAAGCCGGTCACCGCTGCAATCAGGCCGGTCACTAACCCGAACAATAACACCCAATTGCGTAATTGGGTGATTTCGGCGTTGGCTTCCGGCTCGTCAATCTCCACCAGCAGCAGCCAGCCTAAGCCATAGTCTTTGTTGAGCAACAGCCCTTCGGACGCGCCGACTATCGGCATATTGCGGTAATCGGGATACAGCCCGGCCATGTTTTGCTGTTGGTTTTGGAACAAACGCACGGGTTGGGTATCGACTTTTTGCTTGAGGACGGCATTGGCGATAAAGCGCGATGGGGTGATCATATAGCCGTTTTTATTGATGAGATAAGCCTCTCCCGTCTCGCGTAAGCCTTGGCGGTTGGTGGTGACGGCATTTAAAGCTGCCAAATTGAGGCGGTTGGCAATGACCCCCAACAACCGCCCGCTCTCGCGGTGGCGGATAGGGGCGGATACCGCCAAGGCGTATTGTTTGCTGGCGGTATGATAATAGACATCTTTAAAATATAAGCCGTCTGGCGCGGCGGTAAACAGGTCATTGGCGGATTCGTCCCGGCCTATGGCTTGCGCGTCAGTGGATGCCACTACCTTGCCTTGGGCATCCATCACGACGGTCTCACCACCCTGCTCGGCACCGATTTTCGTCATGGTAGTTTTGGTTTTGATAAACCCCTGCCATTGTTGTGCAGAAATGGCCGTTCCGGCTGCCTGTTGTTCCAATAAGTGATAAAGCAAGTCATCGCCGGCAAAATCGGTGATGCGCATGGCTTCGGCATCCAGATATTGGTGGATCGTCTGGGATTTAGCTTGGGCAATGGCGGTAAAATCGTTTAGAAACTGGCTTTTTAAAGCATCTTTACCAAACTGATAACCTCCAAAGCCAATCAAACTGATGGGCACGACGGAAGTGAGCAGGAATAAAACCAGCAGATTATGGGTTAATTTATGTTTGGCAATGCGCATAGGGGGGATTCTCTCAAAGGCTCTCAAACTTCTTCTTCCACCACTAACTCTCCTTTTTCCAGAATCAGGTTCAGGTCTATCAGAGTCAGTAACTTATCTTGGTAGGGCATTTCTCCAGTCAGAAAACCACCGCTGACCGAAGCCACCGCCGTCGGTACGGGGGTTATTTTCTGCGGGTCGACATAAATGACCTCGCGTACCCCATCGACCATGATGGCGACAGGAAAGTCATCGGCAGCGTTGATGACCACCGCCTTGCTGTCAGCCTGCACGGGTTTGGGCGGCAAATGGATAGCCTGGCGCATTTCGATTAAGGTCAGGACAGCACCGCGCAAGTTAATGCAGCCCAAAATATGCGCCGGGGTGCAGGGGATAGGCACAATATCACCAATATTGGCAAATTCGCGCACTCCCGCCAGATCAATACCGAAATATTCCTCATTGAGGATGATCACCGCTAAGGCCAGATAGGTACTGGCATCTTCGCGGGTTTCCTGCCATTTTAATTTTTCTGCGCGTAAGGCAAACACGACACGGTCATCAGGATTAGCCCGCGCATAAAAGTCACTGTAGCTGCCCGCCTCTTCGGGTACGGTAAACGTTGCCTGCTGTAATAAGGCCTCGACATTCATCAGGGTAATGATTCTGTCGGCTTTTTTCAGGCTGCCGATTAACAGCGGCTCGTCCAGTTCGGCATTAATACGGGCCGAGTATAGCAAGGGGTTGTCATGCACCGAATCGGCAATGCAGACATCGTACACCTCATTGACAATCACGCCAAAGGTTTGTCCGGCCAGATGCAGGATAACAATGCCGTCACTGGCCTGATAGGGCGGGCAAGTTTGCCGGAAACGTAGGCGCACATCCAAAACCGGCACTAAGTTGCCGCGCAGATCAAAGACCCCGACCACATCGGCGGCAGCGGTAGCCAATAAGGTCAATTCCGGCAAATAGACAATTTCTTGGACGATAGGGGCAGGCACTGCGTAAAAATAGCCGTTTAAGGCAAACACAAAATAGGGCAGCAACGGATCAATCAGCGGAGTCGGCAAATGGGCTGTCATGGGCGGCGCCTACTGCAAGTGCAGGATAAGGTCTTGGGCATGGGCGGCAAACTCCTCCAAATACTGTTTAGGCGGCAATTTTTGCAACAGGTTTAAGGCTTGCCCGCGCATTTGTTGGCATTTTAAGGGTTCATCGTATTCATAAAGGGCTGCCAGTTCCAAATAGGCGGGGATGAATTGTTCATCGGCAATAATCGCTTTATTCAGTAATTCCGTTGCTTGCTGACTGTCGCCCTGCGCTTCACGGATATGTGCGAGCAGATAATAACAGGCGGCGGAACGTTTATTTAAAGCTAAGGCCGCATGTAAACGGGCTTCGGCGGCGGGATATTGGCCTAGGCTGGCAAAGGCTTTGGCAGACCAATAATGGGCATCAAAATCATTCTGTTGCGATAATAGCGTTTGGGCGATAGCTAAGACTTGTGCATAATCGCCCGCTTGGTACGCCTGGTCAAGGGCGGCGATACGGGCTTTCGCAATGTCCGGGGCCGTTAGGGTCGGCACTGCCGCAGGGCGCGGCAAGTCGGGTAAGGCGGCGGGGGAACGGGAACTGCTTTGGGCGCTGCGCTGATACACCACCGATTCCAAATACAGCCGGGTTTGCAGGCCGTACAGCGGTTGCTGATACAACTCGCCATGCCCGGTCAATAAAAAGCCTTCGGGGTTGAGGGTCTGGACAAATTTTTCCACGACAGCGGCAATTGCCGCTTGATCAAAATAAATGAACACATTGCGGCATAAAATCAGATCGATTTTATTGATTTCCAAATCAGGAAACGGCGTCTGTAACAGATTGACGCGGCGGAAAGTGACTTTTTCGCGTAAATCCGGATCCAATGCCAATAGGCCTTGCTGGGCGGGCTGGAAGTACGCCAAAACTTCCGGCCCGACATCGCGTAACGACCAGCGGGAATACAGGCCGGCACGGGCTTTCGCCAACACTTTGTCGTTAATGTCAGAGCCTAAAATCAGCACATCCCATTCATGCGCATCAGGCAAGAGCTTTTGCACTAGCATCGCCAGCGAATACGGCTCTTCGCCCGTCGAGCAACCCGCGCTCCAAATCCGCAATTGGCGTTGGTGGCGGTTGCGCTGGATCAGCTCCGGCAAAATATGTTGTTGCAGGATGTGCATCTGCCCTTTGTCACGCAGGAAAAAGCTTTCCGGGACAGTCAGGGCTTGGACGACCAACTGCCATTCTTGATCTGCGCGTAAGCTGTTGGCGGTTAATTGCTGGACATATCCGGCCAAGTCAGGTGTTTTTAGCTCCGCCAAACGGCTTTGCAAGAACTTATAGGCCTTATCGTGATCGGTCTCGCTCAGGGCCAGGCCAGTATAGTGGGTCAATAATTGTTTGAATTGAGTCAGCACTGCACTTAACCTGAAGATAAGGCGATATATTGCACTTGGTTACGGCCTTGTGCTTTGGCTTTATAAAGCATGGCATCGGCTTCATGCAGCCACTTTTCCGGCGTGTCGGCATTGTTGGGAAGTCCTCCGGCTACGCCCAAGCTAGCGGTGACATGGCTGGCC
The DNA here is from genome assembly GCF_002209385.1 of Methylovulum psychrotolerans. NCBI lineage: Bacteria > Pseudomonadati > Pseudomonadota > Gammaproteobacteria > Methylococcales > Methylococcaceae > Methylovulum > Methylovulum psychrotolerans. The sequence continues at coordinate 4,219,592 of NZ_CP022129.1, forward strand.
GTCAATGAGCCTAGGTGCGGGATTTGCTCGGCGGCAATGGCGGTGCGGATTTTTTCGGCAATGATTGCACCGCCTGCCGGTTCGGTTTCGGGCAGCAATAAGACAAACTCTTCGCCACCATAACGGGCAACAAAATCAGCGGGTCGGCGTTTTTGCCCTTTAAGGATATGGGCAATCTTTCTTAGGCAATCGTCACCTTGCAAATGCCCGTAAGTGTCGTTATAAAGTTTAAAGTGGTCAATATCAATCATCACCACCGACAGTGCCTGCTGGTTACGCACGGCGCGTTTCATTTCGATGAGGATACATTCGTCAAAATAACGGCGGTTGGCGATTTCGGTCATGCCGTCAAGCTGGCTCAGCCGCAACAATTCGATATTTTGTTTTTCCAGCTCGGCTTGGGCTTTTTGCAACGCCTCAAACATCCGGTCACGCTGGAGCTTATGAATGTGGGATTTGGAATGGTAGCGCAGCCGGGCGATCAGTTCGATTTTATCGGGCAATTTCACCAGATAATCGTTAGCCCCCCACTCGAAGGCCTTCACCTTGGTGGCCGGGTCATCTTCAGTGGATAACATGATAACTGGAATGTCTTGGGTAGTGGGATTTTTGCGGATTTGTTTCAGTAATTCCAAGCCGTTAAGCTTAGGCATAATCAAATCCAGTAAAATGACGGTCGGCTTGATATTTTCCGCCTCTTCAATGGCTAGCGCGGGGTTATGGCAATAATGGAAGCTGATGTCGGTGTGTTCGGCGAGCATATTTTGGACAAGCTTCCCGACGATGGCCTGATCGTCAACCAACATGATCATTATGTCTACACAATAGAGCTCAATTTTATAGCCATCCATAAGTATACTGCCAACTACTTGCAAAAGTAGTAGTGTGCCATAAAACATCGTGTAAAACCAAATATGACACGTCATTTATGGTTATTATTTACTATTTATGGAACCGATTTTGCTATCGACATACGCCGTGCGTTAATTCGGCTATTTTTGCTTAAAAAGGCCGCCGACCGGTCAGCTTATTTGGCAAAAATAAGCGTGAAAATTGCTGGGCCTAAATGGCAATAGCTGCCTTAATGGCTGCATGGGGTTGGTAGCCGCACAGCTCAAAATCATCATAGCCGTAAGCAAACAACGAGTCGGGGCGGCGGTTGATGCGCAGTTGCGGCAACGGGAGGGGCTGGCGGCTTAATTGCAGCCGCGCCTGCTCTAAATGGTTACGGTACAAATGTACGTCACCGCCCGTCCAAATGAACTCGCCGACTTCCAGACCGGCTTGTTGGGCAATGATGTGGGTGAGCAGGGCATAACTGGCGATATTAAACGGCAGGCCTAAAAAAGTGTCGCAACTGCGTTGGTAAAGCTGGCAGGAGAGCCGTCCATCGGCGACATAAAATTGGAATAAGGCATGGCAGGGAGCCAAGGCCATTTTGCCTTGGGCGACGTTTGCTAGGGGGCTGACGCGCTCATCCGGTAAATCGGCGACATTCCAAGCCGAAACGATAATCCGGCGGCTATTGGGGGTGTCTTGCAGTTGCGCCAACACTTGGCTGAGCTGGTCAACGGTACGCCCGTCGGGGGTCGGCCAAGACCGCCATTGCTTACCGTACACCGGCCCCAATTCGCCCTCGGCATCCGCCCATTCATCCCAGATGCTGACCTTATGGTCATGCAAATAGGCAATATTGGTGTCGCCCCGCAGGAACCAGAGCAACTCGTGGATAATGGATTTGACGTGGATTTTTTTGGTGGTCACCAGCGGAAAGCCGTCCTGCAAATTAAAACGCAGTTGATGGCCAAAGATAGACAGCGTACCTGTGCCGGTACGGTCGCTTTTGGCGTGGCCTTCGCGGATAATCTTGTCGAGCAGGTCTAGGTAGGGTTTCATTTAATAGCATTGAGTTATAGATCCATTTGGCTCGCATCAATATATTCAATGTATACGATAACAAGCAAGCATTATAGAAGTTACGCATTGACAGCAGCAACCATATAAAAATCATGTGCTTGAAACTTCTTTGTGAAAAATACAGACCAGTGATAATTTAAAGGAAACCTATAAAATTAAATTTTCAATATATTGATTTTAAACAGTAAAATTTTTTACATCACTTCATATTGGCATGGTTTTCAAAAAGTTTTTTCTGTCAATGCGTAACTTCTACATTATTGTATAGTGAACCCATAAAAACAGACAATCATTTAAGATGGTGTCCATCATAACAATACCTTCGCCAAATGCGAAAAGTGACTCCCCAAAAAAGCCGATAAAAAACCAACGTACTCAGGCAAGATAAGATTTGATGATTAAGTTTTTAAAATTGACTCTATAGGAAGTTGTACAGCAAGCCTTGAATTAACTGCGGCAACCGCTAAAAAACTTATCTATGTCCTCAAAACACAATATGAGCCAACCAAATAAAGGCTCCTGCCATACAAATGCCCTGACAACAGGCTAAACAACCGTAAAATCCGCCGCACTGACATTCAAGCCCCTACCGATCAGGGCAACCAGCACGGCGGCGGCTACCCCGCTGCCATCCGCATCATAAAACACCCCGCCCGAAACAATGTTGTAAAGGATATGGTCATTACTATCTATCACATTACTGCCCCCAATAACCTTAAAAGCGGTGGCGGCTAAGCTGCCAGTGTTCAGTCCAGTAAAAATGTGGTGGTCGAGTTGAATGGCATCGTCAGTAGTGGAAAAATCAGTGATAACATCCCGATTAGCAGAATTCAAGGCCGTATCGAATAAAAAACTGTCTTTCCCTGCGCCACCCACCAGCACGTCAGCACCTAAGCCGCCGTCCAGCACATCATTACCCGCCCCACCCAACAAAATGTTATCGGCGGCATTGCCTGTCAGGGTGTCGTTGTAGGCGCTACCGTTCACCTTTTCGATATTTCTGAGCGTATCCCAGCCGGCACCGGCCGTGTTCTGGCTAACCGTCAAAGCGAGATTAACCGTCACCCCCGCCGTAGCCGTATAGTATTGTGCCACATTGGAGCCCGCGCCGCCATCCAAGACATCGTCACCCAAACCGCCCATCAGGCTGTCATTGCCGTCGCCGCCATACAGCACATCATTACCCGCACCGCCCAACAAAATGTTATCGGCGGCATTGCCTGTCAGGGTGTCGTTGTAGGCGCTACCGTTCACCTTTTCGATATTTCTGAGCGTATCCCAGCCGGCACCGGCCGTGTTCTGGCTAACCGTCAAAGCGAGATTAACCGTCACCCCCGCCGTAGCCGTATAGTATTGCGCCACATCGAATCCCGTGCCGCCATCCAAGACATCATTACCCAAACCGCCCATCAAACTATCATTGCCGTCGGCGCCATACAGCGTGTCGTTACCGCCCAAACCAGACAGCACATCATTACCCGCCAAACCGTAGATAATATCGTGGCTATCTTTAACCAGGGCATCGCCGGATAACACATCATTGCCATCCGTACCGGTCATCGCCCCTGAGACAAGCCCTATCGAACCCGGAGCCGCCAAAGCGACACCGTTTAAGCCGATAGCGGCAACTTGCAACGCCGAATTGACAAAAATATCGGTCTTATTAACAACCCCCAAACCTAAGGTAAAAGTACCGCTTTGGGTAAAGGTATAAGTATAAGACTGATAACCGACAAAGACCGTAGAGAAGGTATCGGCAATCACTTGGGTGTCGGTAAAACCCGCCGCCGCCACCGACAGGAACGCGGTATCATTATAGTGGCTGGTCTGGAAAGCCTCATTGGTCTGAAAATCATAAGACACCACCAACTGGTCGCCCACTTTGGCGGCAACGCTATAAGCGACCGCCGAACCATTGGTGGCATTACCTTTTACCAACGCATCTAACGTCTTTGGGGCTAAGCCCAAAAACGCCTCAAGCTTAGCATCAGTAACTGACCCTGGGCTGTTATTAACGGAATAAGGCAATTCTAACGGGAGTGCCAACGCAGTAAATTTGGCGGCATTATTGACTTGTGACATAGTAGGCGATTCTCTATAAAGGGTTACAGAAGATAATAGCAGACCGGAATTGTAGGGCTTCATATAAATAAAACTGATTGTACCGGATTATGGGGGGGGGCTTACAAGTGTAGGTTTTCTTACCCTCCACCCCCTTCTGCGTAAACAGCCAAAGTCACGCCGTTGATTTCCGTCAAACCGGGCCATGCCTCAGGCCGCCCCGGTTTGACGGGCAGGAGTTGGTGGTTCAGCAAGGCGGCGACAATCAAAGACCAGCCGTGTTGGAAAATGCCGGTAAAAATTAATATCGTCGACGGGATGGAAAGATAGCCGGTTGCAATTGAATTTTGCATGGCCTCTGCAATGCGGCTTAGGATAGCTGCTATGTCCTATTTTTACACGTATGTCGGCTGTACCCCAAGGGTAAGCAAAGCCCGCTTGGGCACTACAGGCCGCCTGTTGCCACTGCCCTTCGGTCGGCAAGGTGATGTCATAGCCTAACCGCGCCGACAGCCAAGCGCAAAAGGCCATCGCCTCAAACCAAGACACGCTGTCGCGGGGTTGGTTAGCTTCTGTCCAGCGCGGTGGCTCAGGCGTTCCGGGCGTGGCATCCAATCCTTCCCACCAGTGCTTGTTGGTATAGCCGTCCGTGTCGTCAAGAAACGCTTGAAATTGGGCGTTGGTGACTGGGTAACGGGCCAGACAGAACGGCGTGACGTAAAAAGTTTGGGCTTTTTTCCCCAAAACCACCGCCCCTCCAGGTACCTCCACCCAATCTATATCAGGCCAGCCTTGGGCGTTTAGACCCACGCCTGGGCGTTGGTCTAGCTTTAGCAAAGCCAATGCCCGTGCAATACTGGCCCGCGCTTCGGGTTGCGGCCATTGTTGTATGTCCAGCATGGCGGCTTGCCAGTGTTGCTGCCATGCCGCAACGACGGGGTGGTCTACAGCCAGTCCGGCCATCAGACAGCAACGGGCAAACATTTCCGGTGGCCCGGACGATAGCCAACGTAACACATCAATAGGGTCGATAGAAGTTAGCCCCGCCAATAATAGTGTGGCTTCTTCCCAACCGGAAGGTTACCAAAATTGTCCGGCAGGCCATAAGCTGTGTATCGGCAATTGCTGGTTTGCCAGTTTGTCGGCCATGGTTAAGGCGGTGAAGTATTCCTGCAACAATTGGTGGCTAAACCGTATGTCATCGCCCGTATCGAGCAGGTTGGCCCGCGCGGCTTGGGTTAAGGTTTGCCCATCCACATGCGTTAAGGCTAGACTTCTGGGCAAGGTGGTCTGCACGGCCCAGTCGGCAGCGGGGTTTTGCTGCTGCATCGCCCAAGCCAAGCCTTTAAGCCCCGATAACAGGCGGGTACGTTGGTCTGCCAACTGTTCGCGGGTTAATAAAATATCGACAAAATCGGCGAATAATGCCGAGCGGTTTTCCGGCAAGGCCTCTTGGCCGCTATAAACGACGATTAACATGCTGAGCATGAAAGGATTAGCAGCCAGCTTTAATAAGCTACGCGGATTATGGACGGCTTGCCGCCATAGTTCATCCTGTCGGACGGATGTTTGGCTATAAACATTGGGGTCAGCACGGGGAATGTCATCGTTGCCCCAGAACTGTTGCTCGCTGGCTCCTGCCCGCTCCCACGTTAACCACGTTTGGCGTACAGGTTCGCCACCTGCCAGCTCCCAAAACAACTGTTCAGCCGTGTCTGGGTTAGCCGCCGGGCAGGCGTTAAACCAAGCGTGGATAAAAGCGCGGATACGCAGCGGGTCTAGGGGGCGGATACGCAGGATGTCCAGCCCCAAATCCAATGCCGCGTAATCCAAATCACGGCAGGAAACATAACAGGCTATTCTTTGTTGGGGTTCTTGCTGGAGCCAATCTTTAATCTGCATGGCTTTATCGCTGCGCAAGTCGGTTGGGGTTTCGTTAAGGCCGTCCAATAACAAAATGCCGCGCTGGGTTTGCAGCAAGGCGGGCAAATAAGCCGCTAAAGCCCCCAGTTTCTGGGTCAGATAAGCGGCAAATGGTTGCCGCGCTTCGCGCCATTCGCCCAAGGCCACCCATAAGGGGATAGGGGCGGTGGGGTCGTTTAGTGCCAGTGTGAGGCTGTCGCTAGCCAGTTTATGCAAGGCCGTAGTTTTGCCCGCCCCCGGCTCGCCCAGCAAAACCGCACGGGGGACTTGGCGAAACGCGGCCTGTATGTCTGCGTAGGTTTGCTGCTGTTCGGGCAGGTCTTTCGCCACCCGTTGGGCGAGGTGTTCAAAAAGCCCCTGATTAATGGCATTGCGTGGGATAGTGACAAATTTTTTCTGACGTTGGCGGCTGTCGCCCGCCAACGGGGTGTAGAGTTTGTACAAATCTTGTTGCAAGCTGTGCAACCACGCCAGTTCGCTCTGGCGTTGGTTGGGTGTTGCGGTAAGGCCAGCAATTAACTGTGTTATGCCGCTATCCCAGCCTTGTTCCAAAAAAATCGCGTTACGGTCGGTAAGATGGAAGGGCAGTTCTTGGCCTTCGGCAATTACCGGAATAATGCGCAGTTGCAGTTTTTCTGCGGCATGGAATTCCCGTTCCATATAAGGGCTGTTTGCTGATGCCGCCCCCCATAAGATGATCATAGCCCGCGCTTGTGCCAAGGCCTTAGGTAGTTCTTCCAGCCATTTGCCACCCGGTGCAATCGCTTCGGTATCCAGCCAACAAGTGATTTTGGCTGTTTCCAAAGCTTGCTTAAGTTTTATGCAGCAAGCATAATCGCTACGCTCATAGCTAAGAAAGACGGGGGCATTGTCAGTAGAGGACTCCATAGGCTTTATACGGATTTTAGGTTGCGGTTTTAAGCGGGATTACTTGGTCAGTATATTTAGGTAGTTTAAAATGGTTGTCGGCAAATTCCAACAAAAACCATTTGTTAAAATCTACCATAGCACTTAGAAATGGACATAAAATAACGGGACAGATCTTCCAGCTTTTTTTTACATCCTCAGAAGACTCCAAAACCTGAAAGGTTTTAACTTATTGCTTATCTTTTATCCCATGCAAACCCTCGCCCTATTAGCCATTGGTTTTTCCCTAGGCACTGCCGTACTACTGATGCTCGGCAATCTCCTGCAACCCCAAACCCCACAATGCCCGCTTGCCAAAGCCGCCGGATTTTTGTTGCTGATCGGTTTGGCGGGTATCCAAATATTGCACTTAGGTGTGTTGACCGGGCAAGCCGATGGTTTCCATACTGTTTTGTATACCGCCATACTGTACGGCATAGCCCCCAGCTTTTATTTTTACAGCCGCCAATTAGTGCAGGCCGAGAGTGTTGACCCACAGCATAACCTTTATCATGGCATCCCCCTGCTGGTCGGGGTGTTGTTGCCGCAGTCCTTAGGGGTTCCGGGGGCGTTTTTGGTGGGTAGCACTTATGTGGCGTGGTTGGCGCGAGTGGTGTATGGCTTGCGCGGGCAACGCCAACGCTTCCGCTTGGAGCTGTTGGCATTGGCGACTTTGTTCGCTATCGCCCTTGCCGTGTTAGTGCTGGGGTTTATCTGGCCGTTGTTAGATGAACGCGCGTTTATCATCAGCTATAGCCTGCTTATCGGGTTGGCATTGTTTGCCACGACCCTGACCTTATTGCGCTTCCCGTCCATCACCGCCGATGTCTCGGAAGCCTTACAAGCGGCTTACGCCGAATCGACGCTGAAAAACATCGACAAACAGGCGGTACTTGCGCAGTTGGCGGTGTTAATGGCGCAAGATAAGCTCTATAAACTGGAAACATTAAATCTGGGGCTGTTAGCGGAGCAGTTGGGCTTAAGCCCGCACCAATTATCCGAATTGATTAACACCGAATTCCAACAAGGCTTTTCCCGCTACATCCGCCAATTACGCGTGGAAGAAGCCAAACGCCTGTTACTGGCCGAACCCCAGGCCTCAGTCTTAGCCATCGGCCTATCGGTAGGCTTTAACACCCAATCCAATTTCTATGCCGCCTTCCGGGAATGTGTCGGTATGGCACCTGGGCAGTACCGTAAAAATGCCGCATAGGTTGCTTGTCTTTCCCATCCACTATTCCTATCTTATCTTTTTGTATAGCCATAAAGGCTATGCTAGCCAATCACTTACAACGTAGATAAAAATTAGTTATTCCATTTTTATCAAATTGGAAGCTGACACCCTGCGTCTTCCCTAAGCTATTGCCAAGGCTTAAGACCATAACCTTACCAACTTAAGGAGACGCAAATGAAGATTTTCCTCACCGGTGCCAGCGGTTTTATCGGCCATGCCCTGTTGCTGGCTTTAGTGCGGCAAGGCCATGAGATTACCGCTGGTTGCCGCCACCCCGAACGCTTGCTAGGCCTATCCGCCCAGGTTAAGCCGTTGTCCATCGACTTTGCCGCCATGCACTCGCCTGAACAGTGGTTGGCGCATCTGCACGGTATTGAAGTGATTATCAATTGTGTGGGGATTATCGCCGAAAGCCCAAGCCAACGCTTTGCACAAGTGCATAGCCACGCGCCGATAGCCTTGTTTACAGCGGGGGTACAGGCAGGGGTGGCAAAAATCATCCAGATTTCCGCTTTAGGGGCGGATGGGCAGGCACAATCGGCTTACCATCTGTCGAAACGTGCCGCTGATGAAGCCTTACGGCAATTGCCTGTGGTGGGATTGGTGTTGCAGCCGTCGCTAGTCTATGGCGGCCGCGCCCAAAGTATGGCCTTGTTACAGGCTTTAGCGGCACTGCCTGTGCACCTGTTGCCGGATGGCGGTAAGCAGTTATTACAACCTATCCATGTCGATGATGTGGCTGCGGCGGTTTGCCAATGCCTTAATCCGGCGGTTAACGCCAGTGCCACGCTACATTTAGTCGGCCCTACGCCGATTTCTTATGCGGTGTTATTGCAAGGGCTTCGGCAGCGGCTGGGCAAACCTGCGGCTTTAGCGTGGGCAGTGCCGCTGCGCTATCTGAGTACCGCCGCGAGTTTAGGCAAATTCTTCGGTGAGCCGATTTTATCTAAGGACAGCATTGCCATGCTCAGCCGGGGCAATAGTGCCGATGCCACCGACATTACCGCCTTATTAGGCCGCCCACCTATCGGTATAGCCCAACAATTATGGCAAAAACCTGCATCACAAGCCGAACGTTGGCACACGCAATTGTATTTGATAAAGCCGTTATTAAGGGTGGTGATCGCTTTGGTCTGGTTATGGAGCGGTATCACTTCGTTGTGGTTTTACCCGCATCCGCTCAGTTATGAACTGCTGGCGGCAACGGGGGTGACGGGCAACGCCGCGCCGTTGCTGCTTTATGGTTTGGCATTTTTAGATATGACGTTGGGGGTGGCGACCTTATGCCGCTACCGTCCGGTGGCACTGCTGACCGGGCAGTTAATGATGGTGGCGTTTTATACCGTCGTGATCAGTGTCGCTTTGCCGGAATTTTGGTTCCACCCGTTCGGGCCGCTGTTAAAAAATCTGCCGTTTTTAATGACGCTGTATATTTACCGACAACTGGAAGGAGAAGGCGCATGATGTATTTAACGCTTAAAGTGCTGCATATTTTCAGCGCGATTATTTTATTTGGCTTAGGGATGGGGACGGTGTTTTACAAAATTATGGCCGATAAGACCCGCAACCATGCCGCGATTGCCGTCACTAGCTGCCATGTTGTGCTGGCGGACTGGTGGTTCACCACGCCGACAGTGCTTATCCAACCACTGACGGGCTATTTTTTGGCGGGGCAATTGTCAACCCCGTTCAGTGACGGTTGGTTATTCTGGTCGCTGTTGCTTTATGCTGTGACGGGTTTGTGTTGGTTGCCTGTGGTCTGGCTACAAATCCGGATGCGGGATTTGGCAGTCACTTCTTTAGAACAGCAGCAAGCCTTACCCGCGCAGTATTTCTATTACAGTAAGCTTTGGTTATGGCTAGGTGTGCCGGCCTTTTTCGGTATGGTCAGTATCACCACGCTGATGGTGTTCCACAATTCACTTTGGAGTTAACGTATGAATGCTTATTTATTGCCCAAAACGGTAGGTGACGCTTGGCAAACTGTGCCGCCTGTCATCCAACGCCATTATGCGGTGCAGGAGGGACAGGGCAGTAGCTTGGTTGGGGTTATGACCATTGCCTACCCCCATTTTATGTTACCGCTAATCGGCTTGATCAGTTGTTTCGGCGGACTGGTGTTCCGGCGCGGCAGCAATGTCCATACCCGTGTCGAGAAAACCGCTGATACCGAAGGTGTCTTACATTGGCACAGGACGCTACGTTTTCCTGACGGTAAAACAGCACATTTCCGCTCGCAAATGACGTATCAGACCGAACATGAACTGATCGAAACCATCCGCTATGGTTTCGGTATCCGGTTGCGGGCAGAAGCGGAAGACGGGCGCTTGGTCTACCGTAGCCAAGGCCATTGCTGGCAAGGCGCGGGGCTACGCATCACCTTGCCCGATTGGCTGCTGTTAGGCACGGCGACCATCAGCGAACAGGCCTTATCAGCCGATAGCTTCCGCTTAGATTTTACCATCCGGCATCCGTGGTGGGGCGAAACCTATAGCTATCGCGGGGATTTCCGTTACGCCAAAACAGAGGTGGAAAGCAAAGGCGTGGAGCCTTTGCCGATGGCCTAACAGCGCGGATGATTTTCAGGGGATCTGTAAAACGGCCAAAAAACCGGGCAACCATTTAATACCCACAAAGAAAACCTGTTATTCGTTATAATAGCTGCTTGCCTTAAAAATAATAATAACAGGAACACTATGAGCCGCTTAACTGATACTGCAACACTCTGCCAACGCCGTATAGAAGACCAATTCGTCCGCTTGCAGGCCACCGCTTCTTACCAACAATGGCTGGCCATGCCGCCGCTACAGCGTTGGCTGGCGGTGGCGGGGTTATTTTCGCTCTCACAGCTTTTAGTGTTCGGCAGCCTATACCTGATATTTGGTAAAGTCGTTGTCATCGGCTTTCTTGCCAGTGTCCTGGCTGGCTTGGCGACTGGGGTAGGGGCGTTGCCCGCGCTGTTTTTTAAAAATATTTCTAAGAACGTCTTCAACAGCATGTTGGGTGCGGCAGCGGGGGTGATGTTGGCGGCGACCGCTTTCTCGCTGCTGGTGCCGGGTATGAATTACGGCAACTTGATTTGGCCGGGGCGAGGCATTTATGTCGTGTCTATCGGCATGTTGATCGGGGCGATGTTTTTGCACTTTGCTGACCGCCAGTTGCCACATGTGCATTTTGACAGTATGCCGGATACCCAGCTGGATTCGTTTAATAAAGTCTGGTTGTTTATCATCGCCATCACTATCCATAACTTTCCTGAAGGCATGTCGGTCGGGGTCAGCTTTGGTTCGGGCGAGTTGAATAACGGCGTGGTGTTAGCCGTGGCGATTGCCTTACAAAATATCCCCGAAGGTTTGGCGGTGGCTTTGCCTTTAGTCGGTTTAGGTTATAAGCCTTGGCGGGCGGTGGCAATCGCCACCTTAACGGGTTTGGTCGAACCCGTCGGCGGTTTGTTGGGCATTACCATGGTGACGGTCTTTAGCTCCATCTTGCCGATAGCAATGGGCTTTGCCGCTGGGGCGATGCTGTTTGTCATCAGTGAAGAAATCATCCCCGAAACCCATGCTAATGGCCGTTCACGCTATGCGACTTTTGCCCTGATGATCGGTTTTATTGTGATGATGATTTTGGATAATGCACTGGGTTAAGCAAACAACAAGCTAAACGTTGCTACACACGGTTAGGCTATCGTGCAATGGCTAAAGACCATTGCACTCCGTTCAGTGCGGCTTCTCAGTGGAGTGCAAAGGTCTTTAGCCTTTGCCGAGAGCTTTAGCCTCGCGCCTAAACCAACAAATCAAATTGACCTTCATATCATGGACACTTTTCTACAATCTTGGCAAACTTTTGTCACTTACATTGCAGCGGCTGATTTTTTAGGGCTATGGCAACAAGGGCTGGCACAGCTCAGCCTACATAATATCAGCACATTGGCAACAACCTCGGCCACCAGTTTTGCCCTGATTGCCGCCGCCGAAATCGGTGATAAAAGCCAGTTAGTGTGCATGACCTTGGCGGCGCGGCATAAACCGCTACCCGTATTGCTGGGGGCTATCGCGGCCTTTATGTTGCTCAATAGCTTGGCGGTGGTGTTCGGCGTAGCGATTGCCAGTTGGCTACCCACCTATATGGTGGCCGCTGGTGTCGCGTTATTATTTGGCGTTTTTGGTGTCCATGCGTTGCGGATACAAGAAGAGGATGCCGATGCGGATGTCACCGAAAAAAGTGGCCACAATATTTTTCTGACCACGTTTTTATTGATTACGGTCGCGGAATTTGGCGATAAAACCCAATTGGCGGTGGTGGCTTTAAGCAGCACATCCGCTCCGGCAGCGGTGTGGCTAGGCTCGACCTTGGCCTTAGCGTTCACCTCCGCCTTGGGCATTATTGCCGGGCGCACGGTACTGCAAAAAATCCCCTTAAGCTTGTTGCATAAAACCAGCGGCGGGATTTTTTTGCTGTTGGCGGCAGTAGCGGCTTATCAGGCGTATCTTAGCTATTTTAAGGGCTAAAAATCCGACAAGGTTTTCGGGGGAATTGCTGCCCTTAAGGCATTTAACACCGCCAACACATCAATAAGCTCTTGTGCCACTGCCCCGGTGACGGGACTGAGGTAGCCAAAACCTGCAAAGCCCATGCCAATCAAGCTTAAAACCATACCGCCCACGGCACTTTGCAAGGCGATTTTGCGCATTCTTGCGCCGATATGGAACAGCTCATCAACCTTTAATAAAGAACTGTCCATAATCACCGCATCAGCGGCTTCGCCTGTTATATCGCTGTTTTGTCCAAAGGCTATGCCGATGGTGGCGGCGGTTAAGGCGGGGGCATCGTTAATGCCGTCACCCAAAAACACGGTTTTTGCCGCTTGCGTTTCCTGACGCACCAAGGCCAGTTTTTGCTCAGGGCTTTGGCTGAAATACACATGCTGTATGCCGACCTGTTCGGCCAGATAACGCACTTCCGACTCCCTATCACCAGAGACCAGCATCACTTTATTAAATAAATGGTTAGGCCGCAGATGGTTAATAAACGACGAACTGTCGCTACGCACTTCGTCACGGAATTGCAGAACAGCGGCATACTCGCCACCAATCAACACCAAGCATTCCAATCCGCCGCTTAGGGCGGGCAGTTCCACAGGCACAGCGGTGGCTTGGGCGGTAAAGTGTTTGCGGCTAATCACTTGCACTTGTTTGCCGCCCACCACCCCTTGCAACCCTGCGCCAGGCAATTCGCTAATCTCCGTCACAGGCAATAGTGCCAAGCCTTTGGCTTCGGCGGCTTTAATAATACTCGCCGCTAACGGATGTTTGGAATAGCGCTCCAGACTCGCCGCCAGTGCTAACACTTGCGCCTGTTCATAGTGTGCGCTAGTCAGCACTGCGGTTAACGCGGGGCGGCCATAAGTGAGCGTGCCGGTCTTGTCAAAAATCGCCGTGCGGCAAGTACCGATGGTTTCTAAGATCGCCGGATTTTTGATGATAATTTCCCGCCGTGCCGCCAAAGAAATGGAACTGATAATCGTCACCGGAATACCGATTAGCAAAGGGCAGGGGGTCGCAATCACCAGCACCGCCAGAAACCGCACCACCTCGCCGCTCATTCCCCAAGCCACCAGCGCCAGGCTAACCGCCAATGGCGTATACCATGCGCCCAGTTGGTCGCCCAAGCGGCGTAAGTACGGGCGGTGCTGGTCGGATTCGCGCATCACCGTCATAATTTTCGCGTAACGGGAATCGACCGCCAACTTATCGGCACGGATCACCAATAAGGCATCACCGTTGACCGCCCCCGACATGACGGTGGAGCCGCTGGTTTTTGACATCAAATACGGTTCCCCGGTCAGATAAGACTCGTCCATAGTGCTGGAACCCGCCAACACCGTGCCATCTACCGGACAAATCTCATGCGGCAAGATGGACAAGGTGTCACCGACCTGCACTTGCCCGATAGTAATATCTTCTAAGGCATCCTTATTTTTCCGATGCGCCACCGACGGCATCCGTTTAGCCAGCGCCTCCAGTACCGACGAGGCTTTACGCACCGCGTAAGCTTCCAGCACCGAGCCGCCGGACAGCATTAAGATCACCAACGTCCCCGCCAAATATTCATGCAGCATGACAGCGGTGACAATGGCAATGCCCGCCAGCAAATCCGCCCCCCAATTACCGTGAAATAGCTTCCTCAACAATTGGCTAATAATCGGTACGCCCCCCAGCAGCAAGGCGAGCAGTAACGGCAAGTCCAGCACCGAGACGCTAAAATTAAGTTGAAGTTGGTAAAGTACCGTCTGCTCGGACAGCAAAGCGTAATACCCGTCCACCGTATAAGGCGGCAGATTTAAGGCCATTCCGTAGCGTAATAACAAATAAGTGCCGATAGCCAACAGGCTTAAGGCAACAATGCTTTTATCAAGCGCAGAGGAGGCGGGGCTAGTCATAGCTTATCGTCTAAGAATTTTTTACTGCCCTGTATCATCGCTTTGGCGAGATTTTCTTTATGTATGACACTTTCAAGAATAACCCCGGCAATATGTAAAACGATCAGAACAACGCTAAAATTGGCAAAAAACTCATGTATTTCTTCCCAGAGTTCTTCGTTATCCGAGCCTATCCCTGCTAACGGCCCCGCCCCTTGGTCAGCACCGTACACAGCAAAACCGCTCAATGTTGTCGCTAACAAGCTGAGCAGCAACAGTACAATCATTGCCGCCCCTGCGGGGTTATGCCCTAAATAGCGTTTGGCTCTGGCAGCAAGCAAGTCTTTAATATAGGCAATTGAGGCGAGTGGGCTGCATAGAAACTGGCTAAACCTAGCATAAGGCGAACCAATAAAGCCCCACACTAGCCGAAACGCCAACAAAGCAAAGACCAGATAACCGGCCCAAACATGGATGTCCAATAATTCATCTTCAGTCAGATAAGCAACCGTAAACCCCAGCACTAGCAGCCAATGAAAAACTCTTAACGGTAAATCCCAAACTTTAATTAAGACGGGCATGTTCATAGCGTTTCCTCTTATAGGCCAATTATGGCGGATTCATTTCCATAAACTATGTAAGTTTATTCTGATTACTATACACGCACCACAATATAAAGCCTAGTGATCAGTCCGTTGAATCTCCGATAGCTAAAGCTCAGATGCTACATTGAGAAATCGGATATGAGGGTTGAAAAACCGCACCAACACCAAAGGGTTCATTGAAGTACGGCAACAGTAAAATGCAGCGCTTTCCGTGGCAAGATAATTGGACAAATACAAGCCACAGCTTCCAATTAGGTTAAGTCTTATCTCGACAAGATATTTCCATTCGACCTAATAATCGCTTGTAAAACCCTGCCATTGGTATTAACGCGAAAAAACTATTTTATCTGTACATGGATGCTTATTATCGTATTGGATTCAGATTAGATTCAT
The DNA here is from genome assembly GCF_002209385.1 of Methylovulum psychrotolerans. Classification (NCBI taxonomy): domain Bacteria; kingdom Pseudomonadati; phylum Pseudomonadota; class Gammaproteobacteria; order Methylococcales; family Methylococcaceae; genus Methylovulum; species Methylovulum psychrotolerans. The sequence continues at coordinate 4,235,052 of NZ_CP022129.1, forward strand.
AACTACAAGTCAAAATAACACCGCCATAGCCTTTTTATGATCTTAATTTGACTAACCAAGGAAGTATTAGCTATTATAATTCACTAATTTTATATCAAAGAACAAATTTATTCTTTTAAAGAAATTAATTTATGAATAAAATATGAAAAACTACCTTTTTCTTTAGTAAGTTAAAAATTAGAAAAGTTACTGATTAGTAGGTATTTTTGCTATATCCACTCCCTAGAGTACAGATAAAAATAGAGCCATGGATTACTTTTAAATAGGCTTTAAGAAATTCCAAAAATGAGTGGCCATTAAGATGGCTAGGCGTTATTTAACCGAAGTTCCTTTATCAACCAAACAATAAGGCAATTCAGATGACGAACAAGAAAACAGCAGCAATGGCAGTGAGCGATAATCTGGCTACTGTGGCGACACCCGTATATGGGTCGGCGGCGGATGTGCCGTTACCGACTTCGGGGGTGAATACCGCGCCAAGGTTTTCGTCCAGTTTTAAAGTTTTCGCGACGACAGATTTTGGTGGCACTGATGATGGTCGGGCACTTGCCATACAAGCTGATGGCAAATTCGTGGTGGCGGGTTCCGGCAATGGCGACTTTGCCTTAGCGCGTTACAACACCGACGGTAGTTTGGATAGCAGTTTTGATGGTGACGGTAAGGTCACCACCGATTTTTCTGGCCATCAAGACACGATTAATGCGATGGTTTTGCAGACAAATGGTAAAATTTTGGTCGCTGGTTCTAGCGTTAATGGCGTTTACAGTGATTTCACCTTAGCGCGTTACAATGCCGACGGCAGTTTGGACACCAGTTTTGACGGTGACGGCAAGCTCACCACCGATTTTTCAGGTTATGACGATAGTATCAATTCCCTGGTCGTCCAAGCTGATGGCAAAATCCTAGTTGCAGGGAAGAGCTTTTCTAACAGCGTTTTTGGTGGTTATGATAACTTTGCTTTGGCCCGTTACAATACTGACGGTAGCTTGGATGTCAGTTTTAGTGGTGACGGCAAACTCACCACTGATTTTTCGGGTTTTAATGACAGTATTAACTCTGTCAATTTACAATCCGACGGTAAAATTTTAGTAACGGGTTATAGCTATGCTGGCAATTATAGCGACTTTGCATTAGCGCGTTATAACGCTGACGGCAGCTTAGACACCAGTTTTGATGGTGACGGCAAACTCAACACTTATCTTTCGGCTTATCACGACGGTATAAATGCGACTACCCTTTTAGCGGACGGCAAAATTTTAGTTGCAGGTTATAGTAATAATTACGGTACTTTTGCTTTGGCACGCTACAACAGCAATGGCAGCTTGGACACCAGTTTTAATGGTAGCGGCACAGTGACCACCGACTTTTCGGGTTCTCAAGACATCGTCAATTCTATCACTGTGCAAGCGGATGGTAAGATCCTCGTGGCGGGTTGGAGTTACGGTGCTACCGGTGCGGATTTCGCTTTGGCACGCTATAACACCGACGGCAGCTTGGACACCAGTTTTGATGGCGACGGCAAACTCACTACCGACCTTTCGGGTAAGAATGATTATGGCAACTCCGTTGCTGTACAAGCCAACGGCCAAATTGTGGTGGCGGGTAACAGTGACGGTAACTTTGGCTTAACATTATACAATTCTGATGGTAGCTTGGCGAATAAATCACCGGCGGGAAGTTATGTTGAAAATGGTGCGGCAGTTAAGCTGGATAATTTTTTACAGCTCAACGATGATTCTCTCAACAGCCTCAATAACTACGGCGGTGCGACCGTTACCTTGGCACGGCAAGGCGGAGCCTCTAGCGATGATGTGTTCGCATTAGATGCTACGGGCGCGTTATTTACCGTATACCAAAATTTTCTTTTATCGAATGGCGAAATTTTTGCCGATTTCACCAGCAGCAACGGTGTGCTGACTTTACATTTTTCCAGCCTAGGTACAGCGGCAACCCAAGCCTTGGTTAATGATGTGCTACACCATGTCAACTACAGTAACACGGCGGGGGTCTTACCCGCCAAGGTGTTGCTGGATTGGACGGCGAATGACGGCAATACAGGTAGCCAAGGCAGTGGCGGCGCTTTAAGCACTGTATACACCAGTACGGTGAATATGGTGGCGGTCAACGATGCCCCTACAGGAACCGATAAGATCGTCAATACGCCTGTCAATACCGCTTATACGGTGACGGTCAACGATTTTGGCTTTTCTGATCCAAACGACAACCCGGCGAATACGTTAAACAAAGTCATTATCAGCCAATTGCCGACGGCGGGCAGCTTGACCTTACTGGGTACTGCCGTGACCGTAGGTCAAGCCGTCTCGGTCGCCAATATTACGGCGGGCTTGCTGAAATTTACGCCTGCCACGGGCGCAAGCGGTGCCCATTACGCGCAAATCGGTTTTAAAGTGCAAGATAATGGCGGCACAGCAAACGGCGGTGTTGATACCGATACTGTCAGCCACTTTTTGACGGTCAATGTCGGGTTCAGCAATCACGCACCGACCGGAACGGTAACCATCAGCGGCCTTGCCACACAAGGCCAAGTGCTGACCGCCAACAATTCGTTAGCCGATGTGGACGGTTTGGGGCCTATCACTTACACCTGGAAATCCGGCACTACCGTATTAGGCACAGGCAACACTTACACACTGAAAGCAACGGACATTGAGACCAAAGTGACGGCAACAGCAAGTTACGCTGACCTTGCCGGAACAGCAGAAAGTGTCATCAGCGCGGCAACAGTGCTGGTCGGTACCGCAAGCACTGGCACAGCCAATGCCGATGTCTTGCTCGGCTCGGCGGGTAACGACATATTACTCGGCGCGGCAGGTAATGATGTCTTGGTAGGTGATCTGGGCGATGATCTGTTAGATGGCGGCAGTGGCATAGATACACTGGTAGGCGGGGCGGGCAATGATACTTATATCGTCGATAATGCCGCCGATATTGTTGCCGAACTTAACAAAGGCGGCACAGATACGGTCGATGCCTCAGTTAGCGTGACCTTAACCCTCAATGTCGAAAATCTGGTGTTGACAGGGACGGCGGCACTGAACGGTACAGGTAATGGCTCTAACAATGACCTGCTCGGCAATGCCGCCGCCAACGTATTGTCGGGTGGAGCGGGCAACGATACGATTAATGGTGGGGCAGGCAACGATAACTTAACAGGCGGTACGGGTAAAGATACCTTTATCTTTAACAGCCCGTTGACGGCGAATGTCGATACCATCACCGACTTTAAGGTCGTTGATGACTCCATCCAATTGGAAAATGCCGTATTTACCCAGCTAACCGCAACCGGGGTTTTAAATGCGGCTAATTTAAAGATAGGTACTGGGGCATCTGATGCTAATGATTTCATTGTCTACAATCCCACTACAGGCGCGTTATTTTATGATGCTGACGGTAGCGGGGCAGGGGCGGCGGTGCAAATTGCCACTGTGGGTGTGAATTTGGCAATGACCAATGCGGATTTTATGGTCAGTTAGGCAAGTCGGCGTTTGGGGTTGGTAAACTCCCAAACGCCTTATCTTAAGTATCGGCCCTACGTTTCAAGCTATACCAAAAACCCCTGTCTGCACAGACGCTGAGCGGACAAGGGTTTATTTCTGCTTAACCCTTAATACATAAAACCTGCCTTAAAGTATGCACAATTTCCACCAAGTCGCTTTGGTGCGCCATGACTTGGTCGATGTCTTTGTAAGCTGCCGGAATTTCATCAACCACGCCGCTGTCTTTGCGGCATTCAATCCCGCGCGTTTGCGCGTCGACATCATCGCTGTCAAAGCGTTTTTTGGCGGCACTGCGGCTCATCACCCGACCTGCACCATGGGAGCAGGAGCAAAAGGACTGCGGGTTGCCTTTGCCGCGCACGATATAGGATTTTGCCCCCATACTGCCGGGGATGATGCCCAATTCACCTTCACCCGCCCGGATTGCGCCTTTGCGGGTGATCCAGACCGACTTGCCGAAATGTTCTTCCCGCACCACATAATTGTGGTGGCAGTTAATGGCTTCTTTGGTGATACCGAACTTGGGCAGTTTTTTGCGCAAGGCTTCGCAAATCAAATACATCATCTCGCGGCGATTAGCCAGCGCGTAATCTTGCGCCCAACCCACCGCCTCCAAATATAGCCAAGCCAATATAATTTGATATGATAATAGGCTATTGTAAAAACGATCATCTTGAATGGAAAACGAATGGCTTATCCAGCGGCATTCAGAAAAAAACTGCTTTCAGTGATGAAAGAACAGGGCCTGACCATCCCGGAAGCCGCTAGGGGCGGCGGGGGATGGCGTCACCATTAACGTTGGGAAATAAGCTATAGGGCTATAGCCATCAAAGCGTTTTCGCCACCCCGCCTTTTGGCGTATCTACGGCCGCCTAAGTGCCGTTTTTTGTCCGACAGCAGAATCCACAGTAACGCTCTGTTAGGCTTGACTGATAATACGCACGTTAAGTAGGTGTGCGTCTATCTTTTAACATTTTTATCTCTGCCTTGCCCTGAGCGAAGCCGAAGGGTTGAATTCACGAATATTAAACAACATAGGCACACTCACCTACTACGTCCATGACCGGATGAAATTAACTGTTCAAGCAAAGCGTTTTGCTTTAGATAACACCAATATTCCGCTTCACTTTTCCCCCAAGTTCTGAGGCAATGCTTAAGGGCATTGAATTCTCGAAGCCGCCTACGATGCAATCTCTCGATTCTTGTGCGCGGTTTACCGTAAAGCGGTGTCCCAATAGCTGGATGAACGCCAACCCAGTCCGCCGTTTTTATATTCAAAAAGACATCGGCAACCAATAACGGATATTCCATATCCGAATAGAAAAAGTTATCACAAGGCATCTATTCTTCGTCTAATAACGAAATACCCCATTGTTCTTTAAGTTTTTTTCCAACCCTGTACATAAAACCCACCCCTCGGATCTGCAATGATGAGCGCAAACCATTAGGAAGTTTCCATGCTACATATCCAAGTAAAAATAAGCGTTCCGAATATCTTGCCTCTGGCATTTCTTTCATAGTATAGACCTGCTATTAGGGTAACGTGAGGATGCCTCCCAAACTTAGGCATCGTCATCAATCTTGTAAAAAACCCGATACTCAAAAGTACCAAAAAGAAGCGGCCCGACCCACGCGGCCATCAGGGTTACCGACAGAACCTACGACTGGCTGGGCAAGCCCGTATCCGGTACAATCAGAAACCAAATCCATAGTTATCCAATTTTAATACGCACAAGATCAAGGCATGACGGCCAACCCATTCAAAAAAAACCATGTCACCGTGCTTGGTGATCCGAATGCCCGCCATAGCATAATTTTTGTCCATGGTTTTGGCACAGACCAAACGGCATGGCATACCGTGGCGGGCGCATTCTTGACAGGGTTCCGGGTGATTTTGTTCGACAATGTCGGGGCAGGACAGTCAGATCCGGCGGCGTTTGTGCAACACCATTACCTTAACCTCCACCCGTACGCCACCGATTTGCTGGATATTTGTCAGGTATTAGAGGTAAAAAACGCCATTTTGGTTGGCCATTCTGTCGGAGCCATAATCAGCGTCTTGGCGGCGCTCAAACAGCCTGACTACTTCTGCAAGTTGGTGTTGATTGGCGCTTCTCCCCGTTATTTAAATGCGGATGATGGCTATTACGGCGGTTTGTCGGCGCACGATTTAAACAGTATCTATAGCACTATAGTCAACAGCTTTTCATCTTGGAGCAGTGCATTTGCAAAAACGGCGATGCCGCACCCCGACCAGTCCGAACTGGCCCAACATTTTGCCTATGCCATTAAAGCTATCCCGCAAGCCCATGTCCTGACCGTGTTGTGTTCAATATTCCAGTCAGACCACAGGGCCGACGTGGCCAAATTGACCAAACCGACACTGCTGATCCAAACCCAAGAAGACGCTTTTGTGCCTTTGGCTGTGGCCGAATACCTTCATCAACAGATTATTGGCAGCCGCTTGTCGGTCATCAATACCATCGGCCATTGCCCCCATATCAGTGCGCCCGATGAAGTGATCGCCGCAATACGGGCATTTCTTGCTGAATGATACGGTTGTCGGGAGTGGGGCAACCACCAACAGCTCATCGCCTTTACACTATTGCGTAAGGCCTTATATTACCCTAAGTCATTGTTGCCCAGAAGCTACTGGCCTTTTTGCAGCCGATTTGCTACCCTACAACGGCGGTTAAAAAGCAGTTTCTTCACCAACAAAAGCTGAGCATCATCAGCAATAACAATAGGGGACGCATTATGAACCATCAGCATGACAGCCAAGACCTCCATACCACGGACACCATAGACAGCACCGAAACCATCGACCAAGGCCGCCGCCGGGTATTATTATTGGGAATGTTCGGCACCGTCGGCACTTCCGCCGCCGCATTCGGACTGTTACCCAAAAACCTGTTAGCGGACAGCTTACCGGCCAGTACCGCCACCGCCCCCCTAAAGGAACCGATAGTCTTCGCCAGCAGTGGCGGCACTCTTCAGGCTACTTTACGCGCGACCACCAAAGCCACCAGTGTGGCCGGGCAACTCATCAGCGGCACCATGACTTACAACGGCCATTATCCTGGCCCGACCTTGCAGGTCAAACCAGGCGACCAGATCTTGCTGAAAGTCCATAACAACCTCGACCTGACGGCGGCAGCGACACCCAATCCCCACCCAGGCGCCACGCACAACCATGCTGCCGCCATGACCGTGCCGCCCGCCAACACCCTTAACACCCATTTCCACGGGATGCACGTCTCGCCCTTGCCTAAGGCTGATGACATTTATTTGGCCACGCCCTTCGGCGGCTCTTACGATTATGATTTCCAAATCCCCGCCAACCATCCGGGTGGCTTGTATTGGTACCATCCGCATGTGCATGGCGTGGTTGACAACCAAATCTACGCAGGACTGGCAGGATTGCTGGTGGTCGAGGGTGGGGCGGCGCAAATCCCCGCCTTGCAAGGGGCGCGTAAACGCCTAATGGCCTTAAAAAACATCGCCATCGCCAACGGTGCGCTGGCGACCGGGGTTGCCCCCGCCGACCAACTGCACACCCTCAACGGCCAATTGGCGCCGAGCATTGGCATACATCCCGGTGAAACCCAGCTCTGGCAAGTGGCGAATATCGGCAATGAGCCGTATTACAAACTGAGCTTGGACGGGCATCGCTTTACCGTGGTCGCCGAAGACGGTGCCATGCTCTGGGAAAGCTACACCACCGACACCTTATTAGTACCGCCCGGCAAACGCTTCGAGTTCACCGTCACTGGCGTTAAGGCAGGCAGTTATGCGTTTAGGACATTAGGCTACAACTCCGGGCCGTTCGGCGACTGGAGAGCGGCACAACTGGCAACAATGGTTGTGGCCGGAAAACTGGACACCCCCCGCACCGTACCCGTGCAACTGGACGAACCACCCGCTTATCTGACCGGCCCGATAGTCAAACGCCGTTATCTGAGGTTTAGCGAGGGTTTTGACCTGAGTACCAACACGCCCTATTTCGACATCAACGGCAAAACCTTCGAGGCCTTGCGCAACGGTACGCAAGTCAAGTTAGGCACGACCGAGGAATGGCTGATTTACAACGATTCCAACCGTTCCTTAAACGAGGGCGGTGTCGCCGAAGACCATCCTTTCCACATCCACGTCAACAGCTTCATCGTTACCGAAATCGACGGTATGCCCGTCAAAGCCTACGGTACACAGGATGTGGTAAACGTGTTGCCAGGACAAAAAGTCCTGATCCGCATGGCCTTCCCCGATTTCATCGGCAAATCGGTGTTCCATTGCCATATCCTGTTCCACGAAGACAACGGCATGATGGCTAATTTTGAGATTGTGCCTTAGGGGAATTGTTAGATAAAACGGTGTCGGGTGAGGCGGTTTTTGCCCGGCGCCGCTATGGGTTGGAATAACACGGCAAGGCGCAATATGCTATCGTTTTGCGCCCTATGGGATGCACTTTACTGTGTAAATTTATAAAAATTTGTTACTACTCAGCACCCCTTAGTCACTATATATGCCGTTAGTGCTTGAATGGTGACACTAAATATAGGCTAGCCTCACAAAATTTTTGTGATTATTGCTGGAAATTACCAAAAATAAAAGGTAATATCCTGTGAAATGTAGCAAATGAGGTCAGTTTTAAATATTAAATCATTGTTTATTAATACATAATTTTTTGCAAGTGGGCTGAGTAGTAACAAAAATTTAGAATATAAGTGGAATTTTACAGTAACATTGTGCAGATATTCAGGGCATAGAACAATTTAAAAAGTCAAATGCGATTGCCCTAAGGAATAGATACGGTTAGAATTGATTGACTTCTAAAAATATCATTAAGATCATTAAGATTATTAAAATTTGGATTTGAAATGGCAGACAAAAATAAAAATGAATCAACATCTTCAACTGGGAAAAATCCCACACAACCTATTTTTGACCCAGGTATAAAGCCATCCTTAGAGGAGTATAGAGATAGAGATAGAGGTATACAAGTGAGAAATACCATGCCTCAAATACCAAACCCAAATAGAGGCAATGATAAAGAGGAAAAATGAACATAAAAGAGCAACTAAATTTATCTGATGAAAATTACAATCTCTTATTTGATATAAGAAGATCAATCAGATATCACGAGCGCAGAAAATATTTTTTCTACTGTATTCAAAATTTAGTTAGTTTTTTTGCCATTGTCATGGCTGGTGTTGTTATTATGGATACTGTAAAAGACGGCATTACGCCGCGCTGGATGATGTGGGTTGGAGTATTTGCCGCAGTGCTGTCGGCACTTGATTTAGTAATCGGCTTTTCAAAAAATGCTGATCTTCATTCGAAATTGCGGGAAAAATTCGCTGATCTTGAAATTGATATTATCACTGGCCCACCGTCTGGAGACGAATGGATTGAATATCAAAAAAGAAGGCTAATAATAGAAAAAGACGAGCCAGCCACATATTTTGCAATTGATGCGTTATGTCGTAATGAATTACTAATCGCTGACGGATTCTCACAAAAACAAAACGCTTCTCATTTTGCAAAAATCACATTTTTTCAAAAAATCACATCTCAATTATTCCGCTGGGAGAATTCCATCAATTTTTAACGCGGTAAAGCGCATTCCATAGGACGCACAATAGCGATAGCATATTACGCTACATAAATCAGAAGCAATTATGCAGAGCAACGTGCCTTACACCGTTCTGGGAGCGCGGTCATCTTGCCAGCAAAGCCCCCGAACGAGACACTCTTCTTGAACATCCGCCAAACGCCCCTAAAGTTGCGCCCTAACCCCCTTTAACCGTATCATGGCTCCCTTTACCAGCGGCGGGTTTTTTAATGGCGACAATTAGCATACGCGGTGCGAGAACGCATAATCTTAAGAATATTGATCTGGATTTGCCTAGGGATAAGCTGATTGTCATTACGGGCTTATCCGGGTCGGGCAAGTCTTCGTTGGCGTTTGATACTATTTACGCCGAAGGCCAGCGGCGTTATGTCGAGTCGCTGTCGGCGTATGCGCGGCAGTTTTTGTCGATGATGGAAAAACCGGATGTCGACCATATTGAAGGCCTGTCGCCCGCCATTTCTATCGAGCAGAAATCCACGTCGCATAATCCGCGTTCCACCGTCGGCACGATTACTGAGATTTACGATTATCTGCGCTTGCTGTACGCGCGGGCGGGTACGCCGCGCTGCCCGGAACACCAAGTGTCTTTAGAAGCGCAGACCATCAGCCAGATGGTCGACCAGGTGTTGGCGCAACCGTCTGAGCAGCGTTGGATGCTTCTGGCCCCGGTGATTAGCCAGCGTAAGGGCGAATACCTGCAATTGCTTGATGATTTACGCGCCCAGGGCTTTATCCGAGCGCGGATTGATGGGGTGGTTTATGATCTGGACGAGCCGCCGACGCTGGATTTAAAAAAGAAGCATACCATTGAGGTGATTGTCGACCGCTTTAAGATCCGCCCTGATATGGCCTTGCGCTTGGCGGAGTCGTTCGCGACGGCGTTGCGTATTGCCAACGGCATTGCGATTGCCGCCAGTTTGGAAGAGGACGCGACCGAGTTGCTGTTTTCCGAGCGTTACGCCTGTCCGCATTGCGGTTATAGCCTGAGCGAGTTGGAGCCACGGCTGTTCTCGTTTAATAATCCTAAAGGCGCGTGTAGCGATTGCGACGGTTTGGGGGTGCGCCAGCATTTTGACCCGTCCTTGGTTATCCATAACCCCGACATCAGTTTGGCGGGTGGGGCGATACGCGGCTGGGATCGACGCAATGGTTATTATTATCAGATTATTTGCGCCTTGGCAGCGCATTATGGCTTCGACCCCGAAGCCCCTTATTCCAGCTTGCCGGAACGTATCCAAAACTTGTTGCTGTATGGCAGCGGCACGGAGAGTATCGACTTTAAATACCCGCAAGCCAGCGGCGGTTTTAAGCTGAAACAGCATCCGTTTGAGGGTATTATCGCCAATATGGAGCGGCGTTACCATGAGACGGATTCGGCGCTGGTGCGGGAAGAGTTGGCGAAATATCTGGCGCAAAAAGTTTGCACCGCTTGTGATGGTACGCGCCTGAACACGGCGGCGCGTAATGTCTTTATCGACGGCCAACCTTTGCCGCGTATCACCCGTTACCCGATCCGCGCCGCGTTGGCGTTTTTTGCGGCGCTGAATTTGCCGGGGCAGCGCGGGGAAATTGCGGTGAAAATCGTTAAGGAAATCCAAGAGCGTTTGGAGTTTTTGGTCAATGTCGGTTTGGATTATCTGACTTTAGAGCGCAGTGCCGATACCTTGTCCGGCGGCGAGGCGCAGCGTATCCGCCTCGCCAGCCAAATCGGCGCGGGGCTGGTCGGGGTGATGTATGTCTTGGATGAGCCGTCCATCGGCTTGCATCAGCGCGATAATGACCGTTTGTTGAAAACCTTGTTCCGCTTGCGCGATCTGGGCAATACGGTGATTGTCGTTGAGCATGATGAAGACGCGATCCGCGCCGCCGACCATATTGTCGATATAGGCCCCGGGGCGGGGGTGCATGGCGGGCAGATTATCGCCCAAGGGACGTTGGCGGATATTCTGGCGCAAAGCGCGTCGTTAACCGGACAGTATTTGTCCGGCCAGCTAGGTATTGCCGTACCCGCCACCACGACACCCGTCAATCCCGATAAGCAAATCACCTTGCGCAACGCGTCTGGCAATAACCTGAAAAACGTCACCATCCGGTTTCCGGTCGGCTTGCTGACCTGTGTCACCGGCGTGTCCGGCTCCGGCAAATCGACCTTGGTTAACGATACCTTATACAGCCATGCGGCGCGGCTGATTAACCGCGCCAGCCTTATCCCCGCCCCGTGCGAGGCGATTGAGGGGCTGGAGCATTTCGATAAGGTAGTGGATATAGACCAAAGCCCGATAGGCCGCACCCCGCGCTCTAATCCGGCCACTTATACAGGCTTGTTTACCGCCATCCGTGAGCTGTTCGCCGCCACGCCGGAAGCCCGCTCACGCGGCTACACCCCTGGGCGGTTCAGCTTTAATGTTAAGGGCGGACGGTGCGAGGCGTGTACGGGCGATGGGGTGATTAAGGTGGAGATGCACTTTTTGCCGGATATTTTTGTCCATTGCGAACACTGCAACGGCAAACGCTATAACCGTGAGACTTTGGACATCCGTTATAAAGGCAAAACCATCCATGAGGTGCTGGAGTTGACGGTCGAAGACGCGGCGGCGTTTTTCAGCGCCGTGCCGAGTTTGGCGCGTAAACTGCAAACGCTGATGGAAGTCGGCCTGAGCTATATCACCTTAGGCCAAAACGCCACGACCCTATCGGGCGGCGAGGCGCAACGCATCAAGTTGGCGAAGGAATTGTCCAAACGTGATACGGGCAAGACCTTGTACATCCTCGACGAACCGACCACCGGGCTGCATTTTCATGATATTAAGCAGTTGCTGGGTGTGCTGCATACTTTGCGTGACCACGGCAATACCGTTATCGTCATCGAGCATAATCTGGATGTGATTAAAACCGCCGATTGGCTGATTGATATGGGGCCGGAAGGCGGCGACGGCGGCGGCACGTTAGTGGCCGAGGGTACGCCGCAAACGGTGGCGGCGTGTCCGCAGTCGCATACCGGGAACTATTTGCAACGGTTTTTTGTTTAATGATAGGGGTCTTGCTCGGCAAGCCCCGAAGGCTATGGATAGGCAGGACAATTCCACGGCGATTCAACCCCGCCCTGCTTGGGGTTTGGTTGATTTGCCCTAGCCTACCCACAGCAACTGGCTCATAAGCACCCGATAACCGCCAGAATAGGGTATAAAAATCTATAACCCATTGATTTATATATATGGCTCGGTACTTGCTTTAAGCTGCTGAGTATCGGCTGCACTTACTTAACTACCGCCCTCCAACGCTGTAGCCTAGGTGCTCCAGAAAGTCAGCCGATACCCAAAAACCGTCTATCCTGCTTGGCTGTTGTGCCAAGCCGCTTGCGGACATTTTCCAAACCACACATCACGAGGCATTATAATGACTAAAAAACTCACCCAATCTGTGGCCGTAGCCGTTTGTTTGGCCGCCAGCATCCTATTGGCAGCCCCAGCCCAAGCAGGAGGTGTCACTGAACCCATGCCTACCGAGGCACCTGCACCAAGCAATATGCCTGCTCCTGGCAAAGCCGATAAACAGGCGGTAGACAGTGCTTGCGCCCAAGACGCAGTAACCGCAGGCTGCACCGATCAAGTCGTCGGCAAAGGCTTGCTGAAATGCCTGCACGCTTATAAAAAGGCCAATAAGTCCTTTCAATTCTCCGAAGCGTGCAAAGCATCTATGACGACATTAAAAGCGGACAGAAAAGCCAAAAAACAGCAGTAAGGCTTAACAGTGGCTAAGCCATCAGCGCAAAGGCTGCAAAAATCTGATGGCTTAGCCAATAAATTGGCTAAGCCCGGCAGGCGGCTAGGCTTTGCACGACAACAGCCAGCCACCTGAGGACAAAAAGGGCTTAGCGGTGAAAACCCGTTTATGTACAAGCAAGTGACCGGAGCCATTCCCGCTGCTTGCCCCTGTAAGCCATTACGCTACCGCCCCACTCCTTGTAACTATCCAGCTCCCCAAGCCCATGTCCCATAACACCGCACAAACCGCAACCAAGCCCAGCGCAAGCAAAGCGTTGCCGACCAAGGTAAGGCATGACAAATACAGCCATTGCCTGTTATATGCTTGTGAATGTATGAAAGAATACCGCCACGCCGCCACTGCCCACCGCTTCAAAAAAGCCGCCGACAGCGCGTAAACCCGATAACGGGCAGCAAGCCCGTTAATAAAGCCACTGAAGCGGGAAACTGGCTTATGCGGCGGTTTCCGCTTTGGGGCGCGGGCATCTTTCCTACCCTTACGGGCAAGACGCCCGCGCCCCAAAGATCCGTACCCTTTAGCTAACGCGGCCCATACACCCTTAACACCCAATGGTAAAAACGTAATGGCCGGATGATGATGACGGCAAAGGCGATGACGGGAGTCACCGGAACGGGGGCAATATCAATGATAAACAAGGCCAATAAACTCAAGAAACCTTTTACCCGTGCCTGTTGGGTTTGCTGGGGCGTAATGTCGGTATAGGCCACTTGGGCGGCGGGCAGGTTGGCATATAGATGCTGGCTAAGCGTCAAAAACCATTGTGGCCGCAGGACAACGACAGACAGGCCTATCAGGCAACCGGGAGAAATCGGCCCGAAGCCGATGACGGCAAAGACCGCAAAAACGGCGAGGCATTTTACTTTTGTCAGGTTCATAAAAACAGAGGTGGCTTAGTGGGGTTAAAAGTACCGTTGCCGTTAGGGATAACGTGCAACTATAAATGCTTGGGGTTTAGCTATCCTTGATAGGCCCGCCGCTAAAATAACGCGAATCCATTCTCGCCTAAAGCATGGCTTTTTTACCGCCAAACCAGTAGACTGCCTAGCGGATTCATCATCATAATACGCTTGCCATGCCTCCAACCTGCTTGACAACTTTCTTTCAGCACGACACCGCCGAAGCACCTTTAGCCCCGCCGCGCTGTCTGGCAGCCTTTTGGCGGCACCATCCGCTGGCTGACCAAGCGGGCGAAACGCTGGTCGCCGCCACCTTAGCCTTTCAGCGGACAACTGGGGTGCAACTGGTTAAGCTCACTCCCGCAGGTAATTATCAGGTGGCGGGGCGCGGTGGCCATGCCGAATGGCGCGGCGATGCGATGGGGCGGCGCACGTTTCTCCGCCGGGCCATTACCCGCCCCAGCGATTGGCTAAATCTGAGCGCTAGCCTTACTCCGCTGGAACGGGATATGGTCGCCGCCGCCCAGTGCCTGCGCCAAGCCCTACCCGCCGAGGTGCCGCTGTTGGCGACAGTGTTCCCGCCGCTGACCCAAGCCTTAATGCTGGCGGGGCCGGAACAACTGCGGGCGCATGTGCAGAGCGCACCGGACGCGGTATCCAGCGGCCTGGCGACACTCCAAACAGGTACCGGACGGCTACTGGCGGCTTATCAGGCAGCGGGGGTAGACGGCATTTATCTCGCCGCCCAACACCTATCCGAAGCCGTCTTGCCACGCGGTCTCTACCGGCACATCGGATGTGCGGGCGACCTAGCAACCATGGCAGCCTGTGACGGCTTTAGCGGCAATATCCTGCATATCCACGGCCCGAACATCCACTTCGACGGCCTACCCAGCAACGGACGGTGGCTGATCCATTACGAATTGGGGGCGGCTAACCCCCCTGCTAGCGCGTATCGGGCCATCAGCCACCTCCCCGCCGTTATCGGCCTGCCCTTCACAGTATGGGATACACCGGGGCGGCTGCATCCGGCTATCCATAAGCACTTAGCGGGATTTCAGCAAACCGGGGCGTTATTAACCGGCCCCTGTGTCATACCGCTGGCGATACCTGATGCGCATATCGCCACTTGGATAAGGATGATTAACCATGGCGCTTGAGCTTCCCCTAGATTATCGCGGCCCGGCCGGACGGCCTTTTGCGGCGTGGCCGCGCCAGCACCTAGACCAGCCTGTCTTCGCCCGGTTCGCCGCCTTTGCCAGCACCCAGCCCGACCAGCCTGCCGTTATTGAGGCCGAGCGTAGCTGGACGTATCAGGACATTTACCAGTTGGCCTTACAGGTCGCCGCCGCCGTGGCGCAAGCCTCGCCCGACCCGGTCGCGGTGCTGTTACCGATTGGTGGCCCCTTAGCCGCCGCCTTTCTGGGTTTGCTGGCTGCTGGCCGCCCTTATGTGCCGATAGACCCCAGCTTTCCGGCGGCGCGTAATCGGCTGATTTTAGAGCAGGCAGGTGTCACCTGCGTCATTAGTGACCTTAACCGACAACAGGCCGCCGCCGCTTGGCTGGGCCAGTTGCCCGTTATCGACATTCACGCTTTGCCCACACGGCCTGCATCCAGACTGGCAGGGCAGGCCGACAGTATCGCCTATATCCTCTATACCTCAGGCAGTACCGGACAACCTAAGGGCATCTATCAGAACCAGCGCGGCTTGCTGCATGACGTTTACCAATACAGCCACGCCATCCACCTCAGCCCTGACGACCGCCTGACCAGCCTGTACTCGCCTAGCGTCAACGGGGCTATCCGCGACATTTACGGGGCGTTGCTGAACGGCGCGGCCTTGGTCGGCATCCCGGTGCAAACGACGGGGCTGGCCGGGTTAAGCGCCTTGGTTGCCCAGTATGGCATCAGCGTTTTCCACGCCATCCCGCCGTTATTGCGGGCGTTTTTGCACAGCAGCCCGCCCGCCCAAGACTTGGTTTCGGTACGCTTGACGTATCTCGCTGGCGACCGCTGTTTCGCCAGCGATGTCGCCGAGTTTTACCGCCATTTCCCCGACGATTGCCTGATTTATAACGGCATCGGCTCCAGCGAGTGCGCGACGCTGTATCGGCATTGGTTCATCAACCGCCAACAGCATTTTGATACCGCCCTGATTCCGGTCGGCTATGCCATTGCCGAACGCGACACTTGGTTGCGGGGGGCAGACGGGCAGCCTGTTTCACCGGGTGAGATTGGCGAGGTGGTTATCAGCAGCCCCTTTATCGCCCAAGGCTATTGGCGTAATCCTGCGCTGAGCCGTGAGAAGTTTTACGGGCATCCAGAACGCCCCGGATGGCGATGTTTTGTGTCGGGTGATTTGGCGCGTGAACGGCCAGACGGCTTGCTGGAATTTGTTGGCCGCAATGATAGGCAAGTCAAAATTCGTGGCCATCGGGTCGAACTGGATGCCATTGAAGCCGAGTTACGGCAAATCCCCGGCATCCAAGACCTAGCCTTGGTCGTGGTCGGCACGGCGGAAAGCCCCGAACTGGCGGCCTGGCTGGTCGGCACAACATTGCCGACGGACATTTTACGCGCCCGGCTGCAAGCCAAACTGCCCGCCGCCTTCATTCCTGCCCATATCCATTGGCTACCAGAGTTACCTCGGCTACCCAACCATAAGGCCGACTTAGCGACCCTACAACAGCTAGTCCCTGTTAAGCCCATCGCTGCCCCGCCCAATGCCCCCCAAACTCTCGCCGAGCAATTGGCGCATTGCTGGATGCAGGTACTGCGGCTCACCCCGCCGCTTAATCCGGCACAGTCTTTCGCCGACCAAGGCGGCGACTCGCTCACCGCCCTGATGGTGCTGGTACGCATGGAAACCATCCTTCAGCGGCGGCTACCGCGCGACTTACTGCAAAGCCAACAGACGTTTGCCGGATTGCTGCAAGCCGTACTCGCACCAGCCGCCGCCGAAGCGACACTGTACGTCATCATGGCAGACGGCGACGCTTATCCCCATTGGCTAGCGTTTGCCGAACACCTGCCGAACACCGTTGCCCTTGATACGCTCACTTTGCCGTCCGGCGAGGCAACCATTATCCAGCAGGCGGATTATATCAGCAGCCATATCCGTACCCGCGCCAATACCCAGCCCCAGCATTTACTGGGCTTCTCCCGCACCGCCTTGGCCGCGTTTACCGCCGCTTGCCAACTTAACGGCTCCGGCCAGCCGATACAATCGCTCATCATGGCGGACATTGCCGAACCCAGCTCCAACGATAACTGGCAACCGGGCTATTTTTCCGGCCCGTTAACCGTATTGGCACCCCGAACGCCTGACACGGCTAAGCGATGGGACTGGGCGGCATCTGCACAAACCATTAACGTCTTACCGATAGATTGCGGTACGGGGCAACTGCTGGGCATAGCGACTGCCGCCCACGTCAGGCAAGCCTTATTGGTTGCCATGGGCATGGTTGATGCCCCCATACGCCGCCACATCAGAAAGGCCTTTTAACCGCAAGGAACGGGCATAAATAACTTTCTGTGGAGCGCGGGCATCTTGCCCACCTTTGCGGGCAAGATGCCCGCGCTCCAAGACTTGTGCCCTTTAAGGCAGATAAGACGCGCAATAGCGCGGTACATACATCACGCGCCTTCGTTACGCCCAAACAATTGATAAGCCACTTCGCCCGCCACCTTGCTTTTCAGCACCTGCCAATTCGTTGGTAAGTCCATCAGCGGCACGTTGCTGGCCGATTCGACATAGATTTTCGCGTGGGGACTGAGCCAGCCCTTATCTTCTAGCCAGTGGCAGCTTTGCGCCGCCACGCCTAGGCTAAAGGGCGGGTCGATAAACACCACATCAAACGGTTCGGCGTTGCCCGCCAAATAGCGGAAGGCATCGGTTTGGACGATCTGAATCTGAGTCGCGGCAAGCTTGTCGGCATTGCTTTTTAGGCATCGGCACACGGTCGGGTTTTGCTCGACCAGCACCACCTGTTTCGCGCCCCTAGAAGCCGCTTCAAAACCCAAGGCACCGCTGCCCGCGTATAAATCCAAGCAACGGTGGCCTAACAGGTCGTAGTGCAGCCAGTTGAACAAAGTCTCGCGCACCCGCGCGGGTGTGGGGCGCAGGCCGGGAGCATCGTCAAACAGCACTTGGCGGCTGCGCCAGTCGCCGCCAATAATCCGCAGCTTATTTTGCACGCTTACCGACCGTAACGGTTTGCAACAGGTCTACAGGTACCCGGCGTTTTAAGGCATCGGTAATGGCGGCGCTGGTGACGTTGTCAATGTTTTGTTGGAAGGTATCCAGATAATCCAAGGGCAGTTCATAAAAGCCGATCATGCCGACATAGCTGGCCAATTTCTTATTGGTGTCAAAGCGCATGGCGAAACCGCCCGTGATGTTTTGCTTGGCGGCTTTCAGCTCCGCGTCACTAGGGCCTTGGGCGATAAAATCGGCCAGGGTCTTATGCAGGACTTTTAAGGCTTCGGGCGTTTGGTCGTTGCGGGTTTGCAGGCTGATTAAAAACGGGCCCGGCTTTAACAAGGGCACAAAGGCACTGGACGCGCTATACGCCAAGCCGCGTTTTTCGCGCACTTCATCAAATAACTTCGACACCAAACCGCCGCCACCCAAGATATGGTTGCCGACATACAGAGTGAAGTAATCGGGATCTTTGCGGAAAGTACCCGGCAAACCGACTAAGACATGGGTTTGCGTGGACGGGAATTCGATATGTTGCTCACTGCCTTTAACTGGCGGGGCGACCTCCGGCAAAGCGGGCGGTTTTTGTCCGGTAGGCAAATGTTGCACCAACTGCTCGGCTGTGCGTTTGGCCTGCTCGGCGGACAAATCGCCGACAATGACGATGACGGCGTTGGCGGCGACATAGTAGCGTTGGTAAAACGCCTGTACATCGGCAGCGCTTAAGGCGGCGACTGTGCTTAAGGTGCCTTCATCAGGGTGCGCGTAAGGATGGTTGCCGTACAAGGCTTGATAAAAAGCGATTTTTGCCAAGTCGCCAGGCGATTCTTCCTGTTGCTTCAGTCCGGCCAAGGTGCGGTTTTTTTCGCGCTCAAAATCAGCGGCGGCAAAATGCGGCTTGCTGAGGATGACTTCCATGGTCGCCAGAGCTTTGTCGAACAGCGGCTTGTCGGTCAGTGTCCGTAAGGACACGGTGGCGTTGTCTATCGCGCTAGCCGCGCCAAAGTTGGCCCCGACGCTTTCAAAACGGTCGGCAATGGCATTGGCATCCCACTCGCCCGCGCCAGTGTCCAGCAAGCCGGCGGTTAACGACGCTAAGCCAAACTGCGCCCCATCCCGCGCACTGCCTGCGTCAAACAGCACTTGGATGTCCGCCATCGGCAAGCCTTCGGTATGGACATAATACACCCGGCTACCTTGCGGGGTTTGCCAATGCTCGATTTTAGCCGCCGCACTGGCCGTTTGGCTAAGTAGGAAGATCAGGAAACTGAATAAGTAAAAACGCATAATGTTAGCAATCCTCTAGGATGAATGCGGTTGTGGGGGGATGGCGGCTACTTTAAACCCAATGATCAAGTTTTTCATAAAGTCACCTCTTAATAGTGGGGGAAACTAGCGGAAAGCTAAGGCTTATCAAGGTGGACGCTCCCTCCCCTGATGGGGAGGGTTGGGGTGGGGAGAATAAAATCAATGACTTATACATATAGCTCAGAGATTTTAACCTTGCTTGGAACGAAAGCACCGTAACCCGCCCAGACAAAAGACATCGGCAAGGGGGTTGCTGAACTTCCATAAAAGGAAGAAAAAACATTGTTTCTGAACAGAATTTCCTTAACTTAATGGCAGTGACCCCAGCCCTCCCCATCAGGGGAGGGAGCCGTCTTACCCTACACGCGTGTGTTTTTAACAAACTCCCTACCCTATTCAGGGCGGGCTTTATGAAAAACTTGATGATCGAGTTAAAGGTATCCGCCCGTTAAGGTTGGACTTAGTACGCCCCGTGTTGTTATGATTTCGCCTAGGGTCAAATAAGGCCTTGGCGAAGGGCAGGGGAAGCTTTATCCCTAACCTTGCCGAGGCTTTCTTTGGTTATTTTTGTGGAATCACTGCTCGCGTTTAGCGAAGGTATGGGATATGCAAGCAACGTCGTCACCTAATGATAGCCAGACCTATTCAGCTTGGAGCCCGTTGCGGCATAAAATATTCCGGGCGTTATGGCTGGCGACCATTGCGTCCAATATCGGCACTTGGATGCAGGATGTGGGGGCGGCTTGGTTAATGACCTCGCTGTCGGCCTCGCCGTTGATGGTCGCCTTAGTACAATCCTCAACCACCTTGCCTATTGTGTTACTGGCCTTACCCGCCGGGGCGCTGGCGGACATTGTCGATCGCCGCCGTTATTTGCTCATTACCCAATTATGGATGCTGCTGGCGGCGGCGGGTTTAGGTTTTTGCACCTTAACAGGCCAGACGACGGGCTGGCTGCTGCTGGCGTTTACTTTTATGCTCGGCTGCGGCAGTGCCATGAACTTGCCTGCCTGGGCGGCCATTGTGCCGGAACTGGTGCCTAAAGCCGAACTGCAAGCCGCGATTACCCTGAACGGGCTAGGTATCAACATTGCCCGCGCCATAGGCCCAGCCTTGGCCGGGCTGCTGATTGCCGCGTTTGGCCCGGCCAGCGTATTTTTGTTAAACGCGGTCTCCTTTTTTGGGGTGTTGGCGGTGTTGGTCGCCTGGAAAAGGGACTACCGTACCAGCAGTTTGCCCGCCGAGCGCTTGTTCAGCGCCATCCGTTCCGGTTTACGCTATGCCCGGCATTCCCAGATGCTGCAAGCGGCGCTGATCCGAGGGGCGGCATTTTTCCTGTTTGCCAGTGCCTTATGGGCATTGCTGCCTATTTTTGTCCGCCAGCACTTGCTGGCGGGGCCTTCGGTTTATGGCGCACTCTGGGCCTGTGTGGGGCTGGGCGCGGTGTCCTGCGCGTTTCTCCTGCCGCATTTGCGTCGGCATCTTGACAGTGATAACAGCATTAGGCTGGCTTCACTCGGCTATGCGGCCATACTGGCGGTGCTGGCGAGCCTGAATAACCTGTACCTGCTGGGGGTGTTGATGTTTATTATTGGGGCAAGTTGGCTTATCGTCATCTCTTCCCTACAAGTCGCCGTCCAGGCCAGTTTGCCGGAATGGGTCAGGGCGCGGGGCATATCGGTTTTTATGATGGCGTTTATGGGCAGCATGGCGGGCGGCAGTATCTTATGGGGCTATCTGGCAGACATTGGCGGCTTGCCTTATGCTTTGGTGTTGGCGGCGGCGGGGATGCTGTTAAGCATTCTTGCCACTTGGCGGCAACGTATCAGCGGTTATGAGAATTGTGATTTCACCCCTTCGCTGCACTGGCCCGCACCGATCACCGAACAAGTGCCACAACATGACCAAGGGCCGGTATTGATTACCTTGGAATACCCGGTCGCCCTTGATAAGCGCCAGGACTTTTTACGCCTCAGTTTGCCGCTACAAAAAATGCGCCGTAGAAATGGGGCTTATTTTTGGGAGTTATTCCAAGATACGGCACAGGCGGATCATTTTATCGAATGCTTTATGGTGGAATCTTGGCTTGAACATCTACGCCAACATGAACGCGTCTCTAAAGCAGACCAGGCGGTTCAGGATAAAATCAACCGCTGCCTTATCGGAGCTGCCATCAGCAAAGTGTCCCACTATATCGCGGTTAAGCATAGCTGACGTTACCCGGTAACGGCAGATCTTAAATACCAGCCGTCAAAAACCGCCGCTTCCCTGCCCCGGCAGGCAGTAATGTGCCGGGCAAAGTCCAGTTATAGCATGGCGGCTTAGGGACGGGCATAAAAATAACCTCGGCAAATTTGGAGCGCAGGCATCTTGCCCGCAAAGGAGGCAGGCAAAATGCCCGCACTCCAAGCACCGTACCTTTTAGCGTTTGCCTGAATGATTTCCTGCCCGTCCCTTATCGCTTCAATGGGCCTTAAATATACGTTTCAACCCCAGCACGTTGGCTTGGGCAGGGCCTACTTGCCCGAATAAAAAGCTGAAGTCTGAACTGCACGACCCGCTGTTGCCGCCAGAACTTGCTGGTGGACAAGTGGCGGTTTTCGGCGCGATGGCGGCATACTCGTGGCAACTTGTACACGTTGTGTTTTGCACATACGTTTCTAGGGTGGTGTTCGCCACCAAACCCCCACTGCCTGAGGTCATGCTGGTCAACGGGTGCGGTACCGCATAGGGTTTACTGGGGTCTTGCGTGGGATTGGTCGACCATAGCACGTCAACTAACTGATAGTATTGCCAAACCGAATTCGGATAATTTTGCCTGATGCCGTTTTGCACAGTTTGGTTGGCCGTTTGCGCATTACTGTCCAGTTGGGTGGTGCGCGTCACTTGGATAGGCACAGGCTTGGGGCAACCTTGGCCCAAATAATAGGGCGGCGATTGGTTGGCGGTGCAACTGACCGTGACCGGAACGGTGCCGCTGCCGCCCTGAGTGGTGCAAGCCGCCGGCACAGAGAGTGTTTGTGTCTGGCAATTGGCGTTATAAAAGTTATAGCCGCCGCTAGGTGCCTGCACATTGGCCGTAGGGACATTGTCAATATGTTCGAAAGTCGCCCAAACCCAAGTTGGCTGGTTAGTGGTTTTATGCAAGATATGCAAACCGACCAAGGCAAGATTAGTCTGGCGGCATTGCTGGGTGCTAGGATCAATGACCAAACCTTCGGTGATTTTATAACGGCTCCATTTTGGGTTACTGCCATAATCCGGCGCTTCCATCCACGCCGCCTTCATTTCCACCGCGCCGAGCATCGAACCGTTCGGACAAGTTTGCCCAAGCTCTGTAGAGCAGCCTTTAGGCAAAACTACAGGGGAGCCTTGCCCGTTGTTGACATAGCTGGCTTGGGTGTTGGCATTGTACAGGCCGTTGTTGACGACATAATTGTATTCGTCTTGGCTGACGGTTATTTCATACCACGCATTGCTGCCGTTTTGCGCACCTAACCAGTTCGGCGCATTTTGCGGGGCGGCCTGGCCTGTCGAAAACGGCGAATCGGTTTTACCCGTCATTGAAAAAACCCGCATTCTTTTGCTGGATGCGGTCAGCTTGGCTTGGCTAGCGCAATTTTCCGGCAAGGCGGGTTGGCTACCCCATGGCGGTGGGGTCGAGCCGTCGCTAGGGAACAGTAATCCGGCATCCATATAGCTTTGCCATTGTACGGGGGCGGTGTCGCCGGGATCACCAAACCCTGTGCCGCTGGTGGGCCAGTTTAGCGAAACAAATTCTGACCAAGCAAAGCAATCCACGGTCAGTTGGTTGGAAAAGGTTTTCAGATCATAAGGCACGGCGGCCGAGAAATTGATGCTGACGGGCGGCAAGCCCGTACCGCAGGTGATCGATGTGGCAGCCGTGGTGGTGGTTTTCGCCGTTGCGGGCACTTTGGCCGTATCTTGCAAGGCGCACACCGGACCGCCTACACCGAGCAATACTGCGCTTAACAATACGCTGTAGATATTCATAATTCGTTCCTGTCATTGGGTAGGGCTTGGCCTCTTGTGGTAAAGGCAAGAGGCCAATAATACCTTTAGATGGCGCTGACGATATTCAGTAGCGATGGCATCGGGGCTTGTTGCGTTTGCCCGACATTGGTGACATAGACATCTTGTAACCCTAAGCTTGCGCTGGCGCCGACCGACACGACAATATTCAAAGCCGTGTATTCGGACGGATAAGTGTTGCCAGGTACGGCATAAGTGACCGGCATGGCCGACACCACTGACACGCTGATGGCCGGGTCGGAAAAACTGACGGCGGGCAGCTGGCCGCTTGCACCCAAGGCGACGGTGGCGCACACCAGCACCATCGGCACGTTGACCGCCCCTTGTGCCACCAGCGGTGCGATGAGGGTGCTATTGCTGACCAAACTCATCGGGAAATCGACACCGGAAATGCCAGTGGCGTACAGTCCTGTGAATACGGCTTGATGGAACAGTTGCGCCGGCTGTGCGTAAGACACGTCGGGGGTGCCAACGCAAGGGATTGCCGCTGCGACAGGCGCGGCATAGCCCATTGCGACAATTTGCATAAGAATTTGCTGGACGATCTGTCCTCCCCAATTGATCGGCTGTCCTTGGATGGTCATGTCGCCTACCGTGAAACCCAATTCCGCCGGCACTTCATAAGCCGCATGAAGAATAAAATTGCCGGGCATGGTGTTGCCGAACTCATCTACCAAACTATCGGAACCGCGTACCACTTGCCAGAAATCAGCAGGATTGGCGGTTTGTCCCTCAGGTACGGCAAACGTCGAAAAATTCGGGGTTTGGATATACAGGCCGGGCGGGTTGGCTAAACTGACGCTGTAGCCGCCGCTGACGGTTTGGTTCGTCTGATAGCCAATGTTCGGATCGCTGTTACGGTGCAATTGCCCATATTGCGCACAGCAAATCAAATCATTTTGCGGGCTGCCGACATTCGGTTCGCAACTTTGGATGCGCTGCACCGTTGCCGCCCCGGCCAGGCCAATTTCCGTTTGTAAGGTGTTAGGCGTGCTGGTCAAGTGCATCGCCCCGCCGTAGCTGTCAGTGGACACGGGGCCTGAGTTCCACTTGTTGAGCGGGTTGTAAACCGGGCGGCCTGTGGACGGGTCAATGACGGACTGCCCGTTGCTGCCCATGAGTTGCAAGTCCGCCAATTGGATTTGCGGCTTGCCTAAGGTTTGTTGGTACAAAGCTAAAACTTGGTCAGGGTCTATCATCCATAAGGTGTTCCAATATTCGGGGTTTTCGCAAGTAAAATCGATACGGATGATTTTATTGGTGGCAGCATCACGGTAAACAGACCATTCGCAATATTCGTCTTGCCAACCGCGCGGGCCATAAGGGCCATAAGGGACTTGTTCGGTGGCAACGGGTGTGCAAGGGGTTTGCGGAATATTGCCGAATGGGGTGTAAACGGTTTGTCCGGCGGCATTGCTTGAGGACAGATACCCGGTGTCGCCCAACTCCAATTGCTGGGTGCTGCTCAGTGTTGGGAAATACGCGGCAATCCGCCCCGGAAAAGCCGACCAAGTAATCTGCACATAAGCGCTGCTTGAAGCCGACGGATCCGTCAAAGGATTAAAATAATTGCTGGCGACGGGCGAATTGGTGGCATTCCATGGATTGCCGGCGATGCCTTGCTGGGTGAAACCATTCAAGTTGGTGTTCCATTGCGCATCCATCGCAGTTTGCTGGGTGGTATTGTTGCTGAAGTCTTGGATATTGGCGGGTGTCCAAAAACGGCTGATTGTACTCATGAGCATAGTTTCCTTATCAAAAAAGTTGAAAATAAACGCAGACATGTCGCCCTTGTTCTATGATGGGGCATCAGTATAATCCGTCAACACCTTTAAAAAAACTAAAAGTTTATTTCTTGATGATTTTTCGATATTTTTAGTGATAAACTACATCTGTACTCAGGTATGATTTCACAAACCGATAGAAAACACCTATTTGATACTACCTGTTAACCAACAAGAAACCGTTATTTAAGGTAAGCGGGGGGTTTTATCTTTTTACACCGCCATTCCGGCAAGCGTTGCCGTTTATTGGCGGCAATCCTGGCCAGATTCGGATTTAACAGCTTCCTCGTCCTATAACGGTCATGGCGTTTGGTGAAGCCGAAACGTCCGCGTAGGCTTTCAAGCAATTCACCCCGCCATTTGTCACTTTTGTCATATAAGCGACATGACGTAACCGCTTTTACAGCGGCGGCACCCCCTATTTCCCCTGCTTTTATAAAGGTTTTTAGTCTGGCATTTATCCGGCATAAATGTTGCTTTTTGACTGCAAAGCAGGATCAGCTATTTGGCAATAGCCATCACTGTGCCAAAACAATAATAACTGACGTTACGCAGTAACGTGCTTTACCCCCCGTTTGCCGCGCCGAGCATCGCAGGTTTTGTCGGGATCAGCCCGAATACCCATAGGGCATAAAGGGGCGCGGCAGGGATGCCGCGCGTCGGTAAATGGGCAGGAAGCCCATTTTACCGACCCCCGACAAAACCGAGAAGCGCAGGATCAAGCGGCAACCGGGCCGCCTTTTCTTTGGATACTTTCTTTTGGCGGAGCAAAAGAAAGTATCTCGCCTTCGGGTGCGAGAACCCGATTAAAAAAACTGTCGCGACAGCGACTCATTATTTATTTTTCAAATCGCAGAAAATGTCTGCGTAACATCAGAAAATAATAAGCAAATACATCAGCGCTTCCAAGCGACAAAGCCACCGTTCTTATCAGGCGGCGGCAGATCAAGAAAAAAGTCGGGTCGGAAATGCGGTACTGAGAACGCCAGGAGTTCCTGAATGAATGAGACTTTTTACGATGTCATGCGCAGGCAAGGCATTACCCGCCGCAGTTTTCTTAAATTCTGTAGCCTGACGGCGGCATCCTTAGGGCTTGCCCCCGCTTTCGCCCCCAAAATCGCCCATGCGATGGAAACCAAGCCGCGTATCCCGGTGCTGTGGTTACATGGCTTGGAATGTACCTGTTGCTCGGAATCGTTTATCCGTTCCGGCCACCCGTTAGCCAAAGACGTGATCTTGTCGATGTTGTCGCTAGATTACGACGACACCATTATGGCGGCGGCCGGGCATAATGCCGAAGCCATTATTGATGAGATTGTCGAGAAATATAAAGGCAACTATATCTTGGCCGTGGAAGGCAATCCGCCGCTGGCGGAAGACGGCATGTATTGCATTATCGGGGGCCGGCCTTTTGTCGAGCAGCTCAAATATGCGGCGGAAAGCTGCAAAGCCATCATTTCTTGGGGGTCTTGCGCGTCGTGGGGATGTGTGCAAGCCGCCAAACCGAACCCTACCCAAGCCACACCCGTACATAAAGTGCCGGGACTGGCCGACAAGCCGATCATCAAAGTCCCCGGTTGCCCGCCAATTGCCGAAGTGATGACGGCGGTGGTGGCGTATTTGTTGACCTTCGACAAATTGCCGACTTTGGACAGGCAAGGCCGTCCGCAAATGTTCTACAGCCAGCGCATCCATGACAAATGCTATAGAAGGCCGCATTTTGATGCCGGGCAATTTGTCGAACACTGGGATGACGAAGCGGCACGGCAAGGCCATTGCCTGTACAAAATGGGCTGTAAGGGGCCGACCACTTATAACGCTTGCTCAACCGTGCGTTGGAACGAGGGCTTGTCCTTTCCTATCCAATCCGGTCACGGCTGTATCGGTTGTTCTGAAGACGGTTTCTGGGATAAAGGCAGTTTTTATGAACGCCTCACCGATATTAACCAATTCGGCATTGAAGCCAACGCCGATACGGTCGGCGGTACGGCGGCGGCTGTCGTCGGGGTCGGCATTGCCGCCCATGCGGGCTTGACCGCACTGAACCGTGCCAAACAACCAGGAGCAGAACGCTAATGACCGTCACCAAAACCCCTAACGGCTTTAACTTAAATGACGCGGGCCGCCGCGTTGTGGTCGATCCGGTCACCCGTATCGAAGGCCACATGCGCTGTGAAGTCAATATTGATGAGGATAATATCATCCGCAACGCCATTTCCAGCGGCACGATGTGGCGGGGCTTGGAAGTGATCCTCAAAGGTCGCGACCCGCGCGACGCTTGGGCGTTTGTGCAGCGTATC
This sequence comes from Methylovulum psychrotolerans, assembly GCF_002209385.1. Taxonomy (NCBI): domain Bacteria; kingdom Pseudomonadati; phylum Pseudomonadota; class Gammaproteobacteria; order Methylococcales; family Methylococcaceae; genus Methylovulum; species Methylovulum psychrotolerans. The sequence goes on from NZ_CP022129.1 coordinate 4,262,532, forward strand.
TGCGGGGTCTGCACCGGGACTCATGCCTTGACTTCGGTACGCGCTGTTGAAGATGCGTTAAAAATACAGATTCCTGAAAACGCCAATTCAATACGCAATCTGATGCAGTTAAGCCTGCAAGTGCAAGACCATCTGGTGCATTTTTACCATTTGCACGCCTTGGATTGGGTGAATCCGGTCAATGCCCTGAAAGCTGACCCGGCGGCGACTTCGGCGTTACAACAGTCCATCTCGCCGCATAACCCCAAATCGTCGCCCGGTTACTTCCGTGACACTCAAAACCGCTTGTTAAAATTTGTCGAATCCGGGCAGTTAGGGCCGTTTAAAAACGGTTATTGGACAAATCCGGCTTATTTGTTGTCGCCGGAAGCCGATTTGATGGCGGTGACGCATTATCTGGAAGCTTTGGATTTTCAAAAAGACATTATGAAAATCCGCACGATCTTTGGCGGTAAAGACCCGCATCCGAATTGGCTGGTCGGTGGTGTGCCTTGCGCGATTAATATTGACGGCATCGGCGCAGTGGGTGCGATCAATATGGAACGCCTGAATTTGGTGTCGTCGATTATCGACCGCACCATCACCTTTATCGACCAAGTGTATATCCCCGATTTGCTGGCGATTGCCCAGTTTTACAAAGGCTGGCTGTACGGCGGCGGCATCTCCGGGCAAAGCCTGTTGTCTTACGGTGACATCCCTGATAATGCCAACGATTATTCGGCGGCAAATTTGCTGATGCCGCGCGGGGCGATCATCAACGGCGATTTGACGAAAGTCCATGAAGTCGATTTGACCGACCCTGAGCAAATCAAAGAGTTCATCCCGCACTCGTGGTACCGTTACCCTGACGAATCATTGGGCCTGCACCCTTGGGACGGCATCACCGAACCTAATTATAAGCTGGGGCCGAATACCAAAGGCGACCGCACCCATATTAAAGAACTGGACGAAGCCGCCAAATATTCTTGGATCAAGGCCCCGCGTTGGCGCGGCCATGCGATGGAAGTAGGGCCGTTGGCGCGGTATGTCATCGGTTATGCGCAAGGCGATAAGGAAATCACCGAACAAATTAACGTTGTTTTGAAAACGCTGGACGTACCCGTCACCGCCTTGTTCTCGACCTTAGGCAGGACGGCGGCGCGGGGTTTGGAAGCACAATGGGCGGCTGGCAAGATGCGCTATTTTATGGACAAAATGATGGCCAATATTAAAGCGGGCGATTTGGCGACGGCCAATGTCACCAAATGGGACCCGCAAACCTGGCCTAGCAGCGTCAAAGGGGTGGGCTTCACCGAAGCGCCGCGTGGGGCGTTGGGGCATTGGTTGAAAATCGAAAATACCAAAATCGCCAATTACCAATGCGTAGTCCCCACCACTTGGAACGGTTCGCCGCGTGATGACCAAGGCAACATCGGGGCTTTTGAAGCCGCCTTAATGAACACCAAGGTGGAGCGTCCCGAAGAACCCGTGGAAATTTTGCGTACCTTGCATAGTTTCGATCCGTGTCTGGCGTGTTCCACGCATATCATCAGCCCGGACGGCAGCGAATTAACCCAAGTCAAAGTCCGTTGAGAGGAGATTTTTTATGAACGATTGGCACAGAATCACGTTGCAATGCTTGTCCTTGGGCGGTTTGCTGGCGTTTTCCCATAGCGTATCGGCACATACTGGCCTGTTAGCTACCGATGGCTTTAGCCACGGCTTTTTGCATCCGTTTTTGGGGCTGGATCACTGTCTGGTGATGTTAGGTTTAGGTCTGTGGGTCAGTACCCAGAACCACCGTCTGGCCGGCCTAGCCGTTTTGCTATTTTTGGTGTTCATGGTGGCGGGGGCGTTATTCGGCTTGGCGGGTGGGCACTTTGTTTATGCCGAAACCGGGCTTATCGTCTCGTTGCTGGCGGTCGGCACTGCGTTGGGCTGCGGTACACAGCGGGTACCACAGCCCTGGCTTTGGGTGGCGGTGGCGGTTTTTGCCGCCCTGCACGGCTTGGCGCACGGCAGCGAAATGCCGCTTGCTGTGTCCGGGGTGGCTTATATGACCGGAATGGTGGCGGCTACGGCAGTCCTGTTAGGCTTAGGGTGGATTTTAGGCTGGGTCGCCCGACGCGGCCATGCGATCGGCTTGCTCCACCTTTACGGTACGCTGACCGGCCTGACCGGGGTTTGGCTGTTATTCAGCGCCTAAGGAATTGCCATGACCGAGCCTACAGTAAACACCCCGCTGCCAGCGGTATATGTCTATGAAAAACCCGTCCGGTTATGGCACGGCTTAAACGCCCTGCTGATCCTGACCTTGATCTTAACAGGCTATTTCATCGCCGCGCCGCTGGCTTCGGTAGGCGGTGAAGCCTCCGAACATTTTCTGATGGGTTACATCCGCTTCGGGCATTTTGCCGCTGGCTATCTGTTGGCGATAGGCTTGTTGTTCCGGCTGTACTGGGCGTACGCGGGGAACGGCTATGCCAAGGAAATCTTTCAGCCGCCGTTATTGTCCAAGGTGTTTTGGCAAGGTGTCGGCCATGAAATCCTCTGGTACGCCTTTTTAGCCAAAGAGCCGCGCAAATATGCCGGCCATAACCCTTTGGCCTTGCTGGCTATGCACTTCGCCTTTGTCTGGGGTTCGCTGTTTATGGTCATCACTGGCTTTGCGCTGTATGGCGAAGGGACTGGGCAAGGCACTTGGCAATATAGCTTATTCAGCTCTTGGGTTTTGCCGCTGTTTGGCGGTAGCCAAAGCGTACATAGTTGGCATCATCTGGTCATGTGGCTGATCGTCTGTTTTGTGCTGATCCATATTTATGTCGCGGTGCGGGAGGATAAAGTGTCCCGGCAAAGCATCTTATCGACGATGGTGACGGGCTGGCGCACGTTTAAAGACGATAAACCGCTGGATGATATGCATTGACTATGAAGGTGTTACTGTTAGGCATAGGCAATGTGTTGTGGGCTGATGAAGGCTTTGGTGTCCGGGTCATCGGGCATCTGCAACAGCACTACCGTTTCCCGGATAACGTCACGGTGTTGGATGGCGGCACCCAAGGTGTCTATCTGGTCGAACATGTACAGGCAGCCGATATTTTGGTCGTGTTCGACGCGATAGATTACGGCCTGCCGCCAGCAACGTTAAAATGCCTGGAAAACGCCGATGTGCCGAATTTTTTGGGCGCAAAAAAAATGAGCCTGCACCAGACCGGCTTCCAAGAAGTGTTGGCGATGGCGCAAATGCTCGGTGCTTATCCGCAGCATTTGTTGTTGGTTGGCGTACAGCCAGTGGAACTGGACGATTATGGCGGCAGCTTGCGGCCACAGATTAAAGCCCAAATCCAACCCGCCATAGCAATGGCTTTGGTTTATCTGGCAGGTTTTGGCATCAGTGCCGAACCTACCCGGACGGTAGCCAGCTTGGCCGACCCGGTGCTGGATCTGCGCCGTTACGAACAAGAACGCCCCAGTGCGGACGAAGCTTGCCGGATGGGTGACGGGCGGGTTTTACAAGCCGTTGATTTTACCGTATCTGCGCCGCCTTCGGCGGAAGGCTGCACCTTGCGGGTGGATGTCGATTATCGGGGCAAATACTGATGTGTATCGGCCTGCCCATGCAAGTTATCGGTCTACAGGGCGATACGGCCCTGTGCCGCTACCGTGGCGGTGATACGCTGGTTGATCTGCTGTTGGTCGGTGCGCAACCTGTCGGCACTTGGGTGTTGGTGTTCCTTGACACCGCCAGGGAAGTGCTGAGTGAAGAAAAAGCCCGGCAAATCGCCGATGCCTTGGAAGCCATGCACTTGATCATGGGCCAACACCCTATAGAACAAAGCCAAATAGATGACCTTTTCGCCGACTTGGTCGGTCGGGAACCGCCCTTGCCGGAGTTTTTATTATCATGAGTTCACCCTTGCTTGCCCAATTGACTACCCGGTACGGTTATCCGGTGCTGGATGCCGACAATTACGATTTCTTTGTCTATAGCCATAAAACCGTGGTGCTGTTTTTCAGTAACGACCCCAGCCAATTTCCCGAAAGCAACGATGTCGCGGTGATTCTGCCGGAATTGCTGAAAGCGGTTGGTGGCCAGTTACAGGCGGCGCTGATCGCCAAACCTATCGAACGCGAATTACAGGCGCGGTTCCGCTTTACGGGTTGGCCGTCGCTGGTGTTTTTGCGTAATGGCGATTATTTGGGCGTTATCACGGGTATCCGCGACTGGCAGGAATTTATGCAAGAAACCGCCAAGATTCTCAGTAGCCCCCCTAGCATACCCCCCAAATTTGATTTGGATAGGGTTTGCCAAGCCGCCCATTGAGTCGTGGCAGCGCAGCCTGTGGTTTTGCCAAATAACCAAAGCCCCCCCAGCCTATCTTTTCAGCCTTTTAAGCCCCGATTATTATGACCTCAATCTCTCTGCCAATTTTTGGCCAAGGTAGCCAGCCGCCGGAACAAGACGGCGTTGCCTTGGCGTATTTGCCGATGCCGGAGGATATGGCGACGTATCGGATGCCGCAGTTATCAACGCAATTAAGCCTAACGCAGTTGCCGCAGGCCAAAAATGCGGTGCAGCAATTGCAACAAGCCTTGAACGCCTTCCCCTTGTTGACGGCAGAAAATGACTTGAGCGGATTGTCTGCCGATAACCGCCAGTTTATTGACGAACTGCTGGGGGAGGGGGAAGTCAGCGCCATCTGTTCGGGTAGCCAAGAAATCCGTATCCAAGAATCGGTACTGGCTGGTGTTTGGCGTTTGCAGACCCTCAATAGCGAACGGCACATCGTCAAAGACACGCTGGAGGTCGGCATTATCCCCGCACAACTCCTGCACGGGGCGTTTGCGGGTATGGCAACGCAAATCGACACCCACTGGACAGAACTGCCTGTGGGGGTGATGAATGCGCCGCCGTTACTGGCGGAGCTGAACGCCAAAATTGCCGATTATCAGCCGGGCGGGGAGGTGCATACCATCAATTTGAGTTTGTTGCCGCAAACCGAACAAGATTTGCTGTTCTTGGCGCAACGGCTAGGCACAGGTACGGTGACGATACTCTCGCGGGGCTACGGCAATTGCCGGATTACCGCGACGGGTACGGCGTTTGTCTGGTGGGTGCAGTATTTTAATTCGCAGGACACCTTAATCCTCAATACTTTGGAAGTGAGCGATGTGCCTAGCGTCGCCTGCGCTTCACCGGAAGACATTGCCGACAGTTGCCAGCGTTTGCAGGACATTATGCAGGTCTACTGGTGAGCGTGCCGTTTTTTGCCGGGTCTTATGCGGGCGATGCCTTAAGCTTGCCGCCGGAGACTACGCTGGAATGCAAAATATGCTGGTATGTCTATGACCCGGCAGTGGGTGATGAAGTCTGGCAAATCCCGTCCGGTACGGCGTTCGCCGACTTGCCGGCACATTGGAGCTGCCCGCAATGCGGCGCGGCAAAACAAGATTTTTTATTGGTAGACGGCTGATGCGTTGGCAGAACGGCAAGCAGCTCGGTTGTACCTTGGAAACGGTGTTTAACAACATTTTAGCGACACGTATGCAGGGAATGCCGGTGCTGAATAACGCCTTGTCTGTACAAGCCATTGGCTTTAGGGCGGTTGAGACAGATTGGCTGGGTATAGTGGTTACGCCGTGGTTTATGAACTTGCTGTTAGTGCCCGGACAGCATGGCACTTGGCAGGGGCTGGTGCCGGGCGGTAAAATCGAGCGGCATTTCCCTTATGGGCTGTTTGAGTTTACCGTAGCCAGCGAAGCGGCCATCGGCCTGTATGCGGCCTGTTCCCTGTTTTCGCCGATGTTCCAGTTCGATAGCCAAGCCGCCGCCGTCATTTCGGCACAAACGGCTTTGCAAGGCTTATTGGCAGTGCCTGCACCACACGGCATCAGCCGCCGGAATATATTGCGCGGTTCTATGCGTAGCAACAGCCCTGAATGACGCTGGCAGGCTCCCTCAGTATTGATCTTTACCACCAAGAAGGCAAGCCCTGCCGGGTGGCGATAGCCTCCAGCCGTCCTATAATAGCGGCCAGCCAACTGTTGTTGGGCAAAACCCCGAAGCAACTGCTCGACACCGTGGCCTTGCTCTTTACGCTGTGCGGCAATGCCCAAGCCTATACCGCCTTACTGGCCTGCCGTGCCGCCTTAGGCATAGCAGCCGACCCCGCCGCCGATAATGCCCACACTATGCTGGTGCAACTTGAAACCTTACGCGAACACGCATGGCCAATTTTATTAACTTGGCCGGGTCTTATCGGTGCGGTTCCCGATAAAAAACCCTTGGCGGCATTATTGCAATCCGTAGCGTTGTTTAAACAGCAGTTATTCCGGTACGGCGAGGCGTTCAAACTCGATAGCCGTGCCGAGACCGATATTGTGCCGCTACAGCGGCTTATTGACGGATTGGCAGCCCTGATTGACACGGCACTTTTTAATGGTGGCTTGGCCGACTTTCAGCAGCTAAGGACGGACGCGCAATTACGCGCTTGGCTACGGCAAAGCAATGCCTTGCCTGCGCGTTTGTTGGCGGAAGTTTATGACAGGGAATGGGCGGCATCCGGCCAAAATCAGGTCGCTTGCTTGCCGCCGTTGGAGGCGGCGGCGTGGCTAGAATATATCCGGCAACAAGATTTAACTGCCTTTAGCCGCTTGCCGCACTGGCAAGGCCGTTGTTTTGAAACGACGTTATTAAACCGCCAACGGGCGCAACCGTTAATAGTCGAATTGCAAGGCCGTTATGGCAACGGCCTGATCGTGCGCCTAGTGGCCCGTTTATTGGCGGTGGCCGATACGCCGACCCGTTTAAGGCAGTTGTTAGGTTGCCAAGATGCTGGGGCGGTATCTGCCCACAGCATAAGCTGTGACGGTCACGCCTTGGCACAAATCCAAGCAGCGCGCGGTTTATTAATACATCGCTTGGTGTTGAGGCAAAATAAGGTGTACGATTACCGGATTATCGCGCCTACCGAATGGAATTTCCATCCCGATGGGGTGGCCGCCCAAAGCTTGTTGCAATTAAAACCCGCCGCCCCTGCTGAGCTAAAATTGCAGGCGGAGTTGCTGCTTAACGCGCTAGACCCTTGCGTCCGTTACACCGTAAACCTAACCGATAGTGGCAGGTAAAACTCGATGATCAAGTTTTTAACATTAAAATAAATAGCTCAAATTTTAGGCAACAGATGAGTCATTATATTTAATTAAAACAATAGATTGCAATGGAATACGTCTCCATCCCAGACCTTAACCCTATCGAACACAAATGGGCACAGCTTAAATCCATCCGCAACCAAGCACGATGTTCCGTTGACGACCTCTTCACTGGGGCGGTTACAGGACATCTTTTTATATCGGATTAGCTATATAAGGTTCATGACCCCTTTACCCCCCAGCCTATCCGTAAACATATAATACGCCGCTAGCTGTCGGCCTTTAGATGATACGCACCAAATAGGATGCCGGGCAACACCATTCGTCAATAATAACAAAGCGCAATCGCCTTGCCGCAAATTCGCCGTGTTTCGGTTCGCTATCGCCAGTTGCCACGGATTACCCAATGTCCTATGCGGATAATGCTTGAAGCTCCAAAAAATATCGGCGGCCCAATGGCTGCTCATGGCCTTAGGGTCTTTAAAATACAGTGCCATATAGCGGTTATGCTGATAACACCAATCTTCATAAGACCAATCTTCTGAGTCATCAGGAATAGCCGCAATCGCTTGCGCATGGCGTTGCAGCCAAGCTTGTGCCAGTAACACTGTCTTCTGCCATTGTGTGGCGGGATCAAGATAGGTTTTGCCCATACGCTAAGGTCTCCACTGTTAAAATCCGCTACTCCCAAACTTGTTTTAAAATTAAGTTTGCTTTTAGTTAACAATCACACTTCAGGATATATAGCGTCCGGCGTTAAGCAAACGACAGGCTAAACGTTGGTACACACGGTTAGGCTATCGTGCAATGGCTAAAGACCTTTGCACTCCGTTCGGGGTGGCCTCTCCAGTGGAGTGCAAAGGTCTTTAGCCTTTGCCCGAGGGCTTTAACCCCGCGCCTAACCGAACATGTCAAGTTGGCCTGTCTCTATGTCGCTTAATCAGTGACGGTATCTATAACAACACGCCCGGCTATGTGGTTACGCCTTACGCGTACATTCAGCGAACCCAGCTTTAAAGATAGGCGTTATCCCAAAAATTAAAATACAAGTGATGCCATTAATCCCCCATGCGAAAGCCAAGGATAAGCCCATTATTATGCCTGACAAGAACAGGCTCTGTGCCGGATAACGGGCGTTGCTGACGGTATGCAGCGACAACAAGCTCATAAACGTGATGATGAGAAGGGCGGTCAAAGAAGCCCTATCGGTTAACGCCGCCCCAAACAGCGCGGGCGGAAACCAATGCTGGCTATGCCCAAATAACACTAGGCTGAGGAGGCTTGCCGACAGCCACAGCAAGTGGGTCTCGCGCAACCGCTGCCAATTTGCCGTCCGCTTAGCCGTTTTTATCGGCATCGGGTTCGACAATAGGGTAATAATAATGCAGGACGTTCACTAAATGTCCATTTGCAGATGCCATTTCGCGCCAATCGCCGCTGCTTGCTCCAAGACACTAATAAATTCGCCCAAATCTTCGCTAATGCCCTCGGCGTTTGGGGTTGTTGCGCCGTCGTTTTCAAAATGGGCTTTCAGCGTTCCGAAGTAACTGATGCCCTCGGCAGGGTCGAACCAGACATATTTGCTGGGGTCAAACGGTGGCCCGTCGCCTTCTTCTTCTTCTTCGTATTCATCACCGCCTTCGCCGAACAACGCTTCGGCATCGCCGTCTACATAGCTATAGATATCAGCGATCCCCAGCTTTTGGGTTATCTCTTCCAAGGTTTCGCAGTGGGCAAAATCCTTGCCGTTGACAAAAGTGTCAAACCCCGGCTCTTGGTTATCCAGCACGATAAAATACCCCAAACTCATAAGCCTCTCCTTCTTTGTGTTAACGGTTACGGAACGGTGTTGTAAAACAGACCTTACCACTTGGGAATGTGCAATAAGCGGGACTAATAATACCCGTAAATGCAGGAAGTAATCAAGTGGTGCTAGGTAATAAATAGCGGGGGCCGCCTAGGTTGGATTTTTGCGGCGGGGCTTGCCAACAGTGCGCTAATGCGGCAAGCTGTCCCCGCCTACTCTACGCACTGGCGGGAGGGGACAATGTCGGGTAAATAAATCCCTTGCCCGACCGACGATAATTTACGGCCAAGCCGCTATTATGCCCAAAAAAATCACCCTTACCCTAGACCAGCAAGCCCAGCTTTTCCAGCAATTGGCGCATTTGGAGCAGGCGGGTTTGCCTGCCGCCGAGGCGTTCGCGTTGGTCGGCAAAAATACTCCGTTGTTGCGCAAGGCTTTAAACACCCTGCCGACGCGCCTGAGAAGCGGCCAGAAAATCAGTGAGGCGGGTTTTCGGGCAGGGTTGTTTGACGATAACCAGCGGCTGGTGTTGGCGGCGGCGGAGCAGGGCGGCTGTTTGGCGGCTGTGTATGCAAAGCTGGCGGCGTATTATGCCGCGACAGCACGGCGGCGTAAGCAAATGCTGTCGCGGTTGTATTTACCGGCGGCGGTGCTGGTGATCAGTTTGTTTGTCCAGCCGTTGCCGGATTTGGTCGCCGCGCGGATCAGTGCGGCGGACTATTTGGCGCAAAGCGCGGGTACCTTAGCGATGCTGGCGGTGGGTATTGGCGCGTTGCTGAAACTGCCGACAGTGTTGGTGGCTTTGGGGGTGAGCGGCGCTTGGCATTCCCTGCAACTGAGGCTGCCGCCCGTTGCGGCGTGGTTGACGGCACGCCAGCTTAACCGTTGTTATTTTCTGTTGGCGTTGCTGTTGGAGGCGGGTTTGCCTTACTCGCAAGCTTTGCCGCAAGCGGTCGCCGCGATACCGAACACGCGCTTAAGGGCGCAGTTCCGCCCGGCGTTGGCGTTGTTGCCGACTGGGGCGAGTGTCTCGGAAACGTTGGCGGCGGTCAGTTTGGTCAAGCCCGCGACTTGGCAGATTATCAATACCGGGGAGTACAGCGGCCAGTTGGCCGAGACCTTACAGCATTTCACCGAGCTGGACGCGCAAACCTTGGCCTTGCAGGATGAGGCGTTAGCGGAGTGGTTGCCGCGTTTGGTGTATACGGCGATAGGGTTGTGGATGGCTTATGGGATTTTGGCGAGGGGCTTGCCGTTGCCGCCGGTTTTAGCTTAAGCGCGGCACGGGGCTGGGGCTACCGTGCCGCTGGGTGTTAAAGCCGTAGGTAAGGCGGCTTACGGTGCGCCGTTGTACAGGATGCTGATGTTATTGAGGAAGATGTTGGGGCTGGCCAGGTCGGGTTTACCGTCCCGGTTTAGGTCGCTGACCATCAAAGTGCTTGGGTTGGCAAAGACGGCATAACTGGCTTTATTGAAAAAAGTGCCGTCGCCTTTGCCTGCCAATAGGGTAACATTGCCGTCAAAGCGGTTGCCTACCAATAAATCGGCTTTGCCGTCGGCATCCATATCCGCCACCAGTAAGCCTGACGAGTCGTTACCCGTGGGGTAACTGGCTTTACTGACAAAGCTGCCGTTGCCTTTGCCTAAAAAGACGTTGACGGTTTTATGTAACGGATCTGTCAGCACCACATCGGTGTAGGCATCGGCGTTTAATTGCGCTAACTCAATAGCGGCGCTACTGAAGCTTAGGGTAAGCGCGGTTTGGGGCGGGGCAAATTGTCCGTCGCCTTTGCCTAGCATCACCTGTAATGCTGTGCCGTTCGGAATTACCAGATCCGTCTTATTATCATGGTTGATGTCGCCTAGCGCAAACAGGCTGGCGTTGATAGCGAGGTCGGTTTTAGGCATTAAGCTGCCGTCGCCATTGCCTAAATAGATGCTCAGCGTTTCTGTTTCTATCGATAAAGTCAGTAAATCGGTTTTTCGGTCATTATTGAGGTCGGCCATTTTCAGCACATTGGTGGCGGAACTGACGGCGTAGCTGTTCTTGGCGGTAAATGTACCGTCACCGTTGCCTAAGGAAATGGCCAAACTCCCGCCCAATACCGCCACATCGGGCTTGCCGTCGTTATTGAGTTCGACGACCAGTGCCGAGACCGGGAACGGCGTGGTGGGGTAGTCCTGTTTATCGGCAAAGCTACCGTCGCCGTTGCCCAGTAAGACGCTCAGCGTGTTGTCTACATAATTTGCCGTCAGCAAATCCGGTTTGCCGTCATGGTTAAGGTCGCTGGCCGCTATGGAGAAGGGGCCATTGCCTACGGTCAATGCTTCGGGGGCTTGCAGTTTCCCTATCGGCTGGAAGCTGGTTTTGTCCAGCAATACGCTGGCCGAGCCGCCTGTGCTGTTGGCGACCAGCCAGTCGGGCTTGCCGTTGCGGTCAACGTCGGTGGCGGCGAGGGCGAACGGGCCGGTACCCGTGGCGAAATCGGCCTTGGCTTGGAAGCTGCCGTCGCCGTTGCCCAGTAACACGCTGATGGTGTTGTCTTTATAGTTGGCGGTGCTGACATCGGGCTTGCCGTCGTTGTTAACATCGCTGACGGTCAGGCCGCGCGGGGCGGTGCCGGTGGGATAATCGGTTTTGCCTTCGAAGCTGCCGTCGCCGTTGCCCAATAATACGCTGACGGAATTGCCGTTCGTGTTGGCGACCAACAGGTCAGGCTGGCCGTTGCGGTCGGCATCGGTTAACGCCAAGTCTTTGGGGATTTTGCCCGTGGCGTAGTCGGTTTTGGTTTTAAACGTGCCGTTGCCGTTGCCGAGCAGGACGCTGACAGTGTTGGCGGTGCTGTTGGCGGTCATCAGGTCGGCCTTGCCGTCGTGGTTGATGTCGCCGACCACCACTTGCAACGGTGCGCTGCCCGTGGCGAAGTCGGCTTTTGCGCCAAAGGTGCCGTCGCCGTTGCCGAGCAGGACACTGGCCGAATTGCCGCCGCTGTTGGCGGTGAGCAGGTCAAGCTTACCGTCGCTGTTGACATCGGCGGCTTTCACGCCGTAAGGCTTAAGCCCGACCGCATAATCCACCTTGGCCTTAAACGTGCCGTTACCGTTGCCGAGCAGGACGCTGACCGAATTGCCGCCGCCGTTGGCGACCAGCAAGTCCGGTTTGCCATCGCCGTTGGTGTCGGCCACCGCCACCCCCAACGGGACTTTGCCCGTGGCGTAATCGACCTTGGCCTTGAATGTCCCCGCGCCTTTGTCGATCAGGACGCTGACGGTGTTGCCGCCCGCGTTGGCCAGGATCAGGTCGGGGCGGCTGCTGTTGTCGACATCGGCGGCGGCGATGCTGTAGGGCTGCGTTCCGGCGGCGTAGTCCGCTTTGGCGGCGACGCTTAAGGAAGCGGCCTGTAGGCTGGTGTAGGGGGCTAGCACGAACAGGGCGAAGGGCAGGGCGGTTAGGGTGCGCATAATAATTCCGGTGAGGGCTGGTTAGTCGGTTAGTCGCCCAAAGGCGATGCTATTAATAATAGCCAACTGCTTGGTTTTATCAAGGTAATTGTCGCTTTTAGGTTTTATGTTTCGGTGCCGCCAATTCGGCCAGTAAGCCAACAGCCGCCGTTCGCTTTGCCGCCCCTTCGCTAAGCCATAGCGTTTAACGCGGGTATTTTGACGCTGGCGATAGTGAGAAAGGTCGGGCAGAACCGCTTGCCCTGCCCGTACCCGCCCACTTCGCTACGCCATGCGGTTTTAGGTCAATTGGCGTTACGGCGCACCGTTAAAAAAGAGGCCGATTGTGCCGTCAATATTGTCAGGAATTGCCAAGTCTGGCTTGCCGTCACGGTTAAAATCACCGATTGCAATATCTTCCGGCGTATTGATGGCGTAAGTGGTTTTGCCCTGCAATGTGCCGTCGCCTTTGCCGAAATAGACAGTGATGGCAGGGTCTCCAAGGCTTTGCACGATCACATCGGTTTTGCCGTCGGCATTCAGGTCAGCGGTTTTGACGGCGGCGGGCAACCTACCGGTAGGATAATCGACACTGTTTTGGAAGCCGCCACCCGGTTTGCCCAACATAACACTCACCGTGTCGTCAAATCTGTGGGTCAGCACTATATCCAAATAGTGGTCGGCATTTAGCCGGGCTAAGGTTATGCCTGACATGAGTGTGGGGCTGGGGTAGTCGGCTTGGGCACTAAACGAGCCGTCACCCTTGCCGAATAAGACCCTGACAAAATAGCTAGCCGTATCGGTAAACGTATTGATAGTGGCCGCCACATCCAGCTTGCCGTCATTGTTTATATCGCCTAAGGCTAGGCTGACATTGTTAGCGGTGGGCGCATTCATGGGGAAAACCTGTTTCGGCAAGAAGGTGCCGTCGCCGTTGCCTAAAAATACGCTGATATTAATGGTCTCGTCCGCCAGCACTATGTCAGTGTGGCCGTCACCGTTAAGGTCGCCCAACTGTATGTTGTCCGTACTGATGTCGATAGCATAATTCATCTTGTCCATAAAAGAGCCGTCGCCTTTGCCTAGCAGTATTTTTAGGTCAGCTTGTAGGACAGCGGCTAAATCGGCATAGCCGTCATGGTTTATATCACCCAAAGCTATCCATTCAGGGCTACCTTCGGCGGGGTAACTAACCTTATCGGCAAAGCTGCCGTTACCCTTGCCCAATAACACATTGAACGTATTGGCGCTATAACTTGCCGCCACCAAATCGGGCTTGCCATCGTTGTTAATGTCGCCTGCTACTGTGCTGCCCACGCCTGGGCCAACAGGTACGGACACCGCCGCCTTAAGCTTCCCTATCGGCTGGAAGCTGGTGGTGTCCAGCAACACGCTGGCCGAGTTACCTGTGCTGTTGGCGACCAGCCAGTCGGGCTTGCCGTTGCGGTCAACGTCGGTGGTGGCGACGGCGAACGGCCCTGTGCCAGTGGCGAAGTCGGCCTTGGCTTGGAAGCTGCCGTCGCCGTTGCCCAGTAACACGCTGATGGTGTTGCTGTTGAAGTTGGCGGTGCTGACATCGGGTTTGCCGTCGTTGTTGGCATCACTGACGCTCAGGCCGCGCGGGGCGGTATCGGTGGCATAGTCGGTTTTGCCTTTGAAGCTGCCGTCGCCGTTGCCCAATAATACGCTGACGGAATTGCCGTTCGTGTTGGCGACCAGCAGGTCTGGCTGGCCGTTGCGGTCGGCATCGGCTAGGGTTAAGTCTTTGGGTGCTGAACCCGTAATGTAGTCGGTTTTGCCTTTAAAGGTGCCGTTGCCGTTGCCGAGCAGGACGCTGACGGTGTTGGCGGTGCTGTTGGCGGTCATCAGGTCGGCCTTGCCGTCGTGGTTGATGTCGCCGACCACCACTTGCAACGGTGCGCTGCCCGTGGCGAAGTCGGCTTTTGCGCCAAAGGTGCCGTCGCCGTTGCCGAGCAGGACACTGGCCGAATTGCCGCCGCTGTTGGCGGTGAGCAGGTCAAGCTTGCCGTCGCTGTTGACATCGGCGGCTTTCACGCCGTAAGGCTTAAGCCCGACCGCATAATCCACCTTGGCCTTAAACGTGCCGTTACCGTTGCCGAGCAGGACGCTGACCGAATTGCCGCCGCCGTTGGCGACCAGCAAGTCCGGTTTGCCGTCGCCGTTGGTGTCGGCCACCGCCACCCCCAACGGGACTTTGCCCGTGGCGTAATCGACCTTGGCCTTGAATGTCCCCGCGCCTTTGTCGATCAGGACGCTGACGGTGTTGCCGCCCGCGTTGGCCAGGATCAGGTCGGGGCGGCTGCTGTTGTCGACATCGGCGGCGGCGATGCTGTAGGGCTGCGTTCCGGCGGCGTAGTCCGCTTTGGCGGCGACGCTTAAGGAAGCGGCCTGTAGGCTGGTGTAGGGGGCTAGCACGAACAGGGCGAAGGGCAGGGCGGTTAGGGTGCGCATAATAGTTCCGGTAGGGGCGGGTTAGTCGGGCGGTTGTCCAAAGGCGGTGCTTTAATGATAACCAACTGCCTGGAATTATCAAGGTAATTGTGCTTGGGCGGGTTTTGCTTAAAGACTTCGGCCAAGGCTAAAGGCCTTTGCCCGCCGCCGGATGGGCTTGCGTCATTAGTCAACTCTTCTTGTCAGTTAAGCCTTATCTTCTGTGCCGCTCAATGCGTAACGGTATCTGTAAACAGCCAGGCAACAGACTGTTGAGCAAAACAGCGCAAACCTAAACAGAATCTTTATCCGCTAAACTCTACTATGCCCGCCAGGGTAAGCGTCTGGGCTTTCGGCCCCATCGGCGATTAGTCCTAAGCAAACCTGTGTTTCCTTTTTTGGCATTCAGGCTGGGCAAGGGTGTCTCCATCACTGCGCCGCTGCAATGTCTTGGCTGGCCCTTATTGAAGAGTAAAGCGAGTTCAAATGAAAAATTCCCCCCCGCCCCTCCTTACGCGCTATGGCTTAGTCTTGGCTTTGGTGTTGCTTGTGCCGTCGCTGGCTTACGCGGACGATGTCGCCGCTACCGTCGTGCAACTGGACTTGAAGCGGCATGTTGTCGGTTATCTGGCGGTCGCCATCACGGTCATGGCTTATGCCATCGCCATGACCGAAGACCTGCATCAAATGAGTAAGGCAAAACCCATGGTTTTGGGTTCGGCGCTGATTTGGTTTGCGATTTTTATGTATTATTCCTCGGAATACGGCACGGCGAAGCATGTCGCGGTCGTTTTTCAAAGCAATTTGACGGCTTATGCGGAATTGTTTTTGTTTATCACCGTGTCGATGACGTTTTTAAACACCATGACCGAGCGGGGCATTTTTGATGCCTTGCGCATTGTGTTGGCCAATCGGCAGTACAGTTACCGGCAATTGTTTTGGATTACCGGGGTGCTGGCGTTTGTGTTGTCGTTGGTGATCAGCAGCTTGACGGTCGGTTTGTTGATGGGTTACATCATCTTGGCGATAGGTAAGGACGATGCCAAATTTGTCGGCTTGGCGGGATTGAATGCGGTGGTCGCGGCCAATGCGGGCGGGACGATGAGCCCGTTAGGCGGCATTTCGACATTTTTTGTCTGGCAACAAAATATGTTGCACTTTACGCAATTTTTCGCCTTGACCGTGCCGTGCATCGTCAATTTTTTGGTGCCTGCCATTATTATGCACTTTTCGGTGACCAAAGGGACACCGCGCTTTTCTAAAGAACAGCCGCTGTTAAAGCGCGGCAGCAAGCGGGTAATTTTTATCTTCGTGCTCACGTTTAGCATCACTATTTTGTCGAATGTGTTTTTTGATATGCCTGCGATAGCCGGCATGATGCTGGGCTTGGCGTTGTTGCAGTTCTTTGCCTATTTTTTGACCAAAACCGAAAAGTTAAGCCATTTTTCGCCGCCTGATAGCCAAGAAACCCCGGATTCGCAAAAAGGCTTTGATGTGTTTAAGTGTATTGCCGGGGTGGATTGGGATACTTTGCTGTTTTTCTACGGGGCGATGATGATTGTCGGCGCCCTCAATTTTTTAGGCTATTTAGATGCCATGGCGCAGTATTTGTTTACCGAGATCAACGCCACGCTGGCGAATATTATGATCGGCTTGGCTTCTTCATCTATTGATAACGGCACACTGATGTTTGCGGTGTTAAACATGCACCCTAAGCTGCCTATCGGGCAATGGTTGTTGTTAACGTTAACGCTGGGGGTGGGCGGGAGTCTGTTGGCGATCGGTTCGGCCCCGGCGCTGCATGTCTTGGGTTTGATGAAAGGGGTGATGAAAGAGGGCGAAGGCTATACCTTCACCTTGCATTTGCGCTGGATGCCAGCGATATTATTAGGCTTTTTTGCCAGTATCGGGGTGTTGTTTTTGATGAACGGGGGGCAATTTTAATGTCGGGGCGTAAGGGATTGTGGGGTGTTTGCAGTATTTTGCTGCTTAACCCGATGGCAGGGGCGCAGGAGTCGCCTTCTGGGTTGGTTGCCGCGCTGTCCGGTCAAGAACCGGCCAGTTGGGCGGGGTTGCAAGCGGCTGGTTTCACGTTGGGGGGCTGGGCGGCGGCGGGGCTTAACCATAATATGGACACCCCCGCTGACCGCAGTAATGGCCCGGTGTCCATGACCGACCGGAGCGATGAGTTTAATCTGTATCAGTTGGCGCTGTTTATGGAGAAGGCCGTTACCAAGACGGCGGCTTGGGATATAGGCGGGCGTTTTGAGGTGATGTTCGGCACAGATACCCGCTATACCCAAGCGACCGGGCATTGGGATATGGGCTTGCTTAGCCCAAGAGATGAGCGTTTTTATCGTCTTGCCCTGCCTCAGGCTTATGCCGAAGTGTTTGCGCCGGTCGGTAACGGTTTGAGCGTAAAGCTAGGGCATTTTTATACGATTATCGGTTATGAGTCGGTGCAGTCCGCGCTGAATTTCTTTTCTTCGCATACTTATAGCTTTAAGTCTTCGCCCTTTACCACGACCGGTGCGTTGTTCAGTTACGCGCTGAACGGGCAATGGCGCGTTAATTTGGGGGCGGTGACCGGGGCGGATAATGTTGACCGCGATTTTGGGGCATGGAGCCAGATGGACGGCTTGACCTGGACAAATGCCGCCACCGACACCAGCGTGTCTTTTTCGGTGCTACAGGGCGATGTCTATCTGCACCAAGCCTCGGATTTGTTGTATTACTCGGCGATTCTCCAGCAAGGCTTCGGTAAGTGGCGTTATGTGTTGCAGCATGATTTTGGGGCGCAACAACAGGCATTGGCTAACAACCACGATGCGCAGTGGTATTCCGTTGTCCAATATCTGACCTATCAGGCAACCGATAGCTTGGGGGTGGGGGTGCGCGGCGAATGGTTCCGCGACCAGAATGGTTTCCGTTATTCGGCAGGAACCGCCAATTATTATGCCCTGACGGCGGGTCTGAATTGGCAGCCTAAGCGGTGGTTGATGGTACGCCCAGAAGTGCGTTATGACTGGAGCCACGCCCAATTGGCCGCGTTCGATGGCGGTCAGCGGACGGATCAGGTTTTGTTGGGGATTGATGCGGTGGTGCAGTTTTGAGAGGGTGTCTTGCTGCTATAGCTTATCAATGGAATGGCTTGTCAGCGGTAGGCTCTGCAAGCGGGTTTTCCCGAAACGGTCGGCTTTTATTTAGAGGATGTGATGAAAATAAAATCTGTTTATGGCTGGTTAAGCATAGCCCTGCTGTTGGGTTGCCAACCGCCGCCGCCGTCTGAGACCGCGTTGTCGGGTGAAGCTCAGGGGACGACTTACCATATTAAATTGGTCATGGCGGGGGTGGCTACGCCGCTGGCGGAAATCAGGCGGCAAGTCAGCGGCACATTGGCTGATATTGATGCGCAATTGTCCAATTATCGGGACGATTCGGCAATTTCCCGGCTGAATAACCAAGAAACACGGGAGTGGTTGCCGGTCTCGCCGGAGATTAGCGGTTTGTTGCGTATTGCCCAACACGTTTATGAGCGCTCCAACGGCTGCTATGACCTTACCGTGAAACCGTTGTTTGATTTATGGGGCTTCTCGCGCCATCAGAACCGGGTGCCGGATGGGCAGGAAATTGCCCGGCTGTTGCCGCATATCGGCATGGCGTTGCTGGAAATCGACCCGGTTCAGCCTCGGATCCGCAAGAAAGACCCGCTGCTGAAAATTGATTTGTCGTCCATTGCCCAAGGTTATAGTGTCGGGGTGTTGGCGCAGCGCCTTGAAGCGTTGGGGGTGTCTAATTATTTGGTGGAAATCGGCGGCGAAATGGTGGTGAAAGGCCGGAAAAGTAACGGCAAAGACTGGCGGGTCGGCGTGGAAACCCCGACCTCGCTCAGCCGCGAATTAGGCAAAATTCTGGATATAACCGAGCAACGCGGCACGGCGGTGATGACGGCAGGCACTTATCGACACTATTTTACCGACCATGGCAAAACCTATTCTCATATTATTAACCCTAAAATGGGTCGCCCGGTCACCCATCATTTGTTGTCGGTGACGGTGCTGCATGACGATCCGGCTTGGGCGGACGCTTGGGATACGGCCCTGCTGTGTGTGGGCGAGGCGGAGGCGATGCGTATCGCCGAAGCGGAACACCTTAAGGTATTGCTGATTTATCAACAGGGGCAAACACTGGCCGAATATGCCAGCAAAGCCTTTGCGGCGGGCCAGTAATGGTCGGGGCTGCTCTGCCTGTGCTGCCCAAGCCTGCGCCGCGCTGGCCGCTGCTGAACAGCTTGTGGGGTGTTGCTGTGCCGTTAGGCTTGACGGCGCTCGATTGGCCGGTTCGGGCGTTGCTTACGCCCGGCAATATTTTGCTGTTTTATTTGCTGGGGGTGTTCTTTGTCGCCATCCGCTTTGGCTTGTGGCCTTCCATTATCGGGTCGTTAACCAGCGTCGCCGCGTTTGCGTTTTTTTTCGCGCCGCCGATTTTTTCATTTGCCATTGCCGACCCGGAAAATTTGGTGGGCGTGTCGGTGATGCTGGTGGTCGGGATTGTCACCAGCAAATTGGCGGAAACTTTGCGTAGCCAAACCCAGGTGGCCGAACACCGCGAACGCCGCGCCTCGGCGTTGTACCGGCTCAGTAAGGCCTTGGCGGAAGCGCGTTTGGGTACTGGGGTTATTGCCATTGGCGTACAGCATATCCAGGCCGAGTTTGGTGGGCGCAACACGCTGTTATTGCCCGGCCCTGATGGCAAGCTCTGTTACCCCGATGCCCCGGCTTTGGCTATGTCGTGGCGGGGTGCCGATTTGGGGCTGGCGCAGTGGGTGTTCGGCCATGTCCGCTTGGCCGGGCGCGGTACGGATAATAATGCCGACAGCCCGGCAGTGTATGTGCCGTTGCAAGGCGGCGGCGGGATGCTTGGGGTATTGGTGTTAGAACTGGCCGATGTCCGGTTGCTGCATGTCCCGGAACAGCGCCAGTTTTTGGACACTTTTGTCGGGCAGATTGCCCATAGCCTAGAACGTGCCCAGTTGGCGGAACACGCCAAATTGGCGACTTTAAAAATGCAGGAGGAAACCCTGCGCAATTCCCTGCTCAGCAGCATTTCCCATGATTTGCGGACACCGCTGGCGACGATTATCGGTGCGGCCAGCACCTTGGAAACGGACGGGCAGTTGGCCGAGGCCAGCCGCCGGAATTTGGCGGCGGCAATCAGCGAAGAGGCGTTGCGCATGTCGGAGCTGATGGTGAAAATTCTCGATATGGCACGTTTGGAGGCGGGTGAGGTGGTGCTGAATCGGCAGTGGTACGCGCCTGAGGAAATTGTCGGCAGCGCTTTGCGCCGCCTCGACAAAAAGCTGCACGCCCGGCAGGTGAATGTCAATATGGTGGATGGCTTGGCGCTGGTTCAGGTTGATGCGGTGTTGTTGCAACAGGTGTTGGTGAACCTGTTGGACAATGCCGCCAAATACTCCCCGGCAGGCCGACCCATTGATATTGCGGTTGAAACCCAAGCGCAGGGGCTGACGATTAGCGTCGCCGATAATGGCCCAGGGATTGCGCCGGCCTTGCAGGATAAGGTTTTTGAGAAGTTTTTCCGCCTCCATCCTGAGCGTGCGCAAGGTGGGGTCGGGTTGGGTTTGTCGATTTGCCGCGCCATTGTCGGGGCGCATGGCGGCGACATCCACGTCAGTAACCGGCGCGGCGGCGGGGCGATGTTTCAGATACATTTGCCTTTGCTGTCCGCACCCCCAACGATTACCCCGGAAGAAAAAGGCCTGCCGCTATGACTGAGCAAACTCCCTTATTGTTACTGATTGAAGATGATCCACCCTTCCGGTCTTTGTTGGCCACGACGCTGGAAGGCCAGGGTTATCGGGTGCTGGCCACCGACACGGGGCGGGAGGGCTTGTTGGCTGTGCGCAACCGCTCGCCTGCGTTGTTGCTGCTGGATTTGGGGTTGCCGGATATGGATGGGCAGGATGTGATCTGCCGCCTGCGCAAATCGTCTGAGTTACCGGTCATTGTGTTGTCGGCGCGTCACCAAGAAAGCGATGTGACCCAGGCCTTGGATAACGGCGCTGACGATTATCTGACCAAGCCGTTCAGCAATGCCGAGCTGATGGCGCGGATAAATGCCTTGCTCAGGCGGGTCGCCAAGTTGCCGGGCGGGGTTCAGGAGGTGTTTCAGGTGGGGGGGCTGAAAGTGGAACTGACTAAACGCCGGGTGTTTACGGACGGGTGTGAAGTCCATCTGACCCCTTTAGAGTTTAGCCTGCTCAGTGTTTTGGTGCGCCATGCCGGTTTTGTCGTGACCCATCGGCACTTGCTGGAAAAGGTCTGGGGTGCGTCTTATATCGAGCATAGCCATTATTTGCGGATTTATATGGGGCAATTACGCCATAAGCTTGAGGCCGATCCGGCGCGTCCGCGCTATTTGCTGACCGAAGCGGGTATCGGCTACCGGCTGTTTACGGACGATGCGCCATGATGCGTTTAGGCTATTGCGTGTGCCCGCATTGCGGTAGGGCCACTACCGTCACCGGACGCTTCGGCACGGCTTTGCAGTGCCGGTGCGGCGCATGGTTGCCGCCCGCGCTGCTGGACAGGGTGAGGCATTATTGGCTGGTGCAGATTGCCTTGGCTTTTGGCGGCGCAGCCTTGCTTTTCGCGGTGGCGGTGTTTTTCCCGGACTTGCCGCGCGGGCCTTGGCAGCGGTTGTTTAGCCCTTTAGTGCAAGGGCCGGCCATTAGCGCGTTCCTGCTCAGTTACCTGGTGCTGGTATGCCATAAGCGGCGTTGTGGCCATGACCGGGGCATCTACCGGGCTTTTCTGGGGGCGGTTCTGCTAATGGCCAGCGGTTTTCTTGCCGCTTTGGTGCGGGCATTCATCCGGGTTTAAGGGGATAGGTATCTTGCCTGCCTTTTACTCGATCATCAAGTTTTTCATAAAGTCACCTCTAAATAGTGGGGAAGATTAGCGGAGAGCTAAGGCTTGTTAAGGTGGGCAGCCCCCTCCCCTGATGGGGAGGGTTGGGGTCACTGCCATTAAGTTAAGGGTTTTTGTGGCTATATGGACGATAATAAACGAATTTTTTAGATTATTAACATGGTTAAAAAAAGCGGGCAGTTGAGCGGAGCCGGGATCTGATCGATGCGGACAGCTTCGGCCTTGATGTCTATTTTTGCCAATATAGGATTGCCTTTATTGACCTAAAGGCCCCACAATAACCCGAAAAAACCGTCACCCATGTCCCCGAACATGTGTTACCTATGTCCCACGTCCATACACCCTTGGCAGGGGAGGGAGCCAATGTCTTTCCTTTTGTACAGGCGAAAGTACAGGACTCGCGCCAATCTCAGCCCAATACCCCCGCCCGCTGAAACGCCACCGCTTCGCCGGATACCGGGACGATTTGCGCTTGTACGGTGATGCTGTCGTTGATTAAGGTTGGGGTTAGGTTGGCGACGCTTTGGACACGGGGGTCTTCGAGTAAGGCGGCTTGGATGTAAAATCCTGCCAATTGCGCCAGCGCATTGCGGTTGACCGAACCGATGAGGGTGAAGGCCCAGCAGCCGTAATCGGGGTGGAACAATAACGAGCGTTTGGGCACGACGACCCGCACCGCCAAGGCTTGGCGCAGGTTAGCCACGCCGCTGACGGTCAGTAAGTCTTCGCCGTCCGAGTGTAAGAAACCGTTTTCATCCAACTGCAAATCGGTCAAAAATACATCATCTGCCGCCGCCAGTGCGTCCGCCTGATAAATCGGCAATAGCAGGGTGTCGCCATAGGCCGCCACCCCATTGTCCGCCAACTCCGCGCAATAGGGCGGTATCAGTCCGTTTAATAAGGCAATGTCCGGCCAGCGTTCTGCTGAGCCTAATTCCCGCAAGGCCAGCCGTTGCAGGGTGTCGCCGTATTTGACTGTCGCGCTGCGCCAAGCCATTAAAACCTCAGTCCGTCGGTAATCGCCTTAGCCGCTTGGTCAAGCTGCGCTTGTGGCTGCGGCACGGTGGCGTCACGGCTGACCAGCCCGTTTAAGGCCTGCCGCGCTGCGTCGGTCATGGACACGCTGCCCGAATCCAACAGTAATATCTGCTCAAAGGTATTGCTGTCCTGATAGATTGACACAGGCCGCCCGCCTGCGGTAGATGAACACAAAGACGCGCCGTACAGGTCGCTCAGGTCTGGCAACTGCTGTTGCGGTTTCAGGGCGTTGTTAAAAATACAGGCCAGATTTAAAAACGCCGACCCCACGCCCATCAGCTCCGCTTTGATTTGTCCCGGAAACTCGGTAATCGCCAACACCGACGAGACGGCATGGTGGACGGCAAACGCCAAGCCGCTGGCAATATCCATTAGGCTTTGGGTGACGTGGCTAATTGCGCCATTGACGGTCTCTAAGGTCTCGCGTACTAAGGTATTGAGCCGATAGGCCACCGCCATTAATGCCCCCACCCCATTTTTGAGCGGGGCTAAGACTTTATCGGCCACGTTTTTGATTTTATCGACAAAGGCCTTAATCTTTTTCAGTGCCGCGTCCATTGACGCAAACACCGTGGCGAGAAAGCCTTTATCCGCCGCTGGGCTTTGCGGCTTATCCAGCACCTTAACCGGCGCTTGGCTCAGAAACGCTAAGTTGATTTCGTAGTAGTACAGCAAGGGATTGGCGACGCCGCGTTTGAGGACAAACGATTGTGGGGCGCATAGCCAACTGATGCCGTCCAGCAAATCGCTGAACACCAGTTGTATGTCCTCAACATTACCGCCCGAACGGGCAATATCCGCCCGCTTGCTAAACCATTCCTGATAAAATGTCTTATGCAGGTCTTGGATACGCCGCAAACCGTGGTCTTCTTTGCCATCAACTGAGGTGCCGCGCCAGCCGGTATGTCCGGCAATTTTAATGCCGGGTAAACCTTCGCCAAAATTATCCACCCACGCCCCGCCTAAGGTCTGATGCACCATCACCCTGGCGGTTTTGCTCATGGACAATTCTTCTGGGCGCACTTTCATCTGCCACTCGTCAACTTTCGGAGGGCTTTTGCTCAAATCATTGAGCAAGAATGAAATCGGCTTAGTCGCCGGGCTTTGGTCGGTAGTGGTGTATTGTGTGTTCATGGCGGGGTATTATGCCGTCACGACGTTTCGGGGGGGGGGCGTAGGTTTTTAACAGCCGAGTGTTAAACCTCACCCCCCGCTCCACTGTCATTAAGTTAATGGTTTATGCCTTATATTTCAATAACGTAGAGATTATGTTAATCCGTTCGTGGTGAGCCCTTCGACAAGCTCAGGAGAGCCCTGTCGAACCATGGACGGATTAACCGCCCACCCTTCGACAAGCTCAGGGCGAACGGTTAATCCTACTTGGCGTTATGCGAACAGATAACATACCGATTAATAATACTAAATTCTTAACTTAATGGAGTGACCCCCCGCTCCCTTCGGCTTCGCTCAGGGAACGGGGGGTGGGGTACGAAAACTTATACGACTATAAAGTCGGCGTTGGTCATGGCTAGGCCTGTACCCAGAATGGCGATTTGCACTGCCGCCGCTGCGCCGCTGCCGTCGGCATCGTAAGACAAGGCTCCGGTGGCGGTGTTGTAGAGGAGGTGGTCGGTGCTGTCGGCCACGCCGCCGTTGCCGATGATTTTGAAGGCTTCCGCCGCCAATACGCCGGGGGTGGTCAGGGTGGTGAAGATGCCGTTTTCCAAGCGGATGGTATCGTCGGCGACGTTAAAGTCGGTGAGGGTGTCAATATTGTTAATGCCTAAGGCGCTGTTGAAGGCGAAAATGTCTTTGCCTGCGCCGCCCGTTAGGGTGTCGTTACCGAGGCTACCCGCCAGCACGTCGTTGCCGTTGCCGCCTAATAGGGTATTGTTGGCATAGTTGCCGACCAAGACATCGTTATAGGTGCTGCCGTTTAGGCTTTCGATATTTAACAGGGTGTCGGTGCCTGCGCCGTGGGTGTTTTGCGCCGTGGTCAAGGCTAAGTTGACGGTCACGCCAGTGGCGGCGCTGTTGTAGTAGGCCATGTCGGTGCCGGTGCCGCCGTCCAGCCTATCATCACCTGCACCGCCGGTCAGGCCGTCGTTGCCGCCGCCGCCGTTAAGGGTGTCGTTGCCTGCCTGGCCGAACAGGCTGTTGGCGAGGGCGTTGCCTGTGAAGGTGTCGTTATTGAGGGTGCCGATAAGGTCTTCGATGTTCAGCAGGGTGTTCATGCCGACAGCAACGGTATTTTGGGCGGTGGTCAGCGTCAAGTCAACGGTTACGCCAACGTTGAGGATGTCGGCGGGGCTATAGTCGACCACGTCTTTGCCGTTGCCGCCGTCCATCAGGATGCTGTTGCTATGGCCGTAGGTGCTGCTGTAGCTGTATAAGTGGTCATTGCCGTCCATACCGAATTTGGCGTCGCCACTGAGGATGTTATCGTTACCGCTAGTGCCTTGGACAGTGGTTATGCTTTTGGCCGCGCCCTGTTGGTCGGTATAGGAGTCGGTCAGGCGGATTTGTTGGCTGAGCATGGCTTGGGTCACTACCAGTGTCGGGCCGCTGCCGAGGTTGCTCCAGGTCGTGCCGTTGCTGCTGCCTTGCCATTGGTAGCTAATCGTCCCCAAGCCGTCGGGGTCGGTGAAGTTGTTGCTGGTGGTCAGGGTTTGGCCGACGGTTCTGCTGCCGTTAATCATGGCATAGCCAGTGGTGGCATCATACTGGGGCGAAATGTCCACGGTGGTGTTGCCGACTGTTGACAACGCGCCGTCGCTAAACGTCCAGTCGATTTGCAAGGACGGCGGGGTCAGGTCGGAGGTGTTTTGATAGGTCAAATGCTGTAAGGCGCTGTTGACCTGTTGGGTGGTCGCGGCACCAAACGTTAAGGTCAGTTGGCCGCCGCTTTGCTGGTAAGTGCCGATATTAACCCCGGACACGGTGATAGCGCCGTTGCTCAGGGCCAATACGCCGCTACCGCCAAACACGTCGTCGGTATTGGCGCCGCCGTGGCGGGCTAAGGTCAGGCTCGCGCCGCTGTAGTCGCCCAAGCCGCCGTTTAAGGCATCCAACTCGGTGTCTCTGATTTGGGCTAACTCAGCCAAGTAGGTGGCCGGATCGTTTTCGGTGATGGAGAGGGGGAGCCTTAAGGAATCGTTGCTTTGGGTAAAGGTGGTGTCTAAGGAGCCGTCGCTATTATAGCGGGCGGTATAAAAGTCGTAACGGTAATAGCTTAAATAGGCTTGGGGATAGTTAAAGCCATAACCGGTAACGACGATTTTGCCGTCGGCCTGTACGGTGGTGGCGTTAATGGTGAAGCCAATAGTGATTTTGCCGTCACCGCTAAAACTGGTGTCCAAGCTGCCGTCACTGTTATAGCGGGTCAGTTCCGAGTAGTTGTTGGTCGTCAACAGCTTACCGTCGCTTTGCAAGAGCAGGGTGTTGGCCCAGACATCCGTCACTTTGCCGTCGCCGCTAAAACTGGTGTCTACAGAACCGTCACTATTATAGCGGTCTAAGGTACCGTCGGCTTCCGTCGCCAGCAATTTGCCGTCAGTCTGTAACGCTAAGTTAGTGATCCCGCTGGTGGATAGCTTGCCGTCACCGCTAAAGCCAGTGTCCAGACTGCCGTCCGTATTGTAGCGCACCAAGCCGCTGCTGCCGCCTAAGACAATTTTACCGTTGCTTTGCAGGACAATGCTGTTGGCTTGCTCGAAATCCGCCCCCATGTCGGTGGCGACTTTACCGTCACCGCTAAAGCTGGTGTCTAAGCTGCCGTTGCTGTTGTAGCGCACCAGGCCGTAGTCATGCCCGGATTTGCCGGCGGCCAAAATTTTGCCGTCGCTTTGCACGGCGATGCTGTAGGCGATGTCGTTGGAGAGCAAGAAGTTGGTGGTCACTACGCCGCCGTTACCGAAGGTGGTGTCTAGGCTGCCGTCGCTGTTATAGCGTTCGATATCAAAATCGTAAAAATCAAACGAGGTGCTGGCGGTGCCTGCCACTAAAATCTTGCCGTCGGCTTGTAAGGCTTGGGCGTGGATCAGTCCTCTGGTATCCAATTTGCCGTCACCGCTAAAACTTAAGTCCAGGCTGCCGTCGCTGTTATAACGTAACACGGAGGAACCCATGAGGCCTTGGCCCATGTCGGCCATCATGTCGAGATAGACGGTGCCGGAGATCACTAATTTGCCGTCGGTTTGTACGGACACGTCGTAGGCTTGGTCGCTGTAGCCAAAGTCGGTGGTGATGGGGTCGTTTTTGGTAATAAAAGAAGGGGCGGTATTGCTCATAAAAATCTCGATGCTAAGAAAGCGTTAATGGTTGGGTTCTGATGCGGCAAGCGGTTCTGCCTGACGTTTTGTTCATTCTGCTAGCTCCAGGATAGTGCTTTAAGGCACTGGGGTTGGCGGCAGGGTACAGGCCGCCAACGGTGGTAGGCCGGGCAGAACCGCCTGCCCGGCCTACGTTGTTTTGCTTGCCTTACACCACCATAAAGTCGGCGTTGGTCATGGCTAGGCCTGTACCCAGAATGGCGATTTGCACTGCCGCCGCTGCGCCGCTGCCGTCGGCATCGTAAGACAAGGCTCCGGTGGCGATGTTGTAGAGGAGGTGGTCGGTGCTGTCGGCCACGCCGCCGTTGCCGATGATTTTGAAGGCTTCCGCCGCCAATACGCCGGGGGTGGTCAGGGTGGTGAAGATGCCGTTTTCCAAGCGGATGGTATCGTCGGCGACGTTAAAGTCGGTGAGGGTGTCAATATTGTTAATGCCTAAGGCGCTGTTGAAGGCGAAAATGTCTTTGCCTGCGCCGCCCGTTAGGGTGTCGTTACCGAGGCCACCCGCCAGCACGTCGTTGCCGTTGCCGCCTAACAGGGTGTTGTTGGCATAGTTGCCGACCAAGACATCGTTATAGGCGCTGCCGTTTAGGCTTTCGATATTTAACAGGGTGTCGGTGCCTGCGCCGTGGGTGTTTTGCGCAGTGGTCAGGGCGAGGTTGACGGTCACGCCTTTGCTGGCGGAGTAGTAAAAAGCCATGTCGGTGCCGGTGCCGCCGTCTAATCGGTCATTGCCCGCGCCGCCGATCAGGCTGTCGTTACCGCCGCCGCCGCTGAGGGTGTCGTTGCCTATCCCACCAAACAGGCTGTTGCTGGCATTGTTGCCGATAAGGGTGTTGCTATAGGGGCCGCTGTTGCTGCTATTGCTGCTGCCTGTGACATTTTCAATATTCAGTAGCGTTTCCTTATTCGTTCCGACGGTGTTTTGCGCCGTGGTCAGCCCTAGGTTGACGGTGACGTTGCCGTAGGTTTTTGAATAGTCGGCGGTGTCTGTGTCGCTGCCGCCGTCCAAAATCCCGTTATCGAAACCGCCATAGAGGCGGTCGTTGCCGGCCATGCCGTTCAGGTAGCTACCGGGTTGCTCTATCAAGAAGTCGTCGCCCGCCGTACCTAGAAAGTTGTTTACCGTGGTATGGAAGCCTTGGCCGTCGGTATAGGAGGCGACCAATTGGATGGTTTGGTTGAGCATGGCTTGGGTTAGCACCAGCGTGGCGCCGTTGCTGAGGGTGGTGCTGTGCAAGAATTCATCGCTGCTGCCTAGCCAGCGGTAACTGACCGTACCCACGCCGTTGTCGGGGTCGGTGAAGTTGTTGCTGGCGGTCAAGGTTTGGCCTACCGCGCGGTTGCCGCTAATAATGACATGACCACTGTGGCCATTATCGTCCTGATGAATGGTGATGGGGGTGCTGGCGGTAGTCGATAAGGGGTTGCTGGGGTCACCGTCGCTAAACGTCCAGTCCAGTTTTAGGGCAGTCGGGGCATTTGGGTTGCTGTTGGTGTAGCTCAGGTGTTGCAGGATGTTGTTGACTTGGGCGGTGGTGGCGGCACCGAACAGGATAGTCAGTTGTCCGGGGCTTTGCTGGTAAGTGCCGACCGCCGTGCCGTCCAAGATTACCGTACCGTTTTGTAGGATAGGCGTGTTGTTCATAGACGCGTCAAACACATCGTCGGCATTGGCGCCGCCTTGGCGGGCTAAGGTCAGGCTAGCGCCGCTATAATTGCCGAGACCGCCGTTCAGGGCATTTAGTTGGGCATCGCTGATTTGGGCGTGGGGGGCAATCAGGACAGCGTATTTGCTGTTTTCGTAGGCGACGTTGGTAGCGCCGACGGTATTGATGGTTTGGGTAAACGAGGTGTCTAAGGTGCCGTCGCTGTTATAACGTGTGGTGTAAATATCGTCCGGGTAGGCACCATCTGGGGTATTGCTATAGGTGGGGCCAGAGCCGACCACGACGATTTTGCCGTTGGCCGTTAAGGCTATGTCGCTACCAAAAGTTTGAATTTTACCGTTGTTACCAAAGCTGGAGTCGATGCTGCCGTCACTGTTATAACGCAATACGATGCCCGCGCTTTCTACGAGGAGCTTGCCGTCGCTTTGGACTAAAATCTTATCGGTATAATATAACGGCGTTTCGACTATCCCGTCACCGCTAAAGGTGGTGTCCAGGCTGCCGTCGCTGTTATAACGGATGAGGTTCGCCCCTTCGCCCGCCAGCAGTTTGCCGTCAGCCTGTAGGGTGAGGCCGTTGATGATGTGGGAGGTGGTGAGGATACCGTCACCGCTAAAGGTGGTGTCCAGGCTGCCGTCGCTGTTGTAGCGCACCAGGCCGCTGCTGCCGTCTAAGATAATTTTACCGTCACTTTGGACGAGGATGCGGTAGGCGTTTTCGGTGCTGGACCCCAAGTCGGTACTGACTTTGCCGTCGCCGCTAAAGGTGGTGTCTAAGCCGCCGTTGCTGTTATAGCGCACCAAGCCGTAGTTTGAGCCGATGGCACCGGCAACTAAAATTTTGCCGTCGCTTTGTGTGGCGACGCTGTTGGCCTTATAGTAGCCGGACAAGATATTGGTCGTATCTATCGTGCCATGAATGCCAAAGCTGTCGTCCACGTTGCCGTCGCTGTCATAGCGCGTGACGATAAAACGCCCCGTATAGGCCCCATCCAATCCGGTCACTAAGATTTTGCCGTCTTGTTGTACGGCGAGGCTATAGACGGTATAACGGGTGTCGGCGAATGCCAGTATGCCCTGATTGCCAAAGCTTAAATCCAAGCTGCCGTCGCTGTTATAACGCACCATACTGTGGCTGATGCTGGCTTGGCCAATATCGATAAACCTATCGTCCCAGATTTGGGCTTCAACTAACACTTTGCCGTCGGCTTGCACGGCAACATATTGGGCGGAATCGGTATAGCCTAAGTCGGTGATGATCGGCTGGTTATACAAAAGAAACGTAGGGGCGGTGTTGGTGGTCATAATGGCCTCGTTTTAATAGAAAAATAAGTGTATTGGGAACGGGCATAACATAACGTCGGCAAGCCGTGACCCTGAGGCGGCCCCTTGGTATGGGTGGGCATCTTGTTGTGGGCAAGCTGCACGCGCCCCGCTGTTTGTGCCGCTTTTTGTCCAAGCTATGTTATGCGCATTCCTTCGTCAGTTAACGCTTCCGCCGGGCAGCTTGTTGCTGCCCGGCGTTGTCCTGTTTTTGGCGTAGGCCGGGCAGTAACCGCTTGCCTGGCCTACGCCCGTTTTGTTTTACACGACCATAAAGTCGGCGTTGGTCATCGCCAAGCCTGTACCTAAAATGGCGATTTGTACCGCCGCCGCTGCGCCGCTGCCGTCGGTATCGTAGGACAAGGCCCCGGTGGCGGTGTTGTAGAGGAGGTGGTCGGTGCTGTCGGCCACGCCGCCGTTGCCGATGATTTTAAAGGCTTCTGCCGCCAACACGCCGCTGGTCAGGGTGGTGAAAATGCCTTTTGACAGGCGGATAGTGTCGTCGGCGACGCTAAAGTCGGTGAGGGTGTCGATGTTGGCCGCGCCTAAGGTGCTGTTGAAGGCGAAGGTGTCTTGGCCTGCGCCGCCTGTGAGGGTATCGTTACCCAAGCCGCCCGCCAGCAGGTCGTTGCCCGCGCCGCCCAACAGGGTGTTATTGGCGGTGCTGCCGAGGAGGACATCGTTGTAGGCGCTGCCAGTCAGGTTTTCGATATTCAACAAGGTGTCTGTGCCGGCACCGAGGGTGTTTTGGGCGGTGGTCAACGCCAAGTTGACGCTCACCCCTAGTGTTGCGGACGAATACAGCGCCATATCAATGCCCGCGCCGCCGTCCAAGGTATCGTTGTCCGCACCGCCATTAAGGGTGTCGTTGCCGTCGCCGCCATTGAGGGTATCGTTGCCGTTCATGCCAAATAACGCGTTGGCGGCGGCGCTGCCGGTAAGGGTATCGCCATAGTTGCTGCCGATGAGGTCTTCAATGCTTAAGAAGGTGTTGGTAAAGCCTGCGCCTTTATCTTGTGCGGTGCTTAAGCCTAAATTGACGGTTGCGCCAGCCGATGAGAAGGACAGATTGACCAAGTCTTCGCCGTTGCCGCCGTTAAAAAGCTCGTTAACATAATTTGCACTATAAAACTGGTCGTTACCGTCCAAGCCTATCAGGTTGCCCCGGGTATGGTAGCCTAGGACATCATTGCCCGCCGTGCCTTGGACGTGGACGGCGTTGGTGCTGTCGGTAAAGCCTTGGGCATCGGTGTAGGTGGCGGTCACTTGGATTTGTTGGCTGAGCATGGCTTGGGTCAGTACCAGGTTGGCGCCGCTGCCCAAGGCCGTCCAATGGGTGCCGTTGTCGCTACTGCCTTGCCATTGGTAAGTGAATACGGTGTTCGCCACCATGCCGTCAAGATCGCTGATGGTGTTGGTGGCGGTCAAGGTTTGGCCGACGGCGGCGGTGCCGTTAATGGACACAAAGCCGATAGGGGCACTGTCATGCGCGGTGATGGTCACTGGGGTGGTGGCGGTGGTCGATAGCGGGTTGGTCGGGTCGCCGTCATTGAATGTCCAGTCCAGTTGTACTGAAGACGGGGCGGTTTCCGAGCTGTTGGTATAGGTCAGTTGGTGCAGGACGCTATTGACTTGGGCGCTGGTGGCGGTGCCGAACAGGATGCTCAGTTGTCCGGGGCTTTGTTGGTAAGTGCCGACCGCTGTGCCGTTCAAGGTGACCGTGCCGTTTTGCAGGACAAGGTCGCCATAGTGGTCTGCGCCAAACACATCTTCGGCA
The DNA here is from genome assembly GCF_002209385.1 of Methylovulum psychrotolerans. NCBI lineage: Bacteria > Pseudomonadati > Pseudomonadota > Gammaproteobacteria > Methylococcales > Methylococcaceae > Methylovulum > Methylovulum psychrotolerans. Next base: position 4,294,450 of record NZ_CP022129.1, read on the forward strand.
TTGGCGCCGCCATGGCGGGCTAAGGTCAGGCTCGCGCCGCTGTAATTGCCTAAGCCGCCGTTTAAGGCATCTAATTGGGCATCGCTGATTAAGGCATGGAGGGAAATATCGACAGGCTCTAAGCCGCCTTCGCTGACGGTGACGGGAAAGCCCACCGTATTGAGGTTGGTGTTAAAGGTCGTGTCTAAAGAGCCGTTGGCGTTATAACGCGCCGTATAAAAATCGTGGTCATAATATAGCGTGTTCCCGAAGGCCAGCCCGGTGCCGGTGACCACAAGCTTACCGTCCGTTTGTACGGTGACGCTTTCGATCGTAAAGCTTGTTTGCACTTTGCCGTCGCCGCTGAAGGTGCCGTCGCTGTTGTAACGGGCCACGCCGATGTGGCCGCTGGTTTGCCCAAAGTCTGAGTTTAAATCGTCGAGGCTGATGCCGACGACGACAACCTTGCCGTCTGCCTGTACCTTAACGCTGTAGGCGGTATCGTTATAGCCCAAATCGGTGATGACCGGGCTGTTTTTAATCAAAAAAGTCGGTGCGGTATTTTTGCTCATAAAAACCTCAATTAGTTGAAAGTGCTAGGTTTGTGGTTGATTGGCCGGGTAACGGTTCTGCCCGGCAGTTTTTAACGCCGCCAGTTTCAACACTTGTTGTAAGGTGCTGGGCTTGGCGGTAGGGTGTCGCTTATTTAAGGGGCGTAGGTCGGGCAGAACCGTTTGTCCGGCCTACGCCTACTTTGCTTTACGCCACCATAAAGTCGGCAGGGGTCTTGCCAAGCGCTCACCTAAGGCGGAGGTGGTGGTGTTATAGAGGATATGGTCAGTGCTGTCGGCCACGCTGCCGCTGCCGATAATTTTAAACGCCTCAGCGGCTAACACGCCGGGGGTGGCCGGGGCGGTGGAGAGGTTTTTTGGTCGGCGGATGGTGTCGTCGGTGACGCTAAAGTCAGTGGTGGTATCGATGTTGTTGGCACTTAAGGCGCTGGTGCAGGCAAAGGTGTCATTACCCGCCGCATCCTGGATGGTGTAAGTGTTGTTGGTGTAGGTCAGTTGGTGCAGGATGCTGTTGACCTGGGCACTGGTGGCGGTGCCGAACAGGATAGTCAGTTGTCCGGGGCTTTGTTGGTAAGTGCCGACGGCGGTGCCGTCCAGCGTCACCGTGCCGTTTTTTAAGGCCAGCGTACCGCCGGCCTGGACACCCAACACCTCTTCGGTATCGGTGCTGCCATGGTGGGCTAAGGTCAGGCCCGCGTCGCTGTTGTAACGGGCTACACCGAAAGAGCTGTCCACTGGGCCGACATCCAGTAACATTGAACCGAAGCTGATACCGACCACGACAATTTTGCCGTCCGCCTGCACCTTAATGCTGTAGGTGGTGTCGTCGAAGCCCAAATCGGTGATGACCGGGCTGTTTTTAATCAGAAAGGTAGGGGGAGAACTCATAAAGACCTCAATAATGTGAACGTGTTGTGTTTATGGTTTATTGGCCGGGCAAACCATTTTGTCCGGCATTTTCCCAGCCCTGTCAGCTTCAAAATATCCGCTCTAAGATGGTGGGAATGGCGATAAGGTGCCGCTTGTTTAGGGTGACCCGTCGGGCAGATTTTTTCTGCTCGACGGATGTTGTTTCACTTGCTTTACGCGACCATAAAGTCGGCGTTGGTCATTGCCAAGCCTGTACCTAGGATAGCAATCTGCACCGCCGCGCCTGCGCCGCTGCCGTCGGCATCGTAAGACAATGCCCCGGTGGCGGTGTTGTAGAGGAGGTGGTCGCTGCCGTCTTCCACGCCGCCGTTGCCGAGGATTTTGAAGGCTTCCGCCGCCAATACGCCGCTAGTCAGGGTGGTGAAGATGCCTTTTGACAGGCGGATGGTGTCGTTGGCGACGTTAAAGTCGGTGATGGTGTCGATGTTGCCCGCGCCTAATGCGCTGTTGAAGGCAAAAGTGTCTTGGCCTAAGCCGCCCGTTAAGGTGTCGTTACCGAGGCTACCCGCCAGCAGGTCGTTGCCGTTGCCGCCTGACAAGGTGTTGTTGGCGGTGTTGCCGAGCAGCACATCGTTAAAGTAGCTGCCGTTAATGGCTTCGATGCTGAGCAGGGTGTCTATGCCGCTACCTTTGGTGTTCTGCACGCTGGTCAGCGCCAAGTTGATGGTTACGCCGCTGGCGGCGTTGCCATAATCGGCACTGTCTTGGCCGTTGCCGCCGTCCAAAATGTCATTATAGGCACTGCTATATAAGCGGTCGTTACCGTCTAGGCCGCTTAAGTGGGTATTGCTATAGCCGGTGTCTTTTAAGGTGTCATTCCCCGCCGTACCTTGGATGGCACTGGTGCTATTGGTGAAGCCTTGGGCATCGGTGTAAGTGGCGGTCAGTTTGATTTGTTGGTTGGCGGTGGCTGGGGTCACGACCAGGTTTGCGCCGCTGCCGAGGTTGTGCCGTTACTGCTGCCTTGCCATTGGTAGGTGAATACGGTATTTGCCGCCATGCCGTCGGGGTCGGTCAAATCGTTGCTGGCGGTCAGGGTTTGCCCCGCTGCGTGGTTGCCGTTAATCCAGACATGGCCGTCAGCATGGCTGTTGCTGGCCATAATGGTGATCGGGGTGGCTAAAGGGTGGGTCGGGTCGCCATCGTTAAATGTCCAATCCAATTGGATTGCCGTCGGGGCGGCTTGCGAGCTGTTGGTGTAGGTCAGTTGGTGCAGGACGCTGTTGACTTGGGCGCTGGTGGCGGTGCCGAACAGGAGGGTCAATTGTCCGGGGCTTTGCTGGTAAGTGCCGACAACCGTACCGCCCAACACCACCGAACCGTTGCTCAGGGTCAGTGTGCCGGAGACACCCAACACATCTTGGGCATTGGCGCCGCCATGGCGGGCGAGGGTGAGGCTGGCGCCGCTGTAATTGCCTAAGCCGCCGTTCAGCGCGTCCAATTCGGCATCTTGGATCAGTGCGTGAGGGGCAATGGCGGTTGGGGTTGCGCCCCCTTCTTGCGCCACCACCGCTGTGCCGACGGTATTGAAGGTGGCGTTAAAGGTGGTATCTAAAGAGCCGTTGGCGTTATAACCCGCGGTATAAAAATCATGGTCATTGCCGGACAACGCCCCGCCAAAAGTAGGCCCGCTACCTGTCACCAGAATTTTACCGTCCGCCTGAACGGTCACGCCCGCCGCCGTAAAGCCGACTTGCGCTTTGCCGTCGCCGCTAAAGGTGGTGTCTAAGCTGCCGTCGCCGTTATAGCGGGCTAAGGTGCCGTCGCCGACCACCACTAATTTACCGTTAGTTTGTACGCTGATGGCCGCGACCGAAAAATCGGTGCTGACTTTGCCGTCACCGCTAAATGAGGTGTCTAAGCTGCCGTCCGCTTTATAACGGTCGATAGTATTGCCGCCTGCCGCGACCAGTTTGCCGCCCCATACCGACACCGCACCGCTAATGCTGTAGTCGGTAGTCAATTTGCCGTCGCCGCTAAAGGTATTGTCTAGGCTGCCGTTACTGTTATAACGCGCCAAACCGCTATGCCCGGCCAAAACAATTTTGCCGTCGCTTTGCACTAAGGTGCTGAAGGCGGCATCGTTAGCCGAACCCATGTCGGTGGTCACTTTGCCGCCGTTGCCAAAAGCTGTGTCCAAGCTGCCGTCCGTATTGAGGCGCACCAAGCCAAAGTTATAGCTATTCGTACCCGAAGCCGCCCGCCCGGCCAGCAAAATTTTGCCGTCGCTTTGTAAGGCGACGCTCAACGCCCCGTCGTTAACGTAGGGGAACCAGGTGTGGACAATACCGCCGCTGCCGAACGTGCTGTCCAGGTTGCCGTCGCTGTTGTAGCGGCTACGGTAAAATCGTAGGTGCTGCTAAAGTCAAACGTGGATGTGCCGCCGCTAGTGCCCGCCACCAAAATTTTGCCGTCACTTTGCAACACGGAGCTGGTGGCAGAAAAATCATCGCCGGTTTGCTGCTTGTCGTCATCGCTAAAACTGGTGTCTAGGGTGCCGTCACTGTTGTAACGGACGACCCCAAAGGCACTCGAACCATAGCCGAAATTCGTGAATAATGCCGTATCGAAGCTAGTGCCGACCACGACAATCTTACCGTCTGCCTGCACTTTAATGCTGTAGGCGGTGTCGTCTAGGCCTAAGTCGGTGATGATGGGGCTGTTTTTAATCAGAAAAGTCGGGGCGGTATTGGTACTCATAAAAACCTCAATAAAAGAATAAAATGCTGTGCGGATGGTCTATTGGCCTGTTAAGCCGGGCAACTACTGCCGCCCGGCATTTTGTTGCTACTCGCCAAGGTGGCAGTGCCTAGCGTTACCATCCCGTTGCTGTTATAGCGCGGGAGTGCGATGCCAACTGTGCTGGAGACCAACATGAATCCTCTTAGTGCGTGTGCCCGCCACAACGGTTTTGCCGTTAGTTTGGACGCTAATGCTGGAAGACGTTTCATTCCAACCCAAATCAGTTGTTAAGGGGCTGCTATAGATGGCAAAAGTGGGTGCGGTATTCACAGTGCTAGGCTTATTCACTGATGTTACGCACCCCATCCCAAAAAGAGTATCATTGACGGATGGAAAAAGAAAAAATAGAACTCTACACAGACTACCTGATCTGCAATCAAGGCTTTGCAACGGCGACGGGCTTGTCGGCGATGCGCATCGCCGACAAGCCCGTCGCCGTTGCAAAGCCTTGATTGCAGATCAGGTAGTCTGTGTAGAGTTCTATTTTTTCTTTTTCCATCCGTCAATGATACTCTTTTTGGGATGGGGTGCGTAACATCAGTTAAGAAAATAGATTTTATCAGTGTGTTTTGTGCTGGCCCCTAAGTTCCGGTTTGTATTCACACATAAGTAGAGGTGCGAAAACCCGCTCTTGCCGAAAGGTGGGCGGCATGGGCAAACGGCGGGCAAGATACCCGCGCTCCTCGGTTCGTTCGCCTTAGCGCTTACACGGATAGGGTCATTCGGTCATTAACAACGCTGATTTGCTGCAAAGTCGGGTCGGTGCTGTGGACGGCGAGCAGGTTGATGCCGACCGGGAACACCTGATAACCTAGGCCGCTAAGGAAAGCCTCCAGAGCGGTGCGGTCGGATTTGATGATTTCGACCAGCATAATCGGGCGGTGCCGTGCCAGTGCCGTACTGCCGCCGCGCAATACCTCCAGTTCCATGCCTTCCACATCCAGCTTAAGCAAATCCAACCGCGCTAAGGCCAGTGCGTCTAAGTTGACCATCGGCACGATAGTGGTGGCCTCTGGCGCGTAGGAAATGGGCTGGCCGATAAATTCGGTGGTGGGGCGTTGGCGCAATTCCAAGCTGCCGAAACTGGCGGGCGTACAATAATCCGGCTGCGGCACCGCCAATTCGCCGCTGCTCCCGCCCAAAGCCGCCAGCCTGACCCGCGCGTTAAAGCAATTGTTGAGGGCGACATTGCCCGCCAAGGCATAAAACACCGTCTCCTGCGCCTCAAACGCCGTCACCTGCCCCCAACCGTGCATGTGCCGCGCCCATTCGACGGTATGCACGCCGATGTTCGCCCCGCCGTCAATCGCCACCACGCCGTCGCCAAAATGCTTGCGGCGGCAATTGAGCAAGCCCAACACAAAGCTCACCTCGTTGACATCAAAGCCGGAGGTGTTAAGGATTTGGTAGCCGACCCCAAAGCCTTTGCCGGGGGCGGTCATCCGGTAGTCGTTACGGTTGACGATCAGGCTGCCGTGGTTACTGGCGGCCAAGACAAAAGCAATGGGGCGGAGCGGTAAAGACATCGGGAGATTCCTTAACAAGTGGGGGGAAAGCTGGGAGGGGGAGCCGTGCTGCCGTATTTTATTCATGCACGTTCCTTATCGGTTTTCAGACCCTATTATAAGCGGTTTTTAGGCAAATGAAGGGCTTATGATTGCCCGTTATCGGAGGCGGGGTGTGTAACGGTGTTTTTTGAGCCAGGCCATCAGGATAAACCACCGTGCCGGTAGCATCCCGCGCTTGTCGGTATGTCCTGCAATGTATTGATTTAAAACTGATGTGCGGCGAATTAATTTTGTGATAAATGGCGCACTAACGTACAATTAGCCCATAAATACCTTGGCATCGCCAGGGCTGCCCCCCAAAATAAAATCCGGTTTTAAGATGATGAAAATAAAACGTAATTTACTCCTTGCCCTAGCGCTCAGTTCCGGCGTGGCCCATGCCAATATGGTTAACAGTAACCTGTCTGGGTTCACAGCCATCGGCAGTGCCGAACTGTCGTCGGTTGACTATATCAATAATCAAGACAAGGGTGCGGCGTTTCAGGCGAACCGCATTCAGGCCGTTCCCGGCAGTGGCGGCAATACCAGTGTCGTCAACATGGCGGACACTTGGAATATCCATGACGGTGTCCATAACAACGCTTATTCGGGTGTCAGCACCGTTGTTAATGGCCTGATTGCCGGACGGACGTACGCACTGAGTTTCTACGAATCGGCCGCCAACCGCACACCGGCTGGTTCAGGCAACCCAAGCTTCACGACAACAGGCGCGAACACCACCTTGTATTGGGCCGTTTCGCTAGGCGGTGGCTTGGTTGTTAACAGCACCCGTGTCACCATGGACACCAGCAAAGATTATGCGTTGCCTTGGACATTAGTGACGGTGAATGTCACGGCGGGGGCGGGCAACAATTTGTTGCAATTTCTTGCCAACTCAACACTGGGCGTTTCTCCTGAACCGCTGTTGTTACTGGGCAATGTCGTTCTGACGACGAGTAACCTGCCCGAACCCAATATCATCTGGTTGTTATTTTCTGGAGTCTTGGCAGCTTCAATCGGCCTAAAACGCCGCAATACCACGGTTTGATTGCAATACCCTCAAATCGGTAGCCGGTATCGCTGCCAGCAGATGCGCAGATTTTACAAATGAGTGCTTGATGTCCCCAGAAATAATAATGAACCAGTGGGCGCATCTGCTGGAAGGTATGGACCAAAAAGCCTTGTCGCTGGCGACATGGTTTTTGGTTGCCTTGTGTGCCATTGCCCCGTTAGAAAAAATCTTTTATATCAAACGGCAAGATTTGTTTAGGAAAGATTTTATCAGCGATGTGGCCTATTTTTTTCTCAGCGGCATCTTGCCGTCTTTTTTGTTGGTCATTACCACCAGCATTATTGTGCTGGGGTTCCGGTCAGCACTGCCCGCCGAATGGTTTGCTTATGGGCAAAGTTTGCCCGTCGGTGCGCGTATGGTGGCGATTATTGTCGTGGGCGATTTTGGTTTTTATTGGGCGCACCGTTGGGCGCATGAAATCCCTTGGGTTTGGCGCATCCATTCTATCCACCATAGCCCAACCGCCGTTGACTGGTTAGTCGCCACGCGTGTACATCCCTTAGAAGTGGTGTTTCTGCGCAGCATCAGTTTTATTCCGGTTTGCGGCTTAGGTCTGGTGGACTTTTCCGGCGCTAAGGCCGATCTGCCCTCATTGCTGTTATTGTCGTTTAATAATATTTGGGGCATTTTTATCCACGCGAACGTTAAGTTCCGCTTCGGCTGGCTGGAACAGCTTATTTCTACCCCCCACTTTCACCATTGGCATCATGCGAATGGCAGCGCGTTGGTGGTTAACAAAAATTATGCGGCGCTGTTGCCTGTTTATGACAGGCTGTTCGGTACGCTGCATCAGCCCAAAACACATTTTCCGGCGGCTTATGGCATATCAAGCTACTTGCCCGAAGGCTTGCTCAAACAATTGGTTTATCCTTTTACTTGGTTTTTGCTAAGAAAATAATCCTGATATCCGATGCTCAAGTTTTTCATAAAAACCGCATTGTCTGGATGTCGTCACTCATCAAGCAACGACCTGCTTGTTGCGCTGTTCGGTGATGGCTTGCCAATGCTGGATAATGTTCAGGCTACCCCTGCTTACCCCGTCCTTGTCCGGCGGCTACCGTTACGCCCATCGCCAGTTGTGCGGCGATAAACTGTTGGATTTGCTCTTTGTTGGGCAATTCCAGCAGGTATTTTGCCACAAAAATGTCATTATCAATCCCAGCCAAGGCGTATTCGACCAAGGCATGGTCTTTTTGGGTACACAACAAAATACCGATAGGCGGGTTATCGCCCTCCAGCATCATGTTTTTGCGATACCAGCTCACATAGGTATTGAGCTGGCCGATATTCTCATGGTTGAATTCAGCCAGTTTCAGCTCAACCAGAATATGGCATTTAAGGATACGGTGATAAAACACCAGATCAATGAAATAGTAGCCATCGCCAATCAGAATGCGCTTTTGCCTCGCTTCAAAACAAAAGCCGTGACCGAGTTCCAGTAAAAATTCCTGCAAATTATCGAGAATGGCATCCTCAACGTCCGTTTCATACATCACGTCTTTGGGCTTGAGGCCGAGAAACTCGAACACATAAGGGTCGCGCACATTCAAGATGACCGCCTGTTCCGCTCTCCCCTGCACATAAGCCGCCAGCTTGTCCTTGTCGGTCGAAAGCCCGCAACGTTCGTAATACAGGCTGGCGATCTGGCGTTTTAGCTCACGCACCGACCAGTGGCCACGCAGGCACTCAACTTCGTAAAAACGCCGCTTGAGCGCGTCTTCCACCGCGATCAGCTCGGCGAAATGGCTAAAAGATAGGGACTGTATCAGGTGCATGGGTGAAATGGACAATTCGGGGGGCAATGTCCCCCGAATGTCCGCTGCCGCCTCATTTGCCGTCATGGAAGTCAGGGACACAGGTCTTATGTCATCGGATAAACTCCCCTGCCAGCCTGATTCGGGGGACAGCGTCCCCCGAATCTCCGGGTATGCCACATAAAACGTCCGGCAACGGCGCAGTTCTCTCGGATGATAACGCACCACTCCCGTTGTCTGCAACGCCTGGCTCAGACGCTCAAACAACACCTCGCCATACTGTGCACGATCAGCACCCTGTTGTTCATACTCCACGATATACGCACCAATTAGCCAATTACGCAAGGTCAAACACTTATTCACCGCGCGACTGGCTTGCAGGGTCATTTCGGTATGAACTTGACTAATGGTAGCCACTAGCCTTTCAAAAGACGGGGTTTGCGTCATAATTACATTTTTTGTTGTTAGATTTTTGCCCACGAAAGACACGAAAAGCACAAAATGTTTAAGGTTCTATAGGGGTTAAGGGGCTTTTTGCCCTTAATAACTCACCTTACGCAGTAATGTCCGCAATAAGCCGCGCCTAACCGCCCCTACGCCCAGGCCACCACAGCACCGCCGCCAACGCCGCCCACAGCAGCCCCGGCAACAACCAGAAATAAGTTTGGTAAAAAGTCGCTTGCGGCTGTTGGCGGTAGGGGATTTTATACAGCCCCGCCCACGGTTTATCTATCGGCGACAGTTCCAGCACTTCGCCGGAAGCCAGGCCGACGGTGGAAATTCCGCTATTGGTCACCCGCAGCACCGGGCGGCGAAACTCCACACCGCGCCCTAAGGTCATATACAAATGCTGGTAAGGCTCCTGCCAATCGCCGTACCATGAATCATTGGTGACATTGACGATAAACTGCGCCCCCAATTGCGCCAGCGACCGCGAGAAACGCGGGAACAGGCTCTCGTAACAAATCTGCGCCCCCATCTTAAACCCATGCAGCTTTAACAGCTCGGAAGGCCCCGCGCCCCGCGCAAAATGGCCGGTGGCGGGTAGCCATTCGCGGATGACCGGAAAATAATCCTCGCCGGGGATAAACTCGCCAAAGGCCAACAAAATCGTCTTACTGTAATGCGGCGGCTGTTCGTGGCCGTTTTCGTCAAATACAAACAGCGAATTGGTGATGCGTTTGGTGCCGGTTTCGACACTGTAGGCGCCAGTCAGCAACGGCACTTGCTGCTGGCGGACAAACGCCGTCAAGGCTTGCGATTGCGGCGACTGCCGAAACCAATCGCCAAGCAAATACGGGAAAGCGGTTTCCGGCCACATCACCAAATCAATTTTGGTGTCCTTGTGCGCGGCAATCGCTTCGGCGGTCAGCGTTTGGTAACGCTGCCAGATCACCTCGCGCAAATTCTTGCCCAACTCCGCCGCCAGCTTATCCTCGCTGTTGATACTGCCTTGCACCAGTAAGGCGTTGACGGTCGCGTCCGGCGCAGGCAAGCGCGATTTTAGCCACAGCCCGCCGCAGTTGAGCAGGACAAAGCCTATCAAGACGGGCAGGGCGGGCAACCAGCCGCCCTCGTTGCGGCGGTTTTGCCACGCCAGCAGCAAGGGCAGGTTGGTCATGACCGTCAGCGCACTTAAGCCGCTAAAGCCGATACACTCCGCCCACTGGTACACGGGCAGACCTGCACCGTACCAAGAATAACCAAAATTCCAATCGAACAGGGTATAAGAATTGGCCTCGCACAGCGTCGTCACCAAGGCTAAGGCCAGCAGTGAGCGTGCGCCCGTACGCCCCCACCAGCGTTGGCCGGCGAACCACAGCAGCCCGGCCACCGGAACGTAGAGGTTGGCGACCAGCGCGTATACCATCAGCCCCAGCACCGCCCATGGCCAATCCAAATGCGCGAACTGGTGCAAAGTCAGGGCGACCCAGTTAAAACCGATCAGGGTAAACACAAACGCGCTCAATAAGCCGCCCAGCAGCACCCCCAGCCAGCCGGTTTGTTGCCGCCAAAACAACCATAACGGCACAAAGCCGAACAAAGCCGCCCACGGCGGGAAGGGGATATAGCTGGTGCCGATGAAAATACCGGCGTAAACCGGCAGTAGCCACGGGTGTCGGAAGCAGGCGGGTAGGGTCATTTATGGAGTTAGGGTAGTGGCGGAAAGGCCTTACTTTAGCATATTTCGGTTAAAAATAGGTGTCCTGGCCAGCGGTTTGGGGGGCTGGCAGAAACGGCGGGTAAGGGTTTTTAAGTAACCACTTATTAATCATTTTACTTTTTTATCTCTGCCCTCCCCCTAACGTCCACCTGTAGGGTGGTTAACCTTTACCCTAGAAAAGTAGGGCGGCAAAATATAAATAGTCACTCTTAAGTTAATGAATTAAAATCATCTACCCGGTTCGTGGGCATTTATTTATTGCCAAGCCAATGATTATTTTCCTAAAGGGATTGTGCCCGTGAGAAACAGCAAGCATTTCATCCAAACCCGCATTAAAGAATTTATTTTGCCGCCTTTCCGTGACGGTTTGGTGCTGGGCAAAAATTCGCCCATCGGCAGCAAGGCGATGCGCCAAGCCTTAGAATTGTTGGTCGCCACACCCTTTGAGCATATCGAGATAGAGGATGACATTATCCAATATATTCTGGTCAGAAAAACCCTGTTACGGCGGATTGACCAAGACAAATTGGTGGACTTTGTCCTAAAGAGCATTAAGCCGTTTATGGGCGACGAGGAGATCCTCTACCTTGAGCTGGACATCGAAGTCCAATTTGAGACGGAGTTATAGCGTTATCGGGTTGAGCCCGTTCAATGCCCATGCCGCCGCTGGTCGGCCAAATCCGACCCCAACCCCTACGCTTGTTATCATCTAAATCCCATGAGTTATGAAAGAACTGATTGCCGCTGATGCCTACGCTGCTAATGTTGTGCATGTCGATGCCCATACCCGGCCCGCCCCCAACCGTACCGCCGGGACAGTGTACGCCGTTTTTTCCACGGCAATATTAGGTGATGCCGAAGGCGAGTTTCAGGGTTTGGTCACCGATATGGACATTTCGTTTACCCCGCAACGCATATTTGCCGATTTGGTCAACCCCCATCCCTTAGATCCGGTCAATGCCAATACGCCTTTAACCGAAGTGGAGGCCTTATTTAACAGCTTTGTGGAAGCTTTGGCGGTTGTTGACGGCAACGGCCATTTTGTCGGGGCGGTGACGCGCAACAGTGTGCTGAAAGCCTTGCTGAACCGCGAACGGGAGTTGCTGATAAAAACCCGGGAGCTTAACCTCCAAATTGCCGAAGATCATGAAAAGCTGACCCTATGGTCTGCCCGCCTGGCCGAGCTGCATCTGGCCTCCCGCACGTTGTTAAGCGTGTTGGCGCATACTCAAATCGAAAACGACATTTTGCAATCGGGCATTGAGGCCTTGTGCCACCTTTTGCAGGCGCAATATGGGGCGGTCAGCCTCATTAACGACGCGGATGAACTGACGCATTTTTTGCATACTGGCCTGAGCGAAGCGCAAATCAACGGCATAAGGCAACTGCCGCAAGGGCGGGGGCTGTTGGGCGCAGTAATCAATGAAAGCACCGCCATCCGCTTGGAGAATTTGGCGGCTGACCCGCGTAGTGTCGGCTTTCCGCCCGGACACCCGCCGATGACTTCATTATTGGCCGTACCTATCGCCAACTTAGGCCGGGTTTATGGGCGGATTTACCTGTGCGACAAATTGGACGGTACGCCGTTCCTGCCTGAAGACGAGCTGTTGGCGATGAGTTTCGCCACCTCGCTGTCGTTGATTTTGGATAATGCCCGCGAGATCCAAGAAATTAAGCGCGGGCAACAGCATTTATACCAATTGGCGCATTTTGACCGCCTGACCGGCTTGCCCAACCGCGAACTGGCCCATGACCGGATTCGCCAAGCCTTGGCCAACAGCCACCGCCACCAGACCAAGTTAGCGGTGATTTTTGCCGATCTGGATAATTTTAAGCATGTTAACGATTCGCTAGGCCATGCGGTCGGCGATGAATTGTTAAAAGCGGTGGCCGCGCGGCTTAAGCAGTGTATCCGCGAAAGCGACACCGTCGCCCGCTTAGGCGGCGATGAGTTTTTGATTTTGTTGCCCGGCATTACCGATGTGCAGCACATTATTGCCGTCGCACAAAAAATTAAGGACACCTTGCAGCCTCTTTTTAAAATCGCCGGGCAGGAAATTTTTATCAGCATCAGTATCGGCATCAGCATTTATCCCGATGACTCCATAGAAATTGGCGAATTGTTGCGCGATGCCGATACCGCGATGTACCATGCGAAAAATAGTGGCCGCAACAACTTCCAATTTTTTACCGAGCAAATGAACGCCATTGTCCAGCGGCAGATGCGTTTGATCTCGGTGTTAAGCGGGGCTTTGGAGCGCGGCCAGTTCTTGCTGAAATACCAGCCCCAAATCGCCTTGCGGACGGGTAAAATGATAGGGGTAGAGGCGTTACTGCGCTGGCACAGCCCCGAACTGGGCGACATTTCACCCAGCGAATTTATTCCCGTGGCGGAAGCGGCAGGGCTGATCATTGCCATCAGCGATTGGGTGCTGATGGAGGCCTGTCTTCAGGGCAAGCAGTGGCTAGACCAAGGCTTAACAGGCCTGCGGGTGGCCGTTAACCTGTCGGCGGTACAATTCCAGCAACCCCACTTAGCCGAAAAAGTCCGGCAAGCCCTCGCCGCCACCGGATTTCCGGCCGAGTTGCTGGAGCTGGAGATTACCGAAAGCATTATGATGTCCGACAAAAATGCCATTATTACCCTGCTCGACGAACTGAAAGCTCTAGGTACACAGATTTCCATCGATGATTTTGGCACCGGCTACTCTTCGCTAAGCTATCTCAAACGCTTACCGATTGACCGGGTTAAAATCGACCAGTCTTTTGTCCGCGATGTCGTCATCGACCCTAACGATGCTGCGATAGTCACCGCGATTATCGCCATGACCCATGGCCTGAATTTAGAAGTGATTGCCGAAGGCGTAGAAACCCAAGCGCAATTGGAGTTTTTGCTCAGCAAAGGCTGTTACTATGCCCAAGGCTACCATTTCAGCAAACCCGTCGGGGAGCAAACCATACCCGCACTTTGGCATAGCGGTTTTGCTGTTAGTCGGGGTGAAGATTGTTAAGGAATGTGCATAAAATTAAGTCGGCGTTCCATTGCGTCTGTGCATCCGTGCAGGCGCCCTTCGCAGGGGAGGGAGCATTTTCCCCGTCATACAGGCGAAAATCAGGGGAACAAGCTCCTCCCCCTGGCAAGGGGGAGGCTGGGAGGGGGTTACAGAGCTACCAATATTAAATGTTAAAAAATATATGAACACCTACTTATTAGCGGCAAAATGTCCCTGAAACCCATCCAAGCCTCAATTAAACTTGTGTAGATACTTATGCCTTGGCAGGGGAGGGAGCTTATGTCTTCCCTGCCGTACAGGCGAAAGTTAGATAAAAAAGCTCCTCCCCCTGACAAGGGAGACCCCTTCGGCTTCGCTCAGGCGGGAGGGGGTCGCCGTACTTTCGCCTGCACAACAGATTTTATTTCATGCGCGTTCCTTACAGCCACCCACCGCCCAGCGCTTTATACAAATCCACCATAGCGACAATCTGCTTCTGCTTAGTCTCAATCAACTCTTTCTTCGCCTCTAAAGCATCGCGTTGGGTCAACAGCACATCCAGATAGTCGGCGCGGGCCGACTTAAACAACTGCGTCGACACATCAATGGATTGCACCAGCAAATCCACTTGCCCCCGCTTAAGCTGATAATTCTTATCCAAATTGGCGATATTCGCCAATTGGTTAGCCACTTCATTATAGGCCTTAATAATCGTTTGCTCGTACTCATAAGCCGCCTGAACCTGCTTGGCGTTGGCGTTTTTATAGGTTGCGATAATGGCGTTTTTATTAACCACAGGCGCGACCATTTCCCCGGCAATCATCGCCGCCAAAGACTCCGGCGTATTAATCAGGTATTTCAGGTCGAAGGCATCAAAGCCCAACCCGGCCTTCATGGCAAACGACGGGTAAAAATTCGCCCTCGCCACCTGAATATTCAAATCCGCCGCCGCCAGCTCCAACTCGGCTTGGCGAATATCAGGGCGGTTTTGCAGCAATTGCGAGGGAATGCCCACCTGAAGCATTTTCGGCTGCATGTCCATAAAACCCGCCGCCGCGCGGGGGATGGCTTGGGGCGTGCGCCCTAACAGAAAGTTGATCCGGTTTTCGGCCACCGTAATCTGCTGTTTAACCTCATAAATCCGGCTTTGGTTCTTCGCCACCTCCGCCTCGTAACGTTTGACGGCCAGCGTGGTGGAGCGGGCATAAAACTGCAATTGCTTGACCACTTCCAAACCGTTTTTCTGGATAGCAATATTTTGCTCCAAATTCTTCAACTGATTATCCAAGGCCAGCAGCTCATAATACGAATGCGCCACTTCCGCGACCAGATTAGTCACCAAAAAGTTTTTGCCTTCGCTGGTCGCCATATATTCCAGCGCCGCCACCTTGGTCGCATTGCGCAGCTTTTTCCAAACGTCCAGCTCCCAGGTGGAAAACAGCCCAAACTGATAATTGCCCAAGAAGGTAGGAAAGGCCTGTCCATTGCTGATGTCCAGATTATCTTCCACCGCCCCGTTGCGGGTATATTTACCGACTTTTTCCCCGTCCGCCCCCGCGCCAAACTTCACAAACGGCAAATACTCCCCTTTCCGCGCTTGGATCTCATTTTGCGCCATGCTAATGCGTTGCAGCATCATGTTCACCTCCTTGTTATTGGCGACCGCCGTACCGATCAGGCTGACCAGCTTCGGGTCATCAAAAAACGTCTGCCACTTCACCGTCGCCGAACTGGTCTTTTTGACCAACTCCGGCTGAAAACTACTGGGCAGTTGCACATCGGGTTTTTTGCTGGCGATGTCGGGGATGCTGCACGCTTGCAACAGCGCCCCAACGGCCAGTGCTATAACAGGCCATGCTTTACTCTTTGACATCGTGCGTACCAAATTGATAAGTTTCTGTTAACGGATTCAGGTCTTCGTCCTTAATTAAGGTCTTGCCTTCGGTCATTTTCGCGAAGATGTAATACAGCCCCGGAATCAGCAGCACCCCGAACACCGTACCAAACAACATGCCGCCCAAAGAAGACGTGCCTATCGTCCGGTTACCGACCGCACCCGCTCCGGTCGCCATCGCCAACGGCACCAAGCCCGCGATAAAGGCAAAAGAAGTCATTAAGATAGGCCGGAACCGCGCTTTAGCCCCGGCAATCGCCGCTTCCCGCACCGACAGGCCTTGGGTTTGCTTCTGCACCGCAAACTCGACAATCAACACCGCGTTTTTGCCGAGCAAACCGATCAACATCACCAAGCCCAATTGCGCATACACGTCATTGGCAAGGCCCAAGGTTTTCAGTAAGAAGAACGCGCCGAAAATACCCGGCGGCAGCGAGAACAACACCGCCAACGGCAAGACAAAGCTTTCGTACTGCGCCGCCAACACCAAGTACACAAACACAATCACCACCAAGAAAATCACCAACGCCTCATTGCCCCGCGCCGCTTCGTCAAAAGACAAACCTTCCCAAGCAATGTCAAAACCGCGCGGCAAGGTCGCCGCCGCTACTTCTTGCACCGCCTTAATCGCCGCGCCGCTGGTATAACCGGGCGCAGGTACGGCACGGATAGTCGCAGAATTGTACAAGTTGTAGCGGGTAATCTCGTTAGGGCCGAGCTTTTTCTTCATGGTCATAAAAGCCGAATACGGCACCATTTCGCCGTTTTCGTTTTTCACATAATAATTCAGCACATCGGTAGGGAAACGGCGGAACTCCGGCAGGGCTTGGGTATAGACCTTGAAAAAGTTATTGAAGCGGATAAAACCCTGCTCATAGGTACTGCCGATCATAATGTCCAGATTATTCATCGCCTTATCAATGGACACACCTTTTTGCATGGCTAACTGATTGTCGATGACCAACTCATATTGCGGGTAATTGGCGGCATAAAAGGTAAACAAGCCCGTCAACTCTTTACGTTTGCGCAATTCCGCCATAAAGTTTTGGTTGATTTTGTCAAACTCCTGATAATTGGTATCAATCGTCTTATCCAATAAGCGCAACGCCAAACCGGAGGCCGCCCCGTAACCGGGTACGGCAGGGGGTTCAAAAAACTCAATAATCGCCCCGAAATCATGGGTTTTTTCTTCCAACTCGTGGATAACCTCTTGGACAGAATGCTTACGCTGCGCCCAATCTTTCAGGTTGATAATACAAGTGCCCGCATTAGAGCCGCGCCCTTCGGTCAACACCTCATAACCCGCCAGCGAAGACACCGATTGCACACCGTCAATCTTACTGGCGATGCCTTCCAGCTCACGCGCCACCTTATTCGTCACCTCAATAGTGGAGCCGGGCGGGGTTTGGATAATCGCATAAATCATGCCCTGGTCTTCGCCGGGGATAAAGCCGGACGGCAAGGTGAGGCTGACCGAATAAATGCCGAAAGAAAAGCCCGCCAACACCAAAACCGTGACAATCCGCCGGGTAATCACCACATTCAGCACCTGAATATAGCGCCCGGTGGCTTTTTCAAACACATAGTTAAAGGCATCAATAAACAGGCTGACCGGGGTCTTGCGCTTCGGTTGGCCGTGGGTGTTTTTCAAAATCATCGCACACAATACCGGGGCCAGCGACAACGCCACCACCGCCGAAATGATGATTGACGAAGCCATGGCTATCGAGAACTGCCGATAAAACACCCCCACCGGCCCCGACATAAAGGCAATCGGCACGAACACCGAAGTCATCACCAAGGTGATCGCGACAATCGCGCCGCCGATTTCCCCCAACACCTGTTGCGCCGCGACATAAGGCGACACATTCTCCGCCTCCATCTTGGCATGGACAGCCTCCACCACCACAATCGCGTCATCGACCACAATCCCGATAGCCAGCACCAAGGCAAACAAGGTAATCAAGTTAATGGACAGCCCAAACGCTTGCATCACCGCAAACGAGCCGACCAGCGACACCGGCACGGCCAAAATCGGGATCAGGGTCGAACGCCAATCCCCCAAAAACACAAACACCACCAAAGACACCAACACAAAGGCTTCCGCCAAGGTGTGCAAGACTTTTTCGATAGACGCGTCAACAAAGCGCGACACATCATAGTTAATCTCGTAATCCATGCCTTCCGGGAAGGTCTTTTTCAGCTCCTCCAACTTTTCCTTAACGTTCTCAATCACCTTACTGGCATTACTGCCATAGTTTTGCTTCAGTACGATAGACGCGGACGGATAACCGTCCTTATCGGAATAAATGTTGTAAAACTCGCTGTTAAGGTCAACCTTGGCAATGTCTTTCAGATGCAGGATCTCACCTTTTGAATTGGCGCGGATAATAATGTTTTCGTACTCTTCCGGCTTGTTATAGCGGCCTTGATAGGTCAGCACATACTCTTTCGACTGCGCCGCCATCCCGGTACTTTGGCCTATCCGGCCAGGACGGCCAATAATGCTTTGGTTAGCAATCGCATCCATCACCTCTTCGGTCGAGACGCTATACGCCCGCATCCGGTCAGGATTCAGCCAAACCCGCATCGCATATTGGCGGCTACCCAAAATTTTGGCTTGGGCAATACCGAAAATACGCTGAATTTCCGGGATAACCGTGACGTTGGCATAGTTGAACAGAAATTTCTCGTCGGCGTTTTTGTCCTTACTGAACAGGTTGACGTACATCAACATACTCGGCTGTACCCGCTCGACAATAATCCCCTCCAACTGCACCAACTTCGGCAAGCGGCTCATCACCGTATCCAGCCGCGTCTTGACGTTAACCATCGCAATATTCGGATCGACACTCAAATCGAACAGCACCTGAATCGTCGATTCCCCCGCGCTGGTCGCATCCGAGATCAAATATTTCATCCCCGGCACACCGTTAATGGCGCGTTCGATGGTAATCAACGACGACTGCACCAACACATCCGCACTCGCGCCAGGAAACGATAAAGAAATCGTCACGCGGGGTGGGGCAATATCGGGAAACTGGGCAATAGGCAAGGATTTAATCGCCAACAACCCCATAAACAAAAACAGCACCGATAACACAATCGCCATTACCGGTCTTTTGATAAAAATATTAAACATAATAAGCCTATGATTAAAAAGGTGGCTTTAAAGTAGGTGTGTATTTTTTAACATTCGTGAATTAAACCCCACCCCAGCCCTCCCCTTGGCAGGGGAGGGAGCTTATGGCTTCTCCGTCGAACAGACGAAAATGGGGGAAAAAAGCCCCTCCCCCTGCCAAGGGGGAGGCTGGGAGGGGGTTGCCGTACTATCGCCAGTACAACAAATATCATTTTCTCGTTCCCACGCGCTGTGTGGGAAGGAGAGCCTTGCTTGGAACGAAAGCACCGTAACCCGCCCAGACAAAAGACATCGGCAAGGGGGTTGCTGAACTTCCATAAAAGGAAGAAAAAACATTGTTTCTGAACAGAATTTCCTTAACTTAATGGCAGTGACCCCATCCCTCCCCATCAGGGGAGGGGGACGGATTCCATTGCAGCTTGTTGTTTTTACTTAATTAAAATACTAATCCAATATCTAGTGGCTAAGTTGCTTATTCTAATATTAAAAACTTGATGATCGAGTAATAGGGGTCATCTGATTCAGGGGATAAATCAAATTGCCGATATAAAGACCTAGGCCATAAAGTGCCGATATTTCACCCTGACATCGTTAACCCCCTGTTCTATTTTCTTCAACGCCCCCTGCCCTGCCGCCAAAGACTGTCAGCTCAGTTAAGCCCCTAAGACAGCATTTGCCTGCGCTTGCCCAGTTTTGGCGTGAATGGCTAAAAAAAAAGCCCTGTAGCCACGCTATCGTTAAAAAAACCAGTCATTTTTTTACCTTAAATATCAATAATATAAACAATTGGTTTTTAATAGTGTGGAAAATTCACTTTTTAAGCGAGTAATTGTTAATTTAACCGACCAATTTGTTGTTGTATAGTCTCTAAAAAATCGCTTTATGTCTAGAAAAAAGGGCTTTATGGGCTGGCAGTAATTAATAAGCCTATTATTAGGTAAGCCATCCACTGTAACGCCCGCCCCTTTTTGACCCGGCCACTATTATACAGATCCGGTGCAAGTATCCGTAGCTGCACCGAATTGTCGCTGACGGCATAACAGCACCCAAGAAATCTATGGCGTTCGCCATAACCAGCGGCTCCACCCCCTGCCTACTGAACCACAACGGTAGATGCGCAGTGGGTGAAACCGTTATACCCCTCCGTTTATTTTTGCCAAACCGACCTAATGAGGAGATATGATGAGCTATCAACAAGATGCAACGAATCCTAGCGACGATGTACCGACCAATTGGGCGACCGCCTCGCGCTTAGGGCCGCTTCAGGACTTGCCCGGCTTTTGGGAAGGCACAGGCTTTAGCCTGATTGCCCGGCCTAATTTTTCCGGCGGTAACCCCAACAAAATCTTTTTACAACTGAACCTCTTGCGGGAATCGCTAGAAATCACCACCATCGGCTCCCCTGTGACAGACCGTGGCAGTCTTCAAGATGACATCAGCATTTATGGCCTGAATTATCTGCATCGGGTCACGGATGGGGTAACGGGTGCGCCCTTACATATTGAGCCGGGCCAATGGCTGTATATCCCGCCCACCAGCGAGCCTAAGGCGGATGCCAGTGTCGTCAGGCAGGGCTGCATACCGCACGGCAACGCTTTTTGTTCGGTGGGGTTTTCGGAAAATGCGGTGTTTGAAGGTTTGCCGGACATTCCGCCCGCCAATACCGTGCCTTTTGCGATAGGCGCGACCCCGCCGCCAGCGGGCACGAAAAACCCGTTTATAGAATATGATTTGAGTGTGCCCAGCCCGTTCCGTTCCGATAACTTACCCGCACAAATCACCCAAGCCTTGGTTAACGACCCTAACCAGATGCTCAGGGACGATCTTATTGGCCAAAAACCGCTGAAAATCGTCCGCTTGATTACCATGACCCCACCCGCAGGCGGCATCGGCAATATCCCCTTCATCACCTCCAACGCCGATGCCGGCAGTGTCGAGTCGGTGTTCGCCATCGAAACCATGGCAACACCTAACGGGCAGACCTTTTTGCAGTTGCAATACTCGCAAACCGTCCTGCTTAACTTTAACGGCATGAGCTTCCCGCATGTCACGGTCGGCACGCTGATCAAAGCCTTTTAAGCCTGTCCGAGCCACCGCCCTAAGTAACCGCTTATAATCATGCAACCTTTTTAGCTCCGCGTGCCCTGAGCGAAACAGTCTTACCCTAGGCCTGCGCCTAACAAACGCTATGCACCTCAACACTGGCCCCCCAGAGCAGAGAGACGAGGGCGTGGGCTTGGTCGGCGGGGCCGGTGGTGAAAAAACGTGCTTGGGGGATGTTAGTATCATCCCCTGGGTTCAGGCTGCCCGCCAAACGGTGCTGGAGTTGCCGCGCCACCGCCGCCGAGGATTCGACAATGGCGACACCGGGGCCGACCAGCTTGCGGATCTGCGGCTCCAAAAACGGGTAATGGGTGCAGCCCAGCACCAACGTGTCGGCTCCGGCGCTGAGCAGGGGCGCAAGATAATGCTCAAGAAGCTGGCGCGTAAAGTCGCTGTCGGCATCGCCCCGCTCGACCTGTTCGACCAGACCGGGGCAAGGTTGCAGCATGATGCGGGTGTCTTGGCCGTATAAGCGGCAGAGCTGGGCGACCGACGGGCTTTCTAGCGTCCGGCGGGTGGCGAGTACGCCAACCACCCGCGATTGGCTCAGTTCGACGGCGGGCTTGATTGCCGGTTCCATTGCCACAATCGGCAAGGGATATAAGGCGCGGAGTTTTTTGATGGCGACCACGGTGGCGGTGTTACAGGCGACGACAATGGCTTTGGCGTTGGCGCTGACCAAAAACTGCGCCATCGCCAACGCCCGGTCTTCGATAAAGCTGGCGTGGCGGTCGCCGTAAGGGGCGTTGGCGGAGTCGGCGACATAGAGCAGATGTTCTTGCGGCAACGCTTGGCGCACCGCTTTCAGGACTGACAAACCGCCCACCCCCGAATCGAACACGCCAATGGGCGCGGTCGGCGATGGCACAGGGATGTGGTGGGCTTTAGCTGTCGTCATAATCGGCTTTATCAGAACGGGGTAAGGTATCTGGGTTTATCAGGGCTAGGTAATATCCCCTGGCGGGGCATTTTCCAAGCAATTTTTGTGGGATATGTTACCGCCAATACCCTTGCCTTGCCAGTCTTCGGCGGAGGCTGGGAGGGGTTGCCGTACTTTCGCCTGTGCAACAGGTTTTATTTCATGCACATTCCTTAGGAATGTGCATGAAATAACCTCGTTGTTTAAAGTCCGCAGCAAAAAAAAACGCCCCTCGGTTAGGCTAAAGACGGTAGAAACGTTGCAGTGCAACGTCTCTACAACAGACTTTATTTCATACACAATCATAACTTATTGTTAAATAACCACAAAAAACTTGAGCGCAGCACTGCCGCTGTTCCGGTTTTGCGCCGCCATCCGTATCCCAAACACGCCCCCTAACTAAAAAATTACCCGAATAAAACCATTAAGCTGGCGTTAATTCTCGCTGTTTTATGCTGATAGCCGCATTACCCCGCCGCATCCCCCGTGCGGATCTTTTGACCCCAACCTCCAAGGCTCTCATGAAAACAGTATTACTTATCGCCACCTTAAGCGTGGCGGCATTGGCAGCGACCTCGTGCGACACCGCCAACCGCGACACCCCAGCCCCGCAGGCGCAGGCCACAGCCACCCCGCCCGAACCGCAACCTCCAGACAACGCCGCCACTGTCACAGAATCTAAGCCGTTAGTGTCTGATTTACCCGCAACGCCGCCGCCCGCTACCGAATTAGCCGAGCAGGACGGACAGCCCAGCTGGGAAGCGCAAGTGCTGGCCACTGAACAGCAGGCGCAACAGCAAGCCCGCGCCCAACAAGAACATGAAGCCCGGCAGCAGGCCGTCCAACAGGCACAAGCGCGTCTACAAGCCATCCGCGAGCAAGCCGCTTTAGCCAGAGAGCGCACCGCTGCCACCGCCCAACCGCAAGCCTTAGCCTTGCCGCTGCCCGCCGCCACCTACCCGCAACACGCCTGCCAAACCCAGCCATCGCCCAAACACTCTACCCGCCATCATCGCCGCAAACTCAGCCGCGCCCAACGGCAAGCCGCCGCGTTGCGCGAAGAGCAACGGCTGGCGGAAGAACGGCGAATTAGAGACTTGTCTGATCAAGAATACCACTTCAAACAACAAGCTGAAGCGGCGCAAGCACAGGCAAAAGCCCTGGCAGAACAACAGGAAAAACTCCGCAAACAGCAGCAAGAAGAAATCAAACGCTTTGAAGAACTGGCTAAAAAAGACCGCGAAGCCCAAGAGCAGCATTACCGCGAAGAACAGGCGCAACGCGAACGCCAGGTGCAGGCTTTGAAAGACCAACAGGAGCAATTGCGCAAGCTGGAGGAAGAAAACAAACGCCTTGAGGAAAAAGCCAAGAAAGACCGCGAAGCCCAAGAGCAGCATGAGCGCGAGGAACAGGCGCAACGCGAACGCGAGCGCGAAGCGCGGGACAAAGCCTTAAAAGAGCAGCAGGAGCAACAACGCAAACTGGAAGAAGACAACAAACGCCGTGAGGAACAAGCCAAGAAAGACCGCGAAGCCCAAGAACAGCACTTCCGCGAGGAACAGGCGCAACGCGAGCGCGAGCGCGAAGCGCGGGACAAAGCCTTAAAAGAGCAGCAGGAGCAACAACGCAAGCTGGAAGAAGAAAGCAAACGCCGTGAGGAAAAAGCCAAAAAAGACCGCGAAGCCCAAGAACAGCATGAGCGCGAGGAACAGGTGCAACGCGAACGCGAGCGCGAAGCGCGGGATAAATCGTCAAAAGACCAACAGGAGCAATTGCACAAGCTGGAGGAAGAAAACAAACGCCGTGAGGAAAAAGCCAAAAAAGACCGCGAAGCCCAAGAGCAGCATGACCGCGAGGAACAGGCGCAACGTGAACGCGAAACGCAAGCGCGGGACAAAGCTTTAAAAGAGCAGCAGGAGCAACAACATAAGTTGGAGGAAGACAGCAAACGCCGCGAAGAACAGGCCAAGAAAGACCGCGAAGCCCAAGAACAGCACTTCCGCGAGGAACAGGCGCAACGCGAGCGCGAGGCGCAAGCGCGGGACAAAGCGTTAAAAGAGCAGCAGGAGCAACAACGCAAACTGGAAGAAGAAAGCAAGCGCCGTGAAGAGCAGGCCAAGAAAGACCGCGAAGCGCAGGAGCAGCGGTTCCGCGAGGAACAGGCGCAACGCGAGCGTGAGGCGCAAGCGCGGGACAAGGCTTTAAAAGAGCAGCAGGAGCAACAACGCAAACTGGAAGAAGAAAGCAAGCGCCGTGAAGAGCAGGCCAAAAAAGACCGCGAAGCGCAGGAGCAGCGGTTCCGCGAAGAACAGGCGCAGCGCGAGCGCGAGGCGCAAGCGCGGGAAAAAGCCTTAAAAGAGCAACAAGAGCAACTGAACAAATTGGCGGAAGAAGCCAAACGCCGTGAAGAACAAGCACGGAGCCAGATGCCGCATTAAGCCGTCCACTCTCCGCAAGCGGTAGGTGCAGGCCATCCCCTGCACCTACCGAAAACAGAAATCGCATTTATGTGCAACTAAAAGGCCTTCACCAAGGACAAAGGGGCTTTAATCCCTTACAAATGCAGGCTGATATGCACAAGTTTATCCCCTTATTGGCGCTCTTATCTGCTCTGGCGACGAATGCCAGTGCCGCGCCCCAAACCTTAGTCAGCACAGACAGCCACATCGGCTTTACCGTCAAAGAAATGGGCGTGCCGGTCGCCGGACAATTTAAACAGTTTACCGCCACCATCTCACTGGACCCGCTAAAACCGGAACAAGCGTCCGCCGAAATACGCATTGACATCGGCTCGTTGAGCACAGGCACGGAAGAAGCGGATGCGATAGCCCTATCGCCGGACTGGTTGGACAAAGCCCACGCGCCCGTGGCGACGTTTAAGAGCGTGGCGGTACGCGCACTCGGCGACGGCGACTATCTGGCCGATGGCGTATTAAGCATCCGTAACCAAAACCGCGACCTTAGCGTCCGCTTTCACCGCGCCGCCCAGAGCGACGGCAAAACCGTCATCACAGGCGATTTTGTCATCAAGCGTTCTCAGTTTGGCATTGGCGGCGGGTTGTGGAATGAAGAAGGTGTCGTCGCGGAAGAAATACCCGTTAACGTCCGGCTGACCTTAGCCGCTCCGGCGCAATAAGCGGCGCTGGGCTTTAAAGTCCGTATAGCCAATAAAATCGGGCGGCACACATTGAGCAACCGCCCATTAACCATTTAACCTAACCCCCTCCCAAGCTCCGCGTTCCCTGAGCGGCACCGCAAGGCCGCTCAGGAAACAAGGGATGAGGTTAGTTAAAGCACACCTACTCAGAGGAAGCCAAATGCAGATAAAAAACCCCCTGATGGCTTGGCGGCACATAACCGCCGCCTTTATCCTAAGCGGCTGTAGCACATTAGCAACCACCACCCCATCGGATAGCGCCGCCGACCAACATAGTCAAGCGCCGGACATGCAAGCACGGTATGCCCAATGGGGACAAGCGGGCGGTAAAGTGTTTGCCTTAGACCCTAATGCCTCCCAAGTGCTGATCTACGCTTTCCGCGCAGGCCGTGCCGCCAAACTCGGCCATAACCACGTCCTGTCCGCCCCCGTGTTTACCGGTTTTTTTAACTGGCCTACTAGCGGTGCGCCAGCTTCGTGCTTTGATTTGGAATTTCGCCTCGACCAATTGGTGCTGGACAATCCTAAGCACCGTGCCGGGCTAGGCGGCAACTTTGCCGCCGTATTATCGCCCGAAGCCATAGCCGCCACCCGCGAACACATGCTGGGCGCAGACAATATGCAAGCCACCGCCTTCCCCTTCGTCCGCATCCATTCCCTGCAAATTGCCGGGGAAGCGCCGAAGTTTGCGGCAAAAATCGCAGTCGAACTGCACGGGCAAACCCGCGAAATGTGGCTGCCCCTCAATGTAGACGGCTTGCCCGAACGCCTTAGCGTCACTGGCGCGTTAGTGTTACGCCAAAGCGATTTTGGGGCGCAGCCATACTCGGTATTAGGCGGGATGCTGGCGGTGCAAGATGAACTGGTGGTTGAATTTACCCTACAAGGTGTGCCTGTCCGACCCTAGAGCAAGCCCTTGCCGCCTGATACTGAATACCCCATTAAGGAACGGCCAGGAAATAAATCCGGCAAACCTTAAACGGCAGCGGCCTCGGAGCGCGGGCATCTTGCCCGCCCCTCCAAAGACGAAACCGCCGCACAATAGATTGACCAGACTTATTTTATCCGCCTTCCTAAAGCCACGCCCCTTCCCTTTTATATCCACTACCCAGGAAATGACCATGACCACTACCCAACCACGCTACAACGCACCCGCCATGTTTCTGCATTGGCTAATGGCGTTATTACTGATTAGCTTGTTTGGCATCGGCCTGTATATGGCCGACCTGCCGCTGTCGCCGTGGAAACTCAAAATCTATTCCTGGCATAAATGGCTAGGGGTCAGCGCCTTTTTGCTGGTGTTATTACGGCTGGTTTGGCGGTTTCGCCATCGGCAACCGCAACTGCCCGTCACCACCAGCCCGCTGATGCAGACCGCCGCCCATATCGGCCATACCGCGCTGTACCTATTGATGGTGATCGTGCCCCTATCAGGCTGGCTGATGAGTTCAGCCAAAGGTTTCCAGACCGTGTATTTTGGCGTGTTGCCTATCCCTGATTTACTGGCAAAAGATCCGTCCTTAGGGGAGTTGCTGCAAGAGACCCACGAAATCCTCAACTACCTGTTCATCGGCTTGGTACTGATCCACCTCGCCGCCGCCCTTAAGCACCAATTTATTGACAAAGATAATGTCCTGGCGCGTATGCTGCCTGGGCGTTAAGGCTTACCATCATAGAGCGCGGGCATCTTGCCCGCGCCCCACTGATACCCCCATCGGCAAAAATACCTCGCCAATATCAGGACACTTGCCAGATAAAGGCATTTACTGCCACAATGTACTTATCCGCATTTATAAAGCCAGCATAGCGGCCATGATGAAAAACATCCAGACCTTCACGCCAAGCCCGCCGTGTAATAGGCTGATTTTATAATGGCAACGGTCGGCAAGCCATTACAGTTCTGGACGCTTGACCAGACAACCTGGATAGCCGGACACTTGGGCTTGTGGCTTATCCTCCTGGCCGTATTATTGTGCCATGGCTGCGCGTCACTCCCCCCCGGTTACGGCTTACCCAAAACCGTCTCATCGGCTCTCGCCCATCCCGAACAGACCCGGCTAGGCCAGCAGTTCAAGGCGGGGAGCCATCAACATAGCACTAACTCCGGCTTTCGGATGATCCAAGTGGGTGCAGACGGCTTCTGTATCCGAATGCAAATGATCAATGCCGCCGAGCGGACACTGGATGTCCAATATTATATTTTTCGGGGCGACACCTCCGGGCGCTTACTCACTGACGCAGTGTTGCGGGCGGCTAAGCGCGGGGTGCGCGTGCGGGTGCTGGTCGATGACGGCGAAACGCGAGCCGGGGATGAGCAGCTTAACGTCTTTAATGCGCAGCCTTTGATCGAGTTACGCATATTCAACCCCTTCGCGTATCGCGGCCACACCACCCTGTTCCGATCCCTTGAATTCATGGCCAATGCGTCCCGGCTCGATTACCGGATGCACAATAAATTGCTCGTCGTTGACAATGCCGCCGCCCTGCTCGGCGGGCGCAATATCGGCGACCCGTTTTTTCAGATGAACCCCGAAAGCCAATTTGCCGATGACGATGTCTTTGCTGTCGGCCCCATTGTGCAAAAACTGTCCGCCTCGTTCGACGAATACTGGCACAGCGACTTAGCCATTCCGGCCACCGCCCTGACAGACCACAGCCCCGCACCCGACCCCGCAAACGGACAAGACCAGCCGACGAGCAGTTCGGACAGGCTAATTTATAGCAAGCGGGCGGCCACCGGCGAGCCTTTTAACGGCATCCTCTCCGGGCGGTTGCCGCTGGTTTGGGCGGCTGCGCAACTGCTCTACGACAGCCCCGACAGGAAGCAACTGACCCAGGGCGCGGAGAATAGCCTGATGGAGCGGCAACTGGCCGATGCCATTAAGGCGGTACACACCGAGTTATTGATGGTCACCCCCTATCTGGTGCCTGACGGCGAAGGGATGCAGTTATTCCAGTCCCTGCGCCAACGCCAAGTCCGGGTACGCATTTTGACCAACTCCCTCGAAGCGGCGGTCGACGAATCCAGCATGTTATTGGCGCACTCAGGCTATAGGCACTACCGGATACCGCTGCTGGAACAAGGGGTGGAGCTTTACGAGGTACGCTCATTATTGGGCAACGTCAAAGGCAGCGGCGAAACGGCACGGATAGCGCGGTATGGCAATTACGCCCTACACGCCAAACTGTTTGTCTTCGACCGCCAAAAGCTGTTCTTAGGCTCCATGAACTTCGACCAACACTCCATGCACCTGAATACCGAAATTGGCCTGATCATTGACAGCCCTGTCCTGGCCGAACAGCTTGCCGCGCGTTTCGCAGCGATGACCCAACCCGCCAACGCCTACCAACTGGTGTTACGCCCGGACGGCACGGCAGATTCGCCAACATTGCTCTGGCGCACCCAAGAACACGGCAAAGCCATTGACTACACCACCGAACCTTCCCGAAGCACCTGGCAAAAAGCCAAAGCCGGCTTACTGTCGTTATTGCCGCTGGATACGGAGTTATGAGGCCGATCCGCAGGTTTTTCGCTCGATGTTCAAGTTTTTCATAAAACCCGCCCTGAAATTTTGTGCTGGTTCCCAAGCTCCGGCTTGGGAACCAGCCTACACGAAGCTCTTGCTTCGGGAATTTAAAAAAACTCAGCGGCTGCGCCAAAACCGCTTGCGGGTCTACCTGAACGGTGCCGGGAAATGTTTGTGTCCAGAATTCCCGAAGCGAGAGCTTCGGAAAGCAAGGTTCCCAAGCCCGGTAGGGTACGCTGTGCGTACCATTAAACGAATCCGGGCGCGTACTGATGTGGTTTTATACGGCACAGCAACGTGTTATTTGGTACGCACAGCGTACCCTACCGGGCTGTTGTGGGAATTTCCGATGGAGATACTTTGACAGTATTAACCAGCGATAAGGCGCATTCCGCATTCAAACAAAGCTCGCAGCGTCCAGCTCACCAATCAGCTCAGGGTGTTTGACGATAAGCCTTAACAGGCACACCACGCCGCCGGGCGGGGCGAAACGGCCCTGTTCCCAATCACGCAGTGTCGCTACAGGCGTTTTGATACGTTCGGCAAACGCCTGTTGGGACAAGCCTGTTGTGGCACGCGCCGAACGCACCAAAAGCTGTTCCGCCGTCGTCACCCTGCCCATGCCGGCCTGCATTTCAGACAGCCCCTGCCGAAGTCCGTCCAACGCCATGCCCGCGTCGGCCTCAATCGCCTGCGCTATTTTTTCAATGTCCATGTCACACCGCCTTTTTAATGTCACTGGCTGGGATGTTGGCCTGATCCGCCTTTAGGTACAGCGTGACCAGCACCACCGTGCCTTGCTCAGTCAGGTTGAAATAAATCACGCGGACACCGCCGCGCTTGCCTTTGCCCTCTACCGACCAGCGGACTTTACGCGCACCCTCCGCGCCGGGGATGACATCGCCTGCCGTGGGATGCTCGGCAATCCAGGCGATAAACGCCATGCGCTCATCTTCAGACCCAATTTTTTCGGCCTGTTTTTGGAAAGTTGGGGTTTCGATGACGGTTCGCATAGCATTTATTATGCGGGATTCCCGTATAATGTCAAGCCTAAGGCGGTGTTGATAATGCCATGACAGGGTGCTATGCTTTGCCCAGCCCGGTAGGGTACGCTGTGCGTACCATTAAACGAATCCGGGCGCGTACTGATGTGGTTTTATACGGCACAGCAACGTGTTATTTGGTACGCACAGCGTACCCTACCGGGCTATTTGCAAGAGGATAAACCAATGGCAACCATAAACCTATCTGTACCAGACCCCATGAAAGACTGGGTGCAATCCCAAGTTGAAACGGGCGTTTACGCCAATAGCAGCGATTATATGCGCGATCTGATCCGCAAAGACCAAGAGCGGCACGCTAAAACCGCCGCCTTACAGAAAGCCATTACCGAAGGCTTAGAAAGCGGCCTAAGCGAGCAAGCGTTTACTGACATTATTGCCCACGCCCGCCAGAGCATGAAAGAACCCACCTGATGGGACGCTATCTTTTTTCTAACCAAGCCGCCGCCGACCTCGCCGACCTATACTGCTACGGTTATGCGCATCACGGTGAACAGCAAGCGGATGCTTATGCCGAGTCCTTGCGGCAAACCTGCCACCTGTTAGCCGACTACCCATTAATGAACAGGGAGCGGCATGAATTTATGCCGCCTGTCCATATCCATCACCATCAGCAACACCTCATTGTTTATAGGGTGGAGTTCGACCACATCGTTATTGTCAGGTTTTTGCACAACCGCATGGATATTCAGCGGCATTTAGAAGACCAATACGACAGCTAACAAAAGCAACGCGGTAAGGCGCAACAGAACAAGCGGCGACATCTTCCGAGCCTCTTCAACGTCCTTACAAAAGTTGGCAACAGCTTGAATAG
This sequence comes from Methylovulum psychrotolerans, assembly GCF_002209385.1. Classification (NCBI taxonomy): domain Bacteria; kingdom Pseudomonadati; phylum Pseudomonadota; class Gammaproteobacteria; order Methylococcales; family Methylococcaceae; genus Methylovulum; species Methylovulum psychrotolerans. Next base: position 4,324,820 of record NZ_CP022129.1, read on the forward strand.
CAAGCCAATACCACTTTCAGGTTAAAAGCCGCCTCACAGATCAGGATGATAATCCGCAATCGCCCCCTCGAACCGCGCCCAAGCCTTTAGCTCCGTACCTATCGGCTTAACGGCTTTAACAAAGCGCTGGCGCACTTCCGCTTGCCCGGATAGCTGCTCTTGTTGGGGGTGCTTGACGTAGTAATAGCCGATGTAGGGGATATGCACCGCACCCTGGGTCAGTGCCGCCTCGGCTTTCATAATCCACTCAATCCCGCAACCGTGCTGTTGTGCCAAGGCCAACGACCGCGCGGTGACGTATTCGCTTCTGACCGCGACCAGATGGTGCATGGCGGCGGGGTAGCGGAGCAGTTCGTTATAGGTCTGGCAAGCCAAGCCTTGGCGGGCGATACCGTCGGCGCATTGCACCATACAGTCGGTAAACGCCACGCCTAAGCTATTGCCTTCCAAAGCCGCCAGACACAAACGCAGGGCATCGGGGGCGATGGTATCGTCGTCATCGACAAAAGCCACTACCTCGTCGAGCTGCATGGCGGCGTAACGGGCGGCGATAAAACCGTCCAAATCGGTGTCCAGCGGAATGACGACATGGCGGCAACGCTCGGTCAGCTCGGCTTGCACCGAGGCGAGACAGGCAGACGCATCACGCGGATGGCGGCTGTTAGTGTGGGTGACAACAGTTAAGCTGAGGCTCATGATAGGTTCCTAAGGCAGTTTTTCGACGGTGACTAAGGCGTTCAGATACACGCCGTGATAATAGATGTCGCCCGAATAATACACGGCGATGCTGATGGCTTGGGCGGGGGTTAAGGCGTTGACGATAAACTCGTCATGCCAATCTAGGGCAGGGTCGGGTAAGGAAGAGTTGGCCCACGTTGAGTTATAGCGGGTACGCGGCATAATCGCGGCATCGATATAAGTGCCGTATTTGCCGTAAGTGTAATAAAAACCGTCTATCGGGACGACATTGTTTTGCACCACGACCCGATAAAAGCCGCTGTCGCCAAGGACAATGGCCTGGTCGGCGGTATTCCACTCGGCAGCGGCGGATGTGGCCAGCACCGTGCCGGTAAAGCTACTGAAATCACTGCCGTCGGCAGGGTAAAGCGTGGTGGAGGTGAGGTTGACAATCATAAGGGCGGGCTCGCTGGGCGTAAGAAGCAGATAGCCATAGTGTAGGCAACCGCCCGCGTGCCGAACCGGGGGATTTTCCGATACCGCTCCGGCCACACTAAAATCCCGTTGCTTTCCCGTTAGGCCGTCTGTATCGTGTAACGCCTAACTGGCGATAGGCATTTACCGCGCCGATACCGATAATGTGTTGAGGGGGATTGATGATGAAAAAACTAGGGCGGGGCGTTCTGATAGTCAGTCTGTGTGTTGGGGTCTCGGTACAGGCGCAGCCTAAGCCCGGCCACGCCAATGGCCATGCCCCCGGTGTGTCTGCCGCCGCCCATCCGCCGCGCCACAGCGGCGCAGTGCGTGAGCGCGAAAGCCAAGGCTTACGCGATAAGGCCGCCAACCGCCCCGAAGTGCGCCCGCAGCCTTATCCCTATTTCCCTAACAATGCCGTCTTGCCGCCGCTGTCCAGATAAGCGGCGGCGGGCAGGTGTTGCGTGGGGCCGACCACAGTGGCCGACCCCACACGCTTATTTGGCTGCGTCTTCTGCTGGTGCTGGTGCTTCTGCTGGTGCTTCCGTCACTTCCTTAGGTTTTTGCTCTGGGGCCTTAACCGCGTCCGACTGGGCTTCCGGCAAGGCCTCCGGTTGCGCCTTGGCTTGCTCAGGTTGTTTTTTGCTGGCATCTGCCGGGGCGGTTTTGTGCTTGTCATGATGGGCTTTAGGCTTTTCCGCCGCTGGCGCTTCTTTCGTCACCGCCGCTTTTGGTGCTTCGGCCGCCCCCGCTGACGTTACGCAAGCGAACAGGCTAGACAAACTCAAAGCACTAATAAACAAGAAATTTTTCATACTAATCATCCTAAAATAAGAGAGAGGGAAGAGGCTTAAGAAGGCAGGCTCCCAAAGCCGCACCGTTATCACCAGTGCGGGCATATCATAAAAAAACCTGGCTTAACGGCAGCTTAATGGTTTTTTATTTTAGTGATTTTTTTTGCATAAAAAAAATGGCTGACATGGCGGTACGCACAGCGCGTGGAGCGTGGGTATCTTTTGCCCGCAACAGCCGCTTAACAAGCGTCAGTTGCCCCCGTTGCAAGCCCGCCGCACACCCAAAGCCTGCCCATAGAAATGCTCCCGGATACGCGGGTCTCTCGCCAAAGCCAGCGCATCGTCATCCAGCAGACTCAGCGGGTCTACCGCAATATCAAAGAACTCGCTATCAGGCCGGAATTTTGCCCATGCCCAGCCCAGCCGTTCCAGATAAGTAGGGAGCATCATTGCCAGAGCCGGGTTATCCATCGCCAACAGCACCGCAATCGCCTGATAACGCGCCGACTGCTTATAATTTTTCTTGCGGTAAAAGTACAGCCCGGCATCATCATAAGCCTCGACAACATGCACTGAAGTGGCGGGTAGCCGCCGCGCCGACTGCATTGAGAGCCGCACCCACGTTAGCGCCGCATCGTAACGGGACTTCACGCGTACGTTCACCGACACCGGCGAACAGCCGCACCCACGTTAGCGCCGCATCGTAACGGGACAGCTCAAATTGCCTATAAGCCACCGCCCGTTGTTGGTCGGCCAGTTCCGCCCATTTCGCAGGGTAGTCAATGGCAACACAGCCGACCAGCAGCGGCAAAAACAAGGTAAGAAGAACACGCATAAGGGTAGCCTAAGGTGATGGGCATTGCGGCGGGTTTAAATAAAGCCGCCAACCGGCGGCGTGTCCTGTTGCCCGACCCGTTAGGCCCAGCAAAACACCCGCCGCGAATACACTAGCCAAGACTATAGCTAATCCGATATAAAAAGATGTCCTGTAACCGCCCCAGTGAAGAGGTCGTCAACGGAACATCGTGCTTGGTTGCGGATGGATTTAAGCTGTGCCCATTTGTGTTCGATAGGGTTAAGGTCTGTGCCTGACATCCAGCGTTTGGCAGTCGTCCGTGCAACGCCCGCCATATTGCCTACCGCTACCCAAACCGCCCATTTTTATTTTCCGAAATCATTAGGCAATTTTTTAAGTGCCTGTTGCGTAACTTAGACAAAGCTTTGTTTTTACAATAAAAAATCAAATAAGTACCGTTGCTTTTGCGGTAACTTTGCGGTAACTTTTAAACGGCCAGTTTCCGGTAATGCGCGGCGCACAAATAGACGGCATAACTGCCCAGCACCGCCTCCCTGCTGGCCTTGTTCGGGCATTTGCCGCCCGCTTGGGTAAGGCCTTGGCAAGGGTGCGGTTGGGGTTGCAATGCCTTGATGGTGCGGTCACGTTCCCCGATCTGCTGCGCGTGGGATTTTACCAAGGCCTGATAATCGGCTTTTGAATACTGTAACGCTTTTTCTAATTCACTGACCTTTGCCTGTAAGTATCCGCTTTGATTATCCGTTACGTTAATCAAGCCAGTGCGCTTGGCTTGCTCGATCATGCCCACCAATTCCACGGGTACGCGCACCGTCACGGTCTGCTTGCCCGTCGGCTTACGCCCCGCCCCTAACCGGACACCGCCCCAATTGCTTTCCGGTGGCGGTTCGCGGGTGGCGGTCGCGGCCTCGCTGTCGCTAACAGGGTCGCTGGGTTCCACCTGTGCGGCGGCTTCGGGTTCCGGTGTTTCTGGGCTGTCGGTGCTTTCCGCTAAGGGCGGAACCTGAATTGCCGCACTGTCCGCCATCGGCTCCGCTCGTATGGTGGCCGTATCGCTTAAGGGTTCGCCCACAATATCCGTCTGTATCGCGGTGGCGGCGTTATTCCGGTCAACGTGCCAGCGGTAAATGCTTAGCTTCACATCATCGGGCAAATGCTTGGCGTTGCTGGTGATGCCCAGCGCGTCTTTGGCTTGCTTGACCAGTTCGGCGGTCTTGTTGTGGCTTTTGGCCGAATACCCGTATAAAGCCGCCAAGGCCACCGCCAACTTGCCTTTGCCGTCATAGCCCATAATAAGCACCCCGCCCGTTTCTTGAATAATGAAACGTTTATCATATTGTTTTATGTAACAATAATCAACTTGTTTTTAGTTACATTTATATAATTGAATAACGAAACAATTATCATATTGGTACATGTAACATTAATCAAATGGCACAACTACAGCCAGCCGTTTTTTGTTAAGAAACCCAAAGCCATTGCCCACCAAAAAAGCCTTTATAATGCCCGCCGCGTTTGGTTTCGCCGTTAAAAAAGTGGTTCAATAACTCAGTTCACCAACAGCTTGTTAAGCGCATTTTCCCATTCGTTTTCAAACACCATGTGGAAAGCTATGGTTTCCTTGCTGTCTTCCAGATTCAATTCGCCCTTGGGCTTTATATCGCCCATTAGCGCGGCGTTAATGGTGCTGAACAGCTTTTGTTTATAGTCGGTGTCTTTGTTGCCTTCCAAGTGTTCGCCTTTGGACTCAACAAAATACAGCCTTTCTATGCCATCGTCACCCGCCGCCACTTTCACCAGAAAATCTGGGTATATCCGTTCGCGCCTCCAGCCCTGCAAGGAATATTCCGTACCCTTCACCGCTAACCTGTGCCACCATGCCACCACGTCCTTATTGTTGATCGCCAATGCCACCGGCTTTTCCAGCTTGTTATAATTGGAAAGGTATTGGGGTTGGAACAGGCTTTTTTCCAAGGTCACGGCGGTTTCGTTGACGTTGCGCTGTATCTCTATCTGTTCTGCCATTTGCCAATTCAATGATGAAAAGGGTTCGGCCAGCAAGTGCAGGAATACGACCCCCTCGTCCAATTTACGTCTAAAAATGGCCTCCGATTGTTCAAGCATCCAGCGGAAACAGTCCTTTTTTATTTCCTCAACGATAAACACGGCATTAAGGGCTATTTTCGCCTCACTTTCGCCTTTTTCCCTCAAACTGGACAACACCTCCCCGATAATACGGCAAGCTTGCCAAGCGTTCGGCACTTTGTCCATTAGCTGGCTAACCATCAGGGTAACGCTGATTTCGTTGCTGATTTTTTCCGATTGCTTTAGCCCCGTAAAAATATCAATCTGCCCCGGTTTCCCTTTTTCTAAGTCCACGGTCAAGTGCTGGTAATCCATCGTTTCCTTATCGGCCAAGGCGATAGCGTCCAACAGATTAAAACAGTAACTGTCCCATTCAACAGCACCCAAAATATCCGCGTAGTAATCAAAGGGGGCGGGTAAGCCATGACGGACAACATTCAGCGAGGGCAAGAAAATTTTTGTGCCTTGATAGCTTGCTTGCCGCTGCAACGTCACTTTTTCCTTGCCCGTTGCCTGTCCGTTATTAGGGGCTATCTGGTCGGACACATCCCCCATGCCTTCATCCTCCAGCCCCTTTTTAATGCCCTCCGCTGCACTGTTCACGTCCGCATTGTCGCAATACACATAACACTGGTTTAAGGCCGGGATAGACGTTTCAAGGGCGTAGGGCTGGCGCAACACCCGCCCTATAAACTGGGTCAGCGCGGTTGTGCTTTTGGCATTGGACAAAATCGCCAACACATAGGCAAAAGAACAATCCCAGCCTTCCTTCAATGCGTCTTTGGTGATGATGTAGCGCACCGGGCATAACTTGTCGAAAAGGTCATCATCGCGCATTTCGTTGTTGTCAGAAAGCTTGATACGGATTTCACTGTCCAACACGTTCAAGTTTTTAATGAGGTAGTCCTTGATCGCCGCCACATGGTCGTAAGCTTCGCCCTTCTTTTTGGGTTCGGCCTTAATCACCATAATAGGGCGGATATAGCGGCCTTCATCGGCCTGATATTGCGCCGCTAAGGCGTTCAGCTCCAGCGTTTTGGCATGGGCTTGGTTAAGCGTGTGCTGCCAATTCGCCTCACCGTAAGAAGTCACGTTAATGGGCAATTTTATCATTTGTTCTTTTTTCAATTCCTGCCCGCCCACGTTCACCAGCACATTGCTGTGGTCTTTGGGGGTGGCGGAAAGCTCCAAAATAAACGCCGTGTTAAACGAATTGACTGTATTTTGTGCAAGCTGGGTTGCGCCCCGGTGGCCTTCGTCAAAAATGGCGATAGGGCGCAATAGGCGCATGACATTGCCCAGCGAGTGCCGGATGGAAATGCCCGATATGACATTATGGCCGCCCTCCAACAAATCCGCCGTGTCAAGGTTAGGGACGGCGGAAAGCAGGGTGTTGTTGGCGTTGTAATCGTCCAGCGGCGGAAAGAAACTCTCAAACCGCCCGCTGTCCTTAAACATCTTTAGGGTGTTTTTGTTGTCGCGGTTGCTGGCCTGAAGCATCAGCAACAGGACGCACAGGTTGTCCTCCACATCTTGCGCGGTGAAGCTGTCCTGCTTTTCTAAAATCAGCGTCCTGCCCCCGCTTGCCCTGTCGAGCATCTGGCGGTATGGGTGTTCCTTATCGCGCAACTGCTTACTGGTCTGGGTATAAATGGTGTCGCTTGGCACAATCCATAACACAAAACCGTTATTGCGCTTAAAATAATCTTGGTTAATGCGTTGGATGGCGGCGGTCGCCAGCAAGGTTTTGCCGCCGCCTGTCGGTACTTTAAAGCACACGTTAGGGATGTTGCGCCCCATGCCGTCACTGCGCACCGTATAGTCAGGGCGATACACCGCCACCTTGGCCTTTAGGGATTGCCATGCAAGCTGGCAATAGTCGGATTGTTCGGGAAGGGTCGCCGCCTTGCCCTTGTGCCGTTGGAACTCAAAATAATCCTGTTTTTCGGCTTTCTGGGTTTTCAGTTCGGCCAGATAACCGTCCAGATAGTCCAAAACCTTTAATTGATAGTCCTTAAATTCCATCGCCCTTAAGCCCCCACTACTTTGTGGATCGCATAGGGCAACTGGCAAAAGGTGATGTGTTGGGCGGAAAGCTCTTTTTGCCCCCTGTATTTTGCGGTGGCAAAAACCAGCTTTTCCTTTTTGCTGCCCCGCGCCGCAATGGCCTTAAGCTTAAGGTCATCCAGTGCCGACTCGTTGCCGCGCAAAAAGGCAATGTCCGGCTTGTAAACCAGATAGACTTCGTACAGGTCGGTTTCGCCCACGAAATAATCCGGCTTTTCCACGGCTTCGCCGTCAAGACTTTTGCCCGTTGCCGTGTAAAACACATAGCTGGCGAGTGCGCCGTAATCGGGCAGGGCTTCGCCCGTCAGGATTTTTTCAATGCTGATTTCATTGCCCAATTCGCAAAAGGTGAAACTGCCACCCAATCCCGCCCTTAAATTTTCATCCTTGGCGGCGGGTACGCCCCCAATCACGCGCCGCACCCGTTCGGCGGTGATGGTGTCCGCGTAGTCTTCCATTTCAACAAGGATAAATTTACGGTTGCCGCCGTCTTCTTTGTTCAAGTCCAACACGGCGTGGGCGGTTGTGCCAGAACCTGCAAAAGAGTCTAAGATTATGTCACCAGTATCCATTGCCATGTAAATCAAACGCTTAATCAAGCTTACAGGTTTTGGATAATCAAAGGCCTTTCCAGAATCCTCCAAAATTTGCTTGAGCAACTTTCCCGCCCCATCGGTTGAAAACTCTGCCCCCCACCAGAATGACTTACTTTTTGTCGTTCGCTCGAATGGCTCTCCAGTTTCATCATCCCAATCATCGGTTTCTTCTACTTCATCATTACTGGTTTCAACGCGATTGACTGCCAATTTATTAAGGTAAATTCGATATGAAATATTCCATTTGTCACTTTTAGGTACATAAGAGGCCTCAAGGATAGAAAGATTATCTTCAACTTTCTTTTTTCCCCATCGCCAACATCCATCTGCACTATCTTTTTTTATTGGCGTGATTTCCACATCAGATGGGAATTCTCGTTTTAATGAAAAAGTTTTTTTTATTTTGTTATAAAACATGGGAAAGTATAAATTTTCCCGCGATTCTCTCGTATCGTTCCCGCCGCGTTTTCTCAAATCTCTCAGCGCGTATTTTTCACCATTTTGGTCAGTGTGCTTAAAGTCTTTTCGCTGTTTATCGCTAAGAGGAAGCCCTTTTGACAAAAATTTCCCTTTGTCAAAGATAACTAAATATTCATGGCATTGGGCATAATTATGTTGGTCGTTTCTTCCTTTCATGTTGTTGACCACAGGGATAGTGCCAATATGATTTTCATAAAATATTTCATTCATCATTGATATAAGGTGCGACAACTCATTATCATCAATACTAACAAAAATAACCCCATCATCCGCCAACAACTCATGCAGTAACTTAAGACGCGGGTACATCATGCACAGCCATTTGTCGTGGCGTTGCATATCCTCCTTATCCACGGGGTTGGCGTTTTTGTTTATCCATTCTTTCATCAAGGGCGAATTGACGTTATCGTTATAGCACCAGCCCTCATTGCCCGTGTTATAGGGCGGGTCTATGTAAATGCACTTTATTTTTCCCGCATAGTGAGGCATCAGGGCTTTAAGGGCGTGTAAATTATCGCCGTGAATAATCAAGTTATCGTCTAGGCTGGGATTTTTGCCGTCCGCTGGCAGGGATTTTTCGTCATCAACCCGCAATTCACGGAACGGCACGGAATGGTGGTGGGAATAAATAAACTGCTTTCCCTTAAATTCTAATGTTGGCATGATATAACCCTGATAATTTTTATGTATTTAATTTCATCCCTTAGTATACCCTACATCGTTCGCTTTAGTTGGGGTCGCCCTATGTTTAGGGGTTTCCGGTTTAATCGGTGTCAGTAACGGCTTTCTTTTAAGAAAAAATGCCGTTACTGACACCTTTTCGCGCCTTGGCCTGTTACTGGCTTATTTTTTTAGGCTTAAATGCGGTAGGTTTAACAGGTAACTGCCCGACAAAGCCTTTTAAACGGCTATAGGGCTGTTTTTATACCATGTGCAACTTTCGCCTAAGCAACGGTCACGATCACCCGCCACACCACGGATTTTAAGGCTTTACGCGGTCACGGTGCGATCCGGTCGCTTTCACTTTGCCATTAAATCCCGTGGAACTTTAGGGCCTTTTGTTGATTAGCCCCCTTTAACTGGCCGACAATAAGCGATAGAATAACCGACAAGCCTATCCAGAATGCCCTGTCAGGCATGAAGTGATAGCAAAAGCATTTTTGTAGCTCCCGTCAGGGTCAGGCGAAATATCCCAACAGGATCCGAAAATATTGCCATTGCTGGCGTTTCGGCGGCATCAACTCCCGTGCGCAACGTAAAAAAACATCCCTCTTATTGGGACTATTTTTCGGATACCGCAGGGTCAAAAAAGTGTTTATGCAGACATAAACACTTTTTAAAAAACCGATACAAACCACAAGCGACAAGGCTTACAGGCTTTTTTAATTGGGGGTTTTCGGGTTTTTTCCTTGCATGAGTGCTGTTTTAGGGTCGTTTCTGCCGTGTTGTGACAGGAGCCTGGACTGACCGTCACCCGTTTTCTCATGTTAGGACAATAATGTTATTTCCGCCCAGTGCTGCCGATCAAAAGGCGCACCGAGTTGTTTTGCAGACACCCCAGCCGGTTGGGTAAACCGAGCATTTCCATTAACCGCTATGATTTTTGGTCTTGTCTGCAACAGGATTTTTACTGTTATTTAAACTTAGCCTTCAATTGTGTTCGGTATATAGCCGATCTGTCGGGTGTCAGTAATGGCTTTCTTTTAAGAAAAAATGTCATTACTGACACCTTTCCCGCTTTAGCCTGTTATCGGCATAGCGTCGGATATGCTCTATGGGAACAATTTGGTATGTCCTTACCCCCTTCTTTGTCCTGCTGATTTCAAGCAGTTTATAGCCGAACTTATCCAAAAACGCCCCCAATATCGGAACAGGCCGGATAAACGCCTTGCGCCTGTAATCACTAAAGCCGTTGGCCGCCAATTCCGCCGCGTTGGCTTTTAATTGCTCACAGGCCGCCGCCGCCGTTTCTTTGTCGATTACGGTGTCGTTTTCCGACAATGGCCTGATGATTTCGGTAAAAATCTTGTGCAAAGATGCTTTTGATGTGGCTTTGTCCTGCGTTATCTCATTGGTAATGTCCGCCTTGACCGCTTCGTTAATATCGCCGTTTACCGTCTCGAAGTTTGCCAATTGCTTGGCCGCGCCGCCGTCATAATTCACCACGTCGTCAAAGCCGATCTTATCCGTGCCAGCCATTGCCGTCGTCCTGTAACGGTCTAGCTTGTCCGAGTTTTCTTGGGTCGCCAAGGCAAGGCCGTTTTCAATCTGTTTGGCTTCGGTTTGGTCGATAGGTTGGGCGTGGTAAATGGCCGCGCACCTGGCCTCATGGGTGCGGGTCGCCAGCCCTGAAAATTCGGCGGTGTCCGGCTTATTGTTGATTTCTGCACGGTCAATGGCATAGCCGCCCATCTCCGCCAAAAAAATAAAATTGTTGGCGAAGTCGTTTAAGTCTTCGTTTACCGCCGCATGGTAAGCAATGCGCAGGTTACCCAATTCGGTTGGCTTATAGCCGTTATGGCCGTCCGGTTGCAGATAGTGGGCTTTTTTCTTTTTATCGCCTTCCACCAGCAAGTCCAAGTCGGTCACGCGGTCACGCGCCCTTTGGGGGCTAAAGCTGATAAAAATATCGGTGGCCGTCCGGTTTCTGGCGACCATTTGCAGGGCTTCATTAGACGGAAGGTTGCCGGAATTTAACAGGTAGTTGCTGGTGAAATGTCCGGTGTTCATCGACACGCCGCTGCCGATGGTTGGTGAATAGATTAATGCCCGATAGTTCCCGGCTTCGGCGTTAGCGTTCTTCAGGAAAGCCGATTGCTTCACGTCATCCTTATTTTGGGAATGGATTAGCAAAACGTCGTCGGCGGGTATCCCGTTTTCGGCCAGATAACGGTGCAGTTTTTCGGCCATCTTTTTGGAGGTGCAGGCAACACACGGTCTGCCGCCCGCGTTGATTTCCGCCAATATCGCCTTAAAATTGGCGTTGTGGCCGCTCAGGATATGCAGGGTTTTGTCATTTTTTCGGCTGTCGGCTTTGATTAAATTTAACGGCTTGCCTTGGGTGTGTCGGCGTAAGAAGTCAACGGACTCGTTGTTAAGGTCGGCATCCGAACACAAAACAAAATCGGCCTGTTCTATGGCTTGGACAAGGGTGTTAAAACAAGCCTGCCTGTTCTGTACGCTGCCATTAATCACATGGTTTAAAATCTGCCTGAACTCATCCAACAGCAAAATGGTAAAGGTCGGCAAACCAAACTTTTCCGCGCTGTTGACGCATAAGGCAATATTTTGGCTAAATCCCGGCAAGGTGTCGTGGTATGACGTTAACTCCAGCCTCCCCGCCGCATCATGCACCAGACTGACACGGTGGGTGACATAAGCGATCCGCTGCCCTTCCAACTGTGCGCAAATCGCGCCCATCAGTTCGGTTTTCCCCGATCCTAAGCCCCGGTTGTCCAGCCATATCCCGCCGCCGGATTCCAGCACATGCCGGGCAATGCTGGCGTTGTCGTTGCCTAAGCCGTGCAGGTCGTGGAGGGTAAGCCCTAATTTTTCAGTGATCTTATTCCGTTTCTTCGCGGCATCTTCGCGTTTTTTCACGCTGCCCACGATAATTCTGTAAACATTCAGTTGCACGGGGTCGAACCCGCGCCCCTGCATGGCATCCATGACGAAATTGGCCGCTGTCGCCACATCAAAGCGGTAAGGGCATTCTGCCGCAACGTCAAAGGAAAGGCGCGTGTACAGGCGTTTTAGTCGGTTCTTGGGCGCATATTCGATAAGCTGTAAGGTGCGCTTGCTGCGGTTTACCGGAACAACAAGGGTGTAAAACCCTAATGTGTCGTTAAAATCGCATTTTTGGGGGTCGCCAGCCATGCACGGCACATAAAGGCTTTTTGCCCCTACTGTGTGGGCGGCTTCAAGGGCTTTGTAAATCCCGACATTACCCCCATCGGCGTTAAGGTCGTTGTCCGCCAAAATTTTAATGTCGTCACAGCGGTTAGCGAACGACTCCACCACCAGGGGCAGGTTTCCGGCATCCATACAGACAATGACGGGCATCTTATCGGCATTGTTAAGCATATTGTCGCCCATGCCGTCTGCATGGTAACTGCTCAATCCGGTCGCCAGCCCTTCGCAAAAATACGCGCCGTCCTTAATCTTGGAAGCGTCGCCAATGACCGCAAACGCGCCTTTTTTGTCGCCTTCATTGGCGACAAAATACAGTTTGTCCGTATTCTTGCCCGGCACGTTTTCGGCGTAAATCTGTTGGTAACAGACTATGCCGCCGTCATGGTTGCGGTAAGCCACCATAATGCAGTCGCCATGCTTGCCGATACCGCGCCGGATGTCTATGCCGTCCGTATTGACACCTTTGGCGGCAATATAGGCAAAACCGCCCACGCCTGCGCTGGCCGCATTGATAAAGGCATCGCCCGCTTCTGCAAACGCTTTGGTGCGCCAATTTTCCTTGGGTTTGGCTTGTTTTTTGGGCGGGGTGTATTTGTACGGTGCAAAGTCGGGGGCGTGGCTTAATTCGCCATGCACGGCCTCGTAACCGTTCCAAGTGTCGCTGTCACCGCCATGCTTGTTGGTGTAGCAGAAAATAATGGGGTATTCCCGCCCGTCCGGTGCGGTATATTTATGGAGGACAAAAAAGACTTTGCCCCTATGGTCGTTGTCCGCTGCGATAATGTTGGAATTTATCTTGCGGCCAATTTCAGCCAGGGGCAGGGCTTTATTGCCGTCAATGCCGAAATTCGCCATAAAGCCGCAAATTTCGCCATGATAGGCATTGATGATGTCCCAGATTGATTGTTGCGGCTTATTTGTAAACATTATAAGGCATCCTTACCATGAATTTTCACGCGCACAGATTCACTGAAAACGTATTGGGGTACGCTTTTTGACCTGTTGGAGGAGACGTAAATAACCACGGCTTAATAAAATTAAGTATGGTTTTATGGGTGTATCTTTTGTGGGTAGGGGCTTATATTTGAACGATGTGTGATTTGATTCACTGGATGCTCCAATAAATCACACGACCAGTATGGCGGGGTCACAATAAATTAATAATTTTGCAGGTTGCGTCAATTTATTAATTTTGTGCTATTATGTATACCGCAATGCCAGTCATGTGAGTGACTGTTTAAAAGAGCCCCAACATACTACTTTCCACGGTGAGCGATGTTGGGGCTTTCTGTTTTTTACCGTCTACGGTAATTAATGGCTATCTTAGCACAGAAATTCTCTTCGGTGTTTGTCAATTAATCCTTTATATAGTGTGCTTAAAAACAAAGTCTACTATATATAGTTTTTCATGATGCTTGTTGATTCTTATTGAACCTTACTGCACTTTTAATAAAGTAGGTTAGGCGTAAAAATTCCTTCTAAAATGCGTAAGGCGACCTTGTAAGCTCCGCCATTACTGTACTATCCCTATTTTTATTTTTTCTTAATCAATACTAAAAAGGTACTAAATTAGTACCAAAAACACACCGTTTTAGTGCTATTTTTTCCCCTTCCCCGCCTGCAATTCCTTCGCCATCACCAGCATGGCATGACGCATAAAATTGAGTTTTGACCGTCCGCTTAAGGCCGCGCCCTGCACCAGTTGCTGGTATTCGTATTCGTTAAAGGGAACCCGTATGGCCTTGTAATCGCGGATAGCGGTAGCGTCCGGCGGTTTGGCTTTCTTGTTGGGTGAACCCGCGCCGCCGTCAACACCGGCTGCGAAGGCCTCTATTTGTTCGGGGGTGGGTTCGGCTTGTGCGGCGGCGGTGGCCTTCGGTGTCCTACGCTTGACCATGCAGCACCTCGCCCACTAAGCTTTTGATCTCCGCCTTGGCCTTGGGGTTGTCCATCTCCACCACGCCCAAGCCGTCGCTCATGGCATCGCGGTACACTTTCCGGTCACGGATTAGGGTGGTAAGCAGGTGGATTTCTGGGTAGTCGTCCAAGCAAGCCCGCGCGTCCGCTTCCTCATGGATGATAGGGTTAGTGGGGGCCATGGTGATTAGCCCGTAAACCTTTAGGCTAGGGTTAATGTCTTTGGCTCCGATGATGATGTCCTGCATGTTGGGCAAGGTGTCCAAGTCGGGTTGGGAAGGCCGGAACGGCACGATTAAAATGTGGGCGGCGGTCATGCCTGTGCGTAGTTCCCTACTGTCGCGTCCGGCGGCATCGGCTACCACATAGCCGTAACGCTGGTTAAGGTCTAGCAGGGTATCACGGATATTTTCGTATTTTTGGACACAATGCACTTTTGCCAGCGCGGGGTTATCCGCCCTGTCCATCGCCCAATTAGCCGCCGTGGCTTGGCGGTCGGCATCGACCAGCACCACATCATGGCCTTGCCCCGCGAGTTCGGCGCACAGGTTAACGGCGGTGGTGGACTTGCCGCACCCGCCTTTTTGGCTACCTATCAAAATAATCATGGTCGGTTTTTTAGTGTGTTTTTGGTACTAAAATTATACCTTATTGATGCTTTTTTAGTGTGCTTTTATAGTTAATTTTTGAGGGGGTATTATGCTTTAGCTATAAATATTTTTGGGAATAAAGTTGATAATGTTCTTCAGCACTTCTCATTGCATTTTCCCCTTTTTCCCAGCGGCCTTGAATCGCGTTCATTGCATAATCATATGAAGCATAAGCATTTGTTGAAATTATATGCTCTCCTTTTTCCCAGCGACCTTTAATAACAACTATTGCATAAGATGCTGAGCTAATGGCATCTTTTAAAATTACTTCCTCTATTTCAAGCGGAATTTCACTATCTGGATCTTCTTTTTTTTGATTCGCCGCATAAGCATAGGCTACAGCTGGGATAATAAGTATGTTCTTTTCATAATTATCTAATTCTTCTGGTTTTTCATAAAGACCATATATATTCATGGGTTCATTTCCGGTCGCTTCACAATTAGGGTTAAACATCGTTCATTATTGGGCGTGGTTCCGATCTCCAAAAATAGCCTTGGGTTGGGGTAAATAGCCGTCAAGCTACTGCGTTGCAATTATGGTGCATGGGGTTTGCTCACAAATGGGTGCTAATCAACAAAAGGCCATTATTCTGTACGTTAAGCCCGTTTTAAAATATTGGCAACGGTCGAAGCATACCACTTACCGCCTCGCCGCGTCTTCACGCCTAAGCTGTTCAGCTTGTCGGCTATCGTTGGTAAGGTGTCGCCATTATCCCTAAACTGCTGAACCATCGGGAACACGTTATCAGCAAAAGCCGTTGCGCCTTCCTTGTTGCTGGCATGGGCTTTCAATCGGGCATCGTCTAAGTTCGTATGGTTGCCCAGCTTAACGCCCTTGTTTTTCAGCACGGCCAAAGCCGCTTTGGTGCGGGTGCTGATCAGTTCGCGTTCCTTTTCGGACAAGGCGGCGTACAGGTGCAACATGAAGCTATCGGCATCTTTGCCCAGTTGGGCGACAATAAAGGGTACTTTGTTTTCCATCAGGCCGCTGATAAAAGACACGTTGCGCCCCAAGCGGTCAAGCTTGGCAACCACCAGGTAAGCACTTTCCTTTTTGGCATGGGCAAGGGCTTTAGCGAGTTGCGGGCGTTTGTCCAAAGCGTCCGCACCCTTTCCGGTTTCCACTTCGCTGTAATGCCCCATAACCTCGATATTTTCGGCTTTGCAGAACTCCGTCACCATATTGAGTTGTGATTCCAGCCCCAAGCCGCTTTTGCCCTGTTCGGCGGTCGATACCCGTGTATAAATGATTGCTTTCATCGTTTTGCCCCGTTGGATTTATTTTTTACAAATATTATACGAACATTTAATGTTTGTAAATAGATGTAAATATTAAACGGTATCTTTTAATTTTTGTAAGTGCGTGGGCATTAATGTTTTTAATGTATGAAAGTTTTTAGTAACATTATTTAAGATTTTAATGATATATTTTTTCTCTTTTATTAGTTAATGATAAGTAAACATTATGAATTATAAACAAACAAAAGAAGAAATTTTCGATATTCTGAAAAGCCCAGATAGAATAAATGGTATAAATGGTGTAATTCAAGGTATAGAAGATGCAGTGAATGCTGGAGGCGTTGCCGAAATTGGTGATATATTTATATCAAGCAAAGAAAAATTAGAAAAATATCGTAAAAGTGGCAAAGCACTAATAGACAAAATAAATAAAAAAAATGTTGATGATGTAAAGGATTTTTTTGACTATTTAGCTAATATTAGAGATTAATCTATTCTTAACTAATAGTCAGTTGCCAAAAAAAGGCAAAGTAACGGTGGCGTTGGCTTGCGGCAAACACCAGCCTAAGCCGCGCCGCTGTTGGGTTTGTCCAAGACACCGCCGCGCCTTGGCCGCAAACTTTGCCCCACCGCTCATAAGACGCATTTAAACCGCCGCATTGCCATAGCCACGCCCGCATCGGCCAGCCTGTCGTGTTCGGCCTGTAGTTGCCTGAACGTCTTCCAGTGCATCCCTTTGGGCTTGTCGCCGTTGCCGTTCAATATGCCCGGCTCCCAGCCCAGCTTGTCGCGTAATTTGTCGGCCTTATGGATTAGCCTGTCGCTTTGGGTGTCGCGCTGGCTACGGTAGGCCAATCGGTAACAGTTCCGGCAAGCGAAATACTTGCCGCCTTGGTACAGCACGGCCACGCGCTTACCGCACCGCACGGCGGGGCAGGTGAACCAATGGCGCACCCCGCCGTAATGGCAAGCGGTGGTCTGCAAAATGACGGCATAGTCCAACGGCTCCCAATCCCCGCCATATTCCCGAACCGAATACACCAGCCGCACCCTGTCGGCCTCGACCACGGCACGGATTGCCGCGCCGTTCGACCAAGTGGTGCTAAAGACCGTTCCGGCCACCAATAGCCCTTTACGTTGCCATTGCCTGACATCCAGCGTTTGGCAGTCGTCCGTGCAACGCCCGCCATATTGCCTACCGCTACCCAAACCGCCCATTTTTATTTTCCGAAATCATTAGGCAATTTTTTAAGTGCCTGTTGCGTCCGCTAACCCCCAGCCCGGTACCTGCCGACGCTAACCCCGAACTTGAGCCGACCAGCCCACCACCCGCCCCGATCATCCTTCCGACTTTGGACAGCAGCGACAACCAGTTCCGTACCCAGACCCTCACCGCCGCGCCAGAGCTTGCCCCGTGGCTGGTCGGCGATAACCTGATCAGAAGGTTCATACTCTTAGCGAACGACCTATCCCAAAGCCAACGCACCAACAAACACCTCGACTTCCTGAAACTGTCCCAGCCCTTTAGCGTTAACAGCACCGGCACACTTATCGCCCCCGCCAGCTACCAACGCTACAAACCCTTCGTCTCGGCCATCGACCAACTCGACGCGGATGCCGTACTGCGCGTATACCAAACCTTCAAACCCCTAGGCCAACAAGTCCTGGGCGAATTAGGCTACCCAGACGATTACACCGTCGATACCTTGTTAAGCAAAGCCGCCACCGCCATCCTCAACGCTCCGATTATCGAAGGCGACATCAACGTCGTAAAGCACTCCATCTACTACCACTACACCGACCCGCAACTGGAAGCCATGAACCCGGTCAACAAACAAATGCTGCGCATGGGGCCGGAGAATACACGGATTATCCAAACTAAAGTGGCGGCGTTGTTGGCTAAGCTGCATGGTGGTGGGCGGTAAGAAAAGGGGGGGATGGGTTCGGTGAACGCCTGTTGCGGCAAGATTGTTTTTGCACTGGCCAGCCGACTACCCCCGCTCCACCGGAAATACCCATAAAAACATTTCCCACCATCGCTTATCATAGACTTTTTTACTGGCTTGCTAAACAGGATTTTTTAACTATCATTGCCATGCCTTTAGCTTTAACAATGTCAGCTAAAACGTAGTTCTATAGAAAAATAATACTTTGAAAACGTGAATACTTAACAGAAACTGGGCTTAAAACCATTTATACTGTCGATCAAATTCACAGAAATCTTTCATTAGGACAGCATGAAAAAAACAGAACGATTGGTCTACTATTATGATTTATCTATTTCAGCTTCTTCCAGAACATTTCCAGAACCAAAACCCATTTCTATTAAAAAATCTTTTGAATTAATGAACCTTGTTCCAAGAAATCAAATGATTAAAGAAATATCAAGAGGACAATCATTGCTTTATGTGTCCGATT
This sequence comes from Methylovulum psychrotolerans, assembly GCF_002209385.1. NCBI lineage: Bacteria > Pseudomonadati > Pseudomonadota > Gammaproteobacteria > Methylococcales > Methylococcaceae > Methylovulum > Methylovulum psychrotolerans. The sequence goes on from NZ_CP022129.1 coordinate 4,342,944, forward strand.
GGAATTGGACTGATAACATAATAAGTATTCTTATTAATAAGTCAGATAAAGAAATGTCAGATCCAGTATTTACAGATCCAAGAGAAGGGACACGGCGCACCGCCGAAAAAAATGACGAGGAAGGACAGGATTTTTCTGTACATATAGCTATTAAATTGCCCATTCATGACCATGAATCGGCTCTTGCCATTGTGGAGCATTGTACAGGATTGACCGTATTTACTGTTCAGAAACTGTTGAATAAAATTCTCGTCAATGCGAAAGAAATAGTGCCTTATGAATTTGAGCAATTGCATCCTGATGGATCCGTAGATAATCATGGAAACCCTAAAAAATATAACGTTTCTTTCAAGTATGATATTAGAGGACATATTTCTCATGAGCTTGAATATGATTTGGACAATGGAAAAATTCATTCTATTGAGTTAATAACGGATAAAGAACAACATACCCGTTTTGACGAAGAAGGTTATATTCAAGAGAAGTGCAAAAAGCTTGTATTATCGCTCGTAGACGAAGGGCATCCGATTATTGACAAATATAATCGCATTTTAAAAGTATTCAACCATAAAAAAGACGATTATAGTCGGGCAAAAATAAAATTCGAAACACCCACTGGAATTTCAAGAACTATAGAAATGGATACTATTGATGGGCTTGCGCAGGCTTATGTTAAAAAAGAAAAACTAGATAATTTTGAATTAGATTTAAAATCTTCTTATGATAAGTTCAGCGAACCTATTCTTGCAAAAATGAAAGAATTGCTTCTTACAGGTGCATAATGCTTAGACATCTCCTACGCCCCATATCTTATCTTTCTATCGATCATAAACTAAAATGGGAGGTAGATTGGCTTTATCCACTCATACTTGCAATATTTTCTACTATATTGCTATTTGGATTAAAACAATTTGGTCAAGTATCGTTGTATGCGGACAACGGAATAATCGCGAAGATACTTGGCTTTGTACAAGTTCTTCCAGGGTTTTATATTGCGGCCTTAGCCGCAATTGCAACCTTCAATAAAACAGATATTGACAAAATCATGCCTACCCCTGCCCCAAGGATAGACATCATAGTGCATGGACAAAGTGTCGCTATTGAATTAACCAGAAGACGATTTCTGTGTTCAATGTTCGCTTTTCTTACAGCAGAGAGCCTAATGCTTATTGTGCTTGCCATTTTTGCACAGTCAGCCTATATGCCTCTCAAAGCAATTATCCAAGAATCTTGGCAAGTTTGGGTATCTGGTTTTTTTATTATGATATTTTTTTTACTTTTCTGGCAAATGATAGTAGCTAGTTTTTGGGGGTTATATTATTTAGGAGAGAGACTTCATCAACCAGATACTTAATGAAGAAGCTCATTTCCTTACATTATTGCTTGATTCTTATAGAAAACCAAGCTTAACACAAGGCAAAACAGCCACGCACCAGCAGTGGAATGTCAAGCCCCAAAAATTTAGCAAATTGAGATTGTGACAAGCCCGCTTTGGAACGTGTGTTTGCAACGGCGGACAGAAAGCTTGTCATGCTCAACCGCAATTGTAATTCATTTCAACATATTAGCAAGCTACTCGCGCCTACCCGTATGACATGAAAAGAAATAAGTGAAACAGAGGGGGATAAATTGCAGGCATCAGGCCACAGAACGGCATCAATGCTAAACATCTATGACGTGCTGCCAAACGTAGTAGAACCGACAAAATGACGGCAATTGCATATTGAATTGTATATTAAAGCGGATTTAAGCAGGGGGATTTAAAGCTAACTAACTGATTATATTGGGGTGAACGACGGGGCTCGAACCCGCGACAACAGGAATCACAATCCTGCACTCTACCAACTGAGCTACGCTCACCATAATGGTGGGTAAATAGGGGAAAAACAAATGGTACGCTTGGCAGGACTCGAACCTGCGACCCCCAGCTTAGAAGGCTGGTGCTCTATCCGGTTGAGCTACAAGCGCAAAGTGGTCGGGGTGGAGGGACTCGAACCCCCGACATTCTGCTCCCAAAGCAGACGCGCTACCAGACTGCGCTACACCCCGACAATTTTCTTTACCGATATTTGTAATGCTTTACAAACACCCTTGAAGAGCTGACTATGATAGACCTGTATCGGTTTTCCGTCAACAGTTTTTTAAATTATTTTCTTAAACCATTACCACTCGTCCTAAACAAGGCTCTATTCATTACAAAATAAACATTATTATCAGCAAGATACAAGTCAAACCCCTCAGATTAACAACAGCCACAGACCTAAACGCCGCAAGGCATAACTTGCCGCACTTGCCGGACAGTTATTCAGCCACTCAAGATAAAATAATTGCCCTACTTTTGCGGATTAGCCAATAACTGCAACCCATACCGGCTTAACCTAACTTCGCCCGTTTCCAGTGTCGGATTACTATACTGGCCAAACTGCAAAACCCGCCGCAACAAATCCAAGGACAATAAAGCCGCCTGGCTTTGTTTACGCTTGCTATTGCCTGTGACGGTATGCACCGATTGATGGTAACAAGCATCGGCCAGCAGCACCGAATGTACGGTTATCGCTTGGCTTTTATCTTGCAGTTGCTGATAACTGCCCTCGTATACCTGTACTAAAACCCAATCGGCAGGGTTATCTGTTGGTACCGAGCCAGCCAATTGCCGCGCCAAGTCGGCAATGTCGCCACCGTCAAAAACCAGCCCGTGCTGCTTTGCCCAGTTCGGTAGCGACGGCTCGTAACGCGCCGCCACCAACCAATCGGCCCCCACGCATAAGCTAGCTAACAGCCCTTGGCTGGCGGTTTCGACTAATGACAGGCTCAGTCCCTTATCGGCCATAAACTGCATGACAACATCGGCCATACTACCCGACGGCGTATCTTGGGTATCGACAGCAAACACCGCATCGCCCAACAGCCCGACCGTTTCCGCCACTAAGGCCGTCAATTCCGGCTGGGGATAGGCATAAGGGAATAACAGCTTGGTCTCCACTTCGCTTAAATCGGCACGGAAACCTAGCTGCACGGCTGCGGGCAACGCCAAAGCATTCAGGCGTTGCTGAATCGCTGATTCGCCCAAACCATACGTTTTAATGCTGATTAAGGTGCTGGGCTGTAAGACGAACTGCTTCTGCAATAAAGGCAAAACCCTTTTGACAAACATCGTGCGCATTTCGCTGGGCACACCCGGCAGAAACACAAACCAGCAACGCTGATACCGCAGGGCAAAACCGGGGGCCGTGCCGCGCTTATTGTTAAGCCGTACCGAACCTTTCGGCAATAGGGCTTGTTTGCGGTTAGATTCGGGCATATCACGCTGGCGCAAGCGAAAAAAGGCCTCAATCTGGGCAAAGGCTTTCGGGTCAAACTGCAACGGAACGCCAAACGCCAACGCCACAGCCTCAGCGGTCAAATCGTCTTGGGTGGGGCCTAAACCGCCCGTGCAAATACAGCAATCGGCGCGTTGGGCAATTTCCTGCAATAGCGTCACCAAGTCAGCCAATTTGTCGCCGACCGCCGTGTGGCGGGTCACGCAAAAACCTTGCCTGACCGCCTGTTGCGCTAGCCATGCCGCATTGGTGTCTAAAGTATGTCCGGTGACAATTTCTTCGCCTTGCGAAAAAATTTCCAGGATTGGGTTCATGTTAGGCTCACTTAAAAAGATAGGGTTATGGACTGTACGGCGCGGACAGATTGGCTAATAATAAGTGCTTTTTACCGGACGTTGACATGCCGATGATAATAGAGCAGCACTGGCTAACAGGCATCACCCACCTGCCCTCACCTAACCACGATGAGCGGTCAGACCCTGACGACATTTCCCTGCTGGTTATCCACTGTATCAGCCTGCCGCCCGGCCAATTTGGCGGCGACTACATCAGCCAATTATTTTGCAATCGGCTTAATCCCGAAGATGATGCCTATTTTGCCGGCATTTATCAACTGAAAGTGTCCGCGCACTTGCTGATCCGCCGCGATGGCGCCTGTGTGCAATATGTGCCGTTTGACCGCCGTGCTTGGCACGCCGGGGTATCCCATTACCAAGGGCGTGACCGCTGCAATGATTTTTCTATCGGTATCGAGTTGGAAGGCTGCGAGCAAACGCCTTATACCGAGGCGCAATACCAACAATTAGCAGCGGTGATTAAGACCTTATTGGCTGCATATCCGCGCTTGGCCAAGCAGCATATCACCGGACACAGCGACATTGCCCCGGGGCGTAAAACCGACCCCGGCGCAACGTTTGACTGGAACTATTTAAGAGGCTTGCTGGCGTAACCCGCCCTATCGGGTAACAACGGCTACTTATTAACTGTTTTGGGTTCGGGGACATGTGGGGCGTAATTGACCCGTTCGATGCCCGTCGCCATTGAAGGTTGGTGGGGAGTCGCCGCTTCCTCCTCTTCGCTTTCTTTATGGATAGCCTCTAACGATAAACCGCCGCTGGTATGGCCTCCTTGATCGGTTGGTGATTTTGACCCCAAGCCTTCGCTTAAATTAATTTTTAACTTTAAGTTATTGGGCGAGTCGGAGTTTTGCAGGGCTTCTTCCAAAGAAATGATCCCTTCTTTGTATAAGCGCATCAAATGGCTATCGAAGGTCTGCATACCGATATTCTCTGATTTCTCCATCGCCTCCTTAATATTTTGCACTTCGCCTTTCAAAATCAAATCGCGCACCAGTTGCGAGGACAATAAAATTTCAATCGCGGCAACACGCTTACCTTCAATAGTCGGCACCAGCCGTTGCGAAATAAAGGCTTTTAAGTTCAACGACAAGTCCAGCAATAACTGATTATGGCGCTCTTCCGGGAAAAAGTTCAGGATACGGTCTAAGGCTTGGTTAGAGTTATTGGCGTGTAAGGTCGATAGGCATAAATGTCCGGTTTCGGCAAAGGCCAGCGCGTGTTCCATGGTCTCACGGCTACGGATTTCGCCGATCAGGATCACGTCGGGGGCTTGCCGCAAGGTGTTTTTTAACGCGTCTTCATAGCTCATGGTATCCACGCCGACCTCACGCTGGTTAACCAACGACTTTTTATGCGGATGGATATACTCGATAGGGTCTTCAATGGTGATGATATGGCCCGACGAGTTACTGTTGCGGTGGTCGATCAGCGCCGCCAGCGATGTCGATTTGCCCGACCCCGTACCGCCGACAAACAATATCAACCCGCGCTTTTCCATAATGACATTTTTGAGGATTTGCGGCAGGCCTAACTTATCGGCATTGGGGATTTCCACCTTAATATTGCGGATAACCAACGCGAAATTATTACGCTGCCGGAAAATATTCACCCGAAACCGCCCGATGCCCGGCTCGGAAATCGCCAAATTCATTTCCGGTGTAACTTCAAAAGCCTTTCTTTGATCGTCGTCCATCAGGCCAAAGGCGATTTCTTTCAGTTTTTCATTGGTCAATTTTATATTTTCTAAGGGCTTCAACGCTCCCTGAAACTTAGCGGCAGGCGGCGCGTCTACCGTCAAATACAAATCGGAACCGTCGTGGCGGACAAGAATGGTCAGATAATCTTTGAATTCCATAAAAAGCTCGTCGTATAAAAGTTAAATGGGTGATAAACCCGCTCAAGAACAGCAGATAATGCAAATATCCGCGTATAATGCCATTGATTTACCCATAACAGCCAATAATTATCAATCAACTTAAGGTTATGACTCAACAAAGAAAAGCCGTGGCACTGATTTCCGGCGGCCTAGACTCTATGCTTGCCGCGAAAACCATCATGGAACAAGGCATCCATGTCGAAGGCATCAATTTTTTCACCGGCTTTTGTGTCGAAGGCCACACCCATGCGATCCGCGATAAGGACAAAGCCAAACCCAAACGCAACAACGCCCTGTGGGTCGCCGAACAATTGGGCATTAAACTGCATATCGTTGATGTCATCGAAGAATATAAAAACGTGCTGATTAACCCCAAGCACGGTTACGGGGCGCACCTTAACCCCTGCCTGGACTGCAAAATATTTATGGTCAACCGCGCCAAACGTTGGCTGGCGGAAAACCAGTTCGATTTTATCATCACCGGCGAAGTCATTGGGCAACGGCCTATGTCACAGCGCAAAAACACCATGCCGATCATCGCCAAACAATCCGGCGCTGATGATTTGCTGTTGCGCCCGCTGTGCGCCAAAAATCTGCCGGAAACCATTCCTGAGCGCGAAGGTTGGGTGAATAGGGAAAAACTGCATGACATTACGGGCCGCTCACGCAAACCGCAAATGGCGATGGCCGAACAGTTCGGCATTGACGACTACTCGCAACCTGCGGGTGGCTGCTGCTTTTTGGTCGATAAAAACTATACCGCCAAATTGGTCGATTTATGGCAAGCACAAGGCAGTAAAGACTACGAACTCGATGATGTCATGCTGTTAAAAGTAGGCCGCCATATCCGCCCTGCCCCGCATTTTAAGCTGATTGTCGCCCGCGAAGAAGGCGAAGGCCGCTTTTTGCAAGGCTATAAAAAAGACTATATCAGCCTGCTGGCGACCAGCCATAACGGCCCCTTAGTGTTATTGGATGGCGAACCCTCGGCTGAAGATCTGTTCCTCGCCGCGCGTATCACCGCCCGCTTCGGCCAAGGCCGCGAAGCGGAACAGGTCGATGTCGCCATTCTCGACAAAGCCGGCATAGAGCGCGTCATTACCGTCACACCCATAGCCAAAGAAGAATTCCCTAAAGAGTGGTATATTTAAAGGGCTTATCAGTAGCATCCGTTTAAGTGGAGCGCAGGCATCTTGCCCGCAAAAGCAAGCAAAATGCCCGCGCCCCCAAAATGCCCCCATGCACCGCTACGCTATCCTGGCATCCTTAGGCAAAACAATAGGCTGCACAACCGGGGTCGCCTTAACCGACCAAGGCAATAAACGCTCTGGATGGGTCAACAAACCATAAATGATCAGAACGCCGATCAGCAACCACGCCACTGTTCTCATTGTTACAAACTTGCCCATCACATTGTTATCCGTTATTTATTGGAGATTAACTATAGCGTAGCGAATATTGGCAATATTCCTACCCGCAATGTGCATTTATGTGAAACCGTTCCGCTTTATTTTTCAGCGCAGTGCTGATGTTATCAGCCCGCCTCACAAAAAGACAATATTCACCTGCTCGCCAAACACGGCTTGCACGGTGGGGATCAGATGGTCATGGTGGCTAAGGAAAATCACCTGCGTCTGGGCGGATAAGCTTTTCAGGGCTTCAAACCCGGCTTTGGCGCGGACATCATCGTAATTTATAAACAAATCGTCGGCGATAAACGGCAATGGCAGGGTTTGTTCCAAGTGCATTTCTAAAGCCGCCAGCCGTAATGCCAAATAGAGTTGGTCGCGCGTACCGTCGCTCATCCCAGCAATACCGACTAACTTGCCGTCGGCACGCAAGCCTTCCAACACCATCGGCACGCGCTCAAAATCCACCACCAACTTCAAAAATGCCCCTGAAGTCAAGGTCGAAAAAATCGCCCCTGCCCGCCCCAGCAACGGCCCTTGCTTGTCTTGCCGATAACGGTCTATCGACCAGCGCAGCAAATGCCCAGCAGTGAGTACCTTAACATACCGCTCCGCCACCTCCGACATTTTCGCCAACGCTTCTTGGCGTTGCCCCTCGGCTTGGGCTGCTGCATCAGAACCGCCGATGTCGGCTAATAGCCGTGCCGCGTTGGCTAAATTGGCCGACAGCCCGGTTTGCTGCTCTACGGTGTCCGCCAGTTCGGCATCAATTTTCGCCAACTCGGCGACGAGTCGGACCAGGTCGGCGGCATCAATCTCCGCTTCGATTTGTACTTGGCTGAGGCCATCGCCGCCATTAAGAAAAGTGGCCTTCGCTTCGGCCAGCTTAGCCTGTAAATGGCGATAATCGTCAGACCTAGCAATGGCTTCCGCCAACAAGGCACAACTGTCAACCCCCGCCCGTTCCATCAACGGCCTGAGGTTGGCCGTGGCCGTTTGTATCGACTCATTAGCCTCACCCACTTGGGCATTTGCCACCCGCAACATCTCCGTTAAGCGCTCCCGTTCTGCATAGGCCGCACGGGCTTGGGCGAGCCGACTAGCTAACTCAATGGCGATTTCATTGGTCGGTGCCGCATTCAGTTCAGGGGCAAGGCTTTGCGCCAACCGCTGGGCATCGGCCGAGAATGCCTTAAGATCCGCATTCATGGTATCAATACGTTCTACCCGAATCTGGCGCATTTTGCTCAATTTTTCTTCCATTAAGCCAATCAGCTCCAGCGCGTCTTCGACCGCCCCCAAAGCGCTGTCAGCGGCTAAACCCGCCTTCGCCAGCATATCAGACCAGGCCGCAATCCAACGGTGCTCTTCTGCCCTCGCCCCGTCGGTCGCTTGCTTTAAGGTGGCCGCTAGGGTTTGCGCGGTCAGCAATTGCGCCGCCAAGGTGTCGCGCCGGACATTGGCATCATCAATGTCTTGGATAAAGCGTTCCGCTTGTACCGTCAGTACCGCCAGATTATCGTCATCGGATACCGCCAGCCCGGTTTCGCGCAACGCTTGACTCAGGCCTAGCTGCGCCTGAGCCACCCTATCGGCGGTCAAATCCAACTCGGACTGCACCTCCTGACAAACCAGTGCCGCCGCCAGCACCTTTTCCCGCTTCCCTAGCCAAGCGCCCAACTCCTCCAACGGCATCGCCAGCAAACCCAGCCCCGCCGCCTGCTCAGCCCACGCCCCATCAAAGGCTTGCAGGACTTTGCCCAACTCGGCATACTGGCCGTCAATCATCGACAGATTATGCTGCTCCCGCTCCAACTGATGTTCTAAACTTTGCAGTTCGGTTGCCTCCCCCACATCATCAAGCCGCCTGTCGGCAACCAAATCGGCTTGGCGTAGCGTCACCTCAAACCGTGGTGCCGCTTTTTGCAGGGTGTTCTCTCCGGCTTTCATCGCCAACCATAAGGCATCGCGTTCATGCCGCGCGTACAGAACGGCTTCATGGGTGGTGGGATGATGCAGTTCCTGAAATTGCGAAATCTCTATGCCAATCCGGCCAACCTCAGCTTTTTGGCTGTTCAGTCGGCTTAAGGCCGCTTTTTGGTCGGCCACCAGTTCGCGCCGCTCTTGCAGCAAGCGGTTAATGCGTGTTTGGCTTGGCGGCTGCATAGCCAGCAATTCCGCTAACGGCTTTTGCCAAGCCCCCAATGCCGCTAGCGCATCGGCCAACGCCGCCTGGGCTTTCGCCAGCTTCCCCTGCTGCTTTTGGCTGGCCGTATCCACATCCCCCAAAGACTTAGCCTTTGCCAAAGCCGCCCGCAACGCCGACTTAATTTCACCCGCGCACAAACTGGCCAATTGCTTAGACAACCCGTCAATCTCCGCCAGCTTGTTGCTTTCAGCTTTTTCCGCCGCCCGCAACGCCTGGATAATGCCGCCATGACTATGGGCTTGCCGCCTCAGCTCACGCTGCACCAATTGCTTAGGCAAACGTAAGCTGATGGCTGATTCCGATTCCGGTTGCCAACCCAATTGGGCGCATAAATCAGCCACGTTTTGCCAAAGCAAGGCAATCTCATTTTTGCGCCGCTCTATATCGCGGCTATAGGGGCTGTATTGCTGGCGCAGATTATCGAGCTTGCTGATGTCCGCCGCCATCGCCAGCACCGCTTCGTCCAGCGGGATTTGCCCTAAAGCCGCCTGAGTCTTTTCCGCCTCGCCCGTACGCAACGCTAAAAGCTGGCGGGCGACCGCAAGCTCCCGCTCCGAAGCCGACAAAATGGCTGCCGCATCCCCAGGCAATTCAATCACCGCACCCAATTCCGCCAATTGCTGTTCATTATCCCTAATCGCCGCCAGATAAGGGGCTAACCGCCGGATACGCTCAAGGCTATTGCGCTGGCTTTGCAACTGCTGGTGGCGGTCGCGCTCGTCACTTAATTGCTGTTGCAACGCCTCAACCTTATGATGCGCCTCCACCCACACCTTTGTCCGCACCGTGGCTTCCTTTAAGGCCGTGGTCGCCTTGTCGAGCTGATCGGCGGCGATATAATAAGCCCGTTCCGCCGATTTTCTCGGTGCCCATAAATGGCTGGCCTCGGTCAGCAACGCATCACGGATTTTGCCCAAACTGGCAACCCCCGCCGCCGATTGGAACAGAATCTGGCCGACATCATTTTCGGCATTTAAAATGCTGTTGCCCCCGGCAATCAAGCGCGTGTGGTCAAGGCCAAACATCTGGTCAAAGAAATGCCTGTCCGCCGTCCCGATAAACGGCACCAACGCCGCCTCCGGCAATACCGCATCGGCTGGCGAACGCAAGGTTTGCTTTTGCGCCTTGGCGCGGTGAAATTCCAAAGCCCCAGAGGCATTGCTGATGTGCGCCCCCAACCGTAATTCATTGAGCGGATGGATAAAATTTAAGGTCGAACGGGTCGGAATGCCGAACAGCAAATCGACAATCGCCGAGCGCAACGTGGACTTGCCCGCCTCATTCGGGCCGACAACCAGATGAAAATCGTATTGGGCGGCAGGAAACCCGACCGATTGGTCAGAAAACTTGCCATATTTGATAAGGTCGACACGCTGAAACCGCATAATCTGCTTACTCCGCCTGAGCCAAATGGGCGACCAGCCCCGGACGCACGTCCTGCACCAACCCCATTAAATCGCCGGAACGAATATCCTTAAAATAAGGCACAGCCGTTTGTAACTCCAGCGGCGCCTTATTGACCAAGCCTAACAACTCTTCTTGCAAACCCTTGAGAAAATCGGGGTCAGTTTCCGCCGCCTCAAACAAATCCTGCAAATCCGCCAGCGCGTCGGCCCGCGCCCTGAGCACCGCCCCGTCATCGACCGCCGCCGTATTCACCTTGACCTTTTCAATCCAAATCCGCTCCGCCCCGATAGCGGCCGCCAATGCCAACACCTCCGCCCGCAACTGGCCTTCCAGCCCGAACAGCTCACCGTGCGCCTGCGTCTTACCGATGACATTAACCCTGATAACGGCGGGTATAGTCGCAGGCGTATCCGCCAACACCACCTCCAAAGCCTGCCCTATCGCCACCACCACCTCGGCTAGCGCGTTACAGCCCGCCACATCCACATCAAGGCTATACCAGCGCAACACATCAACGAACAGCCGCGCAATGCCGGCAATTTCCGCATCCTCAACCGTCACCAAAACCGCCCCGCGCGGGCCGGTCTCACGGATATGCCGCCCCTGAAGATTGCCGGGAAACACCACCGTCGCCGCCCCTTGCCATATCTGATGCTCATGGACATGGCCTAACGCCCAATACTGGTAGCCCTTGGCATGAAGCTCTTCCAGACTGCACGGCGCATAGTTGGCATGGGCGGACGAGCCTTCCAGCGCCGTATGCAGCACACCGATGTTAAACAGCCCCGGCACGGGTGCCGGATAACCGGACGCAAGATTTTCGACGGTTTCCTTATCCTTAAAACTGCGGCCATGCAGGGCGACCTTTAACCCTTCCAACTGGAACGTTGTCGGCTTACGCGCATCGAAAGTAAACACATTGTCGGGCAATTGCAATTTTTTGGTCATTTCACTCTCGGCATCGTGATTGCCGAACAGCAGATAAACCGGAATCCCCGCCCTTTTCAGGCGGCCCATTTCTTTACAGAAATAAATGCCCGTATTATGGTCTTTCCAAGTGCCGTCGTAGAGATCCCCGGCAATCACCATAAAGTCCACCTGCTGCTCAACCGCCTCGCTAACCAGCTTGGTAAACGCATCACGGGTCGCCGTACGCAACATCTCCACCGGGGCATCCGGGTAAGCGCTTAAACCCGTTAATGGGCTATCTAAATGTATATCCGCAGCATGAATGAATTTCACTATCCCTTATCCCTTTTTATTGTGTGGCGACGCTAATAGGTCTGTAAGCTGGCCAACAGACTGGATTATAGGCGATTAAACCGAAACACTGCCGTTTAACCCGCTTTTCCGCCCATTTGGCACGCAAAGCCCGAAATATTGGATAATAGCCGCCCTTTGTGGATCGGGCAATAAAAAAAGCACCTATTCGCCCCGTTTGGGCTATTCTTACTAAAAAAACCACAAATTGTTGGTGATAAAATGTTCGGTAGCCTTGTCGGATAGGATAGCGGAAAGGCCGTAAGCCCATTATTTTGGTGAACAATGCGGATGTCGCGTTTAGAAATGGCTGATACACTAAACCAGCCCCGCTTATCGTTTATGGGATAATGACCCATAGCCTAACAACAGATAAACGTTAACTTATACTCGATCATCAAGTTTTTCATAAAGTCACCTCTAAATAGTGGGGAAGATTAGCGGAGAGCTAAGGCTTGTTAAGGTGGGCAACTCCCTCCCCTGATGGGGAGGGTTGGGGTGGGGAGAATAAAATCAATGACTTATGCTCATGGCTAAGAGATTTTAATCAGACTGTTTTTATTTCGTTTAATGAAAAAAGCCTTATTTAGATTCTCCCCACCAAGCTGTCCGCATCGATCAGATCCCGGCTCCGCTCAACTGCCCGCTTTTTTTAACCATGTTAATAATCTAAAAAATTCGTTTATTATCGTCCATATAGCCACAAAAACCCTTAACTTAATGGCAGTGACCCCAGCCCTCCCCTTGGCAGGGGAGGGAGCTTATGTCTCCTCCGGTATACAGTTGAAAATAAAGGGGAAAAAGCCCATTCACCTGCCAAGGGGGAGGCTGGGGTGGGGTTGCCGTACTTTCGCCTGTTCAACAGATTTTATTTCATGCACGTTCCTTACCTCAGCTTGGTTTTTGCTTGGCGGTGTCGGGCAGAACCGCTTGCCCGACCTACTCGACTACGCGCGCTGGTTACAGTTTAACCGCATAAAACGAGGCGACGACACCGGCGGGGGAGATGCCGCCGTTGCTGCTGGCGTGGGGGATGGTGCGGATGACGGAGCCTACCAGGGCGGGGATTTGTTGTACGCCGTTCGGCCAGTGGGCGACCAGGTAGCCTTCGTAATCGTAGATCCATTGTTCGCCGCCGACCACGCCGACCCCTTGGAAGCGTACCCGCATCGGGCTGCCGTATTCGCGGGAGCCTTGCAGTTTCAGCGACCAGCCGTCACCGCCGATGGTGCCGCTGAGGATTTGCATGGCATCTTCGTGGATGTCGATGACACCTTGGCCGAATTCCAGATCGTTGAAGGCGGTGTTCAAGTTAGGGTCGTTTAAGAGGCTGCGGTAAGCCCATTTGCCGACGAAAGGGTTGTTCATGGTGTGCTCCTTGGCGTTATGGTTAGTGTTGGGTGGTGCGTTAAGGGGGGTGGTGCCGGGAGGGCGGGCCAGTGGCCCGTACTCCCGGCAAGTTAGGTCAATCGCTTTTTTCGGTGTCCGGCCCTGAGCGTTCGACGCTGTAATAGCGGTCGTCGGGCAGGCTGGTGGATGGGGTGGCCATCACGTTGCTGCTGGGCGGTAGATGGGGGTTGCGGATGATGAAGCCGAGCCGCCACCAGTCGCTGACCATTTTTAGGTCGCCCGCGTTGGTTTGTTGGATGCCCCGGCTCCAGGTCGTCCATTGCAACTGCGGTTGCCCTTGTGCGTCGAAGCCGACCAGTTCATTGGATTGCAGGGGTCGGTGTGCGGGCCACCAGAGGGTATCCCAGGTTTGTTGTTGTTGCGCCATGCGGGCATCGTCGCTGGTGTTGATGAGGTTCCACTCGGCGTAGGTGATGTCGATGGTGTTGGTGGTGCATTCGTTAAAGTCGGCTTGCCACGGCACGGCCATGGATTTGGTCAGGTCGCCCGGTTGCAGGCCGGTGTTGTAGTCGTTGTTTTGGCTGAGCGGGCTGTCCATGGCGAAGGTGTTGTCGTCGAGCAAGCTGCCGTGTTTGGCGTTGGCTTGGGCGGCGGATTGCAGGAAGTCCGACCAACTGCGGTCGGCTTTGATCCGGTAGGGTTCCAGGTAGATGGAGGGGTTGCGCAGCACCCAGCCGATTTCGCCGCCCGGGCAGAACGCGCCGCCGAGCAGGTTGCTCAATACGCCACGGTCGAGTTCGCGGGCGTTTTTGGGGGGTGTGGTGGGGTAGGGTTGGAACACCGGATAGTTGGGGGGTAGGCAACCTTGTTCGATTTCGTTGCTGAAATAGCCCAGCGCCCATTGTTTGAGGACGAACAGTTGGTAGTCGGTCAGGCGCAGAAATTTGGACGGCACGAGATTGCTGAGCGGGTTGTCGCCGCATAATAGCGGCATCAACGGCAGGTTGTGGATGCGGCTGCCGACTTTGTTGCTGATTTTGAAGTCATTTTCTTCACCGCCGCGCCGGAGCAGGTCGAACAGGAATTGCCGCATCGGTGCGTAGGGGTCGAATACCCAGAGGCCGTCTTGCAGGCGTGGGGTGGGCTTGCGGGTTTCGGCTTGGGCTTCGCCTTGGCTGGCGTTGCGGTTTTGGTGGCGGCTGAGGCTGTCGGCGACCGCTGCGTCGTAGTCGGCACGCTCGTGGAAGTAGCGGGGCGGTTGGCTGAGCAGGCGGGGGTCGAAAGTGCCGCGCTGTTCGGGATCGTGGGGGAAGTTGGATTGGGCGAGGATGTCGCTCAGGTATAAAAATTCGTTGGGGCGGAACAGGATCGGCCAGATGTCGCAGTAGAAGCCCGGTTTAAAGGTGGGGTTCCAGGTCAGGCGGCTGGCTTGCCATTGTGCCAGGGCTTGCGCGTTGTGGGGCGGGATGGTTTCGGGGTCGGCAAAGCTGTCGATGCGCCCGTACAGGCGGGTGTCGGCGGCGAATTGGCGTAGGCTCAAGTCGTAGAGTACGTCGTCGGCGGTGATCATGTCGAGGATTTGCGGCACGAAGCGCGGGTAACCGGCCACCACCCAGGCGGGGTATTCGACATCAATGTAGCGGGTCTGGCCGACTTGTTCGGAGTACATGATCAGCCGCGCCATGACCGGGCCGTCTGAGGTGTCGTCGTACCAGCCGTCGTTGTTGGCGTAGTCGCTGATATGCGGCTCGCCGGGGCCGGTTTTTTCGCAGCCGGAATGGCCGTGGCCGCCCAAGACCAGCAAGCGCCCTGCGTCGTCGGTGAGGATTTCGCCCAAGGTGTCGATGTCGTGCGGTTGCAGGCCGCGCGGCGGGAAGGTGGTGGCGTAAGCGCCGTCGCCAGTGCGGTCGAAACGGGCGCGGCGTTGGGTGGTGGTGTTGACGCTGCGCGGGCCCGGGTCAATGACCAGGCGGTCGCGGTCGGTGATGTCGGGGTTGCGGCGGGGGTGGTCGCTGTCGTAACCGTGTTCGCCGCGCGATTGTTGGAAGTCGTACCACGACGCTTTTTTGTTGGCGAGGTAGACCCGCCATTGGATGTCGGTCAATACCCCGTGGTTGCCGCCGCCTTCGACGGGGTCGCCGAGTTGCAGTGGCCGGCCTTCGGGGCTGTCGGCATCGTAGACGTAGACTTGGAAGCGGGCGGCTTGGCGTTTGATGCGCCCGTGCTTATCTTTAAAGGTGTTGACCAATAAGGGGCCGGTCAAGTCGGGGGTTAATAAAGGGTTGCCTTGTGCGTCGCATTGTTGCGGCAGGTTGGCGGGCATTTCGGGGGCGATATAAAATTCGCTGGTGCTGTTACCCAGACGGGCGATGCCGATGCCGGGATGGATTTTGTATGTAGCCACGGTGAGGATTCCTATGGTTAACTGATGTTACGCAGACATATTCTGCGATTTAAAAAATAAATAATGAGTCGCTATCGCGACGGCTTTTTTAATCGGGTTCTCGCACCCGAAGGCGAGATACTTTCTTTTGCTCCGCCAAAAGAAAGTATCCAAAGAAAAGGCGGCCCGATTGCCGCTTGATCCTGCGCTTCTCGGTTTTGTCGGGGGTCGGCAGAGTGGGCTCCTGCCTTTATGCCCTTTGGGTGCACCTGCCGACGCGCGGCATCCCTGCCGCGCCCCTTTATGCCCTATGGGTATTCGGGCTGATCCCGACAAACCCTGCGATGCTCGGCGCGGCAAACGGGAGAAAAGTGACGTTACTGCGTAACGTCAGCGGTTAATCGAGGAAGTTGAGGGAGACGCCTTCGAGTTTGAGCAGGTCTAGCTCTTCCTCGTAATCGGCACCGATAACGACCAGGGTGATCTGTAGTTCGTGGGCGCTGGCGAGCAGGTGCCGGGCGCAGTCGGTCACGTCGATGCGGTGGTTGCGCGGCATGTTATGGCTGCGTGTCCGGTGGTCGAAGTCGCGCGGTTGCGGCGGCGGGGTGGCGCAATGGCCGGGGCCGCCGTAGCAGGCGCCGTGGCCGAAGATGGCCAGATAACCGGCAAAATGCGGGTTGTCGCGCCAGTCGGTATGGGCATCGGCACCGGGTTGGTTTAAGAACACGCGCACGAAGCAGGAGCGTTCCAGTTGCGGTACCCAGTGCAGGCGGATTTCGGCTTTACGGAAGCCTAGGGTTTCTGGCGCGACGGCAATCGGTGCGGACAGGAAGCGGCCAACTGGGGCTTCTAGGCCGACGGGCATGAAGTGGCCGCCGCGCAGGTATTCGTAGCCGAAGCGGGCGATGTTGAGGGTGTCGCGCTGGGTGTAGTTCCACGGCGACAGGATAGCGTCCAGTTCGACGGGGTTGCTGTTGGGGTTTTGCCCTTGCCATTCCCACCACAGCCTGTCGACATTGACGTGGATGCCCCAGAATATCGGGTCGTAGGAGGCGGTGAGGTTGCTGAACATGTCGCCGAATTGCGGTTGGCTGTACATGTCGTTACGCGAGTGGAAGCTACGTCCGCCCGCCCTGACCATGCCGTTGCGCCGTGCCGCCAGCTGCGGTGTGGCGGTGCGGGCGGTGGCGGTTGCGGTGGCCGCGTAGCTGCCTTTGCCGTCTTGGTAGGGGTTTTCGCCGCCTGTCCAGATGTGCAGGGTGTTGTGGGGGTTTTGGTCTAAGAAGCCGAACGCGGCATCGTAGATGCTGCCGCCGCCAAAGTCGCGGAAGTTGTTCAGGCTCATGATCTGGCGGATGTCGTCGGCACTGGGGTAGTGGTAATGGATGGCTTGGTTGATGGTTTTGCCGCCGTATTCGGCGGGGAAGCGCAGGGGATACCACAGCGGGTTGGAGGCGAGCAATGCGTCGAGCAGGCGTTGGCGGTTGCTGTCTTTCGGGTCTGGGGTCAGTTCGGTGTAGCCGATGACGTTATAGACGTACTCGAAAAACTGGCTTTGCGAGACGAACAGGCAGTGGTCTTCCGCCAAACGCATAAATGCCGCCGCCTGTTCGGGCGTGGGGCGCGGGTTTAGGCTGTCCAGCAGCTTGGCGGTGACTTTGGGCAGCAGGAAGGCTTGGTGGACTTTCGGGGTAATCCAGCCTTGCTCCGGTTGTTCGGGGCGGTATTGCGGCATGGTCCAATCCCAATAGGGCAGGGTCACGTCGCTGTCGAAGTCTTGCAGGTTTTGCTCAAATTCGTACAGGTAGGCGCGGTGCCAGGGCAGGAAGCGTTCCCAGCCGTGTTGGCAGTGGTTTTGGTGGATCAGGGCTTGGTTGTTGTAGCTGCGGCGGTCTTCCGGCCATTTGTTCAGAGCGTAGATGTCTTTGAAGGCGGCACGCAGGCGGTTGGCTTCGGCAGTGCCCATGCAGTCGATGTTGACGCGTTGCTTAGGTTCGCCGGGGCGGCGCACGCGGCGCATTCCGTCGGGGGCGACGTTAAATTCGTGGCGTTCGCGTACCGAAATGGTCAGCGGTTCTAGGGTTTCGCCTTGTACGGGCAGGGGCGGTTGGGTGTCGGGGTCTTCTTCGGGGCAACCGTCGTCTATCCAGGCGCTGATAAAGCCGATGTCGGCGGCGCTGATGGTGGTGGTCCAGCGCGGGTAGCGGCTATCGTCGAACGGAGCCTGGCCTTGTAGGCCTAAGATCAGGCCGGACGCGGCGCTGCGCCGGTAGTTGGGGTTGTCGATAGGGTGGCCGCAACAGGTGGTCGGTGTGGCGGCGGCGATTAAGGGGGTATCGCCGATGCGGGCGGACAGCAGGGCGGGCAGGCCTTGCCGCCAAAAATGGCCTAAGCCGCCGTAATCGGCGCTGCTGTTCTGGGCGGCGGCTTCCAGAATGGCGATGACCTGCCGGTAGCGGCTCGGTGGGGTAAGTTGCGATGACATTAGGGGCTCCTCTGCGGTTAAGAATGCGCTTGCCGTGCCGTATCCGTCCGCATGGGCGGTTCCGGGGCGGCGACGTTATCCGTCGGTTATTATTAGGCTGTTTTTGACGGCGGCGGCGTACAGTAGCAAGACATTTTGCTAAATTCTATTAGGTAATACCGAAAAAAGTGTGAGTTTTTAACACAATGGTTTTTTGTGTTGGTAGTTTATTGATTTTGTTGGTGTTGTTGCGGGATAGTTTTTTCGGGGGGGCAGAAAAAAAACGGCAGGGGCGGGAGGTGTCGGCCAAGGGCGTTTTTAGCCGTTCTTGCATCGGCCTGTGCGGTATGAATGGCTGGGAATACACTTGTGCCTAACGCTTCGCGCCAATATTTTACTTTGGCTGCTATTGCGAAGATAATAGCCGCATCATCCTAGCCGCGCCTTTACACCCATGCCCATAGACCATGACCGTCTGTTTAAAGAACTGCTGACGATATTTTTTACGGACTTTATTGCCCTGTTCCGGCCGGAACTGCATACTTGGCTGGAGCCGGACAGCGTGGCGTTTTTGGATAAGGAGATTTTTACCGACATCCTCGATGGTGACCGCCATGAGGCGGATTTGGTGGCGACGGTGCGCTGTAAAGGCGAGCCTGCGTGTTTTTTGGTGCATATCGAGACCCAGGCGAAACGCCAGCCCGATTTTGCGCGGCGCATGTTCAAATACTTCGCCCGTTTGCACGAAAAGCACGGTTTGCCTGTCTACCCTATCGCCGTCTTGTCTTACGACACGCCCTGCACCCCGGAACCCGACCGCTATGGCGTGGCCTTCCCCGACGGGGAGGTGCTGGCGTTCCGCTTCCGCACCGTGCAGCTGAACCGCCTGGACTGGCGCGATTATCTGGGCAGCCATAACCCGGTCGCCAGCGCCTTGATGGCGAAAATGGCGATAGAGCCGAAAGATAGGCCACGGGTGAAGGCCGAATGTTTGCGGCTGTTGGTGACGCTCAGGCTCGACCCCGCCCGCAGCCGCTTCATATCGGGCTTTATCGACACTTATTTGCGTCTGCAACGCGAAGAGCTACCCATTTTTGACCACTTAATCCATACTGAATTTTTACCCACCGAACAGGAGCAAGCGATGGAACTGACGACCAGCTGGAAAGAAGAAGGTATTCAAATTGGTATCCAACAAGGCATTGAGCAAGGCATTGAGCGGGGTATGGAACAGGGGCTTAAGCAAGGCTTTCATCAGGGCGAATACCACGCGCTCAAGCGTCTGTTGACCCGCCGCTTCCAAACCTTGCCCGACGATGTGTTGGCCCGCATCGAAGCCGCCCCACAGGAACAGTTGGAGCAATGGCTGGACAACACCTTGGATGCCGCCACCTTAGAAGACGTGTTCCGCACCCATTGAGCCGTGCCATGCCCATAGACCACGACCGTCTGTTTAAAGAACTGCTGACGATATTTTTTACGGACTTTATCGCCCTGTTCCGGCCGGAGCTGCATACTTGGCTGGCCCCGGACAGCGTGGTGTTTTTGGATAAGGAGATTTTTACCGACATCCTCGATGGTGACCGCCATGAGGCGGATTTGGTGGCGACGGTGCGCTGTAAAGGCGAGGCCGCATGTTTTTTGGTGCATATCGAGACCCAGGCGAAACGCCAGCCCGATTTTGCGCGGCGCATGTTCAAATACTTCGCCCGTTTGCACGAAAAGCACGGCTTGCCTGTCTACCCTATCGCCGTCTTGTCTTACGACACGCCCAGCACCCCGGAACCCGACCGCTATAGCGTGGCCTTCCCGACGGGGAGGTGCTGGCGTTCCGCTTCCGTACCGTGCAACTGAACCGCCTGAACTGGCGCGATTATCTGGGCAGCCATAACCCGGTCGCCAGCGCCTTGATGGCGAAAATGGCGATAGACCCGAAAGATAGGCCACGGGTGAAGGCCGAATGTTTGCGGCTGTTGGTGACGCTCAGGCTCGACCCCGCCCGCAGCCGCTTCATATCGGGCTTTATCGACACTTATTTGCGTCTGCAACGCGAAGAGCTACCCATTTTTGACCACTTAATCCATACTGAATTTTTACCCACCGAACAGGAGCAAGCGATGGAACTGACGACTAGCTGGAAAGAAGAAGGTATCCAAGAAGGGCTGCAACGCGGCTTTAGCCAAGGGATGCAGCAAGGTATCCAACAAGGTGAATACCGCGCCCTTATACGCCTGTTGACCCGTCGTTTCCAAGCCCTCCCCGCCGATGTGTTGGCCCGTATCGAAGCCGCCCAACCGGAACAATTGGAACAATGGTTGGACAACACCTTGGATGCCGCCACCTTGGATGATGTGTTCCGCAACCATTAAGCCCTCTCCCAGCCCTTTCCTTCGCAGGGGAGCGAAACGGGCCGCTTCCCCGTCGTACAGGCGAAGCTCAGGTGAAAAAGCGCCTCCCCTGGCAAAGGGGAGGTTGGGAAGGGGTTGCCGTGTTTTCATCCAGACAACAGATTTATTTCATGCAGTTCCCTTACCCATTCCTTAGCTGCCTGACTCGGCGCCAGCGTATAGGCCAAGCCGTTACGGTAAAGCCCTTAATAAAGCCAATCTAACCTAACCTAACCTAACCTAACCTAACCTAACCTAACCTAACCTAACCTAACCCAGTAGTAAGTATTGAGCGGCTCTGCCCGCTTAGCGGCGTTGTTTTGCCGTTAAATTTTGGGCTGGCGTGTTGCCGCGCTGTGGGCTGTATAAACGGCATGTCTCCTCATCGTATACGCGATGAAAAAAAAAGCCTTAGCTTTGGCATGAGCCTGTTATGCCGATAAAGCGCCGCCGGATAGTTTCGTTCCTTCGCCCCCCTCCTTTGTCCCTTCCTTTTTGCTGATATTCCCAGGCGGTTTTACCTTGTTTGGAATGGCTGGTGTTTGCCCAAATTTCTGGTTGCCTTATCCCGATGGGGCTTTTGCTAAGCTGTAGGTGTTTGCCGGGGGCGGCTTTGTAATGTTGGCTGAAGGCGGGCTTTTCTTGTCGGCCTAGAGGCCGCAGGGCATTTTAGGGGTGGGCCGTTTTGCTCTGTTAGGGGTAATAGGATTTACTTAGCACAGTAAAAAAGTGTGGGGGCATTCTCATATAAAGTAATAATGGCGTTTTTTAGGCAACAAGATGCGGATTAGTACCATAGCGATTTTTCAAAACTATTGCTATTAATTAGTGCCAGAAAAAACGTGAATTTTTCACATAATTTATTTTTTGTCGATGAGTTTATTGAAATTATTGAGAGGTTTTTTTCATGTCAGGGCTAGGAATTGCGGGATAAGCCGGAATATTTGGCCTTATGGGGGGTTAACGGGGCTTTAGTTGCTGCTCAGGCGGCGGCAGTCGGTGCGGATACGGGATTTAGGCTTCTTATTAAGATATTAATAAATTCTAAATAATGATTGCGGTGAAGCCTGTAGTTTTTTGTTGGTGAGGATAAGGGTTATCGCTAGGGCAGAGGAGGCCGCTGAGGCCGGGGGGGTAAAGGCGTTGGCGAAAAAGCCTTTAAAGACGCTATAACCTATTGTTTTTTTAACGATAAAAAAAATAGGCTGTCCGGTCTGGTCATTTCGGATGGATTTTCGCTTTAGGGAAACACGGAGTTTGGCCTGTGGCGTAAATGTTGGGTTTCTCAAGGGGGAGGCGGAAAGCCGGGGCGGATGAGTTGGCTTAAGCCGATGCCGACCGGTCGGGGGAGGAAGACCGGGGCGGCTGGCTTAAGCCAAACACTATTGGGGGGTACGCCAGTTGGGTGGCTTAGGCGGGCGGGCCGTGTGCTGGCGCCGCGCCGCCCATTGCCGCTAGGCGAAGGGGTCTAGCGTAACACTGACCACCAGAACACGCGGCCTAAGATGATGAGTTTTTCGGCATCTGTGCCGATGCAATCGACATCTTGATATTCGTGTTCGTTGTAGCTGCGGATGCGGATACCGCCTGCGCCGCCGAGGATACGGTATAAGCGTTTGACCAGCAATTGTCCTTCATAGTCGACGGCGTAGATGTCGCCGTCTTTAATGCGGGTGCTGCTGGTGTCGATGCCAGCGGTGCAGCCGTCAGGGAGGACTGGCTCCATGCTGTCGCCGGAGACTTTGACGCAGGCGGCGTGTTCGGCGGAAACGCCAACGCGCTTGAGGGTAGCTTTGGCGAAGCGCAGTTTCGCGCCGGGGTTTTCCGCGACGTGGAATTTGCCGGTGCCGGCGGAAAGTTCGACTTCACGGTAGAAAGGCAGTTCGACTTCGTCGTCCAGCAGCGGCGTGTTGCTGTCCCATTCGTCGAAACCGCCGATCAGTTCGGCGTTAGCGGCGGTGGAGGGGTTGGAGCGCATGGTGCCGGTGGCCAGCCATTGCATGTCCACATTCAGGGCAGAAGCCAACTGGATGAGTTTTTTGGTTTCTTTGGTCTTGCCGGAGGTGAGTTTGTAGATAGCGGCTTGGGACAGGCCTGCCCTTTCTGCCAAAGATTGCTGGGTGAAGCCTTGTTCGGCCATTTTTTGGTTGATTCTATCTGCTAATGTTTTCATAGGTCTGTAAGTGATGTGGTTAGGGCAGTATCGCATTACTAGGGTGATTTCCGCTAGAAAAGGCCTTAGTTATTGACAACGAACTACTATTGTAATATTTTATTACCCATGCGAAAAATAAAAGCGGCGAATAATGCCAATAATGGATAGTCCAGCCAAGTTTTTTGGCTATAAGTATCTATACATGGCGGGCAAGGGCTAGTAAGGCGATTGCTTGAAATAGACGGGCCTTTATTCTCTAGGGTAATAACCATTGAGAAGCATTCCTCAACGTCGTGCAGATTGCCGGCATAATGCCGATAATCCTTGTCAATCCTAATAGATTAGCACTGTCTGACGGTGATGTCCATACCGTAGTCAAGGTAGCATTTATTCTTAGGCGACAAGGGTTTGGTGCTTTCGGCGTGGCGGTTTCGCTTGCTCAAGTAATTGACCATCGTTCAGGAATAGAGTTCATAAAAGTAGTTCAAGTATGATAACTAATCCGTTTTAATTGGGGTTTCGAGTACATCTGTGTTAAGCAAGGGGGTGGGGTGACGAAAAATGATAGGCGGGCTAGGGCGTTATTGTTGCGCCCGCCACCGCCGCAAACCAACGCGTTCCGTTGGTTTCGGGTGGCTGAGAGGGTTAGTGATAGCGAGGCGGTAGAGAATGACCGCAAACGCCGTTGCGCCCGATTTAGGGCCTAACACTAAGCGGGCGTTATTGTACTAATTTAAAGGGTTAATGGTAAAGCGAATGAGAAATATTCATATTTGATTAGGGTAATGGTTTTTTAAGGTGGCTTGGCAAGCGGCTTGTTAGGGTTAAGGTGACCGGTTGCTTATAGGCAACAACATATCAGTGCGCGGGTAAAAAGCAAATTTGTTTGGGCGGTGGGCAAAACAGTGTAGGGGGATGGTATGCGGGATTACGGTAAAGTGTCGCCGAAGTTTTGGACGGGGCGGACGGGGAAGGCCATTAAGGCGGAAGGGATGGAGGCGGTGTTGGTGGCGATGTATCTGATGACCTCGCCCCATGCCGATATGTTGGGGGTCTATTATTTGCCGACGGTGTATATCGCCCACGATACGGGTTTGCCGTTGGCAGGGGCTTGTAAGGGCCTGGACGGCTGTATCAAGGCGGGCTTTGGAGCTGGTATGGGTGCGCAAGATGGCCTTGTATCAGATCGGCGGGGCGTTGCAACTTAAGGATAACCGGGTGAAGGCGGTGGAAAAGGCGTTTTTGGAGTTGCCGGTTTGTGAGCATTTGCGCGGGTTTTATGCCTTGTATCGGGCGCATTTCCATTTGCCGGCCCATCCGGGGATTGTGGATGCGGAGCAGGCCCCTTTACAGCCCCTTGCTAGCCAAGAACAGGAGCAAGAGCAAGAACAAGAACAAGAACAGGAGCAAGAGCAGAAACAAGAACAAGATAAGGCATCGCCGCGTTTGGCGGCGAGGCGCTTCAGGCGATTGCGGCGTTGACCAAAGTGGCCCATGCGGCGGGGCAGATTGGCTTGAGTTTGCTGAAGGCTAACCAAGTCGCCACACAGGCGCAGGGCGACGGGGTGTTGCCAGCCTTGCCGGATGATCCGCAGGAGGCGGCGCGGGTTTATCAGGCATTTATGGGTAAGGATTGAGGCTGGGCTGGCGGAGCGCGGGCATCTTGCCCGCCACTTGCGGGCAAGATGCCCGCGCTCCAAGGCTTGTGCTACTGAGTTGCTGTCTGCGTTATCTCATGCCTTTTGTCTGTTTAGTTTTTTTTGTAACCTCTCTATGACCCTACCTTTCCCCTTCGATTTTAAAAATCCCGATTATGTGCAGGTGTTGCGTTGGCGGGTGGCGCGGTTGCGGCAGTTGCGCGGTGAGCCGGGGCAGTTGGCGTATTTGCGTCAGTATTACCGCGACCATCCGGCGGATTTTATCAGCGACTGGGGCTGTACGTTTGACCCGCGCAATGTCGAGCGGGGCTTGCCGGCGGTGATCCCGTTTGTGTTGTTCCCGCGCCAACGTGAGTGGGTGGAGTGGTTTATGGGCAGGTGGCAGGCGCAGCAGCCGGGCTTGACCGAGAAGAGCCGGGATATGGGCTTGTCGTGGTTGAGTGTGGCGACGGCGGCGACGGTGTGCCTGTTTCACGATGGGGTGGTGGCGGGGTTCGGGTCGCGTAAGGAGGAGTATGTCGATAAGATCGGTTCGCCCAAGTCATTGTTTTGGAAAGCCCGGCAGTTTGTCGCTTTGTTGCCTAGGGAGTTTAAGGGCGGTTTTGATGTGACGAAGCACGCGCCGCATTTGCGCCTGAGCTTTCCGGCCACCGGGTCGGTGATGACGGGGGAGGCGGGCGACGGCATAGGCCGGGGCGACCGCTGTTCGTTTTATTTTGTCGATGAGGCGGCGTTTTTGGAGCGGCCTTTGTTGGTGGATGCGTCATTGTCGCAGACCACGCATTGCCGGATTGATTTGTCGTCGGTTAACGGCATGGGCAACCCGTTCGCGCAAAAACGCCACGGTGGTAAGATTGATGTGTTTGTGTTTGATTGGCGCGAGGACCCGCGTAAGGATGAGGCGTGGTATCAGAAGCAGCGGGAGCTGTTGTCGCCAGTGGTGGTGGCGCAGGAGATTGACCGCAATTATGCCGCGTCAGTGGAGGCGGTGATTATCCCTAATGAGTGGCTGCAAGCGGCGGTCGATGCGCATCTGCGTTTGGGCATCAGCCCTAGTGGGGTGCAGATGGGGGCGTTGGATGTGGCTGACCGGGGCGCGGATTTGAATGCGTTTGCCGTGCGCCATGGGGTGGTGTTGACGCATGTCGAGGCGTGGAGCGGGAAGTTGGAGGATATTTTTAGCACCACGCAGCGGGCGTTCCGTTTATGCGACGCTTGGCAGTTAGGGCAGTTTTGTTATGACGGCGACGGTTTGGGGGCGGGGGTGCGCGGTGACGCGCGGGTGCTGAATGGGCAGCGCGAGGCGGCGGGTTTGCCGGAACTGGCGGTGGCGATGTTCCGGGGGTCGGATGCGGTGACTGACCCGCTGGCGCGTTTGGAGGCGGGGGAGGGCGCGGGGCGTAGCCATCAGGATTATTTTGCCAATGCCAAGGCGCAGTGGTGGTGGGCGTTGCGCAAGCGTTTTGAGTTGACCTATGCGGCGCTGCACGGTGCGGATTTTGACCCGGACGGGATTATTTCTTTGTCGGGTACGCTGCCGGAGTTGGCCTTGCTGACTTCGGAACTGGCGCGACCGACCTATAAGTTTAATGGCGCGGGGAAGTTGCTGGTGGATAAGGCGCCGAACGGCAGCGCGTCGCCGAACCGGGCAGATGCGGTGATGATGGTGTTTTCGGGGTATCAGAGCAGTTCGGCCCCGGCTTTGGCGCGGTTGTGGGTGGCGGAGGCTGGGGCGGATGTGGATAAGCTGTCCGCATCGATCAGATCCCGGCTCCGCTCAACTGCCCGCTTTTTTTAACCATGTTAATAATCTAAAAAATTCGTTTATTATCGTCCATATAGCCACAAAAACCCTTAACTTAATGGCAGTGAGGGCTGGGGTGGGGTTTAACACGCTGAGGTGCAATGGAACCGCCTACTTAATTTTATGTACGATCCTAATCGGGTTTAACGCCTTATTTACCTATGCCCTCAAAACGTAATGTGAGCCAAAGCTAAAGCAAATCCGCTATAACCGTAATTTGATTGTACCTAACCCGGTTAATATTTTACAATCCAAGCAGGTATAATACGTTTCATGGGCCATTTATACCTTGTTTTACCGCAAGGGCTGGTTAATGGCCCTTTCACCAACCATAAAAATAATATTTGGAGGATACATGTTTAAAATTCGCTTATTGGTTTCCGCACTCGCCCTGGCAGGTTCGCTGTCAGTCGCCAACGCTTGGGAAACCCTGCCGACCGAAGCCCCCGCCCCTGCCGACAACCCCACTACCCCAGAAAAAGTCGAATTGGGCAAAATGCTCTACCACGATCCGCGCCTGTCCTCAACCGGCACCGTGTCCTGCTCGTCTTGCCATAACACCATGCTAGGCGGCGAAGACAACCGCCCCAACTCTATGGGTGTCCACGGCCAAACTGGTGGCCGCAGCGCCCCGACCGTCTGGAACTCCGCGTTTAACAGCGTCCAATTCTGGGATGGCCGCGCCCCCAGTCTAGAAGCCCAAGCCGCCGGCCCCGTTACCAACCCCATCGAAATGGGCATGAAAAGCTGGGATGATGTCGTCGCCCGCCTGAAAGCCATCGAAGGCTACGACAAAGCTTTTGAACAAGCCTTCGGCAAAGACGCTATATCTAAAGATAACGCCACCAAAGCCATTGCCGCTTACGAGCGTACCTTAATCACCCCTAACAGCCCTTACGACCAATACGTCAACGGCAACAAAGCCGCCCTGACCACCCAACAAGTCAGCGGCATGACCAAAATGGAAGAACTCGGCTGTACCGGTTGCCACAGCGGCCCGGCCTTAAACGGCGGCGGCGCGTTCCAACGCTTCCCGGTCATCGGCAACGATTATTTTGAAGCCCAATACCACTTCAAAAAAGACCAAGGCTTAGCGGAAGTGACCAAAAACGAAGCCGACGCGCATTTGTTTAAAGTGCCCACCTTGCGCAACATCGCCTTGACCGCCCCGTATTTCCATAACGGCTCGGTAAAAACCCTAGAGCAAGCTGTCACCGTCATGGCAAAAGTCCAATTAGGCAAAGACCTGTCTAAAGACGATGTCGCCGACATCACCGCGTTCCTGAACGCCCTGACTGGCGAGTTCCCTAAACAAACCATGCCGCAACTGCCCGGCACACCTGGTAAAACCTTTAACTAAGAAACGCGTACGAAATAAAATCCGTTGTAGAGACGAAGAGCCATTCCCTGAGCGAAGCCGAAGGGAGCGGCTCTTCGACTTCGCCCAAAGACCTAGAGCCGGGATCCCGTGCAATAGAACGCCTACTTAATTTTATGCACGTTTCTAAGGTCACGACAAACTTCCAATGCAGACCCTTATGCCCAAGGTTACGGTAAAGGGCTACCTCTTGATGGCCTACAACGAAGCCATTTATCTATGAAAAAAGCTGACGTTGCCAGCGGCGGACAGTCCCTTCGGCTGACGACTTGTTGGGCATAGGATGACGCTTGACTCGAACCCGAACGGCCCGCGCACCGCAAGCTTAGCGGACAAACTTCAAGCCACCCGAACTAAAGCTGCCCAGCAGCTCAATTAGACGCGACCCAGCAATGAATTTGCCGAAATGTGCACCTCATCTTGGCGGTCTGAGTCACTTGGGTATTGAGCTAGGCGTTCCAATTCTGGACGCAAATCAGCAATCACATTTGCCGGAAGACGGCAAATTACTAACTCAAGGCACCAGTATTTCCAGATTGCATCATCCCCTTTGAGCACTTCAAGTAAGAGCGGTACAATCGGTTGGCCAATTTTGACAAGCAAGTCGGAGATAGGTCTTGCAACTGGCCAGTTCGCGTCTTGTAGCCATTGCAAAAGTTCCGGGAGGACTGGTGAAATAATTGGATAGCCCAAGCCCGCCAACTGCTCAACAGCTAACGTATCGTGTTTATCTCGTGGAAGAATGATGCGGCAATCAGACATGTATAGATGCCCAACGTTACGGCAAGGAGCTGCCTGCGTGATTAGCTACAGCGAAGCCGCTTACCTGTGACAAAAAAAACCAACTTCGCCAGCGGAACGGCGGGCAGCCTTTGACCGACTTGTTAGGCGTTAAATTGCGCATAGGACTCTTGCCATTGACCAGTTATAAGATTGAATTCTCTTGATGAATCATGATGTGCGATGGTAGCAACCAAAGGGAAATTCTTTCCTCCCGCCTTAGTCCAGCAGGAATAGAACCAGGCAATAAATTCGAGGGTTGCAATATTCCAAGGGTCAAGCTCTGGATCTTTCGCGGCAAACTCTTCTTCAATTTCCTGTGGATACACATACTCAACTTCCAAAATATTTGGATCAATTGGGGATGGGTACTTTCCCACTCCGTTTTCATACAAAAAATACTCGGTATTTGTACTATCCATGAAGAAAGCACGGGCGGGAAATTGGGATGTAAAACCATCGCTAAATATTTCGAATGCCAGTGCATAGACTTCTTTTGGGTACTTATACCGTACCAACTTTTGCAACGCCCCGACCAACGGGACTTCTAGCCTTGAAAGGTACTCCCTGACCATTGTAGTGAACGAATTCCCCAAAGCTTATCCCCTTTTGGTTGACTCCTAACGTAATGCAGTAACATGTAGGGTACGCTGCGCGTACCTTTTAAGAAATTTGATAAACCCCGTCCATATTGAAATCCGTAGTTTAACTTAAGGACGTTGCCAGTTAATCCGTTCGTGGTGAACCCTTCGACAAGCTCCAGCCTGGGGACAGGCGAACGGTTAATCCTCGGCCACCCATTGAAACTACGGCTTTCAAAATGGGCGAGGTATATTAGGTAAATATACTGTGAACGGCCAGCTTTCGGCTTTTACAATTCACCGTAGGGTACGCTGTGCGTACCTTTAAAAAATCCTCATAAAAATCAGTGCAAAAGGTACGCATTTATGCCCCTGAGAGTACAGCGTACCCTACTCCATTGCGGTGGTATCCAAATCATCAAATACCGATGTGTCAAAATTTCCACCACCCCAATCGGTATCATAAACGCCTTGTTTTACATAACGATGGAAAGTTGAATAAGGCCAATCTTGCACACGTTCGACATAACCGTGTTTCACCGGATTGTAATGCACATAATCAAAATGTCGGGCGTAGTCGTTTTCATCGCGAAGGGCGTGTTCCCAGAAACGGCGTTGCCATACGCCGCGCCGCCGTTGTTTTAACCGTGATGAGCTACATGCTTGTTCGTGTCCTTCCACCGCCAACCATGCCTTGGTAAATTCCTTTTTGATGAAGCCCCACCGCGCCGAATAGCGGGTGTCACCTTCGGGTAATGTCCATATTGCATGACAATGTTCGTCCAGCAAAACCAAAGCATCCAAACGAAATGGCCAATTCCGGCGGCAATCGCGTAATGCCGTACCCAAAAACATGCGGGCAGTTTCGGCGCGAAATATCGGCGCACGACGTTCAGTCACCACCGTGAAAAAAAACGAACCGCCCGGCACATAAGCCCGCCGATAATCAGACATAAGCAAAAATCACTCAAATGTAGGGTACGCTGCGCGTACCATTTAGCCGAATATCCCAAAGACGGACAAAAATGCGGTTATCTATCCACGAATACTAAAAAGAGCGTTGATTTGTAACAACACCCTATTGCCGGAAAAAGGTACGCACAGCGTACCCTACAACAGCCCAACATAAATTATCGTTTAATCAAACCTTCAGACCATAACGTGATGACAACATCCATTTGCGAATTTTCTTTTATATCCTTGCCTTCAATTGCTAGCATCCAAAGCTTATTTTCATCTGCCACAAGTTCAGGGTTTCTTTTTAAGTGCCCTACTGCGTTGAGTGCATATTTCTTGTTTTTTACTGAACCCGTATAACTTCCCGCAACAATCCCTTGAACAAGGCCAGCCTCACATAAAGCAAGAAAAGTGGATTTTGGACAATTCTTATCTTGGGAGGATTTTGAATCTTGAAAGTCCTTCAATATAACTTTTTCCCAAGCGGAACGAGGGTTTTTATCCAGCCCTTCTGCGACTAACATTACAGCATGTTTAGCCGCTATTCCGTATTTACCCATTATCCTCTCCTTAATGCGCAACGTAATGCAGACAGCCTAAATAATGCAAGATATTGCGTCATCCGTTTGCCCATAGTTATTTTAAAAACATATAGCTCTTTTCTTTTATAAACTTAGCGAAATTTAGCACATCCTATAATTTACGCAATACCCGTCAGATAATTTACCTGTCCAGAAACCTAAACTGTTAAACCAAGTCAAGGGAATAGTTTTAGACACCTGCATTCTGATCTCCGCACTGATTACCGCCGATACACCGCCTGATAAACTTTTCCAAGCATGAAAGAAGAAACGTTTCGGGTTTTGTTTACAGCCGAATGGCAGCCCAATTACTACGCGATTATACGCTTGCTATCCACACCCTAATCCGCCCCCCGCCCCGTTAAGCCTTGTCACATAACTGTCTAAAGGCAATGCCATAATGGTAAGGCTGATACGCCGGGCTGGTAAACGCCCGCCGCCTTTAACCCCGATGATGGAATTCCCACTGATGGCTTTTACCCTGAATAAACCCGCGCCCCGATACCTTGCCTTAGTGGCTGGCCTGCTGTTGGCCGCACCCGGCTTTGCCGACCCCAGCCCTGCCGAGGCGGTTATCCAAGACCTGGTCACCCGCGCCCAAGCCGCAATGGCTAGCGGCCACCCCCAACAGGCCGCCGAGCTTTATGATAAAGCCGCCGGGTTTGGCGAGTCGGCGGCCGCAGAAATCGGTATGGTGCGGGCGTATTTACAAGCCGGGGAGTTTAGAAAAACCATCGCCTTCGCCAATCTGGTCGCCGCCGAACACCCCGATGTCAACGATACCGCCGCCTTATTGGCTTATTTGGAAGACCGTGAAGGCCAAACTGTCCCGGCTTTGGCGAAAATCAACGCCGCGTTACAAAACCATCCGCATGATGCCGCGTTAATGGGGGCATATAGCGAAATCCTCATTGACCGGATGGCTGTCCCGCAAGCGCTAAAAGAACTGGATGCTTGGATTGCCAAAAACCCGCCGCACGGGGATATTTATCGGCTCCGCGCCCGTGCGGCCTTGGCGGCGGGCGATACCGAAGCCGTGGCGGTTTGGCGGCGTAAAGCCGCGCAGGCTTACGAGGCCAACGGCGAGCTTGACGCGGCCAAACCGTTACGGGCGTGGTTAGCCCGCTTGCCCGGTGCGACACCGCCGGACACCGCCAGCCCAACACCGCCAGCTGCCACTACCTCACGCTGGCCCGCACCTTATTTTGCCGCCTTGCCGTTGACCACCAACGCGGTAACATCCGGCAACGGCTTTGTCGTCGATCAAGGGCGGCGGGTCATAACCAACGCCAGCTTGATAAGCAATGGGGCGAAGGACATCTGGGTGCGCAATGGCTTGGGCGAAGTCCGCGCCGCCCAAGTTGAAAAAGTCTTGCCCGACCAAGGCTTGGCCTTGCTGCGCTTACCCCAAGCTTACCCGAAAGTGTGGAGCCTGCCCGGCTTAATGCCCATGCCGAAGCAGCTGAAATTTTGCTTTGTGTTCGGTTATCCGGTCACCGACGGTGTGGAGGCGGGTTACCCGCTGGTAGCTCCCAGCGTCGTGGTCAGGCCTGAGGTCGGCGTGGGCGGGTTGATGCAGATGAGCGGCTCACTAGGGGGGGCGGACAATAGCGGCAGCCCGGTGTTCGACCCGTCCGGCCAGTTAATCGGCATGACGCTGGGCCCGCACGAGCCGCTCAAAGGCATCACCAACCGCGACAGCCTGTTAGGCAAAGGTGCTTTTGCCGTCCGCGCCGAAGCCTTGCGGGCGTTAGTGCCGAAAACCGCACAAGCCCGCACTAAGCGGGGCAAAGCCCAGACGGTTAACCCGTCGGTTGAAGAGTTATACGAAAAATTGCAGCCCGCCGTGGTGCAGGTTGTGGTGGCTAACTGAGCGGCCATAAAAAAAGCCGCACCCGAAGGTGCGGCTTTCTTAAGGCATCCCTAACAAAAATAACGCTTAAGGCAGTTTAACGATACGCGGTGTGTGCAAACTGGCCGCGCTTGGATCATAAGCAGGGTTAGGGGCTTTAAACTGCGCCAAATAAGCCGCCGTCGTATCAATATCTTGCGCGCCGCCCAAACGGCTAGTGCCTAATTTGAATACCGCGAAAGCATCGCCGCCTGTCGCCATAAAGCTGTTAACCGTTACCCGGTAAGTTTGGCTAGGGTTCAGTACCACACCCGCACTGACGATTTGGTCGACATTGCTGACCGTGCCGAAGCTGTCATACGTCGTCAGGCTCACGTCTTGGATTTTGCTACAGCTTGCGCCCGTCGCGCTCCAAGAAAATTTGAAGCCATTTGATGGCTGCAAAATCCGTTGCTGGATTTGGCCGTTGACACCGCTAGGCAGAACACAGTTGCTGCCTGGGAACTGCATTTCCAGCGCGTCTTTCAATTGCTGGGCAGTAACCGTCATAGTCACCATATTGTTGCCGAACGGCTGTACCGTAAAAGCATCGCCATAAGTCAGGTTATAAGGGTAGACTGCCGGAATGGCTTTGTTGGAATAATCGGCACGCACACCGCCTGCATTAGTGAAAGCGATGACTGCACCGCCAAATTTAACAG
The DNA here is from genome assembly GCF_002209385.1 of Methylovulum psychrotolerans. Classification (NCBI taxonomy): domain Bacteria; kingdom Pseudomonadati; phylum Pseudomonadota; class Gammaproteobacteria; order Methylococcales; family Methylococcaceae; genus Methylovulum; species Methylovulum psychrotolerans. The sequence continues at coordinate 4,375,815 of NZ_CP022129.1, forward strand.
GCGATGTTGCCGCCAACATACTGTCAGCGATCAAATTTCCGGCCGGTTTTTCACCTGTACCGCCATTGGCGGTATCGCTGTTCAACACGGGCGCGGCGATAGTGGCCACGATTTGGTTGGCAATCGGCGAGATGTTAGTCGCGTAAGCATCGACAACACTTTTGATGGTGGCATTGGGGGTAATGGCGACATTGCTGCGGTCAACTACCGTGTTGCTGAACGTCGCGCCGATCACATCACGGCTTTTGGTATCGACCGTCAAATCAATCGCCGTCAGCACCCGGCCATAGTTACCGCCTTGGGTAACAGGAATGCTACGGCCTACGCTGTTCGGCAATTGGCAAGTGTAACCGGTATGGGTATGGCCAGAGACGACCAAATCCACCGCATCATCCAAACCTTTGACAATACTGCGCAAAGGTTCCAAAGCGGTGGCATCCGCCGTACCGTTAGAAGCCAACGAACAATCGTTGATGTAGTTAGGGCCGGTTGAACCTTGGAAACCGCCTTGGTGGATCAAGACGACGATACTTTCCACACCTTTGGCGCGTAATTCAGGAATCAGCGCGTTAACGGTTTGTATTTCGTCTTTAAAGGTCAGACCAGCCACACCTGTCGGCGTAACAATGCTCGGCGTGTCTTTCAAGGTCATACCGATAAAGGCCACTTTCACCTTACCCGTCAGTTTGTTTAATGGCGCGTCAAACGATTTAATGCCATAAGCCGGGAACAAGGTTTTTCCTGAAGGCCGGGTAACGTTGGCGGACAAATATTTAAATTTAGCGCCTTCAAACGGATAGGCGACCGGCACAGGAGTAGCTGTTGACGTAGCACCCAAACAAGTGTCCACACCCACTACGCCCTTAGGATAACAGCCGCCATGTTGTTTGCGCAGGACTTCCGTTTGGCCATAATCAAACTCATGGTTGCCCACGGCATTAAATTCCAAACCTAACAGGTTCATGGTTTCAATGGCCGGTTCGTCATGAAACGCACCGGAAATCAGCGGGCTGGCACCCGTCAAATCACCCGCCGAAACCACGATGTTATTAGGATAACCGATTTTCAAAGACTCGACATATCCCGCCAAATAGTCAACCCCGCCGGACGGTTTGGAAATTAACGCCGTACCCGACCCGCCCGGCTGAATGCTGAAGTTACCCGGCGATTGCAAGTTACCGTGAAAATCGTTAAAAGCGATAATCCGCACTGTGGTAGACGTAGCGGCAAACGCGCCAGTAGAGGCGGCGGCTAACGCACAACCCAAGACTAATTTTTTCATTTTAAACAACATCGATAAACCCCTTTGATAGTAGATGGATTAACCTGATACTAGGCTTCACGTTATACTGCGCACCCCCAGCCAGACTAAAAACATTGAAAAATATAGGGGCAAACCCTGTCGTCATGATTTTTCAATCGCTTGGCGGTTAACGTTTTAGCCCTGCTCAAGGTAGCAGCTAGCCTAGTGTACCCAAGCAAAATGACAGTATTACGAAAGCGCTGGTTAATGGGGATGATCTATCGGCGTTACCATCCGGCGTAAGGCGGGCAATGGGGTGGGCGGGGCTTGCCATACTTTCGCCCCGACAACAGCTTTTATTTCATGCACGTTCCTAACGCGGTTGTCATCAAAGATCAATTAGCGTGGCTATCGCCGCCCAATTTGGCGCTTAAATCGATAAGCTACGCTTAAAAAATCACCAATCCAGCGGCATAATCCGACGGCTTTTCATAGCCGTCATCCTATCCCCCCGCGCTTGCTTTAAAACCTTTATAATAGGGGTTTAACCCGTATTCACCACAGACGGCCCGACATTGCTCACGCCGTTTTTTTGTGGGCTTATCGCCATTCCCATTACCCTAACAAACCCTCATTATCATGTGGAGCCTAATCATTACTTTTTTCGTTGTTATCGCCGTCATAGACGTATTGGTGAAAGGGGTTAAAAAAGCCGCTAAACCGACGCGGCGCAACACGGCAAAGCGCAAAGCAAGGCCGCAACGGACAGCCACTGCCAAATCTAGTGACCATCAGGCGTTAAAAAAAGCCTTTACGCCTAACGCCCACACTAACGCCCCAGCACTCACCCCACACCGCAAAGGGGTGGCCATCCACTGGACAACAACCTTTTTACGCGCCTTAGAATGGAAGCGGTACGAAGAAATTTGCATGGAATACCTGAGAATCAAAAACTGCATGGCGGAAGTCACCTGCATAGGCGCAGACGGCGGCATTGATATACGCATCAAAAACCCAGAAGGCAAGGTGTTTGCGGTGGCGCAGTGCAAAGCTTGGAGCAGACCCATCGGGGTCAACCTGATCCGCGAGCTCTACGGGGTAATGGCGGCCGAGAAAGTCAAACACGGGATTTTTCTGACCACCTCCGAATACACCCCCGCCGCGCTGGCCTTTGCCAAAGGCAAAAACCTGCTGTTAATCGACAGCGACGAACTCATCGCCCTAATCAATGGCTTAGACGACACCAACAAAAAACGCCTTGGCGACATCGCCACCCAAGGCGATTACACCACCCCGACGTGCGTAAGATGCGATACCAAAATGGTCAGGCGCACCGCCAAAACCGGCAAAAATGCTGGCAATGAATTTTGGGGCTGCGTCAACTACCCCAAGTGCCGAATAGTAATGAACATCAAACAGCAATAAAGCTTGGTTTTGTGAAAGCCTTGCGCATCGGGGATAAGTAACCGCCCATTAATCAGCTAAGCTTTTTATCCCTGCCACCCCCTGAGCGAACGTTCCCTAAGCGCAGCCGAAAGGCCGTTCCCTGAGCGTAGCCGAAGGGAATGCCAAGATTACCCGCTCGCCCATACCGCCACCTATATAAGGGCCACCATAGCCCCTTGCCACCACGGGTGTTTTATGATAAAAATCCCAAGTATTACCCCGCCCCACCGCCACGCGGGCTTGCCAACTTCCTAACCACCCGGTGCCTGCCATGTCCGCCGCAAAAATCCGCCTTACCTTATCGGTTTTGTTTTGCTTATTGCTATTAGGTAGCCTAAGCCCCCCAGCCACCGCCGACCTTTTTGGCAGGCTCCCCACCCGCCCAATTGCTAACACGCCTTTCTTACGCCTAGAAACCGGGATGCACACCGCACCTATTAGGCAAATCGCCATAGATGCCCAAGAGCGTTATCTGGTCACGGCTTCCGAGGACAAAACCGCACGGGTATGGGATTTGCACAGCGGGGCTTTGTTACAAATTTTACGCCCGCCCATAGGCGAAGGCGATGAGGGCAAGCTATACACAGTGGCGATGTCGCCGGACGGAGCTGAGGTGGCAGTCGGCGGTTTTACCGGGCGTGATAATTATCCTGATTATCATATTTATTTATTTGACCGTGCCAGTGGCCGCTTACAACGGCATATTGCGGCGTTACCTGGCCGCATTCATCTCCTCGTCTATTCCTCTGACGGTAAGTTTTTAGCGGCGGCCTTAGGTGGCCCAAACGGTATCCGCATTTATGACACGGCCAACTTACAGGAAGTCGCCGCCGATAAGGCCTATAGCGATGGCAGTTATCGGCTGGACTTTGACCATCAAGGCCGCTTGGTCAGCAGTAGTTTTGATGGCTTTATCCGCTTATATAACCCGCAGTTCCAGTTACTGCATAAGCAAGCCTTAATCGACGGTAAACAGCCGTTTGCAGTGCGTTTCTCACCCGATGGTCGCCAGATTGCCGTAGGCTTTAATGACAGCACTAAGGTAAACGTACTGTCCGCCGACGATCTGCATCTGGCCTACGCACCCGACACCCAAGGCGTGGATAATGGTAACTTAAGCGCTGTAGCTTGGTCAGCGGACGGACAAACTTTGTATGCAGGCGGACGCTATGATGACGATTCTGGCATAAACCCTTTGTTCAGTTGGCCAAAAGCCGGACGCGGGGCGACTCAGCGCATAGCTTTAACCAGCAATACGGTTATGGATGTTTTACCTTTGCGTGACCAGCATTTAGCGTATGCTACATTCAACCCTACTTGGGGGCTATTAGACGGCAACCACACGCTTCTGGAAAAAACCGCCCTGATTACCGATTATCGGAGTGCTGACTCAATAAATGGCTTGTACTTAAACCCCACCGCTTCGGTGTTACGCTTTACGGCTTACGCCGCCGCCCCGCGCCTCTTCGATCTCAACCAGCAAGCGTACCGCCCCCAAAACGGCACAGACAGCCTATCCGCCGCCAAAACCACCACCTCAGCTTATAGCATTACTGACTGGTATAACCAACTCACGCCAGCATTTAACCGCCAGCCGCTTAAATTAGCCCCCTACGAAACCTCTTTCAGCCTCGCCATCAGTGCCGATGACGGGCATTTTCTATTAGGCACTTCTTGGTGGTTACGCTATTTCGACCAACAAGGCCACCCACAATGGCAGATAGCCACACCCGGAACAGCCTGGGCGGTCAACCTCAACACCGATGGACGCTTCGCCGTCGCGGCCTTTAGTGACGGCACAATACGCTGGTACAGTAGCCAAGACGGTAAAGAACAACTGGCCTTTTTCCCCCATGCCGACGGCCAACGCTGGGTGTTATGGACACCCGAAGGCTTTTACGCCGCCAGCCCAGGCGCCGAGGAACTGATCGGCTACCACCTGAACCAAGGCGACGACAAGGAAGGCGTCTTCATCAGTGCCCAACAACTGGGCAAACGCTTTTACCGCCCCGATTTAATCAGCCAACGCCTTAACGGCAACGAACAAGCCATCCAAACCGCCTTGCGCGACATTGGCGACATCCGCCAAGTCCTCGCCCAAAGCTTGCCGCCGCAACTGACCTTGCTGTCCGCTGCCGACAGCCACCAAACTAGCCCCGACTATACGGTAGAATTCCAAATCGCCGACCAAGGCGGCGGTATCGGCAATATTGTCTACAAAATTAACGGTTCGGTGCTGGATGGCCGTCCGGTCGGTATCGGCATCCCCGGACACACACCGTTAAAGCGGCAGTTTGCCTTAGCCAGCGGCGTTAACAGCATTGAAATCATCGTCTACGATGCCGCCAACAAAGTCGCTTCCCGCGCCCTTAGCACTACCGTGCAAGTCGACCAGCCGCAACTGCCCGTGACCTTGCACGTCTTAGCCCTAGGTATCAGCGATTACCGCGACCGCGCCTTAAAGCTGACTTATGCGGATAAAGACGCGCAAGCGATGACCACCGCGCTGCAACAAAATGGGCATGGTTTATTCGACAAACTCAACATCCTGCCGCCCTTGCTGAACCGTGACGCGACCCTGGCCAACCTGCAAGCCGCGTTTAAAAGCCTAGCTGCCAGCGTGCAGCCGCAAGACGTGTTCATCCTCTATCTGGCTGGCCACGGCCAAGCCATAGACGGCAACTACCATTTTGCCCCTTGGGAAACGGTCATTACCAACGCCGATTCTTTACGCACAGGCGGCTTAGATGAACAGGGTTTACAAACGCTATTGGCGCAGATTAACACCTCAAAGGCCTTGGTTTTGTTAGATACTTGTGGTGCAGGCGCCTTTACTATGGCGGCAAGGCCCAAGCTGCTTGCAACACGCGACATCGATCAAAAAACCGCCATCAGCCGTTTGATGCGGGCAACTGGCCGGGCGGTCTTGGCGGCGACTGCCGACGATAAAATGGCTTTGGAAGGCTACGAACAGCATGGGGTGTTCACTTACGCGCTGTTAGAAGGCCTGAAAAACGCCGACGACGACGATGATTCTCTAGTTGATACTGGAGAATTGGCAAAATTTGTCGAGAGAAAAGTGCCGGAGATTACCTTAAAACAATGGAATTATGAACAGTTTCCGATGCACGATTTACAAGGCATGTCCTTCGCCATCGGGAGAAAGCAATGAGCCCGGCACTGACCGCACTGCTCACCTTCTGGAGCGGCTTATCGCTTGAGAAAAAGTTAGCGACCCTAGGCGCCTTAGGTGCGGTTATCGTCGCCTTGGCAAACGCAGGGTGGACGGTATACACCTACCAGCCACCTGAAAAACCCCTAGAAGTTATCAACCTCATCACCGAAGGCAACGCTTTTTTAGACATAGGAGACTATGACCAAGCCCAACAAAGCTTCGCCGAAGCCCTAAAAATCGACAGCCAAGATAAAGCCGCCGTGTGGGGTTTGGATAAAACCAAGCTTTGGGCGGATTGGGGCCAGCAAAAAAACGAGCAAGTTTTTTGGACTAAACTGCACAGCCTACAAACCCAAGACCCTAACGATGCCCACGTCAACTTATTCCTCGGTAAATGGTACGCCGCCCATCATGATAACTGATGTTACGCAGCCCTTAGTTTTTGCAACTCTTCATAAGCCATTTGGTTGGCCTTGACGAACAGCTTGGCCCGCATAGCGAAATGATTGGTTTTATGTTTTATCTTCAGGCATTCGAGCTTGAAAACTAACGGGTTTAGAGACATAAACTAACGGGTTTAGAGACATAAACTAACGGGTTTAGAGACATGAACTAACGGGTTTAGAGACATGAACTAACGGGTTTAGAGACATGAACTAACGGGTTTAGAGACATGATAAAAAAACGATAATACATTGATTTTTAATAATAAAACAGCGTTTTTTGTTTCCGATAACCTTTTAATAACCTTTTAATAACCGCTCTGTGCTTTTTCTGGATAAACCAAAAAACAGGTTAAAAAGCGTTTGCCGGCTGCTCCGCAGATCGGGCAAACAAACATTGTTTTAACTTGGGGGCTGTCTGCCCCCAAACCCCCGAAAGTAGTTAGGCAAAGAGATTTTGGATTGTTTGAGGGTTTTTGTTGCTATCGCAGATGGAAACTTTTTTGCTTACTGGAAAAAGCCCCAGTAAGCAAAAAAGTTTCTTTACATTAAAAACGGCTTTTAAGGTGGTTTTTAAGGGCTTTTTATTCTTTGGCTAGGGTTGCATAGGGTTTAAGTGCTTCGCTTGCCAGTCGCTTGATTTAATGGCTAGAAATGAATTATTTGAACGACCTTAACACCCCACTTTTGAAATTGTCAGATAAAAAGGGCGATGTGTTCACGCTGGACGATGCCACCAGAGGCGTTTTAAGCATTGGCGGGACGGGTAGCGGAAAGACCAGCGGAAGCGGTAAAACCCTTGCAAAAGCCTATTTAACCGCTGGTTTTGGCGGTTTGGTGGTTTGCCATAAGCCAGACGAGGCGAAAACATGGAAACGCTACGCCAAGGAAACAGGGCGGGAAAACAGCCTTGTGATTTTGGACGGAACGGCACAACGGCGGTTTAATTTCATTGATTACGAACTGAACCGCATAGACAAGGGCGGGAACAACACCCCGCTTGCCCTTGATGTGTTTATGAAAATTTACGAATTTAAGAAAGTCGTGGACGGCAGCGGGAGCGACAACAACGGCAGTTTTTGGAGCGATAGCGTCAGGTTGCTTTTAAGCCACAGCATAGACGCTTTATTTTTGGCTTATGGTGAAATTAAATTTAGCGATTTGATGCAATTTATTCGGGAAATCCCCAGCAAATTACAAGAGACCGAAACCGCCGAACACCAAACCACTTTTTATTTTTTAACCCTTGTGTTGGCTTGCGAAAACTCACAAGAAAACCCCGAAAGAATAGCGACCATGCGGGCGGTCACAAATTGGCTGGATAGTTTTATTGAAATGGACAAAAAAACCCGCTCTAACATCATTGCAACCCTTGACAGCATGGCGTTAGATTTTACCAAGGGCGACATTGCAAAAATCTTTTGCACCTCAACAAATGTAGTCCCTGAAATGTCAGAACATGGGGCAATTTTTTTGCTGGATTTTCCGCTTGAAACTTGGCAACGGGGCGGGATTATCGCCCAAAACATTTTTAAGTATGCGTGGGTAAGGGCGATGCAGAGACGCAGCACCGCCGAACCCTTCCGCCCCGTGTTTTTGTGGTGCGATGAATACCAAGCCTTTACAAATTCCTATGATGTGGAATTTACGGCGACCGCCCGCAGCAAAAAAATTTGCACTGTGTTTTTAACCCAATCCATCCCGACCCTAAAAGCGGCACTGAACACCAACGCCACAGGGGATGCAGTAGAAACGATAATTTCCAACCTGCAAACTAGGATAATCCATAGTTGCATGGATGAACCCACCCGCCTTTGGGCAGCGAACAGCATCGGCAAAGGTTTGGTGTACCGCTACAGCGAAAACGAAGGCATCAACGAAGGGCAAGGCAGGGGCGAGGGCGAAGGTAGGGGGCAAGGACAGGGCGGAGGCATTAACCACCATAGCCACGGGTTTTTGGACGGCGGAGGGGGGCGGGCGATGAACAGCAACGAGAACCACAACCGCAACACGAACAACAGCCAGCACCACGGCAGGCACGAAGGCAGGGCAAAAAACCAAGTGATTGATTATCTGTTGCAACCCGCTTTTTTTGGCTCACAGCTCCGCAGGGGCAGCAAGGAAAACCGCTTTTTAGTTGACGGCGTGATTGTATCGGGTGGCAAAATCTGGAAGCATACGGGCAAGCCGTTTTTAATCGCCAGCTTTAACCAAAAAACATGAATTATTTAAGTAATAATTTTTTGCCTGAAATGGTAATTTTTTTAGGCATTGGCTTTTTAATCCTTGGGTTAGTGTGGTATAGCACAGGGCGGTTTTTTCTAATTGGCTGGATAGTAAAATTGTTATGGTTTTTTACCATTTCCCCCCTTGCCTTTGTATTATGGTTGTTTTCTAGCATCATAAACAGCATTTTTGACACCATAAGGGGGATTAGCTGGTTAGTTTGGCTAGTGCGTGGCGTTCTTATTTTTGCCGATTGGTACGCCATAAACAACCAAGAATATAATTATTTTTTACCTTTGTTGTTGGTGGTTTCGTTCTTGTTTTTCTACCTCACCAAATACGGACTGCCAGAGCAAAAATTTAGCAGTTGGATTACATCCAGCCCCAAGGCGAGGCGAACCCCGACCGCAAGACCCAAGCTAAAACCCCTAAAAACCGAACCTATGGCGGAGGATTTGCCCCGCCCAGAGGTTAAGCCCTTGCTAAAGAAACAAGGCTATTTTGAAACGGAAGCCGAAATAAAAACCAAGCTGGACGAACATTTGCAACGCTTAATCAATGGTGGCTAACATGAGCAAACAGGCAAAAGGGATGTATAACGATATTTTGGACAGCACACGGGGCGAATACGAGCGGGCGATGTGGGGGCGGAAAACCACCGAAGATTTAGACATCCACGAGCCGAACCCGCCAGAAGGGCAGCACCACGGAACAGTGGACACCAGCACCGACCTAGAGCAACAGCAAGAAATTGACGATGATTTAGAAATCTAACGCCATGATGAAGAATCCCAGCATTTTTATTTTTTGGCTTTGGTTAGGCTTTTGGGGTCACGCAGGGGCAGAAAGCACCATTGAGGACAAAATTTTTAGGGTTAGCACCCTATCGGTGAGCCTGAAAAACATTAACGATTTAGGGCTGGTTTTTGTGCGTCACGGCAAAGGCAAAGTGAACATTGTCACCCAAGCAGCTTGGATGCTAGGCATCACGGGCAGCAAAGAAACCGAGCTTGACAAATACATAGACGAGGGCGACAACCTGCTTATTTTTGTGCTGTGGAACAAGCAGGGCAAGGAAATCAATAATTTTTTTGTTAAAAAGAAGCTGTTAGATAACTGGAGCTTTGATTTTTCTTTGTTCGGTGACGGCACAAACCTGTTTCACCAAGCCAAAGAGGGCAACGGCGGGGGCGGTGTGGCGTATTTTGAGGCGTTCAATGTGGAAAAATCGGGGCAAACTTACAGGGTCAGCCCCGCCACAAGTTGGCAGGGTGTGTTTATCCATAATGCCCTTGACGACATCAACAAGGATTTGCAGCGTTACCCCGTCCCCGAAAAGGATGCAGACATAGCAAGTTTTGTTTCGGTTGCTTTTAGTAATTAAAATATATCATTTTCTAAATAATTTCTGTTGATAATAACGATAAGTCGCACTCTTTTATAATAAATTGAGGAATAATCTCATATTTACACGGGTTTAATTGCATTATATATTCGTTTTCTATATGGAATGTTTCATTAAAATATTTTTTTATTATGGCGTTATCTCCATATTCAACATCGTGATGTTCTGTAATTATTCTAAATATTTGTAATTTTTCATAATTATTAGAAGCATCTTTATACAAGAGAAGCATTTCATTTTTGTTTGTTATTTGTCCTAAAATAATACCATAATCAAAAGTTGGTATTTTGCTTTTGATAGAATCAGAAGCATTTATTATCTCTTCGGGCGACATCTCGATTGTTGTTTGATTAAGTTTAATCGTAGGTTTAGATTCTTTGTGAAATAGGCTAGATAAAAGCTGATATTCCAAACCCTTATCACTAATTATTTCATAATAACGCCGTAAATAGATTAGCTTAATGATATCCCCGCTTTGGGATTCAGTATTATCATTGCAAATTTGAGTAAATGTCATTATGTCACTTGCCTTAACTTCAAGTTCACGAACAATACCATCTTTGGATTCAAGAAAACTCGCCATAGGAATTGGCGCAAAGTTACGATGCAAAGTTTTTACCATATCAATCATAGGCTCTAAATCATGCGTCATCATCATTACTGTTTTTCCATTAAAGCTTTTTTTTCTTCTAAAAAGCATATCAATAATTGCGAATTTTTTATTTTTATCAAAAGATGATATTGGGTCATCAAGAACAATTAAATCTGGATTTTTAGACAAATTTTCATACATAAATAAGACTAATGAGAAAGCATTTTTTTCTCCGTAACTTAAGCATTGTTCGCCTTTGACGCTATCAGGTGAGTCCTCATGTTTAAGCCTCATTTTGTATTCTTCACCGTCATTTTCAATATCAACAAGATATTTATATCCAGCAAAGCGTAGGAATTTATTTATTTCTTCTTTATGTTCTTTTATTGTTTTTTGGATTCCATTCTTTTGTTTTATAATTTCACCTTGTAATTTTCCAGCTTCATTTAAAACAGAATCAATAGAGTTATTGATTTCATTTACAATTTTTACTGTTTCCGTGGCATTAAGATGGGATAAAAGTCCAATATCAATTTTTAAATCTTTTATTTTGTCGGCTACTTTATCTACATCACTTAATGTAAAAAAAGTCATTCCTTTAAGCGTGATTAACTTATTTTTCAATACATCAATTTGCCCTTTTATTTCTATAAGGTAATTCTTTTCTTCTGTTGATAAACCAGTTTTATTCTTTGTAATATCAATGAGTTTATTATTTGTGTCATCGTTAAAATATATACCGAGACTCTCAACTATACCCAAAATTTTATTAAGATGTTCTATAGATTTAGCGTCATACTCTGCACCAACCGATTTTATGCTTTCTTTTTTGTCTTTTGTTGGTGATGTGCAATAAGGGCAGTTTTCAGATATATTTACAAAATTATTGCCTTCAATTTGCCACTTTATCCATTTGATGTTGGCTTCATTCTTTAAATAGTCAGAGTAAGCCTCAAGACCAGCGGGTATATTTTCAATTTTATTTCCTTTTCCGATACCTTTGGCAATACTGGCACGAGCATCAATGCCAGATTTAGATGACCCAAAACCCTCACTCATACCTGTTAAGTCTTTTATTATTTGTTCCAAGTTTTCATTGTTTTTGAATGTTTCTTTTATCCCAGATATAAGATGCTCTATTTTTTGTATTTTTTCTTTATAGTCATCATTTCTAATGAATATATCAAAACTGTTATTGATAACTTCACTTTGCTTAAAAACGAACTGATTTATGTAATTATCATTAAAAATAGAAACTGATTTTAATGTTTCAGCACCCTCTATAGAAGGTTTAAATTCTTCTTTGGTCTTTTTACCAAGGTATTTGAAAGGAGTTAATTCACTTAAGTTTTTGTTGTTGTTAATATATAACTCTATTGCTTTAGAAATAGTGCTTTTTCCTGTTCCATTTATTCCATATTTGATATTTAGCCTCCCTTCCTCAACTTTTATTTCTGCTTGTTCAATGCTATTACAGTTTTTAATTAAAAAATCCATTATATATTCCTTATTATGCTTATTTTATGAGTTTTAGATAATAATATAGCTATATGGTAACATATGGCTAACCTTAGTTATTCAACTAGAATGTAGCCACCTGTAAAGCGTCCGCCGAGACACGCCCAGCGACTTCGCCACAGTGTCGTGATGTTCGCCCTGCTCTATGAGTTTTTGGGCGTGGGCGACCTGTTGCGGGGTTAGTTTCACCTTCCGCCCCATCTTCACGCCACGGGCGACCGCAGCAGCTCTGCCCGCCTTGGTTCGTTCCTGAATCAATGAGCGTTCCAGCTCCGCCAGTATCCCGACCATTTGCCACATTGCCCGCCCCGTGGGCGTGGTGGTGTCTATGGCTTCGGTGAGCGACTGGAAAGCCACCCCCCTTGCTTTGAGTTCGTCCAGTAAGCCGATAAGGTCATGCAGCGACCGGCCCAGCCGGTCCAGTTTCCAAACTATCAGCGTGTCACCACCCGCCAGGCCCTTAAGGCACTTCGCCAGCTCCGACCGCTTGGCATTCGCCCCGCTTGCCTTGTCGGTAAAAATCCGCTCACATCCCGCCACCTTGAGTGCATCGGTTTGTAAGTCGGGGTTTTGCTCGTCAGTTGATACCCTTGCATAACCAATTTTCATAAGCCTTTTTATCCTACGGCTTTTCTCTGTTTTCTCGTGAATGCCAGATTTTAACAATATGGATTTCTTCGGGTTTTACAAGATATTCAACCCAATACCCAGATTTACCAAAAGGAATAAAACGCTCCCGCAATTCGGGGTTTTCAATGGTTGCTATCGGATGCCCTAGAAAAGGCTGATGTGGAATTTTATGTATAGCCTCCCTGATGCTCTTTGCTGAACGATTGGCAGCGGTGGGATTGTGGATTTTTATAAATTCACGAAGCCTTTCTAAATCTGCAACGGCTTCGGGAAATATTTTTAATTTGCGGAGATTGGACATTTAGCCTCGTTTTCATTTCCCCATGTGGCAAGCCATGCGTCAACAACTTCAAAAGGGATTGATTCACCAGTTTTTTCAAATCGTGCTATGCGTTCGAGCGTGTCTTTCCGTCTATCCTCTTCTTTTTCTTCCCGTTCAAGAAATTGTTTTATTGCCTCCTTCATCAACCAATGCGGGGTGCGTTGACGGGTTTCACCTAACGCTTTTAAGCGGTCATAGGTTGCTTCATCCAGTTTTACAGCTTTGTTTGTTGCCATATTAGCCACCTCAAAGTATTAACAATCAATAATAGGTACTGATAATATATACCGCAAAACAAAAATGATGGCAAGCGTTAAAAACAATGGTCAAAAATATGATTTACCCCCCGCCCTTCATGGCTTCTTTTTGTCCTTGATTTATGGCACAAATAAGCCCTTGATTTATCAGGGGTGCGGGTTTGTGTCAAATATCTTGATTTATGGCACAGGGGTGGCAGAATGCGAAAAATCTAGGGAGTTAATCACGAGGGGTGGCAATTAAGCCTTTTTTGTCAAGTTCAAGAACTTTTTGGGATATTTGCTTAAACAATGCAGGGGGAATAAATCCGTAATCGTATCGCCCCATTTTTCCGTTGATAATCCGCAGGTCATAGCCGGGCCACAGGAATTCATTAAAATCATCAAGCACAATCCACGATTTTTCCCAATCCAAACCTAAATGTTGCTTTACTTTTTGCGGAATCTCAATGGCTACAGAGGGGTTACTTGGTGGTGTGTGAGTTATCGGGGCAACTGTGACGGTTTGGCTATCATCATCATTGATTACAACAAAAATAACGGCACAAGGTCTATTTTTTACCCCTTCTATTTTTCCTGCTTGATACTCATTTCTCCACAAATAAGAATAGGAAATGACAAGCCCACATTCTGGTTCTGGTAAAGCCATAGGTATTTATTTCTTGCTGGTCTAATCCATTAAGGCGTTTAGGTAATCGTGCCTAGAGTCCATTTGTGCCGTGGCAATTCCTTCAATAGTTTTTTCTGGCAATTCGCTTATATGATAAGCTCGTCTTGAATGTGCCATAAGCAACATATATTCATGTTCAGAAAGGAAATAGCCACTCGTCCGCCCGTGGCTTGTAACGGCGATAGTCTCCCGTTGCACCCGTTCCCTGTACTGCCCAAAATTTTTAACAAATTCGGTTGCTGGAACTTCTACCATAACTCCCCCTTAATATATCTGCAATATACACAATACATTCATTATATGTAAAATACGGAAATTGACAAGCGTTTTTATTGCTATTGTTTTTCATTACAGGGCAACCCCTCAACATCTCTTTGTCTAAATACTTTCGGGGGTTTGGGGGCAGACAGCCCCCAATTAAATTATTGGGTGAGCGGTAGCGAACTCATTCTAAAACCTTATTACGAAGGTAAAGCAATTGTTCTAGTGCTTCGGCATATTTGCCCACAAAACGGAGCTGTTGGCAAAACATCCGCCAGTCTTCCCGCTCATGTGGCGAGAGTGCAAAATCTTCGTTTGTTCCCATCAAGTGCAACTGTTCATCAACATATTGCAAATTGTCAATTGCTGCCCTGATATTGGGCTTTACAAATTCCATAACCGCCCCCGATAGAAGAACCACGGGGGAAAGTCCCAGTGGTGGCGGGGAGTTAGTAAAACCCAAAAAAGAAGGTTTGCATCAGCCTTTAGGCTTTCACCTTGAACATACGCTAACGCCTCCCCACCAGAGGCAGGGAGTGCAATTTACGGCTACACTAACCGCTTTTTTGAGAGGTTACTACACCCCAACTATGCAACTGCATAGTCAAGGAAATGCTTAAACTAAAGTTGTCAAAATGGCAACACTTATTTTTATTCTTCCAAATCTGTAAAACTGGTTTCAGTAATTGAATAAACCGCCACGCCGTCAGGCGTTTGGGGCGGGTTTTTCTTTCCGCCTTCCCGAACATAAGAAAGCGAGCCGTGTTTAATCCGTTCCCTGATAAAATTAACTTTTGTGCCTTCTAGGGTGATGATTGAATCACCCGTAAAAAGCTGGATTAAAGCGTTTTGGTGGGATTTTACCTTTCTAATTTGAATATAGGGAATATCAATAATCGTTTCGTTGAGCAGGTAAAAAGACAGCATATTTTTAACCCGCTTTGTCCTATCCGAGCCATAAACGAAAAAATCAATCTCTATTTCGTCAGCGGTGGGGTGATCCGCCACGGGGGGCGGATTCCCCACCGCTTGGGGGGCAGTTTCTGGCACAGCTTCCTTGTGCCTGTTAAGTTCTAACAGCCTTGCTTGATATAAATCTTGTGCTTTGCTCATATATCCAGCCCCCTATCATTTTTTATAAAATCGTTTGAGTGGTAAAAAGAGCCTATCTGTACCGTTGTTTTTTGGGCTTGTGAAGGCGGGGCAATATCCGCCTTTGTGTTCACCTCAACCGACCGCCTCGCCTTCATATATTCGTAATCCTCCACGCCCATTTTTAAGCCCCGACCCCGTGCGGTTTTTAAGGAAGCCTGATAATTTTCTATCGTGGCGGTTTTGTCGTGTAGCCTGTTAAAAAAAGCCTCGTTATAAACGCCCCTCGCTTGCATTTGATAAACTTCTATCGGCTGATATTCGTGCTTAATTTCTTTGCCGTTTTCCGCATTGGTTAAATGCGAAACCCGAACATCTGAACCGCTATCGGCAAGGGCATTATTGACATAATCCGCATAGCGACCCCGAAGCCCGACCAATGAAGAACTATCTTTGATGTAATCATCTTTTGTGAATACGGCATTATTCCAATCCCGTGCCTTATTTCCTTCAAAGCCGTTTTCGTTAATATGCCTCATGGTAAGCATAATGTGGGCGTGTGGTTTTTCGCCCCCATCCGAAGCGGTTTTATTATGAAAATTTATATCGGCAACCATGCCTTTTGCCACAAACTCATTTTTGCAAAAATTGATTGCCATTGCTTCCCTTTGTTCCTTGGAAAGCTCCCTAGGAAAATCTAAAATAACCTCACGGGCAACTTGTGCAGTTGCGTGATTGTTTTGTTTATCTTCCCTTGCCTCCACTTCGTTCCAAAGTTTAGACCTATCATAAACCCAATCAGGGGCGTTTTCTGGTGCGAGTATTAGCGACCTTTCAACGCCTTTTTTTTCTGTATAGTCAAAAGTTTTCCCTAACCGCTCATCGTGCAATTTTTCGCCTGAACGATAAGCAGCACTTGCAACGGAAGATTGCCCGCTTGACCTGCCGATTATTTTAACCTCAAGCCTAAAATAACTCATCTGAATAACTCCGAGCGAAGCGAGGAACGCCACCCGCAAGGGTGGCGAACGGCTACGCCGTTAATTGTTGCACTGCGTGCAAATTTTTCACCCCTACGGGGTGGCTATGTTTGGTTGAAAACCGCTCCTAGTTTAGCGGAAGTGTCCACTTATACACTGGCTACGCTATCGCTCCGCCAGTGCGTGGACACCCCCGCCAAACTATCCGCTCCCAGTGCCTATTAAAACTTAATTGCCTTTTAATATATAAAGGCTTTTTGTTATGATAAAACCTGTATAGTGAATTTTTAACAAAATAGAAAATAAGGCTTGTGTTATGAACACCAAAAAATCAACGACCATAGAAAATCTTGATAAAAAGATTAAACAGCTTGAAGCCAAAAAACAAGCCGAGATTGCAAAAATAACCCAAGCCGAAAAAAAGCGGAAACTATCCATTTTATGGAGTTTTGGCGAGATGGTGGAAAAGGCGTTAATGGCAAAAGATTTAAGCCCTGAAAAACTGAAGGCGGATTTGTTAAAGCACTTGCCAGCAGGGGCAAAACGAGATAACGCAATCAACGCCATTGAAGAGATTTTGACGGGTAAAATACCAGACAAAAAAACAACAAGAAATAGCAAAAAAGCAACGGAAAATGAACAGCCTAAACCGACAGAAACAGGCGGTAAAAGTTCCTGAAAAAAACCTAAAAAATAAATTACCAAAAATAATAAAGTTGTGATATTTTTTTGCCGTAAAACGAACCAGCTAGAAAGGGTGAAAGCCCTTAAACCTTTTCTTGCTTATTTCATTTTAAGGGCGGACTTTATGAGGTGTGGTTTATGGCTAATGATTACAAATCCTTATTAAGAGAAGGGCGGGTTATTGTTGAGGATTTAGCAAAGGCTTGTAGTGAAGATGAAATTTATTATGCGTCTGCTGCTAAACTTCTAAATCATTATGAAAACTCAAAACAAACGGACGAAGATAAGAAAGAATTTGTCGCAGATGGTAGCTATTTATTTTATAGCTGGAAAGCCAATGTTATGGCACAAGAAGAGGCAAGATTTAAGCATTTGCCGAAAGTTATTTTCGCAGGGCGTGGTGCTATCAAGGCTTTAACAGATGTAGCGTATGAAACATTGATTCACACAATACATCATGAAAGCACAAAAGTTAAAATGAGGGATTTCGTAGATAATGTTAGGTATCACTATGTAGATGAATTTCACAGAGTAGCCGACCCCGTAAGAAATGTATGGCGTGCGGTGCATGAAATTTTAGAAGAGCATCGTTTCGGATTTCATAGCGAATACTAACATATTGTTTTAAGGGGAGCGGAAAAAACGCTTGATTTTGTGGTTTTTAGCTTATAGTGTTGCGTGATTATGTCACGCAACATAGTGCGTAAGCACGAAACGACTAGGATTTTTTATAGTGTTTTTAACCTTGAGACAGGCAGCAAAAGCTACAGGCGTAGCACCCACAACAATTTCAAGAGCCATTGAAGGCAGAAGGCTTAACGGAAGAAAAAACGAAAATGGAAGCTATGAAATAGAGCCAAGCGAGCTTTTTAGAGTGTTTCCCCCCGTTGCGGAAAAATTAAAAAAGGATGCGTTGCGTAAGCACGAAACGACCCTATTAAAAAAAGAGTCAGGACAGCCAGAAAATAGCGGATTGATTGAGAAAATCAAAGGGTTAGAGGCTTTGCTATTAGCAAAGGACGAAACACGCAACACCCTAGAAAAAGTTATAAGCGACTTACAAGAAGACAGGGACAAATGGAGGGAACAGGCAACACAATTGCTATTGACCGACCAGAGACCCAAGCCAGAACCGCAGGAAGAAAAGAAAGCCGACCAGCCACAAAGCAGCTTGCTTTATAAATTGTTTGGTAGACGATAGGCAAAAAAAACCGCTCACACTTGACAGCGGGAGCGGTTTTATCTCTTTGGCAATCATCGCCCCTTCGGGCTGTACTGCCCTTTGAAGGTAACAAGGCGAACCAAGAAAGGCAATAGGAAAAATGACCGACCAAACCGACCAAGTTAAAAAACAGCTTAAAGCGATGCACGGCGAAGCCGTTTATATAAGCTGGTTTGAATCGTTGGAACTTGTACAAGACGAAAATAAAATTATTATCGTTGCAGCAACTAACTTTATTGCTCAAAAGATAAAACAAAACTATTTAACCAGCTTTCAAATAGCGGTTAATGCTTCAATCAGTGGTATAAATAAAATTGAGATTATAACCGCCGAGCAAGCGGAAAAAAGCCCCAACATTAGCACCAATTCACCACTTAAAACAATTCAGCTTGAATTGTGGGACAACGACAAAAGGGCAAGCCCTAACGCCTTTTTTCGTTCTGCATTATTCCCAGCCATGAACCCTAAACAAAAAGAAAACCGCCCCTTTGTTAAAGCAAACAAAGTTTTTTCTATTGGGGGCGTGGTGGTGGAGTTCACAGGAGAACAGTTTGACCAGTCCGACCTTGATATATATTTAGAACTATTGAACATGGCAAAACCTTTGCCACTTGGCACAGAATTAAAATTTTCCGCTCATTCATTGCTAAAAGCGTTAGGAATAGCGACAGGGGGTAAGGAACATAAACGCTTACACGCTGTTTTAATTCGTTTGTGTAGTGGTGTTATTGACATAACCGACCATAAAAAGCGGTATTTTGGGCAGTTGCTACACGGCGGAATTAGGGACGAATTAACCCAAAATTATGAAATTTCTATAAACCCAAAATTTGCTACTATTTTTAATGGTGGGAATTGGGCGAGCGTTGATAAACAAGAACGCCAAGCATTAGGCAGGAACTCCACCGCTAAAGGCTTACACGCCTATTATTCAAGCCATGTAATGCCTAGTTTTCATAAGTTTGAAACATTAGCCAGCCTTTTAGGGTTAAAAAACAATGATAAAGCAGGTATTAAAAGAACCCTAATAAAAGCCCATGATGAACTAAAAGAAACGGGGTTTTTAAGTGGTTACGAGTTAAACGAAGATGGCGACAGCATCAAAACAAATCGCAATCATTCACCAAGTCAAAACCGCTTTCTAATCAAAAAAGCGAAGTAAGCACCAGACATAAACTAACGGGTTTAGAGACATGAACTAACGGGTTTAGAGACATAAACTAACGGGTTTAGAGACATAAACTAACGGGTTTAGAGACATGAACTAACGGGTTTAGAGACATGAACTAACGGGTTTAGAGACATGAACTAACGGGTTTAGAGGCGGCTTCCGGGATGGTCAGGCCCTGTTCTTTCATCACTGAAAGCAGTTTTTTTCTGAATGCCGCTGGATAAGCCATTCGTTTTCCATTCAAGATGATCGTTTTTACAATAGCCTATTATCATATCAAATTATATTGGCTTGGCTATATTGGCCAAGACATCCGTCTTATTGCTGTTGTTGCTGTGGGGCAGCGCGTCTGTATTTGCCGGGGAGGCCGGGGAAAGCCCGGAGTTGCCCGACACCGTCTCGATCCGCCAGCTCTTGCAGATTGTCCACGACCAAAGCCCTCGCCATGCCCTTATCCGCAGCCAAATTGATGTGGCGCAGGCCGATGTGGTGACGGCGGATGTCTTGCCCAATCCCAGGCTAAGCTATGGCCGTTTTGACCAGGCTGGCGGGCGCTGGAACACCCAGTTCGACGGCCCCTCGCAACAGAACGTCACCGTGGAAGTGCCGCTGTTACTGGCCGGGCAGCGCGGGGCGCGTAAGGAGGCCGCAGAGTGCCGGGTTGGCGTGGCCGAAGCCGATGCCGGAAGCCAATACCACCAATTGATACGCGACACATGGCGGCTATTTGTGCAATTGCTGGCGGAGCAGCAACGGGTGGCGGTGTTGGAGGAGGCCGGCCGGGAACTTGAGCGCTTGCGGGCGATTATAGCAGGCAAGGAAAGTGCCGGGACGGCCAGCCGCTATGATGTCCTGCGCATCACCCAGGAAAGCCATAACCTGAAGGCGCGGCTGGAGGGAGTGAAAAGCGGCACCGCCAGCACCGCCGGCGAACTCGGCGTGCTGTTGGGCTTCCCCAATTGGAGGCCGCAAGCGAACGGAGTGCTTGCCCCTATCGGGATTGTGGCGGACACCGGCACGCTATGGGCGCAGGCAGAACTGCATAACCAGGCACTGGAAAGCGCCCGCCGGGAAACCATCGCCGCCGATTCGGGCTTGGAACGCGCCCGCCGTGAACGTTGGCCCGTCCCCTCGCTGCTGCTGGGCACCGCGTTCACCGACCGGCCTTATGGCAATACGACCTTCGTCGGCATCTCTGTCGACTTGCCGATTTTTGATAGGGGGCAAGGCGGCATGGCCAAGGCATCCGCCGAAAAGCAGGCGGCCTTGCTTAAGCGGGAACTGGCCTTGGCCGCCACAAGGCGGGAGCTTGGGCGGGCGGCAGAGGTCTTGGCGGGGCGGCGGGCGACGCTCGCCGAATTTGAACGCGACGTACTGGAGCCGCTGCCGGGCTTGAGGCAAATGGCTGAGGATGCCTACCGGCTGGGGAAAACCGGCCTGTTGGAGTTGCTGGACTCCTCGCGATCGCGCACCGAAATCAAATTGGGCCATTTCGATCTGTTGGTGGCTGAAATTGAGTCCGAGCTTGATACCTTAAGGGCTTCCGGGCAATTAACTGTGGCTTTTGAAAAGATGAAGTAAACGCTAACTGTACTGTCTATCCACACATAACGGGAAGGTGGCGGTTAGGGTGCACCCTAAATTGACAGCCAAGATCATCAATAAACGAGCATGTCATATAAAATTATCCGCTGTTGCGTTTTTTCTCACGAACGGCTACGGCATACCCTATGCAACCGGAATAATGGCTGGTAAAGACATGCACAAAAATAGCGTTTTCTTGTGCATGTTTTCAAAACATATCACAAAAACGGCTTTTTCTTGTGTTTGTTGGTTTACAGGATAAGCATAAGCATAAGCATAAAACCTTATCTGCTTGGCGCGGTTTTGGGTAACGTCATCTCCAATAACCACCCAAAGCTGCCAGTGTTTTACCTTGGCAAAGCAGAGGCAGAAGCTATCGGCAAAAATGTGTTTGCATGGGAAATATGTGTTCAATTACTGCGGGGTTGTTGCCACCCAAAATGGGTTTGGGCATTTGCTTTTCTTGTTGGTATTGGCTATTTCAATTGGTGAATAGCAGGGTATAATACTGTAAAAAAAGATGGGGCTGCATGAGGGTTTTTAAATATCGTCTATTTGAAAAATGGGCTAAAAAACAGGGCATCATTGATGATGACCTGAAAAAAGCTGTTTTTGAAATAGAAAACGGGCTGTGTGATGCCAATTTAGGTGGCCATGTTTATAAAAAACGTATCAGCAGATCGGGTGAAGGAAAGCGCGGCGCTTACCGGATCCTGTATTTTATGAAACAGGGCGACACTATTATTTTTGCTCACGGCTTTGCCAAAAATGAAAAAGACAACATTTCAAAAACGGAGCTGGAAGGCTTTAAAATCATGGCCAAAGCCTTTCTTAATTTATCCCCCGTGCAAATGAACGCATTAATTGACAACAACACCTTAATCGGGCTTGCAAATGACTGATATCCAAAATACCCTCAGCGCAATGGCAAAAGACCTGTATGAAGTCGGGGCGATTGATAAAACGACATTACGGCAGTTTGATCCCCATTCCTTACCCCCCGTCCCCCACTATACCGCCAAGCAAATCACCGCTATCAGACAGACATTAGGGTTAAGCCAAAGTGTTTTTGCCGCTTACCTGAATGTCTCAGACCGGGCGGTAAAAAAATGGGAACAGGGCGAAGCGAAACCGACAGGGGCAACCCTCAAGTTGTTGTCTATTGTCGAAAGAAAAGGCCTTGATGTTATTGCGTTATGAATTGCCAGTCTGTAACCGTTCACCTACCCCCCCTATTTGAGGCATTAAATACGCTGCGGTAAATTGTGTGGCGATTTAATCTAAATCAACACGTTCCGCCCGTTCCCGCAACCCCTCATAAAGTTGTGCAGTGCCTAGCAGAATATCCTGCAAGCCCCTACTGAAATGGCACCTGTTGCGGGGCGGTGCCTTACATGCCGCCGAACCCTCCGTGGCGCAACTGGAACCCGGCAACGGCAAAACCCGTAAGGCCTACCTTTGAACGTACCGCAGCAACGACCTCGCGGAGGCCGGGCCGCGGCTGATCGTCTTCGACTACCAGAAAGGCCGGGGCGGCGAACATACCCGCCAGTTTTTGGGCGCGTGGAAAGGCCACCTGATGGTCGACGGCTATGCAGGTTACAAAGCCCTGTTCACGGACACCGGCGCCTGCACCGAGCTGGCCTGCTTTGTGCCCATGCGCGGCGAAAGTTCTTCGACTTGCACCAAGCCAACCAATACCCTCAGGGGCACAAGAGCCCCATGGCATGGGAAATATTACAACGCATCAGTGTGCTTTATGCCGTCGAAGCCGAAGGCAAAGCCTTGGGCATTGCGGCACGCCAACAACTGCGGGCGGAAAAAAGCCAGCCCCAACTGCGTGCCTTCCATGACTGGCTCCTGAAAACCCGTACCGTCACAGCCCCCGGCGGCGCTTCCGCCAAAGCCTTGGATTACACCTTAAAACGGTGGCCCGCCCTAGTCCGTTATGCGAAAACCGGACATCTGCCGATTGACAACAACCCCGTGGAAAACTGCATCCGGCCCATTGCGTTGGGTAAGAATTATGCTCAGTCCGTTATTATGCATAGTTCGCCTGTAGTCAACTGCGAAGCCGCATAACGGCGCGATTTACAGCACCACATGACTGATTTTAACTCAGCATAATAATTTGTGGTTTCCTGTAGCTTCTTTAATTGCTATAGGAATAAAACCATGTTTACTGAAACCCATCTGGCGGATCTTACTCACCTGGACTCGCTTGTCGATAATCCGTTCAGCGGCATTACCGCCAGAAATTGGGCGGATGCGCTATCACCCATCGGATGACCTTCTAAAGTTCCTGGAGGGTCTTTAATATTATGTAAAGTCAGCAGCGTGGAAAGCCAGGCGTGCTGACGACTTCCGATACTTACTCAGCATAATAACGGACTGAGCATAATTCTTATTATGCAAAGCTTTACATAACAAGAAAAATTGGCTGTTTGCCGGTTCCGAACGTGCCGGGCAACGTGCCGCCGCAATCCAAACCTTACTGGGCACAGCCAAGCTTAATGGCCTAAACCCGGCGGTATGGCTGAAGGAAACATTGGAAAAACTGCCCGTGTGGCCTAATAGCCACATTGATGAATTGTTGCCTTTGACACCCGAACAAATAAAGGCGATCAAACAAACTTTACCTGAAAAGGCAACGTGGTAGGGACACGCGCTTACTTTATTGACAGGTTGGCATTGTAACGGGCTTCATCATTGTGCAGATCATGGTGTGTCACCTGGGTTGCCGGACGACTTAGGATAAACCTGGACCATCACAATGCGGGGGCCGTGCATTTTTTTGACCAAGACATCAAATTGATGGAACCCGATTCTCTGGTTCTCCACCGGAATATCCCCGAGTTTGGACAAAATAAGGCCACCGACTGATACGGTGTCTTCCAGATCGAGTTCCTCATTTTCAATATCAACACCTAATATCCGCTCCAGCGAAAATATCGGCAAACTTCCCTTGCCCATCAGCGTGCCGTCATCCAGCCTGCTCCAATCATTCGTGTTTTGCTTAAACTCGTCACGTATCTCACCGACCATGGCGCTGATCAAATTATCCAGGGTGATGAAGCCTTCCGGCTTTTGCCCTTTCTCGCCGATGACCGTAAAGTGTGACGCCCCTGTACGGAAATGGCGCAATAACTCCAACGACGGTGTATCGGACGGAATGTATTGGATGGGGCGCAGGTAGCGGGTCAGATCTTCTATGGCCTTGTCTTCCTGCCGGGCAAAAAACAAATCTTTCAAGTGGATGACACCCAGCACGTCCACATGATTGGCGGCAAAATACGGATAGCGGCTGAACCGTGATTGGTACATGATGTCCAAGTTTTCCTGTACGCTGTTGGCGTGGCACAAGGCCACCATTTCGTGGTTAGGGCGCATCAAATCGGACACTTCCAATTCGCTGAAATCCAATGTTTGTGCGAGAATATTCCATTCATCGCGCGTGAAGCGTTCGGCCAAGCTGTTACTGCGCAATATCAGTTTGAGTTCGGCTGCTGAATAGCGGGCCTCGTAATGATGGGCATCACGAAGCCCAAGCACCCAAAGCACCAGATTGGCA
The DNA here is from genome assembly GCF_002209385.1 of Methylovulum psychrotolerans. Taxonomy (NCBI): domain Bacteria; kingdom Pseudomonadati; phylum Pseudomonadota; class Gammaproteobacteria; order Methylococcales; family Methylococcaceae; genus Methylovulum; species Methylovulum psychrotolerans. The sequence goes on from NZ_CP022129.1 coordinate 4,400,307, forward strand.
CTGGAATTGAGCAGCCAGATGGCGGGGAACATCAACCAATAAAAGCTGAACAACGGGACGGCAGTCCATAAGCCAATGCTTTCAGGGTTGCGTATCGCCATCGACTTCGGCGCCAGTTCACCGGCAACGATATGCAGGAATGAAATCGCGGAAAAAGCCATGGCGAAAGCAACACCATGGATCAGTTCAGGTGAAATAACCCCAACCTTAACCAACACGGGCTCCAACAAGCCCGCAAACGCCGGTTCGCCGACCCAGCCCAAGCCTAGCGAAGCCAAGGTAATGCCCAATTGGCAGGCGGACAAATAAGCATCCAGTTTTACATGGATTTTCGCCAGAACGCGTCCGCGCAGGCCTTGGGTTTTGGCAATTTCACGGATACGGGTCTGCCGCAGTTTGACCAGTCCGAATTCCGCCGCGACAAAGAAACCATTGAGGGCGACCAGAAATAACGCGACAACGATAAGCAACAAGTTATTCATAGCGTGGATTCAACTCCGAAGTACAATCCTAAGTATCATACGGCCTCCTGCTCGGCTTCAGCAAAAAACACGACATGGGGTGTTTGGTAATTACGTGTTTAGCGTGGGCGGTGATTCAGCTTGTGCATCACCGCCTCAATATCCGTCTCCGTGATATTCCCTAAACCGCGTTTCTAACAATGGCTGGCTAACCATCCGAGCCGAAATTTCAACGACCCATCAAATGTGCTTTGCCGCACCGACCCGATGATAGTTTGCAAGTATCCTGAGCCATCAAGCCATGTGACCATTAGCGGTATTTATACCGCAACTTGATCTCTCACGCATTAACCATTTGATCTTGTCTACGCGGCAAGATAAGGAACCGGCACTATGGGCAATTCAGACATCACCGTTGCAGACTACCTGATCTTCCGACTGAAAGAGATAGGCGTGGATCACCTGTTTGGAGTGCCGGGCGACTTCGTGCTGGGATTTTTCAATCAGGTTTTGAAAAGCGGATTGGCCTATGTCGGTACCTGCAATGAACTCAACGCGGCCTATGCGGCTGACGGCTACGCGCGTATTCGAGGTGTTGGCGCATTTTCTTCAACGTATGGTGTGGGTGAATTAAGCGCCATCAACGGCGTAGCAGGCGCGTTCGCGGAGAGAGTGCCTATAGTGGTGATCACGGGCTCACCGTCGACGATTAATTTCCGCAATCGGCCATTGTTGCATCACACGTTAGGCGATTATCAGATCCCACTGCGGCTATACGAGAAAATAACGGCTGCATCGACCGAACTGGTTTCTGCCGAAATGGCGCCTGCAGAGATCGACCGGGTGTTATCGGTGTGTCTTTCCCATCAACAACCGGTGTATATCAGCCTTCCCGCCGATGTGGTGATGATGAAATGTCCTTATCCGGAGGCTTTCCTGTTCCCGCCAAACCTCGGTAGTGATCCTGATGTGCTTGGAGAAGCCATCAACGAAGCCACGGAAATGCTGAACAATGCAGAGAAACCCGTCGTGATTGGTGACGTGGAGCTGATACGTTTTAAACTGCAAAAACCCTTCGCCGACTTCATCGATAAAACCGGCTTTCCCTATGCCACCATGATGTTGGGTAAAAGCGTTCTGTCAGAACAGCATCCACAATTCATCGGTTTATATGAGGGAGACCGGAGCCGTGATTATGTAAGAAATCGGGTAGAGTCTGCCGACTGTATTCTACAGCTAGGGGCATTGCTTACGGACTTTAACACGGGCGGCTTTACCGCCGAGCTTGATGCGGCGAAGACGATCAGCGTCAACATCCGTTCCGTCAGGATCAAGCATCATATTTATGAGAACGTGTCGCTCCATAACTTTATCCTTGGGCTGAGCGAAAATCTAACCCGTCGCGATTCGGCAACCCTGGCTATCCAATCGGCAACTGATGGCTGTATACATCGCCGTTCCGAACATTACTTTTCTGATGGGCAAAAACCGCTGACCATCAAGCGATTCTTTGATCGCATGAGTCATTTTATAAAAGACGATGCGATTGTCGTTGCAGAAACGGGCGTATCCCTATTCAGTGCAGCCGAATTGCTGCTGCCCAAAGGCGCCACCTTTATAGGGCAAACCTTTTATGGTTCCATCGGTTACAGCATAGGAGCCACCCTAGGCGCCGCTATGGCGGCAAAAGCTAGGCAGGTCGTGCTATTTGTAGGGGATGGTTCTTTTCAAGTAACTGGCCAAGATCTGTCGACGATGATCCGCAACCATCTCAAGCCCGTTATCTTCCTGATCAATAATGACGGCTACACAATAGAGCGCGTCATTAGTGATCATCCTTATAATGATATCCAGCCCTGGCAGTATCATAAACTGGTGGAGGTGTTTGGCGGCGGCCTAGGTTTTGATGTCCACACCGAAGGGGAGCTTGAAGCCGCATTGGCTATAGCCGTTACGGCTGATCAATTGATGTTCATCGAAATTCACACGGGGCGACTGGACTGCCCAAAAGCGCTGGTTAGCGCGGGGCAATCTTTGGCCATAGCCAATCAGTTAGATTAACTGGAGCGGGTATGTCATAAAAGCCGCCTTATAACCTTTGCAAGGCCATCACAGCTAAAGTCAATCCAGCCAGGTTGCGAACAGCGCCAATACCACAATCGCCATACTCACCGTTGCCAGCCATCCGAAAATCCTTAGCCAACGGCCAATGACAAACCTACCCATAATATCCACGCGCACGGCCATCAGCATCATGACGACCATAATGGGTACGGAAATGACCCCGTTGATGACCGCACTCCAAAACAAGGCCTTGACCGGATCGACGGGCGTAAAATTAAGTATCACGCCGAGCACTGTGGCGATGATAACAATGGTGTAAAAACCGCGGGCGTGTAACAGCTCCAGGCCTAAGCCAATATGCCATCTAAAGGCCTCGGCAATGCCGTAAGCCGCCGAACCCGCCAAAATCGGCACGGCAAGTAGTCCGGTACCGACAATGCCGGCGGTAAAAAGTACAAAGGCGAAATCGCCCGCGAGCGGGCGCAACGCCTCGGCCGCTTGGGCGGAAGTCTGAATATCGGTAATGCCGTGCAGGTGCAATGTGACAACCGCCGTCAACATGATAAAAAAAGCGACCAGATTGGAAAATCCCATGCCAACGTAGGTATCGATATTGATACGTTGCAATTCGGCCGATGCTTGTTCTGGCGCCTCCACTAACGGTTCCTCGCCAGGTGCGGCACGCTGGTCTTCCACTTCTTGGGACGCTTGCCAAAAGAAAAGATAGGGGCTGATGGTGGTTCCAAATACCGCCAGCACGGCAAGCAAGTAATTTGATTTGACCGATAAAGACGGCATAAGGGTCTGGTAGGCTACCTCACTCCACGGTACCTTGACTACAAATACGGTGGCCACATAAGCGAGCAGTGCAAACGTTAACGTTTTCAAAATAGGCGCATAACGTGGAAATGGCACGAAAATTTGTAGGCCGAGTGAGAGCAGGCCAAAACCGATGGCATACCAATGAGCCGGCCCCCCGATGAGCAGTTTGAGCGCTGCGCCCATGGCGCCAATATCGGCGGCTATATTGATCGTATTGGCGATCAGCAACAATAAGACAATGCCGTACAGTAGCCAGGGCGGATAATGCCGACGAATGTTAGCCGCCAACCCTTGCCCGGTCACCCGACCGATGCGGGCGCTGATGGTCTGAATACCCACCATCAACGGGAAGGTGAAAAGTGCGGTCCAAAGAATTGCGTAGCCAAACCCAGCACCGACTTGGGAATATGTGGCGATGCCGCTTGGGTCATCGTCAGCGGCACCGCTGATGAGGCCTGGGCCAAGTTTGGCCCACAAAGACTGTTTTTTGCCGGACGTTGCCGCTGGCTTGCTAGATTGGGTCATACTCTTTGCCGATTTAACGGCAGCGAATCAGCAGATGGCTTAGCAGAAAACCGGCAGTAGCCGCGATACCCATTGTGGCTATGGGGTTTTTACGGACAACATGGCGTGTTTTCCTCATCAGTTGTCGCTCGGCATCCAGTAAATCTTCGCTTTTTTCTCCCAGTAGTTCTGCTGTCTGATCCGCCGCATGGGCGATCTTATCAAAGGTGTCGTGTGCGTGGTGCGATGCTTTATCTAGGGTGTCCATAATCATTTTCTCGTTAGTTACAAATAGTTTTCTGATTTCGGCTCACTATACCCCTACCCCTTAAAATCAGTCTGTACGGCTGCGTACAATAGGCCAAAAACCTAGCAATGTTTTCTAGCGCACGGTGGAGGTGATTAGGTGGCTGTTTATTGAAATGTAAAGAGGCGTCATTTAGTTTATTTCGCACAATGCGTATGGGCGACATTAAAGTCGACTTCCGTAATGGATTCTTTGTCCATGCAAAAGCCAATACGATACTGGTTTCAATTCCGTTTTGCACGAAGCAGACAACGGTGCTGATACCGTTTTGCTAGTCCCTTTTGCCTTTTCCTGTTGCTCGAAACGCTGGGTAGCGCGTAAGCAGATATTGAAGGCTTCGCTTTGCGTATTGGGGAAGTCTGCACTACCGCCCTGTGAGGTCTTCCCTGGATGGGAGTCGGGTGATAATGCCTCAGGAGATGGACTCGGAACGGCCTCTGGAAGTTGGGCTTCGTTAGATCCGGCAACCGGGACTCCTGGCGTGTTGGTAGCGGCTTTTTCGGCCTTACAAACCATCGGCAATGTCATGATTAGAATTAATCCAGCAACTGAATTACGCATGTTAGAACTCCACTAAGAACGGGCTTCAAGAAAAACGATTGCTGCTGCCAATATACGCCCCAGCTTTAGGTTGTCCGTGCGATTCCACACATACCGTTATATGGCGGTCTATGTTGGTTTCCGCACTGTGTTTGCGATCGGGTGGGCATATGCTGACCCATTGTTGACGCGATGCTAGGTGATATCAGGAAGCGTCCCTCATGGGTCTACAAACCCAATATCACATAGCGACAATCTAAAGCAGGTTCCTTGATGAAAAATTTCCCAATTGTTTGCGTCGGCGGTTCGGCTGGCGGCCTTGACGCCTATATTCGGCTATTGAAAAATCTGCCGGCTGACATGGGTGTGGCTATCGTCATCGTTAATCACATCACAAAATTTCCAACCTTGTTGCATGAAATTCTTCCAAACTACACAACCATGCCAGTTGATCTAATCGCGAAAAATTTGATGATCGAACCTAATCGTGTCTTTATCATCCCTGAAAATCGGGATTTACACGTCCAAAATGGAGAATTCCGTCTAGAGCCTATATCCAAGCCTTGTGGCTGGCCTGATGTCATCACGGTTTTCCTGCGTTCGCTTACTCGCCATTGGGACGGCAAGCTTATTGCCGTTATTGTTTCTGGCTATGATGGCGACGGGGCCGCAGCCTTGTGTGACATAAAAGCAGTAGGCGGCATTACCATCGCGCAGCAGCTTAGTACGGCTCTCCGGCCTGACATGCCGGTGAGCGCAATTGACACTGGGTGCATCGATTTTATCCTATCGCCTGAAAATATCGCTCAAGAAATTATGCGAATTGCGCACGCTGAAGCCTAAGAAACGCTTCAAACCTGACTGATTCATAAACACCCTTCCCTAAGAAACCCCTTGGGGTTGGTTCGATACCGCACAGACCCGCAACTTTGTGTTGCTTATCATTAAAAGCATATCATTGGTATCACAATTCGTGTTGCTGTTTATGAACATCGGATCATAGCCCAACACAATTGTCATCAATATTTAAACCATCAATTTTTGGAGAAAGCCATGAACAAATTAAGTCAATTAAAAGGTAAGGCTATGACGTTTAGTCGCAAAGTAGAAGGCAGGATACTGCCACCGTTGCTTTTATGGATGCTCGGTGTACCAGGAGGGATTTGTGTGATTCTTTGGATATTTTTCTTTCGAGGCAAATAAGCTGTAGCCGTTTAATAAGGGCATTATAAATCGAGACACCGTCTTCTGAGGACTGGACTATAACTGAATTTAAGTCATGTCATGTGCAGCAATTTGTAATGATGGCTTGCTTGGCGGGTGCCTGCTGACTGACGCCGCCGAACAACGCGTGTCCGGTCCCTACTGGGACAATACTACCCACAAAGGGTACTCTTCTGGTAAAAAAATGCCTTCCCGCTGAAAGCCCAGGTGGTGGCTGATGATGACATTGACCACCTGGCCATTAGTGTTCGCGTGCCTGGTGCTGTGCATCTGATTCTGAGCCTAACGGTCTGCACACCCTGCAAAAGTGACCGGCCAGGAACTGACGGGACAACAGCAAGCCTTCAATTCCCGGCTGGACGCCGCCAGGGTTAGGGTGGAACATGGCATCGGCTAGGTAAATTGTGGGCGATCATGGCCAACCGCTTCCGGTGTTCCCATCTGATTTATACGGCCATCATGCAAACGGCCTGTGGTTTGTTCAATGCCCTGACCCAGCGATGGCAAATGGCTCAATTTGCTTATTGTGCATAAGCTCTTGTCGTATCGTTCTACATCATGTTGAAATAAGGATTGCAATGGCAAAAAATAATATCCCGCGTCACGTCGGTTTCATTCCCGATGGAAATCGCCGCTGGGCCACAGATCATAGCTTCCCAAAAGAGGCTGGATATGTCCATGGTATTAATCCGGGGTTGCTGCTGTATGAGAAATGCAAAGAACTTGGGATAGAGGAGGTTTCCATTTATGGATTTACCCAAGACAATACTAAACGGCCTTCCATTCAGAAACAGGCATTCTCCGGAGCCTGCATCACTTTCGCTTTCGAGATTGCACGCCGCGGAGCGGCTCTGCTTGTTGTCGGCGATGAGACATCGACTCAATTCCCCAAAGTGTTAACAGAATTCCGGCAGCGCCAGGGTGTCGGAATGAAGGTAAATTTACTCGTCAATTATGGCTGGGAATGGGATCTGGCCGGTCTTAAAAACGGTGGCCTGCGTTCAGATGAAGTTACACGTCTGGATTTGATTGTACGCTGGGGAGGAGGACGCCGATTGAGCGGCTTTCTCCCGGTACAATCGGTTTATGCCGATATCTATGTCAGGGATGAATATTGGCCAGATTTTGATCCGCAGCATTTTGAGCAGGCACTCGCCTGGTATAAAAAACAGGATCAGACACTCGGCGGGTAAGATCGTGGACCTCCAGTTTTAATATGGGAACGGGGGAAATAAAAGTGCGCCTGTTCTGAATGGCATCGAACGCCCCATGGGGCAATCCAACAAAGAAGGAATCATTATGAAAGGTTTTGTACAAGATATCGAAGATCTCGCAGTTAAGAACGACGAGTTTCGTCGAGTAATTTACACGGCAAAGCACTGCCAGCTTGTCCTCATGGCGTTAAAGCCCAAGGAAGAGATCGGTGCGGAAGTCCACAAGCTCGATCAATTCTTTCGCGTTGAGGAGGGGGCCGGTGAGGCGGTTCTTAATGGCGTCAGGACGGTGATCCGCACCGGCTTCGCGGTAGTTGTCCCGGCTGGGATAAAGCACAATATCATCAATACCGGCAGTGTCCCACTGAAACTCTATACTCTCTATGCACCGCCGAACCATCGGGACGGTGTCGTCCATCACACCCGAGAGGTGTAATGGTCAACAAAAACCGGACACTTTCTTAGGCAACCTTGCTGTAAAATTCCCGCTCAAATTCCAAAGGGGTTTTATAGCCCAATGTCGAATGCGAACGTCTGCCGTTATAAAAAGCGAAATAAAGCCTTTCTCAAGCACCAATTTGGCCGCATCTTGCTTAAATTCCAGGGTAAATTTGGGTTTTTTGACTTTATCTGTTTTGCTCATTTTTCACCTCTGCTGACATTATAATATGCCTTTGGAAGTGTCAGGCTTTATTAGACCATTTCAACTTTCTCCCTTAGGATAAGCTGAATGAACCAGTTCAGCAAGTCCATGAAGGGTTGTTTTTCTTCGCTCCCAAGCGGGTCATATTTATCATAGAGCCCCAGAAACGCTTGGTTGATGGCCGCCATGTCGGTACACCGTTCCGCGATAATCAAGGTGGAAACGAGGTTGCCCATTTGCCGCAGGTTTTCAAGGTCGTATTGGCTTTCGTCAATCAGGCAATAGTGAAGCTGCGGGGTATATTTGCCCAAGATATTGTTTTCCCCCAATAGGCTGGCAAAATCAGTCGCCGCCGTCCATTTTGGGTTGCCGTTGTACAGCACCAGCGGGAATATCGGCGGCAAATCCTGCTTTTGGGGATTATCGCGTAGCCAGTCCATGTAAAAGTTACCGACATATAGAGGTGGATTTATCGGCGACAAGGCCTAACAGCAGAATGTCATAAAGGCTGATTGCCTTAATCTTCGCCCAATTGCGTGAGCATTTCCGCCTGGTGTTCGTGGATTAGAGGCTGGATGACTTGCTCCAAGCCACCTTGCATAATGTCGTCGAGCTTGTATAGGGTCAGGTTGATGCGATGGTCGGTGAGGCGGCCTTGTGGGTAGTTATAGGTGCGGATGCGTTCGGAACGGTCGCCGCTGCCGACTTGCAGCTTACGGGTTGCCGATTGTTCGGCATGGTGCTTTTCCTGTTCGGCGGAAAGCAGGCGCGAGGCTAGCAAGGACATGGCGCGGGCGCGATTTTTGTGTTGTGAGCGCTCATCTTGGCATTCCACTACCACTCCAGTAGGGATGTGGGTGATACGGATCGCCGATTCGGTTTTGTTGATATGCTGGCCACCTGCCCCGGAGGCGCGGTAGGTATCGACTTTCAGATCAGCCGGATTGATGTCGACGGCATCGACTTCGTCCACTTCCGGCATGATGGCGACGGTGCAGGCGGAGGTATGGATACGGCCTTGCGATTCGGTTTCAGGCACCCGTTGGACGCGGTGGGCACCGGATTCAAATTTTAGTTGCGAATACACGTCACGCCCGGAAACGCGCAAAATGACTTCTTTATAGCCGCCGTGATCGCCATGGCTTTCGTTAATGATTTCGGTTTGCCAGCCACGCCGTTCGGCATAGCGTTGGTACATGCGCGATAAGTCGCCGGAAAAAATCGCCGCTTCGTCGCCGCCAGTACCTGCGCGGATTTCTAAAAAGATGTTACGGTTGTCGTTAGGGTCTTTGGGCAGCAATAACAGTTGCAACTCGTGGTCGAGCGCGTCGATTTGGTTTTCGGCATCCCGGATTTCTTCTTTAGCCAGTTCGCGCATATCGGCGTCGCTGTCATTGAGCATGTCTTTGGCCGAGGCGAGCATGTCTTGCGCTTGCTCATAGCGTTTATAGCATTCTACCAGCGGGGTGATTTGCGCGTATTCTTGGCTTAAGGTGCGGAAGCGGTTTTGGTTGCCTTGCACTTCCGGTTCTGAGAGCAGGGCGGCGATTTCGTCGTAGCGTTCGCACAGATTTTCAAGTTTGATTTGTATGGATTTTTTCATTGGGTATCGCTGAGTTTAAAAATTTCGCGGGCAGCGGCGACTAAGTCATGACGTTCGTTTTCGGCGGCAATCCTGATTTGGCTGCTGGGCGTATGGATGAGTTTATTGGTGAGGGTGTGGGCGAGACGGTTTAAGGTTTCTTCGGCGGACGCACCGTTTTTGAGCGCAAGTTGGGCTTTTTGTAAAGCTTCATCGCGGATGGTTTCGGCAGATAGGCGAAAGTCGCGCAGGGTCGATTGCGCCCCTTGGGCGCGTAGCCACGCCAGAAAATAGTCGACTTGGGTGTCGATAATCTCTTCCGCTTGGGCCGCCGCCAAGCGCCGGGAGTTCATGTTTTGGTCGATGGTGTGTTGGAGGTCATCAACCGTGTACAGGTATACGTCGCGCAATTGTTCGACTTCCGCCTCAATATCGCGCGGCACTGCCAAATCTACCATAAACATGGGCTTGTGTTTACGTTTTTTTAAGGCGCTCTCTACCCGCCCTTTACCTAATATCGGTAAGGAACTGGCGGTTGAGGAGATGACGATGTCGGCCTCAGCCAGGTGGTTAGGCAATTCCGACAAGTCGATGGCATAGCCGTTAAACTGCGTGGCGAGGGCATGGGCTTTGTCAAACGTGCGGTTGGCGATGATGAGTCGGCCTATGCCTTGTTGGCTTAAATGCCGGGCGGTCAGCTCTATGGTTTCGCCCGCGCCGATCAGCAGGGCGGTTTGTTCGCTGAGCTTGTCGAAAATCTGTTGGGCGAGTTGCACGGCGGCAAACGCGACCGACACCGGGCTGGAGCCGATGGCGGTGTCGGTACGGACTTTTTTGGCGGCGGTAAAGGTGTGCTGGAACAGTTTGCCCAGATGTTTGCCTAAGGTTCCCGCGTCACAAGCCGCTTGGTAGGCGGTCTTCATTTGCCCTAAGATTTGCGGTTCCCCCAAGATCATCGAGTCTAAGCCGCTGGCGACGCGGAAAATATGCCGGATTAAGGCGGGTCCGGTGTGGCTGTACAGGTAGGGGGTAAGGTCATGGCTGTCCAAATGCTTATTTTGCGCGACCCAATCAATCAGGATTTGCTGGTTGGTGGTGCTGGCGGCGCAGTAAAATTCGGTGCGGTTGCAGGTCGACAGGATCGCCGCTTCGCTAATTTCCTTAAGGTTATGCAGCTCTTGCAGGGAAGGCTGCAAGACGTCGGCAGGGAAGGACAGCCGTTCGCGGACAGAGACCGGAGCGGTTTGGTAATTAATCCCTACGGCAAGGAGTGTCATGGTATGGGTGGTCAATTGGACGTTACCGGTTTCGATATGGGTTTTGCCAGGGCTATAAGGGCTTAAATTAGGCCTGCGCCGATGGCTTTTTGCTAAATCAGCCGTATATTATCTCGCTCTATGCCAAGAAATAGAATAGCTTAATGAAAATGCTGTAATCAGCTCTCTAAATCAACGGCTTTTTCTGCTAATCTATAGCCCTACCTTTGAGACCTAAAATAGGATTGTGAGTGTTAACTTTTAGACTGTTTATTTTTAGATTATTCTCAGTAACTACGCTGGTCTTGCTATACGGCTGCGCCAGTGCGCCGGATAAGCCGCAGGTTTCCGACGCGGTCCAGGTCGCCGATAAGCCTGCCGTGATTAAGCCTAAGCCCAAAGATGTTAATACTTCTATAGACCCTGATGTGCTGTTTATGCTGTTAACCGCTGAATTGGCAGGACAGCGTGGTCAATATGATATTGCTTTGGAAGGTTATATGGAAGCGGCAAAGCGTGTCCATGACCCGCGTTTTGCCGAACGTGCCGCCATGATAGCCATGTATCTGAAAAACGGCAACAAATTGGATGAAGCAATAAAGATTTGGTTGCGGCAAGACCCTAATAATGCCACGGCGCGGAAATTTGCCGCCTTATCGGCTTTGCAAGCGGGTAACAAAGCGGCGGCTGTGGAGCATATCGAGTCCTTATTGAAAAATGATCCGGCAAATTTTGACAAGGCTTTGTTGGAATTGGCGGGTGTGTTGCAAAAAGCCAATAAGTCCGCGCCGGTTTTGGAGGTGCTGGATACGGTTGCCGCCCGGCATCCTAACCAAGCGATAGTGTATTTTGTCGAGGCCTTGTTGGCAACGCAAATGGACAAGCCGGATTTGGCCGCCGCTAAAGTCGCCGAGGCGTTACGCATACAGCCTAATTGGGATAAGGCCTTAATGCTCCAAGCACAGTTGGCGATTATGTCGGGGCATTTCGATCAGGCGAAAACGGTTCTGAAAGCCGCCGTGCAGAAATCGCCCGATGACATCAAAATCAAAAAGGTGCTGGCGCAGGTTTTGATTAAAAACCGTGACTATGATGAGGCGATCACGCTGTATCAGGCGATTATTAAGGCCAACCCGCAAGAATCCGAGAGCCGTTTGGCTTTAGGTCTGGTGTATTTGCAGGAAGATAAGCCGGATGAGGCCGAAGATGCCCTTACGCCCTTATTGAAAGACCCGCAATGGCAACCGCAAGCCAGTTATTATTTAGGCAAAATTGCCGAGCAGGATAACGACATACCTAAGGCTTTGGCTTGGTACGATAAGGTCAATGACGAACGTTTGGGGTTTGAGGCGGGTATTGCCGCTGTCGGCCTGTTGGGTAGGGATAAGCAATTCGCCCAAGCGGAAAGCCGTGTGGTGGCGTTGGCGAAAAAATATCCGCAACAAAAAGAGCGTATTATTATTGTCCAAGCGGAGTTGTTTAGCCAACAGCGCCAGTATGCCAAGGCCTTTGAGCTATTAAGCAAAGCGTTGGTAGATGAGCCTGATAATAAGGGTTTGCTGTATGCACGCGCTTTGATGGCTGAGCATGTCGGTAAGCTGGACGTATTGGAAGCGGATTTGAAAAAAATCATCGCCCAGCATCCTGATAATGCCGAGGCCTTAAATGCTCTGGGTTACACCTTAGCGGACAAAACCACCCGTTACCAAGAGGCGGAGGGTTATCTGCAACGGGCGTTAAAGCTCTCGCCTGATGAGGCGGTGATTTTGGATAGCTATGGCTGGTTGCAGTTTAAACTGGGTAATACCGCCAAGGCTTTAGATTATCTGCAACGGGCCTACGGCAAGCAGAAAGAGAACGAGATTGCCGGCCATTTGGCCGAGGTGCTGTGGTTCTTGGGCAAGAAAGACCAAGCTAAAAAAATCTTTAATGAGGCTATTAAAGAAGCACCAAGCGACCGCTATTTGCTGGATTTTAAAACCCGCATCTTAGATCCCGCCCAATAGCCATGCGTAGGCCTATTTTTGCGGCGTTAGCTGTGGCGTTATGGTTGTCCGGCTGCAACACCGTTGAAGTCATTCCAGACGGCAGTTATTCAAGGGCGGTGCTGGCCAATAGCCCGCCCTTGCCGGACTGGGCGTTGGAGGGGCGCATGTCCCTAAGCGGCGGCAAAGAGGCTTGGTCGGCGAACCTGCTTTGGCAGCATGACCCGGCGCATGATGAGCTAAAATTGTCCGGTCCTTTAGGGCAGGGCGCGACAATCATCCGTTTGCAGGGCGAGACGGTCAGTATCGACCGGGGCGGCGGCAATGTGCAGACTTCGGCCCAGCCGGAGGCGTTTATTAACCAGCAATTGGGCATGAATGTGCCGATTAAGGCATTAGCTTACTGGATTATCGGCTTGCCGGCTACGGAGCAGGCTTATGTGGACATGCCGTCCGGTTTCCGGCAAGCGGGTTGGCTGGTCGAGTATAAGCAAATGCAGACGGTGGGCCGCCGCGTATTGCCGCGAAAAATGACCGTGATGAACGGACAGGCAAAATTAAAGTTAATTATTGAGCAATGGGTCATAAAGGGTGAGGATGGGCACTAAGCAGGCATTATGGGCGGCGTATTGGCCGGCTCCGGCAAAACTGAATTTAATGCTGCGCATTGTCGGGCGCAGGGCAGACGGTTATCACCTGTTGCAAACGGTGTTCCAGTTTGTCGAACTGGCCGATAAGATCCGCTTCCACCCCGATGCCAGCGGGCGGGTCAGTCTGAAACACCCCTTGCCTGGGGTCGCCGAAGCCGACGACCTGACAGTCAGGGCCGCGAATTTGCTGAAAGCGGCGACGGGCTGTAGCGAAGGGGTTTGTATTGAGGTGGAAAAAAACCTGCCGATGGGCGGCGGCTTGGGCGGCGGCAGTTCCGATGCCGCCACCGTTTTGGTTGCGCTGAATGTCTTATGGGGGCTGCATTTAAGCACCGAGAAGCTCATGGAACTGGGTTTGTCATTAGGGGCGGATGTGCCGATTTTTGCCTTTGGTCAGGCGGCGTGGGCAGAAGGTGTGGGCGAAAAAATTCAGGCCATAACCGTTTCTGAACAATGGGTTGTTATTATTAAGCCGGATTGTCATGTCAATACGAAAGAAATTTTCTGTGCAGAAGGGTTGACAAGAGACAGCAAATCCATCAGAATATCTGACTTTACAGCAGGCCAACAACAAAACGACTGTCTTGATGTGGTCTGCCAGCGTTATCCATCCGTTAAAGATGCTTTAGTTGATTTGTCTGAATTTTCAGATGCAAAATTAACTGGAACTGGGGCTTGTGTTTTTGCACAGTTTGATTCAGAAACAAATGCGATTAGCGCGTACCAGTCACTTAAAACTAAGTGGCAAGTGTACTTGACTAAATCCGTCAATGAATCACCTTTGTTTTCAATGATGAAGTCGGGTGATTTTATATCTTGATTATTGGGTCGTCGCCAAGCGGTAAGGCACGGGGTTTTGATCTCCGCATACCAAGGTTCGAATCCTTGCGACCCAGCCATTTTACCACACTGAGTTAAATTCTATTTGGGAGAGCTTGAATGAATGACACCTCGATGATGGTGTTTTCTGGAAATGCTAACTTAGCCTTGTCCGAAGGTATTGTTAAGAAGTTGAATATGCGCCTAGGGATGGCGGCAGTCGGCAGGTTTAGTGATGGGGAAATTGCGGTAGAGATTGAAGAGAATGTCCGTGGTAAAGACGTTTTTATTATCCAACCTACTTGCGCTCCTACCAATGAGAATTTAATGGAGTTACTGGTGATGATTGATGCGCTTAAACGGGCATCGGCATCACGGATTACCGCAGTCATGCCATACTATGGCTATGCTAGGCAAGATCGGCGGTCGCGCTCGGCGCGTGTGCCTATCAGCGCTAAGCTGGTTGCGAAAATGATTGAGCAGGCTGGGGCTAGCCGTTTGTTGACGGTTGACTTACATGCTGATCAAATCCAAGGTTTTTTTGATATACCTGTTGATAATGTCTATGCCTCGCCCATTTTGCTGGGTGACATTTGGCGGCAACAGTATAAAGATTTGATTGTCGTCTCCCCCGATGTGGGTGGCGTAGTCAGGGCAAGGGCGTTAGCCAAACGTTTGAATGATGCCGATTTGGCGATTATCGACAAACGGCGCTTAAAAGCCAATGTCGCCGAAGTCATGCACATTATTGGCGATGTTGATGGCCGCAGTTGTATCCTGATTGACGACATTGTCGATACCGCAGGCACTTTATGCCACGCAGCGGCAGCGTTAAAAAAGCACGGGGCCGTCAAGGTCTTGGCTTATTGTACACATGCCGTGCTGTCAGGTTCGGCAATGAAAAACTTGGCGGGTTCGGCACTGGACGAATTGGTGGTTACTGACACCATACCGTTAAGCCAAGAAGCGATAGATTCAGGAAAAATAAGACAATTGACAGTTGCCGAAATGTTGGCGGAGACGATAAGACGTATCGCCGTCGGTGAGTCGGTCAGTTCGCTGTATGTTGATTAAAAGTTTAATAAAAGCACGTTGAAGTGCGGGGTTGAAAAGAGAATGTCTAACGTATTTGAGTTTGTAGCCGAAAGTCGCGCCAATTCTGGAAAGAGTTCGGCAAGACGTTCACGTCGTCTAGGTAATGTGCCTGCGGTAATTTATGGTGGTCAAAGTGAACCTCAAATGTTGGTGTTGAACCACAATGAAGTGATCAAGCACCTTGAACACGAAGCCGTTTATTCGCATGTTTTAGACATTACGGTTGACGGAAAAACCGAAAAAGCCATTCTGAAAGGTGTACAACGCAACCCTGCAAAATTCCAAATCCTGCATTTGGATTTCCTGCGCGTTGATATGGCGGCGACTGTTAAAGTCCATGTGCCTTTGCATTTTATCAATGAAAGCTCTTCAGTCGGCATCAAAAAAGGCGGCGTTGCCACCCATTCAATGGTTGACGTTGAAGTGTCTTGTTTGCCATCTGCTTTACCCGAATTCATTGAAGTCGATCTGTCTAACTTAGATGTCTCTGAAACCCTACATTTGTCCGATTTGGTTCTGCCAGCGGGTGTTGAAGTGGTTGCTTTGGCACAAGGCGAAGACCATAACCTGCCGGTCGTCACTATTTCTGCGACCCGCACCGCCAGCTAAGCTATTTGCTTAAGCCTTGATTAAACCCTGTCATGATTAAATTGATTGTTGGTTTAGGTAATCCAGGCCGTCAGTACGAAAAAACCCGGCATAATGCCGGGTTTTTGTTTTTAGACGATTTGCTGGCCAGCACGGGCGGCAGTTGGCAACTGGACGGCAAATTCCAAGCTTTTGTGGCGGAATCCGCCATTGCCTACCAAAAAGTCCTGTTCTTAAAGCCCGAAACCTTTATGAACCGTAGCGGGCAGTCGGTCGGCAAAGCGGTGCGTTATTATAAAATCCAGCCGGATGAAATTCTGGTCGTCCATGACGAATTGGATTTTGCGGTCGGCGTGGTTAAGCTGAAAAAAGGCGGCGGCCATGCGGGTCATAACGGTTTGCGGGATATTATCGCGCATCT
Source organism: Methylovulum psychrotolerans (assembly GCF_002209385.1). Taxonomy (NCBI): domain Bacteria; kingdom Pseudomonadati; phylum Pseudomonadota; class Gammaproteobacteria; order Methylococcales; family Methylococcaceae; genus Methylovulum; species Methylovulum psychrotolerans. The sequence continues at coordinate 4,416,482 of NZ_CP022129.1, forward strand.
GGGCAGTAATGATTTTTACCGTCTGCGCATCGGCATTGGCCGTCCTGCGGCGGGTAAAGTCGTCGCCGATTATGTCCTCTCGGAACCTGCCAAAGCCGAATGGCCGTTGCTGGAAGACAGTTTCGCCTTAGCCAAGCCTTATATAGGCCAAATCGTCAGCGGTGATATTGCGGCGGCTATGAATAAGCTCAATACCTAATCCCCCTCCCGTTTTACCTTAACCTCCCCATCTTCTCCGCGTTTTACTGGACTTGTTGCAAGCCAGGTCGGCCTTTTTTGGCGCACCCCTACCGCAAAAAAGCAATTTTGGCGTAATTATTGGATAATTGCCGCTCACACAGGCGGTGAAATGCCCTATAATTGCCCTAAAAATAACCCTCTTAGACAATAGGGCCTTCTTGCCCTCCATACTTCCAATAACAAGGTAGCACTATGACGAAAACCATTATCCAGACTGATAAAGCCCCCCAAGCCATCGGCACTTATTCGCAAGCGGTCAAGGTTGGCCAGGCGGTTTATCTTTCGGGACAAATTCCTTTGGTGCCAGAGACCATGACCTTGGTCGAAGGCGACATTGCCGCGCAAATCACCCGTGTGTTTGACAACCTGCAAGCGGTTGCCGAGGCGGCGGGCGGCAGTTTTGCCGATGTGGTTAAGTTAAATGTGTTTCTGACCGATTTGGCGAATTTTCCGGTGGTGAATGAGATTATGGGGCAGTATTTCCAACAGCCTTATCCGGCGCGGGCAGCTATTGGGGTTGCGGCGTTACCGAAAGGCGCGGCGGTGGAAATGGATGCCATCATGCACTTGCCTGTCCAAGAATATCCCTTGTAAGCGGATTGCTTCAATAATAGGCTTAAGGGTGTAAGGTTCCCGTTATGAGCATCCTTAAGCAGCCCGTCATCAGTTTAAGCGGCATAGGGGCGCAAACGGCCAACCGTTTGGAGAAGCTGGGCTTGCGGACCTTGCAAGATTTAGTGTTCCATTTGCCGCACCGTTATGAAGACCGTACCCGTGTCTGCCGGATGGGCGACTTGGTAGTGGGCATGACTGCCTTGGTGTGCGGCAAAGTGGAATTTGTCGATATTTTGCCCAGAGGCCGCAAAAGCTTGGTGTGCAAAATCAGCGACGGCAGCGGGGCGTTGATGCTGCGCTTTTTCCATTTTTCCGCCAACCAGCATACTTTGTTCAAGCCCGATACTTGGTTATGCGTGTTTGCCGAAGTGCGCTATGGCATGGCAGGCTTGGAAATGGTGCACCCGGATTATACGGTAATCAGCGGCCCTGAGGCGGCAGTCGTGGAGACCCGCTTAACTCCCGTGTATCCATTGACCGAAGGCCTAAGCCAAAGCGTTATCCGTAAAGCGGTCAAACAAGCCTTACAGCATTGCCAGCAACAGCCGCACTTATTGGCGGATGCCGTGCCTGCCGAGATTTTGCAGGCCTACGGCTATCCGCCTTTAGCCGAAGCCATCCAAACCCTACATGCCCCCGATGAAAGCGTAACGGTAGCAGCCTTGCAAAACGGCACGGTGCCGGCCTTAAAACGCTTGGCGTTTGAAGAATTGCTCGCCCACCATTTGCGTTTATGTACGCTCAAGCACCAGGCGCGGGCGTGGCAAGCCCCGGTATTTAGCGAAGAGGCACGTTTAACGGCACAGTTTTTAAGTGGCTTGCCGTTTGCCCTGACAGGGGCGCAGCGGCGGGTACTGGACGAAATCGTCGCCGATTGCCGCCAAGCCAAGCCGATGATGCGCCTAGTGCAGGGCGATGTCGGTTCGGGTAAGACCATTGTCGCCGCCTATACCGCTTTGCTGGCCATGGCGGCGGGCTATCAAGTCGCCCTGATGGCACCTACCGAGCTGTTGGCGGAGCAACATCTACGGAATTTTAGCGCGTGGTTTGTCGAATTTGCCGTACAAGTGGGTTTTTTAAGCGGGCAATCAAAAGGCCGCGCCCGGCAGGCGATATTGCAAAGCTTGGCAGATGGTTCGGTCAATCTGGTGATCGGCACCCATGCCTTATTCCAAGATACCGTGCAGTTCCAGAACTTAGGGCTGGTGATTATCGACGAGCAGCACCGTTTTGGTGTCCACCAGCGTTTGGCGTTGCGGGAAAAAGGCCAACAAGCGGGCTGCCGTCCTCACCAATTGGTGATGACCGCCACGCCCATTCCGCGCACCTTGGCGATGTTACAGTATGCCGATTTGGACATTTCCATTATTGATGAACTGCCGCCGGGGCGGCAACCCGTGGTGACCCGCGTTATCCCGTCCGAACGCCGTGCCGAGGTGATTGGCCGCATTAACGAATGGGTGGGCAAACGCCGCCAAGTTTACTGGGTCTGTACCCTGATTGAAGAGTCCGAAGTCTTGGAATGCCAAGCCGCCGAAAAAACCGCCGAATTATTGGCGCAAGCCTTACCCGCAGTGCGGGTCGGACTGGTGCATGGGCGCATGAAAAGTGCGGAAAAAGACGCGGTGATGCAGGCCTTTAAACAGCATAGCCTAGATTTATTGGTCGCCACCACGGTGATTGAAGTCGGAGTGGATGTGCCGAATGCCGGGTTGATGATTATCGAAAATCCCGAACGCCTAGGCCTGTCGCAATTGCACCAGTTGCGCGGGCGGGTAGGGCGGGGCGAAGGCGAAAGTTTTTGCTTGCTGATGTACCAAGCGCCGTTATCGGAAACCGCACGGCAACGGCTGGGCATTTTGCGGGACAGTAACGACGGCTTTGTGATTGCCGAAAAAGATTTGCAACTGCGTGGCCCTGGTGAAGTGATGGGAACCCGCCAAACCGGAGCCATGCAATTTAAAGTCGCCGATTTGCAGCGTGACGGCGAGCTGATTGCCGCCATTGCCCAGATCAGCGGCCAGCTTTTTACTGACTCCCCCGAAGCGATAGCATTGCTCTGCGACCGCTGGTTGGGTACCGAAACGCTTTACGCCGAGGTGTAGTAAGTTTGACCACAAGAAGCCTGTTAGTGACCCGTGACCCTGTATGGTTGCCGAATCGGCGCGGTATCCGCCAGCAACTGCCCAAGGCCGTGCAATCATGGACGTATGAAACCGGATCATTGACCCAACGCCTACGCCGCGCTTACGGCAGTGCCGTAAAAGTCAGCCTGCTGCATTTACAGTGGCAAACCCCATTCCTCAGCGAACAACAACGCTTGCAATTGCCCGCACGGCGTTACGCGCTGGTGCGGGAAGTCTTGCTACACGCCGACGGCCAACCCTTGATACTCGCCCGCACCGTCATCCCTGCCAGCACCATCGCCTTTGCCCATAGCAATCTGGCAAAACTCGGCACCCGCCCTTTAGGCGAAGTGATTTTCGCCTATCCGAAATTGGCGCGTTTGCAGTTGGATGTGGCGTTAGTGCAGCCTGTTTTATGGACACCCGCCACCTGTGCATTGGCGGCAGTGGCCGCTCCGGTGTGGGGGCGGCGTACGGTGTATGGATTACAGCATCAGCATTTGTTAGTTAGTGAGTTTTTTTTGCCGGGGAGTTTGGCGGTTTAGGGGGGCTGTGGAAAATGAATGTTTATTGATAGGGATGCAGATGAAGCCCTGCTATAACTTAGAAGAATTGTTGGCGCAGTGCGATGCTACTGCCGACCTTGATGTTGCAGAGCAAGAATGGTTAAACGCCAATGCCCAAGGTGGGGAGTTGTTGTGATCGGCGGCTGTGGTAGTGGTTGCGCAAGCGTGATCAGATAGAAACTATTTTTTTCCGTCATAACGACATGAATTCACGTATATAGCCAAGCCAATATAATTTGATATGATAATAGGCTATTGTAAAAACGATCATCTTGAATGGAAAACGAATGGCTTATCCAGCGGCATTCAGAAAAAAACTGCTTTCAGTGATGAAAGAACAGGGCCTGACCATCCCGGAAGCCGCGCATCGCCGACAAGCCCGTCGCCGTTGCAAAGCCTTGATTGCAGATCAGGTAGTCTGTGTAGAGTTCTATTTTTTCTTTTTCCATCCGTCAATGATACTCTTTTTGGGATGGGGTGCGTAACATCAGTTAAGTAAATTCTATCTGATGGCCCTTCCACCCAAATAATGCAGTTGGTTTGCAAAATATCCGATGCTTTGTAACCTAAATCATTACAAATAGCCGAGCGTTGCTGCGTACTGGATATAGCTTCTACTTGAGAAGCTCCGTTAAACTGGGTGACGTGAAAAATTTCTGCTTCTACGGCATCTAAAAGGTGTGCCGAATGGGTTGTGAAGAAATATTGGTTACTGGTTTCTTCTGATAAGTATTTGATTAATTTTCTTTGCAATAATGGATGTAAATGCAGTTCTGGCTCTTCTACGCAGACAATGGTTTCATCTAATAATGTCGCGGCAGCCGCGATGATAATGACTTCATGAATGCCAGTCCCTAAGGATTCAAGAGGCAATATTTTATTATCCATCTCCACTAAGATCATTTGTCGGTCATGTGGGATTTCAATCCTAGCCGTTGGGTTGCTTAAGACATTCTGCAAAAAATGGTTAATGGCAATAAATTTTTCTTTATGTCTTTGTTCTGACAGTAAAGGGTTTTGTATTTTGGCTAATTTTTCAATAATTCCTTCGCCGCTAAAATCAGATGCCTGGCTTCCTGCGGCTCCGATTTTTCTGATGGCTGGGATAATTTCAACTGTTGGCGATGACCTTGGTCTGAAAGCGATGGCGTTAATAGTTTCTGGTATCCAATGAGCATCTATGTTTCCTTCTTGTTGTCTAGTAAGACAACTCCAAAGCCTCTGCCATGAATTAGCATCGAAAACATTTTTGATATTATCAGTATTTATTTCTAATGAAAAAGGCTCATAAATATTGCTGGATTTATATGTAAACCAAATATCTCCATTTGCATCTCCAAGATAATGAAGAATCTTTGCTATAGTATTGGTATTAAAGGGGTCTAAGTTTTTGTCAGCGGCATAATTATCGATATCATTTTTAAATAATGGAAAAGATATTCTGTATGTTGAAATTGAATCAGAGATATGGTCATCAGTAGCGTGGATTGTTAGATTTCTTCTATCCGAAGTAGAACCCTTTACGCTAGAAAGAAAATAAGGATATCGGTAAGCCATAAAATTTATTATATTCGACTTGCCAACATTGTTTTGCCCAATAATAAAGTTAATTTTTTTCAGCGGTCCTATTTTTACTAAATCATTCCCAAAGCTTCTATAACCAGAAAAGCCAAAGCCATTTAACAACATCGTCGAATCCTAAAAAGTGCCATTTACAGCCATTAATTTGTTAGGGTAATTATAGCGGGTATGGCATCAGCTTGTTTAAGATTGTAAGAACCAAATATCTTATGTTTTAGTGTTTAATCCAGTGGATGAGACGTTGACAATTAATCAACATCCGATTCCTCCAAAAACCGCCGCTGTATCACGCTGACCACTGCCCCGGTCGGGTCGGGTGGGGTGTAGTGCCACGGCTCGAAGGTATCGCCGAGCAGTTTTGCTGCGCCATAGGTGATGAGGCCGCCGACTATTTGGCGGTGGTAGCATTCGGTGGCGGTGTTGCTGAGGTCTACTAACAGGGGTTTGCCTGTAAAGGCTGCTTCTGAACACATGGATAAGGAGTCGCCAGTGACGACGAACAGGTCGGCGTGGGCGAGTAGGGCGTGGTAGAAGTTGTCGGCGAGGTGTTGCCAGTCGAAGGCTTGGTAGGGGATGCCGTCCAGTCCGGCCAGTAGGGCGTTTAGGGCGGGGGCGGGGGTGCGGCGGCTGTTGGTGATGATTAAGCTGCCGCCTAGGGTTTTGCTGATGGCGGCGACCCGTGTGGCTAAGCGTTGGGCGTGGTCTTCGGTGAAGCCGTCGCAGTAGCGGGTGTTGCCGCCGACCAGCAGGGCGATGAGTGGGCGGGGCAGGGTGTCGAAGTAGGCGGCGTGTTGCTGGCGGGCGTGGCGTAAGTTGTCTTGGCTGAGTTGGTGCGGTACGCCGACCAGGGTAACGATATTGTCGCCCGCCAGTTGCGGCGAGGCGATCAGGTCGTATTCGGCCAGCCTGGGGTGGTGTTCGTCGGGTAAGATGGAGGCTAGGTAAATGGTGACTAATTGCCCCGCAAACAGCGGGCGCAAGTCGGCGATGGCGGCGGTGGTCTCTTCGCCGGTGCCGCTGATGACCAGTAAGGGCGTGGCGGTATTGCCTTGGGTTTCATGCCGATAGCGTTGCTGTAAGTGCCGTCCATAAGTGCGGCTAGGCGCTTCAGGTAGGGGGATGAGTTGGTAGCCATAGCCTAGGCGTTCCGCCAAACCGATACGCGCGTGCAGTTCGCCTGTGTAGGTGCTGTCCACGACCCAGACCAGCGGTTTGGCCTTATTGGGATTGCTTGTCATGGTCTTGTCCCCGTTCGCTCAAATCCTGTGCGGCCTTCGCGCCCTCGGCGATGGCATTGACGACTGACTTATGCCGTGCGTTGGCGACATCACCGATGGCATACACCCACGGTAGGTTGGTGCGTTGCGCGGCATCGGTTTGGATATAGCCGTGCTCGGTCGCCAAGCCGTCTAAGGCGCTCAAGCCTGCCAAGCTATCGGTGTTGGCGGTAAAGCCCAGCCGGGCAAAAATCCGTGCTACGGTGATGCTGCCGCCTTGGCTTAAGGCTAGGGTAACGCCGTTCGGGTGGCTGTGGAAGGCAGTCACTTGGGTGTGGGTGCGTTCTTGTATCTGGCCTAGATTGATGTATTTTTGTACGGCTTGGCGCACCGCCGCGCGGGCTTTGGGGACGGTGCGGACTACGAGTTGGACGTAAGCTCCGGCTTGGGCGGCATCTTGGGCGGTCAGGTAGGCGTTATCGCCGCCGCCGATGACCGCAACGGTTTTACCTGCTAGGGCATCGGGCGGTAGCAAGTGGTCAAAGGGAAAGCTGCTGATTAGCCCGGCTGCGGCGGCGAAGCCGGGCAGGGGCGCGAAAACTTCTAGGCCTAAGGTGCGCACCCCGGTGGCGATGACGATGGCGCAAAAGTTGAGTGTGTACGGCTGGTCGGCTTGCCGGACGGTGGCGGTAAAGCCGTGGGCGGCGGCGGTCAGTGCCAGCAGTTGGGCAGAGTAGATAATGTCTATGGTTTCTTGGCGGATATGGGCGGCGTAAAGCGCGGCCAGTTCTGCCCCCGTTTTGTCGGGCATCCCTAGCACCCAGCGGTTGACGCGGTGCAAATCCCGCAATTGCCCGCCCAGTTGGGGGTGTTGTTCGATGATAACGGGTGTGTAGCCGAGGTGTTTTAGCCACAACGCACAGGCCATGCCCGCCACGCCGCCGCCGATAATGGCGACTTTTGCCGATGTAGAAGCGTTAACCATAAGCCGTCAATACTGCCCGTCTGGCAGGCAGTCTGTGCCTACAACAGCCCGCAGGCAGGTTTTGGCGGTCGGTAACATAGCGGCTCCTGGGTGGTTAACGTTGGGTGGCGGCTGAACTCCCAACACTTTACCTGAAATTTGCGCGTAAGCAAATAAAACCGCCGCTGTTGATTGGGTTTGCAGCTTGTGCTGTGGATTTATTCTTGATGGGTTGGCACAACAAGATGGTGCGGTTTGGCTATAGGATTATTTAATTTGGCTATGTCACCGTTAATGGTGGAAGCCTTAAAAGGCGCGGCTTTGGGCGAAAATTACAGCCTACCTTTAAGTAAGGCTTTTCACAGGAAATAAAAAGTGTTCAACAATTAATGTTGACATAGCCATTAAAGGTAATAAATAAAAAGCCAAAAAGGTGATAAATAAAAAGCCAATAATAGGCTAAAAGCTAGTTTACCGATTAGCTGGCGGGTATGTTTAATTGCGAGTGCCGAACAATATATCGCCCCAAGATAGACGAAGATACTAACGATTGCAAAGACCCATGAGTAAATAGATCCTTGCAGTGATAAAAATAGGGCGCTCAGAATGCCATTTAAAGGAATAGCACCAATCGCGCAGGCTTGATAATCTGAAGGGTGCATCTAAACCTCGTCCCTCTTGAGATCCGTAGTCTACATAAATCATCCCGTTAAGGCATGTGTATAAAAGAATTTCGTTGCTTAAGGCAAGTAGCAAAAAAGCGGTTGCGTGAGGCTAAAGACGGTAGGGATGTTGCACGGCAACGTCTTGAAGCCTATAAGCGCACCATCAGCTAAAGTTTAGCCAGCCCAAAGGTGGCTAAAGACGTTGCCGTGCAACGTCTTTACAACAGATTTTATTTTATGCACATTCCTAAAGGCTTTTGTGAGCCATCACTCTGGTGGTGCTTCCAAAGCCACATCCACCCGCCATTGCAAGGGCTTGGTTTTGGCCATAGCTGCCCATAATTGCGCGTAGCTTTGCTGTAATAGCGGGTGCTGTAAGTCGGGGGCGATTTCCGCCAACGGCTCCAGGACAAAGGCATAGCGTTCTATATCGGGGCGGGGCAGTTGCAGGCTGTCGTCGTTGATGACGGTGTCGCCGTAGAGCAGCAAATCCAGGTCTAACGTCCGCGCCGAGAATTTTTGGCTGTCCGCCGGGCGGCCATGGGCAAATTCCAGTTTCCGCAACAGTTGGGCGATGGTGTGGACATCCAATTCGGAATTGAAACCGACCACCAGATTGTAAAAGGGGGCGCCGGGAAAGCCCACCGCGTCGGCTTCATAAACACTGGACACCACCAGTTCGCCGAACAGGTGGTGCAGCGCCTGCACCCCCGCCGCGATATGTTTATTGCGTTCGATATTGCTGCCGATGCTGATATAACCGATGGTCATGTGCTTTTTACTCCCCGTTCGATGGTGATGCCGACATCAATACCGCTGCCTATCGCGCCTTTTTTGTTCAGGGTGATTTTTACCCACGGCACGGCAAATTCACCGAGGATCAGCTCGGCAATTTCTGAAATCAGCCGCTCCACCAGAAAAAATTCGCTGGCTTGGACAAAGCTGATGATGCGGTCGGAGACGGTCTTATAGTCCAAGGCATAGCGGATGTCGTCGGTGTCCGCCGCTTTGGCAATGTCAAAAGCCATTTCAATATCTAAAATCACGGTTTGCCGTTGCTGCCGTTCCCAATCATAAATGCCGATCAGGGTATCAATTTTAAGGCCGCCTAAAAAAACGATGTCCATATTTAAGGTTCCGCGTGGTCTGCTAAAAAGCCGCTAGTATCGGGGAAATGCACGGGGTGTACAAGTTTACTTTTTGGGGGCTTGGCGCTGACTCAGCGTCTAAAACCATCAATAACACGCCCTTCGCCTTAAAGTGCTAAAATCGCGCTTTTTTACGGTCGCCATTACAGGAAACGCACATGCTACACGAAGTCATCAATTGGCTTGTCACTACCATCGGCTCTATGGGTTATACGGGCATTTTTTTGCTGATGGCGATGGAGAGTTCGGTCATCCCCATCCCTAGCGAAATTATTATGCCGCCCGCCGGGTATTTGGTGCATGAGGGCAAAATGAATATGGCGCTGGTGATTGTTAGCGGCACCTTGGGCAGTCTGTTCGGGGCTTACGTCAATTACTTTGCCGCGCATTGGCTGGGCCGGCCTTTGTTGGTGAAATATGGCCATTATGTGCTGATCCGTGAAGAGACTTTAGTGCGGGTTGAGCGCTATTTTGCCGAGCATGGCGAGATTTCCACTTTTATAGGCCGCTTGTTGCCGGTTATCCGCCATCTGATTTCCATACCCGCTGGTTTGGCGGGCATGAACCACCTCAAGTTTTCCCTCTATACCTTACTGGGGGCGTTTCTTTGGGTGACTATCCTCACCTTTGTCGGTTATTTTCTGGGGGAAAACCAAGCGTTGATTGCGCAGTATTCGCATCAGATTGTTTTAGGGCTGTTGGTGTTTAGCGCCATCTTGGTGGCGGTGTATTGGCAGGTGAAGGTCAGACCTAAGCAGTAGGGCTTTGCCGCCGCTGTTTTGGCTTTGCTCGGTCTGGCTATCGTGCAGTGGCTGAAAACCATTGCCCTGCGTTGCTTCGGTATCTGTACCACCGGGCCTTGAAAATTATCAGCTCGCCCCCACATTGGGGTTGTCTATATTTTATAACCATCGGGAATTATCAAACATGACTGTTGAAGCAAAAAAAGAAACTTTGGGCTTTCAGACCGAAGTCAAACACCTGTTACATTTAATGATCCATTCCTTGTACAGCAACAAGGAAATTTTCTTGCGCGAATTGGTGTCTAACGCCTCTGATGCCGCCGATAAGTTGCGCTTTTTGGCCTTGTCTAACGATGGCCTGTACGAAGGCGACAGCGAGTTAAAAATCCGTTTGGCGTTTGATAAAGACCAAGGCACCATCACCATTAGCGATAACGGTATCGGCATGACCCGCGAAGAAGTGCAGGAACATATCGGCACGATTGCCAAATCCGGCACCAAACAATTTTTTGACGCGCTGACCGGCGACCAAGCCAAAGACAGCGAACTGATCGGCCAATTCGGCGTGGGCTTTTATTCGGCGTTTATCGTTGCCGATAAAGTCACCCTGACGACCCGCAAAGCCGGGGCTCCCACCGACCAAGCTACCCGTTGGGAATCCGCTGGCGAAGGCGATTACACCTTGGAAACGGTCGAAAAAGCCGGACGCGGTACGGAAATCGTCCTGCATTTGAAAGAAGCCGAAAGCGAGTTCTTAGACGGCTACCGTATCCGCTCCATTATCAGAAAATTCTCCGACCATATTTCTTTGCCTATCGTGATGGACAAAGAGGCGGCGCCTAGCTACGACGACGAACCGGAAGAGGGCGAAGAAAACGCCGAAGCCAAAGAACCAGCCGCGCCGGAAATTGTTGAAGAAACCATCAACAGCGCGTCAGCCTTATGGACTAAATCGCGTCAGGAAATTTCCGATAACGATTACAACGAATTTTATAAGCATGTCGGCCATGACTACCAAGACCCGCTGACCCATGTCCACAGCAAAGTCGAAGGCACTAACGAATACACCTTATTGCTGTATGTGCCTGCCCGCGCCCCGTTTGATTTGTGGGACCGGGATGCCAAGCACGGCGTGAAGCTGTACATCCGTAAAGTCTTCATCACGGACGATGCCGAGCAGTTGATGCCACGGTATTTGCGCTTTATCAAAGGGATTATTGATGCCAATTCCTTACCGCTGAACGTGTCGCGGGAAATTTTGCAACAAAGCAAACAAATCAGCACCATTAAAGCAGGTGCGGTGAAAAAAGTCTTGGGCATGTTGGAAGCTTTGGCGAAAAATGAGCCGGAAAAATACGCGCAATTCTGGAAAGATTTCGGCCCGGTCATGAAAGAAGGTGTGATTGAAGACCACGGCAATAAAGAGCGCGTCGCCAAATTGCTGCGTTTCTCCTCAACGCTGACCGACAGCACCACCCAAGACGTGACCTTGGAAGATTATGTCAGCCGTATGAAAGAAGGCCAAGACAAAATCTATTATGTGACAGCAGACAGCTTTGCGGCGGCAAAAAACAGCCCGCATCTGGAAATTTTCCGTAAAAAAGGCATCGAAGTCCTGTTATTGTCCGACCGTATCGACGAGTGGCTGGTCACTAACTTAAGCGATTTTGCCGACAAGCATTTGCAGTCGGTCGCCAAAGGTGATTTGGACTTAGGCGTTGAAGAGAGCGAAGAAGAGAAAAAAGCCCAAGAAGAAGTCAGTCATGACTTTGAGTCGGTGCTGAAACAGATTAAAGAGGTGTTGGGCGATAAGGTGAGCGACGTGCGCTTAAGCCACCGCCTGACCGAATCCCCCGCGTGTTTGGTCGCTGATGTGTATGGCATGAGCCTCAATATGGAACGCATTATGAAAGATGCGGGCCAATTAATGGGCGGCATGGGCATGGGCAGAAAACCGATTTTTGAAATCAATCCTAGCCACGCTTTAATCGCCCGCCTGAAGTCTGAGCAAGACGATGCCCGTTTTGCCGATTTGGCGCATATCCTGTTCGACCAAGCGATTTTAAGCGAAGGCGGACAATTGGAAGACCCGACGGCGTTTGTACATAAATTGAACGGCCTGTTGCAAGGCTTGTTGAACTAAGCGCTAATTGGGTGGTATAAAAAAGGCCGGAGCATTCCGGCCTTTTTTTGCGTAGGCAATCAGTTTTTTGGGTAATATTACCCAATCCTAACTGTATTTATGCCTTGTTGCACTTTCCCTGATCGTTGAAAATGGCTGCCAACAACAAAATGTGGCATTTTTGTCATATCTTGTTGGTAAAATGTCAATTCAACTTTAGTAGGAACGCCCATGCAAACAAAAAATACCTTATTATCCGCCCTGACTCTGTTATGTGCCGCACAAGCGGCGGTGGCGGATAATTTTGACACTACGGTGACCTTGGGCGGTATAACCCGTAGTTTAGGGTTCGCAACCTTTGATGATGCCATTAAGGCGGCTAACCATCCGGAAAATTATCAAGGTCTGTTTCCTGGCGTGAAAAGCACAGTCGGGGCAGACATTATTATGAATTTTAAGGGCGTACCGATTGAATTCCAAAAAGTCTCCACCACGCAGGTTAACGTCACCATTCCAGGTTTAGGGATTCAGCAATCGGTGGTGGTCACGCCCGGCGGTGTAGGCAGTTTGAGCAAACAATTGGATACAAAAGTAGAAAACTTTGTCAGAAGCCACAATGCCAGCATTAATAAACAATTGGCTAAGGTTGACCCGGCAGACCCTTTGGGCGGCAATCCGTCCAGTTTGATGGGGGTTATGGTCGAAAACGCCTATTTGTTGGCGATGACCGATGATTGGTCTGGTTCTACCCGCAAAAACCCCAATATAAAAAACCGTTTTGATGGCGGTATCCGTTATGGGCATTATGATTTAAGCGGCAAGTCGGTCGATACGTTTACCCTGCCGCTCAGCTATACGGTTAAGCTGGATGATAGGCAACAGATTATTGTGTCGGCACCGTTTACTTATATCGACACCCAAGGCGCGACTTCTTACGACGGCGGCGCGGGGGTTGCCTATAAATACCGGATGAACGATAAATGGGTGTTAACGCCTGCGGTGGCGTATAGCTTGCGCGGCTCGTTCGATTTGGCCGATGCCGGGCATGTCGCTTCGGGTACGGTGACCAGCAAATACACCTTTGACCTGGAGTCTTTAGACCCTAATAGCTTAAAACTGACTATCGGCAATATGGCAGGTTACTACACCACCTTGCCGTTTGCAGTCAAAGGTTATTCGGTCGACCCGAATTTGCAAAACTATATTTTAAAGAACGGCCTGATCCTCAGCAAAAACGTCAATGGCGATTTTTGGGGGCATAAGCTGAATGTGGCAGGTAACTTTACCGACACCGAATATTTTGGCTCGCATTTCTTTGTTGACCAATACAATGAATTGGGTATAACAGTGAAAGCCGTCAACGATAAGCATTGGCTAAGCGCGTTGAGCTTGGGCGGCAATTATTTGTTCAGCGCGACGGGTAAGGATGTCAGTGGTTATCGCGTCAGCTTAATGTACCAATTCTGATAAGCCTTAGGGTAGGGTTCTATCTGCTGGCTTATGGGGTTGTCCGGACGTTGGGAATAAGGCCTTGTCTGTCCGGCAAGGTATTGTTTAAGCAAAGCTTACCGCGTTTAGGAGGCTGGTTTTTTTTATAAGAAACCTGTTTCTCGCTAAGTAACGTGGATGAAATTAAGTAGGCGTTCCATTACACCTCAGCGTGTTAAACCCCACTCCAGCCCTCCCCTTCGCAGGGGAGGGAGCGAACGGCTTCCCCGTCGTACAGGCGAAGTCAGGGGAAAAAGCCCCTCCCCCTGGCAAGGGGGACCCCTTCGGCTTCGCTCAGGAGGGAGGGGGTTGCTGTACTTGCGATTTTATTTCATGCACGTTCCTAACCCACTACTATCGGTTTGCCAGCCGGATTTTTAACCCTATCGTGAGGAATTATGAAGCATCTTATCGTCAGCACTGTGTTGCTGTGTTTACCTGCCGTTGCTAGCCAAGCCGCCGCTCCTGTTGCCGAGCGCGTCTTGGGTAACGGCTTAAAAGTGCTGGTGAAAGAAGACCACCGCTCGCCTGTGGTGGTTTCGCAGGTGTGGTATAAAGTCGGTTCCAGCTACGAACCGGGCGGTATCACCGGGATTTCGCACATGCTCGAACACATGATGTTTAAAGGCACGGATAAGCATCCGGCGGGGGAATTCTCGCGAATTATCGCCGAGAACGGCGGCGATGAGAACGCCTTTACCGGCCACGATTACACGGCGTATTTCCAAACTATGGCCGCCTCTAAGCTGGCGGTGAGCTTTGAGCTGGAAGCCGACCGGATGCGCCATTTGCATTTGCTTGCCGATGAGCTGAAAAAAGAGCTGGAAGTGGTCACTGAAGAGCGCCGGATGCGCACCGAGGATAACCCGCAGGCGAAAATGTCCGAGCAGTTTATGGCGCTGGCGTTTACCAGCAGCCCCTACCGTAACCCGATTATCGGCTGGCCAGTCGATATCGCCAATTATCAGGTCGAAGATTTACAAGCGTGGTACCAACGCTGGTACGCGCCCAATAACGCCACGCTCGTCGTCGTCGGCGATGTCGATACTGCCCAGGCCTTCTCTTTAGCCGAGCAGTATTTTGGCGGTCTCCAGCCCGGCGAACTCAAACCCCTGAAACCCCAAACCGAAAGCCCGCAATTGGGTGTGCGCAGAATGACCGTGAAAGTCCCCGCCAAATTGCCGTCGGTGATCTTAGGCTATAAAGTGCCGTCCTTAAAAACCGCCGAACATGAGTGGGAAGCCTACGCGCTGGAAGTGCTGGCCGGGGTTTTGGACGGCGGCTCCAGTGCCCGTTTAAGTAAGGAATTGGTGCGTGGCAAGCAACTTGCCGTGTCCGCCGGGGCGGGCTATAACTTCAGCTCGCGGTTGGCCGATTTGTTTGAGCTGGAAGCCACCCCCGCCGAAGGTAAAACCGTTTGGGAACTGGAAACCGAATTGCGCAGCCAAGTTACCCGCCTGCAACAAGAGCCGATCAAGCCGGACGAACTGCAACGCATTAAGGCGCAAGTGTTGGCGAGTGCCGTCTATGAGCGCGACTCCAATTTTTACCAAGCCATGCAGTTAGGGATGCTGGAGACGGTTGGCTTGGGTTGGCAGAAAGCCGACGAATATGTCAGTAAAATCAATCAAGTGACTGCCGAGCAAGTGCGCGACGTGGCGCGGCGTTACTTGGTTGACGACCATCTGAACGTCGCTTATTTGGATCCGCAACCGATAAACGCCGCCCCTGCCGCCCAGAAGGTAGTAAAATTATCCGCCAGAAGACAGTAAAATAAGATGTCTTTGTTAGGGCGCAGGAGCAATCCTTGCGCCTTGATAACCCCATCGAAAAAATAATAATAACGCTATGGCAAAAATACGCACTCATTACGACAATTTAAAAGTCGCTCACAACGCCCCCGATATTGTGATTAAGGCGGCGCATAAGGCCCTGATACAACAGCACCATCCTGACAAATGCCAAGACAAGGCCGCCGCCGAGCGGATTGTCCGTATTTTAAACGATGCCCGCGAGGCTCTGCTCGATCCCGTCAAACGCAAGCAGCATGATGCGTGGATTAAGGAGCAGGAGCACAAATATAAACATCATGCGTCCGCGTCGGCTCCGCCCAACGAAGACCCGCAGCCGACCACCCACCCGAAAGAACCGCCCGTTACCGAACAGGTCATCAGCCATTACCGCGCCTTAAGTAACGGTTTGGCCCACGACATCCAAAGCCACCTGATCTGGTGCCGGTTTGCTTTAGGGCAAAGCTGGCAAACCGACAAGGCAGAAGGCGAAGCCGCCTTATATGCGTGGCAAGCCGCCCAAGAGGCGGTACACCTGTTTAATCAGCAAGGCGGTTATGCGGGTTATACCGACTGGCGCTTACCGACCGTGACGGAACTAAAAACCCTGCTCGATAGCCCAATCGGCCAAGCCAGCTTCATCAACGCCCAAGTATTCCCCGCCAACCCGCGCTGGCAATGGACAATCTCGCCCTACGCAGGCTACGGCGGCGGCGCGTGGCTGGTCAACTTTAGCGAAGGTTTGGCGATTAACGACAACCCTAGCTTGCCGTGCGCGGTGCGCTTGGTGCGGGGTTAGGTATTATTGTGTTTTATTATGTAAACTCGATCATCAAGTTTTTAACATTCAGATAAATAGCACAGCTACCGGATAATGAAAATTAAAATTAATTAAAAACAACAAGCTGCATCGAAGCCCGTCTCCCTCCCCTGATGGGGAGGGCTGGGGTGGGGAGAATCTAAATAAGGCTTTTTTCATTAAACGGACAGAAATACGTTGATTAAAATCTCTGAGCCATACGCATAAGTCATTGATTTATTTCGCTTTTTATAACGGCAGACGTTCGCATTCGACATTGGGCTATAAAACCCCTTTGGAATTTGAGCGGGAATTTTACAGCAAGGTTGCCTAAGAAAGTGTCCGGTTTTTGTTGACCATTACAAAGTTCCTACCCTTGGCAAGGGGAAGGTTGGGAGAGGCGGCAATTGTATTGCCAATTTTATGGGTATGAACGATGAGCGACCAAGACAGCCAAGCGGCGAATAGTTTTTATCGGGAAGTGCGGTATTTTGCCGAGACCGTCAAGCCTTTGCAGGGGGCGGTGTATTATCAGGTGTTGCCGGATGAGGTGTGGGATATGTCGTTGGTGTCGCAGCGGGTGTATGGGCGGCGCGATGAGTTTTTGGCGGTGCTGGCGGCGGCGGGCTTGGGCGGGTTTGATGAGGCCTTGCCAATGAAGGTGTTGGTGTTGCCGAATCCGGCGCAGTTAGACCAGCTAAAACGCCGGACGGGTTTTGAGTCTATTGCGGAGTTCCGCGAAGACGGCAAGCCGGTCTGGGTGAATTGAGGCGTATTTTTATGACTAGCAACTGACAGGCCTGTGTTTATGCTGACGACTATCCCCGATGCGATTAATAAGATGACCCGCCAGGTTATCCTCAACCATCCTAGCCATTACCGTTGCGTGATTATCCGCGCTACGGCGACGCGTTCTGAACCGCTGAGCGGCCATTTGCCGACGCTGGGCGGCTTGGGGGTGTTGTTGGCGGATGATGAGGACGCGCTGGCGTTTGCGCAAATCGGTACGGGGTGGTTGTTGCCTGCCGACCCTTATGCCGCCGCGCCGATGACGGATAAGCTGGATGCCGAGAATGGGGCGGCGGGAGAGGTGACGTTTTTGATTGCCCCGGAAGATCCGGCGCTGGTGGTCGCTAAGAACGATATTATTTACCGTTACCACGATTATGGGGTGACACAGGCCTTTACGGTGGTGGATATCCGCGCCCAAATCGCTATCCCGCCGTTTTGTCTGCGTTATGTGTGTAACCGTTGTGAGGCGGTGGCGTTTACGCGCGGTTAGGATGCCTGTGTTCTGTTAATGAACGTGCATAAAATTAAGTAGGCGTTCCATTACATCTCTGCGTGTTAAACCCCACCCCAGCCCTCTCGGCAACCGCTCCTTGCGTTGCTCTACCTCCTTCATGCCCCGTGGGTATTTACGCCCCTGAGGGTGTGCATCCGTGCAGTCGCCCTTGGCAGGGGAGGGAGCTTATGCCTTCTCCGTCGTACAGGCGAAAGTTAGGGGAAAAAGCCCCTCCCGCCCCCGTTCCCTTCGGCTTCGCTCAGGGAACGGGGGCGGGCGGGGCTTTTTTTGTGCCTGCGGTATAGGAAAAACCCGCCTGAGGCGGCGGGGTGGGGCGGTCATACTATGGCTTGGGCGGTTGTTAGCCGCGCCAGGGCGGCAGTTGTTCAGACCGCCGCCACGCCCGCCCGATCAGGCGACCGCCACTTTATTACAGTTAAATCAATGAGGTTACATAATGAATTTATTCACTAGAACACTCGGCAGCGAGACGGGTATCCAGTTAAACCCGTTGCAGGATAATTCCAGTATTCCTGTTAACGCCGATAACAGCGACCAAAATATCGCGACGATGGCGCGGTTGCCGCGTGGCCGTTATGACAAGCCGTTTTTACTGAACCGGGCGAATCTGGTGGCGAAATTGGGCAAGCGCGGCTCGCGCATTTCGGCGGTTTGGCTGAATGAGGCGCGGGTGCATTTGCAGGAGGCCTTAAGCAACGGTGCGGCTAATGCCGTGGTGCAACGCTTGGTGCGTGAGCCGCTGACCGTCCATAAGTGGATTTATGCTTCCTCTTCAACGTCTATTAGCTTAGCGCCGGTGATTGGTGACGGTGCGGTCACCGCCGTTACCATCGCTACCAAAGGCAATCAATATCAAAGACCGCAAGTGACGATTGCGGCCGGCACTGGCGCGACTATTATCGTCAAGGTAAATACTAACGGTGTGGTGACGGGGGTGCGGGTCTGGGGCGGCAGCGGCTATAACGCCGATTCGGTCATTACCATCAGTGAGTATAGCGGCATAACCAACGGCGGTGCGGGTGCGAAAGCGGAATTGATTTGGCCAAGAAATAAGGCCGACAGTTCTTTAGATGGGGTGACGGTCGCCATTTTGAGTGGCGGTAGCGGTTATTCGCACCCGACGGTGACGGTGGCGGAAGATGCCGCTAACCCCGCTACGGCGGTCGCCACTTTGTCGGGTATATCTGGCGGTAGCCTGACGGATGCGGTGGTCACCATGACCAAGCAAGGTTTATGGTATGACGCGGACAATACCCTTATCGACATTGTTGATGCGAGCGGTGCTTCGGTCGGTGCGGGCGAAACCATTTCGTTGCTGGATGAAAATGGTAATAGCCTGATTCAGGACGGGAAAATCACTGGGATTAAGGTTTCTGGCGGCAGCGGCTATTCTAACAGCAACTTGATTAAGATTACCCGCAAGGTGCTGTTTGATGTCGAAATGGAAAACTCTAGCGGGGCGTTGCAGACATTGGCTCCCAGTAATGGGTCAACCGGGGCGAATTTTGCGGTCGGGGCAGCAGTGACGCTGAGCGGTACGCGCTCGACCGCCACCAATCCGATTAGTACGGTGGCGCACGTCAGCGCCATCGAAGACGGGGTTATTATCAGCTTGACTCCGCAGCAGGGCGATGGCGAGACTTTGAACGGTAGCGCGAATGTTACGGTGGCTATCTCGGCCCCGACGGATGGCGGTAAGCAAGCCAAAGCCTATGCGACGGTGGCTAACGGCCTGATTTCACGGGTGGTCATGGTGCAAAGGGGCTCGAAATACAGCGCCGCCACCACCACGGCGACCATTGACCAAGCCAATAACCCAGAGTTTGTTGCTGATGTCCTTGCCCCTGGCGTTTACGCTGAACCGTATTTGTTTGCCTTAAAGCATTTGGAAGCCTTTAATGACGGCATTATCTTGGCTCTTCATGCCAACCCTAAGGTGGTTAAAGGCGTGGCGCAAGCGAATGACGAAATTACCCTGCGTTTGATTGATCCGTTTGACCGCAGTGTGTTGTATCAGTTTGTCGGCAGTTTGCAAGAAAATGCCACCGATGATTTTGGCAATTCGACGTATTTGCCGGATGTGGTCGCCAGCCAAACCGATGCCGTGCAGTTGGTGGTGGGGGCGAATACCAGTATCAGCCCGTTATCGTCCGCTTATGGTTATGATACCAACGGCCAAGAACAATGGGTGTCTTCGGTCGATCCGGTGCTGTATTTCTTTGAAGGCGGCATCAACGCGTTTGCGTATAACAGTAACGATTTGTATAACGCCCGCCGTAAGTTGCAAGACACCGTGCTGCAATACGGCACGATTGTCGCCTGCGGTAGCACCGACGCGAATTTGTTGTCGGAGTTGGCGAATCTGGCTTATGAGACCAATACGCCGTTTAAGTTTGACGTGCCGTTTGTGGTCGGCGGTGCAAATTCGGTGTTAGATGCCATCAGTTTTGTCGACAATTTGGACTTTACCGCCAAAGATGCCGCACATTTGCTCCATGCCTATTGGACGCCGATCACTTGTGATGACCCTATCGGCGTGAATGGCCGTTTGGCTTTAGGGTCGGCGGCACTGAACGCGGCCTATACCTGCCGCCGTAATGCGGTGAAAAACAGCAAAGGTTTTGCGAAAAAGAACGCCCCGGTGGCCGGGTCGAATTGGCCGCTGAGCCGTCGGGGTATGCGCCAAGAATACGCGCCTAGCCGTGAAGAATTGTCGGCCTTGGCGGATGCGCGGATCAATCCGGTGTTGTTTGAGTCGTTCGCGTCCGGCGGCAAGTATGTGTTTGTCGATTTCTTGACCCAAGCCCCGGTGACGAACAGCTTAAGAAAGCTGACTTCGGTTTCGGAAATGAGCGTCGCCATTGATGCCGCCATTGCCCGGTTTGGTAAAGATGTGTTGGCCTTGCCGATGCAGGATGCGGTCACGGAAATGGGCGATTATCTCAAGGCCTTGTTTGAAGGGGCTGAGCAGGCCAAATGGCTGGTGCCTTCCGCCGAGTTGGGTGGACGTACGTTTGCCTATACGGTGGCGGCGAACCCACAGCGTCCTTATGATGTGATGGACATTGCCTATAGCTTGAGCTATGACGGGGCGGTGCGCCAAATCACCATAACCCAAAGCTTGGTGAAACGCTAAAGGTAGGGCGGCGGGGCTTACTGGGGTAAGCTCCGCCGCGCTGTTATTCGGTTAAGGGCTGTGGGGTCCTTAACCGAATGGCAGTGAGTTAAGTTGGTGGACATTTATTTTTTAACGGGTGTGGATTTAATCTCGCCCCAGCCCTCGTTCCCCTCGTTCCCTTCGGCTTCGCTCAGGGAACGAAGGGATAAGAAGGTTAAATGATGAATGGGCAGTTGCTTATGCGGCTCTAATTTCAGGAGATAAACAATGCACAGTACCGCGCCAGTAGGGCCGCTTTTTCATGTAATACAGGGGCTGGGCGTGTGGCCGGGCAAGGGGAATGGCGGTGGTTAACGATTTGGTTTCTGACTGGGATGGGTTGTCGCCGTTTTTGTTGGCTTCGTTTTACGAGGTGGACAGCAATGGCGCGGCCATTGGGGATTATGGCACGACCGTTAAAGCGCCGCTGACCGATGCTAAGCTGGAGATGACCGCCAACTGGCAAATGCCGTTTGAGAAAATGGGCGATGAGAGCAACGCGTCGTTGCTGTTTGCTAAAGTTCAGGCGGATACTTTAAAGCCGCTGACGGCGGCGGCGGTGAAGGCGTTGTCAGATCCGAAAAACCCGCTCAGCCAATTGAGTGCGGCGGATAAAAAACAGAGTCCGTTGAATTTTTCTAAGCAGTTTGAGGGGCGCACGGGCTTGACGAAGCTGAATTCGTTGCAGGTGTTTTCGGGGATGCTGCCGTTAAAAATCACCGTTACCGCACTGTTCCGCGCTTGGTCCGATGCCAGAGCCGAAGTGCAAGATCCCATCAGGCAGTTGATGGCCTGGGGCTTGCCGAAAAAATTAGCCGATGATCTGGGCGAGTATGCCAGTGCCGATAAAGGTAAAGGCACGGCTTTAGATGTGCTGTTACCGTCGCAAGCCCCCACTTATATCGGTATGCGCTATAAAAACCAAGTGTTCGCGCCGTTGGTGATTACCACGATTAACCTGCCTTTGGGTGCGCCGATTAATAAGTTTGGCGACTATGTGGAAATGTCGGTGATGATGACCTTGACGTCGCTGAGCGCGATCGACAGTGACGACTGGCAAAAAAAATGGTCGCCGCCCGCGCAGACTTTTTTAATTTGATGATGGCCCTGTCTTTTTCTTCTTCTTTTTACGGCATTTATGATTAAATTTCCGACCTTGAGAACCTCGCGGTTGACCGCCGAACTGGGTGAGTTGAGCATTGCCACGGCGGTGCAACTGGCGAAAATCCCCGCCGACCAGCATGAGCAGGCGACCACGTTTTTATTGTCCCATAGCGTTAAGGTACTGGACGGCGAGGCCGATGTCCGGCTGTGGACAGTGCAGGAACGGCTGTTGGCGGTGGCGTATTATTTGGCCGCGACCTTGGATGAGCCGAATTTTGCTATCGGCGATGAGGGGGCGTTTTTGGATTATCTGGCAGGTGAGGTGGATGCGGTGGCCGCGCCGGTTAGCGTCGGTGAGGTGGAAGGCGATGCCTTTATGTTGCGGCATCTGAGCGGGGCGATGGCGGAGAGTATCGAGCGGCTGCACGGTGAGTTGGACGGCATCAGCGGGCGTTTCCATTGGCTGTTGGGCTGTTTGGCGGCGCAATTGTATCCGGCGGCGCACCCGCCTGCCGAGACTGGGCATGATGGGGCGTTGGACGAGGTGATCCGCCAGCGGATGCAGGTGTTTGCGGCCTATCCTGACAGTGTGTTTGCGCAATTATTGGCGGCGTTTTACCAAGGCCAACAGCAGTTGCAGCATTTGTTTGCGGTGGACGTGGACGAGAGCGGCTTGGTGGTGCTGCCGAAACCGACAGGGGGGGCGGAAAGCAATTTGTTTCCGGCGCGATTTCCAGCTGTTGAGTGCTTGTCCGAACTGGCGTGGGCAATGGCAAGATGATTTATTGGCCTTGGCGGGGCAGTTGGTGCTGTACGCCCACACCCCGCTGCCCGCCGCGCTGGCGACCCCGGCCAGCCACGCGAAGACTTTTTTTGACGGCAAAACCTTTGAGCAATGGCGCAAGCATGAAGACCACGCGCAAGCGGTGCAGATGGCGATTATTGAGCGGCTCAATCAGATTATTAGAACCCGGAGCCTGTAAGATGTTATGGAACCCCATCCCCCCCGAAAACGCCCAAGCCGGGTTGGCTATTGGTTTAGGCTTGCCGACTTTATGGCTGTTGTTTAAGCGCTTGGTGCTGACGGCTAAAAATAATGATGCCGATATTGCCACGGCGCAATCTTATACCACGGTGATTGAGCAGTTGCGCAGCGAGGTGGACCGTTTGCACAGCAGTAACAAGACCTTGTTTGAGAGCTTGCAGACGATGATGGATGAGAACCAGAAGTTAAGCGGGCTGGTGGCGGAGTTGCGGGCGGATAAGACGGAATTGGAGCAGCGGATGCAGAGTTTGGAGGCAGTTATTGAGGGGCTGCGGGGGTAGGGGAAATATAGCCAAATGGCCTATTATCTAACGTATTATTTTTTCATGACGGATAAGGCTACAATAGATTTATCATAATTTAAAAACGTTCAAGATTTCAAGGATTATTTCTATGTATCACTTTTATTCACAAACCCAGAGAGGTTCAAAAAGTTCAAAAAACGATGATTGTTTTCTTATAAATAACTATATCGCTCAGAACGGTTCCTATAAAGCGCAATCTAAAAAAAACTCCTTCATCATTGGGGTTGCAGATGGCCTTGGAAGTGCCCCAAAAGGGAGTTTTGCGGCTAATTATTTATTAGAACAAATTTCACAACATAAAAATCAGTTAACCCACGCACTTATTTTAAATATAATTAATAATGTACATGCTTATTTAGGGAAAGAATTTTTCTGCAAAGCTTCCACGGTTTTTACCATTGTATATTCTTCTAATGAATTAATTACAGTTTATCATTTGGGCGATACAAGGGCTTATAAGTTGACAAAGAGAAATCTTATACAGCTTACAAATGACCATACTTATGTTCAAGAATTAATTGATGCAGGAGTGATTGGAGATGGGATGAGGTATAATCATCCATATAAGAATGTTGTCAAACAATCATTAGGCGGCAAAAATGGAATTCATATTGACGTATATAACAATGTATTCGAGCCAGATGAACGCCTATTGTTAACCTCAGATGGTATTCACGATTATCTAAAAAAAGAAGAAATAGAGGGGATTTTAAGAAAATCCACCAATATTCAAGAGAATGTCATTAATTTAATTAATAAGTCTCTGGAAAAAGGGTCAAGTGACGATTTAACCGCTCTTGTCGTTAAATATATGTAGCTACCATTTTCTTTTTAGTAAAACGCCCATTTCTCGTTCAAGTATCCTCAGCGCATCATAATTATAATCGATGACATTTTCAAAACTCCTCCCTGATTCACGCACATGATTCTTTTTTAGTTGCTGAATAAAGGTCAGTGAGTTATCTAATAGCTCTTGGTGATGGGCTAGTGTATCTTGAAACGTGCCTTTTGTTGAAATCTTGCATTGTTGTTTTAATTCGCTTAGATAGTGTCTAAAAGCCAGTTTTTCATTAAATCCTGATGTTGAGGGCATGGTTGAAGAAAATAGGGTTTTAATATATTCATTTGTTGTTCCATAAGGCTTCAAATCATCTAAAACACCTTCTTTTTTTGCCGCATCCAATGCTCGTAGCCGATATTCAGAAAGTGCTTGAGGGCAATAATACCAAATAGACCTTCTGCTAATAGAATCCTCATCACTAGTATTGAATTTCCCGGCATTAAAAGAACGCACATTTAAAAAAGACCCTGACGCAATAGCATCTGCTTTTGAACAAGCTAAAAAAAGCATTTGATGGTTGGAATAGCCAATAATGACTTTTTTATTTTGAATTTTTAGACCTGCAACTAATATGGCTAAATTGGCCAACCAATTTGTATTTTCAATGAGATACCCTCCTTCTGGTACAATATAGAAACCATCAACAGCCCAATCCTTGGAAATTTCAACCAGTTTTTCAATAGCAAATTCGTCAAGCAAAACTTCTTTTTTTAAGGCGATGGTAATGTATTTATCTTTATCATTAAATACTCTTGCGGATGCCTCCAAAAAAATATCTTGTATGTCGATCCATATCTTATCAACGTTGTCACACAATACCGAAGGTATGATATAGGCATAGGTATTGGAGTAGTCGTTAATAGATTTAATCTCTTTGAATTGACTTTCAATGCAGTTTATATCAGATAACATGTCTGTCTTGAAGTCTTCAAACCAGTGTACATGTTGAGTTAGATTTTTATGGTTTGCTTTTGGGTTATAGTATTGTGGGTCAAATAAAGTTTTCCCGTTCATTTTTAATAATTCTGTGGAGAACTTCCTAAGCTGCTCTTCTTTTAAGTCACGGGGACTCAAAATAACAGTACCTTCACCCCATTTAGTAATGAGATGGCGGCAATGGTCTAACATGCCATGCCCAAACTGTAAAAATAAATCCATACTTAGTCTCTTGTTGCTATGATGTAAATATCCTTAAACCAATCGTATGCTTCTAATGCCGTTGTTGGCCTTCTGTTTATAAACTTATTCATGCAGCTATGAATGAAGTCATTTATTTCATCGAATGTATCATTTTTTGGTAATGTAGCATAATCACCCTGTTCTACTTTTCTGATGACATGAACGATATTTTGACACCCTTCTAAAAATGGATTCATTCCTGTAAGCATTTCGTAAGCAATAACCCCTATTGCATAAAGATCAGTTCGGCTATCAATTTTAGTTTTTTCGTTATTGATTTGTTCTATTGGCGCATATCCTGCGGTATGCGGGCCAAAATGGCTTTTAGAATCTGTTAATGACTCTTTAGTCAGATCTCTGGCAATGCCAAAATCTATAAGAAAATACCTGCCATCTGGGGTTCTCATAATATTGTCAGGCTTTATATCTCTATGTACTAGCTTTCTTTTTTCTAAAATGCTTAGTGCATTTAGCATGACATTTAGGAATTTGCAAACTTCGATATAATCCACTTTTTGATGGCGCTCTATAAAATCACGCAGCGTTTCACCATCAATAAAGGATTCAATAATATAAAAAAGCTCTTCGCCATTACAGTGAATGACGCTATTTCCGTAAATCGTTGAAGTATTAAATCCTTGGCATTCTTTAATAATGTCGATTTCTCTTTTAATGCGTTGAATATTTTGGTCGGGCTTTACAATCTTGAGAATCACTTTACCGTGTTCAGGAGAAATGGCCGTATAAACTGTCTTTTGGCCCGTGGCTTTCAATAGAATTAATTCGCTAAGACCTAGTTGTTCAAAACAAGTTAAATTCAAACTGCCTCCTTAATATTGAGTTGCATATCGTCCTACCCATTCATTGAACATCCAAGACATATAGCTTGTGGGGAGATTTTGTTTCTCTGCTTTGTTTATTTCGATTACTTCACCGTCATTGAAGCTATATAATCCTATGCCGTACGCTTTAAATCGTTGTATTGTCGATTCTTTTGGGGTTTTTATGGGAGATAATGCGTATGATTCAGAAGCAAACCATTTATTTGCATCTGCTTGATTTAGTAATATATCCCATTGTCCCATTTTTGCTTCAACCGAGATTAGTCGTTTTATGCCATAAATCTCTTTCAAAGGCTTAGAATTCCATTTGCCATTTTTACGCTCAATCAAACCTGAATCAGTTAGGCGTTCTATGGCTAGCATGATAGTTTTGTAGCTAAAGTGAGTTCTTTCGATTATTGATGAGGCATTGCCTCCTCTCATGGCTCTGATGTTTTCAAATATTTTTATGTCGATTATTTCAAGTCGGTTTCTTAACGGATGCCAATTATCTAAAAGATTAGGAGTATATTCGGCAAAAACCACATCAGGGTAAGCAGTATCTACCATGGGTTCAATAAACACAGCTAGGCTAGTTTTTTTTTGTTTGAATTTTTGTGCTGTTATATCAATGAATTGATGAACCATGTCAAGTTCTGGGCCATTCCGTCCAATTCTGTGCCTTAAACCAATATCTACTTTGCTAGCATCAATAATAATTACATTTGACACTTTTTGCTCCTATAATTAAATTAGTGCCAATTTTTCGCACATAGCATATTGCTGTACGAAACAAATATTTTATGTATAGTTTAACAATTTAATCTTTCCAATGATATGAGTTATTACCATTTTATAAGCTAATTATACTCCGAGCGGTCACTAATTGAGCCTTGTCACTCTCTTTTCTAACAGATGAGGGTTGGAATTGACACTTCCAATAAACGCAATCTAATGCCGTTCATAGTATAGATAATATAAAGTCCGGCGTTAAGCAAACGACAGGCTAAACGTTAGTACACACGGTTATATCGTGCAATGGCTAAAGGGATCCGGTGCACTCTGTTCGGTGCGGCCTCTCCAATGGAGTACAAAGGGCTTTATTTGCGCCTAACCCAACAGGTCAGGTTGGCCTGTCTCTGTGTCGCTTAATGAGTGGGTATCTATATCTTTTTTCTTTTTTCTTTAATCTTTCTCTATTCTCCCACGTCGTGACATTACCATTACTCCCAAGCCAGCAATGCGGTCCGGCCTGTGCTGGGGGCGCATAAGTCAATCCCCCCTGCCGCCGCGCGGTGTTGCTGGCCCCTTTTTTATGCCACTGACCTAAAGGCTTAACGATGCACGCCTATTTTTTTAACGGTCTTATCGCGTTGGACCAGTTGTTGAATGTCCTGGTGTTTAACGGGATGCCGGATGAGACGATTTCTGCCCGCAGTTTCCGGGAAAAGGACACGTCGGTGTTTTGGCGGCTGTTTAACCGCGCCATTGATACGGTGTTTTTACGGCTGTTTGGCATTGTTGACCATAGCCAAGCGGCGTTTGTTGCTGAAATGCAGCGATTAGAGATGCCTAAATGCTACCAAATGGGGGTTAAATGACGACGTTATATGCAGAATTGACCAGTGGTCCGTGGGCGGCGGCGTTTGCGCCCTTGATTGCCGCCGGGGATGACGGCGCGATTGTCGAGCTGATGAACCGCCCTAGCCTGACGGTTAAGGGTAAGCTGAGCAGCCATGACATCCGCCAGTATTTTATGTTGCGGGATTTGCTGTTGGCGATTGAGGGCGCGGTCGACACTAGCCCGGTCTGTAAGGCGACGGTGCGGGCGTTGGATATTTTTGCCGTGTTCGATCTGGCGATTCCGGCGGTGCTGGATAAGTTTACCGCGATAATGGACGGGTTAGTGGCGGAGAGTTTTATCCCGCATTTTACCGAAGACGATAAGGCGGTGTTGTTGGCGATGGCGGATACGCCGATGAGCCGCGCCGGGCAATTAGGTTGGGTTGTTGATGTGCCGGCGGTGGCTTTGGCGTTGCGGGGATAGCGCTAAGGAACGCGCATGAAATAAAATCTGTCGAACAGGCGAAAGTACGGCAACCCCCTCCCTCTTGAGCGAAGCCGAAGGGCTCCCCTTGCCAGGGGGAGGCGTTTTTTCCCCTGATTTTCGCCTGTACGACAGATTTTATTTCATGCACGTTCCTAACCTTTATTACTCGATCATCAAGTTTTTCATAAAACCCGCCCTGAATAGGGTAGGGAATTTGTTAAAAACACAAATGTATAGGGTAAGACTGCTCCCTCCCCTGATGGGGAGGGTTGGGGTCACTGCCATTAAGTTAAGGAAATTCTGTTCAGAAACAATGTTTTTTCTTCCTTTTATGGAAGTTCAGCAACCCCCTTGCCGATGTCTTTTGTCTGGGCGGGTTACGGTGCTTTCGTTCCAAGCAAGGGAGGCCCCCAGCGCCGCCCCCGTCGTACAGGTGAACGCCAGGAGAAAAATCCGCTCTCCCTGTCCCCTTCGGCTTCGCTCAGGGAACGCGGAGGTTGGGAGGGGTTATGTTAAATGATTAATGAGCGGTCACTTAAATTGAATGTTGACAGCAACGGCAACCCACACCATAACCGACAGCCTCCTGACCCAGAAAAAGCAGCCCATTAGGCGGCTTTATTATATTGAAAACCCGGCGGCACCCGTAATACCACTCCAAATAACCTGGCAATTAAAGCATTTATGGATACCTCGTTACCTCTTCCTCTCGTATCGGTTGTGATAGCCACTTACAACGGGGAACGCTTTTTACGCGCACAGCTCGACAGCATCCTGCAACAGACCTACCAGCACCTTGAAGTTATTGCCGTCGATGATTGCTCTACCGACAATACGTTCGCCATTTTAACCGAGTATGCCGCCCGGCATCCCCATTTTACAGCCGTCAGTAACGGGCAAAACCTCGGCTACCAAAAAAACTTTGAAAAGGGGTTTCTGCTGGCCAAAGGCGATTATATTGCCCCTTGCGATCAAGATGACATCTGGTTGCCCACTAAAATCGACGTCTTATTAGCGCATATTGGTGAACATGCGATCGTGTATTGCGACTCCAGCTTCATTAATAGCACGGGGGAATTGCTGGGAAAAAAAATGAGCCAAGAAAAAGTCCTTACCCATTTTGACGACCCGCTGATGTTCATCGTCGGCGGTTCCGTGCCAGGACACGCCATGCTCATAACAAGGCAACTGGTCATGGACACCATGCCTTTTCCCAGCACCATTATGCCCCACGATTACTGGTTAGCGTTTGTAGCGACCTTTGCCAGCTCGCTGAAGTTCATTGACCAAACCTTAGTGCTCTACCGCCGCCACGATGCCAACATATTTGGCTCCCTCAACTCCAGCAACAAGCAAAAAGAAACCGCCCGCCAACGCAAAGAAAACGCCCAGCACCGGGTAAAATTGCTGTACGACAAATGTCCTGAGCATTTAAGCGAAACCAAAGAAGTGTTGCGGAAACTCTACAATAGCTATCAGAGTTACTCTATCACCAATAACTTCACCCGGATGATGATCTTTTTTAAGTACAGAAAACAAATCCTCAGTTACAAAAAACGCAACGAATTCAGACGCTGCCTATACTGCTTAAAAATGTTCTTTAAAATAACTTAAATCAGTTGCATCTACCCCATCATGACCCCTAATCCCCACACGCCCCTCGTTTCTATTATTTTAGCCACCTACAATGGGGAACGTTTTCTGTCCGAACAGGTCGAAAGCTTATTGCGCCAGACTTATCAAAACATAGAGATTATCGCCGTTGATGATGCCTCTACCGATAGCACGCCCGCGCTCTTAGACCGTTACGCCGCCCGCTACCCGCATTTTCGCGCCGTAAAAAACCCCACTAACCTAGGCCATGCCAAAAATTTTGAACAAGGCTTTTTATTGGCCCAAGGTGATTATATAGCCCCCTGCGACCAAGACGACATTTGGTTACCCGACAAAATCGCCGTGCTGCTGGCGCACATCGGCGACCATGCCATCGCCTATGGTGACTCGGAATTTATCGACAGCGCCGGGCGACGCTTGGGCAGTAAAATGAGCGACACCAAAAACTTGACCGATTTTGATAACCCGCTGATGTATATCGAAGTGGGCATCTCGGCGCTCGGCCATGCCATGTTAATGACCCGCCAGCTCGTCCAAGCGGCAGCGCCGTTCCCGGCCATTTTTTCCCATGATAACTGGCTAGGCTTCGTCGCCAGCTTTAACGGCTCGGTAAAGTTCGTCGACCAAGTGCTGGTACAATACCGCCGCCATGATGCCAACCTGACTAACGCCCTACATAAAAAAGACCGGAAAAAATTGGCCGGAACAAAAGCCGACCCCCACCAACGCATGGCTCATGCCCAACAACGCTTAAAGACCCTCTATGAGAAATGCCCCGATCATTTGCCTGAAAAAGCGGTGATTTATCAACTCTACCAAAGCCACCAAAGCTTTTCTTTGCGCAACAATTGGTTAAGGATGTGCCTGTTTTTCCGCCACCGGCACCAGATTTTGCTGCATAAAAAATATGCCCACCCCGAATTAAAACAGCGGCTGCACTGTATTAAAGCTTTTTTTAAAATGATTTGAGATTTTATGCCCACTCCCACCAACTTTCTTATCAGCCGCACCGACAGCTTAGGCGATGTCGTGCTAACCCTACCCGTTGCGGCGGTCTTAAAACAGCATTTCCCCAATGCCACCATCGGCTTTATCGGTACGCCTTACACCAAGGCGATTGTTGAGGCCTGTCCGCATATTGATGTGTTTATTGATAAAGCCGATTTTTTAAGCGGCCCCGTCACCCTAGCGGGCGAAAAACCCCAATGCCTGCTGCATATCCTACCGCGTGCCGACCTTGCCAAACGGGGCAAAGAGCTACAGATACCGTGGCGGATAGGCACGACTAACCGCTGGTTCCACTGGCTGACCTGCAATAAGCTGGTTAAACTCAGCCGCAGCAACTCGCCCCTGCACGAGGCGCAGTTAAACCTCAAACTGTTAAAGCCGTTAGGGATCCGCCATGACTTTACCTTACCCGAAATCGCGCAACTGGTCGACATGAGCCGCCTGCCCGCCCTGCCCGCACCTTTTGCCGCCTTGTTGCAAGCCGATAAGTTTAAGCTTATCCTACATCCTAAATCACGCGGCAGCGCCAGGGAATGGGCTATTGAGCATTACATCAGCCTGATTAAGTTGCTGGATGCGGATAAGTTCCAAATTTTCATTTCCGGCACCGCCAATGAGCAAGCCGCGTTACAGCCTTTATTCGCCGCCGTGGGCGAGCGCGTCACCGACATCAGCGGCCTGATGAGCTTGCCTGAATTCATCCCCTTTGTCGCCGCTTGTGACGGCTTAGTCGCTTGCAGCACCGGGCCGTTGCATATCGCCGCCGCCCTCCAAAAACACGCGCTGGGCATTTACCCGCCGATGCGCCCTATCCATCCGGGACGCTGGCAACCGATAGGCCAACATACGCACATCTTCGTCCTGGACAAAACCTGTAACGATTGCCGCCAAGACAAAGCGCAGTGCCCGTGTACCCAAGCCATCCAACCGTTAGCGCTAAAGCAGACCTTAGATAAAATTTATGCAGATTTCGCCCGCCAGCGCGGCCTAACCCGTTAATGCCCAGGCGCAGCGCGATAACCGATGAACAGATGACGGAAAGGAATTTAGTGACATGAAGCCGGGCATATCCTTTCAGCGCATCCTGATCGCCAAAAC
Source organism: Methylovulum psychrotolerans (assembly GCF_002209385.1). Classification (NCBI taxonomy): domain Bacteria; kingdom Pseudomonadati; phylum Pseudomonadota; class Gammaproteobacteria; order Methylococcales; family Methylococcaceae; genus Methylovulum; species Methylovulum psychrotolerans. The sequence goes on from NZ_CP022129.1 coordinate 4,448,074, forward strand.
CTCGCACCTAGGCGACTTGGTCATCAGCTTACCGATGGCGGCGGCGATCAAACGCCATTACCCCGAAGCGACCGTCATTTTTTTAACCTGCCCCAACACCGCCACTGTCGCCCGGCGGTGCTTGGATGTCGATGAAGTCTATAGCCTGCCCGAAGCCGCCGCCGACTTGCCGCCGCTGCTAAAAAGCCTCAATATCGACGTGTTTATCCAAGCTAACACCTCAAAAAAACGCGGCTTGGCGGCCAAAGCCGCCGCCATCCCCATCCGTATCGGCTCTTTATACCGTTACTACAACTGGTTTTTGTGTACCCATACCGTCGCCATCTCCCGCTGCTTCCGGCACTTGAACAAGCGCCTGCTGGATCTGCAATACTTACGCCCCCTCCATATTATCGCCGATGACTTAAACGCCGTGCCGGATTACTACCGGTTCGCCCCAAAAACCGACCACGCCTTAACCGGACGCTTCGGGCTGAACGTTAACAAACACCGGATTATTTTGCATCCCGCGTCAATTACCTCCCAAGCCCACCGATGGCCGTTAGCCAGTTATGCCCAACTGATTGACTCCCTAGACCCGGAACGTTATCAATGGCTGATTACCGGCACGGCAGCGGAGCGGGCGTACTTAACGCCGTTACTCAACAGCCCTGGGCGGCAGGCGGATGTGGTCGATACCGTCGGGCAATTGACCTTAGACGAACTGATGACCTTAATGATGGCCTGCGACGGCCTAGTCGCCGGCAGCACCGGCCCATTGCACCTAGCCGCCGCCTTAGGCCTGCATACCTTAGGCCTGTTCCAATCCAAGCCGAGTATTTACCAACGCTGGGCGCCGGTCGGACGGGCGGCGGCGATACTCCACAGCACCACGCCCTGCTGCGGCGACAAAAACCAGCAAGCCTGCCCGTGCATCGTCGCCATCAGCCCCGCCAGCGTTAAGGAGCGGGTCTTGGCGTGGTTTGCTGACGATTCCAGCACCCCACCTTGTTCAGACAGCCTAAGCCAGCCCTAAAAAATCCATCGACACCCCGCCGAAAAGGGAGTAAGAATAGGAGCTAACCTTGCGCCTACCCACTTCGGTGCCACCCCATGACTCTGCCCCGCATCCTGTTACTGAGCTTTATCGCCGTCGCCATCACCGTGTTTTTTACGGTTGGCGGCTTAGATTATCTGACGCTGGACGGCCTTAAAGCCCAGCAAGACCAATTGTTTGCTTGGCGGGATGGACACTGGGCCATGACGGTGTTGCTGTACAGCCTGCTCTATATTATCGTGACGGCCCTCTCCCTACCCGGTGCGACCGTCATGACCTTGGCCGGGGGGCTATTGTTTGGCCTGTTGTGGGGGACTATCATCGTCTCGTTTGCCTCCAGCATCGGCGCGACCTTGGCGTTTCTGGCGGCGCGGTTTTTATTCCGCGACCCCATCCAACGCCATTTTGGCGACCGCCTGAAAACCATTAACGAGGGCATGGCGCGGGAAGGCGCGTTTTACCTGTTCACCTTACGGCTCGTGCCGCTGTTCCCGTTTTTTGTCATTAACTTGGTCATGGGGCTGACCCACATCAGCACACGCAGCTTTTATACCGTCAGCCAGTTGGGCATGTTGGCGGGCACGATAGTCTATGTCAACGCCGGTACCCAACTCGCCGGACTGGACTCGCTCAGCGGCATCTTATCGCCCGGCCTTATCGGCTCTTTTGTCTTATTAGGATTGTTCCCGTGGCTGGCCAGAACCGTCCTTAGTGCCCTAGAAGCCCGCAAAGCCTACGGCAACTGGCCTAAACCTCAACATTTCGACAATAATCTGCTGGTCATCGGCGCGGGATCGGGGGGCTTGGTCAGTGCCTATATCGCCGCCGCCGTCCGCGCCAAAGTGACGCTGGTCGAACAGCAACACCTGGGCGGCGATTGCCTGTATACGGGTTGCGTACCGTCCAAGGCCTTAATCCGTAGTGCCAAAGCCGTGGCGCAAATTCGCCGCAGCGGCGAACTGGGCATCCACGCCCCGGTTGCCGAAGTCGATTTTGCGGCGGTGATGGCACGGGTACACGCCACCATCCAAGCCATTGCCCCGCATGATTCGCCCGAACGCTACCAAGACTTAGGGGTCAACGTCATCCACGGCAAGGCAACCTTGCTGTCACCGTGGTCGGTATCGGTCAGCACCGACAGCGGTAGCCAACTCATCACCAGCCGCGCCATTATCATCGCCACGGGCGCGAAGCCCTTCGTGCCACCGATTCCGGGCTTGGCGGATATAGGCTATCTGACCTCAGACACGTTATGGGATTTGCAGGAACAACCCAAACGCCTGTTGATCTTAGGCGGCGGCCCGATAGGCTGCGAAATGGCGCAAGCCTTCGCCCGTTTAGGCAGCAGCGTCACCCTCGTGGAACGCCTGCCGCGCTTATTGGCGGGCGAAGACAGCGATGTCTGTGAGTTGATCCACGCCCGGTTCTGGCAAGAAGGCATCACCGTGTTGCTGGAACATGAAGCGACGGCGTTTGTTATCGAAAACGGCGAAAAAATCCTGATTTGCGACCACCAAGGCCAAAGCCGCCGCCTAGGCTTCGACCAAGTGCTGGTGGCCTTAGGCCGCCGCGCCACGGTCACAGGCTTTGGCGGCGAAACCTTGGGGCTGAAACTGTCCGAAACACACACCCTCGCCACCAACGGCTTCCAAGCCACCAACTACCCTAACATCTTCGCTTGTGGCGATGTCGCCGGCCCCTACCAATTTACCCATGCAGCCGCCCATCAGGCTTGGTATGCCACCGTTAACGCCCTGTTCGGACAGGTCAAAAAATTTCGCACCGATTATACCGCCCTACCCCATACCACGTTCATCGACCCCGAAGTGGCGCGGGTCGGCCTTAACGAACAAGAGGCGCAAGCCCAAGGCATTGCTTACGAAACCAGCACCTACCCGCTGGCCGAGCTGGACAGGGCGATCACCGACGGGGTCGCGCACGGCTTTGTCAAAGTCCTGACCGTACCGGACACCGACAAAATCTTAGGTGTCACCATCGTCGGCGAACAGGCGGGCGAACTGTTAGCGGAATATGTTTTGGCCATGACCCACAAACTGGGCTTAAATAAAATCCTCGGCAGCGTCCACAGCTACCCGACCTTAGCGGAAGCCAACAAATACGCGGCGGGGGTCTGGAAACGCGCCCACGCCCCACAAACCCTATTAACCTTAGTCGCCGCCTATCACCGCTGGCGGCGGCACTAAGGAATGTACATGAAATTAAGTAGGCGTTCCATTGCACCTCTGCGTGTTAAACCCCACCCCAGCCCTCCCCTTCGCAGGGGAGGGAGCAAATGCCTTCCCACGTCGTACAGGCGAAAATCAGGGGAAAAATACCCCTGCCCCTGGCAAGGGGTAGGCTGGGAGAGGGTTGCCGTACTTTCGCCTGTTCAACAGATTTTATTTCATGCACGTTCCTAAGCGCTTATGCTCGATACCCTACCCTACTTACAAAACAGCGACTTTCCGCCCCTGCGCCGCAACCGTTTGGAGATACTGCAAGTCAACCTCGGCTACCGCTGCAACCTCAGTTGCACACACTGCCACGTCAACGCCGGCCCTAAGCGCACCGAAATGATGGACGAGGACACCATCGCGCAGGTACTGGCCTTGCTTGAACGCCAGCACCTGCATACCTTGGATCTGACTGGCGGCGCACCCGAATTGCACCCGCACTTTAAACGCCTGGTCAGCACCGCCCGCGCCCAAGGTATCACCGTCATCGACCGCTGCAATCTGGTGGTGTTATTGGAAGAAGGCTACACCGACATGGCGGCATTTTTAGCCGACCAACAAGTGCAAATCGTCGCCTCCCTGCCCTGTTATCTGGAAGATAATGTCGATAAACAACGCGGCAAAGGCACGTTTAACGCCAGCATTAGCGCCCTGCGCCAACTCAATGCCCTAGGCTATGGGCAAACCGACAGCGGCCTCGTGTTAAATCTAGTCTTCAACCCGCAAGGGGCCAGCCTGCCGCCCCCACAACAGGCCTTAGAGCAAGCCTATAAACAGCATTTAGCCGGCCAATACGGCATCGTCTTTAACCGCTTATTCGCCCTCGCCAATCTGCCTATCCAACGTTTCGGCAGCGTCTTGCTCAGCCACGGCCAGTTCGATAGCTACATGGCCTTGCTGAAAGACCACTACAACCCTAAAGCCTTGGCGCAGGTGATGTGCAAAAATACCTTAAGCGTCGATTGGCAGGGTTTTGTTTATGACTGTGATTTTAACCAAATGCTTAAATTGCCCTTAGGCACGGCGCAACAGCCCGTGCATATCAGCGCGGTAGCGGATTTATTCGACCAGCCCATCCATACCTTACAGCATTGCTATGGCTGCACGGCGGGGCAAGGGAGCAGTTGCGGGGGGGCGATTGTTTGATGGGAGGGGGAACAACAAATTAAATTGTGCCATCATCGCCCTATTCACCCGAATCATTATTCCACTATAAGCCATTAATTTTTATCATTAATTAAGTTAATGATAACCTTAACAATCGTTTCTTTTTCGTCGGGTTTGCTTTCGGCTATCAATAAGGTAAACGCCACCAAGGCGTTATCGGCTACCCGCTTCTCCCCTTCGGCGTTATACAAATACGCATGGCGTTCTAAAAACCAAGCAAAAATAGCCGCCGCAATGCGTTTGTTACCGTCACTGAACGAGTGGTTTTTAACAAAAAAATACAACAGATTAGCGGCTTTTTCCTCAATACTGGGATACAACTCCGTTGCGCCGAAGGTTTGGTAAATGGTGGCTAAGGAGCTTTTGAAAGAATGGTCTTTTTCATTGCCGAACAAGCCGCCCAGATTTTCTTTTTCACACCACAGCCAAACTTTGCTGTATCGCTTCCTCGTAGCTAATTTTAGGGTGCGCTAAGACCTGTGTGCCTTCAACTTGCAAACGCTGATGGTCGTAGTCGTCCAACACCGTCAGGGCATGGCTGTATTTTGCCAATATCGCCAAAATGCCTTGGGATTCGCTGCCCGACAAATCCTTGCTGCGAAACAAGCGCGAAGACAAGGCAATCGCCTGTTTTAAATCCGCTAATTTTTCCTGTTGCGCTTTTAATTTTTCTTCATTCAGCGCGTAACCTTGGATCAAGTATTGTTTGAGAATGTTATTTGCCCAAATGCGGAATTGCGTGCCTTTTTTGGAATTGACGCGGTAGCCGACGGAAATAATGGCATCCAGATTGTAAACATTGATGATTCTTTTAACTTTCCGCTTGCCCTCTTGTTGAACTACCGAGGATTTCTCGGTAGTTGCCGATTCCTCTAACTCGCCAGATTGGTAAATATTTTTGAGATGCAAACCAATCGTATCGCTATCTTTATCAAATAAAGTCGCCATTTGCGCTTGCGATAACCAAATAGTTTCTGCACGCAGTTGCACTGCAACCTGTGCTTGGTCTCCGTCCAGTGCATAAATAATAATGGCGTTATCGTTGTTTTCTGTCATTTTATTCTCACTTAAGTGGGTGTACATATATCTTTTAACATTTAACATTGTTATCTCTGTAACCCCCTCCCAACCTCCCCCTTGCCAGGGGGAGGAGCTTTTTCCCCTTATTTCGCCTGTTCGACGGGGAAAACGCTCCCTCCCCTGCGAAGGGGAGGGCTGGGGTGGGGTTTAATTCGCAAATGTTAAAAGATATATGCACACCTACTTAGCTACTGCTTGATGCTAGAGATTGTTGGCGGCAGGATTTTTCGTATTAAGCATTCGTTTCGTAGGCATTACCGTTAAACGCCACAGCAACCCCATCATAAAAATTAGCTTCTAATTGCCGCCGCTGCTCTACAGCATATTCGCCTTTGATGTTAGCTAAACGCTGATTGCGCCACACCAACAGATTTTCAGCGAAGATGCTAAGAAAAAACTCCGTACGCAAAGCAGTTTCTCCAGCTTCAGGAAAACCATAGCCGCGTCCAAACAAGTTTTCTAACGTTTGCGCTTTATCCAAACCTGATTTAAGCCAATCATGGCGGCTACCGACATAGTACCAATCCCCTGCAATCAAGGTTTTAATATCATCGCACCCCAATACCGCTAGCTGTTCGACCATGCCTTGCAACGCGTCGCTTGCTTTAGGCTGTAAAGTACCCCAATACATTTCAGTGCGCATTTTTACCCATTCAACTGCCGGAACACATTCAATCCCAGTTTTAATTAGCGGGTTTTGCATAACACCTTCTCGTTTAGGGCTTTCGTTACCTTAATCAAAATAATGGGAACCACATCATGGCGATGAATTTAACTCAGAAAGGGACTTAATAACGCCATCCAGAGTTGGGATGACTGGACTAAAATCACCGCCTTGAATGTCTTCGCGTATTGCACGGATACGGACAATCGCACAGGGCAATAAATGCCAAGTATTTGGCCCCCACGGCCACCCGTCCATTTCCTGAGCGAAAACCACCTGTGCATGTTCGGTCTTTGACAGTAAAAACATCCCCAAAAGCGGTTCAATAAAAGCTTCCTCAGGCGGGAAGAAGCAAGAAAGGTCAATTAGCCATTGCTCAGAATGCTGTTGGGCAACTTCGTACAGCCGCGCCCAAAGGTTTTTCTTATGGATCTGCCTTAAAAGCCCCGTGACCGTCCCTTTGGGAACCCCAAACATGGCTTCTTCAGGACATTCTAAAACCTCCCAGTCTTGCCCTAAATTATCCCTAAAAATAATCGCTAATTGCGTCACCGGATCGTTGCTGATCATAATTCTGGGCAAGAAAAAGCCATTGCAGGGATAAAGAACGCCTGCCCGTATTTAGCCATTTGCAAATGGCACTAAGCGCTCAACTTTTTAACGGTTTCATCGACCAATACGGGTCGATGGTCTTGCCCACGGAGTTATCTAGCATTTGTACATACTCCCAAAGCTGTTCGCCATGATAGCCCTGTAAGGCTCTCATAAAAAGGCTTTTTTCTAAGCCAAAGCAATAACAAACACCCAAAACCATGTCAAAATAATCTTGATTTTCTTCCCAGTTAGCCTCTAGCCAATGGCTTAGTTTTTGGCGGACATCTGCATCGGCCACTTCATAAGTGTGCCATTGTTTATCACCGATAATGTCAAGTTTGGCATAGTTTTGTTCGCCAGTATCCGAATCAGCTGCCTGTAAAAAATCTGCCAACAGCTTAGCCACCGCCATTTTTGTCATTGTTTCGGGCAGGTCTTGGTATTGTTGCAATATCATAGCAAACCGACCGGATACGCCACGGCATTATCAAGCCAAGTATCATTTCCACCAGACATTAACCATCGGCAATTTGTCGGCACAAGTGCCTTGCAATAATTTTTGGGAATACGGCGGCACATGGGTAATATCTTGGGTTTCATAAAAACTGAGCTGACGCATCAGTTCGGCAAATGAAGGGGCGCGAAATTGTCCTGCGTGATAGAGTATCGTCGCCTCCATCTCCCCGTCTGCGGTCTTGACTTGCGGATAGAGTAAAATGAGTGCGGAACTGTCATCCTCATATTTGCCAACCACAATCGCATCACGCAGGTAACGGGTTCTGCCCGTGACATCATCTTGCTCTATGCCATAAACAAAATAGTTTTCATCGGTCGTCTCTATGTCCCTGAATGCCATTTTTTCTTCGGCAATTTCTTCATAGATGCGCACCAATTCAGGTTCTAATATACCCGCGCGGCCTACTTGCACCGGGGCATATAGGCCAATGGCCGCCGCCCATCCATAGACTACATTAGGTTCAAGCAGTGGGGGCTGGTAAGCCAGCAAAAAATCCTTGTAAGATTTCGGTAAGGTTGTACCCAGTGACATTTCAAGCTTATCGATAGCTTCGTTAATATCTCCGGTGACTTGTTGTTGCGCAGGTTCCAGACCATATTTACTTAAAATAGGCAGATCAGGATAATCCGGGCTTTCCGAAAGCAATACCTGATGCCGACGCTGGTAAGCTTTGTACCAGCACGACAGAAACGCCTGCCATTGGTTTGGCCCTGCCGTGTATCCCGAATGCTGATGGGTAATTGTCATATTGTCTGCCCTACGCTTTAGTTCCAATTGATTTTTGCTATTATTTTCTTGGCAACCCCACAGACTGACAAGATAAATAACCATCACCATTTGCCAGTTTTTATTTCCCAGAGACATTAGCCGATTTTGGTAGCTTCCATCACCCTATCGGTAATGGCATTGTTGAAATTGCCCAACTGGAACAAAAATTATCGCAAAAAAAATGCTTATCGGCGGTGCTTTAGTTAGTTGGATTTTTAATACTCGATCATCAAGTTTTTAATATTAGAATAAGCAACTTAGCCATTAGATATTGGATTAGTATTTTAATTAAGTAAAAACAACAAGTTGCAATGTAACCCATCCCCCTCCCCTGATGGGGAGGGATGGGGTGGGGAGAATCTAAATAAGGCTTTTTTCATTAAACGAAATAAAAACAGTCTGATTAAAATCTCTTAGCCATGAGCATAAGCCATTGATTTTATTCTCCCCACCCCAACCCTCACTGCCATTAAGTTAAGGGTTTTTGTGGCTATATGGACGATAATAAACGAATTTTTTAGATTATTAACATGGTTAAAAAAAGCGGGCAGTTGAGCGTGGCCGCATCTTGCTTAAATTCCAGGGTAAATTTGGGTTTTTTGACTTTATCTGTTTTGCTCATTTTTCACCTCTGCTGACATTATAATATGCCTTTGGAAGTGTCCGGCTTTATTAGACCATTTCAGAGTTTGTTTACTGCCGCACAGGCAGCTTAGAAAGTTGCGCAAACGTGCGCGTAAAGTTTGGCCTAGTTTACTGCCGCACAGGCAGCTTAGAAAGTCAACGATAGGCTTAGAGTCTATGCGGATTTGTTTACTGCCGCACAGGCAGCTTAGAAAAAGGCCAATATACCGAGGATGACGGTGTTACGGTTTACTGCCGCACAGGCAGCTTAGAAAATGCGGCATCTTGCCCACCCGACAGACGCATCGTTTACTGCCGCACAGGCAGCTTAGAAAAATTGTTATCTTGTCACCATCGGCAAAGCCCTGTTTACTGCCGCACAGGCAGCTTAGAAAATAATAAAAGTCCGGTCTTCTGACATTAGTTTGTTTACTGCCGCACAGGCAGCTTAGAAATAAGGTGAGCGCATTTTCGTTAAAACTGCCCGCGTTTACTGCCGCACAGGCAGCTTAGAAATGTCAAGGGGCAGAAAGCCGCGCGTATCCGCGGTTTACTGCCGCACAGGCAGCTTAGAAAAAGGCCAATATACCGAGGATGACGGTGTTACGGTTTACTGCCGCACAGGCAGCTTAGAAAATGCGGCATCTTGCCCACCCGACAGACGCATCGTTTACTGCCGCACAGGCAGCTTAGAAAAATTGTTATCTTGTCACCATCGGCAAAGCCCTGTTTACTGCCGCACAGGCAGCTTAGAAAATAATAAAAGTCCGGTCTTCTGACATTAGTTTGTTTACTGCCGCACAGGCAGCTTAGAAATGTTGGTTAGACTCGGCAAAACTGCCTTGGGTGTTTACTGCCGCACAGGCAGCTTAGAAAGTTTTAGCAACTAGATTGCTAGCCATTGCCACGTTTACTGCCGCACAGGCAGCTTAGAAACTGCTTATCTTTCCAAAGCTTGCCCATATTTCGTTTACTGCCGCACAGGCAGCTTAGAAATCAAGATGCTTGGGGATACTTGGTTACAGCTCGTTTACTGCCGCACAGGCAGCTTAGAAAACACAGATAAGGCGATTACCATGAGCATATCCGTTTACTGCCGCACAGGCAGCTTAGAAATTTAATAGCATACAAGGCTTTAAATGGACTGAGTTTACTGCCGCACAGGCAGCTTAGAAAATTGTCGGACAATTCAAATCAGCCCCGCTGTTGTTTACTGCCGCACAGGCAGCTTAGAAATTGAAAAAACAACAGGCCAGCGACCGGAAAATGTTTACTGCCGCACAGGCAGCTTAGAAATTTAATAATCAGCACGGCTATCTGTCGGCGATGTTTACTGCCGCACAGGCAGCTTAGAAAAATTAGCCAGCCGCCACCACCAGGGCTTATCAGTTTACTGCCGCACAGGCAGCTTAGAAATCAATTAAGAGCCGCCAGACCCAGTCATTTTTGTTTACTGCCGCACAGGCAGCTTAGAAATCAACGGCAGATTGCTCAAGCTGAGCCGCTTGGTTTACTGCCGCACAGGCAGCTTAGAAAATAAGGCGTATTGGCATCATCACGGCACGGTCGTTTACTGCCGCACAGGCAGCTTAGAAATCCTCCATTTTTCGGTCGCTGGCCTGTTGTTTGTTTACTGCCGCACAGGCAGCTTAGAAAAACCGCATCCTTAACCGCTCGCGCCAGGAATAGTTTACTGCCGCACAGGCAGCTTAGAAATTATAGGGGTCAAAACGGTTGAATGTCAGCAAACCGCACAATCCGCCCAAGCCATTTCCGTCGGGCATAAAAAAACCGCAATCAAGCGGTTGATTTGTATCGAAAGTTTGGAGGCTGCGGCCGGAATCGAACCGGCGTAGATGGCTTTGCAGGCCACTGCATAACCATTTTGCTACGCAGCCGTATCTCGAAATAAAAAAGCCGCGAGGTTCGCGGCTTTTTCTTGAATCTATTGGAGCGGGAAACGAGATTCGAACTCGCGACCCCAACCTTGGCAAGGTTGTGCTCTACCACTGAGCTATTCCCGCACTGCAATTTATTTTGCATATTATAAGGATTTTTTAACGTCCGTCAATACTTTTTTTAAAAAATCGTTTATGTCAGCGTTTTTTTTATTGGACATCAATCGATAAAGCCCAACCTTCGTTGCCTTTGCATTCACCTTCTTCCATGCGCACTTTCGCGTAGGAGCCTTTTTTGCCATAAGCATCTTGCAGTTCAAGCACGGTGACGGGGGTATGTTGCGCGATGTGTTGGCAAGCGCCGGTGCGGTCGGCTTCTTCGGTATCGTCGTAAGCGGCGATAGTGCCGGGTACGGAGACTAGGCGCACGGTGGCATCTTTGTCATAAGCGTTGGCGCTTTGCAGGACGTATTTTTGCCCGACCACGAGGTTTTTCATGGTTTGGCCTTTAACCGGCTCAGAACCGCCGCCGCTGAACATCACAATGCCTAACAACAGCACCACACCGCCGACCGCGCCAAAAAAGACTTTCGGGTTGCTGTCTTTTAGGCTTAGGGCGGCGGCCAACATATTTTGCACCGCGCTAGCGGCGGCTGGCGCAGGGGCCGGGGCGGGCGTGACAGTTTCTTCTACAGTCGGGTTGACATTTTCTTCATTACTCATTTCTCATCCTCACGATAATTCAATGTTATTGTTATATTTATACACTTATGCTTGCAGAGGCGGCGGGCTTTGCCAAAGCGGCCAACCGGGGAACCTTGCAAGCAATCCCCTGAAGCTTACACGATATGACTAAGCGGCCAAGACGCTGGACGTATCCGCTCAATTTACCAACTTACCACGATGGCAAATCTTTTCAAGTGGTTTGTAAAGAATTTGTCATTTAACCGCCAAAATAAAGGCTTAACATAGCCGTTATGGGCTTTTAAGTAACCGCCCATACCTCCCTTTCCCTTCGGCTTCGCTCAGGTGCAATGAACGCCTACTTAATTTTATGCACGTTCCTAAGGGCAACTGCGCCACCTGCCCTTACGCGTCCTCTGCGGGCTTTTTCTCTTGGGTTTTGGCGCACTCAAATTGCCAATAGCCTAAGCCGATGTTCTTCTTGTTCCTTAGGGTAATATGAAATTCTTCATGGTCAACAAACAAGTTGACGGCATCGCCAGATTTTAGCAGAAAGGTGTCGGTAATGAGGAAGCTTTTTGGCTCCGGCTCCTTCATTTGATAAAACAGCCCCTTTTTATAGCCGTCATGGTGGCCGCTGTAATGGCTGCCCAAGCTCGGCAGATAATTGACGGCAATGGCTTGCGCCGTCAGCAGTTGCACACCAAAACTCAGTTTGCCGTCGTCTTTTTCGATAATCAGCGAATCAATAATGCCTAAGGCGCGGCGGTTAATGGGCGTGTCGGCTTTTCTAAAGCTGACCAGGTTACCGATGGACACGACCCCCGGCTGCTTAAAGACACAGGACAGCAGACGCGGCGAGACCGAGCGGGCAAGAAATTCGTCCCCGCCATCATCGGCATTCAAGGTTTGCAATTTGCAGGTGTTGTTCAGGCCTATCGCCACATAGCGGTCGAGGCGGTCTTCAAACAACGGTGCGCTCTCATGGGGTTGGCCTTGCCAACGCTGTTTGAGATAATCGAGAAAATCCAGCGTCCACTTATCTTCAGGGCCACCCGCCATGCTTAAGGCGGCAAACCGCGATTCGGGGGCGTTCGCCAAGACCTTGTTCGCGTCCAAGGCCTGATACAGGGCGGTAAAATCCACATAAAGCCGCGCCGATTCGCTATCGCTGGCGACCGGGTTAAAACTGGGCGGCTTATCTTCGTCAATCAGGATGATGCAGGGCGGATTGGGCTGGGCGGGCGGCTTGGGTTTCAGGCTAACGAGGCCGCGCACGGCTTGGATAAACGCATAAGCCAGTTTCAGCTCGCGCTGCATCAGGCCTTTATTATCGACCAAAGCGAGCAGGATAACTTCGATATAGGTCTCTTCGGGGCTGCTGGTGCGGATACCAGGGTTTACCTCGTCATTAGCGGCGACTTGAGCCGTGTGTTTTTTCAGCTTGAGGCTCATCTTGTACAGCGAATGCAAGTCCAGCCACACCCAATCGGGTACGCCCAACCCCATCAGCAAATGGCTGTGGACGATTTCGCTCAGGCCTTTGAGGCTGCGCTGAATGGCCAAGCCGATGTACTTACCTTGGAACCAACTGGTTTGGCTGCTCAGTTCCTTAAGGGCGCACCAATAGTTAATGGTATATTCTCGCTCCAGGCCGACCAAAAAGCGCAGGGCTTTTTTCTCGCCCTCCTCTTTGGGGAAAGCGTTCTTGACCAGTCTTGAGCGCAAATATTCTTCAATGGCTAAGAAACTGGGGCGCAACTGCTCCAGCGTGTCCAAGCGCAACGGCGCGGGTATTTTAAGGGTGCTCATCTCACTGATATAATCAAACACCAGACGGGAGGCCAGCAAGGGGTTGGCAATCGGCAGATCGGCAATCCATTGCTTGAGTATTTTTTCGTCAAACTCCCGCAACCGCTGCGGGTCGTTCCGTTGCTTTGGAATAACAAGAAAAAATGAATGTTTCAATGGAGTATCCGCCAATTAGTAAAAAACAGGGCTGTATTTATCGGCACACCGCCGTAGCCTCATAAACATAAGCCCCGCCTTGCTTTAAGTGCCGCTTCAAGCCCCACCCTTACGGCTCATCATGCCTTTAGACGGGTTGTAGCCAATAATGGCCGCCGCCATAAACAGCACGAACGCCGATGCGGTATATAGTAAGGCCTCGCTGTTCAGTTGCGCGTACAGGGCGAAACGGATCAGCTCGACCGCTTGCGAAAAGGGATTATAGTGCGCCAAGTTATGCAGCAAGACGCTGGACTCTTTCAGTTTCCATAACGGGTATAACGCTGTAGACAAGAAAAACATCGGAAAAATCACAAAATTCATCACCCCGGCGAAATTTTCCAGTTGCTTAATAAATGACGACAGCAACAGCCCTAATGCCCCCAGCATCAAGCCGGACAGCAACAGGGCGGGCAATACCCAGAGGTAGCCCTGCCACGGCGCGTGGATGTCATAACACCAGGCAATGCCCAAAAACACATAAACTTGCAGGACGGACACCCCAACCCCGGCCAGCAGTTTGCTGAGCAACAAAAACCAGCGCGGCAGCGGACTCACCAACAAGATGCGCATACTACCCATTTCCCGGTCATAGACCATCGATAAAGAGCTTTGCATCCCGTTAAACAATTGGATCATGCCGCACAGGCCGGGGGTGATGTACACCTCGTATAAGATGTAAGTTTCGTACGGCGGGCTGATCGCCAAGCCCAACGCCGCCCTGAAGCCGGCGGCAAACACAAACAGCCAAACCAAAGGCCGGACTAACGCCGAGATAAAGCGTTCGCGTTGGGTGACAAACCGCCACAACTCGCGCCCGATTATCCCCCACATCGCCCGCCAATAATGTGCTAGACTCATACCGCGACCCCTTCCGTCAGTTCCCGAAAAGCGTCTTTAATGCCGCTAGTCCCCGTCAATTGCAATACCTCATCCACCGTACCGTTTGCCTTAATCTGGCCTTTATGCAGCACCAACACATAATCGTCAGGATACACTTCATCAATTAAATGGCTGGCCCATAACACCGCCAGTCCGGTATCCCGCACCAGTTGGTGGACGTATTCGACAATGGCTTGGCGGCTGGGTACGTCCAAACCCACGGTCGGCTCGTCCAATAACAATAACTGCGGCTGGTGCAGCAAGGCACGGGCGATTTCAACGCGCCGCCTATGGCCGCCGTTCAGTTGCCGCACCTTCTCATGCCGCCGCTCCCACATCGCTAAACGCAAGAGCTCTTGTTCGATGCGCAAAGCCGCCTGTTTGCGGCTGATGCCGTGCAGGGCGGCGTGGTAATAGAGATTGTCCAGTACCGACAAGTCCATGTCCAAGGTAGTTTGCTGGAAAACAATGCCCAGCTTCGCCAACGCCTGACCCGTTTGTTTTTGCAGGTCGAAGCCGCACAAGGCGATATGCCCGTCGTGGCTGTCGTATAAGCGGGTGATGAGGGAAAACAAGGTGCTTTTGCCCGCCCCGTTCGGTCCTAGCAATAAGGTGCATTCCCCCGGATAAATGCGGAAACTGAGCTGGTCTAGGGCTTTTTTCGCGCCGTAGGCGAAGCTGAGCGCGTCGATGTCTAAAGCGGCGGTAGGCCTGGGCATCATGGCTTGACCGCCAGACCCCACGGGTAAGTGCCGACCCCAACCGATTTGCTCACGGTCTGGCTGTCCAGGTCGATAATGGATACATCGTTGCTGATGCCGTTAGCGGTATACAAGCGTTTTTGGTCAGGCGAAAATGCCAAGTTCCAGACCCTAGCACCGACTAAGAACATTTTTTCCACCGCAAAGGTCTGGGCATTAACCACCGCAACCCGATTGGCAGGCCCTAAGGCGACATAGCCGTAACGGCGTTCTTTATCAATGACGATACCCACTGGCTGCATCTTATCGGCGGTAACACCCGTCGCCTCAAACTGCACGGTTTTGATAATCTGCTTGCTGGCGGTATCAAGGATTTGTAAGGTACCCGCCATTTCCGAACTGACCCATAATTGCTGGCTATCGGCGGTAAAGGTTGCCGCACGCGGACGCGCGTCGACCAGGGTATTGTCGCTGATGGCGTAGGTTTTGGTGTCTATCCAATGCACCATATTCGTGGTTTCGGAGGCGCTGACCAACCAACGGCCATCCGGGCTGGCGGTAATCCCTTCCGGCTCAACGCCGACCTTAATCTGCTTAATCGCCTGCTTTTTGGCAATGTCAATGACGGTGACTTGGCTATCGTCTTCGTTAGAGACATACAGCTTATCGCCCGCCGGACTCAGCGCGAAGGTTTCGGGATCATCGCCTGACGGCAACCGCGCCAGTTCTTTTAAGGTCTCGGCATCGAGCATTTTAATGGTGTTATCATCGCTGGTGGCGACATAGACGATTTTGTTATCGGGGCTGATGGCGATACCGCGCGGGCGTTGCCCGACCGGCACGGTCTTAAGCAACTTGCCCGCCAACGGATCCAGCACCGCCACGGCATTGTCTTTTTCTAAGGTCACCAACACCGTTTCCGCCCCCACTTGTCCGGCACCGAGTAACAAGCCACCCAATAACAGCACCCCAAGCGGCCTGCTGACAGGGTTAAGCGGGGCAAGGCTATTAACGGCGCATAAGGCAGGGTGGGCAGTTTGTGTTTTCATAGGCAGACAAAAGAGGTTAGGTTTTATTAGGTTAACAGGGCAAAGGCCAGTAGGCACTTACCATCATACAGGCTTAACGGCCCAATGGTAACGGACAGGAACAACCACTTAACCGCTAAGGTTGAGCGGCCATGCGCCTAGCGAATAAATAGGAATGATTAATAATACCATTTATATTATTCTCTGGTTTAGTTGTATTTACCTCCAGACGGCACATCTTCTGTGAACCCCCTGAGCGCAGCCGAGGCGGCAAAGGCTAGGAGCGCGGGCATCTTGCCCGCAGCCCCCCAAAAAAAACCGCCTACTGCCAATGGCATTGCGTTTCCGGTTGGTCGTAGCCTAAAGTATCCAACTCCGTTTTCTGGTGCAAAAAGCCGTCAATCGGGGCGACCGCGACCATGGCGCGGGGCGCGGCCAATAAAATCGGCTGGCGCAATTGCCCGTCCCAGGCGCGGAACGACAACGGGTTGCTCTTATAGCCCTGCAAGGCGAACTTATCGCCCAGCAAATAACTTTTCAGTGCCGCCAGTTCGGTGCTTTTGGTGCGCGTCGCCGCCTCGCCGAGCGCCCTGACCGCCAGATACGCGCCATAATCTTCTTCCGCCATCGTCCGCCCGGCCTTTTCCGTAAAACGGTTTTGCAATTGGGTCGCGCCCCATTGGTCATGGGTGCGGTGCCACGCGGTCGCCACCAGCCCTTGCGTGCCGATGACCGGACGCGGCAACCAAGTGCGGTAGTCCAGATATTCGCCAAACGCGCCCTGCTCATCAGCGACCACCAGCACATCATAATCGTCCACTTGGCTGAACACCGCGACATCCGACTGCGCCGTCCGCCGCGCGTCAAAGGTATGCTCCCAGGTCTTTTCGGCAATAATCTCCATGTTAAAGCGTTTGGCGGCGCGTTTTAAGGCTTCGGCATAGAGCGTATCCTGTTCGGTAGTGCCGACCACCAAAAACCATTTTACCCAGCGTTTTTTCGTCATATACTGTGCCAAGGCATCCGCTCTCATGCTCCGCGACGGCAACAAATGCAAAACATTGGCGCGGCACTGGCCATTGCGCAGACTATCGTCAATGGTGGCGGCATCTAACAGCAAGAGCGCTTTGGCCGCCGGGCTGTCGGCAATTTTCAGCAACGGCGCAGGGGGCAGCACCGTGACCACATAACGGTACTTGCCGGCAATTTGCTTGCCGAACACCTCCTCGACATTGCCGTCCACCGGGACGGTAAAGGCTTTGAGGCGGAACTGCTGATGGGTGAACTGTCCTGTGGTGTTATTGTCGGCAATTGCCAGCTCCGCCCCAAAAACCCCTTTATTTTTAATGAAAGGGTCTATATTTGAGAGCTGAGGCGGAGCGACCGTTTCTTGGGTTAAATAAGCAATATCAATAACTTGCTTATTTTCAGCCGCAACGGCTGCCAAAGAAATTGCCAGCGAAAAACACAATGTGTGAAAGATTACCTTTATTAACACATTTTTTTCCTTAACATAAGAGATTTAGCTGTCTAATTTTAGTCGATTCTGCAAAATTTTTTAGCCTTTTCAGAAAAAATATCTATCCTTAACTTTAACCATTGCTTTTTACTAAGGGGATGAGCATCTCCGGGGCTGCTTTTATTATGATGAACACAACTGACACCAGCGATTTAGACGTGCTGTTTAAGGCCGATTTTCCTGAAGATCTCGTCAAAAACCACCGCATCGCCACCCGCTTTATCCGCGAAGATATTGATGCGTCCGTCACCGACATAGGCTTGCTCAGCCATGGCAAACATTTTCCTGTCCATTTGATCGACATCACCAGCAAAGGCGTACTGATCGAATCCGACAAAAAGCTCAAAGTCGGCCAAACCCTGACCTTGACCTTGCAATTCAAATCCGGCAAAGCCTTTGTCATCAAAGCCAAGGTCGTGCGCATCGCCGCCGAATCTGACAAACAGTATGGCATAAAATTCGACCGCTACAACAACGAACTGGGCGACCACCTGCTGGACACCCAAACCAAGCTGGTGTTTAAATGAGCCAGCCTGAGCTGCACCTGAGCGCTATCGTGGTGTATCCGGTCAAATCCTTGGCCGGGATTAGCGTCACGGCCTGGCCCGTCGAGGCCACTGGCCTACGCTATGACAGGCAATGGATGCTGGTCGATGACCAAGGCCAGTTCCTTAGCCAGCGCCACCTCCCCGCCATGGCCTTAATTAAAACGGCCCTGAACGGCGACAGCCTGCATATTAGCGCCGACGGCCACCCCGACTGGGCCCTGCCCTTAAGCCCCGCCAGCGGCGACGTTATCGCCTGCCGCATTTGGGAAGACACCTGCCAAGGCCGCTTAGTGTCCGTCGCCGCCGACGCGTGGTTCAGCGCGGTGCTGCAACACTCCTGCCGCCTCGTTTACCTACCCGACGAACAGATCCGCGCCGTCGACCCCGACTACGCCGCCGCCACCGACCGCACCGCCTTCTCGGACGGCTTCCCGTTCCTGCTGGTCGCCGAAAACTCGCTGGCCGAACTCAACGCCCTGCTGCCCGAACCCATCAGCATGGCGCGGTTCCGCCCCAATCTGGTGGTCGCAGGTTGCCCAGGCTACGCCGAAGATAAGTGGCGGCAGATCCGCATCGGCACACTCGGCTTCCGCCTCCCCAAACCCTGCTCCCGCTGCGCCATCCCCACCATCGACCCCAACACCGGACAACCCGGCAAAGAACCCCTCACCACCCTAAACCGCACCCGCAAATGGCAAAACAAAGTCTACTTCGGCCAAAACGCCTTGCATGACGGGTTGGGGATGTTACAGGTGGGCGATAAAGTGGAAGTGCTGTTGGCGGGGGAGGCGTTGCCGCTGGTTTAGCCAGCAAGCCTGACGTTTTTAAGATGGTGCATAACTATTCTTTGGAGCGCGGGCATCTTGCCCGCCCTTGCGGGCAAGATGCCCGCGCTCCAAGACCCGTACCCTAAAAAAACCGCTTGTAGAGACGTTGCACGGCAATGCCGCTAGCCACTTCGGGGCTGGCGGGCGACTCCCCTCTCCAGCCCCAAACCCGCCAGCTCATCCCCCTGCATTCCCGGCTGGTCCAGCAAACGGGTCAGCCACGCTTCGGCGGCTTTTTGGTTGAAGCCCTGCAAGCTGTTCGGCACTAAGCCGCCCCACAGCACCAGCACCAACGCCGCCGCCAACACGACTTGCTCACGCGGGCGTAGGTCTTGGCCTGTGACCGCCAACGCGCCCGCCGCGCCTAAAAATGCCCGCCGCGAGAAGCCGAGCAGGCAGGCGGCGCTTAATATCGCCCCTACCAATGCGGTGATGCCCAAGCTAGGATGGGCTTGTAACGCGCCCAAGACCAGCAACAGGTCGGCGGGGAAGACCCCGCCGCCGGGGCTGCCCAAACTCGCCGCGACAAACACAAAATAAAAGCCGCTCAGTTTCGGCAGGGCTTGCGCCAAGCCGCCAAGCTGGTGCAGGTCGGTGCTGCCTAGGCGGTGCTGTAAAAACCCCGCCAGCAGCATCAGCACCGCCGCCACTAGGGTGAAATTCAGCAAGTGCAGCAACGCGCCTTGGATGCCCTGCATATTCAGCGAGGCCAAGCCGATCAGCACCAAGCCGACATGGCTGATACTGGCGAAAGCGAGCAGGCGGCGCAGATTGGTCTGTTGTAGGGCCAGTAACGCGCCGTAAATCAGCGTAATCGCCCCGATGATACCGAGCAGCCAGTCGTATTCCACCGCCGCCGATGGGGTTAAGGCCATGGCGAAACGGATTATCGCGTACAGGCCGAGTTTCATGCTGATGAGTAGGGCGGTAATCGGTGCGGGGCTGGTCATGGCGACTTGTGGCAGCCAAGTATGCAGCGGCACCAATGGGGCTTTGACGGCAAAGCCCATAAACAGCAACACAAAGACCAGGTTTTGCAGGTTATCGGGCAACGGGGTTTCTAACAGCACCGGAAAGCTGAACGATAAGTCGGTCGGTAAATTGCTGTTCAGTTGGGTGGCGTGGTTGACGGCGAGGATGATAATCGCCAGCAACAGCGGCACACTGCCGCACAAGCTGATGAGCAGGTATTTGCTGGCGGTGTGGCGGCGCAACGGGTCGGCGCTCCATAAGCCGATCAGGAAGAACAGCGGCGGCAGGGTGAGCTGCCAGAACACCAAAAACAGCACCAAATCCAAGGCTGAAAATACCCCTAAGGTCGCCGCCTCCAGCACCAGCACCAAAGCAACATACAGGCGGCTTTGGCCGTGCGAATGCCACGACGCGAGTAAGGCGAAGACGGTCAGTACCGCCGTGAGCGGCAGAAACAATAAGGATATGCCGTCCACGCCTAAGAAGTAGTCGATATGCAGGCTGGGTATCCAAGGGCGTTGCTCGACAAACTGCATCCCGCCGTCGTCGGGGTTGAAGGCGTACACTAAATAGAGGCTCGCCAGTAATGTCAGCCCGGCGGCGGTTAAGCCAATAAGCTTGGCCGCCCTTAGTGACGCGCATACGCCGATAAGCAACGCCCCTGCCAAGGGGATAAGGATAAGGAGGCTAAGGAGCGGGATGGGGCTGGTCATTGGGCGGCGGCGGGCTGGAATGGGTTGGCTGGGGCTATTATAGCCCATCTGGGGGCCGCCACAAGCACCCACACACATTATTTCGATCCGGTCTGTTAAAGAGCGTCGGGGTTGTCACCCCGGCTAAGTCCGACTATTATACAGAGCCAAACCAGCTTGTCAAATCTTTTTTTTCGTGCCGTTTTGAAGCAGGCTTCAAAACGGCACCGGGGCAACCAACCCGCCCCCTTTCCGCCCCGTGGGGCGCTTCACGTTTCCGGTGAAGAGCCGACTATTATACTTACCTTTTTCCCTTCGTCAACATTTATTTTATTATTTTTACTTATCCCGTTGTCCCGACTTGATTCTGTAAAGCGCGGAAATGTCTTCATCACCACGCCCTGCCGCCATTAAGCCTTGATAATCAAGGACTGTCGTCGCCGCCAACGGAATTTCTACCCCCGCCGCTGCCGCCATCGCCTGACAAATTTTTAAATCTTTATGGTGCAAGGCCAACTTAAAGCCCGGCGCAAAGCTGCCGCTCACCATCGTCTTGCCGCGATGGTCTAAAAACCAATTTCCTGCCGCACCGCCTGCCACCGCATCGATCACCAATTCCATCGGCAACTGTTGCGCTTGGGCAAAGGCCAGCGCTTCCGTCACCGCTTGGTTAATGCCCGCACACAACACTTGATTGACGGCCTTAGTCGCCTGCCCTGCCCCCGTCGCCCCCAAATGAATAATCCGCGCGGACATCGACTCCAATAATGGCCTAACACGGCCTACTATCGCCGCCTCACCGCCGACCATCATCGACAAAGTGCCGTTTTTCGCACCTTCCACACCCCCCGAAACGGGCGCATCCAGAAACGCCACTTGCCGCGCAGCTAATATTGCCGCCGCTTGTTGCGCCGTGGCACTGCTGACAGTAGACATATCGACCACCACCGCCCCAGACTTAAGGTGCGCCGCCAGCGCCGAAACCACCGCCAACACATCACTATCTGCCGACACACACAGAAAAACCACATCCATATCGGCGGCAAGGGTTTCAAGCGTAGGGTAAGCCCGTACCGCCAACGCATTGGCAAGCGCTTCGGCCTTAGCGGCGGTGCGGTTATAGACTGCTGTCAAAAAACCCGCTTTGGCGAGATTTCTCGCCATCCCCTCGCCCATTGCCCCCAGGCCGACCATTGCCACCTGCATATCACTTCTCCAGATAAGTATAGGCGTTCAAGCCGGCCACCAGCTCATTCTCATAATCCTGCCGCTGCTGGGCGCTCAGCGGGCTATTCGCCAGCTTGGCACGGAACGCCGTTTTCAGCTCCTCACTACTGATATGCACATAATCCAGCAATTCCGAAACATCCTCGCCTTCCTGCAAATCGTAAAAATGGTAGCCCTTATCATCCAGCTTGATATTGATAGAATGGGTGTCGCCGAACAGATTGTGCATATCCCCCAAAATCTCCTGATACGCCCCGACCATAAAGAAGCCGATCAAATACGGTTGCTCGCTATCAATATCATGCACGGGCAAAGTCTTTTCCAGATTTTGCCCGTCAATATATTGGTCGATACGGCCATCGGAATCACAGGTCAAATCTTGGATAACCGCGCGGCGGGTCGGTTGCTCATCCAAACGGTGGATAGGCATGATAGGAAACAACTGGTCTATACCCCAAATATCCGGCAAAGACTGGAACAGGGAGAAATTACAGAAAATCTTATCCGCCAATTTTTCATGCAATTCCTGCAAAATCGCCGCTTCATTCTGATTATTCGGATTCAAGGAATTTTGTAACTGCTGGCAGAAAATCGCATAATCATTTTCCGCTTCGGCCAAACCATTGATGCTCAGCTTATCGCGGGCAAATTTAGCGCGGGCTTCCGACAAATAAAAATGCGCATCATGGTAAGCCTCAACCAAATTACGGCTGTCCGGCACCGCCAACGCCGCCTGCTCATTACTGTAGACTGATTCAATATCGGTGACATTCGTAATCAGCACCGCGTGATGCGCCGTCAACGCCCGGCCTGACTCGGTGATAATATCCGGTTGCGGCACTTGTTTTTCCGCGCATATATCGGCAAAGCTACGGACAATATTGTGCGCATATTCATCAAGACTATAATTAATCGACGATTCGCGGCGCGAACGGCTACCGTCATAATCCACCCCTAAGCCGCCGCCCGCATCAACAATTTGAATCGCCGCGCCTAAACGGCGTAATTCCACATAAAATTGCCCCGCTTCTTTTAAAGCGATTTTAATATCGTGGATATTGGCGATTTGCGATCCCATGTGGAAGTGCATCAGCTTTAAGCAATCCAACAGCCCCGCTTGCTTAAGACGCTCCACTAATTGCAGGACTTCGTAAGCATGAAGGCCAAACTTGGATTTTTCGCCGCCGCTGTTCTGCCATTTGCCCGCACTAATGCTCGACAACCTGACCCGCAACCCTAACGAAGGCCGAATCTCCAACTTAGCCGCCTCTTCGATAATCAGCTCCAACTCCAGCGGCTTTTCAATCACCAGATATAAATTCAAGCCCATTTTCAGGCCAATCAACGCCAAACGGATATAGGCACGGTCTTTATAACCATTACAGACCACCACCCCCTGATGCGATAAGGCCATAATCGCCAGCAACTCCGGCTTACTGCCCGCCTCCAGACCGATATTATCCGCCGCTAAAATGCCTTCCACCACTTGCCGCTGCTGGTTAACCTTAATCGGATAAACAGGCGTATACTTACCCGTATAGGCCAACTTGGCGCACGCTTTTTTAAAGGCGTTATCCAAACGGATGACCCGATCTTTTAAAATATCAGTAAAGCGCACCAGCACCGGCAACGACAACTGCTTGTCATTTAACGATTCGGCAATCTCGTACAAATCCAAAGCAATATCCTTATCGGCACTGGGCTTAACACACACATGCCCTTGCGCATTAATCGAGAAATAGCCGTCACCCCATAAATCTATGGCGTAGGTTTGCGCAGATTGCTGGATAGTCCAGGATTTTAAGTTCACTTATTGGCTCCGATGAATGGTTTTTTAATGGACAAGAAAAGACGGATAGCCCGCCAAGCCAACATTAGGGCGGCGGTTAGTCGGCTAAAGACAATAGGCGGCATTGTACACCAAGGCCAAGAAAATTAAGCCCAAACAACCCGAATTATGTGCCGCCACCCTAACCCCGCTCATCCCACGCCTTATCCAAGCGTTTCGCCGAAATCGGATAAGCCGTTTTCAAATGCTGGGCGAACAGCGACACCCGAAACTCTTCCAGCATCCAACGGAAAGCCTCCTGCTCAGGCACAATAGTATTTTTGGGGGCTTTTTTCTCCACATCCTTCCAATAGCGCAACACATAACGGTTCAGCTCCTGGACTTTTTGCGGGTTATTATCCAGCTTCTCCAAACGGTAACTAATCGCCTTTAAATAGCGCGGCACAGCCTTAAGCTGCTCATAAGGGGTCGTGCGTAAAAAACCCGCATAGACCAAAACCGCCAATTGCCCGTTGACATCAATGGCCAGCGGATCGTTAGCATTCAGCCGCTGTAACTGCGCCTTAACCGCCGTGTACAAAGCCATCACCTCCAACGCCAACTTACCCGCATCATTCGCCACCAACATCAGCCCCGGCTTATTTTGCTGCAAGCTATGCTCAAAGGCCTGCTGGGTACGGATAATGCGCCCGTCCATAAAAACATGCTGCAAAATCAATTTCAGCATATCTTCCTTATAGGAAGCGGTAACGGCATGCTTAATGATCGGGTGCGCCGCTAAACGGTGGTAAGCCAGTTCAGCAGCGGCGGCTTGCAGATTATTTTTGCCCAAATAAGCGCATTCCTTACGCAACGACAACTGGAACAGCCGCAATAGACCCGCCTGATGCTCAGCCGCCGCTTTTTGCTCAGTGTCAAAAATCCGTACCCCCACCGCATCGCCTTCATCGACAATGGCCGGAAAGCCGATAAAATTCTGCCCCTGCTGGATAAACGCATAAGTATCGGGCAAATCGTCAAATGCCCATTGGATACAGCCCGTGTAACTCAACTCATCAGCGGCAATCTGATCAAAGCTTTGCACCGCCTGGATAGCGTGTTTTTGCTGCAATTTTTTCAAATCGCGGCCATAATCCAACAGCTTGCCTTGGTCATCAATCACCCGGAAATTCATTTTCAAGTGTTCGGCAACCCCATCCAACGCCCAGGCATTTAACGGCACAGCCTCACCCGTCAACTTGCGCAAACGGTAACTCAGCCATTCTTGCAACAACCCCTTAAAATCCGGCTCGATTTCCAAACAGCGTTTGACGGTTTCCGGTACGGGGACAAAGTGCTTGCGCAAGTTTTTCGGCAAGGCTTTAATCAAAGCGATACATTTTTCTTCCAACAAACCCGGTACCAACCAGTCAAACGGCACAGCCGACAATTGGTTTAACTGATGCACAGGAATCACCGCCGTCACCCCGTCCTCATCATGACCCGGCTCAAAACGGTATTGCAGCGGAATGGTCAGATTACCGATTTTCTTGCTATCAGGATAATCCCACTCGTTAACATAGCCCTCTTTCTCGCGGGTCAAATCTTCCTTAGTCAAAAACAGGAACTTCGGATTGGTTTTTTCAACCGTCTTGCGCCACTGGTCTAAAGTGATGCCATTGACCACCTCAGCAGGCAACTTAGCATCATAAAAACCATATAACCACAGCTCATCTTCGACCAAATCGACACGCCGCCCCTTATGCTGGATCATGCCGACTTCTTCCAGCAACTTTTGGTTTGCGACATAAAACGGCGCGTTGCTGTGGTACTCATGGCTGACCAACGCCGATTGGATAAACAGCTCCCGCGCCGATTTTGCATCCACCCGCTCATAAGGGATTTTCCGCCCCGCCTGCAAGGTCAGGCCATATAACAAGGTGCGCTCATACACCGCACTGCGTCCGGCTTTTTTCTCCCAATGCGGGTCATAATAATTATGCTTAACCAAATGCCCCGCGCAATGCTCTATCCATTCCGGTTCAATCCGCGCCACCGTCCGCGCATACACCTTACTGGTCTCGACCTGCTCCGCCGCCATAATCCACTTCGGTTTCAGCTTATGCACCCCAGACCCAGGGAAAATGAAAAACTTTAGGCCCCGCGCGCCCAAATACTCGTATTGCTCATGGCGGAAACCGATATTCGACAACAGCCCCGTCAATAACGCGCGGTGGATATTCTCATAAGGCAACGGCGGCGCATCTGCCGCCGCCAGCGTAACGGCGGGGGCATTCAGGTGCATTTTTAAATCCCCCTTCACCGCCTGCAAAATTTGCGCGTGAATATCAAACCACTCGCGCATCCGCATATAAGACAAAAAATTATCCGAACAATATTTACGCAATTTGCTGTTCGACAAATGCTTTTTCTGTTCCTCGTAAGTGTTCCAGACATTCAGCAACGTCAAAAAATCCGATTCGGGATGCCGGAACGCCGCATGTTTGGCATCCGCCTGCCCCATCTTATCAGCAGGCTTCTCGCGCGGGTCTTGCACACTTAAGGCCGCGACAATAATCGCCACCTCATGCAGACAGCCCTCATCATGGGCCGCCACCAACATCCGCGCCAACTTAGGGTCAGTCGGAAACTTCGCCAACTGCCGCCCGACATCAGTCAACTGCCCCGCTTTATCCAAGGCATTGACCTCTTGCAGCATGGTCTTGCCGTCACGGATCATTTTGTCATCAGGCGGCTCGATAAACGGAAAATCCTCAATATCACCCAATTTCAACGCCGCCATCTGCAAAATGACCGCCGACAAATTAGTGCGCATGATCTCCGGCTCGGTAAACTCCGGCCTGGCAATATAGTCCTCGCGCGAATACAGACGGATACAAATCCCTTCCGCGACCCGCCCGCACCGTCCGGCGCGTTGGTTAGCGCTGGATTGCGACACCCGCTCAATCGGCAAACGCTGGATTTTACTGCGGTGGCTATAGCGGCTAATCCGCGCATGTCCGGTATCAATCACCCCGCGTATGCCCGGCACCGTCAACGAGGTTTCCGCAACGTTAGTCGCCAAAACAATGCGCAACTTGCCACCCTTAGGGTTAAACACCCGCTCCTGCTCACTGACGCTCAGCTTAGAATACAGCGGCAAAATCTCATACTGGGTGGGATGATGCTTTTTTAACGAATCCGTGGTTTCCCTAATTTCCCGCTCACCGCTTAAAAAAATCAGAATATCGCCGCGCAAATCGCGGGTCAGTTCATCGACCGCATCGAGAATCGCATTCTGCAAATCATCAGTGGTCTCATCGTTTTCCTCGTCCTCGTCCTTTTGCTCAATAGGGCGATAACGGATATCCACCGGATACGTCCGCCCCGACACCTCAATAATCGGCGCATTGTCAAAATGCTCGGAAAACCGTTTGGTATCAATCGTCGCCGACGTAATGACCAGCTTTAAATCCGGGCGTTTCGGCAACAGCCACTTCATATAGCCGATCAAAAAATCAATATTCAGACTGCGCTCATGCGCCTCGTCAATAATAATAGTGTCGTACTGGTTCAGATACGGGTCATTTTGCGACTCCGCCAGCAAAATCCCGTCCGTCATCAGCTTAACCAAGGATTCGGCATGGGTTTTGTCATTAAAACGGATTTTATAGCCCACCGACTTGCCAATCGTCTCGCCCAATTCCTCGGCAATCCGATCCGCCACCGTCCGCGCCGCAATCCGGCGCGGCTGGGTATGGCCAATAAACCCGGCCGCACCCCGGCCAATCGACAAACAGATTTTAGGTAACTGCGTGGTCTTACCCGACCCCGTTTCCCCGCACACCACCACCACCTGATGGTTTTTAATCAGCTCGGCAATCTCATCCTTCTTACCCGTAACAGGCAAATCGGGGAAATTTAGCGGCGGGATACTGGCAAGGCGGCGGTTACGCAACGCCACCGAGTTATCGATACGGCCAGCCAGCGCCGCCAAAGCCCCGTCTATCAGCTTGCCTTTCTTGGCATCCTGACGGAAACGGTCTAACTGCCGTTTCAGCGCATGGCGGTCTTGGTTCAGACACAGAGGTAACTGGCGGGTGAGTTGTTGGATAAGTTCGTTGCTGGACATTAAATAGGTAGTGGGTGCTGCTGTGGGGTGGAAAGATAAGGAAGGGAAAAGCGAAAATACGTTAACGACTTCTTTAGCAAAAATTAAGGCTTAAACCAGAAAACGCTCAACTCATTAAGTCTTGGCTACGCTCAAATAAACGGTCATCCGCCGCAATATCAGGTGCGAGTAAACGCTCTGATAATTTACCCGTCACAGGTTTAGAAACGGTTTCCTGATTACGCAACCGATACTTATCATCAGGCATCGGCTGCCCCTCCACTAATCCCAAACGGAATTGCCGGACTAAACGATAAAGCTCAGTCAACTTATCGGCAGGAATAGGATTAATTTCATCCATAATTTGTTCTTGTACTCACATTTTATCTGCCTTTTATGAATTGTCAGCATTTACAGACCCGCCCCAAATAACCGGACGCAACCAACTGCCCGCTATTTTACCCGATAGCTTTAACCGCCACAGCCTAAAAACCACCTACTCTGCCCGTTTTCGTGCTTTCACCTGCTCCAGCACCCGGCGTAACGCCACCGACACCTCAGTCCAAGCCTCATCCTTATTGCCCGCCGAAGTAACCCATACCCCAGGCACACCCTGAATGTCCCTCAAACGCAAACCGTCCCAATCGGTACTACGCAGCCTAATCGGCACAATCACTTTTTCACCCCGATTATGCTCCAGCAAAGCCGTACTAAATTCTTCTTGATAACAAAAATCCGATTTCACAAAATCCGGGCTGACCAAACACAAAACAACATCCGCCGCCGCCAAGTGCTGAAAAATCGTCTCGCGCCAATCCGTACCCGCATCAATACTGCGGTCATCCCAAAGCTGGAGTTTTTCCAAACGCACCAGCGGCGACAAAGCGGCTTGCAAAGCCTTAAGATGTTCCAAATCGGCGTGGGAATACGACACAAAGGCCTTTATCGGCTTCTGCGCTTCTTCATCACGCATTACAGCCTCCTCCACACCATCCAACAAATCGGCAATTTTTACCCGCTTTCTCAATTCCTTGATATAAACCTCTTCTTCACCATCCTGCTCTGCACAAACCAACTCATCGTAATCTTTATAAGCATCACCATCCGGTATCGGCACTAATTCGGTAAAATTTAAGTTCGCAAAATCAGCAACAATCTCTTTAACCGTTTCCCGAATAAAACTTAAAAAACGCCGCCGCTCCTCACCACACACATCCAGCAACAGCTTTTGGTCTTCCTTATCCCAGCGCACCCGTGCCGATGCCTGAAAAACAGTCGGCTTATGCAGCACCATACCCGTGCGCCAACGGTCTGCACCGCGAATAAAGGTATGCAGCTTAACCATCAGACGCGGGAACACACTACTAGGCAACAAATCAGGAAAATGGATAACAAACTTCAACACCGCCCCATCAAACTGAAAATCCGAGGCATTGGCGGGTAACAATTGCGGTACAACATAACGCTGCGTATCGAGCATAAAACACAGCTCAAACTCCTGCATTACCCGAACAATATACTGTAACTTATGTTTCGGATAATGAAAGGCCTGCTCGCTAGTATCATTTGTTTGGTAGCGCGAATCGTTAATCACCGCGTCAAAATCCGCTTCCTTAAGCAAACCGCCACTTTCGGCAACCAAGCCGGAATTGATAATCCGGTAAACGCCATTCGTCAGCCATAGCGGATTAAGGATTTGGGTATCAAAATTTTGCAGATTACGGAAATTAATCACCACCCCCAAATCATGCAGAAATTGCAACAACACGTCTTGGCTTAACGGACGCGCCACCCCGTGCCGTTCACACACTCGCCGAAACTCCGCCGCTTCAATATAGTCCGCCGTCATATCGGCAAAATGGTTTTTCACCGCCAACCACCGCGCCGGAAACGGTGTCCGGCGCGTATCAGAGCGGTCAATTTGCTGGCGCAACGCTTCCTTGAATTCAACAAACCCCGAATGATTATTCTCCGCGCAAGACAGCCGGAAAAACCCTTGAATTTGCGGATATTTTTCTTGCAAACTTTTGCGCTCAACCTCAAACGACGGGTTTTCGTCAATTTTATTTAACACCACCAGCACAGGCGAACGCCCACCAAAACTTTCCGCGTGTTTCAGCCATTTTTCCGCTTGGTCATCATTACGGCTATTCAGCAGCAACACATAAACACTCCGTTGCGATAAGAAAAACTGATGGGTGGCGTGCATCACTTCCTGACCACCAAAATCCCATAAATGCGCCGTGACGGCATCACCATCGGGCATAGTAAACGGCACTTTGCGGATACGGATACCGTGGGTTTGGCTCTCACGAAGGTCAAATGCCTCCCCCATTAATTGCTTCACCAACGAGGTTTTACCTGCCGAAGCCTCACCTAGGAAAATGATTTTAACTTCGTTGAGATTGCGTCCGTCTTCGCCGAGTTCTTCAAAATAATCCACTACGGCTTCTGGAGAGTCTTGGGCTATTTCAATAGGTGGGCAGATTAAAGGGCAATCACCAACATAGATTCCTGACAAATACTTACTTCTGACAAACCGCAAAAGAAGCGAATCACTTTCAATTACCTGTACATTATCTTTAATTAAATACTTTATTGGCGATAAATCGGCAACCGATGTGCCCGAACAGTCAATGCTCTGCAAACCGGACAAGGCCGACAGCGCGGACAAGTCGGCCACCGATGTGCCGGAACAGTCAAGATGCTGCAAATCGGACAAACCCGACAGCGCGGACAAGTCGGCCACCGATGTGCCGGAACAGTCAAGGTGCTGCAAATTGGACAAACCCGACAGCGCGGACAAGTCGGCCACCGATGTGCGGGAACAATTAAGATGCTGCAAACCGGACAAGGCCGACAGCGCGGACAAGTCGGCCACCGATGTGCCGGAACAGTCAAGGTGCTGCAAACCCGACAAGGCCGATAATGCTGACAAATCAACTAATTCAACACTCCACCTCAAGGATAACTTTGTCACCCAAACACATTCCAAAAGCTCGGCAGGCAAATCAATCAAATCACATTCGCTCAAATCCAATTCAAAATGTTGGGTCTGTTTATTTTCAGCAATACGTCGCAACGCTTCTTCGCTCATGGCCGGGGCAACCTAAATAGGGGTAAGAAAAACGGGTTGATATAGGCATTTTTTAGGTAGGCCAAAACCTATTAGGCATAACAAAGCTTAAGCCATTAGCCCACAAATCAGTTTATGCAATAACATTAGATAACCTTTCTATATTCACAATAGCGTGGATAGCCAACTATTCATACCACCCCCTGTACGCACCGCCATTTCCGAAGCAAGCAGCCCATGGCCTCTATTTTTAAACCATAAACCACCTGCTGCGGGCTGTTCCAAATTACCCTACCACTGCGACTCCCCCGTCTCAGGATCATACATCTCATGGACAATGCTGTGGCGGTTAGCGATCAGCTCGTCAATGCTCGGCGAGTTGCTCATCGCCCGCGAAATAGCCAGCTTCATTGCCTCATAATTGGTGCGGTACAAATCCTTACGGTCCAGTTCTGGATTAGTCGCACATTCAGGAGCAATCCACACCATCGCGACGATACACAAATCATTTGCCCATTCTTTCGGGATAACTCCGGCAATAACGCTGTCCAATACCGCATCAGCAATGGCCGATTGCACGGGGCCGCCGAACAAGTTAACGTAGGCCGCTGATTTAATGGTCACTTTCGGCACAATCATGGTCGCGGGGCGGACTTGTTGGTTACAGGCGCGGATGGCAAACATGCGCGTATGGCCTTCGGTTTGTCCCATCAGATTGGCGAAAGCCTGACCAGCCGGGCCTTTAACGCTGCCGATCAAAATTTCCGGCATCGCATCGGTGCCTTGGCCGTCGCTGGAAAACACTGTCGCTTCGGCGGTTCTGAACCAAATACTGTCTGCGGTAAGGTCTGACATGGGTAAACTCCTAAAAAAGTAAAAGTTTGGCATTCTATGCCGGATAATGAAACTACGGCAAACATTATCTCTGCTTACCCCTACCTAACCGTTAATTCAGAGTAGGTTCAGACTGTTGCCCGATACTAATCACCCCCTCCCTATCCTTAAGGAAGACGTTATGAAATTCGCTTTATCCGCCGTGGCCTTAGCCTTATTCGGCACCTTTAGCCCGATAAGCCAAGCCCAAGCGCTCAACTTGCCTTTGCAGCTTGATTACGGTTTGATCGCCAAACTGGTCACCAATAGCCTCTACACAGGTGCAGAACACACCGCCGACCTGTGGCAAGACGGCGCAAAATGCAGTTACCTCAAACTCGCCAATCTGAAAATAAACGGCCAAGCCGAACAAATTCGCTTAGTAAATGATGTGCAAGTGCAGTTTGGCACTAAATTGGGCGGCCAGTGCATGACCGTGTTAAAGTGGCAAGGTGTGTTGGAAACCTTACAAAAACCGACCTTAAATGCCGACCATAGTGTCTTAAGCCTCCCTGTCACCCAAGCGACGGCTTACGACCAGCAAGGCCACCAAGTCAACATCAGCCAATTGCAAGACTTGCTCAAACGCGTGGTCGAACCCAAACTGGCCGGGCTGAGCATCGACTTGAACCGCCTGCACGGAGATATGGAACGCAATGTCAGCACTTGGTTGCCGAAAACGGAAGCGGCGCAACTCAGCCAATGGCTCAATACCCTGACCATTAACAGCGCGGCGGCAAACGACCAAGGCATTGCCTTGCAACTGGGCTTGGATGCGCCCGCCTCCACCCCACAACAACAGCTTCAGGCGGTTGCCCGCCCGGTTGCGGAATACGAACGCGGAGCCCGCGCACGGCTTATGCCCCAACGCCTGCTGGACGATGGCCGACAGGCCGTCGGCGCCCTTGCGCATGTCCACGGGCGACACCGCCAGCCAAATGTGCGGCGGGCATGGGATCAGCCCAGGCATCGCCACAGCTCCGCCAACCAAGCCGCCGATACGCCCGGCGGCAACTCAAGACTGTGGCCGCCCGTGTGCCGCAGCACAAAAGGTTCGGATGCCGGCACTTGGACTTGTACCGGAATGAAGGCCGGAGGCGGCGGCAATGCCGGTTGCACCCGACGGTATTCGCACAATCGTGCCGCAAAGGTTTTGGCGTTCAGCTGCTGTTGCCGGCAAAAATCCGCTTGCGGCAGGCCGCTGGCCTGCCATGCTTCAATATGCCCAATCCACTTCTTTGATAATCCCATCGGTATTCCCCATATAAAAGGGCAAGGATGACAGTTCGTATCAGGTTTGCCTAGGTGGCTGGGTTAGACGTTTACGCAACAATTGCCAGATTTTTAGGCCTAGCGTCAATCGGTCTGCCCCTGATGAAGTGGGCGGTATGCCGACGATGGGCGGCATGGGGGTGCTGAGCTTTGACGATGAAGAGGATGTGGCTTGGGCGTTTGTCGGCAACGGCTATGCTTTGCAGGTTGACGGTTTTAGCCCGTCACAGATGACGGACAGGCAGGATGCCAACAACGGCTTTCAGGATGAGTTTCGGTTTTTGCTTGAGCCGGAAAGTGAAGCACCGGAGGCGATGCCACAAAAGCATGATGTGGTGATGGTGCTGATCACTACTGTAGTGCGGTTGGCTTTTGAGATTGTCGCTATTGAGACTACCAGCAATATACCGCCGTATACGCAGCGGTATGTTTGCAACCGTCGGGCGGATTTGAATTTGCCGTAATGTGGGGAGCGGTTAGTTGTCCAACTGCGTGTGTATCACCCGGTTACGGCCTGCCGATTTTGCGCAATATAAGGCTTTGTCCGCTTCATGAAGTAAAGTCTCTTCCGATTGGTGCTTAAGCAGGTCTACGGAGACGATGCCCGCACTAATGGTCACGAGCTTTCCCCTACCAAAGACCAAGTTCAGGCCGCTGATTGTTTCCCTGAGAGAATGGGCGACGGTTTGCGCATAAGTGTTACTTGCGCCACCGAAGATGACGGCGAATTCGTCACCCCCCAAACGGGCGGCAAGATCGTTTGGCCTACTGGCGAACGACGACAGCACTTGGCTAACTTTGATCAGGCATTTATCCCCCGCAAGATGGCCGAGCTGGTCGTTGTAGCCCTTGAAATTATCAACGTCTATCATCACCAAGCTGATGGGCAATTGGTTACGGATGCACCGGCGCATCTCTTCATGCAGAAACTCATTGAAATGGCGGCGGTTAGCCAAACCTGTCAGCGGGTCATGCAAAGACAGGCGTTCCGCTTTTTCTTCAGCCAGCTTGCGCTCAGTAATGTCGTAATGGGCGATGACGAACAGGCGTTTAGGGCCGCCCTGTAAGGTCGACACGCGCATCATGAACCAACGCTGTTGGTCGGGGCTATGGCAGGGGTATTCATAGTAAAAATGGGGGGAAGTGCCATTAATGACCGTCAAGATGCCTTGCAATGCCTGAACGGCAAGCCTGTCGCCCATGAAGTGGGAGTACCGGACAATCTCAAGATAGTTGCTGCCAATGCTGCTGAACTCAGGCGACAAATTATTTTCCGCCCCGAAACGTATCCAGGCGTAATTGACATCAATAATGGTACCGGTGTCATCAATCACGGCGATTTGCTGTTGCAAAGCGTCAAAAACGGCTGTGCGTATGGCCATTCGCTCTTGTGTGTGTTGTGCTGTCATGTCTAGTGTCAGAAAATGGGCGGTATGTGTCGTAAGTTCATGCGGATTTTACCCATTCTGCGGATTGGGAGTAGGGCGTGGTCGCTGGGCATAAACGGCATAACGGCCTTGCTTTTCGCCTGCCTTTGCGTTGACAGTATATGCTTTGTCATAGGGGATTATCGAGGAGGCATGGAATATCCCAAACGGTCAGTATATCCCAATTAGGTTAGGGTATATAAGTAGATGGGCATATATTTTTTAACTTCCGTTAAGCCGTATAGGTTGACGGCAGGCCTCATGTTAAAGGGTGGTGCGGTTGGCTTTTGAGATTGTTGTTATTGAGACTACCAGCAATATTCCGCCGTATACGCAGCGGTATGTTTGCAACCGTCGGGGGGATTTGAATTTGCCGTAAAGAGTGGGGTGCGTCACTGCCATTACGTTAAGTATTAATAACTATCAATTGTATGGTAGTGAAACGGTCGGTTATGGTGTCTCCCTATGCTAAATCTTTGGAGATACCGAGAAAGCAAGCGCATATAAAACCTTTTTAAGTCCTAAAATAAACCAATATCGGATATAATTAAAAGATAGGGCGTTATTTTCTGGCTATTTCACAAACCTTTAAACTTATTGGTGTAAAACGGCGGTCAATAGCTGCTACTTTTCGCTCCTATTTTTTACAGCATCAACAAATAAATACGATAAAACAATTGCATGAGAAATCTAGTGATAAATTTCCACGCTTTTTACCGAAAACTTTTCGACGCCGTTTAACAATAATTGATGACAACCAACGGGATACACCATGAATAGTAAGATAAACAGCACAATTGCAGCCTTGTTCCTGTCCGTGACAATGTTGCCGGCCCCAAGTTTTGCGGATTCCGCAAGCGATGCAATGGTAACGGAGACGGCGACCGCCTTTCCGACCCGCTTATATCTGTCCAAGGCAGGAATTGCCTTGTCCGCATTCCCATCCCACCCTAACCTAACACGCACGCTCAATGTGACACGCACTGCCGGGAACGCCCCTGTTTCATGGGCCGCCTCGTCCAATCAGCCTTGGCTGAAAGTTACGGCATCAGGCACAACATCCGGTATGCTGACGTTACAGGCAAACATTAAAGGGCTTAATAAAGACCAGCTTTATCTTGCTACCATCACTGTTTCAACAGCGGCCAATAGCGAATTTGCCGATACACAATCGCTGCCCGTTTCGCTGTGGATAGGCTCCCAGTCCCCCGCAAACGTTGACTTCAAGCGCACTGTTACCGCGCTTGCCACCAATCCGGTACTGCCGTACGTTTATGTTTCCGGTGGCGGTTCGACGGTGGATGTCTATAACGTCTATACCGCCAAGCTCGTAGCCAGTTTCCCACAGATCGCCGCAACAGTGGGCGCATTGACGGTCAGTGGCGACGGCCAGTTCCTCTTCGCTGCGGATTACACTAACTACCGGATAGTCAAGCTAAACGCCGTTAACGGTACGAAGTTATCCCAGTTCAATATCGGCCAAAAAATCGGCCCCGGTTTTAGCATGGTATATGCCCGGCCTTTTGGCGTACCCGCCATCTATCCGGCGGGTGGGAAAATATTTAGCGTCGAGACTAACACGCCCTTAACTTCCACCCCCCTAACACAAGAGTTCATCGCGGTGACACCCAACGGGCAGAACATGTACTCTGTAGACCTCGGCATTAGCCCTGGTTCGCTAACGGGCTATAAGGTCACGGATAATGGTGGTACCCTGAAGGTGGCATCATTTGGATCAAGTTCTATTTCAGGGGAAAATTGCCAGGATCTGGCGGTATCTGATAACGGTGCCCATGTCTATCCTGCCTGCGGGTATCCGTATGAATTTGATGTCTACAGCGGCAAGACGCTCTTACAGGTACAGACGCTACCGGCCGCCCCTTACCCCAACAATGCGGAAATTGATACCGAGGGACGTTTCGTTGGTGGCATTGACGGGATCTACGAAACTTACGATGCCTTCCTGTATGGGCAAAATGGCTATTCTATCAGCAAGGTAGCGACAATGCCGGACCAATATGCGAACGGGCAGAACGGCAATATGCTAGTTGTTTCGGGCGATACTTCCAGGGTGATCTCAGCAACCTCTCCTGTTTTTAGTAACCCTATCATCCTGTTCCGTAATCTTCAGTAATGATAGCGTCCGGATGCTACTGACGTTCAACTAAGCGATTTTTTAGCGTCAAAAGCATCTGGGCTACCGGAATGAGCCAGGTTGCAATACCCACCAACAGACAAAGTCGGGCAGGCCGTTTCTGCCCGACAATCCACTTTAAAACGTCGAACATCGCGTTATGCTTTGATAATTCCTGTTGAAGCTTGTAAGCACGAATGACATATTAAGAAGTTACCAATCTATACTTCAAACGGCCAAGTTTTCGGTTTTTTTCGTAGGGTACGCTGTGCGTACCTTTAAAAAAACCTCATAAAAATCAGTGCAAAAGGTACGCACAGCGTACCCTACGGTGAATTGTAAAAGCCGAAAACTTGGCTGTTACAGTATATATGGTTAAAAAGCTCTTACAGCACGGACGTAAAGCGTGGTGTAGGACTTCATGCTACCGCCCGGAGAGCCAGCCCCGAATTCCTGTACCCAAGCGTAGCGGTAGCCGTACTCGGACGAACTCCAGTAGTAGTTGCTGGTAAAACCACCGATATTGGTCAGCGGTGCGGCGGCACCTGCCCCGATATTTTGGTACATCAGGTTTAGCTCATCCTTAGACGGCAAGAACCAGTCACTGTAGCCGCCCAGCACCAAGTTGGCGGCCAGTGTGGCGGCATAAGACCCCGCGCCTTGGGATTTGATGATTGAGTTGGTGTCGGCGGCACCGGTACCCACGGCGACACCGTTCGCGCCTGTGTAAAGGTAAGTGCCGTTAGACCATTGTATGCCCGTACTCTGGTCGGTGGCGGCGGCCACCAAGCCGTGTTCGCCGCTGTTGTCAACGTAGAAAATGATGCCGCCCTGGTAGATTTTGCCGATGACGATGGATTGGTTTTCAAACCGCACCAAGACGGACGCGCTTAACAGTTCCGCCGCGCTGAGGTTGCTGGCCACTAGCGTGACGTAACCTTTGCCTTTGACAAAATTCCATTTCGTGGCCGGGTCATCGTTTTGCATCAGTTGTGTCCAGGCATTTTGGTGCTGGGTTTGGTCTACGGTCACTTCATAACACGGAAATTTGGCATCGGTGCTTAAACATGCGGTGCTGCCGGCGCGTTTGCCGTTGGGGTAGACGCGGTACAGGGCGTTGGTCGCGGTGCCGTTGTTGGGCGTGAACACATGCACCTTATAGCTGTCGGTAAGCGGTGCCGGCCATTTGACCGCCGAGTCGCTACCGCCTTGCAGGATTACCGCGCCCGTGACTTGCTTGCCTACGGGAGGGGCGGCGTGGGACGTATTTAGGGACATAAGTGCCAGCGTCAGGCTTAAGGCGGATAGTTTGAGCCATGATTTCATAAGAGTCTCCGGGGGGTACTTAAGGATTAACTTGCCACAAACGGATTAATTATGCCGTTTTGAGTGGAAGCCTTAGTATAACAATAGGGCTAATACTAGGGCAGAGAATAATGCCCGTTTTGGCAAATAAAGATGAAGTGGTTAGACGGAAACGGCTTGCAGTGGCTGATGGCTCAGGTTTGTTATGTAGGGGGGCTTTAGG
Source organism: Methylovulum psychrotolerans (assembly GCF_002209385.1). Classification (NCBI taxonomy): domain Bacteria; kingdom Pseudomonadati; phylum Pseudomonadota; class Gammaproteobacteria; order Methylococcales; family Methylococcaceae; genus Methylovulum; species Methylovulum psychrotolerans. Next base: position 4,485,932 of record NZ_CP022129.1, read on the forward strand.
CTAAAGATGCTACTGAGTTTTTACAATAAGCCCCTTAACGGGGCTTTTTTGTGTCCGGCGGTTTGCGCCGGACGGGTGAGGGTTGTTTGTTTTGATGGGTTTTAGGCGTTTGCCACTTCTTCCCTTAAGAAGTTTTCTAAGCGCTCGGTGGCGCAATGGATTAGTTGGGTGAGGCGTTTGGGGGAGACGTAGTGCATGACGATTTGGCCGGGCAGGTCTTGGCCTTTTTCGATCACCAGGTGGCCTTCTTGTTTGAGGGCCAGGATCATTCTGGCGGGGTTTAGGTTTTGGGCGGCTTGCAGTTGCGCCTCCAGGGCGGTTATTTGGCGGGTCAGGATGCCGATCAGGTCGTCTTTGGTGGGGTTGGGCAGGAGTTCGCCTTCTTTGGCGGGCGGGGGCAGGGCTTGGGCGCGTTCGGTCAGCATGGCCTCCAGTTCGATGGTGCTGATGTGGAGGATTTCCGCGCCTTGGTTGTATTCTTGTTTGTAGCGGTCCAGGGTTTCCAGCGCGTCTTGGAATTGGTCGGCGGGGAGGTTGGTGTAGCCGTTGATGCGGTAGTGGGTGCGCAGGCGCGACCAGATGGCGGTCATTTTCTTTTTGTCGCCGCCAGCGATGCGGGTGGCGCGGGTGTAGAGTTCGCCTTGTTGGGCTTTGGTGATGGTGGGCGGTTCGGATGGGGGCAGTTCTTGTGACGGCTTGGCGGCGGGCTGCTCAAAATAGGTGGCTTCCAGTTTGTCGAACACATCCCAGGCTTGGTCGGTGTCGAGCATTTTGGCGTGGCGGGCTGCGCCGCGTTCTGTCCAGAGGGTAAGATGCTTAGTGTTTTTGGGGATTTGTGGACTACCCCTCTTAAAGAGGGTTAGTTGTTCGCCTTCCAGTTTGAAATAATGGAGGCCTTCTTGAAAACGCGCTTTATTGCGTTCGAAGTTATTCTGAATGTTTTTGTGTTCCGTACCGTACACCTTGGCTAAAAGGTCAGTGGTGATAACGCGGGTGTCTTGATAAACAACAATTGGGAGATTGATATTTTCTACGCAAACGGTAGGCGGATTTTGGGTGTGGTTAGATTGGGTATTCATAACTTTGTCCTGATAAACAAGTTTTAAACCTGCCACCGACGACGCCAATCATGGGTGACAGGATGAATGAGGTTGGCGTACCAGTATCAGGACTGGTCGGTCTTTCGACCGCCTCACCCACCCTGTCATAACGGACAAGACAAAATGACACGCACAAAAAAACCGCATAGAGCGGCATATTTATACGCCTGATAAATACCGGAACGCCAATCCCGTGCCGCCAATGTGGGCGACGTGTAAAGCATACGCCTAAAATAAATGGGGTGTCAAATGGATTATTTTCTAAATATTTTATGAAAATGGTAATAGTTCATATTTATTTAGAATTTGGGTTGCTATACTGACAAATCTATCCAAAAAATTATTGTGTGGAAGCGTATTTTATGCTAAATATATGAAAAACCGTTAATTACTTGTTAGACGGCAAATCCAGAAGCAGAAGACTTTGAACCATCGTCTCTAAATTTAGCCAACCCAGATCAATCAAATTACCTTGCACCGATAATAAATATAGATCTGACACTATGCAAAGATTGAGAATACCCCCAATATACAAAATCTTAGTAAAATTTAAGATAGGTATCGCGTTTTTATTTATTGCGGCGATGCCTATCTATGCCGATGCCACTGACAACAGAAGTGCGCAACAAACAACTTTGTACTTGAAAAAATCAGAAAATTGGCATGATGTTTTTATAAATCAATCCGATCATCCTTTTGAAATTGAAATAGTAAATGAAGATAGAACAGGAGACTATCCCACTTACACTCGTTGTGTACTTATTGTAGATTCTAACAAAATATGTAGTCTCACAACTAAACAACGCAACAATCCTATAGAAATTTTGCTTGATGTTCGTGGTGCAACAAGAGTATTTAGGATTTCATCAGGCTGTAAACTACAAGTCAGAACGGACTCCGATAACGCGCGTTTAAAGTTTTTAAAAACTGATTCTTCGATTCCGGACGAAGAATCGATGCAGTAAATCTGCACTATATTCCGGACTACTACAACTAGCAGGTGAAAGTCATGGCTACTCGTGATAAAGAAGTTCTTGATGCAATGCTTGGCAAAATCTACATGATCCTCAATGGTGGGGACACTGTAAATACTGTTCATCAACCCAATGATACTTTTGTTTCTTATACCACCTTAGGTATAGCGCTTTCTAACGAAGATCTTAGTTTTGGTTTTAGTACATCGTCGAAGGAAATATCAGCAGCATCGAACTTCGCAGATTTAGTTAACTCCATCCCTAAATGTCGCGGCTTTTGGGATCCTAGTAGCGATAAAATATGGGATATATATAATAAAATTCTAACTCTTTCAATTCTAGCACCTGGTAGTCTTACCCAAGAAGAGGAACGACAGCTAAAAGCTTGCCTGGACTCACTTTATACGACTACAACAGTCGTTGATCCAGATACGGGGGAATCCAAGCAGATGCCTATGGAAACGCCTCTCTATACGCGCTACAAAAAAGGAAGAGGCGCATATGAAGCGGCGCTAATGGCTTACAATAATCTGCTGATTAATGTGAAGACCAATCCTAACAATCCTAGCGTTGTTATAGATTGGAATCTCAATGGGCCACTTTATAAGCAACGTGCGATGAGTGCGTATGATGACTGGATTGCAAATGGGAAAAATATTGTCGAAAAGGCTTTAGGAAAAATCGATATATTAACAGGCAGAAGCCCAGAGCGACTTTGGCAAGAATTAAAAACTCGCTTTAATCAGTCCAAAAGATTGGATTTGCAAGGTCAGGACTATTGGCATACAGCGATGTTTCCAAGCGATTTCTATACGTCTGCGTATGATGATTCCTGGACTAAGTTCACTTTCAGCGGAGAAGAGGTTCATACTGTAGATACGTCAACATCAACTTCATGGGGTGGGGGCGGAAGTATCGGATATGGATTGTGGAGTTTTGGAGCGTCCGCGACTTATGGCTCCCAAACCTCCTCCCATCACAGTGACGCAAGCAATATGTCGTTATCTCTTGAATTAATGAAGATTCCACTTCGACGGAGTTGGTTGGATACCAGTATGCTTAAAACAAGAATATGGAAATTTGATCCAGCCTATAATCTCGGAGATTTATCCGATGGGGCTGTTCCACCTAATGGGCTCATGGTTGGCATTCCTGCTGCGATTATTGTCGCTCGCAACCTTAAGATAACGATGAGTATGTCTACAGTAGACGACACTTACGCCGCTAGTCAATTCTCTACGTCAGCTACAGTTGGATGGGGGCCTTTTTCATTAAGGGGTAATTACAGCAGAAGCACCTCAAAAAATACTCACGATTTTAGTTCATCTAATGGGGTAATAGAATGCCCCGGAAAACAAATAATAGGATTTACCGTGGAATTGTTCCCCAAGTGCCCTAATCCGAATTTCTAAGCCATGATAGGGCAGCGGCTTTATCGTTGCCCTATCATTTTCACTTAATATACTCGTAATATACTCGCCTAATAATCCGATTCTGCGCACCCGTGCCACGAAGCGAATTGGTATTTTCAAGTTTTGTGGCACTTGGAGGTGAGCAAGGGCGCTAAGCGAATGTTTTCTGCTTTGCTGCCGCCATGACACTGAAATCTCTAAATGCCACCAATTGGCCAATTTCAGTCATCACCCAATGTCCGCCATTAAAATAGATTAAGCCTGACAGTTTATGTCGATATTGCTTATTGTACAAAAATGATTAAAACAAACCCGCCAAGCCAAAAGCCCCATTAAGGGGCTTTTTCATATCCGGCGCCGCCTGGAAACCCCACCAAACCCCATCCCCCCATGCCTTACCATACCGCCATCCTAAAATTGGCGTGTCATGATGGCAAAATCCCCTCCTAAAAACGTGTCTGGCCAGCGCGGCGGAATGCTTGCGCTGTTTGGCGGCGGCATGTCTAAAAAACGCTGGGAGGCGGCGAACCTTGCGGATGCGGAAACCATTACCCAGGCCAGTTCTTTTGCTTATGGCGCACCCAGCACGACGATTGCGACGTTGTTGGGCAGCACTGGCGGGGCGCGTAACCGTCCGCAGATTTATCAGGATTGGATTGATATGTCGCGGGATGCGATTTGTTCTTCGGCGGTTAAGTTGTTGACGACGACGGCGATGGGCGGGCATGAGACCAGCGGCGATATTGTGTTTATTGAGAAGAAGCCGGACATTGCCCATAACAAGCAGGCGTGTGCGTTTGTTGATGAGTTGGCGAAGAGCCTTGGACCGTTGTTGAACCGGGCGATTTATGCCCAAGCATATACCGCAGCGACGTTTGGCGACTCTTATGCGCGGCTTTATACCAATGCGCGGGGGGTGGTCGGGTTGTATAGTGACGAGACGATGCACCCGTCTTTGGTGCAGCCTTATGAAAAGGGCGGCAAGACGGTGGGGTATGCGGTTTATGTGGGGGAAAAGAATTTCGAGCGGCTGAATATCGCGCAGATGGCGCGGTTTAAGATGCCGAGGATTCAGTTTATTCCGCAGTATGGGATTGTGGAGAAGGCTATCCGGGCGGTGTTGGCGGAGGACAAGATGGATCGGTTGCCGATTGTGCCGTCGATGGCTGGGGGGTCTTTGTTGTATCCGGCGGAAAAGGCCTACAACAATTTCAACAATACGATGTTTGGCTTGGTGGCGCAGCGGATGAACGTCTCGCTTGACCACCGGATTGTCGGCTTGCAAATGGGGGGGATGACCAAAGCCCAGCAGGATGCGTTCGGCGATAGCGTTGTTGCCATGTTCAACAAGGTAAAGGCGGTGGTGGCTGATGCCGTGCAGACAGGCAAGCCGATAGTTGAAACTATCGTGTCCATTTTGCCGATGTTTTCCGAAAAGCAGTTGGTCAATTTATCGCAGGGGAACACTACAGCACAAACGATTAGTGTGGATGATGTATTTTTCCACGCCCGGCTGTTAGCCGCCGCGTTCGGCACTGACCTGTCTAATTTGGGGTTTTCGGATCAGGTCAGCGGGTGGATGGGTGATGGCGGGCTGGCGAGAACGTCGGCGCAATCCGCCGAGAATTCGCGCATTATCAGGATTGGGGCATACGATTTTTGTAATGACGTTATCGACATCCATTGTTTGACGCGGTACGGGAAGGTTTTTCATGAATCTGAGCGGCCTTGGCAGGTTAATTTTTACGGTTCTATCGCGGCTTTGGAGGCGGAAAAGCAAAAAGCCCAAAGCGATAAAATGGGCGCGACCTTGACCATTGTCCAGACTATGCAGATGTTTAAGGATATGGGGGCTACGGCGGAGATGATGGAGTCTATGCTGTCGAAGAATATGGGGATGGAGGAGGCGCAGGCTAAGTTGTTTGCGCAGATTGTTAATGCTGTGCCGCCTGAACAGACGGGGCAGGGGTTGTAACTATGTCGCTGTTTAAATCCCGTTTATTGCAGGTAGATTTTGGTGATGAGGCAACCGTTAAGCCTTTTTCGCTAAATGATATGCGCCAAAATGTTTTGGGGGGCATTAGCGGGAAGGTGCAGCAAGCGTTAGGCGGTGGAACATTTGGCGCGGCCCTGGGGGCTATGGCGGCTAACCAGGTGTCAACCGCCGCCAGTAGTGTGGTAAACCGTACTATCGGCAGTAATGGCTTGGCCGATATTAATAAGGGTCTTGGCGTATTTAATGCCGTTAATTCTGGTAACTTCAATGAAGCGGGCCTGCAAATTTTGGGTTCCGGGTTGCTTGACGGGATATTGCCGGGGGGGCAAAGCTTTGCTTCGCAAGCGCGGTATTTGTATATAGCCAAGCCAATATAATTTGATATGATAATAGGCTATTGTAAAAACGATCATCTTGAATGGAAAACGAATGGCTTATCCAGCGGCATTCAGAAAAAAACTGCTTTCAGTGATGAAAGAACAGGGCCTGACCATCCCGGAAGCCGCCGTAAAAATTAATATCGTCGACGGGATGGAAAGATAGCCGGTTGCAATTGAATTTTGCATGGCCTCTGCAATGCGGCTTAGGATAGCTGCTATGTCCTATTTTTACACGTATGTCGGCTGTACCCCATCTACGCACGAATCCTTACGGTCGGCCAAAAATAGCGACTCCTCCCCTTTTCCTTTCATGGGCTGTAAAAAAGGCAGGGTTGGACTTCAACCCCCGTAAGCCAGATAAACGGCATCTATGCTGTGCGAAAGTAATAACCTTACGGAGTTTTTCCAAAAACTTTCGTTTCCCCCACAGCTCCGCTTGCGCCGTCATAAACCTGCATCGCCTCGTAAATTTTCATAAATGCGTCAACGGCAAAGGGCGTGGTGTGGTTGCCAGCTCGTAATCTAGGAAATTAAAGCGTTTGCCCCCTTTGCCGTTCATGACAATCAGGGAGTTTTCCTGCCCCGTTTCCTTGCAGTAGTTCCGCCAAGTGTCGGCTTCATTGGGTTTTGCACACAAAACCAAGCCCCCGAAACCCGCTTGCAGGAAGGTTTTAGCGAGGGCGTGACCTGAACCGCTGCTTTTTCCGCTGCCCGTGCTGCCAAAAATGCAAGTTCCCTTGAAAGCATCGTCTATCAGCCAATCATCTTTGCTATTTTTTGAAAATCGTAAAAGTGCAGTGTCGGGATTGTGTAAATAATCCATTTCTACCGCCTAAATTTAGCGTAAGGGAAGCGAAAAACGCTTTATCCATACCAATGTAGCCACTTTATTATAAAACAGCTAAAAACAGTCTTAAAATAGGTTTTTGAAAAATAACGGTTTAGAGTGTCGGAATTGTACAATTTTTAGACAATCTAACCTAACCCCGCTTGCTGTAAGGGCTGCGCCTGTCTCACTCACATAGTTATTAACCGCTTTTGTGGATAACTTCAAATCGGTAATGGCTTAAATCCTTGCCTTTTCGTCTATCAGTTCGTCAGAAAACATCCTGCGGGGGGCTGGGGGCGCAAAGCCCCCAATAGCAAAATTAAATTTTGTGAGCGTAGCGAACGCTGTTCAGGGGCATTTAATTTTTTCTTTGGCGGATGATTTTTTATTGTTTTTTGAAAGTTATCCACAGGGGTCGTGCGTGTGCGTGCGTAAGGTTATAAAAGGTTATCGCCGTCAAAAAAGCACTTTTTTATTTTATTTATCAATGCTTTATTTCGTTTTACCCGTCCGCCCAAAGCCGTCATTGCGTCCGCCCAAAGCCGTCATTGCGTCCGCCCAAAGCCGTCATTGCGTCCGCCCAAAGCCGTCATTGCGTCCGCCCAAAGCCGTCATTGCGTCCGCCTAACTACGCTACTTTTTTGATGGCTTTTTTTCTCTTTTGACAAGGTGGCGAATTTGTCCAGCAGTGGGTTTTATGTGGGCTTTGATGGTTTCGGGTGTCGCCTCAAAATCATCTAGGAAATCCACGCTTTTTAGGCGTTCATGGGCTTTGATAATGTCGGCTTTGCGTTGGCGTTTATTGTTGTTTGTTAGTCCTGCTAGATTAGCAAGCGTGTCGTATTTATGGGGCGAGGGTTCAACATGGGTTGAATAGAAAGCGTGTAAGGCTTTAGCGGTTGCACTGCGCCCCAATGCACGGCGTTGCTCTCGATCAATGGTTGCCCACATACCAAAGCCGAACAAATCCGCAAATTTAGGGTTTATGGTCAGTTCATAGGTTTGGCTTATTTCGTTACGGATACCGCCTTCAATCAAACCGCCAAAGTATTTTATTTTATGGTCTTTTATTTCAATTGTTCCGCCTCGCAAACGAATTAAAGCAGAATGTAATCTTTCGTGATTACTTCCTCCAGTTGGCAACCCTAGAGCTTTTAACAAGCCATAAGCAGAAAATTTAACTGTTGCCCCTAATTCGTAAGGACGGGCTAAATTTAGCAATTCAAGATAAACATCAAGGTCAGATTGGTCTAATTGTTTGCCAGTAAAAGTAACTTCTAATCCTCCAGTAGAAAAAAGTCTTTCTTGGTCAAGAAAGGGGCGATTTTCTTTCTGTTGGGCATTTAAGGCAGGAAACAAAGCTGAACGAAAAACAGCGTTAGGGGCTGCTCGTTTGTTTGCCTCCCAAAATTCTAGCTGTATCGCTTTTTCTTCTGGGATATTATCGGCAATTGGCTCTTGTTCTACTTTTTGGGCTTCTTTAAGGGCTATGCTTGCGCCCATTCTGGCTAATGCACGGCGGGTTTGTGGGTCAAGGTTTGGTGCATCCTGTTCCAACTGCTTTTCCAAAAATAGGGTTGCTTCTGTGTTGTCTGTGTTCATTTTGGCGTTGCTTTCTAGTTTTGATTTGTTAGTTTAGCCAAGCAGTTCAAGCGGGGACGCTCAAAACTGTACGAAGTGATGAAAAAAGCCGTTGCTCTTGTTTGGTTAAACGGCTTTTTTCTTTTTGAAAATTACATTTTTGTTTTATCCCTGCCAAACAGTTTTTCTAATAGCCCGCTTTTCTTGGCGATCGGCTCTGGTTGCGCTTCCGCTTTCTGTTCGGGCTGATAAGTCAGTATTGCGGTAAGTTTTCCCTGTGTCTCTCTTCGTTCTTCCTCTGATTGGTCAAGACGACGGCGTAAATCTTGCTTTTCATCTCTTAAAAGCTCTATCTGCTCCTTAAGCAATTCATTTTCTCGCTGCAATACAACCGCTGCGTCAGGCGTTGCGCCTCGTTCAGTCTGAACGCTTTGTGAATCGCTGCGTGCAATGGGTGGGTAAACCCTGTGCAATTCGGCTGGGTCTATAAGCCATTCATTTTTTGCGCTCCTAGTCCCTGAAATTATGCCCTTTTGGATAGCTCGCAATATCGCTGGCTTTCCTCTTCCTACCGCTTCCGCTGCCTGTTTTAAGCTATACATAATGCCGTTGCGCCTCGTTCAGTTTCGTTTTTTCAATATATTCAGCGCAACACTAAACAAGTCTATTGATATTTTCAAGCTAAAGTGAAAGAAAAAAACCGATTTTTGTGTTGGCTGTTCTCAAAGCCAACCAGACCTTAAATTCCCGCCGACCAGAACAGCCAACACAAAAATCGGTTTGCTGTCGGCAGACTTAAAATTGGTCGTGGCTAATCTTACCAACTTGACATTAACAAAATACTATGCCAAATTTAGCATATATGGAAGAAAATAATATTTATAAGCCCCTATTTTGGATAGGGAGTAGCTGGGCAGACTTGAAGTCATTGCCTGATGCTGTGCAAGATGATTTCGGTTATGATTTATATCGGGCGCAAATCGGGAAAATGTCGCCCAATGCAAAGCCGTTAAAGGGTTTTGGTGGTGCTGGCGTTTTAGAAATAGTTACCTCATATGACGGCAACGCCTATAGAGCAGTTTATACAGTGCGCTTTGCAGGGGCAGTTTATGCACTTCATGTGTTCCAGAAAAAATCAAAAAAAGGGATTTCCACCCCAAAACAAGAAATTGAACTGGTGCAGGCAAGGTTAAAGAAAGCGGAAGCCGACTATATTAACTGGATGGGCAATAAAAAGAAGGATTAAGGCTATGAGCAATAAAGAAGAAATAGAAGTGTATCAAAGCAGTGAGAACATCTTTGCTGACCTTGGCAGATCAGATGCAGAGGAAGCCTTTGCCCGTGTGAAGCTGGCAAGCCAGATAGCGGATGTCATTGCCATCAGAAACCTTACCCAAGCGGAAGCGGGGGTAATTATGCACCTTGACCAACCTAAAGTTTCTGCACTAATGCGGGGACGGCTTGCGGGCTTTTCGTTAGATAGGCTGTTGCGTTGCCTAACCCTTCTTGGGCAGGAGGTTGAAATTATCATCACTGACAAGGCAAGTGGTTCGCCTTTACCCGCCCATATCAGCGTTGTTTTGCCGTCTATGGCTGCAATAATAAATGAAATGCAAACATTGCACCGCCCCACCTAAAAACTTGGTTTTTTTCTTGCAATTTATCAATTGCCTATCCCTCTTTAACTCCCCCTCGGCTATTTGTGCCAGAATTCAATATATTTGACACAAACTTAAAAACTTGCTAAATCATGGGCTTATTTATGTCATAAATTAGGGACAAAATAGCTTATGAAAATCGGTTACGCCAGGGTGTCAACAGACGACCAAAACCCCGACTTGCAGTTGGATGCGCTGAAGGCGGCGGGTTGCGAAAAACTATTTGCCGACAAGGCCAGCGGTGTCAACGTCAAGCGGCCGGAACTGGGGAAATGCCTGAAAACCATTGCCGCCGGCGATACGCTGGTGGTTTGGAAACTAGACCGCTTGGGGCGTTCGCTGCACCAGCTTATCGGGTTGCTTGATGACCTACAGGCGAAAGGCGCGGCATTCCATTCCCTAACCGAAGCCATAGACACGGCATCACCCACGGGCCGGGCGATGTTTCAGATGATCGGCATACTGGCGGAGCTGGAAAAATCGCTGATCCAGGAGCGCACCAAAGCCGGAAGGGCGGCGGCAGTCGCCCGTGGGGTCAAGATGGGGCGCAAGCCAAAATTAACCCCGCAACAAATTAGCCATGCCGCAAAATTGATAGGGCAAGGCGAACACCACGATAACGTGGCGAAGTCGCTGGGGGTCTCAAGACGGACGCTTTACAGGGGATTGAACAATGCCCCTCAAAATCTATAGCAACCCAAGGATGAAAATATCCACAAAAACTGTGGATAAGTCAGGGAAAAGGAGCTGATTTTTAGGATGGAAGTCGCGGTTTTATTAAATCTATCTTAGATAGACCGATTTTTGTTCAGGCCAGTCCTTACGATAAAAATTAGATTTTTAAAAAGTTGATCTATGGCCGAGCGCAGGGATTAATGCCACCATCCGGTGGACGGTGGCATTAATAATTTCAGCACGGATAGCTTATAACTATGTTACATCTGGCGATGAAGCTTTGCCATGCTCAAGTTTTCTTGGGCAGCGTTTTCATAGATGTCAACCAACCTTTGGCAATGCGCCTTAAAATCTTCCGCCTGTCTGCCGTAGAGATAGCCTTTTGACTCGTACTGGCTAAGCAATTTCTTGTGTTCATCCACCTTAAGCTGCATTTCCGCTGCCGCTTCGTCATAATGTTTCGCCAATGCTTGGTGGTCGGCTTTAGAGCTTGCGCTTTGTAAGGCTTGGCTCATATCCATCGGATGTGGGTTCATCTCGGCGCAAGCGGTCAGTAAACCAAGCGTTAAAAGCAGGGCGATCAAGTGTGTGGTTTTCATGGTTTTTCTCCAAAATAATTCAATAGTTAAGAACATTGTTTTTCATATTGTTAAAGTATCGTTCAGTTTTACCTCCTTCATTGTGATGGTTTGTTGATGGAATATTGCTTGCACAGCGCGTAAAGCGCCGGAATGACAATCAAGGTCAACAGAGTTGATGACACCATGCCCCCAACCATCGGCGCGGCGATGCGGCGCATGACTTCCGAGCCGGTGCCTGTACCCCACAATATTGGCAGGAGCCCTGCCATGATCGCGGTGACGGTCATGATTTTAGGCCGCAGCCGTTCCGCCGCCCCCGTCATCAGTGCCGAATAAAGGTCGCCCTCGGTGAACGCCCGCCCTTCCGCCAGACATTGCTGCTGTTTTTCCCGATAAGCGTGATCCAGATAAATCAACATCACCACACCCGTTTCTGCGGCGACCCCCGCCAAGGCGATGAAGCCGACACCCACCGCCACGCTGATGTTGTAATCCAGCCACCACAACAGCCAGACCCCGCCGACTAAGGCGAACGGCACCGACAGCATGACGATCAGGGTTTCGGTCAAACGCCCGAAATTGAGATACAGCAAGAGGAAAATAATGCCCAAGGTGAGCGGCACCACCATTTGCAAACGCTGTTTCGCCCGTTCCATGTATTCGAACTGCCCGCTCCAGGTGATGTAATAGCCAGCAGGGAATTTGACCGCTTGTCCGACAATTTGCTTGGCATCCTGCACATAACTGCCGATGTCGCGTCCGCGCATGTCGACATAAACATAAACCGACAGCAAGGCGTTTTCGGTACGGATACCCGGCGGCCCCTTATCCAGACTTAACGCTGCCAATTGCCCTAATGGGATCATCGCCCCGCTAGGCGTTGGCACGAGGATATGTTCGGCGATGGCCTGCGGGCTGTCGCGCAGTTCACGCGGATAACGGACGCTGATGGCGAAACGTTCGCGGCCTTCCACCATCGTGCTGACGGTTTCGCCTCCGATGGCGGTGGCGATGATGTCCTGCACATCGCCCACCTGCAAACCGTAACGCGCCAACGCTTCGTAGTCTGGCGTGATGTTCAGGTAAAATCCGCCCGTGATGCGTTCGGCATAAGCGCTCGTCGTGCCTGGGACATTCTTGACGGCCTGTTCGATCTGTTGTGCCAGCCGTTCCATTTCCGCCAAATCTTTGCCGAACAGCTTGATGCCGATAGGGGTGCGGATACCCGTTGCGAGCATGTCGATGCGGTTTTTGATCGGCATCGTCCAGGCGTTGCTGACACCGGGGATTTGCAGTGCCTTATCCATCTCGGCAATCAGTTTGTCTACCGTCATGCCGGGCCGCCATTCCGATTCCGGCTTAAGGTTGACAAGGGTTTCCGACATTTCCAGCGGCGCAGGGTCGGTGGCGGTCAACGCCCGTCCGGCTTTGCCAAACACCGATTCGACTTCGGGAAAGGTCTTGATAATACGGTCTTGGGTTTGCAGCAATTCGGCGGCTTTGGTTGAAGACAACCCCGGTAAGGTCTGCGGCATGAACAGCAACGTGCCTTCATTCAGCGTCGGCATGAATTCGCCGCCTAATTGTGAGATGGGATACCAACTTGCACCCAGTATCAGTAGTGCACTTACTAACGTCAGCTTTTTGTAGCGCATGACCGCTGCAATAATAGGGCGGTACATCCAGATCAACACCCGGTTGATCGGATTTTGGTGTTCGGATGGGATTTTTCCGCGCACGAATAGCGACATCAACACTGGCACCAGCGTCACCGACAATAGCGCGGCCCCCGCCATCGCAAAGGTTTTTGTGAACGCCAGCGGGTGGAACAGCCGTCCTTCCTGGGCTTCCAGCGCAAACACCGGCAAAAAAGATACCGTGATAATGAGCAAGCTGAAAAATAGCGGCGGGCCGACTTCCTTGCAGGCATTGAGCAATATTTCGGCTCGCGGCAACCGTCCGGCATCGCGCTCCAGATGTTTGTGGACATTCTCGATCATGACGATGGCGGCATCGACCATCGCGCCGATGGCAATGGCGATACCACCCAGGCTCATGATGTTGGAGTTCATCCCCAGTGCCTGCATGACAATGAAGGCGATCAACACGCCGACCGGCAGCATCAAAATCGCCACCAACGCGCTACGCAGATGTAGCAGGAACAGCACACACACTACGGCGACCACGCCACTTTCCTCCAGCAAGGTGTGGCGCAAATTGTCGATGGCGCGATGAATCAGCTCGGAACGGTCGTAAACCGTTTGCACACTGACACCAGCAGGCAATCCGGCGGTGATTTCGCGCAAACGGTCTTTCACATGGCTGATGACTTCCAGTGCGTTCTGACCGTATCGGGCCAGCGCGATACCGGAAACCGCTTCGCCTTCGCCGTTCCACTCGGTAATGCCGCGCCGTTCGTCAGGCACCAGTTCAACCCGTGCCACATCCCGCACCAGCACCGGAATGCCGTTTTCGGCTTTCAGAACCAGCCGTTCCAAATCGGCCTGGCCGCGCAGATAGCCGCGCCCACGCACCATGTACTCGGTTTCCGCCAGCTCAATCGTCCGTCCCCCTACATCGCGGTTGCCGTTACGGATGGCGTCGCTGACCGTGCGTAAGGAAATGCCGTAAGCCTGTAGCTTATGCGGATCGACAGTGACTTGGTATTGCTGGACAAAACCGCCGATACTGGCGACTTCGGACACGCCTTTGGCTTTGGTCAATTGGTAGCGGATAAACCAGTCTTGCAGCGTCCGCAATTCCGCCAAGGTATGGTTTTTCGCCAGCAGCGCGTACTGGTATACCCAGCCAACACCGGTGGCATCCGGCCCCAATTGCGGTGCGGCACCACGCGGCAACCGTCCGCTTAGCGAAGTGAGGTACTCCAAGACCCGTGACCGCGCCCAATAAATATCGGTGCCGTCTTCGAAAATGACATAAACGAAGGATGCGCCGAAAAACGAAAAGCCGCGCACGACTTTTGAACGAGGCACGCTAAGCATCGCCGTCGTCAGCGGATAAGTGACCTGATCTTCGACCACTTGCGGGGCTTGTCCAGGGTATTCGGTGTAAACGATGACCTGTGCGTCGGAGAGGTCGGGCAGCGCGTCCAGCGGCATTTGTGATACGGCATAAATGCCGCCGATAACGATACCGAAGGTTGCCAGCAGCACCAGAAACACGTTACGCAAAGACCAGGCTATGACATGGTTCAACATGGCTAGTGGCCCTCGTGTTGGTGTGGTGCTTCAGGTGATGCTTGGACAGCGGCGGTACCATCTTTACTGAAGCCATCCAGAGCCGACTTGAGGTTGCTTTCGGCGTCGATCAGGAAATTGGCGTGGGTCACGACTTCATCACCAGTAGCCAAGCCCTCCAGCACTTCGTAGTAGCCGTCCGCTTTTTGCCCCAGTTTCACGGTACGCGGCTCGAAGCGCCCTTCGCTTTTTTGCAACAAGACAACTTGCCGGACACCGCTGTCAATAACGGCGGAATCGGGAATTGCCAGACGCCTTCCGCTTCCCTCTTGAGTTGCCAGAGTCACGCTGCCATACAGTCCCGGTTTTAATAAGCCTTCAGTATTAGGCAACTCGACACGCACTTTAACGGTACGGGTTTCCGTTGTCAGCGTCGGATAGACAAATCCGACTTTACCGTCAAATACCCGCTCTGGATAAGCGTTGATATGCACTTGCACGGCCTGCCCCGGCTTTATGCCGCCACTATCCTGCTCGAACACTTCTGCGAGTAGCCATACCGTACTCAAATCGGCGATACGGAACAGCAATTCGCCGGGCATGAAACGCATCCCTTCCACCACGGGTTTTTCCAGCACCACACCATTGACGGGTGACAACAACGGCAGCGTTTCCAGCGGTTTCCCTGTGTTCTGTAAACGCCGTATCTGTGCCGGGGCAATATCCCAATAATGTAAGCGTTGCAAAGCATTTTCAGCTAGCCTTGCCGCCGTGTCGCGGGCTTGGGTGCTGGCTTGTTGCAAGGCTTGCTTTCCCTCTTGGGCAATCAAATATTCCTGCTGGGCGGTCATTAGCTCAGGGCTGTAGATTTCCAGCAATGGCTGGCCACGTTTGACCAACTGCCCGGTCGCATTCACGATCAACCGCTGTATCCAGCCTTCAAACCGCGGAGTCACGGCATGGACACGACGTTCGTCAACTTGGATGCTGCCTAGGGCGCGTAGGCTACGGATTAACGCACGTTGGTTGACGGTTGCCGTAGTGACCCCCAGTTTTTGGATTTTTTCCGGGCTGATCTGGATTTGTCCTGCATGGGCCTGTTCGCCTTCAAAAACCGGCAGGTAGTCCATGCCCATTTCATCTTTTTTCGGTACGGGCGAGGTGTCGGCGGCGCCCATCGGATGACGGTAGTACAGGATTTTGCCAGATTTTGGCGAGGGTTCGGCTGTCGCTGGCGGTTCTGCAAAAACCGCCACATAATCCATGCCCATTTCATCTTTGGTAGGTGTAGTCGAAGTGACTTGGGGATTCATCGGATGGCGGTAATACAAGGGCTTTTTTTCACCTCCGGCGTTACTGTCCGGTTTTGTCACGTCAAGATGCGCCACCCAGAACCCTAATCCCAAACCCAGTAGCAAAATCAATAGGAATTGCAAATATCTAGTCATGGCCCAGTTCCTCGCCCACTTCGGCGGACAGTTCGGCTAACAATTGTTGGGTGCTGGTCAAGGCTTGCCAATACTGTGTTTGGTATTGGAAAAACGCCAGTTGCGTACGTAACAGGTCAGTAAAGCTGGTCTGGCTGACTTGATAGCCGGCGAGCAGGGAATTGACGGCTTGCTGGGCTTGCGGGATGATTTCATGTTCAAGCAGCAACAGCTTTTCTTTGGCATGTTGGTACTCGGCAGTTTTAGAAGCTATTTCCGATTGGATTTTATGATGTTCGTCCTGCAAGGAATACTGCTCCTGCAAGAGTTCACCCTGACGTTGGTCGACCGCTTTGGCTTGTTTGCGGTCGGCATAAATCGGCACGTTCATGCTCAACTGGACACTGGCGAAATCGCTGCGCGACTGCCCGGCCGGGGTGTTTTGCCGAACCGCATAACCTGCACCGACGGTAAAGTCAGGGTAAAAATCCTGTTTCGCCAGCTCGACCTTGGAAAGTGCGGCATCGAGCATTTTGCGGTGCTGGGCGAATAACGGGCGCATTCTTAAGGCCTTTTCCTGTAAGGCAGGCTCGGCAATAACGGGCAATTTGAATTGGGCCTCAGCGGGAATCCGCACGGACGTTTCCGGCGTACGGTCGAGCAAGGCATTGAGGCGGGCATCTTGGCTATGACGTAGGCTGACCAGTTCCAGTTTTTCGTTCTTCAAATTGGACAGTTCAAGCTGTGCCAACAGCACATCCTGTTGCGAACCTTTGCCGAATTGATATTTGGTCTGGGCAATGGTTATGAGCTGCCGATAAAAGCGTTCGGCCTCATCCAACAAGTTTACTGCGCGGTCATAATAAAACAGCCGCCACCAGCCTTGTTTTACCTCGCTTGCCAGCCGCAGCCGTGCTTCATCAACCGAATCAGAGGTAGCCAGCGCTTCCAGATCGGCAATCTTTTCCCGCAACGCCAGCTTGCCCGGAAAAGGGAGGGTTTGGCTAATGCCCACGCCCAGCATGGTCATGTCTTCTTTACGCAAATCGAAACTGCTGGTTGGCACGTTCAACATTTCAAAACTGACTGTCGGGTCAGGCAAGGCGCCGGCTTGTGCAGGGACGGTGGCCATCGCCTCGGCACGCGCCTTTATTTCCGCCAGGCCAGGATTCCCTGCCAAAGCACGCGCTATCGCCAAGTCGAGTGTCAGGATAGGGGCAGAGGGTTGGGTTTCTGCTAGTGCGGGAGTCCAAGCCACACCCATGGTGCCAGTTGAACTATGAAAAACGAAGCCGGGCGAAAAGAGTGCCAGCCCAATCGTTACCGCCGCCCACGCTGGCGTTGCGCGGCGCAGCAGCCGCGTAGAAATAATAAAATACATGGTATGCCTCTCAAATCGGAACAAACAGGCTCCGCAGGTCGCAGAACCACAGCACGCCAAACCAGTTAATGGTGCGGCGGATTTCGATTTTCGGGTAGGCTAGTTCAGCAGGGTGCAGAACCAGTAGATAAGCCGGATTCGGCGGCCGGACGGTGGGTGGTCAGGTTGATGGGGGACTTTCGTGGGGGGATAGTTGAGGAATAACTGATGTTACGCACCCCATCCCAAAAAGAGTATCATTGACGGATGGAAAAAGAAAAAATAGAACTCTACACAGACTACCTGATCTGCAATCAAGGCTTTGCAACGGCGACGGGCTTGTCGGCGATGCATGTTATTATGAGCTTCATCTAATGGACGGCAGGAACCCAGAAAATCAGTACCAAAATGTGTTACCCATGTCCCCGAACATGTGTTACCTATGTCCCACGTCCATACACCCATCAGGGGAGGGGGATAGATTCCATTGCAACTTGTTGTTTTTACTTAATTAAAATACTAATCCAATATCTAATGGCTAAGTTGCTTATTCTAATATTAAAAACTTGATGATCGAGTTTTAGGTTTAGCCCCGGCCAGAAACCTTTATTTCAAGTATCTTAACCCTGCAAGACTTCCCGTTTTGTGTGGCGTTTCTCCGTGCCTTGCGGTTTTCTTTGGATAAATGGGCATTAACCAAAAACTACGGCTTTCAACAGGGTTAGGTTTTGCCTTATAATTATAGGCCTTAGGCTATCGGCAACGGCGAGTGGTTCTGAAAAATAAACTTGCCCATGACTTCAAACCCTCATAACTTTACGTTATGCTGGCAGACCCTTTGCCCCTTCCCTTTATTAATCCTTTAGTATAATGTCCGAACCCGATAACGAATCTATCCTTTTAGCGTATTTAACCGAAGTGCGCGGCAACGGTATGGCGGCCAGAGTCACCGAAGCATACACCAACAGTAAGCCGTTAATTAGCATTGGCGATGAAACGATGCTGGCCGCCCATGTCGGCTCTTATGTGGTGATCCGTCAGGAAGAGATTGCGGTGATGGCGTTGGTGTTTAAGATTTGGGAGCAAGACCGTTATAGCGACCGTAATGTGCGTTTGGTCGACCGCTATATTTCGCTGATTCCGGTCGGTGAAATTGGCACGGACGGCACGTTTATCCGGGGGATGCGCCATTACCCTACCCCTGGGGCGGGGGTGTATGCGGTGGGGATGAAAGAAATCAACGCGATTTTTTCGCGCTTTAGGGCTTACGAGTTTTACATCGGCCAGCTCTCCACCCATAAGGAATACCAAATCAGCCTGGACCCTAGGGCATTTTTTGGCCGCCATTTCGCCATTTTGGGGCAATCCGGTTCGGGTAAGTCGTGGACGGTCGCCAGTTTGATCCAAAGCACCATTAAGGCGATGCCCAACAGCCACATGATTATGCTCGACCTGCACGGCGAGTATGCGTGGAAAACCCCCGGCGGCTTGGTCAAGTCGGCGTTTCCTAGCCATCAGGTCAATTATGTCGAGGCCACGGAAATGGAGATGCCGTATTGGATTATGAGCTACGCCGAGCTGGTGGATTTGTTTGTCGACCGCGACGACAAAAATGCCTCGATGCAAATGTCGTATATGCGTGAGGTGATCCAAGTGCTTAAGCGCAAGGAAGGCCAGCGCATCGGTTTGCCGACGGTGTCGGTGGATACGCCGATTTATTTCTCGTTGGCGGAAATGTATATGCACTTTAAGTCCGCGAATGAGGAGCGGCGTGATTTCGGTAAGGTGCAGGGGGCGTTGTTCGGGGTGTTCGACGAATTTTTGATCCGAATGCAAAGCCGCTTTAACGATGTCCGTTATGACTTTTTGCTCAAGCCGAAAATCCGCAACACCTCGGAAAGCATGGCGGGCTTGTTGCGCAAGTTTGTCGGCTTGGGCGAGCATAAGGCCAATATTAACATTGTCGATTTAAGTTCGGTGCCGACCGACATCCGTCCGGCCATTTCCGCGCAAGTCGGGCGGCTGGTCTATGAATTTAACTATTGGAACCCGCAACGCCGGGATTTCCCCATTACGCTGATTTGCGAAGAGGCCCATGCGTATATCCCTAGGGAAAAAGGCGGCCAATTTGACGGCACGAAACGGATGATGGAGCGCATCGCCAAAGAAGGCCGGAAATACGGGGTGTCCATCGGCGTGGTCAGCCAACGGCCTACCGAGTTGTCGGAAACCATGCTGGCGCAATGCAGTTCGTTTATTTGTCTGCGCACCTCCAACCCTGACGACCAGGCTTATATTAAGCGGCTGATGCCGGAGGCGGAGGGCGATATGGCCGATGTGCTCAGTTCTTTAGGCCGGGGCGAAGCCTTGGTGCTGGGCGAGGCCGCGCCGTTGCCGACCCGTGTGCAAATCTACCGCCCCAATCCTGAGCCGAAGAGTAACGACGTGGATTATTATGAAAGCTGGCGCGGTGGGGCGCATGATTTGGATATGGATGAGATTATCCACTTATGGCGGACGCAGACGCGTAAAAGCAAGTAAATGGCTTGCCGTTTGTGTTAAGCACACTTGTTGGCCTTTGCTCGGCGAAGGCTATTGATGGGCTCCCTGTGCTTTTGTGGTAAGCCGTGTATGTGGTTATAAACGGCTGTGTCGACAAGACCTTAGGGTTAATTGGCGGGAAAATAATAACGGGGCGGTTAAGCGGGCAAAACCATAATAAAATTAGCAAATTCCCCCTAGCATTTGGCCGATAATCTGCTACAGTGAGCCTCTTTTGTACCATTTTGCGACACCGCCATGACTGCCACTTCTACTTTTTACCAAGCCGCGCAACAATTGATTGCGGCGGGTTGTTTTATTGACGGCAAAGGCTGGGTACCCGCCACCAGCGGTAACTTTTCCGCCCGCTTGGCCGACGGTTCCATTGCCATTACCGTATCCGGTAAGCATAAGGGCTATTTGCAGGTCGATGACATTATGTTGATTGATAGTGAGGCGAATTCCTTGGACGGCAAAAAGCCGTCGGCGGAAACCGGCCTGCATACGGCTTTGTACCGCCGCTTCCCTGACATCCATGCCGTGCTGCACCCGCACCCGTTGAATGCGGTGTTGGTGTCTAGGCTGTTTGGTGATGAGATTGTCTTGGAAAACTATGAGTTGCTGAAAGCGTTCCGGGGCATTACTACCCATGCCAGCCGTGTGGTCATCCCTATTTTTGCCAACGACCAAGACATTTCCCGCCTCGCCGCCCAAGCAGATGCCTATTTGGATGCCCATCCCGATTGCCAAGCTTACATCATTGCCGGACACGGTTTGTATGTGTGGGGGGTCGATGTCAACGAAGCCCTGCGCTATTTGGAGGCGGTGGATTTTTTGTTGGCTTGTGAGTTGGCGTTGCGTTTGCATCGGGCGGTTTGAGGGGGGGCAATTGATCGCGGCAAACGCTATATACGGCTATTTTCTGTCTTTATTTGATGGGGGTTACTATGACAACGGCAAAACTTTTCCAAAATGGCCGCTCGCAAGCGGTGCGCTTACCTAAAGAATTTAGGTTGCCGGGTTCGCTGGTCAAAATTTCTAGGGACGGTGATAAAATCATTTTAGAGCCTTTGGAAAATGCGTGGACGCAATGGTTTTCAAGCATGACAGAATTTTCTGATGATTTTATGACCGAAGGCCGGCAGCAACCAGAATCAGCCCAAGAACGGAATTGGGAGGGGTTGGGGTGATCCGATACTTACTGGACACTAACATTTGTATTTATCTGATAAAAAAACATCCGCCAGAAGTATTGGCCAGATTCCAAGAGATTCGGCTTGAGCAATTATATATCCCTACGGTCACTGTTTTTGAGCTGTATTACGGGATTGAAAAAAATAATTCCCAGCAACGTAATCTAGCGGCTTTAGAGCATTTTATCGCCCCGTTGACGGTTATGGGCTTTAGTCTTGACGCGGCTAAAAAAGCGGCCAAAATTCGTAGTGACCTGCAAAAACAAGGTACGCCGATTGGGGCTTATGATATACAGATTGCCGCTATTGCCTGCGCATCCGATATGACATTATTAACCAATAATACGGGCGAGTTCGCACGGGTTAAGGGCTTAAAATTGGTAAATTGGGTGGATAATTAAGGGACGGGCAGAAATAATTTGGGATTCATCTGGCAAGCCTTAGGTCATTGTAGGTATGTTGCTAGGCAACCTCTACGGACATTCGCCTAGCCTTTAAAAAAATAATACTAGCTAACGCTTTACCCCATAGGACGACATGCTATGAGTTTATTGACCATTTCCCCTGAACATCAGCCCGACCAAGGCTTGCGTTACGCTGAGTTTGCCGACATCAGCGCCCAACTGCAAGCCATTGGCGTGGTGTTTGAACGCTGGGAAGCCAGTTACCAATTTGCCGCCGATGCCGATCAGGCCACGGTGTTGGCGGCTTACGCCGAGCCTATCGCGCGTTTGCAAAACCAGTATGGTTTCCGTTCGGTCGATGTCATCAGCCTGACCGCCGCGCACCCCGATAAGGTGGCCTTACGGCAAAAATTCTTGGCTGAGCATACCCATGACGATTTCGAGGTGCGGTTTTTTGTCGAGGGCTGCGGCTTGTTCTATCTGCATGTGGGCGATAAGGTTTATAGCGTGTTGTGCTGCCAGGGCGATTTAATTAGCGTCCCCGCCCATACCCGCCATTGGTTTGATTTGGGCGCGGAGCCGCAGTTAAAGGCGATCCGCCTGTTCACCACCCCCGACGGCTGGGTCGCCACTTTTACCGGCAGCGACATCGGCGCGGGGTATCCTACTTTAGACCAAACGCTGGCCGGCTTGTCATGATTAAGGCGATTATCACCGATATAGAAGGCACCACCTCGTCGCTGGCATTTGTGCAGGCGGTGCTGTTTCCTTACGCCCGGCGGCACTTGGCCGAGTTTGTCCGTAGCCACGCCGATGACCCGGCGGTACAAGGGTTGTTGGCGGACACCGCTGCGGCGGCGGGGCAGGCCTTGGACACGGAAGCGGCGATCGGGCAATTGCTGGCTTGGGCGGATGCCGACCAAAAAATCACCCCGTTAAAGGCGTTGCAAGGGCTGATTTGGGAGGCGGGTTATCGGCAGGGCGATTTTTACGGGCATGTTTATGCCGATGCCGCCACGCAGCTGCAACACTGGCGGCAACAGGGGCTGGCTTTATATGTCTATTCGTCCGGTTCTGTCCATGCGCAAAAATTGCTGTTCGCCCATACCGAATACGGCGATTTGACCCCGCTGTTCAGCGGTTATTTCGATACCCTGGTCGGTGCGAAACGCGAGGTGGCGGCTTACCAAAACATTGTTGCCCAGCTGCCTTTTCTGCCGAGTGAGCTGTTGTTTTTATCCGACATTAAGGAAGAGTTGGACGCGGCGCAGGCGGCGGGTTTGCAGACCGTGTGGCTAAAGCGTGACGGCGGTTTGGACGGTACAGGCCTACATCGGCAAGTTGGCAGCTTTGCCGAAATTAGCGGGGCAATGTTGGCGGGTTGAAGGGCGTTTACCGCCAATGGCCATGCCAGCCGCCCCAGCGGCGATAACCATAGCCACCCCACGGACGGACGTAGCCGGGACGGACGACAACGGCGGGCGGGGCATAATAAGGCCGCACCACTGCCACCGGACGCGGGGCGACATAGGCCGGATACACCGCACAGGCGTTTAAGCTAGCCGCTAAAGGGATTAATAAGATTAACAAGGCTTTTTTGGGGCTTAATAAGGTCATGACAGGCTCCTGGTTAAAGCAGGTGGTTATACTCTGATCGGTCAAGTTTTCGGTTTCTGGAGTGCGGTCATCTTGACCGCAACTAGCGGGCAGGATGCCCGCGCTCCCTCCCACTAAAAACCGAAAACTTGGCCGTTCACAGTATATGTGCGGGTATGATAAGCCGTTATTGCTGAATAAGGGCTGAATTTTAAAATTTTGATAGGCAGTTCGCCGATTTTTTAGGTTTGGGCGGGCAAAAAAACGCGGGGCCTAACGGACGGCAAGCGTTTAAAGCCACTCTAATCCTTAAGTAAGCGAGGGTGGACGCGCTACACTATCGCTGTTACAATGCAAAAGATGCGTGGCAATACAATATGTTCTTGTTGATGGGCGGCAGCTTAGGTACAGCGGGCAAGTCGCTTGGGCTGGCATGGGCATAACGGGCAATAGCCCGCGTCGTGGGTGGTTTTGCTAAAGTTACCACCGCAGGCGGGATGGTTAACCTTAAACCTATCGCAGCCTTACCTGGTTTGGGCATAAACCTTTAAAGGCAGCTTAAAGGTTTATGCCAGTAAAAACGCGGCCTTAATAAAGCGGCCCGTGCTTGTCAAATGCTGTTAACATCCCTTTTTAGCAATGTGTTTTCCCTGGTACACTAACATGAACAATCAAACTGTTGAGACACAACCTACCGAGCAGGCCAAAGTCACTGGCAGACGGCGCTTTTTGCAAAAAGCCGGGGCTATCAGCCCTGTGCTGTTGACGTTTACCAGCCCGACCGCTTTTGCCAATGCCCCGGCTTTGTGTATGTCGCAAACCATATCGGGCAATACTTCCCCTACGGTGGTCGGTAGCTGTAAGATGGGCACTTACAACCCGACCATGCTGAGCGCCGTCTTTTCCGGCGGTGGGGCCTTTGGCTCCATCAACGGCTCTACGCAGGTTAAAACGCTGTTTGGCGGTACCGATACCACCACCTTGCTGACGGCGATGGGGACTACCAGAAAGGCCATTTATATTACCGCCTATATCAACAGCATAACCCCGGCCATCAGCAACAAATATCCCCGGACAACGGCACAAGTGGTCACTATGTACAACGGCAACCCCGCGCCGTTTGCCGACGATGCCAGCGCCCAGTATTACTTTACCCATTCGACCTTCCCTTAACCGGGCCACCGCCGCGTGGTTCAGGACTATACGGTCGGCCTACCCGAAGACGGCAGCGTTTTGTGCCGTTTTTGGGGCGACGAATGTGTCGCCTACCATGACCTTATCGGCGCAACCCATTTAATCGCCGACGCGGGCGCGGTGCTGTTTAAGGCCGTTAGCGCCCACCCCATGAACCGTGCGCAATTGCTGGCCGAACTCAGCGCCGCTTTTGAGTTCCCCGATGATTTTGTGGTGGCGGACTTTTTCGACACCTTGGTCAGCAATTACCAACACCTCGGCCTCTTGGCAGTGACGCAACACCCTTAAACTGTGAATTTATCCGCACTATCAACAGCAGCGGTGCATCAGGCACTGACCGGGAACGGTTTAGCCTTGCGCATCGGCGCGTTTAACGTCAGCGTGGTTTCGCCCATCGCCAGCGTCGCCGAACATATCCTTTGCCTGTATCCCGATTTTGCCGTTGTCGAAGCCGGGCAGTTTATTGATTTTCATGTCGGACTCACAGCCCCTTGGTCGCCGCGCCGTTATTGGCACCCGCAGGTAAATTTTAGTTTTGACGGCCACCGCCCTTTTAAGCCCTTGCCCTACGCCCAAGCGGCGGCGTTTTTTGAGTGGGGGCTGAACTGGTGCATCGCCAGCCAATCCAACCAATACCTTATCATCCATGCCGCTGTCGTCGAACACAACGGCCAGGCCTTTATTCTGCCCGGCAGCCCCGGCAGCGGCAAAAGCACCCTGTGTGCCGCCTTGGTGTGCCGGGGCTGGCGGCTGTTGTCGGATGAAATGGCGTTGCTGAGCATGGCCGACGGCCTGATTTACCCCGCCCCGCGTCCGGTCAGCTTAAAAAACCAGTCGCTGGACGTGATCCGCGCCTTTTCTGCCGAGGCGGTCATCGGCCCCATCGTCAACGACACCTTAAAAGGCACGGTCGGCCATTTGCGCCCGCCCGCCGCCAGCGTCGCCGCCAGCGCCTACCCGGCGCGGGCGGCGCAGATCATTTTCCCCAAATACTATGTCGGCTCCACAACCGTGCTGGAGCCGTTGTCCAAAGCCCGCACCTTGTTGGAATTGGCGGAACATTGCTTTAATTATTCGGCCTTAGGCAAACTGGGTTTTGCCGCCTTGGGGGATTTGTGCGACGTTTGCGCTTGCCACCAATTCCAATACAGTGACTTGGAAGAGGCCATCGCCCTGTTTACCCGCCTAGCCACGCCCAGCCCATGACCTTGCCCTTGTTAACCCGCGTTTATAGTAACCCCCAGGCGGCACTCGGCTTGGCGTTGCCGGACTGGAGCCTGCTCATCCGCCAAGCCCGCAACGCCAATATGCTGGCGCGGCTGGGCTATGTGTTGGCGGCGGTGGCCGTGCCTGCCCCGGCTTTGGTGCATATCCAATCCCAACTGACCTTTGCCCGCCGCTTTAGCAGTTCGCTGCAATGGGAAATCGACTGCATCGCCACGGCCTTGCAGCCTTTGGGTATCCCCTTGGTTTTGCTCAAAGGCGCGGCCTACCATGCGGCGGGTAACACGGCGGCGCAAGGGCGGATTTTTTCCGATGTGGATATTTTAGTCCCTGAAGCCGAGTTGGCGCAGGTCGAGTTGGCACTGATACGCGCGGGTTGGTCGTCCGGCCCTATTGACGCTTACGACCAAAAATACTACCGCCAATGGATGCACGAAATCCCGCCCATGCAACATATCAAGCGGCAAACGTCGATTGATGTCCACCATAATATCCTGCCGAAAACCTGCCGGTTTTGCCCCGATGCCGCCAAGCTGCTCGCCCGCGCCGTCCCTACTCCGGGCGGCTATTGGGTACTGGCTCCGGAAGACCGGGTTATCCACAGCGCCGCGCATTTGTTTTTGGGCGGCGAATTTAACCACGGTTTCCGCGACTTGACCGACTTGGATTTGCTGCTGAAAGAGTTCTCCGCCCAGCCCGGTTTTTGGGAAGTTCTGCTCAGCCGCGCCGCCGAGCTTAAGCAGACCTTGGCGGTCAGTTTGGCGTTGCGCTATACCGGAAAAATCCTCCACACGCCTATTCCTGCCGCCATTCTTGAGCAGGCAAATTTGGCCTTAAGCCCCGTGCGTTGGTGGTTGTTCGACGCGCTGTTTCTCAGTGCCTTGCAGCCCGACCACCACAGTTGCCGCACCGCGTGGAGCAACTGCGCGGAAGCCGCGCTGTTTATGCGTTCGCATTGGCTGAAAATGCCGCTGCACTTGTTGGTGCCGCATTTGTTGCGCAAGAGCTTGAAGCCGCTGGAGGTGTTGTGGGAGCCGAAGGAGTAGGGGATTGGGTGTTTCGCCCTGTTTTAGCCATTGGCTCCGTTTAAATGCTTAAGTCGGCATTGTTTGCCGAATCAGCACGCGGATTTGTGAAAAATCGCCTTAGTGGTTGGAAATGCTGACTAAAAAGCTAGGAAAAGCATTCCGGCGGCTAAGGTAAAGTGTCTTTTTTATCAATAGCTTGTATTATCTGCATGGCGATGTGTGGAATAGTGATGTTTATTTTAGGTAATCGTTAATTTTATTCGCTCTCTGATTTTGCTTAAATGCTGTCCAAGGTTGCGGTCTTTTGCAACCTAAACTGCGTCGCCCTGATGAAGCCGTTCAGGGCAGAGCGCCGCACCGGCTCCATCATAATAATAGCCCGCCGTGCGTCTGAGAGATGATATAACCTGAGAGAAGCCCCTATGAAACCTTCCTTAACCTGTTTGTTTGCCGCTGTTGCCATGGTCTGTAGCTCCCTGGCTTATGGCGGTTCCGTGCGCATCAGCGCCGCCGAGTTTGTCAAAGATCCCGCCAAAGTCGCGGCCTTACAAAAGGCGGTCGCGGCGATGAAAGCCAATAACAGCGCCGACCCGACCAGCACCGCCTACCGCGCCAGTTGGCAATACTGGGCGAACACCCACGGCTATCTGGGCCTGGGCACTAATTCGTCGGGTGTTGTGGCGACGTATGTGCCGACCCAAATCGCCAACCGTTGCGGCGGCAACCAAACCTGCGCCAGCTATTACAGCCATCTGACGGATACCCCTGTGCCCGCTGACGGTTTTACCGATGCTATCTGGGGGACTTGCCAGCATGGCAACCTGAACTTTTTGCCTTGGCATCGCCTTTACCTGCATTTTTATGAGCGGATGTTGCGCAAACAGTCCGGTACGGACGACTTTAACCTGCCGTATTGGGATTACTACCAAGAAACGGGCGAACACGATGTCGGTGTCGCGTTACCTGAGTTGGTGCGTGGCAAGTCAACCGGGCCGCTGTATGACGAGTTCCGCACACCCGGCCTGAACGACTATAAAACCGCCATTCCCGCCAATACCGCCAGTGCGGAACAAGCTTTTGATTTTACCGACTTTACCCCTTTTTCCAATCAGCTCCAAAACCAACCGCATGGGGCGATGCACTGCGGCACGGGCTTTGGCTGTAGGGCGCCCGATATGGGTTTGGTGCCGTTGGCGGGCTTAGATCCGGTATTTTATATGCACCACGCCAATATCGACCGCTTCTGGCAATGCTGGCTGAACCGTCAAGCGGGTGGCCAAACCATTGATTTGGCGTGGGCGAAAAAGAATCTGGGGATGCCTGACAGTTGGTATGATACTAAGTACCAGTTTGTCGATGAAAACGGCCAGCCTGTCACGGTGACGATTGCCGATGTCTTTACGCCGGGGAAAATCGACACCCATTATAGCCAAGAAAACAATTGTCAAACGTCTATGCCGAAAGCCACCCCGCCGCTGACCGCCGCCGCCAAATCCGCCGCCAGCTTTAAGTTGACCGCCCCGCTGGCCAGCACCGAAGCCACCGTGTTAACCGGAAAAGTTGTCAAACGTGGCCTAAAAGCGTTGGGCAATATGAATTTATTGGCCGCCAATGCGAAAACCGCTGGGGTTAAGGCCGGTCATGCCTTGTTGGTGATTGAGAATGTTAATGCCAAAACCCTGCCCGGCGTGACTTATGAGATTTATCTGAGCAATAAAAAGTCTCCCGACCGCAAGGTGTATATTGCCACCTTCAACTATTTTGGCCTGTTTGATTCCGCCCACCCGCACGGCGACGCGGCCGCGAATATCGGCACGTTGAAATATGATGTCCAAAGTGAGTTGGAGGCGTTGGGGTTAACTTCCGCCGCCGATTTGGAAGTGCAGTTTGTGCCTAGCGAAGCCGCTACCGCGCCGGAACAAGGTGCGGCGGGTGAGGTGACGGTCGGCAATATTTTGCTGCTTAACGTTGATCCGGCTAAATAAAACGGTGCCGCCGCTCAGGCTTAGTTGAGCTGGCGTTGCTGAAGGTATTTTTTTCGTGCAGGGCGCGGAGTTTACTGGGCAATAGCCCGGCAGGCTTCGCGCCCTGTATGGTTTTAGTGGTGTGGGTTGGGATAAGCCTGGAGTTTAAACTCGATCATCAAGTTTTTCATAAAGCCCGCCCTGAATAGGGTAGGGAGTTTGTTAAAAACACACGCGTGTAGGGTAAGACGGCTCCCTCCCCTGATGGGGAGGGCTGGGGTGGGGAGAATAAAATCAATGACTTATGCTTATGGCTAAGCGATTTTAATCAGACTCGTTCCCACGCGCTGTGTGGGAAGGAGAGAACATTCGTGAATTAAACCCCACCCCCGCCCTCCCCTTGGCAGGGGAGGGAGCTTATGGCTTCTCCGTCGAACAGGCGAAAATGGGAGGAAAAAGCCCCTCCCCCTGCCAAGGGGGAGCCCTTCGGCTTCGCTCAGGAGGGAGGGGGTTGCCGTACTATCGCCAGTACAGCAGATGGTCACTTACTCCGTATACAACTCCAACTCCGAACGCACTTTTGCAGGCGGCTTCAAATCAATCTTCACTTCTTCGCCCGCATGTACCTTACGCAAGCCCTCAAGCAAAATCTTGTCGTCATCTTTCAAGCCGTCTTTAATAATAAACAAATGCGGCAAATCGACTTCAACCGTGACCAGCCGTTGCTCCAGCTTGCCTTCGCTGTTAATCACATACACATAGGTCTTATCCATCACCTGAAAGGTCGCTTTTTGCGGAATCAGCAAGGCATTTTTATAAGGCTTAACCATCAAAATAGTCCCCGTCTCCCCATGGCGCAGGGTGCGGTCAGGATTAGGGAAGGTCGCGCGGAACTCGATATTCCCCGCCGTATTATCAAAATCCGCCTCAATCGTTTCAATCACCCCGGGCTGGTTAAACACTGCGCCGTTCGCCATCCGCAACTGCACTTGCTTAGTACGTTCATCCCCCGAATTATGGGTTTTATATTCCAAATACTCCGCCTCCGGCACGTTGAAATACACCCATAACTTGCTGATGTCCGATAAGGTGGTCAACAAAGACCCCTCATCCAGCAAACTGCCGTTTCGGGCTGCTAAATGGTCCATAATGCCGTCAAACGGCGCGTTAATATTGGTAAAACCCAAGTGAGTTTCCGCCATCGTCACCTCGGCATTGGCCTTATCCAACTTCGCTTTCGCCAACGCCAATTCATTGGCCGACACGATGTTTTTATCCGCCAAGCCCTTGGTGTTCAGGTATTCGATATTCATGTTATTGGCTTCGGCTTTCGCCTTTAACAACTCCGCTTGGTAGATATTGGGCATAATCTTGAACATCGCCTGCCCCTTATGCACCCATTGGCCTTCATCGACAAAAATGTCCTGCAAATACCCCCTCTCCAACGCCCGAATCTCGATATGCCGAATCGCATGGATCTGGCACACATATTCTTTCGTCACAAAGGTATCCTCACGGAACGGTGTAGTGGCCTCCAATACCGGGGCGGCCTCCGGTTTTTCAGGTTCTTCTGGATGGCAAGCGCTTAACAACGTCGCAACCAAGGCCAGAATGACAGATGCTTTAGTAATCATATTTAGGGTGGCTTAAGTGAATAAGACAAAAAGGACGTAACCGACAGACCCAGCCCATCGGTTAACGGTGGCTAAAGAGGCCTATCCAATAATCATGCCATTTTGTCGCGCCCATACAGGCGGGTGGGATTTGCCGCGTATTTCGGCGCGGTAAATTCGGGGGGATTAACTTTTAAAAAAGGCTATTGCTTTTTAAAGCTTTATAAAATCAATTGCTTGCTATTAAACCGTAAAATAATTACGTTTTTTGGTGCGGCGGGCGTAGAAAGATCAATCACTTAGTTTTTATAAGGCAGTTACCCGGAAAATCCTACGGGTTTGAAAATAACAAAAACCTTACTTTATTCTGCCTCGGCTGAAATGCCCAATAGGTCGGTTTAGGATTTGGTTTAAATGAACCAGCTTGCACCTATCAATTGATGATCAAGTTTTTCATAAAATCCACCCCGAATAATATTACAGACGCTGGTTCCCAAGCTCCGGCTTGGGAACCAGCACAACATTTTTATCTCTGACTTGCCGTGAGCGAAGACCCGTTCCCTGAGCGAAGCCGAAGGGTACGGGTCTTCGCCCAAAGAACAAACGCAACACCTATAGCGTAATAAACTATAGGCCAGCAGTGTTAAAGAAAGCGATTTTTGTTGTGGGGCGGATGGTAATAACAGCGGGTTTGGGATAAGCTTAGGGGCAAATGGGTTTATTGGGGTGCGGGGAGTGATGGATACAGAGAAATTTAGAGCAGAAGTAAAAGCACGGCTAAAGGGCAAGAGCCAAGAGCAACAAGTTGCGTTTGCGGTACGTTCGGCAATGCGGATGCTGCCATTGTTAGCGGTACAGGTGAAGCCACAGAAACCGAGTTTTTCGGTTAAAAAGCAGAGGGAGGCGTTTGGGTTTTGGCAAGAAGAAAATAAGCAAGCGTATTTAGCTTCACTCTTAAGGGCTTATGCTGCATGTATGTGGCGCGTTTCAGCGTCCAATATCTACGCCGCAGCCTTCGCCACCAATATCTACGCCGCAGCCAACGCCGCAGCCGCCTTCGCCACCAATACCAACGCCAACGCCATCATCGCCGCCGGCACTGCCTACGCCATCGCCAATGCCTACACCGCCGCCAATGCCATCAATGCCGCCGATGCCTCCGCCGAGACCGCCACCTACGTCTACGCCATCGCCAACACCAACACAACTATACTAAAAGAAATTCAAGCAGATTTAATTTTAATTGATCAATTGACAGCCAAAGAACTTTTACATACTCCACTATGGTCAATATCGCCCCCAAAAGACTGGATAAAATCACTTAATGACTTTAAAGACGATACCTTAAGCCTAAACGCAAGGTTTGAGGTTTGGCTAGACTGGTACGAAGATCGGCTACAAGGCAAGCCCATAGATGTCAGCTTACTGAAGCAATGGGTTAACATCCCCAAAGAAATCGAAAGCCAAGGCGTAGCCGCCATTAACGCCTACCTAAAAAATCTGGTAGCAAAAACCGCCACCCAACCCCTCAACCGCGTCCGCGCCATTTTTATCGGCTACGGCGAAGCGGGTAAAACCTCACTCATCCGCGCCCTGCATAACGAACCCGTAGTGGCAGGCAAAGAACCAATGACCGCAGGCATCGACATCCGCGACTGGCCTGTACCCGATACCGACATCAAAGCGCATTTCTGGGATTTCGGCGGGCAGGTCATGGCCCATGCCACGCACCAGTTTTTCTTACGTTCTTCTTGCCTGTATGTGCTGGTGCTGAATGCGCGTAGCGAGATTAACAGCAACGAACAGGCGGAATACTGGCTGCAACATGTCAAAAGCTTTGGCGGCAATGCCCCGGTAATGATAGTCGGCAACAAAGCTGACCTAGCCAGCGTTAATCTGAATATGGCCTATTTGCAGGGCAAGTATCCGAGCATTGTTGGCTTTTATCCGTTGTCCTGCACCCAAGCGCAAACGACTTATAAGAACAAGTTCGCCAGTTTTCAAGAAGACTTTTGCGAACAACTGCGCCAAGTCGGCACCCACCAAATGCTGTTCACTAAAGAACAGTTCGCGGTTTTGCAAGATCTACGCCCCTATCAAGCCCAATCGGCATTTTTAAAACAAGACGAATTTACCGCCCTGTGCCAACGCCACGGTATAGGTGAAGACGGTGTACAAAATCGGGCATGGCTGTTGGATATTTTGGATAAGTTGGGGGTGGTAATCCACTTTCCGCAGTTAGCCTATCTGGATGACTACATCCTGAACCCGCGTTGGCTAACACACGGGGTCTATACCTTAATGTACCATCGCCAAGCACGGTTGACAGATACAGAAGTGGTGGCGGTATTACACAATAAACCCATTGTTGATGAGCAAGGCAAAAAACTGGAATACCCTAAAGACAAATGCCGCACCATTATTATGGATGCCATGCAGGAGTTTAAACTTGCCTATCCTTTAAAACGCGGCACGTTGATAATCCCTGAGCTATTGCCTAGCGACCAGCCCAGCAACATCCCTTTTGCCAAAACAGGCGGCTTAGCGTTTGAGTTTGTATTTCGGGGCTTTTTACCGCGCCACGTCATGCCGGAGCTGATCGTTAGCCGCCATGAGGAAATTGTCGGCGAGAATGTCTGGCAATGTGGAGTGTTGCTGGCCAACAAAACCTATCAGGCACAAGCCCTAGCAAAAGTCGACTATCACGACCGGGTATTGTCAATCACCGTACAGGGCGCAGATGCCAAGGATTACCTTAGCCTATTAAACGCCGAGGTGGTGCGGATATTGAAGCGTTTAGACTTAGTCTATCATGAAATGATAGCCCTACCTTTAGCGGCTTGCCGAAGCAATAGGCTAGGCTTGCCGGAAGAAAAAGCCCCTTATAAACAGCTATGTGCTTCGGCCAATAAGGGCGAGCGGTCTTATACCTCACCATTGGGTTTCGACTATGATTTAGGGCAAGTCCTAGGCTGGATTTTACCCAAAGCGCAATACCAAGCCATCTCACATCATTACCATAACTCTACCGTTCACCAAGCAGAGGACATCCACATGAGCGATACCCGACAAATCCAGACTACAACCTATATAGAAGGCGCTATTAAAGACCAAGCCCAAGTCGCCGCTGGCAATATCAGCAACAAAAACCAAACCATCAACAACAGCACGATACACGGCCACGCCATAAACGCCAATACCATCAGTGGCAGCTTCAACACCACCACAGCCGACACCCAAACCACCACCCTATTGGCGCAATTATTAAAAGAAATTGAGGACTTAAACGCCAAAATCCCCGCCGACCAAGCCAAAGCCCTGACCCGCCCCACCGAGATTTTACGCGAGGCCAGCACCAGCTTGGATAAAGACGACCTGAGTTACGGCCTGAAAAAGATCAAAGACACGGTGATAACCCTAGGCGAAATCGCCAAGCCCGTGTTGGATATTGCGGTGCAGTTGCTGGCGTTGTAGTGCCGTAGGTCTGGCACGCTGTTTTGCCCGACAAAAGCCCATCGGCCACCCACGCCCCCACCCAACCATAGAGGCCTTAAGGCGGATATTTTGTAACAGGCGACAATGGAAAATGTCGGGCAAAACCGCCTGCCCGACCTACGCGAAAAACGCCAGTTTCCCCTACCGCCCACCCGCCTTAAGCCGCCGTAACACACTCGCCAACAAATCAATCTCTTCATAAGTATTATAAAACGCCAAAGAAGGCCGAACCGTGCTTTCCAAGCCAAAGCGGCGCAATATCGGTTGGGCGCAGTGGTGGCCTGAGCGTACCGCGATACCTTCTTTATTCAAAGCCGTACCGACTTCCACGGTGCTAAAGCCCGCCAACACAAACGACAACACGCTGGCCTTATCCGCCGCTGTGCCGACCAAGCGCAAACCGTGGATGTCTTGCAAGACATGGGTGGCGTAGGTCAGCAGCTCATGCTCATACTGCCCAATCGCCTCCAGCCCTAAAGCCTGCACATAATCTAACGCAGCGGCCAAACCGACGGCATCGGCGATATTGCCCGTCCCCGCTTCAAACCGGGCGGGGGCAGGGTGGTAGCGGGTCTGCTCAAAGGTCACATCTTCAATCATATTGCCGCCGCCTTGCCAAGGTTGGGTGGCGTTAAGCAGTTCGCGCTTGCCGTATAGCACCCCTATCCCGGTCGGGCCGAAGATTTTATGGCCGGAAAACACCAGCCAATCACAATCCAAAGCCTGGACATCCACCCGCAAATGCGCCACCGATTGCGCGGCATCTACTAACACCCGCGCCCCGTGGCGACGCGCCAGCGCGATCATTTCCCGCGCGGGCGTGACCGTACCCAAGGCGTTGGACACTTGCGTAAAGGCGACCAAACGGGTGCGCGGGTTCAGCAGCTTCTCGTATTCTTCCAGAATGATTTGCCCTTGGTCATCGACCGGGGCGACGCGCAACCGCGCCCCGGTGACTTGGCAAAGCTGTTGCCACGGCACGATATTGGCGTGATGCTCCAGCCAAGTGATGACAATCTCGTCATCTTTGCCTAGATGCTGCCGCCCCCATGATTGCGCCACCAAATTAATTGCCTCGGTCGCACCGCGCACGAAGACAACCTCCTCACTGGCGGCGGCGTTGATGAAGCGGGCGACGGTATTACGCGCCCCTTCGTAAGCATCGGTGGCGCGCGCCGCCAGCTCATGCGCGGCGCGGTGGATATTGGAGTTTTCATGCTGGTAAAAATAGCTGATCCGGTCAATCACGCTTTGCGGCTTTTGGGTGGTCGCGGCATTGTCCAACCACACCAAAGGCCGACCATTGACGCGCTCCTGCAAAATCGGAAAGTCGCGCCGTACCGCCCGCACATCAAACGCAGACGGGCTAGCCGCCGCCGCTGGCTGTAAGGCCTTGGCAAAGGCCGGAATTTCTTCCAAGAAATAAAAGCCCGGCGGCTCGGTGGCGGCGGGGGTCAGCTTAACCTGAGGCTGCGGAAAGCTGGCGAACAATTCCTGCACTTGCACCTGCACATTACTGGCGGTGAGCGCGTCGGCGGCGATGCGCCCGGCTTGGCCGGACAAATCGGCCAGCCGTGCCGCACAAGCGAACGCCCGCGGGTGGGCTTCCGCCTGCGGTGCTAACGCAGGTGGCACAAAACCCAACGCGCCGTTATCTGCCGCACCCGGCAAAGCGGCGAACAGTTGGTTAGCCAAGCGTTCGATTTGCGCAACCGACAGCCCGGTCTCGCCCTGGCTGAACGCGGCAAGCGTGGCATCGGGATTATTGGTAGTCATGGTATTTGCCCACGTCGACGTTCTCCAGCACCGCGAGTGCGTCGTCAGTCAGTACCGCTAAGGTGCAGTACAGGGAAATCAGATAAGAGGCGATGGCTTTATGGTTAATGCCCATAAAGCGCACCGACAAGCCCATGCTTTGCTCGCCGGTCAGATTCGGCTGGTACAAACCGACCACGCCTTGACGGCTTTCGCCCGTGCGCAGCAACAGGATATTGGTCTTGCCGTTAGTGATTCTGACCTTATCCGAAGGGATCAGCGGCACACCGCGCCAAGTGATGAACGGCGAACCGAACAGGGTAACGGTTGGCGGCGGTACGCCCCGGCGGGTACATTCGCGGCCAAACGCGGCAATCGCCAGCGGATGCGCCAAGAAAAAGGCCGGTTGTTTCCAGACTTTAGTTAACAATTCGTCCAGATCATCTGGGGTCGGCGCACCCGTGCGGGTCTGCACTTTACTGGCGGGGGCGACATTATGCAGCAAGCCGTATTCGCTGTTGTTAATCAACTCGCTTTCTTGGCGCTCTTTAATGGTTTCGATGGTCAAACGCAACTGCTCTTGGATTTGGTTATGCGGGCTGCTGTACAAATCCGAGACGCGGGTGTGGATATCGACAACGCTGTTAACCGCGCCCAAACGGTATTCGCGGCCCCATTCTTCGTAATCGACGTAGGTTTGCGGCAACACCCGTTCGTCAAGATTGGAGCAGTCCACCGCAATGCCTTGCTCGTTTTTGACTTTATTGACGCGGTAAATACCCGCCTCAACCGGCACCCATTGCAATAGATGCACCAGCCAGCGCGGCGTGATGGTAGACATCATCGGCACGGTTTTGGTGGCGTTGGCTAAAGTACGCGCGGCGACGTCGCTTAACGCGGTATGGGCTTCATGTATATCGGACATTAGGTTTCCTTGGTGGTGGTTGGAGTTTTATAGTGGCTTTTGGCCTGTTTGAGGTTTTTTCCCTTAACTTTCGCCTGTACGACGGGGAAGGCACAAGCTCCCTCCCCTGCCAAGGGGAGGGCTGGGGTGGGGTTTAACACGCAGAGGTGCAATGGAACGCCTACTTAATTTTATACATGTTCCTTATTGCAACTGGGCGCTTAGCCCATTAAGCGGCGGCTTATAAGTTTGCGGCTCATTATTGACCTGCGATTGGGTGACGGTGCTGCCGGGCGCGACGCTATGAGTCAGCCAGACATTACCGCCTATCGACGAGCCTTTGCCGATGGTGATACGCCCCAGCAAGGTTGCGCCCGCGTAAATCACCACATCATCTTCGACAATCGGGTGGCGGGCATTGCCTTTCAGCAAACTGCCGTCGGCGACTTTCGGGAAGCGTTTCGCCCCCAAGGTGACCGCCTGATACAAGCGGACATGCTCGCCAATCACCGCCGTTTCGCCAATCACCACCCCCGTGCCGTGGTCGATGAAAAAACGCGCCCCAATCACCGCGCCCGGATGGATGTCGAT
Organism: Methylovulum psychrotolerans; assembly: GCF_002209385.1. NCBI lineage: Bacteria > Pseudomonadati > Pseudomonadota > Gammaproteobacteria > Methylococcales > Methylococcaceae > Methylovulum > Methylovulum psychrotolerans. Next base: position 4,522,604 of record NZ_CP022129.1, read on the forward strand.
GCCCGTCAGAGAATGGGCGATTTGCGCGATCATCCGCGCCACCAACGAAGCCCCCAGCCGATGCAGGGCGTGGGCGATACGGTGGTAAATAATCGCGGTCAAGCCCGGATAACACACCAACACTTCATCCAAGCCCGTCGCCGCCGGATCACCTTCATAAGCGGCGACCAAATCGCTGTCGAGCAAAGCGCGGATGGCCGGCAACTGCGCGGCAAACTGGCGGGTAATCGCAGCGGCTTGATGGCCGCAATCAATGTCAAACAACGCTTGCTGCTCGGCGTGGAAACGGCATTCCCGACGCAATTGCTCATACAACGCCCGCAACGCCACATCTAAGCTATGGCCGACAAAATAATCGACCCCATCATCGCTCAGCTCGCCCGAACCGAGGCGGTTAGGAAACAACACCGCCGACAAGCCTTCCATAATGCTCTGCAAAGCCTTGCGCGAAGGCATTTTCGGCGGGCGGTCTTGGCGGTGGCGGTTCGCCAACGCCTGGTCACGCAACACCCTAAGTTCCGACACTATCGTCTCAATGCCCCAGTTTTTATCAATCGTTAGTGGGCTAGTCATGGCTTATCATCTCCTTTAGGTCGTCAAGCCGTTGAAAGTTTGGCCGGACGCGCCAGCCGTTACACGTTAACGGATCGCGCTTAGGCTTAGGCTTATGCTTGCCGCAGGCTAAAAAATCCGTCGTTGTAAAAACTATTGCACTTGCCGTACCATGTTTTTATCTGATTGAATTTTAATGGCTTTGTGGGGTGGTGATGGGGGATTATGCTGGCCTTTGAGCAAAGGCTGTTGGGGTGGTGTTGGTAGGCGGTCAGTGTTTGCCGTGCCGTTCGGTGAAGAATGTCGCGTAGGCCTTGCACGCGGTTTTGCCCGACATTTTCCAATATCGCCAGCGTCGAAATACCTACTTTAAAGCCTATCGCTGAGCAATAAAACCCACTAAGCCGAACGGATTGCTGTTGGGCAAAAAAGCGTGCAGAAACTACGTCTTCTTCCAAGCCATAGCTATCTGCACAATGCCTAAGGTAATAAATAAATCGTGGCAATACCTAAGAAATGAATTTCCTATGTTAAAATTAATCTCTGGATATGAAAACCGCCTGGAAACTGTTTGGCCTAAGCCATAGCCTTGGATCATTGCATTCCGGTGTTACCCATCCCTCATTAGGATTAACTTATGCTGACCCGCGCCTGTTTATTTATCTTAACCCTTGTCATTGCTGGTCTGCCCAGTGCTTATGCCAGCTTTCCAATGGCCGTAGGACCGGAAATCACCGCTTTGGCGATTGCACCCAGCAATTCGCGTATCCTTTATGTCGGCACCCGTTATGAAGGGATATTTAAAAGTACGGATCGGGGCAACTCTTGGCAATATCTGAATAAAAGTACCGAACTACAGGGAATAGGCATAATTGTTGTTGACCCGCTGCATCCGAATATCCTTTATACCAAGACATTTTTAGAACCTCTAGGCCTTTATAAATCTACGGATGCCGGGCGTTCATGGCAGCAGATTAACGGCTTTCTTAACGTTAATGCCGTTGCTATCAACCCTCAAACCCCCAATAACCTCATCGTCGCCAGTGTGGAGCGGGGCTTGTGTTTGAGCGAGGACGGCGGCAAGGAGTGGCGGCCTGTGTATTCCGGCACTGGGGTTTATAGTGTGGCTTATGATCCCCAAGACCCGCGCTGGGTTTTTGCAGGAACCAAGCGCGGTATACTGCAATCAATGGATGGCGGCTCCAGTTGGCGGGAGCTTAAAACGGGCTTGACCTATGAGGGCAAGCCTGTGCCTATGAGGGAGCTTACGGTTACGAAAAGGGCTAAACCGTTGTTATATGCCCATGGCTTGGGCTTGATGACTTCGGAAGATGGCGCCAACTGGCAAGAAATTGACGGCATTTGCGGCAATTATACCGTCGCCCCTTCCGCCCCCAATCGGGTCTATGTCAATTGCGATAGGTTTTCACGTTTTGACAGTGCCCGCAGTAGTGTTGACCGGAGCCGATTTTTAGTCAGCGACGATTACGGCGCATCATGGCGGCCAGCGGGTAAGGAGTTGCCGGATTCGTGGTTTGCCACGGCCATGGCGGTCGCCCCTGACAACCCACAAATAGTGTTTGCCGCTTGGCAAGGCGGTGGGGTATACCGCTCTACGAATGGCGGTAAAACGTGGCAGTCCGGTAGCCAAGGCTTGCTATACCCTAAAGCCGATGATAATTCGGGGTATTTGCAACAACCGCCCTTGCATAAGGCTGTTATGGACGGGAATTTACGGCGGGTAAAACACTTATTGCAACATCATGCCGATGTTAACGAAATATCCGACACTCAAATGACCCCATTACTGTGGGCAGCGGAACGGGGTACACCAGCCATCCTTAAGGCTTTGCTTGCGCACGGTGCGCGGCTGGTGGCATCAGGCGATTCCCAGCCGCTACATTATGCAGTACAGGCCAATAATATCGCTATGGTTAAATCCTTGCTTAAAGCAGGAGTAGATATTAATGCACAGGTTAAGAATTACTGGGATACACCATTGACACTGAGTTTTCGCATTCATAAACAGCGTAGCAGCCTATACGCAACCATTGACCCAGAAGACAATACGCAGTACCCTTCGGCAAACCCCTTTAACCCAATGACCAAGCTGCTGATCGAAAAGGGAGCGGATTTGCATAATGCCCGTGTAATGGTAAAGGCCATTGAGTATGGCGATTTGGCTTTGGTGGAAGCCCTGTACCGCAAAGGTGCGGTACTTGCTGAGCATGACGGCGACGGTAATGCCATTGATTTAGTGTCTAATGCGGCATCAAACTGTAAACCCGATATAGTCAAATATTTGCTTGATAAAGGTCTTGTCCCTAAGCGTGGGGCTAATGATAAACAAACCCACACACCATTAGGAAATTATTCTTGTAATGACAAGCTTGATAAAGATAGGTTAAAAGCATTGGATGCGACTATAAAATAAGTGGTTTTTTTAGTATGTTATTAGGGCCGCCCATTGCCCTACAACGTCCCCACCCAATCCCAGCATTTTTCCCACCGCCCAACCCCCTAACCCCCTTGCTTGGAACGAAAGCACCGTAACCCGCCCAGACAAAAGACATCGGCAAGGGGGTTGCTGAACTTCCATAAAAGGAAGAAAAAACATTGTTTCTGAACAGAATTTCCTTAACTTAATGGCAGTGACCCCAGCCCTCCCCTTGGCAGGGGAGGGAGCTTATGGCTTCCCCGTCATACAGGCGAAAATCAAGGGGAAAATGCCCCTCCCCCTGCCAAGGGGGAGGCTGGGAGGGGGTTGCCGTACTTTCGCCTGTTCAACAGATTTTATTTTATGCGCGTTCCTAACCCACCCGCCTTGGCAAAGCGAACCCTTATTTGTTATGAAATCCTTCCTCTTCTTGCTGTTTGGCTTTTAGTTAGTGTAAAAAGCCAAACAGCTTTTTTTTGTCCAGTATCTTCAGCCGCTTCGTCCTGACCTCGACAATGTCCAGTGCCTGGAAATGATGGAAAATCCGGCTCACCGTCTCATGGGCAATACCCAAATGGTTGCCGATCTCCTCCCGCGACATGCTCAACCTAAACTCCGTGTCCGAATAACCGCGCAATTTCAGGCGTTCGGAAATCTGCACAATAAACGCCGCCACCCGCGCCTCGGCGGAACGGCGGCTAAGCATGACCTTCTCCACTTGGGCATCGAACTGGCTGCAAGAGCGTTGCAGCAATACCTGATAAAACCCCGGCGTATTGGCCGACAAGGCGGCAATCTGCTGGGTCGGCAAATGGCAGAAATTGACCGTTTCCAACGCCACCGCCGTGCAGTTATGCGCCTGCAAAGACACCCCGTCAAAACCTAACAATTCGCCCGGCAAAATAAAATCGACAATCACCTCATTGCCGTTGCGGTCAAAACTCAACAACTTCGCACTCCCCGACCGCAACGCCACAATACCCCGGAAAGGGCTGCCCGCATGATAAATCGCCTCACCTTTTTGGCGGATATTATTCCGGTTGACCACCAGCTTTAAATCGCCGATGTCAGACCTTTTCAGGCCTTTGGGGATACACAAACGCTCAAGATTACAGTTTTCGCAAGTGATGGCCGACTTAGCCAGCAGAGTATTGGACATAGCGGATCTATCCTTAGACTAAAAAAGATGGCGGGTAAGGGCAGAGGCGCAGACAATACCCTATAAATAGAAGGGCAATGTAGCAAAAACGTAGCGGGGCGACAAGCAGTAAAGCCAGATGGGCGTTAGCGGCAAGCAATATCTTGGAGCGCGGGCATCTTGCCCGCGCTCCAAAGAAGAATCCGACCCTAAGGCAGAACCTCAACATGCAGCATCATGCCCATGTCCTCATGCTCAACCAAATGGCAATGGTAAGGGTAACGGCCCGTATAGTTGACACCGCAACACGGGCTGGCCGGAAAATACACCAACAGTTCGACCATTTCGTTGGCATAAATCCTCACCGTATCATGGCGGATATTGTTGTCATACCCCGCCGCCAAAGGCTGTTCGACAAACTGATAATCCACCGGATTACTGGCATCAACCGCCTGAAAGCTAAACCGCCTTAACACCACAAAACTCACCAAATGGATGTGGAAAGGGTGCATATCGGGCGTACCGGCCGCTGCGTCCGTCCCCGGTTGCCAGTTACCGATATTGGCGACATACCAACGCTCGTAAGTCCCCGCCGTGGGCGTAAAAGTCGGGGGATGCAAATCCGCGTAAGCCCTCTGGCCATTTCTGGCGATAGGCGTAGCGCCCGCCACCAAAAACGTCGAACGGGCGACCCGATAAGGCTGGTAGCCGCTGGCAGAACCTATGCCGTTTGTATCCAAAGGCACACTAAACGGTAACTTAAACGCGTTATCTGTATTGCCATCGGCGGCCAGCATTTCCCAGATTTGGGTATCTTGCCAATCCCCTCGCGTAAACTTATTAGCAGGCTCGCCCGGCTTAGGTGGCGCTACCGGATTGGTGTTGTTCATCAACAGCACCAAACGGTTTTCCGCCACCACCGCCCCACCCGCCGTTAACGCCTTTTGCCCCGGATCATCAAACACCGTGTCCTGCTGGGCATACGTCACCAACAAATCCTCAAGATCGGCCTTAAACGCCAGTCGATTAAGGGCTAATTGCGGATTAGCCGATGCACAAGCACAAGCGTCCGCGCCGATAGGCACGATACAGAACTGCATGACATTGGCTTGTTTAACCGCCAATAGCGTATTCAGCCAAACAGAGCCTTGGTCTAAAACGCCCTTAGGTAAGGTGAAGTTATTAGGCACACGATAAATGGACTGGTCTTCCGTTTGGAAAATCGCTTCCGGCCATTCGTTATTAAACACCGACTGCACCGCCAGATTAACCAAACGCAGCTTACTGACCTCATGCGCACAGATGCCCGTCAAATCCAACAACACATCCAAACGCTCACCCGGCGCCAACAGCAAATAATCTTTTTCGCCCAGCGTCCGGCTACTGGCATAAAGCCCCGTCTCGTTGCCGATCACCGTCAATAAATCGCTATACGCTATCTTATTGGCCCTACCGTTAGGCGTAGCCGTCCACGGAGTCGGATTGATTAACGCCAAAGCATAAGTACGCGCATTAGACCCGTTCAAGAGCCGCAAACGGTACACTTTTTGGGTCACGTTATGGCGCGGCCAAGCACGGCCATTAACAAACACCGTCTCACCCAAAAATTCAGGCCGCACCTTATTCAGCACTGGCGCGTCCGGTTTGCTGTAGTCAACCTGGGTCGGAATTCCCGCCCAATAATCCACACAACACACATCACCGTCCACCATCCTATCCTGTAGCACCAACGGTATTTCCACTATCTCGTCACTGGGGGCTTGGCCATTTTGCTTGGTATTGTACGCATTCATCAGCTGCGCCAACGCCTCATCAGAACCGTCAACAATAAAATACAGCCCCGCCAATCCCGCATAGACTTGCGGGGCGGTATTGTCCATACCGTGATCATGAAACCACAGCATCGCGGCGCGTTGGTTGTTAGGATAAAGCACCGTTTTTTCAACCGGAAACGCCTCGCCGCAGGCATCCTGAAAGGGATTGCCCGGATAACTTAGCGGCGCCAACGGCCAGCCGTCACTGGCTGCGGGAACTTGGCCGCCATGCAAATGGGTAACCACACCCACCGAAGGGTTCATCATCAACATCTCAGCATTGGCGTAAGCCATCGGCAACGGATTGATAGGCGGCATCGCCAAACCCGGCAAATCCGCCGCCCCGCCCATCGCCATGCCCGGCGGCATCATACCGCCCATGCCCCCGGTGTCTTGGCCTAATTCATTCACCCAAGTCACCGTCAAAGGCGTACCGCGCTTAACCTTGATAATCGGGCCGATAGGGGTCTCCAGCAAATTATCGTTATCCTCCGGTGTCGTACCCGCCAATTGCCAAGCCTCTTTGGCAATGACATAACGCCAAACATTGGGCATAGCCGGAGTATTAGCCGGGTTATCAGACAGCTTCGCCCGGCGGCTTTGTATCTTAACTGTCAACTCAGTCGGCTGGTCGATGACAGTGGTGATAAAGAATTTTGTAAGCGGCAAATCATTCTCAAACATATAGACCTCATTAAGTTCTTAACGGTTGTGTTTTCAAGACTACCTTTATGCTTATTCGGCAGAATCTCCAGCGGGCAACTTAACCTTATCGCCCAAAGACACCGCCCATAACGGCTTACTGCCAAATCACTATGGGGTTAACAAAGCGCTTAACGCCCTATTAAAATGCCGTTCCGCCAACAAAGCCGCCCGCCCCTCTCACCTTAAGCCGCCCTATTAACCTTAATAATATTGTGGATATTAGCACTAATTAAGCACATAGGAAAATATTTTTAAGCACTTGAGCAAGCGACTGCTAAAGTATCAGCGCCTATAGATGCTTAGCCACACTCAGCCACCACCCATAAACAGAGACTATCGGCTAAGTTAAGGCGCAAGTGGGTATTTTTTGGGCAACCTAATCATCAGACACCGGATTAAACCGCTTTCTGCCCGCCACTAACCCATAACCCCCAATACCCCTTATGATGATCGGCCATGCCCCATCGGGCTACCTGCTTGCGACATTTTTATACCGCATCCGCACCGCACGGGGCATAGCACGCCCGGCCTTTTTTGCCGCCGCCATTATCGGTGCCTTAGCCCCCGATTTGGACATGCTGTATTTCCACTTTGCCGACCACCGCCAGCACCACCACCACACCTACTGGCCGCATTTCCCTAGCGTCTGGTTAGCCCTGCTGGCCTTAACCGCCGCCTGGTCGGCCATCAGCACAACCAGCCGCCACGCTGCCCTAGCCTTCGTGTTCTGTCTGGGCGGATTCACTCACCTGCTGCTGGACAGCATCGTCGGCGACATCTGGTGGTTCGCCCCCCTAATTGACCGCCCTTTTAGCCTGTTTAGCGTCCCTGCCCGCTACCACCCTTGGTGGCTGAACTTCATCTTTCATTGGTCTTTCGCCCTGGAGTTGGCGTTATGGCTCTGGGCCTTACTGCTCTACCGCCGCAGGACACGTTAAAGCAGCCCGCCCAACCATCAAATCACTCACCTAACTTATAGAGGCCCCCATGAAAAAAAACCTCATCTACCTTACCCTGTTAGCGGCAACCTTAGCCCTTGGCTTTAACGCCCATGCGGCGGATAACTGTGGCTATAAAAGCGACGGCCATTACCATTGCGGCAGCGATTGTGGCTACAAAAGCGACAGCAAATACCATTGCGGCACGGATTGCGGCTACAAAAGCGATGGCCACTACCACTGCCTCGGCGAAACGGGCGAAAAACCCAAAGAACACACCCAACCCGCTACCAATAACCCCGCCCCCAACAACTGCGGCTACAAAAGCGACGGCAACTACCATTGCGGCGACAATTGCGGCTACAAAAGCGACAGCAAATACCATTGCGGCACGGATTGTGGCTACAAAAGCAACGGCGCTTATTATTGTCTCGGCGAAGAAGGGGGCTAATGGGAGGGAAAACCTTGCTGAGGTGGGGGGAAAGCCGGAGAATTACCGCCCGACCCATTGCACAACAGGCGGATCACCATGACTTGGCAAGCCCTCACAGAAGCAGAACTGCGGGATTATCTCAACGAAGCGGAAGTACGGATGAATCCTGAGCAACACCAATTTTGGGACATGATTAAAATCACACCCGAAAAATGGCAGCAAGAGCCCTACGGCAGCAGGGGCGGCGGTTTTTGGGCCGTTGCAGTCATCGGGCGGCAAGTCGTCTGGTTTAATGATATTGAAGAAGGTTTCAATGTGTCCGCTTACAAGTGCTACGGCATCATCGGAACCTACTGGTGCAACCAAGACCAACTGGAATGGACAATCCAAAGCCTGCTCAACCAAATGCACGGCTTAGCCATCGTCCGAAGAGGCGAAGGGCATGAACTAACATAGGCCAATTAGAACGCAGCCCTTCGGGTGTGGGCAGCTGCCCATACTGTAACTATTTTGTAACCGCCTTATCCGGCTAACAGGGCGGCAATCGCCGACTTGGCATTACACTGGGCGGTTATTTCCGTTAACTGCACATCCGTCAACCGATGCTTGACCGCCTCCGTGCCATTAAAAGCAAACACCTGATAATCCTTTTTGGCAAAGGTAACGGTTTGGCACTTTTTAAACGGCTGATTCTCAAAAGGCATTTTTACCACTGCCCCTGTTAATGCACATCCTTCCAAACTAGGCGCGTAAATCATAAACCCGCCCTTCATCGCCAATACCGCACGGTATTGCTTGGCGCTGGTCAAATATAAATAACCGACTTCAACATCTTTATCTTTTAATCTCATCTTATAGATTCCTTGGTTTATCCCGCCCTGCCCAACGCAATGCACTTTTTCCGTTGCCATTATACCCTGCGGACACGCTATACCGCGCTGGCCGCCAGCAGTTCCTGATAGCGGACAAACCGCTCGGCATCATCTGTTTGCCATAAGCGGCATCAACGGCTTTGCGGATAGTGGCGATAGACAGGCTAGCAGTCATAGGCGGATTACGGAAAGTCAGCAAAACGGCTATTAACGCATAATTAGGCCTACCCACTCAACTACCCAAGGCGGCATTTTATGCCCGTAACCTCTAACTCAAGCTATCCCAAAAAAGGGCAACACCCGATATAATGACTACTAAACCTTGCAATGGACAACCTATAGGTTTATTTAGCATTTTTGGGTTGGCTTTATAGGGTTTTTGGGTCTTCTTGCTAAAAATGTACGGCAACACATTAATTATCCGTCATCCCCTCAGGGACGTAAAAGAATTGCCGGAGGCCGCGTAAGTGCAGCCAGTTCACTGGAATGTGAACCGTTACACTTACGCAAAAATAGGGATATGCGGCTACTGCCCCCAACAGCCAGCTTCACCGCCATTTGCCCCATAACCTTGCTTTTTTGCCACCAACCCGGAACCGCCCCATGAAAAGACTCGCCCTAATCTTAGCAGCCTTAGCCGCCAGTGTCGCCCACGCCCAAGAAACGTACACCATAACCAATCTGAGCGAGGCGTTTTATGCAAAAATCACCCTTGAACAGCCCAGCGAAGTGTTCAGCAAAGGCAACATCACCATTATCGACACCAAAACCGATAAGGCACTGATTAAAATCGAATCCGACGACTTGGCCTTATCCCTGCATGACGGCAAAGCCTTGGCCAATATCAAAGAACTGCCCTACGGCGAACAAAGCGTGGTCATGTATGAGGATTTTAATTTTGACGGCAATAAAGACCTGGCGATAGAAGACGGGCAAAATAGCTGTTACCACGGGCCATCGTTTCAGATTTATCTGGCCGATAAGGGCCGCTTTACCCTTAGCCCCGCCTTCACCCGTTTAGCCCAAGAATACTGCGGCATGTTTGACGTTGATGCCGAGAATAAACAACTCCACACCATGACCAAAAGCGGCTGCTGCTGGCATCAGTATTCCATCTTCACCGTTAAGGACAACCAGCCCCAAGCAATCAGCATCGTAGAAGATGACGCGTCCACCCCGCCTTTTTTCATCAGCACCGAGGCGAAATGGGACGGCAAGAAGATGGTCAAAACCACAACCAAATCCTTTGATGCCCTCGACAACCCCGATGCCATAGTCTTCTCGTTTCAGGTCGCCAAAAATGCCAAACAAGTCGTGCTGCTTAACAACGGCAACGACAAGCTGATCTATGCCTTACTGACCAAAGACGGCACGGTTGAATTTAGCTACCCCGCAAACCCCGACGACCCAAAGGCCCAATTTACCTTAAACAACAGCCCCCGGCGCACCTTAACGTTCGGCAACAAAACAGCCACTTATAGCCTGTATGAAGACCCGGCCAATCATAGCGTCGGGATAACCATCCAAGTCGACGGGAAAACGTACGACTGGCAAGGCGCAGACAATACCCAACACGGCAGCTTGGATTTCTCCCAAACGGCCTATGGTAACGTAACAGGCGGCTAAACCCGCATAGCCCCCAGCAACCCAATCTCTACCCTCTAAATACCATGAACAACGACCAGCTCATCAAAACCACCCATCGGGTTGCCGTGTACGCCACCTTCGCCTTACTCTACTGGGTGTTTATTTTCCTCATCATCACGGTTTTTGACCTGAAAATATTTCGGGAAAAGATGACCGAAATGTTTTTCTTCAGCCTGTTGGGGCTTTTCGCCATTTTAGGCAGCGCCATCATTTTGAATGTGATGTCCAACCTGTCGAAAATCTCGGCAACCTTGGCCGCTACCCAACCACCTGAAACCGCCCCCGTGCGGACAGCCCAATGGCAACGGTGGCTGGTGCTGCTCTCCTTTCCGCTGATTGTCGCCGGACTGTTCGCCGGGGACGGGCTGTCTAAGCAACGGAAAAAAGCCCTCTTGATCGCCTCGGCGGAAAAACTGGTCGCAGAAAACCAACCCGCGCTGGCCTTACTGGCGGACTACACGTTTTCCCCAGACTATTTACAAAAATCCGAGCACACCTTGGACATTCTCACCAAAATAGATAAAAACTTCCCCGATGTCATCGTTATTGTCCCTGACAGTATCGGCGACAAAAAGCTCTTCTTGGGATTTGGAGAGCAGCGCTACTATCGCGATGATAATGACAAAAACAAAGCAGAAAAGTCCGCCTACATCTATCCCACGTCTCTGGAAGAACGCGCCTACCTCAACCAAGTGTTCTCCGGCGGCGGCACCGCCTACCGCTTCCACGCCGAGAAAGGCAATTACCAACTCTATTTCCCAGTCACTTTTGGCGACAAAAAACTGGTCTTGTATTTTTCAGACTTTCAGCGGTACGGTAAATACGGCTCTTAGGAACATAGCTTAGGCAAACGCTAAAGGACGATTTTTGGAGCGCGGGCATCTTGCCCGCAAAAGCGGGCAAGATGCCCGCACCCCTAAGCCAATACCCTAAACTTTACAAAATCAGAGCGGCTGCAACCGTAACAAGAAAACGGGTTGCTTAAATTGTGGGTACGGATAACTGTATATGGCAGGGCCTAATGCGGAATTGACATACTGCACATTGAATGCCGCGACCGTATCTTGCCCCGCCCTAGGGTAACTATACAGTGCCGGCCCATACGCCAAACTCACATAAGTGACGGTAGGGTTTACTGTTGCCCGCTCTACGCTTGCCGCCCCCCGATAACTGTGGATAGCCGGCCCGTAAGCCAAGCTCGTCTGCGTAACGCCCATCTGCCCGGACAAACCGCTGGCGTCAACCACGCCTTTTTCCGCGCCATTAACCATCCCCGCGCTTAAGGCGATAACCGCCGCCGCGATGACCTTTATTATGGCGTTTAATTTTTTGCTGTTCATGACCATTCTCCTTAATAATTTCTTATTCATAAACTCACTGTTTACAATTATGAGATTATAAAACGCGTCAATGGTTCTATTTTTATTTTGGACAGACCGAAATTAACGGTTTAAACCACCGCACACCGACAGCAAGGCCAAAGTACCTTTGCTCGGCGCGGCAAGCACGGAACGCTTCGCCATCCGTGCGCGTATACCGTGAGCTTTACCATTTATTATTCTATTAAACTTTTATAAGCACCAGTATTTTCACGGGTTACAGCAACGTTTTTTGTGCTTTAGTTATATAATACCAATACTTTATGATAATTGAGTTTGTCTGATACAGAATGATTGTGCTATCATTTTAGTATTATATAGGCGACAAACGAACAACACACACAATCACTTGGACTAATTAGGTTATTAAACTATGTCAAAACTATCCCTGCTCCGCTCCTTAATCTCTACTGCTGTGCTAGCGCTGACTTTTGCCGCTACGCCAGCGAAAGCCGCGTTTATTACTGTCAATAGTGTTCAATATGACGTGGTAACGGTTACCGATTCCTATAGCAACATCTTTGCGCAGATTCAATCGACCCCGTGGTGGGGAACTGGCGCGGTCAACACCATTGCCTTTGTCAACGCTTTGGGTTCGACCTTTGGCTTTCCTAATCTTGGCGGGGGAGGCACGCACCGGACCCCATACTTTGCCTATCAGCTCCAGTCCGTTTTTCCTGATACGCTATTCATAACCCAAGGCATCGGCCTCAGCGGTGTTGTCCAGGCTCCCAGCAGCGTTGTGACATACGCGGTTCTCAACTCGAGTCCGATTCCCGAACCCGCAACCCTCGGCCTAGTGGCTTTGGGTTTGATTTCGGCAGTCGGCGCACGACGCAAAGCGGCCTGATGCCCCGGCACGGATAGGACGGCCACAGCGCAGCCCCATCCGTGCTAGCACTGTAAAATTCGGTGTGCATATTTCTTAACATGGGCGCGAAGCAGCCGCCATTGCGGCCAGCCAACAATAGAGGCCGTCACGCACCGGACGACCCAAAGCGGAGTGCAATGGCCTTTAGCCATTGCACGATGACCTAACCGAGTGTGCCAACAGATCGCCTGCCGATTGCTTAACACCGGACGCTATAACACGAAAATACCCACCCCTCCCCCAAGCCGCTCCCCTAGCCTTACAAACTCAGAACCCCAGCCCATATCCAAACGCGAACAGACAGCCTTGCAAAAGTTGGGCGGATAAGTAGCAGGGCATAATACCGACGCTGGTTTTTTACCCCTTATTTTTAGGGCAAATAAAAAGACATTGAAAAACAATTGGTTGCGAATTTGTGTTTTTTTATTGGTAAAAAATGAAAATATCGTTTAAGCTGTTGTTGCGTTTGATGATTTTTTGTTTTTATTTCAGTTTACTGCCGCACAGGCAGCTTAGAAAGCCTTCTACATTGTCGCTAGTTGTTTCTAAGCGTTTACTGCCGCACAGGCAGCTTAGAAAGTTAACCCGCATTGCCGCTTCGGTCATTTGTGGTTTACTGCCGCACAGGCAGCTTAGAAAAGTTTGATGAGCATCATGTTGAATGCGTCGGCGTTTACTGCCGCACAGGCAGCTTAGAAAATTCTTGGAACATTGCTAGTCAGCCAGCCCTCGTTTACTGCCGCACAGGCAGCTTAGAAAGATGAAAATTTAACTATTGAGGGCTAGAAAATGTTTACTGCCGCACAGGCAGCTTAGAAAAAACAGACCAAGCAGGGCGGGGATCGGCTTAGGTTTACTGCCGCACAGGCAGCTTAGAAATCAACCATCGCGCTCTGCTCAATCCGCTTAAAGTTTACTGCCGCACAGGCAGCTTAGAAATAATTGTATTGATGTCGATACATTTGCCGTTGGTTTACTGCCGCACAGGCAGCTTAGAAATGACGGCCATCCGGTGACTCAAAGCGCAGGATGTTTACTGCCGCACAGGCAGCTTAGAAAGACACCTTGGTTAAGCTTGTGCGATACCATGCGTTTACTGCCGCACAGGCAGCTTAGAAATCTCTAATGTGTGGACTTGTAATGGTCAACAAAAACCGGACACTTTCTTAGGCAACCTTGCTGTAAAATTCCCGCTCAAATTCCAAAGGGGTTTTATAGCCCAATGTCGAATGCGAACGTCTGCCGTTATAAAAAGCGAAATATTGAGCCTTTGGAGTTGAGCCGCCACCCCTAAGGTGGCCATTATTGACAGGCCGCGTTAGCGACCTGTTTTACCGCTTTGAGCGGTTCACACCATAAAGCCCCCAGCTTTGCTGGGGGATATTTACTGGTATAGGCAAAGCGCCCATCATTTGAGCTAATCCGCCCATCCTGACTAAAGCTAATTTTACCCCTAGGATCAGTCACCTCTGGATTGACCATTTGCGGCAACTCGGCTGCATCATAGCCAGCCGAACTGCAATGGATGGCTTGTACAGCTGCATGGGTATTGGCAAAATTGGCTAACGCGCCGTTTATAGCAAAATGAGTCCCTTTAAACTCATTACAGGTCGGACACGCTACAAGGAGGTTGTCCCAAGAAAAAGCCAACCAATAATAAGTCTTTTTTGGCCGATAGTGTTCAACATGGCGTGACTCTACCCGTTGCTCACAAAATGCACATTTTTCTTTATAAAGGTCTTTAAGCGCCTTTTTTATATCGGGCCGCTTATACCTCTCATTGTATCTTTTTTCATCAATATAGCTTCCGTGCGTGATAAGCTCCAATCTTCTGTTATGGGTGGTTTTCGATGTCCGGGGTACGATGCCATTTTGAAAATGCACTGGCAAAGGCAGCTTTAAGGAATCCGGCATAGCCACGCTATTTTTGTCAATTTTTATCATTTTTTGCTAATTCTTCATCCAGAATCTGTTGAATTAGGTCGTCAATGTCAGAATCATCAAGAAATACTTTGCCGCGCTCTTTTTGCTTTTCCAGCTCGGCTTCTACTTTTTTGTTAATCCTGTACAGCAAATAAGTGCTACTGGTATCGGCAGCGTCATCATTAGGATTCATCCGAGAATCCGCCAAACCGAATAATGGAGAAGTGACAACCGTATTCATCATTAAATGATCTAAATCTTTACGGTAATAGGGGTCACTCACCCGCGTTTTGCCATCATCTGCATGACGGTAAACGCGGTAGATGATGGCATCTTCAGAGGCGCCTTGGATAATTGTCGGGCTGTGGGTAGTAAAAATAAACTGGACATTAGGCAGCAGTTTGCGCAGCTTCCGCACAATGACCCTTTGCCATTTTGGGTGCAAGTGCAGATCAATTTCATCGACTAAAACAATGCCTTTTAAGTCGGATACCTGCTCACCCTCATGGGCGTTTTTATTCAGACGGTATATTAAATCGGCAACAAAAATCAAAACGCTCCTATAGCCTTCCGAAAGCTGATCGAAGGTTAAATCACTGCCTTTTTCTATAAAAACAACCTTATTGCCTTCAATTTGTATATCCAGATGCTTTTCCAGTATGTCGCACAGCATATTGACTAAATGCGCCTCTGAAAACGTATTTTCTGGCTTTTTTGATTCGGCGTTCGCCTGTACATTAAGCGCTAATAACTTTTGGTCTTTTAACCAAGAAACCGGGTTCAACAAGGTTTGTTCACTATCAAATAGGGACATAAAACCGTATTGTTCGGGTTTATCCGTAGAATATCTGCCTCTGTGGGTGCCATATCCAAATAAGTTATTTAAATAAAGGTCTTTTTGGGGATGATATTCTTGCCCTTTATCATCGCAACCAAATAGCAGCATTCCCTTGTTATTTCTAATAATATCTGCCGCTTTCCCGGTTTCTTCCTGATTGGTTTTACCGATTATATAATTTCCGTTAAAGGCCAGATAAATCCCCATTAAAATTAAAGATTTGCCGTCGCCATTTTCACCCAGAAAATAAATCTCTTTGGCCGCATTAAAATCTAACTGCACATCTTCCACACAGAAAAAATTGGCGATGCTTACCGTTTTAATAAAACTGTTTTCAACACTGCGGGTAACCGCCGCAATGCCCCCTAACCAATTCTTGAATTGTTCTTGGCTAAGGCTGATCGCCTTATGAAAATGATTAGCAAAACAGATTTCATAAAAGCCGTCATCTGTGAGTTGCGTTTTTGTTAATCTTGAAATGCGCTCAAGCAAAACTTGCTTAAACAGCTTGCCAATTTCAGGCTTTTGAAATATGGGCGAAAAATCATAAGGCACTGTTTTAGTCTTTCTATAGATAGGAGGTGCCGCCCCCGATTCTATTAACGCGCTTCTAATATTGGTATACTGCTTGCCCGCTTCAACAGTAAACAGGCCTTTCATATCCCCTGTAGCGTATTTCTCGGCAAATTCATTAATTATCCCTCCGTGCATAAAAAGGGCGGCGAATAATGCGAACAGTTTTTTCTCATTAGGGTACTGCTGAATTTCAAGCCAATATTTAGGCAGTTCATCATGTAGCGAATTTATGCCAAGAAATGACTTAAGAATAGCCTCATTAATGCTAGCCTCTTTATTTTTGAATTTATTAAGCGCTTCTATGCTGTATACCACCTCTATCACTTGGACGGCATCGTATTTTGTCCAAGGAGTCCTTAATTTTGAAAAATCAACTTTTTTGGCCATACCTTATTTACGCTTAGCTATGATTAAGTATTCTTGTGCCATTCTATTTTTATCATCTTTCATTGGGCGACACAGAGTGGAGTGGTCTTTAGCCAATTGCACGATGGCCTGACCGAGTGTGCCAACATGTAGCCTGCTGCTTGCCTTAACGCCACGCCGTTAACTGAATACTAGAATACCGCCAGCCAGCCCCGCACCTCATCATTATCAACCCAGCGGTAAATCTCCGCCACCGCCACGCTCAAGCCCACTGCCTCAAAACTCACCGCGTCGCCCCAAAAATAATGTTCCGACACCCAGCCCGTGCGTTTGCGGCACACTTCCACATCGACAAAATCTTGCTCAATCAGGATATATTCCTGCAAACTGGGCAGGCTTTGGTAGGCGAGGCGTTTGGTGGTTTCATCCATACGCCGCGAGGATTTTGATAGCACCTCGACAATCAACGTGGGGGCTTCGGTGTAGTAATCGTGCTGAGCCGTTTCGTTACAGACCACCATCGCATCGGGATAGAAAAATTGGCTGCCGACTTTGATTTTTAAGTTGGAACTATAAGGTACGCAAGGCTGGTCTTTTAGGGCGTTTCTTAATTCGCCGAAGACATTGCCGACGATTTTTTCATGGTTACGGCTCGCCCCTGCCATGGCATACACCATACCGTCGATATACTCATGCCGGACTGTCGCCGTCAGTTCCGCCGCCAAGTAGTCCGCTTCACTGACCCAAGGCGTTTTTATGGATAAATTAGCTGACATAGTAATACCCCCGTCGTTTGTAAACCCGCACCACATATATACTTCAAACGGTCAAGTTTTCGGTTTTTGGTAGGGTACAGCGTACCCTACGGTGAATTGTAAAAGCCGAAAACTTGGCCGTTCACAGTATAGGTCGGGCAGGCGGTTTCTGCCCCACAACCCCTCAGGGTGAATACGCCCTTTGCCCCTACCTACACCAACAGCAGGCAACAAAGCCCACTCAATACATATCCCAACCGCGCTTACGCCGCCAGCCCAATTTCGGCAAGATAAACCCTAAAATCACGCTAAAGAACACCAATATCCCGCCATATAAAAACCAATCCTGTTCGCTGGTGTTTTTTAGGCTGGCGTTCTCGCGTTCCAGTTGCTCCAGTTTGCGTTCGGCATTAACGACGCGCTCTTGCAATTCGTCGCGTTCGTTTTTTAACTGCACCACGCCCGCCGCCGCTTGTTTCAACTCGCCCAGTTCCTGTTTTAACTTATCGCGCTCTAAGGCTAACGAGCGTTCCAGCGATGTGCCGGGGGTGATGGCGTCTTTAACGATTTTCAGCTCGGCCCTTAAGGACAGGTTTTCCGATTGTAAGGATTTGAGGGTCTTATGGTTGGTTTCCATCTGCTCGCGGGCAGGCGGTTCTTTTTGGGTGTGGCGGGTTTGGATATAGCCCTCCGTGCCGTCGTCCATGCGCACGGGGGTAAAGCCAGTTTTGGTTTTTGCCCCGGTCACGGTCAGCGGCGTACCCGTGGGCAGTAGCTTAATGACTTTCGCCTCGTTATCGGGGGCAGATTTTAGCGATAAATTGAGATTGTCGGTGACGTATACGGTTTCTGCCTGCACCCCGATAGGGGCAAGCAGGACGATAATCAGCGCGGTGTGTATTTTGTTCACGGAAATCCCTACAGTTAGCCGTTTGATAAACGGATTTTAACGTCATTTACCGCAGAGCAGAAATTCCAGCAAGGCTTTTTGAGCATGTAAACGGTTTTCGGCCTCTTGGAACACTACACTTTGCGGGCCGTCGATCACCTCGGCACTGACTTCTTCGCCGCGATGGGCTGGCAAACAGTGCATGAACAGCGCATCGGGTTGCGCTGCCGCCATTACCGCCGCATCGACCTGATAGTTTTTAAAGGCTATCTCGCGTTGTTTTTGCTCTTCTTCTTGCCCCATGCTCGCCCATACGTCGGTGACGACCAAATCCGCACCCACCGCAGCGGCGACGGTATCAGGGAAGAATTTCACCCGTCCGCCCGCAGCGGCGACTATCTCGGCGGCGGGTTCGTAGCCGACAGGACAGGCGATGTGCAGGGTAAAGTCCAACACCATGGCGGCATGGATGTAAGAATGGCACATATTATTGCCGTCGCCGATCCAGGCTACAGTTTTGCCTTGCAAGTCGCCGCGCAACTCAAAAAAAGTCTGGATGTCGGCAAGCAATTGGCAGGGGTGCTGCTCGTCGGTCAGGCCGTTAATGACCGGGACGCGCGAATGCTCGGCAAACGTGGTGACGGTGGTGTGTTTGTCGGTGCGCAGCATGATGCAATCGACCATGCTGGAAATGACCTTGGCACTGTCACGCAGGGGTTCGCCGCGCCCTAATTGGGTGTCGCGTGGCGATAAAAATAACGCGCTGCCGCCAAAATGGCTCATCCCGGCCTCAAAAGAAATGCGGGTGCGGGTGGAGGATTTTTCAAAAATCATCGCCATGACGCGGCCCTTTAAGGGCTGGTAATTCACGTCACGGTGATTTTTTAGTTCGATGGCGCGATGGATAAGGGCGCGCAGTTCGGCGCCGGATACATCAAGCAGGCTGATAAAATGTCTGGGATTCATGAAACTGCTACCTACAACTGTGCGGTAAACGCTAAAATTAGGGGTGATAAGGTGTCAACGAGCAATTGGATTTGCGCCTCGTCCATAATCAGCGGCGGCAGCAGGCGGATAGTCCGCTCGTTAGTGACGTTAATTAACAGGCCGGCTTGCAGGGCTTGCCCGACCAATTCCGCACAGGGGCTGTCCAGCTCTATGCCGATCATCATGCCTTTATGGCGGATGTCGACAATATGCGGCTGGCCTTGCAGGCGTGCGCTAAAACCTGTGCAGATAGCGTCGCCTTTGCGGCTGGCGGCGGCAATCAGGCCGTCGGCCTCCAGGGTCGCCAACACCGCTAACGCGGCGCTACAAGCCAGCGGATTGCCGCCAAACGTGGAGCCGTGGCTACCCGCCGTCAGCACCTCGGCGGCTTTGCCCCGTGCCAGACACGCGCCTATCGGCACGCCGTTGCCCAGAGCCTTTGCCAGTGTGCAGA
Source organism: Methylovulum psychrotolerans (assembly GCF_002209385.1). Classification (NCBI taxonomy): domain Bacteria; kingdom Pseudomonadati; phylum Pseudomonadota; class Gammaproteobacteria; order Methylococcales; family Methylococcaceae; genus Methylovulum; species Methylovulum psychrotolerans. Next base: position 4,542,178 of record NZ_CP022129.1, read on the forward strand.
CATCCGGCAAAATACGGTTATGTTGGTAAGCTAAAAACTGTCCGGTACGGCCTATGCCGGTTTGGATTTCATCGAGCATTAACAACAAATGGTGTTGGTCGCACAATGCCCGCAGTTGGTTAAGGTAGTCGGGGGCGGGGATATTCACGCCGCCTTCGCCTTGGACAGGCTCGACCAAAATGGCGACAATATTGTTGTGCTGGCTGATTGCATCGGCAACCGCGCCGACATCGTTGTAGGGCACACGGATAAAGCCTTCGACCAGCGGCGCGAAACCTTGCTGAATTTTGGCGTTGCCGGTCGCACTTAAGGTCGCCAGCGTCCGCCCGTGGAAGCTTTTTTCCATGACGATAATAGCGGGCTGCCCGATGCCTAGGCCATACCCGTATTTACGCGCCAGTTTAATCGCCGCTTCGTTGGCCTCGGCCCCGGAGTTGCTAAAAAACACATTATCCATGCCGCTCAGGGCTGTCAGTTGGTCGGCCAATTGCTCTTGTACGCCGATGCGGTAAATATTGGAAGTGTGCAGCAATTTTTGGCTTTGTTCGCATAAGGCCTTATGTACCGCCGGATGGGCGTGGCCTAAACTGCACACGGCGATGCCGGAAAGGGCATCCAGATAGCGTTTATTTTCGCTATCCCACAACCAAGCGCCTTCCCCGCGCTCGAAAGTGACCGCTAAACGTCCGTAAGTTGGCATAATGTGGCTGGTCATAAGGTCTACCTATTAACAAAACAAGGGCTTGTGTAACCCGATAAAAAAATGGTCGATTATAAGTTTCAATTTACCCCTAAGCAAGACCCGTTGTTAATATTTGCGTTTTTAAGTGCTATAATGTTGAGAAAGCCGCTAGGTATTTGTCTTTATTTAATCAGTGAGTGATGTCTGCTATGAACGTGATAGAAAGAATTAAGGATCAGCTTGAGAACAATCCGGTCGTGTTGTACATGAAAGGCACGCCCGACTTCCCGCAATGCGGCTTCTCTGGGCAAACCGTGCAAATACTGGACTTGTGCCAAGCCAAGTATATGTATGTGAATATTTTTGAAGACCCCGAACTGCGCGAAGCGCTGAAAGATTATTCCAACTGGCCCACTTACCCGCAATTGTATATTAGCGGCGAATTGGTCGGCGGCTGCGACATTGTCGTGGACTTGTATAAGAAAGGTGAATTGGCGACTCGTTTGGCGGCTGTCGGCGGCGTTGCCGAATAAGGCTTAAGCCGGATAGCTGTTTTGTCGGTGCGGATACCTGCCCTCTTGGGTATCCGCACCGACACGATAGGCAAAAACGCTAAGCTTGCTTTCATTAACGGCGGCTTTGATTATTGAGGAGCATAAACAATGCAACTGACGTTTACTTTAGCAGATGATATTGCCCTGCAAGTGCAGGCCTTACCTAATAGCAATGAATTTGTTAATCAAGCTATCAAAAAAGCGTTGCTGCATAAAGTCGGCAATGCCGCAGAACAGCCTTCTAAATGGGCTTTGTTTGCCCAAGACATCGAAAACAGCCCCGAATTGCAGCTAGGAGATTATGCGGAACAGCTAAAAGCGGATTTGCGCGAAGTGCGGGACAATTTTGCTTTTCCTGGTGACGAAGCCTAAGTGATGAAATATCTTTTTGATAGCAATACAATTTCTGATCTGTATAACACGCCCTCTAACCAATACGGAAACATCAAGAAAAGATTAACTCAACTTGTTGATTCTGATGAAATAGCAATTTCTATAGTGACATTGTACGAATTGGAATATGCCTATTACAATGCGCCTGAAAATAAGCAAGTGATTATCCGAAACGATATTAATCATTTGCAAAACAATTTCTCCGTAGTGCCACTAAACATAAAAAGTGCTGGGTTATTTGGGCATCTAAAAAAGCAATTTAAAAATTCCAGCATGATAAATAAGGAAAATATCAAAAAACATAACATTGATATTATGTTAGCAAGTACCGCTATTTGCGAAGGGGCTATTTTAGTCAGTGCCGATAAAATATACGCTATTTTACAAAAACTTAATAATAATCTTCATGTCGAAGATTGGACGCTTTGATTGTCAATAGCAGAGCCAAATAGAACGGGGTTCTGAAAAGGCCAAAACGATAACTATCTAAAAACACACCAAGCCACCCCCGCCCCATAATAGCCCCGTGCCGCCATGCTTTTGTGCGCAGCAAGCTTGGCAAAACCTTATATTTATTAGGCTTTTTTATAAGCCAAATTTTTCGGGCAAACATCCGTCCTAACCCCTCTTAAAAACCAATCCGCTTAACTTGACATACTCGCTTAACGGACTATTAGGTTATAATGTGCCGCTAACCTAGGCTTTCATAGCCAACGCTATGAAATACATCCAAACTTTCTACTTGTAGCAATCCATAATGGCAGCGAACTCACCCTCACCTTCGAATGTATCGACCCCTATAGACTTTGATTCTATCAAGAATCTGACCGACACCGAAGCCAGGGCCGTTGACCAGCTCATTATTAACGAACTCAGCTCCGATGTGGTGCTGATTAACCAAATGGGCCACTACATTGTCGGCAACGGCGGCAAACGCCTGCGCCCGATGCTGCTGCTACTGGCCGCCAAAGCTTTGGGCGGGGTCAGCGACAACCACCTGATCCTCGCCGCCGTCATTGAATTTATCCATACCGCCACCTTACTGCATGACGATGTGGTCGACGAATCCGACTTAAGGCGCGGCAAAGAATCCGCCAACGCCGTCTGGGGCAACGCCGCCAGCGTTTTGGTCGGGGATTATCTGTATTCCAGTGCCTTTGAAATGATGGTGCGCACGGGCAATATGCGGGTGATGGAAATCCTCTCCAAAACCACCACCGCCATTGCCGAAGGCGAGGTGCTGCAATTGCTCAACTGCAACAACCCCGAAACCACCGAGGCCAAGTATCTGGAAGTGATCGCCAGAAAAACCGCTATCCTGTTCAGTGCCGCGACCCGTTTAGGGGCGGTCTTAGCGAATACCGATGCCGATATTGAAGAAAATCTGGCGCGTTACGGGCAACATTTGGGCATCGCCTTCCAATTGATTGACGACGCGCTCGACTACAAAGCCAATCAAGAAGACTTGGGCAAAAACTTAGGCGACGACCTCGCCGAAGGCAAGCCGACCTTGCCATTGATTTACGCCATCCAAAACGGCACCCCCAGCGAGGCGGAAATTATCATTGCCGCGATTCAAAACGGCGACCGCGAGGCCTTTAACGCCGTTTATGACATAGTGCAGCGCACCCAAGCGATCACTTACACCGAACAACGCGCCGATGAAGAAGCCCAAAAAGCCATTGATGCCCTCGCTTGCCTGCCGGAATCCGAGTACAAGCAAGCTTTGACTTTATTGGCGAAATTTTCCGTACAACGCAATTATTAAAGACCGCGTAGGTCAGGCAAGCGTAGGTTTGTGCCTACCTTGCCTGACCCCTGACCTATCCCTTAGCCGTGCAAGTTACCTTAACGACCATCTTTTTACTGTGTTGCAGCAATGTCTTTATGGCTTTTGCATGGTATGCGCATTTAAAAGAACTGCATAACAAACCTTGGCTGATTGCCGCCCTCATCAGTTGGGGGATTGCCCTGTTTGAGTATCTGCTGCAAGTGCCCGCCAACCGCTTAGGCTATACCGTCATGAGCTTCGCCCAGCTTAAAATCTTGCAAGAAGTCATTTCTTTAGGCGTGTTCGTGCCGTTTTCCATCTGGTACTTAAAAGCCCCGCTCAAGCTGGATTATCTATGGGCAGGCCTGCTGCTGTGCGGGGCGGCTTATTTCATCTTTCGGGCGAAGTAACCGGTTCTCGTTCCCTTCGGCTTCGCTCAGGGAACGGCATGGCTTTTAGGCGCAAGCCAAAGACGCGCTAAACCCCCTAAAAAGCATCCAAAATTGCTTTTTTCTTCGCGGCATACTCCTCCGCCGAAATCAATTCCGCTTCAAACAGCTTCTTCAATTGCGCCAATTTTTCACTGGGGTCTACGGCGGCAGGGCTAGGGGCGGCAGGTGCCGCCGCATTATTGCCAAACGCTTGGGCGATGTTTTGCCCAAAACTGATGCCTGCCCCCAAGCCCATACCCATACCCGCGCCGCCGCCTTCGTTTCTGGCTGCTTCCCGTAACGCCTCCAATTGCTGTATCTTGGCATAATCCAAACCGACTGCCTGCGCGGCTTGGGCTTCGGCGGTCATATCGGCGATACGGTTGATGCGCCGTAAGGTATCCTCGTCAAAATCCGTGCCTTCGATACGGAAATCGGTGATGGTAAAGCCTAAATCGGCAAAAATCGCCGCCAATTTTTCCCGGACACCATCGGCGATTTCTTCGCGGTTGGCATCAATATCGACATAGCTGAAGTGACTGGTGGCGAGAAAGTCCGCCAAGGGTTGGTTAAGACGGGCGACAATCACCGCCCTTAAGGCTTCGCTGGTAAACAGGCTCTGCCCGCCGACCACATTGGTAAAAAAAGCCGCCGCCGTTTCGATACGGTAGCTATAATTACCGAACGCCCGCAAACCGACCGGAAACTGGTAACGCGGGTCCAGGTATTTAATCAGCGAATTCGTTCCCCATTTCTGGTCCAGCATCACCGTGGTCTTAAAAAAATACAGACCGACCTTATGCTCGCTCTCAAACGCCTGCATAAACTTGCTGATTGTTGTCCAAAATGGGATATTATCGGTTTTTAGGTTAACTGAGCCTGGTTCTTGGTAAACCGCCTGCACCTTGCCTTGATAAACAAAAATACAGCCTTGGCCGGGGCCGACAATCAGCGTTGAGGCGTTTTTAATCTCGTCGCCGTTATCTGTCCAGCGTTCAAACAAGGCATTAGGCTGAGGGTTTTCCCACTCAATCACCGAACGCAGTTGGCGCTTTAAACCGTCAAAGAATCCCATGGATGTTGTCTCCGTTGTAGCAGTTAGTAAAAATACGATTAGGGGGTTAGGGGCTTTTAGGTTGGTGCATTTGTAAAATACACAAGCCTATAGGGTAAGACAGCTCCCTCCCCTGATGGGGAGGGTTGGGGTCACTGCCATTAAGTTAAGGAAATTCTGTTCAGAAACAATGTTTTTTCTTCCTTTTATGGAAGTTCAGCAACCCCCTTGCCGATGTCTTTTGTCTGGGCGGGTTACGGTGCTTTCGTTCCAAGCAAGGAGACCTTAACCCTATCGAACACAAATGGGCACAGCTTAAATCCATCCGCAACCAAGCACGATGTTCCGTTGACGACCTCTTCACTGGGGCGGTTACAGGACATCTTTTTATATCGGATTAGCTATATAGGCCAGCGTCACATGATCCAGCGCCATAGGCGAAAAACACCCCGGCAGTCCGCTAACCAAAAGTAGCGCCGCCAGCCAGCGGCAGCGGTTAGCCCGACACGGGCGACGGCTAAGGGAGCGGTTAGGCGTAAGGGCTGCGGTCATGGTCAATCCGATGGTTACGTTTGTTATAAGGTGAGGAAAGCTAAAAGGCCGACACTTAAGTCGGTTTTTTTATGCCCAAAGCAAATATTTATTACCTTTATATTGACCTTGGGTTTTATTGTGGTAATATATGTCCCAACAAAGCTAAGCTTCTTGTTAAGAGGGTGAGCATAACCGTACCGCGCTATCGGGTTAATAATTCGCGGGAGTGCAAGCAGATCATGTCGTGTGCGCTTTTATTGTTTACGCACATTGCAGCGTCCTTCTACCGCTACGGCGGTTTATATCTGGGTTGCATGTCGATTATGGGCCGCGTGTGCCAACGCCCATAAAGGCGGAACCGTAACCGCCATTTGTCCCCTGCGTCTTGCCGACAGGGTTCAGCGGACAAATCTGACTGATTTGTGCATTAGCCACGCCTTACCCCGCCGCCCTGGCGGGGATTTTTTACCCGCGTAGCCTTTATGGCAATAATCTGTTATTTATTAATTGCCTATAATTTTTAGCCCCCGCACTTTCCAGGCCAATCATTATGAACACCACCACGCTATTAAGCGCTTTACAAACCAAACTGCCTAACGCCACGGTGACTGTCCGCCCGCCGTTAAGCGCCGAGCAACGCGCGGCGCGGCAGTCGGCCTTAGCGGATTATAACGCTTTTTGGCAAGGGCGGTTAACCGCCAAAGACCTGTGGCATGACCGGAGGTACTGGCAATGAGGCTGCTGGATTATCTGCTGTACCGCCTAGGCGCGTACCATTGCAAAAAAGGCTTTGACCCGCTGTTGACGTATTACGCTTATTACCAAGGGTATGGCGACCAGTATGAAGCGGAGCAGCGGCAGAGTGTGTGGATGTGATGGCCGCGTAATTGCGTAATCGCGTAGGTCGGGCACGCTGTTCTGCCCGACATTTCCCATTACGCTGGTTCCCAAGCTCCAGCTTGGGAACCCTAGTACGAGAAGCTCCAGCTTCGAGAATTTTGGTCGCCAACGTTACATTATGAACGGGCATGGATAAGCCCAACGTTTTAGAGCAACGGCTTACCAGCGTCTATCGCGTGCGGAATTCTCGAAGCAGGAGCTTCTCGGATACTGGCTCCCAAGCCGGAGCTTGGGAGCCAGCGTTAATTTTTCATAAGCCATCCCTTTGACAAAAAAACAACCGGAGCAACCCATGTTTAAAAAAGCCCAGAAACAAAAAAGTAAACTGCGTTTAGGTATCGACGGTCCTAGCGGCAGCGGTAAAACTTGGGGGGCGTTGGCGATTGCCAGCGCCTTTGGCGACAAAATCGCCGTGATTGATACCGAATGCGGCAGCGCGTCTTTATATTCCGACCATTTCGACTTTGACGTACTGGAATTACGCGACGATTTCGCGCCGGAACGCTATGTCGAAGCCATCCGCATGGCGGAAAAAGCGGGCTATGATGTGCTGGTCATCGACTCGATTTCCCACGAATGGGAAGGGGTCGGCGGTTGCTTGGACATCCAGAACCGCCTGGGTGGGCGCTACACCGATTGGGCAAAAGTCACCCCGCGCCATGACCTGTTCGTTAATGCCTTGGTCAGTTCCAGCCTGCACATCATCGTCACCCTGCGCACCAAAACCGAGTATGTCATCGAAAAAAACCAGCACGGCAAAGACACGCCGCGCAAAGTCGGCACCGCCCCGAAACAGCGCGACGGCTTGGAATACGAACTGACCGCCGTGTTCAACCTTTGCCCGCAACACATCGCCTCGGTCAGTAAAGACCGCACCGGGCTGTTTGACGGTAAAGATTTCCGCTTAGATGCCAGCGTCGGCCGCGAGTTGTTGGCGTGGTTAGACAGCGGCATCGCCCCGCCCGACCACAAAGCCGCGCTCAACACCGCCCAAGATATGCAGCAGCTCAGCGATGCCTGGAACGCCATCCCCAGCCATTTGAAGCGCGATTGTTTGCCCTTGAAAGAAGCGAATAAGGCGCGGCTGGCGCAGGCTGAGCAGACCGCCGTCCCGGTTAAGCGTAAACGCCGGGCTAGGGGGAAGGTGGGCGAGGCGGCTTAGGGATAGCCGTCCCTAACGCCTCTGCGTGTTAAACCCCAGGCAGGGGAGGGAGTCAATGTCTTCCCCCTCGTACAGGCGAAAGTGAGGGGCAAAACGCCCCTCCCCCTGGCAAGGGGGAGGTTGGGAGGGGGTTACAGAGATACCAATGTTAAGCGTTAAAAGACACATGCACAGCCACTTAAAAGGTTTAAATAATGAATGGGCGGTTACTTAAACCTCAAACCGCAATTCCACCCAAAAGATAATTAAGCACCCGCATACTTAACAACCCCAACGGCAAGGATGAGGCCAACAGCAACGCCGTAAACCCTAAGGCTTGATACAATTCTTTGTTTTTCATGGTCATGACTCCATCGGTGGGTGTTGCGCTTGGGATTCAGGTAGGGTTGGCTATTGGCGTTACTGAGACGCTTATAATGTCTATACGGCTGGGAGGGAAATGGTTCATGGTTTGCTGTTTTTTGCATAGCTTCCATTATGCGAGGGGGCTTTTATTCTTTATTTATATCAATCTTATAACCAACATCGCGCATTTTTCTGATGATGGTTTGTTTCCATGCGCCAGAATCATCTAATTGGGTATAAACAACCCATCTTATGTCAGTTGGGAGTTGAACATTTCCTTCGACTAAGGCGCATACTCTCTCACTACCAAGCTTTGCAATTAAATAGCCATGTTTAAAAACAACGTCCTGCTCGGCTCGTGCCATTAATAGTTTGAAGTGTCGTCCACCGACATCACAAGGCGTGTATAAAATTATGGCGAATCCAATATTCTTGTACTCTTCTATTTTATGAATGCTTGCTTTTCCTGCATAAGTCTGTTCATCAAGAATAATGGCTTCAAACCCTAGTTTTTCAATAAAGTGCGCAATTTCCGTTTTTTCTGGACAGTCACTTCCATGTACGATAAATACCTTACCTGGTGAGGCATTTTCTATGGGTTTTTTGATATTGAGGTTTCTTTGGAATAACCAAGTTACGGCCATAATAGTGAAATACTGTATGCCTATGAGGCTATCACATGCTTTTTCAGCGATACTTTCATCAACGAGTATTAAGGTACAATCTTCATAATCTTGGTTAACTTCATAATTTTGTTTGGTTTCCCAATGGTCATTCCCTAGCCATACGGCTTTAACGGCCATGTTTTCACGCGCATGGTTTTCAATGAAAGCGGCATTGTGTAGCGTTTTTAGTGTGCCATCAATATGAACAGACAGTAATCCTGAAAAATTTACGCCTTCTTCATTAAGTTGTTGGTTGCCGTTTTTATCAATATAAAAGGTCAGGCTGAAAAAAAAGCTCATATTCTTCTCGTTCCCACAGTCACTTCACCCCCTTAACACTAAAGCTAATCCGGCTACCCTCACTGACCAAATCAAGAAAGCGGTTAAACGCCGGGAGTTTGTCTAAAGGGATGTCGGCGCGGGGCATTGTCAGTTCGGTATGGACGGTGATGCTGTCGGGTTGGCTTTGGTAGTGGCGGTGGAGGCTCCCCCAGGGGGAATCGTAAGCCAAGGCGGGGCCTAGGTTGTTAATGGTTTTGGTGGAAAGCTTATAGGTAAAATCGCTTTGGTATTTAAAGCCTTTAAAGGTATAGGGATAATGGCTGTTGCGCGATTTAAAGCCTTGGCTAAAGCGGGCTAACCAGCCTTCCGGTTCGGTATAGGTTTCCAGTTCTGCCGGATTGAAGACTTTAGGGTAGGTGGTTGAGGAGTTGATGAGCAAGGCGGCGGCGGGGTTGTCCAAGTCTTGCAGGCTTAGGCTGGGGGTGGCTTTCTGGCCCATAATGCCTTGGAAGTCGTCCAGTAGCCAGCGGTCGCGCTCAGTTTGGTTTTTACCGCTTAAGGTCGCCCGCAAGTTCGCGCCCCAATGTGAATCGTAACGGCGTTGCAGGGTTTCCACTACGTTGCCGTCGGCGTTCAGTTGGTTGTTGCCGATGAAAGTGCCTTGCCAAGTATAGGCTTCCGTCGCCAAGGTGGTGGGGGCAGCGCTGCCTCGGCCTAGCGTCAGCCGGATAGCCCCTTGCAAGGACTGGGGTAGGGACTCCGGGGCGGTGTACGGGTCGGTCAGGTCGATGCAAGATTCGCGTTCGGGGCTGAGTTTGACGCAGGCGATCAGATGGTCAAAGTAGGCGGAGGCGGGTAACAGCAGTTTGTCTAAGGCGTGGCGCGAACTGGCGACCAGCACCGGATACGCATCCAGCCCGACTTGTTTGGCCAAATCGACGAACAGCATGGTTTTGTCTTTACAGTCGCCAAAGCGTTGCGCCAAAGTGGTCAGGGTCGGTCTGGGCACGACGCTGTTGCGCCCGTGTTCGATGCCGACATAGCGGATGTCGCGTGCGACAAAATTCGCCAAGCGGTACATTATTTGGGTCGGGTCGCTGCTGCCGTCGGCCAGTTGTGTGGCTAAGGTTTTTATTTGCGCGTTACCTGCTAAGGCGGAGGCGGTCAAGGTTTGCAGGGTGTTGGCGATGGCGGCCCATGAAGTCGGCTCGGCAACCACCAAGGGGCGCATCAGGTCGTAGGCAGACGGCATGTCGGGGTCGGTGGGGATGGGCGGAATGGCTTCGCTGGTGCGGCAACTGACGCTGTTGGCCTGTTCTTGGCAGTTGAGCGCCGGAAAGTCGCTGCGCCAGACGGGTTTGAGCTGGGCAGTTTGCCAACTCACTTGGGCTTGAAACTGCTCCATCGGCTCAAAACTGGCGGGGTAGAGCAGGCGCGACCACGGCAACGGCGAGGCCTTGCGGTCGGTGCGTAAGGTGTAGGCCAGTACGGCGATACTGCCGGGCTTGAGCTGTGGGAAAGGCAGGCTGAGCAATTGGTAGTCGTTAAAGACGTTGGAGGTGTTGTCGTCCTTGACTTGCAGCGTCGCCGGGTCAGCCTCGATCCGCGTACCGTCGGGCTGTAAGACGTAGGCGGCTTGCAGGGTCAGGCGTTGGCTATGGTTATCCAGCCAGACCGAGCCGTTACCCGAATCGGCAATGGCGCTGGGGGTCAGGTAAAGCCGCGCCCTGACCACGGTCTCGGTGACGCTGCGGTCATTGCCCAGCACTAGGGCGTGGCTTTCTTTCAGCGTCACCGCCCCGTAGCTTTGTTGCTCATAATGGGTCAGGCGGACAGGTGGTGGGGCTAGGTCTTGGTAGGTCAGGCGTTCGCGGTTCGGCGACCATTGCACCGCCGCCGCACCGGACAGCGGCGGGGCAGGGCGGGCTTGTGGGGCGGTGGCGGTCAAGGCGCAGAGAGCGAGGAGCGTTAAAGGGCGGTAGGTGTGGGTCATGGTTTGTCCTCCGTCAGGCGTAAGCTGTTGACTAAGGCTTGCACTGAACTGTCTGGCTTGGGGCTTTGGCCGATGGCTTCGACCACATAATCGGCGGTGGCGATGGTGGCGGTATAGCAGATGAAACCGCCAATGCCAGGGTTTTCGGTACCGTAACGCGCTAAGGCGATGGGGGTCAGGTCAGCACCCGACTCTAAAGTGCGCGACTCTTCTATTTTCAGTTGCGGATTGACGCTGAGCAATAAGCGTCGGCGTTGGTCGACATAGCTATCTAAGCTTTTGTTTTGCTCGACTATCCGCACCACCACCCAGTGCTGGGGATCTTGGGCCATTAATTCCAGATTAGTATCCGGGAATAAAGTACCAGAGGCCACTTGCCGCCATTGGTCATCGGGGATGCGTAGCTGATAGCGCGGGTCATTGTGCACCCGTTGTTTCGCATACACCGGAATGCCGCGAAAATTCGCGAAGTAGTGGGGGGTTTGCAGTATTGCCGACACCAGTAGCGGCGTAGCCACCAACAATATCCCCCGTTGCGGCCAAGTGTAGCGCCGCACAGGCGGCAACGGCTGATAAGCCTCGCGCAGGCGGTTCATTTGCCGATGCAACAACAGCCACGGCAACAGGGAGACGGACAGTGATAACGGCGCTAAAAATAACGGCAGATACCACCCAGTAATTTGACATGGCAGTAATAGCGCGGTCAATACCCCCGCTTCCAGCCGTAACGCCACGTTTGCTTGCCGCGCTTGGGCGGCGACGCGCTCGGCGGTGTGGAAAAAAATGATGAAGCTGAACGGCGGGATTAGCGTTAAGAAGGCGATAAATTTCGACGCGCCCGGTTTGCCCGCCATAATCGCCAAATCTTTATGGGTTTGGTATACCCACGCGGCAAGATAAGTCGTCAGGCTGGCTAAACCCAACACAAACAGCCGCCAAGTCGGCATAGGTGCAGAAAGTATCAGGGGGTTGGTGTTAGATTCGGTAGGGGAGGCGGCGGGTTCCGTCACGGCGGCACTGCGTTTGTGCAGATAGCGTTTATGCCCCGCCCAAACCAAGCCCACACCTCCAACGGACAATACCAAACCAATGAGGAGACAGCCATAAAGCCCGTCGAACTGTCTGGGCGGTTGGAACAGGACGGCGTAACCGAACAGCAAGAAGGCACCGTTTAACAAGGTGTTGCCCAGCCAAAACCGCCAGCCGCCCTGATAGGCCGTTAATCCGGCGACCAAAATCACCGTTCCGGTAAATGCCATGGTCACGGCAAAGTAATAGTTGATGAGAGGAGGGTTGGGTAGTGCTGCTATCAGCGCCTTATTGCCAAAGTCCAATGCCAACAGGAGTGACAGCAGGCCACCGATGGTTGGTAGTAGTCGCATAGATGTGATGGGTCAGGGGGGGGGGCGATTGGTAATTTGGGGGTATTCTACAGGTTTATATGCGGTTTTAAAATCTTGGGTAATGTATGTAAATGAAGCTGGCCGGGCGGCTTTGCATGCTTTACGCTTACCTGTTGCAAATTATAGATGCTGTCACAAATCGAGCGGCATCGGGCGGGAGTGCAAAGGTCTTTAGCCTTTGCGCGATGGTCTAAACCCACGTTCAGTGCTTGGGCTTTTTTGCCCAACGCTTAACGTTCGGCGGGCAATTCAGGCGGGTTATCCAATAGGCTGGGGTTCTGCTTAAGGAATTCCAGCACCTCGGCAGTGATGTCTAGCGCCACTTGGTCTTGGTTATATAAGACGCTTTGGCTGTTGTCGCTAATAATGAGGGTGTAGTCGTGTTGGGCGGCGTAGCTGTCCATGACGAGTTTTAGCAATTTGTCCGCTTGGGGGTAAAATCGGCTGTCTTGTCCCCATATCGCCCGTTCGTCGGCAAGCGATTTATTAAACTGGGCGATTAGGGTGCTGATTTCTGAATCATCGGATTGTTTTTTTAGACAGGCTTTCATCAGTTTGGCGCTATCTGCCGCTGGTGTTTGGGAGTCTGTTGTCACCATGTCAACGCATTTTTTCTGGAAGGCCTGTTGCAGCGCGTTTATCTGTTGTCGTAATGCGTCGCGAGTTTGCTGGATAGTTTCATCGCCCTGATGCGCGGCATTGGCGCTCGCCTGTTGTAAGGCGTTTTTAATGGTCGAGCTTATTTTGTACCTGTCCACTTTTGCCCATTTCAACGGAGCGGGGGCGGCTTCGGCAGGTTTGGGCGGGGGTTGCTGATGGTCGATCACATCGCAGCCAGTCAGCAGCAGTAGCAATAAACTTGCGGCAGGCTTGTTTAACATGGGAGGCTCCGGTGGGGGCTTAAGGGTTAACAGCGGGGTCGGCGGCAACGGCGGGCGGTTGGGTTGCCTCAGGATGAGCCGCGATATAATCCAGCAAGTCGTCGGTCACATCCAACACCACTTTATTGCGGTTAAACAGCACATATTGGCTGATATTATTGAGAATCAGCGGATAGCCATGGGCTTGGCCGTAGTCGGCGGCGAGTTTGCTGAGGATGGTTTCCGCACGTTGGCGGCGTTCGCGCTCTGTGTTACGCCGCTGTTGCTCAATATTGCCGAAACGGCTCTGCTGGGTGCGCAAGTCGCTGATTAGCGGGTCTTCGGCAATGGTTTTGACGCAGTCCCAATAGCTTGGTTTGTTTGGACGCTGAATTTCCGCAGATAGCCTACTTGGACGTGAAAACCCCCTCAGCATCGGCGTATTGAGGGGGCTGCTGGAGTTGTTCGGATCGTTTTGGCGAGGATTGCCTCTTTCATCAATGCACTTGCGTTTGTCCGCTTGCTCCAATTCGTCGATTTGTTCGCGTAATAATTGCTGCGCTTGCTTGGAATCGGCATAACGCTTTTTTTCCGTCTGATAATCTGGGTCGGCATTGATGATGGCAATCTCGACCGCTTCGGTTAATTTGCGCGTATCGGCCACCACCCAGCGGATTTCTGGGCCGGCAGGGCGGGCGGCGGCTGGGGCTTGGGAAGCGGGAGATTGCAATTGCCCGCAACCTGTAAGCAGGGTTAGGATAAAACTGACGGCAAGCTTTTGAGACATCGCGGGCTTCTGGGGGTGGGGGCTTGGTGTAATAAAGTATAGGCTATAAGTGTTAACAGGGTAAGTATTTGTTATGGTACAGGGGAGGTAGCGTCTTCCCGTCATACAGGCGAAAATCAGGGAGAAAAAGCCCCTCTCCCTGGCAAGGGGGAGGTTGGGAGGGGGTTACAGAGATAACAATATTAAAATATGCATACCCACTTACAAGCGGTGTTAGGGCTGATTTTGCCGGAGCCGTTAGGCGCAGCGAATCCAGATTTTAGCGGTCAAACGTAACCGTTCACCTCCCTGTGAACCGGATGCGCTGTGGCCAGTTTTTAATGCGCCTTAAAAACATCCTCCAGGGTGGCCGCGTCTAATATATTTTCCAACCATTGTTCCAACTGTCCGGGGGGCGCCTGGCCGATACGGGTAAGGGTTTCTGGCGGGATGGCCTTGAAGCGCCGCAGCAATAAATGTTTAAGGGCGGAGGCTTCACCCCGTTGAAAACCTTGCTGTAAACCTTGTTCCAAACCTTGTTGCTTCCAATCCTTAGCCCATTGCTCTACCGTTTCTGCCAACATTGTGTTTACCTCGTTAAGGTCATTGAATTCTTTAAAGTGCAGACTGGGGTTAGAACATTTGCCTTGCTGGATACCCGACCATCACGTTTTTTAATGCGCCTTAAAAACATCCTCCAGGGTGGCCGCGTCTAATATATTTTCCAACCATTGTTCCAACTGTCCGGGTGTCGCCTGGCCGATGCGGGTAAGCGTTTCTGGCGGGATGGCCTTGAAGCGCCGCAGCAATAAATGTTTAAGGGCTGAGGCTTCACCCTGTTGAAAACCTTGCTGCAAGCCTTGTTCCAGACCTTGTTCCAGACCTTGTTCCAAACCCTGCTCCAAACCTTGTTGCTTCCAATCCTTAGCCCATTGCTCTACCGTTTCTGCCAACATTGTGTTTACCTCGTTAAGGTCATTGAATTCTTTGAATTGTGAACCCGGGGCTTTTCTGGGCAAAAGCACCCGGTTCAGCCACACCGTAAAAGCTCGCCTTAAGCCCGATTGTTCGGGATGCCCCAGCCAATCGATGAGCTTGAGCAGCACCGCTTGGATGTCCTCGCGGGTGCGGCTGTTTTCCAATTGGAACAGCGCGGCGACCAAATTGTCAAGGCCGCCCAAGTAGTCCTTGTCATACCGCCCTTCATCCAGCAACAAATAGCGCACATGCGGGCGATAACTTTCCAGTCCGGCCGGGGCAGGGTGGATGAGTGGGCCAATGTCTACCGGGGCTTGCCAAGGGCGTGCGCCATTATAAAGCACTATAGGCAACACGGGCGGCAACTTGTCATGGGGCTTTAGGTTCTCAGAACGTTTGATGTCCTGATACAACAAGCCCAGGTAAGTTAAAATGCGCACGGCCATGAAATGGTCATCGGTCGATTGGAATTCCAGCAGCAAATAAAGGTAAATCCAGCCATCCCCCCAACGTACCCGCCAAACCAAGTCGTCCTCACGTTCCCGAAGATCGTCACTGGTATAGTTGCAATTAAACTTTTCCAAAGAGCCAAAATCGCACTGGTTTACCCAGTCTTCATTGACAAACCCTTTGAGCAAGTCAATTACCATTTCTTGGTGGCCGAAAAGTAATTTATAGCTTTTGTCGTGCGACATTGCTTATCCTTAAGAACTGATGTTACGCAGCCCTTAGTTTTTGCAACTCTTCATAAGCCATTTGGTTGGCCTTGACGAACAGCTTGGCCCGCATAGCGAAATGATTGGTTTTATGTTTTATCTTCAGGCATTCGAGCTTGAACAGACCTTAACCCTATCGAACACAAATGGGCACAGCTTAAATCCATCCGCAACCAAGCACGATGTTCCGTTGACGACCTCTTCACTGGGGCGGTTACAGGACATCTTTTTATATCGGATTAGCTATACCCAAGCCGCCATGCGGATGCTGGCCAGTGCCGGGGTTTTGGTCGGCTTTTGTGGCGGCGGCGGTTCGCCCTTATTCTCAGGCAGCGAAGTCGAATGGCTTACCCCACAAAGCGAATACCGCCCTACCGACTATGTGCAAGGCTGGCTCAGTTTTTGGTTTGACGAAAACAAACGCTTAGCCGTAGCGCAAACCTTCCAGCAAGCCCGCATCGCCTACTTACAGCGCGTCTGGGAAAAAGACCGCGATTTAAAAGCCGAAAACTTTTTTGCCGACGACAAAGACATCAGCACCGCTTTAGACGGCTACGCCCAGCAAATCCCCGCCACCCAAAAAGTCGGTGAGTTGTTGCTAAAAGAAGCCGCACTCACCAAACAACTGTACCGTTATGCCGCCAAAACCACCAAACTCGGCAACTTTGTCCGGGAGTGCGAAGCCACTGACCTTGCCAACGGCTTTTTAAACCATGGCAACTATCTAGCTTACGGTCTCGCCGCCACCACCTTATGGGTGTTGGGCATACCGCACGGCTTTGCCGTCATGCACGGCAAAACCCGGCGCGGCGCGTTGGTGTTTGATGTCGCCGACCTTATCAAAGATGCCATTGTTTTGCCGTGGGCATTTATCAGCGCCAAAGAAAAAGCCACCGAGCAAGAATTCCGCCAACAACTCCTGCAAAAATTCACCGAGCATAAAGCCTTGGATTTTATGTTTGAACAAGTCAAACAACAAGCCTTACGCGAGGATCTGCCATGATGGTGACTTTTGTCAGCCAGTGCCAAAAAAAAGCCCTGGCCCGCACCCGCCGCGTTTTAGATGCCTTCGCCAACCGCATCGGCGACAACACTTGGCAAACCGTGATAACCGAAGACGGCCTCATCGCCGTGAAAACCCTACTCCGCAAAACCGCCACCAAAAACACCGCCGTGGCTTGCCACTGGCTGCGTTCCCGAAGCCGGAGCGAATTGGTTTGGGTTGTGGGGAATCGCAAACGGTTTAATGCTGATGGGATTGTGCCTGTGAATAGCACACACAAAAACTTGATGAAGAACCACTATGAAAATGATTGGGCTTATTTACCTGTCATTAAAGCCTTGGTTGCTATCGCCGCATTGTTCCATGATTGGGGCAAAGCCACAGCGTTATTTCAAGATAAGCTTAAAAATAGAACTTCAAAAGGCGACCCGTTACGCCATGAATGGATTTCTTGCTTATTATTGAACGCGCTGGTCAAGCAATCAGGAAATACTGATGAAGCTTGGCTACAGTTATTGATTGACGGCCATTTTGATGAACAAAAATTAAAGGGATTGCTTGTTAGTTCATCCACTGCTCCACCATTAGCGGATTTACCGCCAGTTGCCCAATTGGTAGGCTGGTTAATCATCACCCACCATCGTTTGCCTTTTTTGTTCAAGGAAGAGCAGCGAAAAGACCGTCATGGTGAACCGAAAACAAACCTACAAAATATGCTGAAAAGCATTAAAGCGGAATGGGGCTACCAAAACGGCGTGAATGATGCTGACTACGAAAAACGCCTAAAAGCCTGTTTTGAGTTTCCAGAAGGCTTGCTTAGCCAATCGGCACCTTGGTTAAAACAGATAAAAAAATGGTCGGCAAAATTGCTGCACACCCAGCCGCAATTACAGGAATTGATGGAGAATGGCGCGTACCGCGTGCTGTTGCATCACGCCAGACTGTGCCTGATGTTGGGCGATCATTATTATTCCTCGTGCGATGCCGCTAAGGACTGGAATAGCCCGCTTACCCTGTATGCAAACACGGATAAGCATAATTTAAAACAAAAACTGGATGAGCATTTAGTTTATGTTAGCGGCTATGCTTTGCGGGTCAGTCAAACGCTAGCTAATTTCACTACAGAAATGGATAGGGTTTATGACATCAAACACTTGAAACAAAAAAGCCCGAAAGGCTACGAATGGCAAGACAAGGCGGTTGAAAACATCACCCAATTTAAAACCCAACACGAACAATTCAACGAAAAGGGGTATGGCTGGTTTATCGTTAATATGGCAAGCACCGGATGCGGTAAAACCATTGCTAACGCCAAAATTATGCGGGCATTATCCGAAGATGGCGACAGTTTACGGTACATCCTTGCCCTGGGTTTGCGTACCTTAACCCTGCAAACGGGCGACGAATACCGTCACAGAGTCGGCTTAAAAAACGATGAATTGGCAGTATTGATTGGTTCGTCAGCGGTAAAAGAACTTCACGAACAAGCCAAACCAGCCACCGATGAACCAACTTTTGAGGATTCGGGGTCAGAATCTTTGGAAATGCTGTTAGATGAAGAATTGGATTATGCCGATGCGCCTACAGCGGATTTTCTCGATGCCATTATTCCAAAACACAATGCCAAATTGGCCAATAAGCACAAAGCATTCCTATACACACCTGTTTTAGTTTGTACCATTGACCACATTATTGCCGCAACCGAAACAACACGCGGCGGCAAATACATTTTGCCTTGTTTGCGGTTACTGTCTTCGGATTTGGTCATTGATGAAGTTGATGATTTTGATGGTAAAGACTTAATTGCTATTGGTCGCCTAATTCACCTTGCAGGGATGCTGGGCCGCAAAGTGATGATTTCTTCAGCCACTATTCCCCCTGCCCTAGCGGAAGGCTTTTTTAATGCCTATCAAGAAGGCTGGTTATTGCACAGCCATTTTAAACAAGCGCATCCCCACATAGCTTGTGCTTGGGTCGATGAATTTGGCACACAGGTACAAAGCCTTGACAACAATGCTTCATCTGCCCGTTGCCAGCAATACAAAGGCTTCCATCAGCAATTTATCAGCAAACGGGTGGCTAATCTTCAAAAGCAAATCGTCAGGCGAAAAGCTTATATTGTGCGTTGTGATGAGCTGTTTACCGAAACAGAATCTCAAGAAACCGTCCAACAGCGGTACTTCGAAAAAATCAAACAAGTTGCAAGCCAGTTACATCAACAACACCATAGCGTCGACGACATAACAGGTAAAAAAGTGTCATTTGGCTTAATCCGTATGGCGAACATTCCGCCCTGCATCGACTTAAGCCAATACTTATTGCAAGCGGATTGGGAAACCGATATTGCGCCTAAAATCATGGCCTACCACAGCCGCCAAGTGCTGTTGCTGCGTCATGAACAAGAAAAGCACTTAGACGATGTACTGGAACGCAAAGAAAAATTAGGCACAAGGCCGAAGGCTTTCAATAACCTGATTATTAGAAACCACCTCAATACCATCGGCGCACCTCATGCCTTGTTTATCTTGGTGGCAACACCCGTAGAGGAAGTGGGACGTGACCATGATTTTGACTGGGCAATTGTTGAGCCATCATCTTACCGCTCAATCATCCAATTATCAGGCCGTGTGCGGCGACATCGGCCAAACGGTATCGAACAAGCGAATGTCGCCATCATGCAATACAACCTTAAAGCCTTACGCAAAGACGGCAAACCCGCTTACTGCCGCCCAGGTTATGAAAACTATAAGTCATTAAAACTCGCTTCACATGATTTGACTCAACTAGTTGATGAAACAGTTTTAACTATCGGAATCAATGCTATCCCACGCATTCAGCAACCTGAAACTTTGCGCCCTAAACAGCAACTGGCAGACCTTGAACATCAGGCTATCAATAACAGCCTAACGCAATATACCGACAAAGGCCCGCAATGTTTACAAGCATGGCTTACCGAATGCTGGTGGTTAACTGCTTTGCCGCAACAGTTAAACCGATTCCGTGACAGCAGTCCAGACCTGACGCTGTATTTGGTTTGGCAAGATGATAAAGCGGTGCTGTGCGAAAAGACGGAACGCGGCGAATTTATACCGTATGGGGTAAGACAAAACATCAAATACGCCCCGCACTTGACGGATAAAGCAACATCAAGGTTATGGTTACAAAGAGATTATGGCTTTTCCCTTCGTAGCACGCTCCACAGTGATGTCGAAGCAAGCCAAGAAGAAAGCGAAATGAGGAAAAAATCTCAACGATATGGGGAGATAACATTTCCAGATGATAAAAAACAACAAGATCAAGGTTATTTTTATTCAGACCAGTTTGGCTTATATCCGCGCAAGGTCTAAAGCTTAGACAGAAGCTAACAAAGCTAATGCGCATCTTCTGGGCGGACGGCGGGACTGGGCAAACAGTTTCATTGTTTGCCCAGTTTTGTACTGTTTTCGCGCAACGCTTAGTCAATCCTATATTAAGCTGCCTGTGCGGCAGAATACCGATGAATATTATTTTCTAAGCTGTCTATTCGACATCGCATGTGCATTGTATGGCATCATGGAGCTTTATGCAATGTCATTTACTATGAATATTATGGTTGATATTCTGCTTGCACCAGAGTAAGCTTTGCCCGTTATTAACAATGCGAGTTTGGAATATGAGCAAAAGAAAGAAACCTGTAATTGCTATTCTCTATGATTTTGACGGCACATTGTCACCTGGGAATATGCAGGAATACGATTTCATTCCTGAACTGGGAGTGCCAGCGAAAAGCTTTTGGAACGAAGCTGTTGAATTAGCGAAAAGCCAAAAAGCAGATGCTATTTTGTCGTATATGAAATTAATGCTAGATAAGGCAAAAGCAAAAAGCCTCAAGATTGATAGGAAGCAGTTTTCTGAATATGGTTCTAAGCTAAATTTATTTGATGGTGTGGAACAATGGTTTCCAAAAATAAATAGCTATGCGGCTCAAAATGGCCTTCTAATACAACATTTTATTGTTTCTTCTGGTTTGCGGGAAATGATCGAAGGAACAGTGATTGCTCCATATTTTAAAAAAATATATGCGTCAGGTTTTATGTATGACCAACATGACGTTGCTGTATGGCCTGCATTGGCAATCAATTACACGACTAAAACGCAATATGTTTTTCGAATAAACAAAGATAGCTTGGATGAATCGGATAATAGCGTCATTAACAAATATGTGGCGGAAGAAAATAGGGTAATACCTTTTTCCAATATGATTTTTATTGGAGATGGGGAAACTGATATTCCATGTATGCGATTAGTAAAAGATAAGGGTGGACATTCAATAGCCGTTTACACACCAAACAAAAAAGGAGCTAAAGAAAAAGCAAAACAATTAGTTAATGAAAAGCGTGCTCATGCCGCTTTAAAAGCGGACTATAGAGAAAATGGTGATATTTTTAAAATTGTATGTTCGATTATGGATAAAGTTAAGGCTAGTGAAGATATAAAACGTGCATCCTAAAAGCAGGAGAAGTTATGAAAAATGTGAACATATTTCTGGAAGAACGAAAAGCCGCATGGCTCAAAGCCAGGCTAAAACCATCTATATCGGATGAAGATAAAGCTTTGCTACAGCATGAGGCGAATGAAAAATTTTCCCTAGCCAATTGGTTGCCGGATGCGGCTAAACGTGCTGGGCAACTGTCAATGGTCAGCCATCCGGGCAAATTTAGCCATCCTAGCGCTAAAACTTCCTCAGTTATTGCCCAAAGCCGAACGGCAAATGACGGCTATTTGCGTAGCGGTAATATAGGCTATCCATTGGATGTTTTCGGTAATGCAGCGGCAATGGATGTTTATAAATTCCTCAGTTTGTGCATGGATGATGGCAAAACAGTGTTAGATCATTTGGAAGCAGACAGCGCAGCGATCCAAGCCTCTTTTACCATGCCGACAGCCAGCTATGAAAGCTTAAAGCAAGGGTTAATCCAGATTAAGCAAGTGGATGATACGAGCAAAACCGATCATTTAGTCAAGCAAGTATATTTTCCAGTGGCAAATAATAGCTATCACCTGCTTTCACTATTGACCCCGTCCGGCTTGCTCTCTGAAATGAAAAAACGTATCGACAGTATCCGTTTTTCGGAACAAACCAAGCAAGCTAAGGAATGCCGTAAAAAAAATGACTATCACCCCACAGGATACGATGATGTATTCGGTTTAACCGTTACCGCCTTTGGCGGCACTCAACCGCAAAACATCAGCGTCTTAAATAGCCAAAACGCGGGTCGCGCTTATTTATTGGCGAGTATTCCGCCCGCAATAAAACAACGGCAAACCCGTTTGCCGACTACAAGCTTTTTCAGAAATTGTTTACGAGAAAAACAGTTTAATGACGCGTTTCAATCGCTAGATAAGCTGATCCGAAGCGATGTAAACACTATCCATGTCCGTGACGGTATAAAAAATATCCTCAAATATATTGTTGATCAGATTTTACAACGTGCTTTTCGGGTAAGAGCATACTGCGTAGGCTGGTCTAGCGCGGAACATTATCAATCGTTACCGCTTGCACAGCGCATTTGGTTAGATGACGTGTATTTAGACCGCCGCGAAAATGAAGACAATTGGTTAGAAGACATTGTCGCGGGGTTTGCCCGTTGGATACTCGACGCTTACGACCATTTATTTAAAGACTCCCCTATACGGCTTAGCGATCACGAGTTACGCGAGATCCGCCTGCTTGTGAATGAAGCCATCAGTAACGATCAGGAGTTTTTCAAATGAGACGATTTTTACTCATCCCCCATATCAAAATTCACAACGCCAATGCCATGAGCAGCCCTTATACCATTGGTTTTCCGGCGATGACGGCATGGCTTGGCGCGGTTCATGCCTTACAGCGGCATATTCAAAAACACGAGCTAACGGATGTGCAATTAATCAGCGTAGCTGTCAGTTGCCATCAATTAGATTTGCAGACTTACAAAGGCCAAGGCGATTTTGTCAGTTCCATCGTTAGTACCGCCAATCCCCTAGATAAAGACGGAAGCCGCCCCGCGTTTATTGAAGAAGCCCGTTGCCATTTGGATGTGACTCTTTTGATTGAATATAAAGGGTTAGATAGCGATGATGTGGACAAATTTACCGCTTTAGCAAACGCCCAACTGCTGTGCATGAAACTAGCCAGCGGTGATGTGCTATCAGCCGGAGCCTCCGAAACCCTTTATGTGGATGAAGATGAAGAACAAGACCTTAAAAAATTGCTTAAAAAGCTGATGCTCGGCTATGTGCTTATTGAGCGTCGCGACTTAATGATTACTGCAATGCAAAAAGAAGGCAAGGATGCGTTAGAGTCTTTGTTAGACCACCTCAAAATCATGTACCGCGCTACCCAAGGTGATGAAGGTAAGGCGACATGGACGAACTCACGCAAAACCTCAGGCTGGCTAGTGCCTATTGCCGTAGGATTTCAGGGCATTTCGGAGCTCGGCACCGCCAAAAATCAACGCGATACCGAGACACAACACCGCTTTGCCGAAAGCGTAGTCACACTGGGTGAGTTTATTATGCCTTATCGCATCAAAAACGTAGACGACATACTCTGGCAATACCATGTCGATACTGAACAAAATTTGTACCTTTGCCAAACCCTTTCAACTTCAAATAATCTCGGAGATTAACAAATGGCGATTAAAAACGACGCAACAGTATTGGCTTTTGAGAAAAAATTAGTGCCATCGGATGGCTATCTTTACGGCACAAATTGGGTTGAACGCCACCAAGCTAAACCAACCGCTTTAAGCTTGATTGAAAAATCCGTGCGCGGCACGATTTCCAACCGCTTAAAACCCGCCGTACAAAACGACCCGCTAAAACTCAACGCCGAAGTCGAAAAACCCAACCTGCAAAAAATTGATGCCTGTGCATTAGGCGAAAATCAAGACACCTTGCGGCTTAACTTCACCCTTAAAGTATTGGGCGGCGTAGAAAAGCCCTCCGCCAGCAATGGCGTGGCGTTTAACCAATCCTATCCAGATGTTGCCAAGACTTACATTGCCCAAGACGGCTTTGCCGAACTGGCAAAACGCTATGCTACCAATATTGCCAATGCCCGTTATTTATGGCGTAACCGCGTTGGAGCCGAGCAAATAGAAGTTATTGTCAACACTGGAGACGGACAACCATTAACCTTTAATGCTAAAGACTTCTCTCTGCGCAATTTCGATGTCACCAATCCAGATTTGGAAAGATTAGCGGCTAAAATTTCCGACGCACTCAGCGGCAAAACGCCATATTTATTAATTAGCATTGAAGCGTATGCTCTGATTGGTAAAGCTCAGGAAGTTTATCCTAGCGAAGAATTGGTATTAGATAAAGGCAAAGGCAGTAAAAGCAAAATTCTCTATCAAGTGAATGATGTCGCCGCCCTGCACTCACAAAAAATTGGCAACGCTTTGCGGACAATTGATACTTGGTATCCCAGTTTTGACGAAGCCCAAATTGGCCCGATTGCTATAGAACCGTATGGCGCAGTAACTAATTTAGGTAAAGCCTTCCGAAATCCTAAAGAAAAAGCCGATTTTTATACATTGTTTGATCGCTTCGCCCTTGGCGAAAGTCTTGCCGAAAAGGGCCAAGAACATTATGTTATGGCGGTTTTAGTTCGGGGTGGTGTGTTTGGACAAAGCGGTAAGGACTAGGTTATGAAGTTTTATATGGAAATCACCTTACTGCCTAATCCAGAAATTGGCGTACATTTCCTTTTATCAAAAGTTTTCCAACAAATCCACTTAGGGTTGGTTGAGATACAGGATGAGCAAGGTTGTGTACCCATTGGCGTGACGTTTCCTGAGTATGTCATCGGCGAAAAATACAGCGTTTTGGGCAGCAAATTACGTTTGTTCGCGGAATATGAGGCGACGCTCAGGCAATTTAATGCCAGCTATTGGTTAGCCCGGCTGAGCGACTATGTGCATTGCACAAGCATTCGCCCTGTGCCGGAAAAACTCAGCGGGTTCGCCACTTATCAACGCGAACATCCCAAAACCAACAAAGAGCGTTTAGCCAGGCGTTATGCTAAAAGGCATAATATGGCCTTCGAAACGGCGTTGCATAGCACTATTGATTTAACCGCCAAGGCTCCCCCTGACGCGGATTACAAAACGCAATTCCGTTATTGCGATATGCCGCAAAAAACCGTCGCTACCCCGTTTATCCGCTTGACAAGCCTGAGCGGCGGGCAGACGTTTTGCCTGTGGATTAAAAAAACGGTAGTTGCAGAGCCGTCGGGGGCGGCATTCAGCAGTTATGGCCTAAGTGCCGTTTCCACTGTACCCGAATTTTGACCCATATTTTTTGCGCTCTTTAAAAATATAGTAAAATCAGTTGGTTGTGTGGCGGTGTTTTTTGGATGGTGAATAACGGTAAAATCTCCTGTATACTGCTACACAACTGGCTTTCAGAGGTTTTGAGTTCAGTTTACTGCCGCACAGGCAGCTTAGAAATGTCGCCGTGCTCGAATAGCACTTAAAAATTCGTTTACTGCCGCACAGGCAGCTTAGAAATGAATATAGCGCGATATAACAACAATCCGCCCGTTTACTGCCGCACAGGCAGCTTAGAAAATTAGGCTATCCCCCATCGTGCGTGACCGTTGGTTTACTGCCGCACAGGCAGCTTAGAAATATATCTATCATATAGGTGTCACTAGGTTTGGGTTTACTGCCGCACAGGCAGCTTAGAAAATAACTACGCCTTGGGTGCCGTCCGTGCTTCCGTTTACTGCCGCACAGGCAGCTTAGAAATACACCCCCCCCTGTAGCCGCGCGTTTCTCGCGTTTACTGCCGCACAGGCAGCTTAGAAAACGGCAATGTACTGCCGAGGCCGACAGGTGTAGTTTACTGCCGCACAGGCAGCTTAGAAAAGACGGCTTAATCCAATTGCCCCGCTGCTCTAGTTTACTGCCGCACAGGCAGCTTAGAAATTCAAAGGGGCAATAGAAAACAAAACCAGATTGTTTACTGCCGCACAGGCAGCTTAGAAAAAGGCCTTAATCATGGCAATCCGAACTTATGAGTTTACTGCCGCACAGGCAGCTTAGAAAATAAGGGCGTTGCTCAGTACAAGCAAGCAGCGGTTTACTGCCGCACAGGCAGCTTAGAAAGCTTTCAGATTTTGGACGCAAGTCCACAACTGGTTTACTGCCGCACAGGCAGCTTAGAAAACGTCGAATTATTGGGCAAATGGCAGCGGTGAGTTTACTGCCGCACAGGCAGCTTAGAAAGTGCCGCTGATATTAGCTAAAGCCTTTGCCAAGTTTACTGCCGCACAGGCAGCTTAGAAAGAGAAATGTTATGGGGAGGCTATGCTCGGATAGTAGACATCTTTCCTAAATGTTGCCATATCTCAGGTTAACCAGTGCGGCCACCAGGCTCCATGTCAGGGAGTAGTTTTTGTGTTTGCCCCGGTAAACGTCCTTGACGATCCTGAAAATCTTGCAGCGGGAGGGGGACGGGTTCCATTGCAACTTGTTGTTTTAAATTAATTTGTTCAAATTTTTAATATCCGGTAGTTGAACTATTTATCCGAATGTTAAAAACTTGATAATCGAGTTAAAGGTGTGAAAACTTGAAAAGCTTGGCGGGCCATGACCGAAACGGTTTCGTAGCCATTTTCTAGGAACTTGCATGAGATAGCCTTGCAAATTTGGAGCGCGGGCATCTTGCCCGCCCTTGCGGGCAAGATGCCCGCGCTCCAAACCCCATGCCTTAGCAGATAGCAGGGCGTTAAGGGCAGGGAGGTGGGTTTGCTTAATTTCCCGTGCAACTTTAATGGCTTTTGCCGTGCCAGTCAGGCACTATAAGCCTTTTTTGTTTGAGGGTTGTCCATTGGTGTGGTTAAAACGTATCGCGGTGTCTTTGGTGGTGCTGGTGGTGGCGGTGTTTGCGGTGTTGCGTTATCAGGGGGTGCAGCGGTTGGCGGCTTATACGGGCGGCGGCTTGGCGCGGCCTTTGCCGGATGCCGCCCGCTGGGCTGGGCAAAGCTGCACCGTAGCGCCAATGCAGGTGTTGAGCTATAACGTGATGTACGGATCGGCGTTTATTGAGGCGATGGCGGCGCGGTTTAAGCATGGCGAGACCGGGAAGGGCGAGTTGCCGTGGTCGGTGCGCTTGCCGGAAATCCGGGCGCGTATCGCCGAATATAACGCCGATCTGATTGGCTTGCAGGAGATGGGCACGGCGGCGGATGTTGCCATGATTGTGCCGCCGGAGCAGTACAGCCTGGTCAGTTACCGTCAGGGTAGTGTGGAATACGCGGATTCGGCGCTGTTATACCGGACGGCGCGGTTTGAGCAACTGGATGCCGGGCAGTTGTGGTTGGGCAATGACCCGGAGTTGCCGATGTCTTTGGGGTTCCGGCGTTTGTCGATGATCCGTTATGTCAATTGGGTGCTGTTGCGCGATAAGGCCAGCGGCTTTACTTTTTTGTATGCCAACACCCATTTTGATAATGCGGGGGTGAATAAAGACCCCAGTTCGTTGCTGTTCCGTGCGCGGGTCGCGGGTTTGGCGAAGCAGATGCCGGTGATTGTGACGGGCGATTTTAATACGACGGCGCAAGAGGCGCGTTATCAGCATATTATCGGCGCGAATGTGCAGCCGCCGTTATTGGCGAATGCTTATAGTTTGGCGCATAACCCGCCCGTGCCGCCGCAACTGCATCCCGATAAGCGTATCGACCATATTTTTGTCGGCGGGCCGTGCCATATTGAGGCGGATAATTGGCTGTTGGATACCCGGCCTTTGCAAAACGGCCTGCCGATGTCTGACCATGATTTGCTGACGGCGCAGGTGCGGTTTTTTTGAGGTGAAGTAAGGAACGTGCATAAAATTAAGTAGGCGTTCCATTGCACCTCAGCGTGTTAAACCCCACCCCAGCCCTCCCCTTGGCAGGGGAGGGAGCTTATGCCTTCCCCATCGTACAGGCGAAAATCAGGGGAAAAAAGCCCCTCCCCCTGGCAAGGGGGAGGCTGGGAGGGGGTTGCCGTACTTTCGCCTGTACAACAGATTTTATTTCATGGGCGTTCCTAAGCGGAATTGGGTGGGCGGCCCTGTAAGAAAACGCCTATGGCGTTATTCGGCTTTTTGCCGTTTCGCCGCGAGAATGTCTGGGAGATTGACTTCAATCCAGTCAGCCAGAGACTCCACTTTTTGGGCTATTTCTTGCCCTAAGGGGGTGAGCCGATATTCGACGTGGGGCGGGATGACGGGGTAAGCAATGCGCTCGACAAAGCCGTCGCTTTCGAGCCATTGTAGGGTTTGGGCCAGCATCTTTTCACTGATGCCGCCCACCTTTCGCCTTAACTCGCTGAATCTATGGGTGCCGCTTAACAGCGCCACGAGCAGCAGAACTCCCCAACGGCTGGTGACATGGGTCAATATGGCGCGGGATGGGCATTTTTCTGCAAACAGGTTGCCGCGTTGCAGGCGTTCGGCCAGGGTGGCGGGTGGTGGGTTGGGGATTTCTGTCATTTTACACTTACCTTTAGGTGCGTACTTACTATTGGTAAGTATATATTGTATTCTGTTCGCTCTTTATCAATAAAGCAAAGGATATTTTATCATGATTGTTATCACCGGGGCCTCTGGCCAACTTGGCCGCTTAGTTATTGACATATTGCTTAAATCTGTGCCCGCCCAGCAGATTGTCGCTGCGGTGCGCGATCCGCAGAAAGTGGCGGATTTAGCGGCTTTGGGCATTCAAGTCCGGCAAGCCGACTATGATCAGCCCGCTACCTTAGTGAAGGCATTTGCAGGGGCCGATAAGCTGCTGTTGATTTCCGCCACCGAAATTGGCCGTCGTCTGCCCCAGCATCGGGCGGTAATCGACGCGGCAAAACAAGTGGGCATCAGCCTATTGGCCTATACCAGTATCTTACATGCCGATAGCTCGCCGTTACCGTTGGCGACGGAACACCGGTTAACCGAGGCTTTGATCCAGGCTTCGGGCATTCCTGCTGTTGTGTTACGCAATGGTTGGTATTCTGAGAACTATCTGGCCAGTATCCCGGCGGCTTTGACGTATGGGGTATTGCTTGGGAGTGCAGGCGATGGCCGTATTGCCTCGGCGGCGCGTGCCGATTATGCGGCGGCTGCGGCGGCAGTGCTGACCCTGGACGGTCAGGCCGGACGGGTTTATGAGTTGGCGGGCGATGCGTCTTACAGTTTGGCGGAATTTGCGCAAGAGCTTTCTCAGCAGTCCGGCACCTTGGTCGGTTATCAGAATCTCCCGGAGGCCGAATTCAAAGCTGCACTGGTCGGTGCGGGTTTGCCGGAAGGTATTGCCACATTGCTTTCGGAATCCGATATTGGCGCGTCCAAAGGCGGATTGTTCGATGACAGCCACCAATTGAGCCAACTGATTGGCTATCCGACCACGCCAATCGCTGTGCAAATACAGGCTGCGCTCCCCTAAATAAGGGGTTATCTTTAGCTATTGCTGTCAGCAAACAGGTGCTTGGGCATCTGTTTGTTGCGGTGGCTAAGGTACGTGCCAAAGCTAAAGCTGCCCTTAGTTAAAGGCTACGCTTAACGTCCCAGTTCCTCACCAAAAATCGCCCCCGCCGCCGCACCGACCCCGGTCGCTAAGGGGTCGCCACCGCCCAGTTCATAGCCCGCCACGCCGCCGATAACCCCGCCCGCCACCCCGGACATTAAGCCGTTATTGTTACGGTAGTAGCGTTGCGGACGCGGTTGTTGGTAATACACGGGCGGCGGTGGGGGTGGCGCGTAGATAATTTCTTCGCGGTAGATGGGGCGCGGTTGCGGGTAGACGTTAATCACCTCGCGGTAGATGGGGCGCGGTCTGTGGTGGTGGTGATGTTCGTGCCATTCGCCGCGCCCGTCGCCCCAGCCGCCGCCACCCCAACCGCCCCGGCGACCCCAGTCGTCGTCATCGGCATGGACAGGGGCTGCCATTAAAGCACTCAAGCCTAAGGCAACCATCAGCATTAATTTGTTCATAACAGCCTTCCTTTATTGGGATTGTTAATTGATTGGCGGAAAAGCCGCCGTACTTTGCCCTTATTGGACAGTGTGGCGATAGCATAAAGCAACGAGGCTTAATGGCGGCTTAATGGCGGCGGGGGGAATTGTGGAAATAATCGGTTGGGTTTTAGGGGGTAGCCTTTCAGGCCATTGGAAAACCTGAAAGGCCGTAAGTGATAGGCTGAACTTAGCCGCGTTGCTTAATAATGCCAGCCAGGGATACCCAGGTGGGCATCGACATCGGCGGCGGAGGGGCGGACGGTGACGGTGAAGCCGGCGCCGCAGCCGTTGGGCAGCGGGTTGGTGGTCAAGTTGCGGGTGACTTGGAATATGGGCGGTTCGCCGATGCCGTCGATGTTTTGCGGGCCGCCTAAGTTGGCGTATTGTGAGCCGTTGTCAGGAATCCATAAGTTGACTTTGCCCGCTTGGATGGTCGGGGCGGTAAAGTCGCAGATGTCGGCGATGGCCACTTCAATCTTTAAGGCGGTGGCGCAACTGGTGGCGGCAAAGCCCGGCGCAGTAAATTGGAACGGGACGCGGCCTTGTAATGTGGTGCCTAAGCGGCCATCCATGCCGTAAAAGCCGATGGCGTTGCCGAGTTTGTCGTGTTTTTCGTGCTGTTTATTGAAAATGTTACGGTCTTGGATGGTGTCGACTTGCCCTGCATAGACGCTGGGGCCAATGATTTCGCTCAAGTCGGTGATGGTGTGGCCGTCGGAAGCGATCAGTTCGGGGTTTTTGGTGGGAAACACCACGCTTTGGGCGCGTATCGGCAAGTGGGTGTCTTCGCAGCCGTGGCCGATGGTGATGGCGTTGTCGCCGCCAGTGTTTTCTACGACCGCTTTGATAAGGATTTCATCATGGGCAAACGCGGGGGCGGCTAAGACTAGCCCGACAGCCAAGCCGCAAGCCGATAATTTTGGCAATAACATCATGAGGTGTCCTCCTGAGGACAAGGGTTAAGAACAAGGGGCCGTCCGCAGGGGGTGCGGATTGCCTATAGTAACGCCCTTTGGCTGTGGCGGCGAAAGGGTTTTTGCCGTGTGTGTTGAAGGATGCGGACGGGATGGTAAACCGTGACCGTAGGAGTGGGTAATTTTATCTGTGCGGCTTGGACTTAGCGGGGTGGCTGGAGGCTCGGCCCTGTTAAGGCCAGTGGTAAAATCCTTAATTTTTGTGCCAAGGCTTGGGGGCGTTTGCCCTGGTAGTGCGGGTGCTTGTTTTGATGCTAAAGGCGGGCTGGCTGTTAGTGCCGCTTACTTTGTCCGTTTGATTATTTTCTGCCTGCCGCTAGGTCGGGCTTTGCCGCCGTTTTGCCGTAAAGCCGCTATTTTTTGGGTTAACCTGCCCTAAAGCCTGAAAAAATCCTGTCACTATAAAAATAAGTGCCTAATAAAATCAAAGCATTATCGATGAACTACTTCAAATGTGAAGCATTGACTTTTTATTAGGTAGTAGTTAATTTCCCCTCTCTTCCGATCTTGTTATAACTATGCCCCAAGGCGGTGCTGCTGCCGACATATTAGCCTGGGGCGGCTTGCGCCCTGACACTCTGACTAAGGAGATGAAGCGTGACTGCCACTACTGATTATCTGGCGCAATACGATGCCGCCGCCGAAGCTGACAAATTCCCCCTGGTACGGCACTGGTTGGATACCGAACCGCTGCCGTTTTTTAAACAACTGCGTGAACAGCGGCCTATTCTGGTCACGCCCGTTTGCACCTTGCTGGCGCGGTTTGACGACATCACCGAAGTGCTGAACATGCCGAAAGTGTTTACCGTTGAGCTGTATATCGCCAAGATGGGCGATTATCTGATGGCGCATGATGACGATGCCCTGCACACCCGCGAAAAATCTCTGATGCAAGGCCTGCTTAACCGTGATGATTTGCCGCAGGTGCGGGCGTTGGTCGCGCGGATCGGCAAGGCGATTCTCGACGGCGCGGGAACGGGGATTGAAGTCGTTAACGACTATTGCCGCATGGTGCCTGCGACTTTGGTGCAGGATTATTTTGGCCTGACGGGGTGTGATAAAAAGGACTTGATCGAATGGTCGTATTGGAACCAGTACGACAATTTCCATAACCACCCTTTCGACCTGATGCCGGAAGAGAAGCGCCTGTACATCGTCGAGCGCCATAATGCCGTAGGGCCGCCGCTGGGGGCGTATATCGCCGAGTTGATGGCGCGGCGGCTGTTGGCGGTGAAGGCGGAACAGGCGACCAGCAGCCTATTGGTGCTGTGGTATGGGCTGAAAAAGTTGTTCCGGCTGTTATCCGGCAAGAAAAGCGAGCCGCTCACCGATGATATGGTGACGCGGATGTTACGCACCAATTTTCCCGATGCGGTCAATTTTGACTTGACGCGGGTCGGCATCAACGCGGGCGGCTTGCTGATCGGGGCGATAGAAACCACCTCGCAGGCAGTCGCCCAGATTCTGCAATTTTTGCTGGACAACTCCGCTTGGCTGGACAAGGCCGTTATCGCCGCGCACCGCGACGACAATAAAGAGTTTGACAGTATCGTTTGGGAGGCGTTGCGCTTTGTGCCGATTGCCCCGTATTTGTTCCGCAAAACCGCTGGCCCTTATACGGTCGGCAAAGACACGCCGCGCGAGACGATGATCTTGCCCGGCACTTATGTGCTGACCCTGACCCAATCGGCGATGTTCGATCCGCTGATTTTCGCCAACCCCGACGACTTCGTCCCCGAACGCAATTGGTACCATTATTTCCACTTCGGTTTCGGTAGCCATGAGTGCTTGGGCAAGTATGTCGGTATGGTGATGATCCCGGAAATGGTCCGGCAAGTGTTGCTTAAACCGGGCATCCGCGCTTTGGGGCGGATTGATTATAAAGACGGGCCGTTTCCTGAGCAGTATGAGTTGGCTTGGGGTTGAACACCGTAAAAAAGGGGCTTGCGGCCCAGTTGGCCGCGCTCCAAGGCAAACAGCCTAAACCTGTACCACCCAAAAAACTAAAAAAAGCGTTACCCACCACTATCGAGAGAAGGACGTAGACTATGCAACACTCCCCTGTAAAACTGGCTTTGGCGATTGCCTGGGCGTTGGCCACCCCGTTGGCGGCTCAGGCCGACACTAACCCTTTGTGTGCTTACGATAAGATTGATGTCAATAAATACGGCCATCAGCCGTTCCAAAACCCGCCGGAGATCCGCTCCAGCAACGGTGTGTTGACTACGCCGCTGGAAGTGAAATTCACCGACCCCAAAACCACCAGTATCGCCGGGTGTCCGGTGACGTTGCGCACTTATAACGGGCAATTGGTCGGCCCTACCTTGCGGGTTAAACAAGGCGATGTGATTAATCTGACGCTGAATAATAATTTGCCTTTAGAAACGCCGAACGAAGTCCAGCAACAGTTTGACCAAGAAAAAGACAGCGCGTATCTGGACACCAAGCCCGCGTCGTTTAACACCACCAATATGCACTACCACGGCCTGCATGTTTCGCCGACGGGTAACAGCGACAACGTTTTGCTGGCGATCAGCCCGCAAAGCCATTTCCCTTACGAAGTCAAACTGCCCAGCACCCACCCCATCGGCTCGTATTGGTATCATGCCCATGCGCACGGCTCGACTTCCATCCAAGTCGGCAGCGGTATGGCCGGGGCGATTGTTATTGAAGACAATGCCGACGCGCCAAAAGCCTTGCTGGCGGCCAATGCCAATGAGAAGACCTTGGTCTTGCAGACTATTCTTTATAACGAAAACGGCAAGCTTAACAATATCACCAAGCTGTTTCCGGGGCCGTCCACCCCCACCGCCAAAGATTGCAAGAAGGCCAATAAAGGCACTTGGCCGTGCGCTAACCGGGCGATTACCATCAACGGCCAAATCGCCCCCATCATTACCATGAAGCGCGGCGAGGTACAGCGTTGGCGCTTGATTGACACCGCGTTCCGCGAATCGATTTATTTCGCCGTGCAAGACCATGACCTGCATGAGATTGCCCTGGACGGCAATTATTTGGGGCATGTCGACACTTGGAAGGCGGGGGTGGCCATTGATTTGGAGCCGGGCTACCGCAGCGATGTCTTGGTGAAGGCCAGTATGAAACCGGGCGATTATGAAATCCGCGATATGGCGACCCCGGCCAGCCAATCGTTACGCGGCGACGATGAAGGCAGCCATGTGATCGGCATTTTGCGCGTCACTGATGAGGTGAATGAGATGGATTTGCCGACCGATGCGCAAATGCGGCCTTTAGCGCCGTTCGGTGATACCGATTTGAGCAAAACGGCGGTGGGTTTGCAACAAGTGACGTTTAATCTGACCCAAGATTTGCCGGGTAAGAAAAACTATTTCCAAGTCAATGCCCGCGCCTTTAGCCCCACCCATGTCCGCAAGCTCAACTTGGGCGCGACCGATATGTGGGCGTTGACGACGTTGGGCGATCCTGATCCGTCGGCATTGGCCAATCCCGATAACGCCATACCGCCTGTGCCGCATTTGTTCCACATCCACGTCAATCCGTTCCAGTGGACGCGCCAAGGCCCCGATACGCAATTAGAGCGGGTTTGGAAAGACACGTTACTGGTGCAAGGCCCGGCCACTACGAATGTCTATACCCACTACACCGACTATATCGGCAAGTTCGTCATGCACTGCCATATCCTTGACCATGAAGATTTGGGCATGATGGAAGTGGAGGAAGTGGTTGATCCGAATAGTGGGACGGCGGCGCATAGCCATTAGGCTTAAGCGGGCTTGGCTAAGGGTGAGCGTTTGGGCTTGCCCTTAGAGTCCGGCGTTAAGCAAGCGACAGTATCAATACGCAGGCTAAAAGTTGGCCTTGAAGCCAGATGAGTCTGTGTTGCTTACTGGGCGACGGCTTATTGACGGCTTATTGTTGGTACACGCGGTTATATCGCGCAATGGCTAAAGACCGTTGCATTCCGTGTTTTAGGCTAGTGCGGTATTTATTTGCCGAAGGGATTTTAGCTTTACATCAACGGTTGCAAGGACTCGATAGTAAACCGCGCCGTTGGCGGAGCTTTGCGAAAGCTTCGGAACTGGTCACGGTTTTACCTTCTCCTACCGCTTGCTGGCTGTGCATCAATAGCTTTGGCAGGGCTAGAGTTTCTTGGGTTTGTCCGTAATCGGCAACCGATTGGATGACCATTGCCGCTGCACCGTTTTGGGTGATAATCATCGGTTGGTGCCGGGTTTTTAAATGGGCGATAAGCTCAGCGGTGTTGGCTTTAAGGTAGCTGATGGGCTTGATGTTGTCGGAAATTTGCATGATGATTTTCCTGGCTGAAGCTTATTTGAACGGAATTAAATCGTATTATAGGCTAAAGCAAAAGCCTACGCGAAAGGTAACGCAAAACAGGGCAGCGGGCAAAGGTAGAGGCCTTTGGTGTTCCATGCCTAGAACTTAAAGCCGCCGTTGCCAAAACGGCGCGTCTGGCCAGCGTTGTTCTTGGCGGTGGTAGTCGCTTAGGGTGGTTTGGTAGGCGGCGAATTCGCGCTGCATCAGTGCTTGGTAGCGGCTGAAGCCGCTACTGTCTTGGCGGCGGATGTGGTCAGTTAGTGCGTAAGCGGCGAACAGGCCGGAACGTAGGGCTTTGATGATGCCTTGTGAGGACAGGGGATCGAAGCAGGATAGCGCGTCGCCTACGGCGAGCAGGTTGGGGCGGGTGGGGCCGTGCAGGTAGCGGGAGTTGGCTGGCCACAGTTGCGGTGGGGCTAGCGGGCGGGCGTTGCCGATGAGGGGCAGGACATGGCGGGTCTGTGCCAGTTGCTGTTGCCAAGCGGCCAGTTGTTTGGCGTTGAGGCGGCGGGCGAGGTCGGCATCGGTCATTAGGGCGACCACGCGGCGGCCTTCGGGGAGGGCGGCGGTGTACCACCAGCCATCGGGGCAGGCTTCGGTCAGTACGGCATCGGCGTTGGGCAGGTTGGGGTCGGTCTGGCCGAAAAAGACGGCGCTGGCGACGAGGCGGTCGTGGTTGATAGGTTTAAGGCCTGCCAGACGCGACGGCAGGGCGGTGCGGCCACTGGCATCGATGAGGTAGGTGGCGCGGTAGTCGCCTGCATCGCCGCAGCCGATGTGCCAGTATGGGGCGTGGTGGCTGAGGGTGCGGAGTTGGGCGGGCAGGCGTTGGGCACCTTGTTGGCAGGCGGCGTTGAGGAGTGTTTGGTCGAAGCGGGCGCGGTCTAGCCGCCAGCCGGTGTTGTGGACGTTAAGAAAGAATTCGTTGCTGACCAGTTCGGGGCTGCCCCAAGCGCTGACGGTGCGGAAGGAGGGGCAATGGTTGTCTTGTAGGAAGGCCGCGCCGACACCGAGTTGGTCAAGAAAGGGCTTGATGAGCGGCGGTACGGATTCGCCGATGCGGAAGGGGGTGCTGCGGCCAGGGTCGGCGATGGCGACGCGCAGGCCGGGCACGGTTTGGGCGAGGGACAGGGCGACCGCACAGCCTGCGGGGCCGGCACCGACGATGAAGACATCAAAAGGGGTGGGCTGGGTCATGCGTTGTTTGGGGAGGTAAGTGATGGTCTGTTTTAGGCAATGGCGTGGTTTGTCAGGTGACGGCGGCTACCTGACAAACTACGCTATTGGGCGGTAAGCTAGCGGCCAGTAATCTGCTAGCTTAGGAACGTGCATAAAATTAAGTAGGCGTTCCATTGTATCTCTGCGTGTTAAACCCCACCCCAGCCCTCACTGCCATTAAGTTAAGGAAATTCTGTTCAGAAACAATGTTTTTTCTTCCTTTTATGGAAGTTCAGCAACCCCCTTGCCGATGTCTTTTGTCTGGGCGGGTTACGGTGCTTTCGTTCCAAGCAAGGTCCCGCAACTCCCCTAAATTAACCCCAACCTGCCCCCGCGCCGCCTGATTCCCCAAAGGCCGCAACCAAGTCTCCCAACCCGACCAGTCACTCCCCCACCCCTGGGCATTCACAGGCCGCTCATCCAACTGCCGCCACGCCCAAACCGACAGCACCAAAAACAGCACCCCAGCAAACACCAGTTGTTGAAAAGAACGCGAAGCAGTCATCAGCAGCCAACCTCAAGGCAAACAAAAAACCCCATTGTACTGCCAGCCCCCAACAACACACAGAAAAAACCAACCCCCACCCACAACCCAATACCAGCGTGCAGTAACCTTCAACCATTT
The DNA here is from genome assembly GCF_002209385.1 of Methylovulum psychrotolerans. Lineage (NCBI taxonomy): Bacteria > Pseudomonadati > Pseudomonadota > Gammaproteobacteria > Methylococcales > Methylococcaceae > Methylovulum > Methylovulum psychrotolerans. The sequence goes on from NZ_CP022129.1 coordinate 4,578,824, forward strand.
GCACAGCACATACCCAGACATCGGAGTGCAATGGTCTTCAGCCATTGCACGAGCCCCTCCCAAATCCCCGCCACACCAAAAAACCGATACCCCACCGCCGCTTAGGAACGTGCATAAAATAAAATCTGTTGAACAGGCGAAAGTACAACAACCCCCTCCCTCCTGAGCAAAGCCGAAGGTCTCCCCCTTGGCAGGAGGAGGAGCTTTTTCCCCTAACTTTCGCCTATACGACGGAGAAGCCATAAGCTCCCTCCCCTGCCAAGGGGAGGGCTGGGGTGGGGTTCAACACGCTGTGTTGCAATGGGAAACCGACTTAATTTTATGCACGTTCCTTACCCCCCAGCAAAGGCTAAAGACCTTTGCACTCCAACCCCACCCTAACATCAACCAATCCGCAACCACTGCGCCAGCTTTTCCCCCACACAGGCGACAAGCCGCAAAAAAAACACCCTAAAACCACCAATACCACAAAACCAACACTTAATTTTTACAATAAATATCAATAAATTACCTATAAAACCTGTATTTTTATGCAAAATTCACTATTTTTACGGTAATCCTTCATTTTACCAACCGCCCAGTTGTTATATAGTCGCCCCAACGGCCTATAACACCCAGCGAACACCAACCATGCCCCCATCCAGTATCAGCCAAACCCTAAAAGACATCCCGCCGATTTGGGTGGCCTGCCTGTTCGTGTTCATGATTTACCTGCTGGAAACCCACCCGTTCTTAGCGGGCTTCGCCATCTGCGGCCTACTGATAACCGTCATCTTCAAAAAATACGGCGTGCTTATCTTAAGCCTCATCGCCGACCTTGCCGACTATGGCGGGGCGGCAGTACCGATAGTTGGCGACCCCATCGACATTTTTATCGTCATCATCCAAGCGATACGCTATGGGCCACGCGGCTTTGTCGGCCTAGTAGAACTTATCCCCTTAGTCGATTTGTTGCCGATCATGACAATCAACGCGGCCTGGGCGGAATATCAGCGACCGAAGGGCTAAAGAACCTGCCGGGATGCCACCCCTTCTTTAACAAATGCCCACATTATTAATGCCTAACCTTACCGACACCGCTTAAGTCCCATGGCCAAACAAAAATCTATCGTAGTCGATGTCCGCTCGGCGGTCATCCAAGTCTCCGGGTCGCTTTACCCCGTCAATCAAATCGCCGGGATCAAAAGCATCACCGTGCGCCCTTCCTCTTGGTGGAAACGCCTTTTCGTCAAGACGCGTTATGCCATTTTGATGAAAACCGTAGGTGACGGCTATTTTGTGCTGGTCGTCACCCTCGAAGAAGCCAAAATCGAAGAACTGTTTTTTAAAATCCGCGATGCCATAGACGCACAAACCAGCGGTAATTTCACTTACGTCAGCGAAGTCCGCATGACGGGCGACATCGTCAACCAAAGCGGCAACTTTGCGGTCGGTTTCAACAAAGGCGAAATCGACCTTTCCAATTAATTTTTTTAACACCAGAGGAACACCGTCATGTCTACAGGCGATACCATCAACCAATCGGGCAATTTTCAAATTGGCTATAACAAAGGCAATACCACCTTATCGTCCAATCAAAGCTTTAACCAACACATTACCCAACTGGTCAACGAGATAGACCGCGCCGACGCACCCGAACAAGCCAAAGCCGAAGCCAAAAGCCGCCTGCAAGCCTTTCTCAAACACCCGCTAGTCACCACTATTGTCGGCAAAATTATCGCTTTTTAAGAAACGCGCATAATACATTTTGCTTTTAAACGCCCCGCTGTGTAGGGCCTTAGCGTTTGGGTGGCGGATAAGCTTTATCCGCTGACAAGTCATTTTAATTCCGCGCAAAAAACCGAAGGAAAGATTATGCACAAACCCCTATTTGCCGGATTAACCGCCATCACCTTAAACCTAGGCTTACTACCAATGGCTAATAGCAAGAATTTGCTGTCATGCCCACCCAGCCAAGCCACCAGCACCGCCTTGGCGATATGCGCCATTAGCCACGGCGGCTGTGCAGCGGCGGGCGATCTGGCCGAAAACAGCACCCAGAAAAGATTCTTGCTCAGTGAAGGGTGCGGTTCTTTAGCCGCAGAAATGACCGGAGAAGGCTACGGCCTAAGCGATTTTCTAGGGGCGGGTATTGCCAGCATGGTAGACAGTGATGCCTATAACAAACTCCATGACGACGACCCCGATAACGACGGCGCGGCGCGTTTCGAACAACTGCTGACTGGCCTGTACAAAGCCGGATCATTTTTGCAATGCGTGGATAAAGTAGCCAAACAATGCAGCCAACAGTGGCGGCTAACAAACAGCCACGAGACGACAACACCCCGCTATCAGGAGAGTGCCCGCCCCACAACGTATGAAAACTATAAGGTATTGCCCTGCGGCTCAATCATCGATTTAACGACCGGATTAGAATGGTATGTAGGCCCCGACCAAACACTGGCTTGGGCTGAGGCGAAGCAATGGACAGCCAACCTCGACACCTGTGGCGGCAATTGGCGGATGCCCACTATTGCAGAAATCAAAAGCCTATACAGGCCCGCGTATTCAGCCGGCACCGGCTTTTATATCAACGGCAAATATTGGCCAGCGCATATCCATCCCGTGTTTGACGCTATTGGGCAGGGCTCTTGGGTGTGGTCTAACCAATCCATGCCCGAATTTAAGGCAAAATCCGTCAACCTCAACCAAGGGCTTGCCGTTACCTATAACCAATCTGGCGAAAAGTATACCACCCGTGTTTTTGCTGTGCGCTAAGGGCGAAAACCGCCATTAATCGCCCCCGGCTTTAACGGCCCACACCCGCCGCTTTCCGTCGTCGTCGCCATTTCACAAACAGCATTAAATAGTATTGAAAATACAAATGGCGTAAGCGTTTGGGGACTTCGCGCTATCGAGTCAAAATTTGCCCCTATTTTGGGTGGTGATGTCGCTCATGGTTATGACTGGGATTTTGACAATGATTGTTCTTCGTTTTTTTAGCAGGTGTGTCAACAATCAGAATTTGTAATGGTGGATTGATTATAAGTGCATTGATTGATAAGTATGGATGGGGTCAACGGCAGTTTTTTCGTTTTTACGGGTAGGTTTTATCAAATGGGTTGTGCTGTAGAGTTGTTGGTAATATCCTGTTAGTTATTTATGGGGTGGATGGGGTAGTTATGAATAAAGCAAAACCAATTGAAGAATTAACCCAAGCTTACCAGCAGGGGTTTTTATCTGAACAAGATTACAATGCACGGTTGGCGCAGTTGTCAGATATATCTGATGATGAAACGGGTGCTAACAGCACCTTGTTGGATGAAAGCGGGCAGCTTATCAAGCAGGCTTTAAAGTCTGATATGGCGGCGGATATGGCAAAAGGCGCGGCGGGCGGGGCAGTTATTGCCTCGGTTGTGCCGCTGGTGGGAACGCTAACAGGTGCGGCAGTCGGCGCGGCCTTTGGGGCGTTTAAAAACCTTACCAAGAATTAGCCATGACAGACGAGGAAAAGATAGACGCGCTAAAAGAAGCCCATGCGGGGGGATTTTTATCTGATGGGGATTTTTTACAACGCTTGGCGGTATTGCAGGGCAATATTAAGGTAAAGCAAGAGGGGGCAATGGTTCGGTGGCTGGTTGGTTTATTTATATCGGCCTTAAAAAAATGCGCTAGCGAACAGGATCGGCTAGACGTATTGGCGGGGCTGGCTTTGGCGCGTGAAATATTGGCAAATAAGGAATTATCACCACTGGACAAATATCTGCATATTTACGCGCTGATGGATTTTAAAAAAACGGTGGCGGCTATTTTTGCAAGCGTGTCCCAAGCGGTTAAAAATTATGCTACTTCGGATATGCCTTTAGCCCTTAAAGTGACAATGCCCGTTACCTTAGCGGCGGCGGCATTGATTGGCGGTAATTCAGTTGGCATAGCAGGTTTTGGCGGTGCAATCGGTGTGCCTGTACTGTTGTTGCTGTTTGTCGGCGTAGCAGGGATTACGGCCATTATTGAGGCTTTTTTGGGCAAGAACACGAGTGCCGATAGCTATATTGGCGTTGTGCTGTCGCTGATTGCCAAAGACGAAGTGTTAAGGCGGACGAAAAAAGAACTGAGGGAGGCGATGGAAGCCGAACCCGCCGCGCCCCAAAAGCAAACGCTGTCAAAAGATGAGGTTTTGTTAAAGCGTGAATTGTTGGCGATGAACCCTTATGATTTTGAACGGCACGTTATGGCCTTTTTTCAGGATCAAGGCTTACTGGCTTGGGTGACTAAAAAAAGCAACGATGCCGGGGTAGATGGCTTTGCCCGCCATGCCAACGGGCTTATTGTTGTGCAGTGCAAGCGCAACGCCGAGGATAATCCGGTGGGTAGCCCTACCGTTCAGCAATTTAAAGGCGTTGTGGAGGAAAATGCCGCTTGGTGCGGCTATATCGTTACCACCAGCTACTTTACAAAAGCAGCGGTGGAAAGTGCGCAAAAGAACGATAAGTTAAAGCTGGTGGATATGGCTGAGCTATTGAGTTGGCATAAGAAATAATGGGGGATTACAGGATAAAGTTTATTCACAATTCCAAAATGGCAGGGTTGGGTTCAACGTACTGACAAAAACCGGTCTGGAGGCCAAGACAGCCAGCTTGATTCGGGGCAATATACCTTGTTAAGGAACGTGCATGAAATTAAGTCGGCGTTCCATTGCAACACAGCGTGTTGAACCCCATCCCAGCCCTCTCGGCAACCGTTCCTTGCGTTATGCGCTTTAGCCCCGATGGCCTTTATGTGCAACGCTTAAGCGCCAGCCAAACCCTCCCGCACCCGCATTAACGCAAACCCCAACAAGTTCAAGCCCGGCCAATGGTTAGGGTCAGCAATCCGCGCATCGCCAGCCGCCATGCCAATCCCCCAAACCGCATCCTTAGGGCTCGCCTCAACCAGCACCTTATCGCCCGTCGCCACCAGATAAGCCCGCAAATCCTCATGCTGGGTAAACTTCGCCTGATTGACCCGATAGACAATTTCCAAACGCTGCCTTAGCCAAACCGCCTCATCAAACCCACGCACCCGCCGGCCCAGTGCCTTAACCGCGCCAGGGGTATCGGCGGCGAGAATCTGCCGGAACGTCTCCATATCCTTAAACAACAACGCCTTGCCCGCCATCATCGCGTGTTCGGCAGTGCGGTAATAAACAGCGTCCAACGCCAAACCAGCGGCATACCACTGGCTCAAACACGTCTGCGTCACCACCCCGCCACGCGGTTGCCGATGCCCCCAGAAAAACACATATTGTAACGGCTCGCCGCTATTAAAACGCAGGCGTAACTGGTCGATATAACGGTCATCATACATAAGCAAAACTCTCCTCTCCCACACAACACGCTGACCCGGCCATAACCGCCTGCCCTCATCCGCGCACCTAAAAATGGACCATACAACTATCCACAACTCCCGCCCGCCCTGCTTTTTACCAATAATACAAAAACACCACACAGCCTCACCTTGCGGCGTTTATCGCCTTATGCCCCTTAATAATAGCTAAAAATAACCGCTATTTTTATTGCGACACTAGGTATTTAACCATTTAGCGTGTATATTCCGCTAAAATTGACCTAGCCATTGTTATGCAGTAACGTCGGTTATTAACCTATTTCATTTATAAAACGCATTTTGCCCACTCAGGAGCCGCCTATGCAAGGCCAAAACACCTTAGCCGCCTATACCATCTTAGCCGCCTTAAGCGTACCCGCCGCCCAAGCCGATATTTCCGCCAAAGCGGTATTGGACAAAGTCTATGGCACCTACAACCCCCAGCAAAAATGCTGGGTAACCATGGACGAAAGCGAACAGCACTACTGCATGACCATAGACCGCACCGACAAACGCGAAACCGTCACCGGAAACCGCCTGTATGTGTTAGCCACCGGCACAGCGGTCAATGAAAAAGGTGAAGCCGACAACGCCCATGTCATATCCGGTTTGATCGGGGCTTTTGTCTTAGAAGAACATAATGGCCAGACGGAGATCATCGCCAGTGATCCGAAAATGCCGATGGGGACATACGGTTTGCCGCCGACCAACTGGCGGCTCAGCCTGCTGGGGCCATCGGATTACTGGGGCTGGCAAAACACCGACGGCGCCATCTACCAAGGCATTTCTGGGAGCTCGCATACGCTGCTTGCACCTTACGGACACACCATCCGCAACCTCGCGGGCTTTTGGGCCGATTTTGACGATTCCGGCAGTTGTTGCGGGGATCAGAACGCCCGCACCGACATCAAAACCCAGTTGGTCATAGACACCAGCAAAAACACGGCCCGAGTCTATCCGTTGCGGGTCACCGTAACCGGACAGTTAAACGGCAAAAAACTCAAACCGAAAACGTGGACGTTACCGTTTGATTTTAAAAACTGGACGTACCGCGAACCGTCCAACTGGCCGTTAACTGACATCGGGTTTTAATGCCCCTCACCCCAACCCGCCCGAAATACCTGCACCCCTTGCGTACTGTTCGCCAAAGCCAAGTAGTGGCCGTTCCAAGCCAGTGCAGCAAACGGTTTGGCCGATTCGGGCAAGGCCAGTTCATAAAGCAAGCCGGCTTCGATATTCACGGCAAACAGTTGGGCACTGTTTTTACTGACCAAGATGAACGGGCCTTGCTGGCCGATTAAACTATAACCCGTCGCATCCTCATCCAAAAATACCGCCTTATCCAACCGCCCTGACTGTAAATTGACAATCCCTAAAAACTGCTTGCCTTCCCTTTTATACAAGCACGGGATGCGTACCGACGGCAATTGCACAGAACTCGGCAAACAAAAGAGATTATAAGCCGTAGTGTGCGCTATATCTGACCACTCACCCTGTTGTGAGGCCGATAAGATGAAGTAGCGCTGATCCAAAATCCTCTCCCAAAATGGGGCTTGCATTTTATTGGGCCTAACCCGATAAACCCGCAGCAGCGCATCCTGCAAATCATATTCCCTATAATCCTGATTTTCATCACCATTGGCCGCCATGGTTACGGCCTTAACATCATCATGAGCCAAAGCCCCCAAAACGCGCACCGTATCGCCCGTATCCGCGTCATAGCCTAACACTAACCACGCTTGCTTAGCGCTATCCCATATAATGTCATTGGCCGCAAAACCAGCGGGCAACTGCCACTGCTTATCAATGACCCAACTGCCGTTGCGCCATTGCCGCAATTGCAAAACCGCAGGCTCGCCAGTGGCAAGGGCTAAAATCCTCCCGTCATCGACAAACTCGACATCCCCTACCCCTAACGTTATCGGCGGCAAATTAAAATCCGCCAGCGTATACGGCGCTTGCACCGAATCGTCATACTCCCCATCCTCGCCCGGCTTCATTACCATAAAAGCAACCCGCTGCCCCTGCGGCGACAAATGCAGTTCAAACGCATTCGGCTCGGCAAGCGCCGCCACAGATGTTACATTGGCCGTCATAGGCCGTAATTGGCTGGCCGACACCATAAAAGGATCATGCGCAACCCGTTCGCCAAAATAAGGCGATTGAATAACCAACGTGCTGACCGCCAAAAATGCCAACAACCCCGCCACCCAACGCCGTTCCCCCTTAAAGCGCATAGTGCAGGCAGCCGCCAAACCGAACAGGCAAACCCCGGTAAAAGCATTATCAAAAGCACTGACATACAACGCGAACAGCCCGCCCATAAAACTTGCCGCCACCATCTTAACCAAACCTATCGCGGCAATCATCCCCAAAATCCCCACCGTATGGAGAAAAAAGACCTGCCCGTCTGTTGGGCTGCGAAAGTGCTGATAAAGCGCGTAAGCCGCCGCCGCCAAACCCAACAAAGTAAAGCCAACCACAAACGCATCTGCTTGCTCGCTGAAGGTCAGCATCGGGTTAAGTAGCCAGTACACCATACCTTGGGCGAAAGCCAAAGCGCCGACCGTCGCCAACAACATCCGGCTGGGCTGCAACCAATAAAAAAAAGCGATAATGGCAAATAAAATAGAGTAGGGTTGCCCAGAAAAATACCCACACGCCACCATAGCCGCCGTAAGCAAGTAAAAGAGCGGTGGCCGCGACGGCTTTACTACCGTCATTGGCACGATATGCTGGTCGGCATAAGCCAGCGCGGCCTGTGCCGGGCCGATCATCGCCGCAGGTAAGGTACGCCGATAGCTTTTGCCCTGTTGGTCGATACCGACCAACAGCGCTTGGTCATGCCCGCTAGGCTCCAGCAATAACTCAACTAACTCCGTATAGGCCACAGCAAGTTGCTGCGTGGCTTTGTCGGTAAGGCTTGCCAAGCTCAGTGCCGTACCTTCGGGTACGCCATCCAGCCAATACACCACGCTGTCGGCAAACACCACATAACTGCCGGCCTTGCTAGTGGCTATAATCATCGGCTCACCGACACCCCTCGCCTCTTGCCCATCCACCGCATCTATTGAGCGGAGACGGTTGGCAAGGCTAGGATGGCTCGAAGCCCGCTCCCGCTCCCGACTCCAACGGTGCGGCAGCAGATTAATGTCATGGATGCGTTGCAACCCCGTCTTCATCGCCTCAGGATTACCGCACAACTCAACCGCACGGGTATCGGAATGGGTTTCCTCAGTCCGTTGATGCCCAAGAAAATACTTATTTAACTGCAATAAAACGACACCGACAAAAATAAACAGCCATGCCTTATCAGGCCGGATGGTAAACCATGTCGCAAAGAGCGGCACACAGGCTAACGCGATAGTCGCCAACAAAAAGCACTGTAACGCATATTTCTTGATAAAACGGGCATCCCTGCGCTCAATATGGCCTAATTCATGGGCGTAAACGGCCTCAATTTGTTCGGTGCTGAGTTCGGACAATAGCGTTTCCGTAAACAGCACCGCAGGTTTAGGGAGCGCCGATAAAGCCACCGCATTGGCGATACGCCCGCCGTGCACCGGCAGGGTAAAATAAGACGGCGGTGTGACGGTAGAACGGGCATTAATGGCCTCAAACCCAGCCAGCAATTTAGGGTCGGTCATTAGAACTGCCCCCACCAATTTTCCGACCTGCCCAACAGTCAATAATAAGCGCCCGTATAGCAAAACGGCAAGAACTGCGATAGCCAGTGGCCGGTTTGCCCCCGCCTCGGCTATCCACTGAGGCGAAAACAACAGCAACAAAGGAAAGCTTTGGAACACCAGAAGCCATCGGAGTTGAAAGATCAAAAACCTCCAAAAGCCCCAACTTTCCTGCAACAACGCCTTACGCACAAAAAAATACCCGACCACCGCACTAAAAAGCGCCAAGCGAACAAGACCGTTTACCGTTAAACCGATGATTTGCAGGCCGCTGTTTTCATTAACTATCGGTACAAACAAAAACAAGCACCAAAGTAAGACAAAATACCCAACCAGCTTGCGCAAATACTGGGCATAGCGTTCGGCCAATAACGGTTGCTGTGCCTGCCGGATTAACTTCCGGCCATGCCACCAAGCAAATAATCCGGGCGAAACGGCAAGCAAGAAAAGAAAGCTGTCCAACATAAATTACCCGCTGCAAATTGTTTTTAGAATTTAGCCACGCCAGACTCCGCAGGCGGTTTTGCCCGACATTTGCCGAGTGGCTTGCCACAGCCTTTATTTATACTCGATCATCAAGTTTTTAACATTCGGATAAAAGCTCAGCCACCGAATATTGAAAATTCTAATAAAGTTTTTAAAACAATAAGTTGCAATGGAATCCGTCCCCCTCCCCTGATGGGTGTATGGACGTGGGACATAGGTAACACATGTTCGGGGACATGGGTGACGGTTTTTTCGGGTTATTGTGGGGCCTTTAGGTCAATAAAGGCAGCGGGGTGGGTCGGCGGATGCGGTGGTGGTGGCGCATGGGCATGAGGTGGTGGATCCTGGGCATGAGCATAAGTTGCCTACGGATGTGTCGGGTGAGCTGGATAGGTATACGGTTACTTATGAAAATACAGATCGTTCTGATGAGGGCTATGGCACGAATCTCATAACGTCTTCGGAACAAACTGGAATTACTGTAAAAAATAGTGGCGAAAACGGCGCTAACAAAAATCTACCGCCTTATTACGCGCTTTGCTATATTAAGCTAATAGGCTGATTGTTATACTGATAATAGCTAATAATTCTATTGCTGGTTGGTTTAAAGTCGGGTTGCGGTTTGCTGGTTAGCGCTCTGTTGTGGCTTGCGCCTGTGCGGCGGCTTGGGCGGCTAGTTGGTTGGCTTTGCGGGATTCTTGCAGCAGTTCGTCGAGTTTTTGGTTGGTTTCGTGCATTTCTTGTAAGGCTACGTTTAGTTTGCCTTTGATGCCGAAGATGGCGAAAGGCAGAAAAAACCAGAGGATACTGAGAATGGCCAGAAAAATTAGGCATAATACTCCCATAGGGCCTAGCGTTTCGGGCATGGTTTGGCTCTCCTTGTGGGGGGCATGAAAAAATAGGGGCTGGGCCAACATCAGCCGCACGCTTAAGGCCTTTCGGGGGATAAAGCCCGAAAGGCTGGGTTGCGCCCTTGCTTTAAGGATGGGCGGCGTATTTAGGCTGTTAGCACAGCACCGACCACCAGAACACGCGGCCTAAGACGTTGAGCTGGTCCAGTTCGTCTTGGGTGCAGTGGACATCTTGATATTCGCTGTCGTTGTAGCTGCGGATGCGCACGCCGCCGTCATCGTTGCGGTAGAGGCATTTGACTTGCAGTTGCCCGTAATAGTGGATGGCGTAAATGTCGCCGTCTTTGATTTGGGTGGTGCTGGTGTCTACGCCGACGGTGCAGCCGTCCGGCATGACCGGGTCCATACTGTTGCCTGACACTTTCATGCAAGCGGTGGTATCGACGGCAACGCCCATGCGTTTCATGGTTGATTTGGCAAAACGTAATTTATTGGCTTCGTAGTGTTCCATAAAAGTATCTATTTCGGTAATAGGACAGGGGCACGGGGTTATCCGGTGGTGGCGGTGGTCTGTCCTGGTTATCAACGCCGCCGGATTATTGTTTTTTTTAGGTTTTTGGAAATTTGTGTTATATTTAGGCTTTGGTATTATTTTTAATAAGCTTGGCGTTTTAGTGTGGATAACATAGTTTTAAAAAATCTCAAGCCATCTCTTTAAGGGTTAAAACGACAAGGCACTTATATAAAATGGTTATCTTGGCTACGCTGACGCATTGCTAAAGGCACTATGGCTTATTGATGCAGTGTCGCTGCGGCGGATAGTGCTTAAAGGCATCGCGTATCGGGTTTTTGGCCTGATAGGCGCGGCTGGACAAGATACTGTTTTGTTTAAAGGGCGTGGATTGTCTTTGTTAAGACGATACCAAAAAATTAACGTAATTAAAATTAAGTAGTACCAAAAAATAAGTGAAGTTTTACATACTTTAAAATAAAAAGCGACTGTGGGTAATGCCTAAAGCCTTGGCTAATTTTTTGATATTGATTAAGTTAATGTGGTGGGCGAAGTTGTGCCAAGTGTTGCACTGGGGGCGGAAAAATCCTTTTTTAGGCGGCTTTTGGTGGGTTTTTGTGTGGATTTTTTGGCACTGGCGGCGGGTGGGGCGGCGCTGCTTGCGGTTTTTAGGTGCTGGCGTTGACGTTGTGGGGGCTTGGCTGGCCTTGTCGTGACCGTATCCTTAGGCTTGTTGCCACTATCGTTTAGGTTGCCCGCCTTATGTTGACCCCTGACCTTGTTTCGCTCCAGCTTATGCTTAATCAAGCGGGGCTGATTAATGCCGCTTTGCTCACCGATGAGTTGCTGACGCAGACGTTTAACGCCGCTTATGCCCAAGCGCAACGCGAGTTGCGGGTGTTTTTTACGCCAACCGAGATTATCCCCGATGATGCCCCGCCCGAAGAGGTCGCCGCGTTGGTTGCCGCTAAGCGGCCTTATGCGCAGGAGGCGTTTTATTATTATGATCCCGCGCAGTTCGGAGCCGCCCCGTTCGGGTTTTTGGCGACGCGCATGAAGCCGATTATTGCGGTGCATCGCATTGAGTTGACGTATCCGGGGTCTGGGCAGGTGTTTACGGTGCCGCAGGCGTGGCTGAATTTGGACAGGAAATACGGGCAAATCCAATTGATCCCAACGGCTTTAAGCGTGGACATGCCGTTTTCGGCGACGTTACTGCAAGCGTTGGGCGGCGGTTTTTCTGCCATGCCGTTGTTGGTGCGTTTGCGTTATTTGGCGGGTCTGACGGATGTGGAGACGTGTTGGCCGGATATTGTCGCGCTGGTTAACCGTATGACGGTGCTGAATGTGTTGAAGCTGGCGTTTTTGCCGGGTTCGCAAAGTTTAAGCGCGGATGGTTTTAGCCGTTCGACATCGCTTAATCTGGCGGCGTGGCAGGGGGCGGTGGATGAGCTGAAGCACAGTTTGCTGGATAGCATCCATGGGGTTCGGATGGGGTGACGTTAAGGTCTAATGGTTTTTTGTTATCGGCTAGGGTATGGCTTAGCCGGACATCCTCTTTTTCCCCCGCACAGGTCTTTTATGGACACGCCCGCTTATCTCAATCCCTTATTATTTAACCAGTTGCTGAATCAAGTCGGGCAGGCGGTGGCTTGGCGGCGGGCGGTGGCTTGCCCGTGTGTGAGCCGCGATTCGGGGCAGCCACGCGTCGATTGTGTGCAGTGCTTTGGCGCGGGGCATATCTGGGGTGAGCCGACTGCGGCGCAGGCGGGGGTTATCAGCGGTGCGCAGGCGCAGGCGTTAGAGGGGTTTGGGCTGTTGGATGTGGGGGATGTGGTGTTGAGCATCCCTTCGGATTCGCCGCTTTATGCCATTGGCGGCTATGACCGGGTGCAATTGTGTAACCGTACCGAACCGTTTAGCTTGGTGCTGGTCGCGGGGCTTAATGGGGTAGATTTTGTGGTGGCGCAGGTGGATAGTGTGGTGTGGCTGGATAGCACCGATACGCTGGTGTCGGGCAGTGTGCCGGAGGTTGAGGGTGGGCGGTTGCGTTGGCAGGGTTTAGTGCCGCCTGATGGGGTGGCTTATACGCTGACGGGGCGGCGTTATCCTGAATATTATTGCTATCAAGATCAGCCTGTCGATAGGCCGCATCAGTTTGGCGCGAGTTTGCCGAGACGGGTGGTGCTCAAACGCTATGGCCTGTTAGGCCGTTAAGGTAATAGGGTACGCGTTGCGCACCCTATTATTTGCTGGGTTAAGGCCGCGAGTTGCCCAGGCTAGCCTCATAAAGTTTGCTCGGTGTAGCCTTTTCTGCGGTTGGTGTTGACATTGCTGGCAACGGCGGCGGTGGCGAACAGCGCCGATGAGATGATGAATTCGCCGGAGACGAAGCCTAACAAGCCAGTGGCAAAAACGATGCCGATGACAATATCTTTATAAAAGTCGTTCATTGAGTGATCCTCGTTAATTAAAATGGCGCGGTTCTGGTAAACCGCAGGGTAAATATAGGGCAGGTTGACATAGTTTACAATAGCACTATATTTACATAGATTGTTTCATAAATGCGTTGTTTTATTCGTTAACGATTCATAAAAGGTGTGTAGGGTACTTGACCTGTGGTTTGGGGATTATTTGGTTTTTTAAGGGGATAGCGCATTTATGGGTTAAGGATAACGTATTTAAGGCCGGAAGGCGGGGCGGATTATCCTATGCCCGTGTTGGATGGGCAGTTTCTGCCTGACAGATAGGTTGGCGGAATTAATAGCGTGATCGGCCGTTAGGAACGGGCATAAGGATTTTGCGGGCCTGAATAAAAGGCGGCAAGTTTAGTGGTTCGGTCGGGCAGAAATGGCCTGCCTGACCGGCTTTGAACTTTATCGTGTTCGGGCGGATACACTCGGCTCTAGGTGTTTTTATGGGAATAGGGTTTAATACAGGCCTTAGGCCACCCTACCAAGACCCTATTGACCCCCTTACTTACCCCCAACAAGGAGATGATTATGCTTGCTGTACACCTGCGGATTTCCCTCGCTGTCTTGGCGCTTGCGCCGTTGGCTGCTTTGGCCGGCCCTATCTGGTCGGGCTATGCTCACGATGCCCAGCATACGGGGGTATCGACGGTGCGCTCCCAACCATTGCAGCGTGTCCGCTGGCAGACCCCGGTTGACCTTAGCCCGCAATATGCCGGTTCCGAGTTGCTGATCCATTACGGCTCGCCTGTGGTGACGGGGGCGAATAATGTGATCGTACCTGTGAAGACCGGGGCGACCGACGGCTTTAAGCTGGAGGTGCGCAAGGGCAGTGACGGGACGTTGCGTTACACGCTGGCGACGGATTACAGTTTGCCGCCGCATAATTGGACACCGAGTTTTAGTCCGGTGCTGACCGCGAAAAACCGTCTGTATTGGGCGGGCGCGGGCGGTACGGTGTATTACCGTGACCGCCCGGACGCGTTGACGGGTGCTAGCGGCCAGATCGCTTTTTATGGCTTGGCGAATTACACCGCCGCCAAAACGACATATAACGCTAATATCAAAATCTCCACGCCCTTGGTCGCCGACCGTGCGGGTAATGTCTATTTCGGTTATGTCGCGCTGGGTACGACCCCGCTGAATCTGAAAAGCGGGGTCGCCAAAATCGCCGCTGACGGTACGGTGTCGTTTGTCACCGCCACGGCGGCGGCAGGCAATGATGCCAGTATCAACCATATAGTGATGAACAACGCGCCGACTTTAAGCAATAATCAGAGCAAGCTGTATTTTGCGGTGTCAAACGGCAATAGTTTCGGCACGGGCTATTTGGTTGCGGTCGATACCGCCACCCTCGCGCCGTTGGCGCATGTCCGTTTGAAAGACCCTAAGTCCGGGTTGGATGCGTTGTTGCCGGAAGACGGTTCGGCTTCGGCGACGGTAGGCCCGGATGGGGATGTGTATTTTGGGGTGTTGGAGAACAGTTTCCTCTCGCATAATGACCGGGGTTGGTTGCTGCATTTTAACGGCGCGTTGACCAAGACGAAAACGCCCGGCTCGTTCGGTTGGGATGCCACCGCGTCGGTGGTCAATGCGGCGTTGGTGCCGTCTTATACGGGGTCGTCGGCGTATCTGCTGTTTACCAAGTATAACAATTATGTGCAGTTTGCCGATGGTGTGAATAAGATTGCCGTGCTGGACCCTAACGCGCAAATGCCCGATCCGGTTAACCAAAGCACTAAGGTGATGAAAGAGGTGCTGACGATTGTCGGCGCTACGCCGGAACCTACGGCGGGCAAGCCTAACGCGGTGCGCGAGTGGTGCATCAATTCCGCCGCCATTGACCCGTTCAGCAAGTCGGTGTTGGCGAACAGTGAGGACGGGGTGCTGTACCGCTGGGATTTGACCACCAACACCTTGTCTGAGCAAGTGGTGCTGACGGCGGGCTTGGGCGAGGCGTATACCCCGACCTTAATCGGCGCGGACGGTACGGTTTATGCGATTAATAATGGGACGTTGTTTGCGGTGGGGCAGTAGGGTTTAGTTGTGGTTGGGCGGGTGGTTTGTGCTTGGCAAGCGGCCTGCCTCTAACGTTTATGCTGTTATGGCGGGTGTTTTGGGGCAGGCGGGGTGGGAAATGTTGGGCAGAACAGCTTGCCCAACCTACGTTTGCTACCGTTGATGATATTCGGCTTCCCTTAAAAACGCTTCGACATCGGTGAGAATCTTTTCGTATAAAAAGCAGTCTTTGAATTCGTAATGATGGTTCAATGTATCTTGTATTTTTGATAGTGCATTATGGTAGTTGTTGTCTTTATTTTTTTTATCTTTTTTGTCTTTCTCATCTTGATCTTGCCCCCACTGCTGGATTTCTTCGCGCCGTGCTTTTTTTAAGGCTTCGCAAATCGGTTTCAGTAAAGGTAACACCACCTTGTCATACAGTGTATGCCCCTGAATAAAAAGATAAGCTGTTTCAGGGGTTAAGCCGCGCTTAGCCAGTTGCTCTGCAAATGCCACCAGCTCTGGCGCGTGTTTGGGATGGGTCTTCTCTAACGCTTGCTGTTTCTCTTCGGCACGGTGTTTAACGGTCGCCAATGCCCCGCCATAATTTGTGGACGACGGTGTTTCAGTTAACCGGATGGTGTCGCAAAATTGGGTTTGGGTAAAGTCGTTGTGGGCGTGTAAGTTATGCAGGTACAGGTTCCAGATAAACAGCCAAAACACTTGCTGTGAATACGTTGCCAACCAGTCGGGTAAGTCGATAAGTTCGCTGGTGTTTTGGGTCGCTTTAACACAGGCGTGTGCCAAGCTGGGCGCGTAACATTTTAGATTTTCAATCGAGTGGGCGTAGGTTTGCAGGATGTACGGGTTAGTGTTAATGGCTTTGGCGGCCTCTGAATGGTCGGGGAGCAGGTAATCGTAATCGCTATCCACACAGACCAGCAAATACGCGCCAGTTTGAGGGAATAATTTTGTTAAGGCGGTTTTACCTTGCTCAAGACCCTGCGTAAAAGGCTGTATGTCAAATTTAACGCCTGTTTTTGCTTGATAAGGGCTTAAGATATTATGCCAAAAAGCGACATCGTCATGGCCTTCGACGTAAACAAGCACTTTGGGCTTGGCGGCTTTTGGGGCATAGGCGTTGTTGGCTTTTTGGAATTCAGACGATAGGTTCTCAATGAATGAACTCGCCATATTTACCCCGCTTGAGGTACGGTAATATCGCTGATTTCAACCACCTTATCAAGCCAGCCTTCCATGATGATGGCGGGGGAATGGGAGGCGATGATTATCTGCGCATTGGGGTTTAATTCACGGATATGGCCTATCAATTTTCTCTGCCAGTCGATATGCAAGGAGATTTCTGGCTCGTCCATAAACAGAATAGACGGCTTGTTATCCTGTACCAGCACTGTTAACAGGATGATAAGCAATTGCTTTTCGCCTGAGGATAGTTGATAGGCGCTGAGCTCTTTAACTCCTGCCAAAAATTCGACATGGTTTTTATCGCGGTTGACTTTTTTGCCTGTTTCGGCGAATGCTTCATCTATTATGGCTAGGAAGCGGTTTTGGGGGTATTTGATGGTTTGCCAGCGTTCGGGGATATTGTCCGCGCCACTTTCCATGAGTACGTCTTTTTTCCTGCTGATGTTTAATTGGTAATCAAGGTATTGTATTTGCAGCAAATGGATTTGCCAATCCAGTTCGGTGCTGACGCGGTCATCTGATAGTTTTTGTATGGCTTCTGAGGGCTTTAAGTCGGTGTCGAAGGTGCTGATGAGGTCTACGGATAAGTCGTAGAGAAACAATGAGTTTAAGCTTGTCATTATGCCATTTTTGGAGGAATAGCTAGCATGGATATGCCACTTATTATCAAAAAACAGATTAACGTTTTTGGCCATAGCCAAATAGCCGCGAGATGATTTTCTGACCGTAATTAGCTCGTACATACAACCCAAAATGGTGCTTTTGCCGCTGCCATTAATCCCCGCCAAGACATTAACATCAGGCTGTAATTCCCAAGCAATATCAAACCGATCCCAAAGCCCTGTTATTTTTAGCTGTTTAATGTAGCGGATAGGTTCGGATGGTCTAGCGGGTTTGGATTGTGAAGGGCGTTGTTCGGCCATAGTATTAAAGTTAAGTTGGGTGCGGTGTGTATGGCTAATCTCAACACAATAGGACGCGGAGTGCAATGGTCTTTAGCCATTGCACGGTGGCCTGGCCGCTTGACTGCTGTTGCGGGCAAGATGCCCGCGCTCCAATATCTGTATTTTTAGCGTTGTCTGAATTGCCCACTACAATTTGGTAATCTCCAAAACCAGCCCGTAGTCGTTGTGGCTGGTGGGTGCGGGGAGTTGGGCGCCTAGGGAGATTTGCCAGTGGTGGCTGAGGTGGAAGGCGGCACCGATGACGGCGACGCTGAGGTCGTTGTCGCCGCTGATGAAGTCGGCCATCAGGTGTATTTTATGGTGGATGAGGGGGTATTCGGCACCTGCCATGAAGCCGAATTGGTTTTTGCCGGCGTAGGCTTGGTTGGCGAAGTAGCCGCCTAGGAAGTATTTACCGTGCTCTTGCAGGTCTACGGCGTTGTTTATGTAGTTGAAGCTGGGCAGTTCGGTGGTGTGGCCGTGTAGGGCGGGGGTTAGGCCGGATTGGCTGCCGAAGCCGATTTTATAGTGTTGGTTAAAGGTGTGGCCTTTTTGGAAGTTGAGCAGGATGTGGGGGTTTTGGTAGCTGCCGTTGGTAGTTTGCATGTCCAGGTTGAACAGGTTGAGGCCGATTTCCAGTTGCCTGCCTAAGCCGTAGTCTAGGGTGGTGTTGCTGGTGCCGGAGTTGGCGCTGATGATGTTGAATTGTTGTTGGAAGAAGAATTGTCCGGCTTCGGTGATGTCTGCCGAGGGGACGTTGAAGAGGTTTTGCTGGGCTAGGCACAGGGCGGGTAAGAGCAGGAGGGCAAGGATCAGCAGTGGGCTTAAACGGCTGAGGCGGGTTGCTAAATCCATCTGGTGGGTATTTCCTGAGAGTGGGGCTGGGTTATTCCTACCATTATAGCTCTAATTTGGTGCGTTAGGGATGGGGTTTGTTTGGGGCTTTGCCACTTAAGGAACATGCATAAAATTAAGTCGGCGTTCCATTGCGTCTCAGCGTGTTAAACCCCACCCCAGCCCTCCCCTTGGCAGGGGAGGGAGTTTATGTCTTCCCCGTCGTACAGGCGAAAGTTAGGGAAAAAACTCTTCCACCTGGCAAGCGGAACCCCTTCTGCTTCGCTCAGGAGGGAAGGATTGCCGCCCAAACCTAAAAGGGTTGGGCGGCATGGCTTATGTTGCAAGGGGTTTATTGGTTCAAATTGCCTGGGCTGTTAGGCGCATCGTGGGGAGGGCGTGGCGGCGCACCTGTTGGCGGCGGCGGAATGTGTGCTGGCGGCATATCTGCGCCATGAGGTTCTAGGTCAGAGAACGGCCCTGATATGGGTACCCGATGGCCTTTTGTATACATACATTGGACGTAGGCGACATCGTAGCGTTCTTGTAATTCATCGGTACTGCTGCTGGCATTTGCGGAAGTCGCCGCCCCGATTTGGGAGGCGGCGTATTGTTCGCAGAGGGTGTCATCGGTGCGGAACTTGTCAAACGACACGCCGGTGCCGGGTAGCACCATGACATTGGGGCCGGTGGGTAAGGTGGTGCAGCCGGCTATAGCCATGACTGCCGTGACTGCAAAAAATGTAGTGATAGGTGACATGTAAAACTCCTTATTTAGGGTGCAGGTGGGGTGGGGGCAACAGGTTGCCAACCGCTGGGGCAGGCTTTGATATAGGGGTAATAGCCTGCCGGGTGGGTGCAGTAATACCAATAGCCGGGGGCGTGTTGGGTAACTGCCGGGGATTGTTGGATGTAAACGGGCGGCGTTACGGGTGCGGTGACGACTGTTGCGGGATAGCCGTAGCCATAGCCGCCATAATAAGGGTAGCCGTAACCTAGCCCATAAAACCCTAAGCCAAGGCCGCCGTAATAGCCGCCACCGCCATGGCCGCCGCCTCCGAAGCCGCCGCCGCCATGGCCACCACCTCCGCCGCTATGCGCCCAAGCCCCGCTAGACAAGCTGCACATTATCAGCAGCATGGCTATCCGCATGTTATGTGTTTTCATGGTTTATGCCTTGCAAAAAATCTATCCGTCCGTTACTGGCAAGCGTTTGGTCATTGTTATAGGCGGTTTTACGCGCCTTGACAGCAAATGCTTGGGCCGTATTGTTTTAACAATTTAATGGCTGTTGTGGGCTGTTATCGCCAACCGCGATGCCAACCGGCCCTAGGGTGGTACCAGCCCCAGCCATAAGCGGGGTGAGACCGCCAGAGGTATCCGGGGCCGGGTATGGCGTAGGTGGGTCTGATCACAATGGCTGGATTGGCGTATCCGTACCCATACCCGCCATAATAAGGATAGCCGTAACCCGACCCATAAAACCCTGAGCCAGGGCCGCCATAATAGCCGCCACGCCCGCCCGTTCATCAGGATTCTCCTCAATCGTGTACTTGGCGGTTCACGATTTCAAGTGTCCTGATGGACTCCTCTTAATGTCAAACTTTTGCTGTCTCCCCGGCAGAGCCGGGGGATTTCCTATAATTGGTTAATAATACGCTAGGCCCTGATGTGATAGACGCTATCGGTAAGGGCGCGGGCGGGATAAGCGACCTCCTGAACGGGGATTACAACCATTTTGGGGTGCGGGCGCTGGAATCTGGCCTGTTCGATTCCCTCATCCCCGGCTTGCAGGGCATTTTGTCACAGGCACGGTATTGGCGTAAACCTACTCCCTTGTTTGGCGGCATTAGCCCGACCGAAGCCCGGACTATTATGAGGGATAGCCAAGGCTTGGGGCTGCATAAGAGTAATCTGTTTTTAGTGGAGATCAGCTTCGCCAATTCTTATCAAACCGTTACGGAGTTGCCGCCACGGTTTAATTTGTATGTGACCGGGGTGCTGTATGCCCCGCAAAGTTTGGGTGGTGATGCCTATAATGTCGGCGCGGCGGTGTTAAACAGCGTGAAAAATACGGCGGCGGTGGAGCTAAAAATCACCACGTTAGACGATCAGCACGGCACTATCAAAAAATGGTTTAAGAGCCAATGCGCCTTAAGCGCCCACTCTGACGGCACGGTGGGGGTTCCGTATAACTATGTGTGCCGAATTAAGGTGCTGTATGGCGTTAGCCGTAAGCTGGTCATCGCGCCTTATGAAGATATTGGCTGGTTTAAGCCCACTAAACTGGAAGCTAAGTTGAGCAGGGCAAGCGATGGCATGGAAGAGCTGACGCTGAGTTTTCTACAAACGGAATCGTTTCGGAGGGCCGATAAATGATGGCTTTTGACGAAGAAGGTTTTTTGCTGGGTGAGCCGTTGGAACTCGGTCTTTTGCCGGGTTTATCGGCACGGGTTAAGCAAGGTTTACAGATGCGTCAGGGAGCGGTTGCAACGGTCGGCAATCCCTTGTCGGCTACCCTGACACCGACGGGGTTGCGCGTTGCCGATGCGTCGCCGCTCTATAATGGCTTGGCGTTGACGACATTGTTAGGGTTGCCTGACACCGTCACTGCCCAAGGTGTCGCCAAACACCGCATGGCGGCTGCCCAAGTCCAGACTCAAGCCCCAGCGGCGGGGGGAGCGCAGACGCTGCTGACCTTGCTGGAGCACGGCGAAAGCGGTAAAGACGGTTATCGGTCTTTTAACCGGGGAACCATAAAAGTAGCGGGCGGGAAGAAACCCAAATATAAGATTTTAGCCAAGCCCAAAAATGACCCGCGCGATGTAACGACACTGACTTTAAGGGAGATACTGGCTTATCAGGCCTTGCCTATCAGCAATAACCAACGTATTTTTGCTGTCGGTAAATACCAAATGATTCCGCAAACCTTGGCGGCGGGTATCGCTAAGCTAAATTTGAATTTGGACAGCGTGTTTGACGGGCCGTTGCAAGACCGTTTGTTTACCGGCTATCTGGCGGCCAGCAAACGCCCGGATATCGAAGACTATATTAAAGGCGACAGCAAAGATGCCCATGCCGCCCTGTTGGCGAGCGCGAAAGAATGGCGGTCGATTGCCAACCCCGATACCGGCAGAGCCTACGGAAGTAAGGCGGGGGATGCCAATAAAGCCAGTATTCCCTCAGCAACGTGGCTAGCGGCCTTGGATACGGCGGCGCAATTATACCAGCATTACCGCACCCAAGGGCTGGATGAACAACAGGCCTATCATCTGGCATTAATGGCGCGCTCGGCCGAGCCTAGAGACGCAGACGCAGGCGAAGCAGAGGGCAGCGACAGTGCGGCGGCTAAGCCGGCCACAGCGGGCTACCGTCCGGTGGTGGGGCAAACTGCGATTGACGGGTTGCTATCGGCGGTCATTGCCCCCGCGTTACCGCCATTTATGACGATTGATGAGATGGTCGGCAACGCGATAAGCGGGACCGCCTCCGCTAGCGGACGTGTGCCGCCAGCCCAGTTGCCTACAGCTTTGCCCAAGGGTGCGCCTAGGGCAGAGGCTGGTATGCTGCCAATCCAGCCGTCCACCGTTTTGCCTGAGACGGCTACCCTGCCGCCTGCCGCCCAGCCATCCACAGCTTTGCCTGAAGGTGCACCTGAGGCGGCTACCGTGCCGCCTGCTGCCCAGCCGTCTACGGCTTTGCCTGACAGTACACCTGAGGCGGCTACCCTGCCGCCTGCCGCCCAGCCATCCACGGCTTTGCCTGACAGTACGCCTGAGGCGGCTACCCAGCCGTCTACAACCTTGCCTGACAGTACGCCTGAGGCGGCTACCGTGCCGCCTGCTGCCCAGCCGTCTACGGCTTTGCCTGGCAGTACGCCTGAGGCGGCTACCGTGCCACCAATCCAGCCGCCCCCGGCTTTGCCTGAGGCGGCAAATCCGGTTGGGCTATCCGTATCGGTACCAACACCCCCACCGATGCCGATAGCACCCACCGTGCTTAACGCCAAAACGCCCGCGCCATTGACGAAAGCCACCCCGCAAAATGCGCCGCGTAGCAGTCGGCAAGAAACGGCAGGCAACCGTCTGACAGGCGGTGCTGTGCTGGCGGATGGGGGGCGTTATGCCCCTACCGAAACGCCAGCTGTCGGACGCAAGCCCAACCCGCCCGCGGCACTGCCCAAGGCGCTGTCAGTACCGGAACACAATAACGCTACTGCCACCGTCAAGCCTGTCCCGTCTGAGCCGCTGAAAGTAGCGGCCTTGGCGGCGGACACTAACCATGAGGCATTGCCGGATAACGGAACGGCTGGGCAGGACGGCGCCAGCGGCTTCTATAACGATACCGTGGGCGAGGCGTTGACCCAAGCCCCCAACACCCGCCCCGCACAGCCCCATACGGCCTTGCCGATAGGCTCTGAGAACCTTGCGCTGGACTATCCGCTGGACGGACGCACCGTGGTGGCGACCGTCCAAGCGGCGCAGGTCAGCAAAAAGCTACGTTTATTGGCGAAGAAAACCCAACAGGCGAGCAAAAAGCCGTCGGCTAACCGCCTAATTGACGGCTTGGGGCGGGTTAGCTTAACGGCAGTTGATGAGGTCGCGTTAAATTTGGATGGGCAGGTCGGTATTGGCGGTAGGGTAAGCCCCTTAGCCTCCGCCGCCCATTCTGCCCCGATCCGGCTATTGAGTATGCCGCCAGTCCCTAGCATTGATCCCGCACCGCCCGCGCCAGCCGCCGCACCGGAGCCGCGCCAGAGCTTGGCCAGCAACCCGCCGCCCGCGACCAGAACCACCGTGGTGCTGCCCGATACGGGGGCGGGTCAAGACCTGCCCAACGCCGCCATCGCCCATATCGTCAGCGGCGGCATCAGGGCGCGTCCGGCGGTTAATGCGTATATTTAGGGTGGGTGTATAACCTGTGCGGCTGGAAATAAGTAGGTGTTCCATTGATCTCTGCGTGTTGAACCCCACCCCAGCCCTCCCCATCAGGGGAGGGAGCGGCGTCACCTTTCAACTTATTGTTTTTAATTAATTTAAATACTCACCCAATGTCAGTGGCTAAGTTGCTTATTCTAATGTTAAAAACTTGATGATCGAGTAATAAGGCTTAATCCTTAACGTAATGGCCGCCCACCTACACCGCCCCGGTTTCATCCGCCCCACCCGCCGCGCTGGCTGGGGCATCACCCGCCAAATCTGTCGTTTGGCTCATATCGGCCTGAGCGAGGGTTTCGGCGGCGGCGATGGTGGCCAATTCTGTGGTTTGCGCCAACTCGGCGGGGTTGGCGGCGGCTTCGGCTTGCGCCGCGCCGTCGAGATGGCTCACCACGGTGATATGGCCACTAACCGCTGCCTCGGCTTCGGCAGGGGAGGCCGCCACCTCTTCGACATAATGGATGACGAAGCGGGCAGGCAAGGTGTAGGCGATCAAATCACGCAACAATCCCAAATTAGTCGGCGGGGCGGCATGGGTGGTCACTTGTAAGCGGCTGGTCAACCAAGCCGCCGAGGTATCGGCTTGATCTACTCCGATAAACAAGCCCGTACCATAAGATTGCGCCTTCGGTTGCCAAAGCGGCACTATCTGAGCCCCCGGATACATCGCTTTCGTTAACGTGCGGAAAAAGGCCAGCCCCCGATTGTTAAAGTTACGCCCGCGCCAGGCTTTTAACACCAGGCCTAACAGCTCCCGATGATAAAAGGCACTATTGCCTAATTGCTCAATCAGTACCAAGCCGTTGTCGTTCAGCGACTGGCGCAGCACCGTTTGCGATCCGGCTTCGGGTACGGCCAGTGCCAGCGCATCGGCCACGCCGTCCGCTAACTGGGCGGCAAAGACATCCATAAACAATTGCTTAAGGTCGCCCTCGACCGCGTCGAAAGCCGCGCTATTGGCTAAGGCTGTCAACGTCATCTCAATCTCCCCACATCGGCACTTTTTGGCTATGGCGGGTGACGTTGACGCTGAGGCTGGCCGCAGTCACATAACGGTACAGTTCAGGCCGGGTGTCATTCGGGTAATAGACGATCGTCACCGCCAATTCCGCCCATTTATCGGCAATTTCCGGCAGGTTTTGCCGTAATAATTCTTGGATGCGCCGCTCGGTCGGGTGGATTTTCCGCTTGGCATTGCTGGAGTCTTGGCCAAACTCGGCGAGCAACAAGGCACTGATGCGGTTGCTGACATCGGCGGGCGCGTAAATGCTGGCGACGTTGGCGTTCACTATCATGCCGATAGGCGCGGTCACGGGTGTTAAAAAGCGTACCCGATAGCCGCTGTCGGCCTTGTTTAACGCGGTCTTGATGGCGGATTGCAAAGCGTTCAGGTCGCTGTCGGCAATAACGGCGGGCAGCACCGGACTGTGTATCGGATCGGTTTCGGCCAGTATCGGCTCCACATCCTGATAACAGGCGACCATCAGGGTATTGACGTTATTGACGTTAATGCCGCGCACCTGCTCTTCCCGCGCCTCATTCCATACCGACAGAAACTTCAGGTCGGGGAAGGTGCGGTTAAGCAGGTAGTCAAATTCGCCTAACAAGACCGCCGAACCGTCATAGACCGTGGGGTATTTGCATAACTGGCGCAAGGTTGCGGTCGGCAAGGGGGCCGCCCCGGCATCGGTAATGGTGTACAGCGACAAATCCAGCACCGTCGGTTGCGCCAAACTCAGCGGCGTACCCAATTCGGTGGTGATTTTTCCGGCGCAATAATTGACGGTCAAATTCATCACCTGACCTTGCTGCGGTTGCACCCCGACCACCCCCGCCATGCCAAACACCACATAAACACGCTGTTTCTCATCGGCATCGACGTTATAAATCGGCTCGCCGACTTGGCTATTGACATAACGGTCACGGTATTCGTAGGCTTGGAGGCTGGTTGCCGTACCCCCTTGCACTGGCACGGTGCCTTGGACGGCAATCGAGGCCAAATACAGACCCTCTTGGACGGGGATTTCAATCCGATAAAATGCTTGGCTGGCGGTGACGGTATGGTTAAGCAGCACGGTTTTGCGCTGCACCGCCGGAAAATACGCCTCGCCGGGGCTGAGGGACGAACCGCCGCCGCTGGCCGCCGGGACAGTGACCGCCACTTCGGCCATATAATCATTGCCGACGACATCACTGAGCAGGTCGCCGACATCAATACGGATGGCTTGGTCACTGCTGTTTCGGGCGAGGATGACAACCCGCGCACTTTTGGCCTTATTGACAATGCCGCGCAGGGCGGCGGCGGCAAAAACGCTGGTGTCTTTGCTTAGGGTAAACGGCTCGGTCAGGGCATCGTCTAACTGCTCGGCCAGCATCGCCAGCATTTTCGCCATCGCATCGAGCGAGGCCAAAATACGCGGCTCTTTGGCGGCATATAACGGGGTGAGGTCAGGATACCGGTTATTGCCCGCATTAAGGGCGGTGGCGATAAAGCCTTGAAAATCGTCTTGTGTCAACATGGGCGGGTCAGCTCAGGGTAAATTCGTTGCCCGCCACTTCAAGCACCAAGCGCATTCGGTCGGGCGGGGTGTTGATGCCATACACGTTCACTGTGCCGGGCGGCAAGCTCTGCAACAGCGGCACGTCGGCCAGCAATTTTTTAATAAATTCATCTGCCAACCCGGCGGCTTGCGGCGTGGCGATCAGCTCTTTGGCGCTGTTGCCATAGCCGGCACCTAAATAGGCGTTGGTCGGGGTCGATAGCCAATGGCGGATCATGTCTTGGATATCTAAAGCGGTTATCAGCATTTTTTTCTTCCTAGTTGTAAGGGATAAACTATCGTCTTAGGGATTACGCCATCTAAGCAACCCCCTCCCAACCTCCCCCTTGCCAGGGGGAGCCCTTCGGCTTCGCTCAGGAGGGAGGGGGTTACAGAGATACCAATTTTAAATGTTAACAAATATATGCACACCCACTTATTAATACCCCTCTCCCTTCCCTTCGGCTTCGCTCAGGGAACGGAAGGGAGCAGGAGAACCCCGTTCCCTGAGCGGAGCCGAAGGGAACGCGGCATTGGGCGCATCGGCCAACTTGCCCGGCGGGTTTTAACGAATTTACGATCACCTTACTGTATTTAAGCCCATGTTGACACAATACGATTTTCAAGTCCAAACCGCCGCCGTTATTAACGACGACAACTATCCTACCGTCGCGCCTTTGTATGCCGCGCAAGACCCGCGTCTGGTCGCCCCGCTGAATGCCATGGCGATGATGTCGGCGTTGGTTTCGGCGCAACTGGAAGTTGCCGCCGCCGAGCCGTTCAGCTTGGCGAAAGACGCGACTATTGTGGCGACCGCCGCTTTGCGGGGCATTGTCAACCAAGCCGGCAGTGCCCGGATTGTGGTGCAGGTAAAAAACACCAGCACCACCGCCATCACCATCAACGTCGGCAGCCATTTGGCCGACACTATCGGTAATGACTACCATACCGTCGCGACAGTGACCGTGCCGGCGGCGACCGTGGTCGGACAGACGCTGAACCCAGGGTCGGCGTATCTGACGGCGGTACAGGAAACGGTGGTAGCCTTTAGCCATACCATTACCGCCAGCCTCGCGTTTTACAAAATCCCCATCCCTATTCAAGACGGCCTGTATCTGGTAGGGTTGAGCGTCACTGATGCCGACGGTAACGTGTATGCTTACCGCGACCGTTACGTCAATAATGCCAGCGGCGAGTACATCTACTTTATTGAAGCGGATGCCAGCCAGCAACTCTCAGTGGTGTTCGGTTTGGTCGATGTGGTGGGTGTGCAGTTCCCGCAAGGCCAAGTCCTACACTTAAGCGTTCGCTATTGCGCCGGAAGAATCACCACCGAACGGGGTACGCCGTTAACCGTCGGCTCAAACTCGGCGTTGGATTTGTCCTTGTATGAGATCAGCGATGCAGGTACCGATCCCTTAGCGGCCAGCACTCTGCGCGAGTTGTGCAAATGTCCGGCGGTGTCGGACGGTACGGCGGTGTTTTTGGGCGATTTCGCCTATCTGGTCAAGCGCAATTTCCCCGACCTAAAATTCCTCTCGGTTTGGAATGAGGTCGAGGACACGCAAGTGCGCCCGTTTAGCTTGGATAATGTCAATACCCTAATGGTCGCCTGCTATCAGGCGGACGAACAACTCGTCACCGAAACCGACCCGCTTGCCGACCCAATGACCGCCACCGTGCTGGCCGATACCGACTTGACCACCACGCAACAGGCCATTCAAGCCCTGCTTAACCAAGCCGACGACAGTTATCGGGTGCGCTTTTTAAGCCCGGTGGTCGCGCCCATCTCGATTTTGATTGCCGCCACTATCTCCACCTCTTATGTACCGGGTGATGTCGGTAACCGCATCAAAGCCTTAATTTTCGCCGAATTTGGCCAAGACTCCAGCGCGGCGAAAAATAAAGTCCGTCCGACCGAGCGGCGCATCCACGAACTGCTCCGGCAAAACCTGCCGGAAATCGCCGACCGCCGCGCAGAACTGAGCGTTACCATCCCCCCTTATGCCAACGACGCGCGGCCAGAGCTATACCGCTATGTCAGTGTCGCCAGCTTAGTGGTCGGTGTCAGTACCGTTAACCAAAAAATGCCGTTGTGGGGAGGTTAACATGCGCTTAACCCCCTTAGCGGCCAGCGCCGCGTTTGATAACGTTGAAGGCGACCTGAAACAGTTGTTTATTGATTTGTTCGGCACTTATTTGGCAGACAGTATGGCCGATGCCAGCACCTTGGCGTTGCCGGAATACGCTTCCGAGACCTTGCTGCGCAAATCCCTGAACGATTATGGCTTGGTTTTATTGGAAAGCACCCTGCGCCCCGCTACCGACTACGACAGCCTGTTACGGCTGGTGTTTAAAGCCTGGCGGGGCCGCAACGGCAATGGCCGTGGCCTGGCGTTTTTCCGCACCCTGATCAGCGCCTTATATCCGCCCGGCACCACCTCGGTGGTGCCGCTTTGGCAGCCCCATGCCTTGCCTTATGGCTCCGGCATGGTCACGGCCTTGCCGCCCGGCACCAGCACCGCGTGGCTGACCAGCCGGATTGCCCTGCAAGTGCCGACCTCGGTAAACGTCGGCCTGTTGCACGACCTGATCGCCTACTCGCTGCCTGCCCGCTTTGTTATCCATATCCTTGATGACTTGTCCGGCGATGCCGCCGCCAACCCGGCCGCCACCGCCGCCCTCAGCGTCGCCAACGTAATGACGCAAGCCGGGGTCTTGATCGTCAGCCTGACCGGCAACACGCTGTACAGCGTTGACGGTTCTGACTTCGGCGACTTTAACGCCGAATTGCTCAAGGCTTCCGACTATGCCGACTGGAACAGCCAAAACCAGACTATCGCCCTGAACAGCAGCGGCGCTTACCGGATTGTCGCGCAAGTCAGCCTGACCCTGGCCGATAGCTACTACAGCCTGAACGGCCCTTGTGGCGTGGCGGTCGAGGCCGCCCAGTTGCCGCGTAGCCGCTATAACATTAATAATGCCTGGGAGCCGTCACCTGACGTGGTGCTGGGCTGGCATGACGAGTTTTTGGTCGATGCCGCCACGCCCTTGGAAACCGCGTTGCGGGTGTACCTTACTAACCAAGGCTCGCCTTATAGCGTCTATACCCAAGTTAATGTCTTGCTGTTGGTGCAAAAACTTGACGATAGCCTGCTATGAGCCTTAGCCTGACCGTCGTCACCCACACCGACCCGCGCCGGGCGCGTGACCTTGGCCCCTGTTTGGCCTCGGTGCAGGCGGCTTTAACGCCCGCTTGTCGGCATGTCGTCATCCCACTGGCCGCCGAGACCGAAGACGCATTTTTTGCCGCCCGCTACGCGGCGCTGCAATTAGGCGAGGTGGTCGCGTTTGTCGATGACGATGACACCATCAGCCCCGACGCGCTCCGGCTCTGTCTGGAAGCCTTGGCGGACAATACCCTCGGCGTGGCCTTTACCGACTGCATGATCGTCTGCACCGACGGAGTCGCCCGCCGCGCCCCGCCGTGCCGGGATTACCAAGCCATCTGCCGCAGCCCTTCCGCCCTGCACCATCTGGCGGCCATCCGCACCGCCTACGTCAGCGACCGCTGCCTGCGCCTCGCCCGCCAGTACCAATGCGGCATCGAATGGCTGATGAAGGCCGAAGCGGCGCTCAGCCAAGGCGCGGTACGCATCCCCCACATCGGCTATTACTACGTCAACCACCCGCAGCAACAGCAACGCACCGGCAACCCCGCCATCCGCCAACGCTATAGCGAAGCGATTAAGCCGTTGGGTGAGGTATTGGCGGGGTTGCCGGTGCGTTGCTGTTGCTGCGGGTGGTTGACGTAGTAATAGCCCCGCAACACCTGTGCGCCCACCAACTGTTCGAGCGGCACGCCGCCATGCAGCCGGACGCGCCCGCGCTGGACTATGCCGGGCAAACGCTCAGTTACGGCGGCCTGAACCGCCAGGCCAACCGCGCCGCCCACGCGCTGCGGCGGCTGGGGGTGCGACCGGACGGGCGGGTGGCGGTCTGCGCCGGGCGCGGGGTGGCGGCGATTGTCGGCCTGTTGGCGGCGCTCAAGGCGGGCGGGGCGTATGTCCCCATCGACCCGGCGTTGCCGGACGGGCGGCTGGCCTATCTGCTGGCCGACAGCCAACCCGTGGCGGTGCTGGCCGATGCGGCCGGCCTCGCGCGGTTGCCTGAGGGCTTAGGCCTGCCTGTACGGGTGTTGGATGCGGCGGGCGGTTTGGCGGATTCGGACGGTTTAGGGGATGTGGTGGGTTTCGGCCACAACATAGACCCCGCCGCCGTGGGGCTGGCCCCCGGCCATTTGGCCTATGTCATTTACACCTCCGGCTCGACCGGACAGCCCAAGGGCGTGATGAACCCGCACCGGGGGCTGTGTAACTTGGTGCAGGCGCAACCGGGGCTGCTCGGCATCCGTCCGGCCAGCCGCGTCCTGCAATTCGCGTCCTTGGGTTTTGACGCGAGCGTCTGGGAGATTTTCACCGCTTTGGGCAACGGCGCGTGTTTGTGCTTGGCGGACACCGGGGCTTTACTGCCCGGCGCGGCGTTGGCGGCGACTTTAGTGGGGCAGGGCATCAGCCACGCCCTGTTGCCGCCCGCCGCCGTGGCGACGCTGCCGGACCCGTCGGCCTTGGCCGGGCTGACCCTGATTGTCGGCGGTGACGTTTGCCCGCCCGCCTTGGCGCAACGCTGGGCGGCGCATGTCCGCCTGTTTAACGCCTACGGCCCCACCGAAGCCGCCGTGTTCGTCACCACCCACGCCTGTCTGTCGCACCGTGCGGGCAGTGTGCCGATAGGCCGCCCCATCGCCAACACGCAGGTGTACATTTTGGACCGGCACCTGCAAGCCGTGCCGCCGGGCGTGGCGGGCGAGCTGTATATCGGCGGCGCGGGGGTGGCGCGGGGCTACCTGAACCGCCCGGCGCTGACTGCGGAACGCTTTATCGCCAACCCGTTCCTTAAGGGGGGCGATGGTGATGCTGGCGACAGCAATGGCAATGCCTATCCCTGTTTGTATAAAACCGGCGACTTGGGGCGGTGGTTGCCGGACGGCAGCATCGCTTATCTGGGGCGTAACGATTTCCAGGTCAAACTCCGGGGCTTCCGCATCGAGTTGGGCGAGATCGAAGCCCGTTTATGTCTATGCCCCGATATCCGCGAGGCCGTGGTCATCGCGCGGGAAGACCAGCCGGGCGACAGGCGGCTGGTCGCCTACCTGATCCCGGAAGCCGGGCAAGTTCCCGACCCTGCCGAATTGCGCCGGACACTCGCCGGACAACTGGCCGAGTACATGCTGCCCGCCGCCTTCGTCAGCCTGGAACAGTTCCCCTTGACCGCCAACGGCAAGCTCGACCGCCAGGCCTTGCCCGCCCCGGACGGCGGCGCCGCCGCACGGGGCTATGAAGCCCCGCAAGGCGCTACCGAGACCCTGATCGCCGGGCTGTGGCAAGAACTGCTGCATTTGGGACAGGTCGGGCGGCATGACCAGTTCTTCGAGCTGGGCGGACATTCCTTACTGGCGGTGCAATTGGTCGCCCGGCTACGCCAAACCTTGGGCGTGGAAGTGCCGTTGCGCGAAGTGTTCGCCCATCCGGTGCTGGCCGAATTCGCCCTCAGCGTCGGCCAAACCGCACACAGCGCTTTGCCGCCCATCCTGCCCTGCGACCGTAGCCGCCCCATTCCGCTGGCCTGGGCGCAACAACGGCTTTGGTTCCTCGCCCAGCTCGACCCCGCCGCCAGCTTGGCTTACCACCTGCCGCTGGGGGTGCGTTTGGACGGCAGGCTTGACCGCGCCGCCCTGAGCGCCGCTTTAGACCGCATCATCGCCCGCCATGAGGCGTTGCGCACCACGTTCAGCGAAGATGACGGCGAACCCCGGCAACACATCGCCCCCGCCGGGTGCGGCTTTTGTCTGGCCGAACACGACCTGAGCGGGCTGGACAGCGCCGCCCAAGCCGCCGCCGTCACCGGACACAGCGCCGCTGAGGCCGAGACGGCGTTTGATTTCGGCCACGGCCCGCTGATCCGCGGCCGCCTGTTGCGCTTGGCCGCCGACGCGCACCTGCTGCTGGTCACCCAGCACCACATCATTTCCGACGGCTGGTCGGTGGGCAGGTTGCTGCACGAGTTCGCCGCCCTGTACGCGGCGTATTGCCAAGGCCTGCCCGACCCGCTGCCGCCGCTGGCCCTGCATTACCCCGACTACGCCGCTTGGCAGCGCCAATGGCTGCAAGGCGCGGCGCTCAACGCCCAACTCAGCCATTGGCGGCAGCACTTGGACGCTGCGCCCGCCCTGTTGGCCTTGCCCACCGACCGCCCGCGCCCCGCCCGGCAAAGCTACCACGGCGCGGATTGGCGTTTCCGCTTGCCGCCAGAACTCAGCCGCGCCGTCAGCCAGTACGGCCAACGCCACGGCGCGACCCTGTTCATGACCCTGCTCACCGCCTGGGCGGTGTTGCTGTCGCGCTTAAGCGGCCAAACCGACGTGGTCATCGGCACCCCTATCGCCAACCGCCGCCACGCCGAACTGGAGCCGCTGCTCGGCTTCTTCGCCAACACCCTCGCCCTGCGCGTCCGCCTCGACGGCGACCCCAGCGCCGACGCGTTGCTTGCCCAAGTCAAGGCCACCACCTTGGCCGCTTACGCCCACCAGGACCTGCCTTTCGAGCAGTTGGTCGAAGCCCTCAACCCGCCGCGCAGCCTTGCGCACAGCCCGGTGTTCCAAGTGCTGCTCAGCCTCGACAATACCCCCGGCGGCGGCTTGCCCGACCTGCCCGGCCTGCGCCTGTCCGGCCACGGCCAAGACCGCCAAACCACCCAGTTCGACCTCAGCCTGTCCCTGGCCGAACACGGCGGCGTGCTCAGCGGCACCCTCCAATACGCCACCGACCTGTTCGACGCCGCCAGCGCCGAACGCATAGCCGGGTACTACCAGACCCTGCTCGGCCAGCTCACCGCCGACGGCCAGTGCCCGGTCAGCCGCCTGCCCCTGCTCAGCGCCGCGCAACGTCGGCAACTGCTGGACACCTTTAACGCCACCGAAGCCGATTACCCGCAACACTTGTGCGTCCACCAGTTGTTTGAACGCCAAGCGGCACAAACCCCCGCAGCCGTTGCCTTGGTTTTTGAAGGCCACAGCTTAAGCTACGCGGAACTAAACCGCCTCGCCAACCGCCTCGCCCACCGCCTGTTGGCTTTGGGGGTGCGGCCTGACAGCCGCGTGGGCATTTGTGCCGAACGCAGCCTGGAGATGGTCATCGGTTTGCTTGCCATCCTCAAGGCGGGCGGGGCGTATTTGCCGCTGGACCCGGCCTACCCGGACGGGCGGCTGGCCTATCTGCTCGAAGACGGCCAACCCGTCGCCCTGCTGACCCAAACGGCCTTGCGGGCGCGTCTGCAAGGTCTGCCGGGCGGCGGTTTGCCCTGCATCGTCATGGACGGGTTGCCGGATGCGGCGGGGCAGGGTGGGGATGACCTGAACCCTGACCCGCAAGTGTTAGGGCTGACCCCGGCGCATTTGGCTTACGTCATTTACACCTCCGGCTCTACGGGGCAACCGAAGGGGGTGATGATTGAACATCGGAACACCTTAAACCTTATCGCTTGGGCCAGTACCGAATTCAGCTCCGCGCAACTGGCACAGACCCTGTTCGCCACTGCCATTAATTTTGACTTGGCAGTGTTTGAATTGTTTGTACCGTTAAGCACAGGCGCTTGTGTCCGTTTGCTCAAGGACTTACGCGGCAGCGACAGCCCGCTGGACTGTGTCACCCTCATCAACACCGTGCCGTCCGCCGCCAAACTGCTGCTGGACAACCGCCGTATTCCCGCCAGAGCCAAAACCATCAATTTGGCGGGCGAACCCCTAACACGGACGCTGGCCGAACGGTTATTTACCGACAGCCCGGCAGAAACAGTGGTTAACCTGTACGGTCCTACCGAAACCACGACCTATTCGACGTGGGTCGCCATGCCCAAAGCGGGCGGCTTTCTGTCCCATATTGGCCGCCCTATTGCCAACACGCAAATTTATATCCTCGATAGCCATCGGCAACCTGTGCCGCTGGGGGTGACGGGCGAGCTTTACATCGGCGGTGCGGGCGTGGCGCGGGGTTATCTGCACCGCCCCGAACTGACCGCCGAACGCTTTATCGACAATCCCTTCCGGCCAGACAGCGCGGCGCGTCTGTACAAAACGGGCGATATAGGCCGCTGGTGGCCGGACGGTACTATCGAATATTTAGGGCGCAACGATTTCCAAGTCAAGCTCCGTGGCTTCCGCATCGAATTGGGCGAAATCGAAGCCCGTTTATGTCTATGCCCCGGCATCGGCGAGGCGGTGGTTATCGCCAGGGAAGATATGCCGGGCGATCAGCGTCTGGTCGCCTACGTTGTTCCGGCGGCAGGCCACAGCCCAGACCCCGCCGGACTGCGCCGCCAGCTCGCCGTGCATTTGGCCGACTATATGCTGCCCGCCGCCTTCGTCAGTTTGGCGGCGTTGCCGCTGACCGCCAACGGCAAGCTAGACCGCAACGCCCTGCCCGCGCCTGAAGGCGACACCGCCGCCACCCGCTGTTATGAAGCCCCCCAAGGCCACACCGAGACCGTCATCGCCGGGCTTTGGCAAGAGCTGCTACATCTGGAACACGTCGGGCGGCAAGACCAGTTCTTTGAACTGGGTGGGCATTCGCTGCTGGCAGTGCAACTGGCTGCAAGGCTACGCCAAACGCTAGGCGTGGAACTGCCGCTAAGCGAGGTATTCGCCCATCCGGTGCTGGCGGAACTCGCCCTGAGCGTCGCCCAAGCCGGCCAAAGCCTGTTGCCGCCGCTGCTACCTTGCGACCGTAGCCAGCCCATCCCACTGTCATGGGCGCAACAACGGCTCTGGTTCCTCGCCAAGCTAAACCCCGAAGCCAGTGCCGCTTTCCATATCACCGCCGGGTTACGCTTACAGGGCAAATTAAATAAAACGGCCCTGAAAGCCACGCTAGACCGGATAGTGCGCCGCCATGAGATATTACGCACCTGTTTTGTCAGCGTTGACGGCCAACCCCAGCAAGTCATTGCCGAGCCGGGTTTTGCGTTATGGGAACGCGACTTACGTCCGCCCACAGCCGACCCTATCGATATAAACCGCTTATGTGCCGAAGAAACTGCGCGGCCTTTTAATTTGGCACAAGGGCCGCTAATCCGTGGCCAGTTATTACAATTGGCCGATGATTGCCATATCCTATTGATAACCCAACACCATATTATTTCCGATGGCTGGTCTTTTGGCATCATCGTTCAGGAAGTCGGGGCGCTGTATCCCGCGTTTTGCCAAGGCCTAGCCGACCCTTTGCCGCCTTTGGCTGTTCAGTATGCCGATTATGCCGTCTGGCAACGGCAATGGCTACAAGGTGAGGTGCTGGCACAGCACTTGGATTTTTGGCGGCAGACCTTAAGTGCCGCCCCGACCTTACTGAGCTTGCCGACCGATAAGCCTAGGCCTGCGGTGCGTAGCCATGCGGGCGGCAATATCGGTTTTACGGTATCTGCGGCCTTGTCCACGGCAGTCAAAGAACTGGCCGACCAGCAAAACGCCACGTTATTTATGGCCTTGCTGAGCGCGTGGTCTGTCCTGATGGCGCGTTTGTCGGGACAAACTGATATTGTCATCGGCACCCCGGCCGCCAATCGGCCTTTGGCGGAATTGGCACCGCTCATCGGTTTTTTCGTCAATACCTTGGCCTTACGCGTGCCGCTAACCAATGACCCGACAATTGGCGAATTGCTTGCCCAAGTCAAAGACCTGGCCTTACAGGCACAAGCCCATCAAGCCATGCCGTTTGAGCAAATTGTCGAAGCGCTCAACCCCGAACGCAGCTTAGGGCATAACCCGATTTTCCAAGTCTGGTTGAATTTGAACAACACCCCAGAAGTCGCCAGTTTGGCGTTCCCTGAACTCGACATTATCGGCTTGGACGTGCCGCAACACACTACCCAATTCGATTTGACCCTATCCTTAACGGTAGTAGGTAAAGAGATTGTCGGGAATTTAGGCTATAGCAAAGACCTGTTCGATGTGCCGACGGTACAGCGTTTTATCTGCTATTTCTTGGCTATTTTGACGCAAATGGCCGACCAACCGGCATTACGCATTAGCCAATTAGAATTGCTGACACCTGCCGAACAGCAATGGCTGATGCAATTAAACCAAACCGCCGCCGCTTATCCTACCGAAAAATCCCTGCATGGATTGTTTGAGGCACAGGCGGCGCAGACACCCGCCGCCACCGCCCTCATGTTTGCCGGACAAGCCATGAGTTATGCGGCTCTGGATGCCCAAGCCAACCAATTGGCGCATTACCTGCAAGCGCAAGGTATCCGTGCCGAGATGCCCGTCGCGCTGTGCGTGGAACGCTCACCCGCTATGCTGGTCGGCCTATTGGGCATTTTGAAAGCGGGCGGGGTTTATGTGCCGATAGACCCTGATTACCCTGTAGAGCGTATCGGCTATATTTTACAGGACACCCAAGCCCCGGTTTTATTGACCCAGCAACACTTACGGAACAGGTTGCCTCAGGACTTGGCCAAGTTGGTGTGTCTGGATCAGCCGGGCATCTTGGCAGATTATCCGGCGGATAAGCCCCAAGTACCGCTACAGCCCTTAAATCTGGCCTATATTATCTACACATCCGGTTCTACGGGACAGCCTAAAGGGGTTTTAGTCAGCCACCGCAACGCCGTGCAGTCAACAACCGCCCGCTTTGCCGCGTATAAAAACCCGTTGCGGGCTTTCCTATTAGTCTCGCCGTTTGTCTTTGACAGCTCGGTGGCGGGGCTGTTCTGGACTTTATCCCAAGGTGCTTGCCTGTGTTTGCCGGAACCGGAGGTGGCCAAAAACCCTACCGCCTTAGCGGCGTTAATCGCCCGGGAACAAATCAGCCATATCCTTGCCTTACCGTCTTTCTATACCGCCCTCTTGGCGCAAGGCGCGGAGCAACTGCAAACCTTGAACACGGTCATTGTCGCGGGCGAAACCTGTCCGGTCGAGGCCGTCAAACACCATTACGCCCAGTTAGGCCATGCCGCTTTATACAATGAA
Source organism: Methylovulum psychrotolerans (assembly GCF_002209385.1). Classification (NCBI taxonomy): domain Bacteria; kingdom Pseudomonadati; phylum Pseudomonadota; class Gammaproteobacteria; order Methylococcales; family Methylococcaceae; genus Methylovulum; species Methylovulum psychrotolerans. Next base: position 4,615,717 of record NZ_CP022129.1, read on the forward strand.
TATGGCCCGACCGAAGCCACCGTTTGGAGCAGTGTCTACGCCGCCAGCGCGGCGGACAGTAACCGCCCCTTACCGATAGGCAAGCCGATTGCCAACGTCCGGCTGTATGTGCTGGATGCCGGACTAATGCGCGTACCTGTCGGCGTGACTGGAGAACTGTACATTGGCGGCGCGGGTATCAGCCGGGGCTATTTGCACCGCCCGGATTTGACTGCTGAACGCTTTATCCCCGACCCGTTCGGAGCAGACGGGGGACGGTTGTATAAAACCGGGGATTTGGCGCGTTATCAGCCTGACGGCAACCTCGAATTTTTGGGGCGTAGCGACCAACAGGTAAAAGTGCGCGGCTTCCGTATCGAGTTGGGCGAAATTGAAGCCCGTCTTGCCGCTTGCACGGGGTTGAGTGACGTGGCGGTGCTGGTGCGCGAAGACCAGCCGGGCGATAAGCGCTTAGTCGCTTATTTGCAAACGGCGGACAGCCTGCCTGTGGCACAGTTGCGCGGCGAGTTACAGGCGGTGTTGCCGGAGTATATGATCCCCAGCGCGTTTGTCTGCCTAAGCCAGTGGCCGATAACGGCAAACGGTAAGCTCGACCGTCACGCCTTACCCGCACCGGACAGCACCGCAGTGGCCTTACAGGGCTATGCCGCACCGCAAGGGGCGGTGGAAACCACCTTGGCCGAACTGTGGCAAACGCTGTTAGGGATAAGCCAAGTGGGCCGCGACGACCACTTTTTTGAATTGGGCGGGCATTCCTTGCTGGCCATCACCTTGATTGAGCAAATACAACAACAAGGTTACGCCGCTGATGTCATGAGTGTGTTCACCACGCCTGTATTGGCCGAAATGGCCGCCAGCATTGCCGAAACCGCCGCTAACCGGGAAGTGTTTAGTGTGCCGCCGAATGTCATCCCGACCGATTGCACGGCACTGACCCCCGATATGCTGCCTTTAGTGACGCTAAGCCACAGCGAACTTGCGCAAATCACCGCGCTAATACCCGGCGGCGCGGCCAATATTGCCGACATTTATCCGCTGTCGCCGTTGCAAGAAGGTATGGTGTTCCACCATTTGCTGGCAACGGACGGCGACGCGTATTTAATGCGCCTGCTGTTCCGGTTTGACCAGCGCAGCCGTTTGGCCGCTTTTCTTGAGGCCTTACAAACCGTTATCAACCGCCACGATATTTTGCGCACCGCCATTGTTTGGCAAGGCTTGGCGGAACCTGTCCAAGTTGTGCAACGCCACGCCCTATTACCGATGACCGAACTGGCTTGCAGTGCGGGTGAAGACGCTATGCAAGGCCTATTAGCGCGTACCGATCCGGGGCAGTTACGGCTGGATCTGCAACAAGCCCCGCTGTTTGCCGCCTATTACAGCCACGATGCGGCCTCCGGGACTTGGTTATTGGCCTTGCTGAACCACCATGTCATTCGGGATCATATTACGGGGGAATTGGTGTTGGCCGAAATCCAAGCCTTGCTGGCCGGGCAGGGCGGGCGTTTAGCCGCCTCCTTGCCATACCGCAATTATATTGCCCAAGCACGCGCGGTGCCTGTCAGCCATCATGAAGCCTATTTCCGGCAACAATTGGCCGAGGTTACCGAGCCGACCGCCCCGTTCGGTTATCTTGATGTGCAAGGTGACGGCAAAGACAGTCGGGAAGCCCAGTTGCCATTAAGTCCTGCCTTATCGCAAGCGATTCTCCAGTGCGCCAAACAACAGGGGGTCGCTAACGCGGTCATCTTCCATGCCGCTTGGGCGCAAGTGTTGGCCGGGTGTACAGGCCGGGACGATGTGGTGTTCGGTACGGTGTTGTCAGGGCGGCTGCAAGGCTTGGGGGTTTCTGACCAAGCTTTGGGCATGTTTATGAATACCTTGCCTATCCGTATCTGTTTGGCGCATTTGACCGCCGGGCAATTAGTGCAAGAAACCCATCGGCAATTGACCGGGTTACTGGCGCACGAACAGGCTCCGCTCGCTTTGGCGCAGCGGTGCAGCGGCGTTACCGCCTCTCTGCCCTTATTTACGGCCGTGCTGAATTACCGCCACAGCCATAAAGCGGGTGATGAGGCCGCTAACGCGGCTTGGCAAGGTGTGGAACTGTTACGCGCCGAAGAGCGCACCAACTATCCCATTACCTTGTCTGTCGATGATTTAGGCGAAAGCTTTAGCCTTGCTGCCCAATGTATCGGCAGCATCGACCCGGCACGGGTCGCCGCTTACCTTGAGGCCGCCATTAGCCAATTGACGGGGGCACTGCTACATCAGCTTGACCAGCCCGTCAGCCAACTTAGCATTTTACCCGAACCTGAACGCCAGCAACTCCTCTACGGCTTTAACCACACCGCCACCGCCTACCCGCAACACCTGTGCGCCCACCAACTGTTCGAGCGGCACGCCGCCATGCAGCCGGACGCGCCCGCGCTGGACTATGCCGGGCAAACGCTCAGTTACGGCGGCCTGAACCGCCAGGCCAACCGCGCCAAGCTGTCCGCATCGATCAGATCCCGGCTCCGCTCAACTGCCCGCTTTTTTTAACCATGTTAATAATCTAAAAAATTCGTTTATTATCGTCCATATAGCCACAAAAACCCTTAACTTAATGGCAGTGAGGGTTGGGGTGGGGAGAATAAAATCAATGACTTATACTTATGGCTTAGAGATTTTAATCAGACTGCTTTCTGTCTGATTAATGAAAAAAGCCTTATTTAGATTCTCCCCACCCCATCCCTCCCCATCAGGGGAGGGGGACGGATTCCATTGCAACTTGTTGTTTTAAATTAATTTATTCAACTTTTCAATATCCGGTAGCTGAGCTATTTATCCGAATATTAAAAACTGGATGATCGAGTATTAGGTGTCCCAGCCGATAAGTTTTATGTATTCCCATCGCCCCGCCGATTTTATAGACTTCAATTGATCCTAGCGAGCAGATTATGACCACGTTCACCACCCCTTCGGGAAGCCGTACGACCTTAACCACCAGTGCCTTAAATGCGCTGGCCAGTGCCACTTATATCAGTTGCGGGGTGATTGATGTCAAAACCGCCGCGCCGACTGATGTGGTCATCGAAGTGGAGGCCACGCCGGGGACGGTGTCGGGTTCTAAGCAACTGTCGGTGTTTGTTCAGGCCAGTTTCGATAACAGCAATTTCAGCAGTGGCCCGGTGTCCGGGGTCAGCACTACGGATGAACCGAATTTGCTGTTGTTAGGCACTCTGCCGTTAAATTCTAACAGCACCCTGCAACGTAAGCCGTTTTCGGTGTTGTTGGCGTTAGGCTATGTGCCGCCGTATATCCGCGTCGTTTGTAAAAATGAGACCGGGGCGGCGTTGGCGGCCAGCGGCCATGGCGTGTATTACACGCCGTACACAGGAAATGGCGCGTAATGTCTAACCAAATTATTCAGCCTGGGCAATTGGTTGGTGTAAACCCGCGTTATGCCCCCAATATGGTGGCTTTGTGGAATGCCGCTGTGCCGGATGTCAATTATGCTAAAGGCAGTAGGGGCAGTTTTAACGCGGCAAACATTACGGATGGGATAGCCAAACAAGGGCGGTATAAAAAGTTTGCCGGGGGCACTAACACTAACACGCCCAATAGATATTATTTGCCTACGGTTGGTGAGGGGTCGGCGATAACCATTATATGGTACGGCTATTGTACGTCAACAGGCGTGGGCTGGATTATGTCGTCGAATGATAGCACTAACGGCATTTATCAGGTTCTTATGAACGGTGCGCTGGTGTTTGATGTGGCTTTTTCCAGCAGCGCAGGGCAATGGCAAAGCACGAATAGTGCTTTTTATAGCGGGGATATAGCGGTTTTTGCTATCACCTTTGATGCGTCGAGTACCGCAAACACCCCGATATTTTATAAAAACGGGATACCCTTTGCGGTTACCAAAAACACCAATCCCGTAGGCACGGTGCGGGCTTCTAGTGGGTTGTTGAGTATAGGGAACCAGACTGACCCTAATAACGTCGGTTTTTCTAGGCAACGGCCTATGATCGGCGGTTTGTTGGGTTTGGCGATGCTGAACAGGGTATTGCCAGCAAACGAGTTGCTCAGCCTGTCCGGCAATTTTTGGCAATTGTTCGCCCCTAGGGTGAGCCAAATCTGGACGCTGCCGCCTATTATCAATTTGGCGGGGGCGGCGCAGGACCGTGCCGCCGCGACGGGTAACTTGGGTGCGGGCATGGCGTTGGCAGGGGCAGGGCAGGGTGTTGCTAATGCAGCTGGCCAGCTCGGTATGGGCTTGGCCTTAAGCGGCAATGCCTTGGCGGATGCGACGGCGGGCGCGGCGTTGGCGCAACGCTTAGGCGTAGGTGGTACGGCGCAAGCCGATAGCACAGCGACGGCGGCGGTGCAGCAAACCCTGAGCCTTAGCGGTTTGGCGGTGGCGTTGGCCAGCGCCGACGGGGTGCTGAACCAGCACGTCGGTTTAAGCGGCAGTGCCGCGAGTGTCAGTATTGCCGACGGCATCCTTAAGCTGGATCTGCATTTATCCGGTACGGCTTTAGCCGCCGTCAGCGGTACAGGCGGGTTGGCTACCGCCGTGAGTTTGACGGGTGCGGCGGTTGCCGACAGCACCGCCACCGCGCAAAGTCGCCAGCAGGTGACTTTGGCGGCGGCGGCTCAGGCGGGTGCACAGGCCGGGGCGGTGCTGAACGTTACGGCGACAGTAGCCGGGTCGGCACTGGCGGCGGCATTGGCGGCGGCAGGTCTGAGCGGCTTGGCTGACGATAATGCGTTAACAGGCAATGCCGAAGGCACTAGCCTAGCCGCAGCGGCTTTACGCGCCAGCCTACCGTTGGCGGGTGCGGCGGTGGCGGGCGTGACGGCCAGCGGCGGGCTGGCGGTGCCTGTGCCGTTAAGCGGGGTCGGGGTCAGTGTCGCGGCGGGTAGCGGCGATTTGACGGTCGGCTTTAGTGCTCAGGCTTTGGCCGAGGCCTGGGCGCAGGGTGATTTGACTATCGCCATCCCGTTAAACGCGGCGGCTCTGGCCAGCAGTCTGGCGCAGGCGTATTTGGCGACGGCGGGCGATTATTTGCTGCCTGCGGTCGGGCGGTACGGTATGAAGAACTTGACTCCGTTGGCCGCTATGCACGTCTTGACCGATCATTACGGCATGGCCAGCCTAACCCCGTCCTACACATTACAGGTGCTACACTGATGGCGATTTTGAAAGAGAAAGTGGAAACTGGCCGCAACACCGATATTACGCTGTTGTTTCTGGTGAATAACAAGGCGATTGACCATAAGCAACTGACGCGGGTGCAGTTGTATCTTGGCGATGTGTTGCTGGATAGTCAGATGCGGTCGGATTTGTTTGATTTTAGTCAAAGCGATGGGCTGGTGGTTAAGCTAGGCCAAGCGGGCTTGGCGGTAGGGCGTTATCTGTGCCGGGTGTATTTGTTTGATAGTGTTAATACGCTGGGTAAGCCTTGGGATGATGATGTGTTGATGGTGGAGGTTTTGTAGGCCCTGCACGCGGTTTTGCCCGACAGGAGCCGTGCGGTTTGCAGGGTCTTAAGGTAGCGGTGGTTTTTGGGCGTTTGTTTGTTTGTTCGAGTGCGGCGGCATTTAGCTTATTCTGCAAATATTCGGATAAGGTGGTGAGATTTGGACATGGACAAGCCTTGGTATCTTGTCTGTGCAGTTTAGTGGCTAGGCCGGGCCATTGGTAATCTTTGCTCGGAAATTTTTGCTCTATAGCCCTTACAGCAATAGTTTCCATCAGTTTGCTACCGTTGTCATTTTGGCAAACCTGTGTTATCCAAAAGTTTAGAATTTTATCCCGGTCTTGTTGATTGGTTTTATCCCAAATAAGGCAACCGATTTTGCCCGCAAGCTTCGGGTCGTCTGTTAAGCAGGGCGCGTCAGGTAGCTTAATGTTTTCAAAGTTAGCCGCTTTGCCTACCCGTTCCCGCAGGTCTCTTACTTTCTGTTCAATGGTTTTTTTACCATCAGGCGTTTGATAAGCGGGTACTTGTTGCAATTGCTGCCGATATTTTTCAAGCAATTTATTGAGTGCATGGGCATCGGCCAAGGGCAAATAGCTATAGGGCAGTATTATTGCACGAGTCAGCGTAGCCCCGCGTAAATCCGCGCCAGTCAGCGTAGCATTGCTTAAATCCGCGTCAGTCAGCGTAGCCTCGAATAAATCCGCGCCAGTCAGCGTAGCATTGCTTAAATCCGCGTCAGTCAGCGTAGCTCTGACTAAATTCGCGCCAGTCAGCGTAGCATTGCTTAAATCCGCGCCAGTCAGCGTAGCCCCGCCTAAATCCGCGCCAGTCAGCGTAGCCCCGCCTAAATCCGCGCCAGTCAGCGTAGCCCCGCCTAAATCCGCGCCAGTCAGCGTAGCATTGCTTAAATCCGCGCCAGTCAGCGTAGCCCCGCCTAAATCCGCGCCAGTCAGCGTAGCATCATTGCTTAAATCCGCGTCAGTCAGCGTAGCCTCGAATAAATCCGCGCCAGTCAGCGTAGCCCTGCCTAAATCCGCGCCTTCTAATTTAGCCATGTTTAGTTGGGCTTGATCCAAACGGACATGGTTTAAGTTGGCATGTTTAAGGCTTGCCCTCCTTAAATCCACGCGGGGCAAGCTGCTTTCGGAAAAGTCGGCGTAATCAAAATTGCGCCCTTTTAAATCCAGCGGGCTTATCTTGTTGAGTTCGCTTGCGGCAACTTGTGCTTGGTCTGCCGCTAAGGTGGCGGCAAGCTTTGGTTTTACTTCCGTATCCGCAGTCAGTAATTGCTCGCGCAGTATCATATTGCGTGGCAACCAGCTATCAACTAGGTAGCATTGTGTTTTTTTCGCGCTATCTGTTTGGGTGTTGTTATCACTATTACAGTTACTGTAAGTCACGCGAGTAGGGTCATACTCCATAAGTTGCCGTTTGTTGGAGTCGTTTATTTCTATGGTATTTTTTTCATGTAGCCACGCTGTGGGCTTAAATAATAAACGCGGCGCAGTTTCTGGGACGAATAATCCTAATTCTCCGGGGTTAATGTCCGTAAGCAACCAACCTGTTGAGATTTTGTGGTTGTCAAACCAAAGTAAGGCTTTAAGCCAGCGCTTTTCTTGACCAGAATCCGGTGTTATCGACACCAGCCAGCTAAAGCCTAGGGCGGTTAGCAGCAATAAGGCCATGAGCCAGCGGATAAAGCCGTTCCACAGAGTCTCTAACCCCACTTGCATCCGTCGCTGATGTTGGGGGTTGAACATGACTTGCCAGCCGCTTTGCAGCCACAAACCCAGCCAAGCCCACTTAGGGCGGGATGCAATGGCGATGCGCCATCTGCGCCAGTGTAGCTGTGTGTAACGCCATTCGCAGGTATATAGGCGGCGCAAACCTGAACCTAGTCCTGTCAGTTGCCGCCACCAATGCAGGACGCTGTTGTTTTTATCGAGTATTTTAGCCCACAGATACGCCAGCATTAACACATCAATGCTGAGCCAAGATTGCTGCCAGAACACAATACCTTCATCATGGTAGGGTAAAAAACGGGCCTGCATCCACCAGAACATCAACAAAGGCCAAATGACCAGCGAGATAAGGCTGATGAGGATCATGATGAGCTGAATAATGATGCCGTTCTTTCCCAGTAGCCAGTGCATGAAGGGCAAGTTACCCAAGCGGCGGCGGATGTCTTCTCGCATGGGGTCTAGGCGCAAGGCTTCTTCAAACTTAAACGCCAATTGCGAGAACAGGTAATGCTGCACCAGTAGGTATAAGTGCATAAAAAATAGGAACGGTGGCATGAATTGGTAAAAGCCCACGATGGGGATTTTGACATCCAGCAATGGCAGGGTGACAGGGTCGACGCGCAAGATTTGTTCGTGGTCGGTTGCCACCACGATGAGGCTTAGGTAGATCAGCAGCGATAAAAAGGTGATGGTGAAACTACGCAGTTCGGCCGCTTCGGTGCGGACGCTGTCGAGCATTTCGCTGGCGGTGGGTGTAGGCATGGCGTTTACCTCGTGTGGTTTAGGCCGTGGCGATAGCGTACACCCAGTGTTTTGATAATACCCATTATAGCGGTGTAGGTTGGTAATTTTTATCAGGATTTTTTAATAAAGTCAATCAATTAAAGTTATAAAAAGTGGGGATTGGCGGATATTATTTTGATGCGCTTTTGGGCTAGCCACAGGCGGGGGCAATGCTATAGCTCGATATTTAAGTGTTTATCCGAATGTTAAAAACTTGATGATCGAGTATAAGCCATTAACTAGGCTTATTTTTATTACGAACCGCAATAACAGTTTGTTATACTAACGGCGGCTACCTGCCGCCCATAGTTGCCGATAACGGCGCTACCGCTCTGCCTGTCGCCGTACGTTAAACCTTTAACCCGGAGGATATGATGAAAAAAACCGTACTCGCTACCCTGCTGTTACTGTTATGTAGCCAAGCCCGCGCCGATGGCCTGGTCGCCGAGTGGCTATTTAACGATTGTACAGGCAAAGATGCCGGCCCGAACGGCCATGATGCGACCTTAGCGGGCAGCCCCAGTTCTTGCATAAAAGGCCCGGCAAAAAATAAGGCTTTTGTGTTTAATGGCAGCGATAATTACTTGCAAGTCGGCAACTCGCCGGATTTTGCCATCGCCACCACCGCCACTTACAGCTTATGGCTAAAACCCGCCAAATTGTCCGCCGGATTTTTAGTCAGCAAATGGGTGGGCTCGCTGGAAGATAAATTTCTGCATTTGGAAAATGACGGTTCGGTGTCGTTCTTCCTCTTTAAGTGCATGAACGGTGTGGCCTTAAGGTCGGTAAGCAAGCTACCGATACGCCACTGGTCGCATGTCGCCGCCGTGTATGACGGCAAAACCGCCAAACTCTACATTAACGGCGTACTGGATAACGCGACACCCACCCTTGCCGCTTGTGATGTCGGCGATGCTAACGGCACTTTGTTTATGGGCTATAACCCCACTAGGGTGGGCGAATACGATGCGTCTTGGTTGCCCTATCATGGCCAAGCCCACTACCAAGGCGCGATGGACAGTGTGCACATTTACAATACGGCCTTAAACGCCGGGCAAATCAAGGCTTACTATGAATCTATCATTCCGCCTGCGATTGGCGGCACGGTGACTTGGGACGGCCCCCATACCGTCACTTGCGAAAACGTCACCCAAGGCACCAGTGTGGTTATTCCCTCCAGTACCCAAGCGGCGTGGGATTGCGAAGCGTCTGGCCTAAAGTTTAACCACGGCGATGTGAGCAAAGTGACGATTGATGGGGTAAAGCATTAACCCGATGCGCAACCCTTCCCTGCCTCCCCGTTCCCTTCGGCTTCGCTCAGGGAACGGGGGCTTCGGCTCCGCTTAAAGAGCGGGGGTTCCGTTGGCTGAGCGGAGCCGAAGCCCCCCCTAACTCACTCCACCAACAAGCCATCGATCCGTTGGAAGCCGCGCGGTAAGGCCATGCCCCGGTTGGCGCGTTTGCCGGAATATTGCTCTATATCGGCTACTTTCAAGGTCAAGAACTGTTTGCCGGAGACGATTTTCAGCGGTGTGCCCACGGGCAACACTTGCACCGCTACCACCGCATCTTTACCGCTGGCGACTTCGGCGGCGGTCAGTTGGATGAGCTTGTTGCCTTTGCCCCGCGCTAAGGCGGGTAGGTCGGCGATGGGGAAAATCAGCAGCCGCCCTTGTTGGGTCGCTACCGCCAGTAAGTCGCTGTCGTTCGCGACCGGGAGGGGCTTGAACAATTTCGCGTCGTCGCTGAGGGCAATCACCGCCTTGCCGGCCTTATTTTTGGTCAACAATTCGCGCAATTGCACCCGAAAGCCCATGCCCAGATGGGTCGCCAACACCACCCAATCGTCGGGGTTGCCCGCCAATAAGTGGGTGAAGAACGCCCCGGCGGGCGGGTTTAGCCGTGCGGTGAGCGGCTCGCCTTGGGTTCGCGCCGAGGGCAGGTCATGCGCGGAGGTGCTGTAGGCTTTGCCTGTGGAGTCGAACAGGTAGATGGGCTGGGTCGAGCGGCATTTGACGGCATCTAAAAAGCTGTCGCCGGAGCGGTAGTTTAAGCTGCCGACATCAATATCATGGCCTTTGGCGGCGCGTATCCAACCTTTTTCCGATAAAATGACCGTCAGCGGTTCATTGCTGATTAAGGCGACTGCGTCCAGCGCGTGTGAGGCTTCGCGCTCGATGATGGGCGAGCGGCGGTCGTCGCCGAATTTGTCGGCATCGGCTTGGATTTCTTTTTTAATCATCCGGTTCAGCAAACGCGGCGAGGCCAAGGTTTTCTCCAGGCCATCGCGCTCTTTCGCCAAGGCATCTTGTTCGCCGCGAATCTTCATTTCTTCCAACTTCGCCAAATGGCGCAGTTTCAGCTCTAAAATCGCTTCGGCTTGCGTGTCGCTCAGGCCAAAGCGTTCCATCAATACGGTTTTAGGCTTGTCTTCGTTGCGGATAATGGCGATGACTTCGTCGATATTCAGGTAGGCGATCAGCAAGCCGTCCAAAATATGCAGCCGCGCCAGCACTTTGTCTAAGCGGAATTGCAAGCGGCGGCGCACGGTTTCGCTGCGGAAGCTCAGCCATTCGGTCAAAATCTGGTGCAGGTTTTTCACCAACGGGCGGCCATCTAGGCCGATCATGTTCAGGTTGACGCGGTAGCTTTTTTCCAAGTCGGTGGTGGCGAACAGGTGCGACATCACACCTTCGACATCCAGGTTGCGTTTGGATTTGGGGATAATCAGCAAGCGGGTCGGGTTTTCATGATCCGATTCGTCGCGCAAATCCTCAATCATCGGCAGTTTTTTCGCCAGCATTTGTGCGGCGATCTGCTCCATCAGCTTCGCGCCGGAGACTTGGTGGGGCAGGGCGGTGATGATAATCACGCCGTCTTCCAGCTCGTACTTGGCACGCATTTTTACCGAACCGCCGCCTGTGCGGTAGATTTTTTGGATGTCTTCCGCTGAGGTGATAATTTCCGCATCGGTCGGGTAATCCGGGCCTTTGATGTGGGCAAACACCGCTTCCGGCGGGCTGTCTGGCGCGTCTAACAACATCATGCAGGCGTTCGCCACTTCGCGCAGGTTATGCGGGGGGATGTCGGTCGCCATGCCGACGGCTATACCCATAGTGCCGTTTAGTAAGATGTTCGGCAAGCGGGCGGGCAACAGGGCAGGTTCTTTCAGCGTGCCGTCAAAGTTGTCCGACCATTCGACCGTGCCTTGTTCCAATTCGCTCAGCAAGGTGTTGGCGTAGGCGGTGAGGCGCGATTCGGTGTAACGCATGGCCGCGAAAGATTTCGGATCATCGGGCGAGCCCCAGTTGCCTTGGCCGTCAATCAGCGGGTAGCGGTAGGAGAAACTTTGCGCCATCAGCACCATCGCCTCGTAACAGGCCGAGTCGCCGTGCGGGTGGTACTTACCCAACACGTCCCCGACCGTCCGCGCGGATTTTTTATACTTCGCGGCGGCGTTCAGCCCCAGCTCGGACATGGCGTAGACGATACGCCGCTGCACGGGTTTTAGGCCGTCTGCCAAATGCGGCAAGGCGCGGTCGAGTATGACGTACATGGAGTAATCCAAGTACGCCTTCTCGGCAAAGTCCTTTAACGGCAGTTGTTCAAAATTCTCTTGTATAGCGACCACTTATTCATCCTCATCATCGTTAACCTGCAACGCCCGGCTCCGCGCCAAGCTCTCTTGGCGCAATTGCTTGCGCAGCTCGGCGGCGGCAAACAGGCGCCGTTCTTCGTCTGTCTCTAGCTGCAAGCGCGGTACTTCCGCCGACTTGCCGTTTTCGTCTAACGCCACCATGGTAAAAAAGCACGAGGTGGTGTGGCGTTTTTCGTAAGTGCGCAAATGCTCGGCCCATACTTTTACGCCCACTTCCATCGACGAGCGTCCGACATGGTTGACACGGGCGCAAAACGTCACTAATTCGCCGACATTGACGTGCTGCTTAAAGAATACTTGGTCTAGGGCGGCGGTGACTACATAATTTTTGCAATATTTCGCGGCGCAGGCATAAGCGACCTGGTCCAGCAGCTTCAATAACGAGCCGCCGTGGACATTACCTGAAAAATTCGCCATATCCGGTGTCATCAGCACCGTCATGGTCAGGGTTTTCTCTTGTTTGCTCATGGGCTAGGGGTTAATTTATAAAAAGCGGCTATTTTACCTGACACTGGCGGATTGTTGGGGGCTTAATGTGGGCTGGGGGGGCTATTTTTGCCAATATAGGATTGCCTTTATTGACCTAAAGGCCCCACAATAACCCGAAAAAACCGTCACCCATGTCCCCGAACATGTGTTACCTATGTCCCACGTCCATACACCCATCAGGGGAGGGAGTTGCCCACCTTAACAAGCCTTAGCTCTCCGCTAATCTTCCCCACTATTTAGAGGTGACTTTATGAAAAACTTGATGATCGAGTTAATGCAATTGCCCTGAGTGCAATAGTCTTTAGCCCTTGCACGATGGACTGAGCGAGTGTACGAACATTTAGCCTGTCGTTTGCTTAACGCCGGATTCTATAACCATGCAAAAAAGGATGACTATTTTTGCGTGTTTTATGCTGGGTTAGCGCGTAGCAAATACAGCACTACTCCAACAATGGCCTGCCCCATAAAACAATATGGCTACTTAACTTATTGTAAAGTAAATAAATTAATGTAATAAAATTATTGTCATCGTTAATTAAGGGTAAGGTGACAATGTTTATATTACCGATATTTTATGGCAATTTTTAACATAAGCTGTTGGCTTTGTAATTGCATAACCCCTTTATGTATAAGGAAGACATACTTTACCGAATTTTCACTTTTTTGAGGAGGCCATTAGATGCCAGTCACAAATATGCTTTTTTGTAACCGAAAGCCACTTCATCGCTTAAATACACGCCTAGCTCCGCTTTGCGCGGGCGTTATTTTGGCTCTTACGCTAGGCGGCAGTGCCTTGTTTAGCGGGACGGCGGCGGCGCAACAAGTCGGCGCGGGCGCCGAATGGACGACTTCTGGCGGTACGGCAGATGGTACGCGCTATAGTACGCTGACGGATATTACCCCTGCGAATGTCGGCCTGTTAAAAGAAGAATTCGCCTTCCAAACTGGCGTTAATGGTAGCCACATGGGCGACCCGTTAGTTGTCGACAGTACCTTATATGCGGTCACGCCTTACCCGAATAAGTTGGTCGCTTATGATCTTAATACGGGTAAAGCCAAATGGACGTATAGCCCGGCGGTCAACCAATATGCTAAGGGGGTTAATTGCTGCGACACCACCAATCGCGGGGCGGCTTATGCCAATGGCAAGATTGTTTACAATCTGCTCGACAATACCACGGTCGCCGTCGACGCGGTCACTGGCAAGCAAGTCTGGCGGACTAACCTCGCCGATCCGCATACGGGTGTGACCATGACAGGTGCGCCACTGATTGCGAAAGGCAAAGTGTTTGTCGGCACTTCCAGCGGTGAAATGGGTGTCCGTGGCTGGGTGCAGGCGCTGGATCTGGCGACGGGTAAGAAACTTTGGCGTGCCTATACGACCGGCCCTGATAAAGATGTGTTAATCGGGGCGAATTTCCACGCGTTTTACCCGAAAGATCAGGGCAAGGATATAGGTGCGACCAGTTGGCAAGGTACGGCTTGGAAACAGGGCGGCAGTTCGGTTTGGGCTTATTTGACCTACGATGCCGAATTGGATTTGTTGTTCTACGGCACTAGCCAGCCGGGGGTTTGGAACCCAGACATGCGCCCTGGTGATAACAAATGGGGCGCATCGGTTTTCGCCAGAAAACCGGACACAGGCGAGGCGATTTGGGCTTATCAGGTCACGCCGCATGATAATTGGGATTACGATGCTATCAGCGAAAATATCGCCGTCGATCAAACGGTTAATGGCACGTTGCGCAAGCTGTTGGTGCATTTCGATAAGAACGGCTTCGCTTATACCTTTGACCGGGCGACAGGCGAAATCTTGCTGGCCAATCCCTTCATCGGCGAAATTACTTGGGCGAACGGTGTGGATCTGAAAACGGGCTTGCCGGACATCAATACCGATAAGCTGACGCATCAAGGGGCGGAAACGGACAATATTTGTCCGTCGGCGCTCGGTGCAAAAGGCTGGGAGCCGGGTACGTTCTCGCCAAAAACAGGTTTGTTCTATATCCCAACATTTAATATGTGTATGTCTATGCACATGCTGAAAGCCGAGTATGTCGCCGGTGCGCCTTATATGGGCAACGATATAGCAATGGGCTTGGGGGCGGATCCGAGCTTTACCGGGGAGCTGATCGCTTGGGATGCCCCGACGGGTACGAAGAAATGGGGTGTTAAAGAGCGTTATGCCATTTATGGCGGCATTCTCAGCACCGCTGGCGGCGTGGTTTTTTACGGAACCCAAGACAAAACCTTTAAGGCGATTGATGCCAGTACCGGAGCGGTGTTGTTTAAGACGCAGTTGGAGTGCAGCACTGTCGGCAACCCTATCAGTTTCACTGGCCCGGACGGTAAACAGCGCATTGCGGTGTTCAGCGGTGTCGGGGCGATGGCTGGGGCTATAGGGGGCGGTGGCGCTTGTCATAGTAACAAGACGAGTACCGCTATCGGCGGCGGCGAAGTGCATGTGTTTAAGCTTCCTTAACCGCTATTTGTCTACCGCTAAGGAGAAGGGTAATGTCCGAACGGCTTCAACCATTCGCGTATAAGCTACGGCTGGCTTGCGCCGCCGTTTTGCTGGCGGTGACGGCAGGGGCGGCGGCGCAAGGCCAGTTCCGTGTGTGTGCGGATCCTGACAATATGCCTTTCTCCAATCGGCAGCAACAAGGCTTTGAGAATAAGATCGCCGCCGTGTTGGCGAAGGATTTACACGCCCGCCTGAGCTATACCTGGCTCAGGCAAAAACCGGGCTTTATCCGCCAAACCTTGGGCGAGCGGCGTTGCGATGTTGTCATCGGCGTACCTTACGGCTACGAACGGGTGCTGTCCACCCAGCCTTATTACCGTTCCAGCTATGTATTTGTCACCGCTCGCCGCCGCCATTTGGCTTTTAGCTCTTATGATGACCCGATACTGCGCGAGTTAAAAATAGGCTTGCATACGATCGGCAATGACGGCGCTAACTCGCCGCCCGCTAATGCCTTGGCTCACCGTGGTATTGTTGGGCATATCGTCGGCTATTCCATGTGGGGCGAAGCGTCGGTGAAAAATCCGCAAGGCCAGATTGTTGATGCCGTCGTTAAAGGGGATATTGACGTGGCGATTGTCTGGGGGCCGGTAGCGGGGTATTTTGCGAAAAAATATGGCAAAGCTCTGGAAATAGTCCCCGTGCCTGCCGATGCCCAAATGCCTTCGATGCCGGCCTTTTTTGATTTTGCCATGGGAGTCAGAAAAGATGACACGGCTTTGGCGGCAAAGTTGGAACACAGTATGGCTAAGAAACGCCGCAACATTCAAGACATTTTGCAGGCTTATAACATACCGCTCATTACATCCAGTACGGACTCGCCCCCATCCCAACCCAGCACAGATGGGGCGGCTCCACCAAACCATAACAAGAGGTAAATCTATTATGCGAGTTCTACCGAATATCGTTAACATTAGCTTGGGGCTGGTTCTGCTCACAGGCGCAATAGGCGTTGCGTCTGCGCAGGGCAATTTCGCAACAGCAACAACGGCTACAGCCCCCAATTGCATGGCCGCAACCTTGGATGCGGCTGGGGAAGGGCGACGGGCTTTTATGCGCCTGAACTGTTATAGCTGCCATGGCATGGGAGCCAAAGGCGGCATTATGGCGCCTAATATTGCCGGCGCTGAAGCCGGAGATATAAAAGAAGTGGTTCCTAACGGCTCAGACGAGGGAATGCCAGCCTTTAAAAAGTACCTGTGCACCAACGATATTGCCAATTTAACGGCCTATTTACGCTTGGTCGGCACGGGTAAAGAGCCAACCTTTACAGAGTGGTGGGTGACTTATCCGGCACGATAGGCAATCCGGGCAGACCTGCTTAAGTGAACCAAGCGGTTAGGCGGCAGTCTAGCTATTGCGGACATTCACCGCTAATTAAACTTTTTGAAGGTGATTTGATATGAAATGGGAAACACCACGTTATAACGACCTACGCTTTGGTTTTGAAGTGACGATGTATATTTATAACCGCTAATTGGCAGTTGGCGATACTGGACGGGGTCTTACAGTCATGTAGACCCCGTTTTTTATTGTTATCGGTAGCCATAGGTACTGCCTTGGGAAGCTTAACAACGCTACCAGAATTGGTGTTAATGTGGCCTGTCTTGAAGATTGGCTGGCACTTAACAGGTAGTTTTGTCGCTTTCCCCACCCCCGCACACCCTAGCCCCAATCTCCTTACCTAAGCTCTCCAGTTTGCCCTCTATCGCTTTCCCGACAAACAACTGCGGCAAAGAGGCCTCTATACCCTCGCGTTTTTCCCGTTCACTGATGGTGATTTGGGCTTTTTTCAGGGCGGCGATGATGGCGTAGTCATGTGGCAGCAGGTCTTTGAACACCGCTTCACCAAAATAGGTGAATTCTGATGCGGTGCCGCAGCCGAAGGAGGTTTTATCGGCAGCGGCGGCGGTGGCTATTAAGGTATCGTCGCTTTCTAAGGCTTTGATAAAGCCGCCTGAGTAGCAGGCCGAGACGATGATCACCCGCCATTTTATGCCGGCATTATCCAGCATGGCGCGGAGTTTTTCTGGGGTGATGTCGTTTAACGCTAAGGGCCAGAAGGAGACGGCGAAACGGTGGTCGCGGGAGCCGTGGCTGGTCATGTACAGCATCAGCACATCTTCGTCTTTATCCATGATGCTGCCGATGCGTTTAAGCGTGGCGGCTAAGTTGGTAGCATTGGCAAGCGGTATGTTGTCGCGGGTATGCAAATGGTTAACTAGGTTAATGGAATGGCCTTGGGTGCCGAAGCGGGTATCGAGCATGTTTTTGGCGAAGGCGACTTCTTTTGAGAACACGTCTTCGCTGGCATACCCGGCAAAGCCGATAAAGAATAGCTCGCTCAGGTGCTTGCGCTGGGGCGTTAAGGTTTGCAGGGCGGCGGACAGGATATCTGGTTGGCGGTACATGAGCTGTTCGGCATCCATTTTCCGGTATTCCGCCCATCGGTCGTCGTCTTCGTTGTCTTCGGGGTCGGGATGATACCAAAAGTCTGTGGTTTCGCCGAAGACGCGCGTTTGTAACCCTCCGCTGAAGATAAGGGTTAACAGGGCGACCGATGCCAGTGCTTTCTGGTGGTTGGAAGCGATGTAGAAAACGCGCCATAAAATAACGTACAGATAGAGGTAAGCCAGTACGATAAAGAGGTTAAGGGCCGAATAGGGTGATGCTGTCGGGTTGCTGGTATGGTTTTGCACATACTTATTTATGCCGATGATGAGATCTAAAACAGGGGCGGTCGTGTTGAGGATGACGATGCCGGTCGCCAAAAACGGCCAGGATTTTTTCCAGAATTTGGCGATGATAAAAATGAGCAGCCAAGAGATTAATTGGCGGAAGAAATAGTCGGGCAGGGCGTAAGTATTAAACAGCGGTTCGGGTAGGGTAGATAAATAGCTGATGGCAATGGTCAGCGCCAGGTCAATCAACATGAGTACGGCGATTTGGTCGCCGTTAATGACAAAACTAGGGCTACCGCAGGGACGGAACGAGATTAGGCGTAAGCCCATCCATAGATTGATTTGGGTATCTTTTAAAAACTTACGCATAGTTACCGCCGTTGACATGAAGGTGAAGGCTTTGCGGTAAAGTATAGTGAAAATGGTCGTGATGTGGGCAGTTTTTAGGGCTTTGCCTCGCGCCTTTCATGATAAGCCGGGTTATGCTAGCGCTAACCCGGCTTACGGTGGCTTATTCTGTGCGGTAAAGACAGAAATTACGGTGATGGGCTCTTATTCCATTGCCGCCGCAATCGCACTGCCCATTTCCACTGTACCTGCTTTGGTGTTGGGGTTTAAGTCAGGGGTGACGTAAATGCCTTCATTGACGACTTTTTCGACGGCCTTAACGACCCGTTCGGCGGCTTCAGTTTCGCCGATGTGGCTAAGCATCATTGCCCCCGCCATGATAACGGCGGTAGGGTTGGCGAGGTTTTTGCCGGCAATGTCCGGTGCACTGCCGTGTACGGCTTCAAACAGGGCGGCATCCGCACCGATGTTCGCGCCGGGAATTAAGCCTAAACCGCCGACCAAGCCTGCGGTCAGGTCGGATAAAATGTCGCCGAACATATTGGTGGTGACCACCACGTCGAATTGTTTGGGGTTCATGACCATGTGCATACAGGCGGCATCAATAATTTTTTCGTCAAAGTTGATGTCGGGGTAGCGGGCTGCGACTTCTCTGGCAACATCTAAGAACAGGCCTTGGCTGAATTTGAGGATGTTGGCCTTATGGCAGACGGTAACTTTTTGGCGGTTATTGTCACGCGCATACTGGAAAGCATATTCGACGATGCGCTCGGAGGCGCTGCGGGTGACGACGGCAAGGCTTTCGGCGATGTCTTTTTTCGGGCTTAAATAATGCTCTAAGCCGACGTACAGGCCTTCGGTGTTTTCGCGCACGATAACAATGTCCACGTCGTCGTAACGGGTTTTGATGCCGGCCCAGCTTTTAGCCGGACGCACGTTGGCGTAGAGGTCGTATTGTTGGCGCAGGGCGACGTTGATGCTTCTAAAGCCGGTACCGACCACCGTGGTCAGCGGGCCTTTAAACGCGATACGGGTTTTGTCAAACGATGTCATAGTGGCATCAGGCAAGGGTGTGCCGAATTTCTCAAATGCCGACAGGCCGGCATAAGCTTCTTCCCATTCTATTTTAACGCCAGTGGCATTTATGACCTTCACCGCTTCATCCATAATGGATGGGCCGATGCCGTCACCTTTAATTAATGTAATTGTGTGCATTTTTTTCTCCTTGGGTTTAAAAAGGGTAGGGGTCTTGGTGCCATGCACCAATAAGGCGCAAAAAACCTCAGCCAATCACGCTTTAATTCGGGGCGGCTGAATTATAGAGCGATAAAAAGGGTTTTTATAGTAGATAGGCAAATATTGCTGGTTCTATAGGGCTAGGGTAGCTTAATCAAGCAATTTTCGCACCTAAAAATAATCGCTTTGTGTTGGGGGCGGTAAAAACGGTGTGACGGTTACGGCGAGGAGGGGGATAATGGTTACAGAGCTTAGAGGCCATCTGTTAATAGCGGCCTTATTTGCTTTAGCGTGTGGCGGCTTGTTGTCGCCGCCACGCCGCTTAAACGTTGGTGTAGGTTTATTCTTTGACGGCTTCAACCGGAATAGTTAGAGTGACTTCATCGCCCACATGCGGGGCATATTTGCCCATATTGAAATCGCTACGTTTAACGACAGTTGTGGCATTGGCACCGCAAGCGTCTTTTTTCAGCAT
Organism: Methylovulum psychrotolerans; assembly: GCF_002209385.1. Classification (NCBI taxonomy): domain Bacteria; kingdom Pseudomonadati; phylum Pseudomonadota; class Gammaproteobacteria; order Methylococcales; family Methylococcaceae; genus Methylovulum; species Methylovulum psychrotolerans. Next base: position 4,635,121 of record NZ_CP022129.1, read on the forward strand.
AGGGTGAGGCATACACTGGAAGGACGTTACCGCTAAGGTGACGGGTTTGCTGATCCCTTTGAGGGTCAGGATACCGTCAACGGCGACTAAGGCCTCGCCCTCGAATTTGAGGGTGTTAGAGGTGAAGGTTGCAGTGGGGTAGGTGGCGGTATCGAGGAAATCTTTGCCTTGGATATGTTCGTTAAACAGCGGGGAGCCGGTATCTACCGAGGTGGTGGCGATGGTGACATCGACCGAGCCGGATTTGGCTTGGCGGTCAAGCACGATTTTTCCGGTGGCTTTATCGAAGCGGCTTAGTTGGGTTGAGTAACCAAAATGGCTGTAAGAAAAGCGCGGTAAGGTATGGGTGCTGTCAATAAGGTAGGTTTCTGGCGTGGCTAAGGCGGCGGTTGAGAAGAGCGCGGCTAATGTCAGCAGGGTAATGCGTTTCATGATAAATCTCCTAATTAGATAAAACAAAAATGTGGGATGGTGTAGGGTAGGCCACAGGAGAATTGGAAAGGGTTATTCTAGTGACCCGTTATTTTTGGGTGTTTTCAAGCGGCCAGTTCCGCTAACCGTTGTTGGGCGTTAGCTAAGCTTTGCCCTTTTGTGGCCTCGCCCATGTTAAGCCCTTCGGCATAGACAAATTCTATATCGGTAATGCCGATAAAGTTAAGGAAATTGCGTATATAAGTGGTTTGGCTGTCTAGTGCCGTTCCGGCATACAGGCCGCCACGGGTGGCGAAGATGTAGGCCTTTTTGCCTGACAGCAAGCCTTCTGGGCCGTTTTCGGTATAGCGGAAGGTTACGCCAGCGCGGGCAATTTGGTCAAAATACGCTTTGAGTGTCGAGGGGATGCCAAAGTTGTACATAGGCAACCCTATGACGACGGCTTGCGCTTGTTTAAGTTCATCGATCAGCGCGTCCGATTCGGCAATATAGGCTTGTTGCTCAGGGGTGCGGGCTTCGGGTGGGGTGAAAAAGGCAGAAACCCGCGCTGCGTCCAAATGGGGCAGGGGATCTTTCGCCAGATCACGGCTGATAACTTGGGCAGCCGGATTATGGGTCTGCCAAGTAGTGACGAATTCATCGGCAAGTTGGCTGGAATGGCCGCCAGATGAGAAGATGCTTGAGTTAAGTTGCAGCAGTGTGGTCATGTTTTTGCTCCATCAGTAAAAGTTGGCACTATTTAAGCCTTTATTAAAAAGATAAAAAAGCATAATAATTGGCTAATATTAATGAATTTATTCGATAGGTCTATTATGTCTGCCCATATCTCTTTAGAACAATGGCGCTCTTTAATCGAAGTCGTCGATGCGGGCGGTTATGCCCAAGCGGCGGAAAGGCTGTGCAAAAGCCAATCCGCCGTCAGCTATGCCGTACAAAAAATAGAATCCTTATTAGGGGTAAAAGCCTTTGAGATTCAAGGCCGCAAGGCCGTCCTTACACCGACCGGACACATGCTTTACCGCCGCGCCCAAGCTTTGCTGCGTGATGCCCAAGATTTGGAGCGGGCCGCGCATAAGCTGTCGGCGGGCTGGGAGGCGGTCATTACCATCGCCGCTGAAATTTTGTTGCCGACCGACCTGTTGTTGGCAGGTATGCAGCGCTTTAGCCAAGAAAGTCCTGGGACGCGCATTGAACTGATCGAGTCGGTGTTAGGCGGGACTTCAGATGCACTGCTGAGCGGTAGTGTGGACTTGGCGATTTCGCCGCAATTGCCGACGGGTTTTTTGGGGGAGATTTTAATGCGGGTACGTTTGTTGGCGGTGGCTCATGCCGACCATCCCTTACACCATCAAGGCCGGGAATTGACTTATCTGGATTTACGCGCTTACCGGCATGTGGTGGTTCGGGATTCGGGGGTCAAGCGCGACCCGTGTACAGTAACTGTTGAGGTTGACCAGCGTTGGACGGTGAGCCAGGTGGCGACATCAATCCAAGCGGTCTGTAAGGGGTATGGCTTTGCTTGGTTACCCGAAGAGCATATTCGTGAACAGCTACGGACGGGGCTGCTAAGGCCCTTACCGTTGCGGGAAGGCGGCACACGCGAAGCACCGCTATACTTGATTTTGGCTAATCCTGATTTTGCCGGGCCAGGGGTCAGGCGTTTGGTTGAAATTATCAGAGAATCGGTATTGAATAAAGTTATTTAACTCGATCATCAAGTTTTTAATATTAGAATAAGCAACTTAGCCATTAAATATTGGATTAGTATTTTAATTAAGTAAAAACAACAAGTTGCAATGGAATCCGTCCCCCTCCCCTGATGTGGAGGGATGGGGTGGGGAGAATCTAAATAAGGCTTTTTTCATTAAACGAAATAAAAACAGTCTGATTAAAATCTCTTAGCCATGAGCATAAGTCATTGATTTTATTCTCCCCACCCCAACCCTCACTGCCATTAAGTTAAGGAAATTCTGTTCAGAAACAATGTTTTTTCTTCCTTTTATGGAAGTTCAGCAACCCCCTTGCCGATGTCTTTTGTCTGGGCGGGTTACGGTGCTTTCGTTCCAAGCAAGGGCATCGCCGACAAGCCCGTCGCCGTTGCAAAGCCTTGATTGCAGATCAGGTAGTCTGTGTAGAGTTCTATTTTTTCTTTTTCCATCCGTCAATGATACTCTTTTTGGGATGGGGTGCGTAACATCAGTTATTAAAGGAACAGAAAGCTGCCCTTATCAATAAAGCGGTCACTAAAGGCATTAACCCAAATGCTAAGATGAAGCCAAGCGGGATTGAGTGGATTGGTGATGTGCCGGAAGAGTGGCAGCTAATGAAATTAAAATTTACCGCTAAGATGATGAGAGGAAAATTCTCTCATCGCCCCAGAAATGATGCGAGGCTATATGGAGGAGAATATCCGTTTATTCAAACGGGTGATGTAACAAAAACTGAAAAATATATATCCACATACAGCCAAACACTCAATGAATGGGGATACAGCGTTAGTAAAGAATTTCCCTGTGGAACAGTTGTAATTACTATCTCTGCTAATATCGGCGATATTGCTATCCTGAATTTTAATGGCTGCTTTCCTGATAGCGTTGTAGGTTTTTTTTCGAACTCAAATATAAACGAATACTTATTTTATTTACTAAAATCAATGAAAAACGTTTTTATAAGTGAAAGCATTGAAGGTACTCAGCTTAATCTAAATGTTGAAAGGTTATCGAGCATTAAAGTTGCCCTTCCTGAGCCAATGGAACAGCTAGCCATACTAGACTTCATCAAAACCGAAACCGCCACCATAGACACCCTAATCACCAAATACCAAAAACAAATCGAATTAATGCAGGAATACCGAACCGCATTAATCAGCCAAGCGGTCACGGGCAAGATTGATGTACGGGGCTGGCAACCTAAAACCAAGGAAGTAGTCAAGTGAACCAAAGAATTAAAAACAAAATAGAAGCGACCAACATCAGTATCAATGCCTTGCTGAAAGACCAGAAATTTACCATTGATTATTTTCAACGGGAATATCGCTGGCAAGACAAGCATATCAAGCTTTTGGTAGAAGACTTAACCACGACTTTCTTAAAATCATACCATCCCGAACACAAACGCCCCGAAGTATCGAATTATCAAAGCTACTATTTAGGACCAGTCGTTTTTAGCGAAAACCCCGACAACGGCAAAAAATCCATTATTGATGGGCAGCAACGGATCACCTCCATTACCCTGTTGCTGATGTACCTCAATTATCTGCAAAAAGAGCAGCCGCAAAAGGTTGCCATAAGCGAGCTTATCTTTTCAGAAAAGTATGGCGAAAAGTCTTTCAATATGACGGATGAAACCAGGGAATCATGCTTAAAAGCTTTATTTGAAGACGGCGACTATACATTAACGGAAGATGACGATGAAACTGTCCAAAACATGGTGCAACGCTATGGGGATATTGTGCAAGCTTTCCCCGAAGAGCTGACGGTAAAGGCCTTGCCCTTTTTTATTGACTGGTTCATCGAAAATGTGGTCATTGTGATGATTACGGCCTATTCGGATGAAAATGCCTATACCATTTTTGAGACCATGAACGACAGGGGGCTTAACCTAACGCCTACGGAAATGCTGAAAGGTTATGTATTGTCTAAAATTACCGATAAAAAACAACGTAATGAAATTAATGGCCTTTGGAAAACTGAAATACAAAAGCTGCATAAATATGACAAAGATGCCGATCAGGGGTTTTTCCAGGCATGGTTCAGGGGAAAATATGCGGTAACTATTAGGCCGGGGAAAGCGGGTTCGGAAGATCAAGATTTTGAATTAATTGGCTCGCGTTTTCATAATTGGTTTAAAGACAATCATAAGGCATTGTTTAATCTGGAGACATCAGATGAGTTTTATGAATACTTTAAAAATCAATTTCCTTTTTTTGTAAAATGGTATTTAAAAATTTGGGATGCGCAAATAAAATTCGACCCCTCCATGCCCCATGCAAACTACATTAACCATTGGGGTATTGCGGAATCTTTACAAAACCCTTTGTTGCTGGCTTCTATCACGCTTAAAGATGACGCTGACACCATTCACCAGAAAATCGATTTTGTATCCCGCTATATTGAAACCTTTACGGTAAAAAGAGCCGTTAACTTCCGCAAGTTTGGACAAACGTCCATCAAATACACCATGTTTAATGTCATTAAGCTCATCCGCAACAACGACATTAATACACTTGGCATTCATCTTGCTAAAGAAGCGGACAGTATTTCAGAAAGTTGGAATGCTGTACCGGAATTTATCCTGCATGGCATGAACAGAAAATTTGTCAAACACTTGCTGTCCCGGATAGCCAGTTATCTGGATAATCTTATCGGCAAAGACACGACTTATCCCACCTATCACCATCCGAATGGCAAACAATTTGAAATTGAACATATTTGGGCTGATAAGTTTGCAGAACATAAGGATGAATTTGAACAAGAAAACGATTTTCAGTATTGGCGAAATTCAATAGGCGCACTCCTGCTTTTACCTCAAGGAACCAATCAATCTTTTAGTAGCGACCAATATACTGATAAGCTTGGGCATTATTTGAAGGAAAACACCTATGCACAAACGCTACACCAGATGTATTACGAAAAAAACCCTAATTTTTTAAAATCTGAGACCATCCAACGTTTAGCGTTTAAAGCCCATCCCCAATTCAAAAAAGAGGATATTCAGGATCGTGAGCAGTTAGTGCAGCGTATTTGTGAGAACTTATGGGCTGTCGATTATTTTAGCGGGAAGATTGGGGAGAAAGCCTAATGAGCGGTATCAAGGAAATAAACTTTGAAGACACCGTGTTTGATTTCCTTAAAGATAGCCCGCTTTACACAGAACGGTTCAGTTCCCATTTCAGCCTTGAACCTATTTTGGATGTTGGGTTATTTGAACAATTCCTACGCCAAACCCAGCCGGAAAGCTGGCGTAAATTAGAAAAACAATTCCCTGAACAGCCTATGGCGGCGGTGGTTGCCGAATACGCCAAACTGCGTGATAAACGGGGCATCCTTAATGTGCTACGCGAGGGCTTTGTGTTGCAGGGCGCAAGTATCAAGTTGTTGTTCTTTAAGCCCTCGTCCGGTTTAAATCCTGAACATCAGCAACACTATGCCGCCAATCGGTTTTCAGTGATCCGGCAAGTCCATTACAGCAGCCGCTTTCCTGATAAAAGCTTAGACTTGGTGATTGCCGTCAATGGCATCCCGATTGTCACCTTAGAGTTAAAAAACGAGTTTACCGGACAAAACATCACTCATGCGGTTGAGCAATACTGCAAGCGGCGTGATGGCAAAGACCCGTTTTTAAAGAACTGCCTTGTCCATTTTGCCGTTGATAACAATACGGTGTTAATGACGACAAGGCTGGAAAATGGCGACACCCGATTTTTGCCGTTTAACCGCGACACTAAAAATCCGGTTATTGCCGATAAGTTTGCCAGCAGTTATTTATGGGAGGATGTCTTACAAGCCGATAGCTTGCTAGAGATCATCAACCATTATGTGTTTTATGAGCTTGATGAAAAAACTAAAGTACCTAGCACGATATTTCCCCGTTACCATCAACGCGATTGTGTCCGCAAGTTGGTGACGGCGGTAAGGCATAACGGTACTGGACATAATTATCTTATCCAGCACAGTGCAGGCAGTGGCAAAAGCAAAACGATTGCCTGGCTGGCGCATCAATTGTCCACGCTGTTTGATGCTGACCATCAGCTGATATTCGACAGCATTATCGTGATTACCGACCGTATTGTGTTGGACAAACAATTGCAAAAGCAAATATCCGCATTTGAAAAAACCAAGGGGACAGTAAAAACCATCACCAAAGGCAGCAAACAACTGATTAATGCCTTGACCGATGGCGATAAAATTATTATCACGACGTTGCAGAAGTTTGGCTTTGTCGGGGATTTGGCTAATCTAAGTGGCAAACGCTTCGCCATTATTGTGGATGAAGCCCATAGCAGCCAAAGCGGTGAGAATGTTAAAGATTTAAAGTTGACGTTGACGACCGATGAGGCGTTAAAAGCCATTATTAATCAGGATGATGAAAACCGCGAACCGAAAGATACGGTAGAAAACCAACTGGAAAAAATAATGGCCAGCCGTCAAAAATTGCCGCACCTTTCTTTTTTTGCCTTTACCGCCACACCTAAACCAAAAACCTTAGAGTTGTTCGGTATCCCTGATGCCACGCAAAAATCGGGTTTTCGGGCTTTTCATGAATACTCAATGCGCCAAGCGATTGAAGAGGGTTTTATCCTGAATGTCTTGGATAACTATATTACCCATAGCAGTTATTTTGAGTTAATCAAAAATGAGCAAGCCGAGGATGACAAGGCGTTTGAAAAATTAAAGGCCAAGTGCTTGTTGATTAAAGAAGTTAGTCTGCATCCTTTTGCTATCGCTAAAAAAAGCCATCTTATGCTGGCGCATTTTATGGAAAAAACAGTCCATAAAATTGCGGGTAACGCCAAGGCGATGTTAGTCACCAGTTCCAGAGCCCATGCCGTGCTATATAAAAAGGCCTTTGACACCATTATTAAGGAACAAGGCTACGACATAAAAACCTTGGTGGCTTTTTCAGGCACGGTTGAATTGAATGATGAAAAATATACCGAAGAGGGTATGAACGATGCAAAAGCTAAGGATATTGCCGAGACGTTTAAAAAGCCAAGCTACAAAATTTTAATCGTTGCCAATAAATTTCAAACAGGATTTGACCAACCGCTGTTACACACCATGTATGTCGATAAGGCTTTAGGCGGCGTTGCCACGGTACAAACCCTAAGCCGCTTAAACCGGACAGCCAAACATAAACAGGACACCTTTATCATCGACTTTGTGAATAAGCATGAGGACATTCAAAATGATTTCCAAAACTATTATCAAAGCACCCGCCTTGATAAAGCCACCGATCCGCAGAAATTGTATAACCTAAAGTATGAGATTGAAAATGCGGCTGTGTTTACCACGGAGCAGGTAAATTATTTTATTGGGATGTTTGTCAGGGACAAAGTAAAGTCGGAAGTGCTTTCACCTTTCTTTAAAAAGATAGCCGATGACAACTACCTTACCCTAGAGCCGGAAGATAAGGACAAATTTAGGAAAAACTTGAATAAATACATCCGGCAGTATTCGTTTATTTCGCAAATTATCACCTTTATCGACACCGATCTTGAAAAATTTTATTTGTTTGCCAAACTGTTGTTTAAATATTTACCTTATGAAAAAGCAACTTTGCCACTTGAGGTTATCCAAATGGTAGATATGGATAAGTACAAAATTCAAGAGCAGGAAAACGGCAGCATCGCCCTTAACCCTGAAGATGCCACACTGGAAAATCAGCAAGGTGATGGCAATGGCGGCAAGCAAGAAGACCCCAAAGAGTTATTGGCGATTATTGTTAAGGAAATCAATGACAAATATGCCGTTGAATTGGGCGATGATGATAAGGTCGTAAAAGACATGTTCGAGTCATTAAAAAAAGATGATGATTTAATGGCAAGTCTACGCGCCGATAGTATTGAAGATTTGAAAAGAATGAAATTACGCGAATGTATGGATCAGGCATTATTAAAAAATGCCGAACCGCCAATTGAGTTTATGAACCGATTATCAAAAGATAAAGGCTTAGCAAATTATGTGGTTGGGCAATTTTTTAATTTGCTCATGGATGAAGTCAATAGAGATCGTCCTGGGCTTTAAACAATATGAGGGTTGAAGCTTTTTAGCTTCCCCCCCATTGGAACCATCATTGAGTCGCCCATTAACTATACGCCGACTTTTTTCGTTTATTTCGTTTATACTATTGCCAGAATAAACCCACAAAAAACGTGAGACGATAACATGCCAGCATTCGCCATTGCCCACCTGCCCACCCCACAAGAAACCGAAGAAGCCAAAATCACCAGCCGGGCTTTGGCAAAGTATGCCCATAACGACAGGCTACACTTAAAAATTGCCAACCCACCGCATGAAGCGGACGATTTGATCTTGCCCGGCTACGCGCTTAACCTGTTGCTGGACATCTTAACGGAAATGTCCAAAGGCAATGCCATAACGGTCATGCCGATACATGCCGAATTATCGACCCAAGAAACCGCCGAACTGTTAAACGTCAGCCGCCCGCATTTGGTCGCCTTACTCGAACAAGGTAAAATCCCTTTTAGAAAAGTCGGCACACATCGGCGGGTGTTGGCGAAGGATGTGTTTGCTTATAAACAAGGCATTGACGCAGACCGCCTGCAAGCCTTGCATGAGCTGACCGCCCAAGCCCAAGAGCTGGGCATGGGTTATGAATAATGGCGAAATTTTCAGTTATTTATGATGCCTGTGTCTTATACCCCGCCCCTTTAAGGGATTTGTTAATGCACTTGGCCTTAACGGATTTGTTCAAGGCACAGTGGACAGACCACATCCATGAAGAATGGATAACAGCCTTATTGAGGCGGGAACAATACGACAGGGCTGTTTTAGAACGGACACGCGACCTAATGGATACCTGTGTGCGTGATGCCAAGGTGTTCGGTTATGAGGACTTAATAGAAGCGTTAGTCTTGCCCGATCCCAATGACAGGCATGTTTTAGCCGCCGCCATTAAATCTGGCGCGGATGCGATTGTCACTTTCAACCTAAAAGACTTCCCCAGCGATATTTTGGCAAAATACGGCATTGAGGCGATACACCCTGATGAATTCATTTATAGCCAGATTGACTTAGCCCCCGCCACGGCTTGCGGTGCAATCAAGCGGCAACGGCAATCATTGAAAAACCCGCCCAAAGCCAAAGACGAGTTTTTAGCGATATTGCAAAAACAACAGCTACCCCAAACGGTATCGGCATTAAGGGCTTACATTGAGTTAATTTAAGGCCGTTTTCAAACTGAAAAAGGCTGGGAAACTAGGCGTAAATTTAGGCGCAACAGCCAAACGATACCGAGACAAAACCAAACAATTTGAAACAACTTGAAACCCTGTGCATATAAGGTATAATGCGTAGTTTGAAGTTGCTTCAATGCGTTGGGGATGCACTTTTAATGCGATGGTCATGCGTTCGAATCGCATGCGACCCACCATCTAATTCAAATGAATCAACCAGTTAGGTATCCTTACCAACTGGTTTTTTTATGCCTGCCGTTTTGTTACGCGAGATTTACGCGACTTAGCTTTTCGACCGCGTTCATCAGTTCGTCAAGCTCGGCCTTGCAATAGTGGTCAGTGATGCGTGACGACTTGTGACCAAGCAAATCCTGCCTATTCTCAAAACTCACGCCTACCGACTTCAACCGCCTGCCAAACGTATGGCGCAAATCATGAACCCTGCATTGGCTCAGGTTTGCACGCTTCCTCGCCTTACGCCAAGCATGTCCGTTAATACGCAAGACAGGCTCACCCTTAAAGGTGAAGACATATTCATCATGCTTCCCCCGCTGTGCGTCGATAATGGCCTTTGCCACGCTGTTTAAAGGTACAACCCTATCTTCACCATTCTTGACCCTGTCCCCCGGTAACACAAAAACGCCCAGACTTTGCTTTTCTTCATCCCAGCGCAACCTCGTCAGTTCCGTTTCCCTCAGCCCCGTGTGGACGGCAAACAAAACCATCGCCTGTAGATGCTCAGGTAGCTCACCCAACAAACGCCCCTGCTCTTCTTCACTAAGGGGATAAGGCTTACGGTTATCAGACTTTAGCATTTGGATCAAAGGCTGCTCCCCCAGCCAAGAATTGCCCAGCTCATCACGCCATAGCCTGGAAGCCAAAGTCAGCACCCGGCGAATGACCGCCAAATCACGGTTGATGGTGTTGTTTTTTAGCCCAGCCTGTTTTCTGGCGGCAATAAACTTTTGCAATGTACCCATGTGGATTTGCTCCAACACCAACTCGCCAATAAAAGGCATCACCGCCGTCAAGGACACTGCATCACAGCCAAGGCTTTTCTTATCTTCCTCCTTGAGGTATTTAGTCGCAGCCTCTATAAAGGTGTAGGTTTTTCGTTCACCATAAATCAACTGCCCCCTGAGTTCATTTACACGCATGGCTAGGTAGCGTTCCGCTTCTTCGAGATCACCTGTTCCCGTGCTTTCATAAATTCGTTTTCCTTTGATGACTTTGTTGATGTGCCAGAGGTCGTTTCTTTTGGTAAGGCCAGGGGATTTTTTTGACATGGTTTTTTCTCCGTCTTAAATTGGGTTGCTGTCGAGTTGGTTTTGGCTGAACGGCTGACGAAATCATCAACCCACGCATCCAGTTCGTTTCTGTCGAAGGCTATGCCCTGAACACCGAACCGGAGTTCGGTAAGGGATGGCCTCACTTCTTCGTTGAAATAATTTTTGTTCATGCCCAAATAACCTGGCGCGTCTTTCATGCGCAAAATTCTTGGTTGGACGTTAGCGGTTGGTCGTGTTGGCATAACGGTACACCTAAGCGATCTATAGAGCATCGCGTTTACACTTTTCAAACAACTGTTTTTGTCAGCGGTTTTTTTGCCAGTCGGTTTTCACAAAAAAATGCCAACACACTTTTTTATTCGCTTTTTAGCGTTTTTTATCAAATAGATAGGGCTGCATTGAAAAATACTTTTGCCGGATGTTTTATGGATGAGTTTAATAAAATATTTTTATGCAAAAAAGTGTGTCGCGCTTAACGTTTGTGAAAATGTTTTTAAAAAAACTTTTTCAATTTCAGATTCCATTTTCTGCATTGCTGTTTTTCATCACACCGCCTTGTGGTTTTTTGTGTCCGCGACGCAATTTATCCGCAACCTTCACAACAAACCTTGTTCCGCAAACGAATAGCAGTCTGCCCCGCCGACGATGAAATGATCCAGCACACGGATGTCAACCAGATTCAGTGCGGCAATGATCCGTTGCGTGATCGCGCGGTCGGCTTGGCTGGGTTCGGTGACACCGGAAGGGTGGTTGTGCGCCAGGATCAAGGCGGCGGCGTTCACCTGTAAGGCGCGTTTAACGATTTCACGGGGATATAGACGCTGGCTCCGTCGATAGTGCCTTGGAAGCAGCATTCTGCTGTCAGGACACGGTGCTGGTTGTCGAGGAAGATGCAATAGAACACCTCGCGCTCCAACAACGCCAATTCCAGCATCAAAAAGTCGCGGGTGGCATCGGGGCTGGTCAACGCCTGCCCGCGCCTGAACTGGCCTTCAACCAGTTGTTTGGCCATCGCCAAGATTTCCTCTTGGGTGACGGGGCGTGACACCCGAAAATAGCCGGGGGGGTGTAATGGTCAACAAAAACCGGACACTTTCTTAGGCAACCTTGCTGTAAAATTCCCGCTCAAATTCCAAAGGGGTTTTATAGCCCAATGTCGAATGCGAACGTCTGCCGTTATAAAAAGCGAAATAATGGCCAGCTTGACGGCTGACTCTCTAAATTCGGCGCTATAGGTTTTGGCTTTTTCTTGGCTCATAGTAGGATCACACTCTTTTCAGGATATTTTAAATTGTGTGTCCGGTTTAGTGTAGCCACATCAGAAGTGTTTGGGGTTCCAGGGTTCGCCGTTGCTGTAGTCGAGCAACATGCCACCTTCGGACTGGACGAGGGCGGTGCTGTCGCCGGGCGCGCGGACGCTGTATTGGCTTTGTTGGCTGACCCCGCCGAGGCTGGCGACGAGCAGGTGGGTGCCGGACGCGGCGGCGCTGAGGCGGGCTTGGCCTTTGCTGTCCAGGGCTTGCGCCACGCCGTCGACGCTGAGGCTGGCTTGGCTCAGGTCGCCGCCCAAGACCGTGATGTTGACCAGAATGCTGTCGCCGGGGTTGGCGACGGCGGGGCTGACGCTGACTTGGACGTTGGGGGTGGCGGGCGCTGCTCCGACGCTGAGGGTGTAGGTTTGCTCGGTATAGGCTTGGCCGTCGTCGACGCGCAGGCGGATTGGGTAGTTGCCGGGGACGGGGTTATCCCAAGCCAGCAGGCCGTCGCTGCCGACGGTCATGCCGCCGGGGGCGGCAGACAGGCGGTAGCTGAGGGGGTCGCCGTCGCTGTCGGTGGCCTGCACGGGGTAGCGGTAAGGCTGGTTGGCGGCGGTGGCGGTGAGCGGGGCGCTGATGATGGCGAGCGGGTGGTTGGCGGCGTTGGCGGGCAGGCCTGCGGCGGCGGCGAGGTCGGCTGCCAAGAAGGCGGTGGCTTGGTCGCAGGCGTCGCGGTAGGGTTGGTTGGCGAGCTGCGTTAAAAATAATGCCGAGACGATGCCGCTTTGGGCGGGGTAGGTCGACCAGCGGAGCTGGCTGGCACCGGTGCGGTCGGGCAGCAGGGCGGCGAGTTGGCTGTCCAGATCATGCGCGGCCTGTAAAGCGGGAGTGGCGGTGGCGGCGGCTTGTTGGGCACTGGCCATACTCAGGTAGCCGAGGCCGGCGTTGCCGAACAGCAGGCCGTCGGCGCCGCCGGCCTGCTCGGTGGACAGGCGGTAAGCGCCGGCACCGGTCTGCGGGTTGTCGAGGCGGTAGCCGCCGCCGACATAGCCGCCTAAGGTGACGGGGGTCTGTTGTGCCAAGGCTTGGAAGCCGCTGTTGACGGCGTTGGCGAGGTCGGTTTTGGTGCTGTCGTCCAAGCCCAGTTGCGGCAGTTGCGCGGCGGCGTTGGTGCTGTCGAGTCCGAGCAGGGGGATGCCTTGGCGGATGGCGGTGGCGAGGGCTTTGACGGCGGACACGGATTCGCCCGGGCGTTGGCTGTCGGTGAGCAGGCGTTGCAGGATTTGCTGGCTGTCGGCGGAGGCGCGTTGCAGGCTTTGGCGTTGGTAGGCGGGCAGCGGCAGCGATGTGGCGGTTTTGGGGGCGAGGCTGGCGGCGCGGCGGTCGGCATGCAGGGCGGTGCCGAGGAACCGCGCTTGGCGGACGCTGCCGAACAGCAGGGTTGGGGCCAGTTGTAGGGCGGCACGGCCATAGGAGGGTAAGGGGACGGCGGCGATGGCGGCGGCATCGGCGGCTAGGGCGTTGTGGGCGTCGGCGAGGGCAAAGTCGGCGAGGACGGCTTGGTGCAGGTAGCCGCCGACGAGGCTGTCGCGGTCGGCGGCGCTGAAGTCGCCCTGCCCTGCCTTGTCGACGGTGGCGGCGGCGGTTTGCGCCAGCGCGTCGAGCTGGGCGGCGGCGATGCCCGCGCCGTCGATGGCCAGGGCGTGGTATTCGCCCGCGCTCAGGGCGTGGGGGCGGTCATGCCAGACGGCGGCGGCGGGGTCGAAATGGCCGAGGCTGCCTAACAGGGGCTGGCCGAGTTGGAAGTCGCCGCCGCTGGCGACGGTGGTGCCGCCGACTTTGAGTTCGGCGCGGACATGTATCAGGTAGCCGGGCAAGCCGGCGGGAAATTCGGCCGCCTCAATGGGGCTGCCGTCGGGGTGCGGCGCGGGCATAAAGCTGTCCAAAGCACTTTGGTCGGCGGCGGTGGCGGGGGTGAAGCTGAGGGTGACGCGTTGGCCGCCCAAAGCGGCGAGGCTATTGTCCAGAATGAGCGCCGGACGGTTTTGGCCGCGTTCGAGTTCGGAGGCGTAGACGGCGTAGCGTAGCCGCCAGCGCAGGCTGTCGGGGTAGGTGGCGGTGACGGTGGCTTGGCTGACGGTGGCGTAGGGCAGCGAACCCAGCAGGATGGGGTAACGGGCGGCGGTGATGGTGTGTGTGCCGAGGATGTCGGTCAGGGAGAGGTCGGGGCTTTGCGCGGCGAGGTAGCGGTTCAGGCGCAGGCTGTAGTCGGCGAAAGCGTCGGCGACGGGGGCGGAATCCAGGGCTTGGGCGCTGTCGGCGCCGCATTGGGCGGCCGCTTTGGCAGTGTCGGTGACGGCTTGGGCGTTCAGCGGCACGGCGGCGGTCAGGTCCAGGCCGTTTTGGTCACCACGCTGTTTGAAGCTGGCATCCAGCGGCACCCAGGTGTCGCCGACTTTATTGACCGCGCCGCGCGAGGGGAAATAGTCGACGAAGGCTTCGACCCAGACATGTTCGAGCTTGAAGGCGGTGATGACGCCGCCGGAGACGACGGCACTGTTGGGGATGCCGCCTTGGTTGAGCAGGCTTTGGGCGGCTTCCGGGGTGCCGACACTGCCGACCCAGTTCATGACTTGGGCGGCGGGGATCTGCACGGTGCCGTAAGCGTAGCGGGCGGGGATGTTGGCGGCGCGTAACAGGGCGACCAGCAGGCTGGCGGTGTCGGCGGCGTTACCGCGCCGGGTTTGTAGGGTCTGGTCGGCGTTTTGGATGCCGCCGTAGGTGGGCTGGAATTCGACCGTGTTCCTGACCCAGTTATAGATTGCCACGGGATTGTTGTGCAGGGCGGCGGCTTGGGCTTTGACGGCTGTGCTCAGGGGCGCGTCCTCGGTGGCGGCGAGGTCGGTGGCGGTGGGCGTGGGGCCGGGGTCGTCAGTGGCGAGCATCCCCGGCGTCAGTTCGTTGGCGGCGACGGCGACAGGTTTGGGCGGATGCAATATGCCGTCCAAGTCGCGGCGGCTAGTTTTGGGGGCGCGGGTTTTGCGGTTGGGGATGACGGACGGCAGGTTGTCGGCATCGAAAGGCAGGTGCTGGCGGTGTTTTTGGGCGTTGTCCAAGAATTGCGCGAGGCTTTTCAGGTGGCGGCGGGCGGCGGCGGCATCCTTGCGGTCGTGGGCGGCTTTAAAATCGGTAAGCTGCTGGCGCAATTGCTGCATGTTGGCACGGTAGTCGGCCAAGGCTTGGGCGTGGCGCTCTCTGATGATGTCCGGCAGATGCCGCTCTTCCAGGTGTTGGCGGTCAGCGGCGAACCCGGCCTCCGCCCGCTGCTGTTCGCCGTCCAACTGGGCGGCATGTTGCAGCAGTTGCTTGACTTCCGTACCACTGTCTTCGCCCGCTTCGGTTTTGGCGTGGGCGTGTTGGCTTAGGCCGCGCAGGCTCTCCAGGGTGTCGGGGGCTGGCTGCGCAACCGCCGGGGTTACGGATGGGGCCGGCACCGCCGCCACGGCGGCGGCCATGGCGGGGTACAACGTCATCCAGACAAAGAAGAACAGGGTCATCGCGGAGAGGGTACGGGTGCCGGACATAGGGTGTCTCTTAATTAATAAGCCGTTGCGGGAAACGATAGCGGGGCGGAAAACCCCGGTGTCTTTAAGGACGGGCGTAGGCCGTATCCTTTACCTAAAACGGATTATAATATAACCTAGATTTTTTTAAAGCGATTGACTGTTATTCTTTTATGGAAAAGACTGTAGAAACGGTAGGTTTTTTTATTTTTGTGAAAAAATTCACATTAAAATCTCCCCAGAATATTTGGAAGCTTATAATGCGAATAAATAGGGCGTTAATGCCCTATCGTCTTTTGAGGATGGATTTCTGGCGCAACAACCCGTCAGTGTTAAAGCAAAAATTCCATAATCACCGCCGCCCCGCCCAAACCGCTCGCCTCAACCCGCAACGTACCTTGGTAAGCTGTGACGATTTCCGCCACCACACTTAAGCCTAAGCCGTGGCCTGGGATAGACTCATCCGCCCTCCCCCCGCGTTGGAGGATATGGGCAATCAGTTGGGGATGAATACCCGGCCCATCATCATGAATACCGATCAATAGGTGCTGATGGTCTTTGTAACCCTGAATTTCGACCCGCGAATGGCACCATTTAAAGGCATTATCGAGCAGATTGCCGAGCATTTCGATCAAATCGGCCTCGTCGCAGCGAAAACGTACCGACGCATCCATCCGGTTATGGACACTAATCTGTTTATCGCGGTACACCTTACATAATGAAGCCGTCAGTCTATCGGCAACTGGCGGCACGGCAATGGCGGGAGCGGTGGCGGAATGGTTGGCCGTACCTGCACGTTGCAATTGCCGTTCGACAATCCGCATCATCCGGGTGCTTTGTTCCGTGACCGATTCCGGCAAAGTCTCCGGTTGGTCTATCGCCCCCAACAATACCGCCAACGGCGTTTTCAAGCTATGCGCCAAATCTGCCAAAGCGTTGCGGTAGCGGGTCTGACGCGCCCGCTCAGCGGCTAACAGGCTATTGATACGGTCGGTCAATTGACCAACCTCCCTAGGATAGGTGCCGTTAAGCTGTTGGCATTCGCCCGCTTCAATCGCATTCAGTTCCGACCTGACCCGCCGCAATGGCTTTAAGCCCCAGTGCAACAGCCAGATTTGCGAAGCCAACAATAATAGTGCCGTCAACGCCAAACCACCCCATAAGCGTTGCCGATACTGGATGATTTGTTCCTGCACAGGCGCAAGTTCGTCCCGCAAATAAAAATTGAACACCGCCAAGCCGGTTTTCAGGGTGCGCTGAAAGCCAAACCCTAACAGACAATACGTTTTGCCGTCCTGCTCTATATCCTGCCACCGCTGCTCACCGATCTGTAACGGCAACACGCTAGGCAACGGCCTTGCCAAAATAGACGGCGACCGCCACAACACCTTATCGCCGCTTTGGTTACTGACAAACGCCGCCAAGCCCGAATCCGGCAAAGCCAATTGGCTATAAGGCAAATGGGTCGGTAAAGGCATAATCAGCTGGCCTGCCTCATCCACCACAGCGGCGGCCAGCAATTGATAGAGCTGCCCCAGCATCTGCCCACGCAACGCCAAACGGGCCGTTTCACTAAAAGCACGGTCTAACACCGCTCCTGTGACACCTAAAAATATCACCAACACCACAATGGCGGTCAGATTAAGCCGGAAATACAGGGAATTCATCATGCCGAACACGGGCCTACACTAAGCGATAACCGCGCCCGCGCAGGGTTTCAATCGGATTACGCAGGCCGTCGGGGTCGAGTTTACGCCGCAAACGCCCGACCAATACCGTCAGCACATTACTTTCGGGGTCAGTGTCGTGGGGATAAAGATAATCGACCAAGTCGTCTTTAGAAACGATTTTACCCTGTTGTTGCGCCAAATATTCCAGCATCCGATACTCAAAACCCGTCAATTCAATCAACTGCCCATCCATCGTTACCCGTTGGGTTGCCAAGTTCAATACCAAATAGCCGCAATCCAACAGCGATTGCGGCGCACCCACCACCCGACGCAGTAGCGCCTTCAAACGGGCGGACAGCTCTTCCATTTGAAACGGCTTCGCCAGATAATCATCCGCCCCCGCCTCCAAACCCTCGACCCGTTCTTGCCAACGCCCCCGCGCCGTCAACACCAACACGGGTAAGGTACTGCCTTGCCCGCGCAAGCGTTTGATAATGTCCAATCCCGACAAGCGCGGCAGACCCAAATCAATAATCGCGGCATCCACCGGATATTCTTGGGCAAAATACAGCCCTTCCAAGCCATCGCCCGTTTCATCAATGCGATAGCCCTCTTTTTCAAGCTGCCGCCGGATTTGGCTGCGGATGTCGGTTTCATCTTCAATAATCAAAATACGCATAATCGCCCATTCCTCATCTACTCAGAAAGCCCTGCCGCACCAAGAATCGGCAAAAGCCCAGCATAACCCCAAAATAGCCGATTCTAACAGCTTAATTGTGAACGGTTTGTTAACAAAAAAAGCGCCTCGCACAAGCGGCTATTGTCCGGTATTATGGAGAAAAACCCACAACGTTTAAACGTCACCCGATTTTTATCCCACTACTTCTCTATGAGCAAACAGATGAAAAAATCCCTTCTGCAACAGCTGGTATGGCTATGGCTTTGGGCTTTCAGCTTACCCGCCACCGCCGCCACCTTAAGCCTATACGTCGAGGATGGGGTCGGCGGGCATATCGCCGCCCTGCCTACCAGCGTAGACTGCGCCTCCGGTTGCCTTATCGAAGCCCCTAGCGACACCCTAACCAGCCTGTTCGCCATACCTGATAAAGGCTACCGCCTCCAAGCTTGGACGGGCGATTGCGCCGCTACCCAAGGGCCGTTATGCACCCTAAAAGCCACCGATAACCATCATATCGGGGTACGCTTCATCAAATCCGCCGCCTCGGCCAAACCCGCCAAAGCCCTCTTATTGTTGCATGGCGAAAACGAGCGGCATACCGTTTGGAATGAATTTGCCAAACAGCGTTTTAATAACCTTTGCCCGATTATCTACGGCGGCGTCGTCTTAGGTGACGATTCTTCCGACCCCGACAACCACGTCTACTGCTACCGCATCGCTTTCGGCTATTACGATCTGTTGGCCGCCACCGCCAGCCAATCTGACGGTCCGGCCACCTTGGTGGTCGCCAAGCCTGACAAGCGCGTGGCTTATACCCGCCTAGGTCATGAAGTACGCTCGGCGGTGCTGGGCATAACCGACCGCCACCCGAATGTCCGCTTAGCCTTAGTCGGGCAAGCACAGGGCATTCTTGCCGCCGAAGCGTTTTTACAAACAGGCAGCGAACAACGCAAGCATGTCATCGGCTTACTGGCCTTGCAAGCGCAACAGGACAGCAACGCCAGCCGGCCAACCCTAATGCACCCGCGCACCCGCCGCGCCACCACCCTCAGCCTAACGGCGGCACCCGAACAAGATGCCCTGCTCAGCTCTGGACTGGCACAACTGACCCAATCCTGGTGGCTGGCGAAGTGACAGTCCGCCCTTTGCCTCTTATTGCCTGCTTAATCCTCACCCTGATGGTCAGCTTAGGCAGCAGGCAAGCCTACCAAGCCATCAGTCAATTCGGAGCCAACCGCGCGACAGCCGACAAGACCCAAAGCGGCCACCCACCCCGACACAAACACGCAAGCCACCTAAGGCAAAGCGCCGTAGATCAAGCGCCCAGCACCGAACTGCACATCAGTTTGCCGCCCGCCAATAACCCCACAGCGTTAAACGACTGGCAACAACTGGAAACAGCCCTGTCCCGACAAGAACGCCAACAAGCCCCGATCTTGGCCGCGCAACTGGCTGAAAGCCTACGCCAACAGCCCGACCCCGACGTATACTTACGCATCAGCACTCATGTTTTGCACCCGAACGAACCGTTGGCAAACAAAGCGATCCTGCTCGATTTACTGACTGACACCGCCACCCCGGAAGCCCTAAATCAATTACTGGATTTTGCCGATTTGGAACTCGACCCGTCGTTATCGGTTTTAGTGCTGCAAAGCATCGCCCGCATTGGCGATAACCGTTGGGGCGGGCAATTTCATGAAGAGCTGTCACCGACCTTAGAAGCGGCATGGGATAATCCCATGCGCAACGACGTGGAATTTTTAGCGGCCTTGGCAAAAGCCATCGCCAGCATCGGCGCACCCAAAGGGGTAGCGCAATTATTACAGACCGTTTCCACAACCAACACCAGCCAAGACAGCGAAGCGACCCGCCGCGCCAAACAAGAAGGGGCTTTCAGCGCCATCCCACAAATACGCAACCCCGCCGCCGCCGCCGCATTAGCCAAAGGCCTGGAGCAAGAGCCCATAGGCAGCGCCGCTTTTGATGCCAGTGGCCGCGGTTTAGCCAGCATAAACTCGCCTAACGCCACCCAAATACTTATCGATTATGCTAAAGATGCCCCTATCGAAAGCAGCCAAAACCTTGCGGCTTGGGTACCCCAAATAAATGACGAAGATTCTTTAAAGCAATTCGCCGCCACCCCTGAAAACGCCTTCAAAAACCCGGAAGTCGGCGCACCAATCCAACACGCCGCCGATAAATACCGCGACAACATAGCAGCAACCAACCCCGTTATCCAACACGGCGCGAAGCTAAAATAAATCGGCCAAACACTTAGCAGTAAACGGCTTATCCACCATTTCTCGTAGTTAACATTGCATTCACCATCCTTAGCGTATCTTAAGCGCATCTGCCGTTAGCCGAGCTGTCGGCTAACGGCGGATACTCCCTAACCCATCATTTTGAGGAACCTACCATGTCTGTAAAAAACCTGTCAGCCACTATGGCAACCCTATTATTGGCATTAAGCGGCGCACAAGCCCAAGCGGATACGCCCAATTATTATGAATGCAAAGGCGACAATATTTCCGTAAGTTTTTATGACAAATCCTACGGTATCGGCAGTAGCCAACTCAACTTCGCCTTCGGCAACAAAAAATACACCGCTGATGGCAAGGGTATCGAAAGCAAAGCCACCACCCTCGGCACCGTCACCTCAACCACGATCAAATTCATGCCGGATGTCGAAATTAAAAAAGCTTCCTTCATCATCCCGACCATTAACTTAGGCGTAAACTCCCTAGGCGAGGTCGTCAGCGAAGCCAAATTCACCAGCCAATTGGCCATCACCACCATTGCCACGCCCTTTATCGGCGGCCCTTACATCGGCGTTGTCAACAGCAGCAAATATTTTGACCTTACCTGCAAAGCCTCTCTGATCTTTATCCATTTCTAAGCCCCAGGCAACGGACGGATGTTAGCCCTGCCCCGGCAACATCCCACTGCCATTAAGTTAAGGAAATTCTGTTCAGAAACAATGTTTTTTCTTCCTTTTATGGAAGTTCAGCAACCCCCTTGCCGATGTCTTTTGTCTGGGCGGGTTACGGTGCTTTCGTTCCAAGCAAGGTGAATATATTGAGGTCTTTTACAACAGAGAGCGGCGGCATTCAGCCAATGGCTATTTGTCGCCTGTAGACTACGAATTGCAGCAAATGGCTGCTTAACCATGTGTCCGGAAAAGTGTTGACACATCAACCATGAGCAATTCCCCGATTGGGTTCGCGTTGAACTCGAACTGAAAAACGATGGGCGGATAATCCCCTTTGACGTTCTCACGCGTCCAGGCCAATACCTCGCAGGCGCATACCCTGCGCTCTCTAATATGCACGAAAAACAAGAAAGGATTCAATCATTTAGAAACACCGTAAAAAGTACCTTTGAACGTTCCCTTGAAATAACACGCACACAATTTGGCAAATATATTTTTGTTTTCGTCGAAACGCTGGGGGCTGATGAAGCCATAAAACGGCTGACCGAAGGCAAAGACCAACTGCCGAAAAATCTCATTTTCGACACGCACGAAAATTTTAACCAAACCGACTACATCCATACTGATGCGGTCAAAATCACGACTATTGAGGATATTACATGGCATTCGAATCCGTACACAACGTAATCGGCTGGACTCATAAAAAGGGTGTAGTCGATGGTAACAATTACGATTTTGTCACCATTTACGCCGTTTCCAAACTTGAACAAAAGGAAAACCAACGCGGTGCGGCGGGTATTGAATTTAGGGCTGAACCGCACTTGGTTGAAAAATTATCTAAGGTGACGTTTAACGGCGTTGTCCCGATGAAACTGCAAATAGAACAGGTCGCCACAGGCAAGGGCGTTTTCAAAGACGTTGTTGTCATGGCCGAACCTCTTCCGGCCTCTCCACAGCAACCAAAACCCTAACTTTAAGGTAATCCCATGGCGGCGTGTGCAGAATTTCAGGACCCTGTTGATTTGTATGGTTCCAGTTATATTGCCCAACAGTTTTTGGCTGTTTCCCCGAAATCCATAGAGGATTGCACGGGCTTTGTTCTCTTGTCTGCCGATGAATACACAAACCTGCCGACGCTCGTTGATATTTTCGCCATGCCGCTGGCCGATGACCTGCAACAAATGTTCGAGATGGGCTTTGTCTTGCCCCTCTTGGCATACCTTACCGCGTGGGCTTACGCGGTTGTCATTAACTGGTTTAACCATCTTGAAAAAGACTAGACCACAAACCCATAGGATTTACTATGCTTAAACGTTCCAAAAAATCTACCCTTGTCGCCGTCGCCGCTGGCCTATTGGCGGCTCCTCTCGCCTCAAACGCGGCTCTTGACTTCTCTGGCATCACGGGTGCTGTCGATGCCACTACCGTCGTAGCCGCCATTACGGCGGTCGCCGCCTTAAAAGTCCTGCCCGGTGTGGCACGCTGGGGCTATAACAAGCTTATTAGCTGGTTCCGTTAACCAAAGGGGAGGGGTGTTCAGCCCCTCTTTCTTCCATCAAGACACGGTAATAAAAAATGATATTTGACGTGCTTTTTTTTATCCTTGGCCTAGTCACTGCCTTTGCGGTCATAGCGGGGTTTAGCCATGGCTAACAAGTCTTATTTTTTATTGTCTTCTGCGATTGTTTACGCGCTTTTTTACTCGCAAGATATTTATGCCGCCAATAAAGAGCAATCTTGGGCGGATTGTATAGCTGCTAGAGATAGTTGGAATGCTTTTACGGGTAGTCCGCAGTCGTCATGGTGTACCGAATCGTCATCTACTGCCCCTACGGGTTTTGTTACGCTCAACTATTACAATGGATTGCCTTCTAAAGATTTTTTTTACGATAAGCTCTGTGCTATACCAACAGAACGCTATAATCCCGAAACTCATGTTTGTAAGTCAATGCCCGATTGCGGCACTTTCAATCTATCCGGCAATTCCGGTTCAACGGGTTATCAAACGTCTACTGCATGTATGCCTCAAGGCGCGTCCGCTTGTTGGTATGAGGGTTTTCCCTATGATACTTCTAATTCATCCTTGCCAGTTTGTAGTGATACTGGCGGTTGTACAGGTTCCACCTGTGGCACTGGCAGTACGGGTGATACTTCAAACACGGGTGATACGGGCGATACCAGTAACACGGGTGATACGGGCGGCACAGGCAGTACGGGTACTGGGGTCACTGGTGGCACAGGCACAGGTACTGGAAGCACGGGTACAGGCACAGGGGATACGGGTTGCATTGGCTCTGGTTGTGTTTCTGGTGATGGTACAGGCAATACGGGCGGTACAGGTAATACAGGCAATACAGGTGATACTTACGGTACAGGTAACAACACAGGTGACACCTACGGCACAGGCAACACAGGTGACACCTACGGCACAGGCAACACGGGCGACACCTACGGCACGGGCGGTACAGGTAGTACAGGTAGTACAGGGGACACCTCCGGCACTGGGTGTTCTGGCTCAACCTGCGACACCACCCCCGGCAACCCCAGCGGCTCCACCTCCGGCGTGGGTGCTTTCGACCCTGTACCCTACCGTGGCGGTAT
Organism: Methylovulum psychrotolerans; assembly: GCF_002209385.1. NCBI lineage: Bacteria > Pseudomonadati > Pseudomonadota > Gammaproteobacteria > Methylococcales > Methylococcaceae > Methylovulum > Methylovulum psychrotolerans. Next base: position 4,658,457 of record NZ_CP022129.1, read on the forward strand.
GGGTCCCAGCATGGGAACTTATACGGGTGCAACAGCGGAACCAAAGACGGCGGGTGGCGGTTCTGGCGGTAGTGGTCTTGGCACCTTTGAGCCTTGGACGACATCGGTAGATGAAGAAATAGGCAAATGGTATGAACCCACTGAAGAAACGCTTGAAACGGTTCTTGAAGAAAATGCCAGTACTATATCCAACAACGCCCTTTTCACCTTCCTGCCTGACACGTTTAACGTGACTGTGCCGTCTTCTGACGGTTGTCCTGTTTGGGAACTTCCGGCTGTCATGGGTATGCAATCCGTTACTGTTGCCCCGCTTTGTTCCGATATTATGAATTCCTTATGGCCGATGGTCAGGGCTATTGTTATTGGCTCATCGGTTTTTATGGCTCTTGGCATCGTTTTGCGTGGGTTCTCCTGATATGCAAGGCATAATTGATACCATCGTCAATGCCTATGTAGCTGTAATGGTGTTTTTTACCGACTTGGGCAAAGGCCTCAAATCGTTTTTTGATGCCGTTATTCAGTCGTTAGCTAACGTTTTTCAAATGGTCATCGACTTTTACACGTCGGCATTTGAATCAATAGGGTCTTTTTTTTCTTCCATACCGGATACCCTTAAATCCTATTGGGATGCGTTCATAGCTTATGCTGAAAGCCTTTGGCCTTTTATGAAAAGCTTTTTTCAGTTTAATTATACGTTTATAAGGTGGTTTGCCGATACCTGTTGGGTCTATTTCGTTAACGTCTTTAAATCCCTTTACTACGCGCTTGTTGATTTCCCCATACTTTTGCTAAAAAAACTCTTTGGTGCTTTCTCTTGGCTTTTGCAATGGGTTTATGATAGCTGTTCCTATTGTATAGCGGGTGGTTCCGGTTCCGGCTCCGGCTCTATGTCGGTATTCTCTTCCATTTGGTCTTCCATTTCCCCTTCGGTTCTCTACTGCGCACAGCAATCAGGTGTGCAGGAAGCTTTGCAAGTGCTTACCTGCGGCCTTGTTGTCTTTGTATCGCTGAAATCTCTTATGTTAGTTCTTAAGGCGCTTTAACATGAAAATAGCCCTCTGCTTGATAGTAAAAAACGAAGCGCACGTCATAACGCGCTGTATTGCCAGTGTCCTCGCCCTTATCGACTACGTTTTAATCGTCGATACGGGGTCAACGGACGGCACACAAGCCGCCATTATCGATTATTGCAATGCTAACGGCTTGCCTGGTCAAGTCGTTGATGAGCCGTTTCGTAACTTTGCCTATAATCGAAGCTTTGCCCTCCAACAGCTCCGTAAGCACACCGAAATTGATTACTGTCTGATGATTGATGCCGATGAACAGCTTATCTTTGATGACGGTTTCAACCCTGATGAATTCAAAGCTAACTTAACGCACGGGGCCTATCAAATACAAACCCGTCATGGCGGCACTTACTACAATCGGCCGCAACTGTTCAGTAACCGTCTGCCCTTCTACTTCAAAAGCGTCTTGCACGAATATTTGGAATGTGACGAAAGGCACCAACGTGTCCAAGCCGTTGGCTTTTACAACCTTTATGGCTTGGACGGTGCGCGGTCAAAAAATCCGCAAAAGTACCAAGATGATGCCCAAGTCTTGCTTGAAGCCCTGCGCACAGAAATAGATCCGTTCCTGCGGTCACGCTATGAATTTTATCTCGCTAACTCCTACCGCGACGCGGGGGAATTGGCCTTGGCCTTGCCCCACTATGTCACGCGTTCGCTTATGGGCTACTGGCAGGATGAGGTTTATATCTCCTTGTTGAACATAGCAAGGCTAAAAGAACGTCTCCACTATCCCGCCAATGACGTGGCACATGCCTACATGGCCGCTGTCAATGCTAATCCAGACCGTGCTGAGGCCTATCTGGGTGCAATGCGCGTATACCGTAATGGTGGCTTGCACCAATTGGCCTATCTGCTCGGCCAACACGCCAAGGCCATAGCAATGCCGCCGCCTAGTGCCTTATTTGTTGAAACCGCCGTTTACCGTTTTGCCGTGCTTGATGAGCTGGCCGTTGCGGCCAACAACACCGGACGTTATACCGAAGCGGCGGAATGTTGCGCACAGATTCTGAACGGTGGGCATTTGCCCCAAGAATGGCGTGACCGTGTCGCCGCCAACCATCGCTATGCGCTCTCGCGTATTCCGGCCAAGTCCGTCTTGCACTGATAGGCGGACGGTCTCGCGCCCCTGACTGCTTTACGGCGGCTTATTCGTTTGCGAAGTCGTTGCGGTATGCTCTCCCGTTCAAGGCTTTGAGGATGCTTGGCGGCACTGATACCGGGCAATTTCTGGTGCTTTGCTCGCCCAAGCTGGTTCTGCATTTCGGCACGTCACGCGGCTTGGATGTCTGGCCTACGGCCATAAATTTGAACCTCCGTTAGCGTGGTTGCGTGTTATGCCTGTTCATATTGGGGTAAAAACGCGGGGCATCATGTCGGCTCCGGTCGGTCCTTCCCAATTTCTTTTCTTACCGTTACGAAATTAGCCGGCATGAAAAATTATCTTTCAATGCCCGGTTATCTTCGTTTGGTTGCTTAATTGAAAAAAATCCCCTAATTTTTTTTCGAGCGAGTGGAACGTCTAATTTTTGTAGTGAACGGTTTCTAAAAAGCGAAGCCACGAAGCGGCGGGGCGTGCCCCCCGGGCAATTCTTCGTGAGTGAGCTTACATTTTCTTAGTGATTGTCATTTTTTTGGTGAGGTTGCAAAAGCCACAGGACATTTTTTAGTTTTGCCTGTTCGAGTGGAGTGGAATGCTGTTTATGGAGTGGAGCGAGTTGCAAAAATAAAAAACGGCCTGTGAGCTTTTGCCCGAACCAAAAAATGGCAATCACTTAGAAAATGTGCGATTGAGCGGGAATTGAACGGGGGGCACGCCCCGCCGCTTTGGGGATTCACTTTTTGCTTTTTAGTGAGCGGAAAAAATTAGACGTGGAATGAGCGAGAAAAAAAATTAGGGGATTTTTTTCACTTAGTTGATCGTACAAATGATGAGGACAAAAAATGATAATTTTTCATGAGGGCTTGCCCAGGTCGGGTAAAAGCTATGAAGCTGTTGTAAGCCGTATCATCCCGGCGTTAAAGTCTGGCCGTAAGGTGTTTTCAAACGTCAAAGGCCTCAACCACCCTCAGTTTGCCCAACTGCTCGGCATTCCTGAGGATGAAGTAAGGCGCTTGCTTATCCAGCTTGATGGCTCCCATATACCTGAAATTTACGACCACGTCGAAAATGACTGCTTGCTCGTTGTGGATGAATTACAAAACTTCTTCCCTTCCGACCGTGCGCCACTCACTAAAAAAATGTCCGAATTCGTCACAGAACACGGCCACTTGGGCATAGACATAATTGTTATGGGTCAAGATCACCGCGATTGCCACGCTTTGTGGAAACGCCGGATAGACCAGCTTATCACCTTTGTTAAGCGTGACGCTGTGGGGAGGCCAAACGAATATACATGGGCGACCTTCAAGCAAAGTGGCAATAAATTTGTTAAACTCCGCTCCGGTGCTGGCAAGTATGAGCCGCAATATTTTGGCCTCTACAAGTCGCACGAAGATGATGTGGACAACAAGGCTACTTATAACGACGACCGTTCAAACATCTTTAAATCAAAGGCGTTTACCCTTTACCTGCCGCTTTTTCTCTGTATTGTAGGTTATGCGATTTACTGGCTTTTCGGTCTTTTTACTGGTAAGTCCAGCATGGTTAAGGTTGCCAAGCCAGTCGCCCCTATTTCCGCCCCTGCGCCTTCGTTTGATACCACCTCTAGGTCTTCCGTTGCTAAAAACGACGCTCCGGCCAAGCACGATATTGACGTAAAACAGCCCCCTCCGCCTGAATTGCACACACCTGAACGGTTCCTGCAAAATACCTTGGAGAAATATCGGCCAAGGCTAGTTGGCCTTATCGAAAATAAGGACTATACAAAAATGGTGGCTTGGGTTGAGTTTGTTGACGAGTCAAACCGCGTTTATGAGCGTTTTAATATTCCGCAATTAAAGGCCTTCGGTTACGATGTCCAGCGTAAGGAATACGGTCTTTTGCTTATCCGCGATAATAACCAGTATGTTGTGACTCAATTTCCTATTGACCGTACCCGTGGCGTTACCACGTCCACAGAATCCTCCAAGCCCCCGACACCAGCCCCGGTTCGTATGTCCTCCGCTCCCGTACATTTTTAGCGGCCAAGGTTTCGTAACGCTAAGGACAGTATAGGGCAGGGCAGTTGGTCATTTTGGCGGTGCTGTCCTGTTTGCCGTTAAAATTGCCGTTACCGTTACGAAATGCGCAGCAGGTTTAATCTTCGTCCAGCACATCTTTCCTTATTTTCCACGCCTGTGGCATCCGGTGGACGTTCCACCTTATCACCTTTATTCCGGCCGCCTCCAGCGATTTGTCTTTCTTTTCGTCCGCTTTCCTTCTCGATTCCCTTTGGTGGCTTCGGTCATCAAGCTCTATTACGGCAATGATGTTTGTGTCATCGTCGCAGATCACAAAATCGGCGCTCATCCGGTTGATTTTATTGTGCCACTCGTATTCGTTGTATCCGTCTTTAACGCCCAGTATTCTTGACAGTTGTACTTGCCCCATTACGGTATATTCTGGCAATGCCCCTGTCAGTCTGATGAAAAGTATTTGCTCCGGTTCCGTCATAAGCTGTTTCGCGTAATACGGCAGGTCTCCGGTCAAAAACTTCTTGCCTGTCCGTTTACCCTTCTTTTGGTCTTTCATGCCCTCGACGATGCCTGATATTACGCCAATGATTAGCATGAATGGGATGATCACTTGTAGTAGATTTTGCATTTTTAAAACTCTGCGCTTGCCTGCGGGGCGCATATTGTCGGTTTTTATGGGGATTCTCGTCAATACAAACCTACATTGGTATTTTTTCACATTTTCGCGGGGGAGAGTGGTACTGTCCGGTTGCCCCATAGCGTTTTGGCTGATAAACTGCCTTAAATTAAATTATCCGGTCATTAAAAATGTCTACAATAACCTTTGACACCTATGATTTTGTGAAGCGTCTTAAGGGTGCTGGTTTTAGCGAAGAGCAGGCCGAGGTCTTGACTGATCTGCAAAAGTCCACATCCAGCAACACTTTGGAACAGGCAAGGCATGATTATGAGCTTGATGACATCGCCACCAAACGCGATCTGAAAGAACTTGAGCTTAAAATGGGGCGTGACCTGAAAGAACTTGAACTTAAAATAGAATTGGTGCGCTCTGAGCTTAAGCGTGACATCGAAACTGTCCGCAAGGAAATTTCCGAAACCAAGTCCGAGCTTATCCGCTGGGTTGCCGGGGTTGGCCTGTTGCAAGTCACTCTTATTGTCGGGTTGGTCTTGCGCCTGACATCGCATATATAGCCGCCTTTTTTTGCCAATTTCGTGCGTTGTAAGGTGCTGTCAAGGGCTATGCCAAGATTTTTGCGTTTTTCCAAAATCTTGGCATAGGCGTAGCGAACCCTTGACAGTCCGCGCATCCATTAGACTTTGATATGGGGGGAATGGCCGCTTTTTGCCATTCCCCCCATATCAATCTTAGTCAATACATCCGCTAGTTATCATTCCTTTTTCGGAATATCACGACATTATCATTTTCGCCAATCGTCAACGGTGCGGTTTTTTCGCCGTTTTCGACCCGCCGTTTCATCGTCATGCAAATCTTGGAACGGTTCAATTCCGCAACCTGATAAATATAGGGTAGGGCGTATATCTCATAATGCCAGATATGTTGCCCGTTGTCGGCTTGCAAGTGATCCGGCATGATGCGGAACCCGCGCCAAGGCTTGCCCAGAAAATCTAACCGACCGCTAAAAATCTGTAGGCACAAAAAAACCGCGCGTGGCGGTTTTCGTTTGTCGGTGTCCCAGTCCTTTACCGTTTTTTCCTTAACGTCAAAAAGCGCGGCGCATTCTTTGATGGTGTATCCGGCTTCAAGCCGCCAATCTTTAAAAGTCCAGTTGGGGTTTACTTGGGTTCCTCGTCTCATGGCTCATTTCTCAAACCCCCAAGGGTAGTAGTCCGCCCCGTTTTTGCCCCTGCCTATAATTTAACATAATATGCATTATGCGAAGTCTTAGACAGGTTTTTTTCGGGGTGTTTTTGCGGCGTTTTGGCTGCCGTGGCGGCGGTATCCTTACGGCTTGCGTGCCGCGCTTCCGCGCTTGTGGAAAAGCGGTTTTGTAGGGTAAGAATCGGCGGCTTGGCGGGGTCGGGTTCGGGCGGACATTGTGGGACAAGCGGGGTTGGCCGATTCTCACGGCGGGGTGAAAATCTACCTCCGGTACGATTTTATTATTTAAAAAGTTACGCTTGCGCTATATCAAGACGCTGGGCGCTTGATGGGCGGCGGCTTCGCGGGTTTGTTCTAGAGATGGTGTGACGGTGGGAAAAACGGGTTCCGCTTGCTGTGCGCGATAACGTAAACATGGATAACCAACGGGTTAAGCCCCCTGCCCTTCAATCCATAATGTCGGTGCCGACGACGGGCGGCGGCACCGACATTATGGATTGAAGGGCAGGGGGCTTAACCCGTTGGGTATCCACAGACCTTAACCCTATCGAACACAAATGGGCACAGCTTAAATCCATCCGCAACCAAGCACGATGTTCCGTTGACGACCTCTTCACTGGGGCGGTTACAGGACATCTTTTTATATCGGATTAGCTATAGCCCCAATGAGCTGTTTGGCGATATAACGCCATTAAAAGCCAAGGATATTACATTAGAGTTTTTGGCTACCAAATTTGCTAAAAACAATCTGTTCTTAATCCGTGTGAAAAGCAATTTATACGGTGATGTCAGCACATCTTTCAACCTTTTTTGCACTGAGGCCAGCTATTCGGCGCAAAGTTTGAGCGGTGAAAAACATAAAGTCGGTTCAGCAACTGTTGATTCTGTAAGCTCTTCTGAACCTACAGAGCTTAGGTTAACTACATTAGATACCAAAGATGGGTTTATTAAGCAATGGTTTAATGATCATTGCGTTAAAGCTACCAATCCAGACGGCACGGTTGGTGTTCCGGCTGATTATGCCATTACGATAAGCGTCATCCATTCGGCGGTTGTTGATGATACCGCCCCTTTTGGCTATGCCGATGAAGGTCTTTTTCGTCCGGCCACTATCGAAACATCTTTAAGCCGCCGTGAAAATAGCTTGGAAGAAATTACCATGACGTTTACGCAACTTGATAGCTATAGGGGCATTTGATGGCAGGAACGTTACCACATGATGCCGACGGCTTTTTGACGGGGGATGCCGCCAATCTTAGGGATACCCGGCTACTCGAAAACATTAATGACGGGATTGCCGATATTAAGGGGTTGGTCGGTGATATTGCCCGGCAAGTCGGGATGCAGAACGCCGGACAAAACGAGGTGACGGCGCGGCCTTTGCCGTCCGGGCAGCCGTCGCCTTCTGGGCCTGTTGTTGTGCGTACCGATACGCAATTATCAGGGCCTTTGCCTAATAATGCCGTAAATATTGCCGATAATAGCCATACAAGCAACCATTTTAATAATAATTCTGGCAATGGTGAGCGGCAGGAGCCGCTACGCCGTCGGGAGGCTTTAAACCAGCCCTCTAGGCTTCGTGATGGGCAAGGCCGTTTTATTGCCAACCATCAGCCGATTGCCGAACCTATTTTAGAGCGCACCGGTGCGCCCCATGCGGACGTTTTGCCTCAAGCCGAAACTGAAACGGCAACGGGCGGGCGTAGGTCTTTGGTTGACGGTCGCCTTCGGGACGGGCAGGGGCGTTTTGTCGCCAGCAGCCGGCCCGTTGCCGAGCCTGTTTTAGGGCGTGGCCGTGCGTCCAGCGGAAAGGATGCCGATATTGCCAATGGCAAAAATAGGGATAGGCATGGCAGATTTGTATCAGGCGATGGTGGTAAGGAAACGCCCGGCGAACGTCAAACCGGACTAAATGCGGTTAGGGAAATTGCAGATGCGTTGGCGGCTAATGCCCAACTGGATGTGGAAGAAACAGACCCGCTGTTAAAGTCGGCTCAAGAGCTGAAAAATATTGCCCAGCCTGTTGTTAATATTGCAGCGGCGGTCGGCGGGGCGGCTTTAAAGGGTGTTAAGGGCGGTGCTGGGGTAGCTTCTGATGCCATTGGCGGGGCGGTTGGTGCGGCAAAGGCCTTTCCTGGGCATTTGAGTGGTGATGCCGCAGCGCGTCGGCAACAAGAAACGGGTGGTTCTACAGATGCACCAGAAACGGCAAGCCCGCCGCGTGTCCGCCGCCGTGTAAGACAGCAGACTATCGAAACCGATTTGGGCAGCTTGCAAAATGCGCCTGATGCGGTAAGGGAAGGGCGCACGGAGATAAGTGCCGAACCGTCTTTGCAAAGACGGCAACAGATGTTGTCGGCCAGTACGGTAATGCCGTCTGAGCCTGTCATTCATCCTGACCGCCGTTACCGCTATCAGCGTAGCGGACGCACCCCAGATAACGCGGTCGTTTTATTGCGCCGGGTGGTGCTGGAATTGCAGCGGGTGGGGCGTGATAACGGGGCGTTTCGGCAAGCTAGCCATCAAGCTAGCCGTACAGTGTCAGAGACTACAGGGCAGGGCAGTTATGGTAACCGTCAGAGGGCAGCTAAACCAAATCTGAAAAGACGGTTTCTTAGCTTGTTGGGCGGCACTAAGCCCGCCGCTGAGCAAAATGTTTTTGTACGGCAATTGGCCGAGCTGCAAAACGTCCATAGTGACGGCTCTACTGGAGTAAAGCACCTTAAAGCGATTGATGTTGCCTTAAACGGCACTTTTTGGGGCAAGCTGATAGGCAGTCTTGTTAAGTTGGTTTTGTTGCCCGTGACCATGCCGTTGGCGATAGCCAAGGCTATCAGCAAGAGCCGTAAGGATAGGCGCGAGGAAGCGGCCAAGGCGCGGATGCTGAAAGACATCCATGAGATTTGGGCGCACACCAAGCAAATGCGCTTAGACTTGATCGCCATCCGTAAAAAGTTGAAAGGGGACAGCGAAAACGCGGATATATCGGACGGTTCCGGCGGCGGTTTTTTGGGGATGCTGCTAGGTATTGGCGCGGCCATTGTGGCGGGTATTGTCGGTTTGGTGTCGATGGCCTTGCCGATTATCGGGGCGGCTTTGACAGGGTTGGGGGCTATTATCTTGCCCGCCTTAGGGGCCATACTCGGCGTGGTGTTTTCGCCTATCGGTTTGGCGATAGCCGCCGCTGCGGCGTTGGCGTGGGGGCTGTTTATCCAGGAAGGGCGGGCGTTTTTTGCGAAGGTCGGTTCGTATGTTATGGAAGGCTTTAACCGCGCCATTGCGTTGTTTGCCGAGACCTTCCCGGAAGCCGCCCAGTTTATCAGGGAAACGTGGGACAAGGCGGTATCGCTTTTTAATGAAGCCGGGGATGCCGCATTAAGTTTTTGGCAATGGGCAAAAGAAGAGTTTGCGCCTGTCATTAAAGCCGCCACCGACTTATGGGCGTGGTTTAAGGAAAAGTGGGATACCCTAATAACGCATGTCGGCGACATTTTTGAGGCGTTTGCCAATTTTATAAATGATCATTTCGGCATTGATATTAAAGGGGCCGCCCAAGCTGCTGCCGAAAAAGCGGGCAAAGCGGCAAGTGCCGTCGGTGATGCGTTGCAAACGGCTAAGGAATGGGTTTTAGATAAGACGGACGATGCCGCCGCTTATGTCGGGAAAAAATATAACCAAGCGGGGTTTAATGAGGTTGACCATGCCCTGAATTTTCAAGGCGGCGGGCAAATTACCGGACTTACTGACATCCAAACCCGTGCCTTGGCTGGGAACACCGCCGCGACGGAAAGCTCTGGGCAGGTTGATGCCGATAATAGGCAAGGGTATTTTGGGCAGTACCAGTTCGGTGCCGAAGCGTTGTATGAAGCCGGGTTGTTAAATTCCAGTCCCGAAAAGATCAAGGCGGCACGGGATGCGGCGGGTAAAAGTTGGTACATGAAGCGCAAAGCCGACGGCACGACGGGCGGGCATGAGGCGTTTTTGCGTAATCCGGCCAATTGGAAGATTGAGGGCGGGTTAAATACTTTCTTGCATGATAAGGTAATGCAAGACCGGGCTTTTGTTACTTATACCAATAAAAATGTAAAATCAGGGCTGCGGTCTCATGCCATAGACGGGACATCGCCGGAACTGATCGCCGCTTATGCCAGGGCCGCGAGCTTAAAGGGTTCCGGTGGGGCGGATAAGTTATTTAAGTCCGGCATTTCCTCAGCCGACGGCAACGGCACTAGCACTAAGAAAATGGCGAGGGAAGGGGCTAGGGCGATGACCGAAACGGTGGCGGCTATTGAGAAGCGGCTAGCGACACCGGGGGGCGGTGCTGCGCCTAATGCCGTGCCTGCCGCTAATCCATCTAGCCCGCCAAGTTCGGACACTGCCGCTGAACCCGCACAAGGTGGGGCGGCATTTAAAACCGTGCCGCTGAATAAGCTGAAGATAAAAAGTGCCGAGGCGACGGCTGGCGGTAAGGCTGAAGAAGGCACAATGGATTTGGCTAGGTTGATACAGGGTGAGTTTGGCGACCATGTCGGGTACTTTTCTGCGTTTAACGATACTTATCACCAAGAAAATGCCAAGGGTTCGGGGCATACCAAAGGCCTAAAGATGGACTTGGTGCTTAAGAACGCCAAAGAATCCGCCGCCATGCAGGCGAAAATTCAGCAGTTGGCCGCTGAAATTGGCGTTAAGGTGAAGGTGGATGATGAATATCTGCACCCTTCCGATAAGGCGACCGCCGGGCATTTGGATATTGGTTTTGCCAATAAAAAAGATGCGGCACTGTTTTCGGCACGGTTGAAAGAGCTGCAAGCCGTTACTGGTAAACAGGAAGATACAGCCAAAAAAGATTCTGCCATGGCGGCCCCGTTGGTGGCGGCGGCAAACAAACCGGAACCCCTGCCGGAACCTAAGCGGGAACCTAAGCAGGAGGGTACAGGTCAGCCCGCACCTGCTACACCTGCTACACCTGCTACACCTGCTACACCTGCTACACCTGCTACACCTGCTACACCTGCTACACCTGCTACACCTGCTACACCTGCTACACCTGCCGCACCTGCTACACCTGCCGCACCTGCCGCACCTGCCGCACCTGCCGCACCTGCCCAAGTGTCGCCGGAAGAATCCGCCCGGACAAACCCTGCCATGGCGGCGAATACGGATACGGTCGCTACGGCCACGGTGGCGCAAAGTGCCTTATCTGTGTACGGCTCTGCCGCCGCGCCCGCTGTGGCGTGTTGTTGCCCTACGCCGCCGCCTGCCGCCCCGGCCATTGCCCCGCCGCCAGCCATCGCCAAAGCCCCGGAGATTACCGTGCCGTTGGCGATGAACACCAATGCCAACAGCCAACAGACTGCCCAGACTACGGTGGTTAACGGTGATGTGGGGCAGGATGTGCCGGATAGGCAAATCGCCCATATCGTCAATGGCGGCATAGGCGGTACGTTGTGATTACGGGCGACGATTTGACCGCGATGGTGACATATTGGCTGGCAACGCCGCAAAACAGCCGCTTGGGTACGGGTTTCGGCAATAATGCCGCCGATTTGCTGGGCGAACCGAACAGCGAAGGTATCGCCAACGACTTTATCAAGAAAATGCTTAACGACCTGCCTATTTTACAAGTGTTGCCGTCCGGTTCGGTCAACGTTTATGCCGTGCCTAGGGGCGGTGACGGTTTAGATTTGTATGTTGACGTGAATGGCTCACTGTTTCCGATTACGAGTGGTTAAGGGCTGATATGCTGACGAAAGACGATTTTTTAGCCCAAGTTGCGCTTAATATCGACAACTATAGCTAATACAGTATAAGTTGATTGTAAAACCGTTCGCCCTGAGCTTGTCGAAGGGCTATGATGGTTCGACAGGCTCGCCACGAACGACATCATTTTATTGTGCTTTAGCTATACCCGACGGCGGCGGCGTTGTATCGGGCTAACGACCCGCGCCTGACCGTTTTGCTGGAAGGGATGGCGATACAGCTTGCTATGTTGTCCCAGCAACTTGATTTGGCTTTAGCGGAGCCGTTCGACAAGGTGCGGGATTCGACGGTCTTGGCGGCAGCCGCGATGCGCGGCATTGTCAGGAAGGCCACGCCGGGACGGGTACGGTCGGCGGTGCAAAACAGTAACCTTGTGCCTGTTACGCTGGAAGCGGGGCGGGTGGTGCTGGATTCTGACAGCAACCCGTATATCGTGACGGTACCGGCCACGTTACCAGCGGCCACGGAACCGGGCGGTGTGTTATCGCCGGGTACAGGCTTTATCGATGCCGACCAATATTATGCGCAAAACTTTACCCATACCGCCACGGCCACCGCCGATTTTTATGCCATCGCCTTGCCTGATCCTGACGACGGCACGACGCTGTACACGTTGACGGTAACGGATAACGACGACAACCCTTACGGGTACCGGAACAACTACATCAACGCTTTGCCCGGTGACAAAATTTACACGGTTGAATTTGATGATGTCGGGGTAGCCTATATCCGGTTTGGCGTGGACGGTGTGGCCGGGGTACAGGTGCAGGCGGGCGACCCGTTCAAGATTTACACGACGCGGACGGTCGGCAAGCTGGACTTAAAAGCCAACTCGCCGTTTGCCTTGGCTTCGCTAATCACGTCGGAACCGGGCGTGAATTTGGCGTTGGTGGAGTTGAGCCTTAATCAGGTGCTGTATTCCGGCGACAATCCGGCCAGCATGGCGACCTTAAGGACGTTATGCAAATATCCGGCGATTTATGACGATTCGGCGGTGTTTTTGGGCGAGTTTGAGTTTTTGGTGCGGAAAAAATACCCCGATTTGGCGTTTTTGGCGGTTTGGAATGAAGCCATTGAAGAGGCGGCACGGGGCGGCAGTTTGGATAATATCAACACGCTGTTTGTGGCCTGTTACGACACGACCGAAGAGCTGTTAAGCCAAGCCGATCCGGCCAGCCCTGTGCAACCTGATGAGGTGCTAAGCCCGACGGCGCGGCAAATTGCCATTAAAGAGCTGATTCTTGCCGCCGACGACAGCTATAAGGTCAAGCTGTACACGCCTGTTACCAGCAAGATTATTATCAATGTGACCGCGCGGGTATCGACCGCGCATAACACCGATGTGGTGGCGGCAAAGATAACACAGGCCATTTTAACGGCGTTTGGGCAAGCCGCCGGGAACCATGCGGGTAAGCCTATTCAGCGGCTGATTTACGCGCTGTTGAAGGATAAAGCCCCCGAAACCAATGCCGGAAACGCTTTTTTGGGCGTGGAGGTGGCGGAATTGGTGGGGGCGTTCCGGCCTGAGCTGTGGCGGTTCGCCAGTCCCGACAGCGTGACCGTTACGGTGACGCAAAGCAACGTGTTTGCGGGCGGCTGGGGGGCATAACATGGCTTTAGGGTTCAGCAATGGGGTGTTGCCGACGCTAAAGCCGCTGCTAAACGGCGGGGCGTTTGATGGGGCGGAAGCGGATGTGCAAGCCATTATCAGCGACCTGTTCGCGGCCAATTTGGCGGCTGACTTTTTCGATGCCAACGTGCTGGCCAACCCGCAACTGGGGTCGATAGCCTTGGTCAGGAAGGCCTTGGACGGCTTGGGGGTGTCGGTGATTAACCAGCTGTTGGACGACACGCAAATCCGGCTGATCCATAAATCGTGGGCGTGGACGCACCGGCAAAAGCGCGGCTTTTTTATGCTGCGGACGTTGCTGCAAATCATCTATAAAGAGGGCTACGCCATAGAGCCGTATTGGCATCCTAAGGCTACCGCCGACAACTACCCGAACGACGCGTTTTTATTGTCGGAAAACCCCGATATTGACATTGGCGCGGCTTTTTTGACCTCGCGGGTGCTGGTGACTATTCCCTTGGACGGCCAGCCTTATCTGGAGATTTTGCGGAAAATCGCCCTGTCTATCGTGCCGGCACGGACGGTGGTGCTGTTCCGTTCGTCGTCGCCGGAGCCGCTGCTGATTTACGGCTATGGGGCGGCGACTGTGGCACCTGACCTGCTGGTGGCGCAAAGCGGCGCGGCCACCGATGATTTCACACTTTTTTATATTGGAGAAGGCGCAGATGGCTAATCGCGGCAATTATAATGCGTCCGGCAACTTGTTTCCGGCCACGGGCGGTTCGGGTTCCGGCGGGGCTATTTTGGCGAATGACCAATGGTTCGTTTCGGTGGCCGGGACGCTGGGCGGAAATTATTGTCCGGTCGGCGCATCGGTAAGGGCATTAAACAATTCCCCCGGCCAAACGCCGGGCAGTTGGAGCATTAGCCAGCCGCAAAAGGCACGGGTGCTGTTCCGTGCCGACACGCCAAGCAATTGGGCCAGTTATGACCCGATTTTAGGCCGTGGGGAAATGGCTATAACGCTGGGAATTAACCCGCCGAAGATTAAAATCGGCGACGGTGCGGCGGCATGGTCGGATTTGACATACCTGTTCCAACCGATACCCGACACCTATACCTTTAACGCTTACAGCACTGACCATACCCTAACGGTGGGCGATGTTTGTAACGCCGCCAACGGTTTGCCGATAGTGACCATGAACAAAGCCACCGCCAACAGCGTGACCGTGCCGAACAACAGCACCGCCGCCATTGCCGTGGGCAGTGCGGTGAAAATCATCCAAATCGGTGCGGGGCAAACGGTGCTGGTGGCCGACACCGGGGTGACGCTGAACGCCACGCCGGGGCTGAAATGCCGCGACCAATACAGCTTTATTGAGTTAGTTAAGTGCGCCACCAACGCCTGGTACGTTAAGGGGGACTTGTCAGCATGAGCTTAAGCCTTGCTGTGGTTACCCATACTTGCCGGGCGTGGGGCAGGGATATTCGGCCTTGTTTGGAGTCGGTCGGGGCGGCGTTGCCGGACAAGGCCCAGCATGTCGTGATAGCGTTAGGCGAAGATAATGACGCATTTATTAACTGATGTTACGCACCCCATCCCAAAAAGAGTATCATTGACGGATGGAAAAAGAAAAAATAGAACTCTACACAGACTACCTGATCTGCAATCAAGGCTTTGCAACGGCGACGGGCTTGTCGGCGATGCCGTCGGCTAAAGCGCGGGGCAAAACGGGCGGAAGACCTAAAACTGACCCGGAAAAATTGGAAAATGCCAGAATCTTATACGAAAACTCAGACAAAACCGCTGCCGAGGTTTGTGAGATTGCGGGGGTAGGTAGACGGAAGTTTTTTTCCCACATCGCTGAAAAACGAAGCGCTTCTCGTAAAAATTAATATCGTCGACGGGATGGAAAGATAGCCGGTTGCAATTGAATTTTGCATGGCCTCTTTAGGATAGCTGCTATGTCCTATTTTTACATGTATGTCGGCTGTACCCCGTAAAAACGCGATGACTTGCAGGATGTTATTAAAATGTTGCGGGAAGAAAAATTGGAAATGCCGCTTCCGTTTGAGAACTTTAGGGAATAGGAGTTTAGCCACTAACGCAAATCGTGTAGACTCAGCCTGATGTCAAGTTTCGTTTCAATGGAGAATTGTGATGTTAGGACTCAAGACCAGTTTCATTTTATCCGTGTTAGTAATAGTTACACTCCTGGCGGGCTGTATGGTGCGTCCATATCCCGCAGATGCCGGACAAGAAGCAGATACCGGGCAGGGCAAGGAAAGTGCCGTGGCTGCCAGCACCGACCCTCTGACCATCGAAGTCATTCCCCAATTCGACCCTATCCTTGAGAAAGCCGCCCGTGAACTCTATGTTATGGTTCGGCTCAAGGCAGGCGGCGCTTCGGGAAAACAGCGGCCACCGCTGGACTTAGCCTTAGTGTTAGACCGTTCGGGGAGCATGAGCGGCCAGAAGCTGGATGACGCTAAACGGGCCGCGCTGGATTTGCTCGGACAGCTTAATGAAAAGGATAGGGTAACTTTAGTGGTTTATGACACTCTGGTGGATGTACTGGAAAAGCGGCTACCTGTAGACGCAACGGGCAGGGAGTCGTTGCGGACCCAGCTATTGAAGGTTAAGGCCCGGGATAGCACGGCTTTGGGGCCGGCCCTTTACCAAGCACTGGAAATTTTGGAGTCGGCGGAGCGGCAAGAAAAAGACATCGCCCATATCATGCTGCTCTCCGACGGCCTCGCCAATGTGGGCGAACAGCGGCCTGAGATGCTGTCCGCCCGTGCCAAACAGGGTTTTGATCGGAGTGTCAGCGTTTCGACCCTAGGTGTCGGGTTGGACTACAACGAAAGTCTCATGACCAGAGTCGCCGACGAAGGCGGCGGTGATTACCATTTCATCAAAAACAGCGACTCGATTCCAGGCATCCTCAATGAGGAGCTGGCAGGCCTGTCTGGGACATTGGCGCGTTCTGTCGTGCTGGAATTCGAACTTGATCCGGGCATCGCGGTTTCCCGAGTGTTCGGCTATGCGGCCTCGACTGAAAACCAACGGACTCGCGTTTCGGGGTTAATTAACCGTTGCGGCCTGGCAAGGCTGCATAAACTAGCGGGTGTGAATCCCGCCCAGGTAATCGCTAGCCACGAGCCTGGTATCGAGCCATGCAGGCATATCGGTAACGATGTGCTTGATGCGTAGGCACGAAAGGAAGCGAGGCGCAAAGGTAACAGGTGAAGCTGACCCTGAAGGATAAAGTCCCGAAATAACCGCATTGGATAAGGCCGATAGTTTGGTTAAGCTAGCAGGCAACAGGTGTCATAGCGTATAGGCGAGCTATGGCAACCATCCCGGGATCTCAGTCCGTATCGAGCTTTACATTGAGTTTATGCAGTAACCAGGGAGATCCAATGGTCGGCGCACAAGCGCACCTCTTGCCAAGTCTAAACAGCGAGAATAGAGGCGGAGT
This sequence comes from Methylovulum psychrotolerans, assembly GCF_002209385.1. Lineage (NCBI taxonomy): Bacteria > Pseudomonadati > Pseudomonadota > Gammaproteobacteria > Methylococcales > Methylococcaceae > Methylovulum > Methylovulum psychrotolerans. The sequence goes on from NZ_CP022129.1 coordinate 4,675,293, forward strand.
CCATTGGAAGTCGGAGATGCCTATAGTAGCAATGAAGTCTGGTAATTCGGATGGAGTGAAGGGGCATCGGTTTGAGATAATGGGTAATGGATACATGACCCGACACCGGGCGGACTCTGTTCATGACAACACAAATTATTCATTTCACACAGTGGGTCCGTGATAATCCACAGCGAAAATACAATTCGCTGTTAGGGATGCTGTTTGATCCCGATGGATTAAATGAGAGCTTCGAGCGCCAAGCGGCAAACAAGGCGCCCGGGGTTGATGGGATGCGCAAGGCAGACTATGGGGGCTATGGACTGCCGGAAAGGCTGAAGGATTTGTCGGCCAGAGTGCGCCGTTTAGGGTATCGGCCTAAGCCGGTGAGGCGAGTGTTTATACCCAAGTCGAACGGCGGCCGCCGCGCATTGGGAATTCCCAGCTTTGAAGACAGGATCGTACAAGATCGGACGAGTCTGATTTTGCAGGCGATCTGGGAACCGGAGTTTCGAGACTGTTCGTATGGTTTCCGTCCAGGGCGAAATGCGCACCAAGCGCTAAAACGTTTAGCGGAAATCATTACGATAGAGCGCACGCAGTGGATCGTAGAGGCAGACATTAAAGGATTCTTTGACAACGTCAGCCATGATCATTTAAGGCGTTTCTTAGCACATCGAATTTCGGATCCGAGACTGCTACGGATTATCGACCGATTCCTCAAGGCGGGGGTGCTGGAAGATGGCGTATTTAAGGCAAGTGAGCAAGGCACTCCGCAAGGCGGATTGGTTTCGCCCGTGCTTGCCAATATTTACCTGCACTATGTATTGGATATGTGGTTTGAAAAACGCTATGCGAAGACATGTCACGGTACTGCACGGTTGGTGAGGTATGCGGATGATTTTGTCGCCTGCTTCCAATGGGAAGATGATGCCAAACGATTCTTGCAAGAATTAAAGATTCGGTTGGCGCAATTTGACCTTGAGGCAGAACCAAGTAAAACAGCCATTTATCGGTTCGGACACTTGGCGCAAGCGCGTTGCAAACAGGATGGGCATCGTCGCCCACCAACCTTCAATTTCCTAGGCTTCACGCACTATGTGGGACGTAGCCGTAAAGGTAACTTTGTGGTGAGTCATAAGACACAGCGTGAGCGCATTCAGAAGAAACTTATAGAACTGAATGTTCGTTTGGCTAGTTTGAGGGTTCAGGGTGGTAAGGCTATGATGGAATATGCCTATCGTCATCTTCAAGGCCATATCCAGTATTTTGGGGTCAGTGGAAACAGCAGGAGCTTGCGTCAATATCGGTATCAAGTACAACGGCTCCTGTTTAAGTGGCTGAATCGTCGAAGCCAACGCCGAAGTTTTACTTGGCAGCAGGTTGGCGAGGCTATAAATCACTATCTTCCTCGAACATGTATTGTTCGCAACCTTTACCCGTCACCATGGTGGATGACTCAAGCTGGGAGCCGGATGGTGTAACACTCCAAGTCCGGTTCTGCGAGGGCGGTAGCGCGTATCATGAAAATGAGATCGCTGCCGCTACTCTCCAAAAGAACGGTTTGTCCTGAGGCGCCCCTGAAGCCCTTGGTATCAGTGGCTTACAGACGAAATACCGATTTTAAAACAGGCAATAAAATTATTTGTAACACATTGAATATTAAGAACATCGATTCTGTTTTAAAATTCATGTTCGGATGAACCTGCCGCTGCTTCATTTCCTCTATGGCTGAAACATTCACACGTCAGCTTTTTTTCTGGCAGCCAGGATTCTGTAGACGGTAGCCTCACCGATATTGGGGTACGACAACGATTCCTTAATTTTGAGGCCATAAAATTTTAAGCCTATTGCAATTCATGGCGTTGTAAATGTTACGTCCATTTTCTTGAAAGTTGTGCAACGAAACTCAACTCCATTTTCATGTTTGGTACTTTGATTTCGTATATGAATTTTATGGTATGAAAAATGGCTTTAAATCTGCCAAAATCTGGTTTTTTTGGCCTATAAGCTTCAGTACCAAAAATACGTTCGTTTTTTTGATCATGGTAAATAGGCTATACCCATAAAATACATATCTTGCGGTCGATGATCTGCCCGATTTTCATTTGCGGATAATTTGAGCTCAAGCCAATGGAATGCAAGCCGGAGTCGATAAATGCGAGCCCGCCCGATTTCAATTGCAAGCCGTTACACTTAGGAGGATCATCCGGCTATCAATAAAATCCTCTATAATGGACTTTAATAAATGAAAGCCTACCTTAACCAATAAACTCTATTATGGTAGTTTTTAATTGACACGATCAGGCATTGCCTCTATAAATCCAGTATTGGAGGTTTATATGAAGCGTGTCATCCCTACGGCCTTTCCTGCCGACCCTTGTCTTGACAACCCGGCCACCTTGGGTGCGGCGATCCGTGCCGCCCGCACCCAAGCGGGTATGCGCCAAGTCGATGCGGCCTTAAGCATTGGTGTTGCCTTGCAGACTTTGATTGATATTGAAACCGGCCAACCAGGAGTCAGTATCGGTAAAATCCTGCAAGTGGCGCAAGGCTTGGGCGTGTCGCTGTTCGTCTTGCCGCCGTCACAACGCGATAATGCCCGTCGGCGTTTGGCTGACCTGACCCAGCCGCCACTATGAAGCTGGATGTGACAGTCAACGGGGATTTGCTCGGTTGGCTCAGCCTAGACAGCGCTAGCGGCCTGTTTGCTTTTGCTTATGCACCGGATTGGCTGGCAAAAGACATCCGCTTCCCGTTAAGCCCGGCCTTGCCTTTAGATGCCGGAGCGATCCCACTCGAACAACACAGCGCTACTGTCCGGCAGTTTTTCCAGAATTTGTTGCCGGAAGGCCAGGCACTGGATGATGCGGCGCAAGCCAACAAAGTGTCGAAATCCAATCTGATGGGTTTGCTGATCGCCTTGGGGCAAGAAACCGCCGGGGCGTTGTCGCTCAGCTTGGCTGATCCGCCATTGCTCGCCCACCGGGAAACCACAAAACGCTTGCTCAGCCGGGATGAATTGTCCGAACGCATCCGCTCCCGCCCGCAAGAGGCGTTCACGGTCTGGGACGGCAAAGTCCGGCTGTCGATTGCCGGACACCAGGACAAGATTGCCGTGCTGGAAGAAAACCAGTGCTGGTATCTGGTCGACGGCGACCGCTTGGCTTCTACCCATATCCTCAAACCCGAACCACTACGCACCCGCCTGCAAGGCATGACCAGCAATGAACTGGCTTGTATGCGGCTGGCTCAGACCGTGGGTTTGCCAACGGCGGACATCCGCTTGGAATGGCTACCCGAACCTGTGGTGCTAATCTGCCGCTTTGACCGGATCAGCAAAGCCGATGGCGTGCAGCGGCTCCACTGCATAGATAGTTGCCAAGCCTTAGGGTTCGGTGTCAGCATGAAATATGAGCGCCCTTATGGCGATAGTCGGGATGTGCAACATCTGCGCGATGGCGCGTCTTTGCCCAAGTTGTTTGCCTTATTGACCCACGCCAGTTCAAAACCCGCCATCGACCGCTTGGCCTTGTTGCATTGGGCGATCTTCCAGGTTTTGATAGGCAATACCGATGCCCATGGCAAAAACCTGTCGTTCTTTATGGACGCAGGCGGCTTGAGCTTGGCGCCGGCCTATGATTTAGTGTGTTGTTTGCTCTATGCCGGAGACGGCATTTCCGATACCTTGGCGATGGCTATTGGCGACAATTTTAACCCTACCACATTGACGGCGTATGACTGGGCGTTGATGGCCTACGAATGCCAGCTCAATCCCAAACTGGTCAGCCGTGAATTAAAACAACTGGCGGACAACATTTGCAGCGTCTGGCCGAGGTTGCAGAACGATCTATTGGAATCCGGGGCCAATCCATCTGTGTTGGAGGGGATAGGGGATATTATTTTGCAGCAATGCGGTAATGCACAAAAGCTTGTGGCTGAAATCCCGAAAGTTTCTCGTGACTTGCTGAAGTGAAAAAAGGCGGCGCGAGGGGTTTTCATGCTGATGGCGGCCTGGACGAACGTTCTGTTCAGTTTGCAAATTCCGTTACGATACTGGAATGTAAAATAGTCAAATCAGCCAATTTGGGAATTGGTAAACGTTGGGTAGCTGAATGTTTCAGAACGGCCAGGAGCAGGCGGTCGTGGCCGACGGCTTTCGAGTAGGCTGCTTGGCAGACCCCATTTTTACCTACTGCGCCAGTTAGCGATTTAGCTGAATAATCAGGGAGACCATGAACATGAAAAATGAAATAGCGATAGACAAAAATGCAGTCGCCCGTGCAGTCCGTATGCCCCTTCAGGCCTACTAGACCGACCGTAAGGATTCGTGCGTAGATTGATAGTAGTGGCCTGCAACCCGCATCCCGCCTACAATCCTGCCGTTTTAACCGCACTATGTAGTCCGAAACCGAACGGTTTCGGACAGGCCTTTTTGTGGTGTACGAAAGTAGGCTAAATGTATTTCGTACACCTGCTATAGTTCGTACATCCCTTTCGGACAGATTGAATTGGTCTTTTGTTTAGACCTAATACTGCTCAACTATCAATTTACGCACGAATCCTTACGGTAGGCCAAATATGGCGATGTAAACAGCGCATGTTATGGACTTTTGCCGCATGAATTGTTTAAGCAAGTGAAGAGAAAGCTTGATGATGTCATAACCAGACGGTTGATAAAGCTTGTTCCGAGAACCGAATAAAGCTTATTTTTCTAACCACCTGTAAAGCGTCCGCTGTGAAACGCCTAGGGATTTTTCCACAATGTCGTGGTGTCCGCCTTGCTCTATAAGTTTGCGGGCATGGGCGATTTGTTGGGGATAATTAACCGTTGCGGCCTGGCAAGGCTGCATAAACTAGCGGGTGTGAATCCCGCCCAGGTAATCGCTAGCCACGAGCCTGGTATCGAGCCATGCAGGCATATCGGTAACGATGTGCTTGATGCGTAGGCACGAAAGGAAGCGAGGCGCAAAGGTAACAGGTGAAGCTGACCCTGAAGGATAAAGTCCCGAAATAACCGCATTGGATAAGGCCGATAGTTTGGTTAAGCTAGCAGGCAACAGGTGTCATAGCGTATAGGCGAGCTATGGCAACCATCCCGGGATCTCAGTCCGTATCGAGCTTTACATTGAGTTTATGCAGTAACCAGGGAGATCCAATGGTCGGCGCACAAGCGCACCTCTTGCCAAGTCTAAACAGCGAGAATAGAGGCGGAGTCCATTGGAAGTCGGAGATGCCTATAGTAGCAATGAAGTCTGGTAATTCGGATGGAGTGAAGGGGCATCGGTTTGAGATAATGGGTAATGGATACATGACCCGACACCGGGCGGACTCTGTTCATGACAACACAAATTATTCATTTCACACAGTGGGTCCGTGATAATCCACAGCGAAAATACAATTCGCTGTTAGGGATGCTGTTTGATCCCGATGGATTAAATGAGAGCTTCGAGCGCCAAGCGGCAAACAAGGCGCCCGGGGTTGATGGGATGCGCAAGGCAGACTATGGGGGCTATGGACTGCCGGAAAGGCTGAAGGATTTGTCGGCCAGAGTGCGCCGTTTAGGGTATCGGCCTAAGCCGGTGAGGCGAGTGTTTATACCCAAGTCGAACGGCGGCCGCCGCGCATTGGGAATTCCCAGCTTTGAAGACAGGATCGTACAAGATCGGACGAGTCTGATTTTGCAGGCGATCTGGGAACCGGAGTTTCGAGACTGTTCGTATGGTTTCCGTCCAGGGCGAAATGCGCACCAAGCGCTAAAACGTTTAGCGGAAATCATTACGATAGAGCGCACGCAGTGGATCGTAGAGGCAGACATTAAAGGATTCTTTGACAACGTCAGCCATGATCATTTAAGGCGTTTCTTAGCACATCGAATTTCGGATCCGAGACTGCTACGGATTATCGACCGATTCCTCAAGGCGGGGGTGCTGGAAGATGGCGTATTTAAGGCAAGTGAGCAAGGCACTCCGCAAGGCGGATTGGTTTCGCCCGTGCTTGCCAATATTTACCTGCACTATGTATTGGATATGTGGTTTGAAAAACGCTATGCGAAGACATGTCACGGTACTGCACGGTTGGTGAGGTATGCGGATGATTTTGTCGCCTGCTTCCAATGGGAAGATGATGCCAAACGATTCTTGCAAGAATTAAAGATTCGGTTGGCGCAATTTGACCTTGAGGCAGAACCAAGTAAAACAGCCATTTATCGGTTCGGACACTTGGCGCAAGCGCGTTGCAAACAGGATGGGCATCGTCGCCCACCAACCTTCAATTTCCTAGGCTTCACGCACTATGTGGGACGTAGCCGTAAAGGTAACTTTGTGGTGAGTCATAAGACACAGCGTGAGCGCATTCAGAAGAAACTTATAGGAACTGAATGTTCGTTTGGCTAGTTTGAGGGTTCAGGGTGGTAAGGCTATGATGGAATATGCCTATCGTCATCTTCAAGGTAAACGTCTAGCCAATCCACCTAGGCAAACCTGATACGAACTGTCATCCTTGCCCTTTTGTATGGGGAATAACGATGGCATCATCAAAGAAGTGGATTGGGCATATTGAAGCATGGCAGGCCAGCGCGGCATTTTCCAACACGGTTGGTCTTTGATTGTCGCCGCCTTGCTGAACCACCAACTCCTGCCCGTCAAACCGGGGCGGCCTGAGGCATGGCCCGGTTTGACGGAAATCAACGGCGTGACTTTGGCTGTTTACGCAGAAGGGGGTGGAGGGTAAGAAAACCTACACTTGTAAAGGCAGGGGGAGGGGCTTTTTCCCCTTGATTTCCGTCTATACTGTGAACGGCCAGGTTTTCGGCTTTTACAATTCACCGTAGGGTACGCTATGCGTACCTTTTGCACTTGGCCGTTTGAGGTATATATGACGGAGAAGGCATAAGCTCCCTCCCCTGCGAAAAGGAGCCCTTCGGCTTCGCTCAGGAAGGGTGGGATTTAACACGCAGAGATGTAATGGAGAGCCTATTTAATTTTATGCCCGTTCCTTAGCGTCTGCTAACAATTGCCGATAACATATTTTGACCCTATTCTTATCAGTGCCACAAGCCGCCGCGCTTGCCTGATACCCACCACAACCCCACATAGGTATACTGTGAAAAACAAACCCACCAGCCCTGGCCAACGCCCGCGCCCATCCGTACGGCCCGCGCCCGCCGCCACCAAACCCAGCGCCGATAGGCCCAGTGCCAAGCCCAGCCACAAACCGGCGGCAAAAGCCCCTCCGCACCCCGAATCCGGCGAGCGGGTGCAAAAAATCCTCGCGCGGGGTGGGGTCGCTTCACGCCGTGAAATTGAAAAATGGATTGCCGAAGGCCGCCTAAAAATCAATGGCATCACCGCCACTTTAGGTACGCGCCTGCATACCGGCGACCATTTGCAGATTAATGACCGGGTGATTAACTGGGAAAAATTCGCCGAACAACCCACCCGCGTACTGCTTTACCATAAGCCGACTGGTGAAGTCGTCACCCGCCGCGACCCCGAAGGCCGCCCCATCGTGTTCCGCCGCTTGCCGCAATTGGCGACCGGGCGGTGGATTGCCGTCGGGCGCTTGGACATTAATACCTCCGGCTTGCTACTGCTGACCAATAACGGCGAACTCGCCAACCGCCTGATGCACCCGTCTACCGAAGTCGAACGCGAATACGCTGTGCGTATCTTAGGCCACGTTTCCGATGCCACCTTAGCGACCCTGCAAGAAGGTGTGCAATTGGAAGACGGCTTGGCTAAGTTTGACCAAATCTACTTTAGCGGCGGTGAAGGGGCCAATAAATGGTATAACGTCATCGTTACCGAAGGCCGTAACCGCTTGGTCAGGCGCTTATGGGAATCGCAAAACGTCGTGGTCAGCCGCCTGATGCGTGTCCGTTACGGGCCGGTGGTATTGCCCGACTCCCTGCGCACGGGCGCGGTGTATGAGATTAACGAAAAAGAACAACAATTATTGTTTGAGTTTGCCGGCTTGGCTAAGGCGGCAGAGTAAGGGATTGGAAGTCGGTCGGACACGCTTTTCTGCCCGACCTAAGGCCTAAAAGCCTGTACACGTTTTTAGTTCTTAGGCCTTTGCACTCCAAACCCAACCGCTTTGCCGCTTGTCTCTGGCCCCACTTTCACCGCCCCCGTTATGAACCCTATCCTCGAACAAGTTGTCGTTTTAATCTCTTCGCTGATTGCCAACACCTTTTCTGCCTTGGCGGGCGGCGGGGCGGGGCTGATCCAATTTCCGGTGCTGATTTTTTTAGGCCTGCCGTTTAGCGTCGCCCTTGCCACCCATAAAATCGCCTCGGTCGCCTTAGGTGTGGGCGGCACAGTGCGCTATATGAAAGAAGACCTGGTGGAAAAAAATTTCGCTGTGTTTATGTTTGTGGTCGGCATCCCCGCCGTTATCCTCGGCTCCTGCGCGGTGGTTAACATCCCCGAAGCCCCTGCCAAACTGGCCTTGGCGCTACTGACCATCGGCTTGGGCGTGTATTCTTACCTGCAAAAGCAACTCGGCCAACACTACGCGCCTAACCACCGCGACTGTCACGGCTTTATCGTCGGTGGCGGGCTGTTATTCGTGGTCGGCTTTTTAAACGGCTCCATCGCCTCCGGCACCGGGCTGTTCGCCACCCTGATTCTGGTGCGCTGGTTCGGTATGGACTATAAGCGCGCCTTGGCCTATACCCTTATCATTGTCGGTATGTTTTGGAACGGTGCGGGTGCGGTGGTGTTGGCGCTGATCTCGGACGTGCAATGGAGTTGGATTCCGGTACTGCTGCTCGGCTCGTTTGTCGGCGGTTACTTGGGCTCGCATCTGGCGATTTTAAAAGGCAACAAATGGATTAAACGCAGCTTTGAAATTGTCACGGTGTTGGTGGGGTTAAAGTTGTTGCTGGGGTGATTAGCAGTCTGTCCTTCTTATGCACGGTACGGCAGAATTTGGTAAAGGTATCGAAACCACCATTAAACGCCAGCTTGGTTTAAAATAAGGCGCCGCTATGTTTGATTGCCCCGTTACCTTAATCTCTGCTAACGGCACAGTGTGGGTGATATTTCCAGACGTTCCCGAAGCCATTACCTTTGGCATCAATAAAGATGATGCCATGCGGTTGACGCATTAGAAGCCGCCTTGTCTTTTTATGTTGATGACCATAAAGCGTTGCCAGAACCCTCAGCATCGGCAGGTTTGCCAACCGTAAGGCCGTCAGCGTTGGTCTGTGCTAAGTTGGGCGTATACCGTGAAATGCTCGCGCAAGGCATCCGTCAAGCCGATTTGTCAGGGCGTTTGGGTTGGCTAATTCCGCAACTTAGGAACGTGCATAAAATTAAGTAGGCGTTCATGACACTTCAGCGTATCCGATTCTACCTTTCAGTCCCTGAGCGGAGCCGAAAGAGCCGCTCCCTTCGGCTCCGCTCAGGGAACAGCCCCTCGTCTCTACAATAGGCTTTATTTCGTGCACGATCCTCCTTAGCCAACTCTTTGCCTTAAACCTCACCTCAGGGCTTGACCAAGTAAAAGCCGCCGCCAAAGCCTTGAGACAACGTTTTCTTCATAGCATTATCGTGGCAGCCCTACCATTATTTATTTTTAGGGGTCGGGGCAGACAATTGGACAGGATTGGGGGCAAACGCCGCCGACCAGACATAACCGCTGCCCGCATCGCAGCTAGCGCGATTTTGCCCAACTTGATAAGGCCCGGTATAAAGTGGGCATTTGCATTGGGCAAAGCCTGTCTTATTATTATTGGCATCCAATTCATAAGTGCAGGACGCGGTCATACACCCGGCATAAGTAGCGGGCGTAGCGCAATCGGTCTGTCCTAGGTGATAGCCGGAAATTTGGACAGTGCTGAATGTGGAAATGACCTCAGACTTGGGTTCCATAGGGGTGCCGTCGGCGCTGGCTTGCAAATAATCGCAGACCGGGGCAGTCAACAATGCGGTGCCCGATTTTTCGTTTTCCATATTTTTGCACAGCGCACCCGTTATGCCACAAGTGCGGATGGTCTCAATGTAAGCTTCGGTATTCCGAATCGAGTTAATATCGACATAAGACGCGCCCGACTCTACCGGGCAACGGCAGTCTGCAACGCTCGGATCGGTTGGGGAGACCGTGCAAGGCAATGATTGGACGTTAGGGTCACTACTGGGTGGGCCAGAGTAATAACAAAGCGCGTAAGATGGGGACGAACAGGCCAAGAAATTGCTTTTCGATAAAACGATATTGGCAGCGGCAGGCCCGTATTTCGTTGTCCAGAATTCATTTTTAACAAACGGGGCGGGACAATCTTTATCACAGGTATATGGCGAATCCCATTCACACAGATAAGCGACAGTCTTGGTGCTGTTGTTGCCAGGGCCGCCGTAATCGTTCCAACTTCCGGCGGTTTTCCCCGGAAAATTCATCATCAGAAAATTCTCGCCGCCGCCAGCATTATTAGGTTCTCCGCTCGCCCAATTCTGATAACTCCAAGCTTCTCCGGTCAGCCATTGCCAAGTCCCTTCTTTGGCTGCATCCGTGCCGCCTAACCATACCGCTATGCCGGATGCCATGTTGGTGTTGATCCAAGTATTTTCCGAGGCACTGGTACTCGTCGCCAAATGCCCGGATAAGCTTGCACAAGCGGTTCTTGCCGCCTCCCACGTCACCAGGGTATCAAAACGCTGGTAACTATGGTTATTGTCAGGATTAGTTATCTTACCTGAATCGGCTTGAACCCCACCGATAAAAGTCAGTAATGCTGCCGCTAAAGCGGCCACTGCGATCAGTTGTTTGTGTGTCATAGCCCGTTCTCTGGTGGTGTGAAAGTGCAAATGCCCTTCTTGGCTTGATGAAGCTCGGCTTCACCCTAAACCTAAAACCGCTTTTGGGGACTATACAACAACAAAACGGGCAATAAAATGAACAACTACCACTTAAAAAGTGAATAACTCACAAAAGTAAGAATAGAGTAAATAGGTCTTTGATAGTTAAAATAAAAATAATTTAGGATATTTTTAGAGGCAACGCGGCTAAGACATTTTTTTGCAAATTTAACGCCGAAATGCGAAAAATGCAGTGTAATACCTAGCAGCAGCAACCAACGCCCTCAACAAGTAAAACCTGCGGCAGTCCAGTATTTCAGGTGACTGGTTTAAGAACGCATTGCCTTGGGATAACAGTAATTACCCAAAGGCATCGAAATGTTGGCGGGTGGCCCGCTGCTCGCCGCGTCGGTTAATCCCTGGCGGAACCAGGGTAGGGGAGATGAAAGGCAGGTGCTTGCCCGTGCGGGCAAGCACCTTAAAATTGACCCTTAGGCAAAGCCCGGCGGCGTTAAGGTATGCCAGCCAGTCACTTGCTGGTATTGGTGGGCGATGTTCAGCAACCGCGCTTCGCTGAAATGGTTGCCGATCAGTTGCAGGCCGACGGGCAGGCCACCGCTTAGGCCCGCAGGAATGGACATGGCGGGTACGCCCGCTAGGTTAATGGCGATGGTGTAAATGTCGGCCAGATACATGGCAATCGGGTCGGCGAGCTTTTCGCCGATACCGAAAGCGGTGGTCGGCGTGACCGGACTCATGATGACATCAACCTGGGCTAAGGCTTGCTGGAAGTCTTGGCTAATCAGGCGGCGAACTTTTTGGGCTTTCAGATAATAGGCATCGTAATAGCCCGCCGACAGTGCGTAAGTCCCCATTAAAATCCGTCGTTTGACTTCTTTGCCGAAACCTTCGCCGCGCGAGCGGGTGTACAAGTCGGTCAAATCTTGCGGGTTGGCGCAGCGGTGGCCAAAGCGCACGCCGTCATAGCGCGACAGGTTGGCGGAGCTTTCCGCACAGGCAATGACATAATAGGCCGGAATCGCCAGATTGAGGTTCGGCATGGAAACTTCAATGACTTGTGCGCCTAGATTACGGTATTCGGCCACTGCCGCCATAATCACCTCGGCGACCCCGCTGTCTAAGCCTTCGCCAAAAAACTCTTTCGGCAGGCCGATTTTTAGGCCGCTTAAAGGTTGGTTTAAGGCCGCCAGATAATCTGGCACCGGCAGGTCGGCGCTGGTCGAGTCTTTGCCGTCAAAGCCCGCCATCACCTGCAACAACACCGCCGCGTCTTCGGCACTACGCGCCATTGGCCCGCCTTGGTCGAGGCTGGAGGCATAAGCGATCATGCCATAGCGGGAGACTCTGCCATAAGTCGGTTTCAGGCCCGTGATGCCGCACAAGGCGGCGGGTTGGCGGATAGAGCCGCCGGTGTCCGTTCCCGTCGCCGCGACCGCCAAACCTGCCGCAACCGCGACGGCTGAGCCGCCGGACGAGCCGCCCGGCACGGTGTCGGGGTTCCAGGGGTTGCGTACTACGCCATAAAAGCTGGTTTCGTTGGAAGAACCCATGGCGAATTCGTCCATGTTGAGTTTGCCCAACGAGACGGCCCCGGCCTGGTTGAAGTTATCCACTACGGTGGCGTTATAAGGGGCGATAAAATTGTCGAGCATTTTTGAGCCGCAACTGGTCTTAACGCCTAGGGTACAAAAAATGTCTTTTTGGGCGATGGGGATACCCGTTAACAGGGTCGCCGTGCCGTCCGCCAGCCGTTGGTCGGCGGTGGCGGCAGCTTCTAAAGCCTGGGCTTCGGTGACGGTGATATAGGCGTTAAGTGCCTGATGCGCTTGGATACGCTGTAAATAATGGCGGGTCAGTTCGACGCTGGAGAACGCGCCCGACCGCAAGCTTTGGGCTAACTGGCTGATTGATTGTGTGTGCATAAGGGCTTCCGTCTATTCGATAACTTTTGGCACGAGATACAGGCCGTCGGCCACTTGCGGGGCCAGTGCCTGAAAGTGCGCCCGTTGGTCGGCTTCGGTCACCGCGTCCGCCCGTAGCCGCTGCACCTGATCTAAAGGGTGCGCCATCGGTTCAATGCCGCTGGTGTCCAGTTTGCTCATTTGGGTCATTAAATCCAGCATCCCCGATAAATCTTTTGTATAGGATTCAATATCTTGAGAATCAATCCCCAGACGCGCCAAGTGCGCTATTTTGTTTACATCATCCGCCGTCAACGACATTTTTTACTCCATAAAAGCTAGCAATCTAAATATGATACTTTATATCTTGCCCAAATACCTGCTTGATTGATACAGTAGTAGCATTTTTATTCCCCCAAGGAAACCGATACAAATGCTGCTCAAACGAATTCGCGGTCTTTTTTCAAACGATCTTTCCATTGACTTAGGAACCGCTAATACCTTGATCTATATTCCGGGTCAAGGCATCGTACTCAACGAACCGTCTGTGGTGGCTATTAAAGAAGATAAAATACGCGGCTCCAAAACCATCGCTGCGGTGGGTATGGATGCCAAGCGGATGCTAGGCCGCACCCCCGGCAATATCACCGCCATAAGGCCCTTAAAAGACGGCGTAATCGCCGATTTTGCCGTCACCGAACGCATGTTGCGGTTCTTTATCGAAAAGGTCCATAAAAGCAAATTGTTGCGCCCTAGCCCACGGATTTTGATCTGTGTGCCGTGCGGCTCGACCCAAGTGGAACGGCGGGCGATTAAAGAATCGGCGGCCATGGCCGGGGCGCGGGAAGTTTATCTGATTGAAGAGCCAATGTCAGCGGCGATAGGCGCGGGTCTGCCCGTGGATGAGGCCTGCGGTTCGATGGTGCTGGACATCGGCGGCGGCACCTCGGAAGTCGCGGTCATCTCCATTAACGGGATTGTTTATTCCAACTCGGTGCGCATCGGCGGCGACCGTTTTGACGATGCCATCATCAACTATGTGCGCCGCAATTACGGCACGCTGATCGGTGAAGCCACCGCCGAACGCATTAAAATGGAAATCGGCACCGCTTATCCGGGCAGTGAGGTGATGGAAATTGAAGTCAAAGGCCGTAACCTTGCCGAAGGTGTGCCGCGCAGTTTCGCGCTGAACAGCAACGAGATCCTCGAAGCCCTGCAAGAGCCGCTATCCGGCATTGTCGGCGCGGTTAAAGTCGCGTTGGAACAAACCCCGCCGGAACTGGGCGCGGATGTCGCTAACCGAGGCATTTACCTGACCGGAGGCGGTGCTTTGCTGAAAGACATTGACCGCCTGATCGCCGAAGAGACCGGCCTGCCCGTGTTCATCGCCGACGACCCCTTAACCTGTGTTGCCAGAGGCGGCGGCATGGTGCTGGAAATGCTGGATAAAAAAGGCGTGTCGACATTCTCGTTGGAATAGCCAGGCTGGGTTAGCGCAAGGTAAATGCGAAGGGCTTAAGCAGATGATCACGAAAGAAGACCTAAAACAGGAAATTGAGCAAATTGATCCGGGCTTTCTGGAATTGGCCTATAACTCGATCATCAAGTTTTTCATAAAGTCACCTCTAAATAGTGGGGAAGATTAGCGGAGAGCTAAGGCTTGTTAAGGTGGGCAACTCCCTCCCCTGATGGGGAGGGTTGGGGTGGGGAGAATAAAATCAATGACTTATGCTCATGGCTAAGAGGTTTTAATCAGACTGTTTTTATTTCGTTTAATGAAAAAAGCCTTATTTAGATTCTCCCCACCCATAGAAGAAAACCGCGTGCAGGATAACGTCTTTCGGATAGTGGGCACCTTTAAAGCTGATCTTCATAGTCTGGCAACAAAAATTGGCGGATTATCCCCCAAAATTAGAAAGTTTGCGACAGAACCAGTATTTACAGCCGATTCGGGGAATTGGCCGCTAAAATGGGCGAATCGTGAGTCTATAGGTGGTATAATGGACATTATCGCCAGATAATTATTTCAGTGGGCACACAAGTTAACAAGCGATGATGGTGGCGGTTATTATTAACATCGATTGGTTGGACGACAGAATAGAATACCCATGACGTAATGCACTAAACCCAAACCAATCTGAAAACAAAGGTATGAAAGGCTGTTTTTGGGAGCGTGGCTATCTTGGCCTAAAAGGCAGGCTGGATGCCCGCATTCCCAAGGAACCGCCCATAAAGCCAAAACTACTTGTTCAGACCGGACTAGATATTGTTTAATTTGAACGAAAATTTGCCTACCTCCCCCTAACCCAAACATGTAAAAAACGAGATTAGCAATGACCGAGGAGTGCCCAAATAACATCTATATCCCTTATCCCCTTGAAGGGGGGGGGGTGTTTAACCGTATCGGCACATGGAGGCCACCTGCCGAGATGTTATCTTGGGCATCCTTCTTGGCCTTCTTTGCCACACTGGGTTTATTGTTGCTGCATCCCGTGTTAAGGGGGTGGTTCGAATTCCTCTGGACTGATAACCTTGAAACCAACCGCTATATCACGTTATGCGGCCTTATTTTTACACTCCTCTTTTCTTGGGCAATCACGCTGATTTGTAGCCGCCGCCCAGGCCCATGGGCTCCCCGTTATTGGACATTGTCCCTGTCGCTTTTTACCATCTACGTGGCGGTTAACCAATTGCTGTTCCGGGATTGGGAAGCCTCGTACCCTCTGATGGACGCTTTCACTGCGGCAAGCTTTGCTGCCACACTGGCGTTGTCACCCAGGCTCATACGCCTACATCCCAGCAATCCGTTAACCCAGCGCATAGCACCGTTGAGCTTGGCTTTAATATTGCTGTTAATGTTCCCGTCCTTATTGTATACCTCCAATATAGCCGAACAATTCCAGCGCAAGGGCTTTCAGGCAAAGCTTGCAAGCATGAATAAAAAAAGCCAAGGACTCTCAAATTGCGTTGAAACAAACCGGATTTGTGATTTCGAGCTGTTGGATGGCAGTAAAGAACTGCTAAAAAACATGGTGGAACAGGTGCAATGGCAAGACAGTTCCAAATTAATGGCCAAAGAAGAGGATTTTGACACCGCCAGAAATGCCTTGTTGGACAGCGTGGTCATGGCGGCAACGCATAACATCCACCAACAGATGGACAAAGCCAGCTTAGACAGCGTCAATTTGGCTGAATTCAAGGATATTCTCCCCTTAGCGGCGGGTTTGAGCCGGCTCGGCGAAGATAGTCAGGCATACTTGGCCTATACCAGCTTGATTGACAAGATAATTGCCACCTTGAAAGAAGGTACGGAAAAACTTCACGAGTCGTCCGTTATTTACGATGCGACAGATGGCCCTTGGCCGCTTAATAATGCTTTTATTGACAAAAGCCAAAAAGTGATTGCTTATCATCGCGCCTTAGGCAATCTATACCATGAAATAGGTGATATGGTGTCAGAAGAGCCTCAATATGAGGCATTGTCCAGTGCCTATTCCCAGCATCTTGGCTGGCAACAAGCCATTGCTGAACTTGACAAGAGTTGGGCGCGCCATTGGCTAGTCTCTTATATCGACCCCCAAGTAGCCACCAATCCCAAAAGTTTGTCAGATATTCTTGACCTGTCTGTCTTTCCTGATCTGCAACTCAGTGCAAAGGATAATGACGGGTTATTAGGCTTAAGTAAAAGGCGGGCGGAAGAAAATATAGGCCACTCTAATTGTGAATGGATGCCTACCGAAGACCAAAAAGAAAAAAGTTTACGATGCCGTACTTATTCCGTCACTGGAAACAAGGTTACGCTCCGGGTCGAGTTAAGGTTGGTTTACGCAAACAATAACAATGCATTGATGCCATTAAGGTTATTATATTTTCTGCCAATACCGTCAGACAGACCGCTGCCAACATTTATCAATGAGGTTCAAGATGCCTTGCCAGTTTCAAACCGGCCTTTAAATAAATTTTTAACCACTTCACTGGACGAAGCCAACAAGGATTGCAAGCTAAATGATCAGCAAAGGCCTTATCCTCCTTGTGTCAAAATTCCAAAATTTACCGGACAGCAGCAATATATTAGGGTATTACTATTTCTCTGATTAAAGGAAAGCCATGACAACGAACATACCACCGGATGAAGCCGTTTCTGCCGAAACAGACAGTGCTTACGCCAACGATAGTTTACGGAATTTCGATCAACAACATCAAATAACCGACAAAGATGGAGAGTTTATCGTCCCTTCTTTTATACAGAAGTCAACGTCAAGCCCGTTGCCGGATGCCGAAGCTGATACTGTCGAAAAAAAACCGGTATCACGCCTACGGGTAGAGAATGATACGAAGAAATCCCCAACACCTGATCCTCAAGATAACGCGCAGGTTCAGCCGGAAGAAGCAAAACCTTCCGTAGCCGCTTCCGAACCTAACGGCCAAAAAGCGGCCAGCCAGCCTGCGCCAAACAATTCGCCCCGTCGGGATGACATGCACGAAGCCAGCAAACCCCAACGAGAATCCAAGCAAAAGCTTGGAATCATTGGGGGTAAAGGCTCAGGAAAAAGTTACTTGTTCCAAGCAATGGTCTATCGCACGTATGCCAAAAAGCAAGCCGGGGCACTGGCCTATTATCTGGATGGCTGCGAGGGTGATGTCCATTTATACAGTAGCCCCGTGCATCGTCGGGATTTAGAAAAAGCGGTTGAAACCGCAGAATTTGTTAATGAATACGAAAATTGCTATCGGTTAGGCAGCACATTATTTGATGATCAGCGTTGGTATCGTCTGACCTTACCGTATCGGACTGGCCTACTAGGGACGCAACGGCGCGAGTTGGAAGTGGAGTTTTTTGACGGTTGCGGTGAAGCCTTGTTGGAAGATAGGGACATGGGTACGGAAAAACAACAACTATGGAAGGCCGCCTATTTGGACGCAACAACCATGATATTTATTTTGCCGTTGTGGATAGCTTTTCCTCGTAAAAACTTATCTTCAGAGGACTTTGAGTTCCGAGACAGGCAGCTAAAAGGCTTTAGGGCAGTTATTGAAAACTACCATGAGCTGCGTCGGCTTTATAAAGCCCAGCACCCTGTCCGTAGCATTTTAGCCCTGTCTATGGCCGATGACCCCCGAACCTCGCTTACCGGGATCCTTGATCGATGGATAACCCCTTATATGGATAAGCCCGGCTTTTATCTAAACAAATTAAGGAAAGGCCAAGGAGTCGCACGCTATTTGGCCAATGCCAGAAAAGTTTCTGCGTTTTTGCATCATGAATTTGAATACCATAATGATCCGCTGATGGCCGGCATTCCGGATCGCTTGGAATTCAAAGCCGGCAAGGTGTGGATGATCCCTTTAAGCGCTATCGAAGGCAAACTACTCGACATTAAATTGGCGTATCCCCAACAGCGATTAGATAAACCAGTCCCGGTACATGTTGAACTGCCGTTACTGGTGGCCTTATGTGAACATGAAAACGCCTTAATGTGAGTCGCCCATGAACTCCAACCCTATAATAGGACAGATGCTTTCCGTTTATCGCGGGCAAGCCGATAAAGGGCTAGGCAGCGGCCCAGGGATGCCGGTTTTGTCGGGTGAGCAATTTTTGATGGGCACTGATCTTGAACTGTACAAAGAAGACAAACTCTTATCAACCATACAACCTTGGGTGACCTTGGATTCCAGCCCCGAAGATCACCGCCAAGAAAACTTGGAAGTGTGGTCGTGCTTTTGTGCTGGCCAAGAGGGCAAAGAACGGATTTTTGTCACCCGCATGGTGCTGGCCGGATATCATGATCGCCGGGTGGCCTATTTCAGCCATGCCCGCTCTTGGCCCGTAGGGATGGTCAGCGAAAACTCCGATCCCGGTGCCATTTTGGGGTATTCAGAAATGTTCGATCCCCCAGGGCTTGAGCAACGCGGTGAATCCACCCCCCAGCTTGAACACATTTCAAATCTGGCCAAAGACTATTGGTTGCCCCATCTGCAAGCGGAAACTGAAACCGCCATTCAATTTCTGGGTTATCTGCTACAAGTGATGCAACTTAAAACGGAATCGTCTTATCCGTTAGTCATTGGTGTTCCGCTCCATGACTTCAAACAAGGATCACCCTTATTCCCGCTGGTGGCTTTTGCCCGCGCCGCCTTGCCGGCGGCATTGAAACCGCATTGCTCCATACGGATGCACACCCGCCAACCCGAAAATTTTGCCGCACGGTTAAACGCCCGTTTGCTGGTCGTGCCTGAAAATATGGTTCGGGATGTCTTAAGGGTAAAGCCGGAAGCGATTTTTCTCAATCGCCAAGGCGAATGCAAAATCGGGTGCGCCTTGGAGGAAAAATATCACCGTTATGCCAAAGGTGTGCTAGATCTCGTCTTTTGGAAGCCCGATGGATTGTTGCCGTTCTCGGCGTTTTTAGGGGAAGCCAAGGTAGCCCTGTTGGAAAAATTCGGATGGGACAATTCCCTGATAGGACAGGCCTATAGTTTGGCGACCGCAATCAACAATGAAAAATTGCTTGAAAGTGTTTTTCGTCAGGTGATGCGGAAGGAATCAAGTCCAACATTCCCGTGGGATGAGCTGTTGGAAGATAAGGACTGGGAACGCTTCCCCGAACTTTTGCTTAATGAATTTGCACTGGAGCCACTGGCTAATCCCGGTGAGCTGAAGTTACAGACCGCCGTCACCCATGCGCTGGGCCACTTGGACAGAACATTGGACGCGTGCTTTATCGCCCAAAGGGAACTAGCCGCACCGGATGAAAAAATCGCTTGGCGGCAATTGCAACGGTTACTGGAATTATTGCGCCATCCCAAGCCATTGTTTTCTGATGAAGTCATGCGTCAAGAGGTTTTGCCTTTATTAAACAATTACCTATTACCTTATCCCGACTCGGAAGAGAAAAAGAGCTTTCAAACTGAAGTAATGACGGCTATAAAAGTTACTGGTCTGACGCAGTACATTACCATCAGCGGGTTGCAAGACATTGATGCCGTTAACAATCTAAGGGATCGCAAACAACTAGTACATATATTTACACTTTGGGGAAAAGGACTGATACATGACTTTGCCATAAAGACAAACCTAGCTGCCGTGCTATGCCACGTTGTCTTAGCCCCTACCGATAAATTTACTGAAAATGATAGAAACTTACAAACTGAAGCCGAGGAAGCGTTAGAGCATCTTGAATTAACGTTGGATGATGCGTTGCAAGGATGGCTGCAAAGCCTCAATACCCAGGATCGCCCGGCAAAAATAAAACGTTTGCTGCATCTGTTGGGTAAGGTGTCTTTATTTTCTGATCGTTTACACCTGATTTGGGTTACCCAGTCTATCAAATTAAACGACTGGATCGGTATCAATGAACCATTATCTAAATTGCTTAAACTGGAATCGGAAACCCCATCAAAAGATGATAACTATTACCAATTAGAAAAGCGCGGTCCAGAACAGTTGGCACTAATTGCCAAAGCAGGTAGGGAAGATGATTGCTATATTTTGATAGAGGCCACAATAGCTAGCCATCTCAGTACCAAGTGGGCAAATACTTTTATTGATAGTGCTGATATAGATAATGACCGTCAAGTTTTGCAGGCATTGCTTAATGCATTGCTTAATGCAATGTGGGGGAGGATGAGCGGCGATGAGGATTGGCACTATAAGCTTGCCATCAAAATTATTGATTTCGGTCGTAAAAACTGAGAAGCCCATGATTCAAAATAGAACGTCATTTACTGAAATAACCTTAATGGCGGTGATCGAAGAACACAGGAAAAAGTTGCTCGAAAGTTTGACACAAAACGATTTATCAGAATCTGAAAAGGCGTTGGAAATCTGTATCCGCTTAGCGGATTGGGAGCTTAAGGAGTCAAAGAACAAACAAAAATCTCTGATTGAAGGGATGGAGCAAAAATTTTTCAGCTTGAAAGAAGCCCATCAATACTTTTTTATAGGCAAATTATATAACATTGCTTTTGCTGAGAAAGATGAGAAATGGGACATTAATGTATGTTCAATGGTTACTGAACTTTGGGATAAGGCTACTGATAAAGATAAGTTCATGTTCCAAGTCATTAAAGAGGGTATGTGGTTAGTTTGGCAACGCCAAGAACGCGACCATCCAATAATATCGAAACAAAAAAAAGCTATTGCATTGGCGTGGTTACGTTGTTCAATATGGCAAACCGATAAATCGCCTGATCTTTGCCTTGAAGATTGGGATTGCGCTATGGATCTTTTAAGCAACTGTTCGGGCAATGAGGTGAAAACCTTATTTAAAGACGGCAAACGGTTATGGCCACTGGCATTTTTATTTGAGAAAAGGCAACTAAAGGATTTGCATCGATTGTTCGATCTACAAGCTTTACTTACTTGGCAAGAGTATATTCATAAATGCGATGACCATGAGTTAACTAATTATAATAGTTTGGCCTTAGAAAATTCGCTTCATTTTGATGCTTATAAGGCAATGAGTAGTATTATAAAAAAGGAATTGCAGCTTGTACCAGAAACTATCTGGAATCAAATAAAAGACATAAAAATAACAGGTCAATTAATTGTTGATCACAGGCTAGATGAAATTATTGCAGGGCTGGACAATGCTTTTGAAAAAGCATTTATCGTATTAAAACAACCTAACCTAGAGTCGAAGTCGGATCCGAGGCTCATAGAAAAAATCAAAGGTTGGATTGATAAATATTCAACTGATGCCGATAAACAATCGAACATTGAGAGTCTTCGTGAAATATTCGATATTCCTATAAAAAAGCCATCTATAAGATCCAATGATAATGAAGATAAAAGAATAGGCACTGCTCCTCCAGAGGAGGCGTTTAAACGAACAGAGCCGGAAAATACTTTTCAGCGTCTTTTGGACATTACAGGCTTATCAGAAGATGTTGATGCAAGAGAGGTATTGCGTTGCATATTCGAAGGGAGGGATATTTCTTCTATTATTTTTAATAATTACTTAAAGGCATGTGGCGCATTTTGTCATGTAGCACGCGCCCTTGTCTTATCAGAATCCGAAACAAAAGAATTGGTTAAGCCCAATATAGGTAATTTATTTTTCGAGCAAATGCGAGAATGCCCCGATGTTCTTGAGTACAATAACAATGAAGTGAAATCAAGCCTCCCCGCATTTGAGCTATGGTTTAGCCTTAGCGGAAGCAGCAAAGGACTAGGGGAAGCGGCTATCGAATTTATAAAACTCGCCATCATTCACAAGCCATATTTAGTCGAACAAGATGGTTGGTGGGTGGCTTTGATTAATAGTTTGCCAGAATATCGCGCGGATGATTCCCTAGACAGGACACTTTGTCAGATAAAAACTTATATAGACCAACTCAATAAGAGTGTTTATCAAAAAACACTAGATAAAGCACTTAAAAAGACGTTAAATAATAGCCAAGGATATATATGAATCACATACTAACTTTATTTAGGGATCGCAAAACTCAACAAGGCTTTTTTTATCGTCTCCCCGTTCAATGCAACGGGGATAAATACTGTTTGTATGTCTATGCCAATGCTAAATTTGATACTAAACTTTTGAACGAATTATCGTTCAATGAAAAACAGGACTATGTAGACCGAAAGAAAAAGATTATTTCGTCAATTATTATTAATAATAATAATAATAAAGACGATGGATGGGTTATCGATGCCATTGAAATAAATGGCAGGTATGATATCAATATAAAAGCGTTTTGGCGATTACGTTATCGATTCAAATGCCATTCCGGAGCCTATAGACCCGACATTGCCGATATAATCAACTGGGTTTGGCCGCTATGTCCTATTTTTACATGTATGTCGGCTGTACCCGAACTGGTGGCCGAGCTGGGCAGTGCCTTTTTGTCCGCCGACCTTGGCCTGCGCCCCGAAGTGATGGAAGACCACGCCGCCTATATCAGCAGTTGGCTCAAAGTCCTGAAAGAGGACAAACGGGCGATATTCAGCGCAGCCGCCCACGCGCAACGTGCCGCCGAATTTCTGCACAAACTGCAACCCTCGCCCGACCCAGAACCCCAGCCGGACAGCAGGCCACCTGCCCCGCTTAAAAAGGAAGCCTATGCCAGACTGGAGCCTTGAACAGGAGAGCGGCGGGCGTTGCGTGATAAAACACCACGCAACGCCCCGTTTTTCCGCCCAATGGGTAAGCGGAAAAACCGACTTGGCCGGAATTGACGGGCAATGCTGGAGCGATCTAGGCAGCGGCGACGGCACGGACAGCCTACATATTTTCGGGTTTCAGTGGCGTGACCCCACCCCTGACGCTCTGGCATTCGAGCGGCTTATGCAGGAAGCCGCCCAGGTCATTGACGAATGGATTACAGGTCAACTTTAGCTGACTCCTCAAAGCCCCTTCCCTGCTACGCTTTACGGCTTGCCGCAAGCATCCTTTCACAAAATCAAGATAGTTAAATATTCTGATAGCAAGATATCATGAAATATAAATATAGTGCTATCTGGAAATCATAATTTTTAACAATCTTAATATTTTGCTATCAAAATATTTTGTTTTCGTGCAATCTTAATTTCTTGCTATCATGGTTTCAAACTATCACGAGGTTAAAATATGAAAAAACGCCATGACGTTGACGAACTCGCCAAGCAATTGACGACTGCCGCCGCGACCCCTTTACATAAAAGTACACCAGTAGCCGCACCGCCACCGGAAATCATTGAACCATCTGCACCGCCTGTGCAGAAAAAGAAGCAAAAAAGCGATGCAATCCCAGTATTTTTGCGACTTCCAGCCGCAATGTATAAGCATTATGATGATATTGCCATTGCACGCACCAAGGAGACGGGGCGGGGGGTTTCGGTGCAACAAGTCATTATTGAACAGTTGGAGAGCGTCCAATGAGCAAATTTGTTTATTTAGGGGGACAGAAGGGCGGCACAACCAAAACCACGACAGCGCACTTGCTTTGCCTTGGGGCTATTTTGCGCGGCGAACCCGCCGCCTATGTCTTGACCGACCCAAACCGTCAGATCAAATCAGAAGGCCGCCCTTACGCTGTTTTAGACGGGCGTGATCCTCACAAACTCGCGCAGATCATCACAGCAAGCCACAACACACAAAACGGCTGGCTGATCGTTGACGGCGGCGGCAATCGCCCCGCTTTCGATGAAAAGTTAACTGAACAAGCAGATTTATGTATTCTGCCGTTTCGTGCCTCGGAGGAAGATTTAGATGCTATCGCACTCGATATGCGATCCTTACCGTATGCTGTGGCGTGGCCTTCCGCATGGCCGACCAATCGCCACGCCCAAAAGGCCGCGCAGTATTTTATCGACGGGCTGGAAAAGGCCTTTCCGTTACGGGTTATCACGAAGCCGATTTTCTTTGTCAATTCTGCCGCCGAGTTGCTGGCCGCTTCGCTCGATTCCCCATCAACCCCCGTGCGGAACGCCGCCCGCCGCGCTTTTAACCTGATGGCCGAAAATTATGATACCCATACCAAACCGCAACAAGAACACGATGTAAAAGCCGTAGCATGAAAAGGGAAGGGGAGGCGATGACTGATACAGCCAAAAAGAAACCACGTCGAAAAACAGTTAAGCCCGTTCCTTCCGAGGCTTTCAGAAATCAGCAACTTAGCCTATTTCAAACATTTCTCGGTGAAAAGGACGGGCTTTCAAATGCCGTTGATCTTTGGGACAACACCCCGCGCTTTTCAATATCGCGCAGAAAACAAGAAAAATTGAGGCTGGCGGGCGGATTTTTACCCATCAGCACAATAAATTTTCAATATCGCAGATTTCCCTTCACAGCAGATATACGACCAGCACGGTTTAAGTTATACGGACAAGACGGCAAACCAACAGGTGAAACCATTGAGTATTATCCCAGTGCGCGGGAAGAACTGATCGAACACGCCTTGCGGAAACTCGCCGTTGAAGAACAAGCGGGGTATTTCGATAAGCCAGATTTTCGCTCCGGTTGCCGCTTTTCTCTCCACCAACTCCGTACCCATCTGATCGAGCAAGGCCATTCCTTGCGTTACGATGAATTGATCGAAGGGCTGGAAATTTTGGCTCTCAGCAGTATTGAGATCAAAGGGGAAGGCGATCAAGAAGACATAACAGGCAGCGGAAATTATATAACCTTGGTTGCGCGGGTTAATCGCAAAGACATTAAAGCAGACCCCGATTCAAAATGGTTAGTGCAGTTTCATCCCCTGATAACGGACAGCATCCAAAAAGTAACCTATCGGCAATTCAACTATAAACGCCTGATGAATTGCCGGACTCAGCTTGCCCGCTGGCTTATCGGCCAGCTCGTGCTGAAATACACAAATGCCTCGCTTACAAACACTTTCGATATGAAATACAGCACCATCAAGCGCGATAGTGCTTTGCTGGAAAGCTATACACGCGGACGCGACGCAATCGCCGCGCTTGATGGTGCATGGGCTGAAGTGAAAGCGTTAGGTGTATTGACTAGCTTTAGAAAGGCAGAACAACGGAGCGGTCGCGCAAAGCTGGAAGATGTTATTTACACATTGCATCCATCCGTGGAATTTGCCGCCGAACAAAAAGCGGCAAACCGCCGCCAAAATGACGACCGAACCAAAAACAACACGGCGCAACAACAAACACTTGAATCATTTATGGATCAACCTAAGTCAACGCGCAAAATAACGTAGCCTGTGGATAAGTTTAATAAAAAGAAAAAAAGGCAGGTGGAATAGGTCGCGGGTCAGGGCTTTTTCCAGGTGGAATAGGTCGCGGGTCGCAGGTGGAATAGGTCGCGGGTCACATTTTTCCAGGTGGAATAGGTCGCGGGTGACGGTTTCCGGCAGGTGGAATAGGTCGCGGGTCGCCAAAAAAGCAGGTGGAATAGGTCGCGGGTCGCCAAAAAAGCAGGTGGAATAGGTCGCGGGTCAGATTTTTGACTAAAAATCACCCTCAAAAAAGCACTTCTTACATCGAAAAATGCCTATTTTTTCCCCATTCGCAGGTGGAATAGGTCGCGGGTCACTTTGTTATCAAATTGATTTAATTACAAAAAAAAGCCCTATTTTCCTTCTTATTCTTTTATTCTTTATATTTATTCTTCTCTTATTCGTGCAACGGCTTGTGGATAGATCAAAACTAAGCTGACAAATTTCCGATAACCAAAATTACAACATCCGTGCAGAAAAACCTTAGCCTGTAAAAAACCAAGGCTCCCGCCCTACACAATCACCATCCCTGGCGATTGCTCCGGTTGGGCTGATTTTTAATAAAACGGGGAACATACAAACCATTTTTTGCAACAGCCCTAAAAGCCCCATAAACAGGCCAAGGAAGCGAAAAAGCATTTTTCAGCTAGAGACGTAGCCACCGACACAGAAAAAGCCGCAGGCGGGCAAAAATTACGGCCAATTTTTGATATTTTTACAGCTTGTCGGACTGATTGGCACTTGTTAGGCTTCGACTATCGGAAAGAAAGCCCCCGCCGTGACCAAGCAAAGCCGCCAAATTGACCTGTTCACCGACGACCCGGCAAACGGCGGTTTCAAAAACTGCGCGGCAGAACTGTCCGCCTACGAACGACACACCATCCAAACCGCCTTCAAGATACTCGAACGCAGTTTACGGAAAGCCGGCGCGGCCATGACCACACCGGAACAGGTCGCCGATTACATGAAACTGAGCATTGCCACCAGACCGCATGAGGTTTTCGTGGTCATGTTTCTGGACAACCAAAATTGCCTGATCGAAACACAAGAAATGTTTCGCGGCACGATCAACCAAGCCAGCGTTTACCCCCGCGAGATCGTCAAAGAGGCCTTACGGCTCAATGCGTCAAGCTGCATCCTTGCCCACAACCACCCCTCAGGTATCGCGGAACCCAGTATCGCCGACAGAGAGATCACCAAAAAAATTAAGCAAGCCCTTGAACTGGTCGAAGTCCGTGTCTTGGATCATCTGGTCATTGGCGGCACGTCCCATGTCTCTTTTGTCGAAAGGGGCTTAATGCCATGACCGCCAGCCCCGCCGAAAGCGTCCGCATGTGGCGACTGAACAGCCTTACGGGAAACCCGCGAATGCGAAAGGGATGCCATCGACCCCGACCATCTGGCCGCAATCAAGGCCGACAATGCCGAACTCACCATACTTAAAGCGTGGGAAAAAGCCGTCAAAGACCGCTATGCCCGCCTGCTCAGCAACCGCAAACAAACCCCCTGACCCCGAAAAATCAGGGCAGGCGGGCAGTAAAACCAAAACAGCCAAAACTAACATCCGGCAAAGGCCGACCGTCACCGTTCATGGTCACGGCTTTTCTTCTGTTGCTGTTCCTCCAACATACGGCGGACACGTTCGCCGCGATCCTCAGCCTTTTCCTGTTGCCCTTGGCCTTTAGCGGCGGTTTGCTGTGCCGTCTCCCGCAACGCGTCATAGCGTGAACGGCTCCGGTCTTGTTGTGGCTGATTGGAAGGTTGCGGACTGGCTTTGCCTGTGTCTTGCGTTTTTCCGGTGTCCTTATCCTGTTCAAGAACCGTTTGCTTATCACGATCCTTTTCCAATGCCTTAAAAAACTTATCCTGTTCCGCTTTTAACCACTTAAATTTCTCTCTGTCTATTTCCGCTTTGGCATCCTTGGCCGCTTTTTCATAACCCGCCTTGTCCACAATCGGTCTGGGATTCATACCATCCGGTCTAAGATGCAGCCCGTTTGCCCGATCAATGATGCGTTTATTGGCGTTCTGCTCTTGCTTTTGCCAATGCTCTTTATGCTGGTTAAGGAGTTCCTGCTTACGCAATTCCCATTTTTCGAGATCAGCCAGTTTCTGCTTTTCCTGGGCTTCCTGTTGCAATTCCGCTTGTTTTTCGTCTTGAGGGTTTGGTATGGATTCAGCCATAAAATGCAGTGATGGAGGCCACTATGCCTAATGGATTTGACGTTAAATTTATGCGCAGCACACCGGAACGCCGCGCCGCCGTTTTTCAAATCAAACTGCTGTTCGATGAAGCCCATCGGCTCGGCGAAGGCTACAACCTGAACGCCTACGCACAACATATTGCCAAAATTTATACGCAACTGGATGCCATCGACCCCGACAGCCAAAACGAATCCCAAGCCGACAAGGATCAATCCACCAAAGTCGCCGCCATCATTGGCAATAAGGGTGCAGAGGCTGGCCGTGACTGGCTTGATGCCCGCTTAACCTCATTGGAAAAACGCCTGATCCATTTAGAAAACCAGCTCCGCATCGGTTTTGAAATGGAAATGACCGACGTTGACGGCGACAACAAATATTACTGAACCGGATTCAACCGTCCTTTGCCCGTTCAGGAACCACCGGAGCGGGCGGCTGATGGTCAGCAGGGGATGCCTTGGCGACCGTCAACCAGTCTTTCAACAATTCGCGGTCAGCCTCTTTAGTTAGTGCGGCATTGAGAGCCGAGCGCACCAAGGCCGCAAACTGGGCGTTATGCGACGCATGAGCCATCAGCGCACCGCCGAAAACAATTTTCCGCCGTGTATCCAGCTTGCGTTGTTCGTCATTGACGGACGCTTGCAGGGCTTGCATCCGCGCCTTGAGCGCGGCTTCCTGTTTGCGGAGGGCTTCAAGCTGTTCCGCTTTCGATTTTTTGGGTGTCGCCATCATTGCACCTTGTGGGGTCAAGGGGCTAGGCCAGCCGTCAAGCTGGCCTAGCGGTTTATCACCTTTGACGTTGCCGGAACTGTCAGAACCGACGACGCGGCTGCATTGAATCACAGAAAAATCGACCCCGTCAAATCATCTTTGCAAAAAACTGTCGCTCCCCCTTGGGGGACGGGAGGGGGGCTAAAAATAACGTGTGAGCGCAGCGAACGCCTTACACATCAATTTGCCTAGAATCACCAAACAGCCATACAATAAGCAGGCCGGACACATCCCGAAATGAAGAGAAGAGCGCACTTAGGCAAACTATCGTTTGCGTGCGCTCTGCGAGGCCAACAATGGCCGGACGGCCAGCCATCCGCGCCCGTGGCGCAGATAGACAATGACGCAGAGCCACCGCCCTTTGTGCCATCCGGCAAAAACGGCGGTGCAGTGAAACACAAGAAAGGAAGACCAACCACCCCAGAGACCCCCAGACCATGCCCGCCATCGCCTACCATTTTTCCGCGAAAACCG
Organism: Methylovulum psychrotolerans; assembly: GCF_002209385.1. Lineage (NCBI taxonomy): Bacteria > Pseudomonadati > Pseudomonadota > Gammaproteobacteria > Methylococcales > Methylococcaceae > Methylovulum > Methylovulum psychrotolerans. The sequence continues at coordinate 4,704,106 of NZ_CP022129.1, forward strand.
TCAGCCGCAGCCGTGGTCAAAGCGCGGTGGCGGCGGTGTCTTACCGGACGGCGGAAAAGCTGAAAGACGAACGGCTGGACAAGACCTTCGACTACACCCGCAAGCAGGGTGTGGAATTTATCTACCACGCCGCCCCGAAGGCCACGCCCGACTGGACGCAGGACATCGGGCAATCTTGGAACGAAGTGGAGCGGGTCGAAAACCGGAAAAATTCCACCCTTGCGCGGGAATATGTCGCCGCCTTTCCGCACGGACTCACCGAGCAACAGCGCGAATATATCCTGAAAGACTTCATCCGCGAAGAGTTCACCCGCAAGGGCTTTATGGCGACCGCCGCGATCCATTCGCCCGCACCGGACGGCGACGAACGGAACGTTCACGTCCATATCCTGTTTTCGGAAAGGCCACTGGATGAAAACGGTTTCGCCAAAAATAAAGACCGCCGCTTTTCCAGCTACGAAAACCGAGAGGAAACCCTTGGACACCTCAAGGAAAAATGGGCGGAACTGGGCGCACGGCAACTTGAACGGGCAGGGCAGGACATCGAAGCGGCGAGGTGGCGGCACGGCCACGAAACATTGGAAAAACAGCAAGCCGCCGCGCTTGCGCGGGGCGATAATGATTATGCCGGACAGTGCGACCGTGAAGCGAGCAAGCACCTTGGCGTGACCGCCACGGCGATAGAACGGGAAGGCAAGGCAAGCGAGCGCGGCGACCTTAACCGCGATATTGAGAGCCGCAACACCGAGCGGCAGGAGATCAAAGCGGAACTTGCCAGCATCGCACAGCAACAAGCCGCGCTTGAGGCCGAGCCGGAATCCCTTGCCCCGCGCAGCTTGGATGAATACGGGCAACGCATGGCGGCAAGAAGAGCCAACCCCAACCGCGATTATTCCGCCCTGCATGAAACCCATGCCCAGGTTGCCGCCCGACTGAAAGAAAGCCATGCCGCACCGAAGGGCATCACGCCGGAAAGCACCGTCCAACAAAAACCGCAAGCGCAAGGCCTTGAGCAAAACCGCACCGTAGCACGGGAGGCTGCACAGACCGAGGCCGACAGAAACCGAGGCGAACGTCTCCGCCGCCTGTTGGAAGAACAGGCACAAAAAAAGGCGCGAGACCGTGGCGGCCACGAACGCTAAACCGGGTACAGCCGACATACATGTAAAAATAGTACATAGCTGCCAATATCAGTTGATTATATCTGTAAGCAGTACCTTCGGGATGCGGTCAGCTAAGTATAGGACTTTATTGTCTTCTTACAGTGGTTATCGTCGGTGAAACTCGGCGGCAGCCAGTTAAAGATAATCGATTTCATTTTTCAGAGAGTGCAGAAAGTACACTTTTTACACTCACTGCTTACCCGGTCTTCCCAATTGCCGTTCCCTTGATTTTTGGTGCGAAAACCTTTGCCAAAATCATAATGCATTGATTTTATTCTCCCCACCCCAACCCTCCCCATCAGGGGAGGGAGCAGTCTTACCCTACACATTTGTGTTTTTAACAAATTCCCTACCCTATTCAGGGCGGGTTTTATGAAAAACTTGATGATCGAGCATAAGTAGATGTGCCTATATCTTTTAACATTCGTGAATAAACCCCGCCCCAGCCCTCTCCCCGTCGTACAGGTGAAAGTCAGGGGAAAAAGCCCCTGTTCCCTTCGGCTTCGCTCAGGGCAAGGCAGAGATAACAATGTTAAAAAATATAGGCACACCTACTTAAGCGAATTTTGGCAAATAGCCATTAACTATAATGAAAGCCGCCCCGCCCTCAATGCAAATCCGCCCGCACCAGCAAGTCAAATTCCAGCAACAAAATCCTTAACGCCTCGGCTTCCTGCAATAATTGCTTACGCTCAACGTGTAAGGCGCCTTGCAAGGCGATGGTACTGGCATTCGCTGCGGGGGTCGTTTCTGATGCGGCGGCGGGCGGTGGGGCAACACCTTCCACGGGGCTGGTGTCGACCAACAAGACTTCTAAGCCCCTACCGAGGCCACCGCGTTTTCTTTCGTTAGAGGGATTATTTCTTTTCATTGTTTATCATTTCTTCGGCCAGCGCGTTATAGGCCACCGCCCCGCGTGAGGATTTGTCATAAGCCAGGATCGGCAAGCCGTGGCTGGGGGCCTCGGCCAAGCGGATGTTCCTGGGGATATACGTCCTGAACACTTGGTCGCCAAAATAGCGCAGCAGTTGCTCGGAGACATCTTTGGTCAAACGGTTGCGGTCATCGAACATGGTGCGCAAAATACCCTCCAGATACAAACCGGGATTAACCGTGTTCTGGATGTTTTTCAGCGTCGTCATCAACGCCGACAAGCCTTCCAAGGCGTAATATTCGCATTGTACCGGAATCAGCAGGCTATTGGCGGCGACCATTGCGTTTAAGGTCAGCATATTCAGCGACGGCGGGCAATCGATCAGGATATAGTCGTATTGGCTGGTGATTTGCCCCAAAGCATCGCGCAGGCGCAACTCCTTGCGGTCGGCGTTCATTAATTGCACTTCGGCGGCGGTCAGGTCGGCATTGCCGGGAATCACCGAGAAGCCCAATTCGTCACGCACCACCACCGCCGCACTGGCGGGGACATCATCCATCAGCACATCATAGCTGGAATACGCCACATTGTCCTTATCAACCCCACAGCCCATCGCGGCATTGCCTTGCGGATCCAAATCCATCAGCAACACGCGGCGTTTGGCGGCAGCTAAGGAAGCCGCAAGGTTAACGCTGGTTGTTGTTTTTCCCACCCCCCCTTTTTGGTTGGTGACGGCAATTATTTTTCCCACTTCCTTACCTCGGTTGGTCTAGCGTTGTGACACGCACCAGACATCTTTCGGCTGCAATGCCCGGCACGGTGATAGGTATCAGTGTTGTCGGCGCGGTGACTTGCGCCATTTCCGCCTCGGCCGCCTGGCCTTTCATGGCTAGAAGCACCCCGTCCGCCGCCACCAGATGCGCCGTTAAGGCGATAATGTCCGGCAAACTGGCAAAAGCACGGGTCAGTATAGAGTCAAAACCCTGTTCGGGGTGATAATCTTCCACGCGCTGATGGCAGACAGTAACATTTTTCAGTTTCAGTTCCAAGATGGCTTGTTGGACAAAACGGGTTTTTTTCGCATTGCTATCCAGCAAGGTGAAGGATTTTTCGGGGCAACAAATCGCCAACGGGATGCCGGGCAAGCCCGCTCCCGTGCCGATGTCGATAATGCGTGTCCCGTGCAGGTGCGGCATAATCGCCAAACTGTCCAACAAATGCAGCCCGACCATCGCCTCCTTATGACGGATGGCGGTCAGATTATAAGCCTTATTCCATTTTTCCATCAGGGCGATAAACGCCAGCAACGCGGTGCTGGCGGCTGGTTCTACCGTTAACCCTAAAGCCTGTAAGCCGTGGTGTAATTCGTGTTCGCAAGCGTCCATTAGGCCGATTTCTTCTTTAAGTGGACCAGCAGCAAGGAAATGGCCGCCGGGGTGATACCTTGAATGCGCGAGGCTTGCCCTAAGGTTTCCGGGCGTTGGTTTTTCAGCTTCTCGCTCACTTCGTTAGATAAGCCAGGAATGCCTTTGTAATCGAGGCTTTCCGGCAGTTTTAAATGGTCATAGCGCAAAGATTTGTCAATTTCCGATTGCTGCCGGACGATATACCCGGCATATTTCGCCTGTATTTCCACCTGCTCGCTGACCGCTTCGGACAAGCCGTCGGTATCCGGCACAAAAGCCAATAACCGGGCAATATCCACTTCGGGGCGGCGTAACAATTCCATTAAATTGGCTTCTTTTAACAACGGCTTACCCCAATAAGCTTCCGCTTGGGCGGCGGCTTCGCTGTCCACCCGCACCCAGGTCTTTTTCAGGATCTCTTGCAAGCCGCCAATCGCTTCGCGCTTGGCACTAAACGCTTGCCAGCGGGCATCATCGACCAGCCCCAATTCGCGCCCTTTTTCGGTCAGGCGCAAATCGGCGTTATCTTCGCGCAACAACAAGCGGTACTCGGCGCGGCTGGTGAACATGCGGTACGGCTCTTGGGTGCCACGGGTAATCAAATCATCAATCATCACGCCCATATAGGCCTCATCCCGCGCCGGACACCATGCTTCCAAGCCCTGCACCTGCCGCGCCGCATTTAAGCCCGCAATCAGCCCCTGTGCCGCCGCTTCTTCATAACCGGTCGTGCCATTGACTTGACCCGCGAAAAACAGCCCATCCAGATGCTTGGTTTCCAAGGACATTTTTAAATCGCGCGGATCGAAAAAGTCATACTCAATCGCATAACCTGGGCGGATGATTTCGGCATTCTCAAAGCCCGGCATAGAGCGGACAAATTCATACTGGACATCAAACGGCAAGCTGGTGGAAATGCCGTTCGGATAAATCTCGTGGGTGTCCAGCCCTTCCGGTTCGATAAAAATCTGATGCGAATCGCGGTCGGCAAAACGCACCACCTTATCTTCTATCGACGGGCAATAACGCGGCCCTATGCCTTCGATCACCCCCGAATACAGCGGCGACCTGTCCAGCCCGGCGCGGATAATATCATGGGTTTTTTGCGTGGTACGGGTGATATGGCAAGGAATTTGCCGGGGATGCTGGCTCGGCTTGCCCATAAACGAAAACACCGGAATCGGCGTGTCGCCATGTTGCTCCTGCAATTGGCTAAAATCAATGGTGCGCCCGTCGATACGCGGCGGTGTACCCGTTTTTAAGCGGTCGATCCGAAACGGCATTTCCCGCAAGCGTTCCGCCAAGGCGACCGAAGCCGAATCGCCCGCCCGGCCACCGCTATAATTTTCCAAACCGATATGGATTTTACCCGCCAAAAATGTGCCTGTGGTCAATATCACCGCTTTGGCCTTAAAGTCCAAACCCATTTGGGTTTTGACCCCGGCGACGCGGTGGTTTTCGACAATCAAGTCGGCGACCGTTTGCTGGAACAAGGCCAAATTCGGCTGGTTTTCCAACACCGTGCGCACGGCTTGCTTGTACAATTTCCGGTCGGCTTGCGCACGCGTGGCGCGTACCGCCGGCCCCTTGCTGGCGTTAAGGGTGCGGAACTGGATGCCGCCCACGTCGATGGCTTGCGCCATTACCCCGCCCAGCGCGTCAATCTCCCTCACCAAATGGCCTTTACCGATGCCACCAATGGCCGGATTGCAGCTCATTTGCCCTAAGGTGTCGATATTTTGCGTCAATAACAAGGTCTTAGCCCCTGCCCGTGCCGCCGCCAACGCCGCTTCAGTACCCGCGTGTCCGCCACCGACCACAATCACATCAAAATCTTTTTTGAATTTCATGGCTTTTACTTTACTCTGTTCATAGTGCCGCAACGGCGCGGCGCATTAATGTACATATTATAAGAGGTAATCCATGAAAAAACGTAAAAATCAACAGCCAACGCCGGAGATTGTTTTACAAAATCCCGTCGCCAAGTTCGCCCACCAGTTTAATAAGGCGCACGTCTTCCAAGATAAAACCCAATACCGCCGCAACGCTAAGCACCGGAAGCAGGAGGCTTCTGCAACTAGTTTTTTGAGACTGTTTGCAGAAGCCGCTTGCACGGTTGCCGGGTTGGTGGGCGCGTCATCAGTTACCGCCCTGTGTTCGCCTCAGTAAAACCATTTTTAGCCGAATAAGGCTGATTAGGGAGCCATAAGCACGGCGTTATGTAAAAATTGTGGTATGGTCGGATAAAGACCAATGCTTTATCGGCAGTTGTCCGGGGCTGTTTTATGGCGGTTGCCACGGTAATGACGAAAAGCAGGTTTTCTCTGAACTTTGTGAGATAGCCGAGGCAAGCATTGCCCTGTCGATAAGAAGCGGCAAGCCTTTACCGCCAGCAACCAGCGGAAAAGACTACGCTAACCAAATGCAGGGCATGACAGCAAAGCCGCTTTAGGCATTATTTGACGGTACGGTGGATTTTGTCCCGTAGTAAAAACCCGTTGCCGCCGAGACCAGAGTGACTATAGGGCCGAGCACTACAGCAAACTCTTTAATATCAATAACCTTAATTGACCCGAAGGCCAACAGCACAAACATGCCACCCACAACAAACCATAGCAGCCCGATTAAAAGATACGCTATGATCCTGCGGGCCCCATCTTCTTGGGGTCTCGGATCATAGAAATCACCAAACTGCGGCGTAACAACAGGGTTCTTACTGGCGGCATCACCCGAATAATCCAAACTATCGTCTTGCCCGGATGACGCTACTAATGCGTCACCACTAACCATGACACTATCTGGCAGACCATCGCCTTGGGTCATAAAGCCTCCAATGTGCCGCTATTTGCGTAAAATTTCGCGGATGCGCTGGTCAGGGCCTTCAACAAGCACCTTGCACCCGGCATTTTCCTGTTGCACAAAGAACTTTTCGGAGTTGATCGCCCTACGCAGGGCATCAGTAAATGTCAGGTGATCTTTTGCAGCAATCTGCTGGAGAAACTCGATTTGATCTTCTGGCAGATTCACCGTCACTTTTCTTGTCGCCATAGTTGCCTATCCTAAAATACCGAGGAATTACGAAAGGTTATTGTATGTGTATGAAATACCTACGTCAACCGTATAAAAGCCATATAACTATGCCCAAGGCAACCGCAACGGAGAGACCGCACCGAACGGAGTGCAATGGTCTTTAGCCATTGCACGATATAACCGAGTGTACCAACTTTAGCCCCACTGCGACTTACGCACCATAAAGCTACGCCCCTTAATCTTGCCCCTTTTCAGCCACGCCAACGCCTCATCAACGCTATCTTGGCTAACCGCCACATAAGCATGGTCGTCGAAGATGTCAATTTTGCCGATGGCGTTGCCCGCCAGACCCGCATCGCCTGTTAACGCTCCTAAAATGTCGCCCGGGCGCAATTTGTTTTTCCGCCCGCCGTCTATCCACAGCGTCACCATCGGCGGTTGGAAGCGTTCGGCGTAAGCCATCGGGAACGGAGCGACCTCATCCCATTTTGCCGCCACCCCCTGATAGTCTTCTATGGCCTTAACGCGCGGTAATTCGGCTTCGGTGCATAAACTTAAGGCCAAGCCCAGCTTGCCCGCGCGGCCAGTACGGCCTATGCGGTGGACGTATATTTCCGGGTCCCAAGGCAGTTCATAATTAATCACCGCTTGCAATTCTTTAATGTCCAGCCCCCGCGCCGCGACATCGGTGGCGACCAACACCGAACAACTTTTATTGGCAAACCTGACCAACACTTGGTCGCGATGTTTTTGCTCCAAATCGCCGTGCAAAGCTTGCACCGAAAAGCCGCAGTTATCCAAAGTCGAAGCAATATCTTGGCACTCGCGCTTGGTATTGCAAAACACCACTGTCGATTCGGGGCGGTGATAGGCCAACAGATAGCCTAAAGCGCTCATGCGCCGCGCCTTGTCGACTTGGTAGAAATGCTGGCCGATAACGCTATCGTGGTGGCTGCTGTCGATGCTGACGGTAATCGGCTTGAATTGGAATTTCTTGCTGATCTCGCGGATCGGGTCAGCATAGGTCGCCGAAAACAACAGGGTTTGCCGGTGGGTGGGCGCGTAGGAAATGACATCTGAAATGGCTTCTTCAAAACCCATGTCCAACATCCTATCCGCCTCATCCAGCACCAACACTTTCAGATGATTCAGGCGCAGACTGCGCTTGCGCAAATGCTCCTGCAAACGCCCCGGCGTACCGACCACAATATGTACACCATGCTCTAAAGACCCCAATTGCGGGCCAAACGGCACACCGCCGCATAAGGACAGCACTTTAATGTTTTGGGTAAACCGTGCCAAGCGGCGGATTTCTTTACATACTTGGTCGGCCAGCTCGCGGGTCGGGCAAATCACCAAGGCTTGGACGTTGAAGCGGTTAAACTCCAAACGCGACAATACGCCAATGCCGAACGCAGCCGTTTTGCCGCTGCCTGTTTTCGCTTGGGCAATCACATCTTTGCCTTCCAGGATAGGCGGCAGGGTTTCGGCTTGAATGGGGGTCAGGTGGGTATAGCCCAACGAGGCGATATTTTCCAGCAAAGCTGGGTTGAGGGGTAACGACGAAAAAGCGGCAGTATTCACGAATGGCTCTTGTAGGCAAGCGAACAGCGGCGAACTGCCGCCATTCAATAGCTTATGATAACAATACTGGCGGGGAAGCAGTAGGGTTTCGTGGGATATTGTTTATTTTTCGGCGGGTTTGGGTTTTTCCGGCAAAGGCTCAGAACGTTATAGGTCGAATTTTTGCATTCATGCAGCAACCTCCATTACTCGCTCATAAAGTGACGGCAAAAAATCAGACAAAATGGGTTCTCCATTGTAAAAATGGCTTCAATGCCCTTAACCCTTAAGTTTTGAGGAACCTCAGTCGATCAGTTGTCCATCCTGCCAGTACTCGTAGATTGCACCCATGTTGTTGATCCAGAACATGAACCCATATTCGTCATCTTCGACTTCAATGTCGGGGGGAAGCGATCCCCCAACTGAAACGACCTCACAGTATGACTTGCTTGGAAGCTCAAACTCCACTGCCCATGGCTCTATGACAACCCGACGGGTACTCGACGATGCGTTGCTGAGAAAGACCTATCCCCGTTGATTTATATACATTTGCTTGGCTAACTCAAGCAAATCTTGCTGAAAACGTTCCATTTCGGAGAGCATTTTTCACCTCTTTTTTCAGTGAAGGAGTACAGGAAGCGAAACGGAAGTGGAGCGGTGTACGACGCCCCCCGCGTAGCCGTAGGGGCCGGGCGTGTTGACGGAGTTGGAGCGCAAGCGGAAGCGTAGTCAACATGCAAGGCCATCCCGAAGCTGTCCGCATCGATCAGATCCCGGCTCCGCTCAACTGCCCGCTTTTTTTAACCATGTTAATAATCTAAAAAATTCGTTTATTATCGTCCATATAGCCACAAAAACCCTTAACTTAATGGCAGTGAGGGTTGGGGTGGGGAGAATAAAATCAATAACTTATACTCATGGCTAAGAGATTTTAATCAGGCTGTTTTTATTTTGTTTAATGAAAAAAGCCTTGTTTAGAATCTCCGCACCCCAACCCTCCCCATCAGGGGAGGGAGCCGAATTCCATTGCAACTTTTTGTTTTAAAATAGCTTGTATTCTTTTTTAATATCCGATAGCTGAACTATTTATTCGGATTTTAAAAACTTGATTATCGAGTAATAGCCCTCCCTACATTGCTAGCAACCCCCCAAAACCCATATAGATCCACCACCATTATATAGGCCTATTGCCGCTTATGAAAAAAACCCTACCCCCCGACTTTCAAAACCGTCTCTGGACGGCCATTAAAGCCATCGAGCAACACTCGCAAGTGGAAGTGGTGGTCGTGTTGCGCTCACGCTCGGCAGACTACCACGACATCCACCTCAGCTGGGGGTTGTTAGGGGCATGGTTGGGGCTGACCTATAGCATCTTTGCCCCCACTTTATTTAGCGACTTATGGGTCTACAGCCTCCCCATCGGCGGCTTCATGCTCGCCTACCTGCTCGCCCATATCCCGGCACTGACCCGGCTAAGCGCAGGCAAACGCCGCTTAAACAAACAAGTGGAAATCATGGCGCGGGCGGTGTTCCAAAAAGGCGGCATCCAGCATACCCAAGCCAAAATCGGCGTGTTAGTGTACTGCTCATGGCTAGAACGCCGCACTTACCTGCTGCCCGACCAAGGCGCGGCGCAAGCCCTACCCGCCGCCGTATGGCACACCCTAGAAGCAGGCCTGCAAAACGCTATGACCAGCCCCAAGCCCTTAGAGGCCTTATTGGTGGAACTGGCCAAAGCCCAGCCGATTTTTCAGCGTTATTTGCCGCCCCAAGCCAATGACATTAACGAACTGCCCGACCTGATGGAGATTGACTTATGAAAATCTGGCAACGCATCGGGCTATTGATATTCATTATAGTGGGGCTGAACGGCGCAGAAGCAAGACCCGGCGGCGGTCATGCCAGTTCCGGGCATAGCGCACCCTCAGGCGGCGGCTATAGCCATGGCGGTGCTTACAATTTTGGTTCATACGGCTCAGGCCATAGCTTTAGCGGCGGTAACGTAAAGTTAGGCGGTGTTCCCGCCGATTTACCCGCCGCGTATATCGCGATTATTGCCCTGATACTGCTGATTTATCTGCTGCGCCAATGGGACAAACCCAAAATGGTGGTCGCCCAAGCCACCAGCGCCTACAAAAGCCAGCAAAACAACCGCCTGCAAAGCCAACTGGCAGTCTTTAAACAGCACGATACGAATTTTTCGACCGTGTTATTGCTCGATTTTGTCCACTCCCTGTACAGCAAATTTTATAGCTATTCCACCCACCCCGAATTCAGCTACCTTAGCCCTTTCCTCAGCGCCAGCATCCAAACTCATTTCCAACAAGCCGGGCCGTGGACAATTAACGAAATCGTCATTAATGGCCTGCGGATTGAAAATATCGGCACAATAATGGAAGGCGACCAGCCCACCGACCGCCTCAGTGTGCGCATAGAAGCCAATTACACCCTGCACCAGCAAGACCACGCCACCCGCTACACCGTCACCGAACGCTGGGTTTTGCAACGCCAACACGGCCAGCTATCGCCCCCACCGGAAAAAATGCAGGCCTTATCCTGCCCGCATTGCGGTGCGCCCGCGCATTTTACCGATGCCGGGGAATGCCAGCATTGCGGCAGCACCATCAGCCAAGGCGCAAGCCAATGGTACTTAAACCAACGCGCCGTCATCCAAACCACCGCCCTGGCGACCAGCGACTTAGTGACCTACACCCAAGAACAAGGCACCGCCTTGCCGACCCTGCTACAAGAAAACTTGGCGCAACAACAGCAAGCCTTTAGCGAAGCGCATGGCTTAGCGACATGGCAAGACTTTTGGCCGACATTTGCCGAGGATGTGGTTAAAGCCTACTTTCTCGACATTTATAACCATTGGAGCCAGCGCGACTGGCAAGCCGTACGGCATTTGCTCTCCGACCGCCTCTACGAGAGCAACGCCTTCTGGATGGCCTTATATACCGAACACGACTGGTATAACCGCCTCAACCAACTCAGCATCAGCCAAATAGAAGCCGTAAAAATCGACCGCGATGCCTTTTACGAAGCCATCACCGTGCGGATTTTCGCCGCTTGCTACGATTACACCGAAGATGCCCAAGGCAAACTCATCGGCGGCTCCAAACGTGAGTTGCGCCGCTACAGCGAATACTGGACCTTCGTCCGCCGCAACGGCATAACCCCCAGCACCGCCCCATACAGCCTAACCCAATGCCCCCAATGCGGCGCCCCCGCTGACAAAATGGGCCAAACCGCCGAATGCGGCTATTGCGGGGCGAAAATCAGCACCGGGGCGTTTTCTTGGGTGTTGTTTATGATTAGTCAGGATGAGGTTTATGAGGGGTGATGGGAGAGTTAGCTGATTTTTGAAGGCATAATTATTTTGTGTACAGAGGTTGTTAATACAATAGTTTTGGCGTATATTTCCCAAAAGCTGGGTGTGCATTTATGTTATGCACCGATTCCGGTTCCGGTGTGTTTCACCGCATCTTTAACATTGGACATGCATACATCCCTCAAATTTCTATGACTATTAATGAACTATCCGAATTTGTCTGGCAAAACAGCCTGAGCATTGACTTCGGTGCAAAACCAACTTGGAATGTAAATTTATTTCTACAGGAAGAATGGGCTAAGTCTCAAAGCTTCTCAGATAAATGGCTAGAAGCATCAAGCGGTTGGTACTGGTTTTTGATTGAAATGTCCTACGATGAACTACACAAAATAAAAAAACCACCTACTCTTCCAGAAAAAGGTTGTGATATTGGGCTGCTTACCCATGAACACCTTGGTATCTTCGGGAATTCTTTACTTTGTTCGCCGCTAACAGACAATATGCTTGTCATTTATAATGGACACGAAAAAAACGTTACTTCTCGCATACGCAGTCACTTCGCTTTAAATAACCAGAAAACTGGAGCGATTGGCATAAAACATTATCCGTTAAGCTTAAGACGCTGGCAGGTAAGATTTTTTTCGTTACCATGTATTCCGCCAGATACGGAAAAAAACATTCAAGATGCACTTGGGCTTTTAATAAATTCGAAGCCCGGTAGGTGTGCTATCGAAACTGCTTGGCGTTCTAATAATGGATGGCCAATACTATGCAAGGAATAAAACAGAAACTTTGATGGTTTTTTGAAATTACTTTCTAGTAGTTTTTTGCAATTTTTTGTTTTTTAGGTTTGGAATGCACCTTATATCTCTGAGTGACGCATCCCTTATCACAGCTTTAGGCTTTATTATGATTACGCAGGCTTATATTAATCAATTATCTTTCAACTACAAATACAAGGGCATTCCTTATGGCGGCTTTGGTGAAGTCCGCGATGATGGAGATGCTAACTATGGTTTCAAAGATTTAAAAGGTAACAATGCTTTAATATCAGACTTACCTGAGCTTAAACGTGATTCGTCGCTTATGAGCCTTGTGCGAGCTATCAACACCCATCAAACAGGCCTATTTTCTGTCGGTTGCGTAAGTGATGATATTGAAGACGAACGAGGCTTTCGAAATGCTGGATATGTTGAAATTTCAATCAATTCAATATCCGCTATTACGGACGCTAGAAACTACTTCCTTTTGTTTTTCCACTTTGACCGCTTACTAAATAGTAACGGCTTTTCGGTAAAGGTACATTTCAATTGGGAGTTACAACCAGCTACATTTATTGAGTCCAACGCTGCGGGGTTTACTTGTGCTATATTCATAAACACCCATTACTCAAAAACTAAGCTAGAAGCAGAAATCGCATGGAATGAGTCTCTAAGTATCTTGGCTTTTTTTCTGGGCAGTATCCCAATCGAGCATCATGATCTTATTTACGGCAAATAACAGCAATTTCGTTGTGGACGATTTTGGAGAAATTGAAGCAGTGCTTGTCTGGTTGACCTAACAAATCGATAAATTGAATAAGCTGAGGTAGGCTATTTGGAAGCGCATTTTTTATCATTGGTACTGGGTTTTGCCTTAGGCTTTCGAGTGTCTCGCCCCTTATCACAACTTTAGATATTTTGGAACATCACAAAAATGAACACTGTTATTCTTTCACCTGAAGCTTTTCGTTTAATTATTTCTTCCGCATTAGAAGCATATGCAGTCCCTCATGGTGGAAATCATGACTTCGCCAAGCACATTCCACTTGAAACTTGTGGGGCTATTTGGGGATATGAAACTGAAAAAGGCGATGATAAGTTCTTTCACATTGTTGCGGTAGATATTGAAACAGCTGCTGATCGAAACCCCGGCTCGGTTGCAAGCAAACCCGAATCAATTGAAATCAAAAAGGGGTTTTACGAGCGGTATAACCCAGAACTTAAATATCTAGGTGATTTTCATAGTCATCCTTGGTCACAAGGAGAATTAGTTGGCGGAGAGTCTCTCAGAACGGCTCAAAATGTTGAACAACGACGACTATACCGTTTTTCCGGTGATCCTAAATCAAAGTCAGGAGACTTTTCAAGTGTAAAATTTTTAAAAAAGCAAGGATTTATATATACAGTTGGATTGGTGGCGACTATATACAGAATGACAAATATTGTTGCTGATCCACTGCATGGTTTTTTGGATGAAAAAAGCGCGTTTCGATTTACATACAATGGGAAAGATGGGGCAGGAGATAATAAATCATTTCGTTGCTGGGTAAAGGCGTATGTATTCCCAAACACCACGAACACCCCTGCACCGAACACAGAAGTGAAACTGCAATGTACCACCCTTGGTTTTTTACCATAACGAGCGAAATTTATTGAAGTCTTTTTTTGCAACTAGCAATCGTAGGTCGAGCAGAACCGCTTGCAGGGTCTACGCGGCTGGCAAGGTTTTTAGTTTGCAAAGCCAAGCGGCTCCGTTGTAAGCCACAACATTAAGCCCCTCCATACCGAGGCAAGCAATGCCCATAGAACTAAAAGAAGCAGTAAGAAAAAGACCTGGCATGTATCTTGGCGATATTGACTACGATGCGGCCAACAACGTCGTGCATGAGTTGGTTGCCAATGCCATTGACCTTTTCCTCGCAGGGCTTGCCACAACCATTAACATTCAAATAAAAGATAACCTCATTGTCGTCACCGATGACGGGCCGGGCTTGCCGTTTTCGCAAAAATCCCCTCATGACCCATCGGCCAGCTTGGTCGAACACTTCTTAACCTACAGACACAACCACCCTACCGCCGATAACCACGCGCCCCATGTCCATGTGTTTAAGGGCGGGTTGGGTTTGGCGGTCTTAAATGCCGTGGCCGCCCAGCTGCACATCGAAAGTTCGGACGGAAACGGTTTGTGGGTACAAGACTTTGGTCGGGGCGACGTTTTAAGCCCAGCACACTGCCAATCAGGCCTGTTCTGCAAAGGCACCCGGATTGAGTTGGCCTTAGATCCGCTGATTTTTGGCGACCGTACCCCTGATTTATACGAACTGAGAAAAACGATATTTGAGCTGGCGCATTTTTATCCGGGCTTGATTTTTGAGTTAGGGGAAGAGCGTTTCCATTCTAAAAACGGTTTTTTAGATTTGGCCTATTTTAGCTGGAACAAACCGACAAAAAGCGCTGCCGCGCCCAAGAGCTTCTATTATCAAGGCAAGTCGGGGGATATAGCATTCCAAGTGGCGGCGTTAGGGGAGTCAGCAACCGAAACGGCGTTCCGCTCATGGGTCAACGGCTGTGCGACGGTTGAAAATGGCACGCATGTCCAAGGGCTTGCCAATGCCTTAGCGGCCATCGGCTGGCAGCCTCAAGTTGCCCTGATTCATCTGGTCATGTACGACCCAAGGTATGCCGGGCCTTGCAAAGACGCGCTCCGTACCCCCGAAGTCACCCGGGTGCTTGAAGAGGCGTTAGCGGCGCCGCTGAGGGATTTTTATCACGCGCAGAGCGGGCTGCCCCTACGCGGCTGAAATTGTTTTGGTGGTAACAAAGTAACAAGACGTTCACAGATAACCTACCTTTCATTAACTAGCAACACTTAAATTAAAGGCGGCAAAAAGTATGAATAAACGATTTCCTGTGTTATCGGCAATTTCCTCTATTCTTAGGTTTTTTGGCTGGGCAATAGCCCTAATTGGTTCTATTTATTTTTTGAGCCAAAAATCATACGGCTTTATTGTTCTTAATGTCGTTACAGGGCTGTTTGTTGTCGCTTTTGGAGAATCAATCGGCGTTTTATTCGCTATTGAAGAAAATACTAGAACAGCCGCCAATAGCACTGGCATTAAATGGCCAAGGTACGTTGTTAAAATGTAGCTGCGGTGCAAATATCGCTGATAATGCGAAATTTTGCCCAAGTTGCGGTGTCAAATCTAATAAAGAAGCTTATTAATCAATAGTTAGGCGGTTTTGCCCGATAGTTTGCTGCGTGGACTGCCTATGCGGCGGTAAGCCATACCGCCGCTTTTTTAAGCTAAAAACAGTACAAAATAGTTTAATTTTTTGATTTTTATAATTTTTTCTATTTTTCAAATGCGCTGGACGTGTATGTTGCAAGCGTTAATAAACGATGTGTAGATACTTATGTCCGTTTAAGTGCCTTGCAGGGTCTATTTTTGGTAATCTTGCACACATTCCAAAAACTGTAAGAACGGGCGATGCACCGCGAAGAATGCGGGGTTCGCGCCAAACAAGTGCGTTAAGCCAGTGGCTTATTAGCCCTAAGCGTGTAAAATCATAAGTAAAAATCACCGTTAGTATTGATTTTGCGGTATCATAATCCCCATTTGAATTTAGGGTGTTTTATGGCTTCATCTATCAGTCCCAATAAAATCTATCTGACTCCTAACGAGGTGGCAGAATTGTTGATGGTGTCCCCTGTAACTGTCAGGTCATGGGCCCAAAAAGGCGTATTGGTTGCAAAGGTTACGCCAGGGGGGCATCGGCGCTTTTTGAAAAGTGACGTGGAAAATTTTGTCCGCGACAGTGGGGTGGCTTATGTCGAAGCAAAGCCCAGCGTATCACGGATTCTTATTGTTGATAACGACCCGCTGATGATGACGTATGTCTACGACATTCTTAATGGTTCGGGTTTGGGTTTTGTGTTGGCCACGGCGCAAAATGGCTTTGAGGCGGGGGCGAAAATGTATGAGCCTTTCTCAAGCAACAATTTGGCCGCATCTTGCTTAAATTCCAGGGTAAATTTGGGTTTTTTGACTTTATCTGTTTTGCTCATTTTTCACCTCTGCTGACATTATAATATGCCTTTGGAAGTGTCCGGCTTTATTAGACCATTTCAAGTCGCTGCCCAATTCAATCAGAAACGCCTTCAATTGCTGCAATAGACCTTGCTGCAACTGCGCTTCGCTGTGTCCGGTCGGCAAGCCCAGAAACTCCAGCATATAGGCATCCTTAAAGGCAGTAGCCCCTGTCGGGTGGGTTTGTGCCACCACAGCCGACACTTTGGGCGGGGTCAGCACCGTGCGCTCAAACAACGCGGTTTTAAACTGGCGTTCCAGCTCGCGCGTGCTCCAATTTTCTTGAACGGACTGCCGTAAGTAAAATTCGCGCTCTTCAGGGTATTGGCTTTGGCTGAGGATGATGAGGTTATGCGTCCACGATAATTGTGTCAGCAGTGCCGACACTTTTTCGTCGTCCCGATAGGTTTCGTAAAATTGCCGCATCCGAAATAAATTCCGGCGGGTAAACCCCCGCAGTCCGGGGTGGGTTTGGGCAATGTGGTTGGCCAATTGTGTGACCACGGCATCCCCCCATTGCGAGGTGGAGATTTTCCCGCTGATGTACGCCCCCACTTGCCAGTAGAGTTCGATCAGGGCGGTATTGATTGCCTGATAAGATTTCTGCCGTGTGGCTTCAATCAGCCGGACAACGTCGATAAAGTCATTTTGAACTACAGCCGATGTCATAAAGCCCCCGCCCAGCGTCTGCCGATCATCAGTAATCGCATTGCGTTCATGCCGACAAGCCTGCAATCATGGTTAAAATCCGGTCGGTGCAGCACTTTAAATCGGCATCAATCTCGGCCAAGTCGCGCGGCGGCTCAAAAACGTAGAAATGCCGGTTAAAGGGGATTTCATAACCCACCTTGGTCTTGTCGTGGTCTATCCACGCATCCGGGGCATGGGGCAGCACTTCGCGTTTGAAATAGGTTTCGACATCTTCGTGTAACGGCACGTTTTCGGTGTCACGCAAGCTGGAGTCCGGTTGCGGCTTGCCTTTCAGTTTGCCTTTGCTGGCCAGCACCACCGCGCCGCTGTCGTCGCGTAACGGGCGTTCGACGGTAATGGTGCGGTAACCGAAATCGGCGTTCTTAAACAGTTTGGCAATGGGCTTTTTGCCGTCGCTATAGTCAATGCACTGCCCGAACAGGCGGGTAATTTCGGCGATGTGCGCTTCCGACAATTCTTTGCGCTTTGAGCCTAAGCTTTTGCGCATCTTTTGCCCAAAGCCGCTGGCATCAATCAATTGCACCCTGCCCCGGCGGTGTGCCGGTTTACGGTTGCTGAGTATCCACACATAGGTGGAAATGCCCGTGTTGTAAAACATATCCGTCGGCAAGCCGATGATGGCTTCCACCAAATCGTTTTCCAGCACATAGCGGCGTATTTCGCTTTCGCCGGAACCCGCCGCGCCCGTAAACAGCGGCGAACCGTTGAGGACGATGCCGAAGCGGCTACCGCCGTCATGGGCGGGGCGCATTTTGCTGATCAGGTGCAACAGGAACAACAGCGAGCCGTCCGACACGCGCGGCAAGCCCGCCCCGAAACGTCCGTTGAAGCCTTGCTGCTCGTGTTCCTTGCGGATTTCTTTCTCGACTTTTTTCCACTCCACGCCAAAAGGCGGGTTGGACAGCATGTAATCAAATTTCTTATGCGGGTGACCGTCTTCCGAAAAGGTGTTGCCGGAGATGATATTGCCGACATCCTGCCCTTTGATGAGCATATCGGCTTTACAGATCGCATAGGACTCGTCGTTGAGTTCTTGCCCGAACATGGTCAGCCGGGCTTCGGGGTTGTGTTCCTCCAGATATTCCCCCGCCACCGAGAGCATCCCGCCCGTACCTGCCGTGGGATCGTAGATGGTGCGGACAACGCCAGGTTTTGCCAGCACCGCGTCGTCTTCAATGAACAACAGGTTGACCATCAGGCGGATCACTTCACGCGGGGTGAAATGCTCGCCGGCGGTCTCGTTGGAAATTTCCGCAAACTTGCGGATCAGTTCCTCGAACACCAAGCCCATTTGGCTATTGGTGACGTGGTCGGGGTGCAAATCAATGTTGGCGAAACGTTCCGCCACTTGGTACAGCAATCCGGCCTTGGCGAGGCGGTCAATCTGGGTGTAAACGTCAAAACGCTCGAAAATGTCCCGCACCGCCAGCGAAAAGCCTTGGATATAGGCGAACAGGTTTTCCTTGATATGGTCTTGGTCGCCCATAAGCGTTTTCATGTCCAAGGGCGAGGTGTTGTAGAAACTTTGCCCGGCCTTACGCAGCAGGAACGGTTCCAGGTTTATGCCGGCATGTTGTTTGTCGGCCTGTTCGGCCAGCACGGCGGCTTTGGTGGCATCCAGCACACAGTCCAAACGGCGCAGCACGGTGAAGGGCAAGATAACCTTGCCGTAGTCGGATTGTTTGTAATCGCCGCGCAGCAGGTCGGCGACCGACCAGATAAAGGCGGAAAGGGCTTGGTGGTTCATCTGTCCTGGGTTCCTAATGTAATTTGTTCGCGCTCACAGCTAATTTCTGCCGATGGACAGCATGGGAGTTCTTTGGGGCAATAAATTCTTCCACGCCCAATGGATTCGTATGACTTTAGGGCTAATGCCGATACATTTTGCCACACTTTATAGTTTTTTAGTGATTGCCGCAATAATGACTGATAACTCGCTTCATCAGGCGGCAACCTGATTTTCCATCCTATCATACGACACCAGTAAGCCATCCGTAAAAATGACCTAGTGATCAGTGGTCTTGGGTAACGCCATCGACATTAGTGAATCGGATTGGAAGTTTTACCGCTGACCCGATATCCCGTTTAAGAGAGTGAGCTAGACGACGTACCCGATGTGGAGCCCCATTCCGTAACTATGATGGAGTACATTTTTGAGGGGTTGGTACAAATCTAAAAAGTCGAACATCGCGTGTGTTCCATATAAATAACAATAATAAATAGTTAGGTGTCAACTATTGGTTCTGTCGCAAATATTTACAAGAGCCTAGCCCGGCCTGATTGGTGGGCAAAACTAGCCTGCCAAATTGATAAATTGTCGGTGGGCGGGCAGTGTCCGTCCGGCGGGTTGCCCCTTACGGATCATGTGGGCGGTTTCTATCCCGTCGAGGGTGGCCTGCGCGGAACGGAAGGCTTTGAACCCCAGCATTGGCCCGGTGATTTTCTTAATACCCAAAGGGCACAAGTAAACCGGTGATCCTGTTCCACCCGGTTATTGAGGTATTTGACTTGGCAAATGTCGACCATCAGGCAAAGCAGGCCTGCCAGCACCAGCAGGACATTGATGTTTTCAAGCCCGGCCAGGTTGGCGCCGCTTTTGTCCATGACCACTTTTTCGGGCAGGCCGTTGCCGTCAATGGCCGGCCTGAAAAAGGCGGTGGCGGCCGCTTCGTCGCGGCGTTCGGAGAGCATAAAGTCGACGGTGTCGCCAAATTTGTCCACCGCGCGGTACAGGTAGGCCCATTCCCCTTTGATTTTGATGTACGTCTCGTCCATGCGCCAAGAGCCGGCAACCCTCCGTTTGCGGCTTTTTGCCGCCAAGGCGATCAGTGGCGAATAGCGGACAACCCAGCGGTTCAGGGCCGCATGATCCACGGTGACACCGCGCTCCGCCAAAATTTCTTCCAGGTCGCGGTAGGAAACGCCATACCGGACATAGAAGAAAACCGCGTGCAGGATAACGTCTTTCGGATAGTGGGCGCCTTTAAAGCTGATCTTCATAGTCTGGCAACAAAAATTGGCGGATTATCCACCAAAATTAGAAAGTTTGCGACAGAACCGCGTCGTACACCGCCCCACTTCCGTTTCGCTTGCTGTACTCCTTCTTGGTGTGCTCGACAAAATGTTACTTTTTAACAAAATTAGTTTTTTGGTAATGGCAATTAATTGAGTTTTATAGTTTTTTTAAGAATCTATTTTATTGTTGGTAATTGTTTTATGATGAAAAGAGGGGTTTTTAATGTCTTTGTTTCGGTGGCGTGGTAGAAAAATAAGATTTTTGCCTGATAAAAAAACAAAAAGCTTTTTTAGCAGCTATACTCTGAACGGTCAAGTTTTCGGTTAATCCTAAAAACCGAAAACTTGACCGTTTGAAGTATATGCGCTTCAGGCTGGCGATGTCGGCCATACCCTTGACCGTCACCGCCAGCTACACCGAAAGGACGGGAGCAAAGCCAGCGCCGCCGACACGCTGACCGGCACGGCGGGCAACGACCGTCTTGATGGCCGCGGCGGCATTGACACCCTGATCGGGGGCTGGGCAATGATGTGTATGTCATCGACAACAGTGCCGGTGTGGTGAACGAAGCCAGCGGCGGCGGCACCGATTCGGTCTACGCCTCGGCCAACTATGGTTTGTCGGCGAATGTCGAGAACCTGTTTTTGACATTCGCCGCCGCGATCAACGGCAGCGGCAACGACACCGTCACCGACTTTAAAATCGGCACGGCGGCGGCCGACGCCAACGACTTTATCATCTACAACGTCGGCACCGGCGCGCTCTCTTATGATGCGGCGCAGGCGGGGCAGTGCAAATCGCCATCTTGGGCGTGAACTCAACCTTAACCAACGCCGATTTTGTGGTGATTTGATAGGGATGGGGTTTGTTGCGCGTTTAACAACAATATGCCGGGTCGGCTTTTTAAGTGCGGGGTCGGTATAAAGAACGTCAGCATTGTTTAAGGCAATACCTTCGCCAAACGCATAAAACTAGTTGAAACAAGCGCTTTGTATAAACTTGACCCCTTGGTTTGATATCAGTTTGTTCAATCCGATTCAACATCCAAATGAGCGTAGGTATTGTTTAATAACATTACGCTTTAACCCTTTTTTAATTATTATTTTTTGAGGCACAGAATGACCATAACGACAACAAAAAACACCTTATCCTTTCCTGGACATTCCTTAGGAGAATTCTCCAACAACTACGCTTTTGCCATAATTAAGGCCGATGGCTCGGTGGTCACTTGGGGGAATGGTGCTGAGGGCGGCGACAGCAGTGCGGTGGCAACGCAGCTCAACGGCAGCGTGGGTGTGATGCAAATCTTTTCCACAAACACTGCCTTTGCCGCCTTACGTACCGATGGCTCGGTGGTCACTTGGGGTGCTAGCAGTGATGGTGGCGACAGCAATGCAGTGGCGGCACAACTCGACGGCACGGTGGATGTGACGCAAATTTTTTCCACAGCAAACGCCTTTGCCGCCTTGCGCACCGACGGCTCGGTGGTCACTTGGGGTAATATTACGGATGGCGGCAACAGCAGTGCAGTGGCGGCACAGCTCAACGGCACTGTGGATGTGACGCAAATCTATTCCACAGGCACTGCCTTTGCCGCCTTGCGCACGGACGGTTCGGTGGTCACTTGGGGTGCTTATGGCGGCGACAGCAGCACGGTGGCGGCACAGCTCGACGGCACAACGGACGTGACGCAAGTTTTTTCCACATTTTATGCCTTTGCCGCCTTGCGCACCGACGGCTCGGTGGTCACTTGGGGTGCTTATGGCGGCGACAGCAGCGCGGTGGCGGCACAGCTCAACGGCACTGTGGATGTGAGGCAAATCTATTCCACAAACACTGCCTTTGCCGCCTTGCGTACCGATGGCTCGGTGGTCACTTGGGGTGCTTATGGCGGCGACAGCAGCGCGGTGGCGGCACAGCTCAACGGCACAGTGGATGTGACGCAAATCTATTCCACAGGCACTGCCTTTGCCGCCTTGCGCACCGACGGCTCGGTGGTCGCTTGGGGTAATAGTACTCATGGTGGCGATAGTAGCCCAGTGGCGGCACAGCTCAACGGCACCGTGGATGTGACGCAAATTTCTTCAACATATGATGCCTTTGCCGCCTTGCGCAGTGACGGTTCGGTGGTCACTTGGGGATTTGGTATTTATGGCGGCGACAGCCACACGGTGGCGGCACAGCTCGACGGCACCGTGGATGTGGTAAAAATCATTTCTACAACAGGTGCCTTTGCCGCCTTGCGCAGTGACGGCTCAGTGGTCACTTGGGGATATGCCTCCGCTGGCGGTGACAGCAGCTTAGTGGCGGCACAGCTCAACGGCACTGTGGATGTGGTGAGCATTTATACCACAGGCTCGGCCTTTGCCGCCTTGCGCACCGACGGTTCCATCATCACTTGGGGAAACAGCACCTCTGGCGGCAACAGCAGCGCAGTCGCCGGCCAACTCACCTCCGGCGTGGTCAGCGCCGCCAACATCGCCACCAACGATGTCTACATCAACCATGCCCCCACCGGCACGGTCAGCATCGCCGGCACGGACACCCAAGGCCAAACCCTCACCGCCAACAACACCCTGGCCGACGCCGACGGTTTGGGGGCCATCACTTACACTTGGATGAGTGGGGCCAGCGTCCTCGGCACCGGCGGCAGCTATGTGCTTCAGGCCGGCGATGTCGGCCATACCCTGACCGTCACCGCCAGTTACACCGTTGAGCCTTTGGAGTTGAGCCGCCACCCCTAAGGTGGCCATTATTGACAGGCCGCGTTAGCGACCTGTTTTACCGCTTTGAGCGGTTCACACCATAAAGCCCCCAGCTTTGCTGGGGGATATTTACTAAACTGCTCACCGTAATTACCGGCATAGTTACCGGCAATCGCCGCCACCGTATCGGCAAATTCACCGCCGCCGCCCAACTCACTGAGGTTGCTTTGCACGTCAGTGCCTAACACCGAACCTATGCCATAATTTAAGGTATCGGCGACCTCGCCAAACAATCCTGCCGCCGCCGCCCTATCCGTCTTTTCGACTTGATTGATAAAAGCCGACACTTTCGCGTCTATCGCGTTAAATAAACTCATCCACGCTCTCCATCAAGCCCAGGCAAACCTATGCCCCCGCTTGCTGCGCCGTAACCCGCCCCGCCCAACAAACAGGCCGCGCCGCTGTCAGAAGCCCTAAAAAATATCGCCATGATTAACCCTGCCTACTATGGATTAATGCCTATGGTAAGGGATGGTTAAGCGGGGAGGGGGTGGGTTTTTCCGGTGCGGCCAGAGAAACTAGCAACGGCTGAGAAGTGGCTTAAAAAGCCAACCCATACCTATTCCGGGTCAATAATTGCCTTACGTTTTGGCAATTAAGCCATAAAAAAGCCTAAAAACCGCCTAAATACCTTGTAAAGCCTTATTTTTAATTTTTATTATTAATACCTATCAGGCACTTATAAAATAAAAACCCTTTATATGCAGTATTCACTTTTTTAACGGTAAAAGTTAATTTTATCGGTAACATAATCCTTATATAGTTGCCACAAAATCTCCTCCCGACGACCAGAAAACGGTATTTTGGCCTAGGGAACAGATTTCTATCTCCTCAGAACGCGTTGTCAGCATTCGCCCATCGCCAAATTAATGGCGCAAACGCTGAACAGGCACTTTTCTGAGGCCAATGACGCTTGCTTTTAGCCCAAAAGGTATCCAAAATGACTCACGCCTGCCAGCAACACCTGTGTACCTGCTTTATCATCCCGACCAAAATCCTGTTGCATTTTCAAGACCAAAAGTCGGCGCTGTTATCCGAACGCCTGCGCGGCAACCGGGACGTGTCCGCCCAAGCGTTTTTTGGCGGCATCACCACCGGCGCCAAACGCCGCACCATTTACGATGCCGGCCATACCTCCACCCTGCCGGGCAGCCTAGTGCGCGGCGAAGATGGTCAGCCGTCAGCCGATGCGACAGTGAACGCCGCCTTCGACGGTTCCGGGATCACCTACGATTTCTACCAGCAAGTGTTACAGCGCAACTCCATTGACGGCAAAGGCTTACGCCTGGATTCGACGGTACACTTTGGCGACTTATTTAACAACGCTTTTTGGAACGGTAGCCAAATGGTCTATGGCGACGGTGACGGCACAACCTTCGTCGGTTTCGTCCAAGCTTTAGACGTGGTCGCCCATGAACTGACCCACGGCGTGACGCAAAATAGCGTCCCGGGCGGGCTGGTTTACAAAGACCAAAGCGGGGCTTTAAACGAATCCATTTCCGATGTGTTCGGCAGTGTCGTCAAGCAATGGCACAAGCAACAAGATGTCAGCCAAGCCGACTGGTTGATCGGCGACGGTATCATGGGCGCCGAAAGCGGCAAGGCCTTACGGTCGATGCAAGACCCCGGCAACCGGGATCTCACCTGGGTAGGCGATGACCAACCCAAAACCATGGACGGCTATGAGGAAGGCGGCGATGTCCACACCAACTCCGGCATACCCAATTATGCCTTTTATCTGGCGGCCATGAACTTGGGCGGCAACAGTTGGGATAAGGCCGCGAAAATCTGGTACCAAGCCCTGCCGCTGCTCCACCCGAACGCCAGCTTTAAAGAAGCCGCCAAAGCGACCGTCCACGCGGTGAACTTATTAGGCTATAAAAAAGTCGATAGGGATGCCGTCACTGCCGCTTGGCGGGCAGTGAAAGTGCTTAAATAATCCCTCCACCATGTAGTGGGTAGGGTGATTGCCCACACGATAAGTGTAGGCGGAATGATAGTGACGGAGCGCCGGAATAAATGCAGCTTAACCTTAAGATTACCGGCGGCTTCACTGGCGCGGCGGGTGCCGAACACTACGCGCTAGACCTAGCCGACGGCCCGCCGAGCCAAACCTTGCGCGAGTTACTGGCGAGCGCCGATTTCTTCACCTTGCCCGCCACTCTGCACAACCCCCAGCCTAAGCCTTGGGATTTTCTCTATGAGCTGAGCGTTGCCGACGGCCTTCGGCAGCACAGCGTCAGCTTCCACCTCGACGCCGCCCCCGCCGCGTTACGGCTATTGTGTGAAAAGCTCAAAGCCTTGGCGCAAGCCCCGCGCGGATAAGCACAAGACGAAGGCGAAAAACCCTTGCCTTCCCACTTCGCTAGCCCCAAAAAATCAGGGATTTGCCGCACCTGCCTCAGGCAAATCCCGCACTAATGCTCTCACCGAAATAACCCCGCACCCAAAAACCAAGCCAAGCCCTTGTTTAACCAATCTAAAAAAATAATGGCACAATTTCTGCCATTGCTTAGGATGCCCTCGAGCGGCAGGGTGGCTGACCGCCGCCCTGCACTGGCATCTTAATAACAATAACTCAGCAAAGGGAAACACAGATGACCAAACCACAGCACCTCACCCTCAAAGCCCTAGGCATCACCGCCGTGCTGGCGCAAGGGTTGGCGTTACCGACCGACGCATTGGCGGGTTGTCGGCTTCTGACCGCCGACCGGGTATTTGACGGCGAGACCTTACTCAGCAACGCAGGCGTATTAATCCACGGCGGCAAAATCGCCCGTGTCGATAGCCAAGACGCTTTAGCCGGGTCGTGCGGGAATAAAATCGCCATGGGCGACGCGACCATTGTGCCGGGGCTGATCGAATCCCATGCCCACATCACCTTCCAGAACGTCCGCAAAGACCAAGTGCTGGCACACGGCATCACCACCGTCCAAGACACTGGCGGCCCCTTACAGCCCCCAGAAGGCGGTGCGGGACAATTGCGTTTATTGAGCGTCGGCCCCATACTCCAAGCGGCGGGCGGTTATCCGCTGAACATTTTCAGCGGCGGCGGCGCGGGCGGTTATGACCAAATCGGCCTGACCCTCGGCTCAGAGGCAGAGGCGCGGACTGCCGTCCAGCACCTCGTCGACGGCGGTGCGACCGCCATTAAAATCGCCTTGGAACCGGGCGGCGAAACGGGCGCACCGTGGATGCAGCCGCACGGCAGCAACCCCGTACCGCCGACACCGTGGGACATCTTGCCGCAAGCCGTCGCCACCGCCATTGCCGACGAAGCCCACCATCCGCAGAATGGCCGTCCTGTCCGCCGCGTCATCGCCCACGTCGGCGAAAACATCGGCTTTGAACGCGCCTTAGTGGCGGGCGTTGACGAATTCGCCCATATCCCCTGCGCCCCGCTAGATGCCGCCCTTATCAACCAAGCCGCCAACACCGCCGGACTGACCTTTATCTCCACCGTCGACACCTTGGCCTCCTGTACCGATAGCGGTACCCACTTGGGTATCCATAGCAACACCATGCAACTGGCCGCGAAAATCGCCGACTGCGAGGCCGCCACCCCAGGCCAATGTGCGCAAATCCTTTACGGCTCGGAAATCGGCCACGATAATGTGCCGTGGGGGGTTAACGGTGAAGAAATGGCGATGCTGCTGCACCTGACCAGCGGCGAGTCAATTGATTTTGGCGACGTGCTGAATGTGTTTAAGGCCATCACTTCTAAAGCGGGCAAGCATTTAGGCATAGACAAGCTCGGGACTTTAAGCAAAGGTGCGCCCGCCGATGTCGTCGCCGTACGCGGCAACGCTTTTGCGCGTTTCAAATTGCTCGAATACCCGGATCTGGTTATCTCCGGCGGGCGGTTGGTGGTGAATAAATTTAAGTAACCGCAAGCATAGGACTTTGGAGCGCGGGCATCTTGCCCGCAACTGGCGGGCAAGATGCCCGCGCTCCCTCCCACCCCAGATAATGGTATAGAGTCCGGCGTTAAGCAAAAGACAAGCTAAAGGTTAGCACACACGGTTAGGCCATCGAGCAATGGCTAAAGACCATTGCACTCCGTTCACGGCGGCCTCTCAGTGGAGTGCAATGGTCTTTAGCCATTGCCGAGGGCTTTAACCTCGCGCCTAACCCAAAATCTCAGGTTGGCCTGTCCCTGTGTCGCTTAATGAGTGGCGGCATCTATACTGTGAACGGCCAAGTTTTCGGCTTTTACAATTCACCGTAGGGTACGCTGTACCCTCAGGGGCATAAATGCGTACCTTTTGCACTGATTTTATGATGATTTTTTAAAGGTACGCACAGCGTACCCTACCAAAAAACCAAAAACTTGACCGTTTGAAGTATATATCTAGCCAAGGCCACCAAAAACCTCCCCCGCATCTTCCATTACCCCTCCACCGCCACTATCGGCGACAATAGGCGTTTTTTTGCCGCCGGAACTGTCATGACTTTACCTTTAAGCCGCCGTTGGCGGGAGTTGTCGATTTTAGTGTTGTTAATGGCGCTGACCACGCCGATCTTCTGGTTGACCGATGCCGACCAACAGGCGGCGGCGTGGTTTTATCAGCCGGGGTCGGGGCATTCGGCGTGGCCGTTTGGCGAGTGGTGGTTGTGGCGCGGTTTGTTTGCTTATACGCCGAAGCTGTTGGTCGCCGCCGCTGTCTCGGCGTTGTTGGTGGTGGTGGGCAGTTTTGTAGTCGGGCGTTGGCAACGCTGGCGGCGGCCTGCCTTGTATATCTTGTTGGTCATCGCCATCGGCCCCGGTTTGGTTATCAATCTGGTGTTTAAAGACCATTGGGGCCGGCCTAGGCCCTTGCATATCGCCGAGTTTGGCGGTACGAATACCTATATCCCGCCGCTGCAAATCGGCGACACCCCGCACAAGTCCTTCCCTTGCGGGCATTGCTCGATAGGCTTCGCGCTGTTTGCCCTGTATTTCCTTTCGCGCCGCCGTAAGGCTTTTTATCTGGCCTTGACGTTAGTGGCGGCGGCAATAATGGCCGTATCGCGCATGGCGGCGGGCGGGCATTTTGTCTCGGATATTTTATGGTCGGGCTATCTGGTGTTTTTGGTCGCTTGGTTGTTGTATTACGGCTGGTATGTGCGCGGCCAGTCGGCGTAACCGCCGCTATTTTGCGATAGTAATGCTGGGTATGCCGGATTTGGGCAAGTCGGTGGTGGTCATCTGGTAAATTTGCGACAGCACCCGGAAAGCGGTTTGGTTCCATGACGATTGTGGGCTGGGGCTGACCGCGTAATATTTTCCCCGGTAATTGACGGAGACATCGGCACCTTTGGGCGGGCTATCGGATTCTGAAATGGCAATGACCGAGACCGGATTTTCCGCCACCGCCGGTGTCCTCGGGTCTTTAGGGACATCCCGCTCCGGCTCGTTGGCGATACTGCGGCCAATAAAATACATAATGTTACTGAAACTGCGTAGCCTGAATTTGCCGTGCAAGGGATATTCGCCGCCTGGATAGCCGGGGCGGATATCCACCAGAAAATCATTGGGGGCATTGCGTTCGGCCTCGTCATTCATCTGCATCCGCTGTGCATTAGTCAACAGAAAGGGGTCGTAGTTGGTCAGGATAGTCCGGCCTATCACCTGTTTGGATAAATGGTAAACCGACTGTTGCGCATCCAGCGTCATGGCATACTCTTTCTCTAAGGTATGGAATGATTCGCCCGTGACGGACGCGGCTGGCAATGTCCAATGGCGTTCAAACACTAACGGCTCGGCAAACAGCTGGTCACGGTCTTGAATCGACGACAAGTGCAGGACGATACGCCGGAACGCGGCATAATCCTGCTCATTGCGCGGTCGGTTGTGGTACACCGCCACATCGTTTTGGGTGCGGAACTCCAGCGTCACTAAGCGCAGCAAAATGTCTATATCAATATTCTGGCGCAGCAGCAACGTCAGCTTGTCTTCGGATAAGGGCGTGAGCAAGCGTTGGGTAAACTGCTCGCCTTCTATGGGGACAATGCTGATGGTCGGGTTTTCTGAGACCGAGCCGCCAAAAATAGGCACGAGGGTACTGCCGCTATTGCCCGCTAGGGCAGGGGTCATCCCCATATTGGCCTGAAAATTCAGCGTGGCCGCAATATTGGAAATGCCGGAAAAAAAGATCGGCTGGTTAAAGCGGGAACGGGCAATATTAAGCAGCAGTTGTTTGGAAATGACATCCGCCGTCGCTTCGTTATAGCCAAGCCAATATAATTTGATATGATATGATAATAGGCTATTGTAAAAACGATCATCTTGAATGGAAAACGAATGGCTTATCCAGCGGCATTCAGAAAAAAACTGCTTTCAGTGATGAAAGAACAGGGCCTGACCATCCCGGAAGCCGCGGCGCGGTTGGCCTGGCGGTTCAGGCCGCCGTAACTGAGCGTTTGCCCGGCATAGTCCAGCGCGGGCGCGTCCGGCTGCATGGCGGCGTGCCGCTCGAACAGTTGGTGGGCGCACAGGTGTTGCGGGCAGGCGGTGGCGGTGTGGTTAAAGCCATACAAAATGCGGTCACGTTCAGCCGCCTTCATTAAAGGCAATTGGCCGATAGTTTGCTGGGGGTCAGCGACCATGCCCGCCAATAGGTTTTCAAAATAACGGGCGATACGCCGCACCGTCGGCTCGGCAAACACATCGCTGGCGTATTCCAAGGCTCCCACCAGTCCCTCGTCCGTCGCCGATAAGGCTAAGGCCAAATCAAAATGGGTTGTGGTATGCGCCAATCCTATCGGCTCCAGCGCTAAGCCGGGTAAGGCCAATGCGCCGCCATCAGGAGTATTGTCTAAGGACAGCATG
Organism: Methylovulum psychrotolerans; assembly: GCF_002209385.1. Taxonomy (NCBI): domain Bacteria; kingdom Pseudomonadati; phylum Pseudomonadota; class Gammaproteobacteria; order Methylococcales; family Methylococcaceae; genus Methylovulum; species Methylovulum psychrotolerans. The sequence goes on from NZ_CP022129.1 coordinate 4,733,625, forward strand.
ACTTGGAAGATAGGATGATACGCCATGTTGCGCGTCGGATTAAGGGCTTCGACCACTTGTTCAAAAGGCAAATCCTGATGCGCGTAAGCGGCCAAACTGGTGGCCTTGATCTGGGCAAGCAAGGTGCTGACACTAGGGTCATCGGCCAGTTGGACGCGCAAAGCCAGCGTGTTGACAAAAAAGCCGATCAGGGCTTCCAGCTCAGAGCGCGGGCGGTTGGTGACGGGCGTACCGATAACCACATCGGTTTGGTTGCTCAGCCGTGCCATCAGCACCGACCAGCCCGCCAGCAGTACCATAAATAAGGTGACGCTTTGGCTTTGTGCCAGTTGCTTTAAGCCCGCACTCAGTCCGGCAGGCAGGCGGATGGCGATACGGCCACCCGCATAGCTTTGTTGCGCCGGGCGGTCATAGTCTAAGGGCAACGCCAACAGTTCGGGCGCACCGTTAAGCTGGTCTTGCCAATAGCGTATTTGGGCCTGTAAGGTTTCACCCTGTAGCCATGCCCGTTGCCAAACGGCATAATCGGCATATTGGTGGCTGAGTTCGGGCAAGGGGTCAGGCAAACCTTGGCTAAACGCCGAGTATAAGGCGCATACTTCTTTAATCAATAGCCCTAAAGACCAGCCATCAGAAACAATATGGTGTTGGGTAATTAATAGCAGATAGCCGTTATCGCCCAGGCCTAACAAGCGGCCACGGATTAAGGGCCCTGCCGACAAGCTAAAGGGCTGGCAGGTTTCTTCCGCGCACAGTTGTTGGACGGCGGCGGCTTGCGCGGTTTCGGCCAAGGCCGATAAATCTTGCTCAAGCAAGGCGAAACTGCCAGTCGCGCTAATGTGTTGCCAAGGCTGGCCGTTATTGCTGACAAACTGGCTCCGCAATACTTCATGGCGGGCGACGATACGGTTTAACGCTTTTTTAAGCGAGGCTTTATCCAGCTTGCCGCGCAACCGTAAACCCGCTTGAATATGGTAAGCCTGACTGGCGGCGGGGTCGAATTGGTCGATAAACCAAAGCCGTTGTTGCGCCCAAGATAAGGGTAGCGGCTGTGTCCGGTCAGCCGTAGGCAGCGGCGCAACGGCGGTTTGGACATTGCGGGCACTGTTGGCCTGTTGGAGTTTTTTTAACAGGACGGCGCGTTTCAGTTGATCAAGGCCTGGGTTTTTCGGGTTGTTCATAGTAATTGCCGATGTTACGCAGATAGTTGCTGCTATTTAAAAAACACATAATGAGTCGCTGTCGCGACGGTTTTTTTAATCGGGTTCTCGCACCCGAAGGCGAGATACTTTCTTTTGCTCCGCCTCGGCAATTGCTCCTGCATTGCTCTACCTCCTGCATCCATGCAGTCGAAAAGAAAGTATCCAAAGACAAATCCGCCGGGAGCGGATTTTGATGCACCGCACACGAAGTGCGAGTGCCAGGACGGCACGAGTCAGAAGGCGGCCCGATTGCCGCTCCTTCCTGCGCTTCTCGGTTTTGTCGGGGGTCGGCAGAGAGGGCTTCCTGCCTTTATGCCCTTTGGGTACTCCTGCCGACGCGCGGCATCCATGCCGCGCCCCTTTATGCCCTATGGGTATTCGGGCTTATCCCGACAAAACCTGCGATGCTCGGCGCGGCAAACGGGAGAACGATGTTACTGCGTAACATCAGTTAATTATCCTCAGATAACAGGGTGCGCAATTCGGCTTCTGATAGCAGGCTTAATTGCCCGTCAAGCAAGGCGATGTCGCTGTCTTGATAGCAGGCCAGTTGCAAATCCAGCACGCATTCCGCAAGCCCCATTAAGGTGGGCTGTTCGAAAATGGCCGCTAACGGCACGTCAATTTGCCAAGCCTCCCTTAAGCGCACCACCAATTGCACGGCCAGCAGCGAGTGTCCGCCCAAGTCAAAGAAATGGTCATGGCGGCCGACCTTGTCCAGATGCAGAAGGTCTTGCCAAATCGCCGCCAGCACCTGTTCAATGTCGTTTTGGGGTGATTCATAAAGACGACTGGCAGCATGGCCTCCCTCAGGTTCGGGCAAGGCTTTACGGTCCAGTTTGCCGTTGGGGCTGAGCGGCAAGCTGTCCAGCACCACAAATACAGCGGGCAACATATAATCGGCCAGTTGGCTGGCCAGTTGCTGGCGCACCGCTGCGGCATCCAGTTGTTGGCCTAGATCGGCAACCAGATAGGCCACTAAGCGTTTATCGGTTACGCCGTCTGGATGGGCGACGACAACCGCTGCACATACCCCGGCGCAACGGCATAACTGGGCTTCAATCTCGCCCAGCTCAATACGGAAGCCCCGGATTTTGACTTGAAAATCGTTGCGCCCCAAATAATCCAATGTGCCGTCAGACCGCCAGCAACCTAAGTCACCCGTTTTATAGAGGACACCGGGTGGGTCACCCGCCGCCCGGAACGGGTTGTCGATAAACCGCTCGGCGGTCAATTCGGGGCGGTTGAAATAGCCCCGCGCGAGATTGGCCCCGCCGATATAGATTTCCCCCGCCACCCCTAAAGGCACGGGTTGCAAGCGGCTGTCCAACACATAGATTTGGCTGTTGGCAATCGGGCGGCCTATTGGCGGTAACAGCGGCCAAGTGTCGGGGTCATCCGCCAAGGTCAGGGCGGTGACGACATGGGTTTCTGTCGGCCCGTAATGATTATGCAGCCGCCGCCCCGGCATCCTGCCAATAAAGGCCTTAATGGCGGGGCTAATGCGTAATTGTTCGCCTGCGGTGATGACATCGTGCAGATACGGCAATTCGACGGCGGCGTTGACCGCCGCTTCGGCGAGCTGTTGCAGGGCGATATACGGCACAAACAACCGTTGCACTTGCTGCCGCTCCAGTTCGGCCAGCAACGCCGCCGGGTCGCGGCGCACCGCATCACTGACCAAGACCAAACACGCACCCGAACCTAAGGTGGAAAAGATTTCTTGGAACGCGACATCAAAACCTAGGGCGGCAAATTGCAAGGTTTTTTGCCCCGGCGGCAAACCGGCCCGGGTAAATTGCCAGTTGAGCAAGTTCAATAATGCCGCTTGCGGCATCGCCACGCCTTTCGGTTGCCCGGTGGAACCGGAGGTATAAATGATATAGGCCAGATTTTGTGGGCTTATGCCTAGTGCTTGTGGGTCAGGGTTGCCCGTTTGCCCCTGTCCTGCCCCATCCGTCAGCAAAACATCCACCAGCATGATCGGCAAGCCCTCGTCGGCCAAGGCCAACAAGCGCGGGTAAGCCACGGTTTGGGTCAGTAAGACCGTGGGGCGGCTATCGGCGAGCATATAAGCCAAACGCTCGTCAGGATAGCTAAGGTCTAGCGGCAGATACGCCCCACCCGCTTTGAAAATCGCTAACAGTGCCACCACCATGTCCGGGCAGCGTTCCAGTGCTATCGCCACGCGGTCATCAGGGCGGATACCGAAGGCGATGAGGTGGTGGGCCAGTTGGTTGGCTTGGCGGTTCAACTCGGCATAACTGAGGTGGTGGCTGCCAAACACCAAGGCAGGGGCATTTGGGTTGTCTGCGGCGTGTTGCTCGAAGAGCTGTTGTAAGCAAATAGGCGGCGGATAATGGACTGTCGTGCCGTTAAAGGCTTGCAGCACTTGCCGCCGCTCAGCGGCGGGCAAAATGCTAAGCTGGCAGGCCGGGTAATCGGGCTGCTGTGCCAGCGCGTCGGCTAGTCCGGCCAGTGCTGTCCCAAAATAGCCGACGATACGCTCCGCCACAATGCCTTCGCTACATTGTGCGGTCAGTGTAAAGCCCACCCCTAGATCATCAACCGACACGGTCAGCGGATAATTGGTGCGCTCTTCGCTATGGTGGACACGGATGCCTTGCCAAGTGCTGGCCGCGTCGGCCATTTGCCCCGCTTGTTGGTCGTGCTGGGTGCTGTGGCGGTAATTGAGCAAACTGGTAAATAACGGCAACGGGGCGGCGACCCCGCTACAGCGTTGCGCCAGCGCTAAAGACGCTTGTTCGTAAGCCAGCAAATCCAGCAATTGCCGTCCCGTATCGGTGACCAGTTGCGCGGCGCTCTGCCCGCCTACACGAATGCGTAACGGCAAGGTGTTGATGAACAGACCCAATACCCGGTCAGCGCCGCTCACGCCTTGTAAACGTCCGAGCAGCACAGTGGCGAACACCACATCGTCACGGCCAGTACAATGCGCCAACACCTGCGCCCAAGCGGCATGGAACAACACGGCGGGGCTAAGCCCATAGCGTTTGGCGTTCAGGCGGATAGCCGCCGCCAAATCGGCGCTTAAGGCCAGTTTCGCTTCGGTGATGCGCCCTTGCCCATCCATAATGCCGAACGGGGCGGTCGGTTCGGTAATATCCGCCAACCGTGCCTTAAAATAGGCTTCGTATCCGTCGCTTGGGGTCGCCAAGGTTTGGGCGATAAACTGGCGGTAAGGCAAGGGTCTGGGTAAGTCCGCCGCCTGTCCGGCCAGAATCTGCCCCACTTCGCCGATAATCAGCTCTACCGTCAGATGGTCGCTGACCAAGTGATGGTTCAGCAAAGCCAATAACCAACTATCAGTTTGGGCATCATAGAGGCTATAGGCCGCAAATAACGGCGCTTGTTGCAGGTTCAGGCGTAACTGGCTAGGGTCGGTTTGCCCAAGCAGGCAGGCCATCGCGCTGGCCGTGCCCTGTAAGCTAAGTTCTGTTATCGGCAACAGCGCCCGCCGCTGCACCACTTGGACGGGCTGGGGCAAGCCCTGCCAATGGATAGCGGTGCGCAAGATGTCGTGACGGTCGATAACCTGTTGCAAGGCTGCTAAAAATTGTGCCAAACCTTTGGCATCGGCAAAACTTAACACCGTGCGCAATAAATACGCATCCCCTGCCGCCGCCAATAAATGGTGGAACAAAATCCCTTCTTGCAAGGGGGCGAGCGGATAAATGTCCTGAATATTGGCGGCACCGCCCGGCACATTCGCGACCAAGCCGTCGAGTTCCGCTACTGTCAGCTTAACCAAAGGCAGTAAATCGGGGGTCAGCGCGGTGCAATCGGGGGCGATTAAATTGGCCGGAACCTTAAGCTCGGCTATCGGATCGGCTTGGGCATCTATTTGCGCGGCCAGCTCGGCGAGGGTCGGCGCAGTGAACACGCTACGCACCGTCGCACTTAAGCCTTGTTGGCGCAAACGCTCAATAAAAGTGACGATCAGCAAGGAATGCCCGCCCAACTCAAAGAACTGGTCATGCCGCCCGACTTGCTCCAGGTGCAGCAGCTCTTGCCAAAGTGCGGCGATGACAGTCTCGGTAGAGCCTTGGGGGGCTTCGTAGGCCCGCGCCGCGACACTGCCGCCGTCCGGCGCAGGCAAGGCTTTACGGTCAAGCTTGCCGTTGGTGCTGAGCGGGAATTGTTCCAGCGTGACGAAGGCGGCGGGTAACATATAGTCCGCCAGTTGCCCAGCCAGTTGGCGGCGCAATTCGGTGGGGTCAGGGGTGTGGCCCGGTTCGGGGATAAGATAGGCGACCAGCCGCTTATCGCCCGGCACATCTTCCCTGGCGATGACCACGGCCTCACGGATACCCGGACAGGCCGCTAAGCGGGTTTCGATTTCGCCCAATTCAATACGCAAGCCGCGTATTTTGACTTGGAAATCGTTGCGCCCCAGATACTCGATGCTGCCGTCCGGCCACCACCGCCCCAAGTCGCCGGTTTTGTACAGGCGGCCGCTGCCGTCTTTTTGGAACGGGTCGGTGATGAAGCGTTCGGCGGTCAGTGCCGGGCGGTTCAGATAGCCCCGCGCCACTTGGATGCCGCCGATGTGGATTTCCCCGGCCACGCCCAGCGGTACGGGTTGTTGGTGGCTGTCCGCTGGCCTGCCATGCTTCAATATGCCCAATCCACTTCTTTGATGATGCCATCGTTATTCCCCATACAAAAGGGCAAGGATGACAGTTCGTATCAGGTTTGCCTAGGTGGATTGGCTAGACGTTTACATACTTTTCATGATAGTCGCTTCATAGCCGTCGCCTTCAACCCGTTGCATCGTCACCCAGCTGCCTATTGCAGCATCCACCACCTCCAACACCGATTCGCGCCATGCCGTCATTTCGCCGGATAGCGGATAGGTGCTGATAAGCAAAAATCGGTTGCCGTCGATGTCTATGCAATCGTACAAGTCAGCCCTGAGCAAACCATGGACAAAAACACCGTTTGCATAAAGCTCGGTGTCAACCAGATGCCAACGCCCGTCACGGTAGACGACCAGCACATCCCGCGCCACCCTGTCCAAATCAGGATGCACCATAAAGACTGTTTTCGGACAGCAGGTGATGAAAGCGTCCTTATCCCATTGTGGTTGGCAGAACTGGAACCTATCCAAAAGGTTTGGGTTGGATTTACGCTGCATCATGACCCACCCCCTTACCTGAATTGCTTTGCAACTGTCCAGCAAGCCACCGTTCCACCATCACCTCATCATAACGCACTGACCGCCCAATCGTCACATGCGGCGGAATATCGCCCAATCCCCTGCCCCTAAGGCGTTCCACCGTGCTGACAGACAAGCCCAGGCGTTGCGCCAGCCAAGCCGTGTCCTTTAATGCCGTGTTTGCTTTTGTCTTGTTGTCTTCCATAACTTGATTTCCTTTTTCCCGATGCCTGTTAACAAAAGGATAAGGCGGCGGGCATCAAACGCCGCTTCCCATAGGTTTCTATTTATATGTTATGAATTTTTTTGGCAAATTGTCTTGGGTGTGGGCAATGGCGCACCGCCACGGGAAACTGTGGCCGCTTGGTTCCTTTGGACAGCCATTAATCGTCGCCGCCACCCCTGCCGCTTTTGTTGGGTTTCATACCGTTAACCCGGTGGTGCGGACGGCTTCCCTGCCCCCTTTGGCGACCCAGTTTGCCATAACGGTTGGCGGTTGGCGGGCGGCGGGGTTTGGTAAGCCGGGTAGTTGCTCCCGTAACCGGGGGGAACTTGTTGGCCATTACCCGGATTGGAACCGTTCCCGTACGGGTTGCCTTGGGCGGGGTAGGTTTGCCCATAAGCCCCATTTTGGACGTTATTGCCGTTGTCGTCGTCTTCATCCGAAAGGGCTGGGAATGACAGGATCAAAAGCATCGCCGCGATCAATTTATACATGGTATGTCCTTACTGCGAGGTTAATGGAAAGGGTCAGGCCAAAGCCTGCTTGATAGGCTCCGGCGGGTTATCGGGTGTTGTTCTACACCATCCTGGCACAACCGTAAAGCAACGGGTTTCAAACATATATTAAACAAATGGTCTTCCCGGCTACGAAGCCCGCATGGGAGGATCAAACCCAACGGCGGATACAGCCCTGATAGGCCGCCGTAAACCTAAAAACCATGAATAACTGGAGATTGCCATGCCGCAACCTAAAAGAGCCACACCTACCGTCATCACCGCCAATCCGAGCCGTACAGCCCAGCCCAACAACCCGTCCGGGGAAATCGTCACGGGCATGATCGGTTCGGTCTGTGCGGTCATCGGCACATTGATAGGCGAATCCTTGGCCAAACTCTTGGAAAGGAAATGCTCAAGATAGGCTTTTGACCAGCCCATATAACAATCCTAAGAGCTTTTCGCGGGTTTTAGGTCTCGATAAATTGAAAAACCCGCAACCTTCCAAAAGCCTTGCCGACCCTTATGGGGTTTGCGGGGCTTTTGCTTTTTAAGGCCACCGATAAGGAACCGCCACATGAACACCAAAACCGCCCCGCACCCCTCCACCGGAACCGGATCACCAGACACGACGGCAATCAATGCAAAAACCTATCTCTCCCTGAAAAAGGGCAAGGCCAATAAGACCGGCCAGCGTAGCCACGGGCAAATCCATTACCGCCTCCTCACCGATGCCGGAATGCAAGCCTTGTATGTCATTATCACAGGTAATGATGGCGGCGGTTATCACTCCAAAGAAATCGTGCCGTTCGTCAACGTCGAACAGTGCCTGGAAGGGTTCAACACCGATAAGCCGCTGTCGTCCAAGCTATTCCAGCCCGCCTTCGTCGGCCAATCCACGAACAACGCCGGATTTCTGGCCGCCATATTACGAGCCGAGAACCTGTTGGCCGCCGTACCTGAATCACCGCACCATCATGCCCTGCAAGCCGATTGGGACGGATGGAAAGCCAGCACTTTGGCCTTAGCTGATAAGGCCGAACCTTTCCAGCCCGAATTGCCTAAGCCGCGCATAACCAAATCAACTGTAAATCCTATCGAAAGCCAACGTCCGGAAGCGGATTCAGAAGCGACAGGTGATGAAAACCCAACTGCCCCGGATGATGCCGATATGATACAGCCGCAAACCAGCAGCCAAGGCGGGGTTGGTGCGGAACCTTCCGGCATTGCTGGCGAATCGGATAAAAGTAAAGCCAAAAAACAGCGTGCCGAAAAGCGTCAACATCCGGGCGGAGAGGACAGCCAACATGATAGTCCTGCGTGACCCCAAGCAATTGGCGCGACGTGATGAACCACAAGGCGCGTCGGCCTCTTTTCCCGCCCCGTTAACCCGCGCATTCATCCTCACGGTATTGGCCGACAGCTTGCAAGGACATTTCCAAGCCTTGTCGGGGCAAGAAACCTATGCCCCGCAAGACCATGGTTACGTCGTCATTGCCGAACCGGGCGATACGGCGGCAAGTCTGGAAACCGAAACGGGTTGCCCTATCCTTACTGATTGGTTCCAAGAAAGCCGATACGGCGACGACGGTTTCGCCCCGTCTTGCGAATGGCTGGACGAACAACCGTTTTGGTACGAAATGGGCTTTACCCTCAATGACAACGGCTTCACTGTCCTGCTGATTGTCCCCAAGCTCACGGGCGTGGACAGCCGACTATTGCAGATGTGCAAAGACCATGCGGACATTCCCGCCGCCTAGATTCAACCGATGACCATTAACCCCCACGCCGAAGCCATTCAGTTGCCTTCGGCGTTTTTATTTGGAGCAAACTGAAATGAATACTGATACGCCGGAACAAACAGGCATCCATGTGGCAATAACCGCCATGCTCTTCGAACCCGGACAAGTGGTGGCCACCCCCGGCGCGTTGGACACCATGAAAACCAACGGCTGCCAATCGCTGGATTTGCTGATACGGCATTTGGCTGGCGATTGGGGCGTTGTCCCGGAAGAAGATGCCCAAACCAACCAAGAAGCCTTAAGCGAAGGTTCACGAATCCTGTCCAGTTACCCCATGCCAAATGGCGCAAGAATCTGGGTGATCACCGAAGCCGACCGTTCTTCCACGACATTCTTATTGCCGGAGGAATATTGACGTGAGCCAATCCACTTTCCCCATCCCTATTGACCCTGAGATAGCGGCTTGGGCGGCAACACTTGATGAAAATGCACGGGAGTTGTTCGAAGAACGGGCGGGCATCCGGCAATACGAAGCAGGCCTATCACGACGGGAAGCCGAGTCGGCAGCCCGTGACGATGTGCTTCGCTGGCTGAAACGCCAATCCTAAACGTGTTTTGGCTGGTTTTTCCGCCGACAGTTTGGGGAAAACCCGCCCAAGACAAGAAATAGACCGGAAGCGTCCGGAAAACTGCCTCGCTATTTTGGCCAGCCTTGGTTCCCTGCTTGGGAGCCAAGGCCTGATGGGTTTTGACGGCTTGGCCAATAAACGCAGGGCGAAGGACTACTTAAACCCGCCTCGCTTTGCCGGACACGGACGGGGCAAACCCACACCCCTCCGATTGCAAATCCAGTACGGCTTTACCAACGGGCGTTTTCTGGCCAACCAAGCCTAGCCAGCAATCCTTGCCCCGCTTTGTAGCCAGCAACCCCTTACCCTGCGTAGCCTTAAGCATTTTGCCCAAACCCATCACTTACTTTTTTAACGCCTGACCCATTGCCAATACCGAAAAGTCACTGACCCAATACGAACAAATGAATAGCACCCTGCCCTCTGTGACCCTGCCCATGTCACCGCCGGACAAATTCCGGTCGGAACTATTGGCCAAAGCACCGGGGACACCTCCATCCATCCCAAACGTTAAGGAAAACCACCCATGACAACCACCAACCCAGAAACCAAAAACGCCAAAGCCGCATCAACGCCGGAAACGACCCGCTTGGTCTTCACCAAAAAATGGATCGAACAGTTGCCGCCCAATCCGAAAGAGTCCGCCGCACGGGAAAAGGAATACAGCGACACCCAAACCGTCGGCCTGAAACTGTTGGTCAGCAAGCAAGGCCGGAAATTCTTCTATCTGCGCTACACCATCAACAAACGCAAACGCGGCATCAAAGTCGGTGAATATGGCGCAATGTCCTTGCCCGAAGCCCGTATCCGTTGCAATGAGCTCAAGGCCTTGGTCAACAAAGGCATCGACCCGCAGGAAGAGAAACAGCAACTCGCCAGTATCCCTGATTTTGGCGAATTTGTGGCGCAGCACTATTTACCTTATGCCCAGGCCAACAAGCGCAGCTATTGCAATGACGAATCCAAACTACGGATCCATTTGTTGCCTTTGTTCCAACATCGGCGGCTGGATCAAATCACCACACAGGAACTGCAACGCTACCATGACCAACTGAAAACCAAATACTGTCCGGCCACCGCCAACCGCCACTTGTCCTTACTGCAACGCATGTTCAAATTGGCCATACAATGGGGCTTTCTCGATAAGAATCCGGCCACGGGTATCCGCAAACATCAGGAAAACAACGAACGCCACCGCTATTTGTCCGACCAGGAAATCGGCAAGTTTATCGAGGCATTAAAAACCGAAGAAAACCCCGTCGCCGCCGCTGCTTTTGAATTGTTGCTGTATACGGGGGTAAGGCGGCAAGAAGCCTTGGATGCCAAATGGGAGCATGTCGATTTGGAGAAAAAGGTCTGGTTCATCCCCCGCAGCAAAAGCGGCAAATTGCGCCATGTCATCCTGAACACGATGGCTATCCAACTCCTACAAAGGCAAACCAGAATCCCCGGCAACCCTTATGTCTTTCCGGGTAAGGTCAAAGGCCAGCAAATCAACAACCCACAAAAAGCCTTCCGGCGGGTGTTGAAGAAAGCCGGGATCAGCAATTTCCGTATCCATGACCTGCGGCATACCCATGCGTCCATTGCCATCAACAACGGTGCTTCGCTATATGAAGTGCAACACCTGCTAGGCCATAGCCAATCCAAAACGACCAGCCGTTATGCCCATTTGGCGGACGAGACGCTCAGGAAGGTGTCGGACACCGTCTCTAACCGGATTAGTAGTACGATACGGTGAGATGTAAATTAGGCACATAAACTGACATCTAAAGTTTGTCAGGACGGACGGACACCCCTTTTAAAGAAGGGGTGTCCGTCCGTCCTGACAATTGCAGACCAATTCAATGGGAAGTTAAATTTCAACCAATGCTTGGGTTGAATCAATTTTAGACAATGGCAATCGCGTATTTTTGCTGTTTTTTTCCAACAGAAATCCCAGAAAAATGTTTGGCAAAAATAGCGGCTCCCTCTTGAAAATAAAAAAACCATCCCCATTTTTAACCACATAAAAATCCGATCAACTATAGCCAAGATGAGAAATACCCATTTCAATTATGTAAATCTAAAAACCCAAAAAATCCTTATGTTAGACACACCGATCCAACCAAATGACAAACTGATGTTACGCACCCCATCCCAAAAAGAGTATCATTGACGGATGGAAAAAGAAAAAATAGAACTCTACACAGACTACCTGATCTGCAATCAAGGCTTTGCAACGGCGACGGGCTTGTCGGCGATGCACCACTGATTCTAAACATGATAAGCCCATTTCACCGAACCTTCTGGATCGTAAATTTAAGGTGGGTCAACCCGATCAAGTCTATGTTGGCGATATTACCTATATTCATACCCAAGAAGGCTGGTTGTCCCTAAAGGGATTTCCTCCGGTCATATTTGGCTGTCGTGATTGATCTGTATTCACGGCAAGTGGTCGGTTGGTCAATGGCGGAACATATGCGCACCAAGCTCGTCAACGATGCCCTGTTAATACCCTCTGGGGCACAAGTGGCTATTTGGAAGCGGAAACCCGACAAAGGTTTGTTATGGCATACGGATCGGGGCAGCCAATATGCGTCGGAAAGCCACCGTGCGCTGTTAAAGCAACACAGTATCAGCCAGAGTATGAGTCGTAAGGGGAATTGCTGGGAGGGTCTGCCCCTTGGGTATAATGCCGTATCAGAAAGCTTCTTCCATACGCTCAAAACCGAACTGATACACCATGAGACTTATCAAACCCGTTCTACGGCAAAACAGGCTGTGTTTGAATATATTGAGGTCTTTTACAACAGAGAGCGGCGGCATTCAGCCAATGGCTATTTGTCGCCTGTAGACTACGAATTGCAGCAAATGGCTGCTTAACCATGTGTCCGGAAAAGTGTTGACACATCAGTATGAGTATGAGTTTAATGGAGCGTCTCTATTTCCTTGTGTCATTGGGGAGTTTGAGGTTGGGTGGATTGATTCATTTTATCCCTGCCCCCTTGCCGTCGAGCTGTTTGCCCTTGCCGGGTCTATGGGGCCATCCCACACTTACGAATCGTTTGTGGACTCCGAGGAATGGCACAAATTGCGCCGGTTGGCAAAAGAAGCTTTGGCGGAAGCGGGCTTGCCCCTGCATCCGGTGCCGGCCAAAATTGACTTTGACGATTTTCTCGAAATCACAGGCCGAGGCGGTTATAGGGGACAAGAATTTCTGATGAGGCTTATCCGATGGCGGAGTCGCGGCAAGGCGTGACAGGCTCCCTTCCACCATGCCACAAATGGCTTTGCCTTGGCATACACGCGACGGGAACCCCTAAATGACAGCCATTATCAGCCACGACATTGCTTTGAAGGAATTGGGTAAAGGCGGTTGTCCGGGCGGCGGTGAAATAATGCAATACGACGGGCTTATTTGGAAACCGCCTATGAAAGATGGGCTTATAGCTGACCCTATAAGCATGGCGAAAATATTGTGGACAATACAACAAACATGGTATTTGATTTCAGTATATGACCCTGAGGATAAAGGGTTTTTTGATCCGACAATGGAATATTTCATTGATATAGGCCTGTTTGATACTCCAATCACGCTCAACTTAGAAATAACCGCTAAGCTACTTATTAAGCATAGGTGTATTTACGATATTATCTTGGTTAAGCCAAATGATTTGGAAACCTTTATATTTATGATCGCATATAGTGACTTTGCGGGTTTACAAATCCGCTCGGCAGACAAAAACGATGCAAGTCATATTATAAATTTATGGAGAAATATTGAAGGCCTTACATTTGATAGTGGCAAGGACTTTTTGGGTCATGTATCTGCCATGAAAAAATTATCAACCATCAATATATTGTGGGGGTTGCCAAACTGGGATTGCCTTCGCAACGCACTGGTTATTTCAGAGGACGAAAAAATCTTATATCGTATGAAGGCCATCATTGAACAATATAAACAAGACCATCATCAACAGGACGATGAAGAATACGACCATCAGGTCATGTTGTGCAATGTGGAGGAGGAAATATTAAAATGGCCTCATAACGATGATCATGTTTGATAAACCCTAACCATTTTAAAAAAAACGGTCGCTTTTGCATTGATTTTACGGTTGCCCTATTAATGCACCGCCTTCATAGTGCCACCGCTCAACGTCAAATTCGCCGACCAACCGGCACCACCAGCCGCCTTGAAGTCCTCGACAGTGCCGCCCTCGTCCAGTCCCAAGGCGGCCAGCTGCTCGACTACAACAACGGCACGCAACTGAAATTGTTTTGATGGCAAGAAATGCATTCAGACTTCAGAATAAAGGGGTGATTTTACAATGACAAACTGGACTGAAATTGTCGCAAATAATCAAGTAAAATTGTTAGCGGATAAGTCAAAATCCGCTCAAGGGATATTGGCAATATTTTATTTGTTTTTAGAATTCGAAAATAATGGGCTAACTGGCTATCTTATGAATAGTTCAGCGGATTCTTTACCCGACCTTGTATCACTTTTTGAGTTATCAAATTTTACAGAAGGTTTAGAGTGGCTCAAAAAAGTTGAAATTCAGTATAGTGGCAAAATTCATGGAAATCGAATATCACGAATAAATACTATATCAGAATTGCCAGAGTTTAAACGAGGAAAAGACCCTTTTGATACTCAACATAATGAACTAAATTTGTTAATGCCGAAACTTGAAACACTAGCTATATCTTTCATTACTAAGCTTAACCTGTACCTCTAGCCCGCGTAGGGCGCAATAGCGTTAGCGTATTGCGCCTTATAACGCTATGGAGAAATTGTGGCTAACTATTAATGCTGCTGAACAATGGGCCTATACAATGCTTGGTCGGCACCGCCAAGCAGAAGTTTTAAAAATTGCACAAACCGAAGATGGACGCAATTCTATCGCAAAGGCACTGGAGAGCCTATACGTTGGAAATGGTTGGTAGGATAAAGGGATACCCACAATCAAAGAGGTGTTTAAAAAAGAAAAACCCGATTATGTATCGGGTCTCAGAATTTCTTTACCGTGGTGTACACGAGACGGAAAACCTTAATATGAAACCTCTAATGACCATTGAAATTTCCATAAAAGAATTGGGTAAGAGCGGGTGTCCTGAGGGCATAAGGGCTTTCCGTCAGGCGGGCATCGTACTTTATTGGACAGCTATTCCAGATTTGGACGCTTACGCCCTTAACCTGTACGCACCACCGGATCAGGTTTTTTGGGATTTTGACATTTATACTAGTTTGCTGATGGCCGAACATGCGTTTTGCCGCAGTTACGATGACGAAAGAATAAAATACGTTAATTCGGTATTGACACGCTTAAGCCGACAGGCGGGGCATAAGAAAAAATCAGGTTTTGCGCGGGGGGTGTTTGGTGGCTGGGGGGGCAGTTATGCGTTTTTTCCCAATAACGCACCATGGGTTTTCATTTGGCCTTTGACGGCCATAAATCTATAATCGTTCCGGCAGTTGACCGTGAAGCGGTGCAAGCGCACTTTGAGGCACAGGCAAAGTGCTTCGGTGACGGTTCTGTGTCCCCTTATCCTGAGCGGTATTTAAAGGATAGCATCGGCGATCTTGACAATACCGTCCACCATAAACTGTTGGCCGAACACATCATGCAGAAAAATGCCGACGGGCGGGCTTGGTTATATGAACAAGCACGCCAGCTTGACAATGCCACATCCATTACCCAGTTAGCCGCTAGCCTAGACCCCCGTTTTGGTCTCAAGGGGCTTATTTCCTTATACCCTGTCGCTGCCCGGTTTGTCCCTTTCGTTGATATGGAGCGCTATGCCGAAGTGCTCCGCTTCCGTACGAAGGTTGCCCTAGAAATCTGTCGGTTACCCAGCATGGAATGGTTGGTTATTGCGATCCGCGATTCTATGGAGTTAGGGGAGTATCCGGGCGGTGTTAAGGAAGAGATGTTGGCCATGCTGGAACCCCGCTTGCACCCCTACCGCCAGCTTATCGGGTTTGAATTTCCTAGCCAAGCAGGTCTCAAAAAATGATAACAGCAAAAGGATCCCGCCAATGAACCAGAATTTCCCAGATCCAAATGTAAAACCTTTTTCGTTATGGTCGCGTCCACATTATCCAAAATCCGTTGCGGAACTGCTTGCTGATTCTGACAACCTTCAGCAAAACTTGTTTGATTTCCTAGGATGTGAGCTTTTTCAGTGCCGTGACGATATTGAGGCTTACCTTCGTCTGCTAGTGGATGATCCTCAATTCCGTTCGAAATTGGGGACAATGAAGCGCGGCTCTTATGACGCTCTTGCCTCGCTAGATAAGGCGGAACAAGAAATTGCCTTGGCCATCGCGGTAAATGCAATGGAATATTTGATAGAACAGGTTTCGGGGATACTTAACGATGCCCCCACTTTGCTTGAGGAGAATTATTCCCTGCAATATAAACTACAAGCCAGAATACTGAGTTTCGATGGCAAAAAATATAAGGTGGTCGCACAAAAGCACTTATGGGGAGGCGCTCAATGCCTTTTGGGCAGATCATTTGGTCGTTGGTTAAATATGTTTCACACACGAAAATAAAATATAAGTAGATGTGAAAATTTTTTTAACATAAATTTTTGTAAAACTAGCGGCCTTATATTTTCGCCACAAAATATAGAAACCGTCATTCCGGCAGGGATTGCCGGAATGACGGTTTCTGCTTAAAAATTTTAAAAAATATATGCACACCTAATGACGATGTCGGATTATTTGAAATGTCAATAAACATTCAAGGCGTATAAAATGACAACTTATTTACAAATGGCTCAATATGGAAAGGAATTTTTTATCCCCGCGATGAAAGCAAGAGGCTTTAATCACTACCGGACTTTTAATTTTGTTCGTATAAAAAATAACGGCATCTGCGATCTGGTAGGTTCCCAAATACTTTCTTCTAAGGAAAGAATGAGATTATGGTGCCATGTTTGGGTACCTGAATTTGAAACCGATCAAACGATGCCTCCAGAAAAATGTAATGCGATAAGAGCAAAATTTCCTAATTGGGGTGATGCTTGGGCGGAATGGAAAGATCTTTGGACAATTAAAGATGAGGAGGAAGCGAAAGCTTCTTTGGTGGCTTTCTTGAAAGTATTTGATAAATTTGTGTTGCCTTGGTTTGACTCTATAACCACAGGTGACGCTTTGCTTGCCGCCGCCGGGCCACATGCAGAAGTTGACCCCATCATTAAAGCGGCAACCTCTCTCATTAAAGAAAAATATTCCTTGCCTTCCTCGCATGAGCTATTCATGCTGGACGGAAACCGTAGCTATATGGCGTATGGTTTTGCCGAAGCCGACAGGGTGCTACAGGATAAGCTATTCGATATCCAAGTGACTTTGCCGGAAGCTGCCGAATTGCCGTTACGGCTCCAGCCCAGTTTCGGCGACGCCAAAAAGCAGCCCACCAAATTGGGTGATGTACATCGTTTTATGGGTAAGGCAAGGCTTGAAATGGTCTAATAAAGCCGGACACTTCCAAAGGCATATTATAATGTCAGCAGAGGTGAAAAATGAGCAAAACAGATAAAGTCAAAAAACCTAAATTTACTCTGGAATTTAAGCAAGATGCGGCCAAATTGGTGCTTGAGAAAGGCTATACCCACCAACAGGCGGCAGATAGCTTAGGGGTGTCGTTAAGCGCTTTGGGGCGTTGGGTCAGGGCCGAACAGCCCCAACCCGCCGTTGCTGGTGCCAAAGCCCAGGCAATGAATCTGGCGGATCACAACGAGCTAGTACGGCTGCGCAAAGAAAACGAGCAGTTGCGGATGGAGCGCGAAATAATAAAAAAGGCCGCAGTCTTCTTTGCGAAAGAACTCGGGTGAGGTACGGATTCATCCAAGGGCAACAGAAGACTTATCCTGTCACCGTATTATGCAAAGTGATGTCCGTCAGCACCAGCGCCTATTATGATTGGGCAAAACAGCCGACAGATACTGGTAAGATATTAGAAAAACAAAAGCTTAGGGAACGCGCACAAACGTTATTTGATGCCTCCAAGCGTTCGTATGGGTCGCGGCGGCTGTCGGACGGGCTGAAAAAAGCAGGATTTCCCGTAGGCCGTTATAAGGCCCGGCGGGTGATGGCCGAGTTAAGTTCATCAGGATTCTCCTCAATCGTGTACTTGGCGGTTCACGATTTCAAGTGTCCTGATGGACTCCTCTTAATGTCAAACTTTTGCTGTCTCCCCGGCAGAGCCGGGGGATTTCCTATAATTGGTTAACACCTGCAAGCTAGACCGCCCTGAGCTGAATGATGAAAGAAGGACGCTGCTTGATACGTTTAAAAAGGATATTAAGGCGGTATTGCTGGAAAATGCTCGCCAACAAGATCAAGCCATGGGTATTCGGACAATCGTCAATAAATTTATAAGGGACACTAATGATCCAAAAGCCCCGTTTTTGGCGTTTAAAAAATTTGCCATTGATTCAAAATGGCTAAACGAAATGGTTAAAGAAGCATGTCAACAGCGTCCCTTTGATAAAGGAACCCATTCTTGAAAAGGCTAATTTCCATACTATTCAGCCTCCCCCACTCATTCCCCCTCAGCAAACCCCTTAGCCGTCTTATGCCACGGGGCAATATAAAACAGCAATAACATACCCGGCAGCGCCAAGGCGAAGCAAAGCCAGTAGAAGTGCTGCCAGCCTAGGGCGTTGATGTGGAATAGCACGACACTAAACACACTAATATCGCCGCCTTCGACAAAATACCCGGCCAAGGCATTGGCGAGGGTGCGGGGCGTGGCGGCAAGGCTGGTGAATAAGGCGAATTGGGTGGCGGCGTAGACCGGGTGGGTGGTGGTGGCGACAAAGGCGACGAACGCCGCTGTGCCTAAGCCCATGCCGAAGCTTTCTAAGGCGATGACCAAGGCCAAACTGCCTAGGCTATGATCGGTGGTCGCCAGCCAAGCAAAGCCTAAAATCACCAAAGCCTGTAACAGGCCAAAAATCCATAAAGCGCGGTTAAGGCCGATATACACCAGCCACACGCCGCCGAAAATCCCCCCCGCGATGCTTGCCCATAACCCGGCGTTTTTGGCAACAATGCCGATTTCGGTTTTGCTAAAGCCCAAGTCCAAATAAAACGGGGTCAGCAAGGCACTGGCCATGGTGTCGCCGAGTTTGTAAAGGAAGATAAATGCCAAAATCAGCAGGGCGTTTTTTAGGCCTTGGCGTTGAAAAAATTCGTGGAAGGGTTCGACAATCGCTGCGCGTAAGGTTTTCGGCGCGTATACCGAAGTTACCGGTTCCGTCATGCACAGGCTTAAGGCGATGCCCGGCAGCATGAACAGGGCGGTGACGCTATAGACTACTTGCCAAGAGACATGGTCGGCCAGTACCAGCGATAAGGAGCCGGGGATGAGGCTGGCCAGTTTATAAGCATTGACATGGATGACACTGCCCAGCCCTTGCTCGGACTCGTGCAGCAATTCGCGCCGGAAAGCGTCAATGGCGATGTCTTGGCTGGCCGACAAAAACGCCACCGCCACCGCTAAGCCGATAATCAGGCGCAAATCATCTTGCGGCGACAGCCAGCCAAAAATAGGCAAAATCGCCAGCAAACCCAATTGGGTTAGCAACATCCACGACCGCCGCCGCCCTATGCCTAAGGAATAACGGTCACAAAGCGGCGACCATAAAAACTTCCAAGTGTAGGGCAGCTGGATTAAGGTCAGTAGGCCGATGGTTTTCAGGTCGATGCCCGCGCTATGGAACCACGCCGCGAACAGGTTAATCAGAATGTACAGCGGCAAGCCTGAGGAAAACCCGGTTAAGATGCAGATAAGTAAGCGGCGGTTGAAGATCCGGTCGGTGAATAGGGATGTTTTCATAGGGGGCTTAAGGGGGTAGTTGGCGGGGCTGGCACCTATTCTAAGGGAGATGTAAGGGACGGCGGCGATTTTCTTGTCTTGGGGCGCGGGCATCTTGCCCGCCCTTGCGGGCAAGATGCCCGCGCTCCCTTAATCTTCCCGCTGCGGCGGCGGGTTAGCCGTTTCTTCTACAGGCTTGGCTTCACTGGGTTCCGGCTCCGGTTTTTTGAGCTTTTCCCGCATATATTGCTTAATCACCTGCGCGGCGATGGGGGCGGCGACAGAGCCGCCGTGGCCACCGTTTTCGGCGATGACAGCGATGGCGATTTGCGGGTCGCCGACAGGTGCAAAAGCGATAAACAAGGCGTGGTCGCGCAATTTAAAGTCGATGCTGTGTTCGTTATATTTAGCGTTTTGCTTGATGTTGAACACCTGCGCCGTACCAGTTTTGCCCGCGATTTGGTAGGGTATGTTCCGGCCTATGCTTTTCGCCGTGCCGTGTTCGCTATTGACGACGTTAATCATACCGTCAATGACACTGTTAAGGTTGGCGGATTTTAACGCCAGCGCCTGTTGCGGCGGGTGCGGCGGCGGGCCTATATAGGTGGCCGAGACGATTTTATCGACCAAAAACGGGTTGACGATGTCACCCCGGTTGGCGAGGGTGGCGGTCGCCCTGGCCAACTGTAAGGGCGTGACTTGCAAAAAGCCTTGGCCGATGCCGGTGATTAAGGTTTCGCCTAAGGCCCATTCACGATTCCTATGGTCTTGTTTCCATTGTTTGGACGGCAGCAGGCCGGCTTTTTCCCCGCTTAAGTCTATGCCTGATTTTTCGCCGAAGCCGAACTTTTCCAAAAACCCGTGCATCCGGTCTATGCCGAGGATGCTGGCGAGGCGATAAAAATACACGTCACAAGATTGGGTGATGGCTTGGCTCATATTCACCGAGCCATGCCCGCCTTTGCGCCAGTCGCGGTATTTGTGGGTGGAGCCGGGGATTTGGTAGTAGCCGGGGCAAAACAGCTTTTGCTGGGCGCTGATCGCCCCCTCTTCCAGCCCCGCCAAGGCGACAAAAGGCTTGATGGTGGAGCCGGGCGGGTACAGGCCGCGCAAAGCGCGGTTATACAGCGGTTGGTCATCGGATTCGCTCAGGGCTTTATAGGTGTCGTTGCTGATGCCGACCACGAACGGGTTAGGGTCAAAGCCCGGACGGCTGGCAAACACCAGCACCCCGCCGGTTTTGATGTCTATCGCCACGACCGCACCGTTATAGCCTGCCAGTGCGTCAAAGGCGGTTTTTTGCAAGTCAATGTCCAAGGTCAGGTACAGGTTTGCGCCCGGTTCGGGAGCATTCTCGCTTAAGGTATTCAAAGAGCGGGCCTGGACGTTGGTCTCGATTTCCGCATAACCGGTTTTGCCGTGCAGCTCTTTTTCATAACTGCTTTCTATGCCCAGCTTGCCCAAATGCGTGGAGCCGCGATACTCGGACATGGGCAGCGTCTTCATTTCCTCTTCGTTAATCCGCCCGACATAGCCGACGACGTGCGCCGCCAAATCGCCGTAGGGGTAGTGGCGCACCAAGTGGGTATGGATGTCTACGCCGGGGAAATACGGCCTGACCACGGCAAATTTCGCCAGTTCGTCATCGTTCATGTTCAGCAGCAGCGGGATGCTGGTAAAGCGTTTTTGCCGCTTGCGTTGTTTTTCAAACAGTTCGATCTTATCGGGGCTGATGTCCAAAAGCTGTTGCAGGCGCTGCAAGGTCGCCGCCATATCGGTGATTTGTTCGGGGATAAGGTCTAAACTGTAAGACGGCGTGTTGTCGGCGAGGATTTTGCCGTTGCGGTCGTAAATGATGCCGCGTGTCGGCACCATCGGGGTGATCTTGACGCTGTTTTCTTTGGCTTTGGAGGCGTACAGCTCATGGCCGACAATTTGCAGATACACCAGCCGCACCACTAACGCCGCGCTGAGCAGCGTGATAAGGACTAAAGCGGCGATAATGCGCCGGATAAACAGACGGTTCCCCGCCGTGTGGTCGGTCGCCGAGTACATGGGTAACATGGCGGGATCAGTTAACAGGTTTGGACAAGCGCACAAAGCGCAACGTAAGGTAGACGAAAGGCCAGCAAAGGGTGCCGCTGAGTACCGGCCACCAAAAATCGCCGTGCAATTGTGCCGGATGCTGGAGGTTTTTAATCAAAAACAGCAATAGTTGCGACAACAGCAGGCAGGCGAAGATGAACAGTTCCTGTTGCAACAACGGGAAATGGCGCAGGCGTTTGTGCAGTTTCAGGCAAATATAGATCACCAACGAATACGCCAAGGCATATTGGCCTAGTAAGCGCCCGGTCAGCACATCGGTCAACAGGCCGAAGCTCCAAGCGTGGAAAATGCCCACCCGCTCCGGGAAGCCGATCGACCAATAAATCAGCACCATCAGCACCCAATCGGGGTTGTAAATGTCCAGATGGAAGGGCAGCGGAGCGATGCGCAAGCACATGGCGACACCGATGCTGATGAGAATGCGGCCAAAGCCGTAAGTGTTAGTCATGATGCTGCTCGGTGGCCGATGGGGTGGGTTCTGGCGCGTCCGATTTATTGATAAGCGGTACGGGCATGGTTTTGCTCCAGACAATCATCAGCTCACGGTTGCGGTCGAGTTTGGCGGTCGGAGTCGCGGTGATGCTGGCGAAGGCCTTGTTAGGCTGGGTGGTGAACTCATCCACGGTCGCCACTGGATAGCCTTGCGGGAAGGTACCGCCTAAACCGGAGGTAATCAGCAAATCGCCGGGGCGGATGTCGGCATTGCTGGGCAAAAACGGCAATAACAGGCGATTCAGCTCGCCGCTGCCGACGGCAATGGTCAACAGACCGTTGCGGTTGACCTGTACGGGGATGGCGTGGTTGGGGTCGGTAATGAGCATAATCTCCGAGCTTAAGGGCAAGGCGCGGAACACTTGCCCGACCACGCCATTGGCATCGAGGACGGGTTGCTGGGGGTGTACGCCAAAACGCGTGCCTTTATTAACCACCAGAATATGTTCGTAAGGGGCCATTTTAATCGACAACAGCTCGGCAATCAGCACTTGTTCGCCCAGCTTAAAAGAATTTTCCAGCAAGGCCCGCAAGCGGATATTTTCCTTTTCTAAGGCTTCCAGTTTCAGCAGGCGGGTTTGCTGGATCAGTTGTTCTTCACGCAGCCGCTCATTGTCTTTTTTCAGCACGGTATAGGAACTCATCGACTCGGTGGTCTGCGTGACCATCGCACTGGGCATATCGACCAAGTGTTTCAGCGGCTCGATCAACAGCGATAAGCCGGCGCGTAAAAAATCCAGCCGCTGCCCGCCCCGTTGCTCGGTGACCAATAAGGCGACCGAGGCAATAACCGCGACCAGCAGGCGGGTATTGATGGAAGGGCCGGTGGCAAATAACAGTTTTATAGTCGCAGTCCTCAATATAAGGCGGTTGGGTGGCCGTTTAGGGTAGCTCGGCAAGCCTTGGGGCATCCAGTTGCGATGCTAGGGCGGCACGTTGGGGGCAGTATGGGGGGTATTTTCAGTTAAACGTGGCGAAGTAAGGCAAGCCCTGGGCAATGGCTAAACACCGCTCGGAAGCCCATCCCGAACGGAGTGCAATCGCCTTCAGCCATTGCACGATAGCCAGCCGAGTGTACCAACATTAGCCTGTCGTTTGTTTAACGCCGGAGGCTGTATAGCGCAGAATGGTTAATCATTGCCCATCTTGTTTGCTTTGCCAAGCAGCGGTTCTTAATTGCTTACCGAACACCGCCGCATCTTCGATATCGGCAAACGCCACCCCTTCGGCATTTTCACTATCGGGGTAACGGATAGGCCGCGAGCAACCCACTCTATCGGGCTTTGGTGGTTGCCGATAGGGAAGCTGTTGTAATAGTTTATACTCGATCATCAAGTTTTTAATATTAGAATAAGCAACTTAGCCACTAGATATTGGATTAGTATTTTAATTAAGTAAAAACAACAATTTGCAATGGAATCCGTCCCCCTCCCCAGTTTTCAACCCATAATGAAAAATTCTCTTGGGTATCCGACAAAACCAGATTGATACACTGGTTTTCATTTTTTAAATTTTCCACATCTAAATTTGTCGCCATAGCTTCAAGAAATCTTTCAGTTGGTGTATGAATCAATAAATCACTCGGATCAGAAGTATTTTGTAGGGGTACATTATTTTGTAGCTCTTGAGCGCCCACCAAAAAGAAATTACGCCAAGTTGAAGCCTCAGCAGCATAGCCCAATTGACGATAAGTATTCGCCAATAAGTCTTTTGCTTGTTGGTTTTGAGGGTTATTCAACACAATATGTTTTAAAATCTCGGCAGCCCATCTATAGTCAGCTTGAGCGTAGGCATCCCGCGCATTTTTCAATGCATTGTTCTCCCCACCTGCTAACTCAATATATTTTTTTGCAACAGCTTTAGGGGGTAATGGATCTAAATTGGAAGGATGGGCATCGAACCATCCCATATAATATTGGTATACTGCTTTTACATTATGTTTTAGGGTTCCATAATAGCCATGAGCATATAGTTTTTGATCAAGTGCCGCTGGAAGCTTAATTTTTTCGGCAATTTCAGCGCCATTAAAACCAGAGTTCATATATCTCACCGTCTGATCATGCGTGAACTTATAAACATCTCGCTGGGTTTTAATAAAATCTTGAATATTGTCATTGCCCCAGACAGGCCAATGATGCTGTGCAATCAATACATCGGATGCTTTGGCATGCTGCATTGCTTGGTCTAGATAGCCCACCCATTTTAAGGGATCACGGACTTTAGCACCCCGAAGGGTATAAAGATTATGCATGGTATGAGATAGAATTTCTGCGCCGTTATAAAGTTTCAATGATGGGATAGAGAACGTTAATTCTGCTGGTGCTTCTGAACCCGGCACGTTATAAAACACAAAATCCAAGCCATCAACCGTCATTTTCTGTTCTGGTTGAGTGATCAGTTGTGTAGGCTCAAGGATGCCCATTTTTCCCACAGCAACAGCCTTACCTAAACCTGTATCCACCAATCCTTCCGCATTTTTAGGTAGAAAAGTTCCATACATATAAGTCGCACGACGTATCATGGCTGAACCTGCCATCAAATTTTCACTGGTCGCTTCTTCCATAAAGCCTTGTGGCGCAATAATTGGGGTTTTTCTAGCGTTAATTTCTTCTGTAGAAAGAACGCCTAATGCACCACCAAAATGATCGATATGGCTATGGGTAAAGATAATGGCTGAAATTTTTTGCTCACCTAAATGCTGCCTAGCAAATTTAAGTGCTGCTTCAGCCGTTTCTTTAGAGGTTAATGTATCCACAATAATCCAGCCAGTATCACCCTGAATAATGGTCATATTTGCCAAATCAAAACCACGAATTTGCCAAACTCGATCTGTCACTTTAAATAGACCAACATTATTGTTGAGCTTTGCTTGTCGCCATAGTGCAGGATTAACAGTATTTGGTGCTGGATCATTTAAAAAATTAAACGCATCAAAATCCCAGATCACATTGCCTTTTTCACTTTTAATTTGACCTGTTGGCTTGGCAATAAAGCCTTTTTGCGCATAATTAAACTCTGTCATATCGTCTAAATTATATTTCGTTTTATACGCATTATTTGATTCAATGACCGCTTTTTCGACTTGTCCATTTGCTGCAAAAACAGAAAATGGCAAAATAAACATCAATGAAACCGTTAAAAATTTACCTTTCATTGTCTTTCCTTCTTCAAAATATCCATAAATGTTGATTTCCTTGTCTATACTATTTTTGATATGTGTTGAATTAATAGAAGCTTTTCAATTCAAATATTATAATAACAGCCATCATTTTTTATGATGGAATCATAAAATAATATTTTACAAGAATATACCTGTTTTTATTAAAACTACGCAGTCCTTATTGGGCATGAGTTAGTAGGAGAGAAAAATAAAAATTTTGTTAAAACCTAAAGAAAAACCCCTCTGAGTCTTGCAACTTAGAGGGGTTTTGTCTTAAATTTGGTGGTACGCAGTTATTTAATGTTCGAGCATCAAGTAACGAAGATCATAAGGTTTGACGACCGTTATGATTTCACCTTTCGGCTTGTACCGCTTTTCAAATTCTATCAAATTGATAAAAAATGGCAAGCATTGTATCAGTAAAAAGTCTTTCGTTACCTGACTCTCGTTCATCCAATAAGCAATACATAGACAGTATTCGAGCCTTATCAGCTTCTGTGCATCCTTTTTAAGGAAGATATGCGGTGCATGTGGAGGGAATAAGTGTCACTGGTGCATCGTAGCGATAGTGAAAGCTGAGAAGCAGGAGCTGAACCGTTACAGGGGAATCCCACAAAAGCGGAGCGTTGAGAGTAGTTGTATAGGTTGGTTAAGTTGCATGTTGGAGAAATCCTCGCAGAGATACCGCCATACTTCGACAGGGAGCGCGTGGGGAGAGGTGCAGTACCTTTAGTCCTTGTCTGCCATGTATGTGAAGCATGGTGCGGATACGACCGATGCGTGGCTCCGTCAGCCTAATCAGGTTAAATCGGCAATACTTAGGGGATGTGTTATTTTTTGAATGACAGCCCTTAGGGAGAGTATTGCCGAAACTCTCTCAACGCTCACCATCTGCCTGAGCAAAGCGAGGGCTGTGGTGGTGGTGAGAAAGAGTTGAGTGCTATTGTTTTACAAGATTTATGCCAGTTCTTATTAGGGTTTATATACTGTATCATTTGATTAAATTTTAGTATAAATAATTCTTTCCCTTTTTAAATAAGCAAGGATACACAGTTACCCCTATTTCACTTCGTTTAATAGTGCTAAGCTGTGACCTTGATCAGGGGCTTCACCCCCGATACCCCCGAAAACCGGTTTAAAGAAAAATCAAAGATTTTCCTCTAAACCGGTTAGACCAAGAATGGGATTGTTCAAGTGGAAATAGATTCAGTAACTAAACAGAAAGTAGTACGGGAACGGACGTTTAAAGTCAGACTTTCAGAATCAGAATATCAATTGCTCGATGCCAATAATCCTTTTGGTTCAATCGCAAAGTTGCTACGTCAGTCAGCAGTAGATAAAGCAACAAAGATTTATAATTCCAAAGCAGATGATGCTGAAAAAATTAAATCAACAAAGATTGTTGAATCTTCATATAGCAAGACAGAGAGAAATTTAATCCTAGAATTGGGTCGTATAGGTAATAACGTGAATCAGATTGCCAAAGCGATTAATACGGATATTGCAGGGACAGGTACTTTTGACAAAGTGAAGTTACTTCATTTGTTGATTTCCATAGATCAACAACTTCGGGAGTTACGACCAGATGATCGTTGATTTTTTTAGACATGGTTCAGGATTATCTAAAGGTTGTCTAGATTATTTGCTTGGTGAAGATAGAGAGCGAGAACATGCACAGGTTTTAAGTGGTGATGTTGACTTGACCGCTCAACTGATTGATAGCAGTCCTTTTGCCAAGAAATATACCAGTGGTTGTTTATCCTTTTACGAGCATGCTTTATCTGACCAGGATAAACAGCAGATCATGCAAAATTTTGAGGAATGCCTTTTCCCTGGTCTCGATAAAGATCAGTACCAAATTTTATGGGTACAGCACCAAGATAAGGTGAATCAAGATACTGGAGAGACACGGCTTGAGCTGAATTTTGTGATTCCAAACGTTGAGCTTTCGACAGGCAAACGGCTACAGCCATTTTATGCGCCAGTGGATTTAGATCGAGTGGATCTGTTTAAGCAGATTACCAATGCAGAACATCAACTATATGATCCCGATGATCCGAACAATCAGCAGCTTTTAATCAATAAGAAGAACTTACCCAAGGATGTGAAGGATTTTAAAGATCAGTTACACCAAAGGATTTACCAAGCTGTAGTCGATGGCAAAGTTGCCGATCGGCAAAAATTGGTTGAATGGCTTGAATCGAATGAAATCAAAGTCACCCGACAAACCCAAAAATCAATATCAATCGAAAATCCATACGAGGGCGCAACACGTCCTATCCGTTTAAGTGGAGAGGTTTATGAGCAAGGCTTTAGCGCTACTGGCGAATATCGACAAGAAGTACAACAGCGAATTGCAACGTACCGAGGAACAACTTCTGAGCGGTATCGAGCAAACGTCACAGATTATCAAAGACAGCTTGAGCACAAGAGCCAATATCACAGCGACCGCTATCCAGCAGTCAGACGAGAAATTAGCGCAGAACCTACAGAACAGCTCACAGCAGATCGAGAAGCAGCTCGACCAGTACCAAGCCTTGCTACAGTCCAAATTGAGCCGTTTAAAGCAAATGAACGAGCAGATACAGACAAAAGAACAGCAAGTTCAGAACAAAAGCCTACTGAAACAGCTTACCACTTTGAATATGGCAATGATTTTGGGAGCTGCTATTTTAATTATTCTCATTATTGCGCTCGGTTTTATGGGCAAAAGCAAGTACAACGAGATACGGACACTCAATATGACCATCAACGAGAAACAAATGCGAGTGGATCACCTGAACCGATCGGGGGGCAGTTTGACGTTCAGCACATGCAGACAGCAAAACAGCAAAGCCCAACGTCTATGTATTCAGATCAACAAGGACGCAGGGGATTGGCAGAACAACTTCATGGTGCCGATGGGGTATTAAGTGATGACCGAATTAGAAACACAGTTATTGAAAATCATCGAAGAACAACAGCAGCAATTACAGCAACAACAAACTCAGTTGCAGCAGCAACAGCAGAGTTTAGACGTGATGCAAAAGAAAATTATCCAAGCCTTATCAGCACAATCAAAGGCAATGGAGAGCGTACAGACAGACTTAGTGCAAACACAAAAGTCATTATCGACAATACAGACACAATTTCACGAATTGGAAAAAAATACAGCGACCTATACCGAGCAGATCAATGGCAAAGTCAGGGAGATGAGCCAAATTACAACGAATTACGAGGACGTACTGGAGAAAATCTCAACCACACAACGGTCAGTCTCGTCACAAGTAGCCAAAGCTCAGCAGAATTTGCTCGAAACGTCCGAACTATTGAAGCGAATATCGTCCAAATGAAGGAACGGAAAAAGGAAATGGAGCAGCCCCAACCTAAGCGAGATCGGGGCATGAATTTTGGCATGTAGGGTTTATGCTCGATTCCGACTGTTGCTAATCAAAAATATGGAACAATGATTAAATATTAGGCGTGAAACGTGAAGAATCAATAAAAAAGCCCGACTTAGACAAGTTAGGCTTTTTTATTGATTGTAAATTATTGAAATAATTAAACTAATTTTGTATTTATGTGCACTAATGTGTGCACATAAAAGCGGAGACTTTAATTTGGTAGGGTTCTTTAAGCCCAGTCATTTCATCCTAATCATTTGGTCGAGTGACAATTGGAAAAGTTGAGTCTGGACGTTTAAACATTGCAAAGAATTTTCCAATTTCCAATGGATTGCCTTTGACTTTACTTTCGTTAGAAAGCAGGACTTTTACCCCTTTTATTTGACCTGTAATCATTTTTAGATATAAGGGCTTGGTTACGGTTAATGTTGGGCAATCCGATGCCAAATCTTTACTGTCATCATGACGCTTAAACTGCATGATTGAGTTTTCAACCCATAATGAAAAATTCTCTTGGGTATCCGACAAAACCAGATTGATACACTGGTTTTCATTTTTTAAATTTTCCACATCTAAATTTGTCGCCATAGCTTCAAGAAATCTTTCAGTTGGCCTTGCTTGGAACGAAAGCACCGTAACCCGCCCAGACAAAAGACATCGGCAAGGGGGTTGCTGAACTTCCATAAAAGGAAGAAAAAACATTGTTTCTGAACAGAATTTCCTTAACTTAATGGCAGTGAGGGCTGGGGTGGGGTTTAACACGCTGAAACGCAATGGAACGCCGACTTAATTTCACGCGCGTTCCTAAGCAAGCATTAAGCTTCTATCACCCCACCGCCTTCACCGCAAAACGCCGTTGCAACAGCAACAACACACCGCCCAAACCAAACCAAACCACCGTAGCAGGTTCAGGAATGGCTTTTAACTGAATGTCATTACCCAACGACCCACTATCAGCATTAGACGAATAACTCACATAAAAGTTATAGCTGCGGCCACCGTAGCTGGCCGCTACCGTATGGCCTTGGCTGAACAAACCGCTAATGGCATCGCTGCCGTCATTTAACAAAATGTTGAAAGTCTGGTCAGCGGTGGGGGCGGACAACAACGTCAGCACCAGATTGGCGTTAGCCAAAGACACCGCCCCGCCCACGCTTAACATATCGTTAAAGCCCAAACCGCCCGCGTTTTTCGGGTCCAAATCCAAAGCGAACGTACTGTTACTGCCCAGTGTCGTGTTGCCTGTATGCAGTGTACCGACCCCACCGATACCCGTCGCCAACGTGCCGCCTTGGTCAACTGTGACCGTTCCGGCTATGCTGCCCGTACCGCCCAAACTCGCGCCAGATTTCACTTCCACCGCCCCCGTACCCGTCGCCGAACCCGTCGTGTTCGCCGCCAGCAAGGTGCCGCCATTAATCGTGGTCGCGCCGCTGTAGCTGCTTGCGCCCGCTAGCGTGGTAGTGCCGCTGTTGACCTGCACAGTGGTGAAGTTTGACAACGCGCCGTTATAAGCAAAGCTATTGCCCGTGCCGATATTCAAGTTCAGGGTGCTAGTGCCCGTACCGCCGGACATATCGCCTTGGACGGAAGCCGCACCGCCTTGGATATTCAAGGTATTCGTGCCACCGCCCAAGTCGATGGCTTTGCCGCTACTGCTGCCGTTAATAATACCCGCATTAGTGATAGTATCGTTATCCGCGCCCGTCAAAATCGCCGCGTTAGCCGTACCGCCGCCTTGGATAGTCGCGCCCGCGTTATTGTTAATGGTGACGGTATGGCCGCTGGCAGGGCCATTGACGGCAATACCGGAATCACTGTCGCCCCGGATCAGGCCACCCGCTTGGTTCGTCACCGTCGCATCGCCATAAATGGCCTCGCGCGTACCCGCCAAAGGCCCGCTAGTGACATCGTTGCCCAACAAAGAAATGCCCCGGCCTACCGCGTTGGTGTTGCCAGCGGCAACCAAACCTTCGATAGTGCCGGAGTTAGTGATAGTGCCGCCGCCTACCGAAATGCCTTCACTTTGCGCAGGCGAACCGACAACACTGCTATAGGCGTTAATCGAACGGATAATGCCGGTATTAGTGACATTGACCAAACCGTCCACATCAATACCGTCACCGTCGCCCGTCACGCCGTTACCCGTGATAGTGCCGTGGTTGACCACCGTAACATTTTGGTTGGCGTTAAAACCGTCGAGATTGATACCGGAACCGTTATCGCCTTTAATGATGCCACCCGCATTATTCGTGACACTGGCGGTAAAAGTGACGGTATTATCCAGCGCACCGCCCGTGATGCCGTGGCGGGCGCCCTCAATCGTTCCGCTGGTATCATTGGTGATTTGAACGCCGCTGTTGTTTTGCACATCAACACCGTCACTGCTGCTGCCCGTAGACGTGGTCGACTTCATCAGCCCGGCGTTATTCACCGTGCCGCCGACCCCAGGGCGTACTGCGTCCGCTTCCGTGGCCTGCATAATCCCGGTCGAGTAGTTATTGATGATATTGCTGCCCGTGGTGATGGCGGCAAAGTCCACCACTTGCGAACCGCCTGCCGACGCGTTCAGCGAAGTCATCGTGCCATAATTATTGAGCGTGACACTGGCGACCGCTTTGTTCATCTGGATAACGTCCGCGTCCGCCGTTTTCATCAGCGCGGTTGAATTATTGCTGCTGCCGTTGTTAACGGTCAGCCCCGTCACCCCCGTATTGTCACGGACAGCCCGGCCTGTGCCGGATTGGAAGATCGTACCGAGATTGCTCAGGGTAGCGTTATTGCCAGTGATACTGACCGCCACCGGGGTGCTGGAAACCGTCAGCGACCCGCCGCTGCCGACCGTACCCGTCTGGCCGCTGGCGCTGCCAAGGGTTTGCGCACTGGTGGACGTGCCAGTGATATTGAAGCTAGTCGCCTGGGAAACCGGGCTGAACAACAGGCTAGTGGTTGCCAACAGGCCGCCAAATGTAAGGGCTTTTTGCATGATATCCTTCGGAAATAGAGTGGGTTAAACCGTTATTATGTTGTGAAACCGTACCTAAACGCCCTACTGCCTGAGCTTTAGCCACATAAGATAGCCATTAGCTTAATGCCTATCTTATGTCAAAAGACCGCGTTCGGGCAGAGTTTAACGGGAGCGGTCAGGCGTTTTTTAAGCAATAGATTTTAATAATCCGTGTGTTATTATTAGCCGCCTAATAAAGAAAATGCCGCCCTAACCACTGGCTTACCACCCGCCCTTGTTGTGGAACTTAGCGGACAGGCTATGCTTTATCTAAGTTTCAAACCGATAGTAGTTAGCTTTTTCGGGCAATAAACAACCGTATTGCCTAGCCAGATTGCGCTTAAGTCACTGATTTTAAAATGCTGTTATGACAATATGATGAATTGCCTGTCTTTTCGCGCTAAGGAATGCGCATGAAATAAAATCTGTTGAACAGGCGAAAGTACGGCAACCCCTCCCTCCTGAGCGAAGCCGAAGGGCTCCCCTTGGCAGGGGGAGGAGCTTTTTCCCCTAACTTTCGCCTCTACGACGGAGAAGCCATAAGCTCCCTCCCCTGCCAAGGGCGACTGCATGGATGCACACCCTCAGGGGTGTAAAGGAGGTAGAGCAACGCAGGAGCAGTTGCCGAGAGGGCTGGGGTGGGGTTTAATACGCAGAGATGCAATGGAACGCCTACTTAATTTTATGCGCGTTCCTAACGCACAATCAGCAAGCCAACCCTAGCAAACGGGGCAGGTTACTGTCCGCCAAAGGTAGGCGGCATTGCCTAGACTTTTTCACCCATACCTTAACTGGAAAACGGCAAGAGTATGAACAGAACCCTGATCCCCCTATTAGTAGTCGCCAGCCTCTTCGGCCTGGGTATACCAGCAGCAGATGCAAAAACCCCGCGCTGTGAGCGCACCAAAATCTACATCCCCATCGGCTGGTGCGAACCGACCCGCGCCGATTATCGCGGCGACTGGTTACGCTTTAAAAAAGAGACCCCCATCCCCTTCCATATCAGCGGCTACTTTAACGGCGACGGCCAAAAAGACGAGGCTTGGATTTTGTTTGACGAACACCGTAAAAACTGGGGCGTTTTCGTCTTCCTCAACCAAGGCGAAGGACTCTTCACCCCCCTGCAAATCGACGACACCCGCTTTGAAGATTTAAGCCCGCAAACCACCCAACTGCAACTCCTCGACAACACCGTCCATGAAACCGCCTGCGGCAAAGGCTATTGGGAATGCGCCCAAAACGAACCCGCCAAAGTAAAGATCAAAAACAACGGCTTCTTACTGTCCCCCTACGAGCAAGGCGGGGCGCAAATTGTCTACTGGGAAGACGGGCAATTTAAAAAAGTGTTTTTGAATGATTGATTGGCTTAAGTAGACAGGAACACGCAAGAAATAAAACCTGCTGCACAGGCGAAAACACGCCCCCCAGCCTCCGCGTTCCCTGAGCGAAGCCGAAGGGGGACAGAGGGAAGAGCATTTCCCCCCAACTTTAGCCTCTACAACGGAGAAGCCCTTGGCTCCCTCCCCTGCCAAAGGGAGGACTGGGGTCACTGCCATTAAGTTAAGGGGTTATGTTTTATATTTCAATAAGATACAGATTGTGAACGTAGTAAGTTAATCCGTTCGTGGTGAGCCTGTCGAACCATGGGCGGATTAACCGTCTACCCTTCGACAAGCTCAGGGCGAACGGTTAATCCTATTTGGCGTTACATGAACACATAACATATTGATTAATAATTATTAATCCTTATCTTACTTTGCAAGCACCGCTAAGACGCACTTAAGCAAAAGCAATCGGCGTTGCACAACTGCTAAAATAAATACCCTGCCCTATTTTCATGAACGTTAGGTAAAATTATCCCCACACCAGTACAGCATTAGGCGATAATGATTACCCTCCCTGATGTAAGCTTGGCGGATCAGCGGGGTTAAGGGTTACGGACATTTTAATAGGATAAGCAATGTATTCACTCATCGCATTTGCGACCCAATGGGGCAGTAAGTATGGCGGCATTAATAGCTTTAACACGGATTTTTTAACGGCGTTTGGGGAGCATTATCATTCGCAGGTGCAGACGGTGTGTCTGGTGACTTCGATGACTGAGCAAGAGGTTAAAGAAGCCAAAGCCGTTAACGTTACGCTGGTGGCATTGCCTTTTAAACCTGATGACAAACACTTTACCGATAAACACGCCAAATCGGCGCTTGCGGAGTTAAAAGAGCAAGCCATTATTTTTGATCCAACCCGCACCGTTTGGCTAGGCCATGATAGGATTAGCGGCGCGGCGGCACTTGAGGCGGCTAAATTGACAGGCGGGCGGTCGGCGTTAATCCATCACATGAGCTATGATGCTTATGAAAGCTTTGCCGAAGACTCGGAAAGCGCAGATACAAAAAAACGCGAACAACGGCGTTTATTCAAACAAGCGGCTATCCATCTAGCGGTAGGGCCGCTGTTAAAAGCCGCCTTAGTGCAATTGACGGATATTAATGCCGACCAAATCCATCAAATTATCCCCGGTTTAGCGGAGATAACCCCGCGCGTTAATCCCCCAACCCGATTTGATGTGTTTTTTAGCGGCAGGTTGAGCGATGATGCGGCAAAAATCAAGCAAGGACATTTAGGCGTTGCCGCTTTTTCTACCGCTATTGCCGATGCCCACCGCAATAACGGCCCCCATTCATTGCTACACCCCAAAATGCTCTTACGCGGCGTTAATTTTGAATCCGCGCCGAACTACGCGCCCGCCCTCTCACCCGAACAATTAGAACAAGACCTGCAAAAGTTCGCCGAAGGCTATGCCCACGCGCGGATTAATCTACAAGCCTTGCCTTATACGCAAGACCGTGAAGAGCTGTTCGATGACTTGAAAGATGCCAGCGTCGCCTTAATGCCCTCATGGCATGAAGGTTTCGGCTTGGTCGCATGGGAGGCGATAGCAGCGGGCGTGCCGTTAATCGTCAGCAAAAATAGCGGTGTGTATGAGTTGCTGAAAGCAGAATGTAAACGCACAGTAGGCGGGTACGTCGAGGCGGTTAACATACGCGGAAAAACCGAAGCCCCCTATTTTCACGACGATGACTTAGCGGAAATAGCCAAAGCGATTAAAACGATTGCCGATAATTTTGACGATGCCCGAAACAGTGCCGCCGAGTTACGCGCCAAACTCAGCCACTACACCTGGCAAGCCTGCGTCAGCAACGTCGCCCAACATTTCGGCTGGGATTTGCCAAACTCCCCAAGCGGAGCTTGGCGATTCCCTACTTTCGCATGGCAAACTGCCACACTATCATCGGCGCTAAGCGGTTTCACTTCCGAGTTCGGGATGGGGTCGGGTGGTTCACGCTCGCTATGGTCACCAAGCAATTCGGTGCGCTTGGGGGGCTGGCCCCAAGCTGTGCGGGGGGCTTGCGCCCGCCGCCGGAAACCTGTAAAGTTTTTGTTCGCATTAAGAAAGCGCAGGCCTTAGGCCACAAACCCATTGGGTGTTATAAGGTCAAGCCTCACGGGCAATTAGTACACGTTAGCTGCACGCATTACTGCGCTTCCACACCGTGCCTATCAACGTCGTAGTCTCCGACGGCCCTTCAGGGGACTTTAAGTCCCGGGGAGATCTCATCTTGGGAGGGGCTTCCCGCTTAGATGCTTTCAGCGGTTATCCTGTCCGCACGTAGCTACCCAGCAATGCCCTTGGCAGGACAACTGGAACACCAGCGGTGCGTCCACTCCGGTCCTCTCGTACTAGGAGCAGCTTCCCTCAAATCTCCAACGCCCACGGCAGATAGGGACCGAACTGTCTCACGACGTTCTGAACCCAGCTCGCGTACCACTTTAAATGGCGAACAGCCATACCCTTGGGACCTGCTTCAGCCCCAGGATGTGATGAGCCGACATCGAGGTGCCAAACACCGCCGTCGATATGAACTCTTGGGCGGTATCAGCCTGTTATCCCCGGAGTACCTTTTATCCGTTGAGCGATGGCCCTTCCATACAGAACCACCGGATCACTATGACCTACTTTCGTACCTGCTCGACTTGTCCGTCTCGCAGTCAAGCACCCTTATGCCATTGCACTCATCGCCTGATTTCCGACCAGGCTGAGGGTACCTTCGTGCTCCTCCGTTACTCTTTGGGAGGAGACCGCCCCAGTCAAACTACCCACCAGACACTGTCCCCAGCCCGGATGACGGGCCCAGGTTAGAACTCCAAACAAACCAGGGTGGTATTTCAAGGTCGGCTCCGCCAGGACTGGCGTCCCGGTTTCGATGCCTCCCACCTATCCTACACAAATCGGTTCAAAGTCCAGTGTCAAGCTATAGTAAAGGTTCACGGGGTCTTTCCGTCTAGCCGCGGGGACGCTGCATCTTCACAGCGATTTCAATTTCACTGAGTCTCGGCTGGAGACAGTGTGGCCATCGTTACGCCATTCGTGCAGGTCGGAACTTACCCGACAAGGAATTTCGCTACCTTAGGACCGTTATAGTTACGGCCGCCGTTTACTGGGGCTTCGATCAAGAGCTTCGCTTGCGCTGACCCCATCAATTAACCTTCCAGCACCGGGCAGGCGTCACACCCTATACTTCCACTTTCGTGTTTGCAGAGTGCTATGTTTTTGCTAAACAGTCGCAGCCACCAATTTTTTGCAACCTGTTGGGGCTCCACCCGCGTGGGGCTTCACCTTACAGGCATACCTTATCCCGAAGTTACGGTATCATTTTGCCTAGTTCCTTCAGCCGAGTTCTCTCAAGCGCCTTAGAATTCTCATCCCACCCACCTGTGTCGGTTTACGGTACGGCTGCCCATAACCTGAAGCTTAGAGGTTTTTCTTGGAAGCATGGCATCCATCACTTGCGCCCCTAAGGGCTTCGCCGTCACGCCTCGGAATTGTAGCCCCCCGGATTTGCCTAAGGGGCCTTCCTACACGCTTAGACCGGCACTTCCAACCGCCGGCTGATGTAGCCTTCTCCGTCCCCCCATCGCAGTTATGGCCAGTACAGGAATATTAACCTGTTTTCCATCGGCTACGCCTTTCGGCCTCGCCTTAGGCACCGACTCACCCTGCGTCGATTAGCGTTGCGCAGGAAACCTTGGGTTTTCGGCGAGGGAGTTTTTCACTCCCTTTGTCGTTACTCATGTCAGCATTCGCGCTTCCGATACCTCCAGCCAACTTCTCAATTGACCTTCGCAGGCGTACGGAACGCTCCTCTACCACCGCGCATTGCGCGGTCCGTAGCTTCGGTACTAGGCTTAGCCCCGGTAAATCTTCCGCGCAAGCCGACTCGACCAGTGAGCTATTACGCTTTCTTTAAAGGATGGCTGCTTCTAAGCCAACCTCCTGGCTGTCTGTGCCTTCTCACATCGTTTCCCACTGAGCCTAGATTTTGGGACCTTAGCTGACGGTCTGGGCTGTGTCCCTTTCCACGACGGACCTTATCACCCGCCGTGTGTCTCCCGTGCTCAAACTTGTTGGTATTCGGAGTTTGCATCGGGTTGGTAAATCTAGACGACCCCCTAGCCGAAACAGTGCTCTACCCCCAACAGTCATACACGAGGCGCTACCTAAATAGCTTTCGAGGAGAACCAGCTATCTCCGAGCTTGATTAGCCTTTCACTCCGAGCCACAGCTCATCCCCATCTTTTTCAACAGATGTGGGTTCGGCCCTCCAGTCAGTATTACCTGACCTTCAGCCTGGCCATGGCTAGATCGCCCGGTTTCGGGTCTAATCCCAGCGACTGAACGCCCTGTTCAGACTCGCTTTCGCTACGCCTCCCCTATTCGGTTAAGCTTGCCACTGAGATTAACTCGCTGACCCATTATACAAAAGGTACGCAGTCACCTAACAAAGTAGGCTCCCACTGCTTGTACGCATACGGTTTCAGGGTCTATTTCACTCCGGTCTCCCCGGTTCTTTTCGCCTTTCCCTCACGGTACTGGTTCACTATCGGTCAGTAAGGAGTATTTAGCCTTGGAGGATGGTCCCCCCATATTCGGACAGGGTTTCACGTGCCCCGCCTTACTCGTTTTCACAGACACAGGTTTTCGTGTACGGGGCTATCACCCTGTATCGCCGGACTTTCCAGACCGTTCCACTAACTATGTGCCTGCTTAAGGGCTAATCCCCGTTCGCTCGCCGCTACTAAGGGAATCTCGGTTGATTTCTTTTCCTCCGGGTACTTAGATGTTTCAGTTCCCCGGGTTCGCTTCCCGCCACTATGTATTCATGGCGGGATACCCTTGCGGGTGGGTTGCCCCATTCGGAGATCCGCGGATCAAAGTTTGTTTGCAAACTCCCCGCGGCTTATCGCATGCTACAACGTCCTTCATCGCCTCTTACTGCCTAGGCATCCACCGTATGCGCTTATTCGCTTGACCTTATAACCCCAATGGGTCTGTTTGCCGCCGCCCCTGGGGGCGGCGCAGATATCGGGGCATGAGGCCGAGCCTGTCGCTCGTTCTTAATGCTTTTGGTGCGGCGCGCCGCTAAGCGTGCCGCGTTTACAGATTTCCGTGTTGTTAAAGAGCGGTGGCTTTCGCCAAGTTTCATCGGTTTTCACCAATCCTATAAGGCCTTTTCCCGCCGCTGGTGCGGCAAAACCGTATAGGGTTGGCCTGCGTGGGCCATGCCCCGCCACGCCTGTCGGGCGCGTCCGTTTTTTTGTTTTGTGTTATGCTGTACCCTGCCGTACCCTGACCGCCGGTAACCCGGTGGTGGAGCCAAGGAGGATCGAACTCCTGACCTCCTGCGTGCAAGGCAGGCGCTCTCCCAGCTGAGCTATGGCCCCGTGGGGTGTGGCATCCAGGCCCTGGCACTGCCGTCTGGCGGCGGTGGTGGGCCTGGGAGGATTTGAACCTCCGACCTCACCCTTATCAGGGGTGCGCTCTAACCAACTGAGCTACAGGCCCAAGGCTCATACCGTTTTGACCGAAATAATGTGTTGTGGGCGCTCATGGCGGCCTGCGCCTTTGTAAGGAGGTGATCCAGCCCCAGGTTCCCCTAGGGCTACCTTGTTACGACTTCACCCCAGTCATGAATCACAAAGTGGTCAGCGCCCCCCCGAAGGTTAGACTACCGACTTCTTTTGCAACCCACTCCCATGGTGTGACGGGCGGTGTGTACAAGGCCCGGGAACGTATTCACCGCGGCATTCTGATCCGCGATTACTAGCGATTCCGACTTCATGCAGTCGAGTTGCAGACTGCAATCCGGACTAAGACCGGCTTTCTGGGATTGGCTCACTTTCGCAAGTTCGCAGCCCTCTGTACCGGCCATTGTAGCACGTGTGTAGCCCTACCCATAAGGGCCATGATGACTTGACGTCGTCCCCACCTTCCTCCGGTTTATCACCGGCAGTCTCCCTAGAGTTCCCGGCATGACCCGCTGGCAACTAAGGATAAGGGTTGCGCTCGTTACGGGACTTAACCCAACATTTCACAACACGAGCTGACGACAGCCATGCAGCACCTGTCTCTAAGTTCCCGAAGGCACCCCCGCGTCTCCGCAGGGTTCTTAGGATGTCAAGGGTAGGTAAGGTTCTTCGCGTTGCATCGAATTAAACCACATGCTCCACCGCTTGTGCGGGCCCCCGTCAATTCATTTGAGTTTTAACCTTGCGGCCGTACTCCCCAGGCGGTCAACTTATCGCGTTAGCTTCGCCACTTACCCCATAATTGGGGCCAACGGCTAGTTGACATCGTTTACGGCGTGGACTACCAGGGTATCTAATCCTGTTTGCTACCCACGCTTTCGTACCTCAGCGTCAGTTTGGGTCCAGGGAGTCGCCTTCGCCACTGGTGTTCCTTCAGATCTCTACGCATTTCACCGCTACACCTGAAATTCCACTCCCCTCTACCTAACTCTAGCCCGCCAGTTTCAAATGCCGTTCCCAGGTTGAGCCCGGGGCTTTCACATCTGACTTAACGGGCCGCCTACGCACGCTTTACGCCCAGTAATTCCGATTAACGCTTGCACCCTCCGTATTACCGCGGCTGCTGGCACGGAGTTAGCCGGTGCTTTTTCTATGGGTAATGTCAGTCTGCCGGGTATTCGCCGGCAGGAGTTCCTCCCCATTAAAAGTGCTTTACAACCCTCAGGCCTTCTTCACACACGCGGTATTGCTGGATCAGGCTTGCGCCCATTGTCCAATATTCCCCACTGCTGCCTCCCGTAGGAGTCTGGGCCGTGTCTCAGTCCCAGTGTGGCTGATCATCCTCTCAGACCAGCTATGGATCGTCGCCTTGGTAGGCCTTTACCCCACCAACTAGCTAATCCAACATAGGCTCATCCTATAGCGCGAGGCCCGAAAGTCCCCCGCTTTCCCCCTTGGGGCGTATGCGGTATTAGCGTGGGTTTCCCCACGTTATCCCCCACTACAGGGCAGATTCCTATGCGTTACTCACCCGTCCGCCACTCTCATTGCCGAAGCAACTACTCGTCCGACTTGCATGTGTTAAGCATACCGCCAGCGTTCAATCTGAGCCATGATCAAACTCTTCAGTTTAAATCAGCTTTGCCACTTAATAAGATAAGCGGCCAATCTTGGTTCCGACAGAAAACTAAACGTAAATTTTGAATTGACGTGTTGTCTTGTATCGGCTATTTTATTGCGCAATAGCCGCCACAAGCACCCACACACATTATTTCGATCCGGTCTGTTAAAGAGCGTCGGGGTTGTCACCCCGGCTAAGTCCGACTATTATACAGAGCCAAACCAGCTTGTCAAATCTTTTTTTTCGTGCCGTGTATAGCAGGTGCACTTCTTTTCGGAACGGACACAACCGACCAGGCGCGGGAAATCCTTGGGCTTGGCGATCTCGGCGTAAGCGGGGGCGGATTCGGGGTGGTTGGGGACGGTGGGGGTAAAATCAAAGCGCCTTTTCAGGTCTTGGGGCGAACCGTGGGAAACGGCGGCGGGGTTGGCGGGGCTGACATCGGCGGCCGGGGCGGTGGTGCTGACCAGCGGGGCGATACGGGTCGAATAAAAGCGGTAGCACAACCAAGCCGCAAAAACGGCGAAAAAAGCCAAGGCGTAGACGGTGGCGGGGATTTTGCGGTTAAGCTTGGTGTGGATAGTGGCGGATTTATAGAGCTTAAAAACGTGCTTGGGGATGACGTAGGTGGATTTAATGGCGGTGGCGGTGGACTGGACATTGCTGGTGGCTTCCGGCCACTCGTAAGCGACCCGCCGCGCCCAGGTCCCGGTCAAATGGATATGCTTGGACACCAAACGCTTAATGTTAGAGTCGAACAAATTGGGATGCTGGGTGACCAGATAAAAATCCAGGCCTTTATGGCGGTGGGTCTCAAAAGCGGCGACCTGGTCCGGCACCTTGGCGGCGGAGGAGCGGGGACGGAAAGCGTTTTGGACTTCATCAATAAAAATGACCGCACCGTCAGGCGCCCAGATGTGCCAATCGTCAATTTTCAAGAGGGTGTCAGGTAACGCCGGGCAAACGTCGCAACTGTGGGAACTGCACCGGACAGCCTCATGGGCGATGGTCAGATCAGGGACACCGTGGACAAACAAGGGGCGGTTGCCTTCTTTCAAAATCTTGAGCATCTCGGCGAGCGTGTAGGACGTCTTGCCGGAACCGGGGACACCCGTAACCAAAGTGATCATGCGCCCTACCCTATCTTGGCGAGCTTGTCGATGAACTGGAGGGCGGCACGGGCGGAAATGGCACCAAGGATGATGCCGAAACCGTCGATGAATCCGGTCATGGACAAAATGGAATAGAGGACACCGCCCGTGGATTGGATGGAACTGACGGCACTGCCGATAAACGACTCGACGGCGGCGGAATAGCCCGCGTAGGTCGCCCAGCCAAAGCCCAAGCCACCTAAAACACGGGCGGGAATCTTTTCGAAAAGGGCAAAAACCCAAGCCAATATGGCGGACATCAGCCAACCCCCAACGGCGCCGCGAGTATCCGCGCGGCGGCAAGATAAGACAGCGCCAAAACCAAATAATAGAGGGAATCGGCCAGATCACAAATATAGGCAAAAGACAGGCTGTAAGTGCCGAATGACAAGGCGATAGGCACATCGGCAGGACAAGAGCCGGAACCCGTCACCCTGGGGGAAAAATCCGCGTCTATGGGCTTAGTGTCCAAATCCACAGCATCGACATCGGGCAAATCGGACGGGCAAAACAGCCAGTCGGGATGGTCGGCGCAAAAATCCAGCTTATTGAGGATGGCGTCCAGTAAATTGGTGATGGGGGTCAGGTCGATACTGAAACCTTTCAGCCAGTCGAGAATGTCGGACAGGACGGACAGGCGGGTCACCCACTCCAAAATGGCATCCCATGTGCTGTTGCCGCGGTCGAGCTTGCCTTTGATGTCGTCGAGCTTGCCGTTGGTGTCGTCGTGCTTGCGGCGCAGGTCGTCGAGCTTGTCGTTGCCGTCCTGGCCTTTTTGGCGCAGGTCGTCGAGTTTGTCTTTGATGTCGTCGAGTTTGCCGTTGGCGGCCTCCTGCTTGCCGAGCTGTTGGTCAAGCTTGGAGAGCATGTCATCAATCTGTTGTTTTTGCACGTCGAACTTGCCGTTCATTTGGGACATCAGGTCTTTGACGGTGCTGAGGGAATCGCGCATGGCGGAGAGGTCGATCTGGGACTGACCGAGTTTGCTGTAAATGTTGGACAAATAAGACACAGCCTCGAAAACGTCGGCGGCGATGGTGCCGACCTTAATGAGGGTTGACAGGCCGTTGCCGTTGGCGGTCTTGGCGGCGGACAGGATGCCCGCCAATTCGTTGGAGCGGGTGGTGTTGACCGCGCCGAGTATGGAAATCAGTTGGGCGCTCATGGCTTGCAAGGTGGCGTCACAAGCCAAAGAGCCGCATTGGGTCGGTTCTTGTGTGCCGCCCGTGCCTGTGCCGGGGTCGGTACCTGTGCCCGTACCTGTGCCTGTGCCGTCGTTGTTGCCGCCGCCGCCGTTGCCGTTGGGGTCGGTCGGCGGCGGGTCGGGCGTGGTGGGGTCTGGCTCGCAATCGTAAGCCCCCACATTATGGGAGCCTGCCGGACAGGTCACAGGGGGGTCAGGCGCACACGTCCAATTATCCACATTATGAGTATGCGGAGTAATATTGACACAATTAATAGGTGGCTCGGCACAAGAAGAAAGAGGCGAATCAACAAAAGCTTGATAGCCATTAGGACCCAGACAGGACTTAGAAACACACAAAGAAGAACCGTCAGAAGGGCATTCGGCAGGAGGCGTAACTTCAAGATGTACGGTACATGTAGACAGTGTGCCGGGAAGAGGATTGGCTAAAGTAACACTTTTATCATAGCAAACTTTTGGTTGCCCTTTACATGTATGAGTAACGACATCGTAAGTTTTGGACGGGTCATCGCAAGGCGCAGAATAACTGTAAATACCCAAACCCACGCCAGAAGAAGAAGATTTTAAATAAACAGCACCCGGATAGCCATCATAACAAGTAGTTTTGCCCGGTGGATAATTGGCGCTATCTGTTTGACAAGCAGCATAAGCACCCGCCCTATCCATAGCAAACAAAGAAAAAGAAGCCGACAAAAGCAACAGCAATAAAGATAAGCGGTAAAAGCGCATATCAGCTAAACATAATAAAAGCGGAGCCGATGACCGCGATGAGGATGCAAATGCTTTCAATGTCCATCAAAACGACCTCTTTAAAATTTTAAAACCGAAGGCGACGGCGAGGACGGCGACCACCGCCCAAGCAAGGTCAAGGGAATCGGCGACCGAAAGGCCAGTATAAGAAGAATCAAAACCCAAGCGGGCACAATCGGGGACGTAAAGCGTCGCGCTATGGGCAACAGAATCGGAAGAAAGGTAAACGACCGCCAAATCGTTGGCGGATGTGGGGGTCACGGACTGGATCAGGCCGAAACCGTCAAGCACCAAACGGCTTTGGACGGAATCGGCAACGGACTGGATATCAGGATAGCAATAGGAGTTGTATAGGTTCACAGCCTGCCCCCCCGGACAGATGGCGGGGCACGAAACCCCGCCGGACGAAAAAAGGCTACAGCGCCTTGCGCAAATACTTGAAGGCCATCACGGCGACGATGACGACCAAGACCGCCGCGCCGAGGGTGGCGGCATCGGTGCCGACAGCGGTCAGGGCGCCAGTGACGGCGGACACGTCGGCGCTGGCGGACTGCTCAAGGACAACGGCACCGCCCAAGGCGACGGCGACCGCATGGGATTTTTTGTGGTTCAGAAGCTTACGGATTGAGTGCATAAAAAAATCTCGGTTAAAAACGCCGGAGCCGCCGGCACGGTTTGGGCTATCAGCCAAAAACGGTCAATCGGGGGGGGCGCCTGCACGCGCGATGCGTCCTTGCGTCCTTTCGCACGCGCAGGCGGCGGCGACGGGGGCGGGGGATTATGCAGACACGCCCTTATAAAGCGAGCAAGCCATAACGCGGTCAGGCGGGGGCGGCCAATTGCTGGTAAATCTGGGCTGAAACCTTGTTAAACGCATCAATAAAAGGCTGTTTGACGGGTATCAGCGTGGTGGGGGCGAAGCCGTCAAAGGACATCGAGCCGTACTTATCGGGCTTGATGTTGGT
This sequence comes from Methylovulum psychrotolerans, assembly GCF_002209385.1. Classification (NCBI taxonomy): domain Bacteria; kingdom Pseudomonadati; phylum Pseudomonadota; class Gammaproteobacteria; order Methylococcales; family Methylococcaceae; genus Methylovulum; species Methylovulum psychrotolerans. The sequence goes on from NZ_CP022129.1 coordinate 4,777,615, forward strand.
CTGGAGCTCAAAAGCGTAATCGCCCTCGGGGTAGCACTTCACGCCGGAAGGCAGGCGGATGCGGTACTCGGTGGGGAACTTGGAGCCGGACTTGTAAACCCAGATTTTTTGTTGGTACTCCAGTTCGCCCGTGGTGGGGTGGGCGCGGGAGGTGACGGCATCGGTTTGGGCGCGTTCGGTAAAAGCCAATACTAAAGACATGACGGTAGTTCTCAGTTAAGTTAAGCAGCGGACTGCTGGAGGAAAGGCGGGTACTGCTCGCCGAAATTGATCTCCACATAGCGGATAAACGGGATGACCTCGCACTTGAGGCCGTCGCCCTGGAGGTTCTGGAGCAGGGCTTTGGAGAGGCCGCAGGCGTGGAGCATTTCGATAGCGTTGTGAAAAGCACCAACGCTACAAGTGCGCTTGGCCTCAATCCAGCCCTCGGTCTTGATGGCGCGGTAAACGCGGTAAGCGGCGTTGGCCTTGCCATAGGTAACCTTGCCGGAACGGGCGTTAACCGTGGGGAATTTGTCGCGTAACTGTTTCTCTATCTGGTCGTCTTTGATGATGCGCATGTGTTTGCCCTCTAAGGCCTTAAATATGTCGTGTGTCGATTCTCGCCAAAAACCTTGTGCATCGAACACCTTGCAAAGGTCGAATAAATTGTTGCTGATGTGGCGGCGCTGGAACCAACGTGTTTTCAGCGAAGCTTCCCAGCGCACCATACCTTTTGCCCAGTCCAAAAGCTTGGGGGTGTAAATGGCGGACAGCGGGGCTTTGCCGCGCCCTGCCCTTTTGTCTTTCGCCAACAGGTTCAGGATTTCAAGGAGCTTGACGTAAACCTTGATTTTTTTGATGCGGCTGTTGGCCTTGCCGAAATAGACGGTGCCGCTGTAGCCGGTCCGGGCGCGGGTCTGGCCGTTGCTGACGTTCTGCAAGGCGTTGACGAACTGCAAGGCCTCGTTTTCGGTTTTGCACCACGAATGGTAGGTAATATCGACCTGCTCAACCGACCAATAAGGCACGTCCAAAAACTGGGCAAGCTGGGGGTAAGTGTCATAGAGCAAATGGATCATGAACTCGGCGCACGGCCACAAATCATCGGAACCGTAGAGGTTGTGGCCTTGCATGAGCTTGGCGGGGCTGGCCTTAATCTCGACGTAAAAATTTTGGCCGCCCTCCTTGGCGGCCGTGCGGAAGTCAAACTGAAATGGTCTAATAAAGCCGGACACTTCCAAAGGCATATTATAATGTCAGCAGAGGTGAAAAATGAGCAAAACAGATAAAGTCAAAAAACCTAAATTTACTCTGGAATTTAAGCAAGATGCGGCCATTCAAGCTCGAATGCCTGAAGATAAAACATAAAACCAATCATTTCGCTATGCGGGCCAAGCTGTTCGTCAAGGCCAACCAAATGGCTTATGAAGAGTTGCAAAAACTAAGGGCTGCGTAACATCAGTTATTAAGGCGCGTTATGAGGCTTTGGCGTTGGCTGAGGTGGTGGCGTTTGTCGATGATGACGATACCGTGGAGCCGGATGCCTTAAGGCTGGGCTTGGCGGCATTGGCGCAGAGTGGCGCGGGCGTGGCGTTTACCAATGAGGTTAAGGCCTTTGCGGACGGCTCGGAAATACGCCACCACAAGGCGGGCTGCACTTACGAAATGGCGACCGACAGCCAAGGCATCATCCATAGCCTGGCCCTTATCAGGACGGCGGCGGTCAGCGGTTTGTCGTTCGGTTTGGCTAGTCGCTATGGCGTGGATAGTGAGTGGGTTATGAAAACCGAGGCGGCTTTGCTGCATGGGGCTGTCCATGTGCCGATGTTCGGCTACCGTTGGACGCAACATGCCAATCAACATCATTGCTTAAGCGATCAAGTGGAAAAGCGGACGCATAGCCGCGAGAAGATTAGTGCGGCTATGCGGTTATGGGGTGGGAATCGGGGGGTGATTCCGGTTTATGGGGGGTAGGGTGGCTGCTCCTGGACGGGCTGCGCCTTACTCATTTGATGTCCCTCGGCATTTTTTGGGTGCCATCAAAAACGCCATATTCAAGCAAATACATTTGCCGGACATACGGCTGTGCAAATGGCTTAGGTCTGTCATTACTTTCTCAAAAACCATTACTTAGCTGCGGAGAACTATTTTTGGCCGCTTTTGTAGTGAAAACGGAAACTATAGGTTTCTATTCGCCTGTGGTTAGTCGACAAGCTCTGCTGCAATCTAGGTAGGATAGCTTTATACATTTATAAATTAAATTATAGGGTTTTAATGTATATAAAATAGAAAAATGTTGCAATTATTCCGCACTTTAGTATTATATAGATTGAAAAACCCCAGTAAATTAACTGTTGACCCTATATCCCTGTTGGCAGGGTATTTGTGTGTCTACAGTAATGGCTTCCTTATTTTTATGCCTAAAAATAAGTATTTGCTAAGATGGTTGTTTTTTCGGAAGGTACAAAGCTGTCTATAAAGTAAACCACATTAATCAAGAGTGAAATGCTCGATCTAACATGAGGAAATCCGTATTATGACAATTTTTTTAAAGAAAAATAAACTGAACGCATCTATTCTGGTGGCGCTCCAGGCGCTAGGCCTGTCCCTTGGCGGCGTTGCCAGTTCGGCTGCGATGGCGGACAGCACTTATTTCAAGTATTCAAACGCTTATTATTCCAATGCCACTGCCCGCCAAAAAATGACCATTTACACCCGGGGAACGCCTGACAAGACCTCCGACTCGACGTATTCCGGGGCGTGTACTTATTCTTATGGGGCAAATTCAGATCCGGCCATGAATGAAGGTGAAAGCGGCAAGACTTCTACGACCTTTTCGCAATACCTGACAACAACAGAGCGCGACTACAGATTTAACAATAATAGCGAGTTTCTTTTGGGGGCTTTTGTCGACTATATTGCCCCAAGTGTGCCGCTGCCGCTTTATAGTAGCGTTCCGCATTTTTGTGAAACCACTCCTGCGGACTCTACAAGAGACAAGACAACTATCGGAAACATTCTGTACAATAACGTGAGAACTGGGGCGTTCCTGCGCCTGCGCTCACTGGACGACAGCGAAAACATTTTTAACTTTGAGTTCGCCCAAGACCGGATCAACATGGAAACCAAGAGTGAAAATTGGTGGAAAGACGCTTTGGGCTGGTCGCAATATTTCTATCCTAACTTTACAACGCTTGGGTCATTCCATGGGCCGGATGCCTCATTGGCATTTAAGAACAGCGAAGTCACCCTTCTTTCTACCCAAACCCCAGTTGGCCAATATCAGCACCTTTATTTGAACTATAGCTTAAAGAATAACGTGCAGAACAGTGTCTTCAATACTGTCCCTTATGGCGTTAATACCCAAGCTTACTCAGGCACCCCACCGTCAACCGGGCAGACTACTTATGATGCCAGCAAACATGGCGGCGGCTTACGTTTTGGCGTCACTTTCAGATTTGTGGACGACGGGACTTTTTGTGGCGCGACATCAACAGGCAAAAAGTATTATTCTTTCAATCTCGTAGAAAATATCTTTGATGAGCGGTTTGAATATATCGACCAAAACCCTGACGGAACTATCAATACCTCATTCCAACCATTGGCGGTCGACCCTGCCACTGGACAGAACATGTACAGATACCCGTTGCGTAACTTGGTTGATTACAATGCTTATGTGATACCGGCAACCGGTTTCCACTACAACCCATTTAAAGTAAGAGGCATAACGACCTCTATTGCAAATAAAGACTTAATTCCTGTACTCAACAGTGTGATACCCAATTTGGTGGCCGGAGGGGCGTTCCCAGCCATGCCGACCTGCGCAGGTAAAACAGCCGCTGACTACTACGCCTTCATCCTCAACAACATGTACGTCCCTACCGCCAGCACCGGGTACGAAACAGGCGGCATAAACGACTTAAGCTTCAGCTTGTTTGAGTTTAGCCTTGTCGGCACCAATACTGCACGGTAACGTTTAGCGATTGGACACCGCTTACCCGTTCAGATATTTTCGGGAGATTGGCTTATTTTAGGGGAGGGAGACGGCGTGGTGCTGAGGTATTGTGCTTTGCCGTCGCCTTCCTTCGGCTAATCATTCGGCAGGTGAGAGGCGTTTATCTTTATAAATGTATTAAAAAAGCCCCGTTAAGGGGCTTTTTTGTGGCTGCCCCCTTGCGGGAAAAATGGGGCGTTTTCCGCAAGGGGGCAGGGGGTTAAACTACCATAAAATCCGCCGAAGTCATCGCCACCCCTGTGCCGAGGATGGCGATTTGCACCGCCGCCGCCGCGCCGCTGCCGTCGGTGTCGTAAGACAGGGCACCGGAGGTGGTGTTGTAGAGGATGTGGTCGTTGCTGTCTTGTACACCGCCGTTACCGAGGATTTTGAACTGGTCGGCGGCCAAGGCTCCAGTGGCCAAGGCGGTGAAGATGCTGTGTGCCAGTTGGATGGTGTCATCGGTGACGCTAAAGTCGGTGATGGTGTCGATGTTGTCAGGGCCTAAGGTGGTATTGAAGACAAAGCTGTCGTGGCCTAAGCCGCCGATCAGGGTATCGTTACCCAGGCCGCCGTTAAGGACATCGTTGCCGCCAAAGCCCCACAGCTTGTCATTACCTGCCAAGCCATTGAGGGTATCATTGCTGTCGTCATAACCGTACAGGCTGTCGTTGCCGCTGGTGGGGGTTGGGACGGTGTGTGCCTTGATGTCGGCCCAACTCCAGACTGTCCCGTTGCTGAACTGGAACTGTTCAATACGGGTATCCGTTAACGTAAAATAAGCCCGGACGACCAACTGTCCGCCGCTGTATTTCAGCAACAGATCACTGCCATTCCCGTAATAACCCGCCGGACGGCTGACACTGCTGATGTCGGTGGCGAGCATGTTGGTGAACTTGACCACATCGGTGCCGCCTTCATCAACAATGGTGTCCGCCCCGTCGTTCTTGGCGATCAGGTAGGTGTCGTTGCCCAGGCCGCCATCGATATAGTCGTTGCCGGTGCCGCCATTAAGGGTGTCGTTGCCACCATAACCATACAGGGTGTCATTGCCCGCCAAGCCATTGAGGGTGTCGTTGTTGCCATCAGTACCTTTCAAGATGTCGTTGCCGCTGGTGCCTTGCAGCACCTTTAGGTTGATGTCCGTCCAGCCCCACACCGCCCCGTTGCTGAACTGGAACTGCTCGATGCGGTTGTCAGCTGAATAAAAGTAATTTTTGATGGTCAACTGGCCGCCGCTGTATTTCAGCAACACATCGTTGCCATTGACGCCAGCGCGGCTGACTTGGCTGATGTCGGTGGCGAGCATATTGGTGAATTTGACCACATCAGCAGTCCCATTTTCATCATACAGCGCGTCCGTCCCGTCATTTTTGGCGATCAGGTAGGTGTCGTTGCCCCAGCCCCCATACAGGGTGTCATTGCCGGTGCCGCCGTTGAGGGTATCGTTTCCGTTATAGCCATACAGAGCATCATTGCCCGCTAGGCCATTCAGGGTATTGTTGCCGCCATCGCCGTATAAGTGATCGTTGCCGCTAGTCCCTTGCGACACTTTTAGGTTGATGTCCGCCGTATTCCACACTGTGCCATTGCTGAATTGGAACTGTTCGATGCCATCGGATACGGAAAAGTAATATTTGAAGGTGATTTGTCCGCCACTATAGGTCAGCAACAGGTCTAAGCCATAGCTACCGACTTGGCTGACGCGGCTGATGTCGGTGGCGAGCATATCGGTAAACTTGACTACATCGGTGCCGCCTTCATCATAAATAGTGTCCGCCCCGTCGTTCTTGGCGATCAGGTAGGTGTCGTTACCTATGCCCCCTTCCATATAATCGTTGCCGGTGCCGCCATTAATGATGTCGTTGCCGTCTTCGCCATACAGCGTGTCGTTACCGCCATTGCCATTAATGACATCATTGCCTGCCGTGCCAAGGTAAGAGTTATTGCTATTGTCGCCATTATAAGTTGCCATTGTTTATCACCTTAAGTCGTGTTGTGGGTGGGGGGGGGAAATCACTTCAGGCAAAGTTTATACGCTGAAAAACAAAATAGCTAGGTACTAAATCACACAATAAAAAAATTTAATGTTTTTTTAAGGGAGGCAATGCGGGTAATGGTGTGTTGTGGGTGGGGAGGTACAGCGTTTTATGTTGGTATGGAAAGGTTTAGCCGCTTTGAGTGTTAAAGCCATTGTGCAGGAGGTAACCCGACAAGTATTGCAAAGTGGTAACAACGCCAACGACACCACTGAGCTAAAAGCCCCGTTAAGGGGCTTTTTTGTGTCCGGCGGTGGGGTTTGCGTCACTGCCATTAAGTTAAGGAATTGTACTTGTAATTTCAAAAAGATAGGATTAACCGTTCGCCTGTCCCCAGACCCCCCTTGTGGGGGAGCTTGTCCCACAGGGACTTCCGATGGTCGTCGAAGGGGCATCGCCGACAAGCCCGTCGCCGTTGCAAAGCCTTGATTGCAGATCAGGTAGTCTGTGTAGAGTTCTATTTTTTCTTTTTCCATCCGTCAATGATACTCTTTTTGGGATGGGGTGCGTAACATCAGATAGTAAAACGGCTGTTTGAGATTTGCCTGTTTAAAAAAGGCCCGCAGGATTTGCCTTATCGCCTGAGCGTGTTAAAAATGGCGGTTGCCGCCAATATGCTGGTCAGTTTTTTAATGCTGCACATGGACAAGGGCGGGGTGCGCTCAGTCTTGCAAACGGTGGTCGGCATTGCCTTGGAAGTCTTCTTCGCGGGGCTTTGCCTGTACAGTTTCGGTAAACTGGCGCGGTTTTGGCAAACTGCCTCGGCCTTATTGGGTACGGACGCGCTGCTGAGTTTTTTTGCCCTGCCGGTGATGGCGACCCTGATCTTACAGCAAGGCGGGGTGGCGGTGTTTTTAGTGATGGTGGCGATTATTATCTGGCATTGGGCGGTGGTAGGCCACATCTTACGCCACGCCTTAGATAAGCACATCAGCTTTAGTTTGGGCTTAGCGTTGTTATATTTAGTGGCTTCTTATAAAGTAATGGCTTTATTGTTCCCGGAACTACCCAGTGTTAACTAACGAGGCGAGCATGGCAATGTATCAGCATATCTTATTGGCGGTCGATTTTTTTGAGCATGACCAGATAGTCATTGACCGGGCGAAAGCATTGGCGGCCAGCTATCAGGCAAAACTAAGCCTAATTCACGTTGTCGACAATACCCCGATGGTCGATGCCGGTTATGGCGATATGCCGTATCCCATCGACTTGGGCAATGAGCTGATGGCTATTGCCCAGGCTAAGCTGCATAAATTGGCGGCGGCGTTGGCAGTGGCCGAGGCGGACATTTGGTTAGAGTCGGGCAGCGCCCACCAAGAGATTGTCCGCGTCGCCCAAGAGCAACAGGCCGATTTGTTGGTGGTCGGCTCGCACGGTCGGCATGGTTTGGCATTATTGCTGGGGTCTACCGCCAACAGCATCCTGCACCACGCCCGCTGCGATGTCTTGGCAGTACGCTTGCCGGATCAGCCCGCCGCCTGAGCGGGTGTTCTGCCTTACGCGCTTTTAAGTAGTGGTGCAAAAGTCTTTTAACATTCGTGAATTCAACCCCACCCCTCCTGAGCGAAGCCGAAGGGGAGGCTGGGAGGGAGTTACAGAGCTACCAATGTTAAATGTTAAAAATATATGAACACCCACTTACTGCTACGCGCTGCACCATAAAGCCTGCGTAAATGCGGGCGGTTGCCGAAAAAAAGTGTTTCAAAAACAAAAATTAGAATAACTATAGAGGAAAAAAATGAGTGGCACTATTGAGAGTTATGACCCTGCAACAGAAACCGGCACGATAAGCAGCGAGGGCCGTCTGCTGGCTTTCCGGCTGGGTGATTGGGTTGCCGTTGCCGCGCCTGAAGCGGGCGATGCCGTGCGGTTTATTGAGGAAGAAGGCGTTGCGAAAAGCGTTGACCTGGTCGGGGCGTATTTGGAAAAGCCCAAGCCCGTTAAATACAAATATCTGGCGGCATTGTTGGCGTTTACCTTAGGTTGGGCAGGCGGTGGCCGCCTATACTTGGGGTTTTACCGTTTGGCTTTCGCGCAGATGCTGGTGACGTTTGCGTTGTTTATCACCCAGTATTTTGTTGTCTACGCGCCAGTCTGGGGCTTTATCGAATGTGTGCTTATTTTGGCCGGGCATATAAATCAAGATGCCAAAGGGCGGCCATTTAAATAAGCCTTGACCGCCGCCCCGCAACCTTAACCGCAGGTTGCGGGGCAGAAGGCCTTACGGCAACCGCCCGTTTAGTGGCGGCGGCCTTTTTTGGCGGCGGGTTCTTCAAACTTTACTTTTAACGGCTTGCCACAATACAAGTTGCCGTCCAACGCCGAAATGGCGGCACGGGCTTCATGGCCTTCCATGCCGATAAAGGCAAAGCCTCGGCATTTGCCGCTAAAAATATCCGAAACCAATTCAATGGAGCGGACTTTGCCATATTGCGAAAATAAGGCTTGTACGCTGGTCTCGGTGGCGTCGCTAGGTAAGTTTCCTACAAAAATACGTTTCAAAAGACATGTCCTAAATTCAGAGGTGGGTTGATGGGCCGGATGTTGCCGGTTTTGCCACAGTCCCGCAAGACGGGGTGTGCCGGGAAAATAACCGCTTAAAGCGGCGTTTGCCTGGGGTGCTTGCAAGTCTTTAGGCAAGTTTGGCCTGTCTGTTACCGTCAGGGGCCTTTGGGGCAGACGGCAGCAAGCAAGCCGAAACCGCTTAACCGTATCTATCAATACCAACATAGCTGAGCCGCTTATACCGCTGAAGCGGCAAGTAGGCATTTGCGCAGCATATAAAGGCAAAAAGCGAGGGAGTTTCTGGAAAAGTGCTGATGGATATGCAAAGCGTAACTAGAAAATGTCGGCACAAGACCGGCAAATTTTCTACTAGCTCCGCCATTATAGTGATAACGTTCTGTTATAGCTATCTAAAAGTTTGGTTGGGCAAGCAATGGGGCTTAAAATATACCGATAGCCGCCTGTTTTTTGAGCCAAAAGCAGGCGTTTGGGGAAAACGGGGCTTGTCCGCCGGACAGTTTGGGCCTGCGGTGCAAAAGCAGGCTAGCGGCTCAGTCATGTTTGGGGCAGGGGCTGAGCGGGTTGAATTTGGCAGCGTTATCGGACTCATGGCCAGCGATTTTAGCAAGGTTGGGCAACTGGCTTAAACGCCCGTTAAGCCGATTTAGAAAAGTCTGCACAGGTAGAGGGTCTTGGACTGGCGCGAGACCTTGTTGCAATATTTCATTGGCGGCGGGGCTGCGGGCAAATTCGGACAGTAAATTCGCTATGCGTAGCCCGGCTTCTGGGGCAATTACCCCGTCTTTGCGGCCTTGGCTCAGTAAAGCGGCAATGGTTCTGGCTTCTGCCGCGGCCAAGTTGCGTAACCTGTTGTCATGTTGTGTTGCCAGTAGCGCGTAAGGCAGGAGCTGATAAAATTTTTTTATAACCGCTTGGCCTTCCGGGGTGGTGTCCAGCATTTCGTTGCTGAACGCCACTAACTGTTGGCTGCTGTCTACGCCGCCTAACAGTTGTGCGGTATGGTCATCCATACTGTTTATAGGCTCGGCTTGGACGGACAAACCCGCTAACGCTAAGGTAATCGCAATCAAGGTTTTTTTCATATAAAGGCTCTGCATAAGTGATGATCGGTTGTCCACTTGTCAATCCAGACAGAAACAACTTATATTTATAAATGGCTACAAAAAAATAACCACTTACTCACAATAACAGCAATACTAGGGTGAAAAAAATTAACTAATACCAAAAAAACTGTGATTTTTTCACAAAAAATAGGCAATCCTCTCCTAGACATTGATTTTTAAAGAAAAATATTTTTAATACCCAAGGCTAAAAAATAAGGATTTTGCTGTTTTTATTCAAAAATGTGCAGCAACCCCAAAAAAGACCGCCGTTGTTTGCGGTAGCGAATAATGCGACACACCCTTAGATTAATATCTTTTTTGTTTTCATAACGACTGATATAATAGTCTTAGGTATCTAAATGTTTTTAACCTTGGGTTTTTGGTATCCCAGTGACGTGCCCATTGCCCTTACGTTAGACTTCCATAGAGATGCCGTCACTAATCAAGCAACACAAATAGCCAAATACTCAGGCTAAGGCGGGGTTTTAGCCTGTCGTTTGCTTAACGTTGGACTCTATTAATATGGGGGAATAAGCGTATGAAAAAAATAAAGGCGGCAATGTTACTGGGGGCGCTGCTGATGGTTAGCGGCACAGCCATAGCAGATTTAAATGATGGCTTGATTGTGCATTATAGTTTTGATGACTGCACAGCGAAGGACAGTTCAGCTAACGCATTGGACGGGACAATAATAGGTGACCCAAAATGTGTGGACGGCATAGCACTTGATGGCACAACAAATAATAAGGCATTAGAATTTAATGGTAATGATGTTATTGAAAGGTTATTTTCCGGTAATCCGGCCGCCCATTACACCGTCAGCCTTTGGTTAAAGGCAACCGATAATAATTCGGGCATTTTTTCGGTGGATGCCGGCGTAACGGGAGGCGGTACGGCAGGCAATGACCGCCATATTTATTTGTCGTCAGGGAGGATTTGCCACCGCGTTTGGAGTATGAACAAGAAAGACCAAAATGGTGATGGTTCAACACAATATATTTCTTGTACAGACCAAACCATCGGTAACGGGTTTACGTTGGTCACGTTAGCGGTTACCGGCAAATCCACCCGCTACTACATTAATGGCGAATTAGTAAAGCAATCCCTTTCACGCCCCTCTGAATTTAATTGGGATAACCGCTTCTATGTAGGCTATAGCTATGATCGGGCAAGTCAAAAATTTAAGGGGGTCTTAGACGAGTTCCGCTATTACCGACGCGCCTTAAAAACCAGTGAAATCAAAGAATTATACAAACAAAGCATCACTGTTGCCGGAACAATGAAGGGGTTAAACCCGGTCGGTTTCAGTGCGGAATGCCAGAATGTGACGACCGGGCAAAGCGTGATGCTCACTACCCGCCACTTTAATTGTGAAGCTGCCGGATTAACCATTTCGCCTAATGACGTGATCCATATTACCGTTGATGGCAAAGCAAAATAACAAGTCCGCTTTATGCCGCAAGCCGTTAAAAAAGCGGCGCAACTGCGTCGCTGGCAATTATTTTTCGGCTTATAAGTGGGTGTGCATATGTCTTTTAACATTTAACATTGGTGTCTCTGTAACCCCCTCCCAACCTCCCCCTTGCCAGGGGGAGGGGCTTTTTCCCCTCATTTTCGTCTGTTCGACGGGGAAGGTACTCCCTCTTACAAGTGTAGGTTTTTAAAAAGTGACGGGGCAAAGCGTTGAGAGTAAATTGATGAGTGTCATCAACATCCGTTTACCGAAGGTGCCGCCATGCCCCGCCATCCAGAACTATACCAATGGATCGACGGCGGCTTGGGCAACGACACCCTGACCGGCGGCGCAGGCTCGGACGTTTTCCGCTTCAACACCGCACCTTCCGCCGGCAACACCGACACCGTACTCGACTTTACGGTCGCCGACGACACCATCCAACTGGAAAACGCCGTCTTCACCCAACTGACGGCCACCGGCGTGCTCAATGCCGCCGAGTTTAAAATCGGTGCGGCGGCGGTCGACGCCAACGACTTTATCATCTACAACGCCGGCACCGGCGCCCTGTCTTATGATGCCGACGGCAACGGCGCGGGCGCGGCGGTGCAGATCGCCATCTTGGGCGTGAACTTGGCCTTGACCAACGCCGATTTTGTGGTGATTTGATAGGGATGGGGGTTGCTGCACGTTTAACAACAATATGCCGGGGCGGCTTTTTAAGTGCGGGGCCGGCATAAAAAACGTCAGCATTGTTTAAGGCAATACCTTCGCCAAACGCATAAACCCAGTTAAAACAAGCGCTTTAGATAAACTTGAACCATTGGTTTTGTAACGGCCTGCGTCAGTTTGCTCAATCCGACTCAACATCCAAATGGGCGGAGGTATTATTAATAATTGTCTATTTTAACCACTTTTTTTAATCATTATTTTGGGTACTAGCATGACCGTAACAGCAACAAAAAACACTTTATCATATTCTGGGCATTCCTTAGGGGAGTTTCGTAACAAATACGCTTTTGCTGTGATTAAGGCCGATGGTTCAGTGGTCACTTGGGGAGCTACTACTTTCGGCGGTGACAGCAGTGCGGTGGCGGATCAGCTTAACGGCACCCTGGACGTGAGGCAAATCTTCTCCACAGATAAGGCCTTTGCTGCGTTGCGGGCGGACGGTTCGGTGGTCACTTGGGGGGATATCGGCTACGGTGGCGACAGCAGCGCGGTGGCAGGCAAGATTGACGGCACTCCCAACCACACCGTGACGCAAATCTTCTCCACAGAATTTGCCTTTGCCGCCTTGCGCACGGACGGCTCGGTGGTCACTTGGGGGAATAGTATAGAGGGCGGCGACAGCAGCGCGGTGGCAGGCCAGATTAACGGCACTCTCAACGGCACTGCGGCTGTGACACAAATAGCTTCCACATACGAAGCCTTTGCCGCGCTACGCACGGACGGCTCGGTGGTTACTTGGGGGGATCGCTCTGCTGGCGGCACCACCAGCACCGCAGTGGCGGCACAACTTAACGGCACCGTGGATGTGGCGCAAATTTTTTCCACTTATGGTGCTTTTGCAGCGTTGCGCACAGACGGTTCGGTGGTCACTTGGGGGGATAAAACTAATGGTGGCAACAGCAGCGCGGTGGCAGGCCTCGACGGCACCGTGGACGTGACACAAATAGCTTCCACAGAATTTGCCTTTGCCGCCTTGCGCACGGATGGCTCGGTGGTCACTTGGGGATATAGCCCTAATGGCGGCGACAGCAGCGCGGTGGCAAGCCAGATTGACGGCACTCCCAACCACACCGTGACGCAAATAGTTTCCACAAACACTGCCTTCGCCGCGTTGCGTACGGACGGTTCGGTGGTCACTTGGGGTAATAACTCTGCTGGCGGCGACAGCAGTACGGTAGCAACCAGCCTCAACGGCAGCGTGGATGTGACACAAATCTTTTCCACAGTAAGCGCCTTTGCCGCCTTGCGCAGTGATGGCTCGGTGGTCACTTGGGGGAGTAGCTCTGGCGGTGGCGACAGCAGCACAGTGGCAATCGGCGGCACCCTGGACGTGACACAAATAGCCTCCACACAAACTGCCTTTGCCGCACTGCGTACGGACGGCTCGGTGGTCACTTGGGGGGATAGCACTAATGGCGGCAAAAGCAGCGCAGTGGCTGCACAGCTCGACGGCACAGTCGATGTGGTGAGCATTTATACCACAGACGGGGCCTTTGCCGCGTTACGCGCCGACGGCTCGATAGTCACCTGGGGCAATGCCAGTCTTGGCGGCAACAGCAGCACAGTCGCCAGCCAACTGACCTCCGGCGTGGTCGGTGCCGCCAACATCGGCGGTAACGATGTCTACATCAACCATGCCCCCACCGGCACGGTCAGCATCGCCGGCACGGATACCCAAGGCCAAACCCTCACCGCCAGCAACACCCTCGCCGATGCCGACGGCTTGGGGGCCATCACTTACAATTGGATGATTGGCGCCAGCGTCATCGGCATCGGCAGCAGCTATGTGCTTCAGGCCGGCGATGTCGGCCATACCCTGACCGTCACCGCCAGCTACACCGACCAATACGGCAAGGCCGAGAGCAAAGCCAGCGCCGCCACCGGCATGGTCGGCATCGTGGTGCTCGGCACCGCCGGCGCCGACACCCTGACCGGCACGGCGGGCAATGACCGTCTTGATAGCCGCGGCGGTATTGACACCCTGAGCGGAGGGCTGGGCAATGATGTGTATGTCGTCGACAACAGCGCCGATGTGGTGAACGAAGCCAGCGGCGGCGGCACTGATTCGGTCTACGCCTCGGCCAGCTATAGTTTGCCGGCGAACGTCGAGAACCTGTTTTTGACCGGCACCGCCGCCATCAACGGCACTGGCAACACCCTCGCCAACATCGTCTCCGGCAACAGCGCCGACAATGTCTTGTCCGGGGGTGACGGCAACGACACCCTGCTCGGCGGCTTGGGCAACGACACCCTGACCGGCGGCGCAGGCTCGGACGTTTTCCGCTTCAACACCGCACCTTCCGCCGGCAACATCGACACCGTACTCGACTTTACGGTCGCCGACGACACCATCCAATTGGAAAACGCCGTCTTCACCCAACTGACGGCCACCGGCGTGCTCAACGCCGCCGACTTCCGTATCGGCACGGGCGCGGCCGATGCTAACGACTTTATCATTTACAACGCCGGCACCGGCGCCCTGTCTTATGATGCCGACGGCAACGGCGCGGGCGCGGCGGTGCAGATCGCCATCTTGGGCGTGGGCCTGGCCTTGACCAACGCCGATTTTGTGGTGATTTGACCGGCCACTAAGTGTGTCGGGCAAACCCTCCTGATCGACACTCCACCCTCAGTAAACTGACGATAAAATCCAGCTTACCCAAGCCCCGCCGTTACGGCGAAAAATCGCGTAGCAGCATAAAACCTTTGGGTATTGTTTAATATCATTCCGCTTTAACCCTTTTTAATTCTTATTTTTTTGAGGCATAGCATGACTATAACGACAACAAAAAACACCTTATCATTTCCTGGACACTCTTTGGGGGAGTCGCGTAACAATTCTTCATTTGCCGTAATTAAAGCCGATGGTTCGGTGGTCACTTGGGGAAATAGTAATTTTGGCGGTGACAGCAGCGCAGTGGCAGGCCAACTTAACGGCACTCTCAACGGCACTGCGGCTGTGACGCAAATCTTCTCCACAGCCTTTGCCTTTGCCGCGTTGCGTACGGACGGCTCGGTGGTCACTTGGGGAACTGGCATTAATGGTGCTAATAATGGCGGTGACAGCAGCGCGGTGGCGACGCAGCTCGACGGCACCGTGGATGTGAAGCAAGTCTTCTCCACAAACACTGCCTTTGCCGCGCTACGGGCGGACGGCTCGGTGGTCACTTGGGGGGCTACGGTAACCACGAATGGCACTAATAATGGCGGTGACAGCAGCGAGGTGGCAAGCCAGCTTAACGGCGCCGTGGACGTGACGCAAATCTTCTCCACAAACACTGCCTTTGCCGCGCTACGTACGGACGGCTCAGTGGTCACTTGGGGGGATAGCTCTGCTGGCGGCAACAGCAGCGCAGTGACAGTACAACTTAACGGCAGCGTGGATGTAACGAAAATAGCTTCCACACTGGGGGCTTTTGCCGCGTTGCACACCGATGGTTCGGTGGTCGCTTGGGGGAATAGTAATTTTGGTGGCAATGGCGGTACGGTGAACAACGTGACGCAAATCTTTTCCACAGATTATGCCTTTGCCGCCTTGCGCACCGATGGTTCGGTGGTCACTTGGGGATATGGTACTTTTGGCGGCGACAGCAGCGCGGTGGCGGCACAGCTCAACGGCACGGTGGACGTGACACAAATCTTCTCCACACACGATGCCTTTGCCGCCTTGCACACCGATGGCTCGGTAGTCACTTGGGGGATGGGTGCTGATGGTGGCGACAGCAGCGCAGTGGCAGGCCAGCTCAACGGCACGGTGGACGTGACACAAATCTTCTCCACAGATTATGCCTTTGCCGCCTTACGCGCCGATGGCTCGGTAGTCACTTGGGGGCAGCCTACTTTGGGGGGTAGTCCCAGCAGCGCGGTGCTGGCACAGCTCGACGGCACCGTGGATGTGACGCAAATCTTTTCTACAGGCTCTGCCTTTGCCGCCTTACGTGCCGACGGCTCGGTGGTCGTTTGGGGGGCTGGCAGTGATGGTGGCAGCCCCAACAGCACGGTGCTGGCACAGCTCAACGGCATAATCGATGTGGTAAGCGTTTATACCACCGGTGGGTCTTTTGCCGCCCTGCGCACGGACGGCTCGATAGTCACTTGGGGAACCAGCGACAGCAGCGCACCGGGAAACATCAGCAGCAGCGCAGTCGCCAGCCAACTCACTTCCGGCGTGGTCAGCGCCGCCAACATCGCCACCAACGATGTCTACATCAACCATGCCCCCACCGGCACGGTCAGCATCGCCGGCACGGACACCCAAGGCCAAACCCTCACCGCCAACAACACCCTCGCCGATGCCGACGGTTTGGGGGCCATCACTTACACTTGGATGAGTGGGGCCAGCGTCCTCGGCACCGGCGGCAGCTATGTGCTTCAGGCCGGCGATGTCGGCCATACCCTGACCGTCACCGCCAGTTACACCGCTTGGCTCATGTATTCCTGAATACTTTCTAACTTTTCTTTTATATTTTCAATGACTTGAATCGGATTGTTGTTTTCATAGGCTTGCTGTTGTTTTTCGCATATTTTTTTGTGATAGCTGACGTAATCAGGATAATATCCATCGCTCCGTAATCTGCTGAAATCCGTAGCTGGCTTTGGTTTGAGCCGAATTTCATCGACTACGGTTTCTAGTCGTTCAAGCTGTTTATTGATACGATCAATTTTTCTACAGCTTTCCCAAGTGTGTTGATCTGCTCGCTCTGCTGCTCTAAGTCCTTGTACAAGGATTCGGGTGCTTTGAGTTGCAATATCTTCAAGAGTGCTTTCTCGATGTCTGCCTGTTGTGTACCAATGGTCATCTGCATTGGTTTCAATTCGGTTTTTACTAAATCCCTGACAATGCTGTTCAAATCCAGTTGATTTAATGCTCTGGTTAATTGCGTGGTCAATTGGGTTCTCAAGTTTTCCTGAAACGCTTGTTGTAACTGCTCGGAAAAGTTGCCCTGTTCGATCTTGGATAGCTCGGTTTGCTGTGCTGAAATCAATGCTTGTTGTTGTTTGAGTTGGATTTTTAAGCTCTGCTCGACTTCGCTGTATGCGGTCAAAATGCTCTTTAATGAACTGACCTGTTGACTCAAGGCTTCGTTTTGCTCGGCTAACAAGCTGTTTTGTTGACTCAATAAGGCGTTTTGTTCCGTTAAAAATTGGTCGATCTCGGTCAGCATGACTTACCTCTGTTTTAAACTGTTCAAGTAATTGATTTGGTTTGTTATTGCCTGTGAATTCTGCTGTATCATTTCGCGCTGCGCTGCGATGGTTTTTAGATTTGAACTGGATTGATAGCCCAGATAGGAAGTCATTAAGAGCATCAACACTGTGAATATCCATGCTCCCAGAACTATGTAACTCGCTTTCTGGCTGCTCAGTTTTTCTGTAATCAGCGTTTGTAGGTGGCTCTCGGTCTGTTCGCTTTGCCTTGCTATGGCTTGCTGTACTTGGGCTTGGATGCTCTTGCTCAAACTCTGTTTGTCGATGGAGATGCTCTGCAACTGGCTGTTGATATGGGTTTGTAGAGCCTGAATTGAGGTTGAAAACGAATCTATGCTCGATGTCACTTTCAAAATTTCCGCAGTATCTATATTCGCTAAGTTTGCCAGAAGTGCCTCTATTTGCTCCGTATAGCTCGCTGACAGCGTTTTTATGGCTTGGGGTGATAGATTCCCTATCTCGGTCAAAATCGAGCTTATACGCGATTCTAGGGCTATTGTCGTTTGTTGTACTTTTTGCAAAAGAGAGATGCTGTTGATTGTAGGCTGCTCGCTTTGCTCGATAAGTTGCTCGAAGTTGATCAGCGTCTTGGAGAGCTGCTGCAAGCTCGCTTGGAGTTGGTCGGCTTGCTGCTGCTGCTCTGAGATGCTCTGAATAAGATCCAATTTCGAATTTTTCATGATAGAAATCGCCTTTCAGTCGATGTTTGTTGCCGTTGTTAAGTGTGACTGTCAAAAATTCTTTGCTCGGTTTTATCGAGTCAATTCCATCCAGTTGCGTGATACAAGCCACTATGTCGGCTCTGTTCTCTGCTGTTTGGGTCTTTAAGAGTGTTTGAACATAGTTATCAATTGCCTTGCAAAACTGCTTTTTAGGCAAGGTTTCTAGCTCTTGGCTCGAAAGGATGTTTTTTGCATGTTTGTTCAGCTTGGCAACGTGGTTCGGCTCTTGTGTCGTGTGCATTAGCAGCAAATCGTCAGGGCGCGACCACTGATATTTTGTGTTGAAGTAATCCCGTAATGAGTCGAAATGTTTCTCATGCCCTGGGGGCGCAATATTGAGTGATTTTCCACTCTGTAAATCAAGGCGTGGTACTAAAACATGAATATGCTTTGAGCCATCATCATCCGTATGTTGAACGGCAAACAGATGATATTGAGATGGGTCTAACCCTGAGAAAGCATGTTGTTCAAAGTCGGTTAAAACCTCCCTGATCTGCTCGTCTGTAGGGGCATCATCCTTTGACCATGCAATCACGCCACTGGTGTATTTCCACAGATGGGGGCTTGCATCACAAATGGCGTTAAATGTGGTCGCATCACCTTGCAAAACCTCAATGCCTGCACGGATATTGCCAAGATGATCAAACTTGTCGAGTAAGTATGCCGATGCTTTGGCAGCATTGCCTTTGCCATGATTCAAAAATTTAATATGCACTTTCGTCCTCCTCGGCTAATTGGGTTGAGGACAATTGTTTTTTTAGCCGTTCAGGGCTTTGCCGACTGATTTTCGGTAGGACAGGGAAAAGTTGTTCTAGTTCATTCTGTATGCCTTTAAGGACAAGCATTAGGCTAAAAATATCAAGTTTACGCTGTTGCTGTTGATCTGCATTTTTGATGACGTTTAAGGCTCTGGCAATTTGGTTGAGGTTGTTGCCGATTCTGGAAAGCCCAAGCAATAAATCAGGGTCGGTTTTTTGGTAACGCTTAACCACTTCAAACACCGTTTTAATTTTAATTCTGGGGCGTTGCATGTCTTGGGGCTGTTGCACGGTAACAGCATCTTGCATGACTTCACGTTGAATTAAAGACTGGATGAAATCGGTGAAGTTGGTGTTTTCTTTTTTGAGGTGTTGCTCCAGTTGCTCAAGCTGTAGATCGGTGAGTCTAAATTTTTTGATCTTATCTTTTGCCATATCCCACCTCTCTAACAGGCTTTTGCTTTTGGGGTCTTAGGGGTGAAACCCCTAACAAGTCCCTGTGACATAAATTTCGGAGAAATTTGTGGTCACAGGTAGGCTTGCTTATTTCATTAGCAGCATATTCCCATTATACAATTTTAATTTGGTGACTGAGGTTAAATGATCAAAAAATGCAATAACTCGTTTAACTATTTAAAATCGGTATGGGTTCTAAGGGCTGTAAAAATCCGTTTGGCTGTTTCAGGTCTGACTGATTCTGGATCACGCAAAATATTAGCAATCCAGAGTTTAAAGTCATCATAGGTTGGAAATGTTGAAAGGTCTGATATATCACTTACACGGCTTAAAATCGCACTGTATTTATTAACTTGTGCATCAGTGAGCTTACAAAACATATCTATGGTTTGTTGATCTCGTCCTGTTTCGATAACTTTCGGTTTTTTCTTCTCTTTGACAGTGAACTTAAAGCCAACCACAGAACGACCAAGCTTCACGTTCTCATAGCTTAGGTCTATATCTGTATTGGTGGTGATTTCTTGCAGTGATGGCTTGATGACACGATCTTTTAAGTTGCCGATTCTTCTATATGATTCAGGCAGTCCAAGCTGTTCAAAAAGTTCATCTAGGCTGATCTGGAAACCGCCCATGCTTTGGTGTTTTTTGGCTAGGTGGTAAAAGTCCAGTGAATAGTCCTTTTTGAGCCGTAGTACCACTTCTTTTTTATACTTGGTATATGGGTTAAGGGCATCAAATTCACGCAATAGCAGCAGAACTTCATCGCTAAAATATAACGCTGTACCGCCTTGCCCTGCCTTATAGATTACCTTATTGAGCCAACGCATTTTTATTCGATCACCATTCTCAGCGGTATAGCCAAAAAAGCGGGTAAACAATCTTTCGGATGCTGTTTCTAGGGCTGTATAAGCGGTTGATAGATCAACGCCACACTCTGCTGAAAACTCACTGGAGGAAATGAAAATGGGTTCATTACTCGATATTTTTGTGGTTCTAGCCAGTGGGGTTGCCATGATAAATAGCCGTTTCTCATCTAATGACATTCCCCTAAAACACTCAACAACTTTGTTTTGTAGAACAACCCAGTCTTTGGGGTAATGTTTTTTTATGTCTATTGTCATAATAATCTACATTGTTTAAGTATGTATATTTTTATATATTAAGCTACAAACATAATCAAGTAGTTTAATACTTGGCGTTTGTAGTTTTTAAACTTGGCGTTTGTAGTTTTTTAAGGGCGTTTAACTTGGCGTTTGTAGTTTAATACTTGGCGTTTGTAGTTTTTTAAAGTCTGAAAGCTATATGTACCAATGCTTACAGGCTGCCGAAAAATATTTAAAAGCTTTTTAAAAGTATAAAAAGCGGGTAGGGGGGTCAAAAACACCCCTATGGCACTCGCTTCGCTCGTGACATTTTGACTTCGCTTCGCTCAGTCTGAGGGGGTGTTTTTTCGGTTAAAGCCGGATGTGAATTCAGAACAGCAAAAGCGACTATGAATTCGCTTCGCTCATAAAGCTTTATGCTCGCTTCGCTCGATCTAGGTTTAAATACCTATGGTCGCTTTGCTCGGTTCTGACAGTTCCAAAGCGACTGGAAGCCTGTAATCAGGGAAAAGGCGGGGCGAAAATTTGATTTTGCTCAATCGCTCGTAGACACTCGCTCGGTAAGTTATTGTTTAGATTTACTAAAAACCCAAACCAAAATCATTTTTCGGTTTCGACTCTGGCTCTGGTTCATAACTCCGTTGCCTAGAAATCTGAGCTTCAGGACTTGGATTTTTAATTTCTTGAATATCCATTTTTATCGTTTTAATACTCGTCAGACATGCCTCATATTTATCTCTATGCCTTGCTAGATGGTCGTTTCGTGGTTCTAGAATTTTCTCACAGTGCATATATTTCAGCATCCGTTGATCATTTTTGACCATGTTTTCAAGTTTGTCATAATCCTCATGGGTTAGGTTTCGATGACGCGCTTGGCTCATGTATTCCTGAATACTTTCTAACTTTTCTTTTATATTTTCAATGACTTGAATCGGATTGTTGTTTTCATAGGCTTGCTGTTGTTTTTCGCATATTTTTTTGTGATAGCTGACGTAATCCATCCCTCCCCATCAGGGGAGGGGGGCGGATTCCATTGCAACTTGTTGTTTTAAATTAATTTGTTAAACTTTTCAATATCCGGTAGCTGAGCTATTTATCCGAATATTAAAAACTGGATGATCGAGTATCAGCAATTCAAGCGCGACCCCTATCATCCGAGTTTACAATTTAAATGTGTCCACGCCACTAAGCCCATTTATTCGGTTAGGGTCAATAAGGATTATCGGGCGGTGGGTATTATCCAAAACCATGAAATCCTATGGTTTTGGATTGGCTCACATCAAGTTTATGATAAATTGCTTAAACAGCTTTAGCCGCGTAGGTCGGGCAGGCGGTTTTGCCCGACATTTGCCCGTTCCGCCAGAATCTGGGCAACCGTACCTAGCAGCCAACACGCTTAAGGGCGATGATGCAAATACAAGGTATGGCCAGCCGCGCGGCAATCTGTCGGGCAAAACCGCTTGCCCGACCTACGCGGCTCCTACTTAATTCGCGTAACTGGAACCACCCGAATGCAAGCCTAACCGATCAAACAACGCCATATCATGGTTGGTCATCGGGTTATCGGTGGTCAACAGTTTGTCGCCATAGAAAATCGAGTTCGCGCCCGCCAAAAAGCACAGCGCCTGCATTTCGTCGCTCATTTCTTTACGGCCTGCCGACAGGCGTACCCGTGAGGTTGGCATCATGATCCGTGCGACGGCGATGGTGCGGATAAACACCAAAGGGTCTAGCGGTTCGGTACCCATTAACGGGGTGCCTTCGACCTGCACCAACATGTTAATCGGCACGCTTTCGGGGTGTTTGGGCATATTCGCCAGTTCGATCAGCAGTTTGGCGCGGTCGGTGCTGCTTTCGCCCATGCCGACGATACCGCCGCAACAGACGTTAATCCCCGCATCCCGCACCCGCGCCAGGGTGTCCAGACGGTCTTTATAAGTGCGGGTGGTGATGACTTCGGAATAATAATCTTCCGAGGTGTCCAAATTGTGGTTGTAATAATCCAAGCCGCCTTCTTTCAGCCGCGCGGTTTGGCTATCGGTCAGCATCCCTAAGGTGACACAGGTTTCCATGCCTAGGGCTTTAACGCCTTGCACCATTTCGACCACCCGCTCTATATCGCGGTCTTTCGGTTGCCGCCACGCCGCGCCCATGCAAAACCGTGACGCGCCTTGATCTTTGGCCTGTTGCGCCGATTCCAGCACTTTGGCTATCGGCATCAGGGCTTCGGGGGTCAGGCCTGCATCATAACGCGCACTTTGTGGGCAATAGCCGCAGTCTTCCGAGCAGGAGCCGGTTTTGATGCTCAATAAACTGCTGATTTGCACTTCATTCGGGTCAAAGTTTGCCCGGTGGGTAGTTTGGGCTTGAAAAATCAAGTCGTTAAAGGGCAGGGCAAACAGGGCTTGAACTTCGGCAAGCTGCCAATCATGGCGTAATAAAGACATTGGGGGCGACTCCGGCTATAGTTATTGTTAAGCGTAAAACCACACTTATCAACTTGTTATTATGGATTGGGTAGACAACTGGCTTAATATTATACAGGATTACTGGCTGCCGCCTACCTGTCTGTTATGCGGCAATGCGGGCGAGCGGCCCCGTGATTTGTGCCAAGCGTGTTACGGGCAATTGTTGCGCCCTACCCAGCATTGCTACCAATGCGCCGAACCCCTGCCCAGCCCTAGTGCCGTGCCCCTGCGCTGCGGACGCTGCATCAGCCGCCGCCCGGCGTTTGACGAAACCCACGCCGCGTTTGTTTATGACGATGCGTTGCGCTATTTGGTGACGGGCTTAAAGTTTGCGGCGCATTATAAAAATGCCCGCTTGCTGGGGCATTTGCTGGCCGAGACGGTACGGCAAAACGCCGAAACGCCCCAGTTGCTGATCCCCGTGCCGCTGCATAAGCACCGTTACCGCCAGCGCGGTTTTAACCAGTCGCTGGAAATCGCCCGCACTGTCGCCCACAGCCTCAACATACCCTTAAGGGTCGACGCGTGCCAACGCTGCCACGACACCCCGCAACAAAGCCGCCTGAACGCCAAACAGCGCCGCCAAAACCTGCGCCACGCGTTTGTCGTCGCCAAACCGTTAAACGTCCGTCATGTGGCGATTATTGACGATGTGATGACCACCGGCAGCACCGTGCATGAAGTGGCGAAAGTGTTGAAAAAAGCCGGGGTGGAACGGGTGGATGTGTGGGTTTGCGCCAGGGCTTAAGCTATCGCTAAAAATTTTGCACTTCAGTTGGGCAGGCGGAAAGTAAGGGGATAGGCCAATAAATTAGCGGTATAATCCTTAAGATTAAGCGGCAGAAAAGCCGATTAATGAGGTATAAAGCCTCCTTAAACACCCTGACAAACTTAGAAACCTCATCAGAATAAGAGTTTAACCATGGCCATATCAGAACAGCAACGGCAAAAAAAACTTGCCAAGAAAAAACAAAAACGCGCGGCGGCGGTAAAAAAATCGCCAGTGATGTCAACCAGCAAAGCCAAGCCTTATGCCGGGTTTCCCATTTATGAATGTCTGATCCCAACGAATTTATTTATTGATGGTATCGGCGAGTTGGTGGTGACGCGCCGACTGCCTAACGGCTATATTGCCATGAGCGCTTTTGTTATAGATGTCTTTTGCTTGGGGGTAAAAGATGCCATGTTTAGGGTGCTGCCGGAAGGGGATTATGTGCAGGGTATTAGGGCGAGAATGTCGGAAGTCAATGGCCGGAGCTTTGAAGCATTGACCCCTGGCTGCGCCAAAAAACTGCTGGATGGCTTGGTGGACTATGCTAAGGGTTTGGGTTTTGCGCCCCATGCGGACTACAACAATGCCAAAGACCTGTTGGCTGCCCCAGATGCCGATGAGGCCTGTCCGGTGCAGTATGTCTACGGCAAAGACGGCAAACCGTTTTATATGAACGGCCCTTATGAGTCGCCTGCCGCTATACAAAGAATTATCAGGACGCTGACGGAGAGTTGCGGCGAGGGTGGCTTTGACACGCTGGTCGGCTTGTCTGAGGGCGATGATTATGATGATGATTAGTGAGTTAGGCCGACGGTAATGGGAGCGCGGGCATCCTGCCCGCTGTTGCGGCCAAGATGGCCGCGCTCCCAGGGTGTTACGCCGGACGGTTGGCCGGTTCGCGCAGGCGGTAAAATTCTTTTACAAACGCTGTCAGTTCTTGGCGTTCGATGGCATCGCGCAAGCCCTGCATCAGGCTGAGATAGTAATACAGGTTGTGGATGGTATTCAGCCTAGGGCCGAGCATTTCTTGGCATTTGTCCAAGTGCCGCAAGTAAGCACGGGAATAGTTCTGGCAGGTGTAACAGGGGCATTCTTCATCTAAAGGGCGGTTATCAAATTCATATTGGCTGTTGCGGATTTTTATCACGCCAAAGCGGGTGAACAAGTGGCCGTTGCGGGCGTTACGGGTCGGCATCACGCAGTCGAACATATCAATGCCGCGCTGCACCGCTTCCACCAAATCTTCCGGCGTACCCACTCCCATCAGATAGCGCGGCTTATCGCTGGGCATTTGGGTGTGGATCGCATCTAAGGTCGCCATCATCTCGTCTTTGGGTTCGCCCACCGACAAGCCGCCAATCGCATAGCCGTCAAAACCTATATCGACCAAGCCGTTAATGGATTCTTGGCGCAGTTGCGGATACATGCCGCCTTGGACAATGCCGAAGAGGGCAGAGGGGTTATCGCCATGTGCGGCTTTGCTCCGTGCCGCCCAGCGTAAGGACAGGCGCATGGAGGCGGCGGCTTCGTCTACGGTGGCCGGGTAGGGGGTGCATTCGTCAAAAATCATGACGATGTCTGAGCCTAACTCGCGCTGCACTTGCATCGACTCTTCCGGCCCCATAAAAATCTTGCTGCCGTTAATCGGCGATTGGAAAGTCACGCCCTGCTCGCTGATTTTGCGCAACGCCCCTAAGCTGAACACCTGAAAGCCGCCGGAATCGGTCAGGATAGGTTTTTGCCAGCGCATAAAATCATGCAAATCGCCATGCGCTTGAATCACGGCGGTGGTCGGGCGCAGCATCAGGTGGAAGGTGTTGCCGAGGATGATTTGTGCCCCGATGCCGGTCAGTTCTTCCGGGGTTAAGGATTTGACCGTGCCATAAGTGCCGACGGGCATAAATATCGGCGTTTCCACCACGCCCCGCGCAAAAGTCAGCCGTCCACGCCGCGCGTAGCCGTCGGTGTTGAGTAAATTAAATTCCATACAGTCGTGTGTTTCGGGTTGGTGGGGCTTTACGTCCCTGTGGTAAAAAAGTGGGGGCTTAATGAAATGATGGGCGCGAGCGTCTGCTAGGCGTGGCGGATAGTTTAATCGGATGTGCTTGGGTACACAAGTTAAGGGCGGGTAAAGATGTTGGCGCTATAGGTAGGTTTTGAGGGCTTTTTCTGAGAATATACGGGAAGCCGTTATCCGTATGGCGACCTTAAACCTCACCATAGAGCCATAAGTAAGTAGATGTGCATATATCTTTTAACATTCGTGAATTCAACCCCACCCCAGCCCTCCCCTTCGCAGGGGAGGGAGTACCTCTTACAAGTGTAGGTTTTCTTACCCTCCACCCCCTTCTGCGTAAATAGCCAAAGTCACGCCGTTGATTTCCGTCAAACCGGGCCATGCCTCAGGCCGCCCCGGTTTGACGGGCAGGAGTTGGTGGTTCAGCAAGGCGGCGACAATCAAAGACCAACCGTGTTGGAAAATGCCGCATGGGCAAGTAACGATATGCAAGAGTACATAAGGTGTTCAAAGCAAAAATACGAGCAGATCAGCGACAGAATAGCCTATGAGCGTGACTTGAAAAAAATCGGGCAATTGAGCCGTATCCTGGATAAAGACAGACAGGCACTTGCTGATATTTTACCGCAGTTGATGCCTTACTATGAGCAGATGCAACAGGCTGTTAATAAACGGAAAATTTTACTTGAGAATGAGCGACAGCCATCATTTAAACCACGTTATGACCAAGAACAGCCTAAGCCGAAAAAAGACAATGACCTAACTTTTTAATGTGTTACAATAGCATTCAAATGTAACACATTGGAGTGAAAAACATGACAGAAGCGACTTTTACCTTTCGGGTAGACCATGACCTAAAGCAAGAATTTTCAAGCCTTGCTAAGACTGTTGATCGGTCGGGGGCGCAGCTAATCCGTGACTTCATGCGTGACTTTGTTAAGAAGCAACAGGAAGCCGCAGACTATGACAAATGGTTCAAGCAGCAGGTACAGATCGGCTTAAATGAAGCCAATGCAGGCAAGTTGATTCCACATGAGGACGTAAAGGCAGAGTTTGCCGCTAGACGTGCTGCAACATTGGCGAAACTGGCAGCGAAGAATGAAGATTGAGTGGACTGAAACAGCTCGCCAAGATCGTAGAAATATCTATGATTATCTTGAAGAACGCAACCCTATAGCAGCTATTGAAATTGATGATTTAATTGAAGAAAAGACAGATTTACTTGTTGATAATCGACTGATGGGGCGCACAGGCAGACAGAAAGATACTAGGGAGTTAGTGATACATCCGCATTATGTGGTTGTATATGACATCACTGATATAATACGGATACTCAGAGTGCTACACACATCGCAGGAGTGGTCATGACTTACTCATGTACTTTGGATTATTTAGTGTTATAAAATCCTGATTTATAAATTTTTTTGTTAAAAAAGATAAAAGCCCCTTGCAATTGCTTGGGGCTTTACCGTAATTTATGGGGTACAGATTTTCGATACTGACATATCGGCAATCGAAAGCATTAAGGTTTGACGACCGCTAATGATTTCACCACAGGGGCTTAATGTACCTGTCTTAAATTCTAAGGTTTTAACTCGCTTTGTCAAGCATAGACCCCAAAAATTTAGCCAATGTCTGTAACTCAATCTGTCCATGTGTGGGTGATGAGGTACAGTGACGCTAGCACACATCGGAAAAACGCTATTACTAGGGGAACTGAACAGAGTAGCGGACGCAATGAGTAGTCATTTAATTGGCGGTTATGAGCGTGTTCAGGCGGTGCTATCAATCGTAATCATAACAGTGGCAGCTTGATACAGTGATGTCATCCCTGATGCGAAAGCGACCGACCGACGGTACATCGAATGGGAATACTTTAGGGTGATTTTTAAGAATCGCTCTAGGGTGAGTATTTCCCATTCAGCTCTGCTCCCTCCCTCTGGTACTTTAATCAAAAGCACTACTAAACATATGTTTTTAAATAAAAAATATTGATATAGAGATAATATTAGTAAGAATAATTAAACAATTGAATATAGATAAATCATTGTTAAATAAAGATTAATTATTAAAATGAATGTATACTTATATATAAATCAATGATTTAAAATATTTGATAAAGAAAACTTTTCAAAAAAAATATAATTGAGATTGTGTCATTTCGGTCAATTCTTAATATGTTCCACGCAAGTTTTAGCTATGGTGCTAAACAGAAATTTGCTGAAAAAGAACTTTTCACTGAACTGGTTAAAATGTAAGCAGCCTGAGAGCCGCCAAAAATTTTAAAAACAAACCGCCTTAATCATCTTCAAAAAATACCTCTAAAACCTCACCATTTGCGTTTTAAGACCCATATTTCATCCTGCCCTTATGTTCCCATGCTGATAGCTATAAAGTGTCTGTAATCGCTTCCTATGACGTTCTAGGCTGTTGATAACTTTTGGAACAACGCAAAATGTTAAAATCCGATCATTTTTTAACCTAGTTATTTTCGTTACAGGGTAGCTTTGGTAGTATTATTTCAATATTTAGTTGTTACAGGATAACAAAATATATGTTACAGGGTAATTAATTTAGCGTTACAGGATAACTATAGTTACAGGGTAACGTTAAATAGTTATCCTGTAATTTAAAAATAGTTGCAGGATAGCATAAATTTTTACAAATAAATTTTATAAAAAGTTATCCTGTAACTAAAAACAATGTTATCCTGTAACTATGATATACTATATGGGAGTTAAAGACATGAAAGACCCGAACGATCAGAAAACACAGGACATGCTAAAAGAGCCGCCAAAAACCAATGCCGAACGACAAAAAGCATATCGTGAAAAACGCAAAAGCCTTGATAGTCAACGTTTGGAGGTGTTTATAGATAAGGGTGTGTCGGATATGCTTGCGGACATGGTGGGCGCAGCAGGGGAGAGCCAAAAAGCCATTTTGACCGCATTGATTGAGAAAGAGTATAAGCGGCTGTATGCAGTGAAAAATAGCAAGCTAAAAAAGTACATTGATTCAAAAAGTAATGCAGATAAAAAAGAAACCCTCGATTTATGAGGGTTTTTTATAACTACTAATGCCTATGAAAATAAGTGCTTATCATTTTCTCTAATGTACCCAATAAAATCGGGGTTTTGTTCCAATAGTTTCTTGATGTCATTATCATGTTTCTTCAGTAAGTAAGCCCCGATCAGGATCTTGCGTTTTGCATCGTCTGACCTTGCCTGTTTTTGCTCTCGACCTTTCACCACAGCGTCAGCTAGATCCTTTCTTGCCTTTTCCTGACGTTCCAATTTTTCCTTTTCTTCATCGAGCATTTGACCCAATTCCATAGCTGTTTTTTTGACCATTTTTAATGCCTGTGTCTCAACCTATTTTCCGAAGTATGAACCATCATCAATGTGAAAAGTGTTCTACTTCAAAAACTCGACTTACATCAAGATCCGAGCGCAGCGAGCAAAATCAAAAAACAAAGTCAAAGCCTTATTGCTCTTGCTTTTGCTTTTAGCCTCGCAGAGTTCCCGAAGGGCGCACTTACGCAAAATTTTTGCTACGCCAAATTTTGCAAGTACGGTCAGGGAAACCCCGACACCCCAACCGCCCAAAACTTGGGGCGGCTGTTAATAAACAGGTGATGAAAATGGCAATTTACCATTGTGAAATGCAGAACATTTCGAGGTCAGATGGTCGCTCAATCGTGGCATGTGCAGCATACCGAGCAGGCGAAAAATTGTACTGTGATACGTACGGAAAAGAGCAGGACTACACCAAAAAAACAGGCATTGAATACACCCAAATTTTTGCCCCAACTGGGGCAAGTCCTGACATGTTAGATCGTCAAACCCTATGGAATCGGGTAGAGCAATCCGAACTAAAAAAGAACGGTGACATCAAACAGGAGGCAAGATTAGCAAAGGAAGTAGAGATAGCATTGCCGCATGAACTGGATAAGACACAGCGTCAGGCACTTGTTACCGAGTTGTGCCAGTCCTTAGTTAAAGCCTATGGAGTGGCGGTGGACGTAGCGATCCATGCCCCTCATGTGCATGGGGGAAGTGATGAAAGAAACCATCACGCCCACATACTAATGACAACAAGAAGCCTTACACCGCAAGGGCTAGGGAAGAAAGTCAGGGAGCTAGATCAGAACTCAACGCTGAAAAAAATCAGGGAAAAAGTGGCGGATCTGACGAACGTCCACCTAGAGCGAGCAGGGCTTGAGGTGAGAGTTGATCACCGCAGTCATAAGGATCGTGGACTAGACATCGAGCCGACATTCAAGGAGGGACTTGAAGCCACCCACGCCAAGCGCAGGGGGGAGGAACTGGAGATCGTCAAGCGTAATGATGAAATCAAAAAGCGCAATAAAAAAGCTGAAAGGCTTGATATGTCTATCATTGAGACGAGCAACAGAGTAGAGCAATTGACACTTGAACAGCAGCAACAGCAGCAGCTGGAGGATGCCGTAGACCAAGCCCCCGCAGTCTATGCCACCGCACAACAGGCACTATACGACCACCAACAACACCGCCAAACGCTTATAGATGTGTATTTGATTGAAGTAAAAACGGATGAGAAGCGAGCAGAGCATAGATTTTACAAGGCTTTGCAAGACAATATCGACCGCTTGCAGCTTGATAAAGTGATCAAAGAGGGACGAGCAGCTACAGCACTGCTAAGGGAGATCGGAGAGCCACTGCCGCCACCAGTGAAAGTGAAAACAGGTTGGTTTAGTGCTGATTATTACGGCTTTGAGGACATGCTCACACGTTGGGATAATGATCAATCTAGCCTTTCCATTTATCACAGAGAGATAAAAGAGGAGCAACAGGAACAGCAACGAAAACAACAGCAGATAGAAAGAGAAACTAAACAAAAACAGGAAGATGACAAAAAGAGACGGCAGGACTATGAAAGATATTTATCAAAATACGGCTATGTCAAAGATGCTGAGTATGACCATATCAGCGACCATGTTGCTTCAGACATTTCCATGTTTACACGTCTTCAGGCGCAGGCATGGGCAAGTAACGATATGCAAGAGTACATAAGGTGTTCAAAGCAAAAATACGAGCAGATCAGCGACAGAATAGCCTATGAGCGTGACTTGAAAAAAATCGGGCAATTGAGCCGTATCCTGGATAACGGCGGCTTGGGCAACGACACCCTGACCGGCGGCGCAGGCTCGGACGTTTTCCGCTTCAACACCGCACCTTCCGCCGGCAACACCGACACCGTACTCGACTTTACGGTCGCCGACGACACCATCCAATTGGAAAACGCCGTTTTCACCCAACTGACGGCCACCGGCGTGCTCAATGCCGCCGAGTTTAAAATCGGTGCGGCGGCGGCCGACGCCAACGACTTTATCATCTACAACGCCGGCACCGGCGCCCTGTCTTATGATGCCGACGGCAACGGCGCGGGCGCGGCGGTGCAAATCGCCATCTTGGGCGTGAACTTGGCATTGACCAACGCCGATTTTGTGGTGATTTGATAGGCATGGGGTTTGCTGCGCGTTTAATAACAATATGCCGGGGTGGCTTTTTAAGTGCGGGGCCGGCATAAAGAACGTCAGCATTGTTTAAGGCAATACCTTCGCCAAACGGATATTTTTTTAATCATTATTTTGGGGTAGTAGCATGACCGTAACGGTAACAAAAAACACTTTATCATATTCTGGACATTCCTTAGGCGAGTTTCGTAATGACGGTGCATTTGCCGTGATTAAGGCCGATGGTTCGGTGGTCACTTGGGGAAATACTACTGATGGCGGTGACAGCAGTGCGGTGGCAAACCAGCTTAACGGCACCGTGGACGTAAAAGAGATCCTCTCCTCCTTCTACGCATTTGCCGCCTTGCGCAGTGACGGTTCGGTGGTCACTTGGGGTGGCAGCGGAGGAGATAGTAGCGCGGTGGCGGCACAGCTCAACGGCACCATCGACGTGACGCAAATCTTCTCCACAAAAACTGCCTTTGCCGCGTTGCGCACGGATGGTTCGGTGGTCACTTGGGGTGGCAGCGGAGGAGATAGCAGCGCGGTGGCGGCACAGCTCGACGGCACAGTCGACGTGACGCAAATCTTCTCCACAGAAACTGCCTTTGCCGCGTTGCGCACGGATGGCTCGGTGGTCACTTGGGGAGTCAGCGGCTACGGTGGCAGCAGCACAGCAGTGGCAACGCAACTTAACGGCAGTGTGGATGTGACGCAAATTTTTTCCACTTATGGTGCTTTTGCCGCGTTGCGCACAGACGGTTCGGTGGTCACTTGGGGATATGCCTCCGCTGGCGGCAACAGCAGCACGGTGGCCACACAACTCGACGGCTCGGTGGATGTGACGCAAATAGCTTCCACAAACGATGCCTTTGCCGCCTTACGCACCGATGGTTCGGTAGTCACTTGGGGTAATATTACTGATGGCGGTGACAGCAGCGCGGTGGCAAGCGACCTCAACGGCACTGGGGATGTGACGCAAATAGCCTCCACACAAACTGCCTTTGCCGCGTTGCGTGTGGACGGCTCGGTGGTCACTTGGGGTAATGCTACTTTTGGTGGCGATAGCAGCACGGTGGCCATACAGCTCAACGGCACGGTGGATGTGACGCAAATAGCGTCCACGAACAGTGCCTTTGCCGCATTGCGGGCGGACGGCTCAGTGGTCACTTGGGGGAATGGCTCTTATGGCGGTAACAGCAGTGCAGTGACCCTGCAACTCAATGGCGTAAAACAAATCTTTTCCACAGGCTATTCTTTTGCCGCCTTGCGCACCAATGGCTCAGTGGTCACTTGGGGGGATACCATTAATGGCGGCAACAGCAGTGCGGTGGCGACACAACTCGTCGATGTGGAGACCATTTATACCACAACCCGGGCTTTTGCCGCGTTACGCACGGACGGCTCCATCATCACTTGGGGAAACAGCGACAGCAGCACAGTCGCCGGCCAACTGACTTCCGGCGTGGTCGGTGCCGCTAACATCGCCACCAACGATGTCTACATCAACCATGCTCCCACCGGCACGGTCAGCATCGCCGGCACGGACACCCAAGGCCAAACCCTCACCGCCAACAACACCCTGGCCGACGCCGACGGTTTGGGGGCCATCACTTACACTTGGATGAGTGGGGCCAGCGTCCTCGGCACCGGCGGCAGCTATGTGCTTCAGGCCGGCGATGTCGGCCATACCCTGACCGTCACCGCCAGTTACACCGACCAGGACGGCAAGGCCGAGAGCAAAGCCAGCGCCGCCACCGGCACGGTCGGCATCGTGGTGCTCGGCACCACCGGTGCCGACACCCTGACCGGCACGGCGGGCAACGACCGTCTTGATGGCCGCGGCGGCATTGACACCCTGAGCGGGGGGCTGGGCAATGACGTGTATGTCGTCGACAACAGCACCGATGTGGTGAACGAAGCCAGCGGCGGCGGCACCGATTCGGTCTACGCCTCGGCCAGCTATAGTTTGCCGGCCAATGTCGATAACCTGTTCTTGACCGGCACCGCCGCCATCAACGGCACTGGCAACGCCATCGCCAACATCGTCTCCGGCAACAGCGCCGACAATGTCTTGTCCGGGGGTGACGGCAACGACACCCTGCTCGGCGGCTTGGGCAACGACACCCTGACCGGCGGCGCAGGCTCGGACGTTTTCCGCTTCAACACCGCACCTTCCGCCGACAACACCGACACCGTCACCGACTTTACGGTCGCCGACGACACCATCCAATTGGAAAACGCCGTTTTCACCCAACTGACGGCCACCGGCGTGCTCAATGCCGCCGAGTTTAAAATCGGTGCGGCGGCGGCCGACGCCAACGACTTTATCATCTACAACGCCGGCACCGGCGCCCTGTCTTATGATGCCGACGGCAACGGCGCGGGCGCGGCGGTGCAAATCGCCATCTTGGGCGTGAACTTGACCTTGACCAACGCCGATTTTGTGGTGATTTGATAGGCATGGGGTTTGCTGCGCGTTTAATAACAATATGCCGGGGTGGCTTTTTAAGTGCGGGGCCGGCATAAAGAACGTCAGCATTGTTTAAGGCAATACCTTCGCCAAACGCATACACCCAGTTGAAACAAGCGCGTTGGATAAACTTGACCCATTGGTTTTATAACGGCCTGCGTCAGTTTGCTCAATCCGACTCAACATCCAAATGGGCGGAGGTATTGTTAATAGTTGTCTATTTTAACCACTTTTTTAATCATTATTTTGGGTACTAGCATGACCGTAACAGCAACAAAAAACACTTTATCATATCCTGGACATTCCTTAGGGGAATGGCGTAATGGAGGAGCATTTGCCGTGATTAAAGCCGATGGCTCTGTGGTCACTTGGGGTGGCAGCGGAGGCGACAGCAGTGCGGTGGCGGCACAGCTCGACGGCACTATCGATGTGACGCAAATCTTCTCCACAAACACTGCCTTTGCCGCGCTGCGTACGAACGGCTCGGTGGTCACTTGGGGATTTGGTGCTTTTGGTGGTGACAGCAGTGCAGTGGCGGCACAGCTCGACGGCACGGTGGATGTGACACAAATATTATCCACATATTATGCCTTTGCCGCATTGCGTGCGGACGGTTCGGTAATCACTTGGGGAGGCGGTGCTGAGGGTGGCGACAGCAGCGCGGTGGCGGCACAGCTCAACGGCACCATCGACGTGACGCAAATCTTCTCCACAAACACTGCCTTTGCCGCACTACATACGGACGGCTCGGTAGTCACTTGGGGGAGTGGATCTGGTGGCGGCGACAGCAGTACGGTGGCGACACTGCTCAACGGCACAGTCGATGTGACGGAAATCTTTTCTACATCCTCAGCCTTTGCCGCCTTGCGCAGTGACGGTTCGGTGGTCACTTGGGGAGCTTCTGCTTTCGGCGGCAGCGGCACGGGCGCGGTAAATGTGACACAAATTTTTTCCACATATTATTGTTTCGCTGCCTTACGCACGGATGGTTCGGTAGTCACTTGGGGAGATAGCCGATATGGTGGCGACAGCAGCACGGTGGCTGCACAGCTCAACGGCACCGTGGACGTGACACAAATAGTTTCCACAAATACGGCTTTTGCGGCCCTGCGCAGTGACGGCTCGGTGGTCACTTGGGGGAGTACTGCTAATGGCGGCGACAGCAGTACGGTGGCAAGCCAGCTCAACGGCACCATAGATGTGACGCAAATAGTTTCCACAACAGATGCTTTTGCCGCCTTGCGCGGTGACGGCTCGGTGGTCACTTGGGGGAGTAGCTCTGGCGGTGGCGACAGCAGCACAGTGGCAATCGGCCTCAACGGCACTGTGGATGTGACGCAAATTTTTTCTACAGGCTTTGCCTTTGCTGCCTTGCGCGGTGACGGCTCGGTGGTCACTTGGGGGGATTCCACTGATGGTGGCAACAGCAGCGCGGTGGCGGCACAGCTCAACGGCATAATCGATGTGGTGAGCATTTATACCACAGGAGGGGCTTTTGCCGCGTTACGCGCCGACGGCTCGATAGTCACTTGGGGCAATGCCAGCTTAGGCGGCAACAGCGGCTTGGTCGCCGGCCAACTCACCTCCGGCGTGGTCAGCGCCGCCAACATCGCCACCAACGATGTCTACATCAACCATGCCCCCACCGGCACGGTCAGCATCGCCGGCACGGACACCCAAGGCCAAACCCTCACCGCCAACAACACCCTGACCGACGCCGACGGTTTGGGGGCCATCACTTACACTTGGATGAGTGGGGCCAGCGTCCTCGGCACCGGCGGCAGCTATGTGCTTCAGGCCGGCGATGTCGGCCATACCCTGACCGTCACCGCCAGTTACACCGAAGCTGTCCGCATCGATCAGATCCCGGCTCCGCTCAACTGCCCGCTTTTTTTAACCATGTTAATAATCTAAA
Source organism: Methylovulum psychrotolerans (assembly GCF_002209385.1). Taxonomy (NCBI): domain Bacteria; kingdom Pseudomonadati; phylum Pseudomonadota; class Gammaproteobacteria; order Methylococcales; family Methylococcaceae; genus Methylovulum; species Methylovulum psychrotolerans. The sequence goes on from NZ_CP022129.1 coordinate 4,812,830, forward strand.
AAATTCGTTTATTATCGTCCATATAGCCACAAAAACCCTTAACTTAATGGCAGTGACCCCAACCCTCCCCATCAGGGGAGGGAGCCGTCTACCTTGACAAGCCTTAGCTCTTCGCTAATCTTTTCCACTATTTAGAGGTGACTTTATGAAAAACTTGATGATCGAGTATATAGAGCAAAAAAAAAACCGCCCAACAGGCGGTTTTTTTCTACCCAAAATCCTTACAACCCTAGCGGCGGCGGCGCAACATCCCCACCCCCAGCAACACTAACACCGCCGTCGCCGGTTCCGGCACATAAGTCAACGAACCATAGCCGCTATCGCCCGTACTGCTGCTATACGACAAATACGCCACGTCACCCGGCAAACCGGAGCCGCTGGCGGAAATAAAGCTAAAACCCGGATCTACGCCGCTAACCACATAGCTCAAGCCCAAAAAAATCCCGTTCAGAAAATCGGCGGTCGGGCTAAAATCCGCATCGCCCAAACCAAAATTACCGCCCATAAACTGAAACGACAAGGTGCTTAACGCCACCGACTCCACGCCGCTATCGGTCAAACTGCCGTCATCATAACTAAAACCGCCGCTATAACCCGTACTGGCCAACAACCCCGAATCCACCGTGCCGCTAAAGGTATAAACCACCTGTGCCGCTTGCGCGTTAGCCGCTGTCAACAGACCCGCCAACACCGCCATTTTTAACCACTTCATCATTACACTATCCTCGTTTTTCCGGTAAAGTGGCTAACGGATAAACTACGCTACCCGTTAGCCCCGCCGCCTTAGAATTTAAAATTAGCCGCGTTGTTTACGTTAAGCACGCTAACGCCTTGGATACGCACCAACACCCGCGCGGGTGCGCTACCTGCCGTACCGTCCGGGTCTACCGACACCAAGGTATCGGCACCCGTCGCCGCCAACTTCACCACACCGTCACCTAAGGCATTACCGCCCTCGTAACCGATGCTTAACAGCAACGCCGTCAAATCCAGCGTATCTTCACCCAGCGTAAAATCGGTAATCGTGTCGATACCGTCAGTCGGGCTAAGATACACAAACACATCCTTACCCATACCGCCCGTCAGCAAATCCGCCGACCCCAAGCCCGTCATCCGGTCTTTACCCGGCGTACCCGTTAAGGTATCCCGCGCCGCCGTCCCATCGATACGGTTAATGCTCGCCGCCAATTGGATGCCAATCACCACCGGATCATGGTCAGACGTGCGGTAAGGGTTAGCCGCATACAACGGCAACGCCGACGGCTTCACCTCAAACGTCGCTTCGCCCGTATCGGCCACCGTGTCGTTATAATCAAATGACGGCGGCTCGTCGGCATTGATATGCCAATCCCCCGCGCCCGTCACCTGCGCCAATAACGACGGACTCGCCAAAGCATGGTCTATATAGCCGGTTTGGCCATCAAAAACATAAGAATACGCCGCCGTACCGCCAAAAGTTTTCACCAAATTGGTAAAATCATCGCTGGTGTTGGCGGTATCATCCGCGCCTTTTTCAATGGCTTGGATAGGATGCTCCTTGGCATAACTGTTCATATCGCCAATCAGCAAAAAGTCAGGGTCAAAACTGCCCGTCGGATCGCCCTGCACCCAATCCACCAACGCTTGCGCAGCGGCGGTACGCGTCAGGTTACAATTGCCTTGCCCGTCATTGTTATCAATATCGCTAGGGTTAATATCGGTACAAGCCGAACCTTTCGACTTAAGATGATTCACTACCACCGTCAGCTTCTCACCCGTACTGGTTTGGCTAAAAGTCTGCGCCAAAGACGGACGGTTTTTCGTATCGATAAAACGCGCATCGGCACTGCTGGTCAACAACGCAAAACTGCCCGATGGCGCGACCGTATTCGTGTTGTACAACAACCCGACCTTAATCGCATCCGTGCCGATAGTCCCCGTATTGATATAAGCAAAAGGCCCGCAACCGCTGATCGCATTCGCCGCCGTCACCAACGACGTTAACGAAGCCGTGGCGTTATTCTCCAACTCCATCAAGCCAAAAATGTCGGCATTAATGCCGCACAACGCCGTCGCCGCCTTCGCCGTTTGACGGCTCAGCTCACTGGCCGAATCCGCACCCCGGCAATCTTGCGTACCGCTAGGCGCACAAGGCCCCGTCGTATCGCTGGCCGTCGTATCAATCGTGGTGAAATAATTCAACACGTTAAAACTCGACACCTTCAAGGTGCCGCCCACCGTCGGCACCGCCTTACGCGGGTTAGTGGCGGCAAAGGTATAACTGTAACGCTCACTGACCGGACGGATACGCCAAGCGTCCGTACCGGTAAACCCGGCAAACGACCAATGCAACACCCCCGTCAGATTAGCGATACTGTCGCCGCCCCGGAAACGGTTGGTCGTACTTAAGCCGCCCGTCGGATACGGCAAGGCTTGATTATTGGTCAACGCCGAATTTTGGGTATTGTCCTTATCATCCAAAATAATTTGCCGTTTCGCCAAATTAATCAAATGATTGGTATAACCCGCCGTACTCGGCACACTCACATTCGTATAAGTCGGAATCCGGCCACCTTGGCTTAACACCAACTGCCCGTACCGCTCCAACTCAAAATACTCCGACACCTTCAAAGTCGTCGGGAACGTCACCAACATGCCTTCAAAGGCTTCATAATAACTGTTCACCGCCGCTGTCGCCGCCGTCAAATCATTCGCAGGCACATTCGGCACCGGCAACGTCAACACCGCCGCCGTCGGCAAGGCTTGGTTACTGGCGCAGACTTCCACACCCGTGACCGTACCCAACTGGGTCATATTGAAAAACTCCACAGGCGTACCAGTGACCCGCACCTTATCGCCGACACTGACATTCGCCAACGCCGTCGTGCCGTCAAACACAAACACCCCTTCCGAGGTCGCGGCATTACCGTCGCTATCGGCATCTTCTTCCTGAACAAAAAAGCCCCGCAAAGAATTCGCGCTGGTGCCCTGATAATCACCGACCACAATCCCCTCAACCGACACCGACCCGCTCAACGGCGTCGCCGCGCCGCTGCCCTGCACCGCCGAAATTTTCGTCGCCGCCAAGCCGCAAGCCGAATCGTCATTGGTAATCGTACCCGCACCTTGCGCATCGGCAATTGTCGCATTACTGGCGTTACTCAGATTCACCGTAAAGCCCTCGTTAGGCTCATAAGTGCCATCGCCCTTCACCTGCACCGTAAAAGTATACGAACTGCTGCCCGCCGCAATCGTCTGTCCGGTCAACGCATTAGCGACATAATCGCTACCCGCCGTCGCCGTACCGTCCGCCGTGGCAATATCAAAACTCACCCCGCCCACAGGTGCTGGCGCACTCAAACTCACCGTAAAAGTAAACGCCGTGTTACCGCTATTGCCTTCAGTTTGCGAGACATCATCAATGCTCAGCGTCGGCAAACCCGCACTGCCTGTCGGCGTTAACGAAAAATCATCGACCGCCAACCCGTCATCCGCACCCGTGGCATCAACATCCGTCCAGCGCAGCCAAAACGTCGCCCCGTTGGCAATATTCAAAGAACCGACCGTCGCCGATAACGCCGTGCGCTCACCCGCATTATTGCCGACTTTCGCGCCCGCCGTCGCCGTATCCGGCGTAGTGAAATTCAACGCCGCCACCCCCGTCCATGTACCCGTCGCCAAATCCGTCGCGCTGGTGCTGTACTCAAACGTCAACTGATCGGTACGGTTCGCCGTACCCAAACGCCATTCCTCGCCCGTATAAGCGATGCTTAACCCGCTCAAGGCTGCGCCCGTATTATTGGTAAAACACGCCCCGATTGTCGGCACCAACGTGCCGCTACGCAACGTACCGAACGCCCGGTCAGCCGCCGCCGACGCGCCAAAACTGATCACATCGCCCGTCGTGCCGCTACCCGTATCCGCCGCATACTGGCCGTTATTGCGGGCACTGGAACCGCTTTCCGCCAACGCCCAACCCGTCAAAGCCAAGGTATTGGCCGTGCCGCTAGTCGCCAAACCATTAAAATCCTGCGTGTACGCACTGCCCAACGCCGTTAGGGAAATACATGTCGCCTGTGCCGCCGGCACCAAATTTAACGCGGCAAATATCGCCAACGCCAAAGGCCGCGGCTTTTGCAAAAATAACTCACTCATAGCCCATCCTACTGTTTTTATAAAAGTTTTAATAAATCGGCATTCGCACAAATAAGCAAACAGTGAAGCCTTACCTATTTCGCTGTGAAAATAGCCGCATTTTAGAAAACAGTAGTTATGGGAATATGAACGTTATGCGTTAATTTTATGAAATGTCATACAGATAGATTGAGGGGCAAGAAGAGAACAGCTCCTCCCCCTGACAAGGGGGAGGCCGGGACTTACAAGTGTAGGTTTTCTTACCCTCCACCCCCTTCTGCGTAAATAGCCAAAGTCACGCCGTTGATTTCCGTCAAACCGGGCCATGCCTCAGGCCGCCCCGGTTTGACGGGCAGGAGTTGGTGGTTCAGCAAGGCGGCGACAATCAAAGACCAACCGTGTTGGAAAATGCCGCGCCCCCTATAACTACCGAAAAGCATCATGACCCGCCCCCTATAACTACCGCCTTTTTGGGTTTTGCAAATGATCCACAGGGTCAGTCTTTTTCCCCACGGCTAAATTTTCCCGTTTGTTGGCGGCTTTTATGGCTGAGATAAAATCAAGTGATGGGGTTAGTGTGTAGATGACTTCTTCCAGTTTTCCGCGCCCTCCCCTTACCTCGCTTTTTTGTGTTGTCAGTAATACGCCGTTTTTTATGAGTTCGCTCCAGGCCTCATCTAAGGCTTCAATGGCTTTTCGTCCGCGCGAATAGTTGTTTAACAGTGCGCTATCACGCCTGATTGTGCTGTAGCGCATTTCAAAGGGCGTTGTTAGGCTGGCAAAGGTGAATTTTAGCGATAACTGTTTATGAATCCATCGAGCCAGTTGTGAAGTGTGACTCATCATCTGCGCGTAATTGAATTGTCGGTAAGTTAATGAATCAATACTTTGTGTAACCAGAGGGTGGAATTGGACAATCCATTTTGCGGTTGGGTCTTCGGCAAGTCTATATTTTGATGCCGCCGCCAGCCCTGAAAAATAGCAGCTTACGGCGAACTTTTCCCCGTCTTTACCGTTTGTTGATCGGATTTCAATAGTGCTGCGGGCAAGGATGTTTAGGCTTAAAATGATTTGCTGATAGGATCGGGTGTGGCCGCGCCGCTTCAATTCTTCGCGCAACGCATGGAGTGAAAAGACAACCCCGCTGCGGTAGTTGGGTTTGTCGAAAAAAGCATTGCGTTGTTCTGCGGCAATTTTGCGTAAAGCATCTTCAATGAGTTCTTCATTGGCCGAAGGGTAATAATCTTTGGTTGTACCTGTTTTTTCATCAAGGATTCTAGCAGCCTGAATGATGGTTTTTAGTTTTGTGCCACGGTAATGGAATTCAACTTGTTGCAAATCCAGAAAGCCCTTTTCTTTCCTGATTTTATCCATTTGTTGCCGTGATACTGCATAGCGTGGCACTGAATCCCAAAGGTCAAACGTGTTTGAAAGTTGGTCGCGTTCGTTGTCTGTATTGCACAGGAACGCCCGGAACAGGTCGAGTTGCTGTCCGCCAAAATCCGCTTCGTTGGGCGGAATGACAGGCGTTTCCTCGTCTGTTGTCTTGTTTTCTGAGGTCTCTGGCTGCTTTTTTCTGATTGCCATGTTTGTGCTTCCATGCTGCTTAATGATTTAACAAATTAACATGTTTACATGTTGAATTGTCAATATGTTGAATAGTGAACTTAATCATGTCGTACGGTTGGCACGTCATACTTGCTGAAAAGATCGTTGAGTGATTCAGCAATGAGGGTTTGCAAACTTTTGCCTGTACGGGCTTGGATCAGGCGCAGGCTGGATTTGTAGTCGGGCGATAGGTAAGCCGTGATGTTGGTCTTCCCTTCCCTGCTTGGAGCCATGTAGCCGCCTGTTGGCGTTTCCTTGACAGGTTCCGGTGTGGCAACCATTTGTGCTTCTTGTTCCGGTTTTGTTTTTTTCGTGACGGATCGGGGCGCACGTTCAGGTCGTGCGCTGCTGTCAAGTGCCTGTTGTAAAGCTTTCAGATTGTTAGCTGCCATGTTTATATGTTCACATGTTAAGTTGTTGGTTGATGAACATGTAAAGCCGTCCGATTTCTTCGGCGGCTTTACCGTCAGGGTCTAGTTCTTGCGGGGCTTTGCCGGAAGCCGGGGCAGAGGCATAGCCTCCACGGTGACAAATATGCACGGGGCAAACTTTGAATCCAAAAGCTTTTTCCACCATTGTTTTGGCTTCCTCGGCCTGTTTGTGTGCTTGCGGATGTACACCGTTTAAGACAACAAAAGCAGGGGCGGAACCCGCAACACGGAGCAAGTCACGCATGGCGGATAAGGTTTCAAGATCGAAAATCTGCGGTCTGACGGGCAACAAAATAAAATCGGCGATGCGGGCGGCTTCAATCGCGGCGGTATCTGACTTTCCAGGGGTGTCAATCACCAGAAATTCTGCCCCAAAATCTTCGGCAGATTGGACTGCGTGTTTGAGTCGGCTCACTTGTGCTGAAACCACGGCAGGGTTTTCGGCGGTGCGGCGGTCTTTCCAGTTGGCGGCGTTGGCCTGCGGGTCAAGGTCAATAATCACGGAAATTTTGCCGGAACAGGCTGCGGCTACCGCTAGGCCAATCGCGGTTGTGGTTTTTCCTGTGCCGCCTTTCTGTCCAAGGATCGCTATTTTTAACATGTGATCTACTCAAGATGTAAACATGTGAACATTTTGACATGTTAGAAATTAAAGTCAAATGCACTGTCTAGCCAGAAGCACGGGGTAAGGTTGGGTAAGATGTGACGATACGGCCATTTTTTCAATAACTTATTTTTTAACATGTAAATTATCCAACATGTAAACATGTTAATTTATTAAATAAATAACCGTTTTTTGTGGTGGCTGTTGGGGTTATTTGTGCTTATCAGGCTGCTGCATTTTTAATAGCCACCACTGCCATGCTCGCCTTTGCGGACGTGGCCGCCCAATTCCTGCGCTTGTTTGAAGGTCATCCACAGCGGGGCGTTATAGCCTTTTTCCACAGCTTAAGCCCATAACATCACAACATTGATGCCGGAATAGGGCAGGCCGTTATGCCGTAGCGGACGGGTGATTTTTCCGGCGGCGTGTTAGGCGTTCCACGGTTTCAGCCAAGCCCGTTCGCCTTTTTTAAGTTCGGCGATAATGGTATCTGTGACACGGTTATAAACATCTGTGGTCATGGTCGGAATCCTTTCCTATTTTTTAGCGTTAAATCCGCGGTTTGGCAAGCCGCCGCCATCTGCCTTTTGTGGCTTGGGGTTCAGTGCTGCTGAAGCCCTGGCTGTCGGCGAGACTTGGGGATGCAAGGGTAAACAAAATCACGGAAGCTTCGGCCATAGCGCGTAGCGGCGGCTGAAAGCCATTTTTCTGCGGGGAAAGCCGTTATTTTGCTTGTCCCGCGTGAGGGCGAAGCCCTTTAGCCTTAACTTTTTTGGGAAAAGACGGCTTGCATCCAAGGCTATTGCATACTACAGTACGCAGTGATATAAATTGAAGGGAATAAGTCCGTGACAGATGCAGCAAAGCCAAAGCAGGTGGTTGTTTATGCCAGGGATAACGGGAAAGAGCCTTTTACCGAATGGATTTATGGCTTGCGGGATGTCATGGGGCGGAAACGTATCCTTGCCCGCGTTTCCCGCCTGCAACAGGGCAACTATGGGGATTGTGAGCCAGTCGGGGAAGGGGTCAGCGAACTGCGGTTATTTTTCGGTTCCGGCTACAGGGTTTATTTCGGGGAACGTGATAACCATATCGTCGTCCTGCTGTGTGGCGGCGACAAGGGTAGCCAAAACCAAGACATTGAACAGGCCAAGGCCTATTAGAAGGAGTATCTAAGCCATGAGCAGCTATAGAACGATTGGTGAGGTTGAAGAAGAATACCTCCGCAATCATCCTGACGAGATGGACGATTACATTACTGTCCTCTTTGATGAATATGCCGAGAGCGGCGACACCGCTTCCCTGATGGCTTCTTTGCGCGTGGTGAGCCGCGTCAAAGGTGTAAGCCGCATCGCGGAAGTTTCCGGCCTTAGCCGGAAGGGTGTGCAAAAAGCCCTGTCGGAAAACGGCAACCCGCAATTTGGCAGCGTCAACGCCATTATGCACGCGATGGGCTACCGCCTGACCCCACAAAAGCTGCCTGTGGAAAATCACGCCCCTTAAAGGCGGGTGACAGGCTAACAAATCAACATGTAAACATGTTGATTTGTTGCGGATATAGGTAAGCTTTCGCAAAAGTGGGCGTTACCGGATGGTCGAGACTGTTGAGGCTCGGTGCGGGTAGCGCATAGCACCCGCCCGCCGCCAAAGCGGGTTTGCCATGAAATAATCCCTTCTCGTGCGGTGCTGGCAAGGTTTTGCGGATGCCCCAACAAAACCCGCATATCGCCCAGCCGCGCACCGGATACTTGTAGCGGCTCGGGTTTGAAAATGGTTGGGCTTGCATTTCATTTTCGCGGGATCACAATAATTGCAACTGTAGGATGATCTGTGTGTTGTCCTCTAAAGATGAGGTGAATTTGAAAAATATAGCCGGGAATGATGTATCTATCTTTTTATACCGCTTTGAATTACGCGGTAATGGGGTACAGCCGACATACGTGTAAAAATAGGACATAGCAGCTATCCTAAGCCGCATTGCAGAGGCCATGCAAAATTCAATTGCAACCGGCTATCTTTCCATCCCGTCGACGATATTAATTTTTACGCTTCGAAAACACCGAGGACACCGACGGCTGGTTCAGCAGCCCCGAAATCCACCCCGGCGACGAGATCATGGTGCTGCCCGCCGTCGACCCCAAATACCGCCAGCTCTTCAAAGAGGTGGCCACCATGATTTACCAGATGGGCTTGGGCGCACGGGTATTCCTGAAATAGCGTGGCGGATTGCCTAACGGGCGGATAAAAACGGGTGCTGCTACACAAATACCCTGTCCAACGTGTCCACAGTATCGCCAATAATGTGCGGGCCTTCGTCGCGGATAGGCTTAGGACGGTTAATCCGCTCATGGTTCGACGACCATCGGAAGTCCCAGCGGGACAGGGTTCTCCTGAGCTTATCGAAGGGCTCACCACGAACGGATTAACCGAAAATTTGACCATTCAGAGTATAGGTTGCGGCTTGCTGGCTTGTTTGTGCAAAAACAGGCACTTTTTGGGTAATAGTTCATATTATTTGGCTGATTTTCTTGTTATCCTGAAACAAATGTGCAATATATAAGCGGATTCGGCCATTGGTTTGTCGTCAGCATAAAAATTTACCGCCATTATTGGCCTAGCGTCATTACCTTAAATTACCCCTTTAATCAATAACGAGGAAAAACTATGCAAGTTCATAAAACGGATCTCCCTGGTGTTGTGATTGTCGAGCCTAAGGTCTTTGGTGACGAACGCGGCTTTTTTATGGAAACGTGGAACCAAGCCCGCTATGCGGAAATGGTGACCGCCGATGCGTTTGTTCAAGATAATGTCTCTTTCTCCAGAAAAGGTGTGTTGCGCGGCCTGCATTTTCAAAAAATCAATCCGCAGGGTAAGTTGGTTTATGTGTTACAGGGCGAAGTGTTTGATGTCGCGTTGGATATTCGGGTCGGTTCACCGACGTTTGGGCAATGGGCCAGCGTGGTGCTGTCGGCGGAAAACAAACGCCAATTTTTTATCCCGGCCGGTTTTGCGCACGGTTTTTGCGTCACCTCCGAAACGGCCTTGTTCGCCTATAAATGTACCGATAAATATAACCCGCAAGCAGAAGGCAGTGTGTTATGGAACGACCCGGATCTGAATATCCCATGGCCTACCGATGCCCCCGAATTGTCTGCCAAAGATGAAAAAGGCACAAAGCTTGCTGACTTCTCAGTCGAACTTCTCCCACACTATTAAAAAACGGTAAGTATATTATGAATAAAGCGATTATTGTCACCGGCGGCGCGGGTTTTATCGGGGCAAATTTTGTTCTTGATTGGCTGGCTAATTCCGATGTCACAGTCATTAATTTGGATTGCCTGACGTATGCCGGCAATAGGGAAAACTTGGCTTCATTAGAGGGCGATGCCCGCCATATTTTTGTGCAAGGCAATATCGGCGATAGCGAATTGGTGCGTGGCCTGTTTACTCAGTATCAACCTTGTGCGGTGGTCAATTTTGCCGCCGAATCGCATGTCGACCGCTCCATCCATTCCCCTGAAGATTTCATCCAAACCAATATTGTCGGTACCTTTAGGTTGTTGGAAGCGGCGCGTATTTATTGGGGCGGCTTATCTGATGATGATAAGGCGGCGTTCCGTTTTCTGCATGTGTCGACCGATGAAGTGTACGGCTCTTTGAAAAAAGACGATCCTGCCTTTAGGGAAGATAATAAATATGAGCCGAACAGCCCGTATTCGGCCAGTAAGGCGGCTAGTGACCATTTGGTGCGGGCTTACCACCATACTTACGGCTTGCCGGTGCTGACGACTAACTGCTCGAATAACTACGGCCCTTACCATTTCCCCGAAAAGCTTATCCCGTTGCTGATCACCCATGCTTTGGCGGGGAAAAATTTGCCGGTTTATGGTGATGGCCAGCAAATTCGTGACTGGTTGTTTGTGGTTGACCATTGCCGGGGTATCCGCCGGGTACTGGAAGCGGGTAAAGTAGGCGAGACCTATAATATCGGCGGCTGGAATGAAATGGCGAACTTGGATATTGTCCATACCGTTTGTGATTTGTTGGATGAAGCGCGTCCGCGTGCCGACGGCAAATCCTACCGTGAACAAATCACCTTTGTCACTGACCGCCCCGGCCATGACCGCCGTTATGCGATTGATGCTACGAAAATTGAAAAGGACTTGGGTTGGAAGCCGCAAGAGACTTTCCAAACCGGTATCCGCAAAACTATCCAATGGTATTTGGACAATCCTGAATGGGTGGCGAATGTCCAATCCGGCTCTTACCGTGACTGGGTGGAGAAAAACTATGCGGAGCGCGGCTGATGAGGATACTGCTGTTTGGTAAAAACGGCCAAGTCGGTTGGGAGTTGCAACGGGCGTTAGCGCCGTTAGGCGAAGTGATTGCTGTAGACAGGCATTCGGCGTTATGCGGCGATTTGAGTAACTTGGCGGGTATCGCCGAGACCATCGCCAGCGTCAAACCGGACGTGATCGTTAACGCCGCCGCCCATACGGCGGTGGATAAGGCCGAAAGTGAGCCGGAACTGGCCCGCACCATCAATACCTTGGCCAGCGAAGTGATGGCGCAAGCCGCGTTGCGGTGCGGCGCGTGGCTGATCCATTACTCGACCGATTATGTGTTTGACGGTAGCGGCGACCAGCCTTGGCAGGAAGATGATGCCACTGGCCCTCTGGGAGTTTATGGGGCGACCAAGCTGGAAGGTGAGCAGCGCATCCAAGCATCGGGTTGCCAATATGTGATTTTGCGCACCAGTTGGGTGTATGCGGCCAAAGGCAATAACTTTGCCAAGACCATGTTGCGTTTGGCGCAAGAGCGTGACAGTTTGAGCGTGATTAACGACCAAACCGGCGCACCGACTGGGGCGGAGCTGATTGCCGATGTGACCGCGCATATCATCCGTACCGCCTTGAGCAAACCGGAAGTGGCCGGGGTTTACCATCTGGTCGCGGGTGGTGAAACCACTTGGTTCGGTTTTGCCAAGTTGGTTTTGGAGACTGCCAGCTTGGCGGGTAAGGTACTGAAAGTGCAGCCTGACGACGTGCAGGCTATCCCGACCAGCGCTTATCCCACCCCGGCCAAGCGGCCGCATAATTCGCGCTTGAACACCGAAAAATTGCAAACGACCTTTAATTTAACCCTGCCAAGTTGGCAATCGGGTGTGGTACGCATGTTAAACGAGTATTTGGCTTAATGGGCTACCGCCTTAATCACGCATGGAGATTATATGACTACACCAACAAGCAGTACCCCAGCGACACTGCCTACCCGTGGCATTATTTTGGCGGGCGGTTCAGGTACCCGGTTATATCCGGTCACCAAAGTCGTTTCTAAGCAGTTGTTGCCGATTTACGATAAGCCGATGATTTATTATCCGTTAGCGACGTTGATGCTGGCGGGTATCCGGGATATTTTGATCATTTCCACCCCGCAAGACACCCCCCGTTTTGAGCAACTGTTAGGCGACGGCAGCGATTGGGGCTTGAATATCCAATATGCCGTCCAACCTAGTCCCGACGGTCTGGCGCAAGCGTTTATTATTGGCCGTGAGTTTGTCGGCGAACATCCGACGGCGTTGGTGTTGGGCGACAATATTTTTTACGGCCATGATTTGCAGACGCAATTGGAGCGGGCGAATAGCCGTAACAACGGTGCGACGGTGTTTGCCTATCACGTCCATGACCCCGAACGCTACGGCGTAGTCGCATTTGATGCCGACGGCCAAGCGACCTCTTTGGAAGAAAAGCCCGCTAAGCCCCAATCCAATTATGCGGTGACGGGTCTGTATTTCTATGACAACAGCGTTTTGGATATTGCCGCGACAATGAAACCGTCACCGCGCGGTGAGTTGGAGATTACCGATGTCAACCGGATTTATCTGGAGCGTAAGCAGTTGTCGGTGGAAATTATGGGGCGCGGTTATGCGTGGTTGGACACGGGCACGCATGAAAGCTTGATCGAAGCGAGTAACTTTATCGAGACGATTGAGCATCGGCAAGGCTTGAAAGTGGCCTGTCCTGAGGAAATTGCTTTCCGCAAAGGCTATATTGATGCCGAACAGTTGCAAAAACTGGCCAAGCCGTTGGCGAAAAACGGTTATGGGCAGTATTTGTATGGCTTGTTGACGGATACCGTGTTGCGGTAGGTTTGTTGCTGCTAGGCTGAGGTTTACGCCGCCCCCTTTACCCGTGTTGGTAAAGGGGGCGGCGGCTTCCGGGATGGTCAGGCCCTGTTCTTTCATCACTGAAAGCAGTTTTTTTCTGAATGCCGCTGGATAAGCCATTCGTTTTCCATTCAAGATGATCGTTTTTACAATAGCCTATTATCATATCAAATTATATTGGCTTGGCTATATAAACGGTTGGCCTTTCCTTGGCTTGATAGTCGCTGAGGGTGTAAACCCAAAAGCTGGCGATGGCTTTAGCAAACCAAATCCTAACCGCCAGTCGCCCCATAACCCGCCATTTATCGCTTACGGTCGAGGCGTTTTTCAAGCGCTAAGGCTTTTTGCCGATATTCCTCCGCCTTCTCGCCATTGTTCTGCTGGGCGTAAATCCGCGCCAAGCTCAGCAAAACAGAAGGGTCAAATCCCTCCATCCCTCCCCGGTCAGACAAGTGGGAACGAACATCCCAAGACCTTTCAAAATACGCCACAGCCTTATCCAGCTCACCGTTTTTCTCATAGAGGCCGCCTAAAAAAGAGGTATAGTTTCCTATCGCTTCTTGGTCGCCTAAGTCTTCATAAACCGCTAAGGCCTTATGCAGAGACTCTTCCTCCTTAGCCCGATCATGGCTCTTGGCATAGGCAATAAATAAATTGTGATAGTCGAGACCCAAGGCCTTTTTATCATTGCCACTCTCGTGTACCGCCAAGGCTTTTTGATAACAGGCCACCGCCAAATCCGTTTGCTCATTCTCATCATAGATTTTGCCTAAAAAAGTGGCATTGGCGGCCATGGCTTCTTTATTGCCCAAACTGTCGTGTGCCGCTATGGCCTTTTGGTAGTTCTCAATTGCCTTCGGTGCATTATCCAACATCTCATAATGATAGCCCAGGTTGCCATAATCACTCGCCATACCGATGTTGTTACCTAGTCTGACGTATATCGCCAGGGATTTTTGGAAAAAATCTATCGCCTTATCATGTTGCTCACGCATGGCGTAGGTATTGGCGATATTGTCATATTGCGTCGCCATTCCCGCCTGATCGCCTAAGCCCTTATAGAGCGCCAAGGCCTTGTTATACTCAGCCACCGCCTTCGGCCATTTGCCGAGGACATGATAGATAGCCCCCAAATCACCTAACGCCCACGCCAACTCCGCCTTCTGCTCAGGCTTACCCTGTAAGGCGCGTACCTTACTGGCCACCGCCTTCATTATCTCCGGCTGTTTCAGGTAGTCCACGAATAACGGCCATTGCGTGTTAACGAAGCCATTATCGTCAGGCTTCCATTGTGCCGCCAAATTGAAGGCCTGCATAGCGGCTTGCGGGCTATCGAAAAACGCCAAAGTGCCTAGGTTGCGGAAGGCTTGGGCATGTTGTAAGCCGTTGAGGCCGTTGGCCCTTGCGGCTTGGTTGAACCACGCCTTAGCGGGGGCGAGGTCGCCTTGCGCCAAGGCGGTTAAGGCCGCGTCGCGTTGGGGCTGGTCGTTTAACGCCGCGTAACCTTGGCTTAAGGCGGTGACAGTTTCGGTTAACACCAGCCGTTGCCCGTCTTTAATAGCCCCGTCTTTCAAGGGGCGGATTAAGGTGGCGACAATGCTTTGAATGTCCACTGCCGCCTGTGTTTGCGCCGGGGCGGGGCTTTCGGCATTTACGGCTTGGGCAAGCGGTAAGCTGAGTGCCATGATTAGCAATGCGCTTAGGTGGTTGGTAGGCTTGCTTGTTGCCGGGTGTTGGGGGGCTGGCGCGGCAATTTGTTGCGGCGGGTGTTTTTTGATGGGGGCGGATGGGGTAGGCATGGGTAGTTTTATGGGAAAAGGGTTTTTAATGTAGTCGTTAGGTAAAGAATAGCCCAAGATTTAGAGTTCGGCAAGATTGGATGGGCTGAGTGAAGAGTTAACAGAGGTAGGAAGGATATGCGCTTTATTTGCTACTGCCACCGCTTGCACCACCGTCGCCGCCGCTCGCACTGCTAAAACTGCTAAAACTGCTAAAACAGCCAATGCTGCTGATGCCGCCGCCGACACTATACAGAATAGCCAGAACAAGACCTTGCAAGACCCTAGATACTGAGGGGTTAAATCCAAAAGTCGGCGATGGTTTTGGCAAACCAAACCCTAAACGGCATCAAACCCGCCGCCCAAACCTTAGGCGAACCCGCTGAGCCTGTGCGTAAAATAGCCGACCAACTGGCGGCGGTGTTGTTATAAATCCTATAACAGGGTATCCAGTTGATTTTTAAGTCTTTCAGGAGGTATCTATGCCAGTGGCCGCAATATTTATCATCGACCAGCTCTTTTACGCGCTGGATTTTTTCACCGCCGGCCCCCGTTTGCAAATTACCGTGCTGGCGGACGACCCAATACAAACGGAAGGCGGCTTGCGTTTTGAGGTGGAAAATGTCGGCAACCGCCCGACCTGCCTGCACCCTGTAGTCAGGGCGGCTTTTATAACGGCGGCGGGTGAGCGGCGGGATATGCTGTTTGATGTGCAAGACACCGATTTGGCGTTACCGCCGTTTACCCCCAAAACCTTTCAGGCCACGGCGCGGCAAGTGCAACCGGAACGCCAAGGGGTAGCCCGGCAGTATTGCTTTGACCATGGCGACGGCGCGGCAATAGAGATTCAGGTTGATTAACGGTGTGAGCTTTGTTTGCCAGCGGGGCAAGTGGTTAGCCAATGCCTAATGCTTCCCCAACGCCGCCAAAATACTCGGCGCGGCGATATAGCTAGCGGGTATGGGCACTTCGAACATGCCGGCGGCATAAGGAGCGACCGAATATTGGCCAAAAAGCACAATTAGGCCTTGTTTGTTCAATATCACAGTGCAGCCGTTACATTTACCGTCAGAGATAAAGGTATTTTTCTGCTCTTCAACCAGTTCCTGTGACGTATCTTCCATGGCCTTCAGTTTTTCATAAAGCAGCCGGTTGACGGCGGCGCGGTGCTGGCCAAAAATGCCATCGACCGTTAAACACTGGCTGGCCGCTATGTCGATAATGCAATCGCCGCCACCATCACTGTAGGGGTGGGCGGCATGGTAATCATATTCGTAGCTGCTAATCTGCAACGCCAATACCGTCGGGGTATGCAAGGTGACGCTATAGCCCCGTTCCCTGAAACTGGGCGATTCATAGCTGGCTTTGCCGGACAAGGGTGTGCCGTTACATTGATGTTGCTCGGCGGCGGTTTTTAGGTCTTGGTTAAGTTGGGTTTGCGCCGCCGCGTTCGGCAAACCGCTGATGACGGGATAGCTAATGTCGGCCTGGCACACACATTCGCCGCTATTAGGGTCTTCGCCGGGGGTCAGTTCGCAATCTTTTTCTTTGAACAGGCCTTTTTGTAAGATCGCCTCCTCGACTTTGACCTTTAAGACGGCGGTACTCAGGGCGGGTGCGGCTTCGGTTGGCCCTAGGGAGAACTGGCTGCTGGCCTGGGCGGTGGCTTTGGCGAGGGCGGCGCGGACATCGGGGCTGTCTTCGGCGAGTTGGGGGTTTTGCAGGAGTTGGTGGGTTTTCTGGCGGTCTTTAGAATAGCGGTAGACGTTAAGATAGGCCGCCGTCGCCAAATCGACACGGCCTTGCAGGGCGAGGACATCGCCGAAGTTACGCCAAGCGTTAGCGCGGCTAGGCTGCAACGCGATCACCGCGCTTAGCACTCGGTAAGCGGCGGGCAAGTCGCGGATTTTCATCAAAACAAAGCCATAATTGTTGGCGATTTCGATATTCTTGGGGGCGAGTTGGTAAGCCTTCGCCAAAATCACCTGCGCTTCGGGCAGTTTTCCGGCCTTAATCAGCCCCAACGCCGCTCCGTTGAGCTTCTGGGCGGCGGGGCTAGCGGCGGCGGCCGGCTGCATTTTTGCTACCATTTCCAATAACGCTTGGCTTTCCAACACCGCCGCCTCGTCGTTGGCCAGCACCCCGGTGAGCATATTACTGATATAGTCTTGGCTGGTGGACGGGGCGGCTTGGGCTTGGGGGGCTAAGGCCAGCAGGGTTAGGGCAATGGTTAAGGCGCGGCTTGGGCGGGTCATGGGTGGGTTCCTGGTTGGAGGGTTGTTAGTGCTTAGCCCTTAGGGTGTCGGTTTACGCCTATTTGCAGCGCGGCGGTTTAGTCGTTAGAATCAGTGGTTGCTTTAAACTTACGCTTGGTTTTACACGCTAAATTCTCCTGATCCATCAATCGGCTTATTCGGCGACGGCTGACGGTGCGCTGTTGATCGAATAACGCCTTCTTGATACGCCGCCGCCCATTTGCGACATCACACCATATCCGTCAATAGCCGCCGCAATAACCAAGTGCTCAACAGCAGCCGGCAACTTCTGTAAGTCAATGGTAAAAATGGCGGCATTGTTGTCCGGACATTTAAACAGCACCCCGCCACAGGGTGTGGTTGGCTGATTGTAAAAGCTCATATAACGTTTATCGGCCAGCTTACTGTCGGCATCCAAGCCGAAACAAGAAAAATTAATCCGCAATACGGGTGCATCAACGGTGGCCTCAAGCGTAAACAGTGTGCTAACGTCAATTAAATCAGCAAGATTTAACCGTTGTCCGCGAAGAATATTCATATGTGTTGGTTCAGTCATACGCCAGAAAGGCATGTTGCTAGAAAGTAGCCCGGATGGATAGTTTGCAAAGCCCCGGGGTTCACCAGCGAGGCTATTGCCGACTGGGCGAAAACCAACTTGGAATCCGGCAGTACCGTCTTATCTGACGGGCTGGCCTGCTTCGCGGCGGTAACCAGGACAGATTGCCAACACGGGGCGATCATTGTCGGCGGACGAAAACCTAAAGACATGGTTGAATTCCTATGGCTCAACACCATACTCGGCAATCTCAAGACCAGCTTTGGCGGCTCTTACCATGCGCCTGCTCGTTGCCGCCGTTGGGCCTCGCCCAGAAGTTTGACTTCGCTCGGCTAAAGCATCTTGCTAATCAGGAAATGTATTGCAATATTTCTCAACAAGAAGAAGAAAAAAGTACCTAGTAGGTGCTTTTATATAAGCAATTGTTTTATATTAAAAATATTTTAATTTTCTACATATTTATTAAGCAAGCTTTCGAGAACAAATGAAGATTGAGATCCCGTACTACATTCTATAATTATTTTTTTTCCTTCTATATAGGCTGTCCCAATTTGCTTATTATCATAGAATAATGGCGTATTTTTTCTTGTTTTTTTAGCTCTTGTTGAAGATGTGGACTGGCTCCGAAGCCAAAACATCGCTTTTTGCTCACTGGCTCCATTAACAATCATATCAACGGCTAAAATAACATTATCCTTATAACCTTTAAGAATATAACCAGCAAAAAACTCGGCACAGTTCGCACCAAATAATTTAGGATTTTTTTCTAGTTGATCAATAACCAATATTGGCAATTTAGTAAAATCAAGGCAACGATCTATTTGTTGCCTTGAAATACCAATGTATCGACTCAGTTCACTGACAGATCTAACGTATTGGCTATCCAACAATTTTTTAAAAGACCTGCCTAATTCAAAGTCAGATAAGTTTTCACGAACTGTATTTGATGCAATAGATAGCAATGCAGACTGTTTATCATCTAATATCTTGATGACGGCTGGGATTTTTTCATATCCAAGGATGATATGAGCCCTATATCTACGTTCGCCAGAAATTAATTCATACCTATTATTATCTTTTTTTCTTATTGTAATGGGATCAATTAATGTTCCTGTTGAAATCGAGTCTGCTAAAGTTTGTAACTCATTATCATCAAAATTTATTCTTGGTTGAAATGGCGATACATCAAGGTCGTGTATTGAAACTTCAAATATAGTTGAATCATTAATATCTGATGTTACATTCAATTCATTAGCGTCTGTAAACTGAAGTTCATTGCCTTCTAATTGCGGCATACGTTCCACGATGGACTGATCTGCATTTGGAAAGCCATTAGCTCTAAGCAAGTTACTAATTTTCATGCCATTTTTTTTCACGGTTTTGCTACCTTAAAAGTGGTTTAATATTTTCACTAAATCCAAGGAGTGTAATTTCATAACGGGTTAACAGACTTTTTGCCAAATCTAATATAACCCTTCCTCCAATAGAAGTGGGATCTTGTTCTACTAAAGGCCCTTTCGATTCCTCAGTTAAAAAAGATTGCTGGCGCACAAACCCACTATAATGGGGTATGACATTTTCATTCATAGCATTTTTGTATGATTCGGCAAGAATTGCTAAAGCTTCCTTACAATGCCTGTAAGATGGATGATACCCGTTAGCAACAATTTCCACATCTAGATTTTTTTCAGGGTAAACATGATTTATTTCAAGCAAATTGCTAAAAAGTAGGCTCATCGCTTTTAAAGACTCTCTATCAAGCCAAGCTACTGCTAGAATAGTTTTACAAGCAGCCATTAAATTATACGAGAGTAGGGTAGTTCCTGGTGCGCTATCTATTACAATCACATCGTAATTGTTAAAAAAATCTGGATTATTTGTAATTAATCTATCAAAAATTAGATCACGCCCCATTCGGGTCATTAACCAACTATCGGTTTGTGTTAAGGTAATGTCTGCTGGGATTAAATCTAACATATTATCTGGATAGATTGGACGAACAGCTTCGTTAATATTTAATGTTCTTTTTCCTTCAAAATGTTCCATAAGATGACCTATATGTTGGATGTTTTCATCTGATGGATCGACACCTAAAATATTCGTTAATGATGCTTGAGGATCACCATCAATAGCTAATACCTTATAACCTAACATTGCGAAAGCGGATGCTAGATTAGCAGAAACCATAGATTTTCCAGTCCCACCTTTAGCCATTCGAACATTGATAATAGGTGGACGTACATTTAATTCGTTTTTTTCATCTAGATTGTTTAATGCTACTTTGACCCTTCGTATATCTAAGGGTGAATAGTTTTTTGAACTTGTACTGCTATCTTTACCAGAAATTTTTTTTAACTGATAGCTTGTAATCGGAGTGCTTATGAGAAGATCAGTAACAGTTTTAATTTTGTACTTTGGGTTACGAATGGGTTGTGCTTTCATATAATTTTTACGAATTAGATGGGTTTTATATATTTTACAGATTTTTTATTTTTTTATAAATTTTTTATTTTTATGTTATTTTATAAAAATAAAAAATTTAACATTAAATTTAAAATTGTATGGAAAACAAAAAAACGTTGCCTCTGTTGAATAATGTGGAACCTGAAACTTGTTTTGATAATCAAATTGATTTGTTTCGTTTTTTATTAGGCAATAACTATGAAGAACGGGATAAATTGTCGAATACATTTGATTTGTGGGATAGCATTCCTAGATATTCGACTTCTCGGCAAGCAATGGTAAAAATCAGAAAAGAAAAAGGTTTTTTACCTTTAAAGCAAATTACATTTAAATATCGTGGACGTATTCTTCAGGCTCATATACAGGCAGCAAGGATTATTGATAAAAAAACTGGTCAAGAAACAGATTATTATCCTAGTGCTAACGAAGAACTTGTAGAAGATGCGCTTAGAAAATTAGCGGCTGATCAAAAAGAGTTGGGATTTTTTGACAAAAAAAATTATACGAGTGGTGTAGTTTTTACACTTTACCAGTTAAGTACAGAGTTACAAAAACGTGGTCATAGTAGGTCTTATCCTGAAATTGTCTTGAGTCTGAATATTTTGGCGGGTAGTTTAATTAGAATAGACATCTTTCCTAAATGTTGCCCTATCTCAGGTTAACCAGTGCGGCCACCAGGCTCCATGTCAGGGAGTAGTTTTTGTGTTTGCCCCGGTAAACGTCCTTGACGATCCTGAAAATTTTGCAGCGGCGGTTGACATGCTCAATGAAAACCCGCTGTTTTGAAAGGGCTTTGTTATGGGCTTTGTCCTCCGCAGAAAGCGGTTTGCCTTTTTGTTTCTTGATGGGCAATACCGAATTTTGGTGGATAACCACTGTAAGAAGACAATAAAGTCCTATACTTAGCTGACCGCATCCCGAAGGTACTGCTTACAGATATAATCAACTGATATTGGCAGCTATGTACTATTTTTACATGTATGTCGGCTGTACCCGACGGTGGGATTAATTTACGGGTAAGCGCTTCGTATTACCCACTTGAAGGCCTTGCACGATACCCAAGGACATAGAGATTCGGGTATTATCGTTGATCCAGCCTTCCTCTGAAGCAACCCCAATTTCGTCTATTAACACATTGAGGAAATCAGCCAATTCTTCGGCGCTATGTAACCATGATTCCATTGATATTAGCGGAAATAAATTATCATTAACCATTGCTAAAAAAAGGCCGTAAGATTTTTCCATACTGGCCTGAAACATAAGCTTTTCCTTTTCATTATTTGCCAACTGCGCAAGCCGTTGATGGGCGAATTCTTCGCGGACGCTTGGGTGGGGGTGCTGTAGATTACTATGATAATTTGCCAATGTTTTTCCAGAGTTTGCATATTTTCCCGCAAGACTTGCTTCACCTAAAATACCGAATAAGATTTTTGATGCCAAACCAACTGTTACGACAAAATGAGCCATATCTTTTATGCTGCCATATAAGCTACTTTTTGTAAGCAAAAACTCAGACAGCCCAATTAAGGTGTACAAAGCCACGCTATCCGCATCTAACTCCAAGGCAAGCCGCCGCAGGTTAGGCAACACTTCTTTTTCTTCATCTACCTCAAACAACCCTGCATGTGAAAGTTTTAAATAGTAATCCAAGTGTCCCCGGATAATGTGGCTTAATTCGTGCAAAACTACAAAATCCATGGTTATTCTTGACATATAACAACAAAATGCCTGCTTATTCTGAAAATCCCCATAACCCCAACCTAGTGCAATCCATGGGCGCATGGTTATCTTTGCTTAGGATATCAATGCCTTTTTTCATGCGCTGATAAATTTTGTGGTATGTTCCGGTACTTATCCTCATTAGCGGCGAAACACCGTCGCTAGGATCAATCGTCACAGAAGCCTGAAACCTCTCATCTGCGACTGTTTCGACATTGATACCCTGCACCAGGTAATGCAGGCCGCGTACGCCCGCAAATAGCCCTAAAATTGAATTCGAGCCGCATATCATTTCCCATAATTCCCCCGCACTAACTTGGGTATGCTGGGTAAGATGATTATTGGCTGTCATTTGCTTATGTAGCCTACCGTTCCTAAGCCGCACAGCCTTCATTTGGTTTACTTTTTTCATAAGTTTCCTTAATGGTATAATTAATATGTAATCAAAGCATTACATCAAAAACTCGATCGGTTAATGCGCGGCAGCCGTTAAAAGCATCCAAGCGGGCGCATACAAAAACGCGCTGTATCCAGCGTTGAGCCCGGCCATTTTCATCAAAGATAGGATTAAAATCCGATCTGCCATGCAGAACTCTACCGTTAGCTAAATACACTATCCGACCAGGGACAATTGGAATTCCGAAGGCTACTTCATCAAGTTTTTCGTTTAACAATCCTACTGCCCACAAGGCCTTGGCGTTAATCGGACGCATCATATCACCATAAAAAGCAGCAATAACCTCTTCCTTGCCATCAGCACCTAAAATTATCGGGACGGGGCCAATGGCGGATTTTTTAGTTTCCCCAGTACGTTGGCGTATTGGCAGGCCTAACCTCGAACAAGGTCGGCGTAATATGGTTACAGCTTGATTGGGTAATAGGGCGCAAGCTTTTGAAGCGATGGAAACCATCGTTTTTGGCCTTCCTACCTTCTGTTCGCTAACCTCACCCAACAACAAGCCTTTCGGTGACCAGTCAAATCCAGGTTTGGCAAACCGCAATGCGGCGTTTTCGGTATGCAGCCCCAAGGGCATACGCGAGCCGTTGCCGGTTAGCTTATCCAAATCTTCCTTAGACGGTATCAAATCGTTGACCAAACGGTTACCTTCCTTAGCTACCCCATAGGCTTCGCCAAAAAAAGTAGATATTGCCAACAACAGATGTTCGCTCAACGACGTGGCCTTTGCGCTGTGCGGCGGCATTCCTAAGGCCGGTGACCAAATGATAGGTTCGAACGGCAGATTATCGAAAACAACGACACCTTTGCCGCGCCGCCCGCTGGCTAAATCAAAAAGGTATTCCGACTCCCACGGGCCGATTAGAGCCAACAATTTCGAGCGTAGGTACGCGATATGGCTATTTTCGTCGTGTGCAATATAGCCAAGATAGGTGAACGTCTCTTCGAGCCTCCCCTTAAAATCATCGCTAAAAGTGACAAAAACCACACCGTTTTCATCCGTGCATACTCGGAATGCCTGTGGAAATAACGGCTTGTAATTAAATGCTGGGTTGTACATAATTTATCCTCCGGAAAGCCTGTTAAAGACAGGCTTAGTTTCGGTGAAGCCGGAAAATAAATGTAGGGTATAAAAATCGCGGTTTTCGCGGAAAAGGAATGCGTGTGGAATGTCGTAATCTAAAAATCATCGTTGAACTAATAAAGCATTAGACATCTTTCCTAAATGTTGCCATATCTCAGGTTAACCAGTGCAGCCACCAGGCTCCATGTCAGGGAGTAGTTTTTGTGTTTGCCCCGGTAAACGTCCTTGACGATCCTGAAAATTTTGCAGCGGCGGTTGACATGCTCAATGAAAACCCGCTGTTTTGAAAGGGCTTTGTTATGGGCTTTGTCCTCCGCAGAAAGCGGTTTGCCTTTTTGTTTCTTGATGGGCAATACCGAATTTTGGTGGAGGCCGTGCATCCCTTGGTATCCCGAATCCGCCAACAGCAGGGCGTCGGGGTGCAGCAACAGGCGGCATCCTTTGAAGACCGAAAAATCATGTTGACTGCCTTTGCCGACCACGACCGAGAGGATGGAGAGCATCAACGCGCAAATGATGAGCTGCGCCTTAACCGTGTGGCTTTTTTTTTCCGGAGTAGAAGTGAAATGGTCTAATAAAGCCGGACACTTCCAAAGGCATATTATAATGTCAGCAGAGGTGAAAAATGAGCAAAACAGATAAAGTCAAAAAACCCAAATTTACCCTGGAATTTAAGCAAGATGCGGCCAAATTGGTGCTTGAGAAAGGCTATACCCACCAACAGGCGGCGGATAGCTTAGGAGTGTCGTTAAGTGCTTTGGGACGTTGGGTCAGGGCCGAACAGCCCCAACCTGCCGTTTCTGGTGTCAAAGCCCAAGCAATGAATCTGGCGGATCACAACGAGCTAGTGCGGCTGCGCAAAGAAAACGAGCAGTTGCGGATGGAGCGCGAAATAATAAAAAAGGCCGCGGTCTTCTTTGCGAAAGAACTCGGGTGAGGTACGGATTCATCCAAGGGCAACAGAAGACTTATCCTGTCACCGTATTATGCAAAGTGATGGCCGTCAGTACCAGCGCCTATTATGATTGGGCAAAACAGCCGGAAGATGCCGATAAGATAGCCGAAAAACAAAAGCTTAGGGAACGCGCCCAAACGTTATTTGATGCCTCCAAGCGTTCGTATGGGTCGCGGCGGCTGTCGGACGGGCTGAAAAAAGCAGGATTCCCCGTGGGCCGTTATAAGGCCCGGCGGGTGATGGCCGAGTTAAGTTTAAAGCCCCGCTATCCAAAACGCTTCAAGGCCACGACCGACAGCAACCATAACGATGCTATCGCGCCGAACTTGCTGGACCGGAAATATTTTTGCCAATATAGGATTGCCTTTATTGACCTAAAGGCCCCACAATAACCCGAAAAAACCGTCACCCATGTCCCCGAACATGTGTTACCTATGTCCCACGTCCATACACCCATCAGGGGAGGGGGCTGCCCACCTTAACAAGCCTTAGCTCTCCGCTAATCTTCCCCACTATTTAGAGGTGACTTTATGAAAAACTTGATGATCGAGTATAAGACACCTTTGGAGACAATTCCTACTTTATTGGCACTGAGCGGCATCAAAGACTGTTACGCCGATACGACCAATACGCCGCACAAGCCCCCTCAGACGACACCATACACGATCCCATAGGGTTTTCCGGGGTACATACCGTGCCTAACAATTTGCAATCTTGCGGTTTTTTTACGCCGCGCAAGATGGCGGGGCATTCGCAGCCTTTGGTGTCGGCGGCTTGGATGGCGGGCAGGTTAAAGCGTTGTTCGGCATCAAAGTCGGCATAGTCGGCTTTCAGCGTTAAGGCGCTGTCGGCAATCAGCCCTAAGCCGCGCCATTCAAAGTACGGGCGCAGTTCAAACACTTCCCGCATCAATGCCTGGGCTTTCAAGTTGCCTTGCGGGGTAACGGCGCGGCGGTATTCGTTTTCGACCTCGTGGCGGCCTTCATTGAGCTGGCGTATCAGCATCAAGGCCGACTGCATCACGTCCAAAGGCTCAAAGCCCGCAATCACAATCGGCTTGGCGTACTGTTCGGCAAAGCGTTCGTAAGGTTGGCTACCAATGACGGTACTGACGTGGGAAGGCCCTAAAAACGCATCGATTAACAGCGGAGGGGCGTGTGCCGAAGCGGCTGGGCGGGGTACGTCTAAGATGGCCTGCATGGCCGCCGGGGTCAGGACATGGTTGCAGAACACCGAAAAATTGCCCAGCCGTTCGGCTTGTGCTTGCCGTATGATGACGGCGGTCGGCGGGGTCGTGGTTTCAAAGCCGATGGCGAAAAACACCACTTGCCGGGCCGGATTATCGCGGGCGATTTTTAAGGCATCTTGGGTCGAATACACCATGCGTATATCGCCGCCGTTGGCTTTGGCTTTCAGCAAACTGTGGCGGCCTGTCGCGGGTACGCGCATTAAATCGGCATAAGTGCACAGGATCACGCCATGCTGTTCGGCCAGTTGGATGGCGTTGTCGATACGGCCTGTCGGCAATACGCAGACCGGACAGCCGGGGCCATGGATAAACTCGACATTGTCCGGCATTAAGTCTTGGATGCCGTAACGGAAAATGGCATGGGTATGCCCGCCACAAAACTCCATCAGCCGATACTGCCGCTCAGGGTTGACGGTTTGGGCAATCGCATTGGCAAGCTGTAAGGCGAGCGTATGTTCGCGGAATTCGCTAATGTATTTCATGGCGCGGACAGTAAACCGGCTTCGGCAAATAAGGCCAAGGTTTTTAAAGCCTCCTCCTCATCGATTTTATTCAGCGCGTAACCGACATGCACCAGCACATAATCACCGAGCGCGACATCATCGACTAAAGCCAACGACACTTCAACGCTGACCTGATTAATCGACGCGGTGGCCATATCCGTAGCGGTGTCGATGGCGATGATTTGCGCGGGTAGGGCTAGGCACATAAGTTTAGGTTTTTTGTTGGGTTATAAGGCGTGTTTAAAACTATTATAATCTACCCTGCCAATACATCGGTTTTTGGTGTAAATGGCTTACGGCGATAATCAATATTTCATCGTCGCGTATTTGATAAACCACGCAATAGGGAAACCGATGGGTAAGACAACGCCGGGTACGTTGGCCCAATGGTTGCCACGCTTCAGGGAAGTTGGCTATACGGCTGACAGTCGCCTTTATTTCTATGAGAAACGCTTGGCCTAATCCTGTTTTTTTCAGATTATAATAATTTATGGCCGCTTCCAACTCCGCCTCGGCAACTTCAAGGAAACGGACTATCAATTCGCTTCCAAGCGGTTAAAAACTTGTTCGGCTGGGCTTGAGCGCAGTTCGCCGCGCTCATATCCGTCAATTCGGCGTTCGGCTTCAAGCGCCAATAAATTATCAATTTCCCGAATGGGCGGATCCATGCTCGCCAACAACTGTTCAGCCAATGCCGCCCTGTCTGCTAACGGTAAGTTTAACGCCTCGTTAAATAATTGTTTCCTGTTCATTTTAATAACCTCTACATGGGTAACGGCAAAACCTCTGCCATCAAGCATAAGCAATCCGCTGCAAGGCCAGTTCAGCCTTTAGCCATTGCAGCCAACCGTCCATCCCTTCGCCCGTTTTTGCCGACAAGGACAAGACCTTAATCTTAGGGTTAACCTGCTTAGCGAACTGTATGCACTCTTCGCTGTTAAAGTCCAAATACGGCAATAAGTCGGTTTTGTTCAGGATCATCAAATCGGCGGCATGGAACATGTCAGGGTATTTGATGGGCTTGTCCTCGCCTTCGGTGACGGACAAAATCACCACTTTATGGGCTTCGCCCAAGTCGAAGGCCGAAGGGCAGACCAAATTGCCGACATTTTCGATAAATAGCAGGCTGTGCTTGGGCGCTTGCAAGGTTTCTACGGCATGGCCGACCCGATGGGCATCCAGATGGCAACCTTTGCCGGTATTGATTTGCACCGCCGAAACTCCCGTGGCGCGGATGCGTTCGGCATCGCGGGCGGTTTGCTGGTCACCCTCGATGACCGTGATGGCGACCTCATTTTGCAAACGGGCGATGGTTTCGGTCAACAAAGAGGTTTTGCCGGAACCTGGGCTGGATACCAAATTCAGCACCAACATGCCGCGTTCGCTGAAATAGCGGCGGTTTTCGCTGGCATAACGGTTATTTTTCGCCAAAATATCCTGTTCGATTTGCACCATCCGCAATGGGCTTAAGCCGGGGGCATGGGCGTGTGAATGTCCCGCACTGTGATCGTGAGCATGATCATGGGGATGGTCGTGATCGTGCGAGTGGCCCTCGCCGCAGCCGCAGACAGCACACATTATTCTACCTCCAATTCTTTGATACGCATTTGATCTCCGTTAGTGATCTGTAGTTGATAGCTGCCGCAGTGCGGGCATACATCATATAATTGCTGGACGGTAACATGGCTGGCGCACGGCAAACACCACGCTTGGCCGGGTACGGCAACCATTTCAAGGTGGGCTTGGTCGGCCAAAGAGCCTTGCATAACGACATCGAAACAGAACCGCAACGCCTCGGCATCAACCCCGGCCAACGCGCCGATTTCTAACCAAACGGTTTTGACTTTGTGGTAGTGCTGAGCTTCCGCCTGTTGCTCCAATACCTGCAAAATGCTTTCGCACAGCGACATTTCATGCATGTTTTTTTACTCGATCATCAAGTTTTTCATAAAACCTACCCTGAATAGGGTGGGGAATTTGTTAAAAACACAGACCTTAGGGTAAGGCCGCTCCCTCCCCTGATGGGGAGGGCGGGGGTGGGTAGAATAAAATCAATAACTTATTCTTATGTCTCAGAGATTTTAAACAGGCTGTTTTTAGTCTGTTTAATGAAAAAAATCCTTATTTAGATTCTCCCCACCCCAACCCTCCCCATCATCGCCGACAAGCCCGTCGCCGTTGCAAAGCCTTGATTGCAGATCAGGTAGTCTGTGTAGAGTTCTATTTTTTCTTTTTCCATCCGTCAATGATACTCTTTTTGGGATGGGGTGCGTAACATCAGTTAGAAATATCAAGATCAGTTACAGTGTGTTCTGAAGTATCCCCCAGTTTGAGCGATTTTTTGAGGTGCCGCCTATACTCGATGATTGCGCGATCTGCGCGGATAAACCGATCCTGGTTTGCATCTAAACTATTTGTCGGGGTTTGCTTCAAAATTACTCGTTTGTCTTGGTTAAGAATAAATAAATTGCTTAACCCCATTACCTTTTCGAAGAGCATCGAAATGATGGGTATATGAACGTGGTGATAGAGGCGCAGATAATAGCGGGTTGACTGATTGTTAACCGGCACAAACGCAATAAAGTTCTTCAGGTCAGAACTGATATTCAACAGCCATGTTCCTGGGAATTGGAAACTCAAGCTAGGTTCCTTGCCATCGGCTTCCTTGGCGAGTTCCTGTCGTGCAAGATGCGGTTGCCCATGATCCTGATGATTGGTGACCCAGACCCGTATCCCTTGTTGGTCAGCTTCGACATACGGGCCATCAACGAAGCTTTTTCCGCCAGTCCCAATCGTATTCGCGTGAACAAATGGCAAATGCGCCACATCAAGTTGATTCTCAATAGCCCGGGTGTAGTGGACTGGCCATTCAACGATGTTTGTATGGTATTTCCAGCCAGTTTCCAGAATAGAAAAAAAAGGAACCCCCGGATATTCATCCTGAGCATCACCCCACCAGAGCCAGATAAACCCATGGGTTTCACTTAAAGTAAAACTGGTGGCTGACATGCCTTTTGGTACTGTAGACTCCTTGCCGTTGGCGGGAATGTGAACACAAGCGCCAGAGCCATCAAACTCAAATCCATGGAAAGGGCAAACTAACCGATCACTGATAATGTGTCCTGCACTTAGCGCCGCACCAAGGTGCGGACACCGTTCGATTTGCGCATGAGGTTGTCCATCCTCAGTACGCCAGAAGACCATTCTCTGTCCAAGGCGTTCGATTCCAAGTGGCTTATGCGTGAGTTCTACGCTTTCGAGTACCGGATACCATTGATCTCTCATAAGCGCCATAGTGGAAGAAAGTGCTTTCGTGCAAAATTGGATACTGTTCATCGGAGTTTGTCTGTAAGACTGAAACGATCATAAATAATGACTACATGAAAATGGGAGCCGCTAAGCGCAATAACCGTAGACGTGTCGCAAGAAAAATATGCGGCAGTGATAATCGGCGTTACGCAAATGGCTTGTATCGATAGACAACCGTTAATTCGGTCTGGGGCAAGAATTTAATCAACCCAGGCGCGATTACACGGAAATCTTGCGCAAGTCGGATAATATGGGCCGCTGTTCAAAATGGCAACTATATACGCAATGTTCGACTTTTTAGGCCATTTTAAGGGTACAAAGGCTTAACCGACATTCCGCATACTTTTTTAAATTTTTGATATTTTATTAACCTATTGATATTTAATGGCTATGTATTTAGAGCATGAAAACTTATTGCTTCTACAAATTAGAAATAGTGTCATTGTCATTATTTTCCTTAGGGTTATTATGTCATCAGGTAAGGTTTTAGGATGAATTTATTCACCGCAATCTCATGCGAATAAAGCAGTAGAGGCGAATGTGCCAGCATCGGCAAATAAAGTTCCTTTATAACTTGCCGGGTATTTTCATAACACATTGAAAATACCCGTTTCATGGCTTTTTAAAGCCGTCTTCGCACATGTTCTGACAATTGACTTTTTGGTCAGTTAAAAAATGACTAATCATCAATAGGGCAACCCAATAATGAAACAACTTCTTCATAGCCGATAAGGATTTTGTTGCCATCGATAATATAGTTGGCCAATTTGGTAATCGCCGCCCAGCTTTGCTGATCTTTTATGAAGCCAAACGCTATAGAAAACAATTCATCCCGCTTCTTGTCCTGCTGTTGTTTGTATGGAGAAAAGCTTTGTAAATAGTCATTAACTAGCGCAAGATCAGAGCGTCCGCCATAATGCTTCAATGCGTTCAAGTTGACTAATTTCTGGTTAAATATTTCACCGTCAGTATCGGCAACATATTTGGCTTCTGCTAGTGGCCCTATAAGCAGGTTAATGATGTCGGCTTCAATGGCTTTTATTAAATCAGCCATGGATTCATCATGGCTTGTTGTGTTATCCGCCAAAGCATCGATAGATGAGGGCAGAAACTCGACTAACCGGCCTCCTTCAACTCCCACAATGCAGTCATCATGCATTGTCTGACGTGTCTTAAGATATTCTTCAGGCTTTCCGTTTATGTTTTTAAGATTAATTTGAAAAAAAACTGGCGGCAGATTTCTGGCTTTATTGTTGAAATAAATAGCCGTCGCATGTCCCGCCTCATGGAAGGCAATCCGTCGCTTATGCTCCTTTAATTGATCCTGGCCGATATTTTCAGATGTCACTATTACCCTTTATTTTGAATGCCATAAAATGAAATTGATAGGTGTTCGGCTTAATGCAACGGCACATAAGTAACCGCTCATAAATCATTTAACATTTTTATCTCTGCAAGCCTTTAAAAATCTGGCTTGCCTGTTAAAAGACTTTTGCACAGTTGTTTAACCGGCTTTTGCGGCAATACCTTGTCCTTCTGGAGAAATCATAAAATCTACAAAAGTCCGCAATACCGGAGAGGGCGGCTTGTTTTTGGGCTAGTGAATGGCAATGCCCAAAATACGGCTCATCAGGTACTGTCCAGAGCAGATATTGTCGGCCATAGGCACTAAGCCAGAGCGCCTTTACGCGCGGTAATGGCAATTGAATGGATACCCACCGCACGCATTGTGTTGCTGATAAAGCCAATACGGGCAGTATCAGTGATAAGCTCTTGGCGTATGGACGAGACGACCATCAAAATCAAAGGCGAATGAGTTTAACTGTACCTCGCGGTCGTCAAGTTTGGTGATACGGTTAATTTTATGCTGTCCGAATGCCGCGACGAAGCGGCGGCCACCGGTTTCTTCAAGTAAGCCATTGATGGCTATGGTTTGCCCGAAAAAGTGGTCATGGACAAATGCGGTGCCAACCTGGCCAGGTTGGAAAACATCAACGTACTGCTGGTGTTGGCAGGTTTGCTATACCTGATGGTCGACATTTGCCAAGTCAAATGCCTGAATGACCTGATGGGACAGGATCACCGATTTACTTGTGCCCTTTGGGTATCAAAAGGATCACCGGGCCAATTTTAACCTGTCAACGTTTATATGGTCAGCAACATTTAGGAAAGATGTCTATTAAATCATTTCATTTTGCCTGAAAAGGCAAAGTGGTAGGGACACGCGATTAACCTATTCGGTCGTTTTGCCGTCGAAATGCTCGTTGTCGGCGTCGGCATCCTTGAAATGGTCTAATAAAGCCGGACACTTCCAAAGGCATATTATAATGTCAGCAGAGGTGAAAAATGAGCAAAACAGATAAAGTCAAAAAACCCAAATTTACCCTGGAATTTAAGCAAGATGCGGCCAGCATCGCCGACAAGCCCGTCGCCGTTGCAAAGCCTTGATTGCAGATCAGGTAGTCTGTGTAGAGTTCTATTTTTTCTTTTTCCATCCGTCAATGATACTCTTTTTGGGATGGGGTGCGTAACATCAGTCATTAAAAATATTAAACGTCCTTTCTGTAAATCGTTCTGTCAGGTGGTTAGATAGGTATCCACCCGCTATTGCATCAAATTTACCGTTTCTGTTTGAACTAGCCATTTTTTCACCTAAACAAAAGATCTAAATATAATGTCTACCCTCAAGCTTTTACTTAATCTTAAATATTCCTGGCTAGTCGCATTGATGTTATATTCTGGCATCGGTGGCATTCTGTCCATATTCATTACGTTTAACAAAAGGTTAATATATTGATATTCGCTAAAAAATAACAAGCAGTAGGTTTAAAGCTGACGGGGTTCAAAATAGTATCCTGAAATTTGTGGTAAATAGTGTCTGACCGAAAATTCATATTTTTATTTAAAATCATGTACTTAATATGCTTTTTCGGTAACGAGTTTTTTCTCGACCAAAAATAGCACTATTAATTTATGCTTATTTTTCATGCTATTATAAGTCTTACTGTAGCATCTATATGTTGCCGCAGGGCGTAATCATGCATTTTTTAAAAAACTCGCGTTCAAAAAATCGCTGTATGCCTTATACCGTAAGGCTTGTAGCCTTTTTCGGTCAGGCACTAAATAGGCATCCGATTTACACAAAAAACACCAACCCAAAGGTCAGTGTTTTAATCGTGTTAAAATTTAGTTCAGAACTCTAAAGGTTTCAAATCAACTGTGGTTGGGTCAAAATCTTGACCCATTTCCCACGCTATAAAAATGGCTGCATACCATTTTTGTTGGAGGTCTGTAAATGTCCCAGGGTGAACCAACACTTCAGGATACCCTTCTTCATCAATGTCCCACAGAGAGTTGTGGTATATGGTTTGGGTAGCTGATGTGGTGGAAGATGGAGTGTCCAACGGTTCCAATTCAACCAGAGAGGCAAGCGTCTTTTCAGCAACATTAATAAC
The DNA here is from genome assembly GCF_002209385.1 of Methylovulum psychrotolerans. Taxonomy (NCBI): domain Bacteria; kingdom Pseudomonadati; phylum Pseudomonadota; class Gammaproteobacteria; order Methylococcales; family Methylococcaceae; genus Methylovulum; species Methylovulum psychrotolerans. The sequence continues at coordinate 4,845,535 of NZ_CP022129.1, forward strand.
CTTTTCAGAATCATGAGAAATTCCTCCGTCATCATTAACCAATGGCGTTTCCATAACAGACTTAATCGTTTTGGCAATGGAAGCAGCCATAAAAACGCCCTTTTTATCGGCTTCTGAATATGTTGAATAATTGGTGTTTGACAAAACTAATGCTGTTAATGAAGACAGTAGCGGAATAAACCTGTCATTCAAAGCGGTTAGCACGGAATTGGTTTCATTGAAGCGTCGTTCGATACCCTTTGTCGCCACTGTCGCCGATTTCATTTCCTCTGCTGCAAGTTCAGCTTTATCGTGATCGGCGTAAGCATCATGTTTTGCCGCCTCAGCTTTTGAGGCCAATATCATTCCGCCTACAGCGAGAACAGGCCCTGCGACGATCCCCCCAGAACATACACTCCCCCTGCCATACCCCAACCACCAGCAGCAAGTGAACCTCCGCCCAACCAAGCTAAGGTGGCGTTTGTTGCCGCAACACCACTCAGCGTAGCAATTGCTGTTCCTGTTGAAGCAGTACCCAATAAACCAACGCCACCATAAGCGGCTAAACCAGCCAAACCGCCAGTGCCTAGCGCGGCAATTCCACCGCCAACAATTTCTTTCATTGCTAAAGCCGCTTCCCTAATTTCTTTAAGCTCCGTGTTGCTCACTTGAGGTAAATCACGCGCATCAAGAAGGCTATTGTCATCAAAGTTAATGTGTTTTATATTCGAAAAAACCTCAACGAAAGGAATAATGGATTTTTCGTAGATTTCAAACTTTGATTCCCCCAAGTCTTCCATTGCTTGCCTTGCATTATTATGGGCAAATTCCAGATCATTTTTTGCCTCATCGTATAGTTCTTGGGCTTTTTCTCTCCAGTATTTAGCAGAGTCAAAATCCGATTTTGCATTCATACCTTTTTTGATCCCATAAACGGCAGAAATAAGAGCCGCCCCCCCTAAAATAATCGGTAATGGCATAATATCCTCAGTATCCAATGAAATTTACAATAGTCCGCCCTTAAATGGGCGATAAGGGGCAATGATGGTGTAAAACCATTAAGCGACAATAACATTTGAAAATAGCAAAAGATATTAACTTTTACCTAATAATAAGTGAATTTTTCACTAATTATTAAAGCGTCTGTTTTATTTACGGATTTTCTTAATTTTGTTTTTAAATTTTTTTGGTTTCATCAAAAAAAACTGAATTTCATCCAAAATAGCCGTATTCGCTGCGGAGCGTAAGGGGAGAAATAGCTGGCATATAAAAAATGGGGCTGATAGTGAGATAAGCGGGGGTAAGCTACTCGGCAAAATGCGGTGGGGTGGGGAGCTACTTATTGGAACCCGTCATTATCTTTGCGATAGCGTGACTAAATCCCATCGAACCCAATTAAAAATGAAGGTATCCTGCTATCTATATGTAGGACGTAAATTCGCCTTGGATTTTAAAATTAGACCTGTTATGTCCGGTAGCTTTGTGGCTCAAGACACTAGGCACGGTAGGGTTTTTAACCTGACCATACAGTCGGATTGGCATTACAAAGCCCCTACATTCAACTCCGCCGCAATCCCTTATGAATAGGCGTTTTAAGGACAAGTCCGTATACGTTTTTTGGGCATTTTATTGGCTGATCTTAGGGGGGTCTTAAGGCTTCCAGGTTGGGGAAATATTCAGGCATAAACACCCTTGACCGCTTGCCATGAGGTGTCAGATTAGCGTAGCCAGATTCTGGAAACCGCACTCGCCACGGCCAATGGCTTGTCAAAGCATTCTGGCCGACCGCCCTATATCCCTATCGCCCTCTTCTTCAATCGCGGCATCCTAATCCTGAACGTTATAGGATATGATTGCCCGACCACATATTGATGTGGCAACCGTGCCAAATTTAAGCAAAGGCCATTGGTTGCCCTATCCGTGCCACCGCCCATCATTAGGTTTTACACTTAATCCATAAAACCTCCCATACCAAGACTAATAAAATTCTTCGCCTTGGTATGGGCGATAATCAAATTATCCAATGGGTAAGTATGTATATGATTTATATTGCATTGTTATAAATTTTACAATAGCCGAACCTAGACGGTTAGCGGGATTGCAAGATTTTAATTTTTTGTTTATCGCTTATTTTAATTCTGGTTAAATTATAAGATTATAAGCAAAAGTTATATTAATTATATAGTTACAAATTACATTCTTGATATATTGGAAATTGGCTAATTATTAAAAAACCAAATCAGATTATTTTATATACAGTGAGAGAAGATTATTTGCAATACCACTCAGCACACTATCAGGGAGATAGTTTGACTTAAACTCATAAACGTCAATATTGATAATAATAACTGATGTTACGCACCCCATCCCAAAAAGAGTATCATTGACGGATGGAAAAAGAAAAAATAGAACTCTACACAGACTACCTGATCTGCAATCAAGGCTTTGCAACGGCGACGGGCTTGTCGGCGAAAGCTGTCCGCATCGATCAGATCCCGGCTCCGCTCAACTGCCCGCTTTTTTTAACCATGTTAATAATCTAAAAAATTCGTTTATTATCGTCCATATAGCCACAAAAACCCTTAACTTAATGGCAGTGACCCCAACCCTCCCCATCAGGGGAGGGAGACGGGCTTCGCTGCAACTTGTTGTTTTAAATAATTTTACAATATCCGCTAGCTAAGCTATTTATCTGAATGTTAAAAACTTGAACATCGAGTTAAAAACCCTACTTCACCAACTCCAACTTAGCATAACTCAACATCAACCACTTAACCCCCTCGGCAAACTTAACCTGCACCCGCTCATGCTTGCCTTCGCCCTCACTTTGCAAAATCCGCCCAACCCCAAACTTTTCATGGCGCACGGTCTGCCCAGCCTGAAAATGGTTACTTTCAGTCAATAAAGCCGGTTTAGCAGCGACATTGACAGTCGTCACCGGGCGGGTGATTTGCGCCCGCAGGCGCACTTCTTGGATGGTATCGGCAGGGATTTCGCGCAAGAACCGGGACGGTTTCGGGTAGCTTTCGCGGCCATAGAGCTGTCGGGATTCGCTGTAGGTGATATAAAGCTGTTCCATGGCGCGGGTGATGCCGACATAACACAAGCGCCGCTCTTCTTCTAAGCGGGCAATATCATCAACAGATTGTTGCGACGGGAACAGGCCTTCTTCCAGCCCGACCAGAAACACCAGCTTAAATTCCAAGCCTTTGGCGGAATGCAGGGTCATCAATTGCACACAGTCGTCGAAATCCTCGGCCTGCATGTCGCCGGACTCTAAGGCCGCGTGGGCCAAAAACCGATCTAAGGGGCTAAAATTATCCTCATCGGCGGGCAGTACCGCCAAGTCAAAATGGCGGGCGGCGTTGACCAGCTCATCCAAGTTTTCGACTTTTTCCTCGCCTTTATTGGCGGTATCTTTGGCATAATAATCCCGCAGGCCGCTTTTTTCCAAAACCACTTTGACCTTTTCATGCAGCGGCAACGGTTCGGCCTGTTCGGCGAGTTTTTTAATCAGCATTAAAAACCCGCTCAGGGCGTTGGCGGCACGTGCCGCCTGTTGCCCGCTTTGCAGCAAGGCAATCGCCGCCGCCCACAGCGATTGGTTATCGCTACGCGCCAGGGCGCGGATGTCGTCTAAGGCTTTCGCGCCGATACCGCGCGTGGGGGTGTTGATAATCCGCTCGAACGAGGCATCGTCATGGCGGTTGGCGAGCAGGCGCAAGTACGCCAAGGCGGTTTTGATTTCGGCGCGGTCGAAAAAGCGCAGGCCGCCATAGACCCGGTAGGGGATGGCGGCCTGCATCAGGCGTTCTTCAAATTGCCGGGATTGGGCGTTAGAACGGTATAATATAGCGCAACCGTTGCGGGCGTTGCCCGCTTCCGCCCAGGCGCGGATGCGTTCGACGACAAAATACGCCTCGTCCTGTTCGTTAAAGGCGGTATATAACAGGATAGGCTCGCCGCGCCCGGCTTCCGTCCATAGCTCTTTGCCCATGCGCCCGTTGTTATTGGCGATAATCTTATTGGCGGCACTGAGGATATTGCCCGTAGAGCGATAATTTTGTTCCAGTTTAATGACTTCGTGGTCGGGGTAATGCTGCTGGAAGCCGTAAATGTTTTCAATTTTCGCACCGCGCCAGCCGTAAATGGATTGGTCGTCGTCGCCGACCACAAACAGATTATTGCTCTCTTGGGTCAACAGGCGCAGCCACGCGTATTGGATGGTGTTGGTGTCTTGAAACTCATCAACGTGGACTTGCTGGAAGCGTTGTTGATAATGTGCCAAAATAGCAGGGTTATCGCGCCATAATTCATGGACGCGCAACAACAGTTCGGCAAAATCGACCAAGCCGGAACGGTCGCACAGCTCTTCGTAAGCGCGGTAAATCCGCAGCATGGTGCGCTGGTACACGTCCCCGGTCTCTAAACCATGGCGGGCGCGGATGCCCTCGTCTTTTTGGGCATTGATATGCCATTGCACTTGTTTGGCGGGCCATTTGGCCTCATCATAATTTAATGCGGCCAGCACCCGTTTAATGACCCGCAATTGGTCGGCGCTGTCCATCACCTGAAAGGTGTCGGGCAGTTTGGCATCGGCGGCATGGCGGCGCAACAGGCGGTGGGCTATGCCGTGGAAGGTGCCTATCCACATGCTGTGCGCCGAGACATTGAGCAGGGTTTCGATACGGCTGCGCATTTCCCGCGCCGCCTTATTAGTAAACGTCACCGCCAAGATGCTTTGCGGCGACAGGCCTTCCACTTCAATCTGCCAGGCAATGCGGTGGACTAGCACACGGGTTTTGCCGCTACCCGCGCCCGCCAAAATTAGCATGGCCTTGGAAGGGGCAGTGACGGCTTGGCGTTGCGCGTCATTTAAGGGGTCGATGATTGTCGTTACGTCCATAATAAATTTATATCGCTTGCAGAATTTTGGGAGCTGTGTATATTTGATCCGGCTCTTATGAGCCATAACCTATTGCTGGCAATAGAAATAACAACTACATAGAGAGAGGATTTTCAGATGAGTTTTGATTTTAAACGTATGCTCAAGTTTGAACACAACGTCGGTGAAAAAGAGAAAAAATACCGTTTATACGCAGGCGCAGGCTTGCTCGTTGTGTCCGTATTCACCGCCCAAATTGCTTTATTGTTAGTTGGCTTAGTGTTGGTCGGCACAGGTTTTACCGGTTTTTGCCCTGCTTATGCGGGTATGGGTAAAAGCACTTGCGACGCTGCCGCCAGCGAAGCCAGCACCCCAGCCGCTGATGACAGCGCCGCCAGCTAAACCTTAGTTAAACAAGAACTACAAGGAGGTAGTTCTTTTGGGTTTTAGTCTTCTTTACGGAACTCGCCTTCCAAGGCATCGCGTTCGGGCGTTTGGCCTTGACCGTATCCCCCTACCGCTTGCAAGAGATGGTTTTCCAAAATATATTGGGCAATGCGTCGGCGCAAGGCCGGCACCAAACAGGCAAAACCCAGTATGTCGGTCAGAAAGCCCGGCGTTAACAGCAATGCGCCACCCAATAAGATAATCGGCCCCTCAATCATCTCATAAGCCGGCATTTCGCCTTTTGCCAAACTGGCCTGAAAGCGTTGGAAAGTCGCCAAGCCTTGCCGTTTTAATAGCCACGCGCCCAGCATGGCGGTGAACACGACCAGAAAAATGGTCGGAAACGCCCCGATCAGGCCGCCCACTTGCAATAACAGGTAAATTTCTATAAACGGTACGGTCAGCACCACCAGAAACAGTATTTGGATGATTTTCATTGCAGGCTCCTTGGGCAGTCGTTATCTTTAAATCTGAGGTTCAAATTAAAATAAATGGTTCAGATCGCGGGTAACAAATAAGTTATTATATTTAATTAATACAACAAGTTGCAACGAAAATCCGTCTCCCTCCCCCTGATGGGGTTCAAGCTCGAATGCCTGAAGATAAAACATAAAACCAATCATTTCGCTATGCGGGCCAAGCTGTTCGTCAAGGCCAACCAAATGGCTTATGAAGAGTTGCAAAAACTAAGGGCTGCGTAACATCAGTTATTTCTTATATGTATGCCTCTTGTTCTTATAGTGCGACATCAACACCTACGCTGGGACAATGCCCCATCTACGCCCCCAGCCCGGGTCCCAAAAACTTTGGTCCGGGTTCCAACTGCCCCGTAGGCAACCCCATCAACCCCGGTACCGGCGACAAGCTCCAAACCGAAACCGATTACCCCGGCAACGGTAAGCTGCATTTTGTCCGTTACTACCACAGCTCAGCCATCGCCGCCACCGGCAGTGTCGGCAGCCAATGGCAGCATAACTACGACAGTAAGATATATTCTGATGGCAGCACTGTCGCCCGGGTCATGTATGCCAACGGTAAGCAAATCGTTTATAAGCCTGGCAGCGGCGGTTGGTTTGCCGATGCCGACAACGATGGCAATATTGATACCGACATCACCGACAAGCTTGCTAAAGTATCCGGCGGTTGGCAACTGACCACTGCTGACGACACAGTGGAAAGCTACGACGCTAACGGCAAGCTGATTGGCATCAAAGACCGTTCCGGTTATACCCAAACCTTGTCTTATAATGGCTTAGGGCAATTACTGAGCGTCACGGATACCTATAACCGCTCCCTGACGTTTGCTTACGACACCCAAGGCCGCGTCTCCACCCTGACCGACCCAGCAGGTAGCCAGTATATTTACGCTTACGACAGCAATAATAACTTGGCCGGAGTCACTTACCCGGACGGTAAGCAACGCACCTATAGCTACAACGAAAGCGCATATACCGCCGGTGCCAACTTGCCCCACGCCCTCACTGGCATCACCGACGAAAACAGCAACCGCTTCGCTACATTCAATTATGACGCGACGGGCAGGGGCATCTCCACCGAACATGCGGGCGGAGTCGAAAAATACCAACTGGCTTACAACACCGACAGCACTGGGCAACAGATCCTGTCCTCAGCCATTACCGAGCCGTTAAGCTCAACGTATACGCGCAATTTCACCAGTATCCAAAATGTGGTTAAAAGCACTGGCCAAAACCAGCCCGCTGGCCCCGGCACCAACTGCCCCGCCGCCGCCAACGCCATCAGCTACGACACCAACGGCAATGTCACCCGCCGCACCGACTTCAACGGCAACACCACTTGCTACGCCTACGACACCTCGCCCAACACTATCGGAAAAGGCCGCAACCTCGAAACCGTGCGTATCGAAGGCATGGCCTCCGGCACAACCTGTCCGGCCAATTTAACCACCTACACGCCCGCCGCCAACGAGCGCAAGATCACCACCGAATGGCACAACCGTTGGCGGGTGCCCATCGCCAAAGCCGAACCGTTGCGCCTCACCACTTGGGCATGGGCGGACAGCACCGACAGCACCGCCCCGGTCTGCGGCGTGGCAAAAACGTCTTTACCACCATGGACACCAATGGCGGGCAAGACACCAGTGCCGCCCTAGGCACCGAACGCACTTGGCAATATACCTACAACAGCGATGGCAACCCGCTCTCGGTTGACGGGCCGCGTACCGATGCCAGCGATGTCACCACCTATACCTACTACCCCGCCACCGTCGACAGCAACACCCCGGCCAACGCGGTTAAGCGGCTGCATACCGTCACCAACGCCCAAGGCCACACCACCACCTACAGCAACTATGACGGCCACGGCCACGCCCTGACTATCGTCGACGCTAAAGGCCAAGAAACCGATTTGACCTACGACCTGCGCGGCCGCCTGCTCAGCTCTACTACCGCCGGACGCACCACCCAGTTCGTCTATTATCCGACCGGATTGCCCAACACCGTCACCACCCCCGCCAACGGCACCATCACCTACGGCTACGACCCCGCGCACCGCCTGACCAGCATCACTAATGCGGCGGGCGAAAAAATCACCTACACCTTGGACAATATCGGCAACCGCACTAAAGAAACCGTCACCTACGCCAACGGCAGCACCGCCACCGCCGTCAACCGCACCTTCGACAACCTCAGCCGCCTGTGGCAAACCCTCAACGCCGCCAACCTGCCCGTACACACCTATAACTACGACGCGCAAGGCAACGTGACCTTAGACATGGCCAGCCCCGGCGACGGCACCAGTCAAAACACCCAATACACCACCTACGACACCCTCAACCGCTTGTTGACGATGCTTGATGCGGCGAACGGTAACGTCAGCTACCAGTACGACAACCTCAGCCACCTGAGCCAAGTTACCGACCCGAAAGGCAACCCCAGCACCTACGACACCGACGGCCTCGACAACCTCACCGATGAGAGCAACCCCGACCGTGGCACCATCACCAATAGCGTCTACGATGCCGCCGGCAACCTGTTGACTAGCCAAGACGCACGCGGCAACACCGCCACCTACAGCTACGACAGCCTGAATCGCCTGCTCAGCGTCGCCTATGTTTCTGCTGGTAATGCGGCTGCGTCTAACATGGACACCAATCCTAACGTCACCCTCAATTACCGCTACGACGGCAACCCCAACCCCGTCAACAACGCCAAAGGTAAGCTCAGCCATATCGACGACCCCACTGGTGCGACCGATTGGGTTTACGACAGCGAAGGCCGGGTGCAAAGCAAAACCCAAACCCAAGGCAGCGTCGTAAAAACCCTCAGCTACGGCTACGACACCACCACCGGACGGCTGCTAAAGATGACTTACCCATCCGGTATGGTCGTCCAGTACAGCTACGACAGCACAGGCCGCCCCAGCAGTCTTGCCGTTAAAAAACCCACTGGGGCTAACTTCAATACGCTAATCGGCAACATCAGTTACCGCCCACTCGGCCCCATCAGCCGCTACCAACTGACTGGCGTGACTGGCACACCCACCATCACCCGCAGCTACGATAGCGACGGGCGCATGACTGGCTACAGCCTGATCAACGCCACCAAACAACTGGGTTATGACCGCTTGGGCAACATCAAGACCTGGGGCAACGGCGATGCCAACGACCAAACCTATACCTACGACGCACTCAACCGTCTGACCGACACTATCATCCCCAACACCAGCAAGGTACATTACGATTACGACACCAACGGCAACCGCACCCATGCCTACACTTACATACCGCCGACTATAGCTAATCCGATATAAAAAGATGTCCTGTAACCGCCCCAGTGAAGAGGTCGTCAACGGAACATCGTGCTTGGTTGCGGATGGATTTAAGCTGTGCCCATTTGTGTTCGATAGGGTTAAGGTCTGCCCAGCCCCCACTACAAACCGCCCGCGCAAATCCGGCGTACCGTTCGTGCCGTCACATAACGCCCAATGCGCCGGAATGGTATTCACCGCCCCCGACCACATCGCAATCATTCCCACTGGCAAACGGTTCCTGACAAACTGGGTACGGTTCAGCAAGGCCTGAATGACCGTATTAAACACCCCATCCGTCACCTTATCGGTGCTGACCACCTTATACACCGCATCAAAACTATCCACCGCCGTTAAATTAGCCACCTTACCCCCTATAAAAACTCAATCGACCAACGCCCCGACAATGAAATATCGCCCGTCTTCGCCAACGCCTGGGTGCGCACCTTCCGCGCGAACAGCGTGCCATTGCCCGCCAACAGGCCAAACTCAAAAATTGCCTTACCGTTTGCCTCACCCGCGTCCAAACTAAAGGCAAACTCCACCTTATTCGCCGCCGGATAAGCCACCCCATCCACCGCCTTAACAAAACCATTCGCCAACACCGTCTGCTGAAACGTCGGCGTCACCCCGCTAGTGCCGAAGCCGATCTGGCTGACCGCCCACTGCCCTGCTAAGCCGCTGCCCAACAACTGCGCCAACATCGCCTGATAACCCACCACAATTAAATTCGGCTCATCAACCCGCTCGCACAACTGCCCGTCCCGGAACACCTCCAACACAAACCGCCCCTGCGGACGCAATAAACTGTCTCTCATAACACCTCACCCGTCATCGTCGCCTGAAACTGAATAACCCCGTTAAACCCATAACGGCCATCAAAAAAATGCGTCTGGCTAATGGTCAGCGGCAAACGGTCGCGGGCTTTTTGCGCCACCGCCAGACTGTCGCCAATCGTCGGCGTGACCAGGCTCAACGAATCCAACTGCGTCCCCGCCGCCTTAGTGCTGCCGATAAACGCCGCCATCGCCGCCGCAAATTCCGTCGGCGACGTACCGCCCAACAAATCGAACGCCGACCGCACCCGAAACCAACTGGGGCGTTCGGCAATATCTTCAACACTCACCGCCTGCCGGAACAACGCCTCAATAGCCACTTCCATACTGACATTATTACACTTCGGCTTAATCAGCCCGGCGACGATACGGCGCACATAATCGTCATCCGCCTCGTCCAACAGCCGCGCCACGCCAAAATAACCGCCCCACACCTCCAGCCATTCGCCCGCCGCCGTAGCCAAATACGCCTGCGCCAGCATCGCCGCCATATCGTCACGCACCGCCTCCAACTGCGTCGCATAAGTATCCAACAGCACATACAACAGCGACTGGTACGCCCCGATCACAAACACAAACTGCCCGGAAGACGAATCCATAAACCGGCGCGGCGGCAACAAAATCCGCGCCGACTTATCGTCTAAACCGCCCTGCAAGACACTATCGGGATACAGCACCGCCAACTGACCATACACCTCGGCCACCGTCAGCTCATCCACCACCACACTCAGCACCACCGCATCCGCCTGACGGCACACCAAGGTGTTATCCTCCAACGTCAGCCGCAAACTGCTGTCCGGGGCGCGGATAACGATCACTTCCACCGCCGCAGGCGAGCGGCTAAACCCGTCATGCACCCAATCCAAAAAGCGATTAAGTAAACGCATACGCCCCCTTAATCGCTTTTTCATAAGGATTGACCGCCACATCCGCCGCAGGTGCAGTCAGCTTAATATTCGCCACCCCCGCCACCCCCATCGCTGCCGCGACCAACTCCGCCACCAACACCGCCTGACCGCTATCCAAGCCCGCCAAGTACGCCGTCAATGCCGCCTCGATCTCAACCGCCACCACCGCCGCATCCGCACCGGACACCAACGTCACCTCGCCCGCCAAATCCACCGCAACATTACTGGTCGCCGCCACCACCAACTTCACCCCCGCCGCCTTCCAACCCGGCACCGCCACGCCATCGGCATCGGTATAACCGCGCAACACTTGGTCACACGCCGCCAACAACGCCGCCGACGCACCATCAATCCCGTTATGGATATAACAATGCGCCTCGACCACATCACCGACCACCACTTCCGCCACCCGCGCATACTTCACCGCCTCCACCACTACCCCATCGCTATTCAGCAACGCCACCGTGGTCGCGCCATACGCCAAGGCCGTTTCGGTGCTGCGCCCCAAATTCTGCACATAAGCGATAAAACGCTGCTGGCGTTGCGTGTCGGTCTCCTCATCCGAGCCGACCGAAAAATCCGCCTTCGCCACCGCCGCCGTCAACCGCGGCACCGCCGCACTAAACCCCGTTCCCGCCAGCACCGCCGTGGTCACCCCCGCATTAATGCTACTGACCTGCACCTCCAGCGTCGTTTCCACTGTCGCCTGCGTCACCGCCACATCCACCAAGGTCGCATACACCACCGCCGACGAAGCCACCGAAGTAAACCGCGTCCCCGCCTGCAAAGTAAACGCCTCGCCCGCACTCAAGGTCAGCGTCACCACCCCCTGCGCCGCCGTCGCCGGCAAACGCGCAAAATCAAACGCCGCATACACCGCCACCGGAATCGCCTCCTTCAGCCCCCACCACATCTGCTGGTACAACTCATCCATCTCAATCGCCGCGCACTCCAACACCGTCCGCACCGCCGAACCGACCGTAAAATCCGTCAACTTATTCTGGGTCGCCTTCGCGTAATTCATCATCGACGCGGCAATACTGGCAAAATCTTTGATTTGGAACATAGTCAAAGCCAAGGTAGTGGGAATTGCCGGGGAGTGTAGCGTCACGACGGGGGAGAATAGGCGGGGAATGGGGAGCAAAACCGCCGACCCAATTTACGCGGTGGCACTTTAATTTTATTTACAATGTAGACTCTACATTATAGAATATATTCCGTTGCCAAAGCCCAGTAGGTAGCGAAACCGAAAGGCCGTTCCCTGAGCGAAGCCGAAGGGAACGGCTCCTAGAGCTTTCCTCCTAGCCCCACCTGTACGACAGGGAAGCCCTTCACTCCCTCCCCTGCGAAGGGGAGGGCTGGGGTGGGGTTTTGAAATGGTCTAATAAAGCCGGACACTTCCAAAGGCATATTATAATGTCAGCAGAGGTGAAAAATGAGCAAAACAGATAAAGTCAAAAAACCCAAATTTACCCTGGAATTTAAGCAAGATGCGGCCGCGGCTTCCGGGATGGTCAGGCCCTGTTCTTTCATCACTGAAAGCAGTTTTTTTCTGAATGCCGCTGGATAAGCCATTCGTTTTCCATTCAAGATGATCGTTTTTACAATAGCCTATTATCATATCAAATTATATTGGCTTGGCTATAGACAGCGGTTACAGGGTGTTTGGGACGCTGAGAACCGCCGCAGATGCGGTCCGTTGCCAAGCTAAGTGGGGGGGTTGTTCGTGCCTTTGCTTGCTGACGTGCGGGACGGGGCTGCCTTGCGCCAGGCGGTTGTGACGGTAGAAGCGGCTTTGGCAGGCAGGCCACTCAATGTTATTGTTAATAATGCGGGTATTGTCATGCCCGCGCCGCTGCAATTGCAACCGCTGGATGACATACAGACGATGCTGGAGGTGAATGTGTTGGCGCCGGTTCGGGTCATACAGGCTTTTTTGCCGCTATTGGGGGCGGATAGTGCGGGCATTAGGCCTAAAATCATCAATATCAGTTCGGTTTCTGGGCAACTGGCCATGCCATTCTTAGGCGGTTATACGGCAAGCAAACATGCGCTGGAAGGCTTGTCTTATAGTTTAAGGCGTGAATTGCTGCTGTTGGGCATTGATGTTGTCGTGGTTGCGCCGGGCAGCGTCAGAACGCCTATTTGGGCAAAAGCGGCAACCCCTAATTTCTTTCCGGGGAGCTGCTACGAGCAGCCGTTTAAAAAATTTATCGCCATCTCTTTGGCGGGCGAGAAAAAAGGCTTAAGCCCTCTCGTTATCGCTAAGCTGGTGCTAAACATCATGCAGGCCAAGCGCCCTAAGGTGCGCTACAATCCGGTTCCGCAAAAATTTGCCAATTTTTATTTGCCAAAGCTGTTGCCCGCGAGGCTATTGGATAGGCTGTTGTTTGTGTTGTTGGGGGAGGGCAAGTCTGGCTAGGGGAAAAGGTGGCGTTTTTACTTCTTAATGGGGCGGATATGTACAAGCTTTATGATTTTTTGCCGTCGGGCAATTGCTACAAAATACGGTTGTTGCTTAAGCAGTTGGGCATTGCCTACGAAAGGGTTGATGTCGATATTTTAAGCGGGCAATCGCGTACTGATGCGTTTTTGCAGCTTAACCCTAATGGCCGGGTGCCGGTGTTGGCGCATAACGGCAACTATTTGCCGGAATCGAACGCTATTTTGTGGTATCTGGCGATGAATACGGCGTTTTTGCCGACCGATGCCTTTGCCCAAGCGCAAGTCTTGCAGTGGCTGTTTTTTGAGCAGTATAGCCATGAGCCAAATATTGCCACAGCACGTTATTGGATCAGTATTCTCAAGGCGAAAGACCATTATGCGGAGCCGCTGAAGGGTAAGATGGAGGCGGGCTATGCGGCTTTGGATGTGATGGAGCGGCATTTGCAAGCTAAGTGCTTTTTTGTCGCCGACCAGTATAGCATTGCCGATATGGCCTTATACGCCTATACCCATGTTGCCGAGGAGGGCGAGTTTGACCTGTCCGCTTATCGGCATATAAAGGCGTGGTTCGGGCGGGTGCAAGCCCAAGCAAACCATATCGGTATCCAATGCGCCTAGGCACGTGTTTTGTGGCTTAGCTGCATATCGGTAAGCGGCGGTAAGGTATCTACGTTCCAGGGCGTATGCCTATACTTTAGGTTTGCCCACCCGTCACCCGCGCTTGTCCCGATAAATCTTTATGCGTCCGTACATCCTGATAACCAGATGCTTTAAAAATAGCCTGTACGGCAGCCTCTTGGTCATAACCGTGCTCTATTAGCAAATATCCTTCTTCGCTCAGCCAGTGTCTGGCGGTAGCCACTATGGTTTTAATGTCCTGCAAGCCATGGTCGGCGGCGATTAATGCCGAATCCGGTTCGAAGCGGACATCACCCTGGTGTAGGTGTGGGTCTTGCGGATCAATGTAAGGCGGGTTACTGACGATGAGCTGAAAGCGTTGCGGCGGCAGGTCGGCAAACCAATTGCTATGATAAAAGCCGATATTGTTGAGATGATGGCGGGCGGCGTTTTGTTGGGCGACGGCTAAAGCCTTAGGGCTAAAGTCAGTGGCAGTGACGTGGGCGTTGGGGCGTTCGGCGGCGAGGATAATGGCAATGATGCCGGAGCCTGTACCTAGGTCGAGAATAGGGCCTGGTGCATCGTGGGCGACCAAGGCCAAGCTGAGTTCTATCAGCAACTCGGTATCAGGGCGCGGGATCAGCACGTCCGGGGTGACGATAAAGTCGCGTGACCAAAATTCGCGCTGTCCGGTGAGGTAAGCGATAGGATGGCCTTGTTGACGGTGGCGGCAAAGTTGCCAAAATTGTTCTTGCTCGGTTTCTGTAAGGGTATTGTCGCACCAGGCGCGTAGATAAGAGCGGTTTTTTTGCAAGACGTGACATAGGATAACTTCGGCATCTAGGGCAGGGGAGCCGCTGCTGGCGTTTAGGTTTTGGGTGGCTTGCGCCAAGAGGGCTTTAATGGTGGGCATGGGTATTTGGTGTTGGGTAGGCGCGTTAAGGCCTACATGAATGGGGGTAGTGCCGTATTTCAGCATTGCATTTATAGCCGAAAGAGAAATGTCTGCCCATTATGCTCTGTGGAGATAGGGAATACTTGGAAAGGGAAAGTGCCTTTAATTCTTAGCAAGTGCGGCGCAGTTCGGCGATAGTAGCGGCGGGCAAGCCGGTTATTTCGGCAATCGCGGCATCATCCATTGAGCTTAACAGCTTGCGGGCCGCATTGAGCAGGGCTTCTTGTCTGCCTTTCTGCAAGCCTTCTTGCAAGCCTTCTTCTCTGCCTTTGACATAAAAATTTTGCCCGTATTTTGCTAATGTTTCTGTTAACACGTTTGCCACCTTTTCTTTCGAATCATAGATTGTATTCACCAATTCCTGATAGCCGTCACCGGATACTTGTAATGGTCAACAAAAACCGGACACTTTCTTAGGCAACCTTGCTGTAAAATTCCCGCTCAAATTCCAAAGGGGTTTTATAGCCCAATGTCGAATGCGAACGTCTGCCGTTATAAAAAGCGAAATACTCTTGATACTTTAGTAATAACTCTGATTTTTTTTGAAGACATTAAAAAGGGTTCAAAGCCTTGCTGTATATGGTTCTCAACCTATTTCTTGAAGTGATTTTTGGTATAATGGACAGGCAAAAAAAAAGCTCGTATAGTGGTGGGTATTCGACATCCATTCACTACTTGAGCTTTATGAGCCTATTATATCATTGTGATGATCTTCTGTACAATGCAGAAGATACATTCTTATCTGACCTTGCCCCCCATGAAATCACTTGGGATCAACATCGATCATCTGCTGAAGACATCGCTGTCCTGTATAACAAGGACATAGAGTTCGAGAAATTGGCTGACCGTATCAATGGTTGTAGTGGCTATCTAAAATTTGGCGTTAATCCTGAAGGTGGGGCATTGGTCTTAAAAGAGGTCTGGTTCTGCCGTGTCCGCCATTGCCCAGTCTGCCAATGGCGGAGGTCTTTGCGTATGCGTGCCTTGATGTATAAAAATATTGAATCGGTAATGAATAGCTATCCCTCACATCGTTGGATATTCCTTACCCTCACTGTGAAAAATCCCCATGTGACCGACTTGCGTTCAACTCTGAAGGAGATGAATGCAGGGTGGCAAAGGCTTAGACAAACTAAGCGATTTGAGTCTGTGGTTGATGGTTTTCTGAAAGCGACAGAGCTAACACGCCCAAGATACAAGGGACAAGAGATGCACGCACATCCGCATTTTCATGTGATGCTGTTAGTCAAATCGACTTACTTCAAGGGTACGAGTTACATCAAGCAATCGGAATGGACGGAAATGTGGATTAAGGCAATGCGGCTCGACTACTATCCGCAAGTGGACGTTCGGGCAGTCAAGCCAAATAAGAAGAAAACGGCAGAGCAAAACCAAGCCGCTTTGCATGATGCGATCCTTGAGACTTTTAAATATTCGGTCAAGCCTGCGGACATGTTGCTTTACGATGATCAAGGGGCATGGCTTCACGAAGTCACACGCCAAACCCACCGAATGAGGTTTTATAGTGATGGGGGTGTGTTGAAAGGAATCCTCAAAAATGAGGATGAAATCTCAAATGAAGAAATGATTTCGACAACTGAAGAAGTTGTTGAAACGGACGAGACTCGGTTCGGGTTTTCGTATCTGCCAAGTCAAAGGCGGTATGTCTATAACCCGAAATTTAATGTCTATCCTGAAACCGCCTAAAGGCGGTTTTGCTTTTTGGGGTCAAGGGGTTCGCCCCTTGCTCACTTACTTTTAAATGGGGTTTACCCCGTTTAAAAGTGGAGTGAGTCCACTTTGGCTGTCGCAAAGTTTCCCCCGATCTGATACCGTGTGTTTTTTGGGCATTGGGTGGCTCGTATGGCTTATGCTATTTTGCGCGTTCAAAAGCTGAAGACAATGGGAGATATTGGCGGTTCTTTATCCCATAATTATCGTAATCGGTTGACTCTTAATGCTGATTCTGATCGTACACATTTGAATAATCATGACCTAGATACAAACGAAAAATGCATGACTGCTATTCGTGATCGTATCCCTGAAAAAAGACGTAAAGATGCAGTTTTGTGTATTGAGCATTTAATTACGGCCAGTCCTGAGTGGGATGGGTGGGGAGATCCTAAGCGTGAAAAAATATTTTTTGAGAGGTCTAGGAAATGGCTAGAAAATAAATATGGCAAAAATAATTTGATTAGCACATCGATTCATCGTGATGAAACTACACCTCATTTAGTTGCCTATGTTGTGCCGATAGACGAAATCACTGGCAATTTAAATGCCAAAAAATTTATTGGCGGTACTCGGAATGTTCTTTCAGAGATGCAGACGAATTTTGCTAAAACTGTTAGTGATTTGGGACTTGATCGGGGGCGTGAAAAATCGCTTGCAAAGCACAATTCAATAAAAAATTACTATGCAACCGTGAATACAAATATTGATGAAGCGACCAGGAAAAAAAATGAGGTTGATGTAGATATTGAATTGAACATTCCTCAAAAATCGTTTTTTGAGTCTTTTGAATCCTACGAACCCAAGTTACATGCCGCTATTAACGCATCATTTGACGAATACAAGCGAAAACAAAAAAAGTTGATAGACGATATGTATTCGCAGTATTTGCGCTTACAGAGCGAAAATAACGCACTGAGAGACAAATACAACAAGCTGATTGCTAAAACGATGTCATTTTCAGAGTTTTTGAATGTAGCCGATGCAAACGAAATTAATAAAACTAAAGATTTTCTTAGAGAAAGAACAATTGAATTAACCAAAGATCGTGAAATCGCTGCTCAGTTTAAGATTGAAATGACGAAAATTCGGGAAAAAGCGTTATCTGAAAACACACCACCATCCTTGCACCCTGATTTAAAAGAGGTTACACGGCTGCAAGAGCTTCAAGATAAGGCTTTTTTGGAAGATGATGGAACTAGTTTTAAAAAAGCAGTAGCTAGAAAATACGAAATTTTAGGCTCAGTTGGTCGTGATTTACGGTTCAGTGATGATGTGAAACGTGTGATGGAGTATGACAAAGCAACTACGCAATCAAATTTTATAGATAAAAATCTCATTGTTGCTGCTGAAAATAACCGTTACACAGGCAAACGGTCTGCTATTTCACAAAATTTTGAACCAGAGCATAAAAAACAAAACACAAATGATTTTGAGAGGTAACAGAGAGGGCGGAGTGCCCTCGAACTGATGTAATTTGCCTCTAAAACTCCCTTTCCCTGATTACAAGCTTCCAGTCGCCCACAAACGGGCGTAACCGAGCAAAGCGACCTCACCATAGGCTATTTTAATCTCATTAAAAGAGCGGCAAATGAGGGCTAAAAACAGCCGATTTTGGGGTGGTTTTCCTTCTCTTGATACTTTAGTAATAACTCTGATTTTTTTTGAAGACATTAAAAAGGGTTCAAAGCCTTGCTGTATATGGTTCTCAACCTATTTCTTGAAGTGATTTTTGGTATAATGGACAGGCAAAAAAAACAAGCTCGAATGCCTGAAGATAAAACATAAAACCAATCATTTCGCTATGCGGGCCAAGCTGTTCGTCAAGGCCAACCAAATGGCTTATGAAGAGTTGCAAAAACTAAGGGCTGCGTAACATCAGTGATATAAGAAACTCGCTTAAATAAGATAATGATTATTGGAAATAAGTCTACATTTGCTATTGAGTCGAGCATTACTCGGGCTTATGGCCGTCTTAGCTTTCGTGCGCTTGGCTATTTCGTAATTCATATTGGGGGGACAAGCTATGGTATCAATTCGCCAGATGCAACATTACTTGCTTGCTCATTTGATGAAATTAAAAATCGCTTCATTGATCGAGGTACGCATAAAGCATCTTTTGCTATAGAACCAAGCGCAAAAAAAATTGCCAACGCTATCAATATGTCTATCTACTCAGAAAGTCAGATAGATGAAAATTTCTTTGGAATGTCTCTATCTGAATTCTATGACATTGTTACAACGAATCATATTATTTGGGCTCCTGATGGTGATGAGGCTTTTGATGATGGTAGCCATGTATTGCATTTTGATATCGAAAACCATGTCCGCTTAATAGGCTTTAAACGAGGGAATAGTGATATTGACGATAAGGAATATCATAGTTTAATTGATTTATGGCTGGATGCAGATGAGTTTTACTCGATTCTGATCCGTTGGTATGATGTTTTTGAGTCAGAATGGGAGGCAGCGGTAAAATGGGATAATATCGAATAAGCTAGGTAGGCACACTGTGCGCGTACCAACGCGACAATCTGGGGCGCATCACCCAACGCCAAGAAACCCTGCAAGGCGTGACCACCACTTACGGTTATAGCTACGACCCCGCTCGAAGTCACCGCCGACGGCAACAGCCTGGCCACCTACAGCTACGATGATAACGGCAACCGCACCAACACTAGCCCGAACGCAGGCGCGGCGGTCATCGCCCACTACGACGACCAAGACCGCCTGCTAGACTACCCTTCGACAAGCTCAGGGCAGGCCACTTTATACAGCTACACCGCCAACGGCGAACTGCAAAGCAAGACCAAAAACGGGCAAACCACCCAATACACCTACGATGTCCTGGGCAACCTCAAACACGTCACCCTGCCCGACACCACCGCCATTGATTACCTTACCGACGGGCAAAACCGCCGCATCGGCAAAACCGTCAACGGCGTGTTGGTGCAGGGTTTCCTCTACCAAAACCAACTCAACCCCATCGCCGAACTGGACGGCAACAACCGGACCGTCAGCCGCTTCGTCTACGCCAGCAAAGCCAACGTGCCGGACTACCTGACCAAAAACGGCGCAACCTACCGCATCATCAGCGACCACCTCGGCAGCCCCCGTTTGGTCATCAACACCGCTAACGGCAGCGTCGCCCAACGCATCGACTACGATGTCTGGGGCAACATCACCCAAGACACCAACCCCGGCTTCCAGCCCTTCGGCTACGCAGGCGGCCTGTACGACCAACACACCAAACTTGTCCGCTTCGGCGCAAGGGATTATGATGCCGAAACCGGACGCTGGACGGCGAAAGACCCGATTGGGTTTGGGGGTGGGGACAGTAACCTTTATGGGTATGTGCTGGGGGATCCGGTTAATTGGGGGGATCCTCTAGGATTATTGAAGGAAAATGCATCTGGTCACCCTTGTGATATTGCATTTGGTCTTTGTCAAAATAACTCAGAAAGATTGTATGACAAAGGATATCAAGGGGAATCTAACGATTTATATAAAGGGTGTCTAGGGGCATCCATAATGTGTAAAAGTGCTGAAGCGGAATCACAAGCGAACCCTTTCGCTAAACATATAATTTATTTCCCCCCAGATAAGAATAGGAATGGAGGTGGTCATGTGACCTGTTGGTTTGGTGTTTGTTACTTTACTCCACCATCATGTGACCCGGTTGGAGAGTATCCGCCAAAAAAATAGCTTCAAAGTGTTAATGATGTGTCAATTTATTTAATATTATGCAGCAATGAGCGGAAAAGTAAACTATTGGCCGATATTTAGCGTTTTATAAGCAAGTTATTAAAAAATAAAAGTTTTTAGTGCATTTAATGTTGCTCCGGTTAACACTAACCATAGTGGTATGAGGTATGATATGGAAAGGCCATCCCCAGAGTTCAGCTCGTTTGAGCGAGTATTAAATGGTAAGGAAATTGATGAGTTGCCTTGTACAGTTGTGGTCAGAGTCGGTGCTTCTAAATATGACGGGATAATTTTGGAAAGTGAGTTTGTCACTCAAGATGAAAGGTTTGGATATGTTTATCGCTATGATATTGCAAATTATATAGTTGATGACGGAAATTTTCATCCTGAGATGGGTACAAAAGGAATAGTCTCAAAAATTATTTCAAAATTGGTTATATACTCATCTGATTGTATCGATTTCACTTTTGAAGTTGGAATTGAATCTGTAGATGGAAGGAAAGTATGACAATCAGCGGGTAGCCTTACGCTCAGCCGCAATATCCAGAACGGTCTACTCGCCGACATTACCCTAGGCCGCATAAAAGACAACTACACGACCTGCTTAGCACCACCGCCCTGGGTAAAGTCACCGACAGTTACACCGCCAACGGCGAACTGCAAAGCAAAACCAAAAACGGGCAAACCACCCAATACGCCTACGATGTCCTGGGCAACCTCAAACACGTCACCCTGCCCGACACCACCGCCATTGGTTACCTTACCGACGGGCAAAACCGCCGCATCGTAAACGTCTAGCCAATCCACCTAGGCAAACCTGATACGAACTGTCATCCTTGCCCTTTTGTATGGGGAATAACGATGGCATCATCAAAGAAGTGGATTGGGCATATTGAAGCATGGCAGGCCAGCGTATTTCGCTTTTTATAACGGCAGACGTTCGCATTCGACATTGGGCTATAAAACCCCTTTGGAATTTGAGCGGGAATTTTACAGCAAGGTTGCCTAAGAAAGTGTCCGGTTTTTGTTGACCATTACAATTTATCAGGGTCGGATAGTGGCGGAGGTAATAGAGAGTCAGCAACAGGCGGTCTTCCGTGGTCAGTTTGGAGTCTTTCCGGCCTCGCCTTGTCAACGGGCTGAGGGCTTTTTGTTCGCCGATGTAAACGCACAGCTTGCTGTTGAGGTGCTGGAAATCTTCTTTTGACAACCCGACAAGGCGTTTGTATTCTTCGGGGTTGTCGGTGGGTAGCTGGGCATACGGTTTCATGGCTTTTTGGTGGGTCAGGATAAAGCTTGGTATTTTAACCTGTCAACGTTTATATAGTCAGCAATATTTAGGAAAGATGTCTATTATTCACCCTATTCAACAAATTCGGCAATCGCCAAACGTTTGGGTATTTCTGAGGCCACGCTCCGTGGTTACTGGGATATAGACAAAATGCCGCAGCCGACCATCCCGGATAAAAATGTCGAGAAATTTTGCGAACTATTGGAAGAAATTCTTCTGAAGAAAATTTCAAAAACATCCGCCATACAGTTGCTACAGGGGTCACCGCTTATTTTTCATAACGCCTTATTGCCTATTGCCGGCACAGCATGGCGGGATCTGTTCAGGGAACATAGTGTAGCTTCCGGCCTTGATGTCGTCGTTAAGCCGATGCTGTCGCTACAATTTGGAGAACCCGATGATGAGCCTGACGGCCAACCAGCGGCGACAGTAAAAATGTACCAACGTTTTTATCTGACCGGGTCTGTAACATGGAAGGGGGAAGGCGTTGTGTTTGCCGAACATATGGGCGTATGGCATATTTGTGAGGCCAAAAGCCAACAACGGATTGTGCAACTTAACCGGAATACTTTTGCAATACCCCCACAAGATCAAATAAGCCCCATCTATTTTCGGGAACGGGGCAAAGTGGGGTTGTACCGCTATTTCGTGATAGCCTGTAAAAACAGTTTTTCTGACGTGCTACGCAGCCAGCTCCATAGCGCCAATCCTATCCAACAACATACCTTAGATATGCTAGGCGAGCTATTTAAATCTTACGGAAAAGATAGCTGCCAAGTGCTGGGTACAACAATCTTGGTCGAAAAATGAGCATGGATATTATTAAGAAGCATTTTGGCCCTTGCCTAACCTATGAAACGCTGGATGAACCAATACAAGATTTTTATACAATAGCAGTAGATATTGCAAGCCATTCACTTTCCCAAGCAATGCTTTACCGCAAGGGTAAAGCGCACCCTTACCCTTGTTACGTCGGTTTTCCGCTTAAACCCACTTTTAACGCCGGCACCTGCGATCTCGCCCAAGGCGGCAGTATCATCGCCATCAATGCTGCCGTCCCTTACCTGCTGTTTAGCGCCTGCTTTATCTATTCCACAAGAATAGATGCCACTGTCGGCTTACCCATTGAAGTTGACGGTAAGTTGTTGGTATACGACACCAAGCTGGAGCTGATCGGCAAAATATCGGCTTTGCCGCCGACATCGGACGGATATTTTCAGCTATTTAACCAGCTCTTTTCCAAGGCAGAATACCAAGCGGCAAACCTTACCTACGCGATATTTCTGTACACTATTACCATACGCTTCATCGTTATGCACGAAGTGATGCACATCGTTTTGGGTCATACCGCCTACATGCAAAAAGAAATGTCGTTAGGTATATTTTTAGAACTGTCCTCAGAGAGGGAAAGCGACACAATAAACCACGAATTTCTCCATTGCCTTGAATTTATAGCAGACAGAAACGCCGTGCGCGGTATTGCTCGTAAAATGGTTCAAGGGGATCCTAATTTTTCTAGCCAGGCAGAAACGGACCTGTTGCAAGGCACGGCCATCGGCAGGCCTACTTATATCATAAGGGGCATAATGACTGCTGCTACGTTAATGTTCCATATGTTCGCCTCACGCGACGAATCGTTACGAAAACCCATCTGCTCGCATCCCAATCCTTATATCAGATCACAATGGCTGGCAATGGAGTTAGGCCATGAATTAGGTGAAGAATACGGCTTTAAGGAATCTATACTGACCCCCATGGCTTATACCGCAGCTACCTTAAGCGCAAATTTTCAATGTCCGGGGAATTGGCGTTCTGCTTCTGAACAAGATGCCGATCCCGATAACGGAAATCGCCCTCATATTTCAGATGCCGCCTACAGCAATATTCTTCGCCTTGCACAGCATTGGAGCGGCCACCTCTACCAGAATTTCGCACCCAAATTTGTTACCGAGAGTGGAATCATCATTCCCTAATCATCAGTGGGACAATACGCCTACCGTACATTATTATAGAGTCCGAAGCTGATTAAGCGACACCGGCGGCATACAGGGTAGGTTTTGTCGCAAATATCCCAAACTTTGGAGATAATCTGCTCATTTTCGTTGCCAGACTATGAAAATCAGCTTTAAAGGTGTCCACGATCCGAAAAACGTTATCTTGTACGCGGTTTTCTTCTATGTCCGGTATGGCGTTTCCTACCGTGATCTGGAAGAGATTTTGGCGGAGCGCGGTGTCACCGCGGACCATGCGACCCTGAACCGCTGGGTTGTCCGTTATTCTCCATTGATCGCCCTGGCGACAAAACCCACGCGCTTACGGTCAAGCACTACTTATTAGAAACTGATGTTACGCAGCCCTTAGTTTTTGCAACTCTTCATAAGCCATTTGGTTGGCCTTGACGAACAGCTTGGCCCGCATAGCGAAATGATTGGTTTTATGTTTTATCTTCAGGCATTCGAGCTTGAAACTTATACATATTACGAAATAAATAAAGAATTTTGTAATTTATTAAGCAGTTATAATGATTTTTTTGGATTAAAGTTTAGTGTTTTTGATTTTGTTCTTGATAAAAATAATAATTTAAAAT
The DNA here is from genome assembly GCF_002209385.1 of Methylovulum psychrotolerans. Lineage (NCBI taxonomy): Bacteria > Pseudomonadati > Pseudomonadota > Gammaproteobacteria > Methylococcales > Methylococcaceae > Methylovulum > Methylovulum psychrotolerans. Next base: position 4,869,708 of record NZ_CP022129.1, read on the forward strand.
TTCTTGAGTCTAATCCTAATGGGCAATGGTTATGGCTTGACAAATATTCAGATTTAAATATATCTAAATACCTTGCAGAAGTTTTAACAAGTTAGATTGTCGCTCTTCTTTTTTTTAATCTCCCCCCAACTAATACCGATAATATCCATTATCGGCATTAGATTTGACTTTTTAAAACTTATCCATAAAATGGGTGGGAATTTAATTTTTAACAAATAAACCTATGATTTCCGTTAGCGTGCATTCAGACCAAATCACCCTTCCCAATGAAGTGAGCGAGCAGTTGGCAATCATGGACGGGGACGAACTGGACTTGTCAGTCCATCAGGGGAGCATCATATTGAAACCCAGAATCCGCCAGGGGTTCGTCAAACAAAAGGTGTTTTCATTGGTGGCTATGATCGGCAAGGGTCAGGGGGCTTTTGAATCCCCAGAAGAGGTGGATCAATTTATCCGTAATGAAAGGGACAAATGGGGATAAACATTTTTTCAGGGAAAAAAGTTTACCTGGACAGCAACATTTTCATTTATGCCCTTGAGGGTTTCAGCTTGTACAAAGCCTTGTTGACCTCTTTTTTTGAGGCGGTTGAAAGGGGCGAATTCAGTATCGTAACAAGCGAGCTAGCCTTGGCGGAATGCTTGGTCAAGCCCTGCAAGGACAAAAACCAAGACTTGATAGCCCTTTACCTGTCCGTTATCCAATCCAGAAGTATCTTGACCGTATTGCCTGTCAGCAAAGACATTTTGATCCAATCGGCACAATTGAGGGCGGATATTGGCGGGGCATTGCCTGATGCAATCCATGTTGCATCGGCTGTTGCAGAAGGGTGTGACATATTTTTGACGAATGACAAAGCCATAAAAAAGGCAACCGCATTAGATTTTTTAATTTTGTCTGACTTATACGAGCTATGAACCCTTTAGCCGTCAAAAATGAACTGGATGCTTATGGCGAGCTGTCAATGGGCGAGGTGGTCGAAGCCTTCACCCAGACCAAAAACTCGGAACATACCAGACGAAGCTACCTGAACGACATCACCGGCTTTTTCAAGCCCCTGGACGGGGTGGTCTTTTTGACGGACTTTTTCCAAATCCCCTACCCCCAAGTCGTTGAGCAGGTCAAAAGCTTCCTGCAAGGCTCCACCAAGCAAGACGGCCTGTCCCCAAGGGTGTTGAACCCGAAGACGGTCAACCGCAAGGCCTATGCCCTCTCCTCTTTTTTCGGCTACTTGATGCTGGTGTACAACTACCCCAAGAACCCGACCAAGCACTTCATCCCGCTGAAAACCGCCCGCAGAAGCACCACGGCCAGCCTGAGCAGGGCGGAAGTCATCGACTTCTTGGCCTTCGCCAAAGCCGAACACCGACTAAGCGAAAACAAGTTCAGGGACTACCTGATCCTGGTGTTCCTGTTCGGTTTGGCACTCAGGAGGGACGAGGTGGCGAACCTGAAATGGGGCGACATCGACTTCCAGCAAAGCACCGCCAACGTTTATCAGAAGGGAGGTAGCTTGAAGCTACTGCCCTTGCCCATCGGCATAGCCTACCTGCTGGGCGAATTCAAAAAGCTTTACGGCGACACCTGCCCGTACATTTTCCGTCCGGTCAGGAACAACCGCACCAAAGAGCTTAACAAGCCGATCAGGACGGAATACATCTTTGCGATGGTCAGGAAGATAGCCGTCCAGGTCGTCCCCGACAAGAACATCACCCCGCATTCGTTCAGGAAAACATTCATCGAGCTGGCCTTATCCAATAAGGAAGACTTCATCAGCATAGTCAATGCCACAGGCCATGCGACCGTGGAAATGGTCAAATATTATGACACCAGGGACGCACTCAAAAATAACGCCATCCACTCAATCGCCAACATCATTTAAAATTTCTGGGTAATCAAGTAAATCTATTATTTCTATTAAATAGAAATAATAGATTTACTTGATTGTTTTGATTTAATTGAAATCATAGGCTCATCTTAAAAGTTGACTTTCTAAAAATATGATTAACATATAAAAACCATATAATTAACGACTAATAGCCGTATGGTTAACAAATGATTATCATATTTTTATATTCCTTTTTGTCCCTGTTTCTCATGGTGGGAGACAGGGATTGAAAAGGAGTGTTTATTTTGAAAGTCATTGTCATACTGGAACAACCGCCCTTGTTTGACCTGGGCGAAGTTTACGCCACCGCAGGGGCTAACCAAGCATTGCAAACCCTTAATGTTGACCCCACAGTTTTGCTGATCCGCCATGTGACAGGCGATTGGGCGGAATTATCGGAAGAAGACCAGCAGGAAAATAAAAATGCCGTGGAGAATGGCGGGAGGGTGTTTTCATCTTACACCTTACCGCCGGACAAAACCAAAATATGGATTATCACCGAATATGACAGGTCAGCAACAACCTTGTTGCTACCTGACGAGTATTGACTGATCCAACCCGATTCACCTTAAACTGAAATGGTCTAATAAAGCCGGACACTTCCAAAGGCATATTATAATGTCAGCAGAGGTGAAAAATGAGCAAAACAGATAAAGTCAAAAAACCTAAATTTACTCTGGAATTTAAGCAAGATGCGTTATTTCGCTTTTTATAACGGCAGACGTTCGCATTCGACATTGGGCTATAAAACCCCTTTGGAATTTGAGCGGGAATTTTACAGCAAGGTTGCCTAAGAAAGTGTCCGGTTTTTGTTGACCATTACATTTAACACGCTGAGGCGTAATGGAACGCCGACTTTATTTCATGCGCGTTCCTTACTGATCGGAACCACACCCACCCCAACCACTAAAGCAGACCGAGACCTTATGACCAAACCGACTCAACAAAAACTCGTCACCCTGGGGGATTTAGAAAAATTCATCTTGCTGGCCATCCTCAACAACCGCAACTATTGCTACGGCGTTGAGATAAAAAACAATATTAAGGAAAGAATCGACAAGGACATCTCCGTCGGCGCCCTGTACACCACCTTAGACAGGCTAGAAAACAAAGGCCTAGTCAAAGCGGAACTGGGGGAAGCCACGGAAGAACGCGGTGGCCGCGCCAAGAAATATTTTCAAGTAACCGCCCTGGGGCAAAAAACCCTGTACGCTTCCCTACGCGAAGTCGCCCAGATGCAAACCAACTCTAAACCCATTGCCATTTGACTATGAAACCTGATAACCAACCAAAGAAAGAGTGTGATAGCTTGGCTAAAAATAATCTTAACGACAACCTCATGGAGAAGAAAATGTATGGATCAAGATTAAAATTAGCAGGGGCAGGAATCGTAGTAGGAGTAGGAACAACAGGAGCAGCAGTAGCCCTAGGAAGCGGAGGAGAAGCAACCGCAATAGCATTAGCTTTAGTAATAGCTCTAGGTCTAGGCCTAGGATTAATCTTATTAAGAACAGAAGGCGAATGGAGGGCGAAGATAGTAAGTGTAGAAGCAGGGATAGCGATAGGAGCAGGAATAGGAATAGCAGTTGGAGTGGGAAAAGGGGCAGCAGGGATAGGAGTATTCTTAGGAACAGCAGCAATATCAGTAGTAATAGAAACCTACTTTCAATTAATGCGCGCACCTAATAAGAACTCTCTTGATGTATCCCAACCCTCAAACATCCCTCCTAAAACGGCAAAATACCTACTCTACCTAGTAGTCCCCAGAAAAAACCGGGATGCCCTATTAGGCGACTTGGAAGAAGACTTCAACGAAGTGCTGGAAAAATTCGGCCTAAAACACGCTAAATTCCACTATTGGGTACAAACCTTCCGCTCCATCCCACCCCAATTAACCGCCTCACTCATCGGCTCGGTAGTGAAATACTTCAAAAGCACCACCTAAACCCCCAACGGCGCGTAACAGCCCTACCCTACGCGCCCTACCCTCACAGGACACCACTATGCAAACCATAGACGAAGTAACCATCGCCGCCCTAATCCGCACAATCGCCAGCCCGCGCAGCAAAGAACAACGGGCGGCACTGCTTAAGAAAGCACAGATACTGGATGATAATGGCGATTAGGCCGAAAGCCTATTCTCCAAAGAAACCATCGAAAAAGACCAAACCCATCGCCTACCCCCACCTATCAACCCCCCCTTAGCATTAAACCGCTTCACCGCCCCTACATGCTGGCGACACGGGAAAACATCGGGCAACAACCAGCCTACCCAATCCACGCCGTACACCATCAGTTAATCCGCTCATGCCGGACAGTAGACAGCCTAAACTTTCCCAAAGCATTGCCGCCAAGCCCATCACCCTCATGCCGACCATCAAGTCCACATTAAAAACCAACAACTAAATAATAACAATTATCAACCACTATTTTAATAAAAATCACTAAAAACCCAGCAAAAAACTCTACTTTAGGCCAGTAAAACAAAAAAAAATCGCTATTAAAATAAAAACCACTACCAAAGTCTTGTAAAAATGAATACAATTAAACCGTACAAAAAAAGTGGTAAATGTCCGTTTACCCTTACTGTGCGCTTGCACAAAAAAGCCACCATAACAATTAATTTAATGCAAGGGGCATACTATGAACACCATTATCCGCTGGTCTTTAGCAGCAACCTTAAATGGTTGCGGCCTCTCCCAAATAACCAACCGGGAAAGCAATCCGGTCATTAAAGACTATGTCGGCAATCCCATTAGCCACTGGTTTAGTGACGACGATGTCCTCAATACCTTTGCCACCACCGCCAGCCGCCGCATGGTGATGATTAGGGACTACCAAACAACAGATGGCACAAACAAAGCCAGAGCCGCCTTCACTTGCGCCGAACCATCGCCCGATGTCGGCGAGGCCTTTAGCTCGGCGCTTGCCGACGGCATAAAAATAGCCGTGCCCGTCGAAGGGGTGTCTGCCGAAGTATCCAACCAATATGCCAGAGCCGTCGCCACCCAAATCACCCCGTTGCTTTATAGGACCCAAGGCCTACAACTGTACAGAAACGCCATCTATAGCCTTTGCATCGACAAAATGAACGAGGCTTTAGCAACGACGACCGTCAACAACAACGCCAGAAACGCGCCATCAGACTCCGATTACGAAGCACAAAGAAAATACATCTTTGACCAATCCGTAGAACTGATAACTGATGTTACGCAGCCCTTAGTTTTTGCAACTCTTCATAAGCCATTTGGTTGGCCTTGACGAACAGCTTGGCCCGCATAGCGAAATGATTGGTTTTATGTTTTATCTTCAGGCATTCGAGCTTGAATCGTAAAAATTAATATCGTCGACGGGATGGAAAGATAGCCGGTTGCAATTGAATTTTGCATGGCCTCTGCAATGCGGCTTAGGATAGCTGCTATGTCCTATTTTTACACGTATGTCGGCTGTACCCCTATGTCCCAATCAACTGCCGTCCATCCAGCTTTGTACATGTCTAGGATGGTTGGGTTGAGGCGTAGCGCGTAAGTCTCGGCTGTTTCATCATGGATAAATTCCAACAGGCTACCGCCATAGGTATAACGTCCGTGGGTAATTTCGACACCTGACGACATAAGGCGGCGCAAAACATCCTTTAACCACTCATGTTGTGATTTTCCCGTTTGTCGTCCTAGTGCCTTCAAAAATCCGTGAATGGTGAAATGGCAGACATTCCCTAAAGGATGGGAACGGGCAAGTTCGGCGGCCTGTTCCCACACGTCAAGGTCTGACTGGTCAAGTTGCATCCCTGTAAATCTGATTTTGATGCCGTCACGGGTGGCCAGTATTTTCCCTTTGAAATATTCCCGCTCTTTGCCTTGGATGGCCGCGAACAATGCGCCCCTTAAAAAGCTGTTTGGTGTGCCTCTGGTGACTTCCGGCCATAAGGGTAGCTGGATGATATCGGCGGTTTTGTGGGCGGGTTTTTCGGCCTCGGTCGGCTTCCCTTCCTTGGCGGTGCGTTCTTCGATGGTGCGTTGCAGGTTGGCGAGGCTTTTTTCAAGACTGCGGTTCGGTTCGCTCATTTTCGGCCTTCCCTTTTTCATGGGTTTTGTTAGACTGGCAGTGCGGTACAGGGTGAGAACCCGATGACCGCACGATGTGATGAAAAGCCGCTGTATCTTGCTGGACGGGCGGCTTTTTTTCTGTCTGAATCTTAGGGTGAGAATCCATAAGGCGCAAGCTGCTGTTTCTTATGTCCAGCGGGTTCGTGCAAGGAAATCGGCAACGGACACGATAGGGATGCCATCGAATTTTTTGAGTATGAGCAGGTGCAGCTTGTCGCCAGTCACCAGATAATCAGCCAGCCCGCCACTCGCCGTGGCAAGCAGATAGTTGTCGTAAGGGTCCGGTGAAACATCAACCTGCGGCAAATCATCGACCATAACGGCAATGTCGCGCATTTCATTGATGAGCCGCCCCGTAAGGACACTGTTGAGCCGATCGCGGACTTTTGGGTAGCGGGTGACGCGCATAAGTTCGTCAACCTGCGGTGCCGATGTCAGGAGCTTGAATTTCCCTTCCCGCCACCGTGCGATAACCTTGGCAGGTTGGGAATTGGGCAGGAGCATCGCGCTGATGATGATGTTGGTATCGAGTACAACCAGCATTAGGCTTCTTTTCTTGCGAATTCTTCGCGCATGTCTTGGCGGACGGCGGTTGTCGCTTCGTCAATTATTGCCTGCATTTCTTCGGGCGGGATGTCGGCGACCTGTTCCCTTACTTCGGCAAGGGTCTGCTCGAAGACACGCCATTTTACGGCTTCTTCGACAAACTTTGAAATGTCGCCTTTTTTCATGCCGCGTTGTGCCAAAAAACAGCGCAAGGATGTGTCTGTTTCTTTTGAAACGGATACCGTCCATCGGGTTGTTGTGCTGTCGTGTAATGTTGCCATAGTCTGGTGTCCTCATTGGGTTATAGTCATCTATCACCATAGCAGCATAAACGCCTATTATCAAGATAAATGCCACCATGTCTAACAAAGGAAGGTTTTTTAGACAATCGGCGAAACGCGCAGAATCAACGGCTTGCAAGTCCAGCTATTTTGTCTAACAATAGGGGGTGCTAATCAACAAAAGGCTCTAAAGTTCCACGGGGTTTTGGCTAACCTATTGTCCATAAAGCCCTAAAGGCGATTTTCGATCTCTCAAATTTTAGCTTATTTCAGACGTGCCTTTTGAGAACGTAAAATGCGGGTATTGCATACTCTACATTTACAAAGTTTCATCTATTGGGTTCGTTTAAACAAACGACACCAAAGTCCCATAGGATTGTCATACTTCAACTAGAGCAGACATTAATTGCTGTTTCGTTTGCCTTATGTTAATTTGATCAAAAGTTAACTTGCCTCTTAAAAGAAACCGTGATGAAAGCGTTGTACGCCAAAAGAAACCGCCCTTACCTGCACACATTGGTGTTTGTGTTGCTGGTGAGCTTGGTCTCTTTGATCATTTCGGCAACCTGTACCATGCCTATGCCTTCGGTAGTGACGGCAATGTCCGGGCACATGCCGGGATGTCCTGAGTCCGTTACCTTTGAAAATTCCCCGAAGGACATGCACGATTGTGCCTTAAAGCCTTGCCTTGATTCACAAGACAATTCGCCTAGCTATCTGACCCGTCTTACCCAACCGGATTTGCCGGTTTTTATTCTGAGCCTGATAGGGACATTTTTGTTCTTATTCCCTGATGTTACGCAGCCCTTAGTTTTTGCAACTCTTCATAAGCCATTTGGTTGGCCTTGACGAACAGCTTGGCCCGCATAGCGAAATGATTGGTTTTATGTTTTATCTTCAGGCATTCGAGCTTGAACGTAAGCGTGCGTCCCTACCACGTTGCCTTTTCAGGTAAAGTTTGTTTAATCGCCGTTATTTGTTCGGGGGTCAAAGGCAACAATTCATCAATGCGGCTATTCGGCCACACGGGCAGTTTTTCTAATGTTTCTTTCAGCCATGCCGCCGGGTTTAGGCCATTAAGCTTGGCCGTGCCCAGTAAGGTTTGGATCGCGGCGGCACGTTGCCCGGCACGTTCGGAGCCGGCAAACAGCCAATTTTTCTTGCCCAACGCAATGGGCCGGATGCAGTTTTCCACGGGATTGTTGTCAATCGGCAGATGTCCGGTTTCCGCATAACGGATCAGGGCGGGCCACCGTTTTAAGGTGTAATCCAAGGCTTTGGCGGAAGCGCCGCCGGGGGCGGTGACGGTACGGGTTTTCAGGAGCCAGTCATGGAAGGCGTGCAGTTGGGGCTGGCTTTTTTCCGCCCGCAGTTGTTGGCGTGCCGCAATGCCCAAGGCTTTGCCTTCGGCTTCGACGGCATAAAGCACGCTGATGCGTTGTAATGCTTCCCATGCCATTGGACTCTGGTTGGCTTGGTGCAAGTCGAAGAACTTTCGCCGCGCATGGGCAAAGCAGGCCAGTTCGGTGCAAGGGCCGTTGTTGCCGGTGTCCGTGAACAGGGCTTTGTAACCGGCATAGCCGTCGACCATCAGGTGGCCTTTCCACGCGCCCAAAAACTGGCGGGCATGTTCGCCGCCCCGGCCTTTCTGGTAGTCGAAAACGATCAGCCGCGGCCCCGGCTGTAAATCGTTGCTGCGGTATGCCCAGAGATAGGCTTTGCGGGTCTTGCCGCTGCCGGGGTCAAGCTGCGCCACGGGGGTTTCGTCGGCATGTAAGGCGCCGCCCTGCAACAGGTGCCATTTCAGCCGCTCCGCCAACGGCTGCAACGCGACGCCGACACGCCCGACCCAATCGGCCAGGGTTGACCGGGACAGGATGACCTTGTCGCGGGCGGCGATTTGTTCGAGGCGGTACAGCGGCAGGTGGTCTTGGTATTTGCTGACCATCACCCAGGCCAGCAAACCGACCGCCGCCATTCCCCCGTCGATCACCGCAGGCGGGATCGGGGCGGCGGTGACGGTTTCGCAAGCGCGGCAGGCATATTGGGGACGGATATGGCGGCGGACAAAGAACTTGGCCGGTTCGACATCGAGTTGTTCGGTGACATCCTCGCCGATTTTGACCAGGTTTTTGCCGCAATGCCCGCAAGTGCAGGATGCCGGCTCATGGTGGTGGTCGACACGGGGCAGATGGTCGGGTAAGGGTTGGCGTCCGGCGCGGGGGCGTTTGGGTTTCGCCACTGTGCCGCAGGGCTGGCCATCCTGAAGCTGTTCGGCCTCCGCTTCGATGGCGGCAAGGTCAGTGTCCAAGGTTTCCTCGAACACGTCACGTTGCAGCGGGGACAAGGTTTCGCTTTTGGCGCCAAAGCGGATGCGGCGGATATGGGCGAGTTCGTGGCTCAGGGCTTCGATTTTGAGGTCTTTGGCTTGGAGGGTTTTGGCATCGCGTTCAACCTGTGCCAACAATGTCTGGAACATCGCCGCCACTTGGCTTTTGGCAACGGGGTCGATGTCTAAACTGTCGAGTTCGGCGAGTGGGTTCATAGGCCATATTATACCTAAAAAAACGCCTGTATGCCTTGTCAATAGGGGGTTTTCCCCAAATTTCTGGCGGTGTTTTTGGACACGGGAACCAACCTGTTCAGGCTTGCCAATGTGCCGGGGGAACCGCCGACAAACGTTGCCAATCGACCCCGGCCACCAGCCAGTGCCATTGCGCCCCGGTGACCTGGAAAACCGTGTCGCCCGCCGCCGGCCAGACGAAACCGCCCCGGTGCAAACGGCGCTGGCACAACCAAACGCCGTTGCCGTCCCACAGCAACAGCTTCAGGCGGTTGCCCGCCCGGTTGCGGAACACGAACGCGGAGCCCGCGCACGGCGTATGCCCCAACGCCTGCTGGACGATGGCCGACAGGCCATCGGCGCCCTTGCGCATATCTACGGGCGACACCGCCAACCAAATGTGCGGCGGGCATGGGATCAGCCCAGGCATCGCCACAGCTCCGCCAACCAAGCCGCCGATACGCCCGGCGGCAGCTCAAGCCGGTGGCCGCCCGCGTGCCGCAGCACCAAGGGGGTCGGTGCCGCCGTATCGACTTGTACGGGAATGAAGGCCGGAGGCGGCGGTAATGCCGGTTGCACACGACGGTATTCGCACAATCGTGCCGCAAAGGTTTTGGCGTTTAACTGCTGTTGCCGGCAATAATCCGCTTGCGGCAGGCCGCTGGCCTGCCATGCTTCAATATGCCCAATCCACTTCTTTGATGATGCCATCGTTATTCCCCATACAAAAGGGCAAGGATGACAGTTCGTATCAGGTTTGCCTAGGTGGATTGGCTAGACGTTTACCCGCATCTTGCTTAAATTCCAGGGTAAATTTGGGTTTTTTGACTTTATCTGTTTTGCTCATTTTTCACCTCTGCTGACATTATAATATGCCTTTGGAAGTGTCCGGCTTTATTAGACCATTTCACTTTCCCCCTTAGCATTCACCTGTACGACAGGGAAGACCTAAGCTCCCTCCCCTGCCAAGGGGAGGGCTGGGGTGGGGTTCCAACACGCTGTGGCGTTAGAAATTTCTTTCTATAACCCCCTCCCTCCTGAGCGAAGCCGAAGGGCTCCCCCTTGCTAGGGGGAGGAGCTTTCCCCCTCAAACCGACGGCGGCTGCTCCACCGTATTCACCTGCGCCACCCGCAAATACCCCGCCGGATCATCCGTACCCGGCACCCCGTCATCAGCGCGGTTCGGATTATCGGCAGTCGGCGCGTCATACAGCGGCACGGTCGCCTGTAAGACAAAATCCGCCGCAATAACCGTCAGATTGTGATAATCATGCGTCACCGTCTTAAACGCCACCCCGGACTCTGCCAACACCACAGGCCAGTCATAACTTAAGCCCGCAAACGTATAAGCCGCCGTAAAGCGCCGATTGGCAGGTTGCCGCATATACAGCCCCAACTGCGCCGCCAACGCCAACGCCGTCGGCTGCTCGGCCGCCATCACTACCACCTGCATCGGCAACGCCGCCATTACCGTCTTTAAACCAAACAAGCGTTGCTTAGCGTCATCCGCCAAAATAATCGGCAAGGTCTCCGCCAACTGCGGGGCACTGTTAGCAACCGGACTATAATTACTGCCCATCGCCACCAACAGCACCGGCAACGGAGCCGGCGTAGTCGCCTCGCCGTCGTTGGCATGTTCCTGCCACGCCGCCAACATCGCTTCCGCCTGATCGACCATCCGTCCCGGACACCAGACGATACTCTTGGCCAACCCCCGCGCACTATAAGCCTGCAAAGGCGCGGACGTGGCGACCAGCCCCGCATAAAACCGCCCCAGATACTCGCCAAACCCCACCTTAACCGGACCAAACATCTATGCCACCCTCAAAAGCCAAAAACCACCACCGACACTATACCCGCCGCGCCGCCCCACCTACAGGCCGCTTTTCCTACCGCGCCGCCTCGCCGCGCAACATAAACTTCGCCTTAGCCAACCCCGTCTTTGCCTGCGCCGCCAAGGCAAACGCCTCATCGGTGGCCTTCACCAAGGCCGCGCCGCCGATAATCTCCTCATCAAAAATCGCATTCTTACGGCGCACCGTCTCCAGCGCGTTATAAATCTTCGTGATTGCCGTCAAAGCAAAATGCGTCGCCTTACCGCACGCGTCAATCTTGTGGCTGATCGTGCGCACCTGGTTCAGCTCCGCCGCCCGCATTTGCAGCAGACAATCCGACAACATCCGCGTCACTTCCCGCTCCTGACTGACCTGGGCATCGCGCTCCCAATCTTCCGACACCCCGAACAAAAAGTCCGTCGAGACAAAATACACCTCCGAAGCCCGCACCACCAACCAGATCGGCACTGACAAGCCATTGCTGGCATTCTCAATTTTCGACAGCATCGAGGCATTGCTGTAACCGAACAGCGGATAGGCCTCACTCAACGAGTAATTATTCAACTCCCGCGCCGCTTTCATCCGCCCGCCAAAGGTCTGCGCCCCTTGCGATTTATCGACTTCCTGAGGCACCTGAATCACCAGCTTATTATCAACAATTTCAATCATTACCGTTCACCGTAGGGGTTGGTGGCCTAGTCGGCCTTGAGCTTAAGGGGAGACTTGCCGGACACCGCCAGCAAGCCGCAACGCCAGCACAGCTTAATTTCACGCCCGCCCGTCACGCCAACCGCAAAAATACCGCCAAATTCCCACCCCAAACCCCACAAAACTGCCCACCGCGCCAAACACCCACGCACTCCCTGCCGCCCACCTCTAGCCAACCCCTCACCGCATCACCGCAAAGCTGACAATATCAACCACTTAGCTTTGTCACGACCGACTTGTCAGACAAAGTCACGACCTCCCCTACCTACCCACACCCGCGCCGCCGCGCCCAAATACGCAAGTGCCCGCCTGTATCTTGTTCCTGTTCTTGCTCTTGTTCCTGTTCTTGCTCTTGTTCCTGTTCTTGTTCTTGCTCCTGTTCTTGTTCTTGGCTTAACAGGGGCTTACAAGGGGCTTAGCCAACAGCCCCGCCAAAAACCCGCCCAAGCCCCGCCCGCCGTGGCTTGGCGCGGATTTTTCCGATCATTTATTAACTAAAAAGACGAATAATAGCCTTTCTCAAGCACCAATTTGGCCGCATCTTGCTTAAATTCCAGGGTAAATTTGGGTTTTTTGACTTTATCTGTTTTGCTCATTTTTCACCTCTGCTGACATTATAATATGCCTTTGGAAGTGTCCGGCTTTATTAGACCATTTCAATTAGCTATACTGCCAGTTTGATAGGTGGCGGTGCTGGTCGAACTGCAAAGCAAGGGGGTGGCCTTCCTGTTAACGTGTCATCTGTTTGACGAAGGTATTGAACACTGTTGCTAATTAGCTCTGATCTACCGCCGGGCGTATCGGCCGCATGGTTGGAGTTAGACTCAACAACAATTTGGTAGATTAGCATCAGATATCCACCACTATTGAATAGTAATCTGCTCATCTCTAAAAATTTTATTACTTATAAACTCTTGTTTTGCCGCAATAGGATTCTCAGTAAACATGATAACCCGCAAATCTTGTATCGCCCGTGAAAAGCAAACATAAGCAAGATTAAGGCTTTTTTGCTTTTGTCCTGCTGTCGGTTCTTTTCCAACGGATATTGGTGTTAGCAATTTAGAAAAACTGTAAATATTCCAATTCGCTTCAGTGTCATCAAAAAACACAAGCACTTTTTCAAATTCATCGCCTTTCACGCCATGCTGAGTGCTATAAGGTGTTAAATCTAAAATGAATTTTCGGTATGAGGCAAGTTCATTGGTTTTATGCGTTAAAAACTTATCCATAAGCCAATCACCTTTTTCTAGTCCATACTCGGTTTCATTGTACACCTCTGAACGAGGCTTTCTTTGAAGATGCTCGGTAAGCCTTTCTGAAAGACTAATTAATCCATGCTGACTTGCTACGTTTAGAATTTTTTTTACGGTTTGGTTGGACCAGATGGAAACTAAAGCGTTAATTGCCGTTTGGGCTTTTTCTGTAACGGTTTTAATGGTTAAATCTTTGCTGGCACCTTCTGGATCAAGCAAAGGACTGTATTCACGCAGAATTTGGATAATGGCGGCATGGTCATTAATTTTATGGGCTTCAACCAGAGGTATCAAAACTTCTATAAATGGCTTAAGAGCAAAATGTTCGCCTTGTTTAAATGAATCTTCAGCCGTTTGTGATGCATAGCATCCAGTAAATAATTGATTAAGTTTAGAAAAACCAATACGATGAGCAATCATTTGCCTGGTAAGAAACAGTTGTTTAATACCATCAGAGTTATTCCATTGAAAATGAGCAAGCGCACTATCAAATTGATTTAATGCGCTGGAAAGCTGGGCATCTGTATAAGTATTCCTATCACCATTGCCTGATTCAGCTTTTATCAGCCTTATTTCCACACTACCTATTACATTATTTGGCCCTGATGTCTGTCGTAAATCTGGTCGAATAGCATTAAGCAGCTTAATCACTTCCTTTGAACAACGATAATTTTCAGTTTTCTTGATTAACCTATAACCATTTGGGCCACTGAATTGCCCGGCACGATTTTCATAAATCTGCTGCATTGGATCACCAAAGTAACCAATCATCGGCAACCCTTCTTCCGAGGCGATTTGGTTTAATGCTTTCATGACATTGCCAAAGGTGTCTTGCGCTTCATCAATAAAAATATAAGGAAATTTTTGCCCGATAATCTTTTGTAAATTAGGTAAGCGCAAAATCATCATCGAAACCAAATCAACTATATCATCGTGACTTAAGCTGCCTGTTGAGAAATCCCGCCTTCCACTGTCGTCATAGCTGAATTTTTCAACAAGTTGGAGGTTATCAAGATCACTTTGTAATTTTACCACTTGCTCTCGTGCTTTTTGTGCAGCTACACTCCTCCCACCATTATCCTCTTGCCGCTTTTTTTCAATGCGTTCGGGGATAAGCTGATCTCTCAGGGTATTACAAATATCTGATTGATAATTTTCTACTAAGCCCCACAAAAAACCGTGAATCGTTGATACAGCAAATAATTCGTCTAAATTCGTCCTGCGTTTAATGTTTTCAACCGCAACATTTGTGTAGGTAATACAAGCAATTTGTTGATTTGCGGCTCGAAGTGATTTTCCATACTTACAGCGAATATCGGGTACAGCCGACATACATGTAAAAATAGGACATAGCAGCTATCCTAAGCCGCATTGCAGAGGCCATGCAAAATTTCAATTGCAACCGGCTATCTTTCCATCCCGTCGACGATATTAATTTTTACGAGAAGCGCTTCGTTTTTCAGCGATGTGGGAAAAAAACTTCCGTCTACCTACCCCCGCAATCTCACAAACCTCGGCAGATTGAAGCCCGCTTATGTCTATGCCCCGGTATCCGCGAGGCCGTGGTCATCGCCAGGGAAGATGTGCCGGGCGATAAGCGCTTGGTCGCCTATCTTATCCCAGAAACAGGCCACACCCCCGACCCCGCCGAATTGCGCCGCCAACTGGCCGGGCAATTGGCGGACTATATGTTACCCGCCGCCTTCGTCACGCTGGAACAGTTCCCGCTCAGCACCAACGGCAAGCTTGACCGTAAAGCCTTGCCTGCGCCGGACGGCGGCAGTGTCGCGGCGCGGGTCTACGAAGCCCCCCAAGACCCTACCGAGACCGTCATCGCCGCACTTTGGCAAGAGCTGCTGCACCTGGAGCAAGTCGGGCGGCATGACCAGTTCTTTGAATTGGGCGGGCATTCCTTGCTGATCGTCACTTTTATTGAGCGGCTGCGTCAACAAGGGCTAAGCGCGACGGTACGTCTGGTTTTTACCGCGCCGATACTGGCCGATATGGCGGCGGCGATAGACGCTGAGCAAAACCCGGCAACAGCAACGGCAATACCGCCTAATCTGATACCTGCGGCGTTTAGCCAACCACAGACAGAAACCGTTATGGAGGAATTTCATCTATGAATTTAGCAGAACTGACATTACACATTCAGGAAAAAAATATCGGCCTTTCTGTGCATAACGGCGAGTTAATTATCCGCGCCGCCCAAGGCGTTATTAGCCCGGCATTATTGGCGGCATTAAAACAGTACAAACCGGAATTGCTCGCCGCATTGCAAAAAGACGGGGGGGCATTAGCCTTTAAAGCCGTAACACCTCAAGTGCCGCCAGTTAAGATCACCCCAGACTTATTGCCTTTGGTCAGCCTGACTCAGGCCGATATCGACCTTATAATCGGCAATGTGCCGGGCGGCACTGCCAATATCCAGGACATTTACCCTCTGGCTCCGTTACAGGAAGGTATTTTGTTCCACCATTTGTTGGCGACCCAAGGTGACGATTACCTATTGCGCACTGTGCTGAGCTTTAGCCAACGCGGACATTTGGAGGCTTTCCTCAGCGCCTTACAAACGGTAATAGACCGTCACGATATTTTACGCACGGCCATCTACTGGCAAGACTTACCGCAACCTGTGCAAGTCGTACAACGGCAAGCCCTGCTGCCTATTATAGAATTGCCGGAAAACGGGGCAGATGCGGCTTATAGCCAATTACTGGCCGCCACCGACCCCCGGCAAGTGCGCATCAACTTACAACAAGCACCGTTGTTTGCGGCTTATACCTTATATGATGCGGCAGCGGGAGAGTGGTTATTGGCTTTGCTTAACCATCATTTAGTCAGTGACCATTTGACGCTGGAGCTTATCATTGCCGAAATTCAGCTCATCATCAGCGGCCAAGCCGAACGTTTGCCGACACCGTTACCTTACCGTAATTTTATCGCCCAAACCTTAGCCTTGCCGCCTGCCGTACACGAAAGCTATTTCAAACAACAATTGGCCGATATTGATAGCCCCACCGCGCCTTTCGGCATCCTTGCCACTAACAGCGGCCCGCTGAACGAAGCCAAGCGGTTGTTAAACCCAGAACTGGCCCGCTGCATTTGCCTGAGCGCTAAACAGCAGGGAGTCACGGCCGCCGTGCTGTTCCATGTCGCGTGGGCGCAAGTGTTGGCGCAATGTACGGGACGCGATGCGGTAGTGTTCGGCACGGTCTTATTGGGGCGTTTACAACATTCCGGCGGTTCTGACCGGACACTCGGCCTGTTCATCAATACCTTACCACTACGCATCAACTTGGCTGGCCAATCGGTCAGCGGGCTGGTCAAGGCCACTTATCGGCAATTTATGGATCTGCTCGATCATGAACAAGCTTCCTTAGCCTTGGCACAACGCTGTAGCAGTGTCGCCCCGCCTTTGCCTTTGTTTACCAGTTTGTTTAACTATCGGCACAGCACTGCCGCTCCTGCTACCGACGTGGCTGTGGCAGCACTGTGGCAGGGTATGCGCATCCATCACAGTGAAGAGCGCACTAACTACCCCATTGCCCTGTCTGTTGATGATCTAGGCGAAGGCTTCCTGCTCACCGCCCAATGCACTGACGGCATCGACCCGGGGCGCATCGCCGGGTATTTGGAGACTGCCCTAGAGCATCTAACCGCCGCGCTGGCGAATAGACCGGCTTGTCCGGTCAGCCAACTCAGCATCTTGCCGGATACGGAACGGCGGCTAGTGCTGGGTTATGCGGAAACCGGACATCTGCCGATTGACAACAACCCCGTGGAAAATTGCATCCGACCCATTGCGCTGGGCAAGAAAAATTGGCTGTTTGCCGGTTCCGAACGTGCCGGGCAACGTGCCGCCGCGATCCAAACCTTACTGGGCACGGCCAAGCTTAATGGCCTAAACCCGGCGGCATGGCTGAAGGAAACATTGGAAAAACTGCCCGTGTGGCCGAATAGCCGCATTGATGAATTGTTGCCTTTGACCCCCGAACAAATAACGGCGATTAAACAAACTTTACCTGAAAAGGCAACGTGGTAGGGACACGCGCTTACATATCATCGGCGGGCGCAGCATCATAGCGGAAAACTACCCGATCCTGATGGGCGGCCTGTCCATCCCCGTCGTGCTGACTGGCACCCACTACGACAAACTGCCCGCCACCCTGCAACAGCAGATCAGCTACAGCTTTGCCCAAGACATTCAAGGCGCTATGCTCAACCCCACCACCCTGCCGTTCGCCCAAGCCAACAACCAAAAGCTCACCCTGTCTTTCCGCCCCGCCACCGATGCCGACAGCCAAGCGTTGCAGTCCCTCTTGCCCCAAGGCGACCTCACCAGCCTCAGCCAACTGCCGCAAAGCATCCCCAGCTACTTGGTCAGCGTCGTCCCCGAACTCAAACTCAACGGCCAGACCCTCAAAACCGGCAGCCCCCTGCGTTTAGGCGAAGAACTGCCGCTCAGCACCGCCGTCAGCTTCGCCGGGCGCGGCCAAACCCTAGCCCCGCGCACCTACTACGCCGTCGCCGGGTCTTACCTCGCCGTCAACGCCTACGCGGGCAGCGTCTCGCCGCAAACTCTCAAAGCCACCCAAGCCCACCTGCAACACACCCAAAGCGTCCTACAAAGCGCCGACACCAGCCAAATCGCCGCCCTGAACCGCGAAGACCTGCTCGGCGACCTCTTCCACGCCGGGGGCTTGGGCTACTATGCGCAACTGACCGCCCTCAGCCAACTCATGGGCCTCCAAAACGGCGCTCACTACACCCTCGCCGTCGGCACCGGCACGTTCGGCTACGAACCCACCGTCAGCTACTTCTTCGGCTTCCCCCGCAGCATCAAGCCCGGCGGCATCGCCCTGGACATCCCCCTGGTCAGCGTCACCGCCAGCGACGACGGCGACGCCGCCCACAAAAAACAGTACACCCTGCAAACCGGCATCCTCAGCTCCGCCCTCGAAAGCGCTGTGCCGGAGCAACTGTTCACCAACGCCCAAAACCCCGGCGAAGCCATCTCCGCCGGGCAACGCATCTACCACATCACCCCCGCCAACCAAGCCGCCACCCTCGCCAACATCCACCACGATGCTGACACGATGGCCGACATCCGCAACGCCCTCAACGCGGGCAAGGAAGTCATCACCCATACGGATAATGTCAGCGTGCCGGGCTGGACGGGCGCGGGCTATATCATCACCGATGCCGACACCGGGGCGGGGGCTTATAAGATTGCGGGTGGGGGGAATAGGTCATGGTATTTTGTTGTCGGAATGCTCTCGTTTTTAATTCCGTTTATTACCGCTCTATTTTTGGGCATAGGACTAATTCCATTGCTTATACTAGCAGGCGTAGCAATATACGGGTTATACGGTTTCACTTAATATGTCATATCAATACTGGATAATAATAATTTTTCAGATCCACAAAAGGAGCAGAATATCATTAACATTGTTGGATTAATTGTTTTGGGGAATTTTTTAGGTGCCGACAAGCTTACCGGTAGTGGTGAAGCGGCTGTTTTATCTCTATATATGTCGATTGTAGTTCCGGTATATAAATTTTTAACTGATAGTTTGGCGAATATATTTGCAGATGCTAAAGAATAATTTTTTGATCAAATTACGGCCTTTTTTTATGATGCTATATAGCTTATTCCATGTATTAGGATGTTGGCTTGGGCTATCTTTTATGTTATTGCATTATAAAGTTGACTTTTGGGTTGGCTTGTTGACTACATACATTTTGCTTCTTCCTATCGCTTTATATAAAAATGAAAAAGCTGTGTTAATTTTAGCTAATTTACTGATGTTACGCACCCCATCCCAAAAAGAGTATCATTGACGGATGGAAAAAGAAAAAATAGAACTCTACACAGACTACCTGATCTGCAATCAAGGCTTTGCAACGGCGACGGGCTTGTCGGCGATGCGTTCAAGCTCGAATGCCTGAAGATAAAACATAAAACCAATCATTTCGCTATGCGGGCCAAGCTGTTCGTCAAGGCCAACCAAATGGCTTATGAAGAGTTGCAAAAACTAAGGGCTGCGTAACATCAGATAATAAATTGGGCAGAGCCACCGTACTTTTATATTCGCCATACCAGATTAATCGCAATTGACAGAATTTAGCTATCCTACAAAAATCATCACCCAAAATACCCACTGCCTATGGTATGCTAGAAAAAATACTAAACAGCAGCAGTTGAAGCAATGGAAAGACACAGCGAAATATCAGAATTTATCTGGGGCATAAAAGAACATATCCGCGATGAATATAAAGAAAAAGACTACGAAGAAGTCATCCTTCCTTTTACCTTGTTACGGCGGATAGACTGCGTACTAGAGCAAACCCACAAACAAGTCGAAAAAACCTATCAGCAATATAAAGACCAAGCCAATCCAGACGTATTAGAACAACTGCTAAAAAAAGCCTCAGGCCAAAATTTCTACAATATTTCCGGCTATACCCTGCTCAGCCTTGTTAAAGACAGTAACCACCTTGGCGACAACTTTAAAGCCTACCTGAACGGCTTTAGCGACAACATCAAAGATATTCTGCTTAACTTTAGCGGAGGTCCTGAAAAAGGCCTCGCCCCGATTTATGAAACCCTGCTCAGAAAAGAGCTGCTGTACATTGTGACATTTGAATTCACCAAACAGGATTTAAGCCCCGATAGCATCAGCAATCACGACATGGGAACAATTTTTGAAATCCTGATCCGTAAATCCAAAGAAGCCTCCAACGAAAAAGCCGGACAGTTTTATACCCCGCGTGAAATCGTGCGTCTGATGGTCAACCTCGTTTTTTCGCATGACACCCACGAACTCAAGCAACCAGGGAAAATTGTCAGCATCTATGACCCTTGTTGCGGCACGGGCGGAATGCTCACCACCGCCAAAGATTACTTGCAAGAAAGCGTAAACCCTAACCTGAGCGTTTACACCTTCGGGCAGGAGATCAACGAACAAACTTACGCTATCGCCAAATCAGACATCTTAATGAAAGGCGAAAACACCGACAACATCAAACATGGCAACACCTTAACCAAAGACCAGCTGATCGGCAAGACCTTCAACTACATGCTCACTAATCCGCCCTTCGGCGATGATTGGAAGAATATCCGTAAAGTTATTGAAGATGAGTCCGAAGAAAAAGGCTATGAAGGCCGTTTCGGCGCAGGCACACCCGATGTGAGCGATGGCTCGTTGTTATTCCTGCAACACATGGTCAGTAAGATGAACCCGCAAGGCAGCATTATAGGCATCGTCTTTAACGGCTCACCCTTGTTTAATGGTGATGCGGGAGGCGGTTGGAGCAATATTCGCGGCTGGCTAATGGACGAACCGAACGACTTGCTCGATTGCATTGTCGCCTTGCCCAAAGATTTGTTTTACGGCACAGGCATTGGCACTTACATCTGGATTTTAAACAACAAAAAACCCACCAACCGCAAAAACCAAGTGCAGTTAATTAATGCCGTACACCCGCAATTCACCAAAAAAATTAAATCTTTAGGCAAAAAACAATACGAAATCAGCGATGATGGCATCCGCCAAATCACCGACATTTACAAAGCCTACCAGCCTTACAGCATCAGCGTGGACGAAGGCGGCACACAACGTCAACTTGAAATCAGCAAAATTTATGACGTGGCGGATTTTAAATACACCAAAGTCATCGTTGATCGGCCTTTACGTTTGGCGTATGCAATAACCGCCGACAAACTCGCCGCACTCAAAACGCACCCTAAGTTCATCGAATGGGCGACCAGCAAAAAAAAGGACAAAACCGCCGCCGCAGCCGACATAGCCAAAGGCAAAGCCTTACAGGACAACATCATAACCGCGTTGGCAAGCTTTACAGGGCAATCCCGAATCATGGACGATGCCGCTTTTTTTGCCGCGTTTGCCAAAGCGTTTGGCAGCAAACCCAACAAAAACTTGCTAAAAATGCTCAGGGATAGCCTCACTGCCATTAAGTTAAGGGTTTTTGTGGCTATATGGACGATAATAAACGAATTTTTTAGATTATTAACATGGTTAAAAAAAGCGGGCAGTTGAGCGGAGCCGGGATCTGATCGATGCGGACAGCTTTGGCCGCATCTTGCTTAAATTCCAGGGTAAATTTGGGTTTTTTGACTTTATCTGTTTTGCTCATTTTTCACCTCTGCTGACATTATAATATGCCTTTGGAAGTGTCCGGCTTTATTAGACCATTTCAATGTGCCGATGAAGGATTCGGGTATTGAGTGGCTGGGTGATGTACCGGAGCATTGGGATGTTATGCCTCTTAAACGAAACTTGGCTTTTCTGACAAGTGGTTCACGGGGATGGGCAGAACATTATTCTGATGATGGAGAATTATTTATTCGTATTGGCAACCTGACTAGGGACAGTATCCATCTCGATTTATCAGACGTTCAAAGAGTAATGGTCTCAAAAGGAACTGAAGGTGAACGAACAAAAGTTCGATCAGGTGATGTGCTTTTCTCCATTACTGCATATCTTGGATCGGTCGCAGTCGTCCCAGAAAAATTGGAACCTGCGTATGTTAGCCAACATGTGGCATTAGCTAGACTTAAGAAACAGCATTTATTGCCAGAATGGGCTGCTTATGTAACATTTCCAAGGCAATCTGAGGTAAAAACTCTCAACAAAGTTATAAATTTCATCGAATGGTGGCAAATCCCCTTCAATTTCAGGGGCAAGCTTTTTGTATTCCGCTTCGGAACGGCGGCGAATTTCAGGGTTTGACATGGCATTGGGGTCAACAAGTAAATTCCGATTTTTGGATTTGTCGATAAGCCGTGCCAGAATAGTTTCCTTGGTCTTTGTATCTTCACGCAGCGGTTGATCACTAAGGAGATAATGGAGATCGTAAATGTCTTGCCTACGAAAGCGTTTTCGCTCCTCTTGTTGGAGAACCCCACGAAGTTTCTCGGCCACCATTTCCACAAAACTGTAGGTGTAAATGAGATTGTCCTTTTCCAGCTCAAACAGTACAGGCTCTTCGACGGGTTCATTCAAACTGTAGTCAATTCGAACGACCATGGTGGCTTTCTTGGCTAGTAAACGCTTATGGGCTGGACTGCCCTTTTCTGCATAACCGATGCTAATCTGAATGGACGGAAAGGTGGCGTTTTCGTTTTCGGGACGTGATATACAATTTTGAATCTGGCAGTCGAGGCCATAGCCCGCAGTTTCCACGGCGTAAAGCAAACTTTCTTCGAATTGCCGCCGGAAATCATCAACATCAAAGCTTGAACGCTTGATTGCCGTTGAGAAGTCGATGTCCTTAGTATAGCGTTGGCTGTTGTAGCCAATGGCCAGCAGCACACCGCCTTTCATGATCATGTTGGTCTGTAAGGAAGGTGTACCCGCTATAGCGGTGAGGATGATATGCACAGCTTGGCGGAAAGTGCGTTGGTCGGGTTTTTGATTGACCCATTCCCCAATGTCGAATTTCTGCAACTATGCCTCCTCAGCTTCTTCTATATTGATGGATAAGCACCATTTTTCTGAGAAGTTCGGGCTGTAAGCGGATTTGGCATGTAACTTTTGTGAGCCACCACGTTGTACTAGAGTATGCCAATTTTCGATAGCAGGATGAGCAAGGCCTAAACGTTCCCCAAGAATATATCCTGCCCGCACTTTGTCGATTTTGCTGCCGTGCCGGTCAATTACATCGACGATCAACCGCAGATAGCGGCTTGCGTGCTCAGCGTAAATGTCAAGCACATGATAGATACCGCCACACAAATCAGGTTCACGGATCATGTCAAGAAATGTGCGGCCAATTGTGGAGACACGCAAAAACCGTCCCTGCACATTCACATAAGATCCGGGATCGCAATGCACGGTGGAATGGATGTTAAGGGTCTTACGGTGAATTTTTATCAACCGCAAACGGCGTAAGGTGGGCAAGGATGACCCTAAATAATGTCCAATGGCTTCTTCCCCAAGGTCTTTCTGCATTTTCGATGTGGCTGACTGTTTCCATTGTGTATGGGGAAGCGTGGTGAGGAACAGTATCTTGGGTAGTGAAATGGTCTAATAAAGCCGGACACTTCCAAAGGCATATTATAATGTCAGCAGAGGTGAAAAATGAGCAAAACAGATAAAGTCAAAAAACCCAAATTTACCCTGGAATTTAAGCAAGATGCGGCCGGCGGCTTGGGCAACGACACCCTGACCGGCGGCGCAGGCTCGGACGTTTTCCGCTTCAACACCGCACCTTCCGCCGGCAACACCGACACCGTACTCGACTTTACGGTCGCCGACGACACCATCCAACTGGAAAACGCCGTCTTCACCCAACTGACGGCCACCGGCGTGCTCAATGCCGCCGAGTTTAAAATCGGTGCGGCGGCGGCCGACGCCAACGACTTTATCATCTACAACGCCGGCACCGGCGCCCTGTCTTATGATGCCGACGGCAACGGCGCGGGCGCGGCGGTGCAAATCGCCATCTTGGGCGTGGGCCTGGCCTTGACCAACGCCGATTTTGTGGTGATTTGACCGGCCACTAAGTGTGTCGGGCAGGCTCCTCCTGCCCGCAATACTGTTGACTTAAGGGGGTAGAAATCCACGGTTGGCGGTAATAGGTCGGGCAACCACTTGTTGCTACCCAACATTACAACACACAAAATATTGAAAAATATAGCAATATAGACAGGCCTCCCAGAAAAGCCTAGCCCAGTCATTAAACCAAAGCCACTGGTTTCAGAGTAAACGGGGCTTAAGGGTTCTGTCGCAAACTTTCCAATTTTGGGGTCAATTAACCAAAAGAACGGTTTGTCCTGAGGTACCTCTGAATTTTTTGAACACATCCCGTAATCCGGTGCAATCAGGGTTTTTAATATGACAAAAACTTATGAAACAGTCAGTTTATCTGAAGTTGGGTTTGATTCAGACCCGTTGATTGTAAGATACAGCCGTTTAGCATGGCTTTATCCCCCTGTATTATTCACTGTTATGGCTGTCGGCATAACATTGGCTGTAGTGGTGGTAAACCAAAGCCCGATGGCTTTGGCTTATCTTGGCGGTGCGATAGCCTTTTCTTACTTTATATTTTCCAACACCTTAAAAACTGGGGCGTTGGTGTTCGCCGCTAACGGGCAAGGCATTTACTACCCTATCTATAACCAAAAAGACCAGTTCGTTTTTCTCAGTTGGGACGCAATAAAAGAAATTGCCGTTTATACCGATGAGGCCGGTAAGGCGTTGGAAATAACCACTAATTTTGAAAGCTATACAAGACTGCCTAAGCCTTGTAACGGACATTGTTCTTTAAAAAGGGATAGTCTATTCACCGCAAAGCCGAATGGGGTGACCACTGTCGAACTTTATGTGAAAACAGGGCGGCAAAGAACGTCAGACATTATGAAGGCCATTGACAAGCTAAGCTTGTCAAAAATAAAAATAAGTTAGCCTAGATAAACTTCATTGGATACCATACCACACGACCCAAGGCATGGCCCAATTCATGCAAAAGGCTATAAAACCCAAATTGGCCTGATGCCAACTGATGAAGATTTTCGTCAGCAACGCCATTCTTGTCATTAATGTTGAACCAAATATCGCCACTTGCACTATTCTTGTCAAACCCGCCATTAGTAAAACTCGATCATCAAGTTTTTCATAAAGTCACCTCTAAATAGTGGGGAAGATTAGCGGAGAGCTAAGGCTTGTTAAGGTGGGCAGCTCCCTACCCTGATGGGGATGGCTGGGGTGAGGAGAATAAAATCAATGACTTATGATCATGGCTAAGAGATTTTAATCAGACTGTTTTTATTTCGTTTAATGAAAAAAGCCTTATTTAGATTCTCCCCACCCCATCCCTCCTTACAAGTGTAGGTTTTCTTACCCTCCACCCCCTTCTGCGTAAATAGCCAAAGTCACGCCGTTGATTTCCGTCAAACCGGGCCGCCCCGGTTTGACGGGCAGGAGTTGGTGGTTCAGCAAGGCGGCGACAATCAAAGACCAGCCGTGTTGGAAAATGCCGACCATCCGCCAGTGATGTGTCAACACTTTTCCGGACACATGGTTAACTGCAATTCGTAGTCTACAGGCGACAAATAGCCATTGGCTGAATGCCGCCGCTCTCTGTTGTAAAAGACCTCAATATATTCAAACACAGCCTGTTTTGCCGTAGAACGGGTTTGATAAGTCTCATGGACCGCCGCGCCCACCAACACCCCCAACCCGCGCCACGGACACCGCCACGCCAACAGCCGGACACGGAACAGCACATTATCGACACTCAACAACGGCGGCAAGGCTTGGTCACGGATATGCTCCATCAACGCCGCCAACAACTGGCTATCGTTTTGATAATGCCAGGCATTCAGCCACACCGGATACACCTCACCACGCAACTCCTGCTTCAACAAACCCAACAGCGAACTTTTGCCGCTGCCCCACGGTGCCGTCACCGCAACCGCCAAAGGCGGCACGGTATCGCGGTTACGGATTAAATCGGCAAGGGTTTTCGCCAACGCCGTACGGCCTAACAGGTCATGGGCTGAATCATCTATCGGCGCGTCGCTGATACCGCCTTGTAATAAATGCGGTTTGCCGTAATAAGCGTGGAGGCTGTGGATTAGGAAGAGTAGGCTAAACAGTAGGGCGACTAGGGCTAGGGGGCTGGGGTAAGTCGCTAGTTTGGGTCGGCCTTCTCCGAAGACTTTGGCGGGCGGGGAAATGTTTTGCCAAGTTTTGCCGCCGTTGGCGGTGGCGAGGATTGTGCCCCTATAACCCACCGCCCAGCCGTGTTGCGCATCGCTAAAATGGACGGACTCAAGATCTGCCGTCACTCCACTGGTTTGGGCGACCCAGTCTTGCCCGCCGTTGACGGTGGCGAGGATTGTGCCACTATCACCCACCGCCCAGCCGTGTTGGGCGTCACTGAACTGGACGGCATTAAGCCATGCCGCCACCCCACTGGTTTGGGTGTTCCAGTCTTGCCCGCCGTTGGCGGTGGCGAGGATCGTGCCATCTTCACCCACCGCCCAGCCGTGTTGCACGTCGTTAAAGTGGACGGAAAAAAACCTTGCCGTCACGCCGCTAGTTTGGGTGCGCCAGTCTTGCCCGCCGTTGACGGTGGCGAGGATCGTGCCACTATCACCCACCGCCCAGCCATGTTGGGCGTCGCTGAACTGGACGGCATTAAGCTGTTCCGTCACGCCGCTGGTTTGGGTGTGCCAGTCTTGCCCGCCGTTGGCGGTGGCGAGGATCGTGCCACCTTCACCCACCGCCCAGCCCTGTTGTGCGTCGCTAAAGTAGACTGACTCAAGCCATGCCGTCACCCCGCTGGTTTGGGTACGCCAATCTTGCCCGCCGTTGGCGGTGGCGAGAATCGTACCATCCCAGCCCACGACGCAGCCGTGTTGCGCGTCACTAAAGTGGACTGACTCAAGCCCTGCCGCCACCCCGCCGGTTTGGGCATACCAGTCTTGCCCGCCATTGGCGGTAGCAATAATCGTACCATCCCTACCCACTGCCCTGCCGTGTTGCACATCACCAAAGTGGACGGCATTAAGTGCTTCCGTTACCCCGCTGGTTTGGGCGTGCCAGTCTTGCCCGCCGTTGGTGGTGGCGAGAATGGAGCCATCCCTGCCCACCGCCCAGCCATATTGCGCGTCGCTGAACTGGACAGAAAAAAGCCATTGCGCCATCCCGTTGTTTTGAGCGTGCCAGTCTTGCCCGCCGTTGACGGTGGCGAGGATTGTGCCTTTAATTCCTACCACCCAGCCGTGTTGCGCGTCACTAAAGTGGACGGCATTAAGCCCTTCCGTCACGCCGCTGGTTTGGGTGTGCCAGTCTTGCCCGCCGTTGGCGGTGGCGAGGATCGTGCCATTATCACCCACCGCCCAGCCGTGTTGCGCGTCGCTAAAGTGGACGGCATTAAGTGCTTCCGTTACCCCGCTGGTTTGGGCGTGCCAGTTTTGCCCACCGTTGGAGCTGGTGAGGATCGTGCCTTTATAACCCACCGCCCAGCCGTGTTGCCCGTCGCTAAACTGGACGGAAGTAAGCCCTGCCGTCACCCCGCTGATTTGGGCGTGCCAGTCTTGCCCGCCGTTGACGGTGGCGAGGATTGTGCCTTTAATTCCTACCACCCAGCCGTGTTGCGCGTCACTAAAGTGGACGGCATTAAGCCCTTCCGTCACGCCGCTGGTTTGGGTGTATTACAACTCCCTGAATTAATGGAATGGGCTGACAAAGCCTTACGAATAGAGGTTGTTCTCCGTTCTATGCAACTAAAAGATATGCTCCTTTCAAGGGGTTCTAACTGGTGCACTGACACAGCAAAAATGTTACTCTGTTCCCTAGTTTTAGAGAATTTAGAGATCACAGATAACATGGCATTACCTGATGATTTACTCGCATCATTACCAACACGATTAAAAGGGATTTATGCTCTTTGGTTGAATGGTGAAGATTTGCGCCAATCCCTGCCAAAAAATACGTTTTATCGCTATAGAAGAACATTCCTTGAATACAACGTAGATATTTCTATCATTCAAGATAAAAAGCGAAATAACGTAATTCCTTTGGTTAGATATGTTGAAGCCCAACCTGCTGAGATTCCCCATTGGGCTTATGAAAAAAACCTCGTCGCTTGATGGGGTTTTTTTTTGTTTGTTTCCTGAGAAACGCGGAAGCGTGCATTCCTGAAAAAAATTACAGAACGAGTGTCTACGAGTGAACTGATACTTTACGACTCTCAAACGCCCTTTTCCCTGATTACAAGCTCCCTTATGCCTCAGATCGGTAATACTTAGGCTATGCCGACACGAAAATAACTATAAGCTCACTTGGCCCAATAGCGAGGAAGGATGAACGAGGAGCTTCGACGAGGCCCGACGCCCGAGCTATGGGCTGGGTGTGCAGAGTTAGTAATACTGCACATTAGTACCAAATTGAGTACTTTTTTAAGTTCCCGCACCTTTACAGCTTATTTTTTGTCATGTACTATTTCTTAAAATAGTTACTCCGATGGATTATAAGAAATGCAAAATATTGTTGAATTACTGGGGAAATCAGTTTCTTTCATCACCACAACTAAAGTTGAGAAAAAGATTTTTGTTCGTGAAGAAAAAGGAATTGTCACAGATGTCATTCTAAACCTTGATGGCAATCATCAAATCAGCCTTGATCAAGGCGATTTTCACACCCTTTCGGAAGTTCTGGAGTTTCAAATTGCCTAGTCAAAAACCGCGTGTCGCTCTTACCCTTCCTGATGATTTAAACGCTGTGTTTGAGCGTATCGCTGAATTGCAGGGTGTCCCAAAAACTAAAGTTATTCTTGAGCTTCTTACTGCTTATCAGCCGATTTTAGAAGAAACTTTAAAAGCCTTAGAAAAAATTGCCAATGACAAAGAAAATGCAAAAGCCATTGCTAAAGAGTTCGCTCAAACAATGCTTCTAGATGCCAATTCAATGCTTGGTGATATGTCAAAAGAGGTTAAGGATTTATGATTGATTGGATAACGGCTGTTCTGTCGTGTGATCATGATCCTTCTAAGCTTATGTCTGGGATGGTTATGTCTTTTGACGTTCTAGGGAATCCTGAATGGGTTGTGAACAAGAATGTCACTGTTGAAGGCTCTCATTCATCAAAGATTCAAATCAAATCACATACAGATTCTCAAATATGGATTTCAGGCAATCCTACAAAATTCCTTCAAGGTCATAATATTTTTGGAACTGACGACCTTAAATATTTAATGGCTAAATTCTTTGATGCTTTACTAAAACACGAAAATTTAGGGCTTCAGCCTACGGAACAACAATACGAAGCCATTCAAAAGGGGGAATACTCTCTAAAACGAGTTGATGTGAATCAGTCCTGGCATTTAAAAAACCGTGAAGAAGTACTTGCTTGGATTAGATCTGCTGGCTCTTGTGCTCGTTTAAAGCATCGTGGTTCAGGTCAATATACTGGTGATACTCTTTATTTTGCCAAAAACTCACGCCGATGGTCTGTTAAGTGTTACTCCAAAGGACATGAAATCAATGCAAAAAACCACAAATTACCCGACGAATTACAACTCCCTGAATTAATGGAATGGGCTGACAAAGCCTTACGAATAGAGGTTGTTCTCCGTTCTATGCAACTAAAAGATATGCTCCTTTCAAGGGGTTCTAACTGGTGCACTGACACAGCAAAAGCGGCGGCACGTTGCCCGGCACGTTCGGAACCGGCAAACAGCCAATTTTTCTTGCCCAGCGCAATGGGTCGGATGCAATTTTCCACGGGGTTGTTGTCAATCGGCAGATGTCCGGTTTCCGCATAACGGCGGGCCACCGTTTTAAGGTGTAATCCAAGGCTTTGGCGGAAGCGCCGCCGGGGGCGGTGCCGGTACGGGTTTTCAGGAGCCAGTCATGGAAGGCGCGCAGTTGGGGCTGGCTTTTTTCCGCCCGCAGTTGTTGGCGTGCCGCAATGCCCAAGGCTTTGCCTTCGGCTTCGACGGCATAAAGCACGCTGATGCGTTGTAATGCTTCCCATGCCATGGGACTCTTGTGCCCCTGAGGGTATTGGTTGGCTTGGTGCAAGTCGAAGAACTTTCGCCGCGCATGGGCAAAGCAGGCCAGCTCGATGCAGGCGCCGGTGTCCGTGAACAGGGCTTTGTAACCGGCATAGCCGTCGACCATCAGGTGGCCTTTCCACGCGCCCAAAAACTGGCGGGCATGTTCGCCGCCCCGGCTTTTCCGGTAGTCGAAGACGATAAGCCGCAGCCCCGGCTGTAAATCGTTGCTGCGGTATGCCCAGAGATAGGCTTGGCGGGTCTTGCCGCTGCCGGGGTCAAGCTGCGCCACAGGGGTTTCGTCGGCATGTAAGGTGCCGCCCTGCAACAGGTGCCATTTCAGCCGCTCCGCCAGCGGCTGCAACGCGACGCCGACACGCCCGACCCAATCGGCCAGGGTTGACCGGGACAGGATGACCTTGTCGCGGGCGGCGATTTGTTCGAGGCGGTACAGCGGCAGGTGGTCTTGGT
Organism: Methylovulum psychrotolerans; assembly: GCF_002209385.1. NCBI lineage: Bacteria > Pseudomonadati > Pseudomonadota > Gammaproteobacteria > Methylococcales > Methylococcaceae > Methylovulum > Methylovulum psychrotolerans. The sequence goes on from NZ_CP022129.1 coordinate 4,899,888, forward strand.
ATTTGCTGACCATCACCCAGGCCAGCAAACCGACCGCCGCCATTCCCCCGTCGATCACCGCAGGCGGGATCGGGGCGGCGGTGACGGTTTCGCACGCGCGGCAGGCATATTGGGGACGGATATGCCGGCGGACAAAGAACTTGGCGGGCTCGACATCCAGTTGCTCGGTGACATCCTCGCCGATTTTGACCAGGTTTTTGCCGCAATGCCCGCAAGTGCAGGATGCCGGCTCATGGAGGTGGTCGACACGGGGCAGATGGTCGGGTAAGGGTTGGCGTCCGGCGCGGGGGCGTTTGGGTTTCGCCACTGTGCCGCAGGGCCGGCCATCCTGAAGCTGTTCGGCCTCCGCTTCGATGGCGGCAAGGTCAGTGTCCAAGGTTTCCTCGAACACGTCACGTTGCAGCGGCGGCAAGGTTTCGCTTTTCGCGCCGAAGCGGATACGCCGGATATGGGCGAGCTCGTGGGTCAGGGCTTCTATTTTGAGGTCTTTGGCTTGGATTTGCGCGTCTTTGAGATGCAACAGCTCCGCATCATGTACAGTTTGCTCAAGCAACGCCCGGATCATGCCCGCCACTTGGCTTTTGGCAGCGGGGTCGAGGTCTAAACTGTCCAGTTCGGCGAGTGGGTTCATAGGTCATATTATACCAAAAAAACACCTGTATGCCTTGTCAATACTGGGTTTACCCCAAATTTTCGGCGTGCTTTTTAGGTGCCGGAACCTGTCTGTTCAGGGTTGCCAATGTGCGGCGGGGGCCGCCGACAAACGTTGCCAATCCACCCCGGCCACCAGCCAGTGCCATTGCGCCCCGGTGACATGGAAAACCGTGTCGCCCGCTGACGGCCAGACGAAACCGCCCCGGTGCAAACGGCGCTGGCACAACCAAACGCCGTTGCCGTCCCACAACAACAGCTTCAGGCGGTTGCCCGCCCGGTTGCGGAATACGAACGCGGAGCCCGCGCACGGCTTATGCCCCAACGCCTGCTGGACGATGGCCGACAGGCCGTCGGCGCCCTTGCGCATGTCATTACGGCGAAATGCGCTTCCATGACAACCTGAAAATCTTTCTTTATGGCACGCCCGGCCAAAAACGCTTTGATTTTATGAGCCAGTTATTATTTGATAACGCCTGGGGCGCCGTGCTGCTGATTGACAACCGCGAAGACGACCCGTTTGCCGAATTGGCCTATTATTTGGATATGGTCAAAGATTTCCGCCATAAAATTCATTTGGCGATAGGCATAACCCATTATGACCTCTGTGCAACCCCCACCATTAAAGACTATGCCGACTATCTGAGCCAAAATGACCTGTCTTATCCGGTGATGTCGGCGGATGCCCGCGACATCAGCAGCTTAACCCATGTATTAGGCTGCTTACCGCATCAGTCCGCCCTGGCAATCGCCCGCTAAACGAAACGCTTACTGCGGGGAGCAACACGGTTCCAAGCCGCTAAAAACGCTTATTTTTCAAAAAAATTCCAGTTTTTATCGCATGGTCTTTTTAGCATTTTTAGTGCCCCTAGTCAGTCTAGCTGAAAAACTCGCCATCATTTTAACTGATGTTACGCAGGTATTTATGAAGCACTATCGCGACGATTTTGTAATCGGGTTATCTCGCCCTAAGGTGAGACTCTGCAAAACGCATCCTTGGGTATGGATGCGCAACATACGAAGTATGAGTACCAGCCAGAAGGCGACTCGATTGCCGCCGCTTCTTCCTACCCTCCTCGGTTTTATTGAGAGGGGGCAGAACGCGATGTCCCAATGAAAAATGTAGTGAATTAAAAATGTACTTTTCATCATTTTCATCATATTATATATATTAAGGGGTGGGCGAGCCGACAAACAACCTAGCTGAAAAGCAGTTTCAACACCCCATCCGAACGGGGTAACCTATTTGTCGAAAGGATGCTGAGCACAACAGCGACCTGTAAATTGCCGGGGTGGTGTCCGCATATACTGTGAACGGCCAAGTTTTCGGCTTTTACAATTCACCGTAGGGTACGCTGTACCCTACCAAAAAACCGAAAACTTGACTGTTTGAAGTATATTTGAAAAATAAGGCTACTTCTGGCTTCCTGCCAAAGAGGGATTGTTGATGCCGTCAAAGGTGGCTTAAATGAGAGGGAATGAACGGTTACAAATTTAGTGGCTTTTAAAATGGACTTATCATTATTTTCGTTCATATTCTACATGTAGCGTTTGACGTAAGGATGACGAAAAAACAGAAAGCCCTATAGGGGTTTTGAGGGAGATGCATTGTAATTCCATAAGTGCTGTAACCGTAAAAATGCCCATTATTCCGGCATAGCAGATGGATTTATGCGTTTTTTTATTAAAAATCAAAATCCATTAAAGCCAAACAAACTATATCAACATTTTTCTTGGTTTTTCTTAAAACCTAAGGCGGCCTAAGCTTAGACCGAAACGGACAATGCAAGGGCTGTTGCCGCCTCCTAAATGAGGTTTGGACAGGCCGCATAAACAAACCCTCTTCATTTTTGGAGCCAACCCATGCCGCTTTTACGTTTAGCCATCCTCGCACCGTCCGCCACCGAACAAGAACTGGCCCTTATCCGCCAAGCCGCCTCTTTGGCTAGCGGCTTCCGGGATGGTCAGGCCCTGTTCTTTCATCACTGAAAGCAGTTTTTTTCTGAATGCCGCTGGATAAGCCATTCGTTTTCCATTCAAGATGATCGTTTTTACAATAGCCTATTATCATATCAAATTATATTGGCTTGGCTATACTCACCAGACCTTAACCCTATCGAACACAAATGGGCACAGCTTAAATCCATCCGCAACCAAGCACGATGTTCCGTTGACGACCTCTTCACTGGGGCAGTTACAGGACATCTTTTTATATCGGATTAGCTATATACAAAAATATTTAGAAGTGCAACTGCATCTTAGGTTGGCCATTGCAATGGCTCAAGCAAAAGGATGTTCCTACAACGATGAGGCGAATAATTGGACTCATGAACCACCACCAAGTGAACCATGGGGGTATTAGGCATGTTTTTTGTCGTTTTATAGAATAAGTTTGCATGTTGATTTTAGTGATCTTGCGGTAATTAACTATCATTTACATTGTAGGCCAGCCTTTTTTTTATTGGTAGGAACGTTATGATTAGTACAGAAATACTTGAACCGAACAGACATCGTTCTTATAAAGCAATTTATTATCGTGATCAGAATGACAAGGTAATTCGTCATGTGTGGGTTGATGATGACAACCGGATTATAAGGGATTACTTATATGAAAGGCGCAAAGATGGCCAGTGCAGTTGCGTGGTTTTATTTGGGCCAGATTACATCACGCCAATCGGGATACAAGAAATAGTCTATGATAATTTAGATAGGAGGATTGAAGCCATTCAATATGAGGTTTGTGATGGGAAGAAAATCCCAATACAAAAATCCATATTCTATTACGAGGCAGAAGCTGAACGCTGTTATAAAGTTGTCGTTTATAGCAGGGCAGAAGAGCCAGTTGGATATGTGTTATACACTTATGATGATGCTGGAGTTGCACCTGTCGGGTATTATAATATGAAGGATGAACCTATTCGGAAATTTAACTTAGAACGGTTATTTTAACGTAAGCGTGGTATATGGGGGTGTGTTCAAAAGCTTGCATTCAATTGATTTTAAGTAACTAAATGGGATACTTATTTTCAGGTTCATTGGTGCTTACCTGCATTATATTGGAAACAAGAAGAGCAATTTCCAACTATTGAATGGTAAGTATTTATGCAAATAAAAGAGGTTTTTGCTGATATTTTGCAACAAAATATCCCAAAATATCTTAAATTAACATACAACGAAGTTAAGCCGTATCTTGATGGCTCTTCTGTGTTTACGGAGATTGTAAGTTTATCTATAGATGGAAAAGAGACATGGGCGCAATTGGAGTTGAATCCGTTGTATGAGTTTTATGAAAACGAAGAATTGGTCATTCGATCTGTTTTTATGATTAATAACTGATGTTACGCACCCCATCCCAAAAAGAGTATCATTGACGGATGGAAAAAGAAAAAATAGAACTCTACACAGACTACCTGATCTGCAATCAAGGCTTTGCAACGGCGACGGGCTTGTCGGCGACCTTGCTTGGAACGAAAGCACCGTAACCCGCCCAGACAAAAGACATCGGCAAGGGGGTTGCTGAACTTCCATAAAAGGAAGAAAAAACATTGTTTCTGAACAGAATTTCCTTAACTTAATGGCAGTGAGGGATAGCCTAGGCGAAAAAGACGAAGCGGCAGCCGAAGTGTTTGCCGACCCGTTTGCCGTGCCAGCGCAAACAGGCAGGGTGTGCGATTGGCATGAAAAACCGCTGTGTGATACCGACTTGCGCGATAGCGAAAGCATCAAATGGAAAGATAATATCGAAGCCTATTTCGAACGTGAAGTCTTGCCATTTGCCCCTGATGCCTGGATGGACAGGGAAAAAGACAAAATCGGCTATGAAATCCCTTTTACCAAGTTCTTTTACGAATACAAGCCGTTGCGGGATTTAAGCCTGATAATGCGCGACATCGAAGCCTTAGAACAGGAAACCGAAGACCTGTTGGACGAAATCAAGGAGGATTTTTAATGCCCCTCGCCACAGCCAGCTACACCGAACTGCTAGGCAATATTACCGACAAACTCCACCAAGGCCACGAAAAAGCCGAGTACGGCAGCGGCCTGTTAGACAGGCCGTCAAAAGAGTTGAGTGCACAGCATGGCAAAGGCTTTAGCCGCTCCAACATTTTCTACATGCGCAAGTTCTATAGCTGTTTTCCAAATCGTGAGACGCTGTCTCACAAATTGACTTGGAGCCACTATTTTGAAATTTTAAAAGCCGATAAATTGCATTTGCCCGATAAAGAAACTTTGATGGCTAGGCTGAATGTTTTATTGGCGCAGGATAGGGATGATGAGGTGCAGGAATGAGGGAGTATCCAGAATATAAATCTAGTGGAATGGAATGGATTGGAGAAATACCTGAGAGTTGGAAAATAGTAAAATTAAAATATTTGGCAAAATTTCAAAGTGGGGAAACTATCACCGCCGATAGTATTAATGAAATAGGCGATTATCCGGTTTTTGGTGGAAATGGATTGCGAGGATACACGGACAACTATACAAACGATGGAGATTTCATACTAATTGGCAGGCAAGGTGCTTTGTGCGGGAATGTAAATTATGCCGCTGGTAAATTTTGGGCTTCAGAACATGCGGTGGCTGTTTACTTAAGAAAAAAAATAACTATTTTATGGCTTGGTGAGTTATTGCGAGCGATGAATCTTAACCAGTATTCGCAAGCGGCAGCACAACCTGGTTTGTCAGTTGATAGAATTAAGAATTTATTTATACCTTTACCAGATTACAAAGAACAAATTGAAATTGAATTGTTTCTCGACTACAAAACAGGGCTTATAGATAAATTTATTGCCAACCGCCAAAAGCAACAGCAATTATTAACTGATGTTACGCAGCCCTTAGTTTTTGCAACTCTTCATAAGCCATTTGGTTGGCCTTGACGAACAGCTTGGCCCGCATAGCGAAATGATTGGTTTTATGTTTTATCTTCAGGCATTCGAGCTTGAATGTCCGCATCGATCAGATCCCGGCTCCGCTCAACTGCCCGCTTTTTTTAACCATGTTAATAATCTAAAAAATTCGTTTATTATCGTCCATATAGCCACAAAAACCCTTAACTTAATGGCAGTGAGGGCTGGGGTGGGGAGAATAAAATCAATAACTTATGCCGATGGCTTAACAATTTTAAGCATACTGTTTTTAATCCGTTTAATGAAAAAGCCTTATTTAGATTCTCCCCACCCCAACCCTCCCCATCAGGAGAGGGAGCCGGATTCCATTGCAATTTGTTGTTTTAGTTAAATATAATGACTCGCCTGTCGCCTAAAATCTAAACCATTTATTTTACTTGAATATCGAGTATATAGGCCCATCTCCCCTTCCATGACCACAACCGTATTAGCAGACCTATCCGCCCCCAACCACGCCCAAGCCATTATCTGCTTGTTAAACGACTACGCCCAAGACCCCATGGGCGGCGGCGCAGCCTTGTCCGTGTTTACCCAAGCAAACTTAATTGCCGAGTTGCAAAAACGTCCGGGTGTTTATGTCGTGTTGGCTTGGGACGCAGACCAACCCGTAGGTTTGGCGGTGTGTTTTGAAGGCTTCTCAACCTTTGCCTGCAAACCGTTATTGAATATCCACGACCTGATGGTAGCCGCCCCTTACCGTGGGCGCGGCATTGCCAAGCAACTGCTCGCCCACGCCGAAAACATCGCCCTTAGCTTGGGCTGCTGCAAGCTGACCTTAGAAGTCTTGGCAGGCAATACCCCCGCCCAAGCCGCTTATCGGCGGTTTGGTTTTGCCGGGTACGAGCTGAATCCTGCCATGGGGCAAGCGTTGTTTTATGAGAAAAAACTGGGTGGTTAATCCGTTTACTGTATTCCCGATAGGAGAGGCAAAATAGCTAGGGCTTCAACGGTTCAACATCACAGGCCAGCGTTTGCCTACTCTGCGTTATCCGGCTAAAGCAGTTCGGAAGCCAAAACCTCCTTGTACAAAAACTACATCACCGTCAGGCACGCCCGGTTCTGGATTGAGTCCGACACCTTGTCCTTCACTGCAAAATACGGCAAAAATCATCCAATCCGTTTAAGCCTATTCTGTGCGGATGCAGTAATACTCAAGCACAAAAATACTTAACATATACTTCAAACGGTCAAGTTTTCGGTTTTCTAGTAGGGTACAGCGTACCCTCACTGCCATTAAGTTAAGGGTTTTTGTGGCTATATGGACGATAATAAACGAATTTTTTAGATTATTAACATGGTTAAAAAAAGCGGGCAGTTGAGCGGAGCCGGGATCTGATCGATGCGGACAGCTTCCGGGGCGCATCGCCGGGTATTTGGAGACTGCCCTAGAGCATCTAACCGCCGCGCTGGCGAATAGACCGGCTTGTCCGGTCAGCCAACTCAGCATCTTGCCGGATACGGAACGGCGGCTAGTGCTGGAGGGCTTTAACGCCACCGAAGCCGATTACCCAGCGCATCTGTGCGTCCACCAGTTGTTTGAGAGACAGGCGGCACAAACCCCCAAAGCCGTTGCCTTGGTTTTTGAAGGCCACAGCTTAAGCTACGCAGAACTCAACCGCCTCGCCAACCGCCTCGCCAACCGCCTGTTGGCTTTGGGGATGCGGCCTGACGAACGCGTGGGCATTTGTGCCGAACGCAGTCTGGAGATGGTCGTCGGTTTGCTTGCCATCCTCAAGGCGGGCGGGGCGTATTTGCCGCTGGACCCGGCCTACCCGGACGGGCGGCTGGCCTATCTGCTCGAAGACGGCCAACCTGTCGCCCTGCTGACCCAAGCGGCCTTACGGGCGCGTCTGCAAGCCTTGCCGGGCGGGGGGTTGCCTGTCATCGTCATGGACGGGTTGCCGGATGCGGCGGGGCAGGGTGGGGATGATGTGAACCCTGACCCGCAAGCCTTGGGGCTGACCCCGGAACATCTGGCGTATGTCATTTACACCTCCGGCTCTACGGGGCAACCGAAGGGGGTGATGAACGGGCATCGGGGGGTGGTCAACCGCCTGTGCTGGGCGCAACAGGCCTACGGCCTTTCTCCGGCTGATAGGGTGTTGCAAAAGACCCCGTTCAGTTTTGACGTGTCGGTCTGGGAGTTTTTCTTGCCGTTGTTGGCGGGGGCGCAGTTGGTGATTGCCAAGCCGCACGGCCACCAAGACCCGGCCTATTTGGCGGCACTGCTGGTGAGGGAACAGGTCAGTATGGTGCATTTTGTCCCGTCCATGCTCCAGGTGTTCCTCGACCAGGCCGACTTGCCCGCCTGCCCGGCTTTGCGCCGGGTGCTGTGCAGCGGCGAGGCTTTGCCGCACGCTTTGCAGATGCGTTTCCACCGCCAATGGCCGGATGTGGAGTTACACAACCTCTATGGCCCCACGGAAGCCGCCGTTGATGTGACGGCGTGGCAGTGCCGCCCTGAGCCGGATTTGGGTATCGTGCCGATAGGTTATCCCATTGCCAACACCCAGATTTATATCTTGGACAGCCACCAACAACCCGTACCGCTGGGCGTGGCCGGGGAAATCCACATCGGCGGCATCCAAGTGGCGCGGGGCTATCTGAACCGCCCGGCACTGACCGCCGAACGCTTCATCACCGACCCGTTCCGTATAGAGACAATAAAGATTCAATAGAAAACCTTAAAAGCTTAAGAGAACACTTAAATTCTAATTGGCAAGGACTTCTAATAAATAATCACACACCTGATGAATCCTATGTAATATCAAGAAGAATTCAAGATGAAATATACAAAAATAGAAAGGATAATCAGCTTATATATGACTTTCTTTATAAAAAGTATAAGTCTGAAATGGAGGGAGCCATGTGCTATTCTGTTAATATTATGATTAATGAATATAATCTTTCAGTTTCTACATAAAAAAGCCGTTCCTTTCGGAACAGCCTTTTTTATTTTTCATGGTCTACGATCAAATCGAAAATAGTCGATTGGAAACCAAGAGTTGAATCTCCTTTTTGCTTGTTTTGTGTTTTTGTTTTTGGTGTCGCTATAACTGGCAACACATTTGATCCGATAACAACGGTTTCAGACGGATTTATTTCCGGTTTTTGTTCAACGATTTCAGGTTGAGCCATACCATCGGTAGGCTTTTCTGTTTTCGGCTCGTCAGAAGCCCCTATGAGGCTAGAAATTACATCGTTGAGCTTTCTCGCCCTTAGGCGATTATCCCAACCCATCAGGTGATAGGCGGGGGTGTAGTACACTTCCCGAAAATTCAGGGTGAGGGTGTTGCCGATGATCACTTCCGCCGGAATGTGCCAAAGCGATAGCTGTAGGTAGCACATGAATCCGGCGAGGCGGTCGATGTCTATGCACTGGACGAACAGCTTATAAGCCGGATTGAGATTATTTTTAAGCATCTCATTGACGAAGGCCAGAACCATCCCCCCAGCACCGCAAGCGGGTTCGCTTAGGGTTATAAAGGGCTTGTCCAGGTTTTTTAGCATGTTGCCATAGGTCAGTTTAGCCATCAACAGGGAAATTTCGTGCGGGGTGAAGAACTGGCCGTTATTCAGGTTGCCCAGTTCCAGCTCCATATACAGGCTTCCCAAAATGTCGGCGGGTTCCGGTTCCGATAGCTCAATAAAATTGGCAAGCAGTTCGCAGAAGAGGTTGACCTCTTCTTTTGAATATCTGCCCACAATCTCCAGATACTCCTTTTCAAGCGATTCGGTCATATTGACGGCATTATGGGGTACAGCCGACATACGTGTAAAAATAGGACATAGCAGCTATCCTAAGCCGCATTGCAGAGGCCATGCAAAATTCAATTGCAACCGGCTATCTTTCCATCCCGTCGACGATATTAATTTTTACGTCGCCGACAAGCCCGTCGCCGTTGCAAAGCCTTGATTGCAGATCAGGTAGTCTGTGTAGAGTTCTATTTTTTCTTTTTCCATCCGTCAATGATACTCTTTTTGGGATGGGGTGCGTAACATCAGTTAACAGAAGAACCTTCTGTATATGTATCTACATAAAACCTAGCGGCTTGTACGGATTGAACGGAACACAAGCAAATTAAAACCAACTTTATTATGGTATTGCGCACTTTTAGAAACATAATTGAATCTTGTTATGAAAAAATTTTATATATGGTTGTTTTTTGATACGCCATGCTCAACTTTCTTAAGAAAGCTATTGGTGAGACCCATATTATAAAAACTAATGGGGGGATATTGACTCAGATGAACTTCGCCACTTTATCAATAATGGCATTACACAATACTGGGCAAAGGCTAAAAAACTGCCAATTCTCCGTTATTCTCACCAAATTGCTTTTCCGGCCATCCTCCGTGTTCCGTCCAACAAAAAACTGAGAATTTCTTAAACGGGAAAATTATGCCTTATCTATTTTGTTTCGTTATTTAGTAATTTTTGCTCTTTCCCTTCTCTGAGCATCCTTATCATTTGTTCAGATGAATACGCTGTTTTAACAGGCTGAATGGCTTCAAGCATTTTTAGAAATTGCTGGGCATTTTCTTCCCATTCAATTTCTTCAAGGGCATTGGCAATCGCTTTATTCATTAAGGCCGTTTTTTGGCCTTTTGGGATACGGTCAAGCCGTTCCCTATTTTCTTGGGTAAAGTACAAAGTCGTCCTGATTTTGCCTTGTTGTGTTGTTAAGGTAGTCATAATGCTGGCATTAAGCGTTAATACTTTATGGTAAAACTATATGACACCTATCATGTTGTCAAATTTAAAATCAATTATTGTTTTTGGTTTTATTGAAACGTTAATATAGTCAAAAGCATGATGGTAAAGTCAACCGCTTTTAAAAGCTAAGGCCCTTAATATGGATTATCTTCTTGTCAAAAATGCAGTGAGTGTCAAAGATGGGCTTTTATTAGACATCTTTCCTAAATATTGCTGACTATATAAACGTTGACAGGTTAAAATATCAAGTTTTACCCTAAACCACCAAAAAGCCATGAAACCGTATGCCCAGCTACCCACCGACAACCCCGAAGAATACAAACGCCTTGTCGGGTTGTCAAAAGAAGATTTCCAGCACCTCAACAGCAAGCTGTGCGTTTACATCGGCCCCCATCCCTCCCCATCAGGGGAGGGAGACGGATTCCATTGCAACTTGTTGTTTTTACTTAATTAAAATACTAATCCAATATTTAGTGGCTAAGTTGCTTATTCTAATATTAAAAACTTGATGATCGAGATTAAAATTCTATTGACACAAGGGTAGGATAGCGGAATTTAGCGGTAGGCGAAGTCATAGCTATTGACGGCAAATGCCTGCGCCGCAGTTTGGACACGGCTTCGGACAAAGCTGCCATTTATAGGGTTAGTGCTTGGGCGACCCATAACCAACCGGTGCGGTGGTGACGCTAGCAGCTTTGAGGGCATCACTGATGAGGATGTTGAGGCAGTGATGCACAAGCTAGACCACCGTCCCCGGAAAGCACTCAACTACAAGATACTCCAGCGGTGTTTTTTGCCGAAGCAGGGCGGAAGGCCTTATGATTCCTAGGATTGCGGGAATGACGGGTATTTTGGAAATTGACATGCTTATTAACAAATTGTCATATATTTTCAGCAAAAATACCCCAAAACCCATGTAGGGCTTTTAAGTGTTTTTATACTTTTCAAAATTAAATACTTACAAAAACACTAATATTTAGGCTATAGTCATGCGCGGATTCCCTCTCTTGCCTTAGTCTTCTTTTCACTAAAAATAGTTTCGATTGGATTCTGAAATTACCTAACTCCCAAATAGCAACCTCTATATGTAATTGGTGACCTATGAATACGCCCCCAAAGCCCAAGAATTTTTTTCAAAGATTGCTTAAAAAGTTACTTAGAAATGTTTTTAAGATAAAAATCACCAAGATTAGGGCAACTGACAATCTACCTATAGAAACGGTAGCAGTTATAGAAGCCCCTGTCCCTATGATTGAGGCATCCCCCTATAGGGAGTTGCTCCTGCTCCAAACTGCATTGCAAAATTTTTCCTCCGCTGGAGAATTAGATATTGTAATCAATGAGATGAAAAAATTTTTCTCGGCAGGAAAGAGAGCCGAAGTATTTCCGGTTTTCCATCCTAAAATTACCCACCCTATCTATCTGTATGGACTGGAGACATAGGTAACACATGTTCGGGGACATGGGTAACACTTTAGAATGCATGAATTTTAACCTACCGGAAAAAGTTCATGCCTTGGAAAGAGGTCACCCTAATGTCAGCCCGAAAAGAATTTGTCCTATTGGCCTGCCAAGAAGGGGCGAACATCCGCGCCTTGTGCCGACAATTCGAGGCATTGGGCTTGGCGTTGTGGAGTTTTGGCATGGTCGTCGCGCGTTCATGCAGCCTGACCGCCGTGGCCGACGTGTTGTCGCCGCTGCTGGGGCAAAAGTACAACACGCTGCGTGAAAGGTTGCGTGACACCTATCGGGAAGCGGGCGCGAAATCGGGGCGGCGGCGTGCCGACCTTTGCGTCACCGAGTGTTGGGCGCCGTGGCTGGCCTGGGTGTTGGACGGCTGGGCAGGCCGCCAGCTCGCCATCGCCATGGATGCGACGAGCCTGGGGGATCGGTTCACCGTGCTGGCCATCAGTGTCGTGTACCGTGGCTGTGCCGTGCCGATCGCCTGGAAGGTGCTGAAAGCCACGGAGAAACACGCCTGGAAACCGGAATGGCTGGCGTTGTTGGGGCGTTTCCGGGGACTGTTGCCGGAGGGCTGGACGGTCATCGTGCTGGCCGACCGGGGCTTATACGCGAAATGGCTGTTCGGGGCCATCGTGGAACTGAAATGGCATCCGTTCCTGCGCGTCAATGTCCAAGGTTCGTTCCGTCCCGAAGGCTGGTGCCGCTGGCATCCCTTTTGCCGTTTGGTGCCTGCGGAAGGCCGCCGTTGGCAGGGGCGCGGCACCGCGTTCAGCGGCAAAAAGACACAGTTGCCCTGCACGTTGTTGGGCTGTTGGGGCGAAGGGCACAACGGCCCGTGGCTGGTGCTGACCGATCTGGCGCCCGAATGCGCCGACGCCTGCTGGTACGGTTTGAGGGCATGGATAGAACAGGGCTTCAAGCACAGCAAGCGGGGCGGTTGGCAATGGCAACATACGCGCATGGATGATCCGGCGCGGGCGGAGCGGCTGTGGATGGCCATTGCCATCGCCACCTGGTGGCTGCTTTCCGTCGGTGGCGAAGCCGAGGCCGGAGCCGACACGCCGTTGGACATCAAGGAACCATCAGTGCCGGGTGCGGCACGGCGACAAGGGAAGCGCTGGCGGATGGTCGGCATTTTCCAACACGGCTGGTCTTTGATTGTCGCCGCCTTGCTGAACCACCAACTCCTGCCCGTCAAACCGGGGCGGCCTGAGGCATGGCCCGGTTTGACGGAAATCAACGGCGTGACTTTGGCTCCGCCACCACCGTGACCGCCATCACCTCCGCCGCCTCCATACGCCCAAGCTCCGCTAGACAAGCTGCAAATTATTAGCAGCATGGCTATCCGCATTTTATGTGTTTTCATGATTGTGCCTTGCAAAAATTCTATCCGTTCGTTACTGGCAAGCGTTTGGTTATTGTTCTAGGCGGTTTTACGCGCTTTGACACCAAATGTTTGGGCTGTATTGTTATAAGCGGGTGTGCATATATCTTTTAACATTTAACATTATTATCTCTGTAGCCCCCTCCCTCCTGAGCGAAGCCGAAGGGCTCCCCCTTGTCAGGGCGAGGAGCTTTTTCCCCTGATTTTCGTCGGCATGACGGGGAAGATGGTACCTCCCCACTTGGGGTGGTACCAGCACCAGCCATAAGTGGGGTGAAGCTGCCAGATGTATCTGGGGCGGGGTATGGCGTAGGTGGGTCTGGCTACGATGACAGGGTCGTGTGTGCGCTAATCCGTCCGCAACGGAGCGGAGACAACACTCAGACAGGCTGTGTGTACCCGATGTTCAAGTTTTTTATAACTCCGACCTTTTTATACCCAAGGCTGACCAGTCTTTTGGCTTGTCAATGCTTTCCCGGTGCTTTTTGAATCGTCATGTAGAGGGGGGGCTTAGCGTTAACGGGCAAGGCCAAAACTAGGGAGGGGGGCAATGAGGTTTAGGCTCTGTGGAATGTAGAGATGCCGCTCAATGAGTGACGGCATCTGTCTATTCCGGTCGGGCTAGAAACCTGAGCTTTTGCGGGTTTTTTTCGAATGGTGTTTGGGTTTGTCGGGGCTGCTGTCTATGGGTTTGTTGCCTAGGCCTGCCAGTGGGTCGCCGTCGGTGGCTTCAGGGACGTTGGGGTCGGCGGTTTCGCTGGGGGCGGTTTGCAGGTTGCTGCTGTCGATGGGTTGGTTGCCGAGTCTGGACAAGTCGGCATCAATCGGGCTGCTGGGGCGGCTGGGGAAGCTGTCGATTTGTACGCGCTCAGTTTGGCTGGCGGCGGGCGGTTTGGGGGGATTTGGCCCAGCACAACGAATTGGTCAGCAACATCCCCATCAGGCAAAACACCAGCCAATACTTTTGCTTGTTGGTCAGGCGGCTTCCCGTATCCGCCGCCAAGCCCGCATCCAAACCGGCGACAAAATCTTCTATGAAGGGGGCAAACTCGGTCAGTAGCATGGCGTTCAATCCGGTCATTTTTTAACGCGGATTAGCTTAACTGCTTTACCACCCATTTTCAGCCATAAATTTGGCGGCTTTATGAAAAACTTGATGATCGAGTATAAGGCCGACTTTTCGTTAGCGTTGGATTCTATAATTGAATATCCGCAGCTAACAGGCTATTTGTTTGATGAAGCAATAAAAGTACATAGCCGATCAATTTGTTTATTTAAATCAAGCACGGTTAAGTCGGCAGGGTAATGCTCAACGTAGTATTTTGCAACTTTCACTTTATTGGCTGCTCTTATATTTGATATTTTAGAGGGGGGCTTTGAAGAATCTGTATTTTTTTCATATTCAAGTAAGTTCGACCATTGGCTTTTTTGTAAAAGCTGAGCAGCACTCGGATGTATTGCCTTAACGCTGGATTCAATTTTCTCAGGATCTAAATAGTTTTCTATTTCCCGGCCTTCGGTGATCCAAGTAAAGCCTGGCCCCTTGTCAAACTCTGCTTTTAATCGTTGTTTTGTCGAATTTAAGCGGGCATGAGGGTCGGATTTATCACTATCAAATAGAATGACTGCATTTCGGTTAAGTTTTCTAACGGAGACAAAATCATCAATGCTATCTGATGATTCATCCTGATCCACTCCTGTTAAATGACTGAACAGTCGTCCACCATAAAACATAATTGAATAATCAATGCCTTCAGTTAAATTCGCATTTTTATATTTCAACCAATAGTTTAAGTAACTGATGTTACGCAGCCCTTAGTTTTTGCAACTCTTCATAAGCCATTTGGTTGGCCTTGACGAACAGCTTGGCCCGCATAGCGAAATGATTGGTTTTATGTTTTATCTTCAGGCATTCGAGCTTGAATTTTTTTTTGCCTGCGGTTTTGCCGCTTGTTAGGATCGTGCATAAAATTAAGTCGGCGTTCCATTGCAGCACAGCGTGTCCGGCCCCGCCTCTGGGTCCCTGAGTGGAGCCAAAGAGCCGCCCCCTTCACCCATTTCAGCGAAATATAGGCATGTCTATCGATAATCAAGTAACACGGTTCTTAAGCTAACAACGCAAGGTTAATGCTCTCGGTAAAGGTCTTCAGCAGTTGCTTGATAGCTATAACTCGATCATCAAGTTTTTAACATTCGCCCAGACCGCTTTCAAGCGGTCATCCGGCAGCCCTATACTTTAGTGAAGGGGTTGTTTCCATCCGCCCCAAATCCCTGCCGGAAAGGTGCTTTTCGGAAGGCATCAGTTTAAACACGTCCCCTATCATTTGGGTCAAACTGTTGAGCATCCCGGCGGGGTCGGGGTGTTCCAATGCCCTTTTGATAAAGGCCAACAACACGTCCATCTGTGATTTCCTTTGCAGGCTGCCGACGGTATACGCGGGCAGTTGGTTTTTTAAGCGGGCCGTCTGCTCGGGGTGAAGGAGGACGACTGCATGGATGCAGGAGGTAGAGCAACGCAGGGAGCGGTTGCCGAGGCAGTGGTCAAACAACAGACTCAGGATCAGGCCCCTGCTTGACCCCTCTTCGTCCAATTGTTTGGCCTCCCGCCCCCAACCTTCATAAAGCTTCCAGTCCTCGAAAAAAACTTCCACAAGCCACCGCAGCGAGTAGGTTTGGAGGATGTCCAAGGCACGCCATGTCATATCGGTGGCCACCAGATAGCGGTAGCCGGTTTCGCCCTCATATTTGAGGGCGACCACAAAACGTTTTGTGCCGTGCGCCTCCACTTTCAGGCGTGCCCCGGCGGCCGTCACCCGGATGTCTTTGCCGCCGCGCACCTTCATGGCCACCGCCACGCCCGGGTTGAGGGTGTTGAAATAGGTGTCCAATGTCCGGCTTTTGCCTTTGTGGGCGATGTTCTGGTTGCGGTGCCCCCTATACCCACATTAGGCTCCCAAGCGCGTGGGACTGAGCCAGCAAACAATTAAACGCTTGACGCAAACACCATCAGAACGTTATTTTTACCGCCTTCAAGATAACAAAAATAATAAGCGAGAGGCTAATGAACAAACGCGTCTACCTCCTTACCGCCCTGCTATTGGCGGCTTGCACCCCTGAACCTGTAAAAAAAGCCAGCACCATCCCCCCGCTGGCTTCGGTCGCCGGAAAAATCCTGCCCGGCATGGGCGTGGCCGAGGTCAACAAAACCTTAGCCGGGCATCTGCCGTTTCTCCAATACACCGACCGCGACCACGCTATCTGGGAGATTACCGAACGCGAAAGCAACCCCGAAAAACAAACCCTCAACGCCAACAAACTCACCATCGTCTTCGACCCGCAAGGCCGCGTCCAAGACTCCTCGTCCTCGTTCTGCTTTCTGCCGGACGTAGAAGCGCCTGTCGGCAGTGCCCCCGCCACCCACTGCTACCAAAAACAAATATTCCCATTCGCCAAACCACTGACCTACGATGCCATCAAACGCCTGCTGATTATTTCCAACTACCAGGTCGACCATTCCGATGCCGCCTCCGAAATCATCTCCGCGACCGGGCTGCACCCCGCCCCCGATAACAAAAACAAAATGATGTTCATCAAAGTGACTATCATTTTCTCGCCCAAAGCCAATTTCACCGAAGTGGTCATGTCCGCCACCTTCAGCCTGTCCGAAAAACAATCCACCTGGGTACAAGCCGGCTTTGCCGGTGTCACCCTACCCGTGCCCCTGCCCTTCCAAAAAACCGAAGAATGGATCGACAGCGGCATCGTCACGCCCAAGTTTTACCTAGAATTTTACGATGCCCTAGCCAAACTCATCGCCCGCGAATACCTGCCCTACACCCCCATCACCGCCACTGCCGCCGCCCCGTTTGTCGCCGGTTTGGATGCGGGCTTGGCGGCGGATACGGGAAGCCGCCTGACCAACAAGCAAAAGTATTGGCTGGTGTTTTGCCTGATGGGGATGTTGCTGACCAATTCGTTGTGCTGGGCCAAATTCGAGCGTGGCAGCCTTGGGAAGTACAAGGCCACCGCGTTGTCGTGGCTGTTCCGCAAGGCGGCCATCGCCTGGGGGAGTTTGCTGTCGGCGAGCGTGTCGCAGGTCTTGCGCCGTCACGGGATAAGCGAAGGCGTGCTGGTGGTGGACGAGTCCGACCGGGCACGTTCCAAGCGGACGACCCGGATCCATAAGGCGTACAAACAAAAGCACAAGCCCTCCGGCGGTTATGTCAACGGGCAGACCGTGGTGCTGCTGTTGCTGGTGTCCGGCTCCGCCACCTGTTCGGTGGGGGCGGCCTTCTACATGCCCGACCCGGCGCTGAAGGCGTGGGACAAGGAGGACAAGCGCCTGAAGGCGGCGGGGTCGGCGAAGGCCGACCGCCCCGCCAAACCCGCACGGGACGCGGCTTACCCGACCAAAGCGCAGATCGCCTTAGGGTTGTTGGCGGGCTTCCGTCAGGCGCACGGCGGCGTCAAGGTCAAGGCGGTCTTGGCGGACGCGCTGTACGGCAGCGCCGACTTTATGGACGCGGCCTCACAAATTTTCGGCGGCGTGCAAGTGGTCAGCCAATTGCACCGCAACCAGAACATCGCCCACAAAGGCAAAAGCCGGACATTGGACACCTATTTCAACACCCTCAACCCGGGCGTGGCGGTGGCCATGAAGGTGCGCGGCGGCAAAGACATCCGGGTGACGGCCCGGATTCTTATTGTTGATAACGACCCGCTGATGATGACGTATGTCTACGACATTCTTAATGGTTCGGGTTTGGGTTTTGTGTTGGCCACGGCGCAAAATGGCTTTGAGGCGGGGGCGAAAATGTATGCCTTTGCCCCCGATGTGGTGTTGGTTAACGTTATGTTGCCGGATGGCGATGCTTTTCTGATCACCTCGCAGATTAAAAAAGATTTGGCGACCCGCCATATCTCCGTGATTGCCATTACCGCAGACACGGCTACTGAAAGTATCGCGCGTATCTTGGCGGCGGGCGCCGAAACTTTTCTGGCCAAACCGTTCAGCCCGCAAGACTTGCTGGGCCTGTTAAGCCATACCGCCAGCGTCAGCAAAACTGGCCGGGGCGGGGCGGCAAAGGCCGACCAAAAACCGTCGGCTAAATTAAGCGAAGCGGAGTCCTTGCTGTTTTCCTTAAAGCGGCTGGTTGAAACCAAAAACAATTATATAGGCCACCATGATGCTACCCGCCTTAAAGCTATGGTGGGGATTTTTGGCCGCTCGTTGGGCTTTTCGCCCGAACAGTTACAAGCCTTGCATAATGCCTGTGTCCTGCACGACATCGGCAACTTAGGCATCCCCGACAGTATTTTGCTCAAACCCGCGCCACTCACTGAAGAAGAGTGGACGGTCATGCGCAGCCACACGGTGATTGGTGCACAATTATGCGCCAGCTTAAAGGAAATGGAGTCGACGGTGCAGATTATCCGTTCGCATCATGAACGTTGGAACGGCAGCGGCTACCCTGACGGCCTTAAAGGCGAGGCGATTCCGCTGTTTTGCAGCGGCGGTTGACATGCTCAATGAAAACCCGCTGTTTTGAAAGGGCTTTGTTATGGGCTTTGTCCTCCGCAGAAAGCGGTTTGCCTTTTTGTTTCTTGATGGGCAATACCGAATTTTGGTGGAGGCCGTGCATCCCTTGGTATCCCGAATCCGCCAACAGCAGGGCGTCGGGGTGCAGCAACAGGCAGCATCCTTTGAAGACCGAAAAATCATGTTGACTGCCTTTGCCGACCACGACCGAGAGGATGGAGAGCGTCAACGCGCAAATGATGAGTTGCGCCTTAACCGTGTGGCTTTTTTTTTCCTGAGTAGAAGTCTTTTTGGCCTTTTACGGGGCGTTCGATGCGCTGCTCCGACGCGTCAATGATCAGGGTGGCGGACTGCCCCTCTTCCAGCAATGCCTTACGGTTGGGGAGCTTCTCAATTTTGGCCAACATCCTGGCCGTGCGCGAATACACCTTATGGCAATACGATTCGCTGATACCAAAAACCGCCCCCAAATTTATCAGGGTCGGATAGTGGCGGAGGTAATAGAGGGTCAGCAACAGGCGGTCTTCCGTGGTCAGTTTGGAGTCTTTCCGGCCCCGCCTTGTCAACGGGCTGAGGGCTTTTTGTTCGCCGATGTAAACGCACAGCTTGCTGTTGAGGTGCTGGAAATCTTCTTTTGACAACCCGACAAGGCGTTTGTATTCTTCGGGGTTGTCGGTGGGTAGCTGGGCATACGGTTTCATGGCTTTTTGGTGGGTAGGGGCGCGAATGGCTGACTTTGATGCCCAAGCGCAACAGCCAGACCGTCAACGGCGTATAGGGGTTGTCGCGGTCGTCACCCCAAGGAGGCCCGTTGTCCATCGTCATGCGCCACGGCAAACCGTAATTGCGGAAGGCCGCCGTCAGCGCCGCCTGTACAGTGCCGGTCTGCTCATTGGCGCAGGCACTGAGGCATACCGAATACCGGGAATGGTCGTCCAAGACGGTTAGCGGGTGGCAACGCCCGTTGAGCAAAGCGACATGCCCCTTAAAATCCATCTGCCACAAGTCATTGGGTGCGGGATGTTCGAACCTGTGCCAAGGTTTATGCCGGATGCCGGAATCGGTGTCTATGCGGTCATGGCGGCGCAAAATGGCGGTTATCGTGCTGGGGCAAGGCATGTCCGTATGCCCTAAAGCCTTCAGCCGTGCGCCCAGTTTGCGTCCGCCCCAAGCCGGGTGCTGGTCGCGGAGAGCCAAAATGGAAGCCTCCACCGCGTCGGGCGTACGGTTGGGCGACGATTTCGGCCGTTTGGGGCGGTCGGCCAACCCCGCCTCGCCTTCGGTTGCATAACGGCGGAGAAGCTTGTAGCCCGTTTTGGGGCTGATGCCGAATTGTCGGCACAAGGCGCGGATGTTCGCCCCTTCTTGGCAGGCCAATAGGACAAATTCTTTTCGGGCTGACATTAGGGTGACCTCTTTCCAAGGCATGAACTTTTTCCGGTAGGTTAAAATTCAAGCGACTGGTCCCTGACCGACAATGCCCAGGCCAACTTGCTTTTGGTGTGGATCAATTCAGAAAAGGATGTGCAGGCGTTCAAAATTTTACAGGAAAAATATACCGACAAACGCCTGATCGTCTGGGGCTGTAACGAATTGCCGGTACAGACGAGTTGGTATCTCCCTTACCCCAAACGCAATACCGTACCGACGGTGTTGGGCATCGCCAACCTGTTCAGCCGTGTGCAGGCCCATTTTTTGCCCGCCGAAAACACCCCGAAACCCGATGCGTTCGTCCCCGAACAGTGCCTCCTCGCCATTGTCCTCCAGGCGCTGGCGGACGGCAAAGCCCGTATCTGCCTGTATGATGATTGTCCGCCATTGTATTTGTTGCCTAACGAACAGGCTTTTTATCTCGACGGTAGCCTTGAACAACTGATCCCTATGGTTTTGGTAGACCGCCAGGCTATCCGGGCCACCGAAGCGAGCGACCATGACGTGTTAAAAACGGTCAGCTATGTGCAGTTTTCTTCGCGTCTGTCGCAATACATGTTTCTGGAAGAAGACAGCGTGTTTCAGGACATTAAAGTGAAAAAATACAAACGCTATGCCATCAACGAGTTGCTTTGGTTTTCCGCGCTCCTGGCTTCGCGCGGACGCTTGCCGCACGGTATCGGCGCCGACGAAACCGTGCTGCTGAAGCATCTGCCCGAATACCTGCGCCTGGAGTATTACGGCAAAGACTATAACCCCCGCAATCTCACAAACCTCGGCAGCGGTTTTGTCTGAGTTTTCGTATAAGATTCTGGCATTTTCCAATTTTTCCGGGTCAGTTTTAGGTCTTCCGCCCGTTTTGCCCCGCGCTTTAGCCGACGAACGGCCAGCCGCCGCCCGCTCTGCACGAAGTTCCCTCTCCATTTGGTGAATGACACCCATCATTGATAAGAAGCAACGGCCAGTTGCCGTTGTGGTGTCAATATTTTCACGCAATGACACCAGGTTAATTTGCCTCTGCTCCAAGAGCTTTGCCGTTGTCAGCAAATCCATTAGCGAACGCGTCATCCGGCTTAATTCACTGACGACCAAAGCATCCCCTGGGCGGGCATATTCCAAAAACTGATCCCAGCCAGGCCGGTCCATGTGCGAACCGGTCATTTTGTCGGAAAAGATTTTTTCGCAACCCGCTTTTTGTAACGCATCGATTTGAGAATCCAGATTTTGGCCAGCGCTACTGACCCGTGCATAACCGATCCGATGAAAAGTCATATCTGTAGAAGCAAAATGGCGTTTAATAGTGCAAAAAGTTAACACAGTGCACGGTTAAATGCATTATGATTTTGGCAAAGGTTTTCGCACCAAAAATCAAGGGAACGGCAATTGGGAAGACCGGGTAAGCAGTGAGTGTAAAAAGTGTACTTTCTGCACTCTCTGAAAAATGAAATCGATTATCTTTATGATGTGGCTACACTAAACCGGACACACAATTTAAAATATCCTGAAAAGAGTGTGATCCTACTATGAGCCAAGAAAAAGCCAAAACCTATAGCGCCGAATTTAGAGAGTCAGCCGTCAAGCTGGCCAATGAAAGCGATAAACCTATTGCACAAACCGCCAGAGATTTAGGTGTTAATGAAAACACCCTGCATACCTGGATCAATAAATATAGTCGGCCGTTGGCGCAGGACAAGACGGTGCGGACGGATGATCATTTATACGAAGAACTCAAGCGCCTCAAGAAAGAAAACGCCCGATTGATAGAGGAGCGTGATTTATTAAAAAAGGCGGCAGCGTACTTTGCCAAGGAGCAACGGTAAAGTACGCCTGGATCAAGCAACATACCACGGAATTTCCTGTCGATTCGATGTGTCGTTTTATGCAGGTTTCGCGGAGCGCCTATTACGCCTGGCTACAACGCCCCCAAACAGCGACAGAAAAGGAGGATAGCGAACTGGCAACGATTATCCATAGCCTCTTTAAGAAGAGCCGAGCAACTTACGGTACCCGGCGTATCAAGAAGGCGTTATTCGATCAACAGCGCACCGTCAGCCGTCGCCGAATAAGCCGATTGATGGATCAGGAGAATTTAGCGTGTAAAACCAAGCGTAAGTTTAAAGCAACCACTGATTCTAAGTAAATATCCCCCAGCAAAGCTGGGGGCTTTATGGTGTGAACCGCTCAAAGCGGTAAAACAGGTCGCTAACGCGGCCTGTCAATAATGGCCACCTTAGGGGTGGCGGCTCAACTCCAAAGGCTCAACTGCTCAATCCGCTGGTCTTCATGCTCCTGATGCCTGATGTATTCCCTTATCATGGCTTCATCCCTTCCCACTGTCGACACAAAATATCCCCGTGCCCAAAAATGTTGGCCGACAAAATTCCTTTTCTTTTCCCCATACACCCGCGCCAAATGGATCGCGCTTTTCCCTTTGATATAGCCAACCACTTGCGACACTGCATATTTTGGCGGGATGGCAATCAACATATGGACATGATCGGCCATCAAATGCCCCTCTTCAATCCGGCTTTCCTTTTGCCTTGCCAGCGTACGGAAAACCTCACCCAAATGCGGGCGCAACTCCCTATACAAGGTTCGTCTCCGGCATTTCGGAATAAATACTACATGATATTTGCACTCCCATTTGGAGTGGCTTAGACTTTCGGCTTCGTTCATCAGGATTCTCCTCAATCGTGTACTTGGCGGTTCACGATTTCAAGTGTCCTGATGGACTCCTCTTAATGTCAAACTTTTGCTGTCTCCCCGGCAGAGCCGGGGGATTTCCTATAATTGGTTATTGCTTTGGTTTTCCGCGCTCCTGGCTTCGCGCGGACGCTTGCCGCACGGTATCGGCGCCGACGAAACCGTGCTGCTGAAGCATCTGCCCGAATACCTGCGCCTGGAGTATTACGGCAAAGACTATAAGCCGTTGGCGGACCGCCTGGTCGGCAACGCCGTCAACCTGACCGAAATGCCTGACGGCACCCCCTGCTCCTGGTTTGAGGCCTGCGCTTTCTACAATGCTTGCGCGGCCCTGAGTTTGCTTGAATCCGGCGAGACGGCGTTACGCAGCGTCTTGGTCAAACACCATGCGCGTGAGCAATTGGCGCAAATTTTTGCGCCGGTGGCGCAACAAAATAAAGGCCGCATTAAAATCGTCATCGGCGGCAGCGTCGGTTCGGGCAAAACCGCCGCCATCGGCACGCTCAGCGATTTTTCGCCCATCAGCACAGAAACCCGGCCCAGCGACACCGTAACCCGGAAAAAGTCGACCACCACCGTCGCCATGGATTACGGCGAAATGCGCTTCCATGACAACCTGAAAATCTTTCTTTATGGCACGCCCGGCCAAAAACGCTTTGATTTTATGAGCCAGTTATTATTTGATAACGCCTGGGGCGCCGTGCTGCTGATTGA